>CAWKED010000003.1:0-544787 GCA_963848685.1 uncultured Acidobacteriaceae bacterium | reverse complement strand
AGGAAGGCTTGGTTTCCGTATCCGCGCTCGTCAGAGCGCACGAACTATGGGTCGGCGTTGCGGGCAGGAACAGGCCCGCAGAGGTGGGAAGCGGAGAACCGCAGGATCGAAGCGCGGGAGGAGGCCTACTCCCGCAAACAGTGACACCACTGGCGACACAAAGACATTGCGAGGCAATGATCGATTTGAAGTCGTCTCTCCGGGATATCTTTCAACGTGTGACGGACGAAGAGAGTGTTTGCAAAAGAACTAACGCTTAGAGGCAGATTGTTACGGTGTTCCAGGCGTCGCAGAGGCAAACACCGACGTGATTGCTTGGTCTGGCGTGACAATCACCGGCCACCAGAAGGGCAAATCTCGCCATCCATCCGTCTCCTTCCCGTTCTGACGAAGCAGCATCAGGACGGGGATTTGAGTTGCATGGAGACGGGCCATGTCGGTCTGTTGCTTTGTGTCGGGCGCATTGGAGAATCGACCCTCTTCTCTGTACCGTCGCACATTTCGATCTTTCGCCGTCAGAAGAAGTACCTTGCCTTGGTGTTCCGTGTCGATACTGGTTCGCGACAGATGTTCTAAAGCCGCGATATGAGCCTTGCGCTCGTCTTCTCCATCGATTTCAAACTCAAGCAAGGAGTACGCGGAGGTAAGCAATTCCAGTGCGGATTCAACAGGGATGTAGAGCGGGGCGGTCGCGCTATCTCCCAACTGCTCAATGAGACGGTCCAGACTCTGCAAAGTCTTCGCGCCGTTTGTCTTTGAGATCGTTTGAAATCCGACAGGCAGCAGACGCCGGCCAGGCCTGATGCTCACGATCTGCGAGAACATGAGTTTGTTGGGGGAGCAGGACACAACACGATTCGCTGGGTCTTTTTGGATGAAATACACCCCACGCTCGTGTGCTCCACTTTCGAAGGCGTCACGAAGCGCCGCGTCAAACCCGTGAATGTTCCGCATGATCTGGTAGACGTTCTGCGGAGCGTAAAAGCGCGTAACGGCAAGCTGATTCATCGACCGCGCTCCGTACATTCTGGAATGCTGGAGAACCGTGTCTTGCTGGAATTTCTTCGGATTTCGGCCATAGTAAAAGCCAATGAGATTGTTGATCGTGATGCCACGATCAAGGATCTGCCCCCCGATAAAGAGGTTGTAGGGAGTGCGAAGTTTGAGCTGGCCGTCTTGATCGAGCAGTTGCTCGATGTCGCCCTCGGAATTGACCTTGGTAATCATAAGCTGGCCGCCCGTCAGGGCCGCTGCAAGCTCAGTCTTCACTTCCGCTAGGCTGGGGAGAGGACTTCCTTCAAGATTCACTGAGCGCTTCAGGTCAGAGTACGAGCGGTGCAGCAACTCATTAAAGCGTGGGGTGTCCTCTTGCGCTTCCGCGATTAGGCTATCCCGAATGGCTACGGCAATCCGTTCCTGCCAGTCATGGGACTTCCTTGCCTGCTCCGTGTGAAACAGAAACGCATACTTGTCCGGAGTATCCTTCCTCGCTCTTGCCTGGAGTCGGAGGATGGCTCCTCCCACGAGGAATGTGAAGATGGCATCACACAAAACCGCAGCTCGCTTTTCGGAAAGGATATGCTCGATCTTGATCCGCCGGCGGTCCTCGACCTTGAGCGCCTCTCGCTCCTCAAGAGGAACTTCACGATAGAAGTAGTAGGCGGGAGATTCAGCGTCGGTGTTCTTCTCGAAGTAATAGTCGCCGCCAACGTAGCGACCATGCGTTGGGAGCACCACAGTGAAAGCAGGCCGGCGCGGCTTGAAGAGCAGTTGGCCCGCTTCGATCACATCCTCTTCCGGCTGCAAATACAGAGAGTATGGTGTCGCCGTCACCTGCAGGAAGTCTGAGTCCTTCGATAGCTCCCTAAGCCGGTCGATCTGCTGAGAGATCACGCCCGGCATGGCGGTTCCATCTTTCCCCTTCCGAAAACTTACGGATGCCAAATCGGCTTCATCATCAACGATCAAAACCTTCTTCTGCTGGAGAACCGGGAAGTCCGTCTCGAAGGCGTTCAAAAGTCGGTCGAGGTTATCATCCTCCTTCTTCACGATGAAGATCAGCTTTTGGTTTAGCTCGTAAGGCGTGAGAGAGGGTACGGACATGATGTCGTAGACCTGAACCTGGTCCCTCTGCAGGAACTCGCTGAAATCATCCCGCACACGCATTACGGTCTGCTTGGCTAGGGACTTGGTTCCCTTGGTAAGAATCACCGCAGACATCGTAGCCACGGTCGAAGCTCCTGGCGATGATCCCCAGAAAGGCGCGGGTCTTTCCCGCTCTGGATTTTGCCCAACAGCATCCCTGGCCGTTTGGTTGAAGTTGACTCGGCCTCTAACTTGGCAACCGTCTCCTCCACTTTGGCGATTAACTCAGCGGAGTCCCCGCGTTTCGCCGCAAGCTGGTCATAGAACGAGTTCGCATCTGTAAGCTCTTTGCCGAGGCGTTTCGCCAGCCAGACCTTGATCTGATCCTCACGGAAGACAGGCCCAGACTTAAGGTCGGCTACGGGTGCTGGAAAGTCGTCGAAGCGCTTGCGCCAGTTTGCGACAGCGGAAGAGCCTACATCCCCGAGGACGGCAATCTCGTGAATGCCAATGAGCGATAGCGGTTCGGAGGCAGATGAGTTGTTCACAAACTTATTGTGAACGAAACTCACACCTTCAGTCAATCTATTTCACAAATTATTTCGCGCAAGCTCACACTGCGAAGACTTTTAGAACCTCGTCGCCATAGTGATTGATGACCTTGATGGCAATCCGCGGCTGCTTGCCGGCGGGTTTGGGAAACGGACGGGAGACAGTGGAATAGAGAGATGCCCAGGCGGATTCGTCGATCTCTGCCCGTAGGGCCCTCTTGAGCTTCTCGTAAGGCTGATCTTTGCCAGTGAAATAGGCGTGGCGAACAAAGAAGCTCTCACCGTTGTAGTCGGTGTCGATGAACCAGCAGGCGATGTCGTCGGTGGAGTGGCTCCGTACCTCGCCGGTCGTCGGATCGTACACATCGACGCCCTTGATGGTGACGCGGAGGTCGCCGTCCTCCTCCTTCAGTTCAATATCCGGTTCGCCGAACACCATAAACAGGTTGCCCGTGCCAGTCTTCTTTAGGAGGTCGCCTCCCATCGAGAGATCGGGGTTCATGCGGGCGATGAGCACCTGAAGGTTTCCGAAGCGTTTAGTCTCCTCAGCAACGTGAGGGTCAAATGCAAAGCCACAGACGACTAGAGTGTTGAAACCGAGCCCCTGAACTGCTTCCTTGGCGGCTTCCTTTACCTGCTCCGGCCCTACGGTTCCGTGCTCAGGACCAAGTGACACAGCGACAGTATGGGACTTGCCGGCGGCATCGGTGTAAGTGCCGGTTGCGTTGAGCCAGTGTCCGGCAAAGGGCTCTAGGGTCTCGAAAGTGAGGCGTTCCTGCTTGATAGTGTTCTGGACGCCGGAACGATAAAGGTTGTCCAGGATCATGGCGGCAAAATCCTGTTGCTCCTGCGCCTCCTGCTCGCTGACGGTGCTGTTCATATTTTCGTCAGCGGTAGAGAGCACGCGATGGGGTGAAAGGCTTTCGACTGAGAACGGGCCGCTGACACGGATCTTCTTGCCATCTTCATAGGGTTGATCGAAGAGTGTCTCGCTGTCGGCGTGACGAGCGATAGCTGCGTCGACCTCCTGGCGGCTCATGCCTTCCCTAATTTCAGGATTGTTGGTGATCGATTTGAGTGTGACATGCGGGACGCGCTTATAGACGAACCCCTTTCTGATGTCATCGTCGGTTAAGTGAGGAGGCGGAATTATCCCAGTCATCTCGGCCTCCTTTCGAATTCCTTCTGGTGAGTCCGCAAGCAGATAGTATGGAAATCGCGAGACATGAGGCGGGTACGCGCGAGTGCGAGCGCGACACGCGATGTGTCGCAAGTGATCCACCGGCGACCCCATTGTTCGGCGACATAGGCGGTCGTGCCAGAGCCACAAGTTGGATCTAGGACCAAGTCTCCCGGATCGGTTGTCATTAATATGCATCGTTCGATAACTTTCTCTGCGGTTTGAACCACATATCCTTGTCAGATTCCGCAAACGTGTCCATCCACACGTTGGAAATTTCCTGAACTGGAAAGTCATCTACGAAATATGCAAAGCGAAGGCTGGTCTTTAGAGGGATTAATCGTTGGGCTAGACCCAGTTGCTCCATGCCTTTTTTTGTTGTCTTCCAGCTGCGACCGCGCGGCGATTCATACCTCTTTCCGTTGACTTCAAAATCGAAAGTACATGACGGCGTGTAACCTGACGATGCAAGATTCTGCGCCGTGAATGCGCGAGCACCGCGCAGCACCGCTTCGTCCAGCGATTTTGCCTCAGATATGGAAATGCGCCGTTCCATCGGCCAACTGAAGCATATTGAATTCGGCCTGATCTTCGACAAGCTTTGGTGTGTATAACTGTCGGTATTTCATCAGAGGCTTCGACTTGGCATACCAGACGATGTAATCAGCGAGACGTCCAAGGCCACTGACGTTCAGGGGGCTTTTCACTCTATACGTGATAAAACTGACAAAATTTTCCGTCCCGAAGACCTCATCGAGCAGGCAGCGCACAAGGTGCACGTTTTCGTCACTGATTTGGATGAATACGCTCCCGCTGTCAGACAACAGGTCGCGGGCGGAGACTAGGCGGTCTCTCAAATAGGCTAGATAGGAATGAATGCCCAAATGCCAAGTGTCTCTGAAGGCCCTTACCTGTTCAGGCTGTCGAGATGCGTCTTCTACGCGGCCATCTTTAACTTCGGTCTTCCTTGTACTCACTTGCCAATTGGATCCGAACTTCACTCCGTACGGGGGATCGAAGTAGATCGCTTGAACCTTTCCTCTGAGCCCCTCCTTGCCAGAGAGAGATGACATCACCATCAGCGAGTCGCCTAGGATGAAGCGATTTGTCCAGTTCTGTTCATAATGGTAGAAATCCACTTTATGGGAAAAATCCTTTGGACCCCCGTTGAACGCGGAGAACAAGCTAAATTCGTCGTCAGTATTTTCCTGGATGCGAGGTAGAACATTTATCAGTGCACGCGGATGTATCTTTTCTTGAATGTATATCGGGACCAACGGGATCGTGAGACCCGAATTATCTTGCTCGTCCTTCCCTTTCCATACGAGTTGTGGATCAAGCGAAGTGTCGCGTTCGTACACTAGCGCACGCTGGCTCTCGTCCTTCACCACAAAATCCCGCAGCTCTTCGGTAGGAATATTAACGCGCTTATCCTTATGCGAGAACGCTTCAACTTCGGTCGGAACATGACGTCGCGATTTCATTAATAGACTCCATATGGCGCGGAGACGCGCCACCGGTCTGACCGAGCTGACCAGATTTGCTTGCGGCTTTTCGCCATCTGTTTGCTGATGCAGATCCCACATCTTCCACTGCCAAGTCAAAGGTGTCGGGATCATTAGTGCGAGAGAAACGAAGCACTCGATTCTGGATCCATTCTCCTCCTGCCCGAATGGTTGGTGTCCCGAATCTCCAGATTTCAACTCCCAGCGTCGTTACCTTATGGGTTAAATGGACGCCCATCCCAGACGCGATTTCCAATTCTTATGCGGAGGTCAACCCTGCCGCGAACTGGTTCGCGAAAAAAGCGGGCAAGCCACTCAGGAAACTCTATCTGATGACGATCCATTCCAGACGCCATACCTGCTTCCATCCAAAAATGCCTTGCCGTCTCAATTTCGAAAGGAGGGTCGGCCATCTCTAGAATGTCGGGATTCTTGACGAAGAGAGCGTCCCGATATGACGCATAGCGATCTAGGAGAGCATCTGTCTGAGGTTTGGACCTTAGCCACGCAGTGCCCCACCAATCTTCGAAGGAACGCCTTGCAGCTGGTGCATCATTGCCTGTCAGTTGGGCTAGTGATCCCAATTCGTAATTCCTGATTGGATCACCATATGCAGATGCTGTGAGGTTCGCTGAGGAGATGAGAAGAGAAAAGGAGTCGGTCGAATCGAAAGCGATGACTTTTGGGTGAAACAGCGGTGGAGCAGTAAGGCTTTTTGCACTAAAGGTTGCTGTTGGAATGAAAAGTCTGACTTCGGAATTGGGAAATGCCGCGAGCCTACGAATCGCTTCCGGTTCGGTGATTCCTCGTGCAATCCCGATTGAGAAGCTTTTGGGGAACTGTTGCCAGGTTGGAAGGGTCGTAAGAATTTTTTCAAGTTGATCCACGCCACCTCTGGTGGCAAACGCAAACGATCCTTTGACGCTTCGTGGACGAGCATCGCCTAAGAATGATCGCAGGTGTTCGTTCAGGCGGCCGACTGGCCGTGGGGCTATGGGCAATAGATCGAATCTACTCAAGAGTGATCCCTCGTTTCGCTAGGCCCAGATGGCGGCGGACTTCAGTTTGCAGATTTGACGGGTCAGTAATTTCAAGAAAACTCCACCGACCGAAGACAGCATGATTGTTCACCGCAGGAATCCATTGCGTTCGAGCGGTGGCGGTCTTCTGGGCTTTCATCTCGTCTCGCTCACCAGAAACTTCAATGATGAGATGGAGAGGGTCGAATCGAGCCCCGACCGTCATCGATGTCTACAAGGAAGTCCGGCGTGTATTGCTTTTCCTTGTTCTGGAACGTGTACGGAATAGTAAAGCCAAGATGGTCGTTCTTCACATAGCGAATGACTTCCTTCATGCGTTCGAGCTTATAAGCGACATTCTGCTCCCAAACGTCTGTGTCAGCGACAACATGAGAGATATGAGAACGCTCGGCATCGGTCGCAAACGTCGGTCTGGTCGTGAAAAAGTCTACGTAGTCGGTAGAACCAAGTGTGTCGTAGGGCTGAAGAATGGGAAGGACACGCTTCTCTCCTGTGCTCTGCGAACCTTCTCTGATCCCGTCGTAGATTTTCTCGATTGCGAGATGCTTATTCTGGCCGAAAAGCAAGAGCTGCATGAAGGTGTTGTCTCCAAGCTGCAGCCAGTCGTCGAGCCACTCCCGCGTGATGCCCAGGACCTGTGGGAAGAGCCAGGGTTGTGCTTCGTCGTTCTCATCGCGCAGGAAACGCTCAAGTGTGGCCTTCGCGAGTTCAAACGCTACATGATTAGGACGTATCTGTCTGAGTGCGTCGAGGGTGTGAAACTCCGATTGACCAACGACCGCAGCCATCTCGACTTCGCTCGGAATCGATGCGGTGCTGAGTCGCAGAACGGAATCCGAGGTAAACGCGGCGATGAGCCGGCGTTCGGGAAGATGGAAGCGATAACCAAGCAGGCGTGGAAAGCTCATCGCCAGAGCTTCCCGGTCCTGCAATGCGCGGATACGTGTAGGCAAGGGTCCTTCAACAGGCTCTTTGGTAGCGCCGGCTGACGGAATGAAAGAGAAAGGTATGCCGTAGACCTCCGCATACTCGGGGCCAAAACGCTGCTCCGAGGCCGGCAGATTGATGGTGTCCGCAGTGATTGAATAGCTGATGCGACGTAGAGCACGACCTACAACTTGCTCACAGAGAAGTTGAGTGCCAAACGCGCGGACACCGAGGATGTGCGTAACCGTGTTCGCGTCCCAACCTTCAGTGAGCATGGAGACGGAGACGACACAGCGAATGCCTTCACCAAGTTTGCCGGCCTTCCCAATGGTGTTGAGGACTTCGCGAAGCAGGTCTTCTGTGGTGACAGAGTCTACGTCTCTGCCAGGAAAGCGGCGAATGTACTCCTGCTTGAACTCAGCTATTTCGGTCGCCGCCGCTTTACGGAAGTCATCGGTCATGGCTTCCCCGGAATCGATTTGCGTTGAATCAATAAGGAAGGAATTCGGCTTGTGAAGCCAGCCACCGCGCCCGTCATCATTGCGGAAGAGTTCCAACTTGCCTGCCTGGACGCGTTTCGTGGCGGGCTGGCCTTCCTCACTCGGAAGCTCCTTTTCCCAACCGGAAATGAAATCGAAGACCATCTTGGAGACATTTGTGTTGTTACAGACGACTATGAAGACTGGCGGCGTGAGACCGCGCAGCTTCGAGTCGGCGCGCGACTCCCAAAGTCTGTACCGCTTTTCGTAATCGAGATAGAGGGATAGGAGAGCACCCTCAAGCTCGCCCGGAAGGGTTGGCTCTGCTTTGGCAGCCTCGGTCGCGCGACCTTTGCGGGGAAGCTCCTCGCGAATACGAAGCCAGAGATTGCGGTAAGTAGGTTGATCCCCTGATCCTGCGTCATCCGCAACGGGGACGCGCGGGATTTTGACGATACCAGCCTCGATTGCTTCCACGAGCGCAAAGTCGGAAACGACCCATGGAAAAAGTGACCCTTCGCCATATCCGGAACCGCTCAGAAAAAAAGGGGTTGCAGAGAGGTCGTAAACAGTCTTGATCCCGATGCGGGCTTGAACCATCATGAGTCCGCTTAGCCACGCATGAGCGGCCTTCTTGTTTTCGGCGATCTCCGCGCGCGCATCTGGATCCCCGACTGGCGGCGGGTCGTCATGCTCAGGATTCAAGCGGTAGCAATGGTGGGCTTCGTCGTTGAGAACGAGGATGTTCTTCTTCAGGCCAAAGTCTTTACCGCAGACGCGGCGAACCACGTCCGCCGGGGATTCGGTGAAGAGGCCGGCCTGCGGAGGATTGTTACCGGCCAGAACTGCCTTTGTGTTTTTCGCGACTTTGATCTTTTCGCGCGGCAGAAACGAGTGATAGTTCGTGACCACGATCCGCGCCTGTTCGAGCTGATCGCGCTGCCATGCAGGAACGATGTCGCGCTCGGCGTAGTAGTTAGAAGGGTTGTTGGGCTTGAGAACTTCTAAACGGTCTTTGACCGTGATGCCGGGCGTCACAATGAGGAAAGCGTCGGCAAAGCGAGCGTCTTGCGGATTGGCGCGCTTGTTGAGCGTCTGCCAAGCAATAATCATCGCCATCACTACCGTTTTTCCGGAGCCCGTAGCCATCTGAACGCTTCGCGACGCAGGCCTGGGTTGGCGGCTTCCGCAATGTCACGGAGCTCGTTCTGCAGATGCGGAGTGAATTTGTTGGAAACTTCGGCGAGGTAGATTGCGGTTTCGAGCGCTTCGATTTGGCAGAAGAACAGCTTGCGGTCGCGTGCGGGGTCACGCCAGTAATCGAGGAGACGGCGCGTTGTGGCAGTCACTCCGCTATGGCCGCCCTGACGCCACCTTCCTACGTGCAGGCGTATGTCGTTGACCAGTTTGTTGGGCTCGGCGCGATCCTGCGAAAAGTCACCGGGCAGCATCTGCTGCGTGTCATTCTTACGCGAACGCGGACGCGCTACCGGAACGATGGCGGTGCTCGGACGCCTACCAAGCACGATTTCGTTAGTGATGCTGTTTTCTGCGTCGAAGCGGAAGTGACGAGACGGCTCCTCGAACGGTGAATTGAGGATCGGATTTTCGATGACAACCTGGGGCACGGAACATTCCTCAATCCAATGACGGGGACAACTGAGGATAACAAAGGCTCAAGGCAGTTTCCTTCCTCTGGCGGACGGAGCGACCAGTTGAGTACCTCGCTATTGGCTTCTTTGCCTCCCGCGTGTTGCCGCCAGATTTACATCATGATGTTGGCAGAGTGGCTGTTTTTGCGGACAACCTGATATGCTTAATCCGACGGAACAGCCATTGCGAGGGAGCATGCGTGGAGTCTACGAAAAGCCGGAAGGCAGCGGAATCTGGTGGATTCACTACTACGCGGCTGGAAAGCGGCATCGTGAGAAGGTGGGCCGCAAGTCCGATGCGATGAAGCTGTATCAGGCCCGGAAAGCTGACGCGACTGCTGGCCGAAAGCTACCAGAGCTGCGCGACAGCAAGGTGATGCGCTTCTCCGAGTTGATCGACGATGTTCTGGAATACGTGGCCGATCACAAAGACGTTCGCAGCTACATCAGCAAAGCCGAGATCGTCCGCAAGGCATTCGGCTCAAGGCCTGCCGCAGAGATAACCCCCCAGGAGCTCGAACGCTGGCTCCGGTCCCATTGCAAAACACCGGCCACGACCAACCGCTATAAGGCCTTCATCTCGCTCTGCTACCGCGAAGGCGTCCATAACAACAAGACGACGATCAATCCTGCAAGGCTGGTTCGTCACCGACGCGAAGGCGTTGGACGTCTGCGCTTCTTGAGTCGCGAAGAGTACGACAAACTCTACAAGGTGATCGAACGCCGCTTTCCGGAGCACCTGTCCGAGTTCATCATCTCAGTCAGCACCGGTATGCGCCTGTCTGAGCAATATTCCCTCACTTGGGGCCAGGTACATCTCGACCGGCGCACCATCGACCTGACAAAGACCAAGAATGGTTCGGCTCGGACCGTCCATCTCAATGCTGACTCCGTCGCGGCGTTCAAAACTTCGAAGCACAAGCTGCACAAACCTGGTGACCCGGTGTTCGTTCGTCAGGGTCCGCGTTTCGACACACGTTCGTGGTTTGTTCCGTGCCTGCATGATGCTGAGATTGATGGCTACGTCTGGCACTGCAATCGGCACACTTTCTGTTCGTGGTTGGCGATGGCGGGGGCGTCGATCAAAGAAATTCAGGAATTAGCCGGGCACAAAACGATCACGATGTCTGCTCGGTACAGCCATCTTTCACCCGAGCACAGACTTTCCGTCATAGATCGAATCGCTTCGAACAATGACGGAATTATGAGATCGAATAGATCGAGCACCGAAGGGATAGCATAGGCTAAAGAGGATGATTGGACACGTTTTGCCGTCTATAAGCGACCGTTCGGTCTAGCAGCCAGTGATGCCGTCAAATGCTTGCCCTTTGCAGAGGAGCAGCCGGGCAGGGAGGCAATGTCGTATGTTTCCCTTATTAACATGTACCGGGCGAAAGGAAGTGAATGCCAAAGCTTAAGGTCACTCTAGCTGACGAGAACGATGCTGTAACGGGGGAATACGTGATTGACTGCGCTGTGAGGCCTGGGCTGGATGCCACCGCCTATGACACAGCGTACACAATCGACATCATCCG
This sequence comes from uncultured Acidobacteriaceae bacterium, assembly GCA_963848685.1. GTDB lineage: Bacteria > Acidobacteriota > Terriglobia > Terriglobales > Acidobacteriaceae > CAWKED01. Next base: position 533,833 of record CAWKED010000003.1, on the reverse strand, counting down.
AGCGGCGGCCGAGCGGCATCGCCACCTTATTGATTTCCCTGAACCTCCTGTGCTCAGTTTCGCGTCAATCACTTACGAACTCAACGATCCGATTAGAACGGTGCATCTGCACAACGTAAACGAGCTCTGGTTTGAGATCCAGAACTTGTTGTACGGCGCGCGCCTTAATCTCGCGTCCGCTCGGATATTCAAGGACTTGGAGGATCGTCATAGCTCAGGGTCCTTTTTGGATATCAACGCACGATTCGATCTTCATCTCGACAAACTTGAACGCTTTCATCTCGGCGTTTTCGAGATTGCTCGAATAGAAGATTTGCTTGTGAGAACCATTTTTGAATTCTTTGGAGCTGGATTCATTGAGGTTGATCTGTCCCGTGAAGGTTGGGAGAAGCGGCTGACCTGGGATGCTATGAAAGAATCCCTGAACAAGAGAGGCAAACCAGAAAAGCAGCCTCACCCCGCACTGGAACTGATGAAAGAACGTGATTATGAAGCTCTTATGACCCTTGTTCGCTCCTTTCGATCAGCAAAGTTTCTTCGACTGATCGGCTATCGAGATCGCAGAACACACCGTGTTGCTCCGACTGTGGATCATGCTGCACTCGGCGTCGTGCTACAGTCTCTGCCCGCGGGACAGTTTGTCCCACTCTTCAGTACTTCCAATGAGCCTGAGTTCGACTTTCTTGAACTCTATGCGACAGCTAAAGAGGTATACGGGCACTTGCTGGGAATCGTCACAGGGATCAATGAGATCATTCACGCTTAGCACGTTTAGTTCAAGTTGCGCCGCATTGGCTGGCCTCGTCGATGCTCCAATAGCCAGGACACTTCCGCGAGCCTAAAAAGTGAAGACAATGACAGAAAGGGACGAGAGCACAGCCGCGCGCGGGCGTCGTGCCAACAGTACTGAGCGAAACTCTGGTAGCTATCGATACTGCTTTGGCGAAACGCAATTTGACGATGCATGACCGTCCTCTGGCCGCCACAGGGATGCTTGCTCCGTTTAGAGGTTCTCGCAGGAGAAAACGGTAAGCCCCTCAGTCCGGAACCCGGTGACATTATCGACTTAGAGTGGTTTGCGCCTCTTTGCAAGATGGTTCCCCGGAACATCGGCTCTCTGTCATCGACCAGATTAGTTCGAAAGCAGGCTAAGGTTCACGCTTCGATCACTTCAACGAAGTCTTTCATTTGCTCTGCGACTTGCAAAACCATCTTTGCCGCAGCCGAGTTTCGGTTTTCCAGCGTGATGACAGTGGTGTCGACAGCTCTTGTCAAAGCGATGAGCAGCCAGTCATTAACGAGAGCGCGTACGCGTTCTTCGCTATCGGGCAGGCCGAGTGCAAGCTGCGTTCCCTCGCTTTCGGGCGCCTGGTTAACGATGTACGGATGCCGCAGCTTGTAATCGTAAAAGGAGTCGAAAGCAAGGCAAACTACCACCCACGCTTCGAGGCCTCGCGCCGACTCGTAGGTCACAACTCGGTGCTCACGAACATCAGTTGGATATTCCGTACGATCCCAAGTATTGATTCCATCCCAAACCCTGATACCCATCGAATTGAAAGAATCCCTCAGCGCGAAGACCTTGGTCGTTCTACCATTTCGCATTTGCTCTGTCTTGGTGAGTAATGGCGGAGCAAGAAACATATGATCGTAGGCGATAGTTTTCGCTGCGGTAGAACTCGCGACAAGGCGATCATGCAGCGCCTTCGTGTACTTGCCGATCACAACGATGACTCTACCGCCGAGAAGTTTATCACTCGGCTCTAAGTCCCAGCGGGCATCGATCTCATTAGCAAACGACTCGATGAACCTGCCAAGGTTCTGCTTCTGACGCAGAGAGCGCTTTTCCCCAGGCGGTCTATTGACCTCCAAGCCGGCTGTCCAGTCGATCGACTCTGACCGACGGATAAGTTGCCCTGTCCCTGTGGCTACCACGAAATTCTTCGAGTCGAACAAGCGAAACAAGATTGACTTTTCATCCTCTGGCCAGTCTTGCCCCTCGTCGATCAGGATCGTGTCCCAACCCAAAATCTTTAGATTTTGGCGTCGGAAGTCGTCTAGGTCGCTTTCGACGATCAGGCCTGAGATCAAGTATTCCAGCAGAAAACTCTTGAGTTCATCGTAGCGTTCGATGAATTCCTTGTCTTCAAATTCAATCCCAAAGTGAACGAGAAGCTGCTTGATATAGGCGTGCACGGTATCGATAGCGACGGTGGCTGAATCGAGATCCGAACTGATTCCCGCGAGCGTGATCATTCGCTGCAAATCGGACACGAGCATCCGGTTGTACGTGAGGATCAGTACACGTTGGTTTCGATTGACGCAAAGATCGCGCGCGATATGCAATAACTTGAGCGTCTTGCCCGTGCCAGCCCTCCCTCGCAGCAAGACCAACCGATTACCGATACTCTCGGCGTACTTCTGATTGCTGAGGAGTGGCTCGACAATTCGGTGCAGTTTCTGACTCGTTAGAACTCCAGCCGAACGTTTGTGCTCAGTGTAAAGATCAAATAGCTGTCGACCCCTTAGACGCTCGTCATCTGCCTTCTCAACGCTCATGCAGTAATACCGACTTCGACCAGGCGGAGGTGTCTCACCATACTGCGGATTGCCCTCGTAAACACGCAGCAGAAGTTCCTCAAAACTGAAATCGGAACTGAGCAGATTTCGGCTATCCGCCCCGAGGTAGCTTCTGCTCGCGTTGCGAAACCAGATCAGATTCGAAACAAACGGAGACCAACCCAACCTGTTCTGGAGATAAAGGAAGGCGCTGGTCTTCTGTTCGTCACTTTGGTCAGTCGCATCTGACCACTTGTCTCGATACCTTACCCAGGCTGCAAAACCGTCGATATGGATGTCGTCTTCGACATGGTCTTTGACCTCAATCGTGGAGAAGAGGTTCCTGAACTCCAGTTCTACCGAACGACCCGCTTTCTTGAACGTGCGCCGCAGGCCTTGGGGGAACGATGCAAACAGCAGGAGATCCGTCTCTCGCTTCTGTCCATAGAACTTGACGCTCGGGCGGATGATAATTTGGCCGTCCTCACCGGGGCGAAGAGATGCCTCAATCTTGGCCTTCAGTTCAAGGGCAGCACCGTATTCCCGATGTTCGGGCCCTCCCTGAACTGTCACTACCTCGCGGGTCGAATTTGACATAGTCATTCTGCGGTCTCTCGCCAAAGTTTAGGGGCCGATACAATTTATAGCAGCAACAGCCACCAAAACAGCCACCAAGCAAAATGGCCTCTCGATGCCGAGAGGCCATCTCGATCATAAGTCTTTTATTATCTTGGTGCCGGGAGGGGGGGTCGAACCCCCATGGAGTTGCCTCCGGCGGATTTTGAGTCCGCTGCGTCTGCCAGTTCCGCCATCCCGGCTGGTCTCCTTCAGTTTACTTTACGCAGCAGGCTCCGGATTTGCGTGGTCGCGATGCGTACCGGTGAATATTTCCAGGAAGGCCTTTAGAACAACGTAGAGTACCGGGATAAATATCAGGTTGAGGACGGTTGAAACCAGCATGCCGCCGACAATTGCGGTGCCGACCGAGCGACGGCCGAGCGCGCCGGCGCCGGTCGCAAAATAGAGCGGCAACACGCCGAGAATGAACGCGAACGACGTCATCAGGATGGGGCGCAGGCGCAGTTCCGCGGCTTCAATCGCGGCGTCGGCGATACTCCGGCCCCGCGCGCGCAACTGTTCGGCGAACTCGACGATAAGAATCGCGTTTTTCGCCGACAAGCCGATCAGCATGACCAGTCCGATCTGCACGTAGACGTCATTTGCCATGGACCGCATCATGATGAAGCCCAGCGCTCCCAGCACGGCCATCGGCACAGCAAGCAGGATGATGAACGGCAGCGCAAAGCTTTCATACTGCGCAGCAAGCGTTAAATACACGACCAGAATACCGAGGACGAAGATAATGATCGCCTTGCCGCCGGCTTCCACTTCTTCCAGAGACAGGCCGGTCCATGAGTAAGCCATGCCGGGCAGCATGTTCGCCTTGGCGAGCTTCTCCATCGACTTGAGCGCTTCACCCGAGCTTTCGCCCGGCGTCGGTGAGCCGTCAATTTCCGCCGAGCGGAACAGGTCGTAGTGATAAATGACCTGCGGGCCTTCCGTGTTCTGCAGCGTAACAACGTTGGAAAGCGGCACCATCTGGTTCGTGCTTGAGCGCACGTAATACTGTTGCAGATCTCCGGCATTCATGCGGAACGGCTGGTCTGCCTGGACAAACACGCGATACGAACGGTTGTTGAAATCGAAGTCGTTGATGTAGGCGGACCCCATATACACGCTCAACGCGTTTGTAACTTCAGTCAGAGGTATGCCCAGCGACTTTGTCTTATCGCGATCAATTGTTACGAGAATTTGCGGATCGTTTGCCGTAAAGCTGGCGTAAAGGTTGGTTACGCCGACTCCCGGGGCGCGGCCCGCGGCGACGATTTTCTGCGTTGTCGCGGCCAGGTCCTGCAGCGTGTTGCGGCCAAGGTCCTGCAACTCGAACTGGAAGCCGCCGAAGCTGCCGATTCCCTGCACTGCCGGAGGCTCGAACATGGCCACGATTCCGCCCGGAATGCCGAAGAGCTTGGGCGAAAGCCTTTGCTGGATAGCATGCGCGGACTGGTTCGCTCCACGCCGATGGTCGGCCGGTTTAAGCGGCACAAACACGACGCCGTAGTTCGGAGCGCTGCCGCCGGAAAGCGAGAACCCGGGAATTGAAAACGTGCCGAACACGTCGGGGTCCTGCAGCACAACCTTCTCAACGCGACCACACAGCTCGGTCGTGTAGCTCAGCGATGCGCCGGGCGGGGCCTGAACAACCGTAATTAGATAGTTCTGGTCTTCCTGCGGGATGAAGCCCGTGGGCACGGCGCCATAAATCAACACAGTGCAAACCAGCGCGCCGACGAACAGCAGCATCATTACGTAGCGGATTCTGAGAATGAAGTGGATCAGCTTGCCGTATGTGCTGCCCATCCACCCGATGAACCCCTCCACGCCATGCACGAAGCCGCGGTAAGCGCGGGACACAAAACCTACGTGCAACCAATCCATCGCCCGTTCGCGGGCGCTTTCGTCGCCGCGCAGCAAAATCGCCGCCAGCGCCGGAGAGAGAGTAAGCGCGTTGAACGCGGAAATCGCGATGGCAAACGCGATGGTCAATGCAAACTGCTTGTACAGAATGCCGGTGGTGCCAGGGAAAAACGATACCGGGACGAAGACGCTGATGAGCACGAGCGAAGTCGCGATGACTGCGCTTGTCACTTCGCCCATCGCGACGGAAGTCGCCTGGTGCGGGTCTGTCTTGTCCTCGGTGATGTGGCGTTGCACGTTTTCGATGACGACGATCGCGTCATCGACGACCAGCCCTGTAGCGAGAGTTATGCCAAAGAGCGTCAGCGAGTTGATCGAGAAATCGAAAATCTTGATAAACGCAAACGTTCCGATCAGCGACACCGGAATCGTTACCGACGGGATGATGGTCGCGCGCCAATCCAGCAGGAACAGGAAGATAACGATGACAACGATGATGATGGCTTCGATCAGCGTCTGTACGACTTCCCGCACGGAGTCACCGACAACCGTCGTCGTATCGAAGGCGATTACGTAGTGGATCCCCGGCGGGAACGACTTCGCCAGGTCGGCCAGTGCGGCCTTGGCGGCCTTGTCCACATCCAGCGCATTGGCGTCGGAAAGCTGCTGCACGCCGATGCCGATGGCGTCATGACCGCTGTACTGCAGGTTCGTCGAATAGCTCTCCGCGCCGACTTCCGCTCTGCCAACATCGCGCAGGTACACCAGCCCGTTCGGCGAATTCTTGACGATCAGCTTCTCAAACTGCTCGGCGCTGCTCATGCGCCCTTGCACGCGCAGCGTGATCTGAAAATTCTGCTTATTGCCGGACGGCGGAGACCCCAGCTGGCCGGCCGGGATTTCGACGTTCTGCTCCTGCAATGCGCTCACGACGTCCGTCGCGGTCAGGCCGCGCGCCGCCAGCTTGCCCGGGTCCAGCCAGATGCGCATGGCGTACTTGCGCTCGCCGAAGATAAGGACATCGCCGACGCCGGCAATACGCTTCAGCGAATCTTTTACATAAACGTCAAGATAGTTCGAGATGAACTGGTCGCTGACGCTGCCATCGGGTGAATAGAAGCCGGCGGCGAAGACAAAGTTCGGGTTCGCCTTGGTGATCGTGATGCCGGTCGTCAGCACTTCCTGCGGCAGACGCCCCTGCGCGGAAGCCACGCGGTTCTGCACGTCCACGGCCGCGATGTTCAGGTTATAGCCCGTGCGGAAGACAACATTGATTGCGCTGGTGCCGTCGTTGCTGCTCGTGGAAGTGATGTAGTGCATGCCTTCCACGCCGTTGATCTGCTGCTCCAGCGGAATCGTTAGCGCGGACTCTACAACCTGGGAATTTGCGCCAACGTAATTGCTGCTGACGCTGACCTGCGGCGGCGCCAGCGTGGGATACAGCGAAATCGGCAGCGTAGGAATGCAGACCGCGCCGCCAAGAATAATGAGCAGCGCGCAAACTGTGGCAAAGATCGGCCGGCGAATGAAGAAGTCTACGAACACGGTTCCTCGGCTTTCTCGATTGCGAATCTCGCGAAGTTAACCCAGCGGCTGCACTGGCGCGCCGCTGACCAGGAACTGCGTGCCGGAAATAATCACCTTGTCGCCCGGCGACAAGCCACTCTTGACAACGTAGTCGTTGCCCATAGTGTCGCCAAGCTGTATCTGCTTCTGCTGGGCGGTGTACCCGTTGCCGCCCGCAGTCGCGACAAAAACGAACGCCTGCCCATTCAACCGCGTGACCGCAATGACCGGCACCGTAGCGGCGGGCTGCGTGCTCCAGATCAGTCTCGCGCGCACAATTTGCTGCGTGCGAAACTTCCCATTGCCGGAAGTTACAGGCGCCTTCACAAGAATGCCCTGCAATCCGTTATCGACCTGCGGCGAAACGAAGTCGAGCTTCGTTTCCTGCAGCAGCTCCCCGGTATTGCTGACGATCTGCACCGGCAGGCCCATCTTGATGTCGCTCGAGCGGTCCGTCGGAACATAAATATAGGCCTCGAGATCATCCATCTGGTCAACTGTGGTCAGCACCGTTGAAGGCGAGACGTAGTCCCCGACGTGCGCAGGAATATCTCCGACGATGCCCTCGAATGGCGCCGTCAGCCGGTAATAGCTCAGTTGCTGCTCCTGCGTCACCGTCAAGGCGCCGTTGCTTTCAAAATCGGCTTTTGAATTCTGATAGGCCTGCAGCGCCTGGTCATAGGCGTCGCGGCTGACGACGCCTTCCTGGTAGAGCTGCTTCTGGCGGTCGAGCTCGATCGTGTTGTAGTCGAACAGCGCCTTTTTCTGCGCCTGGGTGGACTTCTGGCTATCGACGGCTGCCCGCTGCTTGAGCGGGTCAATTTCCATCAGCACCTGACCGGCCTTCACGTGGTCGCCCGACTTTACGTAGATGTGCGTCAGATTGCCGTCGACCTGTGGCTGGATGGTTGCCGAGCGGCGGCCCTTGATGGTCGCAACGTATTCGCTGGAGACCGGGACCGGTTGCAGCGCGACATTTTCCACCTTGACGGGCAAGGCTTGCATGCCCTGCGGCGCGGCGGCCGTCTTCGGCTTACAGCCCGCCAGCAACAGCGCGAGCAGCATGGCACTGCAAATCCAGACTGAATTCTTGCCCTTCAGCATGCGTACACACACCTCAACCACGAGAAATTTGACCATTGGAGTCAGCCGGCCCTCCAGCGGTCGCAGAATTGTCTTGGGACGTGTGCCATCATAGCCTGACTGCACGCCCAGTCCGCATGACACTTCTCACTTATTTTTGGCTGCTGCTCGGCTCTGCCGGGGCCGGCCTGCTGGGTGCCCTGACCGGGCTGGGTGGCGGAGTGGTCCTCGTGCCCATGCTGGTGCTGCTTTTCCACGTTGACCTGCACTACGCCATCGGAGCATCGCTTATCTCCGTCATTGCAACTTCTTCCGGGGCAGCCTCGGCCTATGTGCGCGAAGGATATTCCAACGTCCGCATCGGGATCCTGCTGGAAATTGCCACCACTCTCGGCGCACTGGCCGGGGCCTACGCCACCCATCTTCTGCCGACCCGCGTCATCGCCATCATCTTCGGCCTGGTCCTGCTCTACTCGGCGTGGTCGGGGCTGAAGCAGCCGGAGGACCCCGGCGACCATCCGCCGGACCCGTTGGCAACCCGGCTGCGACTGAACGGCGACTACCCGGTTGCCGGCACGCGAATGGACTACAACGCTACCCATGTGGCCGGCGGCTTCTCGCTGATGGGCGTGGCCGGACTGCTGTCCGGGTTGCTGGGCATCGGCTCCGGCGCGGTCAAGGTCCTCGCCATGGACCGCGTCATGCGCCTGCCGTTCAAAGTTTCCACGACCACCAGCAATTTCATGATCGGCGTCACGGCGGCGGCCAGCGCCGGCATGTATCTGCGCCATGGCTACATCGATCCGTCGCTGGATTTCCCGGTCATGCTCGGCGTCCTGGCGGGCGCGCTCGCCGGGGCACGCATCCTGACCGGCGCCAAAGTCCGGACCCTCCGCATCGTCTTCACCGTTGTGCTGGCGGCCGTGGCCGTGCAGATGATTTACGAGGGAGCGGCGAGCAAACTATGACGGCAACGCAAGATCACACGATGGAGTTGGCGCTCGGCGTCGGCCTCCGCGCCGGGGTTTTGCTGGCTTCCGCCGTCACGCTGGCGGGAGGAATATGGCTGCTCGTTACAGGGCAGACCCGCCACCTGGACCTGAAGGTTTTTAATCCCGACGGCGGCAGGCAGGCTTTCGTGCAATTGCTGCATCACGGGCCGCGGACACCAGAGACCCTGATCGCGCTGGGAATTCTTCTGCTGATTGCGACGCCGATATTCCGCGTCGCGGCCATGGTCGTCGGGTTTCTCGTCGAGCGCGACTACCTTTACGTGGCGATCAGCGCAGTTGTCCTAAGCGTGCTCACTCTGAGCTTGTTTCTGTAACAGCACGCGGTCTGCGCCATTCACCACGGGCAACGTGACGCGAAATACAGTACGGCCGGGCTCCGATTCAACCGACACCTCGCCTCCCGCGGCACGGACAGTCCGCGCCACGATATCCAATCCCATGCCCGTGCCTTTGCCGGCAGGCTTGGTCGTGAAAAACAAAGTGAAGACGTGCGGCAGGTTCTCCGGCGCGATGCCGGCGCCGTTGTCTTCTATTTCAACGACGACCTTGCCGCCCGCGACGCTTGACCGGATCTGCACGCGGCCGCCCTGTTCCGGTACAGCATCGGCGGCATTGTCGAGCAGGTTTGTCCAGACCTGCGCAATCCCCGGCGCGGAGATCATCGGCATCTCGTCCGGATAACTCTTCACTACTTCCACAGACTTCTGCTTGAACTTGTGCGCGACGATCAGCCAGGCCGCGCGCATGCTCGCTTTCAGGTCAATCGCTTCGTGGTCGGACGCCCCGGAGGAGTACGTCTTGACGGCCCCCACCAGGTCCGTGATGCGCTGCATGCTGGTTTCGATGGTCTGCAACAGTTCCGAGCTTGAACCGAGCGCCTCCAGCCAGTGCAGCGCGTCTGAGAATGTCTCTTTGGGGAGCACGCTGCGCGCGCATTCCAGCGCCGGCATTTCAAGGTCACTCGAAGCCAGCACCGGCGCAATCTTCCAGCAGTCCGGAATGCCGCTTTGCTCCATCCACTCGCAGAAACTCTGCTCGCGGTCCATTACTTCGAGCGAACTGCGCTCTGCATGGCGTGGCGCATACATTTCCGCCAGCAGACGCCGGACGCAGGCTTTCTGCTCGTCGCTATGGGCCTGCTCGGAAAGCCGCATGCTGAGCTCGTGCAGGCTGCGAAGGTTCTGCCGGAGCTGGCTGGTCGCGCGCCGCGCCGCGGCCCCGGGATTATTCAGCTCGTGCATCAGCCCCGCGGTCAGCGTGCCGATGGCAATCATCTTTTCGCGCTCCAGCGCAACCTGGTGATAGTCGGACACCCTGCTGACGATTCGTCCAACCAGCGCGGTCCGCATGGCCGGACAATGGAGCATCAACTGCCACACGGTGTCCTTTGGCAGAAGCAACGCGGTGACCGGAGTCAGCGCAACGGCGCCGAGCTTTGCCGGATTGCCGCTGAGCATCGGGATCTCGCCCAGCGGCTCATTGGCGTTCGCGACCGGCAGCTTGCATTCCTCGGATTGACCGACCTGCGGGCCGGCAACGCCTTCGAACATGAGGATGAGGTTTTCGACCGGCTCGCCCAGCGCGAGGACACATTCGCCCGTCTCATACTTCGCCAGGACGCCCGCGCTCAGCAGCGGCGCGTCCTCCCGGCAGACAGCCTCGAAGCCGGAAACCTGCCGCACGCGCTCCAGCAGCGCAGACTCGCCGCCCGGGTATTGCGTGGCTGGTTGCCTGGTTGACATGGTTAAAGTCCCGCCAGGTACGAGTGCGCAAACTGTACCGCCATCGAACCTTCGCCTACTGCCGAAGCGGCACGCTTGATCGAGCCATGCCGCACATCCCCCGCCGCAAAAATTCCCGGCACGCTGGTCTCCAGGAAAAACGGGTCGCGCGGCAAACGCCAGCCGGACGGCCGGTTGCCGTCTTCCATGAGGTCACGCCCGGTGCAGACAAAACCGCGCTGGTCACGGACGATGTTCGCCGGCAGCCATTCGGTCTTCGGTTCCGCGCCGATAAAGATGAACAGCGACGACGCCTCGCGCGACTCCTCCCCGCGCGAAGTCCGGATCCGCAGGCTGCGAAGTTTTTCGTCCCCGCACACTTCGACGATCTGGGCGTTGCTTTCCACCTCTATATTCGATGTTCCAGCAATCTGCTCGATGAGATATTTCGACATGCTCGCTTCAAGACCACCCGAACGGACCAGCATGATGACCCGTGAGGCGTAGTTGGCGAAGTACATTGCCGCCTGCCCGGCGGAGTTCGCTCCACCGACGATGTAGACCGTCTCTTCCGCGCAGGCAGCCGCTTCCGTCATGGCGGCGCCGTAGTAGACCCCCGCACCTGTGTAGCGGGCCAGTCCCGGCACATCGAGGCGGCGGTACTCCACTCCCATGGCCAGAAGCATCACTTTGCACGAAACCTGCCGGCCGTCCGCCATGGTCACGATGCGGTACTCGTCCTTGCATTCGAGATCTTTGGCGCGCTGCGTCATGATTTCCGCGCCGAAGCGCCGGGCCTGGATCTGCGCGCGCTGGGCCAGGTCCGCTCCGCTCAGGCCCGTCGGGAAACCGAGATAGTTCTCAATGCGCGAACTCGAGCCGGCCTGGCCGCCCGGGGCAGAAGCCTCGACCAGCAGCGTCTTCAGGCCTTCTGACGCGCCATACACACCCGCTGCGAGCCCCGCCATGCCCGCGCCCAACACGATCAGATCGTAAAAGTCCTTCTCGGAAGTTGTACGCAGCCCGATCTTCTCGGCCAGGAGAGCGCGCTCCGGCTGCACCAGCGACTCGTTCGGCAACAGAACGACCGGCAGCTTGGCGTCCGCGAGATTCCGGGAGGCGAGCAACTCCTGCGCCTGCTTCGGGTCTGTCTCCGCGTTGATCCACTCGAACGGCACCTGGTTGCGCGACAGGAATTCCCGCACCTCGTGGTCGAGGTTTGAGAACCGGTGCCCGATGACCCGCAGGTCTTTCGGCTCGCGGTAGCCTTCGCGCCAGCTGCCCAGCAGATCATCCAATACGGGGTAAAGTTTTTCTTCCGGCGGGTCCCAGGGCTTGAGGAGGTAGTAGTGAATTTTGGCCGTATTTATGGCACGGATGGCCGCCTCGGTGTCCGCATAGGCGGTCAGCAGGGTCCGCTTGGCCTTCGGCGCGAATTCCCTGACGCGCTCCAGAAAGTCCGTGCCCAGCATTCCCGGCATGCGCTGGTCGCTGACAATCAGCGCAATTTCCTCCTGGCGCTCGGCCAGCGCCCGGGCGATGTCCAGCGCCGCCTGTCCGGAAGCCGCGGGCAGCACCCTGTAGTTCCGCCCGTAGTGTGCGCGAAGGTCCCGCACGACAGAGTCGAGCACTGCAACATCGTCGTCTACGGCAAGGATGACTGGTCTGGCTGCCATGGCGGATACAGTTTACCGTTCTGGGACTGACGCGATTGGGGGATGGCGCGGGACGCGCGAATGCGGTGCTCTGTAAGTGCTTGGCAACACATGGAAAGGCTGGCTACAGTGGAGCGAACAGGGTTTACACAATCGCTCCGCATTATCCGGTTTCGTCTATCTTTGCTGCCAATTGGCGAAGTTTCGCCGCACGCTGCCGATAGTCCATGCGTAGAGAAAGTCCAACGCAAGCTGGAGCATATATGACCAAGATTATTCTCGCCGATAACCAGGCCATCTTTCGCACCGGCGCAGCCAAGGTCCTCGCCGTTGAAGAGGATTTCCGGATTGTGGCGCAGTGTGAAGATAAAGAGCGACTGCGACCTGCGATTGACACCTTCCGGCAATCCGTCGTCCTTGTCGCGGCCTCCCTGCTGCCGGATATGTCCGGCCTGGCCGCCGATCTGTCCCGCACCGGCTGCCGCGGCATCGTGATTGCCGACAACGGCGACCCCGGCAGCGTCTACCTGCAACAGGGCTTCCATGGAGTGATCCGCCGGAACGTGAACAGCCAGGCCATCATCACCTGTATCCGCCAGGTCGCACGCGGCGAAAAGTGGGTGCAGAATGCCGAAGGCTTCCACATGGATGAAAACGACGCCGTGGGCGCGCGGGTTCGCGACCGCCTGACGCCGAAAGAGATGCGCATTGTCGGGCTTATCGTCCAGGGCTGCAAGAACAAGGAAATCGCCAACATCCTGAGCACGACCGAACAGGTCATCAAGAACTATCTGCGCTCCATTTACGACAAGACCGGCGTCAGCGACCGGCTGGAGCTCGCGCTGTTCACCATCCACCACCGCACGCTCGCAGAAGCCGCGGCCAAGGCCGGAGCGATGCTGCAACAGGCCGTCTAAACTTTTCGTGTGAGAGATGAAAGGCGCGGCTTCGGCCGTGCCTTTCTTATATCCGCAGTTTCGTGACGGCGGTCGCCGGGTCGCCCGTGTTTGGAGTGCCGGCCGGCTCCATCAGCAATACCTTCATTTCCCCGTGACGCGCCACCGGCCGGTGCTCCACGCCGCGCGGCACGACAAACAACTCGCCGGCGCCGAGCGTTACAGTCCGGTCGCGCAACTCGATGTCGAGCGAACCTTCCAGCACCAGGAAGAAGTCGTCCGTCTCATCGTGCCTGTGCCAGACGAACTCGCCCTCGAGCTTGACCACCATCACATCATTGCCGTTGTACCCGGCTATGATGTGCGGCTGCCATGGCGCGGAGAATGCCGCCAGCTTCTCGCGGAGATTGACTTTGTCCGCCATCAAACGTGGATGCGCTCGGCGACCGACTTTGCCTGGGTGAACAGCAGCAGGTAGTCCGGGCCGCCGGCTTTGGAATCCGTGCCGCTCATGTTGAAGCCCCCGAACGGGTGTGCGCCCACCATGGCGCCGGTGCACTTGCGGTTGAAGTAGAGGTTCCCGACGTGGAAGTCGCGGCGCGCAACATCCAGCTTCTCGCGCTGATACGTGTAAATCGCGCCGGTCAAGCCGAACTCCGTGTTGTTGGCGATGCGCATTGCGTCTTCAAAATTCGCGCTCTTGATGACGGCCAGCACCGGCCCGAAGATTTCTTCCTGCGCAATCCGCGCATCCGGGGCAACATCAGCAAACACAGTCGGCTGGATGTAGTAGCCGCCTTCATCGTTCTGGATGGCGGAGCCGCCGCTGATCAGCCGGCCTTCCGTCTTGCCAATCTCAATGTAACCAAGAATGCTCTTGTAGGCGGATTCGCTCACGACCGGACCAACCGGGCCGTTGTCTTCCGGGTCTCCGGATTTTATCTTCGCGACGCGCTGCTCCAGCCGCTGCACAAAGACGTCGTAAATCTTCGCATCCACGATCGCCCGCGAGCACGCGGAACACTTCTGGCCGTTGAAACCGAACGCCGACGCAGCCACGCCGTCCACGGCGGCGTCCAGATCGCAGTCCACATCTACGACGATGGAATCCTTGCCGCCCATCTCGAGAATGGTGCGCTTGATCCAGATCTGGCCGGGCTTGTTTCTTGCCGCGCGCTCGTGAATGTCGAGGCCGACTTCCTTCGAGCCGGTAAACGCGATGAATCGCATCTTCGGGTGTTCGACAATTGCGTTGCCGAATGTCGCGCCGGAGCCGGGGCAGAAATTCACCACGCCCGCCGGCAGGCCCGCTTCTTCAAGAACACCGAAGAACTTCGCGGCAATCGTCGGCGACTCACTCGACGGCTTGAGGATGACCGTGTTGCCTGTCACGATGGCCGCAGCCGTCATCCCGGCCATGATCGCGAGCGCGAAGTTCCACGGCGGAATCACCGCGCCGACGCCAAGCGGAATGTACAGCAGCTCGTTGCGCTCACCCGGGTACTGGATCGGCGTTGTCGCACCGGCAAGGCGAATTGCCTCGCGCGCGTAGAACTCGAGAAAGTCAATCGTCTCCGCAACATCCGCATCCGCTTCTGCCCAGTTCTTGCCGACTTCAAAAGTCAGCCATGCGCAGAATTCGAGCTTGCGGTTGCGGATGATGTCCGCCGTGCGCAGCAGCAGGGAGGCGCGCTCCTCGGCCGAAACGTGCTTCCAATGCTCGAACGCGGCCAGCGCGGCCTGCATCGCTTCTTCTGCTTCTGCGGCGCCCGCCTTCTGGTGGGTTCCGATTACTTCCGCGGGGCGGGCTGGATTATGCGAGACGATCTTGCCCCCGGTATGGAGACGCCGCCCCCCGATGACAAGGTCATACTCACGTCCAAACTGACGCTTGACAGCGGTCAGTGCGTCGCGCATCGCGCGCGCTACATCGGGACGCGTGAAGTCGGTGAATGGCTCATTGCGGAACTCGCCCTGCGGCGAACGCGCGGGCATGGCAGGAGAAAGCAGGTCGGCGGCTGGCATAACGTTCCAGTTTAGATGTTTCCCGCCAGACCTGCGATGTTCAGGCCGCCGTCAGCCGTTCCGTGCGCCGGCTCATCTTGGCCGTGCGCTCCAGTTTGTCCCAGCTGAACGGCTTGCCGTCCACCGCGCGCTTGATCGTCTTCAGCAGCACGATGGAAAACACCTGCCTGTAGGCAAAGCGCTGCAGCCAGATATGGAACAGCAGCCAGCCGTCGCCCTTGCTGGCTGGATGTCGCCGCTCGAGCGCAAACGCCAGCGCCGACGCGCAGAAATCAATGACCAGGAACCCCAGGAAGAAGAAACACAACTTCTCGAAGTTTGACGCGTCGGCCGTTTCCGGGTGAAAGTGCCGGTCGAGCAGGAACTGGACCGTGCTGGCCAGGAACATCAAGTCAATAAATGGTGAGACCAGCGGCAGCAGCATCTGGAAGATGATGATGTTCGGCAGCGCAAACCAGCCCATCGCGCGGTGACGCAGGAACGCGCGCTTGTGCTTGAACACCGCCTGCAGTATGCCGAAGCTCCAGCGGAAGCGCTGCTTCATCAGCCCGCGCGCATTGATGGGGGCCTCTGTGAATGCCAACGCCCTGTCCTCGTAAATCACCCGGTAGCCGGTCTCGAGCAGCGCCATCGTCAGGTCGGCGTCTTCCGCCACAGTGTTCGCGTGATAGCAGCCCGCGGCTTTCACGGCCTGCGTGCGCCATGCGCCGATGGCGCCCGGAACCACCGTGACCACACTGAACAAGTCAAGCGCGCGGCGGTCAAAGTTCTGGCTGGTTACATATTCCAGCGCCTGCCAGCGGGTCCACAGGTTCACGCGGTTGCCGACCTTGGCATTGCCGGCGACGGCGCCGATCTTCGGATCGGAGAAGTGCCGCACCAGCCGGCCGATCGCGTCCGGCGCGATGATGGTGTCCGCGTCGATGCCAACGTAGATTTCCTCTGACGTCTGCCCTAACGCATAATTCAGCGCTTCCGCCTTGCCCGCGTTCTGCTTGCTCAGAACGGTCAGCCGCCCGCTCGCCAGTTCCGCAGGAAAGCTCGAGCAGGCAACTTCATACGTGGAATCAGCCGAGCCGTCATCAATCACAATCGCGCGCAAATGTGGGTAGTCGGAGTGCAGGACCGAGCGGATGGTCCGCGCAATCACTTTTTCCTCGTTGTAGGCAGGAATCAGCACGGCGATCCTGGGCGCGTAGTTTGGGTCACCCACCCGCTTGCGCGTTCGCAAGCGGTCTATCAGGGCGAACAGCCCGATAATGATCAGTCGCAGGCTCATCAACACGTCGCCGACAAAAAACACGACGACGACAAATCGCGTAAACGTTGCGAGCCCGAAGAACGCGACAGAATCGACCGCGGCCGACCAGCGCTCACGCCCGGAAATCGGCGGCATCACCTCGGCTGTGGTCTTCCCCATCAGTTCCGACACCGGGACAATTTCGTAGCCGTGCGACCGCAGCGCGTCGATCAGCAGCGGTAGCGTTTCTACCGTCACCGTGCGGTCGCCGCCGCCATCGTGCATCAGGATGATGGAGCCGCGCATCCACGGCTTCGTCTTCATCTGCTCCAATTGCTGAAACACGCTGGAGATGATTTCCTGCGGCGTCTTGCGCGGGTGTTCGTCCCAGTCGTTGGTGTCAATCTTGTCGCCGATGATGATGTAGCCCATCTTTTCGATCAGCTCGATCGGGCGCGCCTGGTCATCGGTGTCCGGCTCCTGGTCAATGGAGTAGGGCGGCCGGAAATACAACGGCTTTACGCCGAGCTTGCTTTCAAACAACCGCTCCGTCAGGTTCAGCTCAAGGTCGAGATGGCGCTGCGAAATTTCGCTGATGTCCGGATGCGTAAAGGTGTGATTGCCGATCTCGTGGCCATCGCGCACGTAGCGGCGCAGCAGCCCGACATTGCTTTGCGCCTCCTGCCCGATGACCATGAACGCGGCCTTTACGTTCTTCTCTTTCAGGATGTCGAGAATTTTCGGCGTCCACTTTGGGTCCGGTCCGTCGTCGAAACTCAGCGCGAGCTGGTTCTTCCTGTAACCGTACTGCTGCACCGTGTAGCTGCGCGGATAACTGTGCATCACCTGTTGCGTAATCAGGTTCGTTGCCGGATCAAGAGTCACGGACCGCAGGCCGGCGCGCGGCGTATCCGTGACGCGAAGAATGTCCCCGTCGCCTTCCGTGTCCACGTCGTGCCCCGGCGGCACGGTGCGCAGGGCATCGGGCGCCGACGACGCGGTCGGGTGGTCCCAGACGCCCCATATCGAACGGTCTTCCGAACCCAGCCGCCACAGCGCGAACGTCTGCAGCCCAAGGTTTCGCGCCGCCCTCATCTCGTTCAATGCAGTCACGCCATCGAGATACCAGACCTGGTGCCGCGTGTGTGAATCCTCGTCGTCGTAAGCGAAGTGCGCGTTCAGCGATGCGGCGTCCATCGAAACGTCCGCGCCCGAATCCGATGCCGTCTGCCATGCCGACTGCACATGGTCCAGGACATCTACGTTGGTCGGCTTGTCGGCGTCCTTGCTGCCGGGCATCGGCATCGTCCAGTCGTAACCGTAGTTGCCGATGGCGCAAATCAGTTTCTGCCGGGGGATCAGCTTCAGCGCGCGCTGCAGGTTCGCGGTAAACCAGTCCTGCGCGGCGACGGGGCCAGGACCGCTGTCGGTCTCGTGCTGGTCGTAATTCATCAGGATGACGCCGTCAGAATTCGACGCCATGACTTTGAATGTGTCGTCGCTTTCTCCCACGCCGGCGTTGACGTAGAGCCGCAAGCCCCTGGCGTGCAGCTGCGCGTAACACTCCTGGATCAAGGCACGGAAGCCGGTCGCGTCCTCATCGGGAATGTTCTCGAAATCCATCGACAGCCCGTGGTAATGCGGGTTGGCGGCGAAGAAGGTCATCAACTGCCGCTCGAAAGTCGCGCGCGCCGCCGCCGACATCATCATCTGCCCGATCACGGCGTCAAAGCTCTGCGAATGGATGTTGTAGTTGTTGACCATCGGGAAGACTTCCATGTCTTCCTTGGCTTCCGTAAGGGTCTTTGCGATCTTGTTCTCGCGGTCCACGCTGGAAATTACCGAGCCATTGATGACATTTACGACACGGTTGTCCTCGGTGTACGTGGTCAGCGTCCCGTCCGGAGTGGTTACGTGCAGCCACTCGGGAAACAGCAGGTCGATCTGGTGCACATGCTCCCGGAACGAGGCGAAGCTGGCCGCGTCGTCATCCACGTAGTAGGCCGCGCGCAGGCCTTCACCCGTGTTCAGCGGAATCTCCGACGGCTTGCGGTCCGTCTTGCGGCGCGACGGCTTGGCGCCCGGCTTGACCTTGCGGTCGTTCTCGGCCGGAATCTGCTGGTTGGCGGGCTTGTAATTGCGCTTCGGCTGGGCCAGCAAAAGCTCCGGCAACGCGGCGCGGCGGACGACGCTGAAAAAGAAAAACGCCAGCACTACGGTTGAAGCGACACCGGCAATATCCAGCACGCGGCGAAGACGCTTCCAGCGTTTGCGTTGCGGATCGTAAAAAACTGGTTTGGGTGTGGACACGGCCGCGTGAACTTTCATTCTAGGGATGCGCCTGTGCGACCGCAAACAGCGCTGCTCGCAAGCGTTTCCCGCGATTAGGATGAACTGCGTGGATCGCGCGGAAATCAGGAGGGCCGCTTTGCCGCTCGCTCTCGGCCTTGTTCTGCGCGCCCTGTTCGTCCTCAAGTGGCCGCTGACCGCAGGCGATCCGCAGGTCTACGGCAACATCGCCCGGACCTGGCTCGAGCACCACGTGTACGGACTGACGAACGCAACCGGAGCCGTGCATCCGACACTCATTCGGCTGCCCGGCTATCCAGCCTTTCTGGCGATATGCTTCGCAATTTTTGGCGCGGGCAAATATGCAGCGGCCATGTGGACACAAGTTGTCATCGACCTTTGCGGGTGTCTACTCCTGTCCCGAACCGCAGCCAACGAAATTTCTCCGCGTGCCGGAACCGCTACCTTGTGGCTGGCCGTCCTGTGCCCGTTTACGGCGAACTACTGTGCTGCGCCTCTCACGGAAACGCTGTCGATCGTCTGCGTGGCGGCTGCGCTCTACTGCGCAGCACGGTTGCTGCGCACGGCCTCGTCGGGCGAAGCGCAAACGCGATGGGCTGCCCTGCTGGGGCTCGCGTGCAGCTATGCCGTCCTGCTCCGGCCGGATGGCATGCTGCTGCCGGTCGCCGTCGCCATCGGCATGGTTTGGGCTCTTCGCCGCAGGCCCGCTGTTGCCTACCGACACATGGCCAGCGGCGCCGCAATCGTCATCTTCATGATCCTGCTGCCGCTTGTGCCGTGGACTGTGCGCAACTGGCACACGTTTCACGTCTTCCAACCGCTTGCCCCGCGCTATGCCAACGATCCCGGCGAACTTTCCGAGGCAGGGTACAAGGCATGGGTTTCGACGTGGTTTCTCGATGACGTATCGAACGAGGAGTTCTACTGGAACGCTGACGACACCACTCTCGACCCGGCGCTGCTCCCGGCCCGCGCGCTCGACACCAGCCGCGGAGCCACGCTGGATCTGCTGGACCGATACAACGACACCACGACCATGACTCCGGAGCTGGATGCGCAGTTCGCGCAACTTGCGCAAGAGCGCCGGCGCGAGCATCCCCTGCGCAGCCGCGTGCTTCTGCCTGCCGGCCGCCTCGCCGACATGTGGCTTCGCCCGCGCACGCAGATCCTGCCCGTAGCAAGCCACTGGTGGGACTGGCACTCCCATCCGTGGCAGTCGCTGTTCGCCATCGCGTACGCCCTGCTTAACCTGTCGCTGCTGCTGCTCGCGCTGGACGGAGCGCGGCGCTTGCCGGGCGGACTCGCCGCGACTGCGCTGGCCTACGTCGCGCTCCGTTGCGTCCTGCTGCTGACGATTGAAAATGCCGAGCCACGCTACACGCTGGAATGTTTTCCCGTCGTGCTGCTGGCCGCCGGCGCCGCACTGGCTACTTGTGCGCGACCGTCGTCTTCGACGTTGTCTTGATAACGAACATCTCGGCCGGGATCTTCGCGTTGACCTGCACCTGCGTATAGTGCGCCGTCCGGTAGTCGCCGCTCGGCTCAAACATTTGCTGCTTCAGCGAAACTCCGCGTGCCGTGTCCACCCAGAGCGTGATGTGTGAAAACTGGTTGCGTACCGCAACCGACTTCGACACCAGGTCGATCCTGGCGCAGTTCACGCCGTCCACCGCCTCGCGGCCGAGGTACTTCACAGTCCAGCTCTTTTCGAGGTCCGTTCCGCTGCCGCCAAAACCCAGCGACAGAAAACTCTCATACATCGCGCGGTTCGCCCCCGTAGCGAAAATCGTCAGGTGATCGATTTTCGGCTCGTACAATTTCAGTTCGCCGTCCCTGTAGACAAGTTTCTTGTCTTCCGGCGGGTTGAGCCGGATGGCAGTCTGCAATTCTCCGCCGTGTTTTTCTATCGCGATGACGCCGCGCTCCGTGTCGGTCTCCTGGACGGCTGCCTCAAACGTGTCCCATTGGAAATTCGCCTGCGCGGATTGGAATTTCTGCGCAGCCGAGTCCATTTGCAGCAGCACTTTGTGCAGGTCATCCTGCGCATGCGCTGCAGAAGTGCAAACCAGCATGGCCGATGCCGCGAGTGCAAGCCGCACCATTGTTATGCGAAATACTATGCCGCGGTTTGCGCCTGTGCGCCGCATCACCGCACCCAGACCTTGTAGGCAACGACTTTGCCCGAAGGATCGCGGACCGGCTCGTCATGGTCAAACACCACGCCGCCGGAGATTGGTTCGATGACGCGCATCTCGCTCCGCTCCCGGTCCAGGTCCGTGCCATTGGTTACCAGCGCCTTCGCATTCACCTGGTAGACCAGTACCCCACTCTCGTTGGTCACGCTGACTTCTCCCGGCTGCGGTACGTGGGCTGCCGGTTTGTCGCGGAAGTTCACAAACCGCGGCGTGACAAAAATAAACAGCAGGATGATGGTCACCATCACGTCGTAATGCACGCTCCCGCGTTCATACGTCCAGAAAATGTATCGCTTGAGAACGCCCATCAGAATGCCTCCGGCTTGAGCGTCGCCTCGCCGCCCATGTAGGAGACGAGCGCATCCGGCACCCGCACGCTGCCGTCAGCCTGCTGGTAATTTTCGAGGATCGCGAGCCAGGTCCGTCCGACCGCCAGCCCGGAGCCATTCAGGGTGTGCACAAATTGTGGCTTGCCGCCCGCGGTCTTGAACCGGATGTTGGCGCGGCGCGCCTGGAAATCCGTGAAATTCGAGCAGGAAGAAATCTCGCGATACAGCCCTTGTCCCGGCAGCCACACTTCCAGATCATACGTTTTCGCCGACGCAAACCCCATGTCTCCCGTGCACAGCAACATGCGGCGATACGGCAAATTCAGCTTCTCCAGGATCGTCTCGGCGTGGCGCGTCAGCTTCTCGTGTTCGCGTTCGGAATCTTCCGGCTTCACAAACTTCACCAGCTCTACCTTCTGGAACTGGTGCTGCCGGATGATGCCGCGAACGTCCTTGCCGTAGCTGCCGGCCTCGGAGCGAAAACACGGCGTGTACGCGCAGAGCGAAATCGGCAGCTTCGCCGGGTCCAGCGTCTCGTCGCGAAACAGGTTCGTCACCGGAACTTCCGCAGTCGGAATCAGCCAATGGTCGCCCTGCTCACACTTGAAGAGGTCTTCGGCAAACTTCGGCAACTGGCCGGTGCCGAACAGCGAGGCGGAATTGACCAGGTAAGGCGGCAGCACTTCCGTGTAGCCGTGTTCGCGCGTGTGCGTGTCCAGCATGAAAGCCGCAAGCGCCCGCTCCAGCCGCGCACCCGCGCCCCAGTACACGGCAAAGCGCGCGCCGGAAATTTTCGCCGCGCGCTCCAGGTCGAGCAGGCCCAGGGCCTCGCCGATTTCCCAGTGCGGCTTCGCGGCAAAGCCGAACTCCGGCTTTGTGCCCCACTCTTTCTCAAGATTGTTGTCCTGTTCGTTCCGGCCCCGCGGCACGGAATCCAGCGGCAGGTTCGGCAGCCCTTCGAGCAGGCTCCGCATCTGGCCGTCGGCGTCGGCAGTCTCGAGCTCGACCGCGTCCATCTCGGCCTTCAGCGAGCGAGTCTGGGCGGCGAGCTGTTCAACATCTTCTCCCGCCCGCTTGCGCTTCCCGACTTCTTCCGAAAGCCGGTTACGCTCAGCCTTCAGGGATTCCAGCCGCGTAATCGCGCCCCGACGGCGGGAATCGAGCTCCGCGAAAGCATCCAGCGAGCCCGACTGGCCGCCGCGTGCGACCAGTTTTTCGCGCACCAGGCCCAGGTTGGCGCGGACAAAATTCAAATCCAGCATCTGAAAACAGTGTAAATGCGCCTTACGGCCATGGCGGGCACGCAGGGTCCTTCATCGCTGCGGCAAGGTTCCACTGCCCGAGCCGCCTGTAGCTTTCAAACATCGTCTCGGTAAACCACTGGTTCACGGTTGAATCATTGGGAAACTGCGGATTGACCAGGCGATGATGCAGTATGTCGCCCGGCTCATTCCCAGTCACGACGTTTTTCACGTACACGATCCTGCCCAGATAGGCGCCTCTTCCTTCCAGCGGGGCCGGATAGTGGATCGTCCCGAAAGCATAAGCCTTGCGCGGCGCAGCCACGGCACCCGGCGAGCCCGTGGGCGTGCCGGGAATCGGCATCGGGTTCATCAAGTCCCGGAGGTCAAGCTTTATTTCAACGCCGAAATCCGTGCGGCATTTTTCGATTGCCAGCCCAATGCCGTTCAACTTGGGGCCGTCGTCCTGCTCGGCATCGCACACGAGGATGTAGCTGCACCGCCGCCGCACGAGTTCATACAAGCCCATGTTCTCGAAATTTCCGCCATCAGAAAGCGAGACGTATTTTGAAGTGTCGTCGGCACGCGAAAACAGCTCGTTCCGCAGATACCGCCAACCGCGCAGCGTCACAGGGTGGTCTTTGAATTTCCATTGTCCGATCCTGCGCGGATTCGCAATCCACCAGCCGAGCCGCACATTGAACAACGTCATCAGGAAGGCGAGCGCGGGCTGCGTGTTGACTCCCTGGTTCGGATTCATGGCCGCGCCGGAGATGGCTGCGGCGCTGTCCAGCGTGATGCCGCCCTCGTACGCAAATTTTTCGGTTGGCACATACCCGTTAAGGCTCGTCTCATCTGCCGGCGATGAGGCCGCCGTCCAACCAACGGAGTAGCCGGAATACATCGGAGTAAATGCGAAGCTGGTGCCCTTGCGCTCCTGGAAGGCGAGATCTTCGCCAAAGGTCAGCGACAGCGTCGAGCAGAAGATCGGCATCGGGCCGTCGAACCGGGTTGGGGCAGTCTGGCCCAGGCGAAACCGCTTCGGTCGCAATGCCGCAACCGGCACGGAACTTCCGGAGGAATTCTTCCTGCGCCCCCCGGTCTCATGGTCGTCAAAGCCGGTGAACGGGTCCGGCGTGCGCTCCATATTCGTTGCCCCCAGGTAGCACCGCGCGAGCCGGTTGCGGTAGAAGTTGTGCATGGAAAAGGCGTTGATATCCACCCGGTTGCCAAAGGCCCAGAACAGCGCCAGGGTGACGAACCACACAGTCACCAGGCCGGACGAGGCGATTCCCCAATCTACGGCGCCGGACGTCGCGATCAACAGCAGAAGGATGCAAATCGGCGCGCCTACCATGCCGACGAGGTCAAGCCATGCGTAGCCGAACAGTCCGCTCTTCGACGTGGGCTGCCCGCTCGTCTTTGAGGACGCGCCGGCAAACAGCGTGACCGCATGCACCGCGAGCCCCGCGGCCAGAGCAGAGACTTTTGTAACCGTGCTGCCGGAGGCGAGCCATTTCAACAGCGCCGGACCCAGCAGGGCGATGATGCCGACGACCAGCCACGCCGCACCCAGCATGGCTGCCCAGGCTCCGAGCCGGGCCAGCCATTCCCGCTCGGAATCAGCCACCCAGTTGCCAAGCAGCCCAAGTTCCAGGCGAAGCAGAGTGAAGATGAGCGTGAGAATGACCAGCGGCACCACAATGGCATACAGGTGTCCGCGTTCGACCTTTGGATGCCAGCGCGACGGCGCAAGGCAATCCTTACAGATCGGCTTCTTCGGGACCATCGCGACGGAAATCTGTTGCGATACTATGACGCCATCGACGGCCCTGGAATTGAGCAACACCTTTTCCGCTCTCGCGCCGTCGGTGTCCGGCGTGGGTTCCAGCTCGGCATTCAACCACCGGGCAGAATTGTCGGCGAAGCAGTCCAGCGTGGTCATGATGCCCGCCGGGCGATGGTTGTCTCCGCGCGTGCCCAGCCATGTTGCTGCCGCGATGACTAGCAGACTGACCGCGACCATCATGGCGGGCCTGTGCCGCAATGGGCCCTCGTCCGGCTTGCGGAACCACGGCCAGAGACACAGAACGACCATGTAACCGGCCGCTGCCCAGAGCACCTGCGGCGTCATCCAGCGCGCAGTAATCGCAGCCAGAACAAATGCAGGAACGATGATCCACGTGACCACGCCGGCATTGTCCAAAGCCCCTGCCGGCGGCGCACCATTCGTCTTGATTCCCTTTACGGAGACGATGGCAAAGCACATCCTGAGCGCCGTGAGTTGCAGCACGACCGCCAGGACCACCACAAACGCTGCGCAAAGAGGCCACCGCCAGCGATACGCGGCCCCGGCAAGATCCCACGCTCCAAGCCTGTGAAGGACCACGCCAATCGGCCAGTACCAGGTCTGGCCAAGATGGACGAGCCATCCCATGAGTCGTACCGGAAAAGACCATCCTGGCTGGCCGGGCGGCACCGCAATGCCAAGCAGGCTCCGGAGCAGCAGGATGCAAAGCGCCAGAAACGAAAACAGCACAATCTGGTTCAGAAACGTATTCCGGAACCACACCGCAACCATCGTCCAGGTGTCGGCGGAAGCAATGCCCCGCTGCGGCGTCAGGTAGCTGGAGTAGCGTCGCAGCCATGAAATTTGCGTGGGCGTGCGGGCGGGCGCATCGGCATGCGGCTGCGGGACCAGGTCCGTGGCCACACGCTCCAGTCCCGGAGCCTTTCCCTTGTTCAATATCGGGTCGTTCGCGTCCCGGTAGACCCAGGACGCAAACCACTGGTGGATATATCCGCCGCCGGAGACGCTCGACAGGTAGTCGAATGAGCCAAGTTTTTTCGCCTGCGCCAGGTGCTGCAAGGCCCCCAGGCAGAAGGTCGCGCTGCGGATACCGCCGCCGGAAAAAGCCAGGCCCGCCAGCCCCCTACACGGCCGGTCGGGATCATCACCGGCAGGCCTTGCATCCCGCGCGGCCGTGTACACGTCCACCCATTTCGCGCCCGCCGCGCAGGCGACCACGCTGGCTCACTGCACGCAGGGTCGTCGGGATCGTTCACCCGCGCGGACAGCTCCTGCTCCAGCAGCCACTTGCTTGGCGTATACGCTGTAATCTCCATCACCGCGGCCTGCATGCGCGTGGAACTCTTCAGGGCATCAAGGAAGAGTTCCCGGTTCCATTCCTTGTTTTCAATCCACTGCCCGTTCGTGGAACCGGCCGGATTGTCGTCCATTATTTCTGAATGCGGGTCCCACCATCGCGATGCACGCATAAGGCCGCTTGCCCTCGACCAGTCGCCTGCCCATCGCGCGCGCGCCTCGTTTGAAATTGCCTGGCGGACGAAGTTCTCCGTACCGATCCCCTGCACCAGTCCCAGGAACCAGCGAAAGAAAAAGACAACGCCGGGCGTGTCCGTTGTCACCAGCCAGTCGCGATACACGGGCGGCAGAACGCCGAGTCCAAGGTCGGCCTTTACCAGGCGCTCATACTCCTCAGCCAGGCGTTCGCAATAGGAATTCGAGGGCCCCAGGGACTCGGAACTGGACGGCATGGCTGCCTCTCAGTCATCAGGAATTTTGGCCGTGGAAGTTGTCGCAGCCTAGAGCCTCCCGTGGTCGGCGTCAATGTTTACAAGAGCGTTACTACTTCGCCTCGAACTCCTCCCACCGGCAGCCCGCTTCGCCGGCCCGCGATTCCCGCTACCATAGAAGAGATGATGCGTACCTGGATTCGCTCCGCGCAGGCGGCCTGCGCTGTTCTGCTTGTCCTGCTGCTGGCTGCGCCGGCGCCCCTGCGCGCGGACGCTTACGACGGCCACCCAAAGCTGATCGTCGTCATCGTCATTGACCAGTTCCGCGGCGACCTGCTGGAACGCTATCGCGCAGACTTCCACGGCAACGGCTTTCGCCTGTTTCTCGACCGCGGCGCCGTCTTTCCGGACTGCTATTACGACTACGCGAACACGCGCACGGCTCCGGGCCACGCCACCATCGCTACAGGCGCCTACACAGACGGCCACGGCATTCCCGACAACCAGTGGTGGGACCTGAAGCGCAACACCAGGCGGCCCGTCACCGCGGTCGAAGATGACCGCTACACGGAAGTTGGCGGCCCGCATCCCGGCTCGCCCTCGGCCTCACCCCGCAACCTGCTCGCCTCCACGCTGGGCGATGAACTGCGCCTCGCCACCCAGGGCCAGTCGAAGGTCTATGCCGTCTCCATGAAGGACCGCGCCGCCATCCTTTCCGCGGGCGCAGCCGCCAACGGCGCTTTCTGGATGGACGAGAAGTCGGGCAAGTTCATCACGTCGAGCTTCTACATGACGGCGCTGCCGGACTGGGCACAGCAGTTCAATGCCGGCGACGCCACCGCGGTCGCCATGCAGCAGTCCGGAATCGCGACCGTGACAGACTTTTACGAACAAGTGGGCGCGACGCCGGCGGGCAACGATTACGAGCTGAATTTCGCGCAGGCCCTGATTGCCGGCGAAGACCTCGGCAAACACGCCACACCGGACCTGCTCATCATCAGCCTGTCGCCGAATGACCTCATCGGACATCGCTTTGGTCCGGATTCGCCCGAGGCAAAGGCTTCCGCCCTCGGTCTCGACGCCTCACTGGACGCCTTCTTTTCCTCGCTCGACAAGACGATCGACGGCGGCCTCGGCAACGTCTGGATTGCGCTCTCGGCAGACCACGGCGTTGCTCCTACGCCGGCCGTGGCGAGCAGCTACGGCCTTCCCGGCGCGAACATCTCCATGTCCGCCTTGGCGACCGCGCTGAACGCCGCAATCAATGCCAAGTTCTCGCCGGGAGAGAAGCAGAGCTACGTCCTGCCACGCCAGGATCTGCCCTACATCGCCCTCGACGAGCGCTCTTTCGCGCGGGCCGGAATCAATGAGCAGGAGGCGGAAGACGCCGCGCTGGCCGCGCTTCCGGATGCCCTTGCCTCGCTGACCAACGCCGGCCCCGCACCCGCGAAACCGGCTGCGGCGCCTCCTCCGGCAGACAACGCAACTCCTGCGGCCCCGGCGGCCGCTCAGACCGCGCCCGCTGCCCCAACCACCTCCGATGCAGGTAAATCCGATGCGCAAGCCCCTGCCGCGGCGGCCGCGACCCCGTCCAGCAGCGCGGAGCCACAGGCCTCAGCAGCAGACCAGCCGGCGGCCGCCGCCGACCAGCCATCTGCCCCGGCGCCGCCGCACCGCTGGCCTGCGCCGCCTGCCATCGCGCATGCCTACACGCGCCTCGCTGTCGCCCGCGGCGAATACCCTGCATCGGAATTCGGCCGCCTGCTCGCGCACAGCTATGCCAGTGTCGGCGGCTGGTGGATCATGCTGGAACCGGAAGCCTTCCAGATGGCCGGCTCTGACCCGACCCACACCGACCACTACTCTGTTTACAGCTACGATCGCCACGTACCGCTGGCTTTCTTCGGCGCGCCATTTGCTCACGGAATTTTCCGAGGCCGGGTGCAGCCGGTCGACATGGCAGCGACCGTGGCTTCCCTGCTGAACATCAACCAGCCGTCCGCGTCCGTCGGACAAATCCTGACGCAGGCCCTCAGAACGCCGGCCTACCCCACAACAGCCAAGCCGGCGCCGCACCGCCGTAGCCGCACCGCCGCCACATCTGCGGATGCCGACAACCCCACTTCCGAGACGCCGCAAAAGTGACCGCCCCCAGCCTGGCGGTGGAATTTGCCGGCATCCGGCTGGCGAGC
Source organism: uncultured Acidobacteriaceae bacterium (assembly GCA_963848685.1). Classification (GTDB taxonomy): domain Bacteria; phylum Acidobacteriota; class Terriglobia; order Terriglobales; family Acidobacteriaceae; genus CAWKED01. Next base: position 505,793 of record CAWKED010000003.1, on the reverse strand, counting down.
CCGGTCATCGCCGCCAGCGGGACCTTCGGCTACGGTATTGAATTTGCCGACATCGTCGATCTTGACCTGCTCGGCGCCATCGTGACCAAGGGCCTCAGCCGCGAGCCCATGGACGGCAATCCGCCGCCACGCCTCGTCGAGACCTCGGCCGGCATGTTGAATGCCATTGGGCTGCAGAATGTCGGCGTCGACGCCTTCATCGCGGAAAAGCTGCCCGCTCTGCTCAAAGCCACGAAGACGCCTGTTTTCACGAACATCTTCGGCTACACCATCGACGACTACCTCGCCGTCATCGACAAGCTGAATGGAGTGGAAGGCATCGCGGCGTACGAACTGAATGTCTCCTGCCCGAACACCAGGCACGGCGGCATGGTCTTCGGCAATGACCCGATCCTGCTCGACGAAATCGTGGCGCGCGTGCGGCCGCGCGTCTCCCGGCCGCTGATCGTCAAGCTCAGCCCGAACGTCGGCAACATTGCCTACATGGCTCGCGTTGCGGTGGAAGCCGGCGCCGACGCGCTTTCCGTCGCCAACACCTATATCGGCATGGATATTGATGTTGAAACGCGCAGGCCCCGGCTGCGTAACATCGCCGGCGGACTGTCCGGGCCGGCCATCAAGCCGATTACCCTGCGCATGGTCTATGAAGTCGCCCACACGGTGAGCGTTCCCGTGCTCGGCATCGGCGGCATCACGACACCGGAAAATGTCGTCGAATATCTGCTGGCCGGGGCGACGGCCGTGCAGGTCGGCACCGCGAGCTATGCTGACCCGCGCGCCACAGAGAACATTGTGCGCGGACTGAAAACATGGTGCCAGCGCAACAGCGTCGCCGATATCAATGCGCTGCGCGGCCGGCTGGAAACCTTCGGCTAGGCTTTTTTCGGCAGTCGGTCGCGCAACTCCGGCGGCAGCTTCTCGCCGAGCTCGCGCGCGTAGCCGCCAATCGTCTTCGGCGCGGGAGTCATCAGCGCGACAAGCAGCCAGACCAGGAACGCGCAGGCCAGGCCAATCAGCGCACCTGTCTGCATGCTGACCGCGATGTCCCGCTCGTAAATATGGAGATGCAGCACGGCGAGGTGTCGCACCGGCTCGATGTGGTGGATCACCGCCAGCGCAATCAGCAGGGAAATAATCGAGCCGCTCGACACGATAATCAGCACGACATCAATCGTGCGGTGCAGCCGCTGCCAGCGCCGGCAGTGGGCACAGTCACGAAGGTGCTGTTCCAGGTCGCCGCGCAACTCCGGCGACACGCCGGAGATGTCGTAGCGCCAGCTGCTTAGAATATTGCCGACCACATGGTCAGTACATGCCGAGCGGCGCATCGTGGAGGGAGCTTCAGCCATGGGTGCTTCTTCTCATCGTACAAACATTACGATGAGGTTTCTACAGCGATGGATTCGTTCATGCCAGGCGCTACAGCGTGATGGCGGCAAGCGGGGCATCCTGCTCGGCCAGGACCAGGCGGTTGCAGAACAGCGGCGTCCGGTCACGCAGAGCCGCCTCTGCGGCCAGGCGGGCCAGCTCCGGCAGGTTGTTGTTTGCACTCAGGTGGGCCAGTACGACATACTGCGCGGCCCCGTCGTAGTCCTTCGCCAGCCACTCGGCCAGCGCGTGGTTGGACAAATGTCCGACGCGCGACATGACCCGCTGCTTCACGCTCCACGGGTACGGACCGTCGCGCAGCATTTCGAGATCGTGGTTGGACTCGATCATCAGGACATCGCAGCCGCGCAGAACTTCTCGCGCGTTGGGCGGCATGTAGCCAAGATCGGTCGCAACCGCCAGCTTCACCCCTTCCGCGCGAAAAACAAAGCCGACAGGGTCAATCGCGTCATGTGGGATAGTGAACGGATAGACGTCAATGTCGCCGACGGTGAACATTTTCCCGGCACGGAAGTATTCCACCGCCGGCAGCCGCGACAACTCCGCCGCATCGCGCGGCTTCTTCGCAGCCGGAACGTCGTCTTCGCACAGGTCCATGGGCGGCGCATCCGGGCCCCGCGCTTCTGTCGCAATACCTTCCTGGTTGTCATTCCGAAGGCCGTCGTAGCGACCGGAGGAATCTGCAGTTTCCTCCCTCGCCTTCTTCGCCGCCCTCTCTGCCTGGTGCCTGGCCAGCCACTCGGCATAGGTCACACGCTTCTGCGGAGTCATCCAGCGCACCCACGCGCGGTGCGTCGCCTCGGTAAAGTAGACAGGAATATTCAGCTTGCGGGCCAGCACGGCGAGGCCCTGGACATGGTCCTGGTGCTCGTGCGTGATGACGATGCCGTTGAGCGACTCCGGATTTTCGCCGGCCTCGCGCATGCGCTTCAGCAGCTCGCGGCAGCTCAACCCTGCGTCGACAAGCAGCCGCGTGCGCTCGGTGGCTATCAGGGTGGAGTTCCCGCGCGAACCCGACGCCAGCACCGTAAACCGCACCATAACTCCTGAGAATACGCGCCGGAAATGTGGAATCCGCGGACCGAATTCGACCAGTGCCGACCTTGGCACCCGTTTCGGAACTGAGCCTGTTCTGCTCCTGTTGTCATTCCATAGCGAAGGGAAGGAATCTGCGGTTTCTTGAAACGGAAGTGCAGATTCCTCCGGCGCTTCGCGCCTGCGGAATGACAGCAAGAAATCATTGCCGGAAATGGGGGTTCTCCCGCGGCCTCATCGCCGCAGGGCGGGTCAACCGGGATTTCCAGTTTCATTTTCTTCGTCCCGGGACGGCGGCATGCAAAAGCCGGGTGCCCCGTTCTACGGCAAAGCCGCAGGGCGGGAGATGGCGCAGGAAATTGCTACTGTCCGGAGGGACAAATCGTTCCTACCGCTCAATTTGGTTTCCGCAGCGGAGCCAGAAAATTCACCATCGCGGTCATCACCACTTCATCCCGCTGGTTTAAGACCGTCGTCTTCGACCGCACCAGCCCGAGTCCCGGTCGCGAAGCCAGCTTTCGCGTCAGCACAATCTCTTCAGTCGAGCGCAACGTGTCGCCGGGCCGCACTGCTTGTGTCCACCGGATCTCATCCACACCTGCCCCGACCATGCCGCCTCGCACGCGGATAGTCAGCACGCGAAGACGCATGGCAATCGCCGCCGTCTGCCATCCCGAAGCGGCAAGGCCGCCGAAGAACGACTGCTCCGCGGCTTCGCCGTCGAGATGAAACACCTGCGGATCGTACTCCGCCGCAAACGTCTTCACCGATTCGACAGTCAGCGTGTAGGTCTCCGCCGAGCGATACACCTGTCCGGCGGCAAAGTCTTCAAAATACAGCTCCGTCATCGCGTTATTTGTCGTAGGCGTAGAAGCCGCGCCCGGACTTCCGTCCCAGCCAACCGGCGTCCACCATCTTGATCAGCAGCGGGCACGGGCGGTACTTCGGGTCGCCCAGCTCGCGCACCAGCACCCGCATGATGTCGAGGCAGACATCGAGCCCGATGAAATCCGCCAGAGTCAGCGGCCCCATGGGGTGCGCCATCCCCAGCTTGAAGACCTGGTCCACCGCCTCCGGCGTCGCCACGCCTTCCATCACCGCGTACATGGCTTCGTTCAGCAGCGGCATGAGGACGCGGTTCGAGACGAATCCGGCGGCATCGTTGACTTCCACCGGAGTCTTGCCCAGCTTCACGGACAGATCGCGTGTCGTTTCAAACGTTTGTTGCGAAGTCGCCAGCCCGCGAATGACTTCCACCAGCTGCATCACCGGGACAGGGTTGAAGAAGTGCATGCCGATCACATCTGCCGGCCGCGATGTCGTGGCGGCCAGCTTGGTAATCGAGATGGAAGACGTGTTCGAAGCGAGAATGACGCCGGGCCGGGCGATGCGGTCAAGATCGGCAAACAACTGTGCCTTGATCTCAAAGCGCTCGGTTGCGGCTTCGACGATGAAGTCGCAGCTACCCAGCGCGGCGCGGTCCGTAGCGCCGGTAACGCGCCGCAGTGCAGCCGAGGCGTCCTCTGCCGTTAACTTGCCCTTCTGCGCTTCACGGTCGAGGTTCTTTTGAATTGTCGTGATGCCGCGGTCGACGAACCGCTGCTCGATGTCCACCAGCGTCACGTCGAAGCCGGCCCGCGCAAAGACATGCGCGATGCCGTTGCCCATCGTTCCCGCGCCCAGCACACCGGCGCGTCGAATTTCCATTGCCACTTGCCCTCCAGAAACCAGACTGGAGAGTCTACCAGCCGCCGAAGACCCCGGGGGCTTGCGCCCTACAGTACGCGGACGATCATGCAGGTTATATTGTCGCGGCCGCCATGGTCGAGCGCCGCCTGCACCATGGAAGCCGTGGTGGCGGAAATGTTCGCGCCGGCGCGCATCAACTCGCCCAGCTTCTCGTCGCTGACTTCCCGTGTAAGGCCATCGCTGCACAGCAAATAGGAGTCGCCCTTCTCGATATCCACGCGGTCAACGTCGGGCTCGCTCGGATCAGGTGAGGATCCGACGGCGCGCGTAATGACATTGCGCAGCGGCGAACGCTCCGCCTCTTCCTGTGTTAATTGCCCGCGGCGCACCTGCTCTTCGACAAAGGAGTGGTCGAGCGTCATGCGCTCCAGGTTCCCGTCACGCATGCGGTAGCAGCGGCTGTCTCCTGCATGGACAATCAGCGCGTGTTTCGCGTCGGACTCGGCCAGCAGCGCGACCAGCGTTGTGCCCATGCCGCGGCGCGCGTTGTCCTGGCTGGCGGCGGACTGCACCGCCTCATGCGCCACTCGCACGGCATTCCGCGCGGCCCCGGGGGTGCTTTCCGCGCCTTGCACTCCGCCGTCACGCGACCGGCCAAGCGCGTCCAGAAAGGCTTCCGCAGCAACGCGGCTCGCTACTTCGCCGGCCGCGGCACCGCCCATGCCGTCACAGACGACGAACGCACCCGCTTCCAGCCGAATACCGAAGGCGTCTTCGTTGCCGGTGCGGACCAGGCCGACATGCGTCGTGGCTGCCACTTCCCAGCGCTTGGCGGAGTCTGTCTGCTTCATGGGCATGACCACTCTATTGTTTCGCGCCTCAGGCGTCGAGCCTTTCTCTGCCTGCGCCCACGCGACCCGGTTTGTCATCGCCATGCTCCCTGCCCCATCGCCCCGCATAAAGGGATGGCGGCGATGCGGTGAAAGTTGGCTTCCCACGTCGTTTCTGCTTCGTTAGACTGTTGCCAAACCCCGTTTATGAACAAGATTCTTACGGCCCTATTCCTCTCGGCGGGCGTGTGCGCGCCCTTCGCCTCTGCCGAAACGCCCTGCCCGGTCACGCACTATGTTTCTCCGAATGAAGCGGAAACCGCGCTGAATCGCGGCGATGTCAAGCAGGCCATCGCGCTTTACAAGGACCTGCTTGGCAAAGATGCTTCCGACCCGGTCGTTGTCTCGGGTGCTGTCGTGGCGTTTATCCGTGGCAACGACCTCGAGTCCGCAGAGAACGCCCTGGCCCCTGCCCTGGCCGCCCATGCGGACGACGCACACCTGCTGGTAGCGAAGGGAGACGTGGATTACCGGCAGCGGGCACATCCAGGACGCCGATCGCGATTACACGGCGGCAACCCACGCCAACCCGTGCTATGCCATGGGCTACCTCGGGGAAGTGCGCATCGCGCGCGTCGGTTCCATGAATGCGACGGCGATACGCCTTTTGAAGACCGCCCACGCCCTCGACCCCGACAATCCACGTATCGCCGCCGCCTGGAGTGCCAACCTGCCAAAGGCACAACGCCTGGCCGTCTTGAAGACGGCGCTCGAAACGAAGAAGGACATGCCAGAGCAACAGCGAGCGTCCATGACGAGCCAGATTGACCGGCTGCAGGCAGACCTGGATTCGGGCGACCACGGCTGTCATGCCGACCCCATTCCCGGAAAGGTGGACATCCCGTTCGCGCCTCTCATGGAAGACCCGAATCATCTGGCCGCGTGGGGCCTGGAGGCGCGCGTCAATAACCATACGTCGCGATTGGAGGTGGATACCGGCGCGTCAGGCATCTACATCGGCCGCGCGCAAGCCGAAGCCATGGGACTAAAAGCCGCCGGTAAAAGCGCGGCGTGGGGCTTTGGCGACCAGGGACCGCAATCCGGCTACTACGCCTTTGCAGACACCATCAAGGTAGGCCCCATCACGTTTCACAACTGCCGTGTCGAGGTCAGCGACCGCCGTTCGGTCATTGAGCGGGACGGATTGATTGGCGCAGACCTGTTTGCGCAATTTCTCATCACGCTGGATTACCCTGGCCACAAAATGACGTTGGCCCCTCTGCCCGGCGCGCCTGCCGGCGGCGCGGAGGAAGACGAGACCGATCAGGACAACACTTCGGGGTCCTCGGTAACGGACCGCTACCAGGGCCCGGAGCTGAAAGGGTTCGTGCCGGTCTACAAGATCGGCACAAAGCTCCTGCTTCCCTCCACTATCAATGGGAAGTGGCCCTATCTCATGGTGCTTGACTCGGGCGACGCCGTCGTTAACCTTGACTACGAGGTTGCGCGCAGCATCGGCATCAAGCTGCAGGAAGACACCTGGTTCAAGTTTCGCGGCGTGAGCGGATATACCAAGCACATCTACGGCGGCGGAGATATTGATCTGAAATTCGCCAACGGCCGTGCCAAGATTGCCGATCTCTTCGTGGAGAACATGAGCCCGCAGAGCGCATCGTTTGGAACCCGCGTTGCCGGTTTCCTCGGCTTCACAGTGTTACGCAACCTGGCGTTCCAGATTGACTATCGCGATGGGCTCGTCAATTTCTCCTACGATCCGAAGAGCGATCACCGGGACCGCCGGCTCGACGGCTATGACAACTCCTGCGCCATGTACGGACAGTGCGAACACTAGGAGCGTAACTACTTAACAAACATCTTCCGCCGGAAGCGCGCGGGATGATACCGTGACTGCAACTTTCCGTACCCCCGGGTTGCAATGCATGCTCGTTACTCTGCGTCGCTTAGGTCGCCTTGGTTTTCTTGTGTCTGCTCTTCCCCGCTCCGCTCGCCGGGCGGCAAACCCGCCATCGAACGCCCCCGGACCCACCTGTCTGTCCGGCGAAAGCCGTCTGATGTTGGCCTGTACTTCAAATGTTCGACGCACCAAAAAAACAAACTTCCCGGAGATGCCGGAAATGCGCTCTTGTCGCGCCTGGCTTTGTTTCGCCATCTGCTGCATTGCTCTCGCCGTTGCGCCGCTTGCCCGCGCGCAGAAAACCTGCACGGTTACGCCGGCCAACGCTCCTGTCAGCCCGGCCGAGCAGGCATACCAGCAGGGCGATTACGCCAAGTCGTACGAGCTTTACCGTGCAGCCTACGAGGCGAAACCAAGTGACGAGTTGTTGGAAGGCGCAGTCCGCGCCGCCGTGGCAGCGCACAAATATGACGAGGCGAAAAAACTTGTCGCCGAACATCCGTCCGGCTCGGCCTGGTACCTGATGGCCAAGGCCCGGGTGGAATTGCGCGACGGGCGGATCGACGATGCGCGGCGTGACGCGTTCACCGCAGCCAAAGCGGACCTCTGCAATGCCCGCGCGCACTTTTTCGCCGCGCGGCTGCTGCGCATGGATTCCATGTACGCCGCAGGAAAGCGACAGATCGACATCGCGCACCAGCTCGACCAGTCCAACCCCGGGCTGAATGACGAGTGGCTCAGCTTTCAGCCCCTGGCTGTCCGCCGCGACGTGTTCAAGAAAATGGCCGAAGACAAGTCTCTGAGCGAGAACGAGCAGAAAGAGGCCGCGGAACGCGAGCAGTACATCCAGGACAGGATGGACGGCAAAGGACACAATTGCCATCTCGTCTCCACGTCTCCAACCATGACCACGTCCATGGTCCCCATCATGGAGAACGGTAACTCCATTGCCGCCTGGGGGCTGTCTGTTGCAGTCAACGGCCACTCCACCCCGGTAGAAATCGATACTGGTGCATCGGGCCTCCTGCTGAACCGCGTCGCAGCGGACAAGTCCGGCCTCAAGCCTCTGGGTGAAAGCGACATCTACTGGGGCATCGGGCGGAAAGAGCAAAGGCTCCTATGCGTACGCGGACAGCATCAAGATTGGCGACATGGAGTTTGCCGACTGCGTTGTTCGCATCGAAGACCACCAGGCCATCCAGCGCTACGGCCCGCAAGGCCTGATTGGCACAGACGTCTTCGCCGACAGCATGGTGACACTGGATTTCCCACTCCGCAAGTTCTCCATAAATCCTTTGCCCGGACTGAAATCCGACACTCCGGCAGAAGCCGCCACGAGCGGCGACACCAGGTTCATCAGCTACGCGCAGGACCGCTATGCCGGGCCGGAGGTGAAGGATTTTGTGCCATTTTTTCGTGATGGGCACTTCATGATCCTGCCCGTCCTGCTGAACAACAAGCCCGAGACGCTGGTCGTTGATACTGGTTCGTCGGCAACAATTTTCAATTTGAAATACGCGAATGAATTCACGAAGCCGCATAAGGACATGAGCTATTACAAGAAGCTTCCCGACGGCACGCAGAAGCTTCTGTATACGACCGGCGAAGTCAAGCTCCAACTGCAGAACGGCATGGGCCAAATTCTCAACGGAGCGCTAGCGGACGAACTTTACTTCGGCGAAATCGAGTCCGGCGGACTGCTCGGAGTTCCCTTCCTCTACAACCTGGTTGTAAGCATTGATTACCGCGACGGGCTTGTGCGCTTCAACTTCGACCGTCAACACGGCGCGAACGCCTGGTAATTTGCGCGGCAAGAAAGAAGACGCCGGGACGATCGCCCCGGCGTCTTTTTCTGCAATTGAAGCGTCTTAGTGCGGAACCGGCGCTGCGCAGTTTCGCTTCGGCTTCTGCAATCATTTCGTTTGCGTCCGCATACGCCTGTGCGTCTTCGCCAGCTTCCTGCCACATCTTCTCGCCGTCGGACTTTTCCTTCTCCGCGTCCGCCGTCGAGATGTTCTCCGGCTTCTGCGCGGATTCGGCCAGCAGCGTCACCTGGTCAGGCAGCACTTCGACAAATCCCCATGCGACAAAAAACCTCGCATCGTGGGAATCGCCGCCGTGCAGCTTGACCTCGCCCGCGCCGAGCTCGGCGAGCAGCGGCGCGGCCCCGGGGAGAACTTCCAGGTAGCCGTTGGCCGCGGGAAGCTCCACTGCATCGGCATGCGCGTCCACAAGCACGCGCTCCGGCGTGACAAGCCGGACGCGCAGCGAATTGGATGTCCCGTCTGCCATGTTTCGCCTATGCCGCCTGCTTCATCTTCTCGGCCTGCGCCAGCACGTCCTCAATCGAACCCTGCATGTAGAACGCCTGCTCGGGAATGCCGTCGTGCTTGCCGTCGATAATTTCCTTGAAGCTGCGCACCGTGTCCGCGACCTTGACGTACTTGCCCGGGATTCCGGTGAACTGCTCCGCCACGTGGAACGGCTGCGATAGGAACTTCTGCACCTTGCGCGCCCGCGCCACGGTCAGCTTGTCTTCGTCGGACAGCTCGTCAATGCCCAGGATGGCGATGATGTCCTGCAGGTCCTTGTAGCGCTGCAGGATTCGCTTGACGCCCTGGGCGACGTCGTAATGTTCCTGGCCGACAATGCGCGGCGACAGGATGCGCGACGTGGATGCCAGCGGATCCACCGCCGGATAAATGCCGAGTTCCGACAGCGGGCGCGACAACACGGTCGTCGCATCAAGGTGAGCAAACGTCGTTGCCGGCGCCGGGTCAGTCAAATCGTCGGCGGGAACGTACACCGCCTGGACTGACGTCACCGAACCATGCTTGGTCGAGGTGATGCGCTCCTGCAGTTCGCCCATCTCTGTCGCCAGGTTCGGCTGATAACCGACCGCGGAAGGCATGCGGCCGAGCAGCGTCGACACTTCAGAACCTGCCTGCGTGAAGCGGAAGATGTTGTCAATGAACAGCAGCGTGTCGGAGCCCTCTTCATCGCGAAAATACTCCGCGACCGTCAGTGCCGTCAGCGCAACGCGCAGTCGCGCACCGGGAGGCTCGGTCATCTGGCCGTAAATCAACGCGGCCTTCGATTTCGGCAGGTCTTTCAGATCAATGACGCCGGCTTCCTGAAATTCCAGCCAGAGGTCGTTGCCCTCACGGGTACGCTCTCCCACGCCGGCAAATACGGAGTAGCCGCCGTGCTTCGTCGCGACGTTGTTGATCAGCTCCTGGATGACGACCGTCTTGCCCACGCCGGCGCCGCCGAACAACCCGATCTTGCCGCCCTTCAGGAACGGCTGGATGAGGTCAATGACTTTGACGCCGGTCTCAAACATCTCTTCGCGTGTGGACTGCTCATCGAACGCAGGCGCCTGGCGGTGGATGGGCCGATACTCGGTCGCGTTCACCGGGCCGAGCTCGTCCACAGGTTCGCCAATGACATTCAGCACGCGGCCCAGCGTCGGTTTGCCCACTGGAACCATGATGCCGCTGCCGGTATCGATGGCCTGCATGCCGCGCACCATGCCTTCGGTCGCTTCCATGGCGACGCAGCGCACGCGGCCTTCGCCGAGATGCTGCTGCACTTCAAGCACAACGTTGATTGGCGTCGGCACATCGAAGCCATCGCTGACCACGCGCAGCGCTTGATAAATCGGCGGCATGGTCGCCTCTTCAAACTGCACGTCCACGGCCGGCCCGGAAATCTTGATGACCCTGCCGATATTTTTCTTCTCGTTCGTTTTCTCTGCCATAAATCCCTTAGTCGTACTCAAAATCCTGTGGCTACAAAGCGGCTGCGCCGCTCACAATCTCAATAATTTCGCGCGTAATCGCCGCCTGGCGCACGCGGTTCATGCTGAGGGTCAGGTCGTCAATCATGTCTGACGCGTTGTTTGAAGCCGAATCCATCGCCGTCATGCGCGCGGCGTGGTATGCCGCAATGCTCTCCAGCACCGCGTGATACACGCGCGTTGCGATGTAGCGCGGCAGCAGGTCGGCAAACAGCTGTGCCGGCGGCTGTTCGTAGATGTAATCAACATTCGCCGTACCGAACCTGTTGGCCTCTTCGTCCGATGCGCTCGTGTCCTCTGCCTTCAGCGAGACGCCCGCGGTTTGCGCGGCCTTGCCTGCCTTCGCCAGTTCTTCCTCGCTCAACTCCTGGCCGGTGTGTGTACCGCGCTCGCCAATCCTGCCAATGGGCAGAATCTTTTCCACCACAATGCGCTGCGCAATCACGCTCTTGAACTCGTTGAACGCGAGATAGACCGCATCAATCTCCGAGCGTTCGTACATGCGGATGACGCGCTGCACCAGGCGGCGGATCTGGTCAAAAGTCAGCTTCTCCAGCGGCGCCGGCGGCTGTCCCAGCACCTTGATATCGTGCGCCTTCTGGGCGGCAAGGTTGCGATCATCAGTCGCGAAGATGCCGACCGGGTGCTCGCCGTGCTCGCCGGAACCGATGTCTTCCGGCTTCGGGTCCTGCCACTCCGTCACGCCGTAGCGGCGACGGAAACTTTCCTGCGCCTTGCGGCCCAGCGCGACAATGTCCACGCCCTTGCCGCTGAGGTCAAAAATCTGCTTCTGCGCGGCACGCAGAATGTTGGCGTTAAACGCGCCCGCAAAGCCGGAGTCGCCCGAGACAATGATGACCAGCGCGTTCTTCTCCTCGCGCGCGACCAGCAGCGGATGCGCGACAGAACCGGTCTCGGGATCGACAAGGTCAGCGCGGCGGACCAGCGACTTCAACACCGCGGTCAGCATCTGGTCATACGGACGCGAACTCAGCGCACGCTCCTGCGCGCGGCGCAGCTTCGCCGCCGAAACCATCTTCATGGCCTTGGTGATCTGGCGCGTGTTCTTTACAGAACGAATGCGCCGCCGGAGATCAAGTACGTTCGCCATTTATCGCCTTAGCGGGCCGCTCCCACAGGCTGGTTGTTCGCGTTCGCCTGCGCCGTTGCCGGCGTGGACTGCGCGCTCTTGTCGCTGCCCTGCTGCTTGCTCTGCGACTGGTCCTGCCTGGGTTTCTCTTGCTGGCCCGTCGTCTGGTGGTTCGCCAGGAAGTCCTGCTTGTATTCCTTGAGCGCGGCGTGGATGCGGCCCTTGATGTCGTCGTCAATCTGCTTCTTCGTCAGGATGTCGGACATCAACTGCTGCTGCGAATTGTCGAGGTATTTGTACAGGCCGTCTTCAAAAGCGCGGACGTCCTCGAGCTTCAGATCATCCAGATAACCGTTGTTGCCGGCGAAGATGATCATGACCTGCTTGTCAAAGCCGAGCGGTTGGAACTGCGGCTGTTTCAGGATTTCCGTCAGGCGCTGCCCGCGGTTCAACTGCTGCTGCGTCGCCTTGTCGAGATCGCTGCCAAACTGCGCAAACGCAGCCAGGTCGCGGTACTGCGCGAGATCGAGCTTCAGCGTTGCGCCGACCTGCTTGATTGCCTTGATGGCCGCCGAGAAACCGACGCGGCTGACCGACAGACCGACGTTCACCGCGGGACGGACGCCGGAGTTGAACAAATCGGTTTCAAGAAAAATCTGTCCGTCGGTAATCGAAATGACATTCGTCGGGATGTAGGCCGAGACGTCGCCGGCCTGCGTCTCGATGATCGGCAGCGCGGTCAGCGAGCCGCCGCCCATCTCCTTGGAAAGCTTGGAGCTGCGCTCAAGCAGGCGCGAGTGAAGATAGAACACGTCGCCCGGATAGGCTTCGCGTCCCGGCGGACGGCGCAGCAGCAGCGACAATTCGCGGTACGCAACGGCGTGCTTCGACAGATCGTCGTAAATGATCAGCGCGTGCCTGCCGTTGTCGCGGAAAAACTCGGCAATCGCGGTCGCGGAGTACGGCGCGAGATACTGCATCGGCGCTGGTTCTGAAGCTGACGCGACGACAACGATGGTGTAGTCCATCGCGCCGTGCTCGGTCAGCGTCTGCACCACTTGCGCGACCGAGGAACGTTTCTGCCCGATCGCGCAGTAGACGCAGATCAGGTCCTTGCCCTTGCTGTTGATGATGGTGTCGAGTGCGATCGCGGTCTTGCCGGTCTGGCGGTCGCCGATGATAAGTTCGCGCTGGCCGCGGCCAATCGGAATCATCGAGTCAATCGCCTTGATGCCCGTCGCCATCGGCTCGCGCACGGGCTGGCGCTGAATTACGCCGGGCGCAAGGCGCTCGACCGGCAGGGTCTCCGTTGTGTTGATCGGGCCCTTGTCGTCAATCGGCTGGCCGAGCGCATTCACCACGCGGCCAATCATGGCGTCGCCCACGGGCACGCTCATGATGCGGCCGGAACGCTTGACCTCGTTGCCTTCGCGGATTTCTGTGTAGTCGCCCAGCAGCACCGCGCCGACCTGGTCTTCTTCAAGATTCATCGCCAGGCCCATCACGCCGTGCGGGAACTCCAGCAACTCGCCGGCCATGACCTTGTCCAGCCCGTGCAGGCGGGCAATGCCGTCGCCGAGGGAGATCACCGTGCCGACTTCGTCAACCTGGATCTTCGATTCGTAGTTTTCAATCTGCTCGCGGATGAGCTGTGTAATCTCGTCTGCCTTGATCTGCGCCATAAACTCTCTTTTTGTTCCGTTTCCTGTTACGAATCTTTTTCTGCGCGGTATTCAGTATCCGGGCGTTCCCACGTGTGCCGGAAGCTGTCCCCCGCGGGATAACCAAGAAATCATCCCGCGGCAAGCCGCTGTTTCAATCTCTGCAACTGCCCGCGCACGCTGCCGTCATACACGGTGGAACCGATCTTGACCATCGCCCCGCCCAGCAGCCCTGGGTCTTCCGAATAGTGCGCGCGAACCTGGTCATGTCCTGCAAGCCTCTTGAGCGAGTTCGCAAACTCGTGCCGGGTATGCGCGTCGAGCGGCCGCGCGGTAACGATCTCTGCTTCGAGCACCTGCAGGCGGCGGTTCAACTCCTCCTGCGTCTCGTCCAGAATCTCCTTCAGCGAAGTCATGCGGCCGTGTTTCGTAATCACCGCGAGAAAGTTCCGGACATGCTCACTCGCGCCCAGCTTCTGCGAGACGGCCGTCAGCACGCCGACTTTCTGCTTCTCCGGCACCGCGGGGTTCGACAGAACTTCGCGCAGGTCGCGGCTCTCCCCCAGGGCATCCGCAAAGGCGCGCAGCTCCTGCATCGCCTTCTCGGCCGCCTTGGCGCCGTCGTGCACAGCAACATCGGCGAAGGCGCGCGCGTATACGCTCTCGAACGCGGCCATCAGTTGTTGCTCCCTTTGCCCAGCCGGTTGTCAGTTCCCAGCCGCGCGGCAAACTCTCCCACAATCGCGTGGTCCATCTCCGGCGTCAGCTTCAGATTGCGTTCCGCATGCGCTACCGCCAACTCGGCCGCAAGAGCGCGCAGGTCGCGGCGCGCAGCAGCGCCGGCAGCGGCAATCTCTTCTTCGGCGGCATCCACGATGCGCTCACGCTCCGCGTCCAGCGAGGCGCGAAAGCGCTCTTCTTCGGCCATCATCTCGCGCTCGGCCTGGCCGCGCAGCGCGATAATGTCCTGGTCCAGCCGCGACAGCCGTTCCTCCACAACATCCAGCCTGTGGCGCGCATCGAGCGTAGCCGCGCGAGCGTCCGTGATTTGTCCCTCCAGCTGCTGCGAGCGCTGCTTGAACATCTTCGGCATCACTTTGCGCAGCGCAATCACGATGGCTGCCGCCAGCACGCCAAAGTTCAGCCAGTCGAAAAGAGTCGCGGCCAGCCGCGGATCCATATGCAGGGCGCGCGCAATTTTCTGCGTCGTCGGTGACAGCCGGTACTCGTCTTTTTCGTCCGGCGGTTCCGTTTCCCTGCCACCCTGCGTCGCAGGATCGCTGCCCCGGGCCGCTGTCGCCGAACTCTGCGCCGGCGCCGTCTCCTGCGCGTGGGCACGGCCCTTCAGCGCAAAGAAAGCTACCGCGAGAAACAGCAAGGCAAGCCCGATGCCGAACAACCGGCGCCTTCCCGGCGTCATGCTCCGGATGCGGCTCATCGCGCCGCCCCTTGCGCGTCCTGCGCGCCGCGCGGCAGCACCGCGGCCAGAATCTCCGCGGCCAGGCTCTCCACCGACGTCTCGATCTGTTCCTTCGCGACCCGCGCGCTCTGCTCCAGCTCAAGCTTGGCAGTGCGCACCTTCAGCTGCGCGCGCTCCTGCGCGGCGGCCAGAACCTGCTCGCGCTCGGTGTTCCACTGCGCAATCCGGCGCTCGCGGTCCAGGCCGATGCCGTTGCGCGCAATCCTCAGGCGAGACTCATACTCGCCGGTCTTGTGCTCGGCCGCGGCAATCGCCAGATGCGCTTCTTCAATTGCCCCGGTGGTCATGCGGCGGCGTTCCGCCAGGACGTTGTGCAGGGGCTTGTACACCAGCGACCGGTACAGTCCCCAGACCAGCAGAAACAGCAGGATGGTGGGCACGGAGCCGAGCACAAGTTCGCCAAGCTGATGAAGTATGTCCATTTGATTTCGAGGGAAAGACAGGCGGGACCCAAGGCGAGTTCCGAACACCTAAGTCTATAAATCTGTGGCGAGAAGTGTCAACGTTGGCGCGTGGATTTCAGGTCGCGCACAATACATTCTCCCGGAGTCGAAAGAATCTGAAAAGCCACGCAAAATTCATGCGGACCGCGCGCGCGAGGCATACACTGGATACATCTAGACCCGTTTCAGGGTCGACCGGGCCGCGGGCGCGGACACTCCTTTGTCCCCCGCGGCCTGAGATTTCCTTACGCAAAATCAATCTGCTATCCCTGCTGCCCCGTCGCGCTGCCGGAAACGCCGATACTGTCCCAGCAAGCTCGCCGGACCCGCGACATCGAGATACACGATATTTCCAGCAAAGCGTTTCTTGACCACTGTCGAGCCGCCTTCGAGCGCGGCGATTGTCCGGCCCTCTGACTGCGGGATGCGGAACGTCGCGTTTTCCATCGGATCGGCCGTCAGGTGCGCTTCGATTTCGAGCAGCAGCGCTTCGAGGCCCGTGCCGCGCAGCGCCGAAACGGGCAGCCCACCTTCACGCTGCGCCAGGTTTCCGCGCTCGTCCGGCGGGAGCAGATCCATCTTGTTCAGCACTTCAATGCGCGGCGTCTCGCCGACGTCGAGTTCCGCCAGCACGGACTCGACATCATCTTTCTGCCGATCGATTGCCGGGCTGGACGCATCGCGCACGTGCAGCAAAACCTCTGCCTGCTGGACTTCTTCCAGCGTGGCGCGAAAGCTGGTGACCAGCGTGTGCGGAAGCTGCCGCACAAAACCTACCGTGTCCGCCAGCAGCACACGCCGTCGGGACGGCAGCGTGATGGCACGCAGCTTTGGGTCAAGCGTTGCAAACATCCGCGAAGACTCGATCACCCCTGCCGCGGTCAGCGCGTTGAATAGAGTGCTCTTGCCGGCGTTGGTGTAGCCGACCAGCGCGACCGTCGGCACGGGAACCGCCTCGCGGCGCTGACGCTGCTGGCGCCGCGAGCGCCGTACCGCCTCCAGCTGCTCGCGAATGTGGTCCATGCGCCGGCGGATCCTTCTGCGATCGGTTTCCAGCTTGCGCTCGCCGGGACCGCGCGTGCCAATTCCGCCGCCCTGCTGGCTGAGCGCCGTGCCGGAGCCGGCCAGCCGCGGCAGCATGTATTCCAGCTGCGCCAGTTCCACCTGAAGCTGGCCCTCGCGGGTCCGGGCATGCTTGGCAAAAATGTCCAGGATCAACTGGGTGCGATCAATGACGCGGCAGGGCAGCTCGCGCTCCAGGTTGCGGAGCTGAGACGGCGACAGGTCATGCGCGAACAACACGACATCGGCCTGCGTGCTCGCGGTGACGGCCTTCAGCTCTTCCACCTTGCCGCCGCCGATCAGCGTTGCCGGCTCAGGCCGGTCGCGGCGCTGGGAGACTTCCGCCACAATTTGCGCGCCGGCAGAACGAACCAGTTCGCGGAACTCCGCGACTTCTTCGGCGAAGATTTCCGAGTGGTCCTGTCGCGAGGTTTCTGCCCACGGCGGCGGATCATGGCCGTCCTCGAGGCTTGCCGATGACGCTTTGGCCGCCAGCGCTTGCTGCGGGGTCATCTTCGGGGCGCGGCCCAGTTCCAGCAGCGCCAGAACGGCGCGCTCGGCGCCTTCTCGCCCGGACGCGGATACAGGGACGCGTGCCAAATGGATCGACTGCCGGAAAGCGGCTCTAGGAGCCCGTGGCGGCTTCTCCGCGGGATTCCCCGGTTGAGTGCGCCCCCGGATGCGGGCCGCGCTCGCCATGCAACACGCTGCGGGTGCTGACCACGGTCGAAATCGCGTGCTTGAAAATCAACTGTTCCTGCGCGTTGTTCTCCAACAGCACCGAATACTTATCGAAGGAGCGAATCCGCCCGGTCAGCTTGACCCCGCTGACCAGATAAATGGTGATGGGGGACTTGTCTTTGCGAATCGTGTTCAGGAAAGTGTCCTGAATGTTCTGTGCCGGCTTGCCGTCCATTGCCGATCTCCTGTGCGAAATGTGGTTGCTGCAAGTGCCTGACCATCCTGCGTCCTGAAAGAGCGACAAAGTCTCGGCCGGCCGGGTGCTGAATACACTGCTCCCGGGCATGGCCGCGGCCAATGCGGTCTCCGATGCAGCCCGGTGGCGAAAGGTAGCCTGCCGCCGGAACAGAGCCGCGCCCGGAACCCGGATGCTAGCATGCTCCGGTGAAAGACGCTGCCCAGCCCGCGAACGTTCGCCGCGTGCCCTTTCTGGACTTCGGCCGGCAGTGGCAAAGCATTCGCGGCGAGGTCCTGGACGAAATCGAGCAGGTTTGCGACAGCCAGCGCTTTATTCTCGGCCCCGCGGTGGAGCAGTTCGAGGCGGCCGCCAGCGGGTTCTGCGGCGGTGCGGCCGCGGTCGGCTGCGCCTCCGGAACCGACGCCCTGTGGCTGGCCATGGCAGCGCTCGGCATCGGGCCGGGCGATGCGGTCATCACCACCCCTTTCAGCTTTTTCGCGACGGTCAGCTCCATCCTGCGCGCCGGCGCCCGGCCGGTCCTGGCAGATATCGATCCGGAGACGTTCAACCTGTCGCCCGTCTGCACGGTTGAAACCATTGAGACGTCGGACATAGGCGACTTCAAGGCGATTCTGCCGGTCCACCTGTACGGCCAGCCGGCAGACATGACCTCCTTCAGTGAAATCGCCCGCTCGCTTGGCCTGCTGGTTGTCGAGGATGCCGCCCAGGCGTTCGCAGCGGCGTGGCGAGGGGTTCCGGCCGGGGCGCTGGGCCATGCAGCCGCATTCAGCTTCTATCCAACAAAGAACCTCTCGGCCTTCGGCGACGCCGGGCTCGCCACCTTCGCCGGCGCCGACGCCGCCGAGCGCGCCCGCGCGCTGCGCGCCCACGGCATGCGACGCCGCTATTACCACGACGAGGTCGGCTGGAACTCGCGCCTCGATTCCATCCAGGCCGCCGTGCTGAACGTGAAGTTGCGGCACATCGCCGAGTGGAACGAGCGCCGCGCCCAGGTGGCAGCCTTGTACGACAAGCTGCTCGAAGCCGCCGGGATCACGGCTTCGACAGAAGCCGTTCTTAACGGAGAGCCCGGCGTCGCCCTGCCCGTCACTGTTCCGGAAGCGAAGCATGTCTGGCACCAGTATGTTGTCCGCATCGGCGCAGGGCGTCGCGATACCATACGCGCAGGCATGGAAGCTGCCGGAGTCGCGACGGAGGTGTATTACCCTGTCCCGCTGCATCTGCAGACCGCGCTCGCGTTTCTCGGACACAAGCCGGGCGATTTTCCGCAGAGCGAGCTGGCCGCCGAACAAGTGCTGGCGCTGCCGATCTATCCGGAAATCACAGATGCCGAACAGGAGCGCGTGGTTGAGGCGCTGCTTGAGGCGCTGCGATGAAACTCGCCGAACCCATTCTCGCTGTCATGTTGCTTTCCGTAGCGGCCCCGGCGCAACCCGCCGCCATTACAGTTCAAGAAGGTCAAACTGTCGCCTTCGAAGGAACGATGCAAACGCGACGCATCGCCAATTCCTTTTACACGGTATTGCTACCTGCCTCACCAGTGACCGGAGTACTTGCCCCCGATGATTCACAAGGCCCCCAGCGAGTGGCTATAAGGCATATCGACGTCCGGATGGACGGCCAGTATGACGCTCTGCGTGCTCTTAACGGGAGCCGAGTCACAGTGATTGGAACGCTCATCATAGACCCGGCCATCCTCATGAATGACGCCATGATTGAAGCAAAGGAAATCCGTGTGATAAGCGGCAAGAGCCTTTTCCCGCTTTCACCCGTTGCCGCGCAAGCTGTCCCGGTCCAGGTGAAAAGTTATGTAGCAACAGCCACCTTCAACGCGAAAAGTGGCTATTTCGATTACTCGTCGGTGCCCCAACTCGAGCGTGCCACAGAGTTCTTGAGTTGCAATTTTAGTCGCGCCGGCGACGTGCTCAATTGTTTTTGCGCGGACGGCTTTTCTGCGCAGAACAATTTTCCATCGAGCGGGGTAGCGGAGTTGGACAAACCGCCATACTTTTCGCAGTTGTCCGTTCCGGAATACATTACGCACGACATGCACTGGCGCGTGACCTGCAAGCGTCTTCCTTGACCTGTAATCCTCGTAATCGCAAAAATTGGCGACCACGAAAAATACCGGCCACCGATCAGCCAGTGTCGTCAAACGCGCTGACAGACGCCCTACTGTTGCGCGACTAGGAACTGATACGCCGCGATGCTGCCGGTCAACACCGTGCCGGCCTGCCCAGTATCCTGCCCGTCAGCCGCGTAAGCATAGAGGACATGGACACCCGGCAGCAGCGGACCGGTCGTGCCGGTAAACGTTCCCGGGCCTGCCGCCTTGGCCGCACTCCAGGCCCCGCGCTGGGAATCTACCGCGTAATAGACGGTGTACGGAGTCGTAACCACGGGCGCGAAAGCGCTGCTTGCCTGGAAGGTGAATTGCGGTGTCGCGCTCGGCGATGTGTTATTCGCCAGAGGCTCAATTGTCGTTGTCAGCGGAACCGGCGTCGCCCCCGTCTCCTCACGCACCACCGTGATATCGAACCCGTATTCATTACTGGCATAGGCAGTGCCTGTAAGAACATCCACCCCGACGCCATTGGTATTGTTCCCGGTGTCGGTGGGTATCAGATAGGAAATCCCGCCGGCCTCGATAATTACCTGCACATAGCCGGCATTAATGCCGGCATAGACGCGCCCTGTCCCGGGATTTACCGCAATCGCGTCGGGGAAGGCCTGGGAGATCCCCGTCGGAAAGGTCTTCTCTCTAAATGTCTGTCCGTCTATCCCGGTCACATACGGGCTGGCGCAGTTAGCAACGAAGATATTGCCGTTCACCGGATCATACGTAACTGCGCAGGGATAGACTCCGGCTGCAAGGTTTTGGCTCGCGTATGTCGCACCATCGAATACCGTCACCGAATGGCCGCTGTGGTTCACCACGGCTACCTGGTCGGTCGCGGGGTTGACTGCAATCGCGCGAGGCCCGGAACCGGTCGGGACCTTGAAAATTGTGGCACCGGACACGAGGTTGAAGACACTCACCGTCTCTTCCATGTTGTTCGTGACATAAAGCCTTTGCGTTACCGGGTTGACCGCAACATTGTCGGCGCCCTTTCCGGTCGGGCTCAGGTACGACACGGTGTTGTTCTGGCTGACGTTAATCGCATAGACCCGCGACAAGGCCGCGTCCACCTGGTAGACGGCGTCGGTTACAGGGTTGACGGTCGTATGCACGCCACCAAAGAAGGGAACCGTGACGATGGGAGTCACTTCATTCGTCGTGCTGGAGACAGCGTAAATTCTGGAAGAAAACTCATTGCTGAAATAGGCCGTACTCGTAATGGGATTCAAGGCCATGTAGGCGGCGTATGTGCCGATCGCGGTCTTGCGCACCGCCAGCGTGTCGGTGTCCAGGGAGTAGATATTCGTGCCGGTGGGATGGATGTTCCCCGTGTAGACGCGGTGGGCTGCCGGATCAACCAGAATCCCGGAAGGAAGGCCGCCGACCCCTACATTGACGTGCGATGGCACCGTCGTATTTACAACGCCGACAACGTTGTCCGTCGCGCTGGTTATATAGGCTTTATGCGTCGCCGGATTGACCGCAATCCCGAACTCATTGGGACCGGATTCCGGCGTTGCGAAGTCGAGGCTGGTGATTGCATTGGTAAGCCCATCCATCACCAGGCCGGTCCCGGTGAGGTAGCCCGCAATATAGATCTTGTTCACCGCGGGGTCGACCGCCAGTTGTTCCGCGCTGCCGTCCACCGGCAGGCTGAACGTATGGATCTGGGGCGTGGCCGCAGGGTTCGGCCAATTGACGACATCAATGCCGGCGTTAACGATCATGTACACCAGCCCGGTGACCGGATTGGTGACAACCTGCGTAACTCCGGCCCGTCCAATGTATTGGACGGTGTAGTTATTGAAATTACTTCCGTCCAGTATCTCGATGCTTTCCTGCTGGCCCGCCCCGCCCACCGCCGATATATACAACATGTTCGTTACCGGATTCAGGGCCATGCCCATCGGCTCTTCTTCTGTCTGCAGGTAGGTCTTCTGGCTGGTGGCCCCGTCGATTTCAATCACACCCGACTGCCCATACAGAACGGTGCCGAAACAGAGCACATAGATACGGTTGCGGACCGGGTCCACAATCACCTGCTGCGGGTTGTCGTAGGTCGAGATATCGGCGGTAACTGTATTTGTCGCGCCATCCACGACGACGACGGCGTCCGTGTCCGCAACGTAAACCATGTTTGTCACAGGATTCACTGCGACGGCGGAAGGGGTCCCGGTGCCATCGCCGAGCTGTATGTCCGCCAGCAGCGTGCTGGTCGCGCCATCCAACACCATCAGGTCGTCGCCGAGCGAATTTGCTACATAGATGCGGTTGGTCGCGGTGTTGACTGCCGGGGTATCCGGGCAGAAGCCCACGGGGATAGTCCAGGTCAGGTTGGAAGCCCCATCGAGCGCCGTGACCGTGCTTGTCTTTTCGCATTGCAGGGTATTTTTCTGCGGATCGAACGGCCCTTGGTTCGCGATATAGACCGTGTCGGTAACCGGATTAACGGCCACGCCGGTCGGATACACACCCGTATTTACATACGCGATGTTCTGTCCGGCGCACTGGCTGAACGCCGCGATCAGCATGACCAGTATCGAGCAGGGAACGTGGGCAGGCGCAAATGTTCGCATCGGAAAGCACCCTTCCTTGGGCAAAGCATGTGAGGGGGGCCCGGCGACCGTTTCTATGTCTACTACGGCCGGTATCGCGAAGCAAGACGCCAAGCCTGCGGAAGCGCGTCTACTCCTCGCCCTCTTTCAGTTTTGCCACCACGGAGAAATCCTCCAGCGTCGTCACATCGCCCTTTACTTCGCTGCCCGAAGCAATTTCCCGCAGCAGGCGCCGCATGATTTTCCCCGAGCGAGTCTTCGGTAGCGCATCCGTAAAACGAATGTCATCCGGTCGCGCCAGCGCGCCGATTTCCTTCGTTACCCACTTCCGCAGCTCGTCTTTCAGCTCCGGAGTGGGCTTGTACTCGCTTTCGAGCGTGACGAACGCGGCAATTGCCTGGCCCTTGATTTCGTCCGGCCTGCCGACTACGGCGGCTTCCGCCACCTTGGTGTGCGCTACCAGCGCGGATTCAACCTCCATCGTGCCCAGCCGGTGCCCGCTGACGTTGATGACGTCGTCCACCCGGCCCATCAGCCAGAAGTAGCCGTCGGCGTCCTGCCGGGCGCCGTCCCCGGTGAAATAGGCGCCGTCTATTTCCGACCAGTACTGCTTCACGTAGCGTTCCGGGTCCCCATAGATCGTGCGCGCCATCGACGGCCAGGGCTTGCGAATCACCAGCAGGCCGCCGTGACCCTTCTCGACCGGCGCGCCGGATTTGTCCACCACTTCGGGCTGGATGCCCGGCAGCGGCAGCGTCGCGGAGCCTGGCTTGGTCGGCGTCGCGCCGGGCAGCGGGGAAATCATGATCGCGCCGGTCTCGGTCTGCCACCACGTGTCCACAATCGGGCACCGGTCGTGGCCGATCTCCTTCTGGTACCACATCCACGCTTCCGGGTTGATGGGCTCGCCGACCGTGCCGAGCAACCGCAGGCTGGCCAGGGAATGCTTCCGCGGATAGTCATGTCCCCACTTGATGAAGGTGCGGATCGCCGTCGGCGCTGTGTAGAAAATCGTGACCTTGTGGTTGTCGATGATTTTCCAGAAGCGGTCGAGGTCCGGGGTGTTCGGCGCGCCTTCATACATCAGCACCGTCGCGCCATTCTGCAGCGGGCCGTAGATGACGTAGCTGTGCCCGGTCACCCAGCCAATGTCCGCGCTGCACCAGTAGACGTCTTCATCGCGCAAATCGAAGACGATGCGCGCCGTGTAATACGTTCCCACCGCGTAGCCGCCGGTCGTGTGGACCAGGCCCTTGGGCTTGCCTGTCGTGCCGGACGTGTACAGGATGTACAGCGGGTCTTCGGAGTCCATCTCTTCGGCGGCGCATTCCGTCCCGGCTGCCGCCATGGCTTCATGCAGCCAGAGGTCGCGGCCCGGCTGCATCGTCACGGCCGAACCGGTCCGGCGATGCACGAACACCGCTTTCACGCTCGGACATTGCACCAGCGCTTCATCCACCACGGACTTCAGCTTCACTTCCGCGCCGCGGCGCACGCTGCCGTCCTGCGTCAGCACGGCAACACACTGCGCGTCGTTGATTCTGTCCACCAGGGCGTGCGCCGCGAAGCCGCCGAAGATGACCGAATGCACCGCGCCAATGCGCGCACAGGCCAGCAGCGCCATCGCGAGCTCCGGGCACATTCCCATGTAGATGGCCACGCGGTCGCCTTTTTTCACGCCGGCGGCCTTGAGCGCATTGGCAAAACGCACCACCTTCGCGAGAAGTTCGGAATAGGTCAGGCGTTCGACTTCGCCGGGCTCGCTCTCCCAGATCAGCGCGATTTTGTCGCCGCGGCCGCGCGCAATCTGCAGGTCGAGGCAGTTGTAGCTCAGGTTCAGCCGGCCGCCGACGAACCACTTCGCCCAGGGCAGTTCCCACTCCAGGACCTGGCTCCACGGCGCGAACCAGTGCAGCTCCCGCGCAATGTTCGCCCAGAACGCCTCCGGCTGATCAATCGAATACTCGTAGATTTCGCGATACTGCTTGAGCGAAGAGATGCGCGCCCGGGCCTGGAATTCCGGCTGTGGAGCAAACGTGCGACGCTCGTTGAGAAGACTGTCCAGCTGTTCTGACATAGGCGAAGGCCAGAGTAAGGCGAACGGGCATTGCCCGCAAGCCGCGACCTCACTATTGGCTTTGTCGAAACCGGTCCCCCGGATACGCCAAAAATTCACACAACTGTGAGTAACGTGGCTGTAACGTATCTTCGCCGTACTGCTGCATCCATCCGCTGTAACGAATCTTTCTGCGAAAGGACTCTTTACGTGAGCTTTCTGGACAAACAGCGCTCGGTTGCCGGACCGGGGTACAGCCGCTGGCTGGTTCCACCTGCCGCGCTGGCAATTCACCTCTCCGTCGGCCAGGTCTACGCCTTCAGCGTCTTCAAGAACCCCCTCCTGGCGCTTTCCACAGCAAACAACCTGCATTGGAACCTGAAGGAAGTCGGCTACATCTTCTCGCTGGCCATTGCCGTGCTCGGTGTCTCCGCCGCCCTGTTTGGTGCATGGCTGGAGCGCGCCGGCCCCCGGAAAGCAATGCTGGCTGCCGCCATCTGCTTTGGAGCCGGTTTCTGGGTTGCCGCGCTGGGCGCCCACACGCACTTCATCTCGTTGATTTATCTGGGTTACGGCGTCATCGGCGGCGTCGGCCTGGGGCTCGGCTACATTTCGCCGGTGTCGACGCTGATCAAGTGGTTCCCAGACCGGCCGGGCCTGTCCACCGGCC
This sequence comes from uncultured Acidobacteriaceae bacterium, assembly GCA_963848685.1. Taxonomy (GTDB): domain Bacteria; phylum Acidobacteriota; class Terriglobia; order Terriglobales; family Acidobacteriaceae; genus CAWKED01. The sequence goes on along the minus strand of CAWKED010000003.1, from coordinate 481,060 downwards.
TCGCCATCATGGGCTTCGGCGGCGGCGCCATGATCGGCTCCCCCCTCGGCACAGAGCTGATGACCTACTTCAAAGGCCGCGGCCTGGAACCAATTCCCTACACCTGGATCGTGATGGGAACGCTCTATTTCATCTTCATGCTGTTCGGCGTCTTCACCATCCGCATTCCCCGCCCGGAATGGAAGCCGGAAGGCTGGGTGCCGAAGGAATCGCAAAACAAGCTCATCACCTCGCACAACGTCGCCGTGAGCATGGCGTGGCGCACGCCGCAGTTCTGGTTGCTCTGGGTGGTTCTCTTCCTCAATGTCACGGCCGGCATCGGCATTCTCGAGCAGGCCTCACCGATGATTCAGGACCTGTTCCACGGCCAGGTCACGCCCGCCAGCGCAGCCGGATTTGTCGGGCTGCTCAGCCTGTTCAACATGGCCGGACGGTTCTTCTGGGCGTCGCTTTCGGACTACATCGGCCGCAAGAACACCTACTTCTGTTTCTTCATCCTCGGCGCAGTCGGCTATGCCTTTCTGCCGCATGCCTCCGCGCTGGCGCTGTTCGTCATCATCGCGTGCCTGCTGCTGACCATGTACGGCGGCGGCTTCGCAACCATCCCTGCCTATCTGCGAGATCTGTTCGGCCCGTTCAACGTCAGCGCGATCCACGGCCGGCTGCTCACGGCGTGGTCCACTGCGGGAATCGTCGGCCCGCTGATTGTCAACGACATCCTCGACCACTACGTCGCCAAGCATTATCCGCGCCAGCAGGCCTATCCTGTCATCCTGCACATCATGGCGGGACTGCTCGTCATCGGCTTTGTCGCAAACCTTCTGGTGCGGCCGGTCGCAGAAAAATTCTGGATGCGCGATGACGCAGCCCAGGCTTGAAAGGAGAGATGAAGATCATGAGCGCAATCAAGAAATCCTCGCCGGCATTGATTTTTGGTGCCTGGCTTGTCGTCAGCCTCCCTGCGGCATGGGGTGTGTATAACGTGGCGAAACAAGCTGCAAAACTGTTTCAATCTTCACCGGCTCCAGCGGCTGCGAGCACGCCCGCGGCACCCTCTGCACCGCAGCCGTCCCGTTGACACTTCCACAAGTGTTGCAGTGAAGGGGGATACCCATTCGGGTTCCCCCTCACCGGGAAGTAGCATCGTAGACACCCCCACAACAGCCATATTTTGGTTGCACGCAACAGGGTGCGGCAAGCGATAATTACCGCATCCGTGAGCGAAATGGCTTTCCACGTTTAGAACGCCATATATGCATCGGGCTGAATGCGGAAGTTCCGCAATCTCTCAATCTGTGGGCGCAGTTCACGAGCCTTACTTGCCTGCAGACGTCTTATCTTGTGTTCTCTTTTGAAAATTGCTTTTCAGCTTTAAAGGAGTGGTGATGGACCGCAGGGACCCATTTGATATTGATCCGAGATTCGGGCTCCTCCCCGAAGCCGAAGGCCGTGCCTCGCGCTTCGCGTCGTCCGCTGTGATCAATGCGGTTGTGTTTGCGATTGCGATTCTGCTCGCCATGGCAGGCATCAAGCACCAGGCCGATCAGGCATACGTGAGCACGCAGCTGGTGCTGCCGGACCAGAACCCGCCACCGCCGCCGCCGAAACCGAAGCCGATCCCGCGGCCCAAGATGCCGCCGCCGCCAGAACCCAAGCCGCAGCCCATTCCGCCGCCCGAGCCGCCGAAGCCTGTCATCGTGAAGGTCCCGGAGCCGAAGCCGGTCGTGGCGCCGCCCGCCCCGCCCAAGCTGGAGCGCGTGGCCCCGCCGCCGCCCAAGGTCGGCCTGTTCACCTCTCCAACCGTGACCAAGGTGGCCAACAACAACAAGCCGCCGACAGTTAAGACCGGAGGCTTTGGCGACCCGGTGGGCGTGGCTCCCAATCCGAATGCCACGCGGCCGGCCAACATCGCCGCCGTCGGCAGCTTTGACATGCCCAAGGGCGAAGGCCAGGGCGCGGGCGGGGCCCCACGCGGTTCCGTGCACGGCGTCGCGTTCGGCACCGGCCCGGAATACGGCAAGCCCGGCGGGACCGGCCACGGCAGAGTCAACATGGCCGGCCTGTCCAACGGCATTGAAGGGGGAACCCCCGGCGGCACCGGAACCGGCCGCGGCGGTGGCGTGAAATCCACCGGCGGCTTCGGCACCGGCCTCGGCGGCCCCAGCGGACCGGTCTCGCGTGCCAGCGAACCGGGCAGCTCAGCCCCCGTTGTTATCTCGCATCCTGACCCAAAACTCTTCTACACACATGATGCCCAGCAAGCGCATATTGAGGGCGAGGTCGTCATGGAGATCCGGGTTGACACAAGTGGGCACGCGGAGGTTCTTCGTGTTATCCGCGGCCTGGGACATGGGCTGGACGAAGCAGCGCAACGCATTGTTCAGCAAACTCGCTTCAAGCCGGCTATTGCAAACGGTCAGCCGGTCGAGAAGGTAACCGTTTATCACGTACTTTTCCAGCTTGCCTAGCGTTAAGCGGGCAGACCGGTTTCGAAAATTTGCTTCACTCTTAGGGATGGTCAAACACATGCTTCGTCGCAACGCCTTGCTCTGCACCATGCTTCTGGTTGCCGGCACAACACTTGTCCAGGCAAAGGACAAGGACAAAGCCGGCTTGGTTCCGCTCACCGCCCAGCAAAATGAACTGGTCAACCGCGCCATTGCCCGCGAAAAGGCAACCGTGCAGGCCCTCAACCAGCACGAACCGCTGGTCGAAATCTACCTGCAGAACATGAAGCCCGACCCGGTCATGCTCACGACGCCTGAGAGTGACTATTACAACGTGGGCCGCCCCAGCTTCAGCGGCCAGGTCGGCTACAAGGAATACAAGGAGAAGGCGGACAAGGGCGGCATTTTCCATGCCTCGGCCGGCTTCTTTGGCGGCCTGAACAAGGCATTCAAGTTCGAGTACGATTCGGCCGGCTTCACGAACATGATGGTCCTGGACGTCTCGAGCTTCGACCGCGAACACTACACCTTTGAATATGTCGGCCGCGCCTTCCTGGGCGAGATCCGCACGGACATCTTTGACGTCGCCCCGACGGAAGCCAAGTCCCATGGTCGTTTCCTTGGCCGCATCTGGGTCGATGAAGAAGGCGGCAACATCGTCCGCATGAACGGCGTGTACACCGGCTCCAACTTCGACGACCGTCAGTTCTTCCACTTCGACAGCTGGCGGATGAACGTCCAGCCCGGCCTGTGGCTGCCTTCACTGGTTTACGTTGAAGAGAGCCGCGGTAAGAACGAAGAAAACGCTGTCCACTTCAAGGCGCAGACCCACGTCTGGGGCTACTCGCTGATCCTGCCGTCGCATGAGAGCGATAACGCGTCCATTCAGGTGGAAGGCGCCAAGGACGAGTCGCAGGGCCAGGACATCAGCCCGCTCGAGGCAGAGCGCATGTTCGTTGCCCAGGCGGAAACCAACGTGCTCGACCGCCTGCAGCGGGCCGGCTTTATCGATCCGCCAAGCCCGGAAGTGGACGGCCTGCTCGAAACGGTGACCAACAACATCATCGTGACGAACAACATCCCGCTGCAGGAAGCGATTCACTGCCGCGTGCTCATGACGGCCCCGCTCGAATCCATGTCGGTCGGCAACACCATCCTGCTAAGCCGCGGCCTGGTGGATACGCTGAACGGCGAGCCGGCCCTGGCTGCCGTACTGGCCTTCCAGCTTGCCCACATTCTCCTGGGCCATCGCCTGGATACGCGGTATGCGTTCAACGACCGCCTGCTGTTCCCCACCGACGTCGTCTTCCAGAAGATCCCGATGGGCCACACGCCTGAGGAAAACCAGCAGGCCGCCGTGAAAGCCATCCAGCTCCTCGAGGCCTCGCCCTACAAGGACAAGCTGGGTGAAGCCGGGCTGTTCTTCCGCCAGCTGCAGGCCCTTGCCCACCAGCTGCCGAACCTGAACGATCCCCGCATCGGCGATTCCCTGCTGGATAAAAATAACGGTACCCCGTGGCTGGCAGCGCTCGAAGCCAAGGCCCCGGCACTGGCGCCGAACAACCTTCAGCAGGTTGCTGCACTCCCACTGGGCAGCCGCGTACGCCTGAACAGCTGGACCGACCAGGTGACGTTGCTGCACCCGCGTCCGACCAACTATTACACCGCCCGCGACAAGATGCCGTTCGAGGTCACACCCGTCGCGATTCGCCTAACCCGTTACTCCGGTGCACCGATGCCCGCAAACAGTGGTACACAAACTGCCGCGCCTGGGCAATAATGTGTTACGCGGTGCCGTTTAGCTCCGGACCCGCCAGGGTCCGGAGTCTTTGAGTCCATTTTCCAGGAGAGTCCAGTGCTTCGTAAGATTTTCTGCTTCGCGCTTCTAGCAGCCGGCTCGGTAGCGGTTGTCCACGCCCAGGCGGTCCCAGCCGGTTTTCGCGCCGGCAACCTCGAGGCCGGCGGCTTTGTGGGATACGTGCGGCCGGACTACGGTCCGAACAACAACATGATCTCTTTCGGCGGCGTGGTCGATCTCAACGCCCGCCAATGGTACGGCCTGGAAGCTGAAACCAATTTCGTGGTCATCAACGGCTACAACAGCGAGAAGGAATTCACCTTCTCCGCCGGCCCCCGCATCATCTACGCCCGCGGCCGCTACATCCCGTACGCGAAGTTTCTTGTCGGTCTCGGTCACTTCAGTTTCCCGTCCGGAATCCCGAGCAGCGAGAGCGGAAGCAACTTCCAATACACCTTCGGCGGGGGCCTGGATTTCCGCGCTACCCGGCACATCACCTTACGCGCCGCCGATTTCGAATATCAGATGTGGCCCGGCTTCGGCAACGTCAACGACCCGTATCGCCGCGCAGGCTCTCTGACCCCCTGGGTCATCACCGCCGGCGCCAAGTACCGGTTCTAACCAACATCTCTTCTGGGGCTCCGCGGATGCGGGGCCTTTTTCTTCCCCCTGTCCGGCCGGACAGGGTTTTCTATTTGCGCCGCCGCATCCGCCGCACATCTCACCCTCACCACGCTGTGTTAGGTTTAGCGCTTAGCCGCTCGCGGCATGCCATGGAGCAGGACGAATGCAGAAGTACGACCTGATCGTGATCGGCTCCGGGCCAGCCGGCCAGCGGGCGGCCATCTATGCCGCCAAGCTGGGCAAGCGCGTAGCCGTTGTCGAAGCCCGCGAGGTCATCGGCGGAACCTCCATCAATACCGGGACCATTCCCTCGAAGACGTTTCGCGAGGCCGTACTGCACCTGTCGGGCTACAACTACAAGTCTGTCTACGGCATGAACTACCGGGTCAAGGAAAAGATCACAATGCAGGACCTCGCGTTCCGCGTCCAGCACGTCATCAAGACCGAGGTCGACGTCACCGAAGCGCAGCTGAACCGCAACAATATCGACGTTCTCCACGGCATCGCAAGCTTTACCGGGCAGAACACGATTAAGGTAACGGGATTAAGGGGCTCGGAAGAGTACGAAGCGGGTTTCATCTTCATCGCCACGGGGGCCCGGCCCTCAAGTTCCCCGAAAGTTCCCGTCAACGGCCGCACGATCGTCAATTCCGACCAGCTCCTGAACCTTCCCAATCTGCCGAAGACACTCATCGTTGTCGGCGGCGGGGTCATCGGCGTGGAATACACCTGCATGTTCGCGGCGCTCGGGGTGCGGGTGACGTTAATCGAGCGCCGGCCGCGACTGCTCGAATTTGCCGACCAGGAGATTGTCGAGGCGCTCAGCTACCATTTGCGCGATGCCCGCGTCACCATGCGGCTCAGCGAAGACGTGGAATCCGTCGAGGAGCTGCCGGAAGGCTCCGTTGTCGCGAACCTCGAGAGCAAGAAGCGCATCTCCGGGGATGCCCTGCTCTACGCGGTTGGACGCCAGGGCGCGGTGGACGAGCTGAATCTCGCCGCTGTCGGCCTGGATGCCGACCAGCGCGGCAGGATCCCGGTGAACGAAAATTTCCAGACCAAGGTGCCGCACGTCTACGCCGTCGGCGACGTCATCGGCTTCCCATCGCTGGCTTCAGTCTCGATGGAACAGGGCCGCATCGCTGCTTCGCACGCGTTTGAGGGCGGCGACCTGCACTCCAACCCCAGCTATTACCCCTACGGCATCTACACCATCCCGGAAATCAGCTTTATCGGCAAGACCGAGGAGCAGCTTACGGAAGAAGACGTTCCGTACGAGGTCGGTGTGGCGTACTATCGCGAAATCGCCCGCGGCCAGATTCGCGGCGACACGACAGGCCGGCTCAAAATCATCTTCCACCGCGAAACCAAGTCGATTCTGGGCGTCCACATCATCGGCGAAGGCGCCAGTGAGCTTGTTGCACATCGGCCAGGCCGTCATGATTCTTGGCGGCAATATTGATTATTTCGTAGACACGGTCTTCAACTACCCGACGCTGGCGGAGTGCTACAAGGCGGCGGCATTCAACGGCCTGAACCGGTTGGCAAAGTTCGACTAGAGGGAAAACGGTCATGCCTCACAGCATTGGCGTAACCATCACGGAAAGAATCACCGCTGGCCTCGTCAGCGGCCACACGGTCGTAGGCGATTTGCGCATATGGCCGCTGGACCCGGACGATGCCGACGGCATTGTCGCGCTGCCCGGCGAGCAGATTGCGGAACTCATCCGTGACGAAATCCTCGCGCTCGCAAAAAAGACGGACAAAGTCATCGCTATCGGCATCGGCATTCCGGGGATTGTTCGCCACGGGACGGTCGAAGATTCCCCGAACGTGCCGCAGTTGAAGGGCCTGCACATCCGCGAGATGGTCCATGCCCTGCTGAAGGAAGCCGGCCTGGAAGCGCCCATCGAGGTCAACAACGACGCCGATGCCATTGCCGCCGGCCTCGCCTCCACCACGGGCAAACTCGACAGGTCATCGCGGGTCTGGACGCTGGGCACCGGCATTGGCTACGGCCGTTTTCCGCTTCCCGAAGGCGTCTGGGAGGGCGGCCACACCGTCGTCACGCTCGACTCCAAGGAAACGTACTGCGGCTGCGGCGGCCGCGGTCATCTCGAAGGCATCATGGGCCATCGCGCCATGCGGCTGCGCTTCCTCGACATGGAGCCGGAAGAAGTTTTCGCTGCCGCAAAGCCGCAGGGAACAAAGCAGGGCGACCCGCGCTGCGTGGAGTTCGTAAAGACTGTGGCACCGGGCGCTGGCCGCGGGCACAGCCAACTCAATCCACCACGTCGGGCCGGGCAAATTCTTACTACACCGGCTTCAACGTCAACTTCCTCGACGTAATACTGCTGGATGACTACCTGCACCAGATGGTGAAGATGAGCCCGCTGCAGGGCTATTCCCTTGAAGTGCTGCCGGAGATGCACGAAATCAGTGTCATCGGGGCGGCAGTGGCCGCGGAGTATGCGTTCCGCAAGAAGATGCCGGGCTAATAGCAGCGCTGATAGGTGCGGCTGATGCGGTCATGCCAGCCTAAGCGGTCGTCGTCGACAACGCTCCACAGCAGGCCAAGACCCATCGTGCCCAGCGACAGAAGGAAGGCCGCGAAGCGCCACCGCACTTCCCGCCGCGAAGGGTTCTCGTCGCGGAAGCTGCACAGCGCAATGCGCGCATAGCGCATACCGGGGGTCGCGCCTCCATAGCTGGCAAACAGCCAGTGATACGCGGCGAAACAGGCGGCGAACACGGCAGCCGCGGTGATCTCGCCGGCACGGCCCGACGGCCTAACCGGTAAGACTGAAACGAATGCGGCGACCAGGCCCAGGTAGCCGATCGCGATCAGTGAGGTATCCACCAGCGCGGCCATCCCGCGGCGGCTTAAGGACGCGACCGAGAGTGGCAGGTCAAACTGCGTCGGCGCGGCATCCAGTGCGGCGCCCTGGGCGTGCGGCCTCGCGATAGGAACCGGCCTGGCATCGAGCCGGATGTGGTGCCATTCGGGCGCGGCGGCCGGTGCTTCGGGAAGCGCAGGCGCAACGCTTGCCGGGGCCGGCACAACAACTTCCTCGACCTCGAAGATGCGAAGCTGGCCGGTTGTCTCGGCGACAGGCCGGCTTTCCGCCCTTTCCATGGCTTCTTCACGCAACGGCCCCTCAGCCAGCCGCGGCCGTACCTTTCGCGGCGCAACCAGCACGCGGGGAAACTCAATCAGGTTCGCAGGGATGGCCAGTTCCGGCTCCACGGTGGCTTCTTCGAGAAAGTTTTCCGGAGGCAGGCCGGTGTGCGAAGCGCGGTTGCGGGCAAATGCGGCAAATTCCGGCAGCGACGGCAAGTCGGCCGGCAACGCGATCGTCAGCTCCCCGGCGCGCAACACCGGGTCGGCCGGCAGTGGCGCCTGGTCGTCAGCGGCATCGAAAATCGTTAACGGCACGATGTCCTGCCCGACAGGCTCCGGAGAAAGCTGCGCCGCGGGTATCGCCTCCGCCGCGTCAGCCGGGCTGGTACCTGGATGGGCTTCGGCCGCGATCTGGTCGAGATATTGCGTATAGGAAGGCGCCTGCGCGTAGCGCTCCAGAACCGATTGCGCTATCCGCGCCTTCCGGCCGACGCGCGATGGTGCCTCTTCCGGCTCCACCGGTTGATGCCGGTGACCGGGGCGGCGGGACCGGTGCGCCTGCAGCCGCGCGGACGCTTCCTGCTTCCATGCCGCGCCTGACTCCACCAGCAGATCTTGCTGCAACGCGCCTGTACTCAAAATCGTTGACTCCCCGAATGCGGTTGCGCCGCCTTTACGCGCTGTGCGTTTCGCACGCGATATCCTTTTCAGCAGTGCGCAGGTTGCTTCCCTATTTGCTGTGTATCACGCTGGTGTGGGCAAGTCATCCGCAGTTACTCGCGCTGCCGTTTACCAATGCGGTAACACTGCCGCAACAGCAGGCAGACCGGAAGAAAATTCCCATCGCAAAGCCGGTTGAAGAATTCAACACGGGCGAACCCATCCGCCTCGAAGCGCAGTCGCAGGTCAAAGACGGCGACATCTACACACTGAGCGGTAACGTGGTCATTCACTCCCGGGAATACGTGCTGCGCGCGCAGACGATCGTCTACGATTCCGGCTCGGGCATCGCGACGGTTCCCGGCGAATTCACGCTGGAAGGCGGCCCGGACCAGGAGCACATCCGCGCCGCGCATGGAGAAGTGAATGTCCGGATGGACACGGCGCACTTTTACGATGTGACAGGAACCGTTGTGGTTTCGCCGAAAAGCTCACGCCCTGTCTACGAGAGCGGCAGCCCGTTCATTTTCCGCGGCCGCGAGGTGCTGAAAGAGGGTTCGGAAAAATATGTCATCTACGACGGCATGGTGACTTCGTGCGCGCTGCCGCATCCCGATTGGGATTTCACCATCCGGCGTGCCGCGCTCGACGGCGACACAGCGAAGCTCTATGGCAGCGTCTTCCGGCTGGTCCACGTTCCGCTGTTTTATTTTCCGTACCTGACACACGCGACAGACACAACCGGCCGCCAGACGGGCCTGCTGATCCCGACGGTCGGCACGTCGTCGAGCAAGGGCACGATCATCGGCGACGAAGTGTTCTGGGCGATGAATCGCAGTACCGACCTGACTCTGGGGCTGGACTACTATTCGCTGCGCGGCTTCGCGGAGCGCGGCGTCTTCCACTATCGCGGCAACGGGCTGGATTTTGCGCGGGCCAGTTTTTCCGCGCTGCAGGACCGCGGGCTCACCCTGACGCAGCCCATCGCTCCCGGGGCCGGGGAAGCCTGCACGAACCAGGATGCCAGCGTGACGCTGAACTGCAACCAAGGCGGCCAAGACGTACTCGCGTCCGGTCGCCACGACTTTACCCCCCACACCCGCGTTGCCGGTGACATTGAATACCTCAGCTCCTACATCTACCGGGAAGCATTCGCCGAGAGCTTCGCGCTCGCGGTGAACTCCGAAGTAAAGTCGACCGCCTACATCACGCATGACGCGGGCAGCATTGTCGCGACCGCGCTTCTGGAGCGCTACCAGAACTTTGAAGACACGACGCCGGGGGATGAAATCCGCATCCTGCATGTTCCGTCACTCGAGGCCACGGCCCTCGATCACTCCTTCGGTCCGGGGTTCTTCTGGCGGGCGGACACCAGCGCCGACGGGTTACGCCGCAGCGAACCCGGCTTTGCCACGGGCGGCATCACCGAGCGGGTTGACCTGAATCCCGCCATTGGCTGGGAAGGTTTTTTTCACGGCCTCTCGCTCCGGCCATGGATCGCCGTCCGCGAAACGTTTTACAGCCGCAGCCAGCTGCCGGGCGCGTTCAATCCTTCTGTCGGCTACATCGTTCCTGAGGAACGAGCCGCATCCATCAACCGTTCCGCATTTCAGGCGGGCTTTGACCTGGACCTGCCGCCGGTCGAGCGCACCTTCAACGCCGGCGGCTGGCAATGGCGGCATGTCCTTGAACCTGAGCTGAAATACCGGTTCACCGGCGGCGTGGACAACTTCCAGAACATCCTGCGGTTCGACGAAACCGACATCCTCAGCGACACCAACGAGGTCGAATACGGCCTGACGCAACGGCTGTTTGTCAGGCATCGCCGCCGCAAACCCTGCCCCAAAGATGACGTGACCTGCAGGCCTGACGGCCAGGAAGCCGTGAGCTGGTTTGTCGGGCAGAAATATTTCTTTCAGCCTGATTTCGGCGGGGCGCTTACCCCCGGGCAGCGCAATGTTCTCGACACCACGGTGCTCTTCACCGGCGCGGCGTTCCTCACGGGCCCGCGCTACCAGTCTCCGGTGGTTTCCCGCCTGCAATGGCGCTCGACCAGCAATGTTGATCTCGAGTGGGACGCTGACTACGACCCCAAAGCCGGCCAGCTTCTCTTGAGTAACATCTTTGCGAACGTGCATGCCGGGCAGTGGTTCGGCGGGGTAGGCAATGCGCACCTGATCGAGCCGGGAGAAGTTCCGCAATCCAGCACGGTCACCCTTCCGGCAGACTTCAATCAGATCCGCCTGCTGGCCGGCTACGGCGGCCCAACGAAACGCGGGTTCAGCGCGGCGGCAAATACCGGGTACGACTTCAATCTGAACGCCGTCCAGTACGGCGCCATCCAGACCAGCTACAACTGGAACTGCTGCGGATTGAGCGTGGAGTATCGCCGTTTCGCGCTGGGTTCCGTGCGTAATGAGAACAGCTATCGGTTCAATCTCACGCTCGCAGGCGTCGGGACGGCAGGAAACCTGCGTCGTTCCGAGCGCCTGTTCTAGATTTTTCGCGGGCCACCGCCGGAAACGCCGGGAGCTTCCTAAACCGGTGCCGGGCACGTCTAACATGCGATAATCAACCCAATTCCCATGCGTCGTTTCCGTCTTTTTTCAGGCCTGGCATTGGCCGCCGTTCTTGTCTCTCTGGGGTGCCGCGCGCAGACGCCCCCGCCCGCCGGCGCTGAGCTGGCCCGCCGCATCGAGATCCAGGTCCGCAGCACCCTCAACCTGCCAGAGGAGTACTCCATCGCGGTTGGTCAGCGGACCAGGAGCGAGTTCCCCGGCTACGACCAGCTGCCGATCACTTTTTCCAAGGGACAGGCCTCCCGCACGCTCACTTTTCTCATTTCGAACGACAACAAGCAGCTGATCCGCTTTGACAAGATCGACCTGACGAAAGACCCGGCATCGGGCGTGGACATTGCCGGCCGGCCGTACCGTGGCGGCAAAGACGCGAAAGTGACCATCGTGGTCTTCGACGACCTGGAATGCCCGTTCTGCTCGCGCATGCACCGGGAACTGTTTCCGCAGACCATCGCGCGCTACGGCGACAAGATCAAGATTGTTTACAAGGATTACCCGTTGCCGGCCGAGATGCATCCCTGGGCGATGCATGCGGCGGTGGATTCCGCCTGCCTGGCATCGCAAAACAGCGACGCGTACTGGAACTACGTGGACTTCATTCACGACCACCACTCGGAAATGACAGGCGACGCAAAGGCCACGCCTGCCGAACAAGTGGCCCGCGCCAATGAAACACTCGACCGGCTGGCGCGCGAAGAAGGCAAGAAGTCCAAGGCGAACGAGAAGAAACTCGACGCCTGCATCTCCGCCCAGGACACGAAGTCTGTCGTGTCTTCGATGCATGAGGGGGATATCGTCGGCGTCGAAGGCACGCCGCTGTTGCTGGTGAACGGCGAAAAGATCAACGGCTGGGTGGATACGGACGTATTGTGGCCGGTCATCGACCGCGCCCTGAAGGATGCCGGCGTGCCCGGACCGCCTCCCGCGATGCCCGCTCCTGCCAACGCTGAAGCTTCGGGAGTGCGGGGACAGTGAAATTTCCAGCAAAGCACACAGCTCTGGTTCTTGCGCTGGCTGGCGCCTCGTTGTTCTTTGCGGCGGGCTGCAATCGTCAGAGTTCGGCCGGCGTTGCGGCCACCGTGAACGGAAAAGCGATTCCGCTCACCGACGTCGACAAGTATTACAAGAATTCCGTTCCGGACAATCGCCAGCCGCCGCCCAGCCCGGAGCAGGCGGCCATCCAGCGCATGACCATCCTGCGGCAGCTGATTGACGAAGAGATATTGCAGCAGCGCGCCGAAAAGCTGAACCTGGCCGCGACCAGCGAAGAAGTGGACGCGAAGCTGGCCGAGATGAAGGCGCCGTTCACGCAGGAAGAATTCGACGCGCGACTGAAGAACAACGGCCTGACGGTGGACGACATCCGCAAGCAGCTGCGCCGCTCCGTGACGATCGACAAGCTGTTCAACAAGGAGATCAATACCCGGATCAACGTCACGGATTCCGACATCCAGAAGTATTACGACGCGAACAAGGCCAGCTATAACCTGGTCGAGCCGAGCTATCATCTCGCCCAGATTGTCGTCACCCCGGTGCCACCGAAGGAAGGCATGCCGCCGGTACCGGGCAAGGCGACCAATGATGCCGAGGCGAAAAAGAAGATCCAGATGCTGCATCAGCGGCTGGAATCCGGCGACGACTTTGGCGCGCTCGCGATGAATTACTCCGAGCGGCCCGACACCGCGGCCAACGGCGGCGATATGGGTTTCGTTTCCGACAGCCAGCTCAAGGTTGATGCCACCGTCTACAACGCCGTGCAGAAGCTGAAGCCGGGCGAGTTCACCGATGTCCTGCCGCTCCAGGACAATGACCCGCAACACAGGATCATCGCGTACCAGATCTTCCGGATGATCGCGAAGGAGCCCGCCGGACAGCGTCAGCTGAACGACCCGCGCGTGCAGCAGGACATTCGCCAGCGCATCCGTGACGCCCGTTCGCAAGTGCTGAAAACGGCGTACTACGAGATGCTGCGCGATGAAGCGCACGTCCGCAACTACATGGCGGAGAAGATATTTAAGGACGGCGAGCAGTAACGTCGGCGTACCCTGCTGACGTGCGGCGGCCGTACCTTCCTGGTCAATTACCAGAGAGTTCATGCGCGCGATTATTTGTAATCGCTGGCATCCATATGCCTCGGAAAGAGGTCATACTTAGATATGGTGTTACGAACTGCAATTCCTGTGCTTGTTTTGGCGCTCACCTCAAGCGCCATGTGTGCTGCACAATCCTGGCAATCTGCCACTGTGCGGGATGTGGATGATTCGGGCCATGGGGTAGTTGTCAAAGAAGACCACGGCACCCTGAAATATCACACGAGTGGAGATGTCGAACAGACCTATACCATTCAGGCCGGCGACAGAGTGTTTTACGCACAACGCAAGGAAGGCGGCCGCTGGGCGCATGCCTGTGAAGTGCCCGCGAATTCCAGAGTGGACGTCAAAGTAAAGGGCAGCCATCTGCAGATGCGCGCGGACCGGGACAAGTACAAATTCAAGGTCGTCAAAGTGATGTCGGCACAGCAGTACGCAAGCATGGCGCCGCCCCATCAGCCTCGACCTTCGATGCTGGAAGACAACAACGGGCCTGTAACTTCAGCAACTCTCGAATAGCATTCGCAAAATGAGCTAAGCGATGGTGGCCAGCGGCTGGCCCGCTGCCACCGTATCGCCCGCCTCGGCCAGGATGGCCTGCACCACTCCGTCCTTCGGCGACTTGAGTTCGTTCTGCATCTTCATGGCTTCCACCACAAGGACGCCCTGTTTGGCCGTAACAGAATCTCCCGGCGAAACCAGGATGCGGACCACCCGCCCCGGCATCGGCGAGATGATCTGCTTCGGCCCATCGGCCCCGCCACCGGCAGCGCGCCGGCTCGCCAGCGAACGCGGGTCTTCCATCGCATACATGTAGCGGACCCCGTTGAGCAGCACGCTGGCTTCTCCTGCTGCCTCATCCGCGATTGCCGTTACGGACCTGCCGGTGCTCAGGATGGAAAGCGTTCCCGGGCTGATGGTGGCAACATCGGCAGCAATTTCGACGGCCTCGCCGCCTTCAGGAGTGATTTTCCATGGGCCCCCCGGGCGTACCGGCTCATCCACGCGGAGCAGCTTACCGTCCATGCGGACCCAGACACTCATACGCGCAAACCTTCGCGAAGGGCTGCCCGCTTCCAGTTGGCTGCTTCTACCGGAACCGAAGTTGCGCCACGAGCAGGCGTTGCAGCGAACATTGCGGCCGCAATCGCGGCGAGTGCAAGAGCGTCATCCAGCGACCGGGAACCCTCAGGAGCCGCGCTTTGCGGTTGTGCGAGCAGCGCATCAAGATACGCCGTGTGGATGCGGGCTTCGCGGAAAGCCGGATCGCGAAGAATGCGCTGGAACAGCTGAATATTGGTCGCGATGCCGCCGACAACTGTTTCGTCGAGCGCGCGCAGCATGCGATCGATCGCGGCCTCGCGTGTTTCCGCAAAGGCGATCAGCTTCGACAGCATGGGGTCGTAATCGAGCGGCACTGTCCAGCCCGCATACACGCCGGAATCCATGCGAATCCCCGGGCCCGCCGGCTCGCGCAGTGCGGTGATCTTCCCCGGCGACGGCATAAAGTTATTCGCGGGATCTTCCGCGTAGATGCGGCACTCCATCGCGTGGCCGCGCAGTTGAATGTCCTGCTGGGCCAGCGGCAACGGCCTGCCTTCGGCGACATGCAACTGCAAATGGACTAAATCGAGGCCCGTGACGAGCTCCGTGACGGGATGCTCCACCTGCAGGCGCGTATTCATCTCGAGGAAATAGAAGTTCTCTTCGCGGTCGAGCAGGAACTCGATGGTGCCCGCGTTCACGTAACCCGCGGCCTTTGCGAGGTTGACCGCCGCCTCGCCCATGCGCCGGCGCAAGTCTGGAGAAACCACCGCGGAGGGCGCCTCCTCAATCACTTTCTGGTTGCGACGCTGCACGGAGCATTCCCGCTCCGCCAGGTAAAGGCAGTTCCCATGCTCGTCCGCGAGCAGCTGGATTTCTATGTGGCGCGGCTCAATGACGAGCTTCTCGACGTACACTTCGCCACTGCCGAAGGAGCGCTCCGCTTCGCTGCGGGCGGAGTCGAGCGCGCTGCGCAGGTCGGCCTCTGCATCCACGCGGCGCATGCCCTTGCCACCGCCGCCGGCCGCGGCCTTGAGCATGACCGGGTAGCCAATGCCTCGCGCTGTTTCGACAGCCTCTTCATAGGAACGCAGTCCCGTATTCGACCCCGGCGTGCGCGGCATGCCCACGCTGTCGGCCAGCCGCCTGGCGGCGGTCTTTGACCCAAGCGCGCGCATTGCCTCAGGCGGCGGCCCGATGAATGTCACACCCGCGTCGCGGCAGGCTTCGGCGAAATCGGCGTTCTCCGACAGGAAACCGTATCCGGGATGAATGGCATCCGCGCCGCACCCGGCAGCAACGGCCAGAATCAGGTCGCCGCGCAGATAGCTTTCCCTGGCCGGCGCCGGCCCAAGCCGATACGCCTCGTCACACGCCTGGACATGCAGCGAGTTGCGGTCCACGTCGGAATACACGGCAGCGCTGGCGATGCCGAGCTCCCGGCAGGCGCGCGCGATACGCACCGTAATTTCGCCGCGGTTGGCGATGAGGACTTTGCGGATCGGCTTCACAGGCAAGCTGAGATTTTAGCTGACGGCAATCGCGCTACGCCTTCGACACTGAACGGCTTAGGAGCTAGTAGGCGCGGCCCTGGTCGATCGGCAGCCGCACCTGGAAGCAGGTCCCGCGGTCCACCTGCTGCACCGTCACGGCGCCGCGATGTTTGCGCACGATGCGGGTCACCGTATCCAGCCCGAGGCCAAGGTGTGGTCCGGGGCCCTTGGTCGTGTAAAACGGCTCGAAGATGCGTCCGCGCATATCTTCCGGAATGCCCGGCCCGTCGTTGATGATCTCGACGGTGATTGTCTGGCTGTCGGCGTAGGCGCGGAGTTCCAGCCGGCCGTGGTCGTCAATCGCATCGAGCGCATTCTCGAGCAGCGCCATCCAGACCTGATTCATCTCGGTGACAAAAATCGAAATAGGCGGAATGTCCGGCGCGTAGTTCTCGACAAGTTCGACATGCGTCAGCCGCGACTGCAGCAGCGTGAGCGTGTTGTGCAGCGCCTGCGGGATGTTGATTTCCTGCAGCGGCGCCTGGTCAAGATAGGCGTAGTCCTTGATCGCGTCGATGATGCGGAAGATCCGTTCCGTTGCATTCAAGACAGAGCCGGTCAT
The DNA here is from genome assembly GCA_963848685.1 of uncultured Acidobacteriaceae bacterium. Classification (GTDB taxonomy): domain Bacteria; phylum Acidobacteriota; class Terriglobia; order Terriglobales; family Acidobacteriaceae; genus CAWKED01. The sequence continues at coordinate 464,582 of CAWKED010000003.1, read as the reverse complement.
GCGCTCCATGCGGCGTGCCGACGCATACTGCAGCAGGTAGGTGGCGACACCGTTCGTGTCCAGAAATTCAGCAAGCCGGTCAAGGTCCGCCGGCTGCACGCCGGATTCGGCCAGGGCGGCGGAAAGTTCCCACGGCTCCATGACGCCGTGGTTCTGCAGCCATTCCAGCAGGGGAGTTTCGCGTTCGGCTGCTTCGAGCGGCGCCAGGCCTTCGGTTTCTCCCGGCGACAGTGACGCCTCCCACGCCCGCACGTTTGCGATCGCGGCCTCGTCCAGGCATAACGCGCCAAGGGCGAACTTCTGGTGTCCGTATTCCTTCAACTCCGCGCGCAGGTGCATGGCGGAACGCTGCGCCGCGGACGCAGGATTATTCAGCTCATGCGCCAGGTTTCCGGCGAGCTGGTTGAGCGCGTTCAGCTTTTCGGACTGCTGTTCGATGCGCGTGACCTCACGCACGCGGTCCAGCAGGACCGCAACGGCAATGCCGCCGAACTCCGGAACATCGCGCAACAATTCTGTAAATAATGTCTTCGGATAAAGCAGAGACCAGGTCTCCTGCGTCGCGATGCCGTCGCCGCCGTGCTCTTTCATGCGCGAATACGGTAGCAGTCCGGTGATCTGCTGGGATCTGCCGACAAAGACGTTGTGCTGCATACCGCCGACACGCCGCTGCACCTGGATTTCGCCGTCGAGCAGGATTGCCATGGCCTGCGCCGGTTCGCCTTGCCGGAAAATCATGTGGCCCGGCGGCACGCGGACTTCAATTCCGTGCCCGGCCAGCCATTCCAGTCCCTTCTCAGACAACTTGGAAAGCGAATCCATCTGGCGAAGCGCGGCAACCAGTGTTTCCCGCGAAGACGGTTCAGTGACCGGCTCGAGAAGCGGCATTTCGGCAACTGGGGACATGGGTCTCATCCTATTCCAGCCGCGTCAATGTGGCCTGAACAAGGCCGGGTCCGGGTTGACTTCGCGGCGGAGTTGCGAATTCCTTCTCGACCGGAGCGACTTTCCATGGTGTGGGCGCGTCTGCTTAATACGAGGGCACCGGATTCCGGCCGCCCTACAAGGAGAGATATCCGATGAGTTACACCAGGAAAATGATTCTTGCGCTGACGGCAGCCTCTGCCCTGGGCGCGGCAACCGCCATGGTGGCGCAGGACCAGCAGGCTGCGCCTCCACCCCCCATGGCCGGACAGATGGGCCCGGGCGGCGGCATGCACGGCGGACGCGATGGGATGCGCGACATGGCCCGCGAACTTAACCTGACGCCTGACCAGCGCCAGCAGGTCCGTGGCTTCATGAAGACGGCTCACGAGCAGGGCGAAGCGCTGCGGGGCAACACCTCGCTGACGCCGGAACAGCGTCGCGACCAGATGCGCAGCATCCACGAGACGATGAATTCGCAAGTCCGCGGCGTGCTGAATGATGACCAGAAGGCGAAGTTCGACGCCATGCAGGCGCAGCGCAAAGCCAAGATGGAAGCCTGGAAGTCGCAGCACCAGGGCGCCATGGGCAACGGCGACACTCCGCCGCCCGCGCCGCCGCAGTAGTTGATTTTCCAGCAGCGCTATTTGTCGAAGGCCTTCCCGGACCGGGAGGGCCTTCGTGTCTTTCCCTGCTCCGGCAGGTACAATAAAACGGATTCGCTTCCACGAAGTGGACAGCTCGCGTTTGGCCTTTTCCCAGGAGGCATGCGCGAAGATGCATGAGGACAAACGCAGGAATGAAGTGGAAATTTTTGTATGTGGCCGCAGTCGCGGCAACGGCCGCATTACCCGCCGTGGCCCAGGAAAGCCGTCAGGATGTCAGCATCAGCGCCACGGGGCTGTTCGCGCCATACGTGCCGGCCAGTTCGACAGACGTCTCTGCTTCGGCAGACAAGGCAGTCGGTGCACTGGTCAGCTACCGGTACGACCTGACTCCGCGCAGCGGCCTTGAAGCGAACTACGGTTATACCCAGACCACCTTCTACCTCAACAATGGAAGCAATGCGTTCTACACCGGAACCCGAATCCAGGAGATCTCCGGCGCGTATGTCTACAGCCTGAACTTCGGCAAGTGGAACCCGTACGTCGAAGGCGGCGTGGGCGGATTCATCTTTTCTCCGATCCAGGACCAGTCTTCAGGGTTCAGCCCGCGGCAGAACACCAATGTCGGGGCGCTGTACGGCGGTGGCATCGCATACGAAATCAGCCCGAGCTTCGACATCCGCGCCGGATATCGCGGCATTGTGGTCAAGTATCCGGACTTCAATATTTCTTCAGGCTCAGGCGGAGCGTTCCAGACACGCCGCTACACGAATATCAGCGACCCGGCCATCGGCATTGCTTACCACTTCTGATTGCTGACAATCGACAACAAAAGGCGCGGATTCTTCCGCGCCTTTTGTTCATTTGGCGGCCCCGTTTTCCGTTGTCATTCTTGTTGTCATCCTGAGCGGAGCGAAGGACCTGCGTTCTTACTCCAGCACTAAACTGCATTGGAGATGCTTCGCTACGCCATTACGGACCGCTCGCTTTTCGCCGGCGACGAAGCATTCCTGGCGGCCTGCCGGCATGTCGCGGCCGAGGCGGACTTTCTCCAGTTGCGGGAACGGGACTGGACCGCGTCTCAGCTGGAAGACTTTGGCCGACAGCTTTCTTCCGCGAGCGACAAACTTCTCATCAACCACCGGCTAGACGTTGCGCTTGCGCTGGGCTGCGGAATTCACCTGCGCTCCGGTGCGGGCGAGGTGACGCCGGAGCAGGCCCGCGAAGCCTTCCGCCTGGCCGGCCAGCACGGTCCGGTCGTCAGCGCCTCCTGCCACACTGTCGAAGAAGTTGCCGCTGCCAGGTCCGCGGACATAATCCTGTTTGGCCCGGTCTTTGGCAAGCAGGTTGGCAATTCCCAAATTGCCCCACCTGCCGGGTTAGAGCTGCTTCGGGCAGCCTGCGAAGCCGCCGCCCCGGCGCCTGTTCTGGCGCTCGGCGGCGTCACAGCGGGCAACGCCCCAGAATGTCTCGAAGCCGGGGCCGCCGGGGTCGCCGGTATCCGCATGTTTTTTGCCCCTCAGGCCGTAAAATAGCTGTAGCCATGCGTATTTCACTCAATGATCTCCAGCAGGAACCAGTCATCATCGAAGCCCGGATTCCGGTCGGCGAAATCTCCTATGGCGATGAAACGGCACAAGTTTCTCCGCTTACGGTCAACGGCGGCGCCGAGCTGGTGGAAGAACATCATGGTCCGAAGGAGATCGTGCAGGACATCCGGGTGCGGGGCGAGTATTCCGGCGACTTCACGCTGGCCTGCGCCCGCTGCCTCGATCCGGTGCCGGAACACCTGGAAGGCAGCTTCGACCTCATCTACCGCCCACTGGGCGTGGATGCAGGCAAGGACGAGCATTCCATCACGACTTCCGAGACCGAAATCGGGTATTATCAAGGAGATGGTCTGGAGCTGGCCGATGTGCTCCGGGAGCAGGTTTTGCTGTCGCTTCCGGCCCGCGCGCTCTGCTCCGAGGAGTGCAAGGGACTGTGCCCGAACTGTGGCCAGAACCTGAACTCCGGGACATGCGACTGTGACAACAAGCCGGTGGACCCGCGCTGGAACGCGCTGGCCGGGCTCAAGTCGCAAGTCAAGGGCTAAGGCCGTCCACATTTGCAGCAAAGATCGAGCCTGGCGGGTTGTGAGCCCGAAGCGCTCCCCGCGAAAGGAACTGAACGATGCCAAATCCGAAACGACGCCACTCCAAGCGCCGCACCAGCCTGCGCCGCGCCCACGACCACCTGACCGGAACCACCACCTCCGAGTGCCCGAACTGCCATGAGCGCAAGCTGCCGCATCACGCCTGCGCCAAGTGCGGCCACTACAAGGACCGCGAAGTTCTGCAGGTCGAAAAGGCCTGAACGGAAACAATTCAGCAGATAAGTCGGCTCCTTCGGGAGCCGATTTTGTTTGCAAAGTACAATCCTGACTGGAAATGCCCTCCGAACGCAGACGCACTTCAGCCGCTTCCCAGGCGCAGCTGACCGACATTGCGCTGGACGCAATGGGTTCTGACAAGGCGCCGTGCCCGGAGATTGACGGCGCGATCCTGGCCTGCCGCAGCCTGCCGGTGCGGGTCCACCTCGTCGGGCCTGAGGAGCGCATTCGCGAGGAGCTGGAATCGCGGCTGACGGCGTTTGCCGAACTGCCAATCGGCGTGGGCGCGGAACCGCCGACACGCCGCGCGCGCGCCAAATCCGCCATCAAGAACGCTGCGCGCGGCAACGGCCGTGCCCCGCTCTATGAGTTGCCCATCGAAGTCGTGCACGCATCGCAGTGGATCACCATGGAGGACAAAGCCGCGACGGCACTGCGCGCCAAGCGCGACAGCTCCATGCGCGTCGGTTGCAAGATGGTGCGCGAAGGCAAGGCTGCCGGCTTTATCACGGCCGGCAACACCGGGGCGGCGATGGCCATCAGCAAGATGGTCCTCGGCACGATTCCCGGTGTGGACCGGCCCGCGCTCGCCACTCTGGTGCCGACTTCCACCGGCTCGCCGTGCGTGTTCCTGGATGTGGGCGCAAACGTGGATTCGAAGCCACAGAACCTTGTCGAGTTCGCCGTGATGGGGGCGGAGTACGCGCGCGCCGTGCTGGGCATTGAAAATCCGCGCGTCGGCCTGCTCTCCGTCGGTGAAGAAGAAGTGAAAGGCAACGCGTTGACCAAGGAGACGCTGCCGCTGCTGCGCGCGACTTCGCTGAACTTCGTAGGCAACGTCGAGGGACGCGACCTGTTCAACGGCCGCGTGGACGTCATCGTCACCGATGGCTTCGTCGGCAACGTGGCGCTGAAGACCATGGAAGGCACTGGCAAACTGGTGCGCGAGTTGCTGCGCGAATCGCTGCAATCCACCATTACGGCGCAGGTTGGCGCGTTACTGTCCCGCAGCGCTTTTGACGACTTCAAGAAGCGGCTCGATTACTCCGAGTACGGCGGCGCGCCGCTGCTCGGCATCAACGGCGCGTGCATTGTCGGGCATGGCTCGTCGAACGCTCGCGCAATCTACAACGCGATCCGCGTAACGGCGCAGTTCGCGACCGCCGGCACGACCAGGCACATCGAGCAGGCTTTCGCGAACCTGCCGCGTCCGCTCTAGAGGCATCCAATTGCCTATGGCAAAGACAGTCCTGCTCGACATTGACGGCACGCTGATTGACTCGAACCTGCTGCATGCGGAGTCATGGTCAGCCGCGCTGAAGCACTTCGGCTACGACGTGCCGGCCGCGCAGATCCTACGACAGATCGGCAAGGGCGGCGACGAGATGCTGCCGGTGTTCATTCCCAGCGACGAAGAGCGTTCACGCCTGCAGGACGATTTGAAGAGCTACCGCACAACCCTGTTGTGGAGGGATTACGTGCCGGAGTTCAAGCCGTTTCCTAAGGTGCGCGAGCTGATTGAAAAGTTTCGCGCAACGGGATGGAAGACCGTGATGGCCAGCTCCGCGAACGCGGATGAGCTGCAGGAGTACAAACGCATTGCGAACATCGCCGACCTGATCGAGGAAGATGCATCCTCGAGCGATGCCAGGCATGCCAAGCCGCACCCGGACATTTTCGAAGCGGCGATGCAGCGAGCCGGCGCGCAGCCGGACGAGTGCATCACGCTGGGTGATACTCCGTATGACATTGAAGCGAGCCGCAAAGCGGGCGTCCGCACCGTTTGCGTAACAACCGGAGGCTGGACCACTGTGGAACTACTCGCGGCCGGCGCGGTCGAGGTCTATCGCGATGCGGCGGAACTGCTGGAGAAGTTCGACAGCAGCGTATTCGCGAAGGCTCAGTGACCAGCGTACCAGTCGTAGCCGTTGTCGGCCCAGTAATCGCGCGGCCTGGCGTCAACAAACTCAAGGCTGCCGATCTGCTTGAGTTGTTTGTAACCATATTTGAGCGGAGTCGCCAGCCGCAGCGGCCCGCCATGCAGCAGAGGCAGCGGCTCGCCGTTCAGTTCATACGCAAGCAGGGTCTGCGGATGCATGGCGGATTCCCAGTCCATGCCTGTGTAGTAATTGCCGTCCGGCGTGGCCATTTTGATGTAGCGCGTGCGGTCGGCCGGGTACGCGGCAACAAAATCTGAGAAACGCACGCCGCCGAACCAGGCGATCTCCGACCAGCCTTCAATGCACTTGAGCTGCGTCACGGTTTGCGTTTTCGGCAGCGCGCGCAGGTCATCCAGAGTCAGCAACAGTCCTGCGCGGTCCTGTTTGGGCTGCGCGTTGGTCTTTGAAGTTGCCGCTCCCTTGGTCCCGGTGTCGTTGCCGTCGAGAGACTGGTTCGAATCGCCACCGGAATATGCATCGGGCTCATAGCCGAAATCCCACGCGTCCACGTTGTCCGTGTACTGGCGGTACTTTTTCGGCTCGCGCACGCCGACCAGTTGCAGCCGCCAGTCGGCCGGATCGAGATCGGTGTAGATGCCGATGTCGCCGTTGACGCGCAGGTCCGGCTGCGCGTGGCCGGTCGCGAATGTCCGCGCGAGCCGGTCTTCGCCCAGAACATCCTTCGAGACATCGGCATTGAAGTCCATGGCGCGGCGGAGCTGCCAGGGCATTTCGCCTTCGCGCGGGCTCTTGCGGATCCACAGCCAGCCGCCATACGCGGCCGCGGCGCCCAGGCCAAGCGTCAGAAAATCCCGCCGCGAGCGCCACCGGAATGCACTCTCTGTCATCCGCTGCTCAGGCAGCGGCTTCTGCTCGCGTGGCTTCACTGTGTCACCACTTCTTCCTTCTCTTCAGAGAGCGGTTCCGGCTCGGCAATGGATCCAGCCGGGACCGGGGACTCATCGTTGGCCAGTTCCGGCTCCGCCGGCGGCAACGCAGGCTCGGGCGGAGGGGATAACGGCACCGGCGCGGATTCGACCTTTTCAACCCCCGTGACCATGGACTGGAAATTGTTCCAGCCCGCGATAACCACCTGCACGATATGGATGACGAAGAAGCCGACAAACGACCATGTGATCCAGAAATGGAACCACCGTGCCATCTCGTAGCCGCCGAGGATGCGCGTGAGAAATCCGAGCTGGACAGGTTTGTAAATCGCGAGGCCGGTGACCAGTGCCGCCGCGCCCAGCACGACGACGCCCGCGTAAGCGACGCGTTGCGCGCCATTGTACTTGATCTGCTCCGGGGCGTCCTTGCGGATGTGCAGGTCTTTTAGGACAACGAACCATGCATCGCGAAACGACCGCTTCTCCGGCACAAACAGGCGCCACTCGCCGCTGAACGCGAGATACAGGACATATGCGAAGCCGTTCAGCGCGAACAGCCACATGAACGCGAAATGGTAGCTCAAGCCCTTGGCGAGCTGGCCACTCAGCTTCAGGTGTTCGTAAAAGCCTGCCGGAAACAGCCGCCACAGTGTCCAGTTTCCGATGCCGATGCGGTAGTACTGCCCGGGGTTCTGGCCGGGATGCGTGTCCGCCCAGTAAATCATCAGCCCGCTCCAGATCATCACGCCGAGCAGCGGAAAGTTCAGCCAGTGCATCCAGCGCACCGCGAGGGAATGCTTGCGGCGGACGGTGATCTCCGCGTCAGGTTTTGGGGGCATCTGCAACCATCATCCGCCACGCCGGGCGGCTCGGCAACTACCGTTTTTCAGGCAGGAATATTGTGAACGTCGATCCGGATTGTGTTGCGCCGGCAAGCCGGACGTCGCCGCCGTGCGCCTGCAGCACGGCGCGCGCAATCGCGAGCCCGCGGCCACTGCCCGCCGTTCCGCCTGCCGATTTACCGCGATAAAACTTTTCGAAAATAAGGTCACGCTCTTCCGGCGCGACACCCTGCCCTTCATCCGCAATGGAAAGCGAAACGCCACCTTCGGCCCTCGCCGCCGCAATCCGGATGGCAGCGCCAGGGAGAGAATATTTCGCGGCATTGTCCAGCAGGTTCACAAGAACTTTCTGCAGCAACACGGGATCGCACAGCACGATCATGTCGCCGGGCACGTCTACATTCAGCGGATGCGCCTCAATGACCGATGGCGCGGCTTCGACGGCTTCGCGGACCAGTTCGCTTACCGGAACACGGCGCAGGTTCAGCCGGATATTTTCGGTTTCCAGCTGCGCGGTCTCTACCGCTTCGGCAACAAGTGCGTTCAGGCGGTCTGCCTCTTCATCCACGATGGTCAACAATTCGCGCATCTCTTCCGTAGCTGCGCCTTGGGAGAGCAGTGCGGTCGCCGCTCCCTTGATGGAAGTCAGCGGCGTGCGAATCTGGTGCGTCACGGAGTCGAGCATCAGGCTTCGCAGCCGCTCGGCTTGCTTAGCAGCCTCGCTGCGTGCGGCCGCTTCCAGCGCCTGCGCGCGGTCCATCGAAATCGACACCAGACCGGCGATAGCGTCTGCCGTTTCCTGCGTGACGTTGGCTCCGGCGATCACCATCCCGCCCCGCTGCCGGGCGCCGCTGCGCAATGCTGCTCGCAAATCACCAGGCCCGAGCGGAGTGTCCGGGGGCTGCACGTTGGGCTCGTTTCCCAGCTCCAGGTGTACGGCCTTCGCGCCTGTCACTCTCGCGATTGCGGCAGGTGCCCATTCGGCAATGGCTGACGCGCTGTCCGACTGCAAGAGCTCGCGGCCCAGCCGGTAGAGGATGTCGAGTTCATGCTGGCGAACGCGCGCATCTTCCGCCTCGCTGCGTGCCGCCTCAGAAAGCCGGCTGGCGACGATCGCTGTGACGAGGAAGGCAATCAGCGCGATCCAGTTCTGCGGATCGGTGATGGTGAACGTTCCGACAGGCGGCAGGAAGAAAAAGTTGTAGCAGGCAGTGGCCGCCAGCGAAACGGCCACTGCGTAGCGCAGGCCCCAGCGCGCAGCCAGGACAAGAATGAGCAACAACAGCGTTAACGCGACCGTTGTCGGATTGACCGGGAGCCATTCGCGGTAAACCAGTACAATTCCGGCGAGAACGGCGAACGCCAGCGCAAAGCGAGCAGCCTGTGTCGCCCGGTTCATGCGCAGCATTCTACGTGCGCGACGCAGAAACGGTTATGACACCCGAAAACCAGCAGAAACGGATACTCGTGGTCGACGACGAGCGGCAGATCACCCGCATGCTGCGCGCCTCGTTGCAGGCTGCCGGGTATGCGGTCACCACGGCGCAGTCCGGCGTCGAGGCATTCGACGCTTTTCGGGCCGGGCAGCCCGATCTTGTCATTACCGACCTGGCGATGCCGGAGATGACAGGCATCGAGCTGACAGAAGCTATTCGCCGCATTGCGGACACGCCAATCATTGTGCTGAGCGTGCGGGACGCGGACACGATGAAGATTGCGGCGCTGGATGAAGGCGCAAACGATTACGTCACCAAGCCATTCAGCATGCCCGAACTGCTGGCTCGCATCCGCGTGCAGTTGCGGAATGTCTCGGCCGCAGAACCAGAACCGGAGCGGTTTGAGGATGGAGACTTCATCATCGATACTGTGCAACATTCGGTCCACCTTCGCGGGGCAGCGGTACATCTGTCACCCAAGGAATTCGCGCTGCTCTGGTATTTCGCCCTGCATCCGCGCCGCGTGCTGACCCACAAAGTTCTGCTGCGCGCGATTTGGGGCCCGGCCAGCGATCACCAGCCGGAATACCTTCGCGTCCTCGTCGGACAACTACGCAAGAAAATCGAACGCGGCGAAACGCCCGGATATGTCCGCAGCGAACCATGGGTCGGCTATCGCTTTCTGCCCGACGGCCAGGACGTTCTTACGGAATTTTGATGGTTCTTCTACGGCATTTCTACCGGCCTTCGCGGTCTTCTGAAATGCGGTATGAAACACACACTCCGCACGACGGTTTTTACTCTTGGGACATTTTTCGCAGCAGGCAGCGCAATGCTGGCACAGGACGCTACCACCACTGCCCCCGACCAGGCAGCGGTCGCCGAGCGCATGGATGAGCTGCAACAGCAGATGCAAACCCTGCAGCTGGAATTTCAATCCCTGAAAATGCAGTTGAATGGGCGCCCCGCCGCGCCGGCACTGACGGCCAAGGCCAGCGCGACGCAACCGGCGAACGCGGCTTCGCCCGCTCCCGATGAAGCTTTAGAAGAAGCCACGGTGGCAGGCAATGAAAAGCCCGCGCCGTTCTCGTTTGCCGACTGGAGCTGGCTGAACGGCAACCCACGCACGATTACGCCGGCATTCGATTCCAAATTCTTCACGCCCGAAATCCGCACCGACGTGGATTATGTCTACGACTGGCGCCACCCACAGGACGACACTATCAGCGGCTCCAGCGAAATTTTTCGCTCCAACGAAGTGCAGCTCACGCAGCTCGGCGTCGGCGGCGATTTCCACTATGACAACGTGCGCGCGCGGCTGATGACGCAGTTCGGGCTCTACTCGCAAACTACCCCGCGAAACGACGCCAGCCCGGCGCGCGGCCAGTGGAACCTCGCCGACGCCTACCGCTACCTGTCAGAAGCCTACGGCGGCTATCACTTCAACAAGATGTACGGCATCAACGTTGACGCCGGAATCTTCATGTCCTACGTCGGCCTGTTCTCCTACTACCAGTTCGACAACTGGGCGTATCAGCCTTCCTACGTTTCGTCGAACACGCCGTGGTTTTTCAACGGCGTGCGTGTGCAGATTTTTCCGACCGAGAAGCTGAAAATTGAGCCGTGGTTCGTGAACGGCTGGCAGTCATATGGACGCTTCAACAACCGTCCGGGATTTGGCGGTCAGATTCTCTATCGCCCGAATGGAAGCTGGTCCATCCTCGGCAACCAGTACGCTTTCGGCCGCGATGATCTCGGTATCACCAACCGCACCCGTTATCACACCGATGACAGCGTGGAATACAAGTACTATGACCGCCCGCATTCCTTCGTCACCAGGATGGCGATGACGCTGACCGGCGACCTGGGCTGCGAAAGTGGCGGCGGCGTAAGCTGCCACGGCGACACAAAAGGCGGCCCCAAGCAAAGCTTCATCGGATTCATGGCCTATAACCGGTTCTGGTTTGACCACAACGTGTACGCCATGACGGTCGGCGGCGGACGCATCAATAATCCCGGTCGCTACCTCGTGTTGCTGCCGCCTGTCAACGGCGCGACGGCTGCTTCCGGCACTCCATATTTCACGGAGAATCCCGGCGACCCGTACAAGGCCTATGACACGTCGGTGACGTTCGACTGGATGCCGAGCCAGTACATTACGTGGCGCACGGAATATAACTACCGCGCCGCCAACGTGCCGTACTTCAGCGGGCCGGGTGGTGTCACCCCGCCGGGCGGCAACACCGGCGCGCCGGGTTCGATCGTGCCCGGCTGGACGCCGGACCTGCGACGCAGCGAAAACCGCGCCACGGCCGCTATTCTCGTCAAATTCTGATTCGCAACCTTTACGGACTTTTTACGGACATTCGCCTTACGGTGGAAACTGCCATGCTCGATATCGTTGCCGTTCTCACGCTCGCTGCGCTGTTCGCTCTGTCGGGGCTGTACGTGCTGGCCTGCCGCAGGCTGAAAGGCGACCGCGCATGAACTTCTTCCTGCTTGTCCTCTGCGTCGCTCTGCTCGTGTACCTGGCCTATGCGCTGCTGCGCCCGGAGAAGTTCTGATGACACTCCTCGGCTGGCTGCAGATTGCCGTGTTCATCGCGATTGTCGTATTGCTCGCGAAGCCCATGGGACGCTACCTGACAACGGTGTTTGGGCGCCGCAAGACCTGGCTCGATCCGGTGCTGCGTCCATGCGAGCGACTGCTCTATCGCGCGACCGGAGTCGATCCGGAACACGAAATGCGCTGGACGGAATACCTGGTCGCCATGCTGGTGTTCAGCGCGGCGACATGCCTGCTCACCTACCTGCTCGAGCGGCTGCAACACGTCCTGCCGCTGAATCCGCAGCATCTCGCCGGGGTCGAGCCGATTCTGGCCCTGAACACAGCCATTTCATTCACGACGAACACGAACTGGCAGTCTTACGTTCCCGAATCGACGATGAGTTACCTGACCCAGATGCTGGGGCTGGCGACGCACAACTTCTGGTCGGCGGCAGTGGGCATGGCACTGGCGGTGGCATTCATGCGCGGGCTGTCACGGCGCGAGAGCAAGACGCTGGGCAATTTCTGGGTTGACCTGACCCGCGGCACACTTTGGGTGCTTCTCCCGATTTCTTTCATCTTCGCGCTTGCGCTGGTTTCGCAGGGAGTAGTGCAGAACTTCCGCGCGTACGACACCGTGAAGCTGATCGAGCTACAGAAGACGACGGACGCAAATGGCAAACCGATCACGGTTACGACACAAACCATTGCACAGGGGCCGGTCGCGTCGCAGGAAGCCATCAAGATGCTCGGCACCAACGGCGGCGGATTCTTCAATGCGAACAGTTCGCACCCGTTTGAAAATCCGACTCCTTTTTCGAACTTCCTGCAGATGCTTTCCATCTTTCTGCTGCCCGCAGGGCTGGTCATGATGCTTGGCGAATCCACCGGATCACGCCGCCACGGCTGGGCCGTGCTGGCCGCGATGATTGTGCTGTGGTTCGCCGGCGTGGCGACATGCTACTGGGCGGAAGCGCAGCCGAACCCGCTGCTGCACGGCGTGGACCAGCACGTCTCCGCATCGCAGCCCGGCGGCAACATGGAGGGCAAGGAAGTCCGCTTCGGCATTGCGAACTCCGCGCTGTTCGCGACCGTAACGACGGACGCAAGCTGCGGCGCGGTGAACTCCATGCATGACAGCTTTATGCCGCTCGGCGGCATGGTTCCGCTGGTCAACATCCTGCTGGGGGAAATTGTCTTTGGCGGCGTCGGCGCAGGCCTCTACGGCATGCTCGTCTTCGTCGTGCTGGCGGTGTTTCTCGCGGGATTGATGGTCGGACGCACGCCGGAGTATCTCGGCAAAAAAATCGAAGCCTACGACGTGCAGATGGCGATGCTTTACCTGCTCATCTTTCCGCTGATCATTCTCGGCTGCGCCGCCGTCTCTGTGCTGATCAAGCCGGGGCTGGCGGGAATTACCAATGCCGGGCCGCACGGACTGAGCCAGGTGCTTTATGCCTACACTTCAGCGACAGGCAACAATGGTTCGGCATTTGCCGGCATCAGCGCGAACACGTACTGGTACAACGGCTCGATGGCGGTCGCGATGTTCGTCGGCCGGTTCCTGATGCTGATTCCCATGCTCGCCCTCGCGGGCAATCTCGCGCAGAAGAAAATTGTTCCCGCCTCCGCCGGAACTTTTCCTGTCACCACGCCGCTGTTCACCGCGCTGCTCACGGCCGTGATTGTGATCGTCGGCGCGCTGACTTTCTTTCCAGCGCTGACGCTGGGCCCTGTGCTGGAGCATCTTCTGCTCCGTGCCGGACACGTTTTCTAAAAGGAACCGACGATGCAAGCTAACCGGCGCTCACTGTTTGACCGCAAGATCATGTCCCGCGCTGCCGTAGGGGCGCTGACCAAGCTCAGCCCGCGCGCCATGATGAAGAACCCCGTCATGTTCGTGGTTGAAATCGGCAGCGTGCTCACTTCCGCGCTATTGATTTCGAACTACGTCAGGCACGCCGGCAATGCGGGCTTCAACCTGCAGATCACGCTCTGGCTGTGGTTCACCGTGCTGTTCGCAAATTTTGCTGAAGCCATGGCGGAAGGCCGCGGCAAGGCGCAGGCCGATGCGCTGCGCCAGGCGAAGTCAGAAACAGCGGCCTACCGCGTGACCAAGACCGGCATCGAGACCGTGCCCAGTTCGCAGCTTCGCGCCGGAGATGTCGTAAAAGTCAGCGCCGGGCAGATGATTCCTGGCGACGGCGAAGTGGTGGAGGGCATTGCCAGCGTGGACGAATCCGCAATTACAGGCGAGTCCGCGCCCGTCATTCGCGAAGCCGGCGGCGACCGCTCGGCCGTGACCGGCGGAACGCGCGTGCTGTCGGACAACATCACGGTACGCATTACTTCCAATCCCGGTGAAACGTTTCTGGACCGCATGATCGCTCTGGTTGAAGGCGCGGAGCGGCAGAAGACTCCGAACGAGATCGCGCTGAATATCCTGCTCGCCGGGCTGACCATCATCTTCCTGCTTGCCGTCGTCACGCTGCAGCCGTTCGCCGTCTATTCCGGCGCGCCGCAGACTGTGTTCGTTCTTGTGTCGCTTCTCGTCTGCCTGATCCCGACAACCATCGGCGGCCTGCTTTCCGCGATTGGCATCGCGGGCATGGACAGGCTGGTGCAGCACAACGTTCTCGCCACGTCCGGCCGCGCCGTGGAAGCCGCCGGCGACGTCAACACGCTGCTGCTCGACAAGACGGGAACCATCACGATGGGAAACCGCCAGGCCGTCGAGTTCATTCCGGCGCCGGATGTCACCGAGATCGCGCTGGCAGATGCCGCACAGCTCTCTTCGCTGCCGGACGAGACGCCTGAGGGCCGCTCCATCGTCGTGCTGGCAAAAGAAAAGTACAACCTGCGCAGCCGGGAGTTCGCGCCGCTCGATGTCGAGTTCGTGCCATTTTCCGCGACGACGCGCATGAGCGGTATTGAAGTGGATGGCCGCAGCATTCGCAAAGGCGCGGTGGACGCAATCACCCGGCTGGTCGAGCAGAACGGCGCGCGCGTCTCGGCGGAGGTAAAGCACAGCGTCGAAGCCATCGCGAAACGCGGCGGCACGCCGCTGGTTGTGGCGGAAAACGGCCGCGTGCTCGGCGTCATTCATCTCAAGGACATCGTGAAGGGCGGCATGCGCGAGCGCTTCGACCAGCTGCGTCGCATGGGCATCCGCACCATCATGATCACAGGCGATAACCCGCTGACTGCCGCTGCGATTGCGCGCGAGGCAGGCGTCGACGACTTCCTGGCCGAGGCGCGGCCGAAGGACAAGATGGACCTCATTCGCCGCGAGCAGAGCGAGGGCAAGCTGGTCGCCATGACCGGCGACGGAACCAACGACGCTCCCGCGCTGGCGCAGGCCGATGTCGGAGTCGCGATGAATTCCGGCACGCAGGCCGCGAAAGAAGCCGGCAACATGGTGGACCTCGATTCCAATCCGACCAAGCTCATCGAGATCGTTGCCATTGGCAAGCAGCTGTTGATGACGCGCGGGGCGCTGACCACGTTCTCCATTGCCAATGACGTCGCGAAATATTTTGCCATCCTCCCGGCCATGTTCGCCGGGGCCTTCCCTGTACTGAACGCGCTGAATATCATGCGGCTGCATAACGCCGGCTCGGCCATCCTTTCCGCCGTCATCTTTAACGCGCTCATCATCGTCGCGCTGATTCCGCTCGCGCTGCGCGGCGTGAAGTACCGGCCCATGTCCGCCGCGGCGTTGCTGCGTCGCAACTTATTCGTCTACGGATTTGGCGGCATTGTCGCGCCGTTCGTCGGCATCAAGCTGATTGACCTCGCTATCACCGCACTGCATCTCGCGTGAGGACAGATATGAAAAAAATCATCATCACTTCCTGCCTCTATACGCTGATTACCGCGGTCGTGCTCGGCCTCGGCTATCCGGCGCTTGTCACACTGGTCGCCCACGTCGCCTTCCCGAACAATTCGCGCGGACAGCTCATAACACGCGGCGGCGAAGTGGTTGGCTCACGCATCATCGGTCAGCCGTTCAGCGGGCCGGGATATTTTCACAGCCGTCCCTCCGCCGCCGGGACCGGGTATGACGCGTCATCCTCTTCCGGCTCGAACCTTGCGCCGACCAGTGGCGCGCTGGTGAAGCGCGTGGACGCGACCGTGCAGAGTGAATCGAACGGAACGCCACTGCCGGTGGACCTTGCGACGGCCTCCGCCTCCGGGCTCGACCCGGACATCTCGCCCGCGTCGGCTTACTACCAGGTGGGGCGCGTCGCGAAGGAACGCAGACTTTCAGAAGAAGCCGTGCGCAGTCTCGTCGCGCAACACATCACGCCGAGGCAGTTTGGCCTGCTCGGAGAGCCGCGCGTCAATGTACTCGAGCTCAATCTCGCGCTCGACGCACACTGACCGCGACGCACCACGACCTACAATGGAACCTGTCCGCCGGGACATCCCGCAGCCCGGGGCCCATAGCTCAACGGTCAGAGCAGAGGACTCATAATCCTTTGGTTCCAGGTTCGAATCCTGGTGGGCCCACCATCGCTCCCGGAGCGCATCTTTGTGCATCGAACTATGCGCATGCCAGGCAGAACATCCGGCGTTTCCTCCCGCACCCGCCTTCTCGCGGTGTCGGCATCACACATGGGGCGGCGTAAGCCTCTGGCTATCGAAGACTACGCGCTGATCGGCGACCTGCAGACCGCAGCCCTGGTCGGCAAGGACGGCTCCATTGACTGGCTCTGCCTGCCGTCGTTTTCTTCCGGCGCCTGTTTCGCCGCAATCCTCGGCACGCCGAAAAATGGCCGCTGGCTGCTTCGCCCCAGGGACGCCTGCACAACGGTGTCGCGGCGCTACCAGCCGGGAACTTTGATTCTTGAGACTACATTTCACACCGATACCGGCTCCGTGATGGTGACGGACTTCATGCCGGTGCGCGGCACCAATCCTGACATTGTCCGCGTTGTTACCGGGCTAACCGGAGACGTGCAGATGTTCTCTGAACTCATCCTGCGCTTCGATTACGGCTATTCGGTGCCGTGGGTGACAGGCGTCGCGGAGGGCCTGCGCGCGATTTCCGGCCCTGCGATGGTCATCCTGCGAACGGCGGTGGAATGCCACGGCGAGGACCTGAGCACAGTCAGCGACTTCAGAGTCCGCGCAGGAGAAGAACAGTCCTTCGTGCTCACTTACGGCCCTTCGCACCTGCCGCTGCCGAAGCCCATCGATTGGAGGCGCGCGCTGAAATTTACGCAGAACTACTGGCGGCGCTGGATCAAGTCGTCGCGCTACCGCGGGCCGTACAAGGAAGCCGTCGAGCGGTCACTGATCACTCTGAAGGCCCTCACGTACCGGCCCACGGGCGGCATCGTCGCTGCGCCGACAACTTCCCTGCCGGAAAAATTCGGCGACGGACGCAACTGGGACTACCGCTACTGCTGGCTGCGCGACACCACGTTCACGCTGCTGGCCTTGATGAACGCCGGCTTTCACGAAGAGGCCCGGCAGTGGCACGACTGGCTTCTGCGCGCGCTGGCCGGGGCAGCCAACCAGGTGCAGATCATGTATGGGCTGTTTGGCGAGCGGCGTCTGCCGGAAATGGAGCTTCCGCATCTCGACGGCTATCAAGGCGCGAAGCCCGTACGCATCGGTAATGAGGCTTCCGAACAGACGCAACTGGACATCTTCGGCGAGGTGCTCGATGGCCTGTTTCACGGCCTGGAAATGGCCCACGACGGCGGCTCGTTTACGAAAACTCCTGCCCGGCGCGCTGCGGAGAACCTGCCGCTGGTCAGCAGCCTGCTCGAACATCTCGGCACCATCTGGGACAAGCCCGATCACGGCATCTGGGAAATCCGGGGCAAGCCGCGCCACTACGTGCATTCCAAGGTCATGGCCTGGGTTGCGTATGACCGCGCCGTGCGCATCGCCGACCGCTTCGGCATCCATGACACGGAGGCGCACCCGGTAAACAAGTGGCGCAAGCTGCGCGACCGCATCCATCGCCAGGTCTGTCGCCATGGCTTTGACAGCAGGTTGAATTCATTTGTCCAAGCCTATGGGTCAACGGAACTGGATGCATCGCTGCTTCTGCTGCCGCTCGTCGGCTTCCTGCCGCCGGAAGATCCGCGCATCGTCGGTACTATAGCGGCGGTCGAAAAGAACCTGCTGCGCGACGGCTTTGTCATGCGCTACCGCCCCAATCCGAAAGTTGACCGCCAGCAGGCCGGCGAAGGAGTCTTTCTGGCATGCAGCTTCTGGATGGTGACGAACCTGAAGCTGCAGAGGCGCGACGATGACGCGCACGCGATGTTCCAGAGCCTGATGAAGGTGCGGAACGACCTCGGGCTTTTGTCGGAGGAGTACGAACCACGCTCGCGGCGGCTGGCCGGCAATTTTCCCCAGGCGTTCTCCCACATCGCCATGATCAGCGCGGCGTTTGCCCTGCGCGCCGATGTCGAGCAGCTGGAAAAGCGCGCGCGGCACAAGACGCTCTCGCGAACCGGCCGCAAAGACCCGCCTCCCGTAAAGTAGCGCGTAAGATTCAACCCAGCGATGGCACTGCTCGAAATTGAGGACCTGTCCGTGGTGTTCCGCACGCCCGCGGGTGAAGTCTCCGCGGTGCGCGACCTGTCGCTGTCGCTCGATGCGGGCGAAACGCTGGCGCTTGTCGGCGAGTCCGGGTCCGGAAAATCCGTGACGTCCCTCGCGCTTCTGCGGCTGCTCCCCGAGAACGCGGTCATCCGGGGCGCGTTGCGTTTTGAGGGCCGGAACCTGCTCGCACTTTCCCCACCCGGCATGCGCCGCGTGCGCGGACGCGACATCACGATGGTGTTTCAGGAACCGATGACTGCGCTGAACCCCGCTATGACCATCGGCGCGCAGGTGGCAGAGGCGGTCCTGGCGCATAATCCGGCCCTCGGCCGCCGTGCTGCAAAGGCGCGCACCCTGGAAGCGTTGCATGACGTCGCACTGCCCCATCCCGAACGTCGTTACGACGACTATCCGCACCAGTTCTCAGGCGGCCAGCGGCAGCGCATTCTCATCGCCATGGCCATCGTCAACCGGCCGAAGCTTTTGATCGCCGATGAACCCACGACCGCGCTCGATGTCACCGTGCAGGCGCAGATTCTCTCCCTGCTGGCGCGGCTGCGCGACCAGTACGGCCTGGCCATGCTCTTCATTTCGCATGACCTGTCGGTGGTGGCCCAGGTCGCAGAACGCATCGCCATCCTGCGCCGCGGCGAGCTGCTGGAGCAGGGAACGCGGGACGATATCTTCTTCGCCGCGAAGCACCCCTATACCCGCGAATTGCTGGCCGCCGTGCCGACCATGGCGACAGATCGCGAGCAGCCGCTGGCCTCCGTTGCAAATTCCTGACCCGAACTCGCCATTTCGCCTTGTCGACCGCGTGTGGAAATCTTTAGACTGGTTGTTTGGGCGTCAACTCGCCCGCAAAACATGCGTTACCTCCTCCTGAGCGATATCCACGCCAACAGCGAAGCGCTGTCCGCCACCATGGACGCCGCGCCCGCCCACGATGCTGTCTGGAACCTGGGCGACCTGGTCGGCTACGGGGCCTCTCCCAACGAGGTCATTGATACCTGCGTCGCGCTGGGCAGCGTTTTCGTGCGCGGCAACCATGACCGCGTCTGCTCGGGCGAGCGCACGGCGGAAGACTTCAATCCGGTCGCGCAGCAGTCCGCAAAATGGACGTTCTCCAACCTGACGTCGGACCACGCCGGCTGGCTGCGCGGCATGGCCAAGGGGCCGGTGCATCCGGACGGCCCGAATGTCGCGTGCGTGCACGGCTCGCCGCTTGATGAGGACCAGTACATCTCGACCGTCAAGGAGGCGTGGCTGCCGCTACTGCATGCGGAGCGGCGCATCGTTTTCTTCGGACACACGCACCAGCAGGGCGGCTTCGCGACCCAGGGCCGGCGCTGGTTTGATCTCAAGCCGCACTACAACGGCCTCTTCGGCGCTGAGCAGTATGAGATCAGGCTTGATCCGGAGACGCGTTATCTGATCAACCCGGGCTCCGTCGGCCAGCCGCGCGATGGTGACTGGCGCGCCGCGTTCGCGCTGTATGACGACGAAGCCATGACCGTCACGTTCTGCCGCGTGCCTTACGATGTCGGCGCCGCGCAGAAGCGCATTCTGGACGCGGGCCTGCCGTCGCGACTGGCGCAGCGCCTGGCGCAGGGCCGCTAGAACAAACATCCGGGTGCCCCGTATTGTTCGCCCGCTCCGGGCGGAATAGGGGCAAGGGCCGCTTCGCGAGCAAAGAATTACCCCACCCTACGGACGATGGAACTGTCCGTAGAATGGGGCGCCCTTTTGCATGAATAAAGCAGCTAGAAACTACGCTTCGGCTTCTTCCGCTGCAGCAGCCGGTGCTGTCGCAGCTTCCTCGCCGCCTTCGCTGCCGACCGTCACCTTGACGTGCGCGGTCACTTCGCGATGCAGGCGCACCGGGACGTGGTACTCGCCGGTCTGCTTGATGGGCTCTTCGAGCTGGACCTTGCGGCGGTCCACCGGGAAGCCCTTGGCTTCGAGCGCCTGGGCGATGTCGGCCGACGTGACCGAGCCGAACAGGTGGTCCTTTTCTGCGGTCTTGCGCGTGAACTCGAGCGAAACCTGCTCGATCTGCGCGAGCAGCGCTTCCGCGCTCGCCTTTTCCTTCGCGCTCTTGCGGATGGCTGACTGCTTCATCTGCTCGATGACGGCCTTGTTGGCGACCGTCGCCTCAATGGCGAGCTTGTTCGGCAGCAGGAAATTGCGGCCGTAGCCCTCGGCAACCTTCACGACTTCGCCGCGGTGGCCGAGCTTTTCTACGTCCTCTTTCAGGATTACTTCCATGATGTCTCTCCAAACGTGTGCGTGAAATTCGGGTGCCCCGTTCTTGCGCAGCAAGGGCGGGGGTCTGAGGCGCCTGTCCGTGTGCCCGTTCTTGCGCAGCAAGGGGGGCGTCGTCCCGCAGCCGTACTAGAAGCGGGCGGCGAACGGAATCAGCGCGATGTTGCGTGCCTGCTTGATGGCGCGGGTCAGCTTGCGCTGGTGCGTGGTGCAGACGCCGGTCAGGCGGCGCGGGACAATCTTGCCGCGCTCGGCGACGAACTGCCCAAGCAGCCGATGATCGCGATAGCTGATGGCGTCAATCTTCTCGACGCAGAACTTGCATACCTTCTTGCGGCGGAAAAACTTGCGTCCGCCGCCGGCTCCACCCGGACCGCCGGGACCACCCGGGCGTCCGCCGGAGCGATGCCCACGATCGCCGCCGCGATCACCACCGCCGCCGCTGCGTTCGCTGTGCGCCGGACCGGCGCCTTCCTGCCGTACTGTCTCTTCTGCCATGATCGTTTTCCTTCCTGAAAAAACTGTCTGTTGCCGCGCACACACAGTGCCGCGGAGAAATTTATGCCGTAGCGCCGGCCGGCTCAGCCGCCGGAGCTTCCGTGGCTTCCGGTGCGGCAGGAGCGGCTTCGACCGCGCTCACCTTCTTGCGGCTGTCGCGAATGGCCTGCACCTTCTGCTGGCGCTTCTGCTCTTCGTCCGTGCGCACGGTGATGAACTTGATCACCGGCTCTGAGACGCGCAGGCGGCGCTCCACCTCGGCCACCAGGCCGCCATCGGCCTCGAGGACCATCAGGATGTAGTTGCCGTCCTGGAACTTGCGCACCAGGTACGCCAGCCGGCGGCGCCCCATCTTTTCGACGGACTTGATGGAACCGCCGCCGTTGGTCACCGTCGTCTCCAGGCCGGAGATGAGCTTGTCTACATCTTCGTCCGCCATGTCGGGCCGGACAATAAACATCACTTCATAGCTGCGTTGCATTCTTCCTTCTCTCCGGCGCGTGCGGCCTCGGCCTCGCGCGCCACTGCTCTTATTCCTCGCCGCCGGGCAATTCATCCCGCCGGTTGAACCTGTTCATCGCTGCCGCCGGACCTTCGCGGAGAATCGTCTCCACCGCGTCCGCCGCCTTGTCCAGCGCCGTATCCAGCAGGGCCAGTTCGGCCTTGCGGAACGGCTGCAGCACATACTCTTTCCTGCCCCGCCGCGCACTCTCGGCGGCCCGCTCGTCCTCGGGCGAAACCCCGATGCGAACGCGCAGCCACTCCTGCGTGCCCAGCGCCCCGGTGATGGACTTCACACCGTTGTGCCCGGCGGAGCTGCCACGCTCCCTCACGCGGATGGTCCCCAGCGGGAAGTCCACGTCGTCATACAGAACCACCACCCGGCTGGCGTCTTCGGCGTCGAGCTCGTCGAGCAATGCGCCTAAAGACATCCCGCTCAGGTTCATGTACGTCTCCGGCTTTACCAGCAGGATTTCCTTGCCTGCCAGTAGAGCCTTGCCCGTCAGGGCGCGGCAGCGGCGGTTGGCAACCGTCGCTCCCGTTCGCCCGGCGATGCGGTCAATCGCCAGAAAACCCGCGTTATGCGGCGTGAACTGGTACTCGATGCCCGGATTGCCGAGTCCGACGACCAGCCACACGCCGTTGTTCCCTTCCGGCAAGATCTACTTCTTGCCCTTGTCGCCGGCAGCCGGAGCCGCATCGGCGGTTTCCTGCTTGCCCTTCTTCATCACTTCGGGCTCGGCCGGGGCCGCAACTGCAGCGGCAGCCGTTGCATCGGCGGCCGGAGCAGCTTCTTCCTTGACCGCGGTGATGTGCGCCACGACGGCGTCTTCATCGGTGAGGAACTTCAACGTGCCGCCATGCGGCAGGTCGCTGACGCGCTTCACCACGCCGAACACCAGCTCGGTGACGTCGAGGTCGATGTGGCTCGGAATGTCTCCGGGCAGGCACTCGATTTCGACTTCGCGCAGGACCTGGTCAAGAACCCCGCCCTGGGTGCGAACGCCGGCCGGCACGCCAACGAGGTTGATCGGGACCTCGACGCGGATCGCCTTGTCCATCGCGATGCGCTTGAAGTCCACATGCAGCAGCGTGCTCTTGATGGGCTCGTACTGCCAGTCCACGATCATCGCCTTGGTGCTGGCGGAGCCGATGTTCAAATCGAAGATCGAGTTATGTCCGGCCTCGGAGTGCAGGACCTTCAGCACATGCTTGGGGTCTACTTCGACGGCGGAGGCTTCCTGCCCGCCGCCATACACAACAGCCGGGATGCGGCCTGCGTGACGCACGCGGCGCGCAGCGTTCTTGTTGAATCGTCCTTCGCGCGGCGTTGCCGTCACGGTTTGGTTTGTCGTTGCCATTTGCTTGACTTCTTTCCTTTCGGGCAGCCGTTTGCAGCGGCCTCCCTTTTGTTGTGAGCCCAGCGGCGCTAACTGAACAGCGTCGAAACACTCGTTTCCATGTGAATGCTCTCAATCGCGCGGCCCAGCAGGCCGGCAATCGACAGCACCTTGATCTTGTCCACTTTCTGCGCCTCTTCGCGCAGCGGAATCGTATTTGTAACCACCAGCTGCTTCATGCGGGAAGCCTTGATGCGCTCAATTGCCGGGCCGGACAGCACCGGGTGCGAGCAGCATGCGTAGACCTCCGTCGCGCCCTCGGCGAGAAGCGCATCCACCGTCTTGACCAGCGTGCCGGCCGTGTCCACGATGTCGTCAAGAATCAGGCAGGTGCGGCCCTTCACATCGCCGATGACGTGCATGACCTCTGTGACATTCATATCTGTGCGGCGCTTGTCCACAATGGCCAGCGGCGCTTCCATTTTCTTGGCGAAGAAGCGCGCGCGCTCCACGCCGCCTGCGTCCGGGGAAATGACGGTCAGGTTCGGCAGGTTGAGATCGCGGAAGTAGCTGACCAGCACCGGCGAAGCAAACAGATGGTCCACCGGGATGTCAAAGAAGCCCTGGATCTGGGCGGCGTGCAGGTCCACCATCAGCGCGCGGTTGGCGCCGGCCGTCGTCAGCAGGTCTGCAACGAGCTTCGAGCTTATGGCCACGCGGGGGCGGTCCTTTCTGTCCTGGCGGGCATACCCGTAATACGGAATGACCACCGTGATGCGTCCTGCCGAGGCGCGCTTGAGCGCGTCCATCATGATCAGCAGCTCCACCAGGTGCTGGTCCACCGGGTAGCACGTCGGCTGCACGATGAAGACGTCCATACCGCGCACGTTCTCCAGCAACTGGAAATAGACCTCGCCGTCGGAAAAGCGCTGCATCTTCGTTTCGCCCAGCGGCACGCCGAGGAAGCGGCAAATCTCTTCGGCGAGCGGCCGGTTGGCCGAGCCGCAGAAAATCTTGAAGCGCTTGCCGTCCTGCCGCGCTTTCCGCGCCTCAGGAGCTGGTTTCGAAGTCTCCGCGGGCTGCTTTGTCTCCGCCGGTACGACGATGGTCTGGCTCATTGCTGGAAATCTCCCGGGCTGGTTGGCCCTGAATTTTTCTACTGCCGGTTGCCGTTTTGCGCCGCCGGTGTTCCGGTCCCGCGACGCGCTTCTAAAACAAGTTCTCGGTTCTCGGTCAAAACCCATCACCGGGAACTGACACCAGAGAACCAGCATTTCTGGCTGGGCGACTAGGATTCGAACCTAGACAAAGTGCTCCAAAGGCACTTGACCTACCATTAGTCGATCGCCCAGTAACACTTGTTCTCATTTGTCATTCTGAGCGAAGCGAAGAATCTGTTCTTCCCCCGCCGCCGCATCCGCACATCTTCCACTTCGCTGCGGAATGACAAAGCCCTACTCGAACATCTCCTGCCAGTACCGCCCCCGGCTGACGGTCGTTGTCCGCAACGCCGTCACACCCATCGCTTCCACGCGCTCCGACGCGGCCAGTGCCGCGGCATCATCGGCATACAAGCCAAACAGTGCCGCACCGCTGCCCGAGAGCATCGCCACGATTGCTTTTTCCTGAGGAGAAATCCCGGGCACATCGCCAGCGAGCGCAGCCCTGAGATCGCGCAGCAAGGTTTGCTGCGGAAAAACGACGTGTTCGAAGTCGTTTTCGATCCCGGTACGGACAAGCGCAAGAACTGGGTCCTGGGCCAGGCTTTCTCCCGCGGAGAAAACACCGGAGGAACCACACCCGGCCCAGACAGCGGCCACGGTGCGGCTCAACTCATTGATTCTACCGGCTGCATGCAGGCCGGTCAACGCCGGGCTGACTGCCAGTTCGTCGGGAGCGGGGGTTGCCGCGAGCCCGGGAGCCGGGCCGGCGGGCTCGCCAACCAACGCGTCCCAGTCTCGAAACGCCTGCGGGGTTGAGACGGCCAGGGCCGGCAACGCCAGAACACAAGCAAGTTCTTTAGAATCAGCCAGTGGCACGATGCGCTGACCGCGGTCCAGCCCCAGGCTTGTCCCGCCAACCAGAAACTGCGGCACGTCGGACCCCACCCGTTCGGCCAGGGCCAGCCGTCCTGCACCAGTCAGCTCACGCGCGCAGCCCGTGCCGGCCAGTTCGCGCTCAAGTCCAAGCAGCGCAGCCACCGCGTTGGCCGAACCGGCGCCCAGGCCGCCCTGGACGGGCAGCTTCTTCTCGATTTCAATGTCCACTTCGGCCGGAAAGTTCAGCGATTGAAGCGCCAGCTCGACCGCTTTCCAAGCCGTGTTGCGCGCGTCGCAAGGAACATACGCGTTTGAACAGCGCAGCGTGATCGCTGTCTTCTTCGCTGCCCTGGCCGAAACAGTGACGCGGTCCCAGACATCCACCGTCTGGTACACGGTCGCCAGGTCGTGGAAGCCGTCCGGCCGCACCGGACCGATGCGTAATCCGAGATTTATCTTTGCGTACGAGCGAACGGCGGTCGGCACAGACAAAATTGTAGAAGGGTCGCGGCCTAGCGCGGAATTTTCGACAGACTTCGCAGACGCGCGTCCACTTTCTTCTGTAATTGCTGGGCGTCGAATGGCGCGCGGACCTTGGCGTCATTGTCGAAATAGACATAAACGTCCCGCCGGGCGTGCTCCATCCGCTCATTATGGACAAAGCGTCCGCTTGCGGCATGCCCCCCGGCCGCCCACGAAACCACCTTGTCCGCCCACTCGTCCAGGGCCGCGTCCTCGTAGCCGCTCGCATACAGCTCTTCTGAACCATGCAGCCGGCAATACACAAAGTCCGCCGTGACATCCATAAGCAGCGGCCACTGCACGGTGTCCGCAACGACAAAGCCGATGTTGTGCTGGCGCAGCAGGGTCACGCAATCCGCGCAGGCAAAGCTCTCGTGCCGGATTTCAATGCAATGACGCAGCGGTTGATTCGCCAATGCGCGGGTGAAAGCCCTGCCTTCGAGGCGGTCGGAGTGCCTGCGGGCCAGCGACGCTGCCTTCTTCGTCGTCCGGGGCAGCAGGCCAAAAAACTCTTCGAAGCGTTCGCGGCTGAAGTGCAGCTTCGGCGGGAACTGCCACAGGATGGGCCCCAGCTTGGCGCCGAGACGCAGCACTCCCTGGGCGAAGAAGTTGGCCAGCGCAGTTTCCGCGTTGCGCAGCTTGAGCATGTGCGTGATGTATCGAGGCCCCTTGACCGCGAATACGAAGTCGTCCGGGGTCTCATCGTGCCAGCGCGCAAAGCTTTCCGGACGCTGCAGCGAATAGAAGGTGCCGTTTATCTCGATGGAGTTAAACGTCCGGCTGGCGAACTCCAGCTCCCGCCGCTGCGCGAGCTTTGCCGGATAAAACCGGCCGCGCCAGCCCTTGTATCTCCAGCCGGAAATGCCGATATGGATCTCGCCATGGGAAAGCGGCAAAGTCATTAGACTCTGATTGAGATGCGCCCACAGGTCTCGCCCGGCGGACGGCGAACCGGGTGGCTGCTGGAGCCAGGACGGGCAACACATCTCAACTGGAATGCGCTGATGCCGAACCTGATCGAACGATTCGTAGACTTCTTCATCATCACGTTTGGCATCACGCGTCCTGAACCAGGCAGGGAAAGGACTGCCGCTGTCTTCATCGTTGCGCTCATGATTGCGATTCTGGCGCTGCTGGTCACCGGGGTCTTTGTGCTCATTCGGGTCATCGCGTGAACATGTAGAGTTATCTGTTCGGAATCTCCCGCTCGAGGCAACGGTGCACACTTTCCTTCGCAGTACTGTTCTTGCTTTTTCCATGACAGCCGCAGCCCTTACACCCGCAATGGCGCAATCCTCTCCGGCATTCGACAAGGCCGTCGACGACTACTTCGACCAGATTTACTTCCATTACGCTCCGACGCAGGGCACGCTGGCCGGCCTGCACCAGTACGACACCCGGCTGGAAAGTTACCGCCGCGCGGACATTGAGGCGAACATTGCCGCGCTGCATGCCTTTGCGCAGCGCATGGACGGTATTCCGCGTCCCACGGACAACCTGCATGGCGGCGACTACGACATGATCGTCGCGAACATCCAGTCGCAACTGCTGTCGCTGGGAACGATTCGCATGTGGGAGAAGAACCCGGACACGTATTCGAGCGTTTGCGCTGCGTCTGCTTTCTCCATCATGGAGCGCAAGTTCGCCCCGCCGGACGACCGCCTGCGCCGCCTGACCGCGCGCGAGTTGCAGATGCCGCAGGTGCTTGAGCAGGCGCGCATCAACCTGAAAAATCCGCCAAAGGTCTATACCGAAATTGCGCTGGAACAGCTGCCTGACATCATCTCGTTTTTCCAGCAGGATGTGCCCGGCGCCTTCAAAGACGCCAAAGACCCCGAGGCCCGCGCCGAATTCGGCAAGGCGAACGCAGCCGTCATCGCGGCCCTCCAGAGCTACCAGCAATGGGTCAGGACAGATCTGCTGCCGCGCTCCAACGGCGACTTCCGCATCGGCGCGGACACCTTCTCGAAGAAGCTGCAGTATGACGAGATGGTGGACATCCCGCTCGATAAGCTGCTCGAGATTGGCTACGCGGACCTGCACAAGAACCAGCGCGCCTTCAAGGCGCTGGCGTACGAAATCGACCGGACAAAGACACCCCAACAGGTCCTCGCGGAGCTGGTGACCATGCATCCGGAGAACGGCCAGGTGCTGGCCGCCTTCCAGTCCACCTTCAACGGCCTGGTGCAGTTCATTCGCGACAGACACATCGTCACGATCCCGGGCGACATCCGACCGATCCTCGAAGCGACGCCGCCATTCATGCGCGCGACGACGTTTGCCTCCATGGACACTCCGGGGCCGTATGAAAAAGTCGCGACAGAGGCTTACTTCAACGTCACCATTCCAGAACCAGGCATGACGCCGGAGCAGATCAAGGAAGCGCTCGAAGGCTTCAACTTCGGAACGATCGTCAGCACAAGCGTGCACGAGGCGTGGCCCGGCCATTACGTGCAGTTTTTGTGGCTGCACGATGTTCCGGACAAGACGCGCAAGCTGCTGAACGCGAACAGCAATGCCGAGGGCTGGGCCCACTACTGCGAACAGATGATGCTCGACGAAGGCTATGGCCAGCCCGGTGCCGGCGCCAGGGACCTTCGCGAGGCGCGTTTCATCCGGCTCGGCCAGCTGCAGGACGCGCTGCTGCGCGACGCCCGCTTCATCGTCGGCATCAAGATGCACACCGGGCAGATGACCATGGAGCAGGCCCAGGATTTCTTCGTCAACGAAGGTTTCCAGGTCCACTCTGTCGGCGTGACGGAGACCAAGCGAGGCACCAGCGATCCGACCTATCTTTATTACACCCTCGGCAAACTACAGATTTTGAAACTGCGCGCCGATATGGAAAAGAAGCAAGGCAAGGACTTCTCGCTGGAGAAGTTCCACGACGAATTCCTCAGGCAGGGCGCGCCGCCGCTGAAAATCGTGCGCAAGGCCATGCTTGGAGACGACTCGCCAACGCTGTAACGCAGGGCGCGGGCAGCTGCCTGCCGCATCGGCAGTTGCCGCTTCGGCGGCAAACCGCGCTCCAGTGGCTGGTGCATATAATCGGCTGTTCCCGCTGCAATTTCTTTTTCGAGGCCATCAGCAATGCCCAGGATGAAAGTACGCAAGGCGGTCTTTCCCGCCGCCGGACTCGGCACACGTTTTTTGCCGGCAACTAAATCGATGCCCAAGGAAATGCTGCCACTGGTGGACAAGCCGCTGGTGCAATACGGCGTGGAAGAAGCCCTCGCCGCCGGGTGTGAGCAGATCATCATGGTCACCGGCCGGGACAAGGCCCCGATGGAAGACCACTTCGACGTCAGCTTTGAGCTCGAGCAAATGCTCGAACAGCGCGGCAAGACGGAACTCCTCGCAGTCGCGAGGTACGTCTCCCAGCTCGGCCACATCGCGTACCTGCGGCAGAAAAAAGCCATGGGACTCGGCCACGCCGTCCTGATGGCAAAAGACCTGGTCGGCAACGAACCTTTCGCCGTCCTGCTGCCGGACGACGTCATCGATGCCGAGGTCCCGTGCCTGAAACAGATGATCGATGTTTTCGAGGAAGTGCAGGCCAGCGTGCTCGCTACGCAGATTGTCGAGGGCCCGGCCATCTCGCAGTACGGCGTGCTGGATTGCGACATCATTCCCGGCCACCCGGAAATCGTCGAGGTCAACAACCTGGTCGAGAAGCCGAAGCCGGAAGATGCTCCGTCAAAGAATGCGATCATCGGCCGTTACATTCTGACGCCGCGCATTTTCGATTACCTGGAGAAGACCCCGCTCGGCGCGGGCGGCGAACTGCAGCTGACCGACGGCATTCGAGGGCTGCTGCAGTCGGAGAAAGTCTACGGATACAACTTCCAGGGCAAGCGCCACGACGCCGGCGACAAGCAAGGCTTCCTGCGCGCAACCGTGGAATTCGCGCTCAAACGCGAAGACCTCGGTCCGGATTTCCGCGCATGGCTCAAGGAACTGGCAACCACTCTCTAGCTAGGGCACCAGCCCGGTGGTGAATATCTGCCGGGCCACGCCGCGATACACCTCGAGCAGAACAAAGCGACGGCCCTGCTGGTCGCGAGCTTCCATCAGGATTTCCGCGCGGCCGTCGCCGTTGGCGTCGACCGCGTCCACCAGCCGGTAACGCGGCGCAATATCGAGCTGGGACATCCCTGTGGCGGAAGACCAGGCAACCTGCAGGTTGCCATAAATGTCCGGCGTCGCGACCACCGCGACATAGCGGCGCGTTGCCTGCGGCTCATTGGTTTCGCCGGCAAAGACGTATGTGGGCTCGTCCTGGTAGGCCAGGTCGTATGCCGCAAACTGCGTATTCTGCAGAGCCAGCGGCGGCGTAGCCGGTGCATGCTTTCTCCGGCTTGTTGTTCCTGCGTGCGCGCCTGCGCGGGGTTGTGCGGCAGTTTGTGAAGCAGTCTGTGCGGCGGAGCCGTCCTTGTACTGCAGCTTTGGACGGTCCTGCGTTGCGGTATTCGCATCGGCAGGCTGCGTGGCGTTCTGATATTGCAGCTTCGGACGGTCGGGCGACGCAGCGCCGGCTTCCGCTGCAGCCAAGACAGTAACCGGGGTTGCGTGCTGCACCGGCACTTGCGTCACGAGCTTCATGGCCAGGTCGCGAATCTGCTTCTCCGCTGCCGCGGATTCCTGCGGCGCGCTCCACGGATGCGCAAAGCTGTGCTCATCCACTACGCCTGCATCGGAGACGGCCACGGTCTGCCGTGTATCCGGCGGAAATCCTGTCAGCTCCGGCAGCGTCGCGTCTTCCGCCTCGGCCGAGTGATGCAGCCGCGGACGGTCGGGATCGTTCGCTGGATTCGGAATTTCCACCTTCTGCTCGGGCACAACCTTATGCTTGCCCTTCACGGGTGTCTGGTGCTTTCGCAGCGTAGGCCGGTCGTCATCGTCGTCGTTATCCTGCACGGTGACCTTTGCCGGGCCGTGGTGTGTGGCGGGATGCTCGTAGTCTCCGCTGCGGTCGGTCGCGCTCTCTCCGGGAGAAAGTGCGGACCATTCGCCAAAGCCGTACCACTGGTCCATTTCGCGGGAGCTGTCGCGCACCGTGAAAAAACCGAGCGGGTCGCCCGCATTCTCAACCAGGTAGACATCATCTGCGCGCACCGCCAGCGGCGCGGGCTGCGACATATAGACGCTGGCGTCCTGGTATTGGTCCTGAAAGAAGACGGCGACCGGGACCAGCCTTGCCGCAACGGGCGAGTCCGCCGGCGCGGAGGACGGCGCGCCATGCCGCTCCTCCGGCAGGACCGGCTTTGCCGCAGCGGCGGCCGGCGCGGGCTTGACAGCAGCGGGCGGCACAGCCGCTTTCGGCACCCATTCCAGGACCGCGACGGCGCGCGGGCCTTTGACTTTCGGCTCCTTGCTGGCCGCGGCGCCGGGAACGCGCGGATGATCATCATCGAGCGGCCGCTGCTGGCGCTGCGCATGCAACGCTCCGCCGCAGAGCAGCAGCGGCGCGCAGAAGGCGAGAAAGCGCTTGGCAGGAAGGGTCACAGCAGTGGGCCGGAAGCTATGGAACAATCGTACTCATATTGGACGCGGGCGTGCCTGCCAGGGACGCCCGCGAAAGGATTCCGAACCATGCTCGAAGGCGAAAAAGTGCCGGATTTCACGCTGCCGGACCAGGACGGGGTGCAGCGAACGCTCAGCGACCAGGAAGGTCATCCCGTCGTCCTTTTCTTTTATCCCCGCGCCGACACTCCCGGCTGCACGGTGGAAGCGTGCGAATTCCGCGACTGGCGCAAGCGCCTGGAAGACGCCGGGGCCGTCGTCTGGGGAATCAGCAGGGACACGGTAAAGGCGCAGAAGAAGTTCGCGGAAAAGTTCAGCCTGGATTACCCGCTGCTCGCCGACCCGGAAGAGAAGGTCTGCAATCTGTTCGGTGTGATGAAAGAAAAAAACATGTACGGGAAGAAAGTCCGCGGCATTGAGCGGACGACCTTTGTCATTGCGCCCGACCAGACTCTGATGAAAATCTTTCCCAAGGTGACGCCGGCTGGTCACGCGGAAGAAGTTCTTGCGGTTCTGGACGCGGAAGGCAGCAAGTATTGAACGTCGCGCCGGGGTTGGGTTAGACGCCGCGCCTAACCAAGGGCCGGAAGAATGAACGCCACCATCCCCGCTGCGACAAATGCTGACAAGAAAAATCTGCGAATCTGCATGGACCGTTCACTCCTCATTGCAAAAGGATGGAGTGAAAATCGGGAACGTTGTATCCCCGGAATAGCGCATTCGGCGTCACACATTGGCGGGAGTGAACCCGATTTGAACCTCGCAGGCAACGCGCCCGGTCCGGGAAAAAAGATTCCGCGCCGCTTCTTTTCACAACAACCTGACGTGGTCGCGCGCGCGCTGCTCGGAAAGTTGCTGGTGCGGCGCGATGCAGACGGTGCTCTGCGGGCAGGCCGCGTGGTGGAAACCGAGGCCTATTTCGGCGAAGGCGACGCTGCCGCGCATGCCTTTCGCGGCAGGACTCCCCGCACAGAAGTCCTGTTCGGGCCGCCGGGCCACGCGTATGTGTACTTCATTTACGGGATGCATTTCTGCCTGAACGTCAGTTGCGAAACGGAAGGCCGCGCGGGTTCCGTGCTGCTGCGAGCGCTGGAGCCGATCGCCGGCATCGACCGCATGCGCGCCTCGCGCGGACTGGATGAACGTGCATCGCTGAAGCAGATTTCCGGCGGACCCGCGCGGTTATGCGAAGCGATGGAGATCACACGCGACCGCGACAACGGCAAGGACATGGTTGCGGCGTCAGGAGACCTGGTGTGGCGCGATGACGGCTTCCCTGTGAGCGGCATAGCATGCACGCCGCGCATCGGCATCAGTCAGGCCACGGAGATGCTGCTGCGATATTCGCTGCGCGGACACGCCTGCGTCTCGCGCTAGCGTCTTGCCGGCAACAGTACAACGTTGTCAATCAATCGCGTGCTGCCGATCCACGCCGCAATGGCCGCCAGCGCGCCGTGGCCGGTGTTCGTCAGCGGCGCAAGCGTATCCGGATGCACGATTTCCAGGTAGTCCAGCCGCACTTCCGGCAGTGAAGCGGCGTTCGCGGCCAGCGCCTGCCGAGCCGCGCCAAGCAGCGCTGCGGAATCATGCTCGCCGGAAATGTGCAATTGCTCGACCGAGCGCAACGCGCGCGACAGCGCCAGCGCGGAAGCGCGCTCCTGTGGCGACAAATACACGTTGCGGGAACTCATCGCCAGGCCATCCGGCTCGCGCACAGTGGGAACGACAATGACTTCGAGATCGAAATTCAGATCACGAACCATGCGCCGCAGCACCGCAACCTGCGCGGCATCCTTCTGCCCGAAGAACGCAAACTGCGGGGCAACGATGTGGAACAGCTTGGCGACGACCGTCGCGACGCCGCGAAAATGCCCCGGCCGTGAAAGACCATCCAGCCGCGACGAAAGTTCTTCCACGGTCACGAACGTGGCTGCGCCCGGCGGATACATTTCCGCCGCCGAAGGAGCAAACAGAACGTCAACGCCCGCTGCCAGCAGGTTTGCGCGGTCCTGTTCGAAAGGCCGCGGATACTTGTCGAGATCTTCGGTAGGCGCGAACTGTGTCGGATTGACGAAAATCGAAGCGACCACGGCATCGCATTGCTGCTTCGCTGCTGCCACCAGCGCCATGTGCCCCGCGTGGAGCGCGCCCATGGTCGGCACAAAACCGACGCGGCCTACCAAGATCCGGCGCGCGGCGCGCATCTCCGCGATGGTGGACGCCAACTGCATGCGGGTCAGGCCTTCCTGGCTCCGAACGTTGTTGTCTTTCGCCGGTCGATCACTTCGCCCGCTTCCTTCGGCAGATGGTAGCTCTCGGCGTCAGAAGGAAACGCGCGCGTCGCGACGTCGGTGCAATACGCTTCCATCGCATTGCGAAACAAGGTGGCAGCGTCCGCGTATCGCCGGACGAATTTTGCCGGCGGCGCAAACGTGAGGTTCACAAGGTCGTGAAAGACGAGAATCTGGCCATCGCACTGCGGCCCGGCCCCGATGCCGATCGTAGGGATGGAAAGCCGCTGCGTAATCGAAGCGGCGAGTTTGTCCGGCACGCCTTCCAGCACAATCGCGAAACAGCCTGCTTCTTCGAGCGCCAGCGCGTCTTTGACCAGGGCATCGAACGAACTTACGGTCTTGCCCTGAACCTTGTAGCCGCCCATTTTGTGCACGGACTGTGGCGTGAGCCCGATGTGGCCGAGCACCGGCACTTCGGCGTCCAGCAGCGCGCGGACCAGTTCCACGCGGTTGCGGCCGCCCTCTATCTTCACCGCCTCGGCGCCCGCTTCCTTTATAAAGCGCGTCGCATTGGCGACGGCCAAGGCGATGTCCGCGTGATAGCTGCCATACGGCATGTCCGCAACCAGCAGTGCGCGCCGGGTACCGCGACGCGCGGCGCGCGTGTGATGCACCATCTCGTCCATCGTCACGGGCAGCGTGGAATCGTAACCGAGAACGACCATGCCGAGAGAGTCGCCGACCAGCAGCAGGTCAATGCCGCTCTCATCGGCAATGCGCGCCGTGGGATAGTCATACGCTGTGAGTGCGGCGATAGGAATGCGGGAATGTTTTTTCGCGGCCAGCGTGTGGATGGTGACCTTGGGCGCGGTTGCCTGTCCCGGTTGCGCCTGCGCCGGTGTGTGAACGCTCATCTTCTCTCCAGTGCCGCTCCTTGAAAACAGCTTCGGATGCAGCCTGCCATCCGCAAATATACGCCTCAACGCCGCCATTGGAAACGTTACAATCGGGAGCTTCCCAACTCAACAAAGGATGGACATGATCCGAACACGAATTGCGCTTGCAGCATTGTTCGTCACGCTCGCGGCCGGCTGTGCGGCGGCGCAGGAAGAAGGCCCGCTTGATCACCTCAGCGATCTCCACTCCGGAATTACCAGCGGGCGCGCGTCCAGCGCGGACCCCACCGGCGGCAACGCGGACGGTGTCGTGCTCAAGGCCGGAACCACAATGACCCTGGCCGACCTGAAAGGCGCAGGCTCCATCCGGCACATGTGGTTCACCATCAACTCCGTCAGCCCGTATCACCTTCGCGAACTAGTCCTGCGCATGTACTGGGACGGCGAGACCGACCCAAGCGTGGAGTGCCCGATCGGCGATTTCTTCGGCACCGGCTTCGAATTTGAGGACATTCCCGGCGGCCACACAGGGCAGCGCTACAAGTCGTGGACATCGCTGCCGATCACTGTCTACGGCAAGGCGATGAACATGTATTTCGAGATGCCGTACGGCAAGGGAGCGCGCATCACGCTCACCAATGACGGAGCCAGGGACGTCGCCAGCCTCTACTACCACATTGATTTCGAGAGTTATTCCGACCCGAAGGCGACGGAGAAACAAGGCCGGTTCCACGCCCAGTGGCGCAGCGAGATCACGCAGCCGGTTCCGGCCGAACAATCCGGCGGAAAAAACCTGGACGGCAAGAACAATTATCAGTTCATGCATGCCGTCGGCCGCGGGCAGTTCGTCGGCGTCATCCTCGCCGTGCAAGGCCTGTCCACCGGCTGGCCGGGGGAGGGCGACGACATGTTCTTTATCGATGGCGAGAAGGACAAGGCCTCCATCAACGGCACCGGGCTTGAGGATTACTTCGGCAGCGCGTGGGAGTTCAAGGAGGAATACAGCAATCCGTTCATCGGATTTACCACCCGCGGCCCTGAGGACTGGTCAGGAGTCCACGTGATGTACCGCTTCCACATCACGGATCCCATCTATTTCAACAAGGAAATGCGCGCGACCATGGAACACGGGCACGCCAACGTACGCCGCGACAAGTTCACCAGCGTGGCGTTCTGGTACCAGAGCGAGCCGCACGAAAAACTGGACCCGCTTCCGCCGCTGAAAGACCGCATGCCTACGCCGTTCTGGCGCATGGAAATTCTGGACAAGAACCCGCCGAGCTGAACCTAGACGCGCTTTGCCGCGCGCTTGCTTGCCTTCCCGTCTTTCGCCCTGGCAGCGATGTGCTGCCATGCCAGCTGCAGCGCAAGTTTCAGCTCACGCTCCGTGACGGCAGCCAGGAGAACGTTTGTGGAGCCCATGCGGCCCCATCCGCCCGCCACGGGACGGAACATTTTCGGCTGCGCGGCGCAGATGGTTTGCTGCTCGTCGACAGGCAGGTTGACGGTGCCCCAGCCCTCATCCGGATAGAACAACGTCGCAAAGATGCGGCCATGCACGCGGAAATCCGGATGCCCCCTGTGGCTGGCTTCGGCCGTGTCGGGCAGCGAGAGTGCAAGTTCGCGAAATTTGTCGGCGGTCATTGACTCACTCTATTTCCTGACATCCATCTCCTTTTTTGTCATCCTGAGCGCAGCGAACTTGTGCTGCGCCACCCTGCGGCGCAAGCTGTTCGTCACGCCTACATATAGAACGTGCGTTCTGCTCGCCATGGTGCAGGTGTAGCAATGGTGCTCACGCAACAGCAACGCAGGTCCTTCGCTCCGCTCAGGACGACAGCCAGAAAGAGTGGTGGCTAAAAAATTTTCTGGCCTGGTTTAGACAAACTGCTCCAGAAACCGCACATCCCCCGAATAAAACTGCCCGATATCGCCGACCCCGTACTTCATCATCGCGATGCGCTCCACGCCCATGCCGAACGCGAAGCCGGAAATCTTCTCCGGATCGTATGCCGGCTGCTTCTCCTGCACGAAAGCAAATACGGCCGGATCCACCATGCCGCAGCCCAGCAGCTCAATCCATCCGGAATGCTTGCATTTGCGGCAGCCCTTGCCGCCGCAGAATATGCAGGAAATCTGCACGTCCGCGCTCGGCTCAGTAAACGGGAAAAAGCTCGGAAAGAACCGCGTCTTGACGGCCGAGCCAAACAACGCCTTCATGGCGTAGTCGAGCGTGCCTTTGAGGTCGCTGAACGTGATGTTCGTATCCACCGCAAGCCCTTCCACCTGGTGAAAGATTGGTGAGTGGGTCGCGTCCGCCGCGTCGTTGCGGTGCACCTTGCCCGGAATCACGAGGCGGACCGGCGGCGGCTGGTTTTCCATGGTGCGGATCTGCACCGGAGACGTATGCGTGCGCATGAGCAGGCGCTGGCGCAGCGGCTTGCGGTCCTGCCGCGCGATGACCAGCGTGTCCTGGGTGTCGCGCGCCGGATGGTTTGGCGGAAAATTCAGGCTCTCGAAGTTGTAGTAGTCCGTCTCGACTTCCGGCCCGGTTGCCACGGAAAATCCCATGCGCGCGAAGATGTTCACGATCTCCTGGGACGTTTTGACGATGGGGTGTTCGGCGCCCATCGGGCTGCGCGTTCCGGGCAGCGTGATGTCTATGGCTTCGGCGCGGAGCGCAGCTTCCGCCGCCTCGCCTTCCGCTGCGGTACCGGCATCAAGCGCGGCCTCAATCTGCTGCTTCAACTCGTTAAAACGGCGGCCGACCTCCTTGCGGGCGTCCGGCGGCGCGGTCTTCAGCCACGCGTCGGACAAAGCCTTGAGCCGGCCCTGCTTGCGGCCCAGCCACGCCAGCCGGAAATCTTCCACCGCCTCCGGGGAACCCAGCGCTTTCGCCTCCGCGCGCACGTTCTCGCCAAGCGACGCAAATGCCCTTTCCAGGCTGGCTGCGTCAAACGCGGTAAGCGGCGGAATCGCGGTCTTGTCTGCGGCTGTCATAGCTGGGCGGATGCGTCTAAGGATAAACGGAGTTCCGGGGACTTTCTGCTAACCTCGTGAGTGCATCCAAGCCATGAGTCTGGCATGAGGTTGAAACTGGTGAATTTGTCTTCTTTCGCGGGCGCTGGCGCGCTGGCGCTGTTGCTGCTTGCCCAGCAGGCCGTAGGGCAACAAAGTGGCGTTCCCGACGCTCCGTCGCCGCAGCCTCCGCCGCTTTCCACGCTGACGCAGGGCGTGCAGCCCGGCAGCGGGACCGCCAATGCCGCCCCTGGCGACCAGACCCCGAAGCCGGCTCCGCCCACCGGGACCTTGCAGCCTGTCGGCGCCGCGCCGGTTGCGGGCACAGGACCGGACACTCCCGGATCGCAGGACATCAACAAATCCAGCGAACCGGCCGCCGGAGACGAACAGTATCAAAATGCGCCCATCATCGGCGAAAACGGCCGTGACCTGGCGCAGATTTCGAAGCCTCTGCGCATCAGCACGAATTTCGTCATCGTTCCGGTGACTGTGCGCGACAAGCAGAACCACCTCGTCGCCGGCCTGACGTGGCGCGACTTCCAGGTGTTTGAAGACGGCCGGCGCATGCATCTCAATTTTTTCTCGAGCGACCCAATTCCCATGTCGATCGCAATCGTGGTCGACCAGGCGCTGACTTCTGATGTGATGAAGCGCGTCAACGAAGCACTGAAGGCCATCCCCGGCGCCTTCGCGGCCTACGACGAGGTGACCGTCTTCACCTACGCCAACGGCGCGGAGCAGCAGACAGACTTCACCGCCGCTCTCGGCGACCGGCTGCCGGCGATACTCGCGCGCTCGCAGGGCGTTGGTCGTGAAATGGGGCCTCCAGGCTTCGGCGGCCCGTTTGACAGCGGCCCGACGATCAACGGCCAGCAGGTTGATCCCAACCTGACGCCGATCCGCAACAGCGGCCCGACCGTCATCATCCCGAAGGAAATCTACACGCTTAACGATGCGATTTTTGCCGCCGGCAAGGCGCTGGCCAGCCGTGAACGCGAGCGGCGCCGCGTCATCTATGTCATCTCCGACGGCAAGGAGCAGGGATCAAAGCTTTCCCAGAAGGAAGTCATCCGCTTCCTGCTGACCAACAACATCGCCGTCTACGGTACCGTGGTCGGCGACTCCGCCGTGTGGGGCCTGGGCTATCTGGACAAGATCCACCTGCCGTTGCTGCCGCGCAACAACATCCTGCCGCGCTATGCGGAAGACACCGGCGGCACGCTCGATTCCGAAACGTCGCGCGACGGCATTGAGCGCAGCTTCATGCGGGTCACCGAAGCCGCGCGCACCGCGTACACACTCGGCTATAACTCGCCGATTCCCGTCACGGACCCGGCGGAGCGCCATATTGAAGTCCGGGTGGATCGTCCGGGCATGACGGTCCAGGCTAAAGACCACTACTACCCAACAGCCGTGCGCCAACAGCAGTAATCCACCATGAGCAGCTTCACGCTGAGCGATGGCGAGGAACTGCCCGTGGAAGGCCGCGACTACACCATCGAAGACGGCCTGCTGGTCTTTACCCGGGGATACCATCTGCGCCGCGGCATCTGCTGCGGCTCCGGCTGCCGCCACTGCCCGTTCGGGCAGGTCGCCGGCAGGACGATTGCCGTGGAATCGTCCGAAGACGGCGGTTAGAGCCTCTTTCCGAACAGCCAGAGCGTAACGCCGACTACACCCCATGCCAGCGTTGCGCATGCAATCGCGGCCCCGGTCGGCCACCGGCCAAGCGCAGCCCACAGTACCGCCGCAAAAGCCATCAGGCCGAAAGCGCCGGATATGCAGCCACCCGCATCGAGCCCCACGGCCTGCCGCGCCCGCGTGCGGCTGTGATGCTTCTCCATTTCGTGTTCTTCGAGCAGCGTTGCGCCTGCGGGAAAGATGGCCGGAAACGCCAGCCACAAGCCTCCCAGCCCGGCTCCGAAGTGCCTGGCCGTCAATGCCGCAGCGACGCTGACCGCGCCTCCCAGCACGAAGCGGATCACGAAGTCGCGGATCCGCACGCCGCGCAACGCGCTCAGCTTCAGCTCAATGGGCATGGCCCAGCACCGCCCAGTAAAGTCCGCCCGCGACCACAAACCAGACTGGCAGCCACGCCAGCGTCGTGACCATGGCATTGGCTCTTGTCTTTGTGCTGGTGCGGTAGACCATCCACGCGTAAGCTGCCATGCCGACCGCGCCGAAAATCATCGACCGCGCCATCTGTACCGCAAAAGAAGCGCCATCCGTATGAATCGTCAGGGGCAGAGTAGCCAGCGCCACCGAAGGCGCCGCGCTAAGTACGCCAGCGAGGCTCTTCGGGCGCAGCATCTCAGCCAGCAGGGCAAAGCCTGTCACGATGAAGCCGCCCACCAGGAACCGCACCACCATTTCCGTCATTTTGTGCGTGCCGCCCTTCGCGACAGGTTCGTGGCCGCGGCCGGATCCTTCAACCCGGAGCGTTTTCCTGGCGGACATTTCATATCGTCAGACTCCCTGCGTTTCACGATGCACAATTCGCGGGAATGGCTGCCGGTGAGGGTCACGTGCGCTCAGCCCGAGGTGGGATTCCGGTCGGCCGTTGGCCGCCCATAGAATTGCTGCGTGCCAATTCCCCTGCTTCATATAGACGCATTTACTGACAAGCCATTCGCCGGAAACCCCGCTGCCGTCTGCCTGCTCGACGGCCACCCTGATGAAGCCTGGATGCAGAATATCGCCGCCGAGATGAACCTCGCCGAGACAGCTTTTGTCGAGCGCTGGATGCAGGAGATCGCCACCGAGGTTAACCGCACGGACACCGCCTTTGTGCGCCGGACAAGCGAGGCTGAGTTCAGCCTGCGGTGGTTCACTCCGCTTGCCGAAGTGCCGCTCTGCGGCCACGCCACGCTGGCCTCGGCGCACGCTCTGTGGCAGGAAGGCTGGCTGCGCCGCGACCAGACCGTGACGTTCCATACAAGATCGGGTGAACTGCGCGCGACCGGTTCCGAGCACGGCATCACGCTCGACTTTCCCGCCATCCGGACCGAGCCCGGACCCATGCCGCCGCATTTCGAGATGATGTTGAGCGCCCCGGTCGTGAACTTTGAGTGCGCGCCAACGAAGTACCTGGCGGAAGTCCCCGGCGAAGAAGCCGTGCGCAACCTGACGCCGGACATGACGCGCATCGCTGCTCTCGCCAAGGAAGGCGTCATCGCGACCGCCCGCAGCGACTCGCCCGAGTATGACTTCGTGTCGCGTTTCTTCGCGCCGCGGCTCGGAATTCCGGAAGACCCGGTCACCGGCTCCGCGCACTGTGTGCTGGCGACCTACTGGGCGCAGCGGCTCGGCAAGACGAAGTTCCGCGCGCGCCAGGTGTCGAAACGCGGCGGAGACCTGCTGGTAGAACTCGACGGCGACCGGGTAAAGCTGACCGGACAGGCCGTGACAGTGTTTCGCACCGAGCTGAACCTCTAAGAGCGGTTGCGCAGAATTACGCGGCGGGTGCCGGCGGAGCTTACACTCTTGCGCATGGATCGCCGACAGCTGCTTCAGGGACTCGCGGGCGCGGCGGCGCTGACTACGCTCGACGCGCCGCGATTCGCCCTCGCCCAACACCAGAACGTGCCGCCCGCGCCGGTGGAGTACGAGCCCCCCGTCTTCACTACTGACGAGACCAACTTTCTTGATGAAGTGGAAGAACGTGCCGCGCAATATTTCTGGCAGCGCGCGGACAAATCCACCGGCCTGGTCTTCGATCGCGCCTCCGCGGACGGCGGCCCGTCAGCCCACGTCGGCATCGGCGCGGAATTCCAGCGGGCGGCTTCGATTGCCGCCAGCGGCTTTGGATTGTCGGCGCTGGTCGTCGCCGCAGACCGCAACTACATTGCGGCGTCCAACTGCGAGCAGCGCATGTACGCGATGCTGGATTTCTTCGCCAACCGCGCCCAGCATGTGCACGGGTTTTTCTATCACTACGTTGATGTCGCCACCGGCGCGCGTATCGCCAAGTACGAACTGTCGTCGATCGACACCGCGCTGCTGCTCTGCGGAATCCTCCACGCGCGCGACTTCCTGAACTCCTCACGAGCCGACGCGCTGGCCAGGACTATCTACGACCGGGTGAACTGGGAGTGGATGATGAACGGCGGCCCGACGCTCGCCATGGGCTGGACGCCGGAAGACAACTTCATCCAATACCGCTGGTCGAGCTATTGCGAATCGACCCTGATGTACATGATGGCCATCGGCTCGCCGACGCACCCCATAGCGCCGGAAGCGTGGGACAAGGTGGAGCGCAACCCGATCAACTACGGCGGCGTGCGTTTTATTACCAGCTATGGCGCGATCTTCATCCACCAGTATGCGCACCTCTGGGCGGACCTGCGCGGCGTCAAGGACCGTCACACGAACTACTTTCAGAATTCCATCGCGGCCACGCGTGCGCACAAGACGTTCTGCATGCAGCAGCACGGAAAATATGGATGGATGGACGAAAGCTGCTGGGGCTACTCGGCCGCAGACAATCGCCACGGCGGTTACACCGTGTGGGCCGGGCCGCCATCCATGAACAATCCCGAAGGCACCCTCGCGCCGCACTCCGCCGGCGGCAGCCTGATGCTGCTCGGTCCGGAATGTCTCGCGGTGCTCGTCGCGATGCGCCAGCGTTACCCGAAATCCTTTGCGCGATACGGTTTTGTCGACAGCTTCCGCCCCGACCCCGGCAATGAGTATTACGACAGGGACGTCATCGGCATTGACGTTGGCCTCATCATGCTGGCGGCGGAAAACCTGCGCTCGGCCAGTGTGTGGAAGCGCTTCATGAAGAACCGCGAAATTACGGACGGCATGCGCCTCGCCGGATTTCAACGCGATCCGCACGCTGCCTGCGCATGATGTGCTACCGCGGAAGGCTGGCGCCTTCGCCCACCGGGCTGCTGCATCTTGGCCACGCGCGCACCTTCTGGATTGCATACCTGCGTGCCCGCAACGCCGGCGGAACCCTGGTGCTGCGCAACGAAGATCTTGATCCGCAGCGCTCGCGGCCGGAGTTTACCGCTGCCATGCGGCGCGATCTTGCGTGGCTCGGCATACGCTGGCAGGAAGGCCCGGACGCATCGACCGGCGAAGACGGCGGGTTATTTGCTCCCTATGCGCAGTCATTGCGGTCTCGGCACTATCGCGCTGCCTTGCGCAGGCTGCTTGCCGGCGGCCATCTTTATCCGTGCGTTTGCTCCCGGCGTGAACTCGCGCAGTCCGCGCAGGCCCCGCATGAAGGCGCCGACGCCGAGCCGCTCTACCCGGGAACCTGCCGCCGCGAAATGTCTCCGCAGGAAATCGCTTCAGCGCTCGAGCGTCTTGACAGCGAGCAACGCGTGCCAACCGCGAACTGGCGATTTCGCACGCCGGCCGGCCGCGCGGTGGAGTTTCGAGACAACAATCCGAGCTATGGCACGCAGCGCTTCACAGCCGGAGAAGACTTTTCCGACTTCATCCTGTGGCGTCGCGATGATGTTCCCGCGTACCAGCTTGCCTGCGTGGTGGATGATGCCGCGATGCAAATCACCGAGGTTGTCCGCGGTGCAGACCTGCTGCTTTCCACAGCGCGCCAGATATTGCTGTTCGAGGCGATGTCGCAGCGGCCGCCGGAATACTTCCACTGCGGATTGTTGGCCGACGAGCGCGGCCAGCGGCTGGCCAAGCGCCACGATGCCCTGAGCATCCGGCATCTGCGCGAATCGGGACTCACTCCGCAGCAGGTTTTGCGGCAGGCCTTCGCGCCGCATGCGCCTCCGGAGTAACTCCGAGCATGGCGGCGACCTCGCGCTGCGCCTGGTTCGCGGCCCCGCGAGCCGCTCGTTCGGGCGGCCCCGTTTCCGGCAGCAGAGGCGTGCCGAAACGAAGAGCGCCGCGGATCCTCTTGAGCGACAGCAGATGTATCAGGTGCGGCAGCATCTGCATGTCGCCCCAGAACGCGACTTCCTGCGCCACGCTCC
Source organism: uncultured Acidobacteriaceae bacterium (assembly GCA_963848685.1). Lineage (GTDB taxonomy): Bacteria > Acidobacteriota > Terriglobia > Terriglobales > Acidobacteriaceae > CAWKED01. The sequence goes on along the minus strand of CAWKED010000003.1, from coordinate 421,670 downwards.
CGCCTTGCATCGTGTAGCGGATCGCCGCAGGAGTAACCGGCTCCTGCAGCCGGACGGCCGGTGCAAACAACGCAGCATGGAAGCGCAACAGCGTGTTCCCAGCCGTCGTGGTTCCCTCGGGAAAGAAGGCCACAGGCACGCCGCGTTTCAGTCCCGCTTCCACTTCCGCGCCGGCTGATTGTGCCCGCGCCGACCTTCCGCGCACAAGGTAGATCGTTCCCCCCACCTGGGTCAGCCAGCCAAGCCAGGGATAGCCGCGCACTTCGCTCTTCGACACAAACACCGCCGGAGCCGCGGCCGCGATCATACAGATATCGAGATACGTGACGTGGTTGGAAACGATGAGTCCGTGCTTCGGCGAATCACCTTCCACCGTCCATGTCACACCGAACATCCGCAGCAGTCGTCGCGATTGCCGCTGCGTCCATCGCGCGCGTTCGAGCGGAGTGCTATTGCGAAGAAGCCGGAGCCAAAGGCCTTCCAGCGTCGCCAGCGACAGTATCCAGACGATCCACGGCACGCGGTACAACAGGCGAAGATGGTTCGCGGAAGAACCGTGCGCGGGCGGATGGGGTGAGTCGCTCAAGGTCCAGCAAAGTAAGGAAATCAATCGTACCAAACGCGCGGTCTAGCGCCGGCGTTGAGCAGATTTGCGCGCCTACCGCGAGATAGGCACGCAACAGGCGCGGCGGGTCTTTCTTTTCCGCCGGCACTGCTGCCGGCAGCGCATGGGAGGCATGCGGCATGGTCTGGAAAGGCGCGTCGGCCCACCAGGGGGACAGCGTGCGGTACATCGCCCAGCCTTCTGCAGCGCACTGCGAAGTCAGCGAAGAACATCCGAGCAGGTAGCGAAGGCCATGTTTCTGCGCATACTCCGCGATGCCGCGCCAAAGCATGCTGAGTAACGGCATGGAGCGATGGTCGCTTCGCACGCACGCGCGCCCGAGTTCCAGCACCTGCGGACGCAGAATTTCATACGGCGACAAATCGAAGATTGTCTGGCTGTAATAACCGCGATGCCGCGCCGCGCGTTCGCCGGGCTGCATGCGGTACGTGCCAACGATTTCACCAGTCGCCCGCTCCTCTATGAGGAGGTGATCGCAGCAGGTGTCGAACTCATCTTCGTCGAGGCCGGTGGCGTAGCTGGACGCCAGGCCTTCATTCAGTTCGAGATGAAAAACTTCGAAGCGAAGCCGGCAGGCTGCACGGCGCTCGGCTTCTGTCGCAGCCAGGCGCGTGGAATACGCGGGCTCGACTGGCGCAGACGTGCAGGCGTCCCGTGCCTGCGCGACAACAGGGGACGGCAACAATTCGGCAGTGCTCATCGGCAGACGGCCTCCGCGTACTGTAGAAATGCGTGGACTGTTGCCAGCATGCAGTCGTGCGGTAAACGGAACTTAGGCGTCAGTTAAAACGCGCGTGAACAAATGAGCCGAACCAGGTTACAAACTCCTCATCAGAAGATCCCGCGCCAGGCGTGGGTGATTGCCACGCTGCTGGCCGTCGGCGTTTTCGTGAACTACCTCGACCGCGTCAACCTTTCCGTGGCCTACGAGTCACTGCATCGCGAATGGGGAATCGGCGACGAAGGTTTCGGATTTCTATCGAGCATCTACAGCTGGACCTACACGGCCCTTCAACTGCCGATGGGCTGGCTGCTGGATACGCTGGGCGTGCGGCTCACCGGCTCCATCGCCGCGCTGCTTTGGAGCCTGTCGAGTTTCGGCGCGGCCTGGGCGCCGGGAGTGCGCAGCTTTGTTGCGGCGCGACTGACGCTGGGCGTCGCGGAGGCGCCGACTTTCCCTGCAAACGCGAAGGCCGTGGCGGAGTGGTTTCCGGAAGAACGCCGTGGCCTGCCGACCGGCATGTTCGACTCTGCCGCAAAGCTGGGCCCGGCGCTGGGCGTGCCGCTGCTCGGCCTGCTGCTGGTACGGCATGGCTGGCGCTGGAGTTTCGCCTTCACAGGCTGCGTCAGCGCAATCTTTTTTCTTGCATTCGTACTGCTCTATCGCGATGCGCGCAGGACGCCAGCCGCAAACCCCAATTTGCAAACCAGGTTGAGTGAGACCGAATCGCATGCGACGTTCGCGTTCCTGCTGCGACAGCGGAAAGTCCTTGGCCTCACGCTCGGCTTCGCGGGCTACGGCTACAGCTTCTACATGTTCCTGACGTGGCTGCCGAACTTCCTGACTCGCTCGCTTGGCCTCGATGTGCTGCACTCCGCCGCCGCAACCGGCATTCCGTGGGGATGCGCCGCTGTCAGCAGCCTCGCTGCGGGCTGGCTGGTGGATATGCTCGTGCAGCGGGGCTTTGATGGCTCGCGCGTGCGCCGTGCGGTCCTTGCCACGGGCATGCTCCTCGGCCTCGCGGCCATCTTCGCGACGCGCACGCAGAACATCCGCGTCGCCATCGCCGCTCTTACGGTCGCGCTGGTCGGGCTCGCGGCGAGCGCCAGCGTCGGCTGGCAGATTCCGGCCTTGATCGCGCCGCGCGGCTCTGAAGGCCGCGTCGCGGCCATCATGAATTTCGCCAACAACGCGATGGCGATCCTTGCGCCGATTGTGACCGGCGTACTCCTCAGCCGCACGCACACCTTCGCCGCGCCCTTTGCCGCCGCGGCGGCGATGCTGCTCATAGGCGTCGCGAGCTATGTATTCGTGATGGGCGACGTGGAGAGGGTCGCGTAGCAGCGGAGAAAGCTAACTTCGCTCGAAATGACAACACTGGTGTCATTCTGGGGAGCGCTGCGACGAAGAATCTCCTCTTGCCAGTGCGCGGCGCAGGCACTACATGTTCGTGTGGCCGGCGCGCATCTCCTCGTTGAAACTCGGCTTGATGGAATCCAGGGCCGCCTGCATTTCCTTATGGAACGACTCGCCTTGCGCCGCCAGCTTCGGCGTCGCCGACCACATACCGTGGTCCCAGCCGCGCCCGAGCTCGCTCTTCTCGAGCGCAATCGCCGCGACTAGCAGGTCTTCCGGCGAGCAGTTCATATACTGCGCGTCCGCGGGGTCTGCCAGCCACACGGGAGCGTAGCCGCCGTTCACCGCGCTCAGCCAATACAGCTTGCGCGCAAGAAAACGCTGCCGCTGCTCCGCCGTGGTGTCGCTGAAGTTGTACTTCTTTGTCCAGCGGCTGTAATAGCGCGTCGTTACCGGAACCGGCTGGCGATTGCCGGCCTTGGTCAACTCAAGCTGGCCCTGGTCGAACGTCTTGCGAATGGCGTTGTAGACAAACATCTCCGCAAAAGGCTGCTCCGGCGCAGGAACAATTTCCGCAAACGTCAGCGTCATGCCGGCGGCGACCTTGGCATGCAGTGGATTTTGTGTGCCGTCGGCAAGACGCACCACCCCGTGCACGACGAACGTGTCCGCGCCCGATGTAGACGTATGGAAAGGCCACGCAAACTCCGTGAACGCCACCGGCAACCCGGCGAGCGTCACGTTCTGCTCGGGGTGGAGATTGCGAAGCCGGTGCGCGAACTCGCCAAGAAACTTCGCCAGGAGTGTTTCGTAACTGGCGCCGCTCGAATCAAAGTCCTTGCTCAGCTCGATGGTCAGCGAGCGCTGCGGCTCGTCCTTGCGCGCAATCCTGTACCGGTGGGTCGGAACGTCGTTGAAGCCGCGCGCATCGGCGGACTCCAGAATGGTTAGACCGGCGTGGTGTGCCGCGCGTTCGAAGGCGGCGTAGCTTTCCTGGCTCATGGTTCTTACGTGCTCACTTCTGTCTCGGATTTTCCTCTATTTTACGCGGATTGCGCGTCGCTGGTAGGCTGCTCGCCATGCGACATATTGCTGCCCTTGCCGTTGCTTCCGCGCTCCTGTTCCCTGCTGCGCTCGCCGCGCAACAGCCGTTTGTGCCTTCCACCCTGCTCGATTACCGGCCGCGCGCGCAGGCAGACGTCGCCGCGACCGCTGCCGTGGAAAGCTCCGGCGTTCCGTCCGCATCGCTGTCCATCGTGAAAGACGGCAGGATTGTCTATGACCACGCCTACGGTTACTCGCATCTCGAACCGAACGTTTCCGCCGCGCCCGGCATGCGTTACTCCATCGGCTCAGTGTCGAAGCAGTTCACCGCGATCGCGCTGCTGCAGTTGCAGCAGCAAGGCAAGCTCTCCATGAGCGACCCGGTCGGCAAGTGGCTGCCGGACCTGACGCGCGGCAAGGAAGTGACAATCCGCCAGGTGCTGTCGCATACCTCCGGCTACCAGGATTTCTGGCCGGAAGACTACGTCATGACGACCATGATGCAGCCGACGAACGCCGATCATATTCTCGACGTCTGGGGCAGGAAGCCACTCGACTTTGAGCCCGGAACGCAGTGGCAGTACTCGAACACGAACTACGTCATCGCCGGCCGCATTGCAGAAATGGTCAGCGGCGAACCGATCTTCACCTACCTGCAGGAACACATCTTCGCGCCGCTCGGCATGCAGAGCGTCCTTAACCAGGACGCGCGCCGCCTGACGCAAACCGACGCACTGGGCTACTACCGGCATGCGCTGGGACCGCTGCGCCCTGCTCCGGAAGAAGGTTTCGGCTGGATGTTCGCCGCGGGCGAACTCGCCATGACCGCGCATGATCTTTCGCTCTGGAACATCGCCGTCATGAGCCAGGACCCGCGCATCCTGAATGCCGACGGATGGAAACAGCTCTCGACTGAAGTGATGTTGAAGTCCGGCGCGCCTTCCCACTACGGACTCGGCGTATTCGTGCTCGAGCAGGCAGGCCATCGCATCATCGAGCACAGCGGCGAAGTCTCCGGATTCGTCTCCGAACAGGTCATCTGGCCGGATGACCACGCGAGCATCGTTGTCCTGACGAACCTTGATGCCTCAGGTGGCGCCAGCGCCGTCGCGCGCGGAATCCGCAAGGCTGTCTTCCCGGAGCTGGGGCCGAAACCGAAACCACCGGCAGCCGCCCCGCCGGCGCAGACCAACACTCCGCCGGCAGAAAACGCGCCGGACGCAACCACCCTGCAGGCTCGCGGCATCTTCGAAGCCCTGCAGCATGGACAGCTTGACCGCTCGCAACTCACCAAGCTGGCCAGCGACTACTTCACGCCGGAGGCCATCGCGGACTTCCAGCAGAGCCTTGCCGCGCTGGGCAAGCCGGTGTCATTCACAGAGACCGCGCATGAGCTGCGCGGCGGCATGACCTTCCACGCCTACGAAGCAAAGTTCGCCGATGGCAGGACACTGGAGATAACGACTTACATCGAGCCGGACGGCAAGATCGAGCAGTATCTCGTCTCCGCACGCTAGCGCCGCGGGTCTCCATCCCTGCTATGCGCTGGTGTGATGGTCAGCCCAGGCTTCCTGGAGCTGGTGCGCCATTTCGCCGACGGGCGACTTGCGCCCAGTCAGGATGCGCTTGACTGCGGCGCCCCCTTCACCGTGTTGCACGGCGAGGTAGACGGCAATAGCGGCGGAAACTCCGCCCAACAAGAAAAGAAAACGACGCATGGTAATTCTGGCCCTCCTGCTGCTCCAACATGAGAGGCAGAAATCGCCTCGCTGGTTAGCCGCGCAGCCAGAGCGCGGTGACAAGAGTCTGCGCGGCGACCAGCGCCATAGCCAGCCCAAGGAAAATCTTCCTCTGCCGGCTTTCCAGCAGGTCCGCCCAGATGCCTCCCAGGAAAGTAAGTGCAAACGGCACGGCCCAGAACCATGCCTGCGCCTGCGTCCCCGTCGGCAGCAGGACGAGCAGCAACGCTGCCATCACGAGTGGCACGGTGTTGCCGAAGAAGCGCGAGCGCCGCGATGTCGCATAAATCAGGCACAACATCAGCATCGCGAGCAGCGTCGGGGCCAGAGTCATGCGCAACAAACCCTGTGCGGCCGGCTCCAGCGAAAACCAGAACCGCGCCGCGCCGCCGCGAATCACGTACCCAAACGCCAGCGGCGAGAAGTCATAGCTGGCAAACAGAATTGCGGTCGCGCCCGCGATCGCCAGCCCCAGCACCGCCATCACGGCGCCGCGGTTGCGCTGCGCAAGGTACAGCATCAATACAAGCGACGCGACGAGGCCGGCCACCGCCGCCAGCAGGTGAGCGCACGCCGTCAGGCCCAGCGCGATGGCGAGCAGCACAACCCTCGGCCGCCACGTTCGCGGCGGAGAATGCATGGCATGGGCCACACCGATCGCCGTATATACCGTCCCGTACAGGCCCCACGCGGCCAGAATGTCGTTGTTTGGAAAAATGGCCATCCGGATGACCGCGGGGTTCAGGCAGTAGAAGGCCAGCGCCAGCGCCCCGCCTTCATTGCCGAACAGCCGCCGGGAAACCCACCACAGTCCGCCGCCGAGCCAAATGGCAAAGAATACGAACGGAAGATGTTCCAGCAGCAGAACATCTTTCATCTCGTGGCGAAGCTCGTACTCCGTGCTCTCGCCTGTGCGGTTTTCCGGCGCGCGAAAATGGTCCGCGGCCCGCAGCACCAGCCGCTGCACCGTGAGCGGGAACGCCGCAACGCGATACGCCAGCGTGCCGTCGTCCATGTTGCCGCAGGTTGTGAAGTAGCCGGGCACGGCGTTCGGCCGCTCCCACATTTCCCTGCCGCAGCGCGCGTAACTATAGTCCGCTTCCGTCAGGCGCTGGTGCGCGAGCACCCACAAACACTCCGCCAGAAGGACCAGCAACACCAGCGCCGCGATCTGCTGCGGGCGGCCAAATCGAATGCGGGGAGTCTTCATTGCGCAGGGGGGAAACCTGAGTGTATCCGTTTTGCAATTTGCCACTACAATTGTTCGCGCATTCCTCAATGGAGGGAATTCCGCATGAAGAAAGCCCTGTTGTTCGCCGCTGCTCTGCTGGTCGCAGCCCCGTGTTTCGCCCAGTCCAAGCCGGGGCTGTGGGAGAGCACCTCCACCATGACCTGGGACAAGAGCCCTATTCCGCCTGACGCGCTCGCCAAGATGCAGCAGATGGGGATGAGCAATCCCTTCCTCAGTGGCCAGACCTTCCACTCGCGCACCTGCGTAGACCAGGCGATGGTGGACAAGTTCAACGGACCGGAGCCGCAGACGCAGAAAGACTGCCGCGTCGAGAACGTGGTCAAGTCCCCCACCGGCATGACCGCCAACATGGTCTGCACGGGCCGTGTCACAGGCCACGGCGAGATTAAGGTGACCAGCGTTTCCGGCGACCACCTGACCACACACGTGCATTTCGCAGGCTCGGCGGGCGCTCGCGAAGCTGAGTGGACCATGGATGGAACGAGCGAATACAAGGGCGCAAGCTGCGGCACGCTGGCGCCGGGCAAGTCGGAACTGGTCCACTAGCCGGCGGGACCGGCCCTGCGTGCTATGCTCGCCGCTGAATGGCCCGCGGCGAGCGCAGCAGCAACAGCAGTCCTGAGGATCGCGAGCGCCTCGTCTCCGCTTCCGCCGTGGAAGACGATGCAGCGCTCGAACTCAAGCTGCGCCCCCAGTGGCTGCATGAATTCATCGGTCAGCCGAAGGCGAAAGAGCAACTCGCTATTGCGCTCGAGGCCGCCAGGTCCCGCGGCGAGGCGCTGGACCATGTGCTGCTGTTCGGGCCGCCCGGCCTCGGCAAGACGACGCTGGCCACCATCATTGCCAACGAACTCGGCGTGCCTTTCCAGCAGACTTCAGGGCCGGCACTGCAGATCGCACTCGACCTGACCGCGATCCTGACAAACGTCCGCGACAGGCAAGTGCTTTTCCTCGATGAAATCCACCGCCTGCAACCAGTGCTCGAGGAAAAGCTCTACACCGCGCTGGAGGACTACAAGCTCGACATCATGATCGGCAAAGGGCCGGCGGCGCGCTCCCACGTCATGGACCTGAAGCCGTTCACGCTGGTCGGCGCAACCACGCGCTCCGGCCTGCTCTCCGCGCCGCTGCGTTCTCGCTTTGGCATTCTGCTGCGGCTTGAATTTTATTCAGAAGCCGACCTGACGATCATCGTCCTGCGTTCCGCGGAAGTGCTCGCCGTCACGGTGGACCGCGACGGCGCAGAAGAAATCGCGCAACGCTCACGCGGAACGCCGCGCATCGCCAACCGCTTGCTGCGGCGTGTGCGCGATTTCGCCCAGGTCCGCGGCGCCGGCCATATCAGTAAGGACATCGCTCAGCAGGCGCTGACGCTTTTGCAGGTGGACGGCCACGGTTTTGATGAAGTGGACCGCCGGCTGCTCCGCACCGTCATCGAGAAATACAACGGCGGCCCCGTCGGGCTGAACACGCTCGCCGCCGCGCTCGGCGAAGAAGAAGACACGCTCGAGGAAGTCTACGAACCGTTCCTGATTCAGATCGGCTTTCTCGATCGCACGCCGCGCGGCCGTGTCGCGACGCGGCTGGCCTACGACCACTTCGGCCTGGCGATGCCGGCCAAGTCGCAAGCGCCATGGCTCTTCTGAACCGCCGGCGCTTCGTCGCTTCTGCCGGCGCCGCAGGCGCGATGTTCGCGAATGCCTGCGCCCGCAAGCCAATCTCCGTCGCGCAGACTGTGCCGTTGCAATACGCCACCGCGCCCGGCGTTGCGTTGTGCGCAATGCCGCGTCCGGACATTGACCCGGCGCGGGAAATCCGAACCGTCGTCGGGCTGCGCCCCTACCGGCAGACCGGGTTTCGCGTCGACGCGGAAAAAATCGGCGACGCCCTCGTCATCCATAACTACGGCCACGGCGGAGGCGGCATCACGCTCAGTTGGGGAACGGCCCGCCTCGCCGTGGATCTCGCGCAGGGGCAAAGCGGCGCGGTGGCTGTCCTCGGCAGCGGCGCGGTTGGACTTGCCACCGCCATGCTTGCCCGCGAAGCCGGCTTTGACGTCACCCTCTACACCAAGGGATTGCCGCCATTCACCACGTCGAACGTCGCCGGAGGCCAGTGGTATCCCGCAATGGTCTGCGACCATGACAAGCGCACGCCGCAGTTCAACCAGCAACTCGTATCGGCGGCCGAATACGCATACCGCCGCTACCAGGCCATGGTCGGCCCCAAATTCTCCATCCGCTGGATGCGCAACTACATGGCCGACACCGACCCCTGGGACGAGTCCGGAAACTACGGCCGCAATGGTTTGCTCGCCGGAGTGCTGCCGGAACTGCGCGATCTGACGCCGGAAGAAAATCCTTTTCCGAGCTATCCGCATACCCGGCAGTTCGACTCCATGTTCATAGAGACGCCCCTCTACCTTGCCGTGATGCTCGATGAAATCCGCATCGCCGGAGTGCGCGTCGTTACGCGGGAGGTTCACGACACGGCGGAACTGCAGACGTTGCCGGAAAAGACTGTCTTCAACTGCACCGGCCTGGGCGCAAAGGCACTGTTCAGCGATGCCGACCTGATTCCGGTGAAGGGCCAGCTTACCGTGCTGCTCCCCCAGCCAGACGTCCAGTACGCCACGATGTTCGGCGACAACTACATGTTCCCGCGGTCAGACGGAATCCTGCTCGGCGGCACTCACGTCCGCGGCGACTGGACGATGACGCCGGACCTCGAAGCAAAGCAGCGCGTCCTTGCACAGCACAAGCAGTTTGTCGCGGAGATGCGCCGGTGCTGCTGAAGCAGCGTCGTCATTTCCCTCCTGTATAAGTCACGCGCCACACCGTCTTGTTGCCGTCTTCGACCACGATCAATGACCCGTCCTTTGCTTCCGTAACACCGACGGGCCTGCCCCAGACATCGCCGTTCGGCAGCACGAACCCGGTCAGGAAGTCCTGGTATTCGCCGGTCGCACGACCTCCAGCATCGGCACCTTGATGACCTCGTAACCCGCGCGGTTCCTGCGGTTCCATGACCCGTGCTCCGCGGCGAACGCGTCGCCGTTCGCATCGGGAAATCTGCTGCCTGCATAAAACGTCATTTCAAGCGAAGCCATGTGCGGCTGCACGAGCACGTCGGGCGTAATCACCTTGTCGCGCAGCTCCGGATGCTTGCCGTTCAGACGCGGGTCCCAGTTTCCGCCCATGTAAAACCACGGCCAGCCGTAGAAACCGCCTTCCTGCACATGCGTGATGTAGTCCGGCACAAGGTGGTTTCCCAGCCGGTCGCGCTCGTTGGTGGAACACCACAGCTCGCCGGTCTCCGGGTTCACCGCTTCGCCCACGCAGTTGCGCAAACCGCTTGCGTAGATCCTGACGAACTTCCCTTGGGGCGTGTACTCCAGCACGTCGGCGCGATGAAATTCGTCAGGATGCGTGTCCGTGTCTTCCACGTTCGACTTCGACCCGACAGAGACAAACATGCGCGAACCGTCTCTTGAAAAGACGACATCGCGGGTCCAGTGCCCGCCGCCGCGCAGCTTCGCATATCCCGGCAGGTCAGGAACGACAGTCTGCGCCGGACCGGTCGCGTGCAGGTCGCCATCGCGGTAAGGAAACCGCACGACCGAAGTGGTGTTCGCCACGTAGACAAACTTCGGATTCTGGGCAGGATAGAAGTTGATGCCGAACGGATGGTCCAGCCCGCTCGCGAAAACTTCCTTCTGCTGCGCGCGCCAGTCCGCGCCCACCCCTCGCAACACGTAAACCAGTCCCGCAGATGAATCCGCCAGGAAAAAATCGCCGTTCGGCGCTGTACGGATCAGCCGTGGCTCCTCAAAACCGTCCGCATACAACTGCACGGAGTATCCTGCCGGCGCTTTCGGCACGGCATTGCCGCGCGGAGCCACATGCGGCCCGTTATCCACGTCCTGGTCGGGCGCCGGCGCAGGCAGGTCTTTCAGCGTCAGATGGATCCGCTGGCCAGGAACCTGCTGCTGCGCGTCCACAAACGCACTTTGCCCGGTACGCACGGCCTGCGCAAGACTGCCGGTTGAAGCCAAAGCCAGCAGAGTAAGAAAAGCGACGGAAGAATTTCCCATACCAAGTAGACGACTGCCCTCGCCATGCGGATGCATGCCTGTGGCTCCATGCGATGAAAGTGTTTTGAAATCCCAATCGCATCGTGTGATACCGTCAGCCCCATGCTTCACCGCCGCGATTTTCTTTCCATCTGCACGGCCGCGGGCTTTGGCGGAACCCTGCTGCCTGGAACGCTCTTCGCGCTTGCCTCCCAAACTGCGCCGGCGGGCCAGCCACTTGCCGAAATTACTGAAGAAATGGTCCGCCAGGCGGCCGAGCTCGCCGGCGTCACCACAACCGCCGAGCAGCGCAGGATGATGCTCGCCGGGCTCAAAAGCCAGCGCGAAGGATATGCGCCAATCCGCGCGCTGAACATGCCGAACAGCCAGCAGCCGGCCTTCGTGTTCGACCCAACGCTCAGCCATCCGGAACAGGAACCGGCGGGAATTCAGCGGCAGCCGACCGCCCTTGGGCCCGCTGAGGCAACCGCGCAATTCAACGGCAACCTGGAGAAGCTCGCCTTCGCCAGTGTCCGGGAACTGGGCGACCTCATCCGCACGCGGCAGATCACGTCCGTCGCGCTCACAGAAATGTATCTGTCGCGGTTACAAAAGGCCAACAAGCAGCTTCACTGCGTCATCACGCTGCTGCCGGAGCGCGCGATGCGACAGGCACGCACCGCCGATGCCGAAGCGGCGAGCGGCAGGTTCCGCGGCCCGCTGCATGGCATCCCGTGGGGCGTTAAGGACTTGCTCGCCGTCGCCGGCGCTCCCACCACATGGGGCGCGGCAGGGTACGAGCAGCAGTCCTTCGAACGCGATGCCACCGTAGTCGAGCGGCTCGACGCCGCCGGCGCCGTGCTGATCGCAAAATTGTCGCTCGGATCGCTAGCCATGAACGACATCTGGTTCGGCGGCCGCACGCGCAATCCATGGAACCTCGACCAGGGCTCAAGCGGCTCGTCCGCCGGTTCCGCAGCCGCCACCGCGGCGGGATGCGTCGGCTTTTCGATCGGCTCGGAAACTCTCGGCTCCATCAGCTCGCCATCCACTCGCTGTGGCGATTCAGGCTTCCGCCCGACGTTCGGTTTTGTGCCTCGCACCGGCGCCATGGCGCTCAGCTGGACGATGGACAAACTCGGCCCCATCTGCCGCGCCGCACAGGACTGCGCACTGGTGATGCAAGCCATCTACGGCCCGGACGGGCACGATTTTTCCGCACGCAACAAGCCGTTCGCCTGGGACGGCGCTTTGGACTGGAAGACATTGCGCGTCGGCTACTTCGCCGATGAGATCGACGGCGGGCAGGGACTCGCCGAGTCCGCGATGGTCGCAGGCCTGCCGGCCGGGGACCCGGCCGCCGCGGAGAAACAACGCCGCGCACGCGAACTGGCGCACCGCCGCCGCGAATACGACCGCAGGTACGACGTTGCGACGCTGGAACTTCTGCGCGCCCAGGGCTTCCAGCTCAAGCCGATAAAGCTGCCCGAGCTGCCCTACGACGCAATCGCGAACCTGCTCACCGCGGAGGGCGCCGCCGCCTTCGATCCGCTCACCATGAGCGGCCGCGACAAACTACTCACCGGCCAGACGCCCGACGATTGGCCGAACCTGTTCCGCATCGCGCGCCTCTATCCGGCGGTCGAATACATTCAGGCCATGCGGGCGCGCGCCGTCGCCGTGCAACAGGTTTCTGCCCTCTTCGCCGATATCGACATCATCGTCGCTGCCAGCGGCGCGGAGCAGCTCACCGTCACGAACCTCACCGGCCACCCGGCCGTCATTGTGCCGAACGGCTTGCGCGGCCAGGATGCCCCGGCGCCGGCAACGCTGGAAGAAGACAACGACACCGACGACGCCATCGGTGGACCGGGCACGCCGACCAGCATCACGTTCCTGGCGAAGCATTACGACGACGCCCGACTGCTCGCTTTCGCCTTCGGCTACCAGCAGCACACGTCGTTCCATCAGAACCACCCGCCGGGGTTTGCCGTCTGATGGCACTGCTTGAAGCACGCAACCTGACAAAGCGCTACGCCGGGCGCGACGGCGTAAAGACGACCGTGGTGGACAACGTTTCGTTCGCGATTGACGAAGGCGAAACGCTCGGGCTGGTCGGCGAATCCGGCTCGGGCAAATCGACCGTCGCGCGCATGGTGCTTCGTCTTGTCGAACCGGACGCCGGCGACGTCTTCTTCGACGGCCACAATGTTCTCGCCGCGCGCGGTGGAGACATGCGCAAGCTCCGCCGCAACATGCAGATCGTCTTCCAGGACCCGATGGCTTCACTCGACCCGCGCATGCGCGTCGAACAGATCATCGGCGAGCCACTCGCCATCCACGAAAACGCAAACCGCGCAAAGCAGCGACAGCGTTCTGCGGAACTGCTGCGCCAGGTCGGCCTCGACGAATCCGCGTTGCCACGCTTCCCCCACGAATTCAGCGGCGGCCAGCGGCAGCGCATCTCCATCGCACGCGCCCTCGTTCTGCGTCCACGGCTGCTCGTTCTTGATGAGCCTGTTTCCGCGCTTGACGTCAGCGTGGCCGCGCAGGTCATCAATCTGCTGCGTGATCTGCAGCGCGACATGCAGCTGACATGCCTGTTCATCTCGCACTCCATGCCGCTCGTCCGTTATTTCTGTTCACGCATCGCCGTCATGCAGCGCGGCCGCATCGTCGAATCCGGCGATGCCGTGAGCATCTGCACCGGTCCGCATGAGGCTTACACACAGGCGCTCATCGCCGCGACGCCGGAGATGCCTGCAGCGCGGCGATACCATTGAGACAGGAATGACTTCGCTCGTGGCAGTGCCCGGACTTCACTACCTCGGCCTTACCGGCGCAACACTGCTCGGCGGCGCCGTCAATTCCGTCGCCGGCGGTGGCGGGTTCCTCGTCTTCCCCACCCTGCTCAAGCTCGGCGTGCAGCCTGTCCAGGCCAACGCGACAGGAACAGTCGCCCTGTGGCCAGGCCAGCCCATGTCGGCTTTCGCATACCGCCGCGAACTCCGCGAACACCGCTCACTCGTGTGGCCCATGCTCACGACGGCGCTTATCGGCGGAACGGCCGGCGCTATCGTCCTCCTCCGCCACAGCCAGCAATCGTTCCTGCGGCTGGTGCCGTGGCTCTTTCTCATGGGCGCCGTGCTGTTCGCGCTCAGCAAGCCGATCAACGAGTATCTGAAGCGGCGCGCCGAGCAGGCCGATTCCGAACACCACACGCCGCTGATTGTGCTGCTCGGGCTTCTGCTGCCTGTCTGTTTCTACATCGGATACTTCGGCGCCGGCGCCGGGCTCCTCACGATGACGGTGCTCAGCCTTCGCATTGGCAAACTGGCAGAGGCCAACGCGCTCAAGACCATTATCACGACGGTCGCCAACGGCGCGGCGGTGGTTACATTCATCGCGGTGCGTGCGGTGGAGTGGCGCTTCTGCTGGCTCGCCATGATTGCCTGCGCGGTCGGCGGCTACGTGGGCGCGCGCAATGCCCGCCGCGTGGACGACCGCATACTCCGGCCGCTCATCGTGCTCTGGGGCCTGGGTGTGTCGGCGTATTTCTTCTGGAAACGGGCGCACGGCGGATGACTCCCGCATGGCTTGTGCAGGGCATTGGCTTCGCCGCCGCGGCCGGAACCACCTTCAGCCTGCTGCCGCAACTGGTGCGCATCCGCCGCCTGCGCAGCGCACGCGATGTGTCACTCGGCATGTTCCTGCTGTTCAGCCTCGGCGTCCTGCTCTGGCTCATCTACGGCTGGATGGTGCACTCCTGGCCCGTGATCGTCGCCAACGGAATCACGCTGGTGTTCTCCATCAGCATCCTCGTACTCAAGGTGAAATACGACCGCGAAGCCGCGCTGCCCGTCATCGAAACCGTCGAACGCACGCCGCCGAGCGTGAAAGAATAACCCTATGGGTTCGCATGACGGCATCCAGATTGTCGCGGAAGAAAGCGCTGCTCGACAGAAATCTCCGCTGCCGCGAAATTCTGTCACTCCGGAAAAAGTAAGAGTTCATCTCGCCGAGGGCGACGGTCTCGACATCCTGTGGCGCGACGGACACGCGAGCCACTGGACATTCCAGTGGCTGCGCGACGCCTGCCCGTGCGCGATGTGCAGCGACACACGCGAGCAGCGCGGACTCAGACCCGGCCAGAAGCCGCCAACCGACCCGCTGCAGCTCTACAAGGATCCCGCGCGTCCAACGCAGGTTACGCCCGTCGGCCGCTATGCACTGCAGTTCCACTGGAACGACGGTCACGCCAGCGGCATTTACTCCTGGGATTTTCTGCGCCGCGTCTGCCGCTGTGACGCGTGTCGCGCCTCGGAACAGAAGTAGAATTCTCCGCAGGCATGCAACGGTCTCTTCTCGCGACAATCCTTTTCGCTTTCGCAGGTTCGATTGCAGCCGCCGCCCAGGCCCCGGACACGGTCCTGCTGCACGGCAAAATCTGGACGGGCAACGCGCAACAGCCGGAAGCGGAAGCCATCGCCATCGCGCGTGACCGCATCTCGGCCGTGGGAACATCCGCAGATATCGCAAAACTCGCCGCGGCGAACACGCGCATCATCGACCTGCATGGAAGCCGCGTTGTTCCTGGCTTCAATGACGCACACACGCATTTCTTCGAAGGCGGCAAGAGCCTTACCTCCGTGCAGCTCCGTAATGCAAACTCCCCACAGGAACTTCGCGACCGCATCGCCGCGTACGCCAAATCCATCCCGAAAGGCGAGTGGATCGTCAACGGTGAGTGGGACCATGAAAACTGGACGCCCGCGGCATTGCCCACACATCAGCTCATTGACGCAGTGACCCCCGACAACCCGGTCTTCGTCTCGCGGCTTGATGGTCACATGGCGCTTGCGAACGCCCTTGCCATGCAGCTTGCCGGAGTCTCGCGCGACACGCCGGACGTTCCGGGCGGCGTCATTGTCCGCGACTCTCAGGGCAACCCGACCGGCATCTTCAAGGACAAGGCGAGGGAGCTGATTGATCACAAGATTCCCCTTGCCACGCCGACGATGCTCGAGCGCGAATTGCAGGCTGCAGAGAAATACGCGGCCGAAAACGGTGTCACCAGCGTGCAGATCATGTGGGAGGGCGAGCCTCCACAACTCATTGCTGAAGAGCTGCGGGTTCTTTCGGACAAAGAACGCAGCGGCGCTCTGACCACGCGCATTGAGTTGTCCAACGGCCTTGCCTACTGGAAACTTCCTGCGGCGATAGGCATCACCGCGCCCTTTGGCGACACGATGCTCCGCATTGGCGGGCTGAAGGATTTCGCGGACGGCTCGCTCGGCTCAACCACCGCGTGGCTGCTCGCTCCCTATGTCGACGCCCCACTGACCAGCGGCGTTCCGCGCCCGCGGCTCACCGACCCCAACGGAATCTACGCGGACGCCAAAGCCGCCGACCTCGCAGGCCTGCAGGTAGAAGTTCACGCTATCGGCGACGCCGCCAACCGCACGATGCTCGACATCTACCAGCGCATCGAGCAGGAAGATGGTCCACGCGACCGGAGATTTCGCATCGAGCACGCCCAGCACCTGACTGCGCAGGACATCCCACGCTTCGCACAACTCCATGTCATCGCCTCCATGCAGCCGCTGCATCTGTACGACGATGGCCGCTGGGCGGAAAAGCGTATCGGCCCCGACCGGGTGAAGTTCGCGTACGCGTTCCGCTCGCTGCTCGATTCCGGCGCAGTCCTGGCTTTCGGTTCAGACTGGCCGGTAGCGCCCATGAAGCCTCTGGAAGGCATCCGTGCCGCGGTTACGCGACAGACCTCTGACGGCAGGCATCCGGACGGCTGGATACCGGGGCAGAAAATCTCGGCCGCGGAAGCGCTGCGTGCTTACACGTGGGGCTCGGCGTACGCCGAATTTCAGGAACTCGAAAAAGGGACGCTCGCCCCGGGCATGCTGGCTGACATCGTTGTCCTCGACACCGACATTCTGCGCGCGGATGCGAACGATCTCGCCCATGCCCACGTGGATATGACCATTCTGGCCGGCAAAGTGATCTATCAGCGCCAGCCATAAGCGCAACATCGAACCCTCGGCCAAATTTGCCGCCAAGCAGCAGACCCTGCCACCATGCCCCGCCCCGACATACACTAGTCCGTACATTCTGCAGTACTCAGGGGAGCGTCCCGTGACAATCGCACGTGTTCTCATCCTGGCAGCGGCCGCCGTTTTCACCACTGCTTCGCTTTCTGCGCAAGTAACGCCTGTGCCTCAAAAGCCGGTCATCGGATCTTCAAATCCTGTCAGTGCGGAGCCGCCCGTCGCGCGGCCTTCTACCACGCCATGCACGGTACAGCTCTTCACAAATCTCGAGTTCGCTGACTTCAACGTGAAGTCGTTCTCCTACGCACCGCCGTCCAGCTGCCCCGGTCCCTGGGCCAAAGTCGTCTTCACGGCGGACTTCACTGTCACCGCAGGCGTCCAGTTTGACCGGACCGGAATGTTCCTCATCGGCGGCGCGCCCATTTACTTCGGCACCACCGCGGAGCCTTCGCCCTCCTTCAGCCCAAGCTGGCACGTCGAAAAAGACGTCACCGACTACACGGCGCTGCTCGAAAGCGCACAGACCGGGGCCGCCAATCTCGGCAACTTCGTCGGAACATCCGGCGGCGTGGACTACGACGGCCTCATTTACGCGAACGCCGCGCTGCAGTTCTACCCGGTCCCCAGCGGCCAGACCGCCCCGACCGTTCCCGACATGGTGATTCCGATCCCCGAAGGAGCGGACGGTCCGACCTTCCTCGGCAGCACTACGGACTCCATTACCCAGTCGCTCAGCCTGCCGCGCAACATCGAAAAGGCCTATCTCGATGTCTACGCGCAGAGCCAATCCGATGACGAGTTCTGGTGGTCGTGCGTAACCAGCGACATCGCCGCCGCGCTGGGCGATTGCGGCGGCACAGCCTTCCGCGAAACCGAAATCTCGCTGGACGGCTACGCTGTCGCCGCCGCTCCCATCTATCCCTGGCTCTACACCGGAGCCGACGATCCCAACCTGTGGGTACCGCTCCCCGGAGTCCAGACACTCGACTTCAAGCCGTTCCGTGTTGACCTGACACCGTTCGCCTCCAAAGGCAATGACGGCAAGCCGCACACCATCGGCATCAGCGTCTTCAACGCAGACAGCGGCTTCAACGCCATCGGCACCCTGTTCCTGTATCAGGACAAAGGCAGCAGCATCGTGACCGGCGCTGTTACAGAAAACTCCATCCAGTCTGCTCCGACTCCGCACCTCGACGAGCAGATCAATCAGGACAGTTCGGGAGACATCACCGGTTACGAAACTGTCGCCGTCAAGCGCAACTACACGTCCAGCGGATTTGTGAATACTTCCCACGGCAAGGTTACGACCAGCGTCCACACCATCATCAACTTCAGCAACACGCAGAACATCATCGACAACGCCAGCGAATATCTGCAAAACACAAGCCAGCAGACCAGCACCAACACGACCACCACGGTGACCGCGAACGGCAGCACGACCTCCAGCAGCTACACTTCGCTCTACCCGTTCACGTTCAACATCAAGGAAGTCGTGGATCCCAACACAGGCGATATCGACGTCTTCGCGGCCAGCAATCAGATCGACGGCGAGGCCCCAACGGTAAACGGACAGGCACAGGCCCCGTTCTCGATCGAAGAAGTTCAATCGAGCGACGAGCTGATCTTTGACTCGAACTTCAACTACCTCGGCTCGCAGGGCGGCCAGTCCATGGCTGCCTACGAAGGCTTCTCCGGCCTGAACTGCACGCTGAACATCCTCAACTCTGCGAACTACGTGCTGACGTCCGTGACAACGCTGCCGTTCTGCGTCACTTCGGAAGTCTCGAAGTTCCAGGCTCCGTTGCTTAAGCTCAACCCGCCCGCCCAAAGCCCATCGGCTGGAAGCACTTTCCACTCCATGGCGCCGTTAAAGAACATGCTGCACCTCAAGCGGCAGTAAGGCTGCATTGCACAAAAAAACGGCCGCGCGATGCGCGGCCGTTTTTATGCAGCATGAAACTAGATATCCAGGTTCTTCACGTCCAGCGCGTTATCTTCGATGAACTTCCGGCGCGCTTCCACGTCTTCACCCATCAGCGTCGTAAAGATGGTTTCGGTCTCGGCCAGGTCTTCCAGCTTGACCATCAGCAGCGTGCGCTTGGCCGGGTCCATTGTGGTCTCCCACAGCTGCGTCGCGGTCATCTCGCCCAGTCCCTTGTAGCGCTGCACCTGGTAATCGCGGCGCCCCTGCTCGATGACGTACTCGAACAACGCCTGCGCGGACGGCAGTTCCACCGGGTCCTGGCCGGCCTTGCCCGTGGCTTTTTTCGCCGGCTTCTTCGCGTCCGCGGCATCGGCGTCGGCAAGTTCCGCCTGGGCCTGTGCGGTGGCTTCGCCGTCGTGCGCCACCACGGCCGGCTCATCAGCAGCGGTCTTCTCCGGCTTGGCCGCATACTCAACCAGGAACGGCGGCTCCAGGTATTCCTTGATCAGCGAGTACTTCGCCATCATCTGCCGGTACTCCGGAGAAGAAGCCAGCGCCCAGTCAATGCGCCGCTCCGCGCCCTGGGAATCCGTAAAGCTGATGGACCAGGTCTGGTGCTCCTCGTCCTTGTGCGGCTCCCCGACTGCCTTGAACTGGTGCGCGCGCTGCATCTTTTTCAGCTCCGCCGCCAGCGACTTGATCTTCGCCGGCTCTTCGAAATCGGCGCGCTTGGTCATCTCCTGCTTCGCAATGGCCTCGAGCACGGCGGTGTTGCGGATCTTCTTGCTGACCTTGGAGAAATGGCCGAGATACTCGTTCAGTTGCGCGATGAACTTCGTCATCTCCGCGCCTTCCATGCGCGCCCCGCCGTCCCCGTAGCGGACAATCATGCCTTCGCTCGCTCGCTTCACCATCACTTTCACGAAGTCGGCGTCGTTCTTGATGTACTGCTCGAACTTGCCCTTCTTGATGCGATACAGCGGCGGCTGCGCAATGTACACGTGCCCGCGCTTGACCAGCTCCGTCATGTGGCGGAAGAAGAACGTCAGCAGCAGCGTGCGGATGTGCGAGCCGTCCACGTCGGCGTCCGTCATCAGGATGACCTTGCCGTAGCGCAGCTTCGAGGAATCGAAGTCGTCTTTGCCGATGCCTGTGCCAAGCGCGGTGATCATGGCGCGGATTTCTTCATGCGCCAGCATCTTGTCGTAGCGCGCCTTCTCGACGTTCAGGATCTTGCCCTTGAGCGGCAGGATGGCCTGGAATTTGCGGTCGCGGCCCTGCTTCGCTGTCCCGCCCGCGCTCTCGCCCTCGACCAGGTACAGCTCGCAGCGGTCAGGCTGGCGTTCTGAGCAGTCCGCGAGCTTGCCCGGCAGGCCGCCCGAATCGAGTGCGCCCTTGCGACGCGTCAGATCACGCGCCTTGCGCGCAGCTTCCCGCGCGCGCGACGCTTCAATCGCCTTGTTGATGATGCGCTTGGCAATCGGCGGATTCTGCTCCAGGAACGCGCCCAGCCGCTCATTCACAAAGGCCTGCACGCTGCCGGCGATGTCGGAATTCAGCTTGCCCTTCGTCTGGCCTTCAAACTGCGGCTGGCTCAGCTTGACGCTCACCACGGCGACCAGCCCTTCACGCACATCGTCGCCGCTCAGGTTCTCTTTCTGGTCTTTGAACAAGCCAAGCTGCTGCGCAATCGAATTGATCGTGCGCGTCAGCGACGTGCGGAATCCGGAAAGATGCGAGCCGCCATCCACCGTGTTGATGTTGTTCGCAAACGAAAATACCGTCTCGGAATAGCCGTCGTTATACTGCAGCGCAATTTCCATGGCGACGCCGTCGCGCTCGGCTTCCATGTAAATCGGCTTGTCGTGCAGCGTCGACTTGCCGCGGTTCAAATGCTTGATGAACTCCGCGATGCCGCCGCTGTATTTGAAGTCCGCGTGCTTGGCCTCGCCCGTCTTCGGGTCCGTCGTCCGCTCGTCCGTCAGCGAGATCTCCAGCCCCTTGTTCAGGAATGCGAGCTCACGCAACCGCTGCGCCAGCGTGTCGTAGTTGTATTCGCTGACGGTGAAGATGCTCTTGTCCGGCAGGAAGTGGACTTTGGTTCCGCGCTTCTTGCTCGTGCCTGTCTGTTTCAGCTTGCTCGTCGGCAACCCTTTGGAATACGTCTGCTCGTAGGTGCCGCCCTCGCGCCAGATCTCGACGTCGAACTCGCTGGCCAGCGCATTGACGCAGCTCACTCCGACACCGTGCAGCCCACCGGAAACCTTGTAGTTGGAGTTGTCGAACTTGCCGCCGGCGTGCAGCTTGGTCAGCACCACCTGCACGGCCGGCATCCGCTCCCCGTCCGGCAGCTTCATCTCGTCCACAGGGATGCCGCGGCCGTCGTCCACCACGGTAATTGAGTTGTCAACGTGGATGGTGACGTCAACCCGGGTCGCGTGGCCTGCCAGGGCCTCGTCCACGGAGTTGTCTACCACTTCATAAACCAGGTGGTGCAGGCCCTGCTCGCCGGTCGAGCCGATGTACATCGCCGGGCGCAGGCGGACCGCTTCCAGGCCTTCCAGGACCTTGATGTTTTCGCCGGTATAGGACTTGCCGGCGACGGGCGGAATTTCGGGGCTCGGAGGAGTGACTTCGTTCGTTGCCATGGGGCTCCATCGCGCGTCCTGCTGAGTGGACCGGAAATCGCGCCAAATGCGCGTATTTACAGGGTTTTGGCGGGATTCGCGCTGTTCTGATTTTACCACGGAAACAGGCGGAAACCGGGCACAGTTTCAGGCCCGGGAACGTGCAAATCCCGGCCCGGATTGCCGTGGTTCCGGGCCGGGAAAGCTGCCCGAAATCTGCTCCCCGCAGGAAACGCCGGCAGCGCGCGCAGCGAGCAGGCCGGTGCCGGCCAGGAATCCACCCCACCCGTTACTGACTGATAAACGTGCCGGGAATCCTGGTTGAACCATTCTGTGCAACGTTGGTAACACCGCTCCGCGGTAGACAGCGAATAGTTACGACAGTAACATAGCTTCTTATCAACGCATAACTAGACATGTTTTGTTTGGTTTGCGGCCAAAGCGCGCTATAGTTACTTCGTCAGCAACAACTGACGTATCCCCAATTAGGAAAGTTTCGAGGTTACCAATCATGAAAATCGTCCTTCGCATTTCCGCCGTCGCCCTTATCGCCGCAGGTGTCATCTCCGCCAACACCTCGCGCCCCGTGCACGCCGCTTCGAAGACGGTCGCCATGAACTCCGCAATCCCCGTTCCTGTCTGCCCGCCCAGCGACCCGCACGGCTGCGGAATCGACCAGCTCGACCAATAAGTAACGTATTCGGAACGGAAGCGCGCGAAAAATACTAGACTCGGCCTCGAATCAGGACTATGCTCGTGCTCGAGGCCGAAGTCCATGTACACGCAGCAGATCCGTTTTCTCGAATCGCTCACGCTCTGCGAGTTCGCGCTCGCGGCTGTGATGCTGCTCGTTTTTCGGTTGCGCGCAGATGGCGAGTTTCCCAGAGCGCGCCTCTTCCTCTGGTTCAAGATCATCTCCATCGCGTGCCTGGCTCCGTTCTCGTTCCACCGCATGCCGGGGCTTTCCGTGCATACCCAGTACGGTTTCCTGTTCTACGGTTACTGGTCGGCGTTCGTCGTCGAAGCCATCGTCAGCTTCCTGCTCATCACCGAGCTCTTTCAACTCTCGGTGGCTCCGCTCCCCGGCCTGCGCCGCCTCGGCATGCTGGCCTTCAAATGGGTAGCGGCGATCTCCATCATCATCGCGCTGGCAACGTCTATCTCTCCCACCATGACCAGCAAGGATTTCCTGGTCTCGGTCGCAAGCCAGTTGCAGCGCTCTGCCAGCCTTCTGCAGATTTGCCTGCTCGGCTTCCTTTATGTGGTCGCGCGGCCGCTTGGCATGAGCTATCGCAGCCGGTTGCTCGGACTCAGCATGGGACTCGCGATTCTTGCGGGGTCTGACCTGCTCTTCTCCGCATGGTTCAGCCACTTGTCTTCGCTCTATTCGACATTCGCGATTCTTCATGCGGCAGTTCCCAGCGTCGCGCTCCTCATCTGGCTGGCGCACTTCATGCTGCCGGAGCCGAGCCGTGAACCCATCACCCTCCCGGTCACCTCGCCGCTCCTGCGCTGGAACGAAATCGCGCAGTCACTCGGCAAGTCCGGCGGGCGCGTGCTGATCACGCAGAAAGCCGAAGTCGCCAGCAAGGACTTCGCCGCGCTCGATAAGGCCATCCGTATTCTTGAAACGCGCGCGAGCTGATTCCAACCCGCTCCTGGAAACACGAAAGCCCCGCGCGAGCGGGGCTTCTGCTTTTCCAGTCCAAAACCGGCTTAGGCTTCCGCCACAACCGGCTCGACATGCACGTAACGGCCATGCTGGCCGCGGTTGGCGAACTTCACCGTGCCGGCGGTCAGCGCGAACAGCGTGTCATCGCTGCCACGGCCAACGTTGACGCCCGGCTTCAGCTTGGTCCCGCGTTGCCGAACGATGATGGCGCCGCCCTTCACCGTCTGCCCGGCAAAAATCTTTACACCAAGCCGCTGCGCGTTGGAATCACGCCCGTTCCTGGAACTGCCTACACCTTTTTTACTTGCCATCGAAGTTCCTCAATCCTTGCCGCCCCGGGGGCGCAGTTTACTTGTAGCTTTCCCCGCCAACCTGGATCTCGTTGATCCTGATCCGCGTAAACGCCTGGCGGTGGCCCTGCAATTTCTTGTACTGCTTCTTGCGCTTGAAGTGGAAGACAAGAATCTTGTCGCCGCGGCCTTCTTCGACCACCGATGCCAGGACCCTGGCGCCGTCCAGCTTGGCGAAATCGCCCGGCTGGCCGCTCGCGGCAACAATGTCAGAAAACTCAATCGAGCCATTGTCGTGGCCCAAGCGTTCAACTTCCAGGACATCGCCCGGAGCCACGCGATACTGCTTCCCACCTGTGCGGATGACCGCGTACATACTTCCTCCATCGGGCACGGCAAACGCTTGTCGCCACGCGCCTCGCCAGAAATATCTTTGAATCGCAGATGCCCGCCACTGGATTTCTGGCTTTCGCCACGCACCACGCACTTTCAGGCGCAGGTGGCTATCGCAGGCCGCGAACCTTTTTATGATACGTCAGCTGCGGGCGAGGGTCAACGGACCGGCCGCCGTTTGCGCAGAAATCCGCACAGGGAAAGCAACAACAGCCCGCCGGCCGTCCACGCAAACCAACCGCCCCATCTCGTATAGAGGGTCGCGTCGTGGCCCATCGGCACATCAGCCACCAGGGTCGCGAAGGGCGCGGCATCGCTGCGGGTTTCGGCAAGAATCCGCCCGCGGTCATCGCTGACATACAGATATCCATTCTTCGCGCTGCGTACCAGGCTGTAACCGTTTTCCACCCCGCGCAGGATGGCGATGTGACCATGCCAGCCGCGATCCACGTTGAAGTCCCAGGCCGGAACCAGCATCAGGCCCACGTCGCCGCGCCCGTAGTCGCGCGAAGGCGATGCGAAGTCCATGTCCTTGCAGATCGCGATGCCTATTCTGCTGCCCGGCAAAATCAGCAGCGCACGGCCGGGCGTCAGCGAGGACTCAAACGGCGGCAGCAGATGCTCCTTGTCATAGCTCTGAACCGCGGCATGCGGCGTGTAGACGCGGGCCTGGTTTGTCTTGCCCTGCGCACTCACGCGCACCACTCCGGCAACAATGGTCGTTCCGGTGGAATCGGCAACGGGCTGCAGCGCGGCATCCGCAATGTCCCGCGCACGCGCGGGATCGGCAACCAGTTTTTCCGGCAGCACGATAAGTTTCGCGCCGCGCGCGGCAAGCTGTCGCGCCTGTTCCCCATACAAAGCCATTAACCGTTGCGCTTCCGCGCCCGAAAGGACTTCGTCATTCTCGGGCCGGTCTGAAGCCACAAGGCCGACCCTGACATGCGGGCCTGGCGAGAGGCGTGATAACCGCCATGCCCCAAAGATCGCTGAAACTGCCACTACCGACAGAGTCGCCGCAAGCAGTGTTGCGGCCTTCCGCGGTGCAACTTGACGGAAATGCCATGCGAGCGCCACGCCGGCGGGAAACAGAGTCACAACAAATGCCACGCCGGAAGGCCCGGCCACGGAAGCAAGCTGCAGGATGGCCAGAAAGTGAAGCTGGCTGTAGGCGAGTGCGCCGGCTGTGCCATGCACGCTCACGACACTGGTCACGTATTCCACTGCGACCGCAAGGCATGGCAGGGCCAGCCATGCGCTCCACAACGCGCCCCGCCGCGCCAGGCCGCGAAACAGCAGGACCCCAATCGCAAAGGAGAGAGAAAATTGCGAGAAAATCACCAGCCACACAAGCGGGCCCGCTCCAAGCGTGTGCAGGTAGCCGAACATGTTCAGCCATCCCAGCAGCGCCGCCCCAAACGCGGCCGCGCAGGCGCGCACCCATCCTGCCCGCAATGACAGCAGCAGCACCGGAAGCGGCGCAAGCCACACCAGCGGCCATCGCGGCTCCAGGCCATTGCCGAAATAAAACAGCCCGGCGGAAGCGGCCACAGCCGCAAGCGTCTCGACGGCCGCCCGCAAATTACGTTCGAATGCCATGGAAATACCTCTGCATGGACCGACGGCAGTAGCCGCGGAACTCTTCTTCAGAAACGCGCATGCGGCCGCCGGCGTAAAGCAGTACCAGGCCCTGCAGCAGTGCGCCCGTGTCGAACATGATCGCGACCGGATCGTCGTCGCGGAAATATCCGGAATCGATCCCTTCACGCACGACCGCGATAAAGGGGTTCGCCGTGGGCGAGCGGCCCGCGGCAAAATCCTGCGGGAACTGTCGCGCGCCCGGACGCGGCTGCAGGAACATCAGCTCAAACAGGCGAAGATTAGTGAGTGCGAAGTCCAGAGTTGCCTCGAGCAAGCCATCCATGCGCGCGGCGATGGGTTGGTCCTCAGGCACCGCGGCAAGCATTCCGGCGAGTTGCTGGAAGCCCTCATCCGCGAGCGCGCCCAGCAAGGCGTCCCGATCGGGAAAATGCCGGTAAATCGCCATGGCGGTGATGCCGGCCGCCACTCCGACGCGACGCATCGTCACCGCGGCCGCGCCTTTGTCGTGCAGGATGCGGCGCGCGGCAAGCAATATTTTGGGGCGAGTTCCCGGCGTCATTGTGTACAGTGTACACCGTCTCGTATACGGCGTATACATATCTGCGTCCAAATCGACCCACGTTGCCCGCAGAACCCGTTTCCCGCTATACTGGAGCTTCGGCAACTGGACCGCCCATGGCGCGTCCTCCGCTTTTCGCGGACTTGGCGTTGCCAACCCACACAGGCTTTAGGATCGGAGAGCAGTTATGGCACAGGTTTGTGAAGTTTGCGGCAAGGGACCGCAGTTCGGCAACAACATCTCCCACGCGCACAATGTCACCAAGCGCCGCTGGAATGTAAATCTCCAGTCCGTCCATGCCAAGATCAACGGAGCGGGCAAGCGCATTCGCGTCTGCACCCGTTGCATCAAGGCCGGCAAAGTAGCCAAGGCTTAGATTTTCGCGGAGCTTGCGCGGCAAAGCCCGGCCAACGGCCGGGCTTTAGTTTTTCACCAGCAACGTCACCGCCTGCTGGACAGTCGTAGCGTCTGGCAGCGGCTGGAAGTCCTTGTGCACGGCATGGTCGTTGCGACTGATCGTCTTGAAGAACAGCGCACGGCCGCGGATGTCTGTGTCAACAACAGAAGTCTTCCACGTGCCGCCCTCCAGTGGAATGCGCTCCGTCAGGAAACTGCTTCCAGCGTGAATCGTGGCGAGAATGCCGAACCCGTACGTCACATCCTCGTCCAGCTTTCCTTCCACGGAACGCAACCGCAGGGCCCTTGTGTCCACCACTACCGTTCCGCGCATGGACCACAGAATGCGCTCTTCAAACGTCTTCGGCTGATAATTCGGAGACCCGCGGTAATTCAGTTTCAACGTATCGCCGTCGCGGCCCGCGGGCTCAAAAACAAACGCGTCCTGCAGGAGTTGCAAGAGCTGGCTGAGGTGCTTGGCGTCGTTCCTGCGTGCCTGTTCCGCCTTCAACCAGTCTGAAGGGTCGGCCGCAATTCTGTTCAGCCTGGCTTTCTCCGCGGCATCCTGCTCGGCACTTACAGGCTTGCCGTCCACCGCGATCAGCCGAAGCAGCCTGCCCTGCTCTAAATCGACGGCCCGTTCTGTCCAGAGTCGACCGCCGGTCCGGTCAGACCGCTCGAAGGATGTGTAAGCGAAGGGTTCACGCCGCTGCGCCGCCGCGCGTTCATTGGCAACAACCGTGCGAAGAGTCGGCAGCAGCGACGCATCCACTTGCTGCGCAGATAACGTAACCGCGCCGGCAGCGAAAACGGACAGGCCGCTGACGATAAGGGAGAACCGCCTCAAGTTCACCGACCGTAAGATGCAGGCTCCTAGCTCTTCTGCTCCGTATCGGGCGCAAAATCGAGCGCTGCGGAATTGATGCAGTAGCGCATGCCTGTCGGCTTCGGTCCATCCGGGAACACATGCCCCAGGTGCGCGCCGCACCGCGTGCACGTCACTTCCGTGCGGCGCATGCCGTGGCTGCTGTCGTCATGTTCCGTCACCGCATTGGGACCGGCCGGCACCCAGAAGCTTGGCCAGCCGCTGCCCGATTCGTACTTTTCGCTCGACCGGAACAGGTTCGCGCCGCAAGCCACGCAGTTGTATTCGCCGTTGTCCTTGTTGCGATACAGCTTGCCGGAGAACGCCGGCTCCGTGCCCTTTTGCCGCGTCACATAATACTGCTCGGGAGTCAGCTGCTGCCGCCACTCCTCTTCCGTCTTCTCAACCCTGTCCGCGGGTGACTTCGTCGTTTCCATTTCTTCCCTCCTCGAATTAGATGCCCGAAGGATTCAAGACTCCACGCGCGCAATCGCTTCGATTTCCACCAGGACGTCCTTCGGCAGCCGGGCCACCTCCACGGTGGAACGCGCCGGCGGAACAGCGCCCGCAGGCGCAAAGTATCTCGCATACACAGCGTTCATGGCGGCGAAGTCGTTCATGTCCTTGAGGAATACAGTGGTCTTGAATACGGAGCCCAGAGATGCAGTGGCAGCCGCCAGGATTTCACCGAGGTTACGGATGACCCGGTCGGTCTGCTCGGAAATTCCCCCGGGAACAACCTCCCCTGTTGCTGGATCGATAGCAATCTGCCCGGATGTGTACACGCTGCCCGCGACAATCACTGCCTGGGAATAGGGGCCGATGGCCGCCGGCGCTTCCTGGGTCGAAACTCTCTTCATCTCTGCCATGCGCACCAGTGTATGGGACGAAGAAAAATGCGGCGCACCACGGCAGCTTTGCCGTCCGAAGCGCGCCGCAAGAAACTCCTGCTCCAGCGAAGTGCTGAATCAGCGGCTCGACGAACGGCTTCGAGTCGCACTCTGTCCGCGCGGGCCGGTGTTTGTCACCGTCGCAGAACCGTTGCCGCGTGTCGCCTGGCGGCTCGCGGTTCCGCCATTCGGCCCCGTCGCCGTGGTCGAGTTCGAACCCGGCGCATGGGTCGTCGTGCGGGTCGCAGACTGCCCGTTGCGACCGGTGTCCGTCGCGGTGGAGGTCCCGTTTCCGCGCGTGACATCGCGCGTGCCGGTCTGCCCATTTGGTCCCGTTGCCGTGGTGCTGACGTTGCCTCCGCCCCGTGTCGTCGTCTTGGTCCCGGAATTCCCATTTGGCCCGGTTGTCGTGGTTGTTCGCGTAGAACGCGCCGTCTGCGCACCGGCAAAAGTCGCCATCGCGACCGCCAGAACGCCTGCCTGCCAGATCCTGTTGCTCATGTCATTCCTCCCGGAATTGCGGCTAAACCGCATTTGGTCGTTTCAACCCTGCTTCGCGGTTATTAGTTGTGCTAATTTAGCACAAATAATTTAAGGCGCATTGCCGCTAGAATGGCTAACCATGGGCCAGGCGAGTTCCAACCAGCCGCAGCAGGACGTTTCGCTCGCCATGCTCGACCTGCTTCAGGCCATGACGCGCTTCCTGATTGCAGAGGGCCGCAAGCTTGACCCGACGCTCAAAATCACGCCGCCGCAGTTTCGTGTTCTGACTTCGCTCGAGCGGTCGCCGAACATGTCGCTGAACGAAATCGCCGCCGAACTCGGCGTCCGCGCGCCTACCGCGTCTGTACTGGTTCTGCGCCTGGTCAAGCAGGGACTGGTGGAACGTCAATCCTCAGAAGGCCGCCGCCTGTCGCTCGCGCTGAGCTCCCGCGGCGGCGCCACGCTCAAAGGCTCGCGCGAAGTCATCATCAACGAAATTTCCGCGCGGCTGTCCGCATGGTCCGCAGCCGATCTCGCGGCGGCTGAGAAAATTCTGCGCGAGTTGCAGCAAGTCCTGTAACGCGCGTCCGCGATCGCTTTTCCGTTGTCATTCCGAAGATCGCCGCGGCGACCGGAAACTTTCAGCCCACAGATCGTCACAACGCGGATTCTTCAATCCGCTCCTGAGATGTGCGTGTCACGCATCAACAAAGCCTCGCTGCGAGGGCCTACAGCCGCTGCATGCGCTGCACTTCCCGCACGCCGGGGACCTTGCGGATACTTGTCACCAGGCGGTTCAGGTGCCGGACATCTTCCGCCTCGACGACGAACTCCACCTCTGCCTCGGCGCCGTCGCCGGTTCCGGCCTTGTAGTCCACGCCGCGAATGTTCGTCCCGTCGTCGGAAATGGCCGCCGTCATCTCCTTCAGCATGCCCGCGCGGTCGTCGCAGAAAATCGTCAGCTTGACCGGGAACGTCGTCGTCTTCCCTGTCTGCTCGTTCTGCGTCTTCGCCCACTCCACCGCGATGCGGCGGTCGCTCTCATACATCAGGTTCTGCACGTTCGGGCAGTTCCTCGCATGCACGGCCACACCCTTGCCCCGCGTGACGTAGCCCACAATCTCATCGCCGCGAATGGGATTGCAACATCGTGCGCGGTACACGAGCAGGTCGCTCGAGCCTTCAACCTTCAGCGCGTCGCTGCCCTTGCCGAAGAAAACGCGCTTCACCGCCTCGGTCGCCGACTCCGCCAGCGAAGGCGCCGGGGGCTCAGCACCCACCGCGCCCGCCTGCGTGGTCGAGCCTGGAATCAGCTTGCCCAGCACCTGCCGCGACGAATACTTGCCGAAGCCGATGCCGGCAAGCAGTTCGTTTTCGCTCGATACTCCGTAGTCGCCGGCGGCGCGAACGTAGTCGGAATCATTCAGCTTGTTCAGGCTTGCCTTGAACTTCCGCGCCTCGCGGTCCAGCAGCTTCTTGCCAATTTCCACCGCGCGCTGCCGCTGGTGCTCATTCAGCCAGTGCCGGATCTTGTTGCGCGCCTTCGAACTCTTCGCAAAACCGAGCCAGTCGCGGCTGGGCGTGTGCCCCGTCTGCGTGATGATTTCTACGACATCCCCGTTCTTCAGCTTCGTGCGCAGCGGAACGATGCGCCCATTCACCTTCGCGCCAATGCAGGTATCGCCGACCTGTGTGTGCACGGCATAAGCGAAGTCAACCGGTGACGCGTCCTGCGGCAGCACGACCACCTTGCCCATCGGCGTGAACGTGTACACCTCCTCCGGATAGAGATCGATCTTCAGCGTCGAGAGAAACTCTCCCGGATCGCTCATGTCGCGCTGCCACTCCATGAGCTGCCGCACCCACGCGAGGCGCTCTTCGTCTTTGGAGTTCACTGTCGCGCCGCCGGCCTTGTACTTCCAATGCGCCGCAATACCTTCTTCCGCCGTGCGGTGCATCTCTTCCGTACGAATCTGGATTTCGAACTGGTGCCCGCCCTCGGCCATTACGGTGGTGTGCAGGCTTTGATAGGCGTTCGGCCGCGGCATCGCGATCCAGTCCTTGATACGCCCCGGAACAGGCCGCCACAGCTGGTGCACCAGGCCAATCATCGCGTAGCAGTCGGCGACGGACTTCACGATCACTCGGACGGCGAGAAGATCGAAAATCTGCGCGGCGGAAATGCGCTTCTCCAGGATGTTCTGGTGGACGCTGTACAACCGCTTGATGCGCCACTCGACGCGGCCTTCAAGACCGTGCTCGCGCATCTTCTGCGTGAGCAGCTCTTCCACGCGCGCAAGAAACGCCTCGCCCTCGGCGCGCTTCTCCTCCACGGCCATCCGCGTCTGCTCGTACGCGATCACGTCCAGGTACTGGAAGGACAGGTCTTCCAGCTCGCCGCGCAGCTTGCCCATGCCCAGCCGGTGCGCCAGCGGCGCGTAGATGTCCATGGTCTCGCGCGCAATCGCCTGCTGCTTGTGCTGCGGAAGATGCTGCAGCGTGCGCATGTTGTGCAGCCGGTCGGCCAGCTTGATCAGCACCACGCGGACGTCGGTCACCATGGCGAGCAGCATCTTGCGAACGTTTTCCGCCTGCCGGTCCTGCGTATTCGCAAGCTGGATCTTGTCAATCTTCGTCACGCCTTCCACGATGTGCGCCACCTGCGCGCCGAAGTCCGAGGAAATCTCCTTGCTCGTGACCGGCGTGTCTTCCACCGCATCGTGCAGAAGGCCGGCCGCAATCGCTGTCGCATCGAGCTTCCACTCGGCAAGAATGGTCGCAACCGCCAGCGGGTGCATGACAAACGGCTCGCCGCTGGCGCGCGCCTGCCCGCGGTGGTGCAGCAGGCAGAATTCATACGCCCGCTCGATGAGTGAAATGTCGTCGTTTGGGCGGTGTGTGCGTACTTTGACCAGGAGCTGCCGGAAGCTGTTCTCGGCAGCGGCCTCCGTATTGACCGGCACAACAGTCGCCATACGTCATTCTAGGCCGCTCGTATGGCGCCGTGCAAAATTCCGTTCTGTCCGAACGCCGGCGTTGGCCGCATCGCACGCTGCTATTCTGCGCAAGGGATGTTGCTTTCACTCCTATTGCTGAGCGCGCTGCATTTGCAAACGCAGCACAAGAAGCACGCGCCTCCGCCTCCGCCTCCGCCTCCCCCTGCGGCAGAAAAGCCGCTGCCCAACCCGGCGGAGTTGATCGCCCGCGCGCGGGCGACTTTCCAGTCCACCTTCGACGCCCGCGAAAACTATCTCTGCCAGGTCCACACCGAGCAGGACGACCTGAATCCCGGCGGCGGCATCAAGAGCAGGCACACGCGCGACGAAGAATCGTTCTTCGTCAATGGCCACGTCATCACCCGAACGCTGGCGCGCGACGGCCAGGCGCTCACGCCTTCCGAGACAAAGAAAGAAGATGTGCGCGTGCAGCACGACACGAAGAAATACGCCGACCCGTCGCAGCGCGAGAAATCCCAGTCCGCGGCGCAGCAGCAACTCAACTCCGCGCTGCGCATGCTCAACTTCACCAACGAGCGTCGAGAAATCGTTCTGGGCCGGCCAACCATCGTCTTCGATGTCAAAGGCAATCCCGACGCCAGGCCGAACGACCTGACAGACCGCTTTATGCAGGCCATGCAGGGCGTCATCCGTTTCGACGAAGCCAGCGGCCACATCATGGAACTCAACGTGAAGTCCGACAAAGACGTTCGCATCATGGGCGGCCTGCTCGCCACCGTGCACAAGGACTCATCGCTGCATCTCGAATTCAAACAGCAGAAGGACGGCGTATGGCTGCTCAGCCTGATCGACGCAGCCGGCGATGGCCGCGCAGCGCTCTTCCTGCACCCCGCCATCCGCTTCCACCAGACGCAGGGCGATTGCCATCTCTACGGCGTGCAGACAACCGAAACTGAGCGCCCGCCGGCGGCGCACAAATAGTTATGGCAAACCCGACCGTAGTCATCACTCGACGAGCAGCCCAGCGGCTGGCGGCTGGGCACGTGTGGGTCTACCGCTCCGACATAACATCGCTGCCGGAAGGAATTCTTCCCGGCGCACTCGTCTCTGTCGAAGACGGGCGCGGACTCGCATTCGGCACGGCAATGTATTCGTCGAGCTCGCAGATTGCACTGCGCCTGTTCGCTCCCACCGAATTGTCACTCGAACATTTTCTTGCAGAGATTCGCGAGCGCGTCCGCCTCGCCGCCGCGATGCGGCTGCGCCACATGTCCGATGTAAACGATGCGGCGCGCCTCGTCTTCAGCGAGGCCGATCGTCTGCCCGGCATGATTATCGATCGCTACGCCGATCTCGTCCTCGTGCAGCTCAACACACAAGCTCTTTATTCCGGAGACGTCCGCGAAGCAGTGACATGCGCGCTGCTCGAAGCGTTCGGCGACAAACATCGCCCGCGCGCCATCGTCGAGCGGCCGGATGCGCGCATCCGCGAGCTCGAGCAGCTTCCTGCGCCGCCGGCTGAGCCGCTCTATCTCGCTGCCCCGATCCAGCGCGGCGAGCACGCGCACAAGCCGCATCGGGAAGAAGCCGCCGACCCGGCGCACGCCCCCGAAGTTGACCTGCAAACTACGTTTCAACTGAACGGCATCCGCTTCCGCTACAACGCGAACGCGGGACAAAAGACCGGCGCCTTCCTTGACCAGAAAAAGAACTACCTTGCCGCAGAGCAGCGCGCCGCGCTCGCTCCGATGGTCAACGGGGCACGTACGGCGCTCGATATCTGCACCTACCAGGGCGGCTTCGCGCTGCATCTTGCGCGTGCTTGCGATGCAGTGACCGGCGTCGACAGCTCGCGCGCCGCACTCGAAATCGCCGACCAGAATGCGGCCGACAATCGCGATCAACTGCGCGCCAAAGACATCGAGTGGCTGGAAGCGGATGCCTTCGAGCTGCTGCGGGACTTCGCCGCGCAAAGCAAGCAGTACTCGATCATCGTGCTCGATCCGCCGGCCTTCGCTAAGTCCAGCCGCGCCGCGGCGGGAGCCATGCGCGGCTACAAGGAGCTCAACCTGCGCGCGCTGCAAATGCTCCCGCCGGGCGGCATTCTGGTCACATGCTCATGCTCACACCATGTGCCGCTCGCAGAGTTTACCGAGATGGTTGCTGCAGCGGCGGGTGACGCTGGCCGCCGGGTGACGCTGCTTGATTCCCGCGGTGCCGCGCCCGACCATCCTGTCATCCTCAATATCCCGGAGACCAGCTACCTGAAATGCCTCATCTGCCAGGTAGACTGAAGCGCTCAAACTCGGAGGCCTGCACACATGTCCGCAACCCGCCGCCAATTCCTGAAGTCCGCCGCCATCGCCACCGCTGCCGCCACGCCCGCGCTCCGCAGCCTGAACGCCTGGGCCGCCGTTGACCACCTGACCTACGGGGTGCAGATTTACGAGCTGCGCAAGCAGGCAGAGACAGACCTTGCCGGAGCGCTCAAGACAATCCACGACGCCGGCTTTTCCCAGGTCGAACTCTATCCTGTCGCGTACAGGAAACCCGCCGCAGACGTTCGCAGGATGGTGCATGATGCCGGGCTCGGCTGCGTCAGCGGCCATTTCGATTACGGCTCCGACAACATGACCGGCTACGCCCGGGATCTTGGCCTCGAATACATCGTCTGCCCCATGCTGCCGAAAGACCAGTGGAGTTCTCCGGACGGCTTTCTGAAAGCGGCCGACTATTTCAACAGCTGGGCGGAAAAAGCGAAGACGGCCGGGATGCAGTTCGTATTTCACAATCATTGTTACGAGTTTCGTCCCATGGGCGGCCAGCGCGGTTTCGACATCCTGATGCAGCACACTGACCCCGCGCTGGTGAAGCTCGAAGTGGACGTCTTCTGGCTGGAGCAGGCGGGCCAGGACCCGGCGGCAATCCTCTCCGAATACGCCAGCCGCGCCGTGCTGATTCACATCAAGGACCGCAGGAAAGATTCACAGCCGGGCTACGATCTCGATCGCGGCGGCGACAACATCGTCGACCTCGGCAAGGGCGACATCAAGTGGAAGAAAATTCTGACCCAGGCTAAGGAGCAGGGCATCAAGTACGCCTATGTAGATCAGGACTTCACGCCCGGTTCAACGCCTGGGCAGAGCCTGCGCGTGGCGAAGCACTATCTCGATCGCCTGAACGTGTGATCGTGAAGCGCAACTTTCCTCTGTCATTCTGAGCGCCGCAAAGAATCTGTTCTCTTTGGCATGGCGAACGAGAGCAGATTCTTCGTCACTTCGCTTCTCAGAATGAGAAGGCTTCGTCAACCCCACATCAGAATGACCAGGCGCGGGAGTGATTTATTGCGCTGGAGGTTCCGCTGCCGGAGCAGCAGGCGCGGGCGGAGCAGGCGGGGTGTCCGTACTGATGAACGGCTTGCCCGCCGGGCCCTCCATGGGCACGCCGAGATTATCCAGCGGCACCAGTTCATTCACAGCCTTCAGCCAGAAACGGTCCACTTCGCCCTTGCCGTTCGTCAACTGATAGACGTTCGCGCCGGCGTCGCCCTTCATGCCCGGAACCAGCGCCCAGCTTCCCTTGTCGGTGAACGTCGTGTCCTTCGGCTTGCCCACGTACTCGAGCGTGCGCTCATAGATCGTGTCCACCAGCTCATTCGCGCCCTTGGCGTACAGCGTGATGGTTTCATGCACGCCCTCGCAGTCGGCGCACGGCATGAACCGCTCGAATTTGCCGATCACCGCGCCGGGCTTCGCCTCGCCGGCTTTGCTCGAGACGCCGACCATGACTTCGTACACCTGCACCGGGTTCGCCATGGCCGTGTCGGCGCGCTTCACATTGTTCAAGGTCACCTTTACAACGCCTGCGTTCGCCGCCGTGAAGTGAAAACTCTGCGTCCTGATTTGCCGCGCCTTCCCGGGCGCATCCAGCGCGAGCACGTTGGAATCCATCGGCTTCAGCCGCCACTCGTAGCCATCGGCCCGCGCCGAAGGCAGCGTGATCGTCATCGAATCGCCCACAGTAAGCGACTGCGTGGAATAGTTATCGTCACCACTGAGCTTGATGTTCTGCTGCGCCACCGCCGGCGCTACAGCCGCCATCAGGACTACCGCTGCTAACCAACCGAGTACGCGCCGCATTTCCATTCGTTCTCCTGCGCGTTATCGTAGAACACCCGATGCTTACACGCCGCAGCTTTGTCGCAAACGCCGCCGCCGCGGCGGCATGCGCCACCGTGAGTCCGCGCTGTGGATTCGGCATGCAGCTCGGCCCCGAGTCGCTCTGGCGCGAGTTCCCACCCGGCGCCGTGTTCCTTGATGAAGGCCTGGAGCAACAGCAGCGCCGCCAAACCTGCGCAACCCTGGCCCAGCTCGAAGACGACAGCCTGCTCGCGCCGTTCCGCAAACTGGGCGGCGCACCTGCGCCGGGCCCATCGCTCGGCGGCTGGTACGGCGCGGACGGCTGGGCGCCCGGACACTGCCTCGGCCAGTGGATGTCCGCCATCGCGCGCGAAGCGGCCAGCTCTCCCCAATCTGCCGCGGCGCAGCGCGAACGCCTGACAAAATTAATCGACGGGCTGACAACTCTGGGGCCGAAGCTCGCCGTATCGTTCCGCAATAACGCGTTTCCGTCCTACACCTATGACAAGCTGCTGCTCGGCATGATGGACGCGCACGCCATCGGCGTGCCCAACGCTCTCCCCGGCATGGCGTTCCTCACCGAAGCCGCCGAGCCGTCGCTGCCGCCGCACGCTCTCGACCGGTCGGAGATGTGCCTCAAACCGCCCGGCCCGCATGACACGCCCTCCTGCCTCGACGAGAACTACACGCTCCCGGAAAACCAGTACCTCGCTTGGAAAGTCACCGGAGACCCGCGATATCGCGAGCGGGCGCGCCGCTTTCTTCTCGACGGGCCCTTTTTCGACAGGCTGGCGCGCGGCGAGAATGCGCTCATCCGCCAGCACGCGTACAGCCACATGAACGCGCTCAGTTCCGGCCTCGCCGCCTATCTCAACGGCGATGGCGACAAATACCGCCGCGCGGTTACAAATGGCTTCAGGTTTGTCCAGGAGCAGAGTTACCCGACCGGCGGCTGGGGCCCGGAAGAGGAATTCATCGACCCGGCGACAGACCGCCTGTATGAAGACCTGAAGCAGACACATCGCGGCTTCGAAACACCATGCGGCAGCTACGCACACTTCAAGCTGGCGCGCACCCTGCTCGGCCTGACCCGCAACTCCATGTACGGAGACTCCATGGAGCGCGTGCTCTACAACACCGTGCTCGGCGCGTTGCCGCTCGAAACCGACGGCCGGGCTTTCTATTACTCCGACTACAACCTGGACGCCGAAAAAGGCTACTTCCCCGATCGCTGGCCTTGCTGCGGAGGTACGCTGCCCATGGTCGCGCAGGACTACCGCCGCAACATCTATTTCCAGTCCCGCGACGGCGTCGTCGTCAACCTCTATCAGCCGTCCTCGGTGCGCCTGCCCGTATCCAGAAACACCAACGCGCGCCTCACCCAGACAAGCGATTACCCCGCTTCCGGGGACATCAGCCTGAAGATCAATTTGTCGAAGCCAGCCCGCTTCTCAATCTCTCTGCGCATACCTGCCTGGGCAAGTGGCGCCGAAATTCGCCTTCCGGGGGAGAAACTCCATCCCGCGCCGGGGACATTCGCGCGCATTCAGCGTGAATGGCGCGACGGCGACCGCATCGAACTCACGCTGCCCATGAACGTCCGGCTGGAACCGCTCGGCTCCAGCCACCCGGAATTCGTCGCCGCCGTCCGCGGCCCACTCGTCCTGTTCGGCCCCGCGAACCCAACGCCGCTCCCGCGTGCCGAACTCATTGCCGCCGCCCAGCGGAGCTTCGTTCCATTCACTGGAATCTTGCCCGGTCGGCCATACTCGCTTTTCCAGCGGCTCGCATAGCCGCGCAGCATCGCGCCAACTTTCTCAGCAGGAAACACCTCTCACTACCCGCCAACCAATGCCGCCACCCACCACTTTCTGGACGAAGACCAAAGCGCTGCTGCTCACGCTCTACTCTGAGCTGTTCCGCACGCGCATGTTCACGGTCGCGGCGGCGCTGGCCTTCTATTTCTTGCTCGCATTTATCCCGCTGCTCCTGCTGCTCGGCTCGCTGCTCGCGTACTTGCCCCTGCCGAATCTCTTCGGCCAGCTCCTCGTCCTGCTCTCCCGGCTGGTTCCTAAAGACGCCATGGGACTTGTGTTCCAGGTCATGAACACGCTGCTCGCCCCGGACAAGTCGAAGATCATCACCATCGGGATCGTCGGCACCGTCTGGGCGGCGAGCGGCGGCTTCTCCGCCTGCATCGACGCGCTGAACATCGCCTATGACGCCGAGCTCAGCCGGCCCTGGTGGCGGGACCGCGTCCAGGCCATTGTCCTGACTTTGACTTCGGGCGCGCTCGCCGTCGTCTCCCTCGTCGCCATGATCCTCGGCCCGGAATTCGGCCACGTGCTGGAACACTTCTTCGGCATCTCGATCAGCTTTGCCCGGCTCTGGCCGTTGATCCAGTTCGGCGTCACATTTCTCACCTTCGTCTTCGCCGTCATGCTGCTCTACATCCTGGCGCCGACCGTGCATCAGAGGCTGCGCTCCACCCTGCCCGGCGCCGTTTTCGCCGTAGTAATCTTCTTCGCCGGCTCAGCCGGATTGCGTTTCTATGTCGGCCACCTGACGAACACCAGCCGGACCTACGGCGCCCTCGGCGCTGTCGTCGCTCTCATGCTCTGGCTCTATCTCATGGCCATTGCCCTGCTCCTGGGCGCGGAACTCAATGCCGAAATGGTCAAGCAGGCCGGCATCCGGCTGCCGGGCATGCGAAAAATGCAGGCCGGCCCAACCCTTCCAACCTTCGCCATCTCCATGCCGCGCACGGCGCTGGCTGCAGCGGAATCCGCCTCCGGCGTCACGGCCCATCCCATGCCGCCGCCGTATGCAATCCCCGAAACGGCCGCCATTTCCGAAACCTGCCTTTCGACAGACCTGGCCGCCAAGGACGGTCTTGCCCAGCCGGAACACGAGGTAACTCCAACGGGGCAAAAGGGTTAGTGGTGTGGTCTCCCTTGGGGAACCCGTCTAGCACCTAAGGGGATGGACTTTTTTGCGTGCATTGCTACACTCATCCACCAGAAAATAGATTCAGCTTGGGTCGCATTCTCATGGCGGCCTTAACCGGCACGGGCAAACTACTGTTCGGAAGCCGCTGAGCTCTCAGGAGTCTTCTGTCTCATGCCGCTGTCTGGTGTCCCTCAGGTTGCTGATCCTTCAGTTCCTCTCGTCGCGTACTTCTCCATGGAAATTGCCATGGATCCCGCCATCCCGACGTACTCGGGAGGCCTGGGCATGCTCGCCGGCGATACCTTGCGTTCCGCCGCCGACATGGAACTGCCGGTCGTCGCCATCACGCTGCTCCACCGCCGCGGCTATTTCCGCCAGCGGCTGTCCGTCGAAGGCCAGCAGTGGGAGGAGGCCATCCACTGGCAGCCGTCCGACAAGCTCAAGCTGGAAGAGCGCACCTTTGCCATCACGGTCCAGAACCGCCCCGTGAACGTCCGCGCCTGGCGGTATGACGTCGTCGGAGCCACCGGCCACATCGTCCCCATTTATCTGCTCGACACCGACGTTGAGCCAAACGACGCCTGGGACCGTCGCCTTACCGACCAGCTCTACGGCGGCGACACGTACTACCGGCTGTGCCAGGAGGCCGTTCTCGGCCTCGGCGGCGTCCGCCTGCTCGATGAACTCGGCCTGCCCATCGAAGTCCACCATATGAACGAGGGCCACGCGGCCCTGCTCACAATCGGACTGCTCGAAAAGGCCATGGGCAAGAAGACTCTCGCCGTCGTCACGGAAACCGATGTCGCCATGGTCCGCGACCACTGCATCTTCACCACCCATACGCCGGTGCCGGCCGGCCATGACAAGTTCGGCCTCGACTACACCTACCAGGTCCTCGGGACCGACCGCACGGAGCTGCTCAAGCGCCTCGGCTGCTGTGCAGACAACATCCTGAATATGACCACGCTGGCGCTCCGCTTTGCGCGGTTTACAAACGGTGTCGCCCTGCAGCACGGCCGGGTTTCCCGCGCCATGTTCCCCGGCCATCCGATTGCCAGCATTACCAACGGCGTCCACGCAGCCACCTGGCTCTCGGAACCCATGCAGCAGTGGCTGGATTCCGTTGAGCCCGCCTGGCGCACCGACAATTTCGTTCTCCACGACGTCATCGGCGCCGAGCCTGAACCCATCGTCGCCGCGCACAGGATCACCAAGGACAGGCTGATTAAGGAAGTCGCTTCGCGTACCGGCGACTACCTTTCCCCCGATGTGCTGACCATCGGCTTTGCGCGACGCGTCGCGACCTACAAGCGGGCTGAGCTGCTCTTCACCGACCCGCAGCGGCTGGTCGACATCGCCAGGCGTCATGGCGGACTGCAGGTCATCTTCGCCGGCAAGAGCCATCCGGCCGATGAAGGCGGCAAGGCGCTCATCCGCCACATCTTCCACGCCGCCCACCAGCTCAACTCGGACTCGCTCCGCATCGTCTATCTCGAGAATTACGACTGGGACCTCGGCGCACTGCTGACTTCCGGTGTGGACATATGGCTGAACACACCCCGCCGCCCGTATGAAGCTTCCGGAACCAGCGGCATGAAGGCCGCCCTCAACGGCGTCCCGTCGCTGAGCACAATGGACGGCTGGTGGATTGAAGGCTGCGTAGAAAACGTGACCGGCTGGTGCATTGAAGAGAACGACGACGACCGCGAAGAGGCGAACTCGCTCTACAACAAGCTCGACACCGCCGTGCTGCCGATGTATCGCGAACGCAAGCAGGAGTGGGCGAGGATGATGCGCTCAACCATTGCGCTGAACGGCAGCTTTTTCAACACGCACCGCATGGTCGCGCAATACCTGACAAACGCCTGGTTCCCCCCCATGCCGATCCTGAAGACGCCCGCCGCAGTTGCCGGGGAGTCCCAGATGGTGGCCGTCGAAGAGGCGTAAGCCCACGAACATGGACTACAAAGCCGCGGATTCTCTCCGCGGCATTTGTTTTCGCGTCCCCTTGTTGTCATCCTGAGCGCAGCGAAGGACCTGCGGTTGTTCTTACCCGCGCAGCATCGCCATAACGGCCAGCACCGTGTTCCAGTTCCGCAGCGTGCTCACCGTCTGGAGCTTTGCGTCCATAAAGACATTCGTCAGCTTTGTGTCCGCAATGCCGCCGGGCAAATGCAGGAAGAGGTCGCGCCCTTCGCAATGCAGCGCGTCGTTCCTGGCGGCTTTCGCATGCACCAGTTCGAATCCACCGTCCACCGGCTTGCCCTTGAGAAAGACGACATACACGCGGTCAAGCGGCAGGCCCGCGGCAACATGCGGATTGCCCGCGACAACGGCTTCCATCTCTCGTTGCGAACGCAGCGTCACCGGAACCTCAAATCCGAATTTCTCGGAAATTGCCTTCTCCAGCTTCGCTTCCAGTGTTCTTGCCACTGCCGCTGCAGCAGAGAAAACAACATTGCCGCTCTGCAGGTACGCTTTCACGTCCGTGCAGCCGAGCTTCTCCATCATGGGCACAAGCTCGCGCATCGGCAGCATGCGCTTGCCACCGACATTAATCGCCCTCAGGAATGCGACGTAACGAGGCACGGAGACAGGTTATCTCGTGGAGACGATCTATCCCCTCACACCGCAAACTTCTCTTCTAGTTGTCATTCCGCAGTTCGCCATGCGACCGGAGGAATCTGCAGTTGCTCCGGTACTTACGCGCTGACCAGCCGCGCCGCCGGAACCTTCACGTGCAACAACGCGCGCCGGACCGCCTCCTGCGCCGTCAAGCCATACTTCTCGCGCAGCGCCTCCACCTTGCCGT
This sequence comes from uncultured Acidobacteriaceae bacterium, assembly GCA_963848685.1. GTDB lineage: Bacteria > Acidobacteriota > Terriglobia > Terriglobales > Acidobacteriaceae > CAWKED01. The sequence goes on along the minus strand of CAWKED010000003.1, from coordinate 380,238 downwards.
GCTCGATGAACTGGTCCGGCCAGCCGATGCGCTCGACCGGCGTCGCAATGCCGGCTTCATTCAGCGCTTCCAGCACTGCAGAACCAAAGCCGCCCATCCGCACGTGGTCTTCCAGCGTGATGACCACCTGGGCGCGGCGCGCGTAACGGGCAATCAACTCCGCGTCCAGCGGCTTGACGAAGCGCGGATTCACCACCGCCACGCTCAGCCCACGCTGCCGCAGCATCGCCGCAGCTTCGCGGGCCAGCGGCAGCATAGCACCCAGCCCGAGCAGCAGCACATCGCTCCCGTTCTCGATGACTTCGGCCTTGCCAATCGGCAACGCGACCGGCTCCGCCTTGCGCGCCACTCCCGGCCCGTTGCCGCGCGGATACCGCACTGCCGACGGCCCGTTATGCTCGAGCGCCGTCTGCATCATGTCCGCAAGCTCGTCTTCATCCTTCGGGACCATGTGCACTATGTTCGGAATCCCGCGCAGATAGCTGATGTCGAACAGCCCGTGGTGCGTCGGGCCATCGTCGCCGCTCAACCCGCCGCGATCCATGCAGAAAACCACCGGCAGGTCCTGCAGGCAGACGTCGTGCACGATCGGGTCAAATGCGCGCTGCAGAAACGTCGAATAAATCGCGCAGAACGGCCTGAAGCCCTTCGTCGCCATACCGGCCGCAAAAATCACGGCATGCTCTTCGGCAATGCCAACGTCAAAATAGCGCTTCGGATGATGCGGCCGGAAATGGTCCAGTGCCGTGCCGTTCGGCATCGCCGCCGTAATCGCGACCACGCGGGAATCCTTGTCCGCCAGCTTGACCAGCGTCTCCGCAAACACTTCAGAGTAGGTCGGCTGCCCGGCGGCCTTGGTCTCGCCCGTCTCCGGGTCGAACGGCCCCAGGCCATGGAATTTCTTCTGCAGGTCCAGCGCCGGCTGAAAGCCCCGCCCTTTCTGCGTGATGGCGTGCAGCAGCACGGGACGGTTCTGCCCCTTGAGGAATTCGAATGTCTTGATCAGCAGGCCAAGATTGTGGCCGTCTATCGGGCCGTAGTAGGTCAGCCCAAATTCTTCGAAGATCATGGAAGGCCATAACAATCCCTTCGCAGCCTCTTCCGCCTTGCGCGCCAGTCCAGCCGCCGTGCTGCCGCCAAACCGCTTCACCAGCCGGGAAGCCCGCTCATGCAGGCCAACGTAGTTTTCGTTGGTCAGGATGCGGTGCAGATAGCCGGCGATGGCGCCGACATTGCGATCAATGGACCACTCGTTGTCATTCAGCACGATGATGAGCCGCTTCGTCTGCTCGGCGATGTTGTTCAGCGCCTCATAGGAAATGCCGTTGGTAAACGCTGCGTCCCCGGCCAGGGCCACAACATGCTCGTCCCCGCCGGCCAGGTCCCGGGCCACAGCCATCCCCAGCGCCGCGCTCAACGCCGTCCCGGCATGGCCGGCGCCGTAGCTGTCATGCTCGCTCTCCGTGCGCAGCATAAAGCCGTTCAGGCCGCCCGGCTGCCGCATCGTCTCAAACCGGTCGCGCCGCCCCGTCAGCAGCTTGTGAACATATGCCTGGTGGCTGACGTCGAAAACGAAATGGTCCTTCGGTGTGTCGAATACGTAGTGCATCGCCAGCGTAAGTTCCACCACGCCAAGATTGGGGCCAAGGTGGCCGCCTGTCTTCGACAGGTTCCGCACCATGGTTTCGCGGATCTCCTTCGCCAGGGCCTCGAGCTCAGGCAGGCTCAGGCCCTTGATGTCCGCGGGAGAATGGATCGTTTCCAGAATGGCCATGGGCTTGGCTCTATTAGACCCCCGTCAGGGCCGGCAGGTCGCGCAATGGCCTGTACCGGATTTGATGCCGGGCAAATTGGCATAAGAACGCCCGGCGGCCGCTACAATCAGCCATGCCCTTCCGCAGGACCCTGTTGGCGGCAGCGCTGCTCGGCGCTGCTTCCGCCTACGCGCAAATCAGCCTCACGCCACCACCACCAAGCCCTTCGCCGCTCACCGACCCTACCTATTCCACTGACACGAAAATCCTTTTTGATCTGGAAGCAAAATTTGCCGCCGACACGGCCACCGGCGGTGGCGCCGCCTTTGCCAGATGGTTCGCGGAAGACGCCGTAACCCTCAACGACGGCCAGGCCGCACGCGTGGGCCGGGCCGCCATTGCCGCAGAGACCAACTGGAAGCCGGAGGACTACCAGCTGACCTGGAAGCCCGATGCGGCGCGCATGTCTCCGGCCGGCGACATGGGTTTCACTTGGGGAAGTTACCAAGGGCGTTTCAAAGACCACCAAGGTAACTGGCAAACTCTCTCAGGGAGATATATGACTGTATGGAAGAAACAAGCGGACGGACAGTGGAAAGTAGCGCTGGACGCCAGCAATAACGCGCCTCCTGAGGCCGGCGCATGCTGCTCCATCCACTAACTTCCCAATCCGGAATCGCGGTCCCTTCGCATCCATATCGGGAAAGATAACTTTACCTATCCGCGATGCCACACCGAGGTAACCAGAACGCCACACCGTGCCGCTAGCCAGAAAGTTGCATCGACTCTTTCCCGAAGGGAATTAGCAAGTGCAACGCAATTGACTATCATCTCTTTCGGGCGACCCTCAGTCCAGATTCAGTTCCCAGAATGCTGCAAACACCTACTGCTGAGTCTCAGCCCAGACCGCGTAATGCGTTTCAGGCTGAGCTGCTGGAGGGTCAGTCTGATCCCGCCCTCGACGACGCTGTCCGCGTCGCTCGACAGATTGCAAACTCATCCGGCGCGTTGCTGGTCATCTTCGATGGCCCGCAGGCCCGCGTCCGTGCGCATACCGGGTTCAGTCAATCCGACCTGCCGCTGATCATCGACAGTCAGGTCTTTGCCACCAACCGCGACCGGCTGATCGTCTTCGAAGACCTCAGGAACCACTCCGATCCGGAAATCGGCGAGTTGGCGCGGGCGTTCCGAGGCCTTCGCTTCTATGCCGAAGCCCCGCTTATGTCCGGCGGCGAAATTGCCGGGCTGCTCTGCGCGATGGACCACGAGCCGCGCAGGATGTCCGCCCCGCAGCGCGAGGCGTTTTCAACCGTCGCCCGCCAGCTCACGTCCCGCATGGAACAGACCATGCGGCTGCGCACGCTGGAGCGCGAATCACGCGCCAAATCGCGCGTCGAGCAGGCGCTCACCGTGGAGCGGAATTTCGTCTCCGCGGCGCTGGACACCGTCGGCTCCCTCGTCCTGGTTCTCGATACCGCCGGCCGCATCGTCCGCTTCAACCGCGCGGCGGAAATCATCTCCGGCTTCACCTTCGCGGAACTCGTCGGCAAGCCGTTCTGGGAAAAGCTGGTGCCGAAAGAACAGGTGAACAGCGTCATCCGCCGCTTCGAGGCTATGCGCTCCGGTGTCTACCCGCAGAGCTATTCGCACCAGTGGCTGACCCGCTCCGGCGAACGTCGCCAGATCGATTGGTCCGCCACCGGGCTCCTCGACTCCCAGGGCACAGTCAACTTCCTGATCGCGACCGGCGTAGATGTAACCGACCGCCGCCACGCGGAAGCAACACTGCGCGAGAGCGAGGCCCGGTATCGCCAGCTCGTCGAGAGTTCGCTGGGAGTTGTCGCCACGCACGATCTGCGCGGCAAGTTGCTCAGCATCAACCGCGCGGCGGCGCGCAACCTCGGCTACGAACCCGAGGAACTGGTCGGCACGTCGCTGACAAACCTGATTGCGCCGGCCTTCCGCGACACGTTCGGCGACTACATGGACGAGGTCGCCCGCGAAGGCGAAGAAGAAGGCCTGCTGCATCTGCTGCACCGCAACGGCGAGTCGCGGACCATAGCATTCCGCAATCGCCTCATTCAAATCGAAGGCCGCGACCCGTTCGTCCTGTCCCACGGCGTCGACATCACCTCGCAGATCCAGACCGAGCGGCTGCTGCAGACGCTCAGCCGCCAGAGCCAGTCCATCCTGGAGACGGTTGGCGACGGCATCATCGGGGTAGACGTGGAGGGCAACTGTACCTTCGTGAACCCCGCGGCCGCCAAGATGCTCGGTTACGCCTCGCAGGAGCTGATGGGCAGCAACATCCACGACGCTATCCACCACACGCGCCCCGATGGCACCTCGTACCCCCGCAGCGAATGCCTTATCCTGCGCGGCCTGCGTTCGCTAGAACCTGTGCGCGTCGACGACGAAGTCTTCTGGCGCAAAGACGGCACCAGCTTCCCGGTCGAATATACCGCGAGCCCGCAGCTCGACAACGGCAAGCCGATCGGCATCGTGTTCGCTTTCCAGGACACGACGGAGCGTCGCGCGCTCGACCGCATGAAAGACGAGTTCATCTCAACCGTCAGCCATGAGCTCCGCACCCCGCTCACCAGCCTGCGCGCCGCGCTCGGCCTGCTGATGGGCGGAACGCTCCAGGTCCGTCCGGAGAAGCAGCAGCAGATGCTCGAAATCGCCGTCGGCAACTGCGACCGCCTGGTCCAGCTGGTCAATGACATCCTCGACCTCGAACGCATCGAGAGCGGCAAGCTGCAGCTCCACGCCGCCGACTCCGACCTCGACAACCTGATGCGCCGCGCCACGGACCTCATGGAGTCCGCCGCCATGCGCGCCGGCATCCGCGTTGAAGTTGCCCCCGGCCATCAGCGCGCATGGGTCGATGCGGACCGCATTCTGCAGACGCTGACCAACCTGCTCAGCAATGCCATCAAATTTTCTCCGCGCGACAGCGTCGTGCGTCTGTTTGTCACGCCGTGGGAAAAAGGCTTCATCCGCGTCAGCGTCTGCGATCGCGGCCGCGGCATTCCGGAAGACAAGCTCGAGGCCATCTTTGAACGCTTCCACCAGATTGACGCCAGCGATTCCCGCGCCATGGGCGGCACAGGACTCGGGCTCGCCATCTGCCGCAGCATCGTGGCCCAGCACGGCGGCAGAATCTGGGCAGAACACAACGCCGGCGGCGGAAGCTGCTTCCACTTCACCGTGCCGAAGCCCGCACGCAGCACGCGCTAGCAAGCCGCCAGGCCACAAAGAAAACTGTCGGCCCAATCGAACTGTCATCCCGACCGAAGCCCGGCTTGTCGGGGCACAGTGGAGGGATCTGCCCTTGACCAACTCGACAGACGAATAAACTTCCTGCATGGTTCTCGTGCTGCTCTTCGCAGTCCTGCTGTCGCCGCAATTCGGCAAACCGGGCGCGCCGAATTCCTCTGCGTCGCCACAACAGCAGGACTATGGCTCGAACTCCGGCGCAACGCAGCGCGATGTCGTCTACACCGAAATCGGCCACACCAGGTTAAGACTGGATGTCTACGCGCCGCACGAAAAGCCTTCAGCACTGGTGCCCGGAATCATCCTGATCCATGGCGGCAGCTGGCAGGAAGGCGACAAGGCGTGGCTCGGAAATATGGGACGCCTCCTCGCAAAAAGCGGCTACGTTGCGTTCTCCATTAACTACCGCCTGCATGACGGCAAGAAGAACCGCTGGCCCGCTCAACTCGATGACGCGCAGACTGCCGTGCGCTGGGTGCGCGCGCATGCCGCCGAATACAACGTAGACCCGAAGCGCATCGGCGCGTGGGGCCACTCCGCCGGGGCGCAAATGGCCGCGCTGCTCGGCGAACTCGACACGCGCGACAACTCGAACGCCGCGCTCGCGCAATACTCCAGCCGCGTGCAGGCCGTTGTGGATGTCAGCGGCCCGGCAGACTTCACCGCCAACCATGATGCCGACGGCGACGCATTCTTCACCGACCTGCTCGGCGTAACAGAAAAGCAGGACGAAGCCCGCTGGAAAGCCGCGTCGCCCGTCTTCAACATCAACAAAGACACCGCGCCGTTCCTGATCGTCCACGGGACCCGAGACGGCGACGTCCCGATAGGCCAGTCCGTACAATTCGCCAACGCACTGCAGCACGCCGGAATCCCGGTAACGCTGGTGCAGGTAGACGACGGCCACGCCTTCGAAACCGAAGCCGCAAAGCGACGGCTGGCAATGGAGACAGTAAAGTTCTTCGACGAAGTCTTTGCCCCCAAATAAAAAGACCAGGCTTTTCGAGAGCCGTCACAGTCACAAGTAGGACACAACATAAAGAGCGAACCGCGTTTCTTTTCCGTTGTTACTCGTAGACTTAGTAGATATAGTTTGCAAAATCTTTTTTAGGGGTGCCCCGACGCTTTCTTGCAGTCGCTTTCTGCGCTCATTTCGGCTTTTGCCGTTGCAAGCGAAAATGGATACAAAGTCACCTACGACGGTGGTTCGATCCAAGACCTCAAGGCAAACACATCGGCAAAGCTAGTCATCGAGCCCACCCAAATTCGGCTGGTAAAGGACGGCAAGGACGTTGCCGTCATCCCCGCTGCCAGTGTGACTGAGATTTCCTACGGTCAGGATGTTCATCGACGGGTCGGCGCCGCGATCGGCATCGGTGTTCTTACGCTTGGCATCGGAGCGCTGATGGCTCTAACAAAGTCGAAGAAGCATTTTGTAGGAATTACCTGGGCCACCGCCGACCAGAAGGGCGGCTTTGCTATGCAGTGCGACAAAAACGACTACCGAGGAGTTTTGGCTGCCCTCGAGGGGATAACCGGAAAGAAAGCAGTCGACTCGGAGACCATGACGGTCAAGAACTAATCGGCACAAAAAGAGAGCCCCGGCGAATCGCCGGGGCCCCTGGTTTTGTGCGAACAACTATGCTCCGCGACCGCTCCATCTCGCGGCAGGTTCCCAGGTTGTCTTGACAGGAAAATGGTCGGGGCGGAGGGATTCGAACCCCCGGCCCTCTGCTCCCAAAGCAGATGCGCTACCAGGCTGCGCTACGCCCCGACTGCCTTCATTCTAGCGAATCTGTTCTTATCGGAAACACGCGCTTACCCCATGTTTCTCAGGCCGGCGCTGATTCCGTTGATGGTCGAAGCGAGTGCCCGGTCGAGCTCTTCGCTGCTCTCGCCGTTGTGCTTGCGGCGCAGGAGCTCGACCTGCACCAGGCTCATCGGGTCTACATACGGGTTGCGCAGCCGGATGGAACGTGACAGGACAACATTTCTTTCGAGCAGCTCTGACTGTTGCGTGACAAGAAGCAGCATCCGGCGAGTGCGTTCAAACTCTTCTTCTATCAGCGAGAAAATGCGATCGCGCAGCCCGGCGTCGCGTACCAAGCCGGCATAGAGTCGCGCGATGGACATGTCCGCCTTGGCCAGCGCGACCTCGACGTTCGAAAACATGTCCACCAGGAACGGCAGCTCGGGGGCCATCGCCTGCAGCAACTCCAGCCCTCCATCGCGCGCCGCAAAATTTTCCAGCGCGTGACCGACGCCAAACCAGCCCGGCAGCCCGTGCCGGCTCTGCATCCAGCCGAAGACCCACGGGATGGCGCGCAGGCTGCCCAGGTCGCGCTTGCCCGCTCGCCGTGCCGGGCGCGAACCGATGCGCGCGTTCTCCAGCTCGTCCACCGGAGTCGCTTCGAGAAAGTAGGCAAACATCTCCGGGTCTTCCAGAACATGTTTGCGGTAGAACGCAAACGCGCTCTCCGACAGCCGTTCAATGGCCGCTTCCCATTCCGCGGGCAGCAACCCGGTCTGGCGCCCGCCAGCAATGTTTGCGTCCGGCCGCGCCAGCGCGTCGAGCGAGGCAGCTATCATCAACTCAAGATTCCGCTCCGCAAGCGGCGCGTCGGAGTATTTCCAATTCAGCACCTCGCCCTGCTCGGTGAGGCGCACACTGCCGGTAAACGCGCCGATGGGTTGCGAGTAAATTGCGCGGTGCGTCGGCCCGCCGCCCCGGCCAACCGTGCCGCCGCGACCATGAAACAACGTAAGTTGCACGCCGCACTCGTGCGCGACATCGTGCAGCGCGCGGTGGGCCTTGTAGATTTCCCACGAACTGGTCAGCATGCCGCCGTCTTTATTCGAGTCGGAGTAGCCCAGCATGACTTCCTGCTGCATGTCCCAGGAACGCAGCAACGGCAGGTAGTCAGCATGTCGCCAAAGCGCACGGCAGATTTCCGGCGCAGCGCGCAGGTCCTCAATGGATTCGAACAGCGGCACCGGCATCAGCATCGCGCCGGCAGTGTCGCGTGCCACGGCCGCGCCCGCCAACCGCGCCAGCCATGCAATTTCGAGCGAGTCTTCCGCGCGCGTTGCGCCGCTGATGATGATGCGCCGGATCGCGGCCGGGTCGCGCTGCTGTATCCGCGCCGCGGTGCGCAGCGTGTTGCGGAGTTCTTCCGTTTGCGCGGTCAGTGGCGCGACGCTTCGACTGGCCATCTCTTCCGCGGCAGCGTGATTGACGCGGGCATGCTGGCGCAAGTCCAGCACGTGCAATTGCAGTCCGAAGGTGCGGGCGCGCAGAAGCAATGGGTCGACCCAGGCATCTGCCAGCCGCTTTGCGCGGTCGGCACGCAGGCTGGCGCCAATCAGTGCAACATCGGTGGCGAATTCCTCTGCGCTGCCATAAGGGCGGGCCGTCGTTTCTGCGCCGGAAGCGGTTGCCTCCAGCCGTTCAAGCATGTGGCCGACAAAGACACGGTAGGGCTCGTTGCCGAACCGCTTTTCCAGCGCCCCCGGCGCGACGCCGAAGTCCGCAAGCCGTTCCAGTAATTCAGGCGAAGGGTTCTGGTAGCGGCGCGATGATGTGAGAACGTCGAACAGTCCCTGCAATCCGTCGCGATAGCGCCGCAGTATGAATTGCCGCGCAAGGTCAACAGCGAGTTCTGTAACCGGAGCTGTGACAAATGGATTGCCGTCGCGGTCGCCGCCTATCCAGGAAGCGAAAGTGAGCAACGCCGGAAGATCGTGCGCCTCGGTCCGGGTGCTGTATTCCGCGCGCAAGGCGGCGGCAATTTCGCGGTACAAGGCCGGTATGACCTGGTAAATCGAGGCATCGTAAAAATCGAGCCCCATCTTGATTTCATCTTCAACATGCGGCCGCTCGGTGCGCGTCTCGTCCGTCTGCCATAAGGACGTAATCTCGGCCAGCAGCCTCTGCTCGAGGTCGGAAAGCTGCGTCTCGGCCTGGGGAATGCGGTCGAGCTGCTCGAGCAGTTGCGTGATCCTTCGCCTCTTGAAGAGCACGGCGCGTCGCGCGACTTCTGTCGGGTGCGCCGTGAACGTCGGCACGATATGGATGGCGCGGAGCAGCGACAGCGCTTCCTCCGCCGGAATGCCCGCCTGCCGCATGCGGCGCAGCGTGCCGCGCAGACTGCCGCGCTGCGGTGGCATTTCGCTATGTAAAAGGTGTGCAAGGCGCCGCCGCTTGCGGTGGTTTGTCTCCGCAAGGTTGATCAGCTCAAAGTAGAACGCAAACGCGCGGGTCAGCAGAGCAGCATCGGCGACACTGAGATGCTCGACGAACCTCGCCGCCGGCTGCAGCGGGTCTTCGACGGAGGCCCGGTCGCGCAGCTCGATCGCGAGGCGGCGAAGTTCTTCCACCTGCTGAAAGAACGCCTCGCCCTGCTGTTCGCGCAACACTTGTCCGAGCAGCATGCCGAGTGAGCGCACATCGCGGCGCAGCGGTGCGTCTTTCGCATCCCCCTCGGCGGCGGAAACCTCCGCCAGCCGGTCGTCCCAGTCGTCAGGCTGCCACAATCCCGGCATGTGCCCAGTATGCACTGTGCGCGGCGGGCCTCAGCGCGCTACCAGCAAATGCCCGAACTCGTAGACGAGAAACAGGACGAGGACCACCGGCAGCGCCAGGATGGCGAGCAGCGTCAGCATCAGCATCGCGAGAAACAGCCAGTCACCCCATGTGCGTCGCGCAGGATTCGCGAGGTGCCGCGTAAGCAGCCGGTAATTGCGGCGGTTCGGCTTCCACCATACGTCGAACGCATCGCCGAACAACGGAACAACGCCGACCAGCACGGCGACGCTGACATTTGCGCTCATGCGAACGAGAGTGACGTAAGGCACGCCGCGGAACCATGCCGCGACAATCAGTGCCAGCGACGCAAGGCCCGCGGCGACATCGCCCAGCCCGGGAATCAGCCCGATCAGTCCATCAATGCCGAAACGGATGCGCGTAAACGGGATGTGGAAGCAGTCGTCCAGGACATGGGCGAGTGTGTCGAGATTTTCATCGTCGAACAGCGAACCGCGGCGGCCAAGCAGCCGCGTTCCGCGACGCCCCGCCGGAGGCAACACGTGCGGCTGCGGCGAGTACGGCGGAGAAGGAGTGGCCGGGGGCATCTAGTACAATCAGATTCTACGTGGCGGCCGTAGTTCAGCGGCAGAACGCCTGACTGTGGCTCAGGATGTCGCGGGTTCGATCCCCGCCGGCCGCCCCAAAAAAGCACCCGCCCGGGAGTCCTTCAAGATGGGCCAACTGTATGCCGGCACCTCCGGCTGGGCCTACCCGACGTGGAAGCCGGGCTTCTATCCCGAGAATGTTCCCGCAAGGACATTTCTGGCGCATTACGCGTCCAGGCTTTCGACCGTGGAAGTGAATTACACCTTCCGCAGCACCTGCACGGACAAGCAGCTCGCCGGGTGGCTGGCTGACACGCCGCCGGACTTCCGCTTCAGCTTCAAGGCGCCGCAAAGCGTAACGCACATTCGCAGATTGCGGGAGTGTTCCGGAGCGTGGCAGCGCTTCGTCGAGTCGCTCGCGCCGGCGGCGTCGGCGGAGCGTGTGGCCGCACTGTTGCTGCAGTTTCCGCCCAATTTCCGCTCTCAATCCGCCGGCAAGGACAAGAAGAAGAATTTCGATGCCCTGGGCGATTTTCTCTCGGCCGAGTGCACGAATAGCCGGATGCGGCTCGCCATCGAATTCCGTGATGCATCGTGGTTCACGCCGGAAACGTTCGCCTTGCTGCGCGAGCACAACGTGGCGCTCTGCTGGGCAGAGTCCGACGAGCTGGAAACCCCGCGCGAGCAGACGGCGGATTTCTGCTATCTGCGCCTGCGCTGCTCCGCCTATGACTCGACCCGGATACAGAATCTTCGCCGGAATCTGCTCGCAACAGCGGAATCCGGCGATGTTTTCGCCTATTTCAAGCATGAGGAGCCCCCGGACGGCCCGCTGCGCGCTGAACAGCTCCTGCGCGGCTAAATTGGCGCGCGGTGCATCCTATAGATGCTGTCACGCACGTTCAAATCTGGAGAGTGAAGCTTATGAAGCTGATGCATGGTTTAGTTCTATGCGGCGCACTGTCGCTCGCGCCTGTCGCCGTCATGGCGCAAACCGCCGCGTCCACCAATGCCGACAACTCGAAGTCCGATTTCAAGGGTGCCGGGCATGACACCGGCGGCGCCGCGAAAGACACCGGTCACGGCGTTGCCCAGGCGGTGAAGGCTCCGTTTGGCAAAGGGAGCATGCACCAGTCGGGCCAGGACTTCAAAGGCGCGGGCCACAACACGGTAGGCGCAACCAAGGACACCGGGCACGGCACCGCCCAGGGCGCCAAGTACACCGGCAAGAAGACGAAGCAGGGTGCGAAGAAGGCCACGCATCCGGACCAGCCTGCTCCGCCGGCGCAGTAACAGGTCCTCCGGTCTTCACGCGCGAAGGCGGCTTTCGTGGCCGCCTTTGCGATTGCAGCGGGATTGCTATCATCGCGGAAAGCAAGGGTCATGCAGCAACTGCAGCAAAATCGTGGCGCCCACCGGGAACGCGGCGGAGCGCCAAAGCAGGTGGAGTGGCTGGAACACTATCGTCCATCGCGGCGCTGGTATCGCAGCGGACATATCCAGACGATTGTCGGCAACTTCCTGCGCCGCAAGCATGATCTTCCCGAGGCGGACACGGAAATCATTGAAGTTGAGCCGGCGCGCGACGGACTGCCGGCGAGCCGCGTGCTGTGTCACTGCCACTGGCAGCCCCCCGATGTGCGCGCGCAGCGGTTGACTGTTCTTCTGCTGCACGGTCTGGAAGGCTCATCGTCATCGCATTATGTGCTCGGGAATGCGGACAAGGCATGGCGCGCGGGATGCAATGTCATCCGCATGAACATGCGCAGTTGCGGCGGCACGGACCATCTTGCCCCGACCGTCTATCACTGCGGGCTGTCCCAGGATGTCGGCAAAGTGATTGACCACTGCATTCGCCGCTATGGACTGGAGCGCATTGCGCTCGTCGGCTACTCCATGGGCGGAAACCTGGTGCTGAAGTATGCCGGTGAAACAGCTGCAAATATTCCCGGGCAGGTAAAGGCAGTGGTCGGGGTTTCGCCGGCGACTGACCTTGCGCTCTGCTCAGCCGCGCTGCATGAGTGGCAAAACCGGCCGTATGAGTGGAACTTTCTGCGCGGACTGCTGCAGCACTATCGCGCCAAGGCGAAGCTGTATCCGGACGTCTATGACGTGAAAGTAGCCGACAAGGTCCACAACCTGCGCGAGTTCGACAACTTCGTCGTAGCGCGCTACAGCGGCTTTGCCGACGCGGACGACTATTACCGGACGACCGGTGCGGGCCGTTTTGTGCAGGACATCACCGTGCCAACGCTCATCATCCATGCACTCGATGATCCGTTCATCCGCATGTCGGCAGAGACGCGGGACAAGCTGCGCGCGAATCCGCACGTCACGCTGGTCGAAACACAGCACGGCGGCCATTGCGCGTTTCTCGCTTATCCCGCCGGGAACGAAACGGTGCCGGCCGCCGATGCCTACTGGGCCGAACGCACACTGCTGCGCTTCCTGTTGAACATGACGCCGATGGAGAACAGCGGCGAAAGTTCCGTCATGGACGCAGCCGACGCGAACGTACAATAAGCGCGGCGGGCGAGTAGCTCAATTGGATAGAGCACCGGCCTTCTAAGCCGGCGGTTGCAGGTTCGAGCCCTGCCTCGCCCACCATCCGGCCACAATGCATCCAAACGTGCGTGGCGGCCAGTTCCCAGCGCAGCGCCGATTCCCCGCAACGCGACAACCTGGTCCGAGTGCGTGGTGCGCGCGAACATAATCTCAAGGACATTTCCGTGGACATTCCGCGCGATGCGCTGGTGGTGTTCACCGGCGTCTCCGGCTCCGGGAAATCCTCGCTGGCATTCGGCACGCTGTACGCCGAAGCGCAGCGCAGGTATCTCGAGTCTGTTTCGCCCTATGCGCGCCGCCTGTTTCATCAGCTGCAGATTCCCGACGTGGACTCGATTGACGGGCTTCCGCCTGCTGTCGCGCTGCAACAGCAGCGCGGCTCACCGACAACGCGCTCTTCCGTCGGCAGCGTGACCACGCTGTCGAACCTGTTGCGCATGCTGTACTCGCGCGCGGGACACTATCTGCCGGGCCGCCCGATGCTCTACGCGGAGAACTTCTCCGCCAACCGGCCGGAAGGCGCATGCCCGAAATGCCACGGCGCTGGACGCATCTACGACGTGACTGAGCAATCCATGGTTCCCGATGCGTCGCTGACTATCCGGGAACGCGCAATCGCCGCATGGCCAACGGCATGGGGCGGCCAGAACCAGCGCGACATCCTGGTCACGCTCGGGATTGACGTGGACAAGCCGTGGCGCGATCTTCCGGCGAAGCAGCGCAAGTGGATACTGTTCACCGAAGAGCAGCCGACTGTGCCGGTGTATGCGGGCTTTACGCCGGCGGAGACGCGCGCCGCGCTGCGCCGCAAGGAAGAGCCGAGTTACATGGGCACGTTCTCCAGCGCGCGTCGGCACGTGATGCACACCTTCGCCAACAGCCAGTCCGCGATGATGAAGCGCCGCGTCGCCCAATTCATGCTGAGCACGGAATGCGATGCATGCCACGGCAAGCGGCTGCGGCGCGATGCGCTCGATGTGAAGATCGCGGGACGCGACATTGCCGACATGGCTGCGTTGCCGGTAAAGCGGCTGCGGGAAGTCTTCGAGCCGTTTACCAGGCCGGGCGGAAAAGGTGACGCGGAGAAGATTGCCGTTCAGGAAAGAATCTCGACGGACATCGTCGCGCGGCTCGGAGTATTGCTCGATCTCGGACTCGGCTACCTGTCGCTGGACCGCAGCACGCCGACACTTTCTCCCGGGGAACTGCAACGGTTAAGACTCGCAACGCAGCTGCATTCCAACCTGTTCGGAGTCGTGTACGTTCTCGACGAACCGTCCGCGGGCCTGCATCCGTCTGACACGGAATCGCTGCTGAGGGCGCTGGATTCGCTGAAGCGCAGTGGCAATTCGCTGTTCGTGGTTGAGCACGAACTCGACATCGTGCGGCACGCCGACTGGATTGTGGACGTCGGTCCCGCGGCCGGCGAGCGCGGCGGGGAAGTGTTGTACAGCGGTCCGCCGGAGGGACTGCGCGATGTCCAGGACTCCGTTACGCGGCGATACCTGTTTGCCGGGCTCAGCAAGGCAGTGCATACGCCGCGCGAAGCGCGCGCGTGGATCCAGCTTCGCGGCATTACGCGGCACAATCTTGATGGTCTCGACGTCAGGCTTCCGGTCGGCGTTCTGACGACGGTTACCGGCGTTTCCGGCTCCGGCAAGTCGACGCTCATCTCGCAAGTGCTGGTGGAGCTCGTTCGTGACCGGCTGGGCCAGCGTGACGAGGTTGTCGAAGACGAAGATGCCGCAGAAGGGACGCCGGCCGCGCAATTCAGCGGCGAGATCGCCGGTGAGCTGCACGGCATTCGCCGCCTCGTCCGCGTAGACCAGCGGCCAATCGGGCGAACTCCGCGTTCCAACATGGCGACCTATACCGGACTGTTTGATCACATCCGCCGCCTGTTCGCAGCCACGAAGCTGGCGCGGTCGCGCCGCTACACAGCGGGAAGGTTTTCGTTCAACGTTGCCGCCGGACGATGCGAACGTTGCGCCGGAGAAGGCTTCGTCTGCGTCGAGCTGCTGTTTCTCCCGAGCGTCTACTCGCCTTGCCCGGTCTGCCACGGCAGCCGCTTCAACGCCAAAACTCTGGAGGTGGAATACCGCGGGAAGAACATCGCGCAGGTGCTAGGCCTGACGGTCGAGTCCGCGCTGGAGTTCTTCGCCGAGGACGCGAGCGTGATGCGCTCACTCACCGTCCTGCGCGAAGTCGGCCTCGGCTACCTGCGCCTGGGCCAGCCTGCGACGGAACTTTCCGGCGGGGAAGCGCAGCGCATCAAGCTGGCGACCGAACTGCAGCGTGCCGGGCGCGGCGACACTCTCTACGTCCTCGATGAGCCGACTACAGGGCTGCATCCGTCGGACGTCGAGCGGCTGCTCGGCCAGCTGCAAACGCTGGTGGATGCAGGCAACACCGTCATCACGGTGGAACACGACATGGATATCGTCGCGGCCGGCGACTGGGTAATAGATATCGGTCCCGGCGCCGGGGACGAAGGCGGCAAGCTGGTCGCAGAAGGCACGCCGCGAGACATCGCTCGCCATAAAGTCAGCAGGACGGCGAAGTATCTTGCTCGGCATTTCGCCGACCAGGACCCCTCCCCCGGGTGTCTTCTGCAAGATCAAGAGCCGTAAGGGGATAGCTGCAGAATCGCTGTCTTTCAGCGCCGAAGAATTCAAAACAAAGCACTTATAAAATGCGTAAGCGCCGATTCCCGGCGCGGCGCACGCTTGTTACTGCAAAAGCGAATGGCTACCGCGCTGCGCGAGATAGCCACTATTTCCATTCCAGTCAGCCTTTATGACATGACTCGCAAATTTTCCCGGCGAACTAATCGCTGAGCAGCAGCTTGGCGATGGTCGCGAGTTGCATGTTGCTGGTGCCTTCGTAGATCTTGCCGATCTTGGCGTCGCGGAAATACTTCTCCATCGGGTAGTCCTTGACGAAGCCGTAGCCGCCGTAGATTTCCAGGCACTGCGAGGCGACGCGCTCCGCGACGTGTGATGCGAAGTACTTCGCCATCGCGGCCTCCTTGATGAACTCCTGCTTTGCGTCTTTGAGGCGCGCGGCGTTGTAGACCATCAGCCTGGCGGCCTCGATATCGATCGCCATCTCGGCCAGCTGGAACTGCACCGCCTGGAAGCTGGCGATGGCTTTGCCAAACTGCTTGCGTTCCCTGGCGTAGCGGGCGGCGTGGTTCCACGCGCCTTGCGCGAGCCCGATCATCTGGCTGGCGATGCCGATGCGGCCCTCGTTGAGCGTTTCAATGGCGACCTTATATCCCTTGCCGACCTGGCCGAGAACGTTTTCGTCCGGGACGAAGCAGTCATCAAAAATCAGCTCGCACGTGGACGAAGCGCGGATGCCGAGCTTGTCTTCCTTTTTGCCGACGGTAAAGCCGGGGGTATCTTTCTCGACCAGGAAGGCAGTAATGCCGCGATAGCCCTTTTCCGGATCGGCGTTGGCGAAGACGATGACGATGCCGGCCTCCTTGCCGTTGGTAATCCAAAGCTTCTGCCCGTTCAGCACGTAGCCGCCATCGCGCTTCGTCGCACGGGTTTGCAGCGCAAACGCGTCGGAGCCGGAGCCGGCCTCGCTGAGCGCGTAGGCGCCTACCGTGTCTGTTGCAAGACGCGGCAGGAAGCGCTTCTTCTGCTCCGGATTGGCCCAGCGCAGCACGGCGTTGATGCACAGCGTGTTCTGGACGTCCACCAGCACGCCGACGGAGGCGTCGACGGCGGAAATTTCTTCGACCGCCAGCACGGCCTCAAAAAACGAGCCGCCCGAGCCGCCGAACTGGTCGGGGATTTCGACGCCCATCATGCCGAGCGCGAACAGCCGGTCAATCAACGACTGGTCGAGATGCTGCGACTCGTCCATCTCGCGGACGAGCGGCGCAATGGCTTCCTGCGCGAACTGGCGCACGGTGTCACGGAAAAGCTGCTCATCTTCGGACAGACGGGTGAGGGCGGTCGGGGCGGGCGATTCGAGTGTCTGCTGCATTTTGTGGGTGGAAAACTCACGATTCTAGCATCTGGTGTGGGAACCATACAGCGTTGCCGGCTTCTACCCGCCGACGACAAATCGCGGATGGGGAATGGAGGCCACCCCACCCTATGGACATAGAACGTCCGCAGGATGGGGCACCCTGACATTTTCTGGCACCCGGGTTGTGGGCAGCTACTTCTTGTACTGCCCGTCGGTGACGTGTTCCAGCCAGTCGACGACTTTGCCGTCTTTGCGCTCCTGGATCGCGATATGGGTCATCGCGGTCGTCGGTGAGGCGCCATGCCAGTGCTTCTCGTTTGGCGCAAACCAGACGACATCGCCCGGACGGATTTCCTCGACCGGTCCACCATCGTGCTGGCACCAGCCGAGGCCGGCGGTGACGATCAGCGTCTGGCCGAGCGGATGGGTGTGCCACGCAGTGCGCGCGCCGGGTTCAAACGTAACGCTGGCGCCAGCGACCAGCGCCGGGTCAGGCGCGGTGAAGAGCGGATCGATGCGGACGGTGCCGGTGAACCAGTCGGACGGTCCCTTGCCGGAAGGCTGCGCGCCTGCCCTGGTGATTTCCATGCTGCGTTGGATGCTTTAGTTGAAGCGGGCGGTAGTGTAGCGCGAGGACAGCGGCCGCGCGCCGGCGTTGCGGAACACCACCTTCAGCGGCTCGGAATGGAGCGTTCGCGCGATCTGGCCGCGGGCGTGGCTGGCCCACGGACCGGCGGCGTCCAGCTTGACGTACATGGCCCAATGCTTGAGCGCCCGGCGCGCCTGCCCCATGCGCTCGAGCGTGAGAGCGAGATTGTAGTGCGCGTCCGCGTAGCCGGGGACCAGTTCGATGGCGCGCTTGTAGGCGAGCACGGCTTCCGGCAGACGGCGCAACTCGTCCAGAACGTTGCCCAGGTCAAAGAACGCCAGCGCGTAGTTGGCGTCGGCTTCTGTCGCGCGGCGGTAGAGCTTCTCCGCTTCCGCGTAGTTGCGCTGGTTGTAATAGAGCGTTCCGAGATTGATGGCGGAAGGCGCGTGGGAGGGGTATGCCTCAAGGATGTTCGCGTACGCTGCCATGGCCTGCGCGTGGGTCTCCGGCCTGGATTCAAGCTGGACGGCTTCCGCGAACATGCGGGAGATTTCCGTGTCCCGGCTGGCGGGCTGCGCCTGCACCAGCGAAATCTGGTGCTGCTGCGGCAGGTCGAAGTCGAACAGGAACTGGCCCTCGATCGGGTCCACGACCATGCCGCCGTGGCGGAAGGCGACGCGACGGCCGCTGGCGACGGCCGTGGCTTCCCCGAGGGGATTGCTCATTCCGGAAGCCTGCTTCATGGCGGCGATGGAGGCGCGGATGGATGCGACGGAAACTTTTTCTGTCGCGAGATCGCGCAGGATGCGGAGATGGGAGAGTTCCTGGAAGGAGAAGCTTTCCGCTACAGCGCAGAGGCCCTGCCGCTGCCACTGCGAAAGCCGGGTGGGCGAAATGCGAAGGATCCTTACTACGTCGTCTCGCGTAAATCGCGTTTGTGGCATTCCCGATTCCCTTTGCGCAGTATGCGGAGTTGGCAGGAGAGGAATCAAGGCCACAAGGCGTGAAAAAAACAGAAAGTTGTTGATTAGTAGGTATCGTGCGAGGTTCCCACAGGGCGGCAGGCGCAATGCACCAGCGGACAGGCACAGGCCAACGCGAACATGGCTGGTGTTTGAGCACGGTCCGCTTTGCGGATAGAATGAACGAGGCGCTGCCGGACGCGATTGTTCTGCGGGAGGCGGCCGCTTTCACTTCCAGAAAGCCGACGTAGCTCAGTTGGTAGAGCAGCTGATTCGTAATCAGCAGGTCACCGGTTCAAGTCCGGTCGTCGGCTCCAGAAAATTTCTCAGCCCTGTGCGTTTCTTACGACACTCTGCTCTGTTCGCTTTGAGCCGAGCAGTTGTTCTCTGAGTGCGCACGCTTGTCCGCAGTCAGGGATTTTCTCAGCCTGAAACCGGAGACGAGAACCGCCTGGCGGACGCGGCAACAGGACAAGCAAAAAGGCCGCCCGCGGTGGACGGCCTTCCTGCTTTAGGGAGAATAGTTCCAACGGTGGCAAAGCCATCGAAACTTTCTGGGTGAATCGTAGGGCCGGGGGCCTGTCGTGTCAAGCGTGAATGCGGCGAATGGTTAAGATATTGATATAGCAAGGCTTAGCGTCATCATGGCATCCTGAATTGCGGTTCATTGCACGGGGATGCAGCAAAGGTTCCCGGGTCGTTAACAGCAAATTCCGGCCCGGCTTTTCAACAGCGCCTCATTGCAGGTTCAGGCGGATCATGTCGCTCTCTTCCGCCACAGGCGGCTTGCCGCGGAGACGGCGCAGCAGCACGCGTCCGCCTCCGAAGAAGAACCCGAGGAAGAGCGTGATGCTCAACAGCACGAACACCAGCGAGATGATGCCGATGAGAAGTTTGGCAGTTTTTACTCCCTCGCCGACGTAGCCCTGCGGCCGGTTGACGATGACATCTGCGTCGTAATGGACCGAGTTGAGGACGCGCGACGCCTGGTCGGCTGCGAGCGCGCCGGACGTCATGGCGACGAGCGGACCGGAGCGGCGCGTCTTGAGTGACTGGGAGCTGCTGTCGTTGAGTTGCTGGGTGGCTCCGGCGGCATTGTGTTCGGCCAGATACTTGTTGAGCTCGTCGAGCTGCGCTTTTGCGATCTGCGGCGTGGGGCAGTTGATCAGCGTCAGCTGGCCGTCTCCGTAGTGCGCCGTGATGGCTTCTTCGCCGCGTGCGAAGTTGATGATGCCGGCGGGCAGCACGCCGCCGGCGCGGGTGTAGGCGAGGGGGCCGAGCGTGTAGCGGACAGACTCCCTGTCGAGCCCCTGCTTCGGCAGGTCGTTGATCATCGGCGGCGCGAGTCCGGCCCCGCCGCTGATCTTCGGCAGCGCGGCGGCCATTTCCCGCAGGTCGCTCATGGACATTGCCGTGATGTCCTTGAAAACGGCGTCGACGACGATGCCGCTCTGCCAGAACAGGATGTGTTTGCCGCCGTCGAAGGCGGCGCGGGTGCCGACTTCCACCGGGACCATTCCGTCGCGGCGGTAGAAAGTGTAGGCGCCGAAGGCGCCGCTGGCGTCAGCGAACTGCATGGCGCGGACGGACAGGGTGTTCGCGTCGCGCGTGTAGGTGTCAGACTCGAACGTGGTGAAGCCGTATTCGCTCAAAACGGACGCGTTGGCGGCGTCGGCGGCCTGGGCGTTGGAGGAGACGGCCGGCGGCGCGGCGTTCCAGCCGGCGAAGGTTTCCGGCAGGAAGCCCTGCGCGGCGGGTGTCGCAGCGGTTTTCGCGGCAGGAGGCTTTGCGGGGGCGGCGTGCAGTGATGCGGACAACAGGCCGAGAGCGACGGCGGAGAAAAGGCGCATACCTATGGTTTTGAGGTTAGCACCGCCGGCGGCATGCGGCCCGGCTGCGGCACCCGTACCCACTGCATGCCGGCCGCTTCTGCTGCCTCGATGCCTGCTTCTGCGTCTTCAAATACCAGGCATTCCGCGGGCGTGACCTCGAGCAGCTTTGCGGCGGTCAGAAATGGCTCAGGATTCGGCTTGCCGCGTTTGTAGTCTTCCGAGCCGACGATGACCGGGAACGCATCCAGCAGGCCGAGGTGCGTCAGCGTCTTGAAGATGGATTCCCGCGGCGAGCCGGAGACGATGGCGAACTTCTTGCTGCCGCGCGCGGCGTTGATGTGCAGCAGCACGGAAGCCATCGGCTGCAGCTCCGGCAGAAGTTGGTAGTACAGCGACTCCTTGCGCGCGACAACGGCGGCGGGGTCCATGTACCAGCCGAACTTCTCGTTCAGGATCTCGACCGTGCGGACGAGCGTGATTCCCCCCATGGCGTAGAAAAGGTCTTCAGGGAAGTCGCCGCCGGCTTCGCGGATGGCCTGCGACCACGCGCGATAGTGGATGGGCATCGAGTCGGCGACCGTGCCGTCGAGGTCGAACAGGTAGGCCTCGAAGTTGCCTGGCGGGATGGTGAGTTCTACTTGCATTTCCTCTTTCGCTTGTCATTGTCAGCGGAGCGAAGACTCTGCTCCTGCCTTCTCGGGCGCGAACGAGAGCAGATTCCTCGGCTTGTCCGCCACGGCGGAGTCACTTCAGAACGACAAGTCTTGTCATGAGACGTCAGCCGAGAAGTTCACCCACGGTATGCGCCGCGGCCTTGAGCGCCGCGTCAAGCTGCGAGGCATCCTTGCCGCCGGCTTCTGCGATGTCCGGTTTGCCGCCGCCGGAGCCTCCGACAATTTTCGCCAGCGCCGCGACGATCTTTCCGGCCTGAATGCGGCCGGTCAGGTCTTTGGTGACGCCGGCAATCAGCGCGACGCGGCCTTCGTCATTCACGGTGCCGAGCACGACGACGCCGGAGCCGAGCTTGTTGCGCAGGTTGTCCACGAGCGTGCGCATCTGGCCGCGATCGACGGCGGGAACGCGCTGCGCGAGGACCTTGACGCCTTTGACCTCGACGGCGGCGGCGGCGGCGGAGCTGACCGCGGACGCGGCGGACTTCATGCGGGCTTCTTCCAGTTCGCGGCGCAGGCGCTTGAGTTCATCTTCCTGGGCGGAGAGGCGCGCGCGGAACGCTTCCGCCGGCGAGGCACCCCCGGGGGCGCGGCCGGCGAAGTGCTCCGCGGCGCGGGCGACTCCGAAATCGCGCCGGAACTCCTGCAGGGCGCCCATCCCGCTGACGGCCTCAAGCCGACGCACGCCGGATGACACGGAATTCTCGCCGACCAGCTTGAGCAGGCCAATCTCTCCGGTCGCCGCGGTGTGCGTGCCGCCACAGAGTTCGGTGGAGAAGTCGCCAATCTTGATGACGCGCACGCGGTCGCCATATTTCTCGCCAAACAGCGCCATGGCGTGGAGCTCGTTCACGGCGACATCGATCGGAACGTCTTCGATAACGTCCACGCGGGTGTTGCGCAGGACTTCGCGGTTCGCCAGGTCTTCAATGTCCTGCAGTTCCTCGTCCGCGACCTGCTGGAAGTGCGAGAAGTCGAAGCGCAGCCGTTCGGGATCGACGCTGGAGCCGGCCTGCTTGACGTGCGTTCCCAGGACCTCGCGCAGCGCGGCATGCAGCAGGTGCGTGCCGGTGTGGTTGCGCATGGTGGCTTCGCGGAAGGCGGAGTCGACGACGGTTTCGACTTTCATGCCGACGGCCAGCGGCTGCTTCGCGATGACTTTGTGGGCGAACACGCCCTGGACGGGCTTGGTCGCGCCCAGAACATCGGCCAGGGTGGTGTTGCCGTCGCTGGATTTGAGCCAGCCGATGTCTCCGACCTGACCGCCCGAGTCGGCGTAGAAGCTGGTGTGGTCGAGCACGATCTCGGCCTCATCGCCGGGGTTGATGCGCGGCACTCCTGCGCCACTCTGCACGATGGCGAGGATCTCGCAGTCTTCGGCGGTGACCGTGTTGTAACCCTCAAAGCTGGTCTTGGGCAGCTCGCGATAGGCGGGGGAGGCGGATTGCTTCGCGCCGCCTTTCCAGGAAGCACGGGCGCGGGATTGCTCGGCGGCGCGGGCTTCTTCAAAGCCTGCGCGATCGAACGTTACGCCGGCGTCACGCGCGGCGTCTTCTATAAAGTCCAGCGGCAGGCCGTAGGTTTCGTAGAGCGAGAAGGCTGTCTTGCCGTCGAAGTGTTGCTTGAGAGCGGCGTCGAGGCGCTCGGCGCCGGCTTCCAGCACGCGTGCAAATTGTTTTTCTTCCGCGAGAACAACTTTGGCGACGCGGTCGGCAGAATCCTTCAACTCGGGATACGCGCCGCTCATCTCATCGCGGACCGCGAAAACCATCTCGTGCATAAACGGCTGCGACTGCCTGAGCAGACGGCCGTGCCGAATGCCGCGGCGAAGAATCTTGCGTAGAACATAGCCGCGCCCCTCATTCGCGGGCAGCACGCCATCGCTGATGAGGAACGTTGCAGCGCGCGCGTGGTCGGCAATGATGCGCAATGATGCTGCATCCTTTTGGCTGTCATTCCGCAGGTCGCCGTGGCGACCGGAGGAATCTGCAGTTTTCCCAGTCAGTTCCGCAGCGCGGGCGATCAGCGGCGTGAACAGGTCCGTATCAAAGTTCGACAGCTTGCCCTGCAGCACTGCGGCGACGCGCTCCAAACCGGCGCCGGTATCTATGGAAGGCTTGGGCAGCGGGCGCAACTCTCCGTTCGGTGCGCGGTCGAACTGCATGAAGACCAGATTCCAGATCTCCACATAGCGCGCTTCATCCTGCGGAAATGGCAGGTCCTTGCCGAGCTCGCTCGCAGGCAGCCCCATGTCGTAATAGATTTCGCTGCATGGCCCGCAAGGGCCGGTGTCTCCCATGGCCCAGAAGTTGTCTTTCGCGCCCATGCCAAAGATGCGCTCCTTCGGCACGCCGGCCTCAATCCAGAAGCGCTCGGCTTCATCGTCGCGCGGCACCTTGTCGTCGCCTTCAAAGATGGTGACGTAGAGCTTGTCCTTGTCGAGCCCGAACCATTGGGGCGAGGTGCACAGCTCCCAGGCGTAGGCGATTGCGTCTTTCTTGAAGTAGTCGCCGAAGCTGAAGTTGCCGAGCATTTCAAAGAACGTGTGGTGACGTCGCGTGAAGCCGACGTTCTCCAGATCGTTGTGCTTACCGCCGGCGCGCACGCATTTCTGCGAAGTGGTGGCCCGCGAGTACGGCCGCGTCTCCAGGCCAAGAAAGACGTCCTTGAACTGGTTCATGCCGGCGTTAGTAAACAGCAGCGTCGGATCGTTGTGCGGAACAAGCGAAGAAGAGTGAACGCGCGCGTGTCCCTTGCTCTCAAAGAACTTGAGGAACATCTCGCGGATTTCATTGCCGGAGCGAAATTGCATCGTGGTTAGTTTAATTGTGTTGCCAGCCGGCCAGAAAAGTGCAGAATCCTCCGGTCGCCAGGCGACCTGCGGAATGACAACCAAAGAGAGCGGGCGTTGAACTTAAACGGGTTCGTCTGTGTCCGCCGTCTCCAGCTTTGCCACGGCATTCTCGTCGGCTTTCAGTTTGCGCAGCGCGGCCCAGATGGCCTTCGTTGAAAACCTGCGCGCGCCAGCCGGTTCGCGAGGCGCGCGGTTTCCTTCTCGTCCTTCGGCGGTTTGGGGCGCTTGCGGCGCAGGTGTTCGAGCGCAAGTGCGGTCTCGTCGGTTTCCGCGTAGGTGTTTTCGAGCGCCTGCGTGGTGATTTCGGAATGGACGCCGCGCTGCATCAGCTCCTGGCGCACGCGCCGCTGGCCGAACTTCTGGTTCTGCTGCCGCAGACGCGAGAACTCCTGCGCGTAACGGGCGTCGTCCACCAGCTTGTATTCCTTCAATCGCCCCAGCACGGCATGCATCTTCTGCTCGCCTTCGTCGCCGGGTTCGACGCGGAGCCGCATCCGCTTCTTCAGTTCGGAAACGGTGAGCATGCGCCGTCCGAGCGCGCCGAGTGCGTACTCGTAGAGCGCGGCTTCATCGAGCGGCTCGGGTGTTTTCTTCGGCTTGCGTGTTGACCAGGGCATCTACTTGGCCGCGTACGCGTTGGTGTGCGTCCACTTGTCGCACCAGTCGTTCACGGTCTTGTACCAGAGCTGCGAATTCTGCGGCTTCAAGACCCAATGGCCTTCGTCTGGGAAGTAGAGCATCTCGCTCGGAACTCCCTGGCGCTGCAGCGTGGTGAACAGGTTGAAGCCTTCGGAAACATCCAGCCGGTAATCAAGCTGCCCGTGGACGACCAGTGTTGGAGTCTTGAAGTTCTTCGCGGCAAGCTGCGGGCTCCACTTGCGGTACGGGTCTTCGCTCGCCGGCTTGTCAAAGTAGTCCCACGGCTTGCCCTTGAACTCCCATTCGTTGAACCACAGCTCCTCGGTCGCGCCGTAGGCGTTGGTCGGGTTGAACATGCCGTCATGGCTCACGATGCAGGCGAAGCGGTTCGTGTGGCCGAGGATCCAGTTGGCCATATAGCCGCCGTAGCTCGCGCCCAGCGCGCACTCGCGCGACTTATCGATGAACGGATAATGCTGCTCGGCATAGTCGAGCCCCGCCATCAGGTCATCGAACGGCTTGCCGCCCCAGTCGCCGTTAATTTCGTCAATGAACTTCTGCCCGTAGCCGGTGGAGCCGCGCGGATTGATCATGACGACGACGTAGCCGTTGGCGGCGAAGAGTTCCGCGTTCCAGCGGTACGACCACGCATCGCCCCACGCGCCCTGCGGGCCGCCGTGGATGAGGAACTTGACGGGATATTTTTTGTGCTCGTCGAAGTTGGGCGGCTTGACGAGGAAGCCCTGGACTTTGGTGCCGTCCTTGGAGGGGAACCAGAAGTCAGTCATTTCCCGCAGCCGTAGCTTACTGAGTCGGGTGTCGTTCAACTTCGTAAGATAGGTCGCTATCTTGAGTGAACGAGCCATTTCTTCGTTGAGCCTTCTTGTTTCCGCGGGTGACTGACTTACGATGATAGAGTCGTCGAATCCTTCAATACCCCACCTCACAATTTCAGGCGGCTTCTGGCCACTCATTATGGTCCCGTAGAGGTCAATTCCACTGTCTGGTCCAGAGACGATATCCGCCCTCTCTAGCAGACCTCCAGACACACCGCCCTCGTTTCGCATCTTTGGACCGGTGTCGCTCTTTAATTCTGGCTGCCACTTCCGCTGAGCATCAGTCACGTACAGCAACACACCACCTTGCACATCAGCAGTGAAGAAAAGCCTCTCTTTCTGCCATGCGATTTCGTTGATCCAATGATCAAAATCGCTTTGCGGGTAACTCACTGTCTTCTTTTCCCTGTTATACAAAGCCAGCCGGAACCGATCGCTCTCGTAGCCAGCCCGCTCCTGGCTCCGGAACGCGATCCACTTGCCATCCGGCGAGTAGCGCGGCGTGTAGTTGCCACCCTTGCTCTCGCTGATCTTTGTCGCTTTGGCAGTCGGGTCGTCCACCTGCACGGTGTAGATCTGCTTGCTCGTCGAGATCGCCGGCACCGGATCGAGGTCCGCGACATACGCGACCTCCTTCGAGTCCGCCGACCACCAGTAATCGTCCGGACCGCCGAGCGAGAACGTCGGAACCTCGTGGTCTCCCACGACGCTGGCCGGCGTCAGGTCGCGAATGTTGCTCAGGGTTTTGTGCCCATCGAAGTCAGCCACGAAGAGATGGCTGCGCTTGGCATTTAGGTACGTGTTCCAGTGGCGGTAGAGCAGGTGCGTGAATAGCATCGCTTTGACCTTGCTCTTGCCGGCGATCTCGTCCTGCTGCGCATTGCAGGCATCGTCTGCACCGCACTGCGGGTAAACCTCGGACAGATAGACCAACCGCTTGCCGTCAGGCGACCACATGCCGCCGTCGGCTTCTGTCGAAACGTTCGTCAGCTTTGTTGCCTCGCCGAGCGCGCCCGCGGCGGAATCGAACGGCGCGAGCCAAACCTGCGACTTGCCGCCGTCGCGCGCGCTGGTGAACGCCACCTGCTTTCCGTCCGGCGAAAATCGCCCACGCGACTCGCCCTTGTCAGAAAACGTAACTTTGCGCGATTCGTTTTTTCCTTCCGAATCCACAATCCATAGGTGCGTGACTTTCTTGTTCGCGGCGAGGTCCACTCCCTGCACGCTGAACAGCACCCATTTGCCGTCGGGCGAAGGCTGCGGGTCGGAGACGCGCTTCATCGCCATCAGGTCGTCAAAGGTCATCGGCCGTTTGGCCTGCGTGAGAGCGAACGTAGGAAGCAGGAGAATTGCGAACAGGAGAGCGCGACGCATGGTAATGCCCGCCAGTTTAGTTCAGCCTTAGGCATCAGGGCTCAGGGACCAGGCGCCAAGGGGAGTGACGCTCGATTTTCTAGTGCCTGGTGCGTGGTGCCTGTTCCTGCCGCCTAGTCCCAAGTGGTGACTCGTTCGGCTTCGGCTGCTTCCTGCACCATGCTTTGCGTGGGTGCTGCAGGCAGGTCAATGACCACGGCGGCGCCGTTCGGCTGCAGATTGATGGCGCTGATTTCTCCGCGGTGCTGGCGGACGAGTCCGTAGCAGACGCTCAGGCCGAGGCCGGTGCCCTCGCGGGGGTCCTTGGTCGTGTAGAAGGGGTCGAAGGCGCGGTCGGGATCGTCGAAGCCGGGGCCGGAGTCGGAAATCATGATGTGCACCTGGCCGTCGGAGTGGCTGGCGTCGATGCGGACGCGGCGCTCGTTCTGGTTTGGCGGTTCGTCGCCGCGCTTTTCGATGGATTCGACCGCATTGTTCAGCACCTGGACCAGCACCTGCCGCAGAGAGTTCTGCGAGCCGTGGACGGCGGGAAGGTTCTCCGCGACATGGACGCTCAGAACGACATTGCGCCGAAGCAGGTCGCGGCGAAACATGTTCTCAATGCTGAGGAGCAGGGAGGCGACGTTCACTTCGGCGAACTCGACGCTCGAGGTGCGCCAGAACTGGTTCATGTCGGAGATGATGCGCTTCATGCGGTCGGCTTCATTCAGGATGATGCGCGCCTGCTTGGCGGTGGCGGATTCGTCGGTGGCGTCGGCAATGAGCTCCGCATAGCCCTGGACGATGGTGAGGGGGTTGTTGAGTTCGTGGGCGACGCCGCCGGCCAGCTTTCCCAGTCCAGCCAGGCGGTCGGTGCGGATGAGCCGCTGGGTCAGTTCGCGATTTTCGAGCGCGATGGAGAGCCGGCTGGCGAGCGACTCGAGCGGCAGCAGCAGCCTGCGCTCGAAGGATTCCGCCGGACCGCGAAGCGCGGCGAGCCACAGCCAGCCATGCACGGACGCGGCCTGGGAGAGCAGTGGCAGCAGGTATCCGGTCACCAGTTCCGTGTCAGGCGATTGAAGGTCCGGAACGCGGAGCGGGACCAGCCCTGCGAGCGACAGAGGGGGCTCCGGGCCCTGCAGGGCGGTAGCGCCGGCGGAGTGGTGGGCGGCCTGCTGGATCGCGGGCAACTGGTCTTCCGGCACGCCTTCCGCGCATGCCAGGGAAACGCCGGCCGCTGTCCTGAGCAGCAGCGCGCACTGGGCGAACGGGCTATGCGCGGCGACCATTGCGCATACGTGGCCAAAGACTTCGTCCTGCGCCAGCCCGGGTATGGGGGTCAGATCGATCGCCGTGTAGCGGTCGAGTTCGTCGCGCAGCTGCTCTTCGCGGCGGCGCGCTTCTGCCGCGATGCGGGTCTCGTCTTCGAGCAGGGAGATCATCATGCCGATGGCGGTGATGATCTTCAGCAGGTCGGACACCTGCGTGAGCTTCTGCGCTACCTGGGC
This sequence comes from uncultured Acidobacteriaceae bacterium, assembly GCA_963848685.1. Taxonomy (GTDB): domain Bacteria; phylum Acidobacteriota; class Terriglobia; order Terriglobales; family Acidobacteriaceae; genus CAWKED01. The sequence continues at coordinate 352,282 of CAWKED010000003.1, read as the reverse complement.
GGAGTGCGAACTGAACAGGTATGCGGCAAAGACGGTGGCCCAGCCGGCGAGTCCGGCGACGACCAACACGCTGCCCGGGGAGCGGCGTGCGCTGCGGAAGCCGAAGCCAAACGCGGCCAGGTAGAACATGCCGGCCAGGACGAGCGTAATCGCAAGGTCGTAATTGTGCTGGTAAAGAAAGTAGCTGCAGCCAATGGAAAAGACCGCGGTGAGCGGATAGTTGACTCTCTTGGGGTAGAGGCGGTTGGCGTCGGCCCATAGAAAGCTCCACACAACACACAGGGCAAACAGCAGGCAGGCGGTCAGGTAACCGGCGCGGGTTTCGCCGGCGGCCTCGGCGGCAATGACGAACGCATTCAGTGGGACCGCGAGGACCACGCCGTATAGCACGGGGTGTCGCCGTCCGAAGGTATCCGGCGAATACGCGGTAACGAAGAGCAAGGACGCGGTAACAAGGTCGCAATCGCTGGCAATATGGGCCCAGGGACCGAGGCCTGCCCCGAAACTCTCTACGAGCACACGTAACACGACCGCGACCCAGGCGAGAAACACCAGCAGAGTAGCCACCTGACGCTGTCTGCGGTAGAGGACGGCGAAGATCGCCGTTACTACCGTCAGTAACAGGACAGTTGGAACTGCGTAGGAGTCCGCCATGATGGTATGTATGAGTCTTATTTCTTACGCGAGGCGGCCTGCTGCGCCAAAATCGGCTGCTTCCGCGTCCATGCACTATACGTATGTATTCGGAGACAATTCGCCATTTCATGACAAAGACAATGTTTCGCCGGTTTGCATGGGCCATGCTGGCAGTAGGCGCGGTGTTTGCTCCGCAGCAGTTTCTCGGCCAGTCCGCCATCCATATCGTGGATAAGTCGCAGAATTCTGAGGCCACAGGCCCCATGGATTCCGGATTTGGGCCGCTCGATACCGCACCGCTGCCGGCCGGGGTTACAACCGAGCAGCTTGTCGCGCAGTTCGCCGCCAAGGAATCTGAGTTCAGGAACGCGCTCGCGAACTACACCTGGCAGCAGGACATTCGCGTCCAGACACTGAATGATTCCGGCCACGTGGACGGCGAATATCACATCGTCTATGACGTCACGTTCGACAGCCAGAAAAAGCGGGCCGAGCACGTCGTCTTCGCGCCGCAGAACACGCTGGAGCGCATCCTGATGACGCAGAACGACGTGGACGATATCGAGCACCGGCTGCCGTTCGTGCTGACGTCGGCAGACGTTGGGCAGTACGACATCGCGTTTGTCGGCCGGCAGAAGGTGGACGACGTGGACACGTTCGTCTTCAGCGTCAAGCCGAAGGTGATGGAGCCGAAGAAGCGCTATTTCCAGGGGCGCATCTGGGTGGACGCGAAGGACCACCAAATCGTGATCGCCAGCGGCAAGAACGTTCCGGACGACCTGCGCCCGGGGCATGAAGATCTTTCGCCGCCATTCACGACGTATCGGGAGCAGGTGGACGGCAAGTACTGGTTCCCGACGTATACCAAGGGGCAGGGCACGCTGGAGTTTCACGCGACGAAAAATTCTCCGGCGGAAGAAGTGCGAATCCGGCAGATCGTCAAGTATCGCGATTACAAGCAGTTTGGTTCGAGCATTCGCCTGATTGCCGGGCCTGAGGCAACCCCTGAGCAGCAGGAGCAAAACAAGTAAAGGCGTGATCCGGCAGCCGAGGCTCGCGGCTCGCATCTTACTCAAGTATGAAGAAGATACTGTTTGCTTTCGCCGCGCTGCTGATTGTTGCCGCCACGGCCGCTCCGGCCAATGCGGAGGGATACCACCACCATCACCGCCATCATCATCACCGCCGCGACGACCGCCGCCGCTAGTCGACGGTTGCGCGAGCAGGAAAGCCGGAGACTTCTCCGGCTTTTCACATTTAGGCCTTGGCAAGCGGGCTGGCACGCCGTAAACTGCACTCAAATCTGAGCAAGCAGCGAGGTGGGGTCTTCCACAATCCGGCTGTTGCCAATTCGAACTCCACGCAGGCATGGCGCGCGGTTTCGCGCGTACTGCGAAGTAGCAGCGGGCACGTTCTTGCCACGCTGTTCGCATCGGAATGCCGGCTGTGTGACGCTCCGCTCGATTCCGACTCTGAGCTGCCTGTCTGCGGACTTTGCCTGGCCGAGGCGGCTGCTGTTCCCGGCCACCCCCTGTGCGCCCTCTGCGGCGAAGCGTTTGAGCCTGACTCCGCTGCCGCCCATCTTCTGCTGCGCGATCCCTCCCAAACAGCGTTGTGTGCTGTCTGCTCGGAGCACCCGCGGGCTTTCGCGAAAGCTGCCGCGCATGGCGACTACGAGGGCCTTCTGCGGGAGCTCATCTACCTGCTGAAATTTGAGGGCGTGCGCAGCGCAGCCGTCCCGCTGGGCCGCTGGGCGGCAGAAGCGGCAGACGAAAAGCTTGCGGAAGCGAAACGCGACGTCATCGTCACTGCGGTACCGCTGTTTTCTTCCAAGCGCAGGCAGCGCGGCTTTAACCAGGCAGAAGCCATTGCCGCAAGCGCCGCGCGGGAACTCAAGCGGCGCGGCTGGCGCGTGACGGAGCGGAACGATCTGCTGGCAAGGACGCGCCTGACGCGCAGCCAGTCTGAACTCAACATCCGGCAGCGGCGCGCGAACCTGCGCGGAGCATTCGGCCCGACCGCGGCAGCGCCCGAAATTGCCGGGCGCGAAGTGCTGCTGGTGGACGACATCATGACGACAGGCACGACGGCGCATTTGTGCGCTGTGCAGTTGGTGAAAGCCGGAGCAGAAAAGGTTTGGGTGGCGACCGCGGCGCGTTCGCAGCCGCCCATGTTTGCACCATTCGGGCAGGAGGATCTGGGGGAGCCATGATTGCACACGCACGCAAGCCGAGACACGCCGTCACCGTCACCATGCCTGCGGGCGCGCCGGCAGGCAAGCGCGCGCTGCACGCGCCGGTGCTGGTGCTGAACGCTTCCTACGAGCCGATCAATATCTGCGGCGCACGCCGCGCGCTGGTGCTGGTGCTGAAGGGAGTCGCGCGCACGGAAGAAGAGCATGGCGCGACGCTGCACTCGGCCCGCATCCGGATGGCTATGCCGTCGGTGATCCGCCTGCTCGAATACCGCCGCATCCCGCACCAGACACGCGCGCTGAGCCGCAAGAACATCCTGCTGCGTGACCGCAACCAGTGCCAGTATTGTGGCGTTCTGCTGACTTCCGCCGAGCTGACTTTGGACCACGTGATCCCGCGTTCACGCGGCGGCCTGAGCACGTGGGAAAATCTCGTCGCGTGCTGCCACCCGTGCAATCGCCGCAAGGGGAACCATCTGCTGCATGAGCTGACGACGATGAAGCTGCAGCGCGAGCCGCGTCCGTTCAGCCTGCACACGAGCCGGCATATCATGCGCATGCTCGGGCACGGCGACCAGAAGTGGCGGAAGTATCTGTATTACGAGAACGCGAGCTGAACATTACGGAACGCCAGCTGAATTCAGATCGGGATTGTCATTCTGAGTGAAGCGAAAGAATCTCTTCTTCGCCGGGTTTCCACGCAGGAAAGAAGAGAACAGATTCTTCGGTTCGCTGCGCCGCCTCAGGATGACAATTCATGGCACCTCAAGGACAGTTCTGGCACCTCAGAATGACAGCCGGCCTGAAATTCACATGACAGCGGGCTCGATTCCGAGCGCTTACGAGGCGCGACGTTCCGCTTCCGCAGCCTGCTCGAGCTTTTCCTGGCACTGAATGCAATACGGAGTCCATGGCAGCGCTTCCAGCCGCTTTTCGCCGATGGGCTGCTCGCATTCCACGCATTTGCCGAATGAGCCTTCCTTGATTCTGTTGAGCGCCTGCTTCACGTGCTGCAGCGTGTCGTGCTCCTTGGTGCCGCGCGAGAACAGGAACTCCTTCTGGTAGGTGAAGACGGCCTGGTCGACGGCGTCCGGCGCCGGATCGGAGGCGGCTTCGCGGCCCTGCTCGACGGTGGAGGAAAGACGGTCGCTCATCTCCTGTTGCTGCTGCTCGAGGCGGCGGCGAAAGTTAACGATGTTGTTCTTGCCGGCGGCGGCGCTGGTCTTGGGCATGTCGACTCCTTCGGGGAAAAGGCTGCTTCCGGCAGTCTGGTATAGGACGCAGATTCGCGCCGGGAAGATGCAGCGCGCCCGCGGTTGTGCATTGTGAAACAGGACGCATGGGATTGCGGTTGCGCTCGCGTTGCGGGTAGGCTCGTATCCAGCCATGTACGAGGACTTCAACGCGCGCGACCCGTGGACGGAAGAAAACATGCACTGCCGCTGGAAGGCGAACGTCGTCGCCATTGCGACGCGCCATGCCGACGCTGTGGATATCGGCTTTGATGTCAACGGCCGGACAGTCTGGATTGCGATTCCTGCTGTCGCATGGGTGGAGCAGAAGCGGCGCACGGGCGGAACCCTGACCGACCGGCTGGCCGCACAGGTCGCGGGGCGATATCTGAAGCAGTTGATTGAACGCGGCGATGCCGGCCGCGACCTTTACACGATCAGCACCGAAGAGGCGCTCGAACTTGCGCGCGGCGTCATGCAGGAAGTCGGAAACACGGACGCGCTGCCGGCGCTGCCGGTGGCGAGGCCGGAGCCGTGGGACCAGAACGAACTGGTGCCGAGCGACGTTCGGCGATAAAGCAGTAGAATGCCGCGCATGCGCATCGCCCCTCTCGCTGCTGCTGTACTGCTTTCTGCCCTGCCCTGTTTCGCGCAATCCGAGCTGCCGCCTTCCTGGAGCACTTCGCAGGGAGATGCGCCGCCGGCGCGGGGCAGCGCGACTGCCACGGCTGCGAAGGCGCCAAAATCGCAGCCGCGCAGCCTCGATCGCGGGCCGGAGCAGGCTTCTGCAGCGCGGTATGCGCGCGGCCAGATGATTGATATTTCCGCGCCGCTTTCTCCCGGGGTGACGCCGGTGTATGAAGGCAATCCGCCGATCGAGTTCACTTTTACCAAAGACCTGAACAAGGGGGACGCGCTGGATTTGTCGCTGTATTCGATGGGTTCCCACACGGGCACGCACGTGGATGCGCCGCTGCATTTTCTAAAGGGCGGCGCGACGATTGACCAGGTGCCGCTGCCGCAGCTGGTGGGCCCGGCGCGCGTCATCGATGTGGATCCGCGCGTGACGGCCATCACGGCCAGCGTGCTGAACATGTACAAGTGGCGCGACGCAAAGCGGATCCTGTTTCGCACGCGGAACTCGGACAACAACTGGATTGTGGACCCGACGTTCCATCGCGACTTTGTCTACATTGCGCCGGACGCGGCCCAGCTGATGGCCGATGCCGGCGTCGAGCTGGTCGGGATTGACTACCTGTCCATCGAGCAGTTCGGGGTGCCGGTGGCGCAGGCGCATATCAATCTGCTGCGCCGCGGCTGCGTGATCGCCGAGGGCCTCGACCTTCGCCGGGTAGAAGCCGGAGATTACATGCTGACGATCCTGCCGCTGAAAATCCTGGGACATGAGGCGGCGCCGGCTCGGGCCATGCTGCAGGTGATGAAATAGGCCGGATTTGCCGTTTTGCGGCGGACGGATGTCGTTGTTTTCGTGTAAGTTGCTGATTTCTGTAGGCTTTTGCTCGCCGGCGGCGTATGCTTGTCTACAGGCTGCCTGCCAACACGCGCGGGTGCCTGCATCTTCTTAGCCCCGCAGTCGAACCATCTGCGCCAGTTCCCGGAATCACGGAACCGCGTGGGTTCGGCCGAAAGCCCGGCTTTCAGTTGCACAACGCACCTTTCACTGGGAAAAGAGACCCTCCATGCGTTCCGACCTCGTTTATTCCGCCGGGCTCCAGATCGAAAACCGCTTCCTGCTGGCTTCGACCGTGATGCGCGCGGTCAAGAAGCTGCACATCGCCTCCACCCGGACCGAAGATACGTGCAACCGCGTGCTAGTGGACGTTGCCGGCGGCCTGTATTCCCCGGAAGCGATGCCGGAAATCGTTCCGCCGACCGCGATTGAGCCTTTGTTGCTGGCGCCCGCGGCGTAGTTCGGCCCCGCGCCGGCGCTATCGCGCGGTAGCGGAAGATTCAATCCAGTGGATTGTGAGTGCGGCAGTTTCCTGCCGCACTTTTTATTGCGACGGTTACGGTACGGCTGAAGACGTGCGCTCCCTGGACGGAACCAGCCAGGATCAAGCAGCTTATTTTGACTTCCAGCCCCGTTTTCCGCTATTCTTGACTCCTTGCGTGGGCTCGGCCGGGTGACTGGCGTGAATCGCGCGATGGGTTCTGACGGTGCCGGGTGGTTCTGCCGCCTGATTCTGCCGAAAACTTGCTGAAACTCCCGTTCCTGGCCTGCGCTTTGTATTCGCGGCGTGCAACGGGACTCTGCACGTTTGGACTTAACCCATGTGAGCCCAACAACGGGCACACAGGGGCACCCAGTTTCACGGGGCCCGGTTGAAGGTTTTCAGCACGAACACGAAGGGGATTCACGATGTCTACATACATCCCAAGCGGGAAGAACATTGAGCGCAAGTGGCTGGTGATTGACGCCAGCGGCCAGACGCTGGGTCGGCTCGCCTCAAAGGCTGCGCGCGTGCTTTCGGGCAAAGACAACCCGAAGTTCACGCCCTACATTGACATGGGCGATCACGTGATCATCATCAACGCGGAGAAAATCCGCATCACGGGCCTGAAGGCCGAGCAGAAGATCTATCGCCACTACACCGGGTTTCCGGGCGGCCTGCGCGAGGAGAGCTACACGCGCAAGATCGTTCGCCGGCCAGACCAGCTCATCGAGATCGCGGTCAAGGGCATGCTGCCCAAGAACCGCATCGGCCGCCAGATGGCGACCAAGCTGAAGGTTTATCGCGGCGACAAGCATCCGCACTTTGCGCAGAAGCCGGAACCACTCGAGCTCAACAGCGCCCAGACGGCGTAACCGACAAGATTCGACACAGGGATTGGACGAAGGAAACGATATGGCAGATCAGCAGGTTCAGTACTACGGAACGGGCCGTCGCAAGTCGAGCATCGCGCGCGTGTATCTGCGCCCGGGCTCAGGCGACTTCAAGGTTAACGGCCGCGGCTTTGAGGAGTATTTTGTGACTCCGGCACAGCGCGTCGCGGCCAAGAAGGCGCTGGTTCTCACCGAGACCGGCAGCGAATTCGACGTTGTTGCCACGGTCAGTGGCGGCGGCGTAATGGCGCAGTCCGGCGCGGTGACGCTGGGCATCACGCGCGCACTCATGCTGTTCAACGCGGAGCTGCGCAAGACCCTGAAGGCCGAAGGCCTGGTCACGCGCGACGCCCGCCAGAAAGAGCGCAAGAAGTATGGACAGAAGGGCGCACGCGCGCGCTTCCAGTTCTCGAAGCGCTAAACGGGTTTTCGGTTGTTGGTTCCCGGTTGTCGGTTGTTTCTGCAACTGAGCCGGGGACTGGCAACCATGTAGTTTGCAGTAGAAACATCATTCTCCCCGCGGGGATCAATCGCTGCCGCGCATATCGGCGGCACGATGCATAGGAAAGAAGGCAGAATTTGGCGACAATCACGATGAAGGAGTTGCTCGAGGCAGGTGTTCACTTCGGGCACCAGACCAAACGCTGGAACCCGAAGATGAAGGAATACATCTTTGGCGAGCGTAACGGCATTTACATCATTGACCTGCAGAAGACCTTGAAGATGTTCAAGGAAGCCAGCAAGTTCGTTACGGACCTGACGGCGCAGGGCAAGGTGATTCTGTTTGTCGGCACCAAGCGGCAGGCGCAGGACGCGATTGCGGAAGAAGCGACGCGCGCGGGCATGTTCTACATCAACCAGCGCTGGCTGGGCGGACTGCTGACCAACTGGGTGACCGTGCAGAAGTCTGTGAAGCGCCTTCAGGAGCTGGATGAAATGGCGACTGACGGCCGCTACGAGCTGCTGACGAAAAAGGAAGTCATCAAGCTGGAGCGCGAGCGCAAGCATCTGCAGGCCAACCTGGCCGGCATCAAGAGCATGCGCCGGCTGCCGGATGCAATCTTTGTCGTGGATTCAAACAACGAAGCCATTGCGGTCAAGGAAGCGCGCAAGCTGGGCATTCCGGTTGTCGCGGTTGTCGATACGAACTGCGATCCGACGGTTGTGGACTACGTGATTCCCGGTAACGATGACGCGCTGCGCGCGATCCGCCTGTTCACGTCGAAGATTGCCGACTCCGCTGTTGAAGGCGTTGCCGCGAGCGGCGAGCGCCAGTTCTCTGAAGCGATGGGCGGCGTGACGACCGACATCCAGGCGACGGCGGCTGAAGAAACCGCGGAGCCGGCAGCGGAAGCTGCGCCGGAAGGCGAAGCACGCCCCGATGAAGTGGCCGCGCAGACCGCTGAGCTTGGCGATGATGCCAACGAAGTTGATCTCGAAGCGGCGCTTGGCGGCGGCATCCGCAAGGCACCTGCCGCGGTTGCGGCGGAAGATGAAGCTCCCGCGGAGACGGCGCTCTAGCCGAAGCGGCACAAACCTTGTTGTCATTCCGTAGCGAAGCGGAGGAACCTGCTTTCGCTCGCACCGGAGCAACTGCAGATTCCTCCGGTCGCCACGGCGACCTGCGGAATGACACCAATGAAAGACAGCGCGCGAACCTCGAAGCAATTCACGGACAGGCAACACAGAAGGAATGGAGTAGAAGCAGATGACGACGGCGACCGAGACGAAGATTGATGCCAGGCAGGTGAAGGAACTGCGCGAGAAGAGCGGCGCGCCCATGGGCGACTGCCTGAAGGCGCTGCAGGAGGCCAAGGGCGACATGGAGAATGCGTTCGTGGTGCTTCGCAAGCGCGGCATGGCTTCCGCACAGAAGAAGGCGGCACGCTCGACCAACGAGGGCGCGGTGGGCAACTACATTCATGCCGGCGGCAAGATTGGCGTGCTGGTTGAGATCAACTGCGAGAGCGATTTCGTTGCGCGCACGCCGGACTTCCAGGAGCTGCTGCGTGATGTCGCGATGCACATCGCGGCCGCCGATCCGCGCTACGTTCGCAAGGAAGATGTGACCAGCGAGGACCTCGAGCGCGAGAAGGATATTTTCCGCTCGCAGGCCGCGGCAACGGGCAAGCCCGCGCCGGTCGTCGAGAAGATTGTCGAAGGCAAGATGAGCAAGTTCTACGAGGAGGTCTGCCTGCTGGAGCAGCCGTTCATCAAGGAGCAGAGCGTAACGATTTCGCAGCTGATTGCGCAGAAGGTGGCAAAGCTTGGCGAGAACATCACGGTACGCCGCTTCGCGCGCTTCAAAGTTGGAGACAACAACTGGACCGTTGCGCAGACTGCTGCTGTTCCGGTGGGTGAAGAAGCATAGTTGTTCGCACAAGACGAGGGGGCCCCGGCGATTCGCCGGGGCTTTCTTCTTGTGCAGATTAGTTCTTGACCGTCATGGTCTCCGAGTCGACTGCTTTCTTTCCGGTTATCCCCTCGAGGGCAGCCAAAACTCCTCGGTAGTCATTCTTGTCGCACTGCATAGCAAAGCCGCCCTTCTGGTCGGCGGTCGCCCAGGTAATTCCTACAAAATGCTTCTTCGACTTTGTTAGAGCCATCAGCGCTCCGATGCCAACGAGCAATTCCTCTATTGCGCTAACCGGCCAGGACTCCCAGCCGCGAGCTCAGGCAAACGACTGCAATGCCGTGTCGTCGTCTTCGAAGACTTCAAACAGGTTCAGCACGCCGACCAGCTTCAGCGTCTTGAATACGAACGGCGAGAGCGAGACCAGCTTTACGCTGCCGCCCCGCTGCTTGGCTGAGGCGAGAATCCGCACCAGCAGGCCGATGCCGCTTGAATCCATTGTCGGGACCTCTGCGAGGTTGATGGCAAAGTTGGCTTCGCCGCTCTCGAGCAGCTCGTCTACCGCCTGACGCAATTCATCGACCGGCGGGCCCAGCTTTAGGGCGCCGCGAAGCTGCACCAACTGCACTTCTGAACGCTTGCGAACGGTAATGTCCAAACTTTCCCCCTGGCGGCCGTTCCCGGAGCGAAGCCGTGGCTGTCCGCGCCAGCTAAAGGTACGGTAACCGCGGCGTGAAGGCAAGCAAACCCTTTGCGAAGCCGGCTTTTCGCACGTGGGCAGAAAAAATCATCCTCGTAGATTGAAAAATTTGCCATAATCCAACGCACACACAGGGTGACAACGCGATCGCAGAGCGCCGCCTCCGCGCGGCTCGGTATCACCATCGTGACGACAGATGAGTCCGTGCGTCCGGAGGCCGAGGCCTACCTCTCTGAGGAGTACGAGCTTCGTGTTCTCACCAGCTGGGAGGCGCTGATCTCGCTCGTCAAGCGGCATCCGCCGGACGCCGTTCTGCTGGACATTGATGTCATTGGCGAGCGGCAGGACCAGGGCGTGTCGGCACTGGCCGAGCTGCGTTCCCTGGCGCCCAACCTGCTGCTGGCCGCGCTGACGCGTTCGACCAGCAAAAGCCTTCGATTCAAAGCCATGGATGCGACGGTGGATGAGTACTTCGTTGCGCCGATTAATTTCCAGGAAGTACGGCTGATCCTCGGGCGCGCGCTTGAGCGGCGCATCGCGGAAATTGCTTACCAGAAGCAGCTCACCGAACAGGCCGGCACGGAATCCTTCGCGGAACTGATCGGCGCGAGCGAGCCCATGCGCCGTGTCTATGAAATCATCCGCCGCGTCGCCAACAGCAGCAGCACGGTGATGATTCGTGGCGAGAGCGGCACCGGCAAGGAGTTGATTGCGCGTGCCATCGTTTCGCAGGGAGTCCGGGCGGAGAAACCATTTGTCAGCATCAATTGCGCCGCCCTGCCGGAAAACCTGATCGAGAGTGAGCTGTTCGGGCATGAAAAAGGCGCATTCACGGACGCCCGGAACACGCAGGAGGGCTACATCGAGCTCTCCCACACCGGCACTTTATTTCTGGATGAGATCGCCACGCTGACTCTCGCCCTGCAGGCCAAGTTGCTGCGCGTCCTCGAAAGCCACACGGTTACCCGCATCGGCGGCCATACGGCCCGGAAGATCGATTTCCGGCTCATCACCGCAACCAACGAAGACCTGGAGGAGATGGTCCGCGCGGGCCGCTTCCGCGAGGACCTGTATTACCGCATCAATGTTGTCCCGGTCCTGCTGCCGCCGTTGCGCGAGCGGCGCGGCGATATCCCCTTGCTGGTCAACCACTTTCTGCGCACCTATTGTGCTCAGAACGGCGTCCCGCTCAAGCGCCTGGAGCCGGACGTCGTGCAGATTCTCGAAGAGGACCAGTGGCCGGGAAACGTCCGCGAGCTGGAAAACCTGGTGCAGCGCCTGGTCCTGATGGTGGACGGCCCGGCGATCAGGGTTGAACATCTGCCGCAACGCCTGCTGTACAACAGCGCGACGTCGCAGGAATCGCTGCTGGTGCCGGAGAAGGGCGTGAACTTCGACGAGGAGATTGCCCGCATCGAGGTGGCCTATATAGAAGCCGCGCTCCGGCGGTCGGGCGGCAGCAAAATCAATGCGGCGCACCTGCTGCAGATGGACAAGCAGAAAATGCACTACCTGTGCCGCAAATACGGCATTTCGAGCTTGAAGAATTGAAAATCCAGCCTGCGCGAGATGAGAAATTCATGCTGCAGGCTTAAATTTTAAGACTTTTCTCTCCACGTGCTGCCGGGCGCAAAGTGCGGTCACAGCGCTAAGTGTCGATAAACACTGCGAAATTCCGCGTGAATCGAAGTGTCCGTGAGTTTGGCACGCTGTTTGCTTCTATACAGGTGTCTGCGGCAAGCAGGAGAAGTTCAAACCACCGAGGTTTTCAAGGAGATTCGTCATGGAAAAGAAATCGTTAATCAGCCAGCGTTCAGCCGTCAAGAAGGCCATCCTGGCCAAGCCCACCGAAGTGCCTTCGATCGCCCCGGCAATTCGGCCAGCAGTTCGCCCGGCAGTCCGCCCGGCAGTCCGTCCGGCAGTTCGCCCGGCAGTTCGCCCGGCAGTCCGCCCGGCAGTCCGCCCGGCAGTTCGTCCGGCAGTTCGTCCGGCAGTTCGTCCGGCAGTTCGTCCGGCAGTTCGCCCGGCAGTCCGTCCGGCAGTTCGCCCGGCAGTTCGCCCGGCAGTTCGGCCTGCATAAGTCCTGGAACTCTCATTCACTGGAGATGCCTCCCATGGAGGCATCTCCTTTTTTTTGCCTACCAGACGCGGCGCATGGCGGAGTCGCGCGTGAAGCGCCACAGCATCTCCGCCACGCTGCGTCGCCCGGCCAGCAGCTTGGCCGTGCCTGCCATTCCTTCATCCAGAGTGCCGTCGTTGGGGACAACAACAGAACCGACGTAGTAAGGCGGCTGGACAAGGCCGTTCAGCTCCGCCTTTTCCGCGAGTCCGGGATCAATGCTGGCGTTGAGCGGGGCCAGCGAACTCAAGCGGCCGGAAATCGGGCGCAGCCGGCCATTCAGCTTCAGCCGGGCGGGGGCGCCGAGGCGGACATCGCGAATCCCGAATTCCGGGATGTAAATCCTTGCCACCATCGAGCGAACGTCCGCAATTTCGGCAATCTCGGCCCCTTCAGCGAGATACCTGCCGTCCAGGTCGTGGATGCGCGGCGTCGCCACCACGCCCGAGATCGGCGCGGTCACGTTCAGTCGCGAGGCCTCATCCTGGAGCAGACGGCTTTGCTCCGCCAGCTGCCTGCGGCCACTTTCTGCCGGACCAAAGCCGGAATACTTCATCCCGGCCTCGGTCGCGCGAGACGAGGCCTCGCGCAAATCCGCTCCGGCCTGGGCGCCGGCTGATTCCAGTTTGAGGTTCGTCATCTGGAGCAGGGACTGCCCGGCCTCGACCGGCTGGCTCTCGCTGACGAATACCTGCTGCACTGTTCCCGGAACCTGGGCGCGAATCACGGCGCGCTGGACGGGCTCCAGCACGAACCTGCCTTCGACGAAGTCCGGCCAGAAAGGCGCAAAGAACAGCGCCAGGGCGGCAACGGTCAAGATGCCGATACGCCACGGCGTGGCCCAGGCACGCACGCGGTCCTTCTTGTCGAGATACACGTCTTTCATAAACCTCACCAGCTTGCGGACGCGCGATTTGAAGATGAGATACGCGATGCCAAGGCCCGGAATCCACGCGTAATCCGGCGAATACGACTTGATCACGTTGTAGAGGAAGAGAACGATGAGCACGATCAGCAGATAGCTGTAGATCCCCGACAGGACGGCGTAGGACAGGTAGAGAGCGCGCCGCCGCTTGGGCACGAACTCCACTTCAAGCGGCAGGCGAAAGATATGCTTCCGCACCCATTCGGAAACAAACAGCGTGGAGCGCTCCTTGAGGTCGGCTTCACCCAGAAACTCGGAGAACATGTAATATCCGTCGAGCTTGATGAGCGGATTCAGGTTCAGCAGGGTGACACCGATGCCGGAAACCATGATGACCTTGTAGGCAAAGTCATGCACAAACATGCCGGGCGCGGTCGTCCACCACACGACCGTCGCGAAGAAACAGATGATCAGGTCCATCCAGATTCCGGAGATGATCGTGCAAATGCGCGCCGTGCGCTCGCCGAGAATCCAGATCTGGGTGACGTCACAGACGAATGTCGGGGCAAAGTACATCAGCAGGAATTCCATCTTCTCGACGCGCGCGCCGAAATGCTTGCACGTCATGCCGTGCGCAGATTCGTGAAAGAAAGCCATGGCGCCGAACAGGAACCAGAACTCGACGAGGTCGCCGACGCCTTTTTCAGAGAAGTTGTAGAAGCGGAAGCTGTCGTTCCAAATCTCTGAGAACTTGTCGGCCCACATCCAGAACATCACGCAGAAACAAGCAAGCGTGAGCAGCGTGAACCATGTTGTGTAGACAAACTCGACGTGCGGCTGCAATTTTGTCAGGTACTCATCCGCTTTCGGCCAGCGGTGCAGCGTGATGTCCGTAATGTCCGCAAAGCCGAAGCGTTTGCGCTTGCCGCGGGTGGCCCCGGCTTTTGATTTCAGCGTTACGTTCTTGTCGAGCGGCGTGCGGTGGAACAGGTCGGTCTGGTCCTGCAGGAACGATGAAAACTCTTTCACGTCATCTTCCGTGAAGGGGTAACCGATTATCCCTTCCGTCAGTCCGGCGATCTCTGCATAGGAGCGTTCTCCGTCGAACAGCTCCAGCAACTTCCACTGCTCGGGAGTCAGCCGGACAAAGCTGTCGCCGCCGGGCATTTTCGCCAGCACGGTCGGCAGGCCGTGTTCGATGTGTTCCTTCGAAATAACTTCCGGGTCGAGCTTTGGATACGTCTTCCGCGAGCTTTTTGCCGGCAGTTCCGGCAGCGCGACATCGAGAGATTCAAGGATGTTCATGGCTGGTTCGGCAGCGTGATGTTGACCAGCATTCCGGGCCGCAATCCGGAGGTGTCGCCTTGAACGCGCGCCAGCACTTCCACTGTTCCGCTCGAAGGATCGACGACCGGGCTGACCTGAGCGACCCGCGCGGAATACTCCGTATGCGGCGAGACATCGTCGGTGCTGAGGCTGAGCTGCTCTCCGACGGAGACGCGGCTCAGCCAGCGCTCCGGCAGGGTGAAGCGAACTTCCAGCGGGCCGAGCGCGGTGACCCAGAACAGCCTGTCGCCGACGGCAACTTTCTGCCCGGGATGGATGTAGCGTCGGGCCACCATGCCGTCAAAGGGTGCGACGATGCGCGTCTTGTCGCGTTCGAGCGCGAGGGATTTCTGTGTCTGCTGGGCGTTGGCCAGCGTTTCGGTTTCGCGCTTGATTTCGTATTCGTCGGCTTCCTGCTTGTACTTGGTGTGGTCGAGTTGTTCTTTGGGAATAATTTCGGCCTTGTACAGCTTGTCTGCGCGGTCATAATCCACCTGCAGGGCCTTCTCTTCCGCCTTCCAATTCTCAATGTTGGCGGCGACGGCGCGGGAGCGCGCGGCTGCTGCCTCATAGTCGGCGGTGATCTGCCGGTCATCGAGCAATGCGAGCAGCTGACCGCGACGCACATGCGTCCCCGGCTCCGCGAGTACGCGGGCGATGACGCCGTCCCGCTGTGCGGCAACGTCTACCTGGTTCTCGACGACAAGGGGACCCGATGCGACGAATGCGGGCTCGGGGACGGGCCTGGTGGCCGCGGAAACAGATGCCGGAGCGGGAGCCGGGGCTGTAGCTGGCGCAGCCGGCGGCGGGTCCGGGGCGCGGTTACACGCGCCGCACAACAGCACGGCCAACAGCGCGATTACGGAGCGATTCATAGCGTGCGTTCCCCCCATTTACCAGCCGAACCACGACCACACTTTTGTCCAGACCCACAAAATCGGCCGCCGGAAGAGTACCCATCCGGCCGGACGCCAACCCGTGTTGATTTTGCCGCGCCCGAGCATGCCGGGACGAATTGCGCCGTCCGGATTGGGCACGACCAGCCGCGCGTAGAACATGCGTTCGTCACCAACAAGTTCGCCCTTCGGACTCACGATGGCAACGGTTGCGTGAAATGTCCGGCTCGGGAGCCCTTCCAGCTTCACCGCCGCGGCCTCGCCCGGCTTCAGCAGGCCGGCGTCTATGTCGTCGATCCCTATATCAATGTCCGCGTGCGATGTATCAACGATTTCGGCAAACGTGTCGCCGGGGTTCAGGCTGCGGCCTGCGCCGTCTTCTATATGAGGGGTTGCGACCCGGCCGGCGATGGGTGCGCGCAGAGACGCTTCCGCCACCCGCTCCCGCGCGCGTGCGATTTGGGCGGCTCCAATGTCAGCCTGCGCGCGCAGGATGCCCGCCTCTGCGCCATCGCCCGAGGCCAGCGCGCGGTCCATCTGTGACAACGCGGTTTGATATTTCGCCTGGGCGACCGCCAGTTCGTCGCGGTACTGCCAGTCATCCATGGTCGCCAGCGTTTGGCCCTGCGCGACAGTTTCGCCCTCGCGCGCGGAAACATTCTTCACCACTCCGGCGACTGCCGGCGTGACCGGCGCGGTGTGGGCGGGAGCGACAGTAGCCGGGCCGCCAACCCGAAGCGGCAGCGGAAACACGGCCAGGAATATGAGTGCGGCCGCCAGTCCAGCAATTCGCAGCGCACGGCGGCTTTTTTCCAGCGCGAGGAACTTGCGCTTGCGCGCCAGGATAGGTTCCAAAATGTCAATGAACGGGACTTCGCGATACAGCGAAGCATTGCGCAGGGAAACCGTCGCCTGGCCGGCCAGGACCTTGATCATTTCAAGATGCGCGATGTTCAGAAAGTCCGGGTCGCTGCTCTGGAACGCCAGTATGCCGACCCGGCCGTCATCGTCAGCGAGCGGCACGGAATGAAAGCCGCGCATGCCGGTCTGCGCGAAATACGCGACGAATTTTGCACGCGTCTCTTCGCGGTCCACGACGATGTCGTCTCCGTGCTGGGCGATCATCAGCGGCTCGCCCGACATGGAAGCCCACTGCAGAATTTCCTGGAGCCGCGCGACCTCGGGATCGTTCGGGTCAACGCGCGGCATGCCGGTAACGGCCCGCACCATCAACCTGCCGCGCTGCTCGAGGGCAATTGCGGCGCGTTCATACGGGATGACGGTGGCCGGTTCATTGACGATGGCCTGCAGGACACGATCGAGATCAAGCGTGGAAGTGATTTCGCCGCTGACCCGGACGAGCGCTTCCAGCAGCTCCACTTTTCGCTCGGTCTGGAGCAGGTCGGCGTTGTGCAGCGCGTTGTTCGCGGTTTCGCAAATGGTGCTCAGCAGGAATTCATCGTCTTCATCGAACGGCAATCCGTCGAGCCGGTTGACGGCTTCGACCACTCCAACCAGCGCCTCGCGGTCCATCAGCGGCGCTGCGAGAAGAGAAAACACGGCGCCGTCCTCACTGCCCCCGTTGCGCTGTTGCAGTCGCTCGTCGTCCGGGTCGTCAATCAGAACCGGTGCGCCGTCGGCAGAGACGCCGCCCGCAATGCCCTCACCTTCGCGCTGTGTCGCGCCGACTTCTGTCGTCGCGTCGTAGCCCGCCTGGCTGACCAGTTCCATGGAATCGCCGCTGACCATCCATAAATTGATCGCCTGGACGGGAAGCACTTCCGCGAATTTTTTCGCGATCATGTCCAGCAGGTCTTCCATTTCCAGCGTGGAATTGAAGACCTTCTCCAGGTCGTACATCTGCGTGACGCGGCTTATGGATTGCAACGCCGTATTGCGCTCGTTTTCGTAGCTCAGCGCGGCCGCAATCGCGGGAGCGGCGATCGCCGCCATCTGGGCAAGAACTTCCGCGGCTTCCGGCGGCAATGTCGCCTCGAAGCTGACAAGTTCCAGAGCGCCGATGAGCGTGTCTTCGAGAAGAAGCGGCGCGTAGGCAAGTGAAAACTCCGAGTAGCGGATGTCGAGGTGGGACGCGTCTTCGCGGCGCAGGTCTTCGCCTTCAAAAACCTGCGCGCTCAGGCTTTCTGCAATCGTGCCAAGCGTGCCGGTGTTGAACTCCGCCACTGCGCCGACGGAAATTTCACCGGCAATGCCGGCCGCGGACCACGAAGGATTTTCAGGATCGCGGACAACATAGACCACGGCCGCCGTCCCGGGCACAAGGTCCTGCAGCCAGTTGGCGACAACCTGCGCGCGCTTCAGCACCTCGAACTGCAGCAGCAGTTCGCCGGCGATGCGGGCCGAGGGGATTTCAGGAGTTGTGGTGGATGTTGCCATCGTGACGGCGAAAGATGAAGAAACTCTCTACCGACTCCGGCGGAATGGCAAGCGTTTTCTGCATGGAGTGCGTGTGCGAGTGTTTTACGCAGCCGGCGGCGTGGGCAAATTCCGATGGAGGGGCGGCGTATACTAGAGCGTGCTGCTGCTGCAAATGCGGGCATTTTCGGCGCAGTTGGCATAGCCGTGCGAAACGAACCTAAATTGGTCTTGACCGACGGGCCATCGCTTGAGCGGACCCATGGATTGCTCCCAGCGGTGTGTCTTGCGCTCGCGCTGATGGTTTTTCTCTGGGGCACCGCGTACAAGCTGTCTCTCTACAACACGGCCGGGGCCCGCGGCAGCGCGCCGGCAAAGCTGTGCACGCGCACGACGGATGTGGCGAAAGTCTCGCTGCAGAAGGCTGTCGCGCCGCCGCGCTCTGAGCAGCTTCACCACACGGTTGCCGCTCTGCTGGCGCTTCCGGCCCTTTCGGTCCCATTGCACACCTCGCGTCGCCACGCCGGGGAGACGCCGCGTCCGCGCATGCTGCTGGCCCGTTGCCCGCAGTGCAGTCTGCGACCACCGCCTTCCCCTGTTTTCGCGAACGTCTAGCCGCCGGTAATCTCCCGGCGGCGCGCCACGTCCCGCCCTCAATGGAGGAACCACGCATGCGCGCCAGGCGCACATTACTTTTTTCTCTGCTCGTTCTCGTTGTCGCCGTCCTCGTATTTATCCACTTCCGCCATGGCGAGCCTGAGGGCGCCGGACAGGCAAGTTCTGTCCGGGACGTCCCCGTCGCGCTCGCCCGCACAGGGTCCATCACCCAGGACCTGACGGTCGCAGGAATTTTTCAGCCGTACCAGGACGTGGATGTTCACGGCAAGGTCTCCGGATACATACGCCGGATTTATGTCGACATCGGCGACCGGGTCCACCAGGGCCAGACTCTCGCCGTCCTGGAAGTTCCCGAGCTGCAGGCTGAAGTCGCCGGCGCTGAAGCCGGCGTCACGCGATCTCGACAGGACATAACCAGGATGCGCAGCGACGTGGACCGCGCGCAGGCCAACTACGCGGCAACGCACGCCAGCTTCACGCGGCTGAAGCAGGCCGGGGACCAGCAGCCCGGCCTGGTTGCGGCTCAGGAGCTGGATGACGCGCGCGCCCGTGATGCTGCTGCCGCCGCTCAGGTTGAGTCAGCCCGAGCCGCGGTTGCCGCCGCGGAAGGGCAGCTCGGAGTTTCGCGAGCGGACCAGTTACGCGTCAGCAGCATGGCGCAATACGCCACCATCACCGCGCCATTCTCCGGAGTGGTCACGATGCGCTATGCGGACACCGGATCGCTGGTCCCGGCGGGCACATCGGAGAGCAACGCGCAGGCCATCGTTCGCCTGTCGCAGAGCGACGTTCTGCGGTTGCGCATGCCGGTCCCGGAGCAGGACGTGCCGCTCGTCAAGCAAGGCTCCACGGTGAATGTCCAGGTGCAGGCCACTGGCCAGCAGTTCCCCGGCACCGTGGTGCGCTTCACGCGCGACGTCAGCAACGCAACCCGCACCATGCTCTGCGAGGTTGATGTGCCGAATCCGAACCTGCAACTTACGCCGGGCATGTATGCCAACGTCACATTCACGTTGCACCAGCCGGACGGCGCATTGCTTGTGCCGAGCGCAGCCATTATTCAAGGCGACCAGCCCGCGGTATTTCTGGTGGACAACAGCAACACGGTCGTGCGCCGGCCCGTCGTTCTCGGCATTACCTCCGCGAATGAGCAGCAGATCACGGCGGGACTACAGGCCGGAGATAAAGTCATCGTCGCCGGCATGGACACGCTGCAACCTGGCGAGCGGGTACAGCCGCAAATTGCTTCGCCGAACCTCGTCTCCTATCACGCGAAGGGAGACCAGTGATCCATGTCATCCTTCGCGATCAAGTACCCGTATTTCATCCTGATGGCGTGCCTCGTCATCGTTGTCGTCGGCATCGCCGGAGTCAGCAATATGCCGGTGGACCTGTTTCCGCAGATCAACATTCCGGTCGTTGTTGTCGCGACTTTCTATTCCGGAATGCCGCCGCAGCAGGTCGAGTCCGACATTACGGACAGCGACGAACGTTTCTTCACGCTTGGCAGCAATATCGACCACATCGAATCGCGCTCGATGACGGGCGTCAGCCTGATAAAGATTTACTTTCAGCCGGGCACGGACCCGAACGCAGCGGTCAGCAATATTTCAAACCTGGCGATGGCGAACCTGCGCAGACTTCCGCCTGGAACGCTCCCGCCCGTTGTCCTCAGCTTTGACGCGGCAAATCTTCCCGTATGCCTGATCACGCTCAAGGGCGCCGGCATGAACGAGACGCAACTCAAAGACACGGCGCAATTCACCGTGCGCAACCAGGTCGCGAATGTGCCCGGCGCGTCTGTGCCTCAACCCTATGGCGGCCGCTACCGCCAGATCATGGTGTACGTCGACCCGCTTAAACTGCAGGCCGCGCAGCTGAGCGTGATGGACGTTGTCCACTCCATCAACGAATCCAACCTGATTCTTCCGGCGGGCGATGTCCGCATTGGCCCAAAGGATTACAACATCTACGCGAACAGCCAGGTGGCAACGCCGAACGACGTGAACAGCATCCCGCTGCGCACGGCCGGCAACGCATCCTTGCTGGTTGGCGATATCGGCCACGCGGTGGATGGCGGGCAATTGCAATACAACATCGTGCGGGTCGACGGGCAGCACTCCGTCTACATTCCCGTGCTGAAACAGGGCGGCAACTCCAACACCATCGCCATCGTCAACGGAATCCGCAACGCAGTCGCGCACCTGGTCGACGTGCCTGCGCAATTGAAGACGAGCGTTGTCTTCGACCAGTCCGCGTTCGTCAAGACTGCCATCAAGTCGGTCATCAGCGAAGGCGTGATCGGGCTGCTGCTCACCGGCGCGATGATTCTGCTCTTTCTGGGAAACGTCCGGGCCGCAGCTGCCGTCATGATTTCCATCCCACTCTCCTGCCTGGCGACATTTCTCGCGCTGGACGTGATGAATGTCTCCATCAACACGATGGTGCTGGGTGGTCTCGCTCTGGCGCTGTCGCGCATCATTGATAACTCCGTTGTCGTGCTCGAGAACATCTTTCGCCACTTCGAGATGGGGGCGCAGCAGGTACAAGCGGCGGAGATTGGCGGCAAGGAAGTGCAGCTCGCAGTCCTGGCTGCGACGTTCGCGACTGCGATCGTCTTCTTCCCTGTCGTCCTGCTGACCGGGGTCAGCAAGTATCTCTTCACGGCCCTGGCGCTGGCCGTGGTCATCTCTCTGTTCGCCTCCTACGTTGTGGCCATGACGGTGGTCCCGCTCTTCTGCTCGCGCTTTATCCGCCACACAGGGCATGAGGCCGCGCATGTCTCGGCCGACAGCCACGACCCTGTACCGGAACACATGCATGGCAGGGCGCGAAAGCGGAACATCGCGCGGGAGGTCGTCTACCAGTTCAATCGCGGCTTTGGCTGGATGCAGGACAAATACGACGTGACGATTCGCCGTTGCCTTGAGCGGCCGATGGCCATCGTTGTCGGCTGCAGCATCTTTATGGTGGCAGGCATCGCGTTGTTCCCATTGCTCGGCCAGGCGTATTTCCCGCGCACAGACGCCGGGCAGTTCGTCATCAGCGTGAAGGCTCCAGCTGGAACGCGCATCGAGCTGACAGACCAATACGTCGCCAGGCTGGAGCAGGCTGTTCGAACAGTAATTCCTCCGCATGATCTGAACATGATCGTCTCCAACATCGGCGTCACGCCGGACCTGTCCGCCATCTACACGCCGAATTCTGGAATGCACACCGCCTTCGTGCAGGTGAGCCTGAAGGAAGACCACAGCCTGAGCAGCGAAGAATACATGCGGCGTGTGCGTGCCAAGCTGTCACACGACCTGCCGGAGCTACAGACGTATTTCCAATCGGGCGGCCTGATCGATTCCGTCGTCAACCAAGGGCTTCCCGCGCCGTTCGACGTCCAGGTGAGCAGCAGCAACATGCAGGCCGGCTACGCCATGGCGAAGGACCTGTCCGTGCGCCTGGCGAAACTTCCCGGCGTGACAGGCGTTTTGCTCCCGCAGGACCTCGATTATCCCGGCCTCGCGCTGGACATCAATCGTGAGCAGGCAAGCCTGGAAGGGCTGACGCCAAAATCCGTCGTGGACAGCGTGATAACCGCCATGACATCCAACGGACAAGTAGCTCCCAGCTACTGGATTGACCCGAGAACCGGCAACAACTACATGCTGACCGTGCAGTATCCGGAATCGCAGGTGCAGTCGCTCGAAGACCTGAAGCAGATTCCGTTGCGCGGCACGGATGGCAGGACGACAACGCCGCTCGAAACAGTCGCCTCAATAAAGCAGATCAACACGCCAACCGAGGTGGACCACTACCAGTTGCGGCGCGTGTTCGACATCTACGTCATGCCCAAAAAGGAAGATCTTACCGGCGTCAGCAAGGAGGTCAATCGCGTCCTCGCGCAGACCCAGCCGCCAAAGGGCATTCGGCTCAGCGTGCGCGGCAGCATCGTCAGCATGCGGGATTCGTTTCGCTCCTTCGCCCTGGGAATCGGGCTTTCGATTGTGCTCGTCTTCCTCATCCTGATGGCGCAGTTCGCCTCGTTCTGGGACCCGTTCATCATTCTGCTGGCGATACCTCCTGGAATCGCCGGCGTTGTACTGTTCCTTCTCGTAACGAACACAACGTTGAACATCATGAGCCTGATGGGCGTGCTGATGATGATCGGTATCGCGGTATCGAACAGCATTCTCATCGTCGAATTCGTGGGACAGCTCCGCACGGCGGGCGAGAAGCTGGAAGACGCGATCGTTGCGGCCTGCAAAGCCAGGTTGCGTCCCATCCTGATGACCACGCTGGCGACGCTGCTCGGATTGATTCCGATGGCGCTCGCGCTTGAAGCCGGCAGCGAACAGTATGCTCCGCTGGCACGCGCCATTCTCGGCGGCCTGACTGTATCGGGAATCGTCACGGTGTTCCTGGTGCCGTGCGCTTACCTTCTCGTCCACAAACGGCTTGAGGCACGGCGCGCACGAAAGGGGCTGCCGGCATGAACAGAATTGCCTTGATCTTTGTCCTGACTGCGCTGCCGTCTGCTGGTCTTTCGCAGCAATCCGCGCAGCCACTTCCGGCCGCGCCACAGGCGGCCATCCTGCCTGCCGAAACTTTGCCCGGTTTACAAACACAAACGTCTGCCGGCAATACGCTGTTCGCGGACTCGACCCCCATTACCCGCGCCCAGGCCGAGGACCAGGCGCTAAAGAACAATCCGCGCATCACCGCAGCGAAGCTGCTCGCCCTGGCATCCGGCCAGGTGACGCGCCGCGTTCGCTCGAACGAACTCCCGCAGGTGGATGCCGCCGCCACGGCAGTCAAAGCCGAGGACGGCAGCCGCCTCGGCGCCGGATCGCTTACGGACTCGCGTGTCTACACGCACTTTGGCGCGGGAGGAACGTTGTCGCAGTTGCTGACCGACTTCGGCCACACGCCGAACCTGGTCGCCAACGCGCGCCTGCTCGAAAGAGCGGAACAGCAGAACACGCTGGCTACTGCGCAAGATGTGTTGCTGGCGACCGATGAGGCTTTTTACCGGCTGTTGAATGCGCAGTCTCTGTTACAGGTGGCCAACGCGACGCTGCAGGCGCGGGGCAGCACGCAGAACCTGACGCAGGCGCTGACGAAAAATGGCCTCAAGAGCGATCTCGATTTGAACATCGCCGCCGCGGACTACTCACAGGCCCAGCTTTTTCAGCTTGATGCGCGGAACGATGTTGCTTCGGCAAGCGCGGCGCTGGCGGCGCTGCTGGCGGCGCCGCCCACTACGCAGTATCACGCGCTCGAAGACCTGGCTGCCGCGCCGGAAGCTCCGCCCGCGAACTCCGCTCCACTGATCGCGGAAGCCCAAAGCCAGCGGCCCGACCTGCGAGCCTTGCAGTTCAACCAGGAGGCCGAGCACAAGCTCGCGCTGGCCAATGAGGAGCAGCGCCTGCCGTCAATCTCCGCGCTGGCGACGGGCGGAGTTACCCCAATCCGTCCCGACGGCGATTTCCCCCAGAACTGGTGGGGCGCAGCCGGGGTAAACGTGAGCATCCCGATCTTTACCGGCTTTCGCATCAGCGCAGAGACAGAAGAAGCCCGCCTCCGCGAAAGGGCCATCGCGCAGCAAAAGCAGGCGCTGTCCGACACCATCGCGCGGGATGTGCAGGTCGCGGCGCTGGCCTCGCAAACGGCGTTCCAGCGTATTGGCGTGGCCGAGAAGTTTCGGGACGAGGCAGCGCAGGCATTAAAGCTGGCGCAGACACGCTACCAGCTCGGCCTGAGTTCCATCGTCGAGCTGAGCCAGGCGCAACTGCAAAGCACGCAGGCAGACGTCAGCGCGGTCAACGCGCGCTATGACTACCTGATGTCGCTGCGTTCGCTCGATTATGCGCGCGGCAACCTGGCGCCGTGATGGCCGGGAACACAACGGCCCGGGATGGTCCCCGGGCCGCCTTGTAATTTTCGTTCGCGCTCTAGAAGTAGATTTTCGCCTGCAGTTGCACGGTGCGATGGCCAAGCTTGGTGGTTGCGTAGCCGGCCTGCCCCGGTCCGGTGTTTACCGGGAGAGCGCCATACGCGTCATAGTGCAGGTAAAGGCCCGGATCGTACTGAATGAAGGCGTCCTGCGGATGATTGAAGACGTTGAAGGCCTGTGCACGGAACTGTACGCTGCGGGTGTCAGAAATCTTGAATGCCTTGTACAGGCCTATGTCGTCCGCCTCGTTACGCGGGCCGTGGATATAGGGCAACTCGTAGGTACCGATGCTTGGCGCGTTGGGCGCCCCGAGCTGCGGCGCCTGGAAACATGCTGCGTTGAAATACTGATGAGCGTGCAGGTTGCTCAGCGGATTGCAGACAAGTGTAGGAACGGCCTGCTCGTCCGGAGTTCCGACGGTAACGCGATTGTCGAAATTTGGTGAGTTGTACCCGTTGGTTGCGTCGCTGACACCGTAGAAGTTGATTGTGCGGTTATGGATCCCGTCGTACTCGTTGCCGGAATTGCCGTTCGCGGACGCGGCCGCCGTGGTTTGGAGCGGCGTGCCCGTGGAGAATTGCTCAATGCCGGTGAATTGCCAACCATCAAGAATGCCATTCACCACTTTGTGATTGCCGAGATATTTGGCGCTGACGTTCGGCAGGTTGATCAAGTACGAAATGTTCAGGTTCTGGCTGCGGTCAAACGGGGCCACACCGTAGCAACGGCGCTCGTCGAACGGGTTCTCGCAGTTATAGGCCAGCGCTTTGCCGTAGGTGTACGTCGTCCAGAAGTTGAAAGCACCGGCCTGCTTCGACGCCGTGACCTGCATCGAGTTGTAGAACGAGCTCAGGTTATGTACTTCCGTGCTGAGACCGGAGAGCAGCATGTATGGCCGGCACTGTGCATCGTTGTAGGAACCAGGCGTATAGCCCGGATATTCCTCCGGGCAGCCTTCCGGGACCGGATTGGTATTCAGATATCCCGTCAGGTATTTCGACACATTGCCGTTGTACGAAATTTCGATATTGATCCCCTTGGGGTAGACCTGCGCCAACGCCAGTGCATAGGAACGCGTCACAGGAAGATGGCGGTCGTTTATGTCACCAATGCCGTACAGGCCAAGCGGCAGGTAGGTCTGCAGGTTGGGAATGTTGCTGATCGTGGTCAGGCCGTAGTAACTCGTGAAGGTTTCGTTCGGCGGAGCCTGAATGGTCGAGAATGCATTCGAACCGGGATCAGCATAATAGTTCGTGCCGAAGCCGCCGCGCACGATCGTTGTCCCGTTGCCGCGGACGTCATAGGCGAATCCCACGTCCGGCGCAATCTGAAACCCGAGAGCATGTCCGCCGCTGATCGAAATCGACGAATCCGTGGCATGCGTGACCAGGCCGGGCGCTTCCGCGTAGGTTCCACTGGGGTCGTACAGAGCAGGATCGAAAACCACGACCTTGCCGCTCGTTTCATACCAGGCGCCAATGTGGTTAACGCGAACACCATAGTTCAAGTTGAAGCGCGGCTTTATTTTCCATTGGTCCTGCAGAAAGAAGTCCGCGCGGCGCTCGCGCATGTAACCGACAAAATTCTTGGTGCTCTGCTGGTAACCGGCAATCTGGCCGGTAAGTAAATCGGCGAAGGCATTGCCTGTGTTGTAGGAACCGCCATATTCACCGGTGATGATGGTGCCGTTCTCCACGCCCTGCGTCAGTTGTCCGAATTGCTGCTGCGCATAGTAAAAGCCCGCCTTGAAAGAGTGGGCGCCCCAAAGCTTGCTCACACTTTCGTTCAGGACATAGGTTTCCTGCGGATTGTGGGTTGTGGGATAGCTGCCACCAGGCAGGTACAGCGATGCGTAAGCTCCGTTGCCATAGGCAGGCTGAACGTTCGGCAGAATGTCGGAACCATTGTTGTAAAGATCGGGCCCGGAATAGTTCAGCGCCGAGCGCGACACTGCAGCTTCGTTGCCGAGAAAGGTCTGGAAGTTCAAACGCGTGTATGACAGCACAAGCGAGTTGGTCATGCTGGAGCTGAGTTGGGACGACAGGTTTGCCACCGCGGAATTCGAGGTGTTGTGGTTGTACTGGCCTCCGGGATACTCGCTCGGCGTGAAGTTGTCGTAGTAGCCGAATGGGAATGGGACCGTCTCCGCCTCATGGTTGTAGCGGCCGGAAAGATGGTTTCGCTGGCTGATGTTGTAATCCAGCTTTATGTTTTCCTGGTCGCGCGGCTGGAAGTTCGTTACAGCCGAAACGAGATTGTAACCGCCGTTGGTCGATGGATCAGCATTTGGCAGCGGCAGCGCATTGATCAGCACCTGCCCTGCGGGGCTGATGGCTCCCGGATTGATGATGCCCGTCGTGCCGTTGCACAGGGAAGTATTGCTGCCGGCGGGCGTGCAAGGCGTCACGCTTGCGTAATAGGCAGTGGTGGAGAAGTTGCTCAGATACGCCGCATCACTGAAATCGCCCATGCGCATGGCCGCCGTCGGCGTCACCGCCTCGCGAATATCCAGCAGCGGGTCCTGGACGTACTGCAGATCTTTCTCGAATGCCGCAAAGAAGAACAGCTTGTCGCGGTTCTTGTTGAAACCCGTGCCGGGAATGATCACCGGGCCGCCAATGTTTACGCCGGGATAGTAGTACGCGTCGTCCGGCTTCGGCAGACCAAGGTTCTTGACGCGCCAATCGGTATCGTCCAGCACATTGTTGCGGACGCTGGCGTACAGCTCTCCGTGGAAACTCTTGCCGCCCGATTTTGTCTCCGTCGAAACCACGATGGGCCCGTTCGGGTTCTCAGGCAGGAAGGCCGAGGTTTCCACCTTCGCCTCCTGCACCATGTCCACGTTTGGCGTCACGGCTGCGGAGCCGGCGGTGTTCACGTCTGTCACAGTCGCGCCGTCGCTGACAATCTGCGTCAGGTCAAAGCGGTTGCCGTTCACGCTGAAAGCGCTGGCATTCTGCGTAAAGCCCGCTGTCTGGCCGCTGTAGCTGTCGCTGTTGAAGTTGCCGGAGTCCGCCGCGCCCGGCACGAGCCCCAGCAGCTCAATCGCGCTGCGGCCTTCAATGTCGAGGTTCTGGATCTGCTTCGCCGTCAGCGTGTAGCTTGTCTCGCCGGAGGTCGTCGGCACAATCGCGTCCGATTCCGCCGTGACCGTGACCGACTGGCTGACGCCGCCGGCCTGCATGTGAATGTTTGGGACGTCGAGGTGGTCCGCGATATGCACGACGATGTTGCGGCGGACAAGGTCGGTAAAGCCGCTCATCTGGAACTTCGCCTCATACGTCGCGGCGGGAAGGGTTGGAAACGAGAAGAAGCCGCGGCCGTCACTCTTGGCGGTACGCTGCGTCTGGTTGGTCGTGTCGGTGAGGGTAACGGTGGCGCCGGGGATGACAGCGCCCGTCGCATCTTCGACCGTGCCCGTTAACGTCGCCTGACCGACTTGGGCCGAAAGAGGCGCTGCCGACATCAGGCCGACAAAAACGGTCGCCGTCGCAATTCCGGAACGGATTGCGGTAGATAGTTTGCCAACACGCATGGCTGTTTTCCTTGGAAAATGGACTGAATTCCCGAGCATGCCCCGCACGTTTCCGCTACCGGCCCTGCCGTTGTTTCCGTGCCGCCCCGGGCTTTCGGGGGCGGCGGGAACGGCAAAACCCTTACCGTTAACGCACACGAAAGATATCCGCATGGAAATTCGACTGTCAAGTGCCAGGCGGGAGCGCCCTGGAGACCGGGCAGAATCGCCGGCAAAAAGGCCGCGGTGCAGCCCGTTTCGCGCGACGCCCGAAGGTCTTCTACTGCGTCAGGAAGTAATCGACGTTGGACCGCGTGACGACATGCGGTGCCAGCGTAATGCGGTCCGCGGGGCAAACGCCGTCCCGCAGAAAGCCGTGCAGATTGCGCAGCGCGAGCTGGCCCTGCGCCCGCGGCCGCTGGTGAATGCTGGCAGCGACAGTCCCGGCGCGCAGGTATGGCACCAGTTCCGGAAACAGGTCGGTCGTGATCGTGGTCACGCGGTCCAGCATCCGCTGCGCCTTCAGGGCGCGCAACACCGGGATGCTGTTCGCGGTGGTGACGTAACAACCAACAATTTGCGGGTGCTGCCGGAGTGTCGCGACCGCCTTCTCGTACGCTTCGCGCGGACGGTCAAACGTTTCTACCGGCGGCAGGACGGCCAGCTGTTTGTAGTGCTGATGGACGCAATCCCGAAAACTCTGCACTTTTTCAACGTGGTCCGCGTTTGTCAGTTCCCCGGTAAAGACAACCACCTCGCCACCCGTTTTCAAGAAACGGCCCATAAGGTCGCTCACCAGGCCGCCGCTCGCGCGCGCATCAACTGTAACGGCCGCCAGGCGGTCGCTGCCGATGGCGTCAGCAACTACGCAGACAACGGGAATGTTCGCGCGCAACGCTTTGCGAATGCGTGTGCGGAATTGTCCAGGATGGCCGACGGCGGTGATGATGCCGTTCACTTTCGCTTCCAGGGCGTCGTCGAAAGCCTTCTCCTCGCCCGCACCCAGACGCTGAAAGCTGCGAAACTCGAGTTCCATCGCGCCCTTGGACAACAGTGCGTGTTCCGTTTCGATACCGGAGCGCACCTGGTCAAAAAACGATGCGATCTCCCGCGGCAGGTTTACGGAAATCCGCAGCCGCCGCTTGGACGAGAGCACGCTGGCCGCCAGGTTCGGCCTGTAGCCCATGGACTGCGCCATCTGCAGAACGCGCTTTTTTGTTACCGCGTTCACGCCGGGACGGTCATGCAGCGCGCGGTCCACCGTGCCGATGGAAATCTCCAGTGCCCGGGCAATATCGACCAGCTTCACCATGTCCGCTGCCATTCTAGACGCATCGTTTTTCTCTCCCGGGTTCGAACGGCGTCACCTGGGCCGCGAGGGCAATTCGCGCTCCGCAATTGCGATCCGTCACGACGGTGCATTGAGCCGCACCCCGGCCCGGGACGTCCAATGGCAGGGCCCGGCAAGTCCCGGGCGGCGTTAACGCTAACGTCTAAAGCAGCCCGGAGCAAATCGAATAACTGCTGATTTCGGCAATCCCTTCCGATTTCGTTTGCGAAATATCCCTGGAAGGCTTTAACGTTATCGTTAACGGTTCTTCCGAGGCGGTCCCCTTCGTGGCTGAAACGCGGAGGGCCGCCTGATTTTTTCCATGCACCAGCCTTGCAGGAGTTCGTTGGTCCGCCGACTGTCGCTGCTCGTCGGCAGCCTGCTGATGTCTTCGCTCCTGTCGGCGCAATCGACAAATCTGCTCGCAAATCCCGGCTTTGAACATGGCGCCAGCACATGGCGACTGGCCGGCGGAGCTGCCGTCTCGCGGCGCGACTCCGTTGACGGACAACACTCGCTGGAGCTGCCGCCTGGCGCGTTTGCCTCGGAGGCTGTCCGCCTCTCGGCCGGAACCTACGAGCTGCGGGCTTTCTTCCAGGCACCCCGCCCGCAGGCAGCTTCCATACAGCTCGATTGCGGACCGGGCCACGAGACAACTGTCTCGACGGATACGCCGGACGCGAGTTCTCCGGCGGTTGGCCAAGCTCCATCCGACTGGACGGAACTGCACGCACCGGGCGTCGCGCTCGGCCAGGCTGCCGCGTGCACGGTCACTCTGCTCGCGAAGCCAGCGAACACATCTGCAGTGCTGGCTGACGCCATTGTGCTCGCGCGGCACACAAACTTGTTCAGCGATGCGAATTCCGCATGGAAGTTGACCGGTGTGGCAAGCTTCGCGCGCGGGGACGCTGCGCTCTCCGGTGGTTCCGGAGAGATAACGCAGACTCTCCATATCGAACCCGGCGCGTACACCTTCGCTGCAAGTTACCGCTCCAGTGGCGGACAACGCATCGCAAGGCTCGAAGCTGTCGGCTGCAGCGATCGTGACAGCGTCCTCAATCTGGCCCCAGCGAGCATCGGCAGTGCATTCCGGCAGGTTGAGCTTCGCGGCTTCCGCGTAACTCGTCCAAGCTGCACGATTGGCGTTCGCGTGCAGGGTTCCGCGGGGCAGTGGCTCAGCGTGAAAGACATGCGCGTCGAGCCCGCACCTGCCGGCTACAACATGGTGCAGGGCGGCGACATCAGCCTGACCGACATGGTCGAAGGCCACGGCGGCATCTACCGGTTGCATGGCCAACCCGGAGACCCTTTCGCAATTCTCGCGGCCAGCGGGATGAATCTCGCGCGCATTCATCTGTTCGTGGATCCCGGCAACCCTGCTCACGTGCCATCGAGCGAGATGCAGGGCCGGTATGACGATCTCGTCGATGCGCTGCGGCTCGCGCGGCGCGCCCGCGCAGCCGGTATGCGGATCGAATTGTCTTTGCATTTGAGTGACCACTGGGCGGACCCGCAGTGCCAGTCGCTGCCGCACGCGTGGCTCAGCCTCGATGCCGACGGGCTGAGCAAGACTGTGCGCGCATACGTCGCGGAAACGCTCCATGCCTTCGCCGCGCAGGGTACGCCGGTGGAACTCGTGGCGATCGGGAATGAGACCGACCCGGGAATCCTGCGCACAGAAACGTGCAAGTCTCCGCTGCACGGCGTGAATGCTGACTTCAACGCGAGCCCCGATCTGCTCGCAAGAATCTATCAAGCTGGATACCAGGCCGCGCATGCTGAGCAGCACGATATCCGGGTGTTGTGGCACCTGGCCAACATCGGCCGCTACGCTGAAACGAGGCGGTACCTCGACGCGATGCTCGCTCGAGGCGCGCACGTAGATGTTCTCGCGTACTCCGCCTATCCCTTCTGGTCACGCAAGACGGTTCGGCAATTCCAGGACTTCGCGAACTACGTGACGGCGCGCTATAAGAAGCCCGTGTTTTTCGAGGAGACAGGCTACCCGTGGGCCCCGGCTGCCGGAGCCGACAACATGGCCGACGGCGGACCGGAGCCCTATCCGCTGACTCCGCAAGGCCAGCTCGATTTTCTCAATGACGAAATCAGCGCGGTCGAAAGCGCTGACGACGGCATGGTGATCGGCTTCTCGTACTGGGACGCAAGTTGGATTCCCGCTCCCGGTACGTTCGACAACGTGGACAACTACGTCCTGTTCGACCGCGAAGGCAACGCGCTGCCCGCTCTCACCGTCGGCTTTCAACGCTCGTCGCCTACGCGAGAGTGACTTCTCGCAGGCGCTCCGCTGCGGACTCCGGCGTAATGTCGCGCTGCGGCATGCCCAGCATCTCGAACCCGACCATGAATTTGCGGACGCTCGCCGAACGCAGCAACGGCGGATAGAAGTGTCCGTGAAAGTGAACGATGTCCTGGTCCGGCGTGTTTGGCGCAGCCTGATGAAAGCCCATCGTGTACGGAAAGCTGACTCCGAACAATGCGTCGTATCGCACCGTGACCTGTTTCAGGATGTCCGCGAGGGCCGCGCGAACCTCCGGGCGCATCGCAGCGAGCGAAGTGACATGCGCCACCGGCAGCACCAGCGTCTCGAACGGCCAGACAGCCCACCACGGCACGACCGCCGCAAAGTACTCATTGCGGCAGACGAGGCGGTCGCCGAGTGCAATCTCGCGCCGTGAATAGGCGCACAGCAGGCACTCACCGTGTTCCGCGCGCCACACCTGCTGCGCCGCAAACTCACGCGCGGACTCATCCGGAACATGTTCGGTGGCCCAGATTTGTCCGTGCGGATGCGGATTGCTTGCACCCATCATGGCGCCGCGGTTCTCGAAAATCTGCACCGCGTGCACCCACGCATGCGAAGCCAGTTCCACATATTGTTCGGCCCAGACATCCACCACGCGCGCAATGGCTGGAACCTCCATGCCGGCCAGGGTAAGGCTGTGGTCGGGGTCAAAGCAGACGACGCGGCAGATTCCGCGCTCACTTTCCGCGCGCAGCAGAGGGTCGTCGGATGCAGCGTTGCGCTCGTCCGGCAGCAGCGCGGCGTAGTCGTTGTCGAAAACAAATGTCTGCCGGTAGTTCGGGTTCGTATGTCCCCCGGCGCGGACGTTGCCGGGACAGAGATAGCAGGCCGGGTCATAGGTTGCGCCGGCAGCCGGCGCCGCTGGAGAAACCTCTCCCTGCCACGGCCGCTGCGTGCGATGCGGCGAAACCAGCACCCAGTCACGCCGCAACGGGTTCCAGCGGCGGTGCGGTGTCTGCTTCAGCCAGTCGAAATCCGCAGTCATGCGGCCTGGCCAAACCGCTTCTGGTGCCATACCCAGGCGCTGCGGACAATATCGTCCAGTTCCGGAATCTCAGGCTGCCAGCCCAGTTCGCGGCGAATCTTTTCCGAGCTCGCGACCAGCCGCGGCGGGTCGCCATCGCGGCGCGGCTTTTCAACTACCGCGATATTGCGCCCGGTCACCCTCTGCACGGAATCGATGACTTCACGCACGGAAAATCCGCGTCCGTTCCCGAGGTTGTAATACAGCTCCGCCCTGTCCAGTTTGAGCGCATCCATCGCCATCAGGTGCGCTCGGCCAATGTCGGCGACGTGAATGTAGTCGCGAATGCACGTGCCGTCCGGGGTGTCGTAGTCCGTGCCAAAAATTGAAATTGACTCGCGGCGCCCGAGCGCCACGTCAAGAACCAGCGGAATCAAATGCGTTTCGGGATTATGTGCCTCGCCATAATCAGCCAGCGCGCCGGCCACGTTGAAATACCGCAACACCGCGTACTGCAGTCCGTAGACATGAGCGAGCCACGGCAGCATCTGCTCTACCAGCAGCTTGCTGGCGCCATAGGCATTCACTGGCGCCTTTTTCGCCTCCTCCGGAATAGGAACAGTTTCCGGATTGCCAAACACAGCCGCGGTGGACGAGAACACCAATCGCGGGACTTTGTGTTCAACCAGCGCACGCAACAGAATCGCTGTAGCCCCGGTGTTGTTAACGAAGAACTGGTCCGGCGTACGCATGCTCTCTCCGGCTTCAATCAGCGCGGCGAAATGGAGCACGGCGTCAAAGCCCGATCCCGCGAGCAACCGGTCTAAAGCAACTTTGTCCTGGATGTCGGCAACAACCAGCTCAGCCCCATCCGGCACGTTCGTTCCCTCGGAGTGCCCGAGGTTGTCCATGATGGTTACTTCGTGACCGGCGCGCAAAAGCTGCCGTGCGACCGTGCCGCCGATGTAGCCCGTCCCGCCGATAACCAATGTCTTCAAACGCGCGTGACCTCGACCGCCGTTAACGTTAACATAGCTGCTATTGTCGCACTCCACCCCGTTCCAGTCATGCAGATGAAGACGCTACGATTCCGCGCCCCGGGCAGGGTCAACCTGGTCGGAGAACATACTGACTACGCCGAAGGCTTCTGCATGCCGGCGGCTTTGCAGTTTGGAACCACTGCTACCGTCGAGCCGCGTTCCGGCTCGCAGCTTCGCGCCATCTCGCTCGACTTTCACGACGAAGCGACGTATGCAATGGACGCCCTTCCTTCCCAGCCACGCCGCCACTGGACAGATTACGTCGTCGGCGTGGCACGCGAACTCATGTCGCGCGGTGTGGCGCTGCCCGGCATGGACATCACGGTCTCAGGAGACGTTCCCCGCAATGCCGGCCTCAGCTCATCCGCATCACTGGAAGTCGCAACCGCTTTCGCCATGCTCGCCGCCGGCAACGCAGAAATGCCGCCGGGCGAGATTGCACTGCTCTGCCAGGCCGCGGAAAATGACTTCGTCGGCGCGCCCTGCGGAATCATGGACCAGTTCGTCTCCGTGCATGGCCGTGCCGGAAATGCGCTGCAGCTGGATTGCCGCGATTTGAGTTACAAATACGTTCCCATCCCGGAAAACCTGCGGCTCGTCATCGTCAACTCCATGGTGAAACATTCCGTCGCGGGAAGCGAATACGCCGAACGCCGTGCTCAGGTGGAAGAGGGCACGCGCATCCTTGCGTCTGTGTATCCGGAGGCGCAGGTACGCGCGTTGCGTGACGTTTCCCTTGAGCAGCTCGAGCAGGCCCGTCACACCATGCCCGACGTTGTGTACAAGCGATGCCGCCACATCATCAGCGACAGCCTTCGCGTTCTCGAAGGCAGCCGGATGCTCCGCGAGGGGCACGCGGAAGAATTTGGCCGCCTGCTGGTGGACGCTCACGCCAGCTACCGCGACGATTTCAGCGCCAGTTGCGACGAGTGTGACCAGCTGGTCGAGATCGCTCTATCGCTCCCTGGTTGTCTCGGTTCCCGGCTGACCGGCGGCGGCTTCGGCGGCTGCACCGTCTCTCTTGTCAGGGAGGCAGAGGCGCAGGGTTTCCTCGACGCCATCCTCAGTCGTTACCGTGAGAAAACTGGAATTTCCGCCGCGGGCTGGATCGGCCAGCCCTCCGACGGCGCGCATGCCTTGCCTTGAGGCAGCCCAACCGAACGCGGGGGACGGCGCCGCTCACTTCAGACGCTCTACACAGAGCCGCGCAGGAAACCACTTCGCAACGCGTGCATCGGTCCGCTGCAAACCGGCTTCCGCCAGGTATTGCTTCCAGTCTGCCTCGCGAAAAGCGCGCCGGAAAGAAACCGCTCCGTCATGGCGAACAAACCTGCCCAGCCGCATGACCCCGACCAGCAGCGGATAGAACCGAAGCGCCTCAGCGCTCCGGTAGAGGTCGTTGATAAACCAGCCAAGCCGCGCCGTCTGCTCACTCCAGCGAAGGTAGCGCACGATCTCCGCATCTTCGAGGTGATGCGCGAACAGCGAGCTGAATATGACGTCCACCGGCACGCCCTGCCCTAGTGCGAACGCGTCGCCTGTCACCCAGGCAATGCCATCGCTTTCTGGTCCAGATTCGCGCGCCGCTCGCGCAGCATAAGGATTCAGGTCGATCCCGGTCAGCGTCACCTGCCGTCTCTGCCTGCGCGCGGCCGCCGCGACCTGTCTCAGAAAATCGCCGCCACCGCAACCGACGTCAACGATGTGCAGCGCTTCGTCCTCAGGGCGGCCTTTCCATATCCGTTGCAGGAAATCGAGAGAT
The DNA here is from genome assembly GCA_963848685.1 of uncultured Acidobacteriaceae bacterium. Lineage (GTDB taxonomy): Bacteria > Acidobacteriota > Terriglobia > Terriglobales > Acidobacteriaceae > CAWKED01. Next base: position 317,245 of record CAWKED010000003.1, on the reverse strand, counting down.
GGCCGGAAAGTCAAAGTCACTCTATTGATTTTCGAAAGATCGGCAAGACAGTCGCGAAACGCCTCATAGGTGGACTCGCCATCCATCCATTCCGGCAGTTCAGACGGCGGCACGCGCCGGGCCAGTCCTTCAGACCGCATGAAACAGCATCGTCTCCGCTGTAAGGCCGGGGCCGAAGCTCATCGCGCAACCGCGCTCGCCGGGCTTGGCGGCCGCCATGAGCCGTTCCAGCACAAACATCACAGTCGCTGAACTCATGTTGCCGAAGCGGTTCAGCACTTCGCGGGAAGCGGCCAGTGCGTCGGACGGCAGAGCAAGACCGCGTTCCACCGCATCGAGTACAGACTTGCCGCCCGGATGCACGCCCCACAGCTGGACATCGGCCACCTGCGCATCGGCCAGCACCTCGCCGCCGCTGCACTCCAGCGCCTTTGCGATTGCGCCGGGCACCTGCCCGCTGAGCAGCATGTCAAAGCCGATGCCGCGGATCTTCCACGTAATCAGCTCGCGCGTCTGCGGGATAACGACGGCGCGGAAACTATCGAGCTCCACGCCCGTCGGTTCTGCGGAAATCAGGCTCGCCGCCGCGCCGTCAGAAAACACCAGGAAGCTCAACACCTGTTCCAGGTCGAACGTCTCCTGGAGATGCAGCGTGCAGAGTTCAAGATTGACCATCAGGACCTTCGCGCTGGGTTCTGAGCGGACGATGTGCCGCGCGGCCTTGAGGCCGTTGATGGCCGCATAGCAACCCATAAAGCCGATCATCGTGCGCTCGACGTGCGTATTCAGGCCGAGGTGGTCCACGATGTCGAAGTCGAGTCCCGGGGCATAGAGTCCTGTGCAGGTCGTGACCAGCACGTGCGTGATTCCGTTGCGCTCGGCGTCAGTCAACGCAAGATTGTTCAACGCCCGCTGCGCCAGCACAGGAGCAAACCGCTCAAAGATTTTCATCCGCGATGCGGTGTCAGGAAACTGCCCCCGGCGATAAAACTCGTGCGCGTTGACATGGAACTCGCGCGATGCGCGGTCGGGAGTCAAGACGGAATAGCGATGATCAATTCCACTGCGGGAAGCCATGCGATCGAACAGCGGCCGCAGCCGAGGGTCGGGCGCGGCGTCCATAAGCGACGCGGCGAAATCTACAAATGCGCCGTGGACATCATGGTCCGGGACAGCGGTAGCGACACGGTTCAGGTAAACATTGGTCACAGTCGGTCTACTGCCAGTGTTACATGCGCGACCCGGGCGGTGTTTTGCCTTATCAACACGGGCTGAACGGTCTGCCCGCTAATACGCCTTCGCGATCACGACGCGGCGTTCCACCTGTTCGCCGGTAACAATGCACTTGCCCGGCCCGTCGAACCTGTCCTCTGCCGGAACGTTGCGGATGGTCGCCTTGAACTGTTTCATGCGCGCGTCACAGGCCGGATCGTCTTTGACATGCGCCATCACGAATTTTCCGCCACCCTTCTCCGCGGTGACGTCGCGCAGAATGTCCTCCACTTCCTCGATTGAGTTCGCCGTCACCGTGTTCTGCTCGCGGCGCTCCAGCGCACGCGCGAACAGGGCACGCTGAATGTCTTCAAGCGTGGTGGAAACCTTCGCCGCAATCCCTTCCTGCGGCACGACCTGCTTTTCGCCGGTGTCGCGCCGCTTGAGCACGATGTTGCCGCTCGCCACGTCGCGCGGGCCGAGTTCCAGCACGGTCGGAACACCCAGCCGCTCCCAGTGAAAGAACTTCGCGCCTGGCGATTGCGAATCGCGGTCATCAATCTTTGCGCCGGTATCGGCCGCAATCCTGCTCGCTGTTTCCATCACCGTCGCGCGCTCTTCGTCCTTACGGAAGATTGGCACCAGCACGGTCTTGTGCGGCGCAACCTTTGGAGGCAGAACCAACCCCTTGTCGTCGGAATGCGTCATGATGAGGCCGCCGATCAACCGGGTCGAGACGCCCCAGCTCGTCTGCCAGACGTGTTCCAGCTGGCCCTCCTTGTTCTGGAACTTGACGTCGAACGCCTTGCCGAAATTCTGCCCCAGGTCGTGGCTGGTCCCGGCCTGCAGGGCGAGCCCGTTCTGCATCATCGCCTCAATGGAGTAACTCCGCAGCGCGCCCGCAAATTTCTCCGCGCGCGTCTTGACGCCCTTGATCACGGGCATCGCCATCACGTTTTCCGCAACATCGGCGTACACGTCGAGCATGCGCAGCGTCTCTTCCAGCGCTTCTTCGTGGGTCGCGTGCGCCGTGTGCCCTTCCTGCCACAAAAACTCCGTCGTCCGAAGAAACATGCGCGTACGCAGCTCCCACCGCATGACGTTTGCCCACTGGTTGGCCAGCACCGGCAAATCGCGCCAGCTCTTGATCCACTTCGCAAAGAAGTGCCCGATGATCGTCTCCGACGTTGGCCGGATGACGTAGGGCTCTTCCAGCTCCTTGCCGCCGGCAATCGTCACGACGGCGAGTTCGGGCGAGAAGCCTTCCACATGCTCGGCTTCCTTCTTCAGGAAGCTTTGCGGGATCAGCAGCGGGAAATACATGTTCGCGTGCCCGGTCGCCTTGAAGCGCTGGTCCAGCTCGCGCTGCAGCACCTCCCAAACGGCATAGCCGTTGGCCTTGATGACCATGCAGCCTTTAACAATTTCCGCCGGCTCGGCCATGTCGCCGGCCAGGGTCACGTCCTGGTACCACGCGGCAAAGTCCTTGTCGCGCGGAGTGATTGGGGATTCAGCCATAAGAACTTCATTCTAATGATGAATCTCCCAGGCGAGCGGGGCCGGCCCGTATCCGCCTGTTCGCTCAAGCCTATTTGCCGGTTGCTTTGCCCTTCGCGGCGGCGGCCTTCTTGCTCTTGGTCGCCGGAGTTTTCTTCGCCGGCGTTGCCGGTGCGGCTTGCTTGTATTCGCTCGAATCCTTGCCGGACTTGGTCGTCACCGTGAAGTCCAGCGTGACCAGCTTGCCGGACTCCACTGCCTTGGCCAGCTTGAAGTTGAAATCCAGTCTGGAATCGTCGGAATCGCTCGTGAGTGTCACCTTTCCAGCGGAAATATAGTCATCCAGCGTCGCCGGCTTGCCGCCAATCGTCAGAGTCGCGAGCGAAATCGTGACATCGGGAAGCTCCGTGCCGGAGAGGTCCGTTCCCGTAATCGTCCCCGCGATTGTGCCTGTCTTGTACCAGGCCGTGCTTTCATCCTCAATCGCGACTTTGGTTATCTTCGGTCCTGACTCATAACTCACTGTGTAGTCGTACTTGTTGCTCGTGACTTCAGTTTTTGGACCCGCGTCGTCGCTGCCGCTGTCCTGATTTGTGGACGTACGCGAAACCGTGAACGGCAGCTTGGTCCCGTTCGGCGTATCACCCACGCGCGTCACCTTGAAAGGCATGGACGTGTCGGTAGCTTTGGTCTTGTCCACGGTCAGGCCGCTGAATTTTGGTGCCGTCTTCCCGGTGCTCGTTTTCGGTAACACCGGCGGACCGATGGCCGGAACGCCTCCCTGGAGAAACTTGCCGGTAATTGTGCCGGTCATCTCTGTACTGTCCTGGGCGGCGGCGGGGCTGTCGTCGTCTGCCTTCGCGCTGTCAGCCTTGGTGCCGCTGCCGGAACCCTTCCTGGCGGCTTCGGGACTGGATGCCGGCTTCTTACCGCCGGTCCACAGGCTGGCTCCTTTGGATTCGTTCTCAAAGGTCACCGTGTCGATGGTCGGCGGGATGGCGCTGACATCCATCGTCATAACGCCGCGCGCGACAATCTGCACGGAATTCAGGCTGGCGTGCGCGAAGAAATATTTCAGCGCAATAACTTGCGCGAACGTCATGCCCTGTCCGGAAGATCCGGCGACCGGCAATATCTGGGGAGACGCAGGATATGGTGGTTCTTTGGTCGGAACCGGCATTTGCAGCGGAGCCCCGTTGCTCATTAAGCAGCCGTCTGTCTCCGCAGTTTTTGAATCTTTAGCGTCATCCGGTACACACGGCGAACTTACCGCCATCAGAATGTCGCTCCATTCCGCGTTAGGAACGATGGTGCGTGCCAGCGTGAGCAGCTTGGCGCGGAGCGCTCCTTGTCCTCCTTTGTCAGCGTCCCTTTCTTTGAACGCCCCATCCAGCTGATTGGAAAACGCAACCTCGCCGGGAGTTAGAAATATGGCAGGACTCTTTTGGAAGAGGGCTTTCAAGTCAGGCACCAGAAATGTGTTCAGTGGAAAGAAAGCGTAGAACGACCCGTGATCGTCTTTCGCGATTGCCGTGGTCTGGTCGGTCCGATAGCCACGCTTCAAAATGTAGTTCGACTGGTCGATGCTGCGGTCTTTCCACCACTTGCCGAGCGGCGTGACTAACCCGGTATTAAATGCCCCGACTCCTTTAGAGACGTCCCCCGTGAACGGAAAGGCGAAGGCCTGCGCCGTTGACGTGAGTATCTCGAGGCTGTTGATTGTTAAGTTGCGCGGGGAAAATATGGACGCTTCCTGCAGTTGCTGCTGGATGTCAAGCGCGCCCACAGTCGCAACCTGTCCCGGCCGCGTGCCCTTCTGAAACAAGCAGTCGTTGTTCGGGTCGAGCGGCGGCGGCGGCACACTCGTGTCGGATGGGGCACCTTCATTGTTGCTTGCTGCGTTCTGCGTCGCCGCATCTGAGCCAGGAGAGGTCTTGGCAGGCGGTTTTTGCGTCGTGACAGTCTGATCCTGCTTCGGGGTCGAGGGCCGGGTGCCACACTCGACGGTCGTGAATCCCTTGAATACCCCGCTCAAAGACCAATTCGAATAATCAAAGAAAATATCATGCAGCAAGAACTGCTGGTCCGAACACTTATTCGAAATCGTTACCTGCACGACCGCATAGTTATCCGCGACATACCCGCTGAACATCGCCATGACGGGCTTTCGCGACAACAGCACCGCTTCGACCGCGATGCAGCTTTGCACGCTCTCCTGCACCGTGGCTTTGCCTCGCAGCTGGATTGTGTTGCTCGAGTTAAGCGCAATCTTTGGCTTGTCGTCAGCGCTTTGCGCAACGGCGCCCAGCGAGAGCGCGAATACCAGAGAAGCAGAGAAAGAACGCACGGAGAAACGGGAAGCAGTCATGAAGTCCTGCCTTTCAAGGACCTTCCTGCCCGGAAGGCAAAGTTGCCATGCAGTTGTCCGATTGCGGGGTGCGCCCACTTGTACACGCAAGCAGGCGTCTTTCCAAGACAAAATTGCAGCCGGCGCGCACAATCTATCCTGGTAACTGCAGGGCTAACTCGGCGGCTAATGGCCCGCAGTCAACTGGATGGCCTGCCATTGTTGCGCAGATAGATATCGGCTTTTCTGCCGCGCGCGACGGTGACTGGCAGCCAACCTGGGCCATCCGGCCACATTCGTTCCTTCCGGGGCGGCCCAAACACTTCCCCCTGCGCGGGGTTAGCGGTTTCGCTACACTCTCTACTGCATGTCTGGATTCACGATTACGCAATCGAACGCCATCTCCAAGGACACTCTGGTGCTCAAGCTGCACGGGCCGCTGCTGATTGCCCATGTCCCTGTTTTCCAGGAACGCGTGCGCGCCGTTGATGCGAAGCTCATCGTTCTGGACTTTACGGAAGTCAGCTACATGGACTCTGCCGGCCTCGGTGCGGTGATCCAGCTGTACAGGCAGCAGTTGCCGTTTGGCCGGCGGGTCGTGCTCATTCACCTGAACCAGCGGGTCGCCGCGCTCCTCAAGCTGACCCGGGCCGATACCATCCTCGAGGTGCAGCCGGACCTCAAATCCGCGGAGAAGTCCGCCGTCTAGTGCATTTTCACGGGGCTGCAACAATTGTCGCCGCTCATTCGGGGGATACTGCTGATGATGCAAGACGCTCCGTTTTCATTGACTGTCCGGCCCGACGCTGAACACTACGCCACAGTTCTTGAGCTGGAAGGCCCGCTCGTCATCGCGGGAATGTTCCAGTTGCAGACTGCCCTCCGCGAGCAGACCACCCCGCTCACCGTCATTGACCTGAGTGCTGTGCCCTATATGGATTCCTCAGGCATGGGCGCAATCCTGAACGGCTATGTGTCGGCCGAAAAGGCAGGCCGCAAGGTCGTCGTGTCCGGGGTGAGCGAGCGCGTTCGCGCCCTGTTCGAACTGACTCGCGTCCAGACCATTATCAAGATGTACCCGGACGTCGAACAGGCCCTGCAAGACAACGCCGCACGCTAGAACAGCTCCGTCTTCCACAGATCGTGCAGGTGCAGCAGCCCGGCGACCCTCTGCTGCTCGTCCACCACGACCAGCGAAGTGATGCGGCGCTCTTCCATCGTGTGCAGTGCCTCTGCCCCCATGGCGCCGGGATGGGTCGTAAGCGGGTTGCCATGCATGGCGTCCGCGGCCTTCAGTTCCAGGGTTGCAGCGCCGCGCGATTCCAGCAGGCGGCGCAGGTCGCCGTCGCTGAGAATACCCAGCAGCTTGCCATCCGCGTCACACACAGTCGTTACGCCCAGCTTCTTGCGGCTCATCTCGTAAATCACGTCGGGCATGGCGGCGTCCGGCGCCACCCGCGGCACGGCGTCGCCGGTGTGCATCAGCTCCTCGACACGCGCCAGCTTCTTTCCCAGCTTGCCGCCCGGATGCAGCCGCGCGAAATCCTCCGGAGCAAAGCCGCGCCGCTCGGCTACAGCCATCGCCAGCGCGTCACCCAGCGCTAGCATGACCGTCGTCGAGGCCGTCGGCGCAAGGTTCAGCGAGCACGCTTCCTCGGCAACACTGCAATCCAGCACCACATCCGATGCCTGCCCCAGAGTGGACCTTACATCGCAGCAGAAGCTGATCAGCGCGTCACCAATGCGCTTGAGGTGTGCGAGCAGCCGGAGGAGCTCTTCCGTTTCCCCGCTGGCCGAGAGCACGATGACGACATCGCCCTCAGTCAGCGCGCCGAGGTCGCCATGCACCGCTTCGACCGGGTGCAGGAACATCGCCGGCGAGCCGGTGGAGCTCAGGGTGGCTGCAATTTTCTGCGCGACGATGCCGCTCTTTCCCATGCCGGTCACAACAACGCGCGACTTGCGCTCACCGGCTTCGAGCAGCAACTCGACAGCCCGGGCGAATTGCGCTTGCATCGGGCCGTCAAGACGGTCCGCAAGCGCAGCCAGCGCCTGCGCTTCGACGCGAACAAACCAGCTTGGATTGTCACGCTGCATGCAACCGCTCAGCCTAGCAGAACTGCGGGCCGCCAAATGCAAACCGCGGCCCGGCAAATAGAATGGAAGCGTGAAGCGCAACATCCTTATGCTGCTGTTCGTGGCCGCCGTTATGGCCGCGCTGATCTCCTCCGCCGTTGTCACCTACCGCAGCCGAAAGCTGGCCGAACTCGAGCGGCCGCAACGCGTCACCCTGATTCCCGCCCGGCCGGGCGAGACAGCCGGAGTTGTCCAGGAAGACGATGCACCCGGAATGCCCGACATGCCGGACTTTCGCGGGAAGCCGGCGCCGCAGCTGCAACTCAAGGACCTGGATGGCAAACCCGTCAGGCTGAGTGATCTCCGCGGCAAGGCCGTCCTGGTCAACTTCTGGGCAACGTGGTGCGCGCCCTGCAAGATTGAGACTCCGTGGATTGTTGCGCTGAGCCATCAGTACGGGCCGCAGGGTTTTGCGGTATTGGGCGTTTCGGCGGACGATCCCGGGACGACCAACGCCGAAATCCAACGGTCCGCGCAGCAGCTTCATATTGATTACCCGGTTCTCGTCGGCGGCGAATCTGTTGCTAAACAATGGGGCGGTCTTGATGCGCTGCCGACGTCCTTCTACATTGGCCGCGACGGCAAAGTGGTTGCCGTGACGCGCGGACTTTACACGCGCGATGAGATGGAAGCCAACGTCAAGAAGGCGCTAGGAAGCGGCGCATGATGCGGCCCTTCGTTGCTGCGCTGTTGTTTGTTCTTGCCTTTCCGGCCGGGGCGAAGACCGCCTTTCTGCATGGCGAAACAGCATGGCCGCAGGATGGACCCGGCCCGCAACACCAGGCGCCGCGCGTCAGCTTCGCCGGGCCTCCGCAACAAGCCATCCGGGCGAACGCGCAGGTCGAAGTGCCTTTGCACTTCTCCATCCCGGAGGGATTCCACATCAACAGCCACACGCCGCGCCAGCCGGAACTGATCGCCACGCGGCTGGCGACGGTCGCGCAGGGCGGCATTACTGTGCGCGCGGTGGACTTTCCGCCGGGCGAAGATTATGCCTTCGCATTCGACCCGAAGACGAAGCTCAGCGTTTACTCGGGCGAGTTCACCATCACGGCGCATCTTCGCACTACGCCTGGCGAACACGTGCTGAACGCGGTGCTGCATTACCAGGCGTGCGACAACCGCACCTGTTATCCGCCGCGCGATCTGCCGGTCTCAGTCAAGCTGACGGCGCAGTAGGAATTCTGTCTGCCGCGGCCAGTCGCGCGACCGTGCGCTCGCGTCCAAGCGCGGCCATCACGGCAAACAGGCTCGGCGCAACTCCCTGGCCGGTCAGCGCAACGCGCGCGCCGTTAATCAGCACGCCGGGTTTTACGCCGACTTCTGCCGCGTAGCTCCGTAAGACTTCCTCTGTCGAAGCCTCGGTAAATTCCGGAGCGGCCGAATACAACGCTGACAGACGCACAAGCTGCTCGCGCGTCGCCGGCTCGGCCAGGAACTTCGCGACCGCGGCCGGATCGAATGGATAGTCGTCGGCGAAGTAGCCGCGGAACGCCGTGGCAAAATCCGCAAGGCTGCGCGCGCGCTGCTTTAACAGCTCGATACGCGACAGGATTTCCGTCTCGGTCAGCGACACGGTAAATCCGGCGCGGGCCCATTCGTCGCGGACCAGCGGCAGCAGCTTTTCCGCCGGATAGCTGCGAATGTATTCCGTGTTGAACCACGCGAGCTTCTCGTTCGAGAACACGGCGTTCGATTTCGAGACGCCGGCGAGCGTGAACAGTCTCTGCAGCTCTTCGCTGGAGAACAGTTCCCGGTCCTTGCCGTCCTCGCCCTTGCCGCCTGGGCCCGGCGACCATCCGAGCAGCGCCAGGAAGTTGCGGAACGCCTCCGGGACAATGCCCATGTCGCGATACGCGGTGACGCTGGTCGCGCCGTGGCGCTTGGACAGGCGCGTCTTGTCGGGGCCAAGGATGAGCGGCACGTGCGCAAACACCGGCGCCTTCAGGCCGAGCGCTTCGTACTGGAGAAGCTGCTTCGGCGTGTTGGAGATGTGGTCGGCGCCGCGGATGACGTGCGTCATCTTCATGTCCGCATCGTCGGCCACAACGGACAGATGGTAGGTCGGAACGCCGTCGGAGCGCAGCAGAACGAAATCTTCAATCTCGGTATTCGCGAACTCGATTCGGCCGAAGACGGCGTCATCCCAGGCGGTGACGCCGCTGGTCGGTACGGCGAACCGCACGGCGGCTTTCTCGCCGGCGTCGAGCCGTGCCTGGGTCGTATCCCGCGCGATATCGCGGCAGCGGCGATCGTAGATGGGCGCGCGTCCCGCTTCGGCGGCTTCTGCGCGGCGTTCTTCCAGCTGCTGCTTTGTGCAGAAGCACTGGTACGCGTGTCCGCTCGCCAGCATTTTGCCGGCGAGTTCGCAATGGAGGTCATAGCGCTGCGACTGGAAAAACGGCCCTTCGTCAAAGTCGAGCCCGATCCAACGCATGCCGTCAAGGATGCCTTCGACCATCTCCGTGGTCGAGCGCGCCGTGTCGGTGTCTTCAATGCGGAGGATGAACGTTCCGCCGAAGTGGCGGGCGAACAGCCAGTTGAAGAGCGCGGTGCGGGCGCCGCCGACGTGCAGGTATCCGGTTGGGGAGGGCGCGAAACGGACGCGCGGTTTCTGAACTTCAGTCATCGTTCTTCATGCTATCGGAGCGGGCCTCCAGCCCCTCCCCCGGGGGGGTTTTGCGTATCATCTACGGAGGAAAGGACTTAGCTGCTAAACCGCCTGTTTTCCGTTGTAGGTATTTGATTCCGTTGGAGTTCGCGCTCGACGCAGGGGAGGACCGCCCGCAAATGGTTCGGGGAAAGTTGTCCTATTTCCATGCTAGCGAATTGGGAGAACAAACATGACATTTCGCGGCAAGAATCTGCAGATTTTTTCAGGCGGGCTCAACGTTGACGGGAAAGTTAACCGAATTCGCGATGAAGCATTTTTCGTGAGCTTCATGGTGAAGCTCGTTGGCCTTCGCACGCTGCGATGCATCGGCAAGCGTGACCTCTGGCCGCAGCGTGACTTCGGTAAAGTGCCCTGCGCCGCCCGGCTCCAGGACCATCGAGCCGCTCGCCTGATCGGTGTACGCATTCACAGAAATGCCGTTCGTCGCGCAGACATGCAGATAGCTCAGCATGTGGCAGCTCGATAGAGCGATGACCAGCATCTCTTCCGGGTTATAACGGTCGGCGTCGCCGCGAAAGGTCTTGTCGGCCGAACCCAAAAGGTCAGGCTTGCCCTGCGCCCGGATGGTGAAGTTTCGCGTGTAGGCGTCGTACTTTTCCGTGCCCCGGCCCTGGTTTCCGGTCCATTCCATGGTGAGTTCGTAGCGGTGCGGGTTCATGGCTTCCATCGTAGTTGTTTAGCCGTGACAATCCGAGCGCAGCGGAGAAGCTGCCTTTGCCGCCTATGCATCCACCCCCCGGGGAGAATAGGTTCTTCGCTCCGCTCAGAATGACAATCGTGTCGAGGGCGGCGCAGGAGCCGGCTGGGGCAGCACGTAAAATTATGGTTTGGCTTCGCCGTTCTCCCAGTCCTATGCGCGGCTCGCAATTCGCTGGCGCTCTGTCGGCATTCTGTTTGTCTGCTGGCTGCTGACGCAGTTTGCCGGAATCTTCAGCCCGCCGCTGCTCGATGACGCCGATTCCGTACATGTGGAAGCGGTGCGCGAGATGGTGCTGCGGCACGATTACGTGACGCTGTACGCGGACGGCATCCGCTACTTCGACAAGCCCCCGCTGCCGTACTGGATGGGCGCGGCTTTCGCGCATGTGTTCGGCCTGCATGACTGGGCGGTCCGGCTGCCGCTGGCGCTGAGCGTTCTGCTGCTTACGCTTTGGATTTACTGGCTGGCTGCGCGGCTGATGTATCGCGGCGACAACCCGGAGCTGGGCGACCGCGCCGGATTGTTTGCCGGCCTGGCGTTTGCGACCTGCGTCGGGCCGTACCTGTTCACGCGGTTTTTCATTCCGGACGTGATTGTCGCGCTGTGGCTGACCATCTGCGCGGACCTGGTCCTCCGAATGATCGATTCCGTGGACAAGCATGGCCGCGCGAAGTGGTGGCAGTCGGCGGCGTTCGGGCTGGTGTGCGCGGCGTGCACGCTGACCAAGGGATTGATCGGCGTCGTTTTTCCGCTGGCCATGCTGGCCGGATATCTCGTGGTCACGGCGCAGGTGCGCAAGCTGTGGCGGATGCGCGCCGGTCTTGGGACGGGAGTGTTTCTGCTGGCGGCTGTGCCCTGGCACTGGCTGGCCGCGGTGCGAAATCCGGCAAGCAGCGCCGTCCAGCGCGGCTGGTTCTGGTTCTACTTTATTAACGACCAGCTGAACCGCTACCTGAACAAGCGCATACCTCGGGATTACGACAAGGTGCCCTTCCTGCTGTTCTGGGGGTTGCTGCTGGTCTGGCTGTTTCCGTGGGGTGTGTTTCTGCCGGCAGTGGCGCGGCGCGGCTGGAAGCTTTGGCGGGCGCGGGTAAACGCAACTGCAGATTCCTCCGGTCGCGGCGGCGACCTGCGGAGTGACAGCCAGGAGAGTCTGGCGGCACCTCGAACCGGCGGCGCACTGCGAAATGACAACCAGAAAAGCTCATTGGCAAGCAGGCTGACTGCGTGGCGTGTGGCGCTGCGTTCGCCGCAGACTTTGTTTGTTGTCTGGACGCTTGTCATTCTTGTCTTTTTCAGCTTTTCGACGCGGCAGGAGTACTACACCATTCCTGCCGTGCCGCCGCTTTGTCTGCTGGTGGGCATGTTTCTCGCGCGGGAGCCGGAAGGTGCGCGCTGGACGCGCCGCGCCGGGCTGTGGTCTTCCACCGCGCTGGCCGTGGTTGGTGTTGCTGTGTCGGCGGTGTGCTTTTATTTCGCGGCTGTGTCGCGGGCGCCTGCGCCGGGCACGGACCTGTTCACCGAGTTGCAGCGGCATCCGCAGGATTACGCGCTGAGCTTTGGGCACTTCTTCGATCTCACGGCGGAGTCGCTCGGCTTTTTCCGGCTGCCGCTGGTGTTGTTCGGCGCGGGGCTGGGCCTGGGGACGCTGACCGCGTTTCTGCTTCGGGCGCGGCGGCGGTACTTTCTATCGAACCTGACGCTTGCCGCCGCCATGCTGCTGGTGCTGTCCAGCGCGCACCGCGGGCTGGACGTCTTCTACCCAATCCTCGGCTCGGAGCCGCTGGCTGCAGTGGTGAACCAGAACTGGCAGCCGGACGCGCAGATTGTTCTGGACGGCGAATATTCGCTGGCCAGCAGCCTTAATTTCTACACCGGCCATCCGCTCTACATGCTGAATGGCCGCATCGATAACCTCTGGTACGGCTCGCTGTTTCCGGACGCCCCGAACCGCTTCTACGACGATGCGAGTTTTGCGCCGCTGTGGGGCGGGCCGCGGCGCATCTTCGTGGTGACGATGAAGCCGGAGCGCGTCGCGCAGCTTACCGCAGGCGGAGGCAGGCAGCTGGCGTTCAGCGGCGGCAAGTATCTGCTGGTCAACCACTAGCTGCGGGCCGATGGTGAAAGCAAGAGCAGATTGCTCCGGTCGCTGTGCGGCCAGCGGAATGACATCCACGGTGTGTCTGCGGGCCGATGCGGTGCGGCAGGCTAACCGGACGCCCGCGCCGAGGGCGGACGACCGGCCAGTTCCGCGTTGGCTGGTATTACTCGGGCAGCTTCAGGCTGGCTGCCGGCACATCCTTGTAATAGCAGGCGTCGGATGTGTTCGTTGTACCGCGCTTGAAGGTGACACCGGCGAAATACGGCTCGGCGGAAAAGGGTTGCGGCAGCGGCGGCGTCTTCTGCGCGTCCGAGGTGTTGGTCGGCATCGCGATCTGGAAGCCGTAGCAGCCGTCAACCGGGCAGTCAATGTCGGAGGTCGCGAAGGCGCAGACGTTGCTGTCTTTGCAGCTTGTCCCGGCTTTGCATCCGCAGGAGTTCTTGGTGCTGTCCCACGCGCAATAGGTCTTGGGCTGGCAGAAGTCGCCGAGATTTTTTGTATTGAGGTCAGCGGCATTTGCCAGGTTGATGTCAATGCTCAGCAGGCCGGAGCCTGAGTCGTAAGTGGCGGTTGCCCATGTGCCGCTCTCGTCGGGATTGAAGGGGAAATCGTTGTCCGGGATGAGCATCCGTCCCGGCTTGAACGCCGCCATTCCGGCCTCCTGCGAGAGCCCGGTGCCGATGAAGATGGTGTACTTCTGGTGGGTTGCGTTTCTGGCGAAGACCAGGAAGAAGTCGTAATTCACCCCTTGCTTGAAGAGGCTGACAAACGGGCCGGAGACGCTCTGCGTGGAGGAGGGCACGGTGGTATCGATGTAGTACGAACCGTGGTTGAGCGTCATGGTGCTTCGCTGGCCGCTGGCCTGGCCCATCATGCGGATGGACGGCCGGTTGTTCGGGTCTTTTTCGAACGCAGTAATTTCCGTCGGGGTCAGGTATTGCCGGTACAGCGGCACGCCATAGCATTGCGGGTTGGCGCAGTTCTGGAGCCAGTTGCCGCCGCAGTCCCGATTCCCGCGAGCGCACTCCGGAAATACGGCCGTGGTCAGGTACTCGTACGGGCTGGTGTTTGCGGTCGCGCCGTCGTTTTTCGCCGTGGGAGAGCCTGACTGCCCGCTGGCACACTCGTCCGTGTCGAGCGGCACGGTGAAGAACGCATCCTTGTTGACGGAAACCGTGGAACGCTGCGCCGGCATGGACGTGGGGTCGTTGGCGACCAGGCCGGTAAGGCTGCCGTCCACGTCACTCAACTCTGTTTCGCGATCGATGTCCGTGAACGAATCCTTGAACATGCGCGGCTCCCACGAGCAGTAGGTCTTCGTGATGAGGTCGCTGTCTTCGTTGAGCGTCCCGGGAAAATACGCAGGCTCGATGACAAAATGGCGCAGCGGCGCGTCCTTGAACACGAGGTTGGCGGAGCTGAACACGGGTGGATAGTAGAAGCCGTTGGGCTGCTTCCAGGCGATGGCGGCGTTGGCCAGCACGCAGGAGCTGGTCAACTCGCGCGTCGGCGGATACTGGAGCACTCCGGGAAGATAGGCATTCGCCCAGTTGCTCTGCGCGCAGCTCCCCGGGAGCTTGGGATCACTCTTGCACTTGCCGAGCGTGGCGACGATGGTGGGATGGATGTCCGCGTAAATGTTGCTGAACTCGCTGGTCGGGCCATCGTAGATGTTGAACATGCGCTGGTTATTGCCGAAGTTGGACAGGATGAACGTCGTTCCGCTTTGCATGGAGACGCAGCGGCCGACGTTGTAGGGACAGATCTCGCCCTTGGGATTGAACGGCCCGGCGTTGGAGGCAAAGGCATTGGCCGGCAGCTGGGTATCGCCGATGATGGGCTGCGTGTTGCCGACGAGGACGCTGTTCTTCATGACGGACCAGTAGCCCTGCGCCACGTCGGACCGCGTGTAGCCGCCGCCGGTGACAAAGGTGACGCCGCCATTCTGCGAGTCGGTGATGGCCGAATTCTGCAGCAGGTACCACCATCCGCGCAGCCAAACCGCGGCAAAGTTGGTCGGGGCCCAGTTGAAGGACGTCGTGAAATGGTCCACGACAAAAGGAATGCAGTTGGCCAGGCCGGCGCCCGAACCTGTACATGCCGGGACGGCGCTGCAGTCGCTGGTCTGGTCGGTGCAGTTGGTCGTCTTGGCGCGCTGTCCGTTGACGATCGGGTAGGAGTCAAGTGGCAGCGGCACCGGGTTCGGGTTGACGATGGTGACGAGCGTGTTGGGCGCGTCCGAGGCAGGCCCGTAGATCAGTCCTGTGCAGGCCGTGGTGCTGCCGATGGTCAGCAGCGAGAACATGGCCGCGCTGCACATGTTGCCCTTGAAGACATCTGTCGGCACAGCGCCCTGAAGGTTGCTGTTGAGCTGCATGGCGGCATAGCCCTTCCACGTCTCGTACCGTGAAGGGCCGCTGACGCCCGCAGGCGGCAGCCAGTAGCATGCGCCACAGGCGTTTGCGCCGACTGCTGCGTTGTATTCCATGTCGTTCCAGGTGTTCATGACCCAGAACGCGGAGGGCGTCGATATGTCGCCGACATAAGGCTGGTCGGCGTACACGATATTGCCGGGCTTCGGCGGAATGACCGGGGCCGGCGGCAGCGGCGGCGGATACATGTTGAGCGGGAGGTCAAGAATGCCGGGCGCCTGGCGCGGATTGGTCGCCGGGTTGCGAATGGCTGCGCGCACCGAAAGGGCGGCGTTCGAGTAAATGCGATTGTTGGTCTCTGTCGCGTCTTCCAGGTAGAAACCGTGACCGATGGATTTGTAACCGACGTTGCGCGCCAGCGTGACGCCCTGCGTGGCATGCAGTGTGATAAAGCGCGTCATGGAATCCACGATGGAGCTGTCCGCAACATACGTCCCGAGGAAACTGCCGTCCGGCTGGGGAACGTTGCGCGCCATATGGAAGTGCACGGGGTAGCGCCCGATGACGCCGGCCTGGCCAAGCTGGTAAAACTCGATTCCCTGCATCTGGTAGGTGGAGAAGCCGTCGCGCACGACAGTCTGGCCGCCATAGAAATTCCCGATTGTCTCCGGGAAGTGGTCGGCGTTGCGGGCCAGTGTTGGTGTAAGGCCCTCGGAAGCGATAACGACGCTGCGCGTCAGCAGCGCCACAATGGCGCGTGTCTCGATGTGTCCCGCAGCGAGAGTTGTCAGATTCGGATCGGCAGCCGGGCCCGCGGTGGGGTTGGCCTTCTGGGTCGCGCTGTAGTCGTACGCCGTTCCGCTGTGCGGATACGTCAGCTTCTGCGTCAGCACAATCTGTGAAACCCCGCCAACCGTCTTGATCGTGCCGATGACGCGCTCTTCCGTGTGCCCGGGAAGATAGTCAGTTGTCGTGACAACGATGTGGTCACCCGGCGCCCATGTCGTCATCTCGCGATCAAGCACAAGCGTGAGGCCGTCCGTGACGTCCTTGTTCAGCCGCCCCCAGCTTGTGCCGGAATCGGCCGGTTTCGCCTCCATCGGCATGCCGGTGCGGATGCCCTTGGCCCCGCTCAGCATGATGGTCCCGCCTGCGGACAGTGCCAGGACCTTGCGCCCGAAATAGGCGCCCGCTTTGTCCCCACTATCAAAAACTTCGTACGGGTAGAAGCAGTCGTTCATCGGCAGCATGACACCGTATTTTGAAGCCGGATTGCATGGCATGGTCGGCTTCATCTGCATCGCGACATTCGGGTTCGAAGTCCAGAGAGCGTCCGGAATGCCGCACTGGTTCTTGGTATCGCTCTTGCAGGTGATGGAATCGATCGTGTCGGCCGGCTTGGGACCGCCCCACAGCCAGATCGTGAGCGGCCCATTGATTGCGCCCGCGGTCATCAGCGTGCCGTCACGCTCGACCAGAATAGAGTGCGCGTGGAAATCAATCTGCGCGTCATTGAATGTCAGCGTGCCCTTGTTCCAGATGTTGACGTTGCGGTAGACATAGCTTCCTGATACGCCGCCGGACATGGCGGAGCCGTCCACAATGCAGTTGACGCCATTGACCTCGAGGTCAGTATTTGCATCGCCGGGGGGCAGAATGTGCTGGCCGCTGGAATTCGTGGCGGAACACTTCTCGACATTCTGCGCCAGAGATGGCGCCGCACTAAGAGCCAGCACACAGAAGGCAGCAAGGAGCAGCTTCGGGCAGGCAAGAACGACACCACAACAATCAGAGCGATTCATCGTACGACTCCAAGGTGGCCCAGATTTCGGTGAGGCGTTGATAGTAGCTCTCGCCTGAGCGAAAAACCAGTGCCGCACGATTGAGACTTAACACTCGGCCGCCATTGCATCGGAAAGCCATGCCGAGGCGTCTAAACACTTGACAGGGTTCGTTTTCGGGCTGGAAACGCATTCCGCGCAGTGCAGCAACAGGCACAATCCAAAGGATTTAAAGGGCCTTTATGGTACACTTTCTCTATCAGGGGACGTGCGCCTTGGCGTCTGTTTTCACAGACTTGCCCATTGCATGGCTTGCCGTCGCGGCGCTGCCGCAACATCTAGAGTCTCGCCCGAGGACAAAGAACTCCCGAACTGCTCAAAACGGAGCGGAAGGACGACGCGCGCGTGGCTGATCTCGAAAAATACGAAGAAGACATTCAGAAACTCATCGAAGCCGGCAAGGAAAAAGGCTTCCTGACCTACAACGAGGTCAATGAGCTTCTGCCCAACGATTTGAATTCTCCAGAAGACCTGGATGACCTGCTGACGACCATCGGCACGCAGGGCATCGACGTTCTGGAGAGCAACCCGAAGTACACCCCGGACAAGGGCGTGGATGCCGTCGAGGGCGGCGGCCGCGACGTTGACGAAGACGACGTCGAACTGGATCTGACGCCGGGCACCCTGGAAAAGACGAACGACCCTGTGCGCATGTACCTGCGCGAGATGGGAACGGTTCCGCTGCTGACGCGCGAAGGCGAAGTGGAAATCGCCAAGCGGATCGAGCGCGGCCAGTTGCGCGTGATGAAGGCCATTTCGCGCTCGCCCATCGTGATTCGCGAAATCACCGCGCTGGGCGAAGACCTGAAGCGCGGCGTGCGCAACATCAAGGAAGTCGTCACCTTCGACGAAGACGAGCTGACGGAAGAAATTCTGCAGGCGCGCGTCAAGAAGACGGTCGAGCGCATCGATGCGCTGGTCAAGCACCAGAAAAAAGCGCAGCAGTGCGAGGAAAAGCTCGCAACGCTAAACCCGAAGACGAAGGCGAAGGACTACCGCCGCACACGCTGGACCATCGGCCGCGAGCGCGTGCACGTGACGCGCATCATCCGCGAACTGAAGTACACCAACGGCGAGCGCAAGCGGCTGCTCGACAAAGTAAACAAGACAGTCGAGAGCATGCGGACGCTCGAGCGGCAGATCAAGTCGCTCGACCACAAGTACGAAGCTTCACGCTCGGAAGAGTTGAAGAAGGAGTACAAGCGGCAGCAGAAGAACTGCAAGCTCGACATTGAGCGGCTGGAGCAGGAAGCCGGCGTCACCCAGGCCGACCTGAAGCGCACGCAGCGCGAAATGGTGCAGGGCGACATGGACGCCGAGCAGGCCAAGCGCGAGTTGATTGAAGCCAACCTGCGCCTGGTGGTTTCGATTGCGAAGAAGTACACGAACCGCGGACTGCAGTTCCTTGACCTGATCCAGGAAGGCAACATCGGGCTGATGAAGGCGGTGGACAAGTTTGAGTACCGCCGCGGTTACAAATTCTCGACGTATGCGACGTGGTGGATCCGCCAGGCGATCACACGCGCGATTGCGGACCAGGCACGCACGATCCGAATTCCGGTGCACATGATCGAGACCATCAACAAGCTGATCCGCACCAGCCGCCAGCTTGTGCAGGAACTTGGCCGCGAACCTTCGTCGGAAGAGATTGCCAAGCGGATGGACATTCCGGTCGCGAAAGTGCGCAAGGTGCTCAAGATTGCGCAGGAGCCGATCTCGCTGGAGACGCCGATTGGCGAGGAGGAAGATTCCCACCTTGGCGACTTTATTGAAGACCGCCAGGCCGTGTCGCCTTCTGACGCTGTCATCAGCGTGAACCTGAAGGAGTACACCTCCCAGGTGCTGCGCACCCTGACGCCGCGCGAAGAGCGTGTCATCAAGATGCGCTTCGGCCTTGAGGACGGCTCCGAACATACGCTTGAAGAAGTGGGCCAGAGCTTCCAGGTGACGCGCGAGCGCATCCGGCAGATCGAAGCCAAGGCGTTGCGCAAGCTTCGCCACCCGAGCCGCAGCCGCAAGCTGAAGGCATTTGTCGACGGCGTGATGGACATTTAGAACCGCACATAGTTGCACCAGCAAAAAGAGCCGCCTTCGGGCGGCTCTCTTGTTGCCTAATGGCATGCAGACTGGCTCTTGATATCTCCGAATCGCTGGCTGCAGAGATGATCTGCCGTTCGCAACGCTGGACGCCAAGCTACGGGCGTCTGCGCTCGCTGCGTCGGTGCCGCTGTTTCCAAATCCGTCTTAACTCACTCTTTACCGGCGGGCAGCGCTTTGAGCAGCGGCTTTTCCACCTGCTCGCGAAAGACCTTCGAGGTTGGCGCGATCACTTCAAAGTGGCCGGAATCGTGCACCGGCACAAGGGTTATGTCGTCTCCTGCTGCCAATGCTTTCTTGACGTAGGGCTCGGCTTCTGCCGGCGTCGTGAACACGGCCGCGAACATAGTCTGCCTTGCGCGCAGAGGGAGCCGGGTATCGATATCTGCCTGCGCGTAGCGTTGCGGCACGGCTTCCGGAGTCCCGCCCATCAGCGGTGCGACCGCTTCGACACCGCAGTAGGAATCATCTTTCAGCCGCGACTCCGTGAGGTTGGCCGGGCCGTCGAGCGCGATGGCGCTGGCGACCGGCAACGGGTCGCCGCCGCGAATTTCGCTCGACGGCGCCAGCCTGGCGCGCGAGGCAAGCCACAATGCCGCGAACGCGCCGGCGGAGTGGCCGATGGTGCTGACGTTGTCCAGCCGCAGCGGCTGGGTCTTGGCGAGCACGCGCAGATAGTCGGTCGCGTTTGCCCAGTCAAGAAACGTTCCCGGCCAGCCCGCGCCGGGTTCGCCGAGTTGCCGGTACTCGATGTTCCAGGTGGCGTAGCCGCGTTCGGTGAGAAAGCTGGCCAGTGCCGCGGTATTCCGCCTGGTCGCGAACCCTTTTGTCCAGCAGCCGCCGTGAATCACAACCACCACGGGGAACGGTCCCTTGCCTGGCGGAAGCCGCAGGTCGCCGGTCTGGATCGGGTCTGGCCCGTAGCTGACGCTCAGCGCAGGCGGTGAAGACGGCAGATTGTCCACGTCAGACACGCTGACGCGTTGCGGTTTGCAGCCGGGCACGGAGGACATGATTGTGGCAAACAGGATAACGGCAAGGGTCTGCGCGCGAAATCTCATTCCGGCCTCCAATGCACGTACGAACAGGTTAAGGCTTCTGGATGCTACCGCTTTCCACGCCGCAAGTTTGACCAGAGGCGGCCGGTCTGGCGCCGTCACGATATCCTGTTCAAGCAACCATGAGCCAGATTCGCATCACTCTTCCGGACGGCGCGGTCCGCGAATTCCCTTCCGGAAGCACTCCGCTGGACGTCGCCAACTCCATTTCGCCGAGGCTGGCTGCTGTCTCCATTGTTGCGCGGGTTACGCGCCTCCATCCCGCTCATGCGGTCCCGGCTGCGGAACATCCGGCGCCGACGGATGCGGCGGCCGAAGCGATACCTACGCCTGATTCCACTGAAGCCGCGATGTACGGCGGCGCGACGCAAGCCAACGCTCCTCAGCTGGTTGACCTGTCGACTCCTCTGCACGAAGACTCCAGCATTGCGCTGTTGACGGAGCGCGACCCGGAGGCGCTGCAGGTGCTGCGCCACTCCGCCGCACACGTCATGGCGACCGCCGTCACGGAACTGTTTCCGGAGACGAAGCTGGGCCACGGGCCGGCCACCGAGAATGGCTTCTTTTACGATTTCTACCGGGAGACTCCGTTCACGCCGGAAGACCTGGCGCGCATCGAGATCAGGATGGGCGAGGTCGCCGCGCGGGACGAGAAGTTCACGCGCGAATACGTTCCGCGAGAGGCGGGCCTGGAGAAGTTTCGCGCGGAAGGCGACTTCATGAAAGTCCACTTCGTCGAGCGCTTTACCAAACCGGGCGAAGATGTCAGCTTTTATCGCAACGGCAGTTTTGTCGACTTCTGCCGCGGGCCGCACGTGCCTTCCACTGGCCGGGTAAAGGCATTCAAGGTTACAAGTCTCGCCGGCGCGTACTGGCTCGGCGACGAGAAGAACCCGCAGTTGCAGCGCGTTTACGGTACAGCGTTCTTCTCGCAGAAAGACCTGGATGCGCACTTCAAGCGGCTGGAAGAGATCAAGGCGCGCGATCATCGGGTTCTTGGCAGGCAGCTTGATCTTTTCTCGATCCAGGAAGTCGCCGGCGCCGGGCTTATTTTCTGGCACCCGAAGGGCGGCGTAATACGCCGGGCGATGGAAGACTGGATGCGCGAAGAATGTATCCGCCGCGGTTACGATCTGGTTTTCACGCCGCACGTCATGCGCCGCGAGCTGTGGAAGATCAGCGGCCATGAGGGCTTCTACGCCGGCAACATGTATTCCCCCATGGAGCTCGACGACGCCGAATACCGGCTGAAGCCGATGAATTGCCCTGGCCACGTGCTGATCTATAAGAACGCGCCGCGCAGCTATCGTGACCTGCCTCTGCGTTATGCCGAACTGGGAAATGTCTATCGCTACGAGCGATCGGGGACCATGCACGGCCTGCTGCGTGTTCGTGGATTCACGCAGGATGATGCGCATATCTTCTGCACGCCGCAACAGATAGAAGACGAGGTCGCGGCCTGCATCGACTTCGCCGAGACGACGCTGAACGTCTTTGGCTTCAGCGAATACAAGGTCGAGCTGAGCACGTGGGACCCGCGCGACCGCAAGTCCTACATCGGCTCGGATGAAAACTGGGAGCTGGCGATTGGTTCGCTGCAGCGCGTGCTTACGCGCAAGGGAATTCCCTTCACCACCATCCCGGGCGAAGCTGCGTTCTACGGGCCGAAGATTGACGTCAAGCTGGTGGATGTTCTCGGCCGGCTGTGGCAGCTTTCGACGGTGCAGTTCGACTTCAATCTGCCGGCGCGGTTCGAGCTGGAATACATCGGCGATGACGGCGAGCGCCACCAGCCGGTGATGGTGCATCGCGCGCTTTTCGGCTCCGTGGAACGATTCTTTGGCGTTCTGATTGAACATTACGCGGGCGCCTTTCCGCTCTGGCTGGCTCCCGTGCAGGTTGGCCTGGTGCCGATCGCCGAGCGGCACACGGAGTACGCGCAGAAAGTGCAGAAAGAGTTACAAGCCGCGGGACTGCGCGTGGAGCTGGATCTCCGGAACGAAAAGATGAACGCCAAGATCCGCGACTTTACGATGCAGAAGGTTCCTTATGTGCTCGTGATGGGCGACAAGGAGGCCGAAGCAGACTCGGTTTCTGTGCGCACGCGCGGCAAAGGCGACCAGGGCAGCGTGCGACTGACGGAGTTTATTGCTAAGGCGACGGCAACGGCAGCAAACCATCGGATGGAGCTGTAGATGCCAGTACTTTCTGCAGCCGCGAGATAGCCAAAACACTGGCGCAAACAATCCCGGGCAGTTCCGTGGGGGCCGTCCCGGGCCGGTTGAACCTGAGGCAGTCCGCAAGCCGTGACCCATCGGGTTTCGCCCCGGTAACGTTACCCCGAAAGTGGCAGCCTTGCGGGGCGTTTCGGGGATGGTCGCTTTCCTGTCGCACTCCTAGGATGGCCTCACTGCAGCTGCGGGGGAGTTTGCAGTAACCCCGCGTCGCCGCTAGTTCATTCCCTCCATTGAGGTGAAAGTCATGCGAATTCTTCCCGTTTGCGGCCTTTTCCTGGCGATTGCTGCTGCCCCGGCACTTGCACAGAGCGGCCCGAACCCATCCGATAAGACCACAGCGCCCGCCGCCGCGGCGGCGGCTCCTGGCGGCACCGATTATGCCGTGCTGACGCAGAAGCTGCAGGCGCGCAACAAGGAACTGGTTGACCAGGTCAACGCCCAGAAGGCGATGGTCAAGCACAACGAAGAACTGCTGAAGGAAGCACAGCACCTGGACGCCGCCAACAAGAAGCTGGAGACGGAGCGGCAGCAGCTGGAAGCGCAGAACGCAAACCTGCAGAAGCAGCGCGAAGCCCTGAACGCCGCACAGGCCACCCAAACGGCCAGCGCGGGACCGGGCGCCCACTAGAAGCCAACGAGCATCCCTCCGGCCCCGCAAACCAGCGGGGCCGTGCTCGTTAGGGGCCAGATTTGGCCGGTGCTTTGCTACCAGATCTGCATCTGCGGCCAGACTTGACTGAATGGCCGTAACGGATCCGAGCAGAGCAGGATGTCGTAGTGCTCGCGCGGCAGGACGGAATCCACGCGGCCAACCTTGCGCACATTCCGCCAGCGCTGGCGCGCCTGCTCCTCATTGGCTCCGGTCAGAATGGCCTGCTGCGCGGTTTGTCCGTGCAGCCCCCAATACCAGTACGCGACGTCCCCGCTCACTACCGCCGGAAGCCCGTAGCGCGGCCCGTAGTAGTCGAGCGCCGCCGCGTCGGAATAATCCGCGCCCCATATGGCCGTCTGCGCGCGCTCGCTTTCCGGCAGCGCGTGGTAGATGTCCGCGACCTGTTGTGTAAGCTGCTGCCAGCCGAACTCGTCCTGGAAATAGATCGCTATCTTCTCGCCGGGGGACGCGCTGACGCCCGCCGGCAGTCGGCTTCCCAGGCGATTCAGATACGCAAGATAGGATGGGCCGCTTAGCAATGGAAGAAAAACCGGGGCAAGCGGGATTGTCACGATGACGAGCAGGCAGACATAAGCCATCCTGATGGCGCGCGCCTGGCGGCCGGTCGGTTCCAGCCACTGCTGCCAGGCCACTGTGCCCACGCCGAAAATCATTCCGTAGGCCGGCAACGGATAGTAGTTGCGTCCATGGGTGAGCATAATGGCCGCTACAGAGACAACGAACATGCAGCCGAGAAGCCTGTATCGCGCTCCGGACGGGGTAAAGCACCAGATCGCTCCGCCAGCCCAGATGGGGGCGAGCAACGGGTGCAGCAAGACGATCTGCACGACCATCCACTTCATCGGGCCGTGGCCGAGGCCGGTGTTGATGCGGAGGTCATGCATGTGGTGCAGGAACGGAAAGTGGTGCGTGACCAGCCACGCGAGGTTCGGCAGAAAGATGGCCAGCGCCACGGCCGCCCCGGCCCAGAACCAGCGCGTGGCCAGCCATCTGCGTTCCGGCGTGACCGCGAGGCCGGCAAACAGGCCCAGCAGCAGGAAGGCGATGGTGTACTTGAACTCGAAGCTGAAGCCGACGAGCGCGCCGATGGCCAGCCACCAGCGGCCATCCTGCGTGTTGATGAGGCGGACGATGCAGTACGCGATGGCTGCCCAGATGAAAGTGCTCCACCACATTCATGGTGAGGATGTGCTGCCAGATAACGATGAGCGGCGCGATGGCCGGAGCCAGTGCGGCGACCGCCTGCGCCCAGCGGCGGCCGCCGAGTTGCCGGGCAATGGCGCCGCACAGCAGGCTTACCGCCGCGGCCATGAGCGCCGCCCACACGCGCATGCCTAGCAGTGAGGTCCCGGTCGTATGCCGAACGATCCACATCATTACGGCGATGCCGGGCGGCATGTCCTCAAATCCGGCGGCAAGATGGTGCGAGCTGGCGAGGTAGTACATTTCATCTGCCTCGGGCCCGTATCGGAAGGCAGTCAGCGCGTGTTCGAGAAAATTGAGTGCGGCGATGACGGCGACCAGCGTGGGCCCGGTCAATTTCGCGCGCGTACCGGCAGCGGTCAAACTACCACCGCCTCATGGTATTCGCCGAACTCCTGGCGCAAGGCGCCGGCAATTTCTCCAACCGTGGCATGGCTTTCGACCGCGCTCAGGATCTTCGGCATCAGGTTCGAGCCATCCGCCGCCGCAGCGCGAAGTTCGCGCAGGCTCCGCTCCCACTTCGCAGAATCACGCCGCTCCCGCAGCGCACGCAGGCGCTCGACCTGGCGAACTTCAAGCGCCGGGTCGATACGCTGCAGGGGAACCTCCGGCTCCGTCTCGCGGCGGAACTCATTCACACCGACGACAATCTGCTTTCCGCTCTCCACCGCGCGCTGGTAGTCGTAGGCGGCATTTTGTATCTCGTTCTGTACAAATCCCTGCTCGATGGCCCGCAGCATGCCGCCCATCGCGTCCACGCGCGCGATGTACGCCCCGGCTTCCTGCTCGAGCTCGGTGGTTCGCTTCTCGATGGCATAGCTGCCCGCGAACGGGTCCACAGTGTTCGCGACACCGCTTTCATGCGCGATGATCTGCTGGGTACGCAGCGCGATGCGCGCGGCTTCTTCGGTCGGCAGCGCCAGCGCTTCGTCGAACCCGTTTGTGTGGAGGCTTTGCGTGCCACCCAGGACGGCGGACAGCGCCTGCACCGCCGTGCGCACGATGTTGTTCTCCGGCTGCTGCGCCGTCAGGGTGGAACCTGCCGTCTGCGTATGAAAGCGCAGCATCTGGCTGCGCGCAGACTTCGCGCCGAAGCGGTCGCGCATGATTCTTGCCCACATGCGGCGTGCCGCGCGGAACTTTGATACTTCCTCAAGAAAGTCGTTATGCGCGTTAAAGAAAAAGCTCAGGCGCGGCGCGAAGGATTCAAGATGCAGGCCCGCTTGCAGGGCGGCCTGCACATAGGCGATGCCATCGCCCAGCGTAAACGCGATTTCCTGCGCCGCGGTGCAGCCGGCCTCGCGCATGTGGTAACCGCTGATGGAAATCGTGTTCCACTCCGGAACGTGCTCCGCCGCCCACGCGAACATGTCCGTGATGATGCGCATCGCGTGATGGACAGGGTAGATATACGTTCCGCGCGCGATGTATTCCTTGAGGATGTCGTTCTGCACGGTGCCGGTGAGTTTGCGGACCTCCGCGCCGGTACGCCGCGCTACCGCGACATACAGGGCAAGCAGGATGCTGGCCGTCGCGTTGATGGTCATGGAAGTAGAAACGCCATCGAGGGCGATGCCATCGAACAGGCGTTCCATGTCTTCAAGCGAGTCGATGGCGACGCCCACTTTGCCCACTTCGCCGATCGCCATCGGGTCGTCGGAGTCGTATCCGATCTGGGTCGGCAGATCGAAGGCCACGCTGAGTCCGCGCGTGCCGTGCGCCAGCAGGAATTTGTAACGGCGATTGCTCTCTTCCGCGTCGCCCATGCCGGCATATTGCCGCATCGTCCACAGGCGGCCGCGATACATGGTGGGCTGAATGCCGCGCGTGAAAGGAAACTGTCCCGGGAAGCCGATGTCGCGGTCGGGGTCCGCGGCGGCGCGCGTCACGACGGCATCAGTCGACGCGGCCGGCTGGACCTTCGCGGCCGGTTCCGCGCCGCCAATCTTGTTGAAGCTGCTCTCTGCCACGCAACAGCCATGGTAGCAACTCAGCGGCGGCGAAACCTGCGGCGCGCCCGGACAAACGAAGTCACGCTGAAGTAAACGAAGGCCATGCCGAGCGCCAAATAGGCAATGAAATGGCTATGCTCGGCGCCCGCGCGGGCCGCGGCGCGCAACCGGAAGGCGCTCTGCAGGAACCAGACGCCGAACAGCGCAAAAAACAATCCGGCTATTTCGAGAAACAGGCTGTGCCCGGCGCGGGTCACGGGCCCGAGGATCGATGCACCGAAGCGCTTGCCGCCGTCGCGCATCTTTTTCGCGGAGGCTGCGGCGCGGTCCGCGCGGTCCTTCGCCTGACGGTCTGCGGCGGCCTGCGCCTGCTTGCGGCGCGCCTCTGTTTCCGGTGAAGCAGCGGCACTCAGCCGCTCGTTGGCCATACGGCCGAGAATGCGCATGCCTGTTCCCAGCCAGCGCCCGCTGCGCTCGTAATCCATCACTCCCAGTGTATTGCGCGCGGCCGTCAGGCTTGCGGCGCGAGCTTCATCCACTTGCGCAGCTGCTCCCAGTCGCGCTCGGTCTGGTCGGCGTAGTTGATCGCGAACTTCTCCAGCGCGTCTGCCAGCTTTTCGCCGGAGCCGACATAGCCGGTGAGCATGCAGGCGTCGCCGCTGCGGCAGTGCCCGCGCGCCAGCAACTCGCCGCAGATCTCGGCGTATTCGCGCAGGCCTTCGCCGGCCATGGCGTCGGGCGCGATGCTTCCCTTGTGGTCACTGAGCTGACGCACCACGAAGTCTCGCGAAGCAATGTTTGTCCAGCCGAGCATGATGTCGCTCTCAAACTGCATCGCGCGCTGCCCTTCCGCAACGCGCTGCCCGTGGTGATGCGCCGGCAGCGGTTGCGGAAGGTACGGCTGCCATGCGGACTGTGTTTCTTCCTTGATTTGCAGGAACAGCGGGTCTGCGGCGCCGTTGCCCTGCATGTAGACGACGTAGCAGCGCGTGCCGACGCTGCCCGTGCCGACGACTTTCAGCGCGACATCCAGCGGCCGGTACTGGTCGAGAAAATGGCGGCGTTCCGGCAGCAGCGATTCCCTGTACGCAGCCAGTGACGCCAGAATTTCCCGCGCCTTCGCGCCGGTGATGCGCACCAGCAGCGGCGGCTCTTCCCGGAAACGCCGCCCGTGCCCTGCTACTTCCTGCGTCAATTGTTCCAGGCTCCTGAGCGGGGTTGCGCGCTCGGCCTTGAGCAGGGCCTGGCTGACCGGCTGAATGCGCTGCAGGCGGTGCACCTGCCAGCGCACCATGTCGATCACCGGCATATCGGAGAGCTGGCGAAGCGTGCGTCCGTACCGGACCAGCATTGCGCGGACCGCTTCTCTGCATGCGGATTTCTTTTGCGAGGACTCGCGGCCGGCCAGCACAAGGCTGGCGGCCATCCGCCGCACGTCGCATTCGAACGACGAGCGCGTTGTCTCGTCAAAGTCGTTGATGTCGAACAACAGCCTTCCATCCGGCGAAGCAAACGCGCCGAGATTCCTGACATGCGCGTCGCCGCAGATCTGCGTAACGATGCCGGACTCAGGAAGCTGCGCCAGATCGGCGGCCATGACCGGCACAGCGCCACGAAAGTAGCCGAAGGGCGAAGCCGCCATGCGTTCGTGCTTGATTTTCAGGAGTGCCGGCAGTCGGCCGCGCTCGCTACGCCGCAGCGTTTCCAGAGCATCTTGTTTGCGGTGCTTGGCGCTCCATTCTTGAAGATCGCGACGATGCACATTGCGGCGGCGCGCGCGCCCCGCTGCGCGTCTCTCCCTGGCAGTCAGCATTTCAATCACGCCGGCCGGCCAAGCGTTTCCAGTTCGGCGCGGAGTTGTGCAGGCAGCGCCGGCATGGCTCCCTGCTGCGACGCGACATAGCTGCCCAGGCGGTTCGCGGCCGCCAGGACGCCGTCCGGCTCCGCGCCATGCAGCGTGTACCAGGCCAGCGCCGCGGTGAAGGCGTCACCCGCGCCGACAGTGTCGACAACGTTCGTGGCAAATCCGGGATGGGTGTAATCGCGGTCGCGCGTGGCCAGCAGGCTGCCGCGCTCACCGAGAGTGACGCAGACACTCTGCGCGCCGGGCAAATGGGCCAGCAGGGTGCGCGCATCCGCCCGCTCGGCATGCTCCGCGCCATCGGCGGCGGGCGTCAGTCCCAGGCTGCGCAGCAACAGTGGGAGTTCGTGCTCGTTCACTTTGATGATGCGGGCACGTTCCAGTCCCCAGCGAAGCGTATCGTCGTCCCAGAACGGCGCGCGCAGGTTGACGTCGAAAATTCGAAGCGCGCGTGCGGATTCGGTGATGAATGCGCGGATGGTTGCGCGGCTGCGCGCGTCACGCTGGCCGAGCGTGCCAAAGCATACTGCGTCCGCACTGCCCGCGAGGACACGCCACTCCGGCGTGAACGCGAGCGTGTCCCACGCGACCGGAGCTTCAATCGTGTAGCTGGCATGGCCCGCGGCATCGAGTTCCACGAGGACCCGGCTTGTTCGCTCTGCCGAGGTCTGCAGGTATTGCGTGTCCACGGCTGCCTCGGCGAGCAGGCGCCGCGCTTGATCCCCAAGATCATCGCGGCCGACCGCGCTGGCAATTGCGGCGTCCGCGCCCAAGGCCGCGGCGTGGACGGTGAAATTCGCCGGCGCGCCGCCCAGACGCGCCCCTGACGGCAGCATGTCCCAGAGGACTTCGCCGAGTCCGACGATGCGCGGGCGCGCCACCTACTTTGCCTCTCCAAGCATGGCGCGGAATTTCTCGTACGCAGCGTTGGTCCAGCCGAAACCGATCTCATTGGATTTGTAACCGATCTTGATCGTCGAGTCAGGCGAGCCCGTGGTCACGTCGTATTTCTCGCGAATCGTGCCGATCTGCGCCAGGCTCGCATCCACCATCGTGTTCCACTTTCGAGCAATGCGGAGCGCGTCATCCCTGTACCCGTAATCGTTCAGGCCGACTGCGGAAGGCCAGTTGCAGGGCGCCCATCCGAAAGGCAGGTCCCACTGCACGCCGCTGGCAAACGTGCTCATGGCAAGACCGTGTTCGTGCTCGAAATCGGCAAGATGCTTCTCAACAGCCGCTGCCTGCTGCCTGCTGGCGGCCCCAGCCCATAAAGGATCAAACGTGGTGACATATTTGTACGTGGACTGCCTGCTCGCGACGAAGTCGTAATCGAAGTACATGCCGGCGCTCGCACTCCACAGATACTTGTCCATCGCGGCGCGGCGGGCCCTGGCTTTCGCCGCCCACTTCTTCGCTTCGCCGGGCTTGCCGAGGATTTGCGCGAAGTGTTCCATGTCGCGTTCGTACTTGTAGAGCAGGCTGTTCAGGCATTCCGGCGCATAGTGGTGCGTGCTGCCATCAAAGACGCCAAAGCGGAAGCTCGGGTCGAAGCCCGACTCGCGCATTGCGCGGTCTCCCTTGTAGAAGTCTGCAGTCAGCCTGTGCCCGTCCACGACCGCATGCATGCAGACGTGAGAGGTCAGGACATCGCAGCTTGTCCTTGCGAGTTCGGCGGCCTGCTCGGCATTCGGGTCCGCCGGGCCCGCGATGAGGTATTTATCCCCGCTGCCGGGATGCGCAAGGATGTACCGGATAACGTCCGGATAATAGCTGCTGTCGTCAGCCATCTCCGGGACGGGGCCGTCGCCAATGTCGTAATAGCGGGCCAGTCCGGTATCGCCGGCGCGATGGAAATCGCTTTCCCAGAGCGCATGGTCCTTGGTCGCGTAGGCATACGCGGTCGCCAGCCACGCCTTGTCAGGTTTGGCTTCGTAGATTTCGCGGATCATGGAGCTGAGGTAGGGCGGTTGAGAGCGCGTGAGGTAGTACGTGCGGTTCGCGTTCAGGATGCCGCCGTAGTTTTCGATTTCGTAGAAGAAGTTCTCCACCATGCCGCGGGCTAGGTCGATGCGGCCGTCCTGCACCAACCCAAGCAGGATGAAGTAACTGTCCCAGCCATACATTTCGTTGAAGCGCCCGCCCGGGACAACATACGGATGCGGCAGGTAGAGCAGGCCCGACTGCGGAATGTCTGTCAGCTTGAGTTCGCCGAAGTGCGTTATGGCCCGCGGCAGCTTGCGGACTTCAATGTTGCACTTCACCGCGAGAGCATCCAGCCCTGACGGCGTGGGTTTGTCGGCAGGAATATAGAGGATAGGCCGCGTAGTCGTCTTGACGTCCGTCAGGGCGCGGCATTCCGTCATGGTGCGCGTCAGCGTGTCCCAGGAGTGTTCGATGTAGTCATGCGTCGCCTGCGGCGAGCCCTGCTGCGCCAGGCTGCTTGCGGCGCACGCGGCCGCTGCGACGCCCAGGACAGCACGCATCACGAAGCCGATGGTCTTGCGTTTCGTCATTGGTTTGCCTTCGTCTCCGGAGTGATGTTCTGCAGCCGTGTTGCGGTCTGAATTTCCCTGGCCGCATCTTCCGGCCGGCCGAGTGCGCGATACGCCTGGCCCAGCAGATTGTGCGCCATGTAGTTGTTCGGGTCCATGTGGACGGCACGGGCGAGGAAGTTTGAGGCCATCGCCGCGTCGCCCTGCTTGAGCATTACTTTACCCAGCAGAATCACCGGGCCGCTCGCATACGGATCCAGCAGGATGGCGCGGTTCAGAGCTTTCTGTGCCTCTTCGTATTTCTGCTCGCGCGAGTAGGCGTCGCCCAGCCGGTCGTAGACTGCCGGGTTCATCGGGTTGATATCGCGCTCCTTTTCGAGCTCAGCTTGCGCTTCAGGAAAATTCTGCTGCGACAAGGCAATCTCTCCGAGCAGCTGGTGCGCGAGCGGCAGGACCGGCTTGAGTTCCAGGGCCTTGCGCGCCATTTGCTGCGCGACCGGGACAAACTCGTAGCGGAAGAGGAGCCGCGCCGTCAGAAGGTAGGCCTCGGGAGACTCCGGCGGGAACCGCAGCATGGTCGCGAAGGCCTTGCGCGCGTCCTCGTAGCGGCGTGTCTGCATGTAGCACAGGCCGAGGATGTAGTTCGCGTCGGAGTTGAACGCAGGCAGCCAGCCGTTCGCCTTTTCGAGCAGGGGGATCGCTTCCGCTGGCCTGCCGGTGCGGAACAGGGTCATGCCGCGCATCTGGATGGCGACCTTGTCGGTCGGGTCCTGCGTCACGGCCTTTTGGAATGCCGCGTCGGCCTTCGCCATGTCGCCACGCTGGTAGTCGAGCATGCCCTGCTCGCGATCGATGCCGGCGAGTTGCGGTGACTGGGCACGAAGTGCATCGAGTTTCTGCTGGGCCGACTCGAACTTTCCGGCGGCGATCAGCGTGTCGAGCTCTGTGAGCGGAGATCCGTCTGAGGCGGCCGGCGCAGGCGTGGCGCCAAGCGGCTGGCTTGTCGCGGCGGATTCCTGGAAAGGCGATGCTTCGCAACGCGCAAACAACGGGATATTTATGCAGATGGCTAAAGCCAGGGGCGCTACGATACGTGGCCGCGCCGCAACAAGACAGGACATGGAGACTCCGCCGAACATCGTAAGGCGCGCGCGGTCGTGAAGCAAATGCGAAGGGGAGCCGAATGGCTCCCCTTCGCCGTGGTGCGCGGTGTGCGTTTTAGAACTGCAGACGCACAGTGAAGGCGATGTAACGCGGTACGCCGCCCGGTGCGTAGTTGTTGGCAACACCGTTGCCGCCGAAGATGTTGGTGTTCGACGGGTTGTTCGGGTTGACGTGGTTGAAGACGTTGAAGAAGTCAGCGCGGAACTGTGCTTCGAACGCTTCGCGGATCGGGAAGTGCTTCAGCACCGCCATATCTGTGTTGAAGAAGTTCGGTCCGAAGTAGTTGTTGCGGCCGATGTTGCCCAGGGTGTCGAGCGGCGCCTGAGTGAAACCGTTCGTATAGACCGGCACTCCGGTTGCCTTCGAGCCGGGATCGACAAACTCAAGCCAGCCATTCTTGAAGCTGGGTGAGACAACCTGCGCCCGCTGATGTGTGGTCGAGTACGCGATATTTGGAGCGCTTCCCGGTACGGAAGCGTTGATATCGTTGTCGCCCACCGTGTAGGGGAGGCCGCCGGCCCAGTTCAGAGCGCCCGTCATCTCCCAGTGTCCGACTACCTCGTCGATCCAGGTCGGAGCGCTGGAGTAGTACATGCCACCGCGGCCGAAAGGCAGCTGCCATGTGCCGTAGAGGGTCTCCTGCTGCTCGCGGACGTTCGGATCGCGACCGTAGTCGATAGCCTTGTTCCAGGTTGAATAGCCGGAGTTGAAGTCAAACGCGCGGGCCCACTGGTAGTTCGAGGTGAAACTCAGGCCGTGCGTCAGCTGCTTGGTAATTGTGACCTGCAACGCATTGAAGTGCGTATCCAGGGCGTCGGCGTAGTACGGGATACCTGCAGTCCAGCCGCAGGCGCCAGGAGGCACACCGGCTGGAGTCGTATAGGTCGGGTCCTGGCAGGCTGCCAGGGTTCCCCCGTAATACCGCTGCAGCAGGATGGTGTTGCTGGTGCCGTTGTTCCCTGAGATTCCCGAGCCCGCGACGGACGGATCGTAGTGCAGTGTCTGTCCGTTCACGCTGTACGCCGCAGGCAGGAAAATGCCGGCTTCGTTCGGGTTGGTGTTGTTGCTGTCACCTTCCGCCAGGGTGTGCGTTCCCTTGTTGCCCACGTAGGCCGCCGTAACGGACAAGGTGGGGGTAAGAGAGCGCTGGACGCTGAAGTTCCATGCATCAAGGGTTGGCAGGCGCAGCGGATCCGGACGGGCGTTGGTCTGCACGTTGTATCCGGGGTTGACCAGCAAGCCGTTGGACTGGATGCAGTTCGTTGTGTTTGTGCTGGAGCAGTCTGACGGGAAGTCGTAGCCCGAGGGACCGGCTTGCAGCGTGAAGGCGGCCGCATAGGTGCTCGGAGCCGTGATCTGCTGCTTCGCCAGGATGGGCAGGTTCTGCGTTACGACGTGGCCGAAGATGGAGCCGAACACGCCGATGTCATAGCTGCGTCCGTAGCCGGCACGAATGACCGTCTTGGGGTTGAGCTGGTAGGCCAGGCCGATGCGCGGCGAAAATGCGTGCCAGTCCGGGCTCCAGTTCATGTTGGTTCCAATGCCGCCCACGCCCGCCACGCGGATGTAGCCGTCCTGGAGGTTCATCAGGCCGCCGTGGCCTGGTGCGTTCACTGCCTCCGGGAAGAAAATCTCGTAGCGGAGACCGTAGTTAAGGGTCAGGTTCGGCGTGACACGCCAGGTGTCCTGCGCATAGAAGAACGTGCGCTTCTGGAATTCCTTGGAGTTGTCCGCGTTGGGAATGGCGGTGTTTTCAACGTAGCGGTTGAACTGGCTACCCAGGCCGAGGGCAAAAGACGCGAACGACAGACCGCTCGACTGTGACGGATCAACGCCAGAGCTGTTCGCACGGGTCTGCAGAGCACTGAACTGGTTGTTACCTACGCGATCGCCGTCAGACGGGAAGCGCAGGTTACGTGCGTAGCGAAGGTCGGCGCCAAACTTGACCGAGTGGTTGCCGACAATCTTGGTCCAGTTGTTGACGACCTGATACTGGTCCTCGCGTTCCTGCAGAGGGCAGTTGCACCGGCTGGTGCCAAGGCCCGAACCGAACAGCGGCTGCTGGCCGCCTGTCGGAACGTTGGAGAACGTCAACTCACCGCTGCCTGATGTATCGCCTGTGCCCAGGTTCTCACCCGGGATCAGGAGCGTATCGGAGAAGTAGTTCACGCCCTGGTTGTTTTTCTGGTCGATGATGTTGTAGCGGTAGTAGCCGAGCCGGAAGTCGGTCAGCAACTTCGGGTTGATCGCGATATCTGCGCCGGCCGCCGTGGAGTCATTGGCGCCTGTGGACTGGCCGCCGTAACCGGGCTGACCGAGGCCGAGACCCGGGCCGCCAAGGTTCGGACCGAAGACCTGAGCACCGCTCAGGACATCGGTAAACCGGCTGAAGCGAACGAATGCGTGGGTCGCGGCATTGACCTGTCCGTCCAGGCGCACGTCGAACTGGTCCGCATTGAACAGACCGGAACCATTGGCCTTGAGGTTGTCGTCAAGACCCGGCCCGATACCACCATAGGTCGCCTTGATGTAAGTGTTCAGCTGACTGAAGAACGCCATCGCCTGCGGAGAAACATCCGCCAGCGGGATAACGTTGCCGGGGTAAGGCGTGCTGCTGTTGGGCATGTAAATTACGCCCTGCTGCCCGCCGGTCGCATATTGGCTGAAATCGCAGCCGGTATACCCTGGGGCGCCCGTGCAGCTATCCAGGACCTGCTGTGTGGGAACGGTGGTCAACGCAGAGCTCGAAGCTTTCTGACGCTGGCCCTGATAGTCGCCGAAGAAGAAGAAGCGGTCCTTCAGAATCGGTCCGCCTACCGAACCGCCAAACTGGTTGTACAAGCCAGGAGTGACGAAGCGGTTGGAGCCGGTCTGCGTGAACGGGTTCGTGGCCTGCTGGGCCGTGGAGTTGCGGTACTCAAACGCGCTGCCGTGGAAGCTGTTGCTTCCCGACTTGGTCGAGGCGACAACGACGGAGGAGACGGCCTTGCCGAATTCCGCGTCGAAGTTCTGCGTCGTGATCTTGGCTTCGGCCATGGCGTCGAGCGGCGGGTTGATGACGATGATGCCGAGGATCGGATCCTGGTTGTCGGTTCCGTCTAGCTCATACGCAACGCCGCCGAAGGCCTGTCCGTCAATCTGGATCTGCTGCGAGGCCTGCGGATTTTCGTCCGTCGCGTGGCTCCAGCCGAGGATCTGCGCGCCAGGGAGCAGCAACTGCAGCGACGTGAAATTACGCGTGCCGCCAAACAGCGGCAGGTCGCTGACCTGCTTCGCGTCGAACACGGTGGAAACGTCCGCGCGGTCAGTCTTCAACTCAGGCTGTGTGTCCGCCGAGACAGTGACCGTCTCGGTCTTTGTGCCGACCGGCAGCGTGCACGTCACCTTCGGAGAGGTGTCGACGAACACTTGCACATTGGTCGCCTGGAATGACTGGAAGCCCTGCGCTTCGCAGCGCACGTTGTAGACGTCGGCGAGCAAGTGCTCGGCCACGTATTCGCCGCTGCCGTTGGACGTCACGGTCACCGAGGTGCCCTTGCCAACGTCTGTCACGGTGACTGTTGCGTTAGGAATGGCTGCGCCGGTCGAGTCGACTACGGATCCGTTAATAGAACCGTAGACGGCCTGGGCATGGCCCGCGACCGGAAGAATCAGGAGCAAGCCGAGTGCAAGCGCACCCAATGAGGCTTGCAACAACCTCTTCGTCATTTTGGTCTCCCTCAAAGTCTTACTCTTAACTGCTGGTCGTCGTGCTTTCCTTCGGAGTGCCCGTGGGCGAAACCGTTCTCTGCGCGATCGTTCAACTGGTACTTCGGCCAATCCGCTCCCGACTCTGCTGCATTTGCAGCGCACCGAAAATTGGGCGGGCTTATTCCGGCGACCGACTATAGAGACGAAACGGCACGTCTGTCAATAGCCTTCCGGGTCGCCGTGGTTACCACTTCGATAACGCGTCAAAACCTGCGCCGGCAGCGGCTTTTTGCGCTCTCCGGGCAGCCCGACCCGGCCGCGCCAGCCCCACAGATTGCGCCTACAATATCCACATGGCGGCGGTGCGATGCTTGCTGGCGATTTTCCTCGCCGTTTTCCCGGTCGCACCTCATGCGCCGTATCCGCAGGAGCCGGCGCACCCCGGCCCGGCCTGGTTCATCAACGTTGCCCCCCAGGCGGGACTGACGGCGGTAAACGTAAACGGCAGCGCAAATGCCAAGCACTTCATCTGGGAATCCACCGGCTCGGGCGTGGCCATCCTGGATTACGACGGCGACGGCTGGCCCGACATCTTCCTCGTCAACGGCACGGCGGCGCCTGACGCGGGTGCCCCGCAACACGCGACCAGCCATCTCTACCGGAACAATCACGACGGCACGTTCACCGACGTGACGGCGAAGGCCGGCCTCGCGGATACAGGCTGGGGACAGGGCGCGTGCGTCGGCGATTTCGACAATGACGGCCATCCTGACCTATTTGTAACCGGCTTGGGACACAATCGGCTTTACCACAACAACGGCGACGGAACCTTCACTGACATCGCCGAAAAAGCCGGAGTCGCCGGCGACGGCAAGCACTGGGGCACCGGCTGCGCCTTCGTGGATTACGACCGGGACGGCAAGCTCGATATCGCGGTCGCCGACTACGTGCATGTGGACATGGCGCACACGCCAAAGCCGGGTGAAGGCCCGGGCTGCCTGTGGAAGAACGTAGCCGTGATGTGCGGTCCGCGCGGGCTTGAACCGGAAACCAACATTCTGTTTCACAATCTGGGCAACGGGAAGTTCGCCGACGTCAGCAAACAGAGCGGCTTCGAAAAGACCAGCGGCCACTACTGCTTCAGTGTTTCCACGCTGGACTACAACGACGACGGCTGGCCGGACATTTATGTTGCCTGCGATTCGACGCCAAGCATCCTGTATCGCAACAACAAGGACGGCACGTTCACCGATGTCGCGCCGGATGCCGGCGTGGCCTTTAACGAAGACGGCCGCGAGCAGGCCGGCATGGGAGTCGCGGTTGGGG
Source organism: uncultured Acidobacteriaceae bacterium (assembly GCA_963848685.1). GTDB lineage: Bacteria > Acidobacteriota > Terriglobia > Terriglobales > Acidobacteriaceae > CAWKED01. Next base: position 280,612 of record CAWKED010000003.1, on the reverse strand, counting down.
ATTACGACCATTCCGGCCGGCAGAGCCTGTTCAAGACGAACTTCTCCGACGACACTCCGACCCTGATGCACGCCGATTCCACGACCGGCTTTACCGACGTGACGTTTCCCGCCGGCGTCGGCAAGAACACGGATGTCCTCGGCTGGGGCGCCGTGTTTGCCGACATCGATAACGACGGCTGGATTGACCTGGTCGTGGCCAACGGGCATGTCTATCCGGAAGTGGACAGCGCGCAGCTCGGCTCGACTTTTCGAGAGCCCCGGCTGCTGTATCACAACCTGCGCAACGGAAAGTTTGAAGACATCACGAAGACTTCCGGCCCGGGCATTACGACGCCTGCATCGGCACGCGGTATTGCGGCGGCCGACCTGTTCAACGATGGCCGGGTTGACTTCGTCGTGAACGACCTGAGCGATGTCCCGATGCTTCTTGTCAACGTTGCGCCGAATACGAACCATTGGCTCGGGCTGTCGCTGGCCGGCACAAAGTCGAACCGCAGCGCCATTGGGGCGCGCGTGACCGTCAAGGCGGGAGCGCTTGTCCAGATCCAGGAGATCCGCAGCGGCTCCAGCTACAACTCATCGAGCGATCTCCGGCTCCATTTCGGGCTCGGCGCGGAAAAAGGGCCTGCTGAGATTACTGTGCGCTGGCCGGGTGGGCTGACGGAAACATTCACGCAATCCGGGTTGGACAAGATCGTCTCGCTCGAAGAGGGCTCGGGTAAGGCGGTTCCTCCACAAATCTCGGCAAAGTGAGCAATGGCTGCATCTCAATGGACGGAGAATAACCGCAGTGAGCGAACCGCAGGAGCCACAGTCAAAGTCACGCCGCCGCTGGCGCTGGCTCATCTGGACCTCGGGAGTTCTGGCCGCGCTGGCTGTGATTGTTGTCATGACTGCGGCGGTTCTGTGGCATCAGGCACAGCCATTCTTTCGTCAGCGCGCGATTGCCGCGCTGGAAACAGATTTCCACGCGCATGTCGAGCTCGACCGGCTCGACGTCACGCCGGGCAAGGTGCATCAGGTTACCGGCGGCGGTCTGCGCATTACGCCCATCGGCCTCGAGAACTATCCGCCGGCAATCATTGTCCGCAGCTTTTCATTCCGGATGAACTTCTGGGACATCTTTAACCCGAGGCGACACGTACGCTTTGCGCAAGTGGACGGGCTCATCGTCACGCTGCCACCCGCTCCCGCACGCAGGCCCATTCACCCGGACGGCGTGACCGGCAATCATTCCAAACTCATCGTAGACGCCTTCGTCTGCAACGACGCGCAGCTGAACATTCTGCACGACGACCCAAAAAAGCCGGCGCTCAGCTTCAACATTCAAAAGCTGAAAGTGGAGACACCGCTGATCGGCGGCCCGCTGCACTACGAGGCCACGCTGGTCAACCCAACGCCGCGCGGCGATATCCATTCTGTAGGCACGTTCGGCCCATGGAATGACGATGACCCGCGCTCCACGCCCGTGACCGGCGACTTCACGTTCACGAATGCTGATCTTTCTACCATCAAGGGCATTGCCGGAATCCTGAGTTCGAGAGGCCACTTCGGCGGTCCGCTGGACCACCTGACCGTGGACGGCTCCACGGAAACTCCCGACTTCCGGCTGGCGGAGAGCGAGCATCCGGTCGCGCTCTACACCACGTACCACGCGATCGTGGACGGCACGACCGGGGACACCTATTTGCAACCAGTGCAGGCACATTTCCGGAATACGTATTTCACCTGCACGGGCAAGGTGATCAAGCTGCGCGGCCAGGGCCATGACATTCAGCTCAACGTCGTGATGCCGCGCGGCCGCGTCGAAGACTCCCTGTGGCTGGCGGTGAAGTCCGATCAGCCACTGCTGACAGGCGCTTTAGCCATGCATGCCGCGCTCGACATTCCTCCGGACCCGTACCGCACGGTCGAGAAGCGTTTGCGCCTCAACGGAGCGTTCCAGCTCAACCGGGTCAGCTTTACCAACGACGAAACCGATCGCCGCATTGACGAGGTAAGCCTGCGCGCGCAGGGCAAGCCCGACGAGGCGAAAGCGCTTTCCGGCCAGAAGGGCCGCGATGACCTGGCGCTTACCTCGTCCATGGCCGGCAATTTTTCTCTGGCGGATGGCGTGCTGTCGCTGCACCCGGCGACGTTCCAGATGCCGGGCCTGCAGGCGACCATGACAGGTACCTACGCGCTGAGCGGCCAGACCATGAACATCAACGGCACCGCGCGGCTGGATGTTGCTGTGTCGCGCCTGGTGGGCGGCTGGAAGTCGCTGCTGCTGAAGCCGCTCGATCCGCTTTTCAGGAAGCAGGGCGCGCCCGCCGTTATCCCGTTCGCGGTCAGCGGCCCGCGCGACGCGCCGGAGTTCAGCGTGAAGATGGGCAGCTTTTCCGTCGGCATGAAAGCCAGGCAGAAGAAGAAGGCGTCTTCTCAAGACAACGAGGACTGACACTCGTCACACCCCAAACCCGTGGCGGCTGTGCAAGAATCCCGCCATGCGCCGCACGCTCGTTTCGCTCGCTCTTGCCATTGCCTCGTCTTTCGTCTCCGCACAGAAGCCCGCGCCAATCCAGCTCTACCTCGACCTGACGGACGCGCCGCGGCGAATCCTGCACATCACCGAGAAGCTGAGCGTCCACCCGGGCGAAAACACGTTCGAGTACCCGCAGTGGATTCCCGGCGACCACCGCGCCACCGGCCCGATCGACACCGTCACCGGCATCCGCTTTCTGGCGGGCGGCAAGCCGTTGCAGTGGCGGCGCGACTTGGTGGACATGTACGCCTTCCACGTCGACGTACCCCGCGGTGTCTCGCAGCTTGAGCTGCATTTCGACTTCATTGGTTCGCAGGGCATCTTCAACACGCTGTCGTACAACGGCTTTGCGCCGGAGGTGACGATCCTCGAGATGTGCGCCATCGTCATGTATCCGGCCAACACCCCCGTGCATGACATTCCTGTCGTGCTGACCATGCACGTTCCTCCGGGCTGGAACTACGGCACCGCGCTGCGCGGCGACCATCGCGTGGGCGACGACATCACATTCGGCCAGGTTTCCGTCGAGCAGCTGGTGGATTCGCCTACCGTCATCGGGGCGCATTGCAAGAGGTTTCCCCTTGCGCCGGAGACAACGCCGGCGCACTCCATGGATGTCTGCGCGGACGACGACGCGAGCCTTGCGCTGAAGCCTGACCTGCTGGAACACATGTCGAACCTCGCGCGCGAGGCCGGAGCCGTCAGCCACAGCTATCACTATGACCACTATGACTTCGTCATCGCCGACTCCGCCGCCATACCCGTTGACGCGCTCGAGCACCACCAGTCGGCGGACTATCGTGTCAACAGTCTCGACACATCGGTAATGCAGGGCCGCTACATGGCTGCGTACTTACTTCCCCACGAATACTTCCATTCGTGGTGCGGAAAATATCGCCGCCCCATCGGCCTTGCGACGCCGGACTACAAGACGCCCATGCAGGACGACCTGCTCTGGGTCTACGAAGGGCTGACGCAGTACTACGGCGAAGTGCTGGCCGTGCGCGCCGGCTTCCTGACTGAAGACCAGTACGTCGCCATGCTCGGCCAGAACATTTTCAGCATGGACATGCAGGCCGGGCGCGACTGGCGCAACGTGCAGGACACCGCCGACGCATCGACCATTCTGCGCGGTGGCGCGCGCGACTACGCGAACTGGCGGCGCGGACAGGACTACTACCCGGAAGGCGCGCTGTTGTGGATGTGGGCCGACACCATCATTCGGGAGAAAACCAACGGAAAGAAGTCGCTGGACGATTTTGCCGTGCGCTTTCTGGGCAACGGCGGCAACAGCACATGGAAAGTTGTTCCCTACACCTCCGCCGATGTTGTCCGCGACTTGAATGCCGTCGTGCCGTACGACTGGGCCGGCTTCTGGGCGGATGGCTTGAGCCGGCTGCACGCGCGCGCTCCGTTTGCAGGCGCGACGAATGCAGGCTACGTCTTCCACTACACCGACCAGATGAACCCGATGGAGAAGACGAGGCTGGCGGCGCGCGGCTTTTCCGACGCGCTTGCTTCCCTCGGCCTGATCGTGACCAAGGACGGATCGCTGGCGGAGGTCCGGTGGGACAGCCCGGCGTTCGCCGCGGGCATTGGCGCGGACGACAAAATTACCGCGGTGAACGGCAAGCCCTACACGGCGGAAGCGCTTGACGCAGCCATAGCCGCCGCCAAAGGAACGACAACGCCGATCGAGCTGACGACGACACGCGGCAAGCAGACCATCGTTCGCAAGGTGGATTATCACGACGGCCTGCGCTATCCGAACCTGGATCGCGATCCATCGAAGCCTGACATGCTGGCGGACATTCTCAAGCCGAAGACAAACGTTCCGGCTGGCGAAGCCGTCAAATAGCGACGCGCCATCGCGCTTTCTGCCGCGTCAAAGCCGTATCATGCCAAACATGCGCTCTTTGCTCTTCCCTGCCTCTCTTCTCCTCGCCGCATCCACCGCTTTCGCGCAGTCTTCAACGCCCATCCAGCTCCGCGTTGACATGTCCGACGCCGCGCGCAACCTGATTCACGTCACCGAGACGCTGCCGGTGCACGCGGGCGACAACACGTTCGAGTACCCGCAGTGGATTCCCGGCGACCATCGCCCCAACGGCCCGATTGACGCCGTCGCCGGCGTCTTCTTCCGCGCCAACGGGCAGGAACTGAAGTGGCGTCGCGACCTGATTGATATGTACGCCTTCCACGTGGATGTGCCGCGGGGCGTTTCCACCGTTGATCTCGCGTTTGATTTCCTCGCCGTGCCCGGAGGCTTCGGCTCCAGCACGTATCGCGCCCTGTCGCCGGGGCTGGCGACGCTTGAACTTTCGAGCACCGTCATGTACCCGGCCAACACGCCGGTGCGTAACATCCCGGTGGTTGCCTCGCTGCACATGCCCGCGGGCTGGCACTACGGAACAGCGTTGCGCCCGAGCAGCGACAACGGCCAGGACGTGACGTTCCAGCAGGTTTCCGTCGAGCAGCTCGTGGATTCGCCGATCATCATGGGTGCGCACTTCAAGCAATTCCCGCTCGCACCGGAGATTTCGCCGAAGCACTACCTGAACGTCGGCGCCGACGATGACGACGCGCTGAAGATCCCGCAGGCGCAGATCGACAAGTTCTCGCAACTCGTTCGCGAAGCCTCGGCGCTCTACAAGAGCCACCATTACGATCACTACGATTTTGTTCTGTCGCTCAGCGACCAGATCCGCGGCGAAGGCCTGGAACATCACCAGTCGTCGGACAACGGCATTGGGCTGAGCGGGCTGTCGAACCCGGTTGAGTTCACGCTGGAAGGCGACCTGCTGCCGCACGAATTCACGCACTCGTGGAACGGCAAGTACCGCCGTCCCATCGGGCTTGCGACGCCGGACTACAAAACTCCCATGCAGGACGACCTGCTCTGGGTCTATGAGGGCATGACGCAGTACTGGGGCACGGTCCTGGCCGAGCGTTCCGGAATCTGGAGCGAGAAGGACTATCTTGAAGACCTCGCTCTGACGGCCGCCTCGCTCGACAACCGTCCGGGACGCACGTGGCGCAATATCCAGGACACAGCGGACGCATCGCAGATCCTGCGCGGCGGCTCGCCTGCCTGGGGCAACTGGCGCCTGAGCCAGGATTATTACCAGGAAGGCCAGCTCATCTGGCTCGACGCCGACACGACCATTCGCAAGCTGACCAGCAACCAGAAGTCGCTGAACGATTTCGCCGCGATTTTTCTGGGCAAGGGCGGCAACACTTCCTGGGAGGTCGTGCCGTACGACTTCAACGAGGTGGTTGCCGACCTGAACCAGGTAGTCAAGTACGACTGGGCGAATTTCCTGACCGAACGGCTGACGTCACACTCACCGCACGCGCCGCTGGGCGGCATTGAGAACGGCGGCTACAAGCTGGTCTACACCGAAACGCCAACCTCCTTCGAGAAAGCTGCGCTCGGCATGCGCGGCGCCGTGGATGTTCGCTACTCGCTGGGCCTGTCGGTCGGTCGCGATGGGACGATTTCCGATGTCACATTCTTCGGTCCGGCGTTCAAGCAGGGCTTCGGGCCGGGAGACAAAATCATCGCCGTAAACGGCCACGCGTTCTCGGGTGGCGTCCTGGTGCAGGCCATCAAGGACGCCAAAACGACAACCACGCCGATCGAATTCATCACAACGCGCAAGGATGAATACATCGTTCGCCACATTGATTATCACGATGGCGAAAAGTATCCCCATCTCGAACGCGACACGAGTAAGCCGGATTATCTCGGCGACATTCTGAAGCCGATGGCGCCGGCTGCGGCATCTTCTGCCGCAACGCCGACAGCACATATCGATGTGACGATCCCGGCCGGCAAGTAAAAACTGCAGATTCCTCCGGTCGCCGCAGCGACCTACGGAATGACAGCAAGACTGGCTGTTGTTGAGCAGCACTCTTTCTGGCTGTCATTCCGCAGGCGCGGAGCGCCGGAGGAATCCGTTCTTGCTCTTAAACAAATGCGCGTTGCAACGCCGCCGACGCCCGAACTCTGTCCGGCCATTCATCGCGCAACAGCGGCTCGGCAAGCACGCGTTCCGCCAGCGCGGCCTCGCGCGCATCGCGGGGCCAGCGCGCGCGATTGCAGTCCTCAATCGTGACCCCGGTCCCGGGCCGCGCATCGAGTTCCATCGCATCGCCCGCGCGCACAGTTCCGCCAGTGATGACGCTCATGTACCAGCCCGTGTAGCCGGTCTCAATGGCCCACGCGGCCAGCTGCGGCTCACCGACAAACGCGGCCAGGGTGTTGCACGGCCCGCGCGGCTGCGTCACCTGCACGCGGGCTTCGCCAACGCGAAAAATGTCGCCGATGCAGACGTCTGTTTCGACAAGGCCGGAGGTCGTGAAGTTTTCGCCGAAGCCCGGCCGGGCCAGCGCGCGGCCCAGTGTTCGCTCCCAGTGCGCGTAATGCTCGTCTGGGTAGAGGCACAGGGCGCGGTAGACGCCGCCGTGGTGCGCGGTGTCCACCTGAATGTCGCCGGGAACTCCGGTTACGGTGAGTTCAGCACTTGCAATTGGTCGTTTACCGATGGCAGTCTTGACCATCCGGCCCTGCTGCGGCAGCGAGTGCGCGCCGCCCGCGCTCAGCGTCAGGAGTCTGCCATGCATGCCAACAGTATGCAGCGGCTACCGCTTCTTCGCGAAGCCCTTCATCTCTTCCGCGCGCAGAATTTTTCCGCCCTCCTGCACGACATACAGCCTGTTGGCATCGAGCGACTTGAGGACATCCACCTGGCCGCTCGGCCAGCGCACTTCCACCGTTGCGTTCCTGGCTGCGCCCAGCCCGAAATGGACCCGCAAGTCGCTTTGCGAGAAATAGCTGCCACCGCTGCGGACTTCGTCGGTCTGCGTCACCATCTTGCCGTCGCCGCCAATGTCCGCCGTGACGCGGATGCGCGCGCCCACGCCGGTGCGGTTCGACTTGACGCCGACGGTCTTGATCTTGATCCAGCCGCGGTTCCAAGTGGAATCCGCACGCAGCAATTGCGGCACGTCATTGACGCAGTTGATGACGACATCCATGCAGCCGTCGTTGTTGTAATCGCCAAACGCGCAGCCGCGGCTGGCGACGGGAGAAGTCATGCCCGGCCCGGCAAGCGAGCTCACATCCTCAAACCGGCCGTTGCGCAGGTTCCGGTAGAGGTACTTCTGCTCCTTGTAGGGCGCTTCCGTGCGTGAACCGCTCACCTCGGGATACACGTGCCCGTTGGCCATGAAAATGTCCAGCCAGCCATCGTTGTCGAAGTCCAGAAAACCGACGCCCCAGCCGAGGTAGCGCGTGTTCACGCCGAGGCCACTCTCGTAGGTGTGGTCTTCGAACGTTCCGTCGCCCATGTTCTGGTAGAGCGAATCGGTGTCGCCGGCAAAGTTCGTTTTCAGAATGTCGAGATTGCCGTCATGGTTGTAATCGCCAATGCCGACGCCCATGCCCGCCTGCGGCTTCCCGTCGGGGCTCAGCGCGGCCCCGGCTTCAATGCCCTGGTCCTTGAACGTGCCGTCCTTCTGGTTCACGTACAGAATCGACGCAATGGAATCGTCCGCGACATAGATGTCGGGCCAGCCGTCGTTGTCAAAATCGCCGACCGCCACGCTGAGCCCGTAGGTGCCGATCGTGTTCCACATGCCGGCCTTCTCACTGACATCGGTGAACGTGCCGTCGCCGTTGTTGTGGTACAGAATGTTTTTCCCGCCCGGCAGCCCCGGCGGTCCGCAGGCCACCAGGATGCTCTTGTACGTGCATGGTCCGGACTCCGGCGTCGGCGCCGTTTTCAGGTCCATGTCAATGTAGTTCGCGACAAAAATGTCCAGATGGCCGTCGCGGTTGTAGTCGAGCATCGCGCAGCCGGTGTTCCAGCGGGGCTTGCCCGGCTGCACCAGCCCGGCTTTCTCCGTCATATCGGTGAACGTGCCGTCGCCGTTGTTGCGGTACAGCACGACCTTGCCGTAGTAGCTCAGAAACAGGTCATCATGGCCGTCGTTGTTGTAGTCGCCGATGCAGCAGCCCTGGCCCCAGCCCGTGCTGGCAATGCCGCTCTTTGCGGAAACGTCTGTAAAGGTGCCGTCGCGATTGTTCCGGAACAGGTGGCATGCCGGCTCCTGGCCCTTCGCGAAGCCTTCCAGCCGCCAGCCGTTGACCAGGAAAATATCCAGCCAGCCATCGTCGTCGTAGTCATAGAAAGCGACGCCGCACCCGGTGGTTTCGAGCAGGTACTTGTTCCTGCCCTCGCCGCCGTAGATGGTGCGCGAAGTCAGCCCGGCAGCCGCGGCGACGTCCACAAACTGCACGCCGAGCGGCGTTCCGGCAATCGGCGACTTCGGTCCCGCCGCTGGCGGGAGCATCGGCGACTTGTTGTACTCCGGCTGCGCGCCCACTTTCTGGCCGCTCTGCTCCTGCCGGAAACCCAGCGGCGAGGCCAGCGACAGCACGTCCGCGAACGGCAACACCAGCGCCGTGCGGCTCAGGCTCTTCAGAACTTTCCGGCGTGACCAGTCACTCATGCGGCGTTGGCTGCTCTCTTCTGTTACAACTAACGGGTTTCAAGATGCGCGTGGGACGCCCCAGTATAGATTCCGTCACCGCCGCGCTTCTCCACCTTCCGGCTGAGGAGATTTCCCCGTCATGATGTTCCGTCGCGCCGCCGTCGTTGCCGTCACCGCCGCCTGCCTGCTCCCATTTGCCCCGACTGTCTCCGCCCAGACGGTCACCGGCAACATGGCGCCTGCCAAAGTCGAACACTCCGCCAATCCGTGGTGGAAGACCGCGGTCTTCTACGAAATCTACCCGCGCAGCTTCAAGGATTCCAACGGCGACGGCATGGGCGACATCAACGGCATCACCGAGAAGGTTGACTACCTGAAGACGCTCGGCGTGAACGCCATCTGGATCGCGCCCGCGTACCCGTCGCCGCAGGTGGATTTCGGCTATGACATTTCCGACTACGAAAATATTGACCCCGCCTACGGCAGCCTGAAGGACTTCGACAACCTCGTCGCCAAGGCAAAGCAGCGCGATATCCGCATCATCATGGACATGGTGTTGAACCACACCAGCGATAAACACCCCTGGTTCATTGAGTCCGCATCGAGCCGCACCAATCCCAAGGCTGACTGGTACATGTGGAACGACGGCAAGATGGTGAACGGCAAGCATGAGCCGCCCAACAACTGGACCAGCGAATTTGGCGGCTCCGCGTGGGAGTGGGTGCCCGCGCGCCAGCAGTACTACTACCACAAGTTCTACAAGGAGCAGCCGGACCTGAACTGGCGCAATCCGGCCGTCGAAAAGGCGATGTTTGACCAGATGCGCTTCTGGCTCGACCGCGGCGTCGCCGGCTTCCGGCTGGATGCGATTGACACGCTGCTCGAAGACCCCTCCAACCAGGATGAGGAGCAGCGCAAGGGGCCGGACGGCAAGCTGATGACCATGCCCAACGGCGATCCCGTGCTCATTCATTCGCGGACCAACAATCTGCCGGAAGTCCACGACATCATCCGCCGCATGCGGCAGATGGCGGACAGCTATCCGGGCGACCGCGTGCTGATCGGCGAGACTTATCTGCCGAATATCGCCGAGCTCGACAAGTGGTATGGCGGCGGCGCGAAAGACGAGCTCCAGCTCCCGATGGACACGCAGGTCGGCCTCAAGAACAAACTCGACGCGAAGGGCTGGCGCCAGTCCCTGCTCGAAGCCGAAACCGGCGTGCACGGCTCGCAGCCGCTGCTGGTCATCGACAACCATGACAACCCGCGCATGGACCGCTTCTGCACGGTGGAAGCGGGCGCCGTTCCGAACGCGAATTGCGACAACATCCAGAAAATGCTTTCAACCATCCTGTTCATGTCCAAGGACGCAGCGTTGTTTTATTACGGCGACGAAATCGGCATGAAGACCACGCCGCCGACGCGCGTCGAAGACGTCAAAGACCCCGTCGGCCGCCGCTACTGGCCGATGTTCAAGGGCCGCGACGGCGAGCGCACGCCGATGCAGTGGACGCCGGGCAGGAACGCCGGCTTCTCGACCGCCGAAACGACCTGGCTGCCGATTCCTCCCGATTACGTAACCGTAAACGTTGAAACCGAGTCCGCCGATCCGCGCAGCATGCTGAACTGGTACGAAAAGCTGATCGCGCTGCGCCGTAGCAATGACGCGCTGCGCGATGGCGACTTCCAGATGCTCGACGCCGGCAACGACCAGGTCGTCGCGTTCTCGCGGACCGCGAACGGCAAGACCGTGTTCGTGGCCGGAAACTTCAGCGGCGCCCAGCAGCCCATCCAGCTGGGAACCCTGGCCGGCAGGAAAGTGAAGCTGCTTGCCGCCAGCGAGCACGAAGGCATGACCGTGACCATGCCCGCGACGGCGAACATCCCCCCGTACGGCGCATTCGTGGCCGAGGTGCAGTAGGTAAGGAAACCCGATAGAAAAGGGGCACGGCGAGCCGCCGTGCCCCTTCTACTTGAGCCATTCAATAGCGCGCAGCGGGAGGCGGCGGCGGATAGCCGGTTCCCGGCGGCGGAGGGGGCGGATACATTGGCGCGCGGTTGCGACGAACAAGCCAGACAATCAGCCAGATGATCGCAGCAAGTACAAGGAACGGAAGCAACGTGAAGAACAGCACCAGCGCCATCGCGCCGCGGACCATACCGTGGCTGCCGCCCTGTCTCTGGCTGCCGGCAATCGTGCCGCCGTCATCCTTCTGAATGCTGCCGCCGCTGACCGCGACGTCGCCGTCAATGCTCCCACCGCTCTTCACGTTGACATTGCCGCCAAACACCGCGACCTTGCCCTGGACGGTCCCGTCCACCGTGACGCTTCCCATGAACACAGCGACCTTGCCGTCCACCGTGCCATGCACGACCACGCTGCAGAATGAGCAAGCCACTTCCGATGCCGTGTCGCCCTTGGCCACCACAATGTCGCTGCCGAAGGAAGCGCGTTTACCGTCCTGTGCGTGGGCCACGCCCACAGCCGCCATCGCCAATGCACACGCCGCAAACATCCGCCTAGAAATCCGCATCTGCCCCTCCTGCCTCTACGACTGAGAGTGTAGTCCATGCAACGCGCTCTGCTATCCTCGAATTTCCCGCAAAATCCTCACAAACATGCCGCCAGAGCCAGAAATAACATCCTCCGCCCAGGAGCTCCCCAAGGCCTACGCCCCGTCGCAGATTGAAGAAAAGTGGGCGCAGCGCTGGGTCGCTGAGGACCTCTTCCATGTCGCTACTCCCGCGCCGGGGGATACGCAGGAAAATTTCACTATCCTGCTGCCTCCACCGAACGTCACCGGCCGCCTGCACATGGGCCACATGTTCGAGCAGACGGAGACGGACGTGCTCATCCGCTGGCAGCGCATGCGCGGCAAGCGTGCCCTGTGGGTGCCGGGAACCGACCACGCCGGCATCGCGACACAGATGCTCGTCGAACGCCAGCTCACCGCGGAAGGCGAATCGCGCAAGGGCCTGGGCCGCGAGAAGTTCCTGGAGCGAGTCTGGGAATGGAAGGAGCATTACGGCGGCGCAATCCTCGAGCAGATGAAGCGCCTCGGCGCCAGCATGGACTGGCAGCGCGAGTACTTCACCATGGACGACCGCCTGTCGCGCGCCGTGCGTGAGGCTTTCGTCCGCCTCTACGACCAGGGACTGATTTATCGCGGCGCCTACATCGTCAACTGGTGTCCGTGGCACCAGACCGCGCTTTCGGACCTGGAAGTTGTGCATGAGGAACAGGCCGGCCATCTCTGGCAGATTCGCTACGACGCCGTGGATGGTTCGGGCTCGCTCGTCATCGCGACAACGCGGCCGGAGACGATGCTTGGCGATACCGCCGTCGCCGTGAACCCGCATGACGAGCGCTACAGGCATCTGCACGGCAAAATGCTGCGTCTGCCGCTGCTCGGCCGCGAGATTCCTGTTGTCACCGATGACTGGGCCGATCCCGAATTCGGTACCGGCGCGGTGAAAGTCACGCCGGCGCACGACCCCAACGACTTCGCCATCGGTCAGCGGCACAATCTGCCATCCATCAACGTCATGGATGAGAGCGGCATCATCAACGACAACGGCGGCAAGTATGCCGGGCTCGACCGCTTCGACGCGCGGAGGAAAATTCTCCAAGACCTGGAAGCCGCCGGGCAACTTGTCGCGACAAAAGATCACACGCACGCCGTCGGCCGTTGCGATCGCTGCAAGACGATCGTCGAGCCGAGGCTTTCTCTGCAATGGTTCGTCGCTGTCAACAAGCCGAGTGAAAGTTCGCCGGACGGGCTGAGCATGGCCGCGCGAGCCATTGCCGCAGTGGAAGATGGCCACATCCGCATCACGCCGGACCAGCACCGCAAGGTCTATCTCGAGTGGATGCGCAACATTCACGACTGGTGCATCTCGCGTCAGCTCTGGTGGGGACACAGAATTCCGGCGTGGCACTGCGGCGCATGCGGCAAGACAACCGTGGCGCGCGAAACGCCGAACACCTGCCGGCACTGCGGGAAATCGGATGCACTGACGCAGGAAACCGACGTACTCGATACCTGGTTTTCGTCGGGACTGCTGCCGTTCACCGTCTTCGGCTGGCCTGAGCGCACGCCGGATCTCGCAGCGTTCTATCCGACGCAGCTTCTCGTCACGGGCTTCGACATTCTGTTTTTCTGGGTAGCGAGGATGATCATGCTCGGCTCGCACCTCATGCTGGAAGAGCCGCTTTCGTCGCCGAGTAACGAGACTCAGGGTGCCCCATCCTGGCAAAGCAAGGGTGGGGAGAACAAGCGCACGCTGCGCGATGCCGTCCCGTTCCACGAAGTCCACATCCACGCGCTCGTCCGCGACGCCGACCGCCAGAAGATGTCAAAGACCAAGGGCAACGTCGTAGACCCGATCCAGATCATCGAGAAGTACGGGACCGATGCGACCAGGTTCACGCTGGCCGCGATGGCTTCGCCCGGAACGGACATTGCCTTCAACGAAGCGCGCACGGAAGGCTACCGCGCCTTCGCCAACAAGATCTGGAACGCTGCGCGCTTCATCTTCATGCAGCGCGACAGCGCCGCGGAGAACGGCGTACGATCGATGCCAGCGCCATCCTTGTCATCCCGACCGGCAGCGGCTTCAGCCGCCGCAATGGAGGGACCTGCTTTACCCTCGAAGACCGCTGGATTGATCTCGCGCCTGTCGCAGACCATCACGGCCATCAACGAAGCCCTTGAAGCATATCGCTTCGACCAGGCCGCCGACGCCGCCTACCAATTCTTCTGGGGAGATTTCTGCGACTGGTATTTGGAAATCGTCAAAATCCGGCTGGAATACTCGACAGAAGAAGCGAAGCAGCAGGCAAAGCAATCGCTGACGAAGCTGCTCAGAGTCTTCGAGCAATCGCTGCGCCTGCTTTCGCCATTCATGCCGTTCATTACGGAAGAATTTTGGCAGGCACTCACGTCGGACTCGCAGCAGGAAAAACTGTCATCCGGACCGGAGCGCAGCGGAGTGGAGGGACCTGCCCTTCGCTCAATCGCCCTCGCCCCATTCCCCCAGCCATCGGAAGTTGATAGCGCCGCGCTTACCTCCATGAACAAGCTTCAGCAGCTCATAGTCGCCACACGAGCGCTTCGCAAAGATTTGGGCATTCCAGAAAAACAACTCGCTAACTTGCAAATAGTTGCTCAAGAGCCCGAGTCTGTCGCGATTGCAGACCCGCTCATCATTCGGCGGCTGGCACGCATCGACGGGATCGCGGTACTCAAGGCTCTAATGCTTCCGGTTGCGCATATCCGTGAACTTTCCACAGAAACGATCGGCATTCCCTACGAAAAACAAATCGACATCCCCGCCGAGCGCGCCCGCCTGACCAAAGACCTTGCCCAGCAGGAAAAGGAATGGGCCAACAACCAGCGCCAGCTCTCGAACGAGGCCTTCCTGGCCAAGGCTCCGGCAAAAGTCGTCGAAGGCCTGCGCACCCGCGCTGCCGAACTCGGTCCCCTGCTTGAGAAAACCCGCGCCGCGCTTGCCGCGCTTCCCGCAGAGGAGTAGAACGGCACAGTTATGGATTGGAAGTCGAAACGCATTCAGGCGCTGCTCGAATCCGCGCTGCTCGAAGACAAGGCCACGCAGGACGCCACCACTGCGCTGACGATTGACCCGAAGCTTCGCGCCACCGCCACGGTCATCGCCAAGCAGGAGTGCATCGTCTGCGGACTGGGCTGCATCCCGGAATTCCTGCGCATCTTCGAGCGGCTCGACGGCAAGCCTTCCGGCCGCTTTGAAGTTATCTCGCACCCGGAAATGTTCGACGGCGTGCGCGCGCGCAACGGCCAGGCGCTGGCCGTCATTCGTCACAACGCGCGCACAATCCTCGCCTGCGAGCGCGTCATCCTGAACCTGATGCAGCGCATGTCCGGCGTCGCCACCATGACGCGCGAGTATGCCGACGCCGTCAAGGGCACCGGCGCCAAGGTCCTCGACACACGCAAGACCATGCCCGGGCTGCGCGTGCTGGACAAGTACGCGGTAAGCTGCGGCGGCGGCGTGAACCATCGCCTGGACCTCGCCGACGGCGTGCTCATCAAGAACAATCACATCTCGCTCGGCGGCGGGCTGGCGAAGGCGCTTGAAAATGCCACGAGCAGGCGCACGGCCAAGCAGCGCATCCAGGTCGAGGCCCGCAACATGAAGGAAATTGACGAGGCGCTGGCCGGCGGCGCGGACTACATCCTGCTCGACAACATGAAGGCGTCAGAAGTCAAAGCCGCTGTCACGCACATCAAGAAAGAAAAGCCCGGCATGCTGACGGAAGCCAGCGGCGGCATCACGCTCAAGAACATCCGCAAATACGCAACTACCGGAGTTACATTTATCTCGGTCGGCGCGTTGACACACTCCGCCCCGGCGGTAGACCTGAGCATGCGCATCACCGCTGAGCTTTACTAGATCGCGCGGAGCGCCCTGGCCGGCAGCCGGAAGATTTCGCCAATCAGCTCGAACACGCCGAACACGACCAGCCCCATCAGCCGGAACGGCAGCAGCACGAGCCACACCAGCGGAAACAGAACCAGCAACACCAGCGCAAGCGGCCAGCAGAACCAGAGAAGCAGCAGGAACACGATCACTCTCATGACCTGAAAGTACGCGGATTGCCGCCGCACGGTTCCCTGCCGTTACTCTGGAACCAGTGACCGACCCCCTCGATCTTGAACTGTTGCGGCAAGCCCTTGCAGGCACGCCGTTTGCAGCGAAGCTGCACCATTTCCCGACCATCGGCTCAACCAACACGCATGCGGTAGCGGAAGCGCAAAGCGGCGCGCCGGCCGGCTCCGTGTACATTGCGGACGAGCAGACCGCGGGGCGCGGGCGCGGCTCCCATGCCTGGCACTCCGCGCCGGGCGACGGGCTTTACGTGTCGATCCTTGTCCGGCCGGCGCTCGCTGCACGGGACGCGCTCTGGCTGTCGCTCGCTGCGGGGCTGGCCGTCCACAACGCCGTGAACGAAGTCACAGGGCTGCAGGCTGACATCCGCTGGCCGAACGATCTGCTGATTGGCGAGAAGAAATTCTGCGGCATCCTGACAGAAACTGCTTTCGAAGGCGACCTTCTGAAATTTGCCGTCATCGGCATCGGCATCAACGTCGGCCATCGCGAATTTCCCGCCGACCTCGCCGCGATTGCAACCTCTCTACGTATCGCCAGCGGAACTCCGCAACATCGCCAGCCGATTCTGATCGCGCTGCTGCGCTCGCTCGCGGACGAACTCGCCGCGCTCACCACAACGCAGCCAACGGGCGCGGGAATCCTCGACCGTCTTCGCGCCGCTTCCACATGGATCGACGGCAGGCAGGTCCGCGTGGAAGAAGACGGCGGCTACCTGGGCACAACAGCCGGGCTGGACGCCCGCGGCTTCCTGCGCGTTCGCACCGTAGACGGCATGCGAACCGTTCTCAGCGGGGGCGTCCGCTCGCCGCGCGAATAGCGGCGTTACCATCAGAGATAGACCATGCTGCTCGCACTGAACGTCAACAACACAAGCACGGCCATCGCGGTCTTCGGCGAAGGCGACGCGCCTGTCGCGCACTGGCGCATCTCCACGCAGCGCACCTCGACGGCTGATGAATACGGGATCCTTGTTCGCAGCCTGCTTGCGGCGGAATCCATCGCGACCAGCGAAATCACCGGCGTCATCATCGCGTCCGTTGTGCCGCCGCTGGACCGCATGCTGCGCGAATTCACCGAGCATTACCTGAACCAGCGCGCGGTGTTTATCGAGCCCGGCGTCAAAACCGGCATGCCGATCCTGACCGACAATCCGAGCGAAGTCGGCGCGGACCGTGTCGCAAACTGCGTCGGCGCGTTCGAGAAATTCGGCGGCCCGTGCATCGTCGTCGACTTTGGCACCGCGACCAACTTCGATGTCGTATCAAAGAAGGGCGAGTTCCTTGGCGGCGCGATTGCGCCGGGACTCAACATCTCCGCCGAAGCGCTGTTCGCGCGCGCGGCCCGTCTGCCGCGCGTCGACATTCGCAAGCCCGCAAAAGTTGTCGGCACCAACACGGTGGACAATCTGCAGATTGGATTGTTCTGGGGCCACATCGACCTCGTTGACGGCCTGCTGCAGCGCATGATCGCGGAACTGGGCGGCGAGGTGAAGTGCGTCGCGACCGGCGGCCTCGCGCACCTGCTTGCCGGCGAATCCCGCTACATCACCGCGGTAGACGACATGCTGACCCTGAACGGGCTGCGGCGCATCTACGAACGCCAGCGCGCGACGCGCAAGCCGCACGCCAGCGCAAACCAGTGAACTATTTCTCCTACTTCTCGGAAGTCGAGGAGCACTTCCAGCGCCGCCGGGGAACACTGCTGCTTCTCTCCACGCTCGATTGGGCATTGATCGAAACCTGGCGCGAGGCCGGCATCCCGCTGGAGGCCGTGCTGCGCGGCATTGATGCTGCTTTTGACAAGCGTGACTCGCATCCTTCGCGGTCGCGGCTGCGCGCGGTCAACGGCCTGGCGTGGTGTTCGCAAGCTGTGCTGGAGCAGGCCGCGCAGATGCAGGAAGCCGCAGTCGGCACTGCTACGGACGGCGGCAGCAAGCGCGACGCAGACGACGGCTTCGACCGGACGCGCGTGCAACGGCATTTGCAAAAGTGCCTGGATAACTTTGCAGCGGCGGACGTCAACGGTCTCCAGGCCAGCGTGGAACGGATTCGCGAACTGGCAGCCGAGTCCGCAGATGCAACACAGTCTCTCGAATCGCTGGAAAATAAACTGACCGTTCTGGAAGAACGCGTCTTCGCCACCCTGATGACTGCGACCTGCGAAGACGAGCTGGTGCGCATGCGGGAAACCGTGCAGCGCGAACTGGCGCCGCACCGCGGCAAGATGCAAGCCGCGCAAATCGCCCAGGTCCAGCGGCAGATGCTCTACAAGCGGCTGCTGGAAGCGCACGCCCTGCCGCGACTCTCACTCTTCTACATGGCGCACGAGTAGCGAATGCCCACGGAGCTCCAGATAGAAAAGCTCGTTTATGGCGGCGACGGCCTGGCGCGCCTGCCGGAAGATGAGCGCGGCAGGCGGCTGACCGCGTTTGTGCCTTTCACGCTGCCGGGCGAGCGCGTGCTGGCTGAAATGCCGCGCGCGAAGTCCGGCTTTACGCGCGCCGAGTTGCTGCAGGTGCTGGAAGCATCTCCCGAGCGAGTCGAACCGAAGTGTCCGTACTTCGGCCGCTGCGGCGGCTGCCAGCTCCAGCACGCAAGGTATGACGCGCAGCTCGCGGTCAAGAACGACATCCTGCGCGAGACTTTCGCACGCGCGGGAATTTCCAGGCTGCCTGAAATCACGACGCTCTCCGCGGAACCCTGGGGTTATCGCAACCGCGTTCGCCTTCACGTGCAGGCTTCGCCGGCCTGGCGTGTGGGCTACATGGAACGCCGTTCGCATCGCATGCTCGCCGTAGATGTCTGCCCCATCGCATCGCCGTTGATCGAGCGAGCCATTCACGTCCTGCAATCCCAAACGGTCGCGCCGGCCGCGCCGCGCGACATCGCAGAGCTGGAACTCTTTGCCGACGCCACGGACACGGCCCTGCTCATCACCGCATATCGCGCCACCCCTTCCGCAAGCGGCGATATGGAAATGCAGCGATGGCACGCCGCGCTCACGGCCGCGTTGCCGAAGTTGCGCGGCATCACGCTCATCGCCGGCGACCGCGCCGTTTGCCACGTGGGAGAGAGCGCCCTGCAGTATCGGGTCGGCGAAGGCGAAATGCAGGTTTCCGCCGGAGCGTTCTTCCAGGTCAATCGCTATCTACTCGACCAGCTGGCCCGCGCTGTTGCGGCTGCTGTTCCCGCTGACGCGAGCGAGGTGTGGGACCTGTTCGCGGGCGGTGGCCTGTTCGCTGTGCCACTCGCCGCGCGAGGCATTCGCGTCACGGCCGTCGAAGGCGCACCGGCTTCGGCCGCGGACCTGAAGCGAAATCTGGCAAAGCGCGGCTCGCAGGCTATGGCGTCCGATGTCGCGGCGTTCCTGGCGCGGCGTGCAGGCGGCAGGCCGGACGCCATCGTCGTTGACCCGCCGCGCAGCGGCCTGGGCGCGGACATGGCCGCCGCCATCGCCGGCATTGCGCCGCGCACGCTCGTGTATCTGTCGTGCGATCCCGTAACGCTTGCTCGCGACCTGCGCGGCCTGCTCGGCAGCGGCTATGCCCTCTCCTCGCTGACGCTGATCGACCTGTTTCCGCAGACGTTCCATATGGAAACGCTCGCCGTGCTGGCTCGCTAGTACACTCTCGCAATGCCTCCCCTCGACGGCCCGCGGCCGCTGCACTTTGTGCGCGCGCCGGCGTTCTGGTCCGCGCTTGCATTCGCGGCCGGCATCCCGTTATCGAGGGTCATGTACCGCCAGCCGGCTCTGCTGCTTATCGCCGCCGCGCTCGGGTTTGCGGCAGTGCTGGTGTGTCCGCGGGCACGCGCCTGGCTCCGGATCGCCGCGTTGCTTCTCGCCTGGACAGCCAGCGGATTCCTGGCAGCGGAACTTTCATCGCCGCTTCTGATTTCCCCGCAGGCGCGCGCCGCCGCGTATGACGACGCGGACCACTCCTTCACGCTGCATGTAACGGCCGTCCAGGCGGAACGGGCGCTCGAGGGATGGAGCGGCAGCCAGTTGCATCTGCGCACAATCGCCGGAGAAATCCAGACTCTCGACGGCGCCCGTTTGAACGACGGCGCGCAGGTGACGCTGGAGAGTTCGCACGGCGAGCCGCTGCCGGCAATCAATTGCGGAGACACGTTCAGTGCGCGCGCCCACCTGCGAGTTCCGGAAACGTATCGCACGCCCGGAGCGTGGAGCCCGTCCGACACGCTTGGTCTGCAAGGCATCGTGTTGATTGCAACCGTGCATCGATCGGAGATCGTTGGTACTGTCCCCGGCAAAGCAGGCTGGCAATGCCGGGTCGCAACGCTGCGAGCCCGCGTGCTGGAGCGCTTGACGCAGGTAGCCGGCCGGACGCAACGTTACCCGGCGGCTTTGCAACTCACCGGGCAGGACACCGCGGTGCTGGCTGCTGCTCTGCTTGGCGACCGCACTTTGCTGACGCCCGACATCCGCAGCAGCTTCCAGCGCACCGGAACATACCACCTGCTGATTGTTTCCGGTTTGAGCATCGCGGTCCTGGCGGGCTTTCTGTATGTATGCCTGATTCAGTTACGTTTGCCGCGCTGGACTGCGACATTGATCACGCTCGCCGTTGTCAGCGCGTATGCGCTGTTCGCTGGTTTCGGCGCGCCCGTGCGCCGCGCGCTGCTGATGACCGCCGTCTTCATGCTTGGCCGCCTGCTGTACCGGCGGCTGGAGGCGATGAATTCTCTCGGCGCGGCGGCGCTTCTTCTGCTGGCGATAACTCCCGCCGCGCTCTTCAACCCGGGCTTCCAGATGACGATGCTTGCCGTGTTTGCGATTGCCGGCATCGTTGCGCCCCTGCTTTCCCGCGCGGTCCGGCCCGCATCCGGCGCGGCCGCATCGCTGTGGACCACGCCGAACGACCCGGGACTGCCGCCGCGGCTCGCGCAATTCCGCGTCATGCTGCGTGTCTGGTCGGAAGCGTTGCGGCCTCTGGTCGGAAGATGGGCCGCCACGCGGCTGCCTGTATGGATCGCGCGCGTCGCGCTGCTCGCCGCCGAGATCCTGTTCGTCTCGCTCGCGCTGGAGCTTTGCCTTGCGCCGATGATGGCCGTCTACTTTCACCGCTTCACCGCGCTCAGCATCTTGGCAAACGGCATCACGCTGCTCTGGCTTACGCTGCTGCTGCCGCTCGGCTTCCTGGCACTGCTGGTTGCCCTGGTTTCCGTCCATGTGGCGGCGATCGTCGCGGCGCCGCTTGCGCTGCTGCTGCATCTGGCACAGGCTTCCATCTTGCACCTGGCATCGCTGCGCGTTTCGGAGTGGCGCGTGCCTCCGACCCGCCCTCTCGCCCTTGCGGTCCTTGCGCTGGCATTTTGCGCGGCCATGCTGTTCGCGCGCATGCGCGGCACGCCGGCCGTTGCCGCCACCATTGCATGCCTCGGCGCGATTGGGGCTCTCGCCTTCTGGCCGGTCCCGTTCATGCATGCGCGCGGCGCGCTTGAAATCACAGCCCTCGACGTCGGCCAGGGAGATTCCCTGCTGGTCGTCACGCCGGAGGGCAAGACGCTGCTGATCGACAGCGGCGGTCCTGCAGGTCCGAGCCTGAATGCAAATTTCGGTGACCGGATAGGGGAAGACGTGGTCTCGAACTATCTCTGGTCACGCGGCATCCGGCGGCTGGACGCGGTCGCGCTGACGCACGCGCATTCCGATCACATGGGTGGCATGCCCGTCGTGCTGCGCAACTTCCGGCCGCGCGAACTTTGGGTCGGCGCAAACCCGCCCGTTGCCAGCTACCAGGCCCTGCTGGCCGAAGCTTCGCAACTCGGCGTGCAGGTACGGAGGCTCCGTGCCGGCGCGGACTTTGCCTTCGGAGGCGCGGACCTGCGCGTTCTGTCGCCCGCCGCGGCCTATCAGCCGGGAAGCGAGCCGAGCAACGAAGATTCCCTCGTGCTCGCGGCCGGCTATCAAGGCACGGCAGCGCTGCTCGAAGGCGACGCTCAAAAGCATTCTGAAGAAGCCATGCTCGCAGCCGGGGTCCCGCATGTTGCGCTGCTCAAGGTTGGCCATCACGGCAGCCTGTCCTCCACCACTCCGCGGTTCCTCGCGGCGGCATCGCCGCAGGATGCCGTCATTTCATCCGGCCGCTACAACCCGTACAAGCATCCCCGCATGCCCATCCTGGAACGGCTGGAAGACGCGCACGTCCGGACGTGGCGCACAGATACCGAGGGGGCGACCACCTTTCTCCTCGATCGCGACGGCGTTCATGCGCAGCGGCCCTGACGGCCTGCCCCGGATTCCCATCCGGGCAGCACAATAGAGGCGTGGGCGCTTTGACGATAGCCGCAGCAGCGCCGTGGCTGGCGACGCATGCCGCTGTCGCGACCAGTGTCGCTGCGCTTATCGCCGCGGCATGCTGGGGCGCAGGAGATTTTTCCGGCGGCTTCGCCTCGCGCCGGGCATCCGCGCTGCAGATCATCGCGCTGGCCCACGGGGCCGATGTTCTGCTGCTCGGCGCATGGCTGGCCTTCGCGCATGTTGCGCCACCGGACGCAGCTTCAATGGCCTGGGGGCTGGGAAGCGGGCTGGTGAACGGCTTCGCGCTGGCTGCCTTCTACATGGCGCTCGCCGGCGGCCAGATGGGCCTCGCCGCCGCACTGGGCGGAGTGCTGACCGCCGCTGTCCCGGTCATCTTCGACGCCCGGCTGGAAGGCTTCCCGACCGCCTGGCATCTCGCCGGATTCGTGCTTGCAGCTGGAGCGATTTTTTTGCTCACCCGGCCTGCGGGAGAGGACGGCCACAACACCTCGCGACGCTCCATCTGGCTGGCCTGCGCGGCGGGCATCGGCTTTGGAATCTTTCTTGTCATGAGCCGCCAGGCAAGCCGCCAGCAGCTTGTGTGGCCGCTGCTGGCCTCGCGCGCCGGCAGCACGCTGGTCGCTTCGGCCGGACTGCTCGCCCTGCGTCGCGTCAGTGCGGACCTTCGCTGGCGCAAGCTGACCGCACAGGCCTTCTGGCTGGCCATGGTTGCCGGGCTCATGGATGCTTTCGGCAACCTTTGCTTCATGTGGGCGGCGCGTGCGGGCAGGCTGGATGCCGCGTCCGTGCTCGCCTCGCTCTACCCGGCCGGGACCATCGTGCTGGCGATGCTTGTGCTGCGGGAAAAGTTCACGCGCACCCAGGGCTGGGGCGTCGCGCTCGCGCTGGCCGCGGTCGCCCTGATCTCAAAACCCTAGCGGCTACAGCTTGAGCTTGCCGATGTCCACGTCCGGCCTGGGATATTTCAGCTTCATCGCTTCCAGCGTCTTCACCAGGATGCGCGACACCACGACGTTGCGGTACCACTTGTGGTCGGAAGGGACGATGTACCACGGCGCGCCCTTTCGGCTCGTCGCCGCGATGGCGTCCTGGTAGGCCTGCTGATAGCTGTCCCAGTATTTGCGCTCGGCGAAGTCGGCCGCGGAGAGCTTCCAGCGTTTGTCGGCCGTGTCCATGCGCGACTGCAGGCGCGCTGTCTGCTCCTTCTGCGAGATGTGCAGGAACAACTTGACGACAACAGTCCCGCTCTCGACCAGCAGCTCTTCAAAATTCACGATGTCCTGGAAGCGGCGCTTTGCCTGCTTCTGCGTGATGGTCTTGTGGACGCGGGTCACCAGCACGTCCTCATAATGCGACCGGTTGAAGATGCCGATCATGCCGCGCGGAGGAACGGCGGCATGCACCCGCCACAGAAAATCATGGCGCGCTTCAAGCGGGGTCGGCACTTTGAAGCTCGTCACCGAACATCCCTGCGGGTTGACGCCGGTAAAGATATGGCGGATTGTGCCGTCCTTGCCGGCCGTGTCCATGCCTTGCAGCACGACCAGCAGCGCATTGCTTTGTGCCGCGGCAAACTCCTCCTGCAGGCTGGCGAGGCGCGCGATGTTCTTCTGGGTTTCGCCAAGAGACTCTTCTTCGGACTCAAACCCGTCCTTGTCGTCTGTCGCAATTTTCTTCAGCCGCAGCTTGCTCTTCGGCTCGACTAGATATTTCGATTCGGCCTTCACGGTCACCTCGTACAAGTGAAAAGGCACCAGCGCGACTGGTGCCTTCGTGGAAGTCTCCCGCCGTTATTTCGGCTGGGCGTTCGGGTCCGGCTGCGGCGTTACCGTATGGGCGTCGCTGGCCCCGGGCAGCGGAGCGGCAGTCTTGGTGGCGTTCGGATCTTCGCCCTTGATGGCATCCTTGAAGCCGCGCAGGCCTTCACCCAGGCCCTTGCCGAGCTCCGGCAACTTGCGCGAGCCGAAAAGCAGGAACGCAACCGCCAGAACCAGGATCAGGTGTGTCGGTGTAAAAAGTTCGCCCATACGGAAGTTCCTCCGGCGCGAGGCGCGCCACAGACGATTCTCGCACAACCCGGCGGGAACCGGACCTTAGAGCACAGACTGCGATTTGGCGCTGCTGGAACGGCTTCTGCCGTAGGAGCGCCGTCTCCGGATGGAAAACCAGACCGTGATCTGCATCCACAGCATGACGATGGCAATGAAAAGCAGGCGCTGCCAGACTTCGAAGTCCCTGGGCCAGATGAAAACCAGCCCGATGGCAAGGCTGATCGCGGCTGTAATCCAGTACGCGATCTTGCGCCGCTCGCGCCTCACCGGGCTTCTCCTGCGGAACGTCCCGCAAGCAGCCGTTCGCGGACCTTGGCGTAAAAGGCATCCACGCGTTCAGTTTCACCCATGTGGAGCCGCCGGTAAACCTTCATCAGCGGATAAATTTGGGAGCCGTGAATGACCACCGTCGGCATCGCCACGGCCGAACCCGGATATTGCGTGAAGTCCCAGGCGCCGCCATGCAACCGCCGCAGCGTTTCGCCCAGGTAGGCGCCCCACAGCTTGGTCTCGCGCTCTTCATCCACGTCGCCGCTGGCAGAAACCTGCGCAAGGATGGGGTCAAGATGGGCAAGGCTTGCCTCGGAAAAATCCAGCGCAAAGCCAAAGCGCGATTCCGCCAGCTTGCGCGCCGTCTCAGCTGCCGCTTCCATCATGGCGGAGATGCTTGGGTAGACTTCGCCTTCGGCCTCGTGCCCCATGCGGCAATCTTATCAACGCCCGCCTCCACGGCAAGAGCGAAAAGGTATCCTGTGGACATGAAGATTTTGACAGCCGGCAGCCCTTCGGGCCGGCCGCATTTGTTCCTCCGCGCCGCCGCGGCGCTTGCCTTCGCGACGCTCGCCGTCCTTTCCCCCGCGGCGGCCCACGCTCAGGAAGACAACTATCACTACGCGAACCTGTGGGACCTGTCGCCCGGACTCTCCTACATGAACACCCCGACCGGGGCGCACATCCCCTGGCGCTCGCAGCTCGCCGGCGTGGACGTTTCCGCGACCCAGTGGCTGTGGCGGAATTTGGGCGCGACGGGCGACGTTCGCTCCTACCTGAGCCCGGGCAATGTCGCCCCCAATCCATATTTTGTGAATTCGCCGCTCATCAGCGATTCCCAGTTTGTCGGCGGAGCGGAATATCGCTGGGTCAAGAACTCGACGTTCGGAATCAACTTCCACGCGCTCGCCGGCGCCGCGTACGGCGATTTCAGCATCCATGTGCCGGCCGGAATTACCAATTCCCAACTCGGGCTCTACCCGAATGGCGCTTCGTTCGCCATCGTCGCCGGGCCGGTATTCGACTTCCACCGCAATTCGAGCTACTCCATCCGGGTCGTGCCCAATTACACGGCGACCCACTTTGGCGGGGAATTTCAAAACAACTTCAGCCTGAGCGCGCAAATCGTGCTGCATTACGGAAAGTTCTGACCTGGCCATGGCGCAGTCGCTGGAGCATTACCGCGCCATAGAAGCCGAGGGCCGCGCCAGCGGCAACGGCGAGCGCATCGCCTTCGCGTTGCGCCACATTGCCGAGCATCAAGCGCTTCGCGGCCAGGGAGTGGCGGCCGAACGGGATATTGCCGAAGCGCTGGCGCTCTACCGCGCAGACCCGGCCGCACGCCGGCTGGACATCGCGAACTCGCTGCGTGTCTCCGCGCTGGCCGCCGAAGCTTCGGGCAAACTCGATGCGGCAAAACAGTTCTGGCGCGAGGCGCACGTCATCTATACGGAGCTTGGCGTCCAGGCAGGAGTAGCCGAAGCCCGCGCAAAATCTGACTAACCGTTTACTGCGCCGCAATCACTCCGCAGGCCATGCGATTGCCCGAATCACCGCTCGGGTCGGTCTTCTCGTCATCGGCATGCTGATGGATCACCAGCGCGGTCCCGCCGTTCGCTGTGATCGAACCCTCGCCGCCGTTCGGGTCGAGCGTAAGCCCTTTCATCAGCCAGGAATCGGACGCCGTGTGGCTCTCCGTGACCGCAAGGTTGTGGTCCGTGTCGCCCAGATGGTGCCCGGCCGGGTTCTGAAAGCCGTGCTGCTTTCCCGTCGGGTTAAAGTGCGGTCCGGCGGTCTTGAAATCCGGCGCATCGCACACTGCTTTCGCGTGGATGTGCACGCCGTGCAGTCCCGCCGGGACGTCATGGACGGAGAGCTTTACTGCAACGCCATTGCGCTTCTGGCTCAGCGTGGCCATGCCGATGTCTTTGCCGTCGCTGCCCTTCAGGGTCACGTGGATTGGCTTCGGCTTGTCCGTCGCGGCGACGGCGGCGGCGCAAAACAGTAGGGAGACAGCACCAGCGGTCAGGATTTTCATGCCGGCCAGCATACTCCGCTTAGGTAACGACCCGGTAACCCCCAGGGACATTGTCCTTTCGTGACATTCCGTTCCGGGGCCGATGTGTGCAGAATGTATTTCGTAGCGGGGCGGCCTACCAACTGGCCTAAGACCCTCCCCCCGAATGGCCCCGGGCCAGCTTTTACCGGGCCGCCCCGCTTATCTTCTTCCCCGGCGCAATCAGCCGGAGCGATCCCGCCAAATCCTTACGGACCTCGCTGTAGTCCGGCATCTCTGCGTAAAGCTTGACCGGCGATTCATTGGCCGAAGGCGCGGGCATGTCCGGCTCCGCGCAGCGAATCAGCGCAAAGCCCTTTTGCGGCGCCGGCATGGCCTGCATGCAGTACGACCTCTCCGGAACCTCCGCACGGTCCCGCACCGTGAAACGCCAGTAGACCGGCGGGTCGCCCTGCGGCTCAAAATACGACTGCACATTCACATGCCAGCCGCCGGTGTGGAATGTTTCCAGCAGAAAACCGTCTTCGCGGCCAAGGATGGGGTGTTTGCCATCCGAGTGCCACTGCTTGAGGAGTGCGACTTCCGCGTCGCGCTCTTTCGGCAGGTCAGAACCGGCATAGACGGCGGCGAGCAGCACATGCGCCTGCGTGGAAGTCGGATCAAGCTGCAGGGTCCGCTGCAGCGGATGCAGGGCTTCCCTCGCCCGGCCGCCGTAGACCAGGGCCTCGCCCTCGAGGAGCAGCGGCTGCGGATCATCTTTTCGCGTGGTCGCAGCGTGGTGAAAATCGCCAGCCGCCTTGTCGTATTGCCGGTCGAGCAGGGCCGTTACGCCGGCATTCATCTGGGCTGTGAAACGATCTTCTTCCGGTTGTGCAGGGTGCACCTGCGACGGATCGAACGGCACAGAACTCCGTTGTTGCAACGCCAGCAACAACACGGAAGCCAGCACGAGGCCCACGCCGGAGAGGATAAACCTCCCCGGTCCCAAATGGCACGGAATTGTGTGCAAGGTATCCCGCGAACGGGACGAGCGACGTTAGATCAGCTCGTAGCCGGCGAAGAAGTAGCCGATCTCGAACCGGGCGGTGTCTTCCGCGTCCGAGCCGTGGATGGCGTTTTCTTCAATGGAAGCGGCAAACTTCTTGCGGATGGTGCCTTCTTCGGCCTTGGCCGGGTTCGTGGCGCCCATCAGGGCGCGCAGGTCGGCGATGGCGTTGTCCTTCTGCAGGACCATGGCCACGAGCGGCCCGGACGACATAAACGATGTCAGCGACTCAAAGAACGGCTTCTCGACGTGCACGGCATAGAACCCGGCCGCCTGCTCCTGCAGGAGCGACATTTTCTTGATAGCAACGATGCGGAAGCCGGCCTTCGCAATTTCCGCCAGGATCGGACCGGTGTGTCCGTTGCGGACTGCGTCCGGCTTGATGATGCTGAATGTAAGCTGCACTTTTTCTTGATTTCCTTCAGTTTGGTGGATGATTTCAGTCTAAATGTTTGGCGGCCATGACGCGCTCTTTCGCCGCTTGTCCTGCTGAGCAAAGCCAGGAACCGGCATTTCCCCGGCGCGGCCCAGGGATGTGCTAAGGCAGCACCCGGTAGCCGCCCACCTTGCCATCGTGTGTCAGGAAAATCTGGATTTTGTGCTCCCCGGCAGAAAACGAGGCCGCGTACACGTAGTTGGTTCCGGCGGCGGAATCCTGCCTGCTCTCGAGCGACAGGCCCGTAATCGAACCCAGCGTGGCAAACTGCGGCTGCACCTGCTTCACAACTTCCGGAGTCATCGCCTTGTCCATCTCCGGAGTGAAGTCGGAGCGGTCCAGCTTCCCGGTGACAAACTGTTCGAACAACGACTTCGCACGCTCTGCGGCGTGCCCTTGCTGAGTATCCGGCGCGGCGGTGGCCTGGGACAGCCGTGAACACGCCGTCGCGCTGATGCTCACCGCCATCACACCGGCCAATGCCGCGGTTATCAGGACTCCGCCTCGCATCGTTATGCCTTCCCGATGACGCGCGCCATAGTTTCGCCAATCAACGCCGGGCTATGGACGACATGAATGCCGGCCGCGGTCATCGCCTTCATCTTCTGCTCGGCCGTGCCTTCGCCGCCGGAGATGATCGCGCCGGCGTGCCCCATGCGGCGTCCCGGAGGCGCCGTCTGGCCCGCGATAAATCCAACCACTGGCTTCTTGACGTTCGCCTGGATGAACTCCGCCGCCTTCTCTTCCGCCGAGCCGCCGATTTCGCCAATCATGATGATGGCTTCCGTCTCCGGGTCATCGTTGAGCATGCGCAGCGCGTCGATATGCGTCGTGCCGATGATCGGGTCGCCGCCGATGCCAATTGCCGTCGATTGCCCGATACCGCGCGTCGTCAACTGGTAGACCGCCTCATAGGTCAGCGTGCCGGAGCGCGACACAATGCCGACATGGCCTTCCTTGTGGATGCGCCCCGGCATGATGCCTATCTTCGCCTTGCCCGGCGAAATGACTCCCGGACAGTTCGGCCCGACCAGCACGGACTTCGATTCCTTGAGCACGGCCCAGACTTTAACCATGTCGTTCACCGGAATGCCTTCGGTGATGCAGATGATGAGCGGCAGGCCGGCGTCATTGGCTTCCAGGATCGCGTCGGCGGCAAACGGCGGCGGCACGAAGATCATGGTCGCGTTCGCACCTGTCTCCTTGACGGCTTCGGCGACGGTGTTGAACACCGGCCAGCCCTCATGCGTGGTGCCGCCCTTGCCGGGCGTAACGCCGCCGACGACTTTGGTGCCATATTCCGCGCAACCCTTGGCGTGAAAAGTGCCTTCCTTGCCGGTGATTCCCTGCACGATAAGGCGAGTGTTCTTGTCTACGAGTACAGCCATTACTAAATCTCCGTTCTCGATTCTCGGTTTTCAGTTGTCGGACATTCCGTCGAATCCAGGTAGTTCGACAGTCCGCTCAGCATTTTCCCAACCTGTTGCGACCGTGTTCCGCGCTTCCCAATTCACTCTTCTTGCCAGAACCCAGTTCGAAATGACTTGGCCATGACTGAGAACCGAAAACAGAGAACCGCAAACGCTATCTTGGCCGCGCTGCCGCAACAACCTTGTCCGCAGCGTCCTGCATCGTTTCTCCCACCTCAAACTTCAATCCGGAATCCTTCAAGATCTTGCGGCCTTCCTCGACATTGGTTCCCTCGAGCCGAAGCACGATAGGCAGCTTTAATTCGAGCTTCTTCGCCGCCGCGACCACCGCCGTCGCCAGAACATCCACGCGCAGGATTCCGCCGAAGATGTTAATGAAGATCGCTTTGACGTTCTTGTCGCTCAGCAGGATCGCGAACGCCGCCTCAATCTGCTCCTGGTTGGCGCCGCCGCCTACGTCCAGGAAATTCGCCGGCGACCCGCCCGCGTATTGAATGATGTCCATCGTCGCCATCGCGAGGCCCGCGCCGTTGACCATGCACGCAATGTTGCCGTCGAGCTTGATGTAGTTCAGCGCGAACTTGCTGGCTTCGACTTCGAGCGGATCTTCCTCGGCAACGTCACGCAGCTCCTTCAAGTCCTTGTGCCGGAACATGGCGTTGTCGTCGAAATTGATCTTGCAGTCGAGGGCGAACAGGTGGCCGTCTTTCGTCGTGATGAACGGATTGATTTCCAGCAGCGAAGCGTCCGTCTCGATGAACATTTTGTAGAGGCCGGACATGAACTTCACGGCTTCATTGATCTGCTCCGGCTTCAGGTCCAGCGCAAACGCCAGCCTCCGCGCCTGATAGGCGGAGAAGCCGACTGCCGGGTCGATATACTACCTTCACGATCGCGTCCGGGTCCTTGGCGGCGACTTCTTCAATCTCCATGCCGCCCGCCCTGGAAGCCATGAACACAAGCTTCGCCGCTGCGCGGTCGAGCACCATGCCGAGGTAGAGCTCGCGGTCAATCGCGGACGCCTCTTCAATCAGCAGCCGCGAAACTTTCTGGCCGAGCGGCCCGGTCTGGTGCGTGACGAGCTGCATGCCGAGTATTTTCTTGATGGACTCATCGGCTTCCGCAATCGTTTTGGCGACCTTTACGCCGCCGCCTTTGCCGCGGCCGCCGGCGTGAATCTGCGCCTTGACGACCACGCCCTTCGCGCCGTTGCTGAACAGCCGCTTGGCCACTTCCAGCGCCTCGTCATAGGTGGCCGCCATTTCACCATGCGGAACGGCAACGCCGTATCTCGCAAGGATGTCCTTCGCCTGGTACTCGTGAATTTTCATGGGAAACTTTCGGTGCGGATTGCGCCGCGCACAATGTAGCGCGGCGATGCTGTGGAACACTTGAGTTTAGCGAACGGGCCATTTGGCGGCAAATCTGCCCGATAACGCTTAACGGACGAACAAAGCTGGTCGCATAGCCATCATGACGGTTCCTGCCGCGGTAAGGAGGAGCATCAGGCCTGCAAAAACAAAGAACATACCACTCGTATGGGGCCATATTTTGGCGGGCCAGATGTCGATCAACCTATCCTTCAGAGTCTCGTTGAACCGCACGGGCAGTTCGTCTGGAGGTAAGACCCTTTGCCACTTTGAGGCGACCCATGTTCCTCGAATATTCGCGACAAGGAGCAACGCGATAAAAGTATCGAGGATGCTCGGTGAGTGAAGAAAAAATGTGGCTGCTGCAACGTTAATGGAAAATATAGCCGCGATTAGAACTGCCGCAGAAACACTGTGTTCGCGAATTCCGTACCCACCAAGAAAATAGACGAGCCCGAAGAGCGGCGCCAATATCCAGTGCCCTTGTACCAGTAGCGCTACGGAACTCAGAACAGCAGCCGCGATGCAAATCCAACAGCCCTGTTGTCCAAGCGCGTCCGCGTCACTCGCATTATCTCCCGGCCAGAAGATACGCTTGACGATGTTTTCTTCTTTGTTTGGCTTGTCCGTGAGTCCAATCGTTTGCATACACGCATTGAACACGGCTGTTGAGTGGCGGCGCAACGTTAATTGATTGTTCACGTAGCCCTGGGCGTGCGGCGGACTCCACACGAGCAATCCGCCCGCTACACCCTCGATTTGCGATTACGGCTGCTGCGGAGGCCCGACCATCGGCGTCCTGACCGGTGCCGCCGCGCCGATAAACACAACCAGCTCGCGGCCGCCGGGGTTCGTCTGCACCGCCAGCTCCAGCCAGTTATTCGCCAGCCAGACGTTGCCGGATGCATCAATCACGACGCCCGTATTCCGCGACAGCCCATCGAAGCCGAAGCCCCCGTCGGGGGAAATCGGATCGCCCGTCTTCTTTCCGGCAGGGCAATTTTCCGGGCTTGACCCGCAGAATTCGCTCAAGCGCCGCTGGCCGAAATTCGCCACCCACACGTTGTCGTTACCATCCACCGCAATGCCCCACGGCACAGTCAGGCCGCCGCCTTTGAAGGTGTTGATGGTGTACGTCTTCCCGTTTGGACTGATCTCGCTGATGCTGCGGGCAGCAGTCGGCGGTGCCACTTCGCTCGACGTCTCGCAAGGCAGCGGAATGACTCCGGAGTTCGCCACCCAGGCATTGTTGTGGCTGTCTATCGCAACGCCAAGCGGCCGGCTGATGCCGCTTCCGCTCAGGATCGCAGCTTTCGTTCCGTCTGGATGAATCACCGTGATCGAGCTGCCCCCGTTGTTCGCGACCCATATATCGCCGTTGCCATCCACCGCCAGGCCGAACGTCTTGTTCAGGCCCAGACCTTGACTGAAGGTCCGCGCCGCGTAGGGGTTTGCGCGGGGATATTCCGTCACGGAGCCCGCGCCGCAGTTCGCGATCCACAGGTTTCCCTGCTGGTCGGTCGCCATGCCTTGCGGCTGATAGAGCGGTCCCTGGTGGAAACCGTCGCCCGAAAGCGGCTGCCCGCCGGGCGTGAACTCTGAGACGGTGGTGATATCGCCCGAGCAGGTCTTGTCGCCGACGCCCTCAAAGCCGAAGTTGCCCACCCACGCGTTACCGTCGAGGTCCAGCGCAATGCCAAAGCCCGCGCCGTACAATCCGCCGCCGGAATACGGCGCTCCCGGAGCATCCTTGCCGTCCGGCGTCAGCTTCAACACGGTCAGACCGCCGCAGGCCTGCGTGAACGGACTCTTCTGGTAGTCGTAATTGTTGGAAGACCAGATGTTGCCGTCCTTGTCGAACACCATGGTGCCAGGGCCGTCCATTTCATGCCCGTTGCCGTCGTAGCGAATGGCAAGCGTCCAGGCTGCCGGAGCGGCCTGCAGCCGCGGCACATAACTGCCGGAGCCTTGCGACAACTGGTACAGGCCAGCCACGTTGTTCGCCGGAAAATGCGCGATAGTAACGGCGGCCTGCAGCGTGTCCGTCGGATCGACTCCTTCGGCGCCTGCCGCCCTGAACAGGGCCCTGCACGGCGCGTCGGTCGAAGCCGCCACGCACGAGGCGAGAAGGTTCGCCAACGTGTTGAACTCGGCCAGTGTTGAAGTCCTGTTGCCGTTCGGCGGCGAGGACAACACCACGCCGGTGCTGCCGGTGGAAATACTTACGAGGTTGCGCAGCGTCAGGGCTGCGTTCGGTACGCCGGGAGAATTGCCCGCGATGTTCACGCCGGAAAGAAACTGCGCCATCGTGTACGCGGTCGCGACCGTGGTCCGCTCGTTGATGACAACGCTTGTGCCCGCCTGGCCGGCGCCAAGGACCGTGGCCAGCCGCACGCCCGCATGCGGACGGCCCTTCTCGCCGTCTGCAATCAAGTAGAGGACACATGAATTGTCCTGCGGCGCCTTGTAGCGGATAGTGAACCTGCCCAGCCGGTCTGTGACCGCGCTGCCAAGCGGGAGGGCAGAATCTCCGCGAACCGTGCCGGCCTGGTAAAGAGTGACCACGGAGCCGGCGACAGGACTCAGCCCGCTCGCGACAATCCCTTTCTGCTGTTCCGCGTTGGCAAAGAATCCGGAGACCAGCAAGGGAAGAAACAGGGAGGAAAACAGGCGAAACCGTGCATACGTCACAAACGCTCCTCTGAAACCGGGAATGAGTGAAGAAAGGGCCGAAGTACTGAATCACGCGGAGGGAGCGGATTTGACGGGGCGGCGATTGTAACCAGAACAGTGCATCCCTGTCACGAAAGTTGCAGGCCAGGATGTTTGGCCACCCACCGGAGCCCGGTCTGTTTTTATGGCTCCGTCACGCCCACTCCGTAGACTGAAGTGTGACTTCGACTCCAAAGCAAAAAATGTCTCGCATGCTCGCGCTCGCCGCGGATGACGATTCCGGCCCCGCTCTCAGGGCCGAACTGCTGGCCATCTCCGACGCCCCCTTGAGCAGCGAGGAGCTGGCCGGATACGCCCAGGCGCTTCGCGCGGTGTCGATACCGGTCCCGCTCGAACCCGCCGAACACGCAAGCATTCTGGACACTTGCGGCACCGGGGGCGACGTGCCTGCGGGCGCGACGTTCAACATTTCGACCGCATCGGCCATCCTGGCCGCCGCGTGCGGCGTTCCGGTGGCGAAGCACGGCAATCGCGCCTCGACGTCGAATTGCGGCTCGGCGGACGTGGTTGAGGCGCTCGGCATTCCGCTGCTGACCACCCCGGACGCTACGGCTGCCCACCTGCGCGCTCACAACTTCGCGTTCCTGTATGCGCCGGCATTCCACCCGGCGCTGGCTCCGCTCGCGCCTATACGCAAAGGCCTGGGCAGGCGGACGATCATGAACCTGCTGGGCCCGCTCGCCAACCCGGCGGCAACCAAACGCCAGGTCATCGGGGTTCCGGCGCGCCGGCTGGTGCCCTTGCTGGCCGGTGCGCTCGCGATGCTCGGTACGGAACACGCGCTGGTCGTGTTTGGCGAAGACGGCCTGGATGAGATCACCCTGACCAGGGCGACACATGTCGCAGAAGTCCGCGCGGGCCAGCCGGTCCGCGAGTTCACGCTCACGCCGCAGGATTTCGGTTTCGCCACCCATACCGCCGCTAGCCCGTATGCGGGCGGAAACGCGCAGCAGAACGCGGCCATCCTTACCCGGCTGCTCACGGATCCTGACGGCAACGTCCTGCACCGCGAGATAGTTGTCGCCAACACCGCCGCCGCTCTGATTGTCGCCGGGCGCGCCGGGGACTTCCGCGAAGGTGCGGCCCTGGCCGCCGAAGCGCTGGATTCCGGCGCGGCAGGGCGTAAGCTGGTTGAGCTTCAGCAACAGGAGAACTAGGCATGCGTAAGCTCATCCCGCTCGCGGTCGTCCTATACGCCGTCGCCGCGCACGCGCAGACAGCACAGATCACGGTCAACCAGCAGAACCGCACCATCCAGGTCACGGCCTCCGGAGACGCCGAGCAGATGGCCGACGTGGCGAACGTCAGCGTCGGCTTCCAGGTGTATGGGCCGGACGAGCAGGCGGCGTATGCGAAGGGCTCGGAGCGTTCGAACGCGATCGCCAGGGCTCTCGCCGATGCGGGCGTGAAGAAAGATGACATGCAGAGTGAGAACCAGTACCTCTCTGCCACTCCGGTCTACGATGAACAGCAAAAAAAGCTCGGCGCGTTTCAAGTGTCGCAATCGTGGACGGTGAAATGCTCCGCAACTTCTGCTGCGAACATCCTGCACATTGCGGTTCTGGCTGGGGCGAACAACAGCGGCAACATCAACTGGGACGTGGCTGATCCTGACACATTACAAGGCAAGGCGGCAGCGAGGGCGCTGCAGCGCGCCAGAGAACAGGCAAGAACAATGGCCGCCGGGCTCGATGTAAGACTCGGTATGTTGATTTACGCGAGCAATGAGGCGCCGGATCAAGTTGGGCCAAGACCGATGATGCGCGCCATGGCCGGCCTCGTCGCCAACAAAGCGCCGGTGCCTCTCGCCATCAACCCGCAGAAAATCACCAAGTCCGCGACCGTGACCGCCATCTTCGCCATCGAATAATCTGAATCCTGCATGCCTGCATACAAGTACCGCGAACTGGAGCCGACGCCCGAAGGCAAGGAGAAATTCTGCCTCTGGCTGAAAGGGCTCGACGAATATTTCGCAAAGCACAAAGACCCGCGCCCGCGCGCAGAGAAAGTCCGTGACGAGCTGAACCAGCTCATCCTCGGGCGGCCGCGCGCCGCGAAGACCAACTCCACGCTGGCCGACGACATGCCGTTCAACGTGCTGGAACTGTCGCTCGACTGCCGCAACGTGACGCTGGAGCCGGAATACTACGGCGACGTGGACGCCGAGAAATATGCCGAGCGCAAGCCGCTCATCTGGTTCTGGCAGAACTTCGACCGCACGCCTGTCGGCCTGAACCACTGGCTCGGATTCCGCTTCCGCCGCATGCTGGCAAAACACATCTTCAAGTCCATCGGCAGGAACGTGAAGATCTTCCACGGCGTTGAGTTCAGTTTTGGTTACAACCTTGAAGTTGAGGACGACGTCACCATCCACAAGTACGTCATGCTCGATGACCGCGGTCCGCTGATTATCCGGCAGGGATCGTCCATCAGCGATTACGCGAACATCTACACGCACACGCACAACATCAACCAGCAGTCCGACGTGACGAACAAGCCGACGGAAATCGGGCCCCGCGCGCGGCTGACGTACCACTCCACCGTGCTGGCCGGAGCACATGTCGGCGAAAACGCCATGCTGGCCGCGCTGGGCCTCGCGACCAGGCCGGTTGAAGCGAACACCGTCGCGGGCAGAATTCCGGCGGCGAAGATCAAGGACAAAGACCAGCCCGCACAGACGCCTTCCGGCGGGGAAAAGAAGAAGGACGACGACTGCTGCACCTGAGCGTGCGAGTGCTAACCTAAGCTTTCCTACCCCGCATCATGAGCCCGCACGCAGCCACCATCCTGTTTCAAATCGCTGTCCTTATCTTTGCGCTCAGCCTGCATGAGTGCGCGCATGCGTGGATGGCTTCCCGCCAGGGCGACCAGACGGCGCGCATGCTCGGCCGCGTCACGCTGAATCCGGCCAAGCACATTGACCCCATCGGGACAATTCTTGTGCCGCTGATCCTGTTCGTTACGCACTCCGGAATTCTGTTCGGCTGGGCCAAACCCACGCCGGTCAACGCGCGCAACTTCCGCAAGTTTGTCCGCGGAGACAT
This sequence comes from uncultured Acidobacteriaceae bacterium, assembly GCA_963848685.1. Taxonomy (GTDB): domain Bacteria; phylum Acidobacteriota; class Terriglobia; order Terriglobales; family Acidobacteriaceae; genus CAWKED01. The sequence continues at coordinate 244,259 of CAWKED010000003.1, read as the reverse complement.
GCTGACCACGCTCGCCGGCCCGGCCAGCAACGTTCTCTCCGCGATTGTCGCGCTCATCCTGCTGATGGCGCTGCGCTACACGTCCGCGGCGGGCGCCGGCGCGGTCCTCGCTTCTGCCTACACGGTGCAGGTCGGAGTGCTGGATGTCGCGACCATGAATGCGCTGCCGGTCCTGTTCCCCATCGCGCTGCTCTTGAATTACATCGTGCTGCTGAACCTGGTGCTGGCGATCTTCAACATGCTGCCGCTGCCGCCGCTCGATGGCTCGCACATTCTTCGCCACTGGCTGCCGGCCAGTTGGGGCCGCTTTTACGATGCGCTTGGCCTGTTCAGCCTTGTGCTGGTGTTTTTCTTCGGCGGCCGCGTGGTCAACTTCTTCCTCGCGCCCACCCTAGGCGTCTTCAACCGCCTGCTCGGAATCTGAGCGCCAGCCTTCACGAACTGGTACTCGACCGGCGCGCTGCCGTTGATCGTTCTGCGCACCCGCTTGCCGTCCGCGTCATACTCGCAGGTAGACGTCCCACCGCCCAGCGCGGCCGCCTGCGTGAAGCTGATCAGCCGGTTTTCCGCGTCGTAGGTGTACTGGTTGCCCAGCTCGTCCTGCATCACGTTCCCCGCCGCATCATACCTCGAACCCGCCAGCTGGTTGTTCGGCGCCGTCACCGTCGTGGTTGCGCTTCCGTTCTGCCGGACGCCATTGCCCCAGCGGTCGACGCTCCACGTGTAGCTCGGCGTTCCACTGGCGGAACAAGGATTGACTGGGCCGCGCGTCCTTCGCGCGCCGCGCAGCGGTCGGAGCGCAGCGCAGAGCCTTGACGGACGACGGAGCGGAGGGTATTCGGCCACCGACGCTCAAGGGCTTTGTTTTGTTATGGTTCCCCTTCGGTAACTTCAAGGTTGCTGTACAGCAACCTCCCAGACCCGTTTTTCCCTTAGCTGCTTGATTCCATTGTGGTTCCCGCACAGCAACCTGAAGTTGCTCTACAGCACCCTTTCTGGGGTGGCGTGTCATGCCTACAGCCGATGCGTAGCAGCGTGCTCTTGCTCGAAGGCAGACGGGGACCATCACCCTATGACGATTCTGTCATCGTTCGTATTAACCAACTCGGCGGTCTTAGCCCGAAGCTCTCGCACGTAGGCCCTTATCACCGCAATACCCTCTCCGTTACAAAAGCCCTGTCCTTTCTGTGCAGGAAATTCTTCACTGAGATGGATCATTCGCTGCTGGACCTCTTTCAGGTAGGAGTCGCTGAAGAACGTTGCAGACATGTAGTTGTCCCAGTCCCACTGTCCGCTGTGACCGTCAACAAAGGCTTCCAACGTGTCCGCAACCTCGCTATACGTCATCGTTAAATCAGGTCGTTTTTTCATTCCAGCACCAATCATCGGACGATCCAAAACGTTATGTGACTCCACCATGAGGTACCCCGCGCTGCGCCGATGTCCGAGTCGGATAATGTCTCTACCGCCTCCACCCGCTAGGTTCTGATTCCATCCCCAACCAAATCTAATGAAAGCTCCACCAGGACGCCCATTGAACGCCGTCGCAGTTCCGCGACCAAAATTGGCTCCCGCTTTACCGTCCGCGAGTGCTGCCCCAGTAGCTCCGCCAGCAGCCGCAGTTGCAATAGTCAAGCCTATACCCGTCACTTTGCCTGCCGTATAGACTCCACTGTCGTAGCCGATTGAGGACGCTCCCCCATCCATTTCATTGACTTTCTTCGTGAGACCGAAAGTCATGAAATAGGCGGCCCCAAGGCAAACGTTCCGGTGTAGTAGAGGGAGTTGTATACGAACGGCTGATTGAAAATCTTGCTGCCGACGCTCTCCGGCTCCGACCCTGCAGGCGCAGCAGCTTGTCCTTGTCCGTTCTGTTGTTGGGCCAAACCATGTGCTCCACCTGGGCCGCCCGCACCACCGTCAAATTTCCGCCGCCATCGCCGCCTGACCCCCCGTCTCCTGAGCTACCCGAGCTACCGGAGGGTTGCTTTCCTTCCGAACCGCAGGTCTTGGCGTTGTAATATACTTTAGACCCATCTGGAAAGGTCGCTACGCAGTGTCCATTATTATCACACTTAGTGTTTGACGGCTGCCCGTTTTGCGACTGCGGATCCAGAATCTTGACCGCCGTCTCCCTCAATAAGTCCTGATGGGTCGATATACACTAGGGGGTTGTTCAGGACATATACGTAGCGGTTGAAGCTTTGCGGATTGCCTGGATCGTAGCTGCCGCCATACGGACGCGGCATCATCCATCTGCCATCGGCTGATGAGTACTGCCGCGCCCAGGCATGGTCCAAGCCAGTGTCAGTGTCATGGGTCAGTTTCCAAAGTGCAAATCGTTGCGGGCTCGGTCCGGACACAGAATAGCCATCACCGAAGGCAGCTTGTCGGAAACATTGGCAATCTGAGCGCCTGCGTTCACGAACTGGTTCTCGAGCGGTGACAAGAAAAAGCCGGCATCCGACGGATCCCTCGCATCTCTCCTGAACTTTTCTGGATGCCCGTGGAAGCCGAGTGGCGGAGGGAGAGGGATTCGAACCCCCGTTACCCTTGCGGGTAAAGCGGTTTTCAAGACCGCCTGTTTCAACCGCTCACACATCCCTCCGCGGCTTGGCTGATTTTACCAATCGCAAACAAAACGGCGCATGCCCGGGAGCATGCGCCGCGTTTCACTTGAGTCGCTTATGCCATCAACGCCAGGCCGTCGAGCTCCTTCTGAATGTTTGCAACTGTGCAGCCTGAGCCCTCGAGCCGCGACACGGCTTCCCGGGCGCGCTGCCGCGAAATCCCATACCCTCGTCCGGTCAGAAAAAGGGTCAGCATTTCCGCAGCCTGCCAGTGGTCCACGCCGTTCTGCAGCAAATCGGTACGCAACGCAACCAGTTCCGCGGAAGAAAATTTGTCTGCCATTCCGCTTGTGTACATAAAGCCTTCCATGCGTGCTCCCCCTTTCCGTCTGAACTTCGGCCAACCGCTCTGGCCACTTGGTAAGACGCTACATTGAAAAGAACGTTGCGTCAGGTATTACGGATTGTTCATTTCTGTCACAACCGTTATCGGAAAAACCCCACCAAAGCTACGTACGCCGAAGTAACCGATGCGCTCGTTCAAACATCGGAATACACCCGCGTGAGCGCGCACCCCCGCTTCCGGTAGGATTGGGCTGCTATGTCTGCTCCACGCGTGCTCAATGGCACGCAGATCGCCAGTCAAATCAAGCAGGAAGTGGCGGCCGAAGTTGCGCTCCTGCGCGAGCGGGGCGTCCGCCCCGGCCTTGCCGCCGTTCTCGCCGGCCACAATCCCGCCTCGGAAATCTACGTCCGTTCCAAAGTAAAGACCTGTGAAGAACTCGGCCTGGGCTCCGACCTCATTATGCCGCCGGATTCCGTGACCACCGACGAAATGCTCGCCCTCATTGCCCAGCTCAACGCGCGGGACGATATCGACGGCATCCTGGTCCAGCTTCCCCTTCCCGCCCAGGTAGACGCGCGCCGCGTCCTCAACGCCGTGCTTCCGGAAAAAGACGTGGACGGTTTTCATCCCGTCAATGCCGGCCGCCTGCAAACCGGCCAGCCTGCGCTGGCCCCCTGCACGCCGTCCGGAGTCATCGAAATCCTGCTCCGCAGCGGCATCGCGATGCCGGGCGCCAACGCCGTCGTCATCGGCCGCTCTGACATCGTCGGCAAGCCGCAGGCCATCCTTCTGCTGCAGGAAAACGCAACCGTCACCATCGCGCATTCGCGCACGCGCGACCTCGCTTCCATCACCAGGCGCGCGGACATCCTCGTCGCCGCCATCGGCCGACCTGCCTTCGTCACCGCCGACATGGTGCAGCCCGGATCAACGCTGGTGGACGTTGGAATTAATCGCATCACGGACCGCGCGGAATTCGACCGCATCTTTACGCCCGGTCAGCCGGACTACGAAAAGCGGCGCGCGCAGTTCGGTTCCAAAGGCTCGACCCTGGTCGGCGATATCCATCCTGCCGCATTCGCCATGGCCGGCGCCTACACACCGGTGCCGGGTGGCGTCGGCCCGCTCACCATCGCGATGCTGATGGCCAACACCGTAAAGGCCGCGAAGCTTCGCCGCGGAATCGCCTGACACAATGCTGCGCGTCGGCATTACCGGGCAGCTCGGCAGCGGAAAATCCACTGTCGCCGCCATGCTCGGCGCGCGCGGCGCCCATGTCTTTTCAGCCGATGAGATCGGCCGCGAACTCATGCAGCCCGGTCACGCCGTTTATGACGCCGTCGTGCGAACGTTCGGGCCCGACGTCGTCAAACCGGACGGCTCGCTCGACCGCGCCGCGCTGGCCCGCGAAGTTTTCTCCGCCAACCGCATCGAGGAACTCAACGCCATCGTGCATCCCGCCGTGATTGTTGAGCAGCAGCGGCGCATGGCGGAACTCTTCGCCCGCGAGCCCCAAGCCATCGCGGTCGTTGAGTCCGCTCTCATCTTCGAGGCGGAACGCGACGCCGCGCGGCGCGGCACTTCCGATCCCGTCCTCGGCTGGCGCAACCGCTTCGACAAGATCATTCTTGTAACCGCCAGCGAACAAACCAGGCTCGACCGCTTTGTCGCGCGGGCGCTGTCGAATTCCGCCGCACCGCCCTCCGCCGAACGCGAAGCCGAGTTGCGCGAAGACGCGCGCAGGCGCATGGCCGTGCAGATTCCCGACAGCGAGAAAGCGTCGCAGGTCGACTTCATCCTCGCCAACGACGGCCCGCCGGCCGGACTGGAGACGCAGGTGGACGCGCTGTGGCGCAGCCTGCAAAAAGCCAACGCAGGTTCCCCGCTTCGCTCAGGATGACCGCACCGCCCTTTGCATCTCCCCTGCAGCCGCTGATCCTGTTGTCATTCCGCAGCTCGCGGAGGTGACCGTAGGAACCTGCACCCGCCTTCCCGTTCCTTCACGCTTCAGCCGGAGACAGCTCCGCATACATCCGCGAAATCTCCGCAAACACGCGCGCATTTACTTCCTCGATCTGCTTCATGTGCAGTCCGGCGGTCGGAATGGGCTTGCCAATGGCCAGGTGCAGCGGGCGCGGCCGAACATGATACGTATGCATCGGCATAGCTTCGTACGTACCCACGAGCGCCATCGGAACGATAGGGACCTGCGCGCGGATGGCAATAAACGCCATGCCGGACAGCAACGGCTGCAGCGTCCCGTCCGGCGTCCTGCCGCCTTCGGGGAAAATCACGACCGGCATACCATGCTTCACCGTGCGCGCCGCCGCGCTCAGGCTCTTTACAGACGCGTGCATGTCGCCGATTACAACCGGCACCTGCCCGCTGCGCCGCAAATACCAGCCAATGAACGGGTATCCGAACAGGTCGTGCCGGGCCAGGATGCGGAACTGAAACGGCAGGTTGGCAAACAAGGCCGGAGTATCGAGGAAAGACAAATGGTTCGCCGCATACACCGCCGGCTGTCCGCCCTGCAGGTTTTCCTGGCCCGTCACAACAATCGGGCATCCGGCGACACGCAGGACCCAGCGGCCCCAGGCGCGCGCCACCTTCTGCTGCCGCGCTCCGGTCTCGTCAAACAGCGAAACCGTAATCGCAATCGTGCCGAAAAACGCCGTCACGATGCCAACCGGCACGCCGTAGCGAACATGTGAATACCAGCGTGCGAAATTGGTCGTCATTCCCGGAAAGTACCAGCAATTTTACAGGCCATCGCGGCGAACAATTCCGCGCAAATGAAAAACGGAGCGCCATAGCACTCCGTTTCCAGAACTTGCACGTGTGGAACTACGCGACGACTTCGATACCCATCGAACGCGCCGTGCCTGTCACGCTCTTGATCGCCGCTTCGACAGAAGCTGCATTCAGGTCGGGCATTTTCTGCCTGGCGATTTCTTCCACCTGCTTGGCCGTCACCTTGCCGACCTTGTCCTTCAGGGGATTGCCTGCGCCTTTCGCGATGCCCGCGGCCTTCTTCAGCAGAATGCTCGCCGGCGGAGTCTTGGTGACAAACGTGAACGACCGGTCCACGTACACCGTGATGACGACCGGAATGATGAGCCCGGCCATCTCCTTGTTCTGCGTGCGCGCGTTGAACTGCTTGCAGAACTCCATGATGTTGACCTGCGCCTGGCCCAGCGCGGGGCCGACCGGCGGCGCCGGCGTGGCCTTGCCCGCTTCAATCTGCAGCTTGACGGAAGTTTGTACTTTCTTTGTCGGAGGCATTACTTGGTACTTCCTTTCTATATCGCTGTCCGGGAATCCTTGATTACAACGGCCTTTTTACAGCCGCCCCTGTCCCTTCGGCGCTTTCCAGGCACCAGGCACAAGGCGCCAGGCACCGGAAAGTTGTTCGGTTACTGCGACAGTACGAGTCTCGAGCAATCTACGTTCGCTAGTGCCTCGTGCCTGGTCCCTGCTGCCTGCTACTCAACCACCTTCTCGACCTTGCCAAACTCAATCTCCACTGGAGTCGAGCGGCCGAAGATGGTCACCATCACCTTCAGCGTCTGGCGGTCTTCGTTCACTTCATCCACGATGCCGGTAAAGTTGGCGAACGGGCCATCGTTGATTTTCACGCTCTCGTTCTTCTCAAATTTGATCTTGAGCTTCGGCTTGTCTTTCTGCACCTGGTCGCGGAACAGGATGGAGCTGACTTCCTGCTCGCTGAGAGCAACCGGCTTGTCGCCCGTGCCGAGGAAGCCCGTGACGCGCGGCGTGTCCTTGACGATGTGCCACAGGTCGTTGTCGAGGTCCATCTCGACCAGCACGTAGCCCGGCAGAAAGACGCGCTCGATGACGTACTTCTTGTTGTTGCGGATCTCGGTGACCGGCTCGGTGGGAATCATCACGCGGCCAATCTTGTTCTCGAGGCCAAACGCCGCGACGCGGCTCTCCAGCGATTCCTTGACCTTGCGCTCAAAGCCGGAATACGCGTGGATGATGTACCACTTGAACTTCTCGTTGCGCGGCGCGTCCAGGTGCGGAGTCTGCTCCGCGCCTTCCGCCGCCTCGGCGGTCATTGTCTGTGTCTCGTCTGCCATGGGCTCGTCTCTTTAGTGGCTCGTCAGCTTGTGGAGCATCTTGTCCAGACCGGTGCCGATGATCAGGTCCACGACGTAGAAATACGCGGCAAACGCGAACACGGTGGCAATGACCACCAGCGTCGTCGTCTGTACTTCCTGCCGGCCGGGAGCGTTGACCTTGCGCATTTCATTGCGAACATCGGTCAAAAAGCCGGTTGTGTTCTCCCAGCGGGTGACCAGCGCGTTCTCGCTGCTGGTCTTGTTCTCTTCAACTGTGATTGCCTTGGCCATCTTTTTCTTCGTTCCGCGCGGCGAGCCGCGCAAATTCAACTGCAATTGCCTGAAAACTGGCAGGGGCGGAGGGATTCGAACCCCCAAGTTCGGTTTTGGAGACCGACAGTTTAACCGTTGAGCTTACGCCCCTGTATTGCCACAAAATCCAAGATAGATTTTCATTCCGACCGGCGCGAAGCGCAGTGGAGAAACCTGCTTTTTGCGCCGCAAAGCGGCGCGCTCCGCCTGGACGGACAGTCCTACTTGGTTTCCTTGTGGGCGGTGTGCTTGCGGCAGCGGTTGCAGAACTTCGAGAACTCAAGCCGGCCCGTGGTCGTCTTCTTGTTCTTCGTCGTGGAGTAGTTGCGTTCCTTGCAATCGGTGCACTGCAGGGTCACGATTTCGCGCATGGTCGTTGTCCTTTCGTTTGGCCAGCCACTTCGGCTGGCAAGCAGAGTGTCTTGCGACACGCCGCGACGCAGGGCTTAAGGCCCCTGCGGCCAAGAATCCTGAATTGTGAAGCTTTGGCAGTACGGGAGCGGTCAGGCCACGCTCAAGTTTTATTATCCATCAGGTCAACCCCAAAAGCCAAGAGGGAGAGCGCCGCTTCGACCCGGGTTCGCGGCTCCAGCCGCTGAGGCAGGCGACGGCTTCAGCCGCCGCACCGAACGCTCTTTATCGCGATGGATGGCTTTAGCCATCGTGAGCGACACGTCCTCGCCCGGAAAAAGGCGTTCGCCGGGGACGCCTGACGCCGCCCGTCGCGATCAGAATCATCTTTGTCGCACAATGCGGGGGGCGAAGCCCGCGCCTGCGGTGGCCGAAAACCGCCTCAATAATAGGCGTAAACCTTGAAGAACTTCTCCCGCACGTCGGCCGGGACCTTCTCGATCCTGCTCAGATACAGCTCGCGAATCTGCCCCTGGTCGCTGTTGCCCAGCGACTGGTACTGCACCCGGGAATCCTTGCCGAGCAGGTCCTTGCCGAGCACGCCGGCAAAATCCCGCACCCGCAACCCCTTCGACTGCACCTTGCGCAGGAAGGCGGCCGCGCCGCCCGGGCCAAGTTCGCGCTCAATGGCCTGGGCCACGGCGCTGTACGCGGCTGTGTTTTCAACGGAGAGGGAGGGCTGCTCGTACATCGTGCTCAAGGCTGTCCTTATCGTGTTCAAAATATGGAGCGGGAGACGGGAATCGAACCCGCGACCAACAGCTTGGAAGGCTGTGACTCTACCACTGAGTTACTCCCGCAACTGCAGGGGGCAGGCAGTAAGGGAACAGGGAGCAGAGAATTTCTCATCTACTGCCTGCTGCCTTACTCCCTGCTGCCCTAAAGATCTGGAGCTGATGACCGGGATTGAACCGGTGACCTCTCCCTTACCAAGGGAGTGCTCTACCAACTGAGCTACATCAGCTTCTCGTGCTCGCGGTCCGGAGCAGGCTCCGGATGCTTTTCATCGTACCGCGAGCGTACTGCCGACATCACGACCCGGAAGGCGAAAAATCCCAGCGCCAGCCAGCAGAAACTCTGCATCTTGCCCGGCTCCATCGTTCGCCACGCCAGCACGGCCAGCGTCGCCAGGATCCCGAGCGAGACCGCGAGCTTGGCCTGCTGCGTCATGCGCCTTGCCTTCCCTTCCACTGCCGCGCGCTATGGCGCCGCGCGTTACCGCAAAAACTGGTGCACAGGGGAGGATTCGAACCTCCGTAGCTCCTTGGAGCGGCAGATTTACAGTCTGCTGCCATTAACCACTCGGCCACCTGTGCCTGTTGTGTTTTGTTTGGAATGTCGCGCCGGTCAGGAGAAACCCACCGCGGCGCGCGCCGCGCAAAACTTCGCCGCCCGGTTGGGCGGCTGCATTCCATCATAAACGGCTGGGGCCGTTCCCGGCCAGTCTTACACCCCGCGCCGGGCGAAAATTTAGCGCTTCCCGCGTAGAGTGTTCCGCAGTGCCACGCGCCGAGCCGACAACCGATATTTCCAGCCGCAAGTGGACGCTCGTCGCCTCCATCCTCGGCTCCAGCATGGCATTCATTGACGGCACGGTCGTCAATGTCGCGCTCCCGGCGCTGCAAACCCACCTCTCCGCTACCGTTTCGCAGGTCCAGTGGGTTGTGGAATCCTACGCGCTGTTCCTGGCCGCACTGCTGCTTGTCGGCGGGGCCGCCGGAGACCGCTACGGCCGCCGCCGCATCTTCTCGCTCGGCATCCTTATATTCGGAATCGCCAGCATCGGCTGCGGGCTCGCACCGAATATCCATTTCCTGATCGCCACCCGCGCCGTCCAGGGAATCGGCGCCGCGCTGCTTGTCCCAGGCTCGCTCGCGCTGATCAGCACCGCCTATCCGCCAGCGGAACGAGGCATGGCCATCGGCACCTGGTCAGGATTCACCGCCATCACGACCGCCATCGGCCCCGTCCTCGGCGGCTGGCTGGTCGAGCACGCTTCGTGGCGCGGCATCTTCTTCCTCAATGTCCCGTTTGCCGTCGCTGTGCTCATCCTCTGCGCGACCCGGGTCCGCGAGTCCCGGCTGGAATCGCATGCCACGCTCGACTGGCCCGGCGCCGCCCTGGCCACTACCGGACTCGCCGGCGTGACCTTCGCCCTCGTCGAAGGCCATACCCGCACGGCTGCGGTCTATGCGTCTGCCGTGATTGGGATTGCCTGCCTCATTGCATTTCTCCTGCATCAGGCGCGCGCCGCGAACCCCATGCTGCCGCTTTCTCTCTTCAGGTCGCGAAATTTCACCGCGGCCAACCTGCTTACACTCTTTCTCTACACGGCGTTATCAGGATGGATGTTCTTTCTGCCGCTCGACCTTATCCAGATCGAGGGCTACTCGGCGACAGAAGCCGGCGCCACGCTTCTGCCGTTTGTCGTGCTGATGTTTCTGCTGTCGCGCTGGGCAGGAAACCTCGGCGTCCGCTTCGGGCCGCGCCTGCCCCTGACCGCGGGCCCGCTGCTTGCTGCCGCGGGCTTTGTTGCCTTCGCGCTGGCGCCGCAGGCAGGCAGCTATTGGCGCGATGTTCTGCCGGGCGTTCTTCTCCTCGGCTTCGGCATGACCGTCTGTGTCGCGCCCCTGACCACCACCGTCATGTCCGCCGTCTCCGACGCACACGCCGGCACCGCTTCCGGCGTCAACAACGCGGTGTCGCGGCTCGCCGGATTGCTCGGCGTCGCCGTCTTCGGCTTGCTGCTGGTCAGTGTTTTCAACCGCGCCCTCACGCCGCAAGTCGCCGCGCTGCCCGCACCTGTCCAGGCGCGAGTGAACGCGCAGCGCGACAGGCTGGCCGCCGCGGAGATTTCCGACGCGCGCGCAAAGGCCGCGGTGCGGCTCTCGTTTATCAACGGTTATCGCGCGGTCCTGTGGTCAGCCGCCGCGCTCGCGCTCTTCAGCGCAGTCACATCGCTCGCGCTGCTGGAACACAAGCCGCACGGCCGCGCAGCCTGATCACCGGACCGGGACAGGCCGGCCCGGCTGCACGCTCCCGCAATCCGGCCCAATGTATCTGGCGGAAGTCTTCACCGTCGTATCCACCGGCTTGCCGTTGACGACAATATGCAGCACCGCCTGGCCGCTCGTGTGTTCGTCGTCCGGCATGTCCATTTCCGTGTGGCTGGTGCCGATCAGTCCGGAAATATTGCAGCTCGAATCCAGCACGACGCGGTGCTCGGTCTGCTCATGGTGCGTCACCGTGCAGCCGGGATTGGACAGCAGCTTGTCCAGCGTCTTCAACTCGTCTGCCGTGTAGCAGGCATGCGATTTGCGAGCGACCGTCACGCCGTCATCGCCGTACACGATGGTTTCCCAAAGGCCCGTCTTGATGTTTGGCGGGGTCAGCACCTGGGCGGCCAGCGGCCGCGCCCCGGCTGAAACAGCGGCGCAGAACGCCAGAACATACATTAAGCAACGAAGCAGTTTCATCCCTGTAACGGTACACAATGCGCGCTCCCCGGCGCGAATTGTGCGTCATAGAACCGCGTTCGCCGGACCGACGGAAGTTGCGGCATACTATGGATTCGCCCATGCCGTTCCCGATCAAAACCTGCGCCGTTTGCGGCGAGGAATTCGAGCTCAAGCCGGACAAGCCCGGCTTCGCCAACCGCTGCCCGGAATGCAGCCAGCCGGAAGAAGACAGCACCACCGCGTCCGATCCCCTGAAGGGCGACCGGGAAGCCAACGAGCACCGCCGCAACGCCATGCGCGACATGCTCTACCGCAAAGACAGCTAGCTCATTTCACGCGCTTGTAGTGGAAAAGAACTTCGCCCCACGCCTCCGAGATGGTTATCGTCGTTGCGCCGTCCGCGCCGGTGCTGAAGTCGTACTTGTAGTACTCCGACAGATCGTCCGGCAGAAACACCAGGAACGATGTCACAGATGTCGGCACCAGTACGAACCTGTAGTGCGCGCCCTGCGCCTGCAGCCCGCCGCTCACCATGGCGATGGTGATTTTGTGCGTCGGATCCTCCACCCGCGCATACGTCCCCGCATACGACGCCAGAGTGTCCGCCGGGACCGGCACCGCTGCCGGCATCGCGTCAAAGTGCCTGTAATACGGCAGCCGCAGGTCCGCGATCCGCTCATGCACTTCCAGCCAATGGCCGTTCTGCTTCACGAACATGTCAGTCGAACGTCCCCAGCGGTCGGGGCCCGGCTTGCGGGTCTCGACATCCAGCTGGCCAACGATGTGCCAGTACTCGTCCGCCACGGCAACGTCGGGCTTGATGAAGCGGATTTTCACTTCGAGCGTCGCGTCCGTGTCGTCTTTCTGCAGCGGCTTGACGACTTCCTTGTAGAACGCGTCGCGCTTGGCAAGGTCGGTATAACGAATGCCAAAAGCGTTCTCCCAGTCGAGGTTCGAAGCAATGCGCGCGTCCGAACCCTCGGCCGCGATTACTTTCATGACGTCCCTGATCTCCTTTTCGTCGTCCGCGGTGCCGGTCGCGAAGGCGTAGGGCTGCGATTGCTGGCAAAGAACAGGGGCCGCGCAGGCAAGCAGCAACACGGCGGCGGGTAGGCGAAACACGTTCATTTGTAACCTCGCTGGTCCAAATGAGTATGGCACGCGAGAATGTAGACATGCCTGAGCTGCCCGACGTCGAAGCCTACCTCGCCGCGCTGCGCGAACGCATCCTCGGCCAGCGGCTGGAAAACGTCCGCATCGGCAGCCCCTTCCTGCTTCGCTCCGTCGTGCCACCGGTCTCCGCCGCGGAAAACCACACCGTCACCGGACTCCGCCGCATCGGCAAACGCATCGCCATAGGGTTGGACAACGGCATCTGGCTGGTCCTGCACCTGATGATCGCCGGCCGGCTGCACTGGCGCGACGCGCGTCCGAAAGTCAGCCCGCGCGGAGTCCTGGCTTCGTTCGATTTCGACAATGGTTCGCTGACCCTGACGGAAGCCGGCGCGAAGCGACGCGCCTCTCTCACCCTCGTCGCCGACGAAGCGGCGCTCGCGGCCCTCGACCCGGGCGGCCTCGACGTCATGTCGGCTTCGCCCGAAGAATTCCGCGCCGCGCTGTCCGCGGAAAACCGCACCCTCAAGCGAGCCCTCACTGACCCGCGCATCGTCAGCGGCATCGGCAACGCCTACTCCGACGAAATCCTCTGGGAGGCGAAGCTCTCGCCCATCCAGCTCACCGGAAAAATGACCGGCGACCAGTGGCAGACCTTATATATGTCCACGCGCGACACGCTGGCCAGGTGGCGCGACCGCTTCATCGCCGAAACCAGCGGCGGTTTCCCGGAGAGAGTCACGGCCTTCCGCCCGGACATGGCCGTGCATGGAAAGTTCAACCAGCCATGCCCGCGCTGCGGCCAGCCGGTGCAAAGAATCCGCTACGCCGACAACGAAACCAACTACTGCCCAACCTGCCAGACCGAAGGCAGGCTGCTGGCGGACAGGAGCCTGAGCCGCCTGCTCGGCAAAGACTGGCCAGGAACGCTCGACGAACTTGAGGCGCTGAAGCGCAAATAAAAGGCGCCGGCAATGGCCGGCGCCCAAAAACAGTGTCTACCTGCCGCAGGAACCCGGCGGCTGCTCCGGATTCCAGTAATACTGCTCGCACTTGGCAAGATCGTGCGTGTAGAACGCCCAGTCGGGGACGCCGGTGCTGGAGCGGTTTTCGTTCGAGATTGAGCCGCTGGCTGTGTCCCAGGTCCAGTACTTTCCACTGCTCACCGGGTCGCGCGTCCAGCCGATGAGCGTCCCCGTGCCGGTACCGAGGTTGAAAGCTCCGGCACAGAAATCGCGAGGGTTTGTGCGGTTCGGCGCCGAGGGGAAACCGCCATTGGCGGACATCTTGGCCCACAGATTGTTGCCTGCGAGTTTGTCGCCGAGCTCAGCCAGCGCCGAAATCTGGTCGCGGCTCGGCGAGAGGTAATCCACTCCGTCTATGCTGATCGGCGTCGTCACCGGCGCGCCCGGCATCGGGTTTCTCGGATTCGGACTGCTGCAGTCGAGCGTATAGACGATGCGACCCACGTCCGGCCGGTCATTCCGCCACAGTGAGGGAGTCCGGGAGACAAGCACGGCTGTCCTGTCCGGCACCGCCGGCCAGATCAGATTTTCCTCCGAAAGGTATACGGTCTCCATCCGGCCCAGGGGCGGCTCCAGGCTCAGAAAATCCAGAAGCCGTTTTTGCCCGGCCGGAGTATTCTGCGCGCCCAGGTAATGCAGCCGCTCGACATACAGATCCGCCGCCTCCAGCTGCACGCCTTCCCAGTAGTCCGCCGTTTGCCGGATCAGCGCGGAGTCGTTGGCGGTAAAAAACAGCGGCCGCGTCTCGGCCAGAAATTCGCTGTAGAGATGCAGCAATCCCGGGCCGGACGGCGCCGCCTGTTCGCCGAGCACCGTCGCCAGCCGATTGAATGCGGCCTGCACCTGCGGGTCGTTCAGTTCGGACTCAACCGCAGAGCGTAGCTTCGCGCAATCATCGCCGGAAGGCGCCGCAGGCGCTGTCCCGTCGCCGGGCAGCGGAGGACACGTTTCCGCAAGAAACACCAGATCTTCTTCCACCGGACGGATCAGGTCGCGCTGCTCCGCGGCAATGTCCCTGAGCTGATCAATGCGCTGGCCCTTGAATTTGACGTCAATCAGCGCGTACAGCGCGTCCAGCTTGGCGTGAAGCGCATCCACGCTGCTCTGCAGGTCCGCCATGGAATCCTGCAGCTGTTGAATGTCCGCAGCCGTCGTGTCCGGCTGCACAATGCCGGAAGCCTGCAGCACCCAGCCCACGCCTTCGCCGCCGAGGTAGTAGAGCGCGCCGTCAGCCAGAGTCTTGCCGATGTGCTTCAGCACGCTGCCCTTGTTTTCTTCCCGCGCTGCCGTGTCGGCAAAGGAATACGAAGCACGGCTGTTCGTCACCGCCTGCTGCGCCAGCAACTGCAGCAGGCTGTTCACGCCGCCATGCTGCGCCGCCTCGTGCATAAAAACCGCTTCAGAAAAGTCGGGGTTCTCGTAGCTCGAGTCCTGCCGCAGCGCCAGGCCCAACGACGCATCTTCCGGCAGGTTCAGGCAGGACCGCACAAGGGCGCGGGCCTGCTCCAGTCCCACGCCTGGTTCCTTGTCTTCAATGTCCGTCACCAGCGTCGTCACTGGATTGACATACGCAATCTCATGGCTAAAGTTGAACCTCGCAAAATCAGCCTTCAACTCGTACGCGCCCCCGGCGGCCCGTACCACCACGCGAAAATTATTCGGCGGATTCGACACCGGCGCCGCAAACACGCCCTCGCTGTTGGTGGCGGAATACTTGCCATAGATCATGTGGCCGGAAGTGTCGTAGATCGCGACATCGGCGGTCGCCAGCGGCTGGTCGGCAAATGCCCAGATCCGCACCCACGTCTGGCCCGGGGCATTCGCGGGCGTTTGCGCAGCCGCGGTATGGCCTGGAGAAAACAATGGAAGCGAAAGGCCCGCGATGAAGCAGAGGAATTTTCCAAACCGCATAGTTCTTCCTTTTGCCGCAGGGCGGCAAACACAAAGATATTGGGAACTGCGTAGAGGGAGCGGGACAGCGAACGCCCGCGACTAGGACGCTAGCGCAAGCGGCTGGTGAGCGTCAACACGTATTGGCCGGCTATTTCGCTACACGGAATTCGCCCGCATCCAGCCGCGCGTGAATCTGTTTCGCGATGGTCACGGCATCGGCGGAATCCTCGCGCACCATCGGCAGTTGCGCCTCCGCGAACATCCGGTAGAAATCGCTGTACATGGAATAGTCCGCGACGGAACCCGGCGTCCGCTTCCGCGCGCGCTCGGCGCACACCGCCTCGCTCGGGCAGAACAGGACATAATCCAGCGGAACGTCCTTCGCAATCCTGAGCGCCGTGGGCAGAAACTCCGGCGGAAGCGTGAAGTCGAGGAGAACATCCACGCCGCTGCGCGCAAACTGCCAGGCCGCGCCCATCATGGAACGCATCAGCGGATGAAACATCTCCCGCCGCCGCGATCGATCGAAATGCGCGCCATGAGAAACGAACTGCCAGAAGACGTCGCCTTCGATGTAAGCCGTGCGCGTCTCGAGCAGTTTCAGCAACTCCATCGCAGCGGTAGATTTGCCCGCGCCCAGCGGCCCGGAAAGAATGATGATTCGGCTCATATCAAAGTCGTATCGCACTTGCCCAAAATCCCCAATCCGTGCATACTACATACAGTGCAAGAGCGCCTATTCGCGCACTGCACCATCACCACGGCCGGACGGCCGCTACCCAGCAAGCATTGAGTACAAACAATTTGGGAGCGGTTCAGCGCGCAACCATCGCGCTGCGGATGCAGTACAGGGCGGAACAAACGAAAGATGCCCGTATCCAAAGGTCCGTGCGGTGGGAGACCCCGGCAGGGTTGGCAAACCGGAAGCCAGCGGCGCAAACCGCTGATTCCAAAGCCAAACCGGCCGGAACTCTAACGAGGTCTAGAACATGAAGAAATACGGCAAAAATGCCGCAAAGGCGCGCGCGGCCGTCGAGCCCCGCACCTACCAGCTCACCGAGGCTGTTCCCCTACTCCAGAAGGTCAAGTTCGCCAAGTTCGACGAAACCGTCGACCTGACGCTTCGCCTCGGCGTTGACCCCAAGCATGCCGACCAGATGGTCCGCGGCACGGTCGTGTTGCCGCACGGCCTGGGCAAGACCAAGAAGGTCGCCGTCATTGCCAACCCTGAAAAAGCGCGCGAGGCCGAGCAGGCCGGCGCCGACTTCTTCGGCGGCGATGACCTGGTCGAAAAAATCCAGAAAGAGAACTGGACGGATTTCGACGCCCTGATCTCCACCCCGGACATGATGAAATCCGTCGGACGCCTGGGCAAGGTGCTCGGCCCGCGCGGCCTGATGCCGAACCCGAAGTCCGGCACCGTCACCACGGACGTTGCCGCCGCCATCAAGGAAATCAAGGCCGGCAAGGTCGAATTCCGCACCGACAAGACCGCGCTCGTGCACGTTCCGGTCGGCAAGGTCAGCTTTGACGCGCAGAAGCTCGTAGACAACGCCATGACCGTCATCTCGAGCGTGGTCAAGGCCAAGCCGTCCGCCTCCAAGGGCAAGTACATCAAGGGAATCACGCTGAGCTCCACGATGGGCCCCGGCATCCAGCTCGACCAGAGCGTGGCCGACGCCGCCGGAAAGCTCTAAGAGCAGGCAGCAGGGATTAGGCAATAGGCACTGGCAACCACGGTGCCTGAAAAGATTGAGAGCTTTTAGCCGAAGGCTAGAAGCGAACAGCTGGAAGCTGAGGTTTTGAAATGCCACTGACGAAGCAGAAGAAACACGAACAGGTAGAACGCCTCGCGGGCGAGTTCAAGGGCTCCGAGTCCGCCATCATCGGCACGTTCGCCAAGCTCACCGTCGCGCAGGACTTTGCCCTGCGCAAGACCGTCCGCGAAGCCGGCGGCCGCTACCGCGTGCTCAAGAACAAGCTGGCCGCCCGCGCCGGCGAAGGCACAAAAATCTCCGACGCGCTCCAGGGCCTCAAGGGCGTTTCCTCCGTCGCCTACACCAGCGGCGACCCCGTCGCGCTGGCCAAGGCGCTGTCCACCTGGGTCAAGGAAAACGCCGAATTCAGCTTCAAGCTGGCCATCATTGACGGCAAAGTCATCACCGTGGAAGAGATCGACCAGCTCGCCAGGATGCCGGGCAAGGAAGAACTCTATTCGAAGCTCCTGTTCCTGATCAACTCCCCGGCGCAGCGCCTGGTCACCGTCATCAACGCCGTCGGCCGCGACCTGGCCATCGTCATCGACCAGGCCGTCAAGGAAGAGAAGCTCAGCGGCGGCAAGGGCTCGGCCCCGGCTGCGGAAGCCAAGACAGAAGCAGCTCCGGAAGCCAGGACCGAAGTCGCCGGAAGTGCCGCGGAGGGCGATACCGTCCAGCCCGCAGGCCACTCGACCGATCCGGCGGAAGGCGCAACCGAGGCAGAAGCCAACGCGCCGGTCGCCGCCATCGAGCCTGAAAAGCAGGCCGAAGCTGCCGCGGTGGAAGCGCCCGTCGAAGGCGCAGTAGAAGTTTCCCCCGCGACGGAAGTCGCCGCGGACAAGGCCGAGGAATCGGCAGAAGGCTCCGACGCGGAAGACGCGGCGGCGCAGAGCTAGGGTTTTTGTAAGGGCTCGGCTCTTAGCCGCGCCGGGTAAGGCCACAGGTGAGAGGGGACTTCACCACCTGGGGTACAAGGTTTTTGTGAGGCAGGCGCAGGCTTCAGTCTGCGCACCCTCGGTTACACACCCCACGGGCTTCAGCCCCTGAGGTGACAAAAAGTTTCGCTGAACTAGCGGTGCGCATGTCTGGCGCAACGGAAACCGCCCGGTCCAGCAACCGGCCCAAAAGGCCGGAGCAGCAACCAGATAAACGAATTCGAAGGTAATGGAGAAGACAAAATGGCGGATTTGCAGCAGTTGGAAGATCAGATCGTAGGCCTGAGCCTGCTGGATGCAGCGTCTCTGGTCAAGAAGCTGGAAGAGCGTCTCGGCGTGTCAGCCGCGGCCGCTGCTCCGGTCATGGTCGCGGGAGCGGGCGCCGGTGCGGCAGCCGCGGCCCCGGCCGAAGAGAAGACCGAGTTCACCGTCATCCTCAAGGATGCCGGCGCGAACAAGATCAACACCATCAAGGCCGTTCGCGAAGTCACTTCGCTCGGCCTGAAGGAAGCCAAGGACCTGGTCGATGGCGCGCCCAAGCCGCTGAAGGAAAACATCAGCAAGGACGAAGCCGAGACCATCAAGAAGAAGTTCGACGGCGTCGCCGGCATCGAGATCAAGTAACCCTCGCTGCCGCAAGAAACACAAGGCCCGGTCCTCGCGACCGGGCCTTTCTTTTTTCAGCGGCACATGAGCTGGACGGTCTTCATTGGCAGAAGCAGCCGGCCCACACGCTCCCTGGTAGTGGCTTACTTCACGCGCGAAGGGTGCGGTGTCCCGGTCGGCAAACTGCTGTACGGAATCTCGCGCACCTCGCCGCGCGAGCCTGGATCGAAGGCGGCCTTGCGGGCCCACGCCAGCGCCTCGTCCATGTCCGCCGCTTCCAGGATCCAGAAGCCGCCAATGTGTTCTTTGGCTTCGAGATACGGCCCGTCGGTAATCAGCGGCTGGCCATTGGGCTGCCCGCGCACCGACTTCGCCTCGCTGGCAGGACTCAGGCCGCATGCCATCAGCCTCGCGCCGGCGGCTTCCAGCTCGTCGTTCAGATCATTGATCGCGCGTATCGTCTGTTCGGTCACGGTGGACGGGTCAAAGTTGTCGGGAAGGTAATTTGCGAGCAGGTAATGTGGCATGGTTTCTCCTCTTTTTTTTCGATTCGGCGGCCTGGTCTGACCGCCTTCATGATGGCGACGAACGGCCTGCGCCGGATTCTACAAACCGCCGAAGATTTTTTTGCTCAGCCGGTGAACACCGTCTGCTGCACTTTTCTAGACAGCAGGTCGTGCTCCTGCACGTTGTCCGTCATCGCGATCGCGCGTTCAAGCTCCGCGCGCGCTTCGTCATACCGTCCTAACTTCAAAAGCAAATCTCCCCTGACGCTCGGCAGCAGATGATAGCGCGCCAGCGCAGGCTCAGCCGCCAGGGCATCGAGCGCATGGAGTCCGGCCGCCGGCCCATGCGCCATCCCGACGGCGACCGCGCGGTTCAACGCCACGACCGGCGAGGGGCTGACCTCGAACAGTGCGTCATACAGAAGCACAATTCGCTCCCAGTCGGTCTCTGCCGAGGTGACGGCCCGCGCGTGACACGCTGCAATCGCCGCCTGCAGCGAATAACTGCCGGCGCCCCCGCCCAGCGCCTGCGCGCGATCCAGCGCCGCCATGCCTCGCCGAATCTGCGCATGGTCCCACAACGAACGGTCCTGATCCGGCAGCAGGATGGCTTCTCCTGCCGGTCCGCGGCGCGCAGAGGTGCGCGACGCCTGCAACTCCATCAGCGCCAGCAGTCCATAGACCTCGGCCTCATCCGGGAGCAGCTTTGCCAGCCTGCGGCCCAGCCGGACGGCTTCCACACACAGTTTGGCCCGCACCCACTCCTCTCCGGAGCTTGCCGTGTATCCCTCGTTGAAGATCAGGTACACGACGGCCAGCACGGACTCCACCCGCTGCCTCAGGTCGTCACCCCGCGGCGTCTCGAACGGGACAAGCGCCTCGGAAAGTGTCTTCTTGGCGCGGAAAAGCCTTTGGCCCAGCGTCTTCTCCGGAACCAGGAAAGCGCGGGCAATTTCCGCTGTCGTCAGCCCGCAGGCCACGCGCAGCGTCAACGCAACGCGGCCCTCGACGGTCAGGACCGGATGGCAGGCAGTAAAGATCAGCCGCAGGACGTCATCATCAATGACCTGGTCCAGGGCCTGGTCCAGGGCTTCGCCCAGCCGCTGCTGCTGGAATTCCAGCTCCCGCGCAATCTCTCCGTGCTTCAGCTCCAGCATCCGGCCACGCCGGAACGCGTCAATGGCGCGCCGCTTGGCCGCCGTCATCAGCCACGCGGCAGGATTTTCCGGAATGCCGTCCTCCGGCCACCGCTCAAGCGCGGCAACCAGCGCATCCTGGGCAAGTTCCTCCGCCACCCCAATGTCGCGGGTGACGCGGGCAATGCCGGCGATCAGGCGCGTCGACTCGATCTTCCAGACAGCCTCAATCGTCGTGTGACTGTCGCTCATCAGTCCGGACTTTCTCCGGCCTTTCTATCACTCAAGCATGAAAAGACGCGTGCGTCCCAAGACCTTATTCTCAATGCGAAAGATACAACACGGCGATAGAGGCTACCAGTACCAGTCCCAGCACGAGCAGGGTCCATTTCTGCCTGCGAGCCGCGGCTGCCTGCAGGTCTATCGCGGTTTGCTGGTTCCGGACCGCTTCCTTGTAATTTTCAACGTGCTGTTTTTGCAGATCGCGCATTTCTCTAAGAAGCTGCATCAGTTCTTCGTCGGCCATACGGAAAGAATCGCATGGATTCCAGACTGCACCAAAGACAGGGCACACAGAGACCCTTCCTTGTCAAGAGTGGAAATCTTCGCTATTCTTGGTAGTGCGCGTCTGACGGGGCAGGGGGCTGCTCTGCGGGCTACAACTTCACTTCCGGAATCCTTCGCAGGCCGTTGGGAATCAAACCCTTTGACTGCCTGCCCAGGCTTCTCGAGAACAATATGTGACATCACCGGCCCACAGCGGCCGGACCGGAATCGCGGATGGCAGCGGACGCGACTCTCCGGGAGCTTTCCCCACGCTGCCGCATAGCTGGAACCGGGCGGGGTTTCGGCAGGATAGCTGGAAACATCTCTGGGTTGTGCACAGTTCGTTTGTGACGCTCGCAAGGCCTCGTGCCTCTGCGGGCTTTTGCCGTCTCTGCTACATAGGCAAGCCACACGCTTCGCTACTGCACTCCCCGGTGGTTCTCCAGCCGGACCGCCCCGGGCCGAGCACAGCATACACGCAAACCTTTGTGGATGCGTAAGCAGCAAATCGCAGTTGCCCGCGTGGGTAACGGCGACGCAGAACGAATAGCAGACCGCGCCGGGAACACGCAACCGTTGTTCACAGCACCACGGCGCAACAGCAGGAAAGCCACTCCACTTTCAAGTCCGATGTAGACGGGCCTCGAGTGGAACGAAGCAGAAACCGAAACCCTGAAGCGCCGGCGGACAACCCAGCCGCGGGCACTTCACAAGCCAGAGGCCGTACCGGACACGCCGATCCGGGCAAAGACCTCGGGAGCATACATGCAGAACGCGAACCGCGCACTCCGCAGCCGTCTTGATTTCTCCAAGATTCCCACCGCCATCCAGATTCCCAACCTCATCGAGGTGCAGCGGCGTTCCTACGAACGCTTCCTCCAGATGGACAAGCTGCCTTCTGAGCGTGAGGACGGCGGACTCCAGTCCGTATTCACCTCCGTGTTCCCCATCGCGGACTTCCGCAACACGTCGCAGCTCGACTTTGTCGACTACTCCATCGGCAACTGGGAGTGCAAGTGCGGCCACCTGAAGGGCCTGCACCACCTGCGCACGACCTGCATCAACTGCGGCAACATGGTCATCACCGACCCCTTCCACCCGGGCGATGTCCTGTGCCAGAAGTGCGGCACCTACAACAAGAACACGCCGGACTTCTGCAACAAGTGCGGTGACCCGGTCGGCCTGCAGCTCAAGTACGACCAGGCAGAGTGCGAAGAGCGCGGCATGACCTACTCGGCGCCCCTCAAGGTCACCATCCGGCTCACCATCTACGACAAGGACCCCGAGACTGGCGCGCGCAGCGTTCGCGACATCAAGGAGCAGGAAGTTTTCTTCGGCGACATTCCGCTCATGACGCAGAACGGCACGTTCATCGTCAACGGCACGGAGCGTGTCATCGTCTCGCAGCTCCACCGCTCGCCCGGCGTCTTTTTTGAGACGGCGAACAACCGCACCTACTTCCTCGGCAAGATCATCCCCTACCGCGGTTCGTGGGTGGAGTTTGAATACGACCAGAAGAACACGCTCTACGTCCGCATCGACCGCAAGCGCAAGTTCCTCGGCACCATCTTCCTGCGCGCGCTCGGCCTCACCTCTGAAGAGGAAATCCTCAAGGCGTTCTACACGGTAGACACCGTCCAGCTCCGCGAAGGCAAGCTGCACTGGAGCGTTACTCCCGATACCGCAAAGGGCACGCACCTGCTCGGCGCCAAGCCGGCGCACGCCGTCGTCCATGGCGGCAGCGAGATCGCGCACTCCGGCCGCAAGATCACCCCTTCCATCCTCAAGGCGCTGCGCGCGGCAAATATCGCCGACGTCGAAATCGAAACCGGTGAACTCGACGGCGCAGTCATCGCCGCCGACGTCATTGACCAGACCACCGGCGAAGTGCTGTTTGACGCCAACACCGAACTCGACACCGCCAAGCTGAACAAGATCCTCAACTCCGGCGTGACGTCCATCGAGGTCATCTTCCCCGAGAAGGACGATGTCGGCAACGTCATCACCAACACGCTCAAGCGCGACACCGTGCGCCGTCCGGAAGACGCGCTCATCGAGATCTACCGCAAGCTGCGTCCGGGCGACCCGCCGACGCTCGACACTGCCACCGCGCTCTTCCAGGGCATGTTCTTTGACCCGCGGAAGTACGACTTCTCGCGCGTCGGCCGCCTGAAATTCAACATCAAGCTCTACGAGAACCAGGACGCCACGCCGCTCGACCGCCGCACCCTTGAGCCGGAAGATTTCTACGCGACCATCCGCTACCTGCTCAAGTTGCGCAAGAACATCGGCGTCGTCGACGACATCGATCACCTCGGCAACCGCCGCGTCCGCGCGGTCGGTGAGCTGATGGAGAACCAGTTCCGCATCGGCCTCGTCCGCATGGAGCGCGCCATCAAGGAAAAGATGAGCGTGTATCAGGAAATGTCTTCGGCCATGCCGCATGACCTGATCAACGCCAAGCCCGTCATGGCGGCCATCCGCGAGTTCTTCGGCTCATCCCAGCTCTCGCAGTTCATGGACCAGACCAACCCCTTGTCGGAAATCACGCACAAGCGCCGCCTGTCGGCCCTTGGGCCGGGCGGCCTGTCACGCGAACGCGCCGGTTTTGAAGTCCGCGACGTGCACCCGACCCACTACGGCCGCATCTGCCCCATCGAGACGCCGGAAGGCCCGAACATCGGCCTCATCAGCTCGCTGTCCTGCTTTGCGCGCATCAACGAGTACGGCTTCATCGAGTCGCCGTACCGCAAGGTGCGTGACTCGCGCGTGCTCGACTACGTCACCGTGACCAACGGCGGCGACTCCGGCCTGCGCGTCGGCGAGCACCTCGAGCGCTCTGAAGCCGTGAAGAAGAACAAGGAGCTCAAGAAGGACAAGAAGCGCGAGATGGAGTACGACCCCTACTCGTTCTACCTGTCCGCGTGGGAAGAAGACCGCCACACCATCGCGCAGGCCAACGTCGTCCTCGACGAGCAGGGCCGCATCGTGGAAGAGCTGGTCAACGTCCGCCGCCAGGGCAACTTCGTCCTCGTCAACCGCGATGAAGTGGATTACGTCGACGTCAGCCCCAAGCAGCTCGTCTCCGTCGCCGCATCGCTGGTGCCGTTCCTTGAGCACGACGACGCCAACCGCGCCCTGATGGGCGCAAACATGCAGCGCCAGTCCGTGCCGCTGCTGGTTGCGGAAGCGCCGCTGGTCGGCACCGGCATGGAAGGCGTCACCGCGCGCGACTCCGGCGCCGTCATCCTCGCCCGCCGCAACGGCGTCGTGGATTCCGTCGACTCCGAGCGCATCATCGTCCGCGTCGAAGGCGAGCACCACCCCACGCAGCTGTCGCGTGAAGTGGGTTCCGACATCTATCAGCTCATCAAGTTCAAGCGTTCCAACCAGAACACCTGCATCAACCAGAAGCCGATCGTGCAGAAGGGTGACCGCGTTCTCAAGGGCCAGGTCATCGCCGACGGCCCATGCACGGAGCAGGGCGAGCTCGCGCTCGGCCGCAACGTGCTGGTCGCCTTTATGCCGTGGCGCGGTTACAACTTCGAAGACGCCATCCTCATCTCCGAAAAGCTGGTCCGCGAGGACTACTACACCTCGGTGCACATCGAGGAGTTCGAAATCGAAGCCCGCGACACCAAGCTGGGCCCGGAAGAAATCACCCGCGACATCCCCAACGTCTCCGAGCACGCGCTGCGCGATCTTGACGAGAGCGGCATCATCCGCATCGGCGCCAAGATCAAGCACAACGACATCCTGGTCGGCAAAGTCACGCCCAAGGGCGAGACCCAGCTCACGCCGGAAGAGAAGCTGCTCCGCGCCATCTTCGGCGAAAAGGCCGGCGATGTTCGCGACGCTTCCCTGACCTGCCCTCCCGGAATCGAAGGCACAGTCGTGGATGTCCGCATCTTCTCCCGCAAGGGGCAGGAAAAGGACGAGCGCGCCAAGCAGATTGAAGGCGAGCAGGTCGCCAAGCTCGACAAGAACCTCGCCGACGAAATCCGAATCCTCACCGACGAGCGCCTCAAGCGCCTGGAAGCCATTCTCGGCAACAAGGAAGTCCAGGCCGACCTGCACGACGAGCGCACCAACAAGAAGCTCCTGACCAAGGGCGACAACATTGACCTCGACGTCATCGAGCGCATCTCGACGCGCAATCTCAAGCGCATCAAGTTTGCCGACAAGGACCCCCGCGCCAACGAGCAGATCGACGAGATCGAGGAGATGACCTCGCGCCAGATTGACGTCCTGCGCAAGATCAACCAGGACCGCATCGCCAAGCTGCAGAAGGGCGATGAGCTGTCGCCGGGCGTCATCAAGCTGGTCAAGGTGTACGTTGCCATGAAGCGCAAGCTGAGTGTCGGGGACAAGATGGCCGGCCGCCACGGCAACAAGGGCGTCATCGCGCGCATTCTTCCTGAGGAAGACATGCCGTACCTGCCCGACGGCACGCCGGTTGAAATCGTCCTGAACCCGCTCGGCGTTCCTTCCCGTATGAACGTCGGCCAGATTCTGGAGACACATCTTGGCTGGGCGGCGCACGAACTCGGCCGCCAGGTCGCCGAGATCGTCGAGGCAAACCAGAAAGCCAATGACGCGCGTGAAGTCATCAAGGAGCGCTTCAAGGACACGGCCACACTGCGCCAGCTTCTCGAACTCGACGACACGCAGCTTCTCCGCGTCATCGCCGGCATGAAGCGCGGCATCTGGTTCGGCACCGCGGTGTTCGACGGCGCTCGCGAAAGCGAAATCAAGGCGCTGCTCGCCTCCGCCGGACTGCCCAGCTCAGGCAAAACAGAGCTGTTTGACGGCATGACGGGCGAAGCATTCGAACAGCCCGCCACCGTCGGCTACATCTACATGCTCAAGCTGTCGCACCTTGTGGATGACAAGATCCACGCGCGCTCCATCGGGCCGTACTCACTCATCACCCAGCAGCCGCTGGGCGGCAAGGCCCAGTTCGGCGGACAGCGCTTCGGCGAAATGGAAGTCTGGGCGCTCGAAGCCTACGGCGCCGCATACATCCTGCAGGAGCTGCTCACTGCCAAGTCCGACGACGTCTACGGCCGCACCAAGATTTACGAGGCCATCGTCAAGGGCGAAGCTGCCATCGAGCCCGGCGTGCCGGAATCGTTCAACGTCCTCATCCGCGAGCTGCAGTCGCTCTGCCTCGATGTGGAACTGATCAAGGTGCACGGCGAAAAGAAAGCGCCGCAGCCGGAACTGGCCGCAGCCGACTAACCCGCGGAAGTTGTGAGGCAGGCGGAGGCTTTAGCCTCCGCACCTCATGACCGAAGCAAACGGGGCTTCAGCCTCGTGAGGTCTCTCAAGGCCTCGAAAACAAATTCTCCGCGAGCATCGCGGATGGCTCCAACCGCCTCTGCCGGCGGCCAAAGCCAGAAAGCAAGAAACAAACCGGCAGAAAGAGTCCAAGGGAGGACGCATTGTTCCGCTCCAATCCATTCGAGACGACGACCCCGATTACTGACTTCGACTCCATCCGCATTTCGCTCGCGAGCCCGGAAAAAATCCGCTCGTGGTCGCATGGCGAAGTCACCAAGCCGGAAACCATCAACTACCGCACCTTCAAGCCGGAGCGCGACGGCCTGTTCTGCGCGCGCATCTTCGGCCCCGTCACCGACTGGGAATGCCTGTGCGGCAAGTACAAGCGCATGAAGCACCGCGGCGTCATCTGCGACAAGTGCGGTGTCGAAGTCACCGTCTCCAAGGTCCGCCGCGAGCGCCTCGGCCACATCGAGCTCGCCTCGCCGTGCTCCCACGTCTGGTTCTTCAAGGGCCTGCCGTCGCGCATCGGCCACCTGCTCGACATCTCGCTGCGTGACCTCGAAGGCGTCCTCTACTTTGAGAGCTACGTCGTCGTCGATCCAGGCGATGCGCCCGTCAAGGAGCGCGAAATCATCAAGGACGAAGCCCGCTACCGCGAGCTCGACCAGCAGTACCGCCCCGCCGGCTTCAAGGCCATGATGGGCGCGGAAGCCATCAAGGAGCTGCTCAAGCGCGTCAACACCGAGGAACTCTCGATCGAGCTGCGCGAGCGCATGAAGCAGGAAACGTCGCTGCAGAAGCGCCTGAAGTACGCCAAGCGCCTCAAGGTCGTCGACGCCTTCCGCAAGTCCGGCAACAAGCCGCAGTGGATGATCCTCGACGTCATCCCGGTCATTCCGCCGGAACTCCGCCCGCTGGTGCCACTGGACGGCGGCCGCTTTGCCACCTCTGACCTGAACGATCTCTATCGCCGCGTCATCAACCGCAACAACCGCCTCAAGAAGCTCATGGACCTCCATGCGCCGGAAGTCATCGTGCGCAACGAAAAGCGCATGCTGCAGGAAGCGGTAGACGCGCTGTTTGACAACGGCCGCCGCGGCCGCGTGCTGCGCGGAGCCAATAACCGTCCGCTCAAGTCTCTCTCTGACACGCTCAAGGGCAAGCAGGGACGCTTCCGCCAGAACCTGCTCGGCAAGCGCGTGGACTACTCCGGCCGTTCCGTCATCGTTGTCGGCCCGGAGCTCAAGCTGCACCAGTGCGGCCTGCCCAAGAAGATGGCGCTCGAACTGTTCAAGCCGTTCATCTACCACCGCCTCGAGCAGACCGGCCACTGCACCACCATCAAGCAGGCCAAGGAGATGGTCGAAATGCAGGACGCCATCGTGTGGGACATCCTTGAAGAAGTCATCAAGGACCACCCGGTGCTGCTCAACCGCGCGCCAACACTCCACCGCCTCGGCATCCAGGCGTTTGAGCCCGTCCTCGTCGAAGGCAAGGCCATCAAGATCCACCCGCTGGTCTGCACCGCCTTCAACGCCGACTTTGACGGCGACCAGATGGCCGTACACATTCCGCTGTCGCCCGAAGCCCAGGTGGAAGCGAGCGTGCTCATGCTCGCCTCGCACAACATCCTGTCGCCCGCCAGCGGCCAGCCCATCACCGTCCCCACGCAGGACATGGTTCTCGGTCTCTATTACCTGACCAAGAGCAAGGTCAACGCCAAGGGTGAAGGCCGCGCCTTCGCCAACATTGACGAAGTCCTGATGGCGCTCGAGGCCAAGGAAGTGGAAACGCTTTCCCCGATCCGGCTGCGCTACACCGGACCCGTGCTCGACCTCACCACCGCGTATGACGACCAGGACCTGGTCCACATCGAACCCGTTCACTACGAGCGCCAGTTCATCTCCACCACCGTCGGCCGCGCCATCCTTAACGATGCCCTGCCGGAGGACATGCCCTACATCAACGGCCTGCTCAAGAAGAAGGGCATCGGCCAGATGGTCAACTACTGCTACCTCAACCTCGGGCTTGAAGTCACCGTCAAGATGCTCGACCGCATCAAGGACCTCGGCTTCCAGTATGCGACGCGTTCCGGCCTGTCTGTCGGCCTGGATGACATGGTCATCCCCGACACCAAGTACACCGTTGTCCGCGAGGCTGAAAAGCAGCGCTTCGCCGTCCAGCAGCAGTACCTCGACGGAGCCATCACCAACGGCGAGCGCAACAACAAGGTCATCCAGCTCTGGTCCGGCGTTACGGAAAAAGTCGCCGACGAGATGTTCGACAACATGAAGCAGGCCGACAAGGCCGGCGTCATGAACCCGATCTACATCATGGCGGACTCAGGCGCCCGCGGATCCAAGCAGCAGATCCGCCAGCTCTCCGGCATGCGCGGACTCATGGCCAAGCCGAGCGGCGAAATCATTGAAACCCCCATCACGGCGAACTTCCGTGAAGGCCTCACCGTGCTCGAGTACTTCATCTCGACGCACGGCGCGCGCAAGGGCCTGGCCGATACCGCGCTCAAGACGGCGGACTCCGGCTATCTGACCCGCCGACTGGTCGACGTGGCGCAGGACGTCATCGTCTCCCAGAACGATTGCGGCACCGTCGAAGGTATCTACGTCACCCCCATCGTCGAGTCCGGCGAAATCATCGAGCCGCTGCGCGACCGCATCATCGGCCGCGTCTCCCTCGAGAGGATCAAGGACTACGAAGGCAAGGTCCTCGCCGACGTCAACGTGGAGATCAATGAAGACCTCGCCTCCGCTATCCAGGCCGCCGGCATCGAGAAGGTGAAAATCCGCTCCGTGCTGACCTGCGAAGCCAAGCGAGGCGTCTGCCAGCTCTGCTACGGCCGCAACCTCGGCTCCGGCCGCATGGTCGAAATGGGAGAAGCCGTCGGCGTCATCGCGGCCCAGTCCATCGGCGAACCCGGAACGCAGCTCACCATGCGTACCTTCCACATCGGCGGAACCGCTTCCCGCGTCAACGAGCAGTCCCGCGTCGACGCCAAGAACCCCGGCACCGTCCGCTTTATCAACCTCGCCACCGTCCGCAGCAAGCAGAACGACCTGGTCACCATGAACCGCTCCGGAGCCATCGTCATCCTGGACGACCGCGGCCGCGAAAAAGAGCGCTACGTCGTCATCTACGGCGCCAAGCTCAAGGTCGAAGACGGCGCGCATGTCGAAGCCGGCCAGGCCCTGCTCGAGTGGGACCCCTACACCTTCGCCATCCTCACGGAAATCGGCGGCACAGTGCAGTTCAAGGACCTCCAGGAAGGCATCACGCTCAACGAGGAAGTGGACGAAGTCACCGGCCTGTCGCGCTGGGTCGTCGGCGACTCCCCGGACGAGAAGCGTCAGCCGGCCATCATCATCAAGGGAGCCAAGGGCAACAAGCGTTACCTCATGCCCAGCCGCTCCCACCTCATGATCCAGGACGGAGATGAAGTCTACCCGGGCGACATCCTCGCCAAGATCCCGCGCGAAACCACCCGCACCAAGGACATCACCGGCGGTCTGCCGCGTGTCGTGGAACTGTTCGAAGCGCGCAAGCCGCGCGAAACAGCCATCATCTCTGAAGTGGACGGCGTCGTCCGCTTCGGCGAAGTGGCCAAGGGACAGCGCAAGATCTACGTCACCACAGACTCCGGCGAGGAGCGCGAGTACTCCGTGCCCCGCGGCGTCCACGTCAACGTGCAGGAAGGCGAACGCCTGCATGCCGGCGAGCCGCTGATGGATGGCCCCCTCAACCCGCACGACATTCTTGCCGTGCTCGGCGAAAAGGAACTGCAAAGCTACCTGGTCAACGAAATCCAGGAAGTCTACCGGCTCCAGGGCGTCACCATCTCCGACAAGCACATTGAAACCATCGTCCGGCAGATGCTCCGCTGGGTGAAGATTGAAGAAGTGGGCGACACCAATTTCCTGCTCGAGCAGCAGATTGACAAGTTCCGCTTCAACATCGAAAACGACCGCGTAATTGCGGAAGGCGGCCGCCCGGCCATTGGCCGTCCGCTGCTGCTCGGCATCACCAAGGCGTCGCTCTCCACCGACAGCTTCATCTCGGCGGCGAGCTTCCAGGAGACCACGCGCGTACTTACCGAGGCCGGCATCAACGGCTCGGTCGACTCGCTCCGCGGCCTCAAGGAAAACGTCATCGTCGGCCGCCTGATCCCGGCAGGAACAGGCATGGAGTACTACCGCAACGTCGAGCTCTCCGCGGACCTCGAAGAAGCGGCAGAAGAAATCCAGGCCGAAGTCCAGGCAGAGTTCGAAGAAGCCGAACGCCAGCTCGAAGCGATGCGCGCCGAAGGCGAAGCCGAAGAAATGGCGGCGGAGTCCAGCGAACGCTAACCCGAACACCAACCATCAGCAAGAAAGGGCGTCCCGCAAGGGACGCCCTTTTTTGCTTGGCGATTGCAACAAAACTGTCATCCCGACCGAAGCGCTTGCTGCGAAGCAAGCAAACGCGCAGCGGAGGGACCTGCTTCTGCTTTCTCTCCACTACAAACAAAGCTGTCATCCCGACCGAAGCGGAGGGACCCGCTTTTCTTGACGCGCGACACAATCGCAATAAGCATGTGTATGTATGCCGGCGAGCGAAAAATCTCTCAGCGTCTACATCGCTGCCAGCCGCTCGCGCGTGCTCTACACAGGCGTCACCAGGAATCTCGACCGAAGAATGCTCGAACACAAAAGCAAGACCGCGGAAGGCTTCACGAGCGACTACAACTGCTGCCGCCTGGTCTATTTCGAAACCTACGATGACCCGGCGAGGGCCATCGCGCGGGAAAAGCAGATCAAGCGCTGGCGTCGCGAGAAAAAGATCGCGTTAATCGAAAAGAAGAACCCGTTCTGGAAAGATCTCGCTGCACATCTGGATGAAAAGCAGGTCCCTCCACTCCGGCGGCAAGCCGCCTCCGGTCGGGATGACAGTGTTCCTTGAAGTCGAACAACTTCGCTGTTCCCCCAAACAAAACCGTCATCCCGACCGGAGCGCAGCGCAGTGGAGGGACCTGGTTTCAGCTCGCCCCCAAGCAAAAACGTCATCCCGATCGGAGGTCGCCACAGGCGACCGCAGTGGAGGGACCTGCTGTTGCTTTCAGCTCACACCCCCAAACAAAACTGTCATCCCGACCGAAGGTCGCCACAGGCGACCGCAGTGGAGGGACCTGCTGTTGCTTTCAGCTCACACCCAAAACAAAAACTGTCATCCCGACCGGAGGTCGCCACAGGCGACCCCAGTGGAGGGACCTGCGGTTGCTTTCAGCTCACACCCCAAACAAAACTGTCATCCCGACCGGAGGTCGCCACAGGCGACCGCAGTGGAGGGACCTGCTGTTGCTTTCAGCTCACACCCCAAACAAAACTGTCATCCCGACCGGAGGTCGCCACAGGCGACCCCAGTGGAGGGACCTGCTGTTGCTTTCAGCTCACACCCAAAACAAAAACTGTCATCCCGACCGAAGGTCGCCGCAAGGCGACCGAAGCGGAGGGACCTGCTGTTGCTTTCAGCTCACACCCCAAACAAAACCGTCATCCCGACCGAAGGTCGCCACAGGCGACCGCAGTGGAGGGACCTGCTGTTGCTTTCAGCTCACACCCCAAACAAAACCGTCATCCCGACCGGAGGTCGCCACAGGCGACCGCAGTGGAGGGACCTGCTGTTGCTCCGCCCGCCGTCCCACTCACCCGCCGAAATCCAGCGGAGAAGCGCCATCCTCATAACGGTCGGTAACTGACGCACACGCCGCCACCGGCCTCTTGGAAGGCCACGACGATAGGCTCGCCGTCGGCCATCTCTACAGGGGCATCACTGCCGAGTTTTTCCTCCGCAAGTTTGAGCGCCCGTATCAGGCCGGCAATGTCCGCGCAATAAAGGTAACGGTCCGTCCTGTCAGGGCTATCCATATATCTTCACGACCCGCCGAAACGGCTCTTCCATCATCGGCCACAACTCGAACGGCGCTTCTGCAAAGTCCTCCAGGAAGTCTTCATCGTCGAGTTCATCGGAAGTGAGTTCGACAAACCAATCCTCTTCACCTGGTTCGGGATTGTCCTGCCAGTTTGCTGCCATGATAAGAATTCCCATCTGCCCGAACTGTTTCTGGAGCAGGTGAACCCCCAGCGCAGATTCCGCGCTGATGCGAAGCGGGAACTCGAGAACAAGTGTAGGAAGTCGTCGCATAAACGATCGAGATCGTAGCACGCAAGGCCAGACATCTTCCAACTCGCCCGCGCAGAGGGCCGTGATAGCTTCAAACGAGATGCGGCTCGCAGACGGAAAAGAATTCAAGAGCGCCTCGCAGTGGGCCCGCAGGTTCACTGAATCATGGTGGTCAGAGCGTGGCTACTGTTTCAACTGCGAATCCGACAGCCGCCTGCGTCAAATGCCTGCGAATACTCCAGCGCGCGATTTTCTCTGCGAGTCCTGCGGTCATCCTTATGAATTGAAGGCAACGAAGCAATCCAAACTCGGACGCATCAACGACGGCGCATACGAGCCAATGATGGAAAGAATCAGGAAGCTCGAAACACCGACATTTTTGCTGATGCGTTATGCCGGTGAAACCGTGGCCGAAGTCGCTACCGTCCACCACACGTTCATCACCGCTGAATCGATCTTCAGGAGAAAGCCCTTGCCACAAACCGCACGACGCGCGGGATGGGTGGGCTGCAACATCATCCTCGAAGCGGTGCCGGTTGAGGGCAAAATTGGAGTTGTTGAGAATACCCGGTTCAAGAACCGCGAACTTGTACGTGAGCAGTTCCAGAAAATCAGCGCGCTTTCCGGCAACCAGGAAGAAAGTCGAAGCTGGATGGCCGCCGTTCTCACCATAGTGCAACGACTTCCCGGCGAAGTCTTCTCGCTGGACGATGTATATCGCTTCGAGCCGCAACTGTCGCGCATGTTCCCGAACAATCACCATGTCCGAGAGAAGATTCGCCAACAATTGCAGGTTCTCCGTAATGCTGGGTTGGTCGTATTTATCGATAACCACGGAACTTACAAATTGACCGGGAACCCTGTCCCATCCAACTTACTCCGCTAACTCACAAAAAATCTTTCCAACTTATGTCATAAACACCCCGTTCAACCTGCTAGTCTGGAAATAGATCGAAAAACCAGCGGCCGGAGCTCCCATGGAGCCTCCGGCCGTAAGTCTTTTAGAAAGTAATACTTGGCCGATTTCAACCGCTAACCCCTTTAGAAAGTAATTCTTAGCCAAAACAGGGGGGGGTGGGGGGGTAGGTCATCCTCGAGGAACCCGAAAAATGGCAATGGGAAAACCGTTCAAACTCAACCCTTACAGGCCCGGCGCTGACCCGGCCGAGCTCGAAGCCCATCTCGAGAGCCTGAAAGCTTCGCCGGTCAGCCCGGAATACAAGGCCGCGCTTGACGACACCGCCGAACATCTCGACCAGATAGAAGAAGCCGAGTCACTCGTCGCAGCCTGCCGCCACGTCCTGCAAAGCGGCAAGCGCTGCAAGGCGATCGCGATGCATGGCAAGCACTTCTGCTTCTACCACGATGAAAACCGCGGCAAATATTACACCGGCGGCTACGAGAAGGAGCCATTCCTCGGCTACCGCATGATGGAAGACCGCTCGTCCATCCAAAGCATGCTCAACCAGGTCATGACTGCCTATACAAACCGCTTCATCGACGACAAGACCGCGCGCATGTATCTCTACGGAATCCAACTCTCCATCGCGAACCTTGGCCGCGCCGGCGAGCTCGTGCTCAAAGATGCGGAAAGCGATATCGAATATCACGGCGGCGGCCCAATGGTCCCGCCGCGCGACGGAGAATCCGCGCCGCCGCCGCCGAAATACGTCATCTGGAACCGCCAGCGGACCGCCCCGCTCATTCCGCCCGAGGACTAGATCCGGGCGTCAAGCCAGCGCCAGCACAATCGCTCCCGCGGCAATCAATCCGCCGCCGAGCAGCTTCATCCCGGTCAGCTTCTCGCCCAGAAACATTGCCGCGAGCACCAGCACAAACACCACGCTCAGCTTGTCCACCGGCGCGACCTTGCCGGCTTCTCCCACCTGCAGCGCGCGGAAATAGCACAGCCAGCTCAGCCCGGTCGCGACGCCGCTCAGCGTCAGAAACAGCCACGTTCTGCCGCCGATGTGCCGCACCGCGCCGTGCTGGCCGAGCGCAATCGCAATCGCCCACGTGAAGACCAGCACCACGCTCGTTCGCACCGCGGTCGCCAGATTTGAATCCACGCCGGCAACACCGATCTTGGCCAGGACCGCCGTCATCGCGGCGAACAGCGCGGACAGCAGCGACCAGAAAAGCCATGACTGCATCATGGCTCCAGAATACGGAACCGCTTACGCCCGAGGGCCGCTTCCCTGGTCAACCATCGCGCCGCGATAGAGCTTGGCGCTCAGCGTGCCCGACATCCGGCCGGTATGCGACGCGCATGGTCGTGCCGTGATAATGCTCGACGGCCAGCTTCCACACCGCAGGCGGCAGTTCCAGGCAAAGCAGTGCAAAGCGGTAGATTGCGGAACTCGGCGCTCGCCACGGCAGGCTGCGCAGGCGCGAACCGGGCGCAAAGGCTTCGCGTATCGCCGGGCCGATGCGCTTCAGCCAGCGGCCGCGCGCAAACGCCACGCCAACACGCGAAACGCCGCGCACAAACTGGAACCTCTCCCGGACCGCGGCATTCGCGACACACGCCGGCCCGAGCAGGAAGGACAGAAACGCGACGGCAACCAGGAAATTCACCACTGCAGACCCCAAATGCCCCCGCCGGCGGCGGCGACACTCCCGGTTCCACTGGAACACGCTCCCGGGCGGCCTGGCAACTGAATCCGGCCGGCAAGGCGCGCCCCCGCTGCCAGCCGGGCCGCGCTGCGGTAAACTTTACTTTCTTATGCCTATTGAAGATCTGGCCGCGGCGGCCAAACAAACTGCAGACCTTGTCCGTAACCTCATCAGCGCAGGCGGTTTCCAGCTAAAGTTCCGCGTCACCGCCGGCCCCGGCGCCAAAGACCCGAGCGGTCTTGAAAACCGGCTTATTTATGTCGAAATGGCCGGCGCCGACAGCGATCTGCTCACGGATCGCAAGGGCGAGCTGCTGCGCGCGTTTGAGCACATCGCGGCCAAACACCTTCACCTTGAACCGCATGAACACGATGCTGTCAGCTTCGACAGTGGCGGCTTCAAGGCAGACCGCGCGGCTGCATTGCACAACCAGGCGGAACGCGCGGCGGCGAAAGTGCGCGACACGGGCGAGCCGTATGTCTTCGCGGCCATGAACAGCCGCGAACGCCGCCTGACGCACATCGCCTTCCGCCCGTATGAAGACCTGCGCACGGAATCGCTCGGCGAAGGCCAGGACCGCGCCGTGGTCGTCTATCCGAAGGATTACGACGGCCCGACGCCGCGCCTGCGGTCGCGCTTTGACGACCGTCGCGGCGGCGGACACGGACGCGGCGGCTTCGGCAACAACCGAGGTGGCGGCGGCGGAAACCGCGGACGCGGCGGCTTCGGCAACAATCGCGGCGGCGGCGGACGTGGCCGAGGGCGCTACTAACCGGCGCGTCCACACGTGTCTTGCGTACACTGAGGCTCCGCATGCGCCGCGTCATTTCCACGCACATCTTTTCGAACCAGCGGCTTCGCCCGGCGATGCTGGACGTTCTGCAGCAGTCCGGCGCCGAGGCGATGGAAATCTTCTGCGCCGGCCAGCACTTTGATTACACCGAGCGCGCCGATGTACAGGAATTCAAGCGATACTTCGCGGAATCCCCGCTGGAGCTGCACTCGCTGCATGGACCAATGTATCCAGGCCATGAAATGGGCCGCACCGGCGCGCCGGTTGTGAATGTCGTCCACCCGGAACGCGCGCGGCGCGTGGCCGCGATGGACGAGCTGAAGCGCGGCCTCGAAGTCGGCGAATCGATTCCGTTCCGCTTCTTTGTCCTGCATTTGGATGCCCGCGATCAGGACTGGAGCGAGCAGGTTCTGGAACACGCCGTAACTGCGATTGAGCATTTGCGCGCGTTTGCCCGGCCGCTCGGCGTTACGCTGGCGGTCGAGAACCTGAATAACGAAGTCACGCTGCCTGCACACCTCATCGAGGTGCTGAACGTCGGCCATTTCGCCGACGTCGGCATTTGCCTGGACGCGGGACACGCGCACATCATCGCGAGCAAGCACGCGCGCGAGCGCTCCAAGACAGAAGACGCGACCGGCGCCGCAACGGTAACGCGCGACGCGATTGTCGCGGAGTTTGTGCGCGACGTTCGCACGCTGCTGCCGCGGGTCGTCACAACGCACCTGCATGACAACGACGGCTCGCGTGACGCGCACCTCTTTCCCGGCGCGAATGCGGTTGCAGCGGACGGCGTTCCGTGGCAGGAGTTGATGCCGCTGCTGCGTGACGCGCCGCACAAGCCGGCGGCAAACCTCGAGCTTCGGCATCAAGACGCGGCAGAGCCGGAGTCGTTGCCGCGACGCATTGGCGAAATCTGGAAGCAAATCGGACTGTAGGAGCACGCGATATGGCGACGTTTGCGGAACTGTTTCTTGTCGACTTCAACAACGAGATTCATAAGACACGCCGGCTGCTCCAGGCCGTGCCGGATGACAATCCGGACTGGAAGCCGCACGAGAAGTCGTTCTCGATCGGCAAGCTGGCCGGGCATGTTGGAGATCTGGCTGGCTGGCCTGCCTTTCTCGCGCAGGATGAACTGGTCTTCACGCCCGGGTCGTACAAGCCGCTCGATTTAGTCAGGGGCGGCCGCGATGCGCTGCTCGCCGGGTTTGACGAGAAGGCGAAGCAATCACAGACAGTGGTTGCCGGCATGGACGACGACCACATTGGGAAACACTGGAAGCTGAAGTTTGGCGACCATACTGTGGTCGATCTGCCGAGGTCGGTCGTGCTGCGCGACGTCTGCCTGCACCATTTGATCCATCATCGCGGCCAGCTGACGGTGTACCTGCGGTTGCTGGGCAAGCCGGTGCCCGGACTCTACGGCCCGAGCGCGGACGAGAAGTAGTGGCAGCAAGTGAATGCGGCCCGCGAACCGTAGAATCAAGGCAGCATGTCATCTCCTGAAACCGCAGCCGCAGCGCCCATTGTCACCATCTCGGAACTCGGCAAGCACGCCGGGGAAACTGTCACGCTTCGCGGCTGGCTCTACAACCTGCGCGAGAGCGGCAAGCTTGTCTTCCCGATCTTTCGCGACGGCACAGGGACCGTGCAGGGAGTAGCGCACAAGTCCGGCGTGCCGGAAGAAGTCTTTGCACGCATCAAATCGCTGACGCAGGAATCGTCCGTCATCGTGCGCGGCAAGGTTCGCGAAGACGCGCGTGCCAAGGGCGGATTCGAGCTGGACATCGAAGACATCGAAGTTGTGCATCGCGTGCCGGAAGACGTGCCGTACCCCATCACGCCGAAAGAACACGGCACGGATTTCCTGATGGAGCGGCGGCATTTGTGGGTGCGTTCGCCGCGACAGGCTTCGATTCTGCGCATCCGCGCGACCATCATGCGGGCCGCGCAGGAATATTTCGACACGCACGGCTTCGTCCGCACAGACCCGCCGATTCTCACGCCGGCCGCGTGCGAGGGGACGAGCACGCTTTTCCCGGTCGATTACTTCGGCGATGAAGCGTTCCTTACGCAGAGCGGACAGTTGTATATCGAGAGCACCGCGCTGGCGCTCGGCAAGGTGTATTCCTTCGGGCCGACGTTCCGCGCGGAGAAGTCGAAGACGCGCCGCCACCTGACCGAGTTCTGGATGATTGAGCCGGAGATGGCCTACGCGGGCCTGGACGACATCATGGAGCTCGCGGAAAACTTTGTCTCCCACATTGCGCAGCGCGTGCTGGAGTGGAATGCGAATGACCTGGTGACGATCGGCCGCGACCCGGAAAAGCTGCGCGCGATATTGCCGCCGTTTCCCCGCATCAGCTACGACGAAGCCGCGAGAATGCTGGACGAGGCCTTTGCCGCGGGCAAGATTGAAAACAAGTTTGCCTACGGTGACGATTTCGGCTCGCCGGATGAGACCTACATCTCATCGCAGTACGATCGGCCCGTGATGGTGCATCGCTATCCGGCCGCGGTCAAGGCTTTCTACATGGAGCCGGACCCGAAGGACGCGAAGTACGCGCTGTGCGTGGACGTTCTTGCGCCGGAAGGCTACGGCGAGATCATCGGCGGCTCGCAGCGCGTTTCGAGCTATGCATTGCTGCGGCAGCGGATTCTAGACCACGGCCTGCCGCTGGAAAGCTTTGAGTGGTATCTCGACCTACGGCGCTTCGGCAGTGTGCCGCATGCCGGCTTTGGCATGGGAATTGAGCGTGTCGTTGCCTGGCTGTGTGGATTGGAGCATGTGCGCGAAACGATTC
Organism: uncultured Acidobacteriaceae bacterium; assembly: GCA_963848685.1. Lineage (GTDB taxonomy): Bacteria > Acidobacteriota > Terriglobia > Terriglobales > Acidobacteriaceae > CAWKED01. The sequence continues at coordinate 205,884 of CAWKED010000003.1, read as the reverse complement.
CCTTTGCCCGGACATTAAATCGAATTTATCCCTGAACCTTCTCGTACTTCCAGTTGAAAGATTTTCCTTCGGCTAGCAGATCCAAGGTTTTCGCGATGCGGCGATCGCGGGTTTCCTCGCGTTTCGCCGCCGCGATCCATTCCGTGTATTCGCGCTGGTGGCTTGGGCGAAGCAGCGCAAAGGCTTTTTTCGCTCCCGGCGTCCTGGCCAGTGCCCTGGCGAATGCGGGTGGAGTTTCAATCGGCCCCTTTGGCTTCGGCTTGCGCTTCGGCATCGTGGGCTTGCCGGCGCGGGCACCTTCCGCGGCCATCTTCACGTAACGCGCCATGGTCTTTTCCGGCGGCAGGTCTTTTATGCTCGTGATCCGGCCAAAGTTGCCCATCACGGTTTCGGACTCACCGCCCTGCGCCTTGATTTCCGCGGCGACAGCCGGGCTCCAGATGCCGAAGGCGCAGTGATGCTTGAACGCGGCCATGTGCGCGATGTTCCTGCCTGCAACGATGAAGAACGGCATGCGCCACTTGATGCTCTCTTCGCAGTCGGGCACGACGCGGTGGAGGAGCTCGCGAAGATAGATCAATACCGGCTTGGCAAACGGCGCGGCCTCGCCGATGTAGTCGTCAACGCGGCCGTCAAATTCTTGCGACACCATGGGCAAAAATGTACTGCAACCCGCTTGCGGCGGGAAGATTTTTCCAGGGATGCTCGCCTTCGGCGGAACGTCGGCGAGGCGCATCCGCGCGCGCGATGTTCTGCGCGCGCATGGGCCGGGCTTAGAGTTCGCGGACGCGCCCGCCGCTGATCAGGCGCACCAGCAGGGTCAGAATCACGGCGCCGACAACGGCGACCACGATTGTGTAGATCATGCCGCCGGAGCCGGCATAGCCGAGATGCTGCATGATGAAGCCGCCGATCAGCGCGCCGACGATGCCGACCACGATGTCCATGATGGCGCCGAAGCCGCTGCCCTTCATGAGCTTGCCCGTAATCCAGCCGGCGATCAGGCCGACGACAATCCACCAAAGAATTACCATTTTTCTCTCCTCGTTCGGCGTCCCTGGGATTTAGGCCGCCGCCAAGTCAGAGGATGAAAGTGCTCGGGCGGTTGGCCGCATGCCAAAATCAACCCGCGCAGGTGCGCCGTCCTACACTGGTAGCGTGACCGATCACCCTCGCATTGCCATCCCGCAGCCCTGCACGGATGACGCGGAATATAACCGCCGTGCATGGCCGCAATACGCCGACGCAGTCCGGCAAAGCGGCGGCGAGCCAGTTGAAGTTCCGCTGACGGCAAGTCCTAAGGAAGTCGCCGACCTCATCAACACCTGCCAGGCGGTCCTGCTGCCCGGATCCGGCAATGACGTAAATCCGCAGCGCTACGGGGCATTGCGCGAGCCGGAGACGAATCCCGACGATCCGGCGCGCGAATCCGTGGACGACATGCTGCTGCAGGATGCGCACAACATGCACAAACCCGTATTCGGGATCTGCTTCGGCGCGCAGTCGCTGAACGTGTGGCGAACGGGAACCCTGGTGCAGCATCTGGCGCCGATGCCGGTCAACCATCGCGCCGGACGCGCCGTTGCCGTGGCGCACACGGTGGATGTCCTGCCTGGTTCGATCGTCGCTGAAGCGGCGGCGGCCGAAGGACCGGAACCGCGGCTGAACGTGAACAGTTCCCACCACCAGGCGCTCGGCATTGTGGGCGATGGCCTGAGTGTCACCGCACGCTGCCCGCAGGATGGCGTTGTCGAGGCCGTCGAGGGGACCGCGCCGGACCACTACGTGGTTGGCGTGCAATGGCACCCGGAGCGCACGTTTGCATCCAGCGCGGCGTCGCGTGCGCTCTTCAGCCGGTTTTTGCACGCGGCCCGGGCCTGGAAGCCGCGGGAAGTGACCGAGAGCGTTGGGTAACGGCAGCTCGCCCTTGCGAGGGGAAAACGTTTTTGTTTCAAGAGCAGCTGCGGCGTAAAACCCGCTTGCGTGGGACCGGGCATCTCGTCTGCGCCGGCTGGATTCCTACTAGTCAGGAGAACGATATGAGCCAGACAAAATTCAGTAACCCACTCAACAGCAATCCTGGACAGGGCAGCCCGATGTCGCCCAGTTCCTCCGGCGAAGCGTCTAAAGGCAGCGCAAAGACGGGCAGCGGCGCGGCTTCCACGCACGGCGGCGCGGTGAAGACCGACGACAAGGAAGGCCGCGACTCCCAGGAAAGCCACATTTCCGGGAAGCGAGCCAGCTAGAAAGTTTTGCGACGCCGTGCCGAATTTGCCGCGTCGCGAACCGCGTTCGCCGGAAGCGAACGCCGCAACAGGAAGGAAAGGAGACGAATGAACGCTCGATCCACCCATCCGACCATCGCAATGCTGAAACAGGGCAGGGCTTTTCTCGAACTCAGGGACCTCTCGGAGGTGCTGGTCACCAGCACGCAGCTCCGGGAGCGCTCTCCGGATATTTAGTCGCGTAAGCCGCCCGGGAAGAAGTCCGGTGCGGACCAGGAGCCGCGGTGATAGAGTGACCGCGACATGCATTGAAATCGGCAGGGGAGCTTCGCCTCCCCTGCTTTTCTGTGAGGCGCGAAAAATGGCTGAACCGACAAGCAATCTCGATCCCGACGACATCATTCCCGATCCGGAAGATGTGGTCGGCGGGGACAACCGGATAGACCCGAACAACGCACGGCGACAGGCGCAGGACGCCGCGTCGGGAACAACCGGCCATGAAGTCGAGCCGGAAGCGAATGATGACATGACGCTGACCGGCCGCGACAAGAAATAAGCCTTCTCAACCTGTCAGCCGCGGATGTCAATGGAACGCTTCGCCGGGGTGACGGAACCTTCTGAATCCACAAACTGCCCGGGCCGCCCCGGCATCGAGAGCTTCTCCGGTTCGCTGCGCGCCCCCGGCGCTCCGCCAGTGCGGTTGAACCTGTCCCCTGCTACCCGGACAGGATCGCCGGCCGCCTCGGGCGCTTCCCGGCGCGAAATGAACGTCACGTCCGTGCGTTCGCGCGTCCACTCCACCTCCAGGCCACGCAGGGGCGAGTTCCCCGTCCTGTTGCCCACAGGCTTCTGCCGGAACTTGTCGAGCACAAAGGCGGCCCCGAGCCCGATGAGAATTCCCGTGGCCACGCCACGTGTATATGCGCCAGTGCTGCTCATGCCAGTTCCTCCACCGAAGGGTTGGTGACAGTTGGGACAACGAAGATTAGCGTTCAGGTTGCCCGACCATGATGCATCAACCGAGCCGGGGTATGCTTCGTGGAGCTTTCTTTCGGGAGGAATCCGGGATGTTTTTTGTTCGCTCCGGCGCTTACGCCGCACTTTCGCTGCTCTGCTGTGTGGGTGCATTCGCCCAGAACGTCCCAGGCGCCGCCGCGCAGAGAAGCGTCGCACATGTCGATTCCGTGCGTTCGCTGCCGAATGGCATGGAGTTCACGTCCGGCGGCGTGACCATGCGGGTGGTCGCGTTGCGGGATGACGTTCTTCGCATTACCGCCGGCATCGACGGCCAGATGCCCGAAGACGCGAGCTGGGCAGTGCTCGACAGCGCACGCAAGGCGACCGTTTCCGTCAAGTTCGCAGACAGCCCCCAGAGCGCAGGTTTCGACACCAGCAGGCTGTCCGTGCGGGTGGATCGCGCCTCGGGCAGGATGGTTTTTTCTGACCCCAGCGGCAATGTTGTTTCGGCAGACGCCGCTCCGACGAGAGTGGCAAGCGCGGGCCCCGAGCGTGGCGGCTTTACCGTGACCAGGCTCAGCCCGCTGGATGAGCACTACTTCGGGCTGGGCGATCATGCCGGCGCGCTCGATCGCCGCGAGATGGCGTTCACCGACTGGAACACGGACGCTTTCGGCTGGCAGGAATCCACGGACCCGCTTTACAAATCCATTCCGTATTTCATGGCGTTCCGCCGGGGCAAGGCTTACGGCATCCTGCTCGACAACACGTGGCGGACAAGCTTCGACTTCAACAAGACGCACCATGATGCGTACAGCTTCTCGGCAGACGGCGGCGCGCTGGATTACTACTTTTTCTATGGGCCGTCGCCGCGTGAAGTGGTGGAAGACTACGCGTGGCTGACCGGAACGGCCCCGCTGCCGCCGCTGTGGTCGCTTGGCTACCAGCAATCGCGCTACAGCTATTATCCGGAGGCGAAAGTCCGGGAAATTGCCGACCGGCTGCGCAAGGATCGCATTCCGTGCGACGTCATCTGGTTCGACATTGATTATCAGGACCGCAACCGGCCATTCACAGTGGACACGAAGAGTTTTCCAGACATGCAGAACCTGGTCGCGGACCTGAAGCGCGATCACTTCCAGTCCATTTTCATTACGGATCTCCATATCGCGCATACGCCGGACGATCCGAGTTACGTGCCGTACAAGCTCGGCGAGGCGCAGAACGCCTTCGTCCATGCGCCGGACGGCGCGGAGTTCGTCGGCAAGGTGTGGCCGGGTGCGAGTGTGTTTCCTGACTACACGAAGGATTCCGCACGAGACTACTGGGGCGCGCTCTACAAGCAGTTCGTGTCGTGGGGAGTCGCAGGCTTCTGGAATGATATGAATGAGCCGAGCGTGTTTGACGGACCGGAAAAGACGATGCCGCTCGATGTTGTGCATCGCATCGAAGGCTCCGGATTTACAGCCCGCAACGCGACGCACGCCGAGATCCACAACGTCTACGGGATGGAACAGACGCGCGCGACGCACGACGGCCTCCAGCAGCTTGAGCCCAACGAGCGCCCGTTTGTCATGACGCGCGCCAGCTTCGCCGGCGGCCAGCGCTACGCGGTGACCTGGACGGGGGACAACTCAGCGACGTGGAACCATCTGCGTATCACGACGTTCCAGCTTGAGAACCTTGGCCTGAGCGGATTCGTCTTTGCCGGCGCCGACGTGGGTGGCTTCGCCGGTTCGCCACAGATGCCGCTGTTGACCAAGTGGATGGAGTTTGCTGCTTTCCAGCCGATTGATCGCGACCACACCGGCGAAGGGCACCAACGACCAGGAACCGTGGGTCGGTGGCCCGGAGCAGGAGGCAATCATCCGCAAATACGTCGAAACGCGTTACAAATTGCTGCCGTACAACTACACGGTCGCCGAGGAGGCGTCACGGACGGGCGTTCCGATGATCCGGCCGCTGTTCCTGGAGTTTCCTGAGGCGGGGCCGGACAGGTCTCCGCTGGACCTGGACGCGGGCGGGGAATTCCTCTGGGGCCCGGACTTTCTTGTTGCGCCGCCGTGGCTTCCGGATGAAGTGGACAGCTATCGAGTCAACCTGCCGCCGGGCGGCTGGTTCGATTTCTGGACCGGCGAACGCATGCCGGACGCGGATGCTTTGCGGTCGCAGATTGAGCAGGCGCGCAAGGATGACGCCGAGTTCAAGCAGCATTCGCCGGAGGTGAAGGCTGCACTGGCGCAGCTGAACAAGCTGCAAATCCTGCCGACAATTCCCGACCTGCCTGTGTATGTGCGGGCGGGCGCAATCGTCCCCATGCAGCCGCTCGTGCAGAGCACGACCGAGACGCCGAAAGGACCACTGGAGCTGCATGTGTATCCAAGCCTGGTACACGGCACAGCATGCCACGGTTCGGTGTACCAGGACGATGGGCACACGCTCGATTACCGGCGCGGCGTGTACTTCCGGCAGGAGTTTACCTGCGAGGCGGAGGAGGATGCGCTGCGCGTGAAGCTGGCTGCGCCGACGGGGAGCTACTCGCCGTGGTGGAAGCAGGTGGATGTCGTTGTCTACGGCTGGGCAACAAGAGATGTCGCGGCGACGGACGCCTCCGGCAAGCCATTGGCCTCTCGCTACGATCCTGTCGCGCATGCCGTCCATGTGCTGATCAACCCAGCTTCAACTTCGCAGGAAGTGCGGCTGGCCGGAAAGATTTCTGCAAAATGACACCGCTTTTGTACAGATTGGAATCATAGATGTATTCGCTGTTACGACTTCGCAGTTTGCCGCTGGTTGCCGTTCTGGCGGCGTGCGCGGCGGCGCAGCAACCCGCTGTGCCGAAAGCCGCCGGCAATTCCGGGGCGGCAACCGGAGGCGCCCATGCCCCCCTGCTCGATGCGGAAAACCGGCCAATTACGGCGGGAGGCTTCGTCAAGGCTGGGCCGATTGTGTTCGAAGATGCCACGCACGCGGCCGGGCTCGACACGTGGAACCACACCATGGGGACGCCGGAAAAGCAGTACATCCTCGATACAGTCGGCTCCGGCGTCGCGCTTCTGGATTACGACAACGACGGCTGGCTCGACATTTATCTCGTCAACGGCAGCACCTACGACGCTCTGAGCGGCAAGACAGCGCCGCCGAAAGCCGCGCTATTCCACAACAACCACGATGGAACATTTACCAACGTCGCCGACAAGGCCGGCGTCACCAATGATCGCTGGGGCTTCGGCGTCGCGATCGCGGACTACGACAATGATGGCTGGCCGGACATCTATGTAACCAACTTTGGCAAGAACCGGCTGTATCACAACAATCACGACGGGACATTTACAGATGTTGCAGAGAAGGCCGGCGTGCAGCTGGGGAACTGGAGCACCGGCGCCACATGGGGAGACTACGACGGCGATGGACGGCTGGATTTGTTCGTTCCCGGTTACGTGCATTGGGACCTGAAGAACCCGCCGCTCGCAGGTGAAGGCGGCGTGGCCAGCGGCTACTGCACGTTCCGCGGCGCCAACACAATGTGCGGGCCACGCGGACTTAAGGGTGAGCCTGACCACCTGTTCCACAACAACGGCGATGGCACGTTCACGGATGTAAGCGTAAGAGCAGGCGTGGCCGATGCTTCCGGCTACTACGGCTTTACCGCCGTGTTTGCAGACGTGAACAATGATGGCAAACCGGACCTGCTGGTGGCGGACGACTCCACGCCGAACTATTTGTATTTGAACAAGGGCGACGGGACCTTTGATGATGTCAGTTACGCATCCGGCTATGCCCTGAACGAGAGCGGCAGGGAAACCGCCGCCATGGGCATCGCGATTGGCGACGCGCGCAACAAGGGCGTGCTGGATATTTACAACACCACGTTCTCTGACGACTACAACCCTTATTACCGCAATGACGGCGATGCGAGTTTTACCGACGTCAGTTACGAAATGGGGACTGCAGAGATTACGGTGCCGTTTCTCGGCTGGGGCGTCGGATTTCTTGACTACGACAACGACGGATGGCCGGACCTGCTGATGGTCAACGGTCATGTGTACCCGCAGGCCGACCAGAACAAGTGGGGCACCAGCTTCGCAGAGCGGCCGCTTCTGTTCCACAACGAGAATGGCAAGCGCTTTACCGTGGTACCTGCGGTGGAGGGGAGCGGACTGGCGCAGGTCCGCAAGAGCCGCGGCGCGGCGTTCGGAGACTTGTTCAATGACGGGCGCGTCGATGTAGTGGTCAACAACCTCGATTCCACACCATTGTTGTTACGAAATGTGGACCGCAACACAAACCACTGGCTGGAAATCAAGCTGGTCGGATCGCCTGGCCATCCGGCGGACGCGGTCGGGGCGACAGTGTACGTCACAGCCACGGGGATGCGCCGCCGGCAGGACGTGCTTTCCGGCGGCAGCTTCGAATCCACGAATGACCCGCGCCTGCACTTTGGACTCGGGGGCGCGACAACTGTAGACGATGTCGAAGTCCACTGGCCGGGTGGCCAGGTAGAGCATGTGGCGATCACCGGCATCGATCGCATCGTCACCATCGAGCAGGGCAAGGGCGTCCGCGTCGCTGAACATCACGCGGGCCAGAAGGGATCACCCCCGGATTCAAGAAAATAGCTGCCCGGGCTGAGAATTACGGAACCCACTCGCCGCCCGCGACGTAAGCTCAACCCATGCAGAGTTCCCAGCGCAATCGCCGACTTCGCGAAGCTTTAGCGCTGGCCGCCGTCTTCGCGGCGATAAAGCTGGCGCTGCACGTCGGAACTGATCTGCTGCAGGCACACCTCGGCTGGGGATATTTCCGCGACGAGATGTATTACCTGATGTGCGGGCGGCATCTCGCATTCGGTTACGTCGACCAGGGCCCTGTCGTCGCGCTGCAGGCGCGGGCCGCCGAATTGCTGTTCGGTCACTCGCTGGCAGGCATCCGGTTTTTCGCCGCGCTCGCCGGAGCGGGGACGGTTTTCCTTACCGGCATCTTCTGTTACGTGTTCGGCGCTGGCCGGGGCGCGCAGGCACTGGCCATGACCGCTGTGCTCCTCTGCCCGCAGTATCTGGGCGGTGACAGTTACCTTTCAATGAACAGCTTTGAAGCGCCGCTGTGGGGATTGGCGCTACTGGCTGTACTGGTGCTGACCCGCGGCGGCAGCGGCCGCTGGTGGCTGTTGTTTGGCGTTGCGGCCGGCATTGGTCTCGAAAACAAGCCGTCCATGACGTTCTTCCTGTTTGCGCTGCTCCTCGCGTTGCTGGTTACGCCGCAGCGCCGCATCCTGTACAGCGGTTACGCTGCCGCGGGAATCGCGGTGATGATCGCGGTCGCCGCGCCGAACCTCATCTGGCAAGCCACGCACCATTGGCCGACATGGGAGTTCCTGCACAACGGCCGGGTGGAGAACAAGAATGTCGCGCTGAATCCGCCGATGTTTCTCCTGCGGCAGATTTTTATTACGGCGCCGCTGACCGCGTGGCTGTGGGTGACAGGAGTCGTGATTGCGCTGGCGCGGCGAGAGCTGCGCTGGCTCGGGATTACGTACCTCGTCTTTCTGGGAATCATGATGGCGCTGCATGCCAAGGACTATTACGTGACGCCGATCTATCCAGCGCTGATCGCGCTGGGCTGCGCCGCGCGATGGGACACGGCGCCGGCCGGGGCTGGGTGGTTCCGGCGCTGGAGAAGGCCGATGTTTGCGACGCTGCTGGTGATTGGCGGGGTGCTGGTCATCCCGGCGGCCATCCCGGTATTCCGCGTGGACCAGGAAATTGCCTACCTCGACCGCATGCATATGCATGTCCGCGGCACCGAGAACACCGATGAAGGCCCGCTGCCGCAGTTCTTCGCCGACCGCTTCGGCTGGCAGGAAGAGGCAGACGCCGTAAAGGCTGCCTACGATTCGCTGTCGCCGGCGGACAAGGAGATTTGCGGCGTCTTCGCCGGAAATTATGGGGAAGCCAGCGCGATCAACTGGCTGCTGCCGAAAGGCTCAGTTCCGGTCGCGGTCAGCGGCCACAACGCGTATTGGACGTGGGGGCCGAACGGCTACACCGGCGATTGCATGATCGAAGTCCTCGCGGACAAATGGACCAGCCTCAAGGACATGCAGGACAGCTACGAGCAGGTGACCGTCGCCGGGCACATCGACAATCCCTACGCCATGCCTTATGAGAAGCGAACGATTTATATCGTGCATCGCCGCAAGGGCGGAAATTTCCTTGCTGCGTGGCCGGAGATGAAGCACTACATTTAAGCACGGCCTACTGCTGCACTCCCACTGTCAGCGTCGCGCCGCGCACGATACTGGCGTCAGATGCAAGTGTGGCCGTTATTTTCACCGTGTAACTTTGCGAAGATGGCGCGCCAGACGAACTTCCGCCACCTCCGCAACCGGAGACTCCGATGGTAAGGAGTCCAATGCCACAAAGAATGACCAATGCCGCAAATCCGCGCAGAACTTTCTTACGCCTTGCAAACGCAAGGGGCAGTAAGAAAGCGAGCGTCCAGGTGACCTTGGCCGGCGTGGCGGCCGAATTGGCGCCCGCCTTGATCGTGATGGTCGTAGAGGATCCCGCGCCGACCTGTTGCTGCCCTACGGTGCAAGTCAATTGTGCCGGCGCGGAACAAGCGAGGTTCACAGTGCCGGCGAAACCATTGATCGCATTCACTTGGGCCGTCGTGGTACCGGACGAATTCTGGGTCAGGTTCAGCTCTCCAGGTGAAACAGAGAGGGCAAAATCCGTCACAGTAACCGGAACGGCTGCAGAGCTTGACGGCAGGAAATTTTTGTCTCCTCCATAACTCGCCATAACACTTAAGTTGCCTGTCGACGAGGGCGTGTATGAGGCACTCGCGGACGCGTTGGCAAGCGATACCGAAGCAATTTGCGTCGACCCTGAACTAAACGTGACGCTGCCCGTTGGAGTACCGGAGAATTCCGGCGCGACGACCGAGGTAAGTGTGAGACCTTGTCCTACAACAATTACTGATGGAGCGGTATTCAGACTTACGCTGGTCGTCGCCTGCTGCACTGTAACTGTTCCACTAAAATCTTTCGGGTTGAAGTTGCCGTCACCCGGATAGTGCCCGGATACCGAGTGCTGTCCAGCATTTAAAGAGCGCTCAGAGGTCGCGCTGGCTGATCCATTGACGAGCGGGAATGATCCGAGGCTCACTCCGTCGAGCGACAGAGATACATCGCCGGACGGAACTCCGCTGCCGGGGACAGTCTCGGCAACCAACGCCACAATTGCCAGGTTCGTTTGGCCGTATACAGCCGGATTTGGGTCCGTGGTGATTGAGCCTTTGTCTCCGCCGCGATTCAGCATCACCACGGCGGCGGATCCTCCACCGACAGCAGCGGCCTGAGGATCGGCACCCTCGGCGCCGGCAAGATAACTCCCCACGATCACGTCCGGTGAACCATCATTGTTGACGTCCGCAATGTGTGGTTGGCCCGGGCCGACGTTTACGGAATAAGGAACCGGTGCGCTGAACTGCCGCTTGCCTAGGCCGTGCAGGATCGCAACAAACTCGCCGTCCGACACAACAAGGTCGGGTATTCCGTCAAGATTGAAGTCGGCGATTGCACAGCTGGCTATCCATGGCAGAGATGAAATCTCGACTCCCTGCTGGAATGTTCCATCACCGTTCCCGAAATATGCCTCCACCCCATAGCTGGATGCGCCGGAATTCGGGGGTCCATACGGAACGACGATATCTGTCTTTCCATCGCCATCCAGGTCGCCGATACAGAAGTTGTTCGCATAGACCGGGTCGGCAATTATCGTCTTTTCTTCGGAAAACGTGCCGTCGCCTTTTCCAAAGAAAGCGTCAATCCGGTTGACCGGGGAGTCACGAAACGCAACGACTATGTCCTGATTGCCATCGCCGTTAACATCCGCAGCCGTAATGTGGGAAAAATAATAGGGGTCTATCTGGGTGGGAATGGGAACTGAAGACGAAGGGCCGTCCTTGGTCCCAAGATTGATTAAAAGAGCCTCAGCGACAGCTCCTACGCAATCTGCCAATCCATCATTGTTAAAATCCGCTTCCGTATCGCACAGGAACAAACTGTGGGCAGGCTCGACTGGCGTAGAGAATGACCCATCACCCTTTCCGGGCTCGTATGCGCCCGTTGTCAACGCATCCACGTTGCCGTCGCCATTGAAGTCTCCCGAAAAGATTCTCTGTATATCAAAGCCATCTCCCAACGAAGCAACTGGTGGAATGAGCGGGCCGAATGTTCCATCACCCTTGTTGAGGAATGAACCGAAGGCGGCACTGCCGGCGACGACGAGGTCGGGATAGCCATCGTGATTCAGATCAGCAGCAATCGCATCTGACACTGGCAGCTTAAGGTCGTATCCGTCCGACGCTTCTAATGTTCCGTCGCCGTGGTTTTGCAGCAACGTGATTCCGTAAAAAGCGGTGACGATGTAGTCGCTACCAGACTCCGTGTTTCCGCTTGCGATCACGTCCGGCCGTTCACCTTTGCGAAAGTCTGCCGCGACAGCTTCGTAAGGCGCCGGGCCCGCGACGTAAAAAGGAGTAAGTACAAGGCCGCCGCTTGCCTCTGTGACCGCGACTGCGATCCCGTTGTTGGAGGCGAGAAGTAGATCAGGCACACCGTCGCCATTCATATCCGGGGTGCCGAGGATCATCGGACCCGGGCCGGCGTAGGGTAACGCGGTGACAGCAACCGCAAATGTGCCGTCTCCGTTGCCTTTGAACATCTGCACGGAGTTGTCGTCTGCCGTCGCGACCAGGTCCGGAACGCCGTCGCCGGTGATATCGATAGCACTGACGCTGAGCAAGGACGGCGCGGCGGTGTAATGCATCGCGGTTTGAAAGCCGCCATTGCCTTTGCCGATACCCACAAAAGTACCGCTAGGGTTTATGACTTTTATTTCCTGAGCGACGAAGTCCAAGGACCCATCGCCGTTCAGGTCAGCCAGCCTGATTTGTCCTATGAACTTACCAGTCTGCTGCGCCGCGACCGGCGTGAAATGCCCGGTGCCGTCACCCAGCAGAGAGTAGATACCGCCGCTCGCGGCGTCACCTATAACAACGTCTGGATTCCCGTCGTGGTTCAGATCGCCGACGCCCATCTCGCTGTAAAGGTGGGCCTGCTGGTCCTGCTGCAATGTGACCACCGGAGAGAAGATGGCTTCACCAAATGTGCCATCGCCCCGGCCGGGAAGTACCGCTAGCTCGCCGACATTGAGAGAACGTGAAGTTGCCCCCAACAGAATGTCAGGCTTTCCGTCCCCGGTAACGTCGGCGAGCGTAAATTTCAGGGGCCCGAATTCGTCTCCATAATCAACGCTAAAGCAGACCGGCTGGGCAAAAGTCCCGTCTCCGTTTCCGAGCATGCTGCAAATGCCAACACCCTGCCCTTCTGCGAACACAAGGTCCTGATATCCGTCGCCATTCAGATCGGCAGAAGCAATAAAAGCCGCCTGCACGTTACCGGTAGAAATGAATGTCGCGGACTTAAGCTTTTCAGTGTGCGCCGTGAGGGCGCAGAGCACGGCGAGAAGAAGGGCAGGGATACGTGTACGCATGGGCACCGGGAAGTTACGCAAAGTTATCATGCCCGCCGCAGAACGCGCACCCTTCAGGCTCCTGTAGAATCCAATGTTTGCGCGTGTTTCGCGCGGCCTTTGACTTCCTCTACATACGGAGCACCTGACGTGGCTAACGCCCCTGCCAACGCACCCAAAGCAGCGCCTGCACTCGATCCCGCGACCACCACCTTCGACGTCGCCATTCTCGGCGGAGGCCCAGCCGGCTATACCGCCGCCATTCGTGCCGCGGAATATGGCCTGAAGACCGCCCTGATCGAGAAAGAAACCAAGCTCGGCGGCACCTGCCTGCACTGGGGCTGCATCCCGACCAAGTCCATCCTGCACAACGCGGAGGTCTGGGACGAGATCAAGCATGCCAAGGAGATGGGCATCGAAGGCCTGGGCGAGCCGAAGCTGAACTGGCCGGCAGTCATCGAGCGCAAGAACGGCGTCGTCTCCAAGCACGTCAAGGGGCTCGACTACCTGATGCGCAAGAACAAGATTGTTGTCGTCACGGGCACCGGCACGCTGACCGGCGCGGCGAAGAGCGGCGTCCACGCCGTCGATGTGAAAACCGCCGACGGCAAGGCTTCGCAGGTCAAGGCGAAGAACGTGATCATCGCGACCGGTTCTGACGCGCGCGACTTCAAGGGCATCAAGCCGGACTCGACCATACTGTCGAACATCGAGATGCTGAACATCGCTGCAGTGCCGAAGTCGCTGATCGTCATCGGTTCCGGCGCGGTGGGCGTCGAGTTTGCCAGCATTTTCAAGAGCTTTGGCTCGGACGTGACCGTGCTCGAATACCTGCCGCGTATCGTTCCCGCCGAGGACGAGGACATTTCAAAGGAGCTGGCCCGGAATTACAAGAAGCGCGGCATTGATGTGCTGACCAGCGTCGAGGTGCAGAGCATCGACAAGACCAAGAGCGGCGCCAAGGTGACGTGGAACGACAAGGACGGCAAACCAGCGTCAAAGGAAGCCGAGAAGGTGCTGGTCGCCGTGGGCCGCTCGCCGCGAACCGCCGGCATCGGCCTGGAAAAGACAAAAGTCCAGCTGGACCGCGGCTTCGTGAAGACCGACGAGTGGATGCAGACGGCCGAGCCGGGCATTTACGCCATCGGGGACATCGTCGCCGGCCTGCCGCTGCTGGCGCACGGCGGGGCCATGTGCGGCATGGTGGCCGCGGCGCACATCGCGAAGAAATACGCACGCCCGGTGCGGCGCGACCGCATCCCGGCCTGCACCTACTGCGAACCGCAAATCGGCTCCGTTGGACTGACGGAAGCGATGGCAAAGGAAAAGGGCTACGAGGTGAAGGTCGGCAAGTTCCCGTTCAGCGCGAACTCCAAGGCGAGCATTGTTAACCAGCATGAGGGCTTCGTGAAAGTCATCAGCGACGCGAAGTATGGCGAGATCCTGGGTGTACACATCATTGGCCCGCAGGCAACGGAGCTGATTTCAGAGGCCGTGACCGCGATGACGCTCGAAGCAACCATCGAGGAGATGATGTTCACCATCCACGCGCACCCCACGCTGGCGGAAGCGATGCTGGACGGCTTCTCGATGACCGAAGGCATGGCGATCAATATCTGATTTGTTGGCGCCACGACACACCGGGAGGGCAACGGTCTGCGTCTGCCTTTCTGTTCGCGGCGGGTGGAATCCTGCGCAAGACTGCGCTTGACGCCCCAAACAGCTTAGGCAACACTCATCGGTATCTGGCCGTCAGAGAGTAGGCAACAAAGAGCATCAGGAGGAAGCCGAAGCAATGGCACTTTGCACGGAATGCGATTCGCCGCTGGACATTGATGAGGATGATGTCGACGAAGGCGAGACCGTCGTTTGCGACGAGTGTGGCGCCGAATACGAAGTCGTAAGCGTCGATCCGCTGGAACTTTCGCGGGCCGAAGAAGGTTATGAAGACGAAGACGATGAGGCGTTTGTGGCCCGCGAAGAGGAAGAGGAATAGTCTGGCTGAACGGAAACCTTCGCCGCCACGGGGCGTCTATACCTGCATGACGAGCAGACAGATGTTCGAACGGCTGGTGCTTGGGGCAGCGCTGGCCTTGGGCTTTGCCGCTGGCGGCGCAACGCAGGCGGCGGCGCAGATATCCCGCTCCCTGAAGCCGCGCCTCCTGACCGGCACGGTAACGAACAACGCCGGCACGGCACTTGCCGGTTCTGTCGTCTACCTGAAGAACACGAATACCCTGGCCATCAAGACCTACGTCGCCGACGGCAGCGGGGCCTACCACTTCGGGCAGCTCGGCACCGACGCCGATTACCAGGTGTGGGCGGAGTACGGCGGCCGCAAGAGCAGCGTAAAGACGGTTTCCGCCATGGAAAACAAGTCGAATTTCAAGATTGCGCTGAAGATCGACACTGCAAAATAAATTTTCTGCATGAAACTGCGGGCCGGGCCTGTGCAATTCTTATATCTGGCAGGTATATATCTAGTAGATAGATATGAGACCGCCGAGCGCAACCACTTCTGAAGCCTTGCTGGGCCTGCTCAGCATCCAGCCCATGTCGGGCTACGACATCCGGCAGCTCGTTCCCTGGTCCATCGGCCATTTCTGGAACGAGAGCTATGGGCAGATCTATCCCGCGCTGCAGAAACTGGCCCGCCAGGGACTGCTGACGAAGAAGACGGAACGCAGGCGCGGAGCACGGGAGCGCAATGTCTACGCGCTTACGCCAGCCGGCCGCGCGCGGCTGGCCGAGTGGCTCAAGAGCGCGGCGGGGCAACCTCCACCGCCGCGGAACGAACTCCTGCTGCGTGTATTCTTCGGAGCCAACGCCGCGCCGGAGATTACACGCAGTCAGCTCCAGGCGGCTGTTGAGCGACAGACCATTGCCGTCAGAACCTTTGAAAACACCCGCGAGCAACTGTTACGCGAGGAGAAGAACAGTCCGCAGCTGCCGTACTGGCTCATGACGGTGAACTGTGGACTGCATTCCAGCCGGGCCACGCTCCGGTGGGCGAAGGAATCCATCGCCCTGCTCGACAGCCTCCCGACAGCAAGGCTGAAGAAACGAAAGGGAGCCTCCCGATGAAGCTGGTCTTCCACTCCATGCTCGCGATCCACATTCTTGCCGGCGCGGCTGCGTTTCTCATCGCGCCGCTGGTGCTGGCCGTTGCCAAGGGCGGCAAAACACACCGCCGCTGGGGAATGATCTATCTGTGGATGATGGGGACGGTGGCGGCTTCCGCGGTCGTTCTTTCGTTCTTCCGGCCTGTGTATTTCCTCGCGATGGTTGCAGTCTTCAGTTTCTACTTTGCCTTTTCCGGCTATCGCGTGCTGAAGCTGAAATCTCTGGCGCAGGGCGGCCGCGCCAAACCGGTGGACTGGACCGCCGCCACCATCACGCTATGCGCCAGTCTGGCGCTTCTTCTGTTCAGCTTCTTCCGTCCCGCCGCCATTCAGGTGATGCCTGTAGTCGGTGTCGCTTTCGGCCAGCTCGGAACCTTTGCTGCTCTCGGCCAGCTCCGTTCCTTCATCCGCAAGCCGCGCGAAAAGATGTTCTGGTGGTACACGCATCTCGGCAATTTCATCGGCAGCTACATCGCGGCCTGGTCGGCCTTCAGTGCGGTCGTGATCAGCCAATTGCTGGGGAACCACTGGTACGTGTGGCTCTGGCCGGTCATTGTCGGCGTGCCGTGCATTATCGCCGCGAAGGCGTATTACCGAAGAAAATTCACGCCCCGCCCCAAAGCCCGCTCGCAGGCACAGACGGTGTAAGTCGCTGGAACCAATCGGCTTAGGCGTTCGCCGGCTGGCTGCCGGCCTTTCGTTCTGCTATACTGAGGTTCGCGTCAAATCTCATACAAATGAGTCTGTTATGCCAAAGCTGAAAACGCACAGCGGTGCGGCCAAGCGCTTCAAGAAGACTGGGACCGGTAAAGTGAAGCGTGGCCAGGCCAAGATGCGCCACATCCTTACGTCGAAGGAGACCAAGACCAAGCGTTCGCTCGCCAAGAGCGTGCTTGTGTCCGACGCCGACCTTCCGAAGGTGCTGCGCATGATTCCTTACGCCTGAGCAGTCAGCGCGTAATTTTCCTCTTTCAGCAGTCGCTGGGCGCTTACGGTTTTTAACCGCAGGCCGGCGGAAAGAGGCGAGCGAGTGAAGAGGCTTCCCTGCCTCCAGCCGCGAACGGTAGTCAACCAAAGGAGAGCGAACCATGCCCCGCGTAAAACGTGGCAATAAACGCAAAGAGTACCGCAAGAAAATCCTGAAGCGCGCTTCCGGATACTTCCTGACAAAATCCAAGCTCTACCAGGCGGCAGAAGAGGCCGTAGAGCGCGGCATGAAGTTTGCCTACGTCGGCCGCAAGCAGAAAAAGCGGCAGTATCGCGCGCTTTGGATTGTGCGCATCAACGCCGCCGCACAGCTGAACGGCACCAGCTATTCGCAGCTCATTCACGGCCTCAAGCTGGTCGGGATTGACCTGGACCGCAAGATCCTGGCCGACCTCGCGGTCAACGATCCGCAGGGTTTTGCCGCCCTGGCGACCCAGGCAAAGGCCGCGGCCGGCGAAAAGAAGACCAGCGCCGACAAGGCGAACGCCGACAAGAACCCCAAGCGCGCGGCCCGCGACGGCGCCGCGCACGACGCGCGCTCTGACAAATCTGCATAACGGCAGTCCCGCAGGTGAAAGGCACGGCTTCGGCCGTGCCTTTGTTATGCCGCTTTTGTCAGTTCTTGCGAATTCGCGCAGCATTTTCCGTCCCCGACGCGTCTATGCAAGAGTGGTTCTAATGAGGATTCCCCGACTGCCCGCCGCCGTGGGCCTGGCGTTCGCCTGTGCGCTTCTGACAGCCGCGACGGCCCATGCCCAGGTTTCCCCATCCATGGACAGCCCGGACACGCCGAATGGCCTGCCGGAGCCGGCGGCGCCGACGCATCCCGTTACGGACGACTCCGCGCAGGAGCAGGGGCCGACGCTGAAGGTCTCGTCGAACATCGTGCATGTGTTCTTCAACGTCCGTGACAAGGACAACCAGATCATCACCTCGCTGAAGCCGGGCGACTGCACGGTGCAGGACAACGGGCAGGAGCGGCCGATCAAGAGCTTCGAGCTGGTAAAGGGCCAGCCGCTGTCGCTCGGCGTGTTGATTGACACCTCCGGCTCGCAGCTCCGCCTGCTGCCCATGGAGCAGGAGGCCGGCGGGCAGTTCCTGAAGGAAGTGCTGCGTCCGGCGACCGACGAAGCCTTCGTCATGTCCTTCGACATCAGCGTTGACCTGGTCGCCGACTACACGAATGAGGTTTCGCGGCTCAAGAAGGCGCTGAACGGCGTCGAAATCAACACGGGCACTGGCGGCGGCGACTTTATTCCCGGCCTGAGCAAGAACCGCGGCACCCTTCTCTACGACGCGATCTACCTGGCTTCGCACGATGAGTTCAAGCAGGAAGCCGGGCGGCACGCGATGGTCCTGCTCACCGATGGCCAGGACGAGGGCAGCAAGACGAAAATCCAGGAAGCCATTGAATCCGCCCAGCGAGCGGACGCCACGGTTTTTGTCGTGCTGCTGTACGACCCTCAAGCCTACGGCAGCGTGTTTGGATACGCCGGCGACCACGACGTCAAGAAAATCACAGATGCCACAGGCGGCCGCGTCTATGTCGTCGGCCACGACGGCAAGAAGCTCGAAGCCACCTTCGACCTGCTGAACGAGGCGCTGCACAAGCAGTACGCCCTCACCTTCACTCCGGCAAATCTGGACGGCAAATACCACTCGCTCAACGTGCAATGCCATGGCGACGGGCTGAAGGTGGACGCGCGCAAGGGCTATTACGCCGTCGCCGAGCCTGCCGATTAGCGGCACGGTCGCTATCGCGGCGCCCCAGCGCGTGATATTCTCCGCGCCAGCATGAGTAGCTATCCGCCCGTTTACCCGCCCGCCGCTGAACCGCAGCTCAACCCGGCCTGGGGACCCTTCACCCCGGGCGAACTCGTGCGGCGCATCTTCACCTTGTACAAGGCCTATCCCGGCGTATTTATCGGGATTTCGGCCGTCGCCACCCTGATTCTCTGTGTGCCACAGGTCCCCCTGATTGCCGTGCAGCGGGTGATGCTGTCGGGCGCGGGCGCTGCTCCCAGCCCCGCCCGCGCAATCGCCATGATGCCGGCTTTTTTGCTGCTGTATTTTGTGACCATGTTCACCATCGTGATCGCGTATGCGCTCGCGGGCGGCGGACTGTTCTCGGCCGTGATGGCGATCCGGCGTGGCGAAACGCCGACGGTTACCGGGTCACTGAATGCCGCTGCAAAGCGCTTCTGGGCGGCCTTCGGCGCAACCTTCATGGTCGGGCTTCGCCTGCTGGGCTGGTATCTGCTGGTCGCTATCCCGTTGATATTCGGGGTGGCCTTGTTGGCGGTCCCTATAGGCGTTGCGAAGAGCAGTCAGACCGGCGCACCAAGTCTTTCCGCCGGCGTACTTATTTTCAGCGTGGCAATCGTTGCAGGCCTCCTGCTGGTGGCGTTCCTGCTGTGGCAGTACTCGCGATATTTCGTAACACTCGGCGCGATGTACACCGAAGGCGCGGGCGTCAACCAGAGCATCCGCCGTGCTATCACCTTGTCCCGCGGCCATAAGGGCGGAATCTTCGCCGTCATCGGAACGGTATTTCTTTTGTCCCTGGCCGGCGCAATGATACTGGTGCCGCTGGCTTTTCTCGCTTTCTATCACCAGAAACAGGGCGGTCCAGCCGGCACGCTCCTCCTGGTTGCCGCGCTGCAGATTGTGCTTGGCGGAATTTTTCAGGCAGTTGTACAGTTCCCCGTACTCGGCATCGGCATGTCGCTCTGCTACCTGGACATGCGGATGCGGGAAAGCGCCGTGCCGGCCATGCCGCCGCCGCTGGACGCGCAGCCGCAAGGCTGGGCTCCGTCGGCGCCGGCGCCGGTCCTTCCGCCACCCACGGCTCCGGCTGAGCCAAAGCCCTACCTGAGCGCGACGTATGACGCACCGCGCGCGTTTCGTATGGATCCGGGCCGCTCCGTGCCGCTGGCGGAAGTTGTGCCGTCGAAGCCGGAGCCGGAACCCACCCCGGAATCCGGTGAAGTGCCGCAAAAGAAGCCGGGAAGCGGCGACCACGAACCGCCGCTCTAGCTCGGCCGCTGCTTCTGCAGGGTGTCGTTGAATTGATCGAAGAAGGCGACATATTTTTCATGGCCCTCCTTCGACTCTGCGGAGAAGCGCAGTGGGAGCACGCGGCCGACCAGCACCTCGCGCGTGTCAGGATTGTCCTTGAGGATCTGCATGGACTCCGCGATGTACTCATCGAGAGGCATCGCGTTCGGATCGGTGTGCTGGTGCTCGCCCATCAGACCGGTCTGGACATACGGCGGAGCGATCTCGATGACCTGGATGCCGGTGCCTTTCAACTGGTAGCGCAGGCTCTGCGACCACGAATGGATGGCCGCCTTTGTGGCTGAGTAGGTCGGTGTCATTGCCAGCGGCACAAACGCCAACCCGGACGAGACCGTCACGACAGCGCCGGACTTCTGCTTCAGCAGCGACGGCAGCAAAGCTTCTGTCAGTTGCAGAACGCCGAGCAGGTTCGTCGCGATCGTGTCGTGCTGCGTTCTGGCGTTGCCGCCGGCCTTGAGGTTTTCCGTCTTCATGATGCCGGCTGAATGCAGTACCACGTTCAACGCGGGGAACTTCGCGGTAATTTCCCTGGCAAACTTCGCAACGCTTTCCCCGCTCGATGTATCGAGGGTCATGGCTTCCACGCCGGGATTTTCGCGTGTCGTATCGTCAAGCTTCTTCTGGTCGCGGCCCGCGATGATGACCGTGTTGCCAAGTTTGTGAAATGCCTCGGCGAAGCCGCGGCCGATGCCGGAGCCTCCGCCCGTAATAAGGATCGTGTTGCCTGTCATCTGCATGTGGTTCCGCCTCTCCGATTGCGCTCGAGAATTGGATGCGCGAGGCGGACGCGGAGAACCGGGGAGTAGGGAGCGGGCGGTAGGGAGCAGGGACTAGGCACTCGTCCCTGGCTCCTGCCCCCGCTGCCCGTTGCCTGCTGCCTGCTGCCTGCTGCCTGCTGCCTACAGCGGAATATTCCCGTGCTTCTTCGGCGGATTCTTGTCGCGCTTGCCGTCGAGCATTTCCAATGCGGCGATCAGGCGGCGCCGTGTCTCACGCGGGCGAATGACAGCATCGACATAGCCGCGTTCCGCAGCAACATACGGGTTCGCAAATCGCTCGCGGAACTCGTCCGTCTTTTCCTTGCGAGCTTCGGCCAGCGCCTGCTCGCCGCCCTCTTTGGCGATGCGGTCCAGTTCCCTGCGGTAAACAATGTTGACCGCGCCTTCCGGCCCCATGACGGCGATCTCCGCCGTGGGCCACGCAACGTTGTAGTCCGTGCGAATGTGCTTGGAGCTCATCACGCAGTACGCGCCGCCATAAGCCTTGCGCGTGATGACGAGCAGCTTCGGCACGGTGGCTTCGGCGAAGGCATACAGAAGCTTCGCGCCATGCCGGATAATGCCGCCGTGTTCCTGCTGGGTGCCGGGCAAAAAGCCGGGAACGTCTTCGAGCGTCAGCAGGGGGATATTGAACGCATCGCAAAATCGAACGAAGCGCGCCGCCTTGACGCTGGCGTTGATGTCCAGCACGCCGGCCAGGTACGCCGGCTGGTTGGCGACAATGCCGACGCTGCGCCCGCCAAGCCGCGCGAAGCCGACGACGATGTTCTTCGCGAAGTGCTCCTGCACCTCGAACAGATAACCATCGTCAACGATCTTCGTGATCGCGTCCTTGATGTCATAGGGCTGGTTGCTCTCTTCGGGAACGAGCGTGTCGAGAGATGCGTCCTCGCGCGTTGACGGGTCCTGCGTCGCCTTGCGCGGCGCTCCGTCCAGGTTGTTCTGCGGCAGGAAAGTCATCAGCTCCCGCACCATCGCGAGAGCCTCGCGGTCATCCGCCGCCATAAAATGCGCGACGCCGGAAATTTCGTTGTGCGTGTGCGCGCCGCCCAGCTCGTCCTTGGTCACATCTTCGTGCGTCACCGTCTTGATGACGTCCGGCCCGGTGACGAACATGTAACTCGTCTTGTCCACCATGCATGTGAAATCAGTGATCGCCGGCGAATATACCGCGCCGCCCGCGCATGGCCCCATGATGACGCTGATCTGCGGAATGACTCCGCTGGCGAGCGTGTTGCGCAGAAAGATGTCCGCATACCCGGCCAGCGAGACTACGCCTTCCTGGATGCGCGCACCGCCCGAGTCATTCAGGCCGATGAGCGGCGCGCCGACGCGCATGGCCGTGTCCATCAGCTTGACGATTTTGGCGGCGTTGGCTTCGCTGAGGCTGCCGCCGAAGACAGTGAAGTCCTGCGCAAAGACGAACGTCAGCCGGCCGTTTATTTTTCCATATCCGGTTACGAATCCGTCGCCCGGGATCCGCTGCGCATCCATCCCGAAGTCGGAGTTGCGGTGCGTGACCAGGCGATCGGTTTCCTCGAACGTGCCTTCGTCGAGAAGGAACAGCACGCGCTCCCGCGCGGAAAGCTTGCCTTCCTTATGCTGGCGCTCGCGGCGTTCCGCGCCCCCGCCTTCTTCCGCAGCCGCATTGCGGCGTTCCAACTCTGTGAGCCGGTGGTTCTCAGCCATGTTGTCGGATTATAAGGAGCGCAGAAGACAACGCGCTCGCGCCACGCGCGGATACCGATTCGGAGTGAAACGCTACAGCGCTTTGCGCGAGAACAGGTCGTCTTTCTTGCAGCAACCGCGCGGCCAGACCATAAAGGCCAGGCCGGCGGTCAGCACAGCAGAAGACGCTTCCATGAACTTAGGCGCGGTCAGCAGCCAGCGCGCCTGTAACAGCCAGTCTCCGACCATCGTCCACAGATGCATACAGGAACCCTCTGGATTTGGTGCGGCGAAACTTCCGCCGCACTATTTGAAGCGACCTTCTGAAGAATGTTTGCCGGGTGAGGCCAAAAAACCTGTCGAGCCCTCCACCCGCCAGTCAGCGTACACCCGGCGAACGTGAACGTACCAGTGTGGAAAAGCGGAGCCAATGGCACGTCCGGGGGACTGCCAGAACCGACAGCAGCATTCGCCTGCCGGCGCGATAATTCCAGTGTGGTCGCAGAAGCCAATTCCGAGCGCCGCGTGCAGTGGCTGTTCCTCGACCTGAACTCGTATTTCGCCTCCGTTGAGCAGGAACTGCGGCCGGAGCTGCGCGGCCGCCCCATCGCGGTCGTGCCCACCTTTGCGGAAACAACTGTCGCCATTGCAGCAAGTTACGAGGCCAAGGCGTTCGGCGTCCGCACCGGGACGCAGCTTCGGGAGGCCAGGCGTCTTTGTCCGCAGATTGAGTTTGTCGAAGCCCGGCACGAACTTTATGTCGAGTACCACCATCGGGTCGTCGAGGCCGTGGAGCGGTGCCTTCCGGTTTCCGTCGTCATGTCGATCGACGAGATGGCGTGCAAGCTCATGGGGCGCGAACAGCCGGTTTCCGCCGCGCGCGAGCTCGCCCTGAAGCTCAAGCTTTCCATCCGCGAACATGCCGGCGAGACCCTGCGCGCCTCCATTGGCCTGGCGCCGAACCGCTACCTCGCCAAGATTGCCAGCGACATGCAAAAGCCGGACGGACTGGTCGTTCTCGAGAGAGAAGACTTGCCCGGCTCGCTGCTGGGTCTTGTCCCTAGAGACCTGCCTGGCGTGGGCGCGCGCATGGAGCAGCGTCTGCGCAACCACGGCGTCCGTACCATGGAACAGTTGCTGGCGCTGGACCGCGAGGCGATGGGCGTGGTGTGGGGTTCGGTGGGCGGAGAAAAGCTGTGGCACTGGCTGCGCGGGGAGGATTTTGGCGAAACGGAGCAGGAACATGCGAAGTCTGTCGGGCACTCGCACGTTCTGGCGCCGGAGATGCGGTCGATAGACGGCGCATGGTCGGTCACGCACAAACTGTTGCACAAGGCCGCCATGCGGCTGCGCACGGCCCGCCTGTGGGCCAACGTGCTGACCCTGACGATCAAGTTCGCGGTGCCGCGCGAGCGCATGACCAAGGAGCACCAGTCGGGAATCCCGCAACAAGGCTGGAGCCAGGCGCAGCGCATGGTCGAGTGCCAGGATTCGCAGACGCTGCTGGAAACGCTGCGCACGCTATGGGACCAGCGGCCGCGCGGCGCAATGTACGAGAAGCCGTTTTTCGTCGGCGTGCAGCTGAGCGACCTTGTGCCGGAACACCTTCACTCGCTGAGCCTGTTCACGGATGAGCAGCGGCGGACAAGGCTTTCGCAGACGATGGATGCGCTGAACCAGAAGTACGGCACCCACACGCTGTACTTCGCGGGCATGCACCTGGCGCGGGCCTCCGCGCCGACGCGGATCGCGTTTACCGCGATCCCGACCTTGTTTGACTAGTTGAGAACAGCTGCACGTTCGTCGCGCAGCGGAGCAAGCCGGGTCTCTTCCAGCCTGTCGCGATAGAACATGTTGTAGGTGTCGAAGGGGATGAGGCGCTTGCCGTCGGGATGGGCGATGTGGACGCAGGTCTTCTTGATGGAGCGGAGGTCGAAGCTCTGGGCGTCGATGAACTGCACGATCAGGATGCGGAAGAGATTCTTGTAGCCGAGATCTTCCGGCGCGAGTACCTGCGGCAGGCAGCAGAGCAGTTCGCGCAGGTGTTGGCCTGCGACTGCGGCGAGTGGTTGGTGGAGAAGAGCTTGAAGATGTGGATCGCGCGACGCGCCGGGTCCTGCTCGTAGATGATGGTGTTGCGGCCGCCGTTGATGAGGACCTCGGGCGGCGACCATGCCGGTGAGCGGGACGACCTTGTCCCGCGAGCTTCAGGGCGTAGGCCATGGCCAGCGAATCGGGATGGCACGGCACGGGGATGAGGTCTTCGGGCCGGAAGATGAGAGCGTTTGCTCCAGGATGCGGCGGCGGACTTCGGTCAGCGTGAGCCGGTGCTCCGCGGAGGAATAGTTGCCGAGCGCGCCCGGCCTGCTGCACGGGCTGGAAGGTGACGCCGCGGACGCAGGGCTGCTGCGAGCGCGAAGTCGATGATCGCGCCCAGTTCGTCGTCGTTGACGCCGCGCTCGACCGTGACGACGAGCGTGGTGGAGATGCCGAGCCGGTTGAGCCGTTCGAGGCTCCTGCGCGGATGCTGCGCAGGTCGGCGCCGCGCAGTTGCATGAGCGGGTCGCGTTGCAGCGAGTCGAACTGCAGATAGAGTTCGAAGTGCGGCATGTAGGTGGCCAGCCGCTCGGCGAAGGCTTCGTCCTGCGCGATGCGGATGCCGTTGGTGTTGACCATCAGGTGCCGGATGGGGCGGCGCTTGGCGGCGTCGAGGATCGCGAAGAACTCGCGGATGGATGGTGGGCTCGCCGCCGGAGATCTGCACGATGTCGGGCTCGCCCTCGTTGCGCGACGACAGCGTCGAGCATGCGTTCGATCTGCTCGAGCGTGCGGTATTCCGTGCGGTGCGTGCCGCTCTCCGCATAGCAGATGGGGCAGGTGAGATTGCAGGCGTCGCAGATTTCGATCAGCGACAGGCAGGAGTGCTGCTCGTGGTCGGGGCACAGGCCGCAGTCGTACGGGCAGCCGTATCTTGATGGGCGTGTTGTAGTGCTGCGGCATCTCCGGCGGCTTGATGAAGACTTCGCGGCAGCGGCGGTAGTAGTCGATGTCGTCGGCCATCAGCACGCGCTCGAAGCCGTGCTGCGGGCAGCGCTTGAGCATGTAGACGTTGCCGTCTTCGAAGACGATCTTTGCGTCGATGCGACGGAAACATTCCGAACACAGTGACACAGCAGTGTCATAGAAGAGATATGGCCGGACGCCTGCCATTAGTCCCCACTCCCCGCGCGGACGATAAAACGAATGAAAAGCACGATGCCGCTGACGACCATACCGCCGAGCCCGACCAGAAAACAGACTATTTCAAGGATTCCCAGCCAGGCGAGATAGTCGAACAAGCCATTCTTGAATATTGCGGCACCGACGAGCTGAACGCCACACAGACCCAGCGACACTCCCGCGAGCACGGCGAAGACAACAAACGTCTTCTTGAGGCCGTCTTCCTGTTCCAGAAAGTCGAACATGCCATCTCCATTTAACTGCTGCACCGTGTCAGCGCTGCTTTCGCCCTTCCAGAGAGGTCACAATCAACTGAACTCCGTAGCCAACCACGCCAACACCCCACCGACGGCTCCTTCAACAGCATGAGCGGCAAGCCGTCTACCGACTTGAGTTGATATATTCCTCGGTCAGTCTCAAAGTATGCGGAACTGCCATCTCGCTTCCAGACGGGAGTTGCCGGGTTCGATGCACTGGGCACTGCAAACGGTAAGACATCGCTGCCCGGTTTGCTCAATCGTAATCTGAACATCTTGCCGACGATGAGCTCTCCTTCTGCCCCTTCAGTGGAACCATAAAAAGCACCGCTCGCGCCCAGGTTGATGACCTCGTTGGTAGGCGAAGCCGAAGCAGTCTGGCGGGATTGCGAATCAAGCGCGGTTTTGCCTGCCTGACCGCATTGCTGAAGACTCCCAGCTATATCAACCTGACGCTCCAGAACGCTATCGAGCGACGTCCCTACCAACAGGAGAAGGCGCAATGGCGAAGATGCTATTTACCTTAGCGACCGTGATATGCTCGCACGGCTCCGCGGCTAAAAGTGAAGCCGCCATGAGGCTAAAACAGAGAATGAGCAAGTGCCTAGTTTTACTGTGGATCATCGGAGCTCCTTGGAATCGTAATATGGATGTGATTCTCGTGTTGTGATTGAAGCGTGGGTTGGTGACTTGTTTACCATCCATATAAAGTCCGCCAGGCCCATAGTTTTCATGAGCTATCCCGTTTGTTGAGCTGTTCGCGGCGTCTTGTATAGACCGCACATCGGCTGCTACCGATGGGTCAGTTCCGGCGGTGATGACCCGTTCTCCATTGACTTGGTTGATATCGACAGCTGGCCGTTGTAATAGTTCGAATTGGGGGCATGTTTTCCATTGGTTGTTGCAGAAATATTGATGCTATCGACTCCTGCCGCACCGACGGTTTTCTCAATGTATTTTGCGCTTTCGGCAACGTTTGCGGAGATGTTGTTAGTCCGAGGCATGGACGCTCCTGTTCTTAATGGAACGCCAGGCCTCGGACAAGGCTGTAACGCTAAGCAGCAGCAGGCCGGCAAGCGCTGCCCATTGAATCAACTGCAACCCATACACGACTGGCTCAGGTTTCAGGAAGTCAATCGCAAAGCGCCACGCAAGATAGCTGGCAAGAAACACGCGGAACAAAAATCCTTCCCGATGCGGCGACTTGCCGAGCCTCCAGATGAACATGCCAAGCAGCACTAGAAACAGAATCTCGTAAGCCTGCGTGGGATGGCGCGCGATGCCGTCGCCGAAGTCCACGCCCCACGGCAGCGATGTCGGCTTACCGTACGTATCGTCGGGAAGTCCGGCGAGCAGGCAGCCGACGCGTCCGACCGCGATGCCAACGCACAGCGGCAGCGCGAACAGGTCACCGGTGCGCGAGCGAACGCCGGTGACCGACTTCACCAGTTCGACGGCCAGCCAGCCGCCGAGCAGTCCACCGACAATGGTCTTGCCCCCGGGCTGCATCAGCAGCCTCCAGGACCAGCTGACCCGAGGGCCTTGCGACAGCAAACCGAGCAGCCGGCTGCCGATAAGCGCGCCCAGCGCGGCTGCGGCAATCACGTTCCAGCGTGCCGATGTGGACACAACGTCGCCGCGACGCTCGCGTTGCGCACGATACAGGGCGTAGCCGCTTGCGTAAGCGAGGGCCTCAAACAGCGGATGAAGCGCCGGGTATTCCAGCCGAAGCATTCGCCTGCGAGTGTATTCGAGTTTCCGATCTACTATGCATGGGATCCTCGAAACCCCGGGCACCCTAAGGCACCCGAACACCCTGGTGCGTGAATCTGCGGGAACGAGCCCCGGGTGCCCGTCTACGGCTAAGCCGTAGGGCCGGGATGAGAACAGTTACGTCAGCTTCGCCTTCTTCAACGCCGCCAGTGCCCTTTCGATCGTCTCCATGGGGCAGGAGTAGCCGAAGCGCAGATGGCCTTCTCCCTGCTGGCCGAAGACCACTCCCGGAATTGCAGCGACGTGCGCCTTGTCGAGCAGAATTTCTGCTGCCTTGCGCGAATCCTTCGTAATCTTTTCGCAGTTTGCGAAGGCGTAGAACGCGCCTTCCGGCGGGTCGCACTCGATGCCAAGATCTTTCAGGCCGCCGACCAGGACGTCGCGCCGCTTCCTGTACTCCGCCAGCCGCTCTTTCATCCACGACTGCGGCATGTGCAGTGCGGCCAGCGCAGCCCACTGCGTCATGGTGCTGACGCCGTTGATGGAGTAGAGCGTCATCTTTCGCAGGCCGGTCATAAAGGGTTCCGGTGCGACCACGTAGCCGATGCGCCAGCCCGTCATGCCGTAGCTTTTCGAAAACGTGTAGCAGGTCAGCGTGCGCTCAAACATTCCCGGCAGGCTGGCGATGGAAAAGTGGTCAGAGTCGTAGACCAGGTCTTCGTAGGCTTCATCCGCGATGACGAGCAGGTTGCGCTTCTTCGCGAAGGCCGCGACCTCCTCGGCTTCGGCGCGCGAAAACACGACGCCGCTCGGGTTCTGCGGAGTGTTGTAGTAGATGGCGCGGGTTTGCGGTGTGATGTGCATTTCCAGCGCCCTGGCCAGGCCGCTGCGCCGGGCCGCCGTGGTTCCGACCAGCAGCGGACGCGCCTGCGCTCCGGTGATCAGGTCGCGGATCGGCGTCCAGTACGGCGAGAAGACCAGAACGTCGTCGCCAGGGTTCAGGACGGTCTGGAAGGAGCTGTACAGCGCATGCGCGCCGCCGGAGGTGATCAGCACCTGGTTTTCCGTGGCGGCGATGTTGTTGCGCTGGTGCAGCTTTTTTGACAGCGCGGCGCGCAGCGGCTCGATTCCGGAACTGGGCGCGTAGCGGGTCTTGTTTTCGTGCAGTGCCTCGACCATGGCCTGCTTGATCGGCTCCGGCGTGTCAAAAAACGGTTCGCCGCCATGCAGGCCCCACACCTGCTCGCCCGACGCGCGCAGCGCCAGCACCTTGTTGCGAATCTGCACGATGTCGGAGAAGCCGACCTCATCCAACCTGCCTGCCAGCTGGAAACCCTGCACGCGTCTCTCCTTCAATGGACTGCGGACCAAACCCTTCAGCTTACAGCGAATCCGGTTTGGCCTGAGGGACGGGAAATGCAGATTCCTCCGGTCGCCGCGGCGACCTGCGGAATGACAGCAAGAGACTGGTTATGGTTCAACGGAGCCGCTCAGACCGGAGGCTCTGCATTTGCGCCGGTGCCGGGCAACTCCGGGCCGGAATCAGGTATCCTCAACTATGGCCGTTCCGCGGCCGGAGGATTTCCCATAGACAAGCGTCAAATCAAGAACCTGATCCGCACCAATGAACGTATCCGCGCACGCGAGGTGCGCGTGATTGATGAGCAGGGTGAGCAGCTCGGCATCATGGTGCCGTTTGAAGCGCTCAAGATTGCCCGCGAACGCGGCCTGGACCTGGTGGAAGTTTCGCCCAACGCGAACCCGCCCGTCTGCCGCATTCAGGACTACGGCAAGTTCCTGTACGAAAAGGACAAGAGCGACCGTGCCGCCCGCAAGAAACAGAAAGTCATCGTCGTCAAGGAAGTGAAGTTCTCCGTCACGGTGGACGAGCACGACTACCAGACGAAGAAGAACCAGGCGCTGCGGTTCCTTGCCGAAGGCGACAAGGTGAAGGCCAGCCTGCGTTTCCGCGGCCGCCAGATGGCGCATCGCGAGCTCGGTTACAACATGATCAACCGCGTCATCCAGGACACGCTTGCCGTTTCAACGGTGGAATTCATGCCGCGCATGGAAGGCAACACGCTGCACGCCATTCTTGCGCCGAAGAAAGAGCAGCAGCAACAGCCGCCAAGACCCAAGCCGCAGGAGCAGAAGCCTGTGGACGCCCCGGCTGAAGCCGTCCAGTAGTTCGCGCGCGGCGAGACCGTTTTTCTGTCCTCAAATCAGGGTTGTTCCACGTCTTGCGCCGCTGCGGCAACGCTTGTGCGCCGCCGCATCTCACTATGCGGAGGATTCGAATGAGCGAGAAGTACGACAACGACAGCGAGTATGAAGAACTGAGCGGCGAAGACGGCCGAAGGAAAATCGCAGACCTGGCGAAAGGCATCCGCATCGCGATGATGACGACAGTCGGCGAAGACGGCGCAATGAGCAGCCGACCGATGGCCGTGCAGGACAAGCCGTTTGATGGCACGCTCTGGTTCCTGACGCGCGTTACGTCCGAGAAGGTGAACGAGATCCGCGACGACCAGCACGTCACCGTGACGTTCGCCGAGCCGGGTGATTCGAAATACCTGTCGTTGAAGGGCCGCGCACGCGTCAACCAGGACCGCGCAAAGATTCATGATCTGTGGAACCCGATGTACAAGGCGTGGTTTCCCCAAGGCGAGGACGATCCGGAAATTGCCGTGCTGCGCGTGGATGTTAGCGAAGCCGACTTCTGGGAAGCTTCCAGCAGCAAGCTGGTGATGAAGGCGAAGTACCTCGCGGCGGCCGTAACCGGCGGCAAGGTGCCTGTCGGCAAGGCGGGGCACGTTACCGTTTAGGCAGACGGCCTGGAGCTCGCAGCCAGCCATTCGGTGAGCGCCCGCATCTCCTGCGGGCGCCCCAGGAATTCCTGCACGAGTTCGACGGCGGGCTTGCTGCCGCCGGCTTCCAGCACAACGCGGCGGTAGCGGCGTGCGGCTTCTCCGCCAAGCGGGTCCGCCGCGTCGAACTGCGCGTAGAAATCAATCGCAATCACCTTGTCGTACATGTAGGTGTAGTAGTTCGACGTGTAGCCAATCAGGTGCGTGAAGCTTGCGTACATGCGCGTGCCGTCCACAAACTTCGTTGGCAAAAAGCGGTCATGCGTCGCGCGAAGCAAAGCGTCGAGGTCGAGTTTCGCCGGGTCCTGGGCATGCGTTTCCAGCGAGAAGTTGGTGTAGTAGAGCTGCGTCTGCAGAAAACGGCCGCGCCCGTATGCGTTGGCGCGGTTCATCTGCGCGACGAGCTCTTCGGGAATTGGCGCACCGGTTTCGTAATGCTTCGCGAACGATTGCAGGATCGCCGTATCGCGGAAGAACTCCTCCAGCATCTGCGACGGGACCTCGATAAAGTCACCCTCGGTGTCGAATCCGCCGACTCCGGCCCAGCGCTGCTGGCTGCCGAGGATGTAATGCATCAGATGGCCGAACTCGTGGAAGTATGTGACGACGTCGTTGTACTCGAGCAGGCCCGGCGAATCCGACGTCGGCGCCGGGAAATTACAGATCAGGCAGGCTTCCGGGAGCTGCGGCGCGCGGTCTTGCTGCGCAATGATGCCCGGCACCAGCGATGACGCGGA
Source organism: uncultured Acidobacteriaceae bacterium (assembly GCA_963848685.1). Taxonomy (GTDB): domain Bacteria; phylum Acidobacteriota; class Terriglobia; order Terriglobales; family Acidobacteriaceae; genus CAWKED01. The sequence goes on along the minus strand of CAWKED010000003.1, from coordinate 174,736 downwards.
GAACCATTTGTCCTTTCCGTCGCGCGGATGCATGTCGAGATAGACGCGGCCCAGATGCGCGCCGCCGGCAGCGTCGTACACCTCAAACGCGGCAACGTCCGCATGCCACACCGGCGCTGCGGACTTGCGAAACGCAACACCGAGCAGCCGTGCCGTGACGTCGAGAATTCCCTGCTGCACCTGGGCGTACGGAAAATATGGCCGCACGGATTGCGAGTCGAAATCGTACGCGGCGCGCCGGTACAGTTCGCCCCAGTAGCCGGCGTCGGAATCCGTCAGCTCCGTCATGCCGGGCCGCTGCGCCCTGACCCATGCGAGCAACTCCTCATACTCACGGTGCGCGGGGCCGCGGCTGGCTTCATCCATCTGCGCCAGAAAGTCGCGCAGCTTCTCGCTCGAGCCCATCATCTGGTCAGCCATCGCCAGGTCCGCCCAGCATTCGTAACCAAGGATGTGCGCTATCTCGGCGCGGACCGCGAGCAGATCGAGAAGCACCTGCCTGTTCACCGGATAACCGCGCTGGTTGTACTCGAGATAGAGCGCGCGCCGCAGGTTCGCATCCGCCGCGTAGCGCATCACCGGCTGCAGGTCCGGCTGGTCCGTCGTGATGGTGATCAGTCCGTCGGCTTCCGGCTGGTGGCGCGCGATGTAATCTTCGGGCAGCCCGGCCAGCGCCTCCGGCGCCACGCGCAGCTTGCGCGCGTCCTCCTGCACGTTGCGCGAGAACGCCAGCGACAACTCCGTAGCGCGGTCCTGCAGTTCGCGAAGTTTCGCTCGCGTGGCTTCGTCTTTATCCACGCCGGAGAGCCGGTACTGCAGCAGCGTACGCGCAAGATAATGTTGTGTCGCGGCATCTTCCTCGCCGGCATCCACGGCAGCCAGCGCGTGGTACACCGCGGGGTTTAATGACAGTGCGACCGCCTGCGCGGCGACCTGCTGGCTCAATGCCTGCGCGGTATCGCGCAATTCGGCGGAATTTCCAACCGCATGCAGCAGATAGGTTTCATTGGAAGCTAAAGACAGCAGCGCGCGCGCCTGGTCGAACAATCGAAGCGTGTTCGCAACCGTGCGCGGAGCGGCTTCCGACTCGATTTCCGCAATGGCTGCGCTGCTTTCAGACAGCCGCGCCTGCGTCCAGGCAGTCAGGGATTGCGGGTCCGTGGCGCCGTTCCAGGCATGCAGCGGGTCGGCGGCGATTGCGGAGGGCTGGTCGACAGCAGGAGTACTCATCTTTATAAGGATATGCCGCCTGGCAGAGGAGAAACCGCGAGGAATAGGTTTACCGCGCGCGCTTTTCAGCTTTCGCGGCGGCAGTGTCTAAAATGGGCGAAGAATTCAGATGTGCCGGGCCAAAATTTATCCAACGTGAGGGCGCCGTGTTAGACGTTCATCCACCTGAGCACGCCGTCAGCACCTGGCGCGAATTTTTTATCCACATCGCGACCATCGTCATCGGCCTGCTGATTGCCATCGGCCTAGAGCAAACGGTCGAGTTTTTTCACCATCGTCACCAGGTTGCGGAAGTTCGCCGTTCCCTCGAAGAAGAGCGGCGGGATAACCTGCGCATCTTTCAACTGGCGGTTACGGAATGGCGGCGATACTCCGTGCGGCTGAACGAGAACCTTGCAGTACTGCGTGACATGCAGTCACAGCCCGGTGATAAGGCCAACCCCGCGCAGTCCATGGCGCTTTACATTTCGGTTGTGCACTTTAATGATTCCGCCTGGACCACGGCGCAGGAGACCGGCGTGCTGCAATACATGCCGCGCGCGGAGGTGCAGACCTGGAGCGATTACTATTCACGGCTCGCCGAAATCACGCGCAGTTCAGAGGCGCAGCTGGATGCGCTGAAGGCGGTTCGCACATATATGTTGCACGCCCAGCCTACGCTGACGAAAGCGCAGACCGAAAAGGCTTTCGACCTGATGCTGACGCTGGTCGGCGAGTTTGCCTTTACGGGCAACGCGGAGCGCCGCATGTCGCGGGCGTATCCGGAGTTCAGGAATGCCCCAACGGACGCGGAGTTCTACACGTTTTTTCCGCCGTGGCCCACCGCGAAGGACAAGGCGGACGTGACCAGGGAGAACTCTGATGCGGGTTTCTCAACCCTGAGATGACGACAAGGCGCGCCGCAGCACGCCCCTCGTTGAACACGAATGCTACTTGTCGGCTTCGATGTTCAGGTCGATCTTGATGTCATTGCCGACCGCGGCATCGGCCCCGGCCATTGGGCCGGACCAGGCAAGGCCGAAGTCCTTCCGGTTGATCTGGGTGCTGGCCGCGAAGCCGCGGACCATCTTGCCTTTCATCATCGGATGCGGCATGGCATTGCTCATTTCGGTTACATCCAGAGTGACCGGCTTGGTCACGCCTTTGATGGTCAGGTTGCCGTAAATCTTCAGGCCGGAGCCGGCCTTCTCCACTTTGGTTGACTTGAACGTCATCGTCGGAAACTTGTCCGCGTCGAAAAAGTTCGGGCCGGTGACGTGCCCGTCGCGCGTCGTGTTGCCGGTGGAAAGCGACTTGATGTCAATGGTCGCGTCCACGCTGGACTTTGTGATGTTGGCATCATCCACGTCGATGGTGCCGGTTACTTTCTGGAACGTCCCCCGCACATTGCTGACGCCGAGGTGCGAGATGGTGAAGCTTGCGCTGGAATGGACCGGGTCAATCGTCCAGCCGGTTTGTGCGTGCGCCGCGACGGACGCGACGAAGAGCGCAGCCACCACCATGGCTCCGCGGATTTTCTGAAAATGCATAGGTCTTGCCTCCAGGAAAAACTGCAGGGCGCAGAACGCGCCCTTAGCGACAATAGATGCGCGGCGCAGGCCCGGGTCGCAGTTTAGTTCATTCCCTGGGTGCCCGCCGGCGGAAGCACGGGCTTGGCGTCGTCCAGCGGCGCGATGTCGGAGTGAACGTGGAACGGAACGCTCTCGTTGGACACCTCCGGGTGCTTGCGCAGAAAGTCCAGCGCCGGAACGGCTGCCAAAGGATCGTCCTTCTTATCCGCAAAGAATGCGGCCTGTTCTGCGGCCTTCTGCTTCTCTCCCAGGCGGCGATAGATGATCGCAAGCTGGTAGTGCGCGGCGAGGTCGTCCGGATCAATCTGCTGCAAAGCCTCGTACTGCTCCCGCGCCAGCTGGTACTTGTTCTGCTGGCGGTAACTGAAACCGAGTTCGCGGCGAGCATCGCGCGAGCGCGGGTAAATGGCGACAACCTGCTCCAGGTCTTCGACGGCCTTTTCCAGATGGCCCTGGTTCCGCTCGACAAGCGCGAGGTAGTAGAGCGCACGGCTGCGCGTTGGCACCGGCGGCGCTCCGGCCGGCTGGGCAGGCGGCCTGGCCTGCAGCATCGCAAGCGCTTTCTCCAGCGCTGCGCGCGCATCGCCGTATTTCTCCCACGCTATGTTGGCAACGCCGACGTTGATCTGCGCGTCCGGATAATCCGGTCGCAGCGCCGCCACTTTCTCGAAGGCGCGAACACTGTCAAGGTATTGCTGCTGGTCCAGCAGCGCGATGCCGAAGTTGTTCCACCGCATCCACAGCGGATTGTCGAGGCCAGCAACCGGCTTGCCATCCGGCCCGTTCGCGGGCGCCGGGTCCGGCTGGTTCTCGCCTATGTTGAAGACGCGCGTGCGCGAAGCCATTTCGACAACCGGGTAATCCGGATGCTTGTCGCCCAGCACAAAATTCATATAGTCCTGGCGGAAGTGCCGGTAGTTCATGCGAGCGACAAGCGTCACGTGGCCGGCGATATCTTTCGGCAGCCGGAATTCGTATCGCACCAGTGTTGAACGCCCATGCTGAATCGTTGCGTCGTAGGCCACGGCGCGCCGGTCCCAGATTTCGTGCCGCGCAAGCAGCTTGCCTTCGGTATCCACCAGCCGGTTCGTAAAGGAATGCGCCCGCGGATCGAGCACCCCGTTCGGCTGCAGGAAGCCGGAGTGGTAAATTTCCCTGCCGGAATCGTCCTTCGCGATGAACTCGACCCAGCTCTCGAAGAAGTCGCGCTGTTCAGGAATAAGTGAATGCGCGACGCCTTTGTTCTGAATGACGACCCAGGCCTGGACTACCTCCGTCGGGCGCAGCCTGAAGCTGGTCGCGCCGATGGGCGCAATCAACTCGCCCGCCGGAGCCGACGAGTCGCGCAACGCGAAGATGTCCACACTGAAGGTTGCGTTCTTGAGAAAATCTACCGTCTTCGACAGCTGGTCGGAGAAGTTGTAGTAGAACGGCACCGTCGTGTTGCCGCCCAGGAAGCGGTGGCTGTAGAGCTTGCCGTCTTTCGCGCCGTAATCGGTCAGCTTGATCGGCTCGCGCGACATGTGGCAGTCCTGGCAGCTCCTGTAATCCTTTATGTAGAACGGCAACGGCGACTGCTTGGCCACGCTGGTGCCCTGCCACTCGTCGTACAGGCCGATGGCGCGCAGCCACTTATAGTTCGTCATGGAGCGCGGCAGGTTCGCCTTGTGACAGGTGCCGCAGAACTCCGGCGACTTGTAAAACTCCTTCATCACGGCTGCGGAATGACGCTCCGGGTGCGCAAGGATCTCGTCAAACGGCACCGTGCCGGGTATCGGGTTGCCTTTCTCATCCACCATGACGGCGGGAACGCCCATGACATAGCTGCCGAGTCCGTATTCCGGCTGCAGCTTCTGAATGGAATGGCAGACCATGCAGGTCACGCCGTTGGAATCGAACTTTGCGCGGTCGACGTGCGCGTTTTTCGTCAGTGCGCCGCCGAATAGCGCGATGGGATCGTGGCAGCCTTCACAGTGCCGGCTGTACTCGATGCCCTTCTCCTTGATCAGAATGTCCACGTTCTTTCTGTAGAACGGCTCACGGAAAGAGTTCGAGTGCAGGCTTTCGCGCCATTGATGGTAGGCCTCCTGGTGGCAGTGCTCGCAATACTGCGCGGTCGGGAAGGCCTTCGGATTCATGAACCCGCCGCTCTCCGTGGTGGCGTTGGAGGGCGCGAACGGCCTGTCTTTTGTCACCATGTCGTATCCCCACGCGCGTATCTGCGCGGAGTACTGCGACTGGGCCTGCTGGTATGCGGCTAGCTTGTCTTCCTGCGCGGAAACATGCGCCGGGCGCAGCCATCCGCAGGCCAGCGCAGCGACCGCCAGCGCGGCGAGTGCAAGGTACGAGCGGTTTCTGCGCGAGGAAAGCATGGCGGGAGCGTCGGCGAAAGTATAGAAGCCGCAGCGGATGCAAGCCTCATCCTTTCGGTGGAGAAAACAAAGCGCGGGCCAGAGCCCGCGCTCTTGTCAGTATGACAATCACGCTAGCCGTTCAACTGCTCCTGCAGCTTGTTCAGCGTCCGGTTCAGGTCCTTGTCGGTGCGGCGCTGCTCGTCGATCTTTGCAATGGAGTGCATGACCGTCGTGTGGTGCTTGCCGCCGAACTGTCGGCCGATTTCCGGCAGGCTCGCTTCCGTCATCTGCTTGGCCAGGTACATCGCGATCTGGCGCGGAACGACAACGGCGCGCGAGTTGTTCTTCTGCTTCAACTCCGCCGGCCGCATGCCGAAGCTCTCCGCGACAGCCCGCTGGATGGCCTCGATCGTAATCTTGCGCACCTGCGTGTCAATAAACTGCTTCAGGCAGGTCTGCGCCGTGGGCAGCGTGATTTCCATCTGGTGCAGGCTGCACCAGGCGATCAGCCGGACGAGTGCGCCCTCAAGCTCGCGCACGTTGGTGCGGACGTTCGAGGCGATGAACAGCGCCACGTCCACCGGAATCTGGACATGCTCCGAGTCGGCCTTCTTCTGCAGAATGGCGACCTTGGTTTCAAGGTCCGGCGGCTGGATGTCGGCAATCAGTCCCCATTCGAAGCGCGAACGCAGCCGGTCTTCAATCTCGGCCAGTTCTTTCGGCGGCCGGTCGCTGGCGATGACGATCTGCTTCATGCTCTCGTGCAGGGCATTGAACGTATGGAAGAACTCTTCCTGCGTGCGCTCCTTCTGCGCAAGGAACTGGATGTCGTCCACCAGCAGCAGGTCTACCGTGCGGAAGCGGTCGCGGAAACTCGTCATGCGGTCATAGCGCAGCGAGTTGATCATCTCGTTGGTGAACTTTTCGCTCGAGATGTAGCAGATGGAGGTCTGCGGCTGCCGCCGCTTCACTTCATGGCCGATAGCGTGCATCAGGTGGGTCTTGCCCATGCCGACGCCGCCATACAGGAACAGCGGGTTGTAGGCCTTGGAAGGCGACTCGGCGACGGCCTGGGCGGCGCGGCAGGCGAACTGGTTGCCGTTGCCGATGACGAAGGCGTCAAACGTGTACCGCGGGTTGAGCTGCGCGGCAGAGTTCCAGTCAAAGCGCGCCTGCGACGGCCCGCCCCACTGGTGGTCGCGCTGGACATGGCCGTCACGGCGGTAGCCGGGCGCGGACGGGGCATGCGTCGGCACAGGCGCGAAGCCGCCCTGCGGGCGCGCCGGCGGCGCCGGCTCCTCGGGCGGAACAATGAACTGCACATCGTCCACTTCAAGGACGAGGTTCTCGATCGCTTCCTGAATCAGGTCGGAATATTTTTCGCCGACGCTCTCAAACTGCGGGCCCGGTACCCGCACGCAAAGAATGCGCCCCTCAATATGGCTGAACCGGGTCGGCTTGAGCCAGGTGTCGAAGGATTGGCGGTTGACCTTCTTCTCCAGGGCGCTCAGGATGCGCGCCCATGGGTTGAGGCTTGGCGGTACCGCACTTGAAGCAAACGACATTTCCATCCTCGGTCTTTCTTTCCTTCCGGTTCTTGAGAGTCGCTCGGGCCGAATGACGGCTACAGGGAGGGGTTACGGATGAAAGGCTGCGCGGAAAGCGAAACGTATGGCGTCTGCGAAGACCGTAACGAACCTGTTTGAAGTGACTGCGGAAAGCGTCTCTTTCAGAGAGAACGCAACCGGAACGTACAACGAATTTGTTTTGAACGAAGCCGATACTAGCACAGGAAATTCGGCTGCATTGAGTGGTTGCGCGACAATTTTTTTCGGGATTGAGCGTTGCACCAAGGATGGTGAAATCGCCTGTATCCATAGGGATTTTACGCTTGTTTTCAGAAGAAAATCCTGTTGCGCAACCGCGCGGACTTGTGAGTGAAGTCCGTTGCGCGGCGCTCGCGGCTGATACGCCGCGCGACCAGACTTGTCAAGCGCTCGCGCGAATTCGCAACCGGCACGCGCGCCGCGCTACAGCGCGGCGTATTCCTTCTTTGCGTCGGCCATCAGCTGCAGGCCGGGATCCGCGTTCTTCCACTGGTCGAAGAAGAGCTGATAGTTCTTCTTCGCGTTCGCCTTGTCGCCGGCGGCGGCGTAGGCGCGCCCGGCATGGAGCTTGATAAAGCCCAGAATCGCATTGCCAAATGTTCTGGCCCCTCTGTACTTCGAAGCGCCATTTCAAATTCCGCTGCTGCGGCCTGAGGTTTGTCCAGCTTCATCTTCGCGAGGCCGCGTAGGTAGGCCGGCCACTGGAAGTCATCGTAGCGGCGCGCCTGTTCGCCAGCTCCAGCGCTTCCTGCGGATTCACCATCTTCAACGCCGAATCCGCGCGTGACCGGATGGAGAAGTCATGGAGGGTTCATCCTGCGGCCGGTCCCTTCTAGAGCATTTCCGACGCAAGCTCTCGTCCCACTGGTCCGCAGTAAAAAGCGCGGTCGCCGCACGGTCCGCGTGACTGACACCGTGATCCAGTGGGAGTGCCTGCCGGATGGAACCTTTAATATCGTGGCAATCGCCCGTGGGCCAACCGATTGAGCCCTCGTTGAGGACCAGAGCCGGCCTGAGCATCCTTTGCGCCAACTGTTTCTGCCTTTTCCGTTCCCTCGCGAACGCTATGCTCTGGACTTCTGAATTGGCCCGCATCCGGCATACGGACTTGCTCAGAATGGCCGCCGCGATGAAACCGTCTTGCCGCGAGTTGATCAGGGCCGCGCTTTCCACGGCCGTGAAGTCCTGCTTCCAGTCAGCGTATGGAACCATGGCGGAGAACACCAGAAGGCTGATGCCCTTAACCGGAGCGCTTCGCTTCCGCCACATATTGTTTGGCCTCCGTAAACCTGTCCAGCACGGTGCATTTGCGATTATGTCTTCCAAAGCCACCGAATCGTCGGGCTGCAAGGCGACGGCTCTTTCGATCTCCGCCATCGCCTTCTCGGTCTCGCCGTCATACAAGTAAGCGACGTGAAAGTTTATGTAGTTGTCCATCTGCAGCGGATATTCCTGAGTCGCCATCTGAAGCGTCTCGATGGCCTTATTGAAGTTCCCTGCACTTCCTCGTAGTAGTGCGCATCGATATAGAGCTTCTCGCGCTCACTGACGTTTTTTGTCAGGCCATACGCTTTGGTGAAGTATTCTTCGCTTTTGAGCTTGCCCGGAGTTGAGATAAATGACGCCCAGGCGTGCCCAGGCCATCGCGAGGTTCGGGTCAAGTTCCAGCGCGCGCTTGTAAAAGCCTTCGGCGTCGGGAATATCCTCGCCTTGTGCATGCGCCTGGTCGCCAAGCGCGTAGGCGCGGAAGGCTTCGAGCGACGGCGTGGTCGCCTGCCCGAACGGCGTATTCAGCTTCTTGATGCTGGCGAGGCTCTCGCCCAGCCTGGCGCGCATTTCGGTCGTGGCGTCTGATTCAGCGCGTTCAGTACATGCGTTCTTGTCCGCCGCCGTGGCCTGGGTCAGTGGCGATGTCGTCGCCGGTCGCCGTGTTCTGCGCGTCGAGAGTGATCAGGTACGCCGAGCCGACGGGCGCAATGGTTCCCGTGAGGATCGCCTTCATGCCTTCGCGTTCGCCGATTTCGCGGGCCAGCGCGGGCGTCAGCGGCTCATCGGGCTTGCGGCCAAGGAACTGCAGGCTCTGCTTGAGGTGTTGCTGTCCGACGATGTCCATCACCGGCGACTGGCCGAGCTGCACGCGCAGCGCCTGGTTCAGTGTCGTGTCAAAAACCGGGTCGCCCGTCTTGTTGATGAAGTCGGCGAGAATCACGGAATCCTTCGCAATGGCGCTCGTCGGCGCGCCTGCAGGGCCGGTCCCCGATGCGGCGGGCGGCGACGCGTTCGCGGACCGCGAATGCAGCCACCATCCGCCTCCGGCAAAGACAAGTACCGCAGCCGCGGCAATGCCGTACCACGGAGCGTTCGACTTGCGCGGCGGTTCAACGGCTACCGGCGTGCTCCCGGATGACGACCGCACCGCCGAAGCGCCGCTGCCGGGGACACGCATCTCCTCCACCAGCCTGTCGAGATCGTTCACCAGATCGTGCGCGGAGCTGTACCGTAGCGCCTTTGTCTTTTCGAGCAGCTTCGCGATGATCGCGTCCAGTCCCGCGGGCATCGCGGGATTCAGACTGGTCACCGGCGGAGGATCGGTCATCAGCAGCGCGGCAAAGACTTCCGCGGCGGAACTGCCCTCGAACGGCACGCGGCCGGTGGCCATCTCGAACATGACAACGCCGAGCGAGAACAAGTCGCTGCGCGCATCCAGTGCATCGCCTTTTGCCTGCTCGGGAGACATGTACGCGACAGTGCCGACAGTCGAGCCCGGGCTGGTCAGGTCGAGCAGCGTGCTTCCGTCGGAGGTCTGGTCGGATTCAGGAGTAAATCCACGCGAATCGGGCGAAGCTTCCGGGCCCTGCCGCTTCGCCAGGCCGAAGTCGAGGATCTTGATCTGGTGGCGGCCGCGGTCCCCGGTAATGACAAACAGGTTCGCCGGCTTGATGTCGCGATGCACGATGCCCTTGTCATGCGCGGCGGCGAGCGCGCTGGCGGCCTGCAGGCTGAACGCGACCGCTTCCTGCGGCGACAACGCCTGCTCGGTGCCGCTGCGGCGCAGATACTGCTTCAGCGTCACTCCGTCGAGCAGTTCCATGACGAGGTACGGCCGCCCGTCCTGCTCGCCTGTGTCATAGATCGCGCAGATATTCGGATGGTTCAGGGTGGCGGCAGAACGCGCCTCGCGAAGAAAGCGCTCATGCGAGCGGTGCGCCGGCGTATGCGGCGTGCCGGGCTTCGGCGACGAATGTATCGAGCTCGAACCATCGGCGAGAAAGCTGTCGGAAACCAGCTTGAGTGCGACTTCGCGCTCAAGACGCGTGTCCAGCGCGCGGTACACCTCTCCCATGCCGCCCGCGCCGATGCGCTCGAGAATGGTGTACGGGCCAAAGGCAGTTGAGGATGGGATCGTCATGCTTGCAGAGAAATGAAGCCAGGCCCAGGCACCAATGATTGCGGTGCAGCCAGTTTACACAGGACCGTGGGCCGCGTTTCCAGAGAAAAACGCCTGGCGTCGCCTATTTGCAATTGCGGAAAGTGACGTCGCCCCTCACCATGCCGCCTTCCGCGCATTCAAAGTGGACCTCGCCCGAGGTCGTCCGGCCGTCTTCGCCTTTGTGTAACTGAATGTGCGCGGTGCCGCAACGATCATGTTCAAGCAGGTGCGCCTTGCCGTCACGGGTGGACGTCAGATGGACGAGCGGCGTGCCGCCCTCAGGGTCGAGATTCATGCTGGCGCTCAGCCGGGGCTGGCCCGCGCGCCACAGCATCACGCCGTCGCCCGCCGGCAGGATGCGGCAATTGTCAGGCGTCAGCGTCCACTGGCCGAATTGCGAGGACTGCGAAACGATGCTGCCCTCAATGCGCTGGTAGTTGTGGTACCAGTAAAAAACCGCGATGAACAACGCAATCCCGAGCAGCGACAGCACGATGGTGCCGCCTGTCCCGCCGCCCTTTCCAGCGTCGTGGACTCCGGTCGTGCTCGCTTCAGGGGAATGCCTCGCCATGGCCGTGAGAGTAACAATTCGCCCGCATGGATGGCCAAGAAAAACGTTTTTCACTCGCGCGTACGGCAGAGGCTAGGACAGCCGCATCACCACAAGCGTCATATCGTCATGCTGCGGCGCCCCGGCCGCGAACCCATCCGCGGCAAGAAAAAGATGCCCCAGCAGATCGGCGGCATTCATCTGCGCATTCGCCTGCGCCTCGGCAATCATGCGATCTTCACCCCACTCGTCCTCTGCCGGATTCATGGCTTCGCTGATGCCGTCCGTGTAGCCGAGAAAGATATCTCCCGCCTGCAACTGCAGCGCCTGCTGCGAGTACACGGCGCCCGGCAGCAGGCCGACGACCGGGCCGCCATCTTCGAGACGATATACCTGCCAACTCCCTTCCGCCTTGCGCAACACAGCCGGAGGGTTGTGGCCGCCGTTCACGTAATGCAGCATCCGCGACTCGCAATCCAGTTCGGCGAAGAAGAACGTCGCGTAGCGGTTGGAGTCGGAGGCGTCGAACAGCAGAGTGTTTACGTTCGCCATCTTCGCGGCGAGATCGCCGCTGCCACCCAGGGTCTGGCTGCGCAGGCTGGCGCGCAGGCTCGCCATCAGCAGCGCCGCCGAAATGCCCTTGCCGCTGACGTCGCCAATCGCAATGCCCAGGCGCTGGCAGCTGCCCGGCGCTCCGCTGGCAGAAACAATCTCTTCGCCGGGCGCGTGCGCGGCCTCCATCAGCTCGCCGTCGCGGATGGCGATCACGTCATAATAGTCACCGCCGACAGCCTGGGCCGGCCGGCAGTGCGCGGCCATCTCCACACCGCTGACTTCAGGAAATGTCTGCGGGAACAACCGCTCCTGCACTTCGCGCGCAATCTCGATCTCGCGGTTCAGCTTGGCCCGTGACGCCGCTTCGTCGGCCAAGGTCGAGATCAACATGCTGTTCTCCACCGCCAGTCCGGTCTGCGCGCCGACGCTGGTCAGCAGTTGCAGGTCTGTCTTGGAATATGGCGCCTCGGAACGCTTCGGGCCCAGTGCCATGACGCCCATCAGCCGCCCGCGTCCGGGCAGCGGCAGCAGTACTTCTGCATGCAGATCGCGCAGCGCGGCCCGCTCTGCATCGCTCGCCTCGACCAGCCAGTCTTCAGGCCGGTCGAAATACACAGTCGCCGGCTTATGCGCGAGTTCCAGCTCGCTCACCGCGTGCGAACTCTCCGGCAGCATGAAGCCCGCCGGCAGGGTCAGCCCTTCAGAAGTCTGCAGCCGGAAGGAGTTGCCGCTGCGCAGAAAAATCGCCACACCGTTGACATGCAGCGTGTCGGTGATGCGGCGGGAAATGGTTTCCAGAAGCGGCCGCGTTTCCGTAAAGCGGCCAGCTTCGAGACTCAACTCGCTGAGTATCTGTTCGGTTGAATATTGTTCGCGGAAAAACTTCTTGTCAATCCAGACACGCGCGCGCTTTCGCCCGATAAGACGCACCGCGAAGAAAAGAGCGGTCAGAACCAGCAGCCCGGCCGTCTCGCGCCTGGAATGATCGGGATGACGGACGACGTGCTGGATGCTCAATGCCATGCCGGTGGCGAGCAGCGCCTGGATGACCCACAGGCCGCCGCGCGCCAGCGCGTACCGCGTCCCCTGCCGGACAAGGATGCTGACATCCATGGCCCGCTCGACCACGATGGAGTAGGCAAGCGACAGCGGGAACAGAACAAACAGCGCCAGCACGACGAGCAGCACGGGGAATGGCACGACCTGGCCGGCGTTCTTGCCGCGAATGGCCCCGTAGATGACCAGCAGGAAAATCGGCCACAGGCCAAGCTGGGAGCCGAGGAGCAGAACGCGCATGCGCCGGCGCGAGTCCGGACTCCTGGCGGAGAAGTAATTTTTGAAAATTCCCGTACAGAGAATGGATATCGCGATCATCGTCAGGCCAGATTCCACCTTGGCCAGGTAGGCGAAAAGAAAGACCGGGAGGTAACGAAACCCGTCGATCCAGTGGTCAGCAACGACGTCCTGGAGAACGCTGACGAGCAACAAGGCGACGGCTGCCCATGTGAAGACCCACTTGATCCACGGCCTCTTGCGATCGATAGGCAATTGCTCCGGAAAGGTGAGCCCAATCCACACCGCCCCCGCGACCAGACCGGCCTGAAACATTTCCGCGATGAGGGACTTGATTTCCATCGCCGGGCCCGCAAACGTTTCGTTGGAATTGAAGAACAGTGAGAGGAACGAGAGGATGGCAAACACGCCCCAGGCCGCCGGATCGCGTGGCCGGCTGAACAGCACCCAAAGTCCGATCAACGAGCAGAGCGTTGGAAATCCTATCGAAAGTATGTAGCCGAAAATAAATCCGCCAACGCCGGATATAGTCTGAAAATGGTCAAGCGGCGCAGTAATCTGCAGCGGCCGACCATGGCGCAGAACCTGCACCGTAACGTTCGCCCCAGCCGGAAAGCTGCGTATCTGCTCGCTGTAGCGAAGCCGTCCGGTCAGGGGAACGCCGTTGACGGAAACAACTTCATCGCCCTTCTGTAACCCGGCCTTGGCGAACGTTGGCGATACACGCGTAATCGCACGCGAAGATTCAATTTCGAACGGAAAATCGGCCAGCGTGCCGCCATGGCGCATGTACATGTCATGGGCGGCATCCTGCAAAACCGTCAGCGTCAAACTGCATAGTGCAGCCAACACGACAATGGCAAGCAGCAATGGGGAGGAATTTCGGCGCACGGGGTGACCTGTTGCGAAATCCTAGCAGGCGGCCAGATGCAGGAATCCTGATGATCGTCACACCCGGGCCGCCTGCAGGAGCGCCCCCGTGGTTCCGGAGGCGCGGTTTTGGGCTGCTTTTCCTCGCTCTGCCAACTGCCGGCAGGCCTATACTGGTCTCAATTCTGGCGACCATGCGCGAGCGCGAGAAAACTCGCACCCCGGCTGTAATTCCGGACAAGCTCTATTTCCGGATCGGCGACGTTGCGCGCATTTGCGGCGTGGAAACCTACGTCCTGCGCTTCTGGGAGACGGAATTCCCGCAACTCAAGCCCGGAAAGAGCGGCACAGGCCAGCGACTGTATCGCCGGCGTGATGTTGAACTCGCCCTGCGCATCAAGACGCTGCTGCACGACCAGGGATACACGATCGCCGGTGCGCGTCAGGCCTTCAAGTCCGAACGCGATGCCGTGGCCGCCGCGCAGACTGACCTGCCGTTCCTGCGCGGACGCGAAGACCGCCGCCGCCTGGATACGCTTCGCACAGAACTGCGCGCCCTGGCTGCCATGCTGGACCGAAATGGCCGCACTCCTCCCAATTCAGGGAAATCGCCCAGGCAATCTTCCGCCCGGCGTCAAACCGTGCACAAAATGCCCGCGCCGGAGTTATTCTGAACGGGATGACGGGAAACGCCCACAGCAAGACCAGAGGCCCGGAATGCGAACAGTGCTCCTCGCCACTTTTGCGCCGTTCGCACATGCGGATCGCAGATGCCCCTAAAATGCTGACATTCCATTTCCCCGTCCGCTGCCGGGTATGCCGCGAGCGCCAGTTCGTTTCCCTGCCGAACCTTTTCCGCCTGCGACACGTGCACGACCAGGAAGACGTTTCGCCCGCCTCGCGCTAGCGCTTCACGTTCAGCTTAGGCTCCCACCGCAATTCGACCTGTCCGGTTATGTTGTGCTGCGCGGTCGTGTTGAGCAGCGGCTCATACCAGCGCTCGTACTGCGCCATGGCCTTGACATTCCAATGCTCGGAAAGCGCCCAGGACCCGCGCAGCATCGCGTCCGACTGCGTTCCGCCACCGCCCACCGCTGGATTGGACGTGTACTGCAGGAATTGGGATGACCGCTGGGTCTGCCGGTAGCCCAGCTCGATGCGGTCCTGGCCGGAAAACCAGTAACTCGTCCAGCCTTCATAGCGGCGGGAGTCGCGCCCCACGGAATTGCCGACAAAAAACTTCTTGTTCAGGTTCGCGTCAACATAGTGATCGTTGATGTAAATAAAGTCTGCCCCGTGGTCGCTCGAGAACAGCAGCGTGCTGGGCACTTCGACGCGCAGGTCCACATGTGGCAGCCCCGGCAGGTGCGCGAAGTAGATTCCCGGCGCCCACGCCGAGCGCCGTGGTGAATCCAGCGGCGTGACTTCGTCATCCGCGTAGCTGTCCGCATACACCGTGATCCACCGCATATAGGGCAACCGGTAGCGGAAATCGAAGCCCGACTTGCGGTCCCCCGGGTCCTTCACGTTCAGGTTGGAGGAAAACGAGAACAGGTTGTAGAAGAAATTCCCCAAAGTGAGCGGCGACCCCACACCCGCCCACAGCGACCAGCGGGTCAGAGACATTTCCAGGTTCGGCGTGAAATCCAGCGACAGCTTCTGCCCGTTGAACCACGGCCGTGCCGGAGTCGTGTGGCCGCTCATCTTGCCGACGACAAAATCCGCCCGCCATGTGCCCAGCCACGACAGGAACTCCGGATAACCGTGCGGCCGCGTGCTCACAATCTGGAAGTTGTACGTCGGCTCAGCGTTGATGCTCCAGCTCAGCGGCGCATCCTGCGACGGTCCCCAGTAAAGTTCCTGCTTGCCCAGCTGGAATTCGTAGCCGCCTGCTTCGACGCCCGCATACATCTCGAGCGGCCGCTGCCGGTTCACCGTCAGGATGTCTCCCGTCGCCGGCGGCACATCAATGTTGCCGTCAATGGGTCCGGTAATGAAGTCGTAAATATTCGGCGGGTACGTGGAATACCCCGGGGCATGCTGGTATTCCTCGCGGGTATAGAAAGACCAGCGGCCGCTGGTTGCAGACACGCTGAATCCGCTGATCAGGTTCGTGCCGCGCGCAAACGCGCGTCCATAGTCATTGTCCAGGGATTGGCCGAAGTCCCAGGAACGCATCAGCGCCGGACCGCCCGCGATGGTCGTCTCGCGCGAATAAACGCTGTCCAGTTGCAGCTTTTCGTAGCTGTCCATCTCGTCGCCGAACTCACGCTTCAACGCGCCGGTCAGCCGGGCACCTTCCTCTGCTGACCGCTCGGATCCCGGGGAAACGGTGCGGTCGCGAAGAATTTCCTGAATGGCGGCCTCGGCTTCATACGTCTGGCGCAGACACTCGACCCGCGTCCAGGGGCGGATCGAAGAGGACTGCGACGGCACAAAGCCGAGTGACCACAAGCGGGACAGCGCGGTATAGACCCAGGAATCCATCGGCACATACACGGAACCGCGCGAGTCAGCATCGAGCACCGTGTGCCGGACGTAAACCTGCGGAGGCGTCTCCGCGACATCGCCGAGATGCGATTCCGACGCCTGCAGATTCTGCGCGGCGTACGGCTGCGCCAAACCCGGCGTGTAAGCCCGCAGGACAAGCTTCTCCGCGTCCGGTCCGGATGGCGCCGGGTCTGCCGAACGGAAGTCCGCTGTAAGACGATCATCATGCCGCGCGCGGTAGACGTAGCGGCCGATCAGCCAGCCCGTCGCGCTGCCAACCAGAACATCGGAGGGAAAGTGCTGCTCGCCCGCAATCCGGCTGATGGAAACCGCCGCCGCCGCCGAGTACAAGGCGAAGCGCGACAGCGGGCCGGGATACTCCTCGCCAAGCACCGACGCCAGCGACCACGCCGCCGCGGCATGGTTGGACGGCATCGAGAAGCCGCCGCCGGTAAAGAACTTTCCCTGCGAACCATCGACGCCGGGGCGCTCGCGCGTGAGAATCACGCGGCCAAGATTGTTTTCAACCATCGTGTCGGCGAGCGCTTCCATGGAAAGCAGTCCCGCTTCTTTCTGGTGCGGAATGTCTCCGGAAACGCCGTTGAACAACATGCCGACACCCAGCAGGCCGAGCGCGCCGACGCCGGCATCAGCAACCAGTTGCGCGCGATGCGGATCATTGACGCCGGGGTGGACGAGCACTGTCGCCGTGTGGTGATCGCTGCCAATCAGCAAGCCGGTGAATGTTGCCAGCGGAACCAGATAGCGTGCGTCCTGCCAGCGCGTGCGCAGCGGGCTGGTCAGGATGTCCCGCTGGTCTTCCAGGAAATGCCCGGGCGTGTTGCGGAACGTCACCGCTTCCTCGTTGGGGCAATAGAGATCGCGCGGCCGCTTCCAGCGCGGCCAATCGCATGGACTGTCTCCGCGCTGCGGCACTGGAGCGGCAACAGGCCGCTGTTGGGCAGCCGGTGCGTCGACGTCCACTGTTGACTGCGCAAACGCGATGCTTCCGCAGCTCGCAGACAGCGCCACCGCGCAGGCGAACCACAGCAAGAGACGTGGCGAAGTCAAAACTTTTCCGCCTCTGCCCACGGCGTTCCCGACGCATCTTTCGCGGACAGGACAGGCTGCCCGCCTGCTGTGATGGGCCACGCAATGCCCAGCTCCGGCGCGTTCCACAGCAACGTGCGGTCTCCTGGCGGATGGTACGGAGCGGTTGTCTTGTAGAAAACCTCCGCCGCGTCGCTCAGCACGTAAAAGCCGTGCGCGAAGCCCTCCGGAATCCAGAGCGCCTGAACATCATCGGGAGAATCCGGGTCCGGCGCGGCAATCTCCAGGCCAACATGCCTGCCGAACGTGGGCGAAGCGCGCCGCAAATCCACTGCCACGTCGAAGATGCGGCCGGAAACCACGCGCACCAGCTTTCCCTGCGGCTGGCCGACCTGGTAGTGGAGCCCGCGAAGCACGCCGCGCCGCGACAGCGACTGGTTGTCCTGGACAAAATTCGATGGCAAGCCGGCGGCGGCGAAATCGCTTGCCTTGAACATCTCCGCGAACCAGCCGCGGCTGTCGGCGAATCGCGGTAAGCGAAGTTCGCATACGTCAGGGATGGCTGTGGGGATGCTGCGCATGAGGCCGGATGGGGAAAGAAACATCATACGTGCCGAAGCCGTCGGGCGTCCGTCGATTCTTGAACTTACGGCACAGGATCAAAGCCGCCGCGCGAGCCGGGGTGGCAGCGCAGAATCCTCTTTGCCGCGAGCCACGAGCCGCGCGCCGTTCCATGTTTGGCAATGGCCTCGCGCGCATAGTCAGAACACGTCGGCTGGTAGCGGCATCCAGCCGGAAAAATGCCGAATGCCGCGGAGAGGACATGCAGCGGCGGCGAAATCCAGCGCTGATAAAAACGCAGGGCCCCGTCGGCGCGGCCCGCTGTTGTGGAGAAAGCAACGTCATCCCGCCCGTAAGAAGGACTGTCATCCCGGCCGGAGGTCGCCGTGGTGACCGGTGCGGAGGGACCTGCTTCGTCCTGCGCGCTCATCGCGATTTCTCCCGTGCCGGCGGAGGCCCCGTCGGCGCGGCACGCACCGCATCTGCGATGGCACGTGTGCAATCCGCGCACAATTCGGAGAAATCGCAGTCCAGAACCTGCCGCCGCGGATGCAGAATCACATCCACTGAGGAAGCCAGAATTTCCGGCGTGCACGCCGCCCGCACAGCCTCGCGCATGCGCCGCTTGATGCGGTTCCGCTCCACCGCGCCGCCGATCGCCCTGGGCACGGTGAGACCAATCCGTATGCCCTCGCCATCTGTCCGCACAGCGCCAAACCACCCCATCAGCCTGGTCCTGCCGCGTGCCGCCGCGGCGTACGCCCGTTGATAATCGGCGTGCTTTTTCAGGAAGATGGAAGGCTTTTTGGCCACGAGGCGTATTGTTTCATCCGCGCAAAGCAAAACCGGCAGGCCGAAGCCTGCCGGTCAGGTCAAATGCGGCAAAATCAGTCGCGGAAGCCGGCGGGAACGCTGACGCGGTGGCGGCCCTTGGCGCGGCGGCGGCTCAGCACGGCGGCGCCGGACTTGGTCTTCATGCGCTCGCGGAAGCCGTGCACTTTGGCGCGGCGGCGGCGGTTGGGCTGGAACGTACGCTTCGGCATGGCTGCAATCTCTACTCTCTGGAATCTTGTTCGGGCGATGACAAAACACGGCCAACAGGCCGGACTCACCCGGAGCCTCAAGTCTAGCAAAAGTCACGCAAAAACGGAACCCTGGACGGCTAGCTGGCCCGTTTCGCCGTGTGGTGCACGGCCGTCTTGGCCGCCGGCTTCTTGTCCATCACGCCGCCCGTGGCCGCGATGGTCTTGTCGAGCTGGCTGTAAATATCGTCCGCATTCAGGATTTCCGTGTATGCAGGCGCGCTCTTGCCATCCGTCACGATGAATATCGTCGGCGTGTGTTCCAGCCCAACCTTTTCGCCAAGCGCATGGTCGGCGTTGACCTGGGCGGCCAGCCTGCCCTGCGGATCGACCACAAACGGCAGTTGCAGACCATGGTCTTTGGCGAAATTGCTGGTGAACTCGCGCAGGTTTCCGGGATGGATAAAGTTCTGCGCCGCAAAAGTCTTCTCCCGGTACTGGTCGCCCAGCTCGCGGGAATGCGTGTCGAACCAGCGGGCGTAAATGGCGGCGTCCCTGCTCCACGGGTGGACGGGGCCGAGCGGATAGTCATACTGGATCCACGGCACGTGATACTTCGCCGAAGCGGCCTTCAGGATGGGAAACGCGTGGGCGCAGGCCGGGCATTCCATGTCTTCCCACTCGATGATGGCCACTTTGTAGCCCTGCGGCGGCTTGAGCATGGAACTGTCCTTGACGGAAGTGGCCGTGGCCTGTCCATGCAGCGGCATAGCCGCGGCAGCGAGAAACAGAACATACACAACGGCAGACAGGGCGCGAGGCAGATCGGAAAATTGTCGGGTCATCAGAAGTCTCAAAACCTGCGTAAATTGTAGACGAGCTTCGCGGAGAAAGGTCGCCTGCCGGCTGCATCCCCACACCGCTTCGTCGCATCATTGACAGAGCGCGAGTTTGCAACACGGCCGCAACCGCCATAGACTCGACTGCGGTAGACACACTGCCCGCACCGGGCGCACAACAAGGTTTTGCAGCCAAGATTACGAACAAGGATTGAAGGAGACAGCACATGGCCGATGTGAACGAGAAGGTCAAACAGATCATCGTTGAACAACTGCAGGTGGACGAGGCCGAGGTCACGCCCAACGCGAGCTTCCAGGAAGACCTGGGCGCGGATTCACTCGACGTGGTCGAGCTGGTGATGCAGTTTGAAGAGGCCTTCGACATCGAAATTCCGGACGAGGACGCCGAGAAGATCAAGACCGTCAAAGACGCCGTTGACTACATTGAGAAGAAGCAGGCGAAGGGCAAGTAATTGCAAGAACGCAGGGTAGTTGTTACCGGGATGGGCCTGATCTGCGGCGTGGGAAACACCACGCAGCAGGTCTGGCAGGCGCTTTTGGAAGGCAAGAGCGGCATGGGGCCAATTACCCACTACGATCCGACCGGCTTTTCCCTCAACTTCGCCGCCGAGGTCAAAAATTTTGACCCGCACCAGTTCATAGACAAGAAAGACGCGCGCAAAATGTCGCGCTTCATCCACTTTGCCGTGGCCGCCGCGCAAGAAGCCATGCAGTCCAGCGGACTTCAGGTGACCGAGGACAACGCTGACCGCGTCGGCGTCTACATCGGCTCCGGCATCGGCGGATTCGACGCCATCGAGAACGAGCATTCGACGTTTCTCGCCGGCGGCCCGCGAAAAATCTCGCCGTTCTTCATCCCCAGCGTCATCATCAACCTCGCTTCCGGATGGGTTTCCATCAAGTACAACGCGCGCGGCCCGAATGAGGCCTGCGCCACCGCCTGCACCACCGGCGCGCATGCCATCGGGGATGCCTACCGCATCATCCAGCGAGGCGATGCCGACGCGATGATTGCCGGCGGCACGGAGGCGGCCATCACGCCGCTCGCCGTCGGCGGCTTTGCGGCCATGCGCGCGCTGTCCACGCGCAACGACGATCCGACGCATGCCTCACGGCCGTGGGACCGCGATCGCGACGGCTTTGTCATCGGCGAGGGAGCCGGCATCCTGGTCCTCGAAGAACTCGAGTTCGCCAGGGCGCGTGGCGCAAACATCCTGGCGGAAATCATCGGCTACGGCATGAGCTCGGACGCCTTCCACATCACCGGCATGGCGGAGAACGGCGACGGCTGCTTCCGCGCCATGAACGCGGCCATCAAGTCCGCGCAGATCCGCCCCGAACAGGTGGACTACGTCAACGCGCACGCCACTTCCACGCCTCTCGGCGACAAGCTGGAATCCGTCGCCATCGGCAACGTCTTCGGCGGGCACGCAACATCGCACAGGCTGCTCATCAGCTCAACCAAATCGATGACGGGCCACCTGCTCGGCGGCGCCGGTGGCCTCGAAGCAGGCATCAGCATTCTCGCGCTGCAGAACCAGAAGGTTCCCGGCACGATGAACCTCGAAAATGTGGACCCGGAGTGCAAGCTCAACTACGTCCCCAACGAAGCGCGCGACGCGAAGGTGGAAGTTGTCGCCAGCAACAGCTTCGGCTTCGGCGGCACGAACGGATGTCTGATCTTCAAGAAATACTGACTCGACGCGTTTCGAGCGATACTGCAAATGCGTGCCTCCCGCGAACCAGCCCGGGCCGGTTACTTCTTCCGCAATCTGGATGACGTTGCTTTTCGGCTTCGCCGGGGGTTACGGGGACGCTTCCAGCTACCTGATCACGAAGGCTTTTGCCGGCTTCATTACAGGCAACTCCGTGCTGTTCTGTATTGCGCTGGCGCATTTGGACCGCGGCACAATGGCGCTGCTCGGCGCGGCAGTCCTCTTTTTTCTCGCCGGTTCCGGAGCGGGCATTGCGATGCACCGCGTCTTCGGCAGCAACCATGCGCGACGCACCGTCATCGCGGCCTGCCTGTGCGAAGTCGCGCTCATCGCCATCACGCCATGGCTTTATGACGTCGGCGGAGCGAACCGCGCGTATTTCTACCTGGCGCCGGTCTGCATTGCGCTTGGATTGCAGAATGGAATTTTTTCGAAGCCCTCAGGCGTTCATCTCCACACCTCGTACATGACGGGCACAACGACGGCGCTGCTGCGAACCCTTCTTGGCAAGGAAGATGACGCGACTGCCCGCCGCGCCAAGCGAACGACCATCTCGGCGGACTGGGCAGGCTTTTTTGCAGGCGCGCTGCTGGCTGCAGTGCTCGAGCGTTACTTCGGCGTGCGGGCGATCTGGCTTCTCATTGTGCCGCTGGTTGCCGCGGCCGTTGTGGAAAGCAGGGCGCCAAGCGTCCCCCGGGGCTGAGAAAAAGAAATGGCGCGAGCATCCTGCCCGCGCCACTTGATTCATTCGTGCGTGGAGAAAATCAGCGCCGCGCGACCGCGCCTCCAGATGTCAGCGTGAAGGTTGCGTTGCCGGAGGAGCCATTCGTGCCCGGCGTTCCGGAATAGGTTGCGACAAGTTTGTAGGTGCCGGCTGCGTAGTCGGCATTGGCACTGAACGAAGCTTGCCCATTCTTGACCGTGGCAGTCGCCAGCTTGACGTTGTCCACGCTGAATGTCACTGTGCCGCCGTTGACCGTAATATTCTGCCCCTGCACGTTGGCGGTGATCGTTACGTGCTGTCCGACCGTGTACGTGTACGAAGCCGACGTCACGGTGGTCGTGCTCGACTGGTTGGTGACGGTCGCGCTGGTCTTGCCGCTGGACGTTAGGTAGCCGCTGCCCGCGTAGGTCGCGGTGCAGCTGTACGTTCCCGGAGGCGCTCCGGTGCTGTTGGCCTGGAATACGGCGACGCCGTTGGAGACCGGCTGTGTGCCAAGATTCAATCCGGCACAGTTCAGCGAGACATTGCCAGTGGTAACGGTCTGCGAATTTGCCGCCGTCACGGTCGCGGTAAACGTCGCGATGGAGCCTTCCGAGATCGGTGAGTTTGACGTCAACGTGGTGGTGGTAGCGACGTTGGCCACGGTCTGCGAGGCCGTCGCGGTTTCACTGCCGCCGCAGGTCACGGCATACGTCACGGTGCCGGTTGCGCTGGGCGTCACCGTGGTCGAGCCGGAGAAAACGCCGCTGGCCAAAGTGCCGGGAATCTTGCCCAGCGCCGTCACCACTCCGCCCGTAGACGAGTAGAGATAGCACTGCTGCATCGTGTTCGAAAACGCATTGTTTGCCTGGAAGCTGATGGTTTGCGAAGTGCCCGGGACCGCGGTCGCGGGAACCGTGATTTGCAGCGGGCCGGCAGTGATGCTTCCAATGTTGATCGAATAGAAAGTGCCCGTGCCGGGACCATCGGAGGTGAACGGGCCCAGGAAGGTCGTGCCGTAGAACGTGCCGTTCTGGGCCTGCAATACGCCCGCTGTCGGATGAGTCCCGTCGCCGCTGGTCGTTCCGAAGTCCCAGAGGTCCGTAATCGCGCCGCCCGGAACGTACTGGTAAAACGAGCCGACGGAGGTGGGGCCGCCGTACTCCGCAGTGCTGTAGAAGTTGCCGTCGCTGGCGAGATAGAGCGGCGCGGTATCGCCGGAGTCGTTGCCCTGGAACGACGTCATGGTCGTGAAGGCCAGGGTGCTGAGATTGATCTGGAAAATCGTGCCGACGCCGTTTGCGCCGCCCAGGAACGTCGTCCCGTAAAGATTGCCGTCGGCGCCTTCCGTGAGCTGGGCTTCAGGTTCCCCGCCGTCCGCGGCGCCGGTGAAGGTGTAGAGAACCGTGTAGGTCGACGTTGAGGGGCTGTACTGGAAGACAACACCGTTTCCGGACCCGCCGCCATAGGTGGTGCCGTAGAAGTTGCCGTCGCTCGCCTCAAGCAGTGCGCCCGGCTGCGAGCCATCCGTGCAGGAGGCCTGCGAGCAGAAGCTGTAGAGGGTCGTCAGCGTGCCCGAGGGCGTCAGCTGGAAGATCGTGCCGGCCAGCGTATTGCTGTACTTCACGCCGTAGGTGGTGCCGTAGAAATTGCCGTCGCTGCCGAGAATGGGAGTGGACGAGGGCGCTTCGCCATCGGTCGTTCCGGCGAAGTTATAGAGCGTTGTGATGTTGCCGGCAGTGGTCGCCTGGATAGCCGTGCCGTCGGCAGAGGTTCCGCCCGCGGTTGGCGTGGCATACAGTGTGCCGTCCGGCGCTGCAACTACTCCGCCCATCGGCGAGTCTCCCGTGGCCGTCGTCAATTGCTGGACACTGGTTACGGTTCCGCCCGGAGTGGCCTGGATAAGCGCTCCGGGATTGCTGTTGTCGCCGTTCAGCGCGAGGCCGTAGAAGTTGCCGTCCCAGGCCTGGATGAGGGATGCGTGGACCTGGCTCGCGCCGTCCTGCGGGAAGACATACAGCACCTGTTCGGTTGTCGAGACGGTCTGCGCGCCGGCAACCGCAGCGAAAAAAGCCGAAACCGCGACGATAGAAACACGGAGATAGCGAGAGGTCATACCTTACCCCATAGAAAGAAAGTGGCCCCGCCCTCTCTTACTTACTGATTAGGCATGAATGCTGGAAGTTAGAGTGTGAGGCTTTTCTTTAGGTTGTCAAGCAATTGACGCTAACGTCTGTTTCCAGACGTAACTTGGCGCGCAAAAACGGCGCGGGATCCGCGCCGTCTCGCTCAGCATTCGTGGCTTTGCGGGCTAGCCGCGGGTTGTTCCGGCCGGCTGGGGATTGTGCGGGTCCCACTGCGCGACCTTGACCTGCTTGGCCAGGCGCAGCTTCTGCAGAATCCAGATGCCGTAATAGTTCGGGTCGAACTCGTACCAGCGGAGGCCATGTTTCGCGCTCACCGGATGAGCGTGATGGTTGTTGTGCCAGCCTTCACCGCCGGTCAGCAGCGCAACCCACCAGCAGTTACGGCTGTCGTCCTTGGTGGAGAAGCGGCGCTTTCCCCACATGTGGGTGGCGGAATTGACCAGCCAGGTGGCGTGCAAGCCAAGCGTGACACGCAGGAACGTGCCCATCAGGCCGAGGGAAAGGCCGAGACGCCACCCGCCGACCCAGAATCCCAGGACCATAAGGCCGGAACCGATCACGGTCAGCGGGACCCAGTGATACTTCGACAGCCAACGGTAGAACGGAACCCTGGCGAGGTCGGGTGAGTACCTGGAAAGCAACGCATTGTCGTGGTGCAGGGCGCGGCCGGAAAGTATCCAGCCCATGTGCGCCCACCAGCCACCCTCATGCGGGGTGTGCGGGTCGCCGTCACGGTCGCTGTGCTGGTGGTGGACGCGATGCGTCGCCACCCAGAACATGGGTCCGCCTTCGAGAGCGGTGGTGGCCAGCGTGGCGATGACGTACTCCAGCCAGCGGGGGACCTTGTAGCCGCGGTGCGTCAGCAGGCGGTGGTAACCCATGCCGATTCCGACGTTGATGGCCAGGCCGTACCAGACGACCATCGCGAGCAGTCCCCACCAGGTGAAGAAGAAGACCGATGCCAGCGCCAGAATGTGGAACAGCACCATGAAGACGACGGTGACTTTGCTCAGGCCTTCACTGGAGCCGCGGCCCATCATGGGAACAGCCCCGGGGATCTTCGCCATCATGGCGGCGGCCTGGCGGCGGGCGGCGACCGTGCGCGCCAGCGCAACGGCGCGGATGTTGCGTGCGCGCCTGCGCGTCTCCCGGGCCTTCAAACTCAGTTCCCGGTATTGCGCGCGCGTGGCGCGGCGAACGTCATCGGCGTGACGGGGCAGTTCGCGGGCATAGGCCCGCAAGTCTTCCATCTGGCGGCGGGTGCGCTGCGAAATGGACTTTTTCTGGGGAGCGGCGGCTGTGACGGCTTCGTATGGCATGCGACTTTAACTTCGAGCCTAACAGGTGGAACAACGCCCGGGATACTCCCAAACGGTGAAATGTGATGGTCTACTTTGGTGTGCCGAAGGTCGCTGTTCGCGACGGCTAAGACTGGACGCTGACGGGCTCATCCACAAGTTGTTTGTCCTCTTCAGAATGGCCCGCCAGCCGGAAGCTGTTGGTCTGCTCCGCGCGGCCCCTGGCGACGGCGGTGATGACGTAACTGCACCCGAACCAGTGCGCTTCCGCGAGGTCGGTTTCAGACCAGCGCGCCGGATGGTCCGGGTGCGAGTGGTAGAAACCGACGATGTCCAGCGCGTCGCGGCGCGCATCCCGCTGAATGCGAATCAGCTCCTCCGGGGCGATGTGGTAGCGATTGTGCGCGGAATCGGTGCGGGTGTTGCCGGCGCGCACGGCGCGCTGCACGTCGTTGGTCCCATCGGCCGCGCGTCCCAGCAGCACGCCGCAGCACTCGTGCGGATAGGTTTCCTCGCCATGCGCCCGCAGGGCTTCCCAGGTTGGGGCGTCGATTCGCAGCATACACTCCATTCTGGCAGACCCGGGTGGCGAGATAGCTCTTGCCATTGCGGTTGGCATCATCTAGAAACCTTCGCATGCTCGGGCTGGATCCATACGCGGCGCGAAAGGCGTGGACCTACGCCGCCGTCGCGATGCTGCTGTGGGTTGTGTACACGCTGCGCAAGCCGCTGATCGTCCTGGTGCTGGCCGTCATGTTCGCCTACCTGCTGTCGCCGGCGGTGCGTTTTGTCCGGCAAAACCTGCGGCTGCGCAGGAATTCTCTGGCCGTGCTGGCGCTGTTCCTGATCACGGTCACGAGCCTCGGGATCACGGGATCGCTTCTCCGCAAGCCCGTCAGGGTCCAGCTGGCAAGCCTGCGGGACCAGGCCAAGGCCGGGACCTTCCGCGAACGGCTGGATGACTGGCGCATCCTCGGCCTTCCCGTCGGCAAACAACTGAGCAAGGGCGACCGGCTGGGGCGAATGCAGGCACACTTCATGGACGCCATGCCGACGGTCGGCGACGAAGTGATCAGCGTCACCGGGTTGCTGGCCATGGCTGTGCTGGTCCCCATCATCAGCTTCATTCTGCTGGTTGACGGGCAGCACATTTCCGATGCCGTAATGTCCCTGCTGTTTCATAACGAGGACGGCGAGCCCATCAGCGACCGGCAGATCATCGTCATGGGCGTCATCACGAGCGCCCACATCCTGATCTCGGAATACATGCGCGCCCTGGTTGCGCTGTGCTTCTCCGTGCTGGTGAGCTACGGCATTGTGCTTGCGATTCTTCGCGTCCCGTATGCGATTCTGCTCGCGCTGTTTGCGTTTCCGCTGGAATTCATTCCGGTCGTGGGGCCGATTGCGGCGGGGCTGGTCATTGTCGGCGTGTGCGAGTTCTACCATTACCCGCATGTCGCCGTGGTCATCCTGTTCCTGCTGCTCTACCGCATGCTGCAGGACTACGTGATTTCCCCGCAATTGATGAAGCGGACGGTGCAGCTGCATCCCCTCGCTGTCATCTTTGGCGTCTTCGCCGGCGGCGAAATTGGTGGTGTGGTCGGAATCTTTCTCAGCATCCCGCTGCTGGCGATCGGGCGGCTGGTGTTCTACGAGTACAGGAAGTACAACGACAACCTCCGCCGGGCCACTCCCGCGTTGACGACGCCGGGCACCCCGGCGGCTTGATGCCTGAAGGTTACTTCGAGGCCAGCACAGTAATTTTGTGAATCTGGGGTGGCTCGGCGAACAGCTCGTCTGCTTTTTCCTTGAGCGCGGCCGCGACTTTGCCGTTCAGATGCGCATCGCGTCCGGCTTCGTCGGCAAATGTGTCGAAGATGGAGAAGCTGCCGGGGCTGTCTTCATTCAGGGCGAACCAGTGGACGGTGCCATCTTCCGCCTGCACCAGCGGCAGCGCGCTCTTGAGAAACTGTTCGACTTGCGCTTCCTTGCCCGGCTTCGCCTTCAAGTGGGCGTAGAGGGCGTACTGCACTGCATCGGCCATGTCTGCATGTCTCCTGACGCTTGGGATGCGCCACGCCTCCGGAGGACGCCCGTCGTTCGGGAGCGATGTTGCTATTGCGAAAAGCCGCTGAGCTTCCAAAGGCTGTCGCGCGACGTTTTCGTGGCGAACGTCAGCAGCTTGCCATCGGGAGTGAGCGTGACCAGCGTTCCGGGGTTCAGGTTTGAGGCAGGCCGCTCGGCGCGCGTCATTCGCTTGATGTCCTGCAGCGCCTTCGTTTTCATGTCGAGCGAGAACAGCACCGGCACGCTGCCGTCCAGCCGCACACCGTAGAGCATCGAGCCGTCCTTTGTGGCCGCGACAGAGCGGACATCGATCCTTGTCGCGAGCACCTGCTTGTCTCCGCCGGATGCGCTGACGGTGAACAGCGTCTGGGCGTCGCTGCTCACAATACGGTTGCCGACCGGTAGCCAGGTGGGCATGCCAGGCCTCTGGTTGGGGTCGCCGGCGTAAATTTGCCTTGGGGTCGCGGTCCCATCGCTTGTCATCACGGAAAGGCCATGCTGCCCGTGCGTCACTGCGACGTAGGCAATCTGGCTTCCGTCGGGCGACCAGAAGGGCGCCACTTCTGCCACGTCAGGCCGGGTGTTGGTGGCGCGGACCGGCGAGCCACCCGTCGTGGGAACGATCCACAACTTTGGCTGGGTGCCTTCTCCGGCGGCCACGAAGACGACGCGGTTCCCGTCCGGCGATGGCACAGGGGTCATGAAGAATATTGTCGGCGTCGCCATGTCGCTCATGCCGAGCACGCGGCGCTCGGAACCATCGCTGCGGTGCACCCAGATTTCCGGCCGGCCATCGCGGTCGGTGACATAGGCCATGAGGTCTGAGCCCGTGGACCAGGCAGGCATGCTCTCGTCGCGCGCAGTGGAGACGATGTCCTGCGGCGCACCATCGGCGACGGACACGCCGATGATGTTCAGGTCGCTGTCCGCCATGACGAACAACATGGTCTTGCCGTCTGGCGAAATGCGCGGTGACTCGTAACCGTGCGTGCTGCTCGTAATTTGCGTGTACGGGCCGCCCACCTTGCCGATGTAAATGTTCGCGGTCTGGCTTACGTCTGAGGAACTGGAGAAGACGATGCGCTTGTTGTCCGGCATCCAGCCAATTTCCGGAGTGAAGCCGGTGCGGGGCAGCCTGGCTTCCACCGCCGCGGGTTCGCTGCCTGCCTGTAGAGGCCACGCGATGAGCCACGCCAGCTCTTTGAAGTTCGACGCGTCCACGACAAACAGCAACTGCCTGCTGTCCGGCGAGAAGGCGAGCTGCGGAGAGTTGTAGACATCCGTCAGTTTCTGTTTGAACTCTGCCGGCGCATACGTTTGCCACGGCGAGCCCACCGGCGAGGAGTAGAGCAGTCCATAGACGCCGGAATTGAGCGGCGCCAGCACGACCAGCGACTTGCCGTCCGGCGCCAGGGCCACCGCAAAATAATTTCCCGGCAGATCGAGGATGTGCTGCGGCGCTCCGCCCACACGGGAAACCCGGAAGACGCCGATTTTGTCGGCGGACGACGGTTCGTTCAAGAACAGAACGTGCGCGTCATCCTCATCAAACCCAATCGGCGATGACGGCCGTTCCGTGGACGTCAACTGCCGCGGCATTCCGCCGTTTTCAATCAGGAAGACCTGCGAAGTCTCCTTGAGGCGAGCGGAATAAAGGACGGCCCTGCCGTCACGCGAAAAGTATCCGTCGCTGCTGACGTTCATGGCGAACGGTGTGTAGCGATAATCCGCGATGTTGATGCCGGCCGGATGCAGCAGCCACATCCCCGCACAGCCGAGCACCAGGCCCACGGCCAGGGCGACAAACACGAGCCATCCCGGCGGCAGCAGCTTCGATTTCGTTTTCACTGCGGCCGCAGGCGCCAGCGAGCTTGAGGAATTTGCAGACGACCAGTGCGTGTCAATGGCGCGGAGCTGCTGGTAAAGATCGCGCGTGGAATCGAAGCGCTGATTGCGGTCCTTCTCGAGCAGGCGTTCGAGTATCCAGAGAAGCGGCGCGGGGATGCGCAGGCCTTCCGGCAGCGGCGGCGGCTCTTCCCGCACAATGGCGGCCATGGTCTCTACCGCGGAAGGCCGCGCGAACGGCTGGATGCCGGTCAGCATTTCGTACAGCACCAGCCCGAGCGAGAACTGGTCGCTGCGGTAGTCGGCTTCCTCGCCGCGCGCCTGTTCGGGACTCATGTAGCTCGCCGTCCCGAGGACCACTCCGGCATGCGTGCGGAAGTCGGACTGCGTCAGCGGCGAGACGATGGTTTCCATATCGCCGCTCGAAACTGCCCCGAACGCAGCCACGGTAGTTTGCCGGGCAAGTCCGAAGTCGAGAATTTTCACGCGGCCGTCGCGGGTAAGCATGACGTTTTCGGGCTTCAGGTCGCGGTGAACAATACCGGCGGCGTGCGCGGCGGCGAGGCCGTCGGCAATCTGCGCGGCGATGTCCACGCATTGCCGGATGGGCAGCGCGCCAACGGTTGCGATGCGGTGCCGCAGGCTCTCGCCCTCGACCAGTTCGCTGACGGTGTATTCGATGCCGCCCTGCTTGCCGATTTCGTAGAGCGCGACGACGTTCGGGTGGTTCAGCGAGGCAACAACTTCGGCTTCGCGCTGGAAGCGGGCTTCGGCGCCGGCGTCGAGTCCGCCGCGCAGGACCTTGATGGCGACGTTGCGGTTCAGCCGCGTGTCTCGCGCGAGATACACCTCGCCCATGCCGCCTGTGCCGAGCAGCGATGTGACTTCATAGGGCCCGAGCTGGTCGCCGGCGGCAAGAGGCATCGCCCGCCATCATAGCTGTGGCGGGTTTGATGGGGAAAGCAAATGCAGATTCCTCCGTCGCTGCGCGACGTGCGGAATGACAACAATGAGAAGCGTGGCTCAGTGCTGCGAAGCCCCTATGAGCGCAACCGAAGCGCACTGTGTGGCACCCGGCTCCCAAGCTGTCCCGGCTCAGGCGCTCGACGGCCCGAAGAAAACCACCCAGGTCGAAAAATCCGGCGTGAACTGCACAAACCTGTGCGGCACGTGCGCGGCGACGAAAAGAACATCTCCCGTTGCGAAAGGCACGCGCTCGCCGTCGCGTTCGAATGTTCCGCTTCCCGTTGCGATGATGTAAATCTCGTCCTGCTGGTGCGGCGTTTGCTTGTCTTCGCCGCGCGGCGCGTAGAGTTCCACGCTGACATCGCCGCGGCGGAAGAGTTCGACGAAGCGGCGGCCGCTTTCGGCCAGCGGTCCTGAGACTTCTTCGAGTGCCCAGCGGATCTGAACTGCGTCCGGGCTCATTTCGGCTCGGGCACGCAGTCACGCAGCCCCGCGCCGGCCAGCACGGAACCCAGCATCGCCTTCTGGCCCATGCATGCGTCGAGCATCAGGTGGTAGAGCGCGCGGTCGTCCCAGTCGCGGTCATAGTAGCGGCGGACGTATGCGGCGCGCTGTTCATCCGCGGCTTCGATTTGCGCCTGCGCCTGCGCGGCCCGGTCCGGGAACGTCTCCGCGAACCAGCCCGTCTTGCGCTTCATGCTGGCGAAAACGAAGACGTGGAACGCCCCGGGGAAGGTGTGCAGGATGCAGGAAGCTCCCCGCCCGACGATGACGCACTGGCCCTTTTCCGCCTCGGCGATGATTTCCTGGCGCACCAGTTCCACCATGCGCTCGCCGTCGAACAGGCCTTCCTCGACCGGCGACCCGGAGACCCGCTCCGGCGAGCCGTGCCAGAAGGCCTTGCCCATGCGGTGATACCACGGGTCCAGCCGCTCATCGCACTCTTCGGCGAGCGACGGGGACACCCTGGCTTCGCGCGCGACGTCTTCGACCAGGGCGCGGTCGAGCAGCCGCCAGCCCAGCAGCTCGGAAAGTTGGCAGGCGAGTTCGGCGCCGCCGCTGCCGTACTCGCGTTCAATTGTGATCAGGCGCACCATTTGGCCGCGAGTCTAGCATTGCCGGGCCGCCGCCATCCACCCCGGCCTGCCTGCTATGCTCAGTGCTTCTCATGGTCCACGAAGCTGTCCAGAGAGTCATGTCCGGCTCCGAAATGGAGCGCACGCTGGTGCGGCTGGCGCACCAGATTGTGGAGAAGAATGCCGGCCCGGGGCTGCCTGCGCTCATCGGCATTGAGACGCGCGGCGTTCCGCTGGCGCGGCGGCTGGCGGAGCTCATCTCCGCCATTGAGAAGCAGCCGGTTGAAACGGGCAGCCTGAACATCTCCGCCTATCGCGATGACCTGGAACGCCGCGTGCCCCGACCGACTACGGTCCCCGGCGACGTTCCGTTTTCTGTTGAAGGCCGCGACATCCTGCTGGTGGACGATGTCCTGTACACCGGGCGTTCGACGCGTGCAGCGATGGACGCGCTGTTCGATATCGGCCGGCCGCGGCGCATCCAGCTAGTTACGCTGATCGACCGCGGGCACCGCGAGCTTCCGGTTGAGGCGGCATTTGTCGGTCGCGTGATTGACACCACTGCAGAGCAGAGAATCGAAGTTCTGGTGAGTGAAATAGATGGCTCGGACGAAGTGCTGCTGCATAGGGCAGGTGCTGGGGACTAGGGACTACTCCCTGCTCCCTGCTCCCTGCTCCCTGCTCCCTACTCCCTGCTCCCTGCTCCCTGCTCCCTGCTAGAACAACAGCCGCCCCGTAAAAATCAGATTGTGATTGCTGGAGTGGAACTCACTGGTCGCTATCTGCATGCCAGTGCCAACAGCGAGCCCGAGGCGGGAATGCTTGTCGGCCGGATGGAACTTGACCTTGCCGAAGGTCACGCCGGGTGTCAGGAACTCCTGAGTCTTGCCGTCGTTCGGGCCGCCGTGGAAGTAGGTCGCGTTCGATTCAATCTCCGGCCAGAGCAGCTTGCCGGCATGGTATTGCGCGGTGATGTTCCAGAGGACAGGCCGGCCCAGCTTGGTTGTGTCGCCGAGCGGTAGTGTCGCGCCCAGCGTGGACTGCACAACGAACCTGCCCCAGCCTTTGCCCGCAGCGAGCGTCGGATTGATGGTCGCGTCCGTGCTGCCGTTCTTGTAGCTGCCGGTTGGAATGGTCGCGATGACGAGCGCGCTCAGCAGGTAGTTGCCATGCTGCTCATTGCCGCTCAGTATCCGGTATTTGCCGACAAAGGCCGTGTCGCCGAAGCCGTCCTTTGCCGAGGAATTGTGCTGAATGTACGGCGGGTAATAGACGTCGAATTCTGTGTTCTGGAACGGAATGATGTTCAGGCCCTTCGTGCCGCCGTAGTTCCACGTCGTTGTTTCGGCAGACGTGATCTGGCGCGTGAAGTCTGCACGAAAGACCTGGATAAGCATCGGGTAGGGCGCAAACACGGGAACTCCCCATCCGGGCTGGCGGGCCTGGATGGCGGTGGTGCGGTCGTTCCAGCGTTCAAGCCAGGATTCCGAATTTGACTGCGCGAATGCCGGCAGGCACGAGGAGAAAAACGCAAGTATGAGAACGGCGCGGGTAGAAAAGTTCATCGGCGGTTACGTTAGGGAATCGCAACCGCCGCCGCCTCAACCATTCGGACGAATTTCTAAAAAGGAATACGGCCGCTGAACACAATGTTGTGGTTCGTCGTGGAGAACTCCGATGTGCGCGTCTGGAATCCCGCACCGAAAGTTGCGCCGAGCCGCGGATGGTTCTTGCTGATCCGGAAGCGCCCGAACATGACGCCGGGCGTGACGAAATTCTGCGTCATGCCGTCATGGTCTCCGGCGATGTAGTGCGTCATGTTGTCTTCAATCTCCGGCCAGAACCACTTGCCGAGATGCCACTGTGCTGTCGTGTTCCACGCCAGCGGCCTGCCTGCCGTGTCTCCGTTGTGGGTCGGCAGCGTGGCGCCGAGCGTGGACTGCACATCGAACAGACCGAAGCCCTTGCCGGCCGCCAGCGTCGGCGTGACGGCGGAATCGGCGGCGC
Source organism: uncultured Acidobacteriaceae bacterium (assembly GCA_963848685.1). Lineage (GTDB taxonomy): Bacteria > Acidobacteriota > Terriglobia > Terriglobales > Acidobacteriaceae > CAWKED01. The sequence goes on along the minus strand of CAWKED010000003.1, from coordinate 141,469 downwards.
CGTTCTTGTAGCTGCCCGTCGGCAGCGACGCGCCCAGAAAAGCCGTGACGATGTAATCGCCATGATGCTCATTGCCGCTGAGGATGCGGTACTTGAGCAGGAAAGAGACGTCGCCAAAGCCGTCCTTGGCTGTGGAGTTGTGCTGGATGTACGGCGGCACATTGAAGATCAGCTCGATGTTCTTCCACGGAATCAGTTCCAGTCCCTTGCCGTTGCCGAAATTCCACGTTGTGGTTCCGGCAGGCACGGCGATCTGGCGGACAAAGTCGGAGCGGAACTCCTGTTCGAGGCGCGGCGTCACGGTGACAAGCGGAGTGACCCAATGCGGCTGCGCGTTCTGCGTCGCAGTAGCGCGCGCCTGCCAGCAGTCAATGAACCCGCTACAGGTCGGCGCGACGTAATTCGGCGCATCCTGGGCAAAAAGAGCAGTGGGAGCGGCGAGCAGGCAGAGATGGAGGAGGACGTTCTTCATCCAGCGATTTTGTGGGATTCTCGGCCGAATCGTCGAGTCGTATATATGCGACTCGCGGCAACCTTTTTGATGACAGGAAACTAATGCGCCGACGGGGCGTACCGCACTTCGCCTCCGACGATGGTTGCGTGCACGCGCGCCGGCAGCTTCCAGCCGTCGAACGGCGTGTTGCTGCTCCTGCTGCGGCCCTGGCCGGCGTGGTATTCCCACTGCGCGTCCGGGTCGAAGACGGTTACATTGGCGACAGCGGACTTGCCGAGGTGACCGCGCGCAGCTTCCAGGCCGACGACAGCGGCCGGGCGCCGGGTGAGCAGCGCGAGCGCGCGTGACAGCGGCAGCCTGTACTGCTGGTGCAGAATGCCGATCGTCAGCCCGAGTGCGGTTTCAAGGCCGATGATGCCGTTCGGCGCGCGGTCGAACTCCTGTTCCTTTTCGTGCGTGGCGTGCGGCGCGTGGTCGGTCGCGATGCAGTCCACGGTGCCGTCGAGCAGGCCCTCGAGCATTGCGTCGCGGTCTGCGGCGGAGCGCAGCGGCGGGTTCATGCGGGCGTTGGTGTCGTAGCCGGCGACGGCTTCTTCGGTAAGGATGAAGTGGTGCGGCGCGACTTCGCAGGTCACGCGCAGGCCGTCTTTTTTTGCGGCGCGGACGTGGTCGAGCGCCACTTTGGTCGAGATGTGAGCGACATGCAGCCGCGGCCCACCCCGCTTTCTTGTGAGTTCACGCACCAGCTCGATGTCGCGCTGGACGATACCGGACTCGGCTTCAACCGGCATACCTCGCAGTCCCATCCGGAAGGCGAGCGCGCCGGCATTCATGCTGCAGCCGCCGGTCAGGCGCGTGTCTTCGGCATGTTGAATGACGACAAGATCGTGCTTCGCGGCGGCTTCGAGCACGGCGCGCATCATGGCGTCGCCGAGGATAGGCTTGCCGTCGTCGGAAACTCCAACTGCTCCCGCTCGCTTCAGCGCGGCAAAATCTGTCAGCTTTTCGCCGTCGCTGTTCACCGTCGCGGCAGCGATGGGAAAGACCTCCGCAAAGGCGTGGCGCTGCGGCGCCTGCATCCACTTCGTCCACTCCGGCGTGTCGTTGACAGGGACTGTGTTCGGCATGGCGCAGACCGTGGTGAAGCCGCCGGCAATGGCAGCGGCGGTCCCGGTCGCGATGGTCTCCTTCCATGTCTGTCCGGGCTCGCGCAGGTGGACGTGGATGTCGATGAGTCCCGGCGCGACGACGAGTCCGGCTGCGTCGAAAATTTCCGCGTGCAGTTTTTTTGCGGCTGTTTCGAGCTTCCCCGGCGCGGCGATTTCGCGCACGTGGCCGTCGGCGATCAGCAGGTCGCGCTGCGCGTCCAGACTGTTGGCAGGATCGACGACCCGGCCGCCGCGGATAAGCATGGCGCTCATGCCAGGCACCTGACGAGCAGCGCGCGCCGCACAGCCAGGCCGTGCGTCACCTGTTCGAGGATGACGGAACGCTCGCCGTCGGCGACGGCGGCGGTAATTTCCAGGCCGCGCACCATCGGGCCGGGATGCATGACGAACCGCGGAGCGCCTTTGAACTTTGGCGGCAGGTCCCTGGCCCAGCAGGGCGAGCCGGGTCTCGTGCAACTGGTACTGCGCGATGTAGGTATCGAGATCGAGTTGCAGGTTGGTGAGCCGCTCTTTCTGGATGCGCAGCATCATGACGGCCTGGGATTCGCGCAGGCAGGCATCGAAGTCGCGCCGCACTTCGATGCTGCCGCCCGGCTTTTCCTTGTAGCGGCCACGCAACTCATCGCGCGGCAGCAGTTCCGCGGCGGAGTCCGGCAGCAAAGTTTCCGGCCCGCAGAGCAGAACGCGCGCCCCGAGCCGCGGCAGCAGCATGGCGTTTGAACGGGCGACGCGCGAGTGATAGATATCGCCGCAGATCGTAATGGTGAAGCCGCGCAGGGTTTCGCTGGTCATGTCGGGCGTGCGCTTTCCAGAAGCGAGTCCCAGCGAGAACAGGATGGTGCGCAGGTCGAGCAGCGCCTGTGAAGGATGCTCGTGCATGCCGTCGCCGGCGTTCAGCACCGGCAGCCCAGTTGCGCGCGCGAGCAGTTCCGCCGCGCCGCTGTTGGGGTGACGCAGGATGATGGCTTCGCAGCCGAGCGCGCGCAGGTTCAGGCCGGTGTCTTTCAGAGACTCGCCCTTTTCGATGGACGAGGACGCGGCGGAGACGAGCGTGGTTTCCGCGCCGAGTGACTTGGCGGCCAGTTCAAAGCTGGTGCGGGTGCGCGTCGAGGCTTCATAGAACAGCAGCGCCACACGGCGATGCGATAACCGGCGGCTGCGCTTGTCAGCAGATTCTGCGTCAAGTGAGGAAGCCGACGCGAGGATCCGCTCCATGTCCGGCAGGGAAAGGTCGAGGACGGAAAGCAGGCCGGCCGCATCTGGGACTCCCTTGGCGGCGGGCGGCTTGCTTCCGAACATTCGATTTCCAGTGTAAGCCCTGCGCAACATGCGAAGAAAATTCCGTGCGTGACCGGGGTGCGGATGCTACGATTCCCGGCAAAGTTCTTGCAATCAAGAAGGAAGACAATGCGTCGTGTTGCGCCGGGCCACTTGCTGGCCTTTTCTGTTGCTGCCTTGTTTGCCACCGGATGCGGCAGCGGCCCGTCCACACCTCCGGGAAGCACGACCACGCTCTCCGCGAGCAGTGTCAGCATTGCGCCGGGCGGCAGCACGACCCTGACGGCGACCGTGCGAGCGTCCAGTGCGTCGCCGGTGACCGGCAGCGTTGCCTTCAAGACTTCCACGCAGACCCTGGGGACGGCCAAGCTCAACGCGCAAGGCAGCGCTTCGCTTCCGGTTTCACAACTTGCCTACGGAACGTATCTGGTTACGGCTTCATGGGGCGGTGGTGCGGGCGTGACTGGATCAACCTCAGCGTCGTTGGCTATCTACTCGCAGACAACGTCCAACGTCACGCTGCGGACGTCTTCTGACGCTGTGCAGCAGGGGCGCGCGCCGAGCCTGGAAGCGCAGGTGACACGCGTCGGCCAGGCGGGAACACCGGCAGGCACGGTGAATTTTTTCTCCGGAACGACGCAGCTTGGGTCAGCAAGCGTGACGGATGGCGTGGCATATTTTCCGCTGCCGTCGCCGCTCAAAACTTTAGGTATTCAGACCTACACGGCGAAATTTGCCGGAGACAATCTCGACGCCGGCTCTGATTCCAACAGTGTCAACGTCACCGTCACGCCGGGGTCCGACGTGCTGATGCACCGCGTCAACCTTACGCGCGACGGGGTGCAGCCTGCGGAAACCGTGTTGACGCCGGCGGCGGTCAGCAGCGGGAGCTTTGGCCTACGGCGCACGTTTCCACTCGACTCCATACCGTATGCGGCGCCGCTTTACGTCGGGGGCTACACGATGGCGGACGGCGCGGCACACAACGTCGTCTATGTAGCCACTTCGGGCGGCGTGGTTACAGCGTTCGACGCCGACGGGCTTAACCCTGCTTCCGGCTACCTGTGGTCGGTGTCGCTGGTCCCGGCAGGGGAGCGGACTGTCCATGCCGCGGACGTGTCCTGCGGCGATGCCTCGGCCCTGACCATTGTCGGCACTCCGGTCATCGACCGCTCCCGCGGCGTGATGTACGTCGCGGCGGTCACGCGACAGATCAACAACGGCACGCCGCAGGGCTATTCGCAGCGGCTGCACGCCCTGAGCCTCAAGGACGGCTCGGAACAACTGGGCGGCCCCACGCTGATTACTGCCACCGTTCCGGGCACCGGCAACGGCAGCGTGAACGGGCAGATCACATTCGACGCGCAGTGGGCGAACCAGCGCGCGGCACTGCTGGAAGCGGAGGGGTCTGTCTGGGTGACGTTCGCCTCGCACTGTGACAAGAATGACTATCACGGCTGGATTTTCGGCTATGACCCGGACAATATCGCAAGGCAGACATCCATCTTTATCGATACGCCGAACGGCGGACAGGGCGGCATCTGGATGACCGGGGGCGGATTGTCGGCGGACTCATTCGGCAACATCTACGCGGTTTCCGGGAATGGCACGTTCGACGCCGACCTGGGTGGAAATGACTACGCGGATTCCGCGATGCGGCTGGCTGTGCCCTTCGGCGCGCCGTCGAACTCAACCCTGACGGTCGCGGATTTCTTCACGCCAAGCAACCAGGAATATCTCACAGACGATGACCAGGACCTGGGCACGACAGATGCAGTGCTCTTCAACGATCCGGGCGGGGCCAGGCCCCACTTGCTGGTCACAGCGGACAAGACCGGGCGCATTTACTTTCTGGACCGCGACAACATGGGGACCTATCGCACGGGCGCGAACGGGCCGGACGCGTTAAACGGGGACCTCCAGGATTTCTATTCCGGCGGCGCCGTATATGCCAGCTTTGCGTATCTGCAGGACGAGCTTTACATCGGCGCGAACGGTGCGCCGCTGGGAGCGTACGCGCTGACCCCTGGAAGCGGCTCAACAGCCGCGACTCTCGCACAGGTCCCGTCGATGCAGACAGATGCGGTCTTTGCAAAGACCGGAGTGACAGGCGGGACGCAGCCCGTGATCTCCGCCAACGGGACCAGTGGAGCAATCGTCTGGACAATGAGCATTACCGGCAGCAACGGCATTCTTTACGCTCTTAACGCCCGGGACCTGTCCAATGTGCTGTACAACAGCAGCTTCAATCCAGCCGATAGCCTGGGCGTGCCTGTGAAATTTTCCATGCCGGTTGTTGCCGATGGTCACGTATTTGTGACAACGCAAAGCCAGCTGAATGTTTTCGGGCTGGCCACGAAGACGCAATAGCGAAGCCACGCCAGCCCGGGGGATGGCATCCTAGCTGAGCAACCCCCGGAGGCCCCACATGCGCCGCAGTGCATTCTTTCTCGTTTTTCTCGTTGCCCCATGCCTGGCGATGGCGCAGACCTCTACGACGACTACGCTGACCTCGACCCCGGCCACGCTGGCACAGGGGCAGGTCGAGACGACCGTTGTAACGGTCACGGCTGCGTCCGGTGTTCCGACCGGGACCGTGCAATTGCTGGGGGACGGCGCCGTAGTCGCCACGACTGCGCTCTCCAATGGTTCCGCGACCATCCACACCAACACCTCGAGTGTGGCGCCTGGCACGTATACCGTGGTGGCGAAATATGAGGGCGGCGGCGGATTCGCAGCGTCTACGTCACAGAATGTCAGCGTCACTGTTACCGCTCCATCACCGACGACCACGGCCCTGACGGCCTCCCCGACGGACATCCAGCTTGGCGCGACGGCATACCTGATTGCCCGCGTCGGGCGCAACAGCGGCGGCACGCCTCCGACGGGCACGGTGGCTTTCTACGCGGGCGGCGAACTCGGGACAGCTCCGCTGGTCAACGGCATCGCGAAGCTGAGCGCCTCGGCAGCGGGTGTGCCGCAGGGAAAGTACTCCGTGACGGCGAAATATCTCGGCGCAAACGGCGACGCAAGCTCCGTCTCGCCGGCGGTAGCCGTCTCGGTGACGCCTGCGGTGGATGTGCTGACCAGCCGGTATAACTCGCGGCGCACCGGGGTGCAGTCGCAGGAAACCATTCTGACGCCGGCAAACGTGAACAGCGCGACGTTCGGCAAGATCGCGACCTACGCGGTGGACGGGTATCTGTACGCTCAGCCTCTGTACATCAGCAGCTACAAAATGAGCGACGGTTCCCTGCACAACGTGGTGATCGCCTCAACCGCGGCGGGCACCGTGTACGCGTTCGACGCGGACGGCAAAAATCCGTCGGCCGGATATCTCTGGAAGCAAAGCATTCTCGCCAATGGAGAGGCCGTCCAGGACACAAGCGACTATGGCTGCGGCAATCCTTCACCCAACACCGGCATTCTCGGCACGCCGGTAGCTGACAGAAACACAGGCGCCATTTACGTGATAGGCGCCGTAAAGACGACCAGCAATGGAACGACTACCTATGCGCAAAAGCTGCATGCGCTGCGCATCAGCGACGGCACGGAAATTCTGAATGGCCCGACGGTCATTCAGGCTTCGGTCCCCGGCACGGGCGCGGGAACTTCCGGCGGCATGGTGAGCTTTAACCCCCTGCGTTCGGCAGAACGCGCGGCGATGCTGGAAGCCTCCGGGCAGGTCTGGATCATGTGGGCCTCGCACTGCGACGCCGGGCCATATCACGGCTGGACGATGGCGTATAACGCCGCCGACATTTCCAAGCAGACTGCGGTGAACAACAACACGCCGAACGGTAGCGATGGCGGCATCTGGATGACGGCAGCGGGAAGCTCGTCCGACGACCAGGACAACATCTTCACTGCCTCGGGCAACGGGACGTTTGACGTCAACACAGGCGGCAGTGACTATGGCGATTCCGTGAGCCGCCTTGCCTATACGCCTGCATCCGGTTCGACGGCGGCTTCGCTGAGTGTCGGAGACTGGTTCGTTCCCGACGACCAGTCCTATCTGAGCGAGCATGACCAGGACATGGGCATGGTGGCGCCGCTGCTCATCCAGGACCCGGGCGGCTCGGAGCCGGACCTTCTGGTCAACGCGGACAAGACAGGGCAGATCTACCTGCTGGACCGCGACAACCTGGGCACATACGACATGGGCACCAAGGGTCCGGACGGCCTGAACGATGCGGTCCAGCAGTGGAGCACGGGCAGTATTTTTTCGAGCTTCGCCTGGTTCAACAACACGTTGTACATCGGCGCGACAGGAACCAACCTCGCGGCATACACGTTTACGCCCGGCACTTCCACTACGCCCGGCCAGTTCAACACCACGCCCGCCTCAAAGACAGCGCATAGTTTCGGCGGCGGTTCGGCAGGAGGAATTCAACCCGTCATCTCCGCCAATGGAACATCAAACGCGATCCTGTGGGGACTCGACAACTCGACCGCTTCAGCCACCCTGTATGCCTATGACCCCGCGAACCTGGCGACCATGTTCTACGCAAGTACAACGGCTTCCGGGAGCCGGGACCAGGGACCACCGTCCGTCAAGTTCACTCTCCCCGTCGTGGCCAACGGCAAGGTGTTTGTCGGCGGACAGGGCCAGCTTGTGGTGTATGGCCTGCTGGGTCAGTAAAGGTCCCTTGCCGCTACACTCGACTGTTACTGCATTCGAGGGAGAACCATGGCCACAGCGACATCGCCTGCCGGCACGCGACCGCAACTGCATTATCTGACCGAGCAACTGGACGACCTCAAGCAGCGCGGAACCTACTTCCGGCTGCGGGTGCTCGACGACGAGCAGGAAGCGCTCTGCACCTATGACGGCAAGCGCGTCATCAACCTGGCGAGCAACAACTACCTCGGCCTGACGACGCACCCCAGGCTGCGCGAGGCCGCGCTCGAGGCAACGCGCAAATTCGGCGTCGGTTCCGGCGCAGTCCGCACCATCGCGGGCACAATGAAAATCCACATGGAGCTCGAAGAAAAAATTGCGCGCTTCAAGAACGTGGAAGCCTGCGTTGTTTTCCAGAGCGGCTTTACCGCCAACGCCGGGACCGTGAGTTCCATTCTCGGCAAGGAAGACTTCATCCTGTCCGACGAGCTGAACCACGCGAGCATCATCGATGGCGCGCGCCTCAGCCGCGCGAAGATCAAGGTCTTCCGCCACAAAGACGCGGAGCATTGCGAAGAGCTGCTGAAGGAGATCGAGAACGAGCCGGGCCGGAAACTCATCATCACGGACGGCGTATTTTCCATGGACGGCGACATTGGCCCGGTAGACAAGCTGGCCGCGCTGGCGGAGAAGTACAACGCCATCATGATGGTGGACGACGCGCATGCGAGCGGCGTCCTGGGCCGGCAGGGGCGCGGCAGCGTGGACCATTTCGGTGTGCACGGCAAGGTGGATGTCCAGGTCGGGACGCTGTCGAAAGCCATTGGCGCGCTGGGCGGCTATGTGTGCGGGTCGCGCGATCTCATCGAGTTTCTCTACCACCGCGCGAGGCCGTTCCTGTTCTCGACATCGCATCCGCCGAGCGTCGCGGCTTCCTGCATCGCGGCATTCGATGTCCTGGAGCAGGAACCTGACCGCATGGAGCGGTTGTGGGACAACACGCGCTATTTCCAGGGCGAGCTGAAGAATGCCGGCTTCAACATCGGCGGCCAGACCACTCCGGCCAGCGAGACGCCGATTACTCCGATCATCATCGGCGAAGGCCGCAAGGCGATGGACTTCAGCCGCGCGTTGTTTGATGAAGGCGTCATGGCGACAGGCATCGCGTTCCCGACAGTTCCCGAAGGCAAGGCGCGTATCCGCTGCATCGTGACCAGCGAACACACGCGCGGCGAGCTCGATCAGGCGCTTGAAACCATGACGCGCGTCGCCAGGCGGATGAGCATCGCCTGATCGCGAAGGAACTTCGGCTGCTCACGATAAACGGAGACGTGAACTTGCGAGTCCCGGAGAGCTTGCCGGCATACCTTGATCTCTCGACCGTGCACGGCGGCGTGTCAACAGATTTTCCCGGAACCTCCCGCTCGAGCCCACACAGCGGCCGCGTGGATATGGACGTGAACGGCGGCGGCCCCACGATTCATCTGGAGACCGTGAACGGCGGCGTCTCAGCCTCGCGCGGTTCAGGCCACGCGGACGCACACGACAACGATCACGACGGACGGAGTTGGTGGCAAGACGAAGGGGCGGCGCTCAGCTGCCCCTCCACCTTGCTTACGCGACCGGCAGGTTCGTAACGGCGCCGGTGTCCAGGCAGTAGACCATTGCCGATGTCTTGACATACTTCGGCAGCACCGACGTCGAGTTCAGGACGTTGGCCTGCTTTTCGGCATTGGTTTCGACGGCTAGTTCCAGCTTGTCGTCCTTCGTCTTGACGATAGGCTTTTCGCCCGGCCTGGCGCCCGCCATGCCTTCGTAGATGTGTTTGGTCAGTTCCGGCAGCTTGCCGGGCAGTTTCGCGGCGGCGGCCTGGTCGAGGCTCGATTTAACGGCGCCGCAATACGAGTGGCCCAGGACGAAGACGGTGCGGACGCCCAGCGCGACGACGGCATATTCCAAAGACGCGAGGCCGAAGTCGTCCACAACATTGCCGGCAACGCGAACGATAAAGAGCTCGCCGAGTCCCTGGTCGAAGACCGTCTCCGGCGCAAGGCGGGAATCCGAGCAGCTAAGGATCGCCGCAATTGGATACTGCCCTGTAGCCAGCTCATCGCGCCGTGTCGGGCTGTTGCGCGCGGTGATGTGGCCTTCCATAAAGCGCTTGTTCCCGTCCATCAGGCGCGGAATGACAATGTCCGGACCGGGCCCTACGTGGTTGGTATCTGCTGCCCACAAACGGCGCGGGGCAAGCGCGGCTGCCGCGCCAAAAGCGGCAGTGGTAGAGAGCATGTAGCGGCGTGTGATGTTCATCGGGTCAACAGCTTAACGCCTGCGGTTAAACATTGGGCAAAATTCTTGTTTCCGCCGCGCCGGGGGTACAACACATTCCCGGCAGGAAGTGTCTTTACCTTGCGGAGCGTGAACATTGGGCCAGGAACTGAAACAAACCGAGCGGAAGAGACCGTCAATCGCCGAAGAAGAGACAGAACACGGCCGCCGGTGGGTCGCGATGGTCTGGACCCTCATCACCGTCGTCGTGCTGATTGTCGCGGTCATCGCGCTCTGGGGAAAGCTTGCGACCAACCCGAGCAGCACCGTCAATCCGCATAAATCGCTGCCGGCGGCCAGCCAATAGCACTGCCTTCAGTGCAGATTTCCGGCAACGCCGGCTGATAATTTCGGCAACGCATCGCGTGTCTTTGCCTCGGAAGAAGTAGTCAGCCGGACATCCAGCAAAGTATCGCGGACATGGCCGAGCACCTGGCCTGTCGCTCCCTGGTAGCACGCCACGGCTTCGTCGCCGATGGCGTTGATGGGCGCGCCCGGCGCCATGCACTGTTTCGCGTAGCTGGCCCAGCCGTTCTGGAACTTGTAGGGCTTGATCGTGATGGTGAACTGCGTGCCTTCTCCGGTGAAGCGGCAGACGTAGTCATTGCCGGAGCGCCAGCTCACCGAGAGCTGCACTGCGCCCAGGGCCTGCTCGACATCACTGCGGTTGATGGCCGGGCAGAAGTCTTCCGCGCGGGCGGCCGCCCCGCAAGCCAAGAGCAGAATGACTGCAAGCAACAGCTTTTTCACGGGCGGGCGTCGGCGCGGCCCTTCACGCGGTCATACAGGTAGCTGTCGCTGACCGTGCCCAGGGCTTCGTTGTAGCTCTGGTCGCAGCCGACGGCGTCGGCCAGCGCCGCTTCAAATGTGTGCAGGGCCTTCAGCTTCTCCGCGGTCGCCGGGACTTCGAGTTTCGCCGTCTTGAAAAATTTCTGGAAGCCCTTGTCGAGCAGCGTGGCGATTTCTCCGCCGAGCAGAACGCCCGGCCGCGCGGTCACGCGGACGTCCTGGTTCTTGCCTTGCGCGGGAGAAATTTCCGCGGCGCAGCCATCACGCTCAATGCGCGCGCCGCCGCCGCGCTCGGTGACGGCAAAGCCCTGGGCGCGCAGGCTCGCGGCCACCTGGCTGAAATCGGGTGGAACGTAGGGTGCGCTGCGGTTCTTCTTCATGCTGGCAGGTGGGATGCCTTGCGGCGCTGCGCCGGTCGGCTACCCTGAGAGTGTAGCCCAATGCCTGACCCGCCGAACCCATTCCCTGACAACGCAACCGCGCCGCTGGGCGTTGGATTGCTGGAGCGCGTCGGCAACACGCCGCTGCTGCGGCTGGATTCGCTGGTTCAGCATCTGCCCGGCGTCACGCTGCTCGGCAAGGCGGAGTGGGCCAACCCCGGCGGCAGCGTGAAAGACCGCGCGGCGTCGAACATTGTGCGCGAAGCCGTGCGCGCCGGGCACCTGCGTCCCGGCCAGCGCGACGGCCGCCGCCTGATGGATGCCACGTCCGGCAACACCGGGATCGCCTACGCGATGCTGGGCGCCGCGATGGGGTTTGGCGTGACGCTGTGCATGCCTTCAAACGTCAGCCCGGAACGCAAGCGCATCCTCAACGCCTACGGCGCCGAAGTGGAGTGGACGGACCCGGCGCAGTCTTCCGATGGAGCGATTCGCCGCGCGCGCGAACTCGCCGCCGACACGGACAAATACTGGTACGCCGACCAGTACGGCAACGACGCCAACTGGCAGGCACACTTCGACGGCACGGCGAACGAAATCTGGCAGCAGACGCGCGGGCACATCACGCACTTTGTCGCGGGGCTCGGCACGACAGGGACGTTCGTTGGAACCACGCGGCGCTTGAAGCAGCTCAACTCCGGAATTCGCTTTATCTCGATGCAGCCCGATTCGCCGTTCCATGGGCTCGAAGGCCTGAAGCACATGGATTCCGCGATTGTGCCGCCCATCTACGACCCAACGCTTGCCGACCGCAACGTTGAAGTTGAGACGGAAGCCGCCTACGCGATGGCAAAGCGTCTCGGCCGCGAAGAAGGTCTGCTGGTCGGCATCAGCGCGGCGGCAGCGGTAGTCGCGAGCTTGCGGATCGCAGAGGAATTTGCGGCGGAGAATCCCGGCAAGGATGCTGTGATCGTGACGATCCTCTGCGATTCGGCGGATAAGTATTTGAGTGATCGTTTCTGGTCGGAGTGAATATCTCTAATCCTTGGCAGCCGGCACCGGCTGAGTTGGCGCGGCAGTCATACTGCCTGTTGCTCTGTTCGGCGTAATCCTCATCCGCTTATAGACTTGTCGCGTGCCCTTCGTCGTCGGAAGCCGCGTTGGTCCGTACGAGCTGCTGAAGCAGATCGGGCGCGGCGGCATGGGCGTGGTTTTTCGCGCGCGCGACACGCGTCTCGACCGCGAAGTTGCGCTGAAGTGCATTTCGGAAGACGTGTTCGCCGGCGCCTCGTCGGCAGGCACGGGCGGCTCGCCCAAGGCCGGCAGCTATGAGCGGTTCCTGCGCGAGGCGCGCGCCGTCTCCGCGCTGAACCATCCGAACATCTGCACCATCCACGACATTGGCGAGCAGGACGGGCAGCCGTATCTCGTCATGGAACTGCTGCACGGCCAGACTCTGCGCCAGCTGCTCACGCACGGCAAGCTGAGCGCGGACGACACGCTGCGTTTCCTGCTGGAAGCTTCGAGCGCGCTCATGGCGGCGCACGCGCAGAACATCATCCATCGCGACATCAAGCCGGCGAACCTGTTCATTGTCGAGACCGGCCACGGGCCGCGTCATTTGAAGATCCTCGACTTTGGCCTCGCGAAAAAGCATGAAGAGATGTCGCTCGGCGAATCGAGCAGCGAGGAAACAGCGACGCAGGCCATGATGGACCCGCTGACGGGCCAGGGTTCCGCCGTCGGAACGGTCGCGTACATGTCGCCGGAACAGGCGCGCGGCGAGGTGCTGGATCCGCGGACAGACATCTTTTCGCTCGGCTGCGTGGCGTACCAGATGGCGACCGGCGTCGCGCCGTTTACCGGGCCGTCGCCGGCAGACATTTTCGTCGCGCTGCTGACCAAGGAACCGCCGCCGCCTCGGACTCTCAACTCGGCGCTGCCGGCCGGTTTCGACACGCTGGTGGCGCGCATGCTGGCCAAGGACCGCGACGTGCGGTATCCCTCGGCCGCCGCCGTGCATGAGGACGTGGAGCGCCTGATGCAGACGGGCAAGCTGCGCGAGCCGGACCGCGGCCACTTCGCGACGCGACGCGCGGCCGCGTATTTCGCCATGGGGCTGGGCCTATTCGTCCTCATTGGCCTGGGCATTCTTCTGTGGCCGCGCCACCGGCAGACCGGCGTTGTGCCTCCCACGCCGCCTGCTGCTCCCGCCGCGCCATCCGCGGACGCAGCGCCCCAGTCGCCGTCGCAGGTGAGCTCGATTGTCCTGACCGACTTTGACAACCGGACGAAAGACCCTGTGTTTGACACGACGCTCCGCGAAGCGCTGGCCGTGCAGCTGGAACAGTCGCCGCTGCTGCACATTGTGGGAGCGGAACACATGCAGCAGAGCCTGCAGTACATCGGCAAGCCGGCCAATACGCCGATTACGCTCGACGTGGCGCGCGACATTGCCGAGCGCGAGGGCATCCGCGCCGTCATCACAGGCTCGATTTCGCTGCTCGGCTCGCAATACGACATCTCGGTAGAAGCCATCAACAGCAACACTGGCGATGTGATTGGCCGCGAGCAGGCCACCGCGCCGCGCAAGGAAGATGTGCTGGGCGCGATCGGAACCATCGCGACGAAGCTCCGCTCGCGGCTGGGTGAGTCGCTCGAGAGCATTCAAAAGCTGAACACGCCGCTCGGACAGGCGACGACTTCTTCACTCGAGGCGTTCCGCGCGTATGCGCTCGGCGAACAGGCCCACCAGCTTGGGCATGAGACGGAGGCGCTCGGCTACTATGGCGAAGCCATCCGGCTCGACCCGAAATTTGCGATGGCCTATGCGCGTACCGGCGCCATCTACGAGACGATGAGCGCGGGTGAGAAGGCGATAACGAACATCGCGACGGCGTACAGGCTGTCAGACACCGTCAGCCCGCGGGAGAAGCTGTACATCCGCGCCCGCTACTTCTCCGACGCACTGGGAGACGTTTCGCAAACCATCGCCGCATGGAACCTCTACAGCCAGCTCTATCCGGCAGACGCCGTGGCCACCAACAACCTGAGCATCGCCTACATGATCACAGGGCAGTTCGCCAAGGCGCAGGAGTATGCGCAAAAGACAATCGCTTCCGATTCAAAACGGGCGTCCTCCTATGCCAACCTGATGAATGCGCTGCTTGCCCAGGACCAGGCCGCGCAGGCCGAGCAGGTATACCAGCAGAACCAGGCGAAGCTGGGCGCGCAACCTTCGCTCGACACGGCGCATATGGTTGCGGAATTCATGCTCGGCAACCAGCAGGCTGTTTCCGCACAGGTGCAGGCCAGCGCGAATTCGCCGGAAGCCTACATGGTGGTTTCTACCGCGGCCTGGCTGGCGGAGGCGCAGGGCAAGATGCAGCAGGCGGCCATCATGTGGCAGCAGTCCGTTGATCTGGCGGAAGGGCAGAAACTCCAGGACGCCGCCGGGCCAATGCTGGCTTATTCCGCGAGCGACCGCGCGCTGGTGGGCGACTGCACGAACGTGCGCGACGAAACGCGCAAGGCGCTTGCGCTGGACAAAGAACGCGTGACAACCTATTCCGCCGCGCTGGCCCTCGCGCTGTGTGGCGACAAGGAAGCCGATCCGCTGCTGAAGCGGCTGGCCAGGACGTGGCCGCAGGACACACTCGTGCAGCACGTCTTTATCCCGAGCGTCACAGCCGCGCAGGCGCTGCAGAAGAACAATCCGCAGGCCGCGCTCCTCGCTTTGAACGGCCAGGAAGCCTACGACCTGGTGTCGCTTGCGCCGTACCTTCGCGGGCAGGCGTACCTTGCGCTCCATCAGCCATTGCAGGCACTGGAGCAGTTTTCGATTGTGCGCGGACACCGTGGCGCATTCATCGCAGGCGGCATCGTGTCGCAATACGCTTCGACAACGCTGGCGTACCCGTTGTCTGAGCTGGGTGTCGCGCGAACTTATGCCGCCATCGGCAACAAGCCGTCAGCCCGCAGCGCGTTCCAGAGCTTCCTCACCGACTGGAAGGACGCGGACGCGAACCTGCAGCCGGTAATCGCGGCCAGGCAGGAATTGACCGCGGTCCTATGATCCCAGGAGACGCAACTAGTCCTGGCGAATGCGGAAAATATGCGCGCGGCCCGGCGCGAGTGACACAAAGTTCGACCGATCGCGCCATGTGTACACCGCATGCTCGCCGTGCGGCTCCGGCACAGGCTCATTGGCCGGAGTGTTGTCGAGATCGTAGACACCGGTCAGCAGGTCTTCAACCGTGAAGGGCTTGGTCCAGTCCAGCCCCAGTTCGGCCATGTCCAGTCGTGTGTAGCCGGCCTGGTAATTGCGCGGATCGAGATTGACGAGGATGAGCAAGCGCTCGCTGCCGGGCTGCCTGCGAGCTTCCGTGGCGGCATCGGCTTCGGCGTGTGCTTCCACTGAATTGCCTTGCGGGATGGACGCGTCGCTGCCGGCGACCGATATCACGCTCACGTCGGCCGACACGCTCCTTTCCGGTGGCGTATAGCTTTTCGAGTAACAAAGCAGTTGCGGATTGTCCGTGTCGTGGAATGCCAGCGTGTCGTTCGTCTGCAGCGCGAGTTCCGCGCGTCGAATGCGATTGACATGGGCGATCAGCGGCCGCAGTGAATCTTTGCGGTCGCGCCTCAAATCCTTGTTCCAGTTGCGGATTTCGTACTTTTCGCTGTCGAGATATTCTTCGCTGCCGGGCCTGACCGGAAGCGATTCCTGCAGCTCAAACGCCGGTCCATAAATGCCGTAATTGGAGCTGAGCGTCGCAGCCAGCAGGAAGCGGCTCGCATACGCAGCGCGCACCTGCGCCGGCGGCGCGTCCGCGGAAATGGTTTGTAACTGCGCGTGCAAAATATCCGGAGTGTTCGGCCAGAGGTTCGGGCGGAAAAAATACTTCGGCGCGTCGGTGGTCAGCTCGGTCAGGTATTCGCGCATGCTCGCGCCGTCATTGCGCCACGTGAAATAGGTGTAGCTCTGCGTGTAGCCGAGCTTCGCCAGCCTGTACATCACCTTGGGCCGCGTGAAGGCTTCTGCCAGAAAAATGGCGTCAGGATATTTCTCGCGCACGCTGGCGATGCACCACTCCCAGAACGGAAACGCCTTGGTATGCGGGTTGTCCACGCGAAACACGCGCACGCCTTCGCCGGCCCAGTAGAGGAACACGCCGAGCAACTCGTCCCAGAGCGTCCGCCATTCCGCAGATTCGAAATCGATAGGGTAGATGTCCTGGTATTTCTTCGGCGGGTTCTCGGCATACTGGATGCTCCCGTCGGGACGGTGCTTGAAAAACGCGGGATGCTCCTTCACCCACGGATGGTCGGGCGAACACTGGAACGCGATGTCGAGCGCGATTTCGATGCCCTGCTTCTCCGCCGCTTCGCGAAACGCGCGGAAGTCCTCGATTGTGCCGAGCGCGGGATGGATGGCCGTGTGGCCGCCTTCCGGCGCGCCGATGGCCCAGGGCGAACCGGAATCTTCCGGCCCGGCAACGGTGGAATTATTGCGCCCCTTGCGGAACGCGGCGCCAATCGGCGAGATGGGCGGCAGGTACAGAATGTCGAAGCCCATGGATGCGACATACGGCAGGACGTCTGTCGCGGTCTTGAATGTGCCGTGCGCGCCATCGGCGCCGGTGGAACGCGGAAACATCTCGTACCAGCTTGAAAATTGCGCGCGCGGGCGGTCCACCCAGACAGCCAGCTCCCGCTCGTAGCGCGTTGCGTAGCGCCGGTCGGGCGCGGATTGCATCGCCTTGGTCAAGGCCACGGATAAGGCAGCTTCGATTGCGGCCTGCGGGTCGTTAGCGTCTTTCATCTGCCTGGCCACGGTGCGGAGCTGCTTCGCCGTCCCGCCTTTGGCGCGGCGTGCGGCTTCTGTAACCAGAGTGGTACCAATCTGCAGCTGCAGCGGAATCTCTTCTATCTGGGCGCCGTCCACGCGTTTCCTGAAGTCGTACTGCCACGTCAGGAAGTGGTCCACCCAGGCTTCGATCGTGAACTCCCATTTGCCCGGCTTGTCCGGCGTGAATGCACCGCGCCAGCGGTCGTTGTCGAACAACACCATCGGCGCTTCCAGCCACTTCTTGGCGCCAGCGGCGCGATAGAGCAGCCGCGCGTCCAGCTTGTCGTGGCCGTCGGCGAAAATGTCCGCCTCGACGGCCTGCGTTTGTCCGGTAACGCGCTTGGCGGCGAACCGGCCACAGTTGATTTCGGGTTGAACGGCTTCAATGACGACGCGGGCGCGGCCCTCGGAAGGTTTGTTCATGCTCATAAGTCCATGTGCCGGCAGGCATTTCGAATGTGCCCGCCGCCGACTTCTATTCTTTCACCCGCGGCCATGGCGCCCCGATTCCGTAATCTGGAAAACGCAAACAGCCGGCCCAGACGGGGCGATGATGTCGGCCGCACCGCGTGTGAACTTTCACCAAAACGTGCGAAACCAGCGCTTCCTCTTGTAACCAAAATATGTAATCGTTATTGCGCGTGACCTGCCCCAAAGGCCCCGGGATGCGCCAGGCCCCAAAATCTGTCTCTGAGGTAACCCAATGAAGTCCGTTCGTCTTTTTCCTGCCGCCGCGGCATGCGCGCTGGCATTGTCCTCGTGCGCATTCGGCCAAGCTACCGGCTCGCTCTCCGTGTTGGCGCTGCAGCCATCCGGATACGGTGGCACCCTGACCCGCGGCCTGATTCAGGCCAGCGATGGAAACTTCTATACGTCTCCGCAGAACTCGTCCTATGTGTTTCGCATTACGCCCGCCGGTTCCATCTCCTCGCTCAAGGGCCAGATTGATGCTTCCTGCGGCCAGGGCATCCAGAGCGGACTCATCGAAGGCCCGGACGGGGACCTGTATGGAATCACGAATGGCGGTGGGACGAACGGCTACGGAGTGTTCTTCAGCTTCTCGCTGGCCACGAAAACCTGCACGGGAATCTACAACCTGGCGCAGGCCGATGGCAACGAGCTGGCAGGGCCTCTGACCCTCGGCGCGGACGGAAATTTTTACGGCGTGTTTTATTACGGCGGGGCGAACAACCAGGGCGAGGCTTTCCGCATTACGCCGGCGGGCGTTTTCACCGACATCTACGATTTCGACGCGGTCAGCGGTGGCGGCGACGGAGAAAATCCCGGCGGGGCGCTGTTTCAGGCCAGCGACGGCAACTGGTATGGAGTGACGCATAACGGCGTCACCGGCGCCAACGATGGCGGCCTGTTTCAACTCGTGCCGGGAACGACGACGCCGTGGGTGGAGACGGTGTTTTTCGGCTTTGATAGCGGCGCAGGCTATAACTCGCAGGGCGTAAACGAATGGACGGACGGAAACCTGTACGGCGTGAATGCGTATGGCGCGACCGGCTATGGCTCCATCTGGGAATCAGATTTATTCGACAACAACCCGAATGGCGACTTCTTTACGTTGCCCGGGGGAGGCGACCAGTCGCAAAGCAACATCTTTCTGGCGGGTGACGGCAACTTCTATTCCGCACTTTCAAGCTACTCGGGCGCGCCGGATGGTTCGTTTTTCAGCTTCAATCCCGGCACGTCGAAGTACACCGACCTGGTTGACTTTCCCGCAAACAGCGGCGCACCGATTACACCGGTCGGCCCTGTCATTCAGGGCTCGGACGGAAATTTTTACGGCGATGCCGGCGTAGTGGGCAGCTCCGCCGGGGGCTATTACAAGCTCGCCGTTACACCCGCGGTCCCGACCAACCTTGCCGTTACGGTGAACAAGACCACTCTCAGCGCCGGGCAGTCCGTTACGGTCAGCTGGACGGTAAAGAACGTCACCAACGACACCGCCGCGCAGTGCTATGCCTATCCGTATATCCAGCAGGGCGGGTTCAATGTAGCAACGGCGACTGCGGGAGCATGGACCGGCAAGCTCTCGAGCACGATCAGCAACTTCACGATGAGCGGCTCGAAAACCGTGACACCGACCGAAGACGGGGCCTACGTGTACGCGGTCGAATGCCAGGGAAGCCTGGCCGCACTGAGCCCTGCCGTTACGGTGAGCGGGACCGCGGCTGCGGCAACTTCGACCACCCTGACGGCAAACCCGAACCCGGTCATCTACGGCTCCCAGGTCACTTTTACCGCGACCGTGAAGGAAACATCGGGCTCTAATACGCCGACAGGTTCCGTTACGTTCACCGCGTACGGCCAGACTCTAGCCACGGTCAATCTGAGCAACGGCGTGGCCACGCTCAAGGCGAACGCGGTCGGTTATCCGGCCAACACCTATGCCGTACAGGCGAAGTACAACGGCGACAGCGGGGATGAAACTTCAACGTCCAACACCGTGAATCTTGCATTGGATTACGGGACATCCACCACGGTCAGCGTGACGCCTTCGAGCGGCCCGGTCGGGACGACTTTCAAGCTGTCGGCCACGGTGGCGCAGACCACCGGCACCGGAACGGCAAAGCCGACCGGCTCGGTGACGTTCTATGCCGACGGCCAGGCGCTCATCACTGTAGGGCTCAGCGGCGGTGCCGCGTCGTTCAGCGCTTCGAGCAACGGCTACCCCGCGGGGACTTACTCGATAACCGCGAAATACAACGGCAGTTCCACCGACATCAAGTCAACCTCAACCTCGTCGTCGGTCACTCTGACCAAGTAGCCGCTGTTGCGAATCACTGGAAGGCGCTCTGCGGAGCGCCTTCCACTTTTAGGTCTGCGGGAGTTTCTGCCGCAGCTGGGCCACTTCGGCGACCAGCGCGTCAACCTTGCGCATCAGGTCGGTCATCTGCTTTTCGGTCGCGCTGGGCGAAGCTCCTTCGACGTAAAACGTGCCGTCGGGATCAAGCTGCACCAGCGAAACGCTCTCCAGGTTGTCGAAGCCCTGCTTGTGTACGGCCTGCAGCAGGTCTTCGCGCGTCAGGGCTTCCTTGCGCATCGCGCGCATGTCCAGTTTCCCGTCCCGCAGCAGGACGGTCGCGCTGTCGCTCACAATCCTGGCCAGCCACGGCAGGTGGTAAAGCGTGCGCGCCACCAGCCAGTTGATGGTCAACAGGGCGGCCGCGCCCACCAGGCCGCCGGAGACCGTGTTGTCATTGCCGATGATGGCGTTCTGCACCGTATTCGACAGGGAAAGCAGGACGACGAGGTCAAACGGATTCAGCTGCGCCAGCTCGCGCTTGCCGAAGATGCGCAGCAGCACGGCCAGAAAAAGAAAGACGACGACCGGCCGCAGGATTTTCTCCAGCAACGGCAGGTCCATGTGAAACATGCTGTGAAGCACCTGGTGCAGCATGGTGAAAGTTATAGATGCCGTGCGACCCAATCGCACGGCCTTTCCGCGAGGAGGAACCGGGTTGACTGCATAGACTAGAGAGCGATGTCGGAATCTCCCTCCAGGCTCCCCCACGCTCGCTCCGCTGAATTGCAGCAGCGCGCGGAGACATTTTTCCCCGGCGGCGTGAATTCGCCGGTCAGGGCCTTCCGTGCGGTTGGTGGCGAGCCGCCCTTCGTGACGCGCGCCGAAGGTTCGCGTGTCTGGGATGCCGACGGCAACAGCTACCTGGATTACGTCGGGTCGTGGGGACCGATGCTTCTCGGCCACGCCTACCCTGCCGTCGTCGAAGCCATCCGCGAAGCCGCCGGACGTTCGTCCTCCTTCGGCGCCAGCACTGCGGCAGAAGCCGACCTCGCCGAGCTTGTACAACGGGCTTTCCCGAGCATAGAGCGTATGCGCTTTGTGTCTTCCGGAACGGAAGCGACGATGTCCGCGATCCGGCTGGCGCGCGCGGCCACGGGCCGCAAATTCTTTGTCAAGTTTGAGGGCTGCTATCACGGCCACGCCGACATGATGCTGGTCAAGGCCGGTTCCGGCGTGGCGACGCTGGGTTTGCCCGGCTCGGCCGGCGTTCCCGAAGAGACAGTGCAGTTCACGCTCGCCCTGCCGTTTAACGACGCTACAGCTGTCGAGCAGGCATTTGCCGCGCGGCCGGGTGATATTGCCGCCATTATTGTCGAGCCGGTCGTGGGGAACTCGGGCTGCATCGCGCCGGCGGACGGCTACTTGCAGTCGTTGCGGGACATCTGCACGCGCGAAGGCGCGCTGCTGATCTTCGACGAGGTTATGACGGGCTTCCGCGTCGCGCTGGGCGGGGCGCAGCAACTGTATGGAGTGACGCCCGACCTGACCACGCTGGGCAAGATTGTCGGCGGCGGCGTGCCGTGCGGCGTCTTCGGCGGCCGGGCGGACGTGGTCGACCTGCTCGCGCCTCTCGGGCCTGTCTATCAGGCAGGAACGCTGAGCGGAAACCCGCTCGCCATGGCGGCCGGGGCGGCAATGCTCCGCGAACTGCATGCGCGACGAGACGAGATCTACAGCCGGCTGGAATCACTTTCCATGGCGCTGGTCGAAGGGGTGCTGGCCGCCGCGCGGGACGCCGGCATTGTCCTGACGGCGAACCGCGTCGGCAGCATGTTCACATGGTTCTTCCGCGATGGCCAGGTTACGGATTTTGCCTCGGCCGCAGGCAGCGACTGCACGGCATTCGCGCAGTTCCATCGCGGCCTGATGGAGCGCGGCGTCTGGCTGCCGCCCTCGCAGTTTGAGGCGGCATTTCTTTCCACTGCGCACAGCGAGGCGGACATTGCAGAGACAATCCAGGCGGCGGCGCAGGCGCTCGTCACTGCGGACTAATCCGTCCCGCCGTGCCAGGTTCCTCGTCCGCGAAAAGAATCCCTGTCCCGCCCTTGGAAAGCGGCGGCGAGGAGGATTACAATTCGTCGCTGCCAGCCAGGAGGCGTTTTCCATGCGTATTCACTCTCAGCGTCTTACATCCGCAGTTTTAGCGCTCGCGACTTCGGCCACGCTGTCGCTGCTCGTTTCCTGCGAAGCGCACAGCAACTCCGAGCAATATTTTCTTGTCTCCGCAAACATCAAGCTGCCGTATTGGCAGGCCGCCAACGCGGGTTTCAGCAAGGCGCTCGCGCAGGAGGGCGTGAAGGGCGAGATGGTAGGTCCCAATACCTTTGACCCGCAGGCCGAGGTCACCGAATTCCGCAACGCGCTGGCCAAGAAGCCGGCGGGAATCCTCGTCTCGGTCACAGACCCGAACCTGCTGCAGCCGGAAATCAACGCCGCCATCAGCCAGGGTGTGCCCGTCATCACGATTGACTCCGACGCGCCCGATTCCCAGCGGCTGTTCTTCATCGGCACGAACAACATCGCCGCCGGGCGGCTCGGCGCCCAGACCCTGGTCCAGAAGCTTGGCGGCCGCGGCAACGTGGTGTTCTTCGGCATGCCCGGCCAGCCGAACATTGACGATCGCTTGCGCGGCTACAAGAGCGTTCTGGTGGATTCACCCGGGATCAAGATTGTGGACGTGGTCGACATCCGCGGCGACTCGCGCGTCGCCTTTGACAAGACAACCGAATATGCCAGCAAGACCGGCGGCGACAAGGTGGATGCCTTTGTCTGCCTGGAAGCCTCGGCCGGCAAGGACGTGGCCGAAGCGCTGAAGCGCGCCAACGCCACCGCCGGGCGGACCATCGTCGCCATGGACACAGACGACGCAACGTTGAAGCTTGTCCAGGACGGAACCATCGCCGCGACTATCGCGCAGAAGCCGTACACGATGGCCTATTTCGGGCTGCGGTCGCTGGCCGACATTCATCTTGAGAAGAAACCCGATATGGGCGGCGCCTACTCGACCGATCCGGATTCGCCGTATCCCGCGCTGGTGGATACGGGTTCCGCGCTCGTGACAAAGACGAACGTTGACCAGTACCTGAATAAATCTTCGCAGTAGGGACCCTGGCCAGTGACTGCGCGGCGGGAGCCATGACTCCCGCCGTTTTACTTTGTGACGCTCATGCGGCGGGTAAAATATCTCCATGGCGCACATGGTGATGGACAGCCGCTACAAGGTCGAAATGGAAGGCCTGGACGAGCCGCCGTTCGACAGCGACTTCGGCAACAAGATTTACCACTCGGTCAGCAGGAAGAGCTGGGGCGAGTGGGTGGAGCGGCAGAAGATGCTCCTGAACGAGTACCGCCTGCAGCCATGGACGCCGCACGCCCAGGAGTTCCTGGTCGAGCAGATGCAGGAGTTCTTTTTCGGCGCGGGCGGCGCGCCGCCTGCGGAATACGTTCCTCCAGCGTCGTAATTGGCCGCCGACCTGGCGCCGATTGTGTCGCTTCGATTGCGCGCATGGGCGGGGTTGAAGCAAGTCCGTGCGGTAAACTGAAACAACCCTGCGCGGAACGCCGGTTCCAGCGCGAACAAGAGTCGGGACGTGGCTCAGCCTGGTAGAGCACTCGCTTGGGGTGCGAGGGGTCAGCAGTTCAAATCTGCTCGTCCCGACCAATTCCTCCCTCCGCAGAATAATTTGGCAACGCTGCCGTGGAGGCGCGACCGCGGCTCTACGCCGCGGAGTCCAACAGCTGTTGTCTGGAGGAGTTTGTCCGGAGACCTTGGTCAGCCGCGCACCATTCCCGGCTGCCCGCCGTGACCATCGCCACACGACACATCCCGGAGGATGCACCGGCTGCGCCCGGACAAAAATTCTGCACCGATGTTGTCGCGCACCCGTCCCCGGGTGTAGCATCTGCCGCGACGCCGCAAATAACGAGGCGCGGCGCGAACATGCGAGCAGCGGGCAATGCAATCGCTGCCAAATACGGGGTTTACCACTTTAGGAGTGTCCACATGAAGCGTCGTTCATCAGAGAGCAACATCCTCAGCAGCAAATGGTTACCGCGCCTGCTTGCCGTTCTCTTTCTCTTTCTGCCAATCGCGCTGCACGCGCAATTTAGTGCCAGCTTGTCGGGCACGGTCGAAGACAACACCGGCGCAGTCATTCCGAACGCGACTCTGACCTTGACTCAGGACGCGACCCAAGCGAAGAAAACCACGACGGCGAGCGGCGAAGGTTCGTACCGCTTCAACGAACTGGCGCCCGGGTCCTACACGCTGAACGTAAGTGCTCCCGGCTTCAAGCCGAGCACAACAACCGGTGTCATGGTGTCCGCGGAGACTCCGCGCGGCGTGGACGTCCATCTGGATGCCGGGCCAGCCACCTCCTCGTCGGTAACCGTTAACGCGAACACGCTCCCCGCGCTGCAAACAGAAGACGCAAGCGTCAGCGCGACGATCAGTTCGGAAGCCGTGGAACGACTGCCCAGCTTCGGAGCTGACCCTTACGAATTGCTGCGCACCGCGCCCGGTATCTCCGGCGACAGCGCGCGCAGTGGCAGCGGCGAGGCGATCTTTTTGCCCAATGGCGCGGGGCCCGGCCAGTCAAACTCCGGCATTTACCAGACTGAGAACCAGGTGCAGATCAGCGCGGCCGGCCAGCCTGTGCAGTTCAACAGCTATCTGATAGACGGCGTCAGCGTGAATTCGCTGGGCCGCGGCGGCGCGGCCGTGGTGACGCCGAACATTGAATCGGTGTCCGCAATTACCGTCATTTCCACGTCGTTCGATGCCGAGGACGGCCGCAATTCCGGCGCCCAGGTTAAAACCGTTACGAAGAGCGGCAGCAACGACTTTCACGGTTCGCTCCGCTTTCAATACGATGAGCCGGGACTGAACGCCTACAACTCTTACACCGGTCCGCAAGGGGAGGCGCCGACCCGCGTGGACAACAAGCAGCGGTATGAGGCAGGTTCACTGGGAGGCCCGATCTGGAAGGACAAGGCTTTCTTCTTCGTCTCAGGCGAGGCGTTCCAGGAATTCAGCCAGACCTTCTCGTCACAGTTCGTGGAAACGCCGGAGTATCGCGCGGCCCTGCAATCTCTGCGCGGCGGCAGCGTAAGCGCCCTGACAGTGGCGGGCGCCGGCGCGCCGCGCGTCTCCCAGATCCTGCAGCAAACTTGTGCGACATACGGCACCACAGACCCGCGGCTTTGTAATCCCGTCGGAGACGGACTGGACGTAGGTTCACCCTACGGAGTGAATAACCAGTACGTGCCGTTGAGCACCGGGGGCGGATGCACCTATCTGGACAGTAACGGTAATCCGGCCTGCATAACTGCCGGCATGGGCCTCGATGGAGTTCCCGATTTGCAGTTCGTTGAGATTGAATCGCCTTCTCGCACACGCGCGCGCCAGTACAACGCGCGTTTCGACGTGAATGCCACCTCGCGTGACAGCCTTTTTACCACCTTCTTTTTTACCAAGCTCGATAACAATAACCCCAGCGGAACTGCTGGTTCCCGCCCGGGAGACGATATTCCGTTCAAGCCCCTCAACTCCGCGGTGACGGCGGGATGGATTCACTCATTCAGCCCGAAGCTGATCAACGAACTGCGCGCCAACTTCACCCGCTTCTCCGATAACGGCATCACGGACGCTGCAGGGCAGGTGAATTACGGCATCCCCTACATCAACATTCAGAACGAACCCTTCGGCCAGTACAACGACGTTCAGTTCGGCGTAAATGCGGCGTCGACAACACCATCTATCCTGGCGCAAAACACATATGAACTGCGCGATGTCGTGTCGAAGATCTTCGGCAACCACTCGTTGCGCATGGGTTTCCAGTACCGGATCGAGCAGGACAACAACAACCTGGCCGGAAATGACCGTCCAACGTACGCGTTCGCCGGCATCTGGAACTTCTTCAACAACACTCCAATCTATGAGGGCATCACGGCCAATCCTGCCAACGGCGGGCCTGGTGAGACGCAGCGCTATTTCCGCGACCACTATTTCGGCGCATTCGGACAGGACGACTGGAAGGTCGCGCCAAACCTGACGGTGAATCTGGGACTGCGGTGGGAATACTTCGAGCCGTTCTACAACCAGGGATTCCCGGTCAATCTGCCCGTGCTCGGCGCGACCGGAAATGAGTTGATTGGCGCGTCCCTCACTCTCCATAACCATTTCTATAACTCTGAGCTGCATGACTTTTCGCCAAAGTTCGGCTTTGCATGGACTCCGCGCAACAATCCGAACATGGTTGTGCGTGGCGGCTTCGCCATGGCCTACAACCGCCTGCCGGCGTCCCTGTTTGATCCGGCGCTGGAGAACGGGCCGGGTGTCTTCAACTTCGGTCTGTGCTGCGGTACCGCGGTGGGCGACTTCGGTTCGCCGTACGCCAACGGGACAATCCAGTACAGCGTCGGCTCAACCACGTCGCCGTTCAGCTATCCCGCAAACCCGGCGCTGGTCCAGGCCATCAACCCGGCAACCGGCACTCCCCAGGGACTGCAGGTGGAGACGTACGGTGCCGGGACGACAATCCACACGCCCTACGAATATCTGTACGGGCTCGAAGTACAGCGCAACCTGGGCCGCGACTGGGTATTCAGCGTTGGCTACCAGGGCAGCAAGGGATACCACCTGCCGCGACTGGTGCAACAGGGCTTCCTCTATCCGAGCCAGAGCGGAACCTGCGTCACGCTGGGGCAGTGCACGATCGGCGTTAATCAGACTCCGTTCTACGCCGCCTACCTTGCACAAACGGACTCTATCCAGAACTACAACGGCATGAATGTGCAGTTGCGCCGGAACTTCGCGAACGGCGTTTCCTTCTCGGCCATATATACCTGGTCCAGAGCGCTCGACGAAATTTCCAACGGCGACGGGGCCAACGCAGCCGGCAACCAGACGTTCCCGCAAATCAACAGGTATAACTACGGGCCTGCGGACTACGACCTCAACAGCCGCTTCGTCGGGACAGCCGTCTGGAATGTTCCGGATACCCATCACAACAACGCGATCGCGAAGGCGGCTCTGAACGGCTGGCAGGTGAACGGAATTTTCACGGCCCACACCGGCTTCCCCTTCACACCGGTTACCTACGCCATCAATGGTCAGACGAGTGCTGCGACTCCGAACCTGATTTCGCCCATTCGCCCACTTACATATACCGGCGGCTTCCCGCTGGGCAGCAGCTGCGGCAATAGCCAGTTCGAACAGTCCTACAACGGCAACCAGTATTTCGACGTAGGTCTTTCCGGCCCGCAGCCGAACATTACGCCGGGCATCGGCCGCAATTCATTCCGTGGCCCCTGCTACAAGGACGTGGACCTTAGCGTGGCAAAGCAGTTCAAGTTTGAAATGTGGGGACACACTCCGCTGCTTCGCTTCCAGGCCAATGCCTACAACCTTTTCAACTACACCAACCTCACGCCGATCCTCAACGGCAACAGCTCGCCTTCAGCAGTCGTCGAAAGCTCGATCTTCGGCCACGCGCAGACAGCCGACGCCGGACGAGTGGTGGAATTTCTGGCCAGATTCCAATTCTGACCGGCCCCAATTCAACTAACGAAGGCCAGGAGAAATCCTGGCCTTCTTCTTTGGCCGCAATATTGCCAAGTAAGATGGCGGGTGGGCTTCGCTTCGGAAAATTCCGCACCGCGCGCTCTTTTGTCCGGGCTGATCGACTACGCCGGACTGTTTCCGCCCGCCGGGCTCGGCATGGCCGAGACGGCCGCGAACTATGCATTGTATGCCAACAGTTCGCATGCGTGGATGCTTGGTCGCATCATCGTTCCCGCGGTTCGGCTTGCAGAATTCGCCGCCGCCGTGCGGGATTTGCCCGCGCAGGACGCTCCACTGCCTGTCAGCGCGCTCGCTGTTTCTGCAACCGACGCCGCGCTGATCGCGGAGTTCGAATTGTCCTGTGGCGACTGCGGCCGCGTGGACACAGTGGAGACTCGCGCAGCCTCGCCGGAGGAAATCGCCGAGGTCGCACGGCTGTTCAACGCGCCCGGCAGCAACGTGTACGTGGAGGTTTGCTGCGACGAGACCTTGTCGACAAACCTCGACGCCATCGCGCGTGCCCAGGCGCGGGCAAAAGTGCGCACCGGCGGAGTAAAGCCGGACATGTTCATCTCTCCGGAAAGCATGGCGCGATTTCTCCTGGCATGTAAGGAGCGGAGACTTGCTTTTAAAGCGACAGCCGGACTGCATCACATGCGGCCGTCAACGCGCGCGCTGACGTATGAGGCTGACGCGCCGCGCGGGCGCATGCACGGCTTCCTGAATGTTTTCGGCGCCTCGGCACTGCTTTGGGCTGGAGAAATAACGCGTGAGGATCAAATCATGGCCATTCTGGAAGCAAGGGATGTACATCTGACAGAAGACACGCTGGAGTGGCGGGGGCGCACGGCGAACGCTGCACAGATCACAAGCGCGCGCAACGAGTTCGCAATCGCGTTCGGTTCGTGTTCTTTCACCGAGCCGCTGGAAGAGTTGCAGCAGGAGGGCCTGGTTTGATCGATCTCAACCGAACGCACGACGCATCCCGAAAAAGCTGGGTGGAGTCGGCCAACTCACCGGAGACGGATTTCCCGCTGCAGAACCTGCCGTTTGGCATCTTTTCGCGCGCCGGCGGGCCTTCGCGCGTCGGTGTCGCGATCGGCGATCGCGCGCTCGATGTATCCGGGTGTGTGCGGAACGGCCGGTTGCGCGGTGACGCTGCCGAAGCCTGCCGCGACGCGGGTTCGCTGAATCCGCTGATGTCGCTCGCGCCGGACAAGCTCTCAGAGCTGCGCGCGCAAATCTTCGACCTGCTGGACGCAGACGGCGATGGCCGCGGCGGCGCGCAGCAATTCCTTGAGCCGCGGGGCGAAATCCAGATGCACCTGCCCGCGGTCATCGGCGACTACACGGATTTCTACGCGAGCATTCATCATGCGACGCGCGTTGGATTAATGTTCCGTCCCGACAATCCGCTCATGCCGAATTACAAATATCTGCCTGTCGGCTACCACGGGCGCGCGTCTTCCGTCGTGGTGGACGGTACGCCGGTGCGTCGTCCGCGCGGAGAAGTTTCCGCCACACCACTGGGCCCGCCGGAGTACAAGCCGTGCCGCCTGCTCGACTACGAGTTGGAGGTCGGAGCGTTTGTGCGCGGCGGAAATGCGCTTGGCGAAACTCTTCCGGTCGCCGCCGCGGGCGAACAGATCTTCGGCCTGTGCCTCTTGAATGACTGGTCGGCGCGCGATATTCAATCCTGGGAATATCAGCCGTTGGGGCCGTTCCTGGCGAAGAGTTTCGCGACCACAATCTCGCCGTGGGTCGTGACCGCAGAAGCGCTCGCGCCCTTCCGGGTCGCGGCATCGCCCCGGCCGGAAGGCGATCCTGCGCCGCTGCCGCACCTCGCAGACGTTCAAGACGCCGCGCACGGCGGCTTTGCGATCCAGCTCAGTGTGGAGCTTCGCACCCCGTCCGGCGTAGAGACAAGACTCAGCGCGAGCAGCTTCCGCGACATGTACTGGACAGTCGCGCAGATGATCACGCACCACGCCAGCAACGGCTGCAATCTTCGCGCCGGCGATCTGCTTGGCAGTGGCACTGTCTCCGGCGCCGCACGCGAAGAGGCGGGATGCCTGCTGGAACTCACACAGCGCGGCAAGGAGCCAATTGCTCTCGCCGATGGCTCAACGCGCGCATTCCTCCAGGACGGCGACGAGATAACGCTGCGCGGGCGATGCGAGCGCGAAGGCTTTGCGAGCATCGGGTTCGGAAAATGCAGCGGCCAGGTGCTGCCCGCGGAATGAAGCGCCGTGTGCGTCGCATCCTGCGTCCGTGGACGCGTGTGCTGCTGAACCTGTGGCCGCCGATTGCTTTCGCCGGTATCCACATCACGCGGCTCGATGCCGACTACACGGCCGCGGATGTCGAGCTGCGGATGCGGCCGTGGACACGCAACATCGTCGGCGTACATTACGGCGGCAGCATATTTTCCATGACGGACCCGTTTTACATGTGGATGCTCATGGAGCAGCTCGGTCCTGAATACATTGTCTGGGACAAGGCCGCGAGCATCCGTTTTCGCCGCCCCGGGCGCGGCGTTCTGCGCGCGCAGTTCCGCCTGCCGCGGGAGCGCGTAACGGAAATTCGCGCGGAGCTGGATGCGGCCATCGCGGCACAGCCGGATGCAGAGAGCCGTCCGGCGCGCGTGGAGCCAAACTTCCTCGTCGAGATTCGCGATCGTGAAGGTGTGCTTGTCGCGGAAGTCAGCCGTGTGTTGCACGTCCAACGCAAAGCTCCGCGAAACTCGTGAAGGCCCGCAAATAAAGAGAGACGGCCGGAGCCGTCTCTCTTGCGAACAAGACTCTGCTCGTTACTTCGTTGCTGGACGGGCCGGAGTGGTGCGGCGTGGCGCTGCGCTGGGCGCGGTTGCCGAAGCCGGCGGTGCGGCAACGCCAGACTTGGTGTTGTAACCGGTGACGATCGCCTTGGTGATATCGATCGCAGGGTTCTCGTACACGATGGGGCTGGACTGAGCGCCGTTCTCGAGAATCAGCGAGTAGCCGTATTGCGCCGAGTACTCGTTGATGTAGTCGGCTACCTTCTTGGCGATGCGTTCGAAGACCTGCTGCTCTTCTTCCTGGCCTTCTTTCTGCAAGTCTTCGGCGCCGCGCTGGTAGTCCTTCTGCTTGACCTCGATTTCGTGGACGCGCTTGGCGCGCTCGTCGTCACTCAGGTTGGCGCCGGTGTTCTGCAGGGCCTTCTGCATGTTGGCGATTTCGGTCGCCTGCGCGTCCAACGTGGCCTTGCGGGGTGCGTACTTCTTCTGCAGCTCGCCGAAGTCACGCTGGCCCTCGTTGGAGGCGAGAACGCAATACTGGAAGTTGAGCGTGCCGATCTTGAGCGGGCCGGCAGGTGCGGCGGCCGCGGCAGGCGCGGCCTGCGCTAAGGCCGGTGTAGCAGCGCCGAGCGCAGCCGTGAGCACGCCAGCCATGACATAGGTGAGCTTCATAGAAAGTCTTGTTGTCTCCTTGAGATTTGCCGGAAACCTGGCCGGCACTGCTGCCTGCCGCAGGCGACAAGGCCCAGCGGCGAAAACAGGTGGGATAAGCCAGATTCTACCAGAGCGCAGCGGCGGCCGGTCAATCCGGTTCCGCCGGGCGCTGTGTTCCACCGCAGGACACGACCGGTGTCAATTCTTCTTCCCAGCCGGCGTTTTTTCCTCCACCTGCGCGTCCTTGTCTTTCGGCCCGAGCAGGATCTGCACGCCGAGGTACGCGATCCACGATGGCTGGCCGCTGGTCGGTGTCACGGCCTGGAAGCTGCGGCCGGCCATGAACATCAGCAGCAGGGAGTTGTCGTGGTTCAGGGCGGCGCGTCCGCCGCCGCCGAGCGTGGCTTCGCGCTGCTTGGGCGCGCCGGCGATGCGGTTCGCGTCCTGGATGTCGTAGAGCTCGGCGTAGAGTTCCAGCTTGTCGGAGAACTCGTGCCCGGCGAGCAAGCCGCGAATCCACTGCTGCGGCACTTTGCTGTTGCCGAACCAGTAGCCGGCTTCGCCGTCCACGCGCAGCCAGCCAAAGCGCGCGTTGGCCTCGAGCGGCAGCAGGAAATCGGGCCCGGGCGGAAAGATGCCTTTCGCTGCCGCGCCCGACGCGTTGTTCAGGATCAGCTGCGGGTACGTGGAGACCGAGAAATTCACCGCCTTGTCATCTCCCGGGCTCGCGTCAGCCCGGCGGTGCTCGTAGAAACGCCACTTCACTCCGGGAAAGAACTCGCCGAACGCCCCGGTCGTGGAGCTGTTGGCGTCGGTGTGGAGCGCGATGGGAAACTCGAGCTTCAACTGCACGCGATTGCCAGCGCCGTAGTTGATGTCGAAGTCCGGGACTTGATAATAGGCATTCGTCGGATTGTGGTCGGCGATGTTACCGATATTGATCTCCCAATGCCTGTTGCCGGGAGTTTCCGGGTCATCGGTGCGGAACGGCGGACCTGCCTGCGCGTGCGCGAATGCGGCCGCGAGGATGCAGAAGGCGCACGCAACAACGTGGAATGGCCGAAGCAATGTATCAGCCTTCCTGCTCGAAGTAGTCGGCGTAATGCAGCGCGCAGCGGGGATTGAAACCCGCGTTGCAGCGGGGGCATTGTACGTTGCTCGCCATGTAGGCAGCGACGCTCATCTCCGCGCCGCAGACGCCGCACAGGACAGCGTGATCGTTCCAGCGGTCGCGCGGCCAGACCTGCGGCGCGTGTCCGGCGAGCTCCGCGTGGCAGTCCTTGCAGGCGTAATACTCGCCGCAGCAGAACAGCTTGATCGCGATGACGTCGAGCGGAGAGTTCCAGTGCGCGCAGCGTGTCTCGCTGTCCAGCCTGATGCCGCGCACGATGGGTTTCCCTGCCATTGACCTTAAGTGTATGAAACGCGACCGCAGGTCCTTCGCTCCGCTCAGGGTGACAAGAAAGTCCGCGAGGTTGCATACAATCAACGGATGCCCGCGCGGAGCGAGAAATGGACCAAGAACATTTTCTTTCTCGCGATTGTGTTGTGCGCGAGCGGATATGTTTCGCCGCCGTTCGCGCTGCTGATCGGCCTGGCGTACGGGCTGCTGCTGGTGCATCCCTACACGGCGGAGACGCGCGTGCTGACCAAGTTCCTGCTGCAGGCCAGCGTCGTGCTGCTGGGCTTCGGCATGGACCTGCATGAGGTTCTGCTGGCCGGCAGGTCCGGCTTTGTCTATACGGCGATTGGGATCACGTTCGCGCTCGGGCTGGGCATTCTGCTGGGCAGGCTGCTGCGCGTCAAGACAGCGCCGTCGTTCCTGATCAGCGCGGGCACGGCGATCTGCGGCGGCTCGGCCATTGCAGCAGTCGGGCCGGTGATTGCCGCCGGCGAAGAGGAGATGGCGGTCGCGCTCGGCACGGTGTTCATCCTGAATTCGGTCGCGCTGCTTGTCTTTCCTGTGATTGGAACCGCGCTGCATCTTTCGCAGAACCAGTTCGGACTCTGGGCGGCGCTCGCCATTCATGACACCAGCAGCGTTGTCGGCGCGTGCGCGAAGTATGGCGCGCAGGCATTGCAGGTTGGAACGACGGTGAAGCTGGCGCGTGCTCTCTGGATTGTTCCGCTGACGCTGGCGACGGCGGCGGTGTGGCCGCGCGCTACCGGCGCGAAGGCCGCGGGCAAGACGAAGATAGCGTGGCCGTGGTTCATTCTGTTCTTCTGCCTTGCGGCGGTGGTGAATACGTATGCTCCGTGGCCGCGCGAGTTATTTCCCGCGTTGAGCCGGCTGGGACGGCTTGGCCTGACGGTGACGCTGTTCCTGATCGGCACTGGACTGTCCCGGGCGACGCTCCAGCGCGTTGGCGCGCGGCCGCTGATCCAGGGCGTTACGTTGTGGCTGGTGGTGGGCAGCGTGACGCTGTTCGCCGTGCTGCGCGGCTGGATCGCTATCTAAATCATCAGCGCTGTTCCGCCTGCATGGCCATCGAGACGGCATGGAGCAGGGTTCGGGCGCGACGGTCGGAGATCCGGTTGCTGGCCACGCCCTGCACGATCAGGTTCAGGGCGGTCATGCGGGCGACCGGGCTGACGAGTACGGGCAGCTCCCTGCGACTTAGACTCTCGCAAAGCGTCCGAGGGCCTTGACAAGGATTACGGAACGATTTTGAAGATGACGCCGTAGCCGTTGGCCCCGCCGGCCATGGTGCTCCCATAGAGATCGCCGTCTGGAGCCAGAGTTAACTGTGCCGCCGGCGTTGCGCCGTCGGTTCCGCTGAAGGTGTAGACGATGGATGCGTTGCCGGCAGAATCCACCGCGACGATGCGGCCGTCATTTTGCGCATCGTCATTGTGGGCCGTGAAATAGCGCCTGCCATCGTTCGCCAGGGTGGCATTGCCGTAGGGGCCGAAGTAACCGGATGCGGGCAATGAATACATGACGCTGATGTCACCCGCGGGCGTGACCCGGTAGAGCGCGCCGGTGTTATTGGCGCCGCCCGTCAGGCCCACGCCATAGAAGTTGCCGTCCGATTCCTGCTCCAGTCCGGCGTACATCCAGCTTGTCTGATTGGTGGCGGTGCCCTCCATGGCAAAGCTGGAACCATCGAGGGAGACCTCATACAGGGCGCCGAAAAGAGTCGGGCCGCCGTTGCGTGTGGCGCCGACGAGGACACCATTCGCCGGAAGGACCTCGCCGTAAGGTTCCCAGCAGTATTGCGCTGCCTGGACGAAATGAAAGGAGTGGAGGGTTCGAAATGTTCCGCCTGAAGTGAGAGAGAAAACGGTCCCATTGCCGTGTGTGCCGCCGCCGGTGGTCGTCCCGTAGAGCGTGCCGGCGCCGTCCATGTTGAGGCCGGCATATGGGTTACTGCCATCAAGGCCGGAGAACGTGTGCAGCGTCGTCAGGGTCCATTGCGAAGACTTGCCGGCCGGTGGGACCAGTTGAAAGATGATGCCGAGGTTTCTTGCGCCGCCGGAGTTCGTGGTGCCGTAGAGCGATCCGTCGGAAGCGAGCAGCAGGCGGCCGTAAGGCTCTGCGCCGTCGGTTCCGAGGAATGTGTGCAGGATAGTAAGTTGACCGAGTGCGGTGACCTTAAACACGGTGCCGAACCCGGAGGTTCCATCTGCAGGCGCGACGCCGTAAAGCGACCCGTCCGGCGCAGCGGCGAGCTGGCTGAAGATGCCGCTGCCTTCCTGCTGTGCCATGGTGTGGATGATTGTGACTGACTGCGCGTGCAATGTCGCAGCCAGCAGCAAATGGAAAACGCAACCAACGTGGCGCATGGCAGACTTAGTATAGACACGATGCGAAACCGGCCCTGGAAGCGGCTTCTGGCGTATGCGACGTTGTTTTGCGCCGCTTGTCCGCTCTTTGGGCAGAGTGGCTCTCCCTCAAATATCACCGGCTTCGATGCCAGCGAGACCCTGGTGGTCGGCGACAGCATTGCGGTAGCGTGGACGGAGATGCCGCACCGCTATGGACTGGAAGGGCAATCGGCCTGCATGGTCCGCATGGGGCTGGGTACGGCAATTGCGCAGAACCCTGGCATGAAGCGCCTGTTGATTGAGGTCGGAACCGACGACCTGCTGCAGGGTCCGGGGCCGGGACTGCAATGCCTGCTGCCGAACCAGACGCCTGTCGCATCCGTTCTGGACATGATCAAGACGGCGAAGATTGCCGGGTTGCAGGTGTACGTTTTGTCTATTTTGCCGATCTCCTGGGAAAACCGTGCAGGGCAGTCCGCGGAGCAATATGTCGAGCCGTTCAACACGGCGATGCAGAATGCAATTGCCGGCACCGGAGCAATCTGGCTGGACGGCTTCGACATTTTCGACGGGCATCCGGAATACCAGAGCGATGGAGTGCACCCCAACGGCACGGGCTTTCACCTGCTCGACACGCTGTACGCAACGGCGATTTGCCAGGCCAGCCAGTGCAGCGCCACCTCCACATCAACGACGCTGACTATGAATCCCGCGAACGTGGTCCGGCCGGCGAACGTCAGCGCGACCATCCAGGTTGTGCCGGACAATGGGGCGAGCGCGCCTACCGGCGTCGTTAACTTCTATCTTGGCGAGTACAACAGCGCGCTGTTTGCCAGCGCGAAGCTGGACGCAAGCGGCCATGCCACGCTGATGTCCAGTTCGAGCATTTTTACGCCGGGCACCTACACGGTGTATGCGGAATACATGGGCGACGGTCAGCACATCACCTCGTTCTCTCCGCTGACAACGGAAACGGTGCAGTAGTCCCGAATTTCTTTGCCGGGAGGCCGGTTCGCGCCTACCATGGGGCCAAGTTTCCGATGCGTACGCGCGTGCAGCGTTCCCTGGCCGGTCTGGCGATGGCTTCTGCGGTTTGTGCAGGTGTGCCGCTGGTTGCGCAGGAGCAGGGACCGCAGGCTGCCTTCGATGTGCAGCTCACGCTTTCTCCTCAGGCGCAGCGCGTGCTGAAGAAAACGCATGAGGGCATCGTGATTTCGGCTTCCTACTATGCCGATGCGAACGCCGCCGGCGAACACCACGTGGACCAGGTGGGGCGCATCGACATGGGCCGGCAGAAGCTGATTCTGCCGGGCGAGCCGGGGACGGTGCATATTTCCGGGGACCTGTTTGCCCGGCACCACCTGGGCTGGACGCGCGGGCCGGTGATGCTGAATGTGAATGTGTATTCGGCGCGGCGTGCCGGTCCGGACAATATTCTGGCGTGCGATTTTTTTGATGGCGAACTGGGCCATGCCACTGCGGTTCCGATGGAATTGCATTGTTACCTGATTGATGAGAATCGGGAGATTGTGGCCAGGAAGTGAGTTTGGTGACGGATCCCGGGTCACCCGTTTTCGCGCCGGATTTGTTGCGACGCGGTGGAAAGCAGAAGGGCAGGTTCCTCCACTGCGCGGACCGCTTCGCGGCTCCGCTCCGGTCGGAATGACAGTTTTGTTTGGCTCCGCGAAACCCTTGTGACAGTCGCGCGCTGCGGGACTATGCTGGTTCGCATGCGATGGGCGGTTGCGCTCGGCTTACTGTTGGTTACTGCCCTGGCGCATGGGCAGGAGCCGGGCGCTGTGTATCCGCGCCCGCCGCAGACGGCGGTCTCCGGCGCGGCGCTGGACGGCGAGAGCGGGAATTTTCCCGTGATTGCCAGTGACGAGGCGAGGCAGCGGCTGGAGTCGTTCGCGTTTCCGCAATACCCGGAGGCCGCGAAGGAAAAGCGTGTGACCGGAGTGGTGACGCTGCTCATCACGGTTTCTCCCGACGGCATTGTGCGCGATGTCGAGCCGCAGAGCGGCCCGCCGCTGCTGACGGGAAGCTGCATGAAGGCGGTCAGCCGGTGGGTGTTTCATCCCAACCGGGACGGCTTTGTGA
This sequence comes from uncultured Acidobacteriaceae bacterium, assembly GCA_963848685.1. Classification (GTDB taxonomy): domain Bacteria; phylum Acidobacteriota; class Terriglobia; order Terriglobales; family Acidobacteriaceae; genus CAWKED01. The sequence goes on along the minus strand of CAWKED010000003.1, from coordinate 104,919 downwards.
CGACGGTGCGGCTGGATTACGGGCCCGCGGGCGTGAAGTTCGCCGAGCGGTAGGTTTAGGCCATGTCTGCCAGCTTCGGGCAGACATGGGGCACCTGATGGTGTCGGGAACAAGAACGGCCGCGCATTTGCGCGGCCGTTCTCTTGCAAAAAGCAGATTCCTGGGGCCGCTGCGGCGACCTGCGGAATGACAACCAGAGTTACTCGCGTTCGGCGCGTTTCCAGTTGATCAGGTCGCCCAGCGTTGTGCTGCCGGAGTTGGCGCTGGATGCCGCGGATGCATTCGGGCGGGAGTCTGAACGCGACGGCTGCTTGTAGGCTTCCACGTCGGCGCGGCTGGCTTCTTCGCCGACACGCAGGCTGAGGCCTACTTTCTTTTCGTCCTCGTTCATCTTGACGATCTTGAACTCGGCTTCGAGTCCGGGCTCCAGCTTGGTCTGCTTGCCCGTCTCGTCCACTGCTTCCGAGATGTGGCAGAGGCCTTCGACGCCTTCCGCGATCTGCACGAATGCTCCGAACTGCGCGGTGCGCAGGACCTTGCCGTGGACGACGTCGCCGACGCGGTGCTGCGCGAAGAACGTCTCCCAGACATCCGGCTGGAGCTGCTTGATGCCGAGCGACAGGCGGCGGTGTTCCGGCTCGACGCCGAGAACGACTGCCTTGACCTTGTCGCCCTTCTTCAGGACTTCGGACGGATGCTTGACGCGCTTTGTCCAGCTCATGTTGGAGACGTGGACCAGGCCGTCGATGCCGTCTTCGATTTCGATGAAGGCGCCGAAGTCGGTCAGGTTGCGGACGCGGCCTTCGACAGTGGAGCCGGTGGGGTACTTGTTGTCGAGGTGCTCCCACGGGTTCTCCTGCAGCTGCTTCATGCCGAGGGAGATGCGGCGGTCATTCGGGTTGACGGCGAGGACGACGACATCGACTTCATCCCCGGGGTTGACGAGCTTGGAGGGGTGCTTGAGGCGCTTGGACCAGCTCATTTCCGAGACGTGGACCAGGCCTTCGATGCCCTGCTCGAGCTCGACGAAGACGCCGTAATCGGTGACGGAGAGGACGCGGCCGCGGACGCGCGCGCCGACCGGGTAACGCTCGGTGGCGTCGAGCCACGGATCGGGCGTGAGCTGCTTGAAGCCGAGCGAGACGCGCTGCTTCTCCTTGTCGAACTTGAGGACCTTGACCTGGATTTCGTCGCCGACCTGGACAAGATCGCGCGGGTGCGTGAGGCGGCCCCAGCTCATGTCGGTGATGTGCAGCAGGCCGTCCAGGCCGCCGAGGTCAACGAACGCACCGTACTCGGTGAGGTTCTTGACGGTGCCGGTCAGGATGGCGCCTTCTTCGAGGTGTTCCAGCGTTTCGCCGCGCTTGGCGGACTGCTGCTCGTCGAGGATCTCCTTGCGGGAGACGACGACGTTGCCGCGCTTCTTGTTCAGCTTGATGACGCGGACTTCGAGTTCCTGTCCGATGTAGCCGTCGAGGTTGCGGACTGGCCGGGTTTCGACCTGGGAGCCAGGCAGGAATGCCTTGATGCCGAGGTCAACCGTCAGGCCGCCCTTGACGCGGCTGGTGACGATGCCCTTGAGCGGAGTCTTGTCCGCGGCGGCCTTCTCGATGGTGTCCCACATGCGATGGCGCTGGGCTTTTTCGTAGCTCAGCAGGATGCCGCCTTCGGCCTCCTCGCGCTCGATGACCACTTCCACCTGGTCGCCGGGCTTTACCTTGGGCGTGCCCGTGTGGTCGACGATCTGCTCGAGTGGAATCAGTCCTTCGGACTTGCGTCCCAGGTCCACGACGACGTGCTTGTCCGTAATTTTGACGACGGTTCCGGTCTCGACCTTGTCTTCGGCGCCCTGCGCGGCAGCATCCGCGGCAGCGGCGGCGTTCTCACGCTCAAAGCTTTCCAGGGCGGCGGCGAAGTCCTCAAAATTCGAGGCATCGTCATCTTCGCCCGCGGCGTAGGCGGGAGACGCGGCGACGGACGCCGGGGTGTCGTCGACGGCTTCCGGCTGGGCCGCGAAGGGTGTCTCGTCGGCAGAACCGGCGGGCGGCGGCAGCTCAGCGGCCAGCGTTTCGGCTTCGGCCTCTGCGGTGGCTTCCGGAGTGGAAGCTTCCGCCTGCGGCTGCTCGTTACCCTCTGCCGATGCGGACTCGTGTTCCGCGGCAGAGGTGTGCGTGTCGCCGTAGTGGCCGGTGGTCTCGTGGTGGTTCGCGGAGTCGTTGGACTCGGCAACTTCGTTGGGGGCGAATTCGACTTCGGTGTTCAGAGGTTTGCTCTCAGTTTCAGAAGGATTGGGCATGCGTGGGTGCGCCTGGCATTCCCTGGCCCGGCCCCGTTTCCCAGCCGCTTACCGCCTTGGATGATTGCCGGGGGACGATGGGACTTAGAGTCTCTGTGGAAGACCCCAGGCTAAACAGCACGGTATGCGATGTGGGAGCGAAGTCCGTTTCGAGGAACGCCTGTAAAGAGGATAGCAAATCACAAGGCGTGTGCGTCAACGTCTGGGCAAATGATGCGGGGAAATTCATTATCCTTGTGTCGGTGATGAGAATGGCTAAAACAGCGTTTCCCGGAATTCTGTACGCTCTGGCGCTTCTGGCCGGGGCCCGCCTGGCTGTTGCGCAGCAAGCCCCGCCGCAGGTGCAGGCCAGGGGCAGCGAGGTCCGCGCCGTGCCGGAAGGCCGCGTTCTGCTGGATGCGGATGTGGACGGCGCGGCCGGGCAGCCGCTCGCCGGGCTTGGCGCGGCAGAGTTTGCGATCACCGACAACGGCGTCCGGGTGAAGGATTTCGATTTTGCCGCGGGGCCGGAGCCGGACCGTCCGGCCGAGATCGCCATCGTTCTCGATGCGGTGAACTGCACCTTTGAGCAACTGGCCGCGGCGCGCGACGGAGTGACCAGCTATCTGCGCCGTGACGGCGGCAAGCTGGCGCAGCCGGTAACGCTGGTCCTGGTGGACGCATTCGGGCGCAAACGCGATGTCACGGGCAAGGACGGTGTGCTGACGATCCCGCTCAACGGCCACGAAGGCTCGGAGCGGATCCTTGTCGGGACCGAGGACGGCAACGCGCAGGCCGCGCTGCTGGCGAAGCAGAAGCTGTTTCCCAGCAGCGTGCTGGACTCGCAGGGCACGACCGCGTCCTCGGAGCGCGTGCAACTGTCCCTGCAGGCGCTCGAGGTCATCAACCATGCGGAGTCGGCGCGGCCGGGAAGAAAACTTGTTATCTGGATCGGGCCGGGGTGGCCGCATCTGTCGCAGGCAAACCAGGCCGGCATTGGAAAGCTGCAAAGTTACTTTGCCGGCATGATGAACGGCATGCTGATGGCCCGCATCACGTTGTATGAGCTGAATCCCAGGGAGGTGACGACGGGTTTCAACTCGACGCAGGAAGTGCCTGGTGTTCACTTGCAGGGATTTTCGGCGGAGGGCCAGCAGGCGGGCCCGCAGACGGAGATCGTCAGCCCGAGTGGCGAAACACCGGCCGCAGTGAACCTGGCACATGGTGTCACGACGGATTCGTTGACCATCCAATCGCTGTCGCAGTTGAGCGGCGGCCTGACGCTTGGCGGTGAACGCACCATCGCGCAACAGATCGCGTTTGCGGCGCGCGACGCGAGCAGCTTCTACGTGTTCAGTTATGCGCTGCCGGAAGCCGCACGGGACCTCGAATATCACGCCGTGCAGATTGTGGCGCACAAGTCCGGCGCCAGGGTGAGAAGCCAGGCGGGCTACTATGCCCAGGGGCAGCCGCCTGGTCCGGACGCGAACAGGCACTGAGAACCTTGGCGAGTGTTCTACCCTAATCACGCCATGGCAGAGAGCTTGAACGTGTTGGCCGCCGGTTCCGCGCCGCCGGCGGTGCTGGTCTTCGATGACTGGTACCCGGCCGTACGCAGCGCGCGGCTTCGCGGCAAGGCGATGGTCACGACAACGCTTTGCGGCATACCGCTTGTGATGGGGCGCAAGGCGGGCGGAGAAGTGTGGGCGATGCGCGATTTGTGTCCGCACCGCGGCATTCCGCTGAGCTGCGGATGGTACGACGGCAATCGCGTGACGTGCCGTTATCACGGCTGGGAGTTCGAGCCGAAGTCGCGGGCAGTGCCAGGTGATTCCTTCGCTGACCAGCCACGACGGGCTGGAGCCGAAGCGGATTTATGCGGGCGCGCTGCCATGCGTGGAGCGCGACGGTTTTGCGTGGGTGTATGTTCCGGCGGCGGGTTCCGGCCGGCTGCGCGACGGCATGCTGCGCCGCGCGCCGGAGCTGCCGAAATTCGGGCCGCGCTTTCGCACCGCATTTCTGACGGCCGACCTGCCGTGCAATGTGGACCACGGCATCATCGGGCTGATGGACCCGGCGCATGGCCCGTTTGTGCACCAGAGCTGGTGGTGGCGCAGGCGAGGTTCCATGCACGAAAAGACGAAGCGGTTTGAGCCGATCCCGGAAGGTTTCCGGATGGCTAGCCACGCGCCGAGCTCGAATTCATTGCCGTACAGGCTGATGGGCGTGGGCGGGGAGAGGGTTTCGACGACGATTGATTTTGTCCTGCCGAACCGGCGGTATGAGGTGATCCGCGCCGGGAAGAAATGGTTCTCGAGCTTGACGACGGTGACGCCGGTGACGACGACGACGTGCCGGATTGACGTGATGGCGGCGTGGAACATTTTCAACTACGTTCCATTCGCAACTGCGATTGCGAAATATTTCGGCGCGCGCTTTGTCGAACAGGACCGCCAGACGATGGTCGAGCAGGCGCAGGGGCTGCGGCACCATCCCAGCATGATGCTGATTGATGACGCGGACAAGCCGGCGAAATGGTATTTCGCGCTGAAGCAGGCGCGGCTGGAGGGCGCGGCCGCGCACCCGCTGGACGGCCCGGTCGAACTGCACTGGCGCAGCTAGTCTTTCAGCTTTTTCTCCGCATGCTCGATGGCGCGGGCAAATTCTCCGGCCACGTCCCGGGTGATGGGCCTGCCGTGCGCGGCGAAGACGCGTTCCGGCCTGAGCGTGGAGAGGTTTCGCAGGGACGACATGGCGAGGCCGGCGTCCCATGTCGCGGCCTGCGCGATAGGAAAATACCAGGGCGCATCTCCCGGGCTACGCAGCTTGCCAAGCGAGATGATGGCGTCGCCGGCGTAGAGGGAGCCGTCGCGCTCATCCAGAAACGAGCAGTGGCCCGGCGTGTGGCCCGGCGTAAAGATGACGCGCAGGGGCCCGATAGCCTGCCCGCGCTCGAAGGTGTGCGTCAGGTCGGTCCTGACGGCCTTAAAGCCGCCCTTGACGGGCTTCTGCGGCTCACCGGGATGGAGCGGAAAGTCCTGTTTCGCGACGCCCTGCTGGGCAAGGCGGTAGATTTCGGCTTCCCTGTCGCCGATGCAGACGCTCGCTTCAGGAAACGCGGCGGCGATGATGTCCAGGCCGCCGACATGGTCCACGTGCGCATGCGTGAGAAGAATGCGGCTGAGCGGCTTGCCGCGCTTTCGGATCTCGTCAACGATCGGGCGGCCGGCCTGTTCGAGGCCGGTATCAATCAGCGTCAGGCTTCCGTCGCTGTCCTCCACCAGGAAGCAGCCGACAAAGCCGTACAGGTTGAATTTGACGGAATGCTCCGTGATGGCGAGCGTCTTCATTCGAGTGTTCGATGCCGGCCCGGGCGGTCAGGAGGCCGGGGTTGCCGGCGGCAATTCCGTGACAGCAAAATCCAGTTGGCTGCCGAGTTCGGCAAAATCTTCCGCGGCGACCGGCTCAAGGTTATTTGCGAGGCGGCGGCACTGGTACCAGATGTTCTGCGCCTGCCACAGGTTGAGTTCGAGCGGGAGCTGGCGGATGGCGCGAATGGTTTCCACCGCGTCATGGACGGCCTGGGGCGCACGGTCATGGGCGAGGAGCGAAATCTGCACGCCGACGAGTTCGCGCTTGGCGCGCTGCGTGGCTGCGTAGCTCAGGCGGGGCTCGTCAAGCGGCACCTGTGCGCTGCGGATGCGTTCGAGCAGGTCGGCGATTTCGCCGGCGCTGACGACGCGGCGGTCGAGCGCAATAAAAAGTGAGCTTCCGGTTACAAATCCGGAGAGCGCCCGCAGCGCGGGTGGCTGCGGGAGATGCGCGTCCGCCAGGAAATGAAGGATGGATGTGTGCTGGCCGTAGATGGCGCGCAGGCCGGCTTCGACTTCGATGACGGTGCGCTGGGTGAGCAGGCCGAGGATCCGGCGCTGTTCGTCGGTGAACAGCGAGTGCAGCGAATACGTCGAGCGGCCGAGCGCGGCGTCCATCTCGCGCACGACCTCAGGCAGGTTTCCCAGCAGGAATGCGCGGTGGGCCATTTCGGTGAACGCGGCAAAGGCCTGCGGGCCGGAATCCGCGCGTTGCACGGCGGCCGTCAGGTTCTGGTCGCCGAAATGCAGCACGGCAAAATTGACCTGCATGGAGGCGCGGGTCAGCGTGGACTCCACCCTCGTGCGGCCGGTTGCCAGGCGCGCGCGGCCTGAGACGTTCTCCTGCCGCTCGATGGGCTCGACCAGATAAGCATCGACGGCCGTGTTGCCCTGCTGCGGAAACAGCGAGCCGATGACGTGATGCGCCGCGACCTGTTCCAGCGTCACCGCCTTCGGCTTGACCTGCGTCCGGTAGATGTGCGCGCCGTCGCGCTGTTCGGCGACATTGGACTTCGCCTTTGCGAGTTCGCTTTCGAACGGCGCTTCCAGCGCGGCGCCGGCTTCGCCGAACAGTACGGTTGCGAGCTGCAGCACGCGCGCCGCGTAGGCCATGACCTGCACGGTTTCGATGCCGGAGATGTCGTCGAAGAACCAGCCGCAGCTTGTGTACATGAGCATGGCGTTGCGCTCGAGCTCCATCAGGCGCAGGACTTTGGTCTGCTGCTCGCGGTCGAGCGGGGCCAGCGCGTGGGCGGCGAGAAAGCGGTCAACATTGGCCGGCGAGCGGTCGAGGACGACGGAGATGTAGGCGTTGCGCGCGGCGTCGAGGTCATGCAACAGATCCCGCGCGAATGCGCGCGTGATGGGCGCCAGGGCATCGCGCAGGCTGTCGAGCGCGTTGCGCAGCGGAGTGCGCCACTGCTGGTTCCATCCCGGGAGCTGGCTTGAGCAGCCGCAGTCGGAGCGCCAGCGTTCGACGCCATGAAAGCAGCTCCAGGCGCTTTCGTCGTGGACTTCGGCCTCGTATTGCGGCGGGGCAGTTCCAGGAATTCGCCGTAGACGGTAGGTCGCGCCTGCCCCTCGCGTTCGATTTTGTCGAGCGCGTAGGCGAGCGCCATTTCGCCGTGCCGGTGGTGATGGCCGTAGCTTTCGCCGTCTGTGGCAATGTGGACGAGTTGCGGCGCAGCGGACGCAGCTTCGGAAAAGCCGCCCATCAGGCGCGCGGCGAACTTGTCTCCGGAGCCGAGCAGGCCTTCAAACGCGACGGCCTGGGAAATCCTGCCGTCATAGAAAAACGCCGCGATGCTGCGTCCATCCTTCAGCGGGACGCGAAACGCGATGCGCGTGTCGAGTGTTTCCGGCGTGACTGCGCGCCAGGCTGCATTGCCACCGGGCGTGATGCTGCGGACATGTTTGCACTGCAGCGGCGCCAGCACGACGAACCTGATGCCGTGCTGCGCGAGCAAATCGAGAGTGTCGTGGTCGACGGCGGTCTCTGCCAGCCACATGCCTTCAGGCTTGCGTGCGAAGCGGCGTTCGAAGTCGGCGATGCCCCACACGATCTGGGTCGTGCGGTCGCGCTTGTCTGCGAGCGGCATGATGATGTGGTTGTAGACCTGCGCCATGGCCGGCCCGTGGCCGCCGAAGCGCTGCGCGCCTTCGCGGTCTGCGGCGAGGATGCTGCGATAGACGCGGGGCGCGTTCTTCTCCAGCCAGCTGAGCAGCGTCGGGCCGAAGTTGAAGCTCATGCGTGCATAGTTGTTGACGATGCGGGCGATCTTCTTGCGCTCGTTGAGAAGGCGCGCCTGGCCGTTGGGCGCGTAGCACTCGTGCGTGATGCGCTCGTTCCAGTCATGGAACGGCGCGGCGGAATCCTGCGCCTCGACGATTTCCAGCCACGGATTTTCGCGCGGCGGCTGGTAGAAATGGCCGTGGACGGTAACGAATTTTTGCGAAGGCGGCGGCACGGGGAACGGGTTTGATTCTATCGGCTCCGCGCGTGCAGGGCGTGCCGCTTCGAAGTGGAAGGCCTGTACTTCCGCGTCATTTTCCCAGGGCGGCCAGCTCCTGCCTGGCTTGTGTGAGCGGCGGAAAGTCTGCATCTGCGAATTGCAGGAACTGCAGCAGCGCCGTGTAACGCTTGCGCGCGTTGGCTTTGTCGCCGAGCGCGGCAGAGCAGCGCGCCGCATAGAGCATAGACATGACCTGCATGGCGTCCGGGGCGCCCCCTTTGGAACGCACGGTCATGAACTCGAATTCCTGCCGTGCCTTGTCAAACTGCTTGAGCTTGTAATTCGCGAGGCCGCGAATATACGGGGCGCCGGAGGTAAAGTCCCACCGGGGATGCTGCGAAGCCGCGGCCAATGCCTTCTCGGCATCGCCGGTCTGGAGCAGATAGGCCGCATCTGCGACGGGAAAGGTGACGTCTTTCAGCCAGCGATTGTCTGGAAATGCCCGGGCCGTGGCCGCGATGTCCGCCGGAGTGGAAGCGCTGCCGCAAAGCGCCGCGGCAATCAGAGAGGTCGCGGAATATACCGGAGCCAGGTCGGCCGGAGAGTGTGTTGTAAATGCAGCGTCGGTGCCGACGGCTGCACAGGAGCCCCATACGGCGTTGCTGAAAGCGCGCTGCGAGCGGGCTTTGGCCTCGAGGTCGCGATCATGTTGCTCTTCGGCCTCGGAGATCACCTCATTCGTAACCTGGTTACCCGTCTGTACTCTTCCGGTCCAGTAATCGAAATATGCCATGAAGAGCTTTTGCGCGGAGTCGTTGGTTGCGGCCACGGCATCGGCGTATTCTCTGGCTGCCGCGGCGTAATCGCCCGTTTGGGTGTAGAGCACGAAGCGCTCGGCATGCGTGTTGAAATTTTCGTGGGCACGCGCATCCGGCGAATTGATGGCTTCCAGCGCCTGGTCCGGATGGCCGGCAAGGTTCAGCGCGCGGGCCACGCCGGCGTAAGCGCCGAGCCACTCCGGATCGTTGGCAATGCTTTCACGATAGGGCTGGATGGCTTCCTGCGGGCGGCCGGAACGAATGTAGGCGATGGCCAGGTTGTTCGACGCAATGGCCGACCTGGGATAGAGCTGGTGATACAGCGCCCAGGCCTTGATTTCCTGGTCGGGGTCCATGCTTACGATGTCGCTGTAGCGGCCCTCAATGTAGAGCCGCTCTTCTTCACTCACACCGTCGCGCAGCGCGTAGGCTTTGCGAAAGCTGGCGACCGCCCTGCTGTATTCGCCGATGTTTGCCTCTACGGAACCGAGACGCGCCCACGCGATGGCGAACGTCGGGTCCATTTCGACCGCGCGCTCGAAGAGCGACTTCGCCTGGTCTTCATGGCCTTTCTCGTGCTCGGCTTCGCCGCGAAGGAAGACGCGCGCTGCTTCGAGCGACCTGGTCGTGCCCTGCAGCATCGGGTGGGCCGGTTTGGCGATATCTCCGAGGCTGGTGTCCATCTGGCTGCGGAGCTGCTCCGCCGCCTTTGCAACCGCAGGCAGAACGCCGTCCTTGCCCGTCGCGGTGGCTTGTGCGGAGGCGAACGTGTCGCCGGTCGCGGCGTTGATGCCCCGCAGGTTGATGATGTAGGTCGAGCCGAGCTGGGAGATGGTTCCGCCAACCGCGGCCTTCCAGCCTTCGCGCTCGGCAATTTCCCGCGCGACAGGCAGCGTGATGATTTCGTCGGGCTTGCGCTCCTGGTATTTCAGGCTGTCGCGCAGATGGTCATCGCCGGGAAGCGAAATGTGCGACGACTGCTGGAGTTCGGTAAGCAGCGCGGGCCGCAGGTTGCCGTCGAAGGAAGCGTCGCCGGTCCGGTTGTCGAACTGCGCAACCACGACCGGGTCCCTTGGGTCGACGGGTTCCGCATTGGCCGCGGCGGGCGCAGGCGTGGCCACCGGCTTTCTCGCCGGATGCAATGCAAGAACGGCGGCGGCGGCAATCGCAATGCACGCTGCCGCCGCGATGGCGCCGTAGACAAGCTTCCGGTTGCGGGCAGGTTTTGTCGCGGCCGGCGGAGCCGCAATCGCTGCGGCTGTCGCGGCTGGAACCGACGCGTGGCTGCTCGAGGGCGAATGCACGGCACTCAGTTCTGCCAGAAGCTCGCTTGCGGAAGCGGTGCGGGCGGCACGGTCCTTCTGCAGCAAATGGTCGAGCACTGCCTCGAAGCCCGTCGGAACAGCGCCTGCTTCTGCTGGACGGACGGTGTTGACCGGCGGCGGCTGCCTGGTCAGCAACGCGGCAAAGACGGAAGCTGGAGACTGGCCGTCGAAGGCGCGGCGTCCCGCGGACGCTTCGTACAACACGCAACCGAGGGAGAACAAATCTGTTCGCTCATCCAGCGGCAAACCTTCGGCCTGTTCCGGAGACATGTACGCGATGGTGCCGACCGCCGAACCGGCAGTCGTCAGGGTCATCGAATCCGAGCTGGCGAGGACGGTCTGCTCGTTGTTGGCGGGCTGGTCAACGGATTGCCGCGCCAGGCCGAAATCGAGAATCTTGATTTGCCGGCGCCCCGCCGGGCCAACGACAAAGATGTTCGCGGGCTTGATGTCGCGATGCACGATGCCCTTGGCATGCGCGGCTTCCAGCGCCATGGCCGCCTGGTGGGCGAAGGCGAACAGCTCCGTGACGGCGAGCGTGTTTTCACGCCGGAGCAGGTCGCGCAACGTTTCGCCCTCGAGCAGTTCCATGACGAGATAAGGCTGGCCGTCGTGCTCGCCGACGTCGTAGATGGTGCAGATGTTGGCGTGGTTGAGCGCGGAGGCGGACTGCGCCTCGCGCAGAAAACGCCGCTGCGCCGCGGTGCTTCGCGATGCGCTGCCGGGGCCGCCCGAGGTTGGCGAGCCGCTGGCGCCGAAATTGCCCGCGAGAAATTCGTCGGAGATGACTTTGATGGCGACGCTGCGGTTCAGCCGCGTGTCGCGCGCGGCAAACACTTCTCCCATGCCGCCCTGCCCGACCCGCTGCAGCAGCTCAAAGGGGCCCAGGCGCATTCCAGTCTGAAAAGCCATTCAGAAGATGCTACCGAGTGTACGCGAGAGTGGCGAGCGCTCAGGCGCGCAACGTGCCGCCGAGTTGCGTGACGGCGGAAACCAGCTGTTCGGAAGCCTGCTGCAGCTCTTCCTCGCGCAGCGTCGCTTCCGGCGACTGAAATACGGCGCGAACGAGCAGCGCGGAATGGCCCTTGGGTACGCTGGCGCCTTTGGCGTCGCGGAAGATCTCCTGCGGAGCGAAATGCTGCATGTGCGGAATTGCGGCGGCAGTGAGCGCGTCCGCAATTCGCTGCCAGGAAACTGCATCCGGCAGCACAAAGGAGAAGTCGCGTTCGACTGCGGGAAAGCGCGAGATGTCCTCTGCGGCCGGCGTTCGCAGCGGCGCGTGGAACAGGCGGTCGAGCGCGATCTCGCAGATATAGACGGGCTGGCGGAGCTTGCGGCGTTCTGCTTCCGCAGGATGCAGCTCGCCGAGCCAGCCGAGAGTCATTCCGTCTGCGGTGACCCGCGCGGCGCGGTAAGTATGTAACCATTTCGGTTGCAAATCCGGCGTCTGCGGGAAGGCGTCGAAGTAAAGGGAGCGGCAGTCGAAGCGCCTGAGCACCGATTCCACCACGCCTTTGAGGGTGAAAAACGCGGCGGACGGCTGCGCGTGCAGCGCGGTCGCGGCGGCGGTTCCGGTCAGCCCGATGGCGAGCGCGGGCGCTTCGATGACGCGCGGATAGTGCGCGGCGGCGTCCCCGGTAAAGATGGCGCCGGTTTCGAACAGGCGTGCATCGCCGGCGCCGTGGTTCAGGTTGTGCGCCAGCATGGTCAGCATTCCGGGCAGCAGCGACGGCCGCAGGCAGCCGGCTTCTTCGCTCAGCGGATTGCCGAGTTCGACTTCGGTGGACGCCTGTGCGGCGAACAGTTCCGCGTCCGCGCGCGAGCAGAAGGTGGAGGAGATGGCTTCGGAAAATCCGGCCGCGAGCAACGTTGTTCGAACGGCCGTGAGCTGTTCGGCGCCGGGCAGCGGCAGCACCGTTCCGGAGAACGCAGGCAGGGTGTTGCGGAAGCGGTTGTAGCCGAAGACGCGCGCAACTTCTTCGATGAGGTCAATCTCCCGCTCGAGGTCGAGGCGCCAGCCCGGCAGCTTCGCCTGATACGTCCCGGGCGATGTTTCGCTGAGTTCGCAGCCAAGAGCTGTCAGGATGGGCACGACGGTGGGGCTGTCGAGCGGCTGGTTGTTTTCCGTTGCGCCGAGCAGCCCGGCGACCCGCTTGATGCGCAAAGGGATGGGTGGCCGCGCGACGGTCCGCGCCTCGGCTTCAGGGAATTTCACGTCGAGGAGCTCGCCGTCGAGCGAGCCTCCGTCGCGCAGGATAATTTCCGCAACCATCGCGCTCGCGACGGGCGGAGCGGCGAAATCCGCGCCGCGCTCGAAGCGGTGCGAGGCGTCGGTATGCAGTCCGTGGCGGCGCGAGGAGCGGCGGATGGCGGCGGGATCGAACCATGCGGCTTCGATCAGCACGTTCTTTGTTGCAGAGGTGATGCTGGTTTCAAGACCGCCCATGACGCCGGCGAGCGAGATGGCGCGTTCGTCATCGGCGATGACGAGATCGTCTTCGGCCAGGGTGCGCTCGACGCCATCGAGCGTGACCAGCTTTTCGCCCTTGCGCGCGAGACGAACTACGACTGCGCCGCGAATTTTGTCCAGGTCGAAGGCGTGGGTCGGCTGCCCCATGGCGTGCAGCACGTAGTTGCTCGCGTCCACGGCATTGGAGATGGCTTTGAAGTCGAGCGCGGCGAAGCGTGCCGCGATGGTGCCTGTTGTCGGCGCGACGGAGATGCCGCGCAGGATGCGCGCGGTGAAGCGGCCGCAGAGTTTCGGCGCTTCGATGCGGATCCGGGGCGCGGGCGTGGTGCTGGTTGTCGCAGCAGGCAGCGCAGGAGCGAGCGGCTGCAGCGCGACGTTATATATGGTGGCCGCCTCGCGGGCGACGCCGTAGTGGTTCATCGCGTCCACGCGGTTGGTCGTAATGTCCATCTCGAAGACGTGGCCGGGCGCGGGCGAAAGATGCGAGACGCCTTCGACCGCGATGCCGCGGAGCGTCAGGTCGTCGGCGAGCTGCAGGTCGTCGACAGGCAGCGCGGGAACGTACTCACGCAGCCATGAGGTGAGAATGCGCATGAACTGGCTATTGTAAAGATTGCCGATGCTGCGGCGTAGTATCGAAAGCATTCCTCCGGCCACCCAGGCCTGGGCAGCACGTCCAAGGGTTTTCTGATGTTGAAGTGCGTCGGATTCGTCGCGAGCGTTTTGATGGCGACCGCCGTGCACTCGCAGGATTCCGCGCGGCAGTTTGTTGAAGGCGCGAAGCCTTCCGCGGCGCAGATTCTTTTTCTCCTGAACAGCCAGGACCCGCGCATCGAAGCCTGGGGCGCGACGTACGCGCGCGGTTCCGCCGATGACAAGGTGGAGGAAAAGCTGGAAGCGCTGGCTGAGGACTGGCCGGGCAGCGACGCCACGGACCTCGGGCAGCAGCGGCGCGACGCGATGTTCGCCGTGCTGGACGCGGTGCTTGTGCATCGCGGTAAGTTGCCCGCGGACGCGCTTTCCGCGCTTGATCCCGATTTCCCTGTGCAGGCGGCGATGCTGGCGGCGCGGCTTCCGACGGACATCAACGTTGCGCTGCTGCAGTCGTGGTTTGAATCGGGAACGCAATCCGACACACCGACGCTGGAGGCACGCGTTGCGGGCATGCTGCTGGCGAAAGATCCGCCTGGCGGATTTGCCGCGCAGTTGCTGATCGCGAGCGAGGCGGACGTCACGCTGCAAGTAACGGCGCCGCAGCCCGGGCAAAATGCTTGGAGTCCGGACAGCTCTTACTCATTCGGCTGTTCGCACGAGAAGGCTGAAAATGCCCGCGCAGGCTGGCCGGCGATCTTTACGTACAGCACGACTTCAGGCGGTGAAGAGGCAGCGGTAATTGTGGAGGTGGCCGGTGAGCGGATGTATGCGGAACGGCACGGCCTCTCCGCCGGTTCAGATTCCTGCGGCCGCAAGCAGACGACGGCGCGACTGCGGCACCTGCTGCTTGCCGCAATGCTGGGCATGCGCGATCGCGAGATGGCGCGACGCTACTGGCCGATGCAGACCCGGCGTGTTCTTGGCGCGATTACGACGGCGCAATATGCGGAATATGTTCCGGAGTTTGTGACAAGCGAAGAGAACCAGTTCAACGCGTGTGTGCAGGCCCTGCATGCGAAGGGCTTCCTTACCGACGAAGAAGCGGGCACGGTGCGGCCGAAATTGCGGATCATCATCGACGACAGGCGCGGAGCTGATGCGGACCCTCTGCCGGAGCTGACGTTTGGCGATGCGCGCACGACCCTGGCCGTGGTGCAGGTAAGCGCTTCGCCGTAGGTCTTGGCGAAGGGTGAGAAGCAGGTTCCTCCACAGCGCGGGCCGCTTCGGAACGCCGCTCCGGCCGAAATGACCGTTCTGTGATGGGATCCGGCGTGTGCCACCTTCGGGCACACATGGGGCACCCGCTCATGCAGATTCCTGCGGTCCGTGCGGCGACCTGCGAATGACAACCAGGAGAAGCTTGCTAGCTCCAGAATGTCCGGTCGAGCGTTCGGTACTGGATGGCTTCGGCCAGGTGGCGTGTTTCCACTGTCTCGACGCCGGCGAGGTCGGCGATGGTCCGCGCGACTTTGAGGATGCGGTCATGTGCGCGGGCGCTGAGGCCCTGCTGCTGCATGGCGCGTTCCAGCAATTTCTCGGCGTCGGTCGAGAGTTCGCAATAGGTGCGAATCTGGCGGGTCGTCATCTGCGCGTTGGCGTAGATGCGTTCTTTGGACTGCGCGAAGCGGTCGAGCTGGCGTTCCCGGGCTGCCATCACGCGCTCGCGAATCTGCTTTGAGTTTTCTGCTGCCTGGCCGCCTCGCAGTTCCTTGTACTGCACGGCCGGGACTTCGAGATGGATATCGATGCGGTCCATCAGCGGGCCGGAGACTTTCGCGATGTAACGCTGGATCATCGGCGGCGTGCAGCGGCAGTCCCGCGACGGGTCGTTGAAGTAGCCGCACGGGCAGGGGTTCATGGCGGCGGCGAGCATGAAGCGCGCGGGAAAGCTGAGGCTCATGCTGGCGCGCGCGATGGTGACGGTACCGTCTTCAAGCGGCTGCCGCATGACTTCAAGAACGTTGCGCGGGAACTCCGGCAGCTCGTCGAGAAACAGCACGCCGTTGTGCGCGAGCGAAACCTCGCCGGGGCGCGGGAATGCTCCGCCGCCGATGAGTCCCGCGTCGGAAATGGTGTGGTGCGGCGCGCGGAACGGCCGCGCGGTGACGAGTCCCTTGTCGTGGTCGAGGACTCCGGCGACGGAGTGGATCTTTGTTGTTTCGAGCGATTCGCGCAGCGTGAGGGGCGCGAGGATTCCCGGCAGGCGCTTGGCGAGCATCGTCTTGCCGGAACCGGGCGGCCCGATCATGAGGATGTTGTGGCCGCCCGCGGCGGCGACTTCCAGCGCGCGCTTGGCAACATGCTGCCCGCGCACGTCGGCGAAGTCTGCGATGTGCTCCTCGACATGCGCGAGCAGATCGCGCGCGCTGACGCGCAGCGGTTGCGGCGCCATGCCGTCGAGCGTTGCGGAGCCGAGCAGGTCGCGGACTTCAAGCAGCGACTGCACCGGGTAGACATTGACGCCTTCAACGACGGCGGCCTCGCGCGCGACGGCGGCGGGCACGATGACGTTTTTCACGCCGCGATCGCGCGCCGCGACCGCGATCGGCAGTGCGCCGGGCACGGCGCGAACGCTGCCGTCCAGGCCGAGCTCACCGACAATCAGCCAGTCGCTGACATCTTTCGATTGAATCGCGCCGTAGGCGCCGAGAATCCCGATCGCGATGGGAAGGTCAAAGCCGGAGCCTTCTTTCTTCAAGTCCGCCGGAGCAAGGTTGACCGTAATGTGCGTGCTCGGCATGGCGAAGCCGGAGTTCTTGATGGCGGCGCGCACGCGTTCTTTCGATTCGCGCACGGCGGCGTCCGGCAGGCCGGCCATGTAGAACTTTTCGCCGTCGGTCGAGGTCCCGGAGAAATCGATCTCGACATCAATAATGTGGGCCTCAATACCGTAGACGGCCGCGCTGCGAGCCTTGAAGAGCATGGGGGAAGTAACCTGCGAGAGCATACCATTCCCGCGCACTTCTCTTCACTTGGCCCTGCTGGAGCCGGCATGAAGCTGCTACAGTCGCGCGGCGCACATATGCGGCGCGTCGCCACCGTAGCGTTGCAGACAGGAATTACTTCTCGTGTTTCTGGTGGCTGCCCATGCCTTTGCCGATGGACGTCAACACTGCGGCAACCATGCCGAGTGCGCGGCGGCTCTCCGCGCTGGTAAAGCTTCCGGTGAGCTGCCGTACCGATGGCGTCCTGTGCGAGCGGGCGGCAGCGCTGGCTTCCGTGACCGCAACCGGCAGGGAGCGCACGACCGCGTGCAGCGCCTCGGGGTCGATCGAGCCGAGGATTTCCGCCAGCATGATCAGGTTGCGAAGGCCGCGGATGCCGCCTTCGCTTTTCGCGGCTTCTGCAAGCTCCCTGGTGATGTGCTCCGTCGCGGTCAGCGCGCCGCGCATGATTTCCAGCACATGATTGTCATGCGCAGCCTGCAGGGTCGAGAACAATTCCAGCACGGCGTCATAATGTTCCGCCGGAAGATTGCGCAGCACGCGATCCATTTGCTCGCGGCTGCCCGCGGTGTGGTCCTGCGCTTTGTAGACGAACTCAATTGGCTGCGCCATGTTGTTTCTTCCTTAGATTTCGTGTTTGCGTTGGTGCGAAGAGCAATTGCAGATTCCTCCGGTCGCCGCGCGACCTGCGGAATGACAACCAGGACGATTTCGCTTCTACTGCCTGCTGCGAATTTCCCACTTCTACTGCCCTACTGCCTTACTCCCTTGTCTCTCAATCCACCCTGCGGAGCATGCTCTCCGCCTCTTGCAACTCTATTTTGACCAGTTGCGCGGTACTGCCGGGCATGCGGTAGCCCTTGCGCTTCCATTTGCGCTGCACTTCCACGCCATGCTGCGGCGTGCGGTGGCCGGCGATGCGGAAGTTCCACGGCGGCAGCGGATCTTCCGCCTGCTGGGGCAGAACTTCAATGGCGACGGACAGTTCCTTGTACGCGGGCGTGTGCGTGTCTTTGTCCACGTGGGAGCTTGTGAGGCGGTTGACCGGCTCGGTGACGGAGTTGAGGGGCATGTAGAGTTCCGTGCCCTGCACGCGATCGGTGACGAGCGCGCGAACTTTGACGAATCCGTAGGGGGATTTGACACGCAGCCAGCGGCCGCTCGTCACGCCGAGCCTGGCGGCGAGTTCCGGCGACATTTCCAGAAACGTGTCCGGCGTGATGGATGCGATGCCGGGGACGCGGTACGTCATGGCGCCTTCGTGGAAATGCTCGAGCAGGCGGCCGTTGTTGAGGTGGTAGGGATACTCCTCGGTGGGCTGCTCGGTGGGTTCGCTGAACGGCACGGGCGTAAGCCGCGCTTTCTTGTCCGGAAAGTGGAAGCCGTCGGTATAGAGCAGCGGTGTGTCGGTGCCGTCGGCCTGGACGGGCCAGCAGAGCGAGTTCCAGCCCTCGAGCCGCTCATAGGTGACGCCGGCGAACATGGGCGCGCAGCTTGCGGCTTCCGCCATGATGTCGGCCGGGTGCTGGTAGTTCCACTGCGCGCCGAGCAGGTTGGCGATGTCGCGCAGGATGATCCAGTCGGGCCGCGATTCGCCGAGCGGTTCCATGGCCTTGTAGAGACGCTGGATGCGCCGCTCGGTGTTGGTGAATGTCCCGTCTTTCTCAAGCGCCGGCGAGGCGGGCAGAATCACGTCCGCGAAGCGGCACGCGTCGGTGAAGAAACAGTCCTGCAGAACGAGGAAGTCGAGCTTCTTGAATGCCTCGTGGACTTCGTTCTGGTTCGTGTCCGCCGTGGACATGTCCTCGCCCTTGACGTACATCACCTTCAGGTTGCCTTCCATGGCGGCGCGGACCATCTCGTGATTGTCGAGGCCTTTGCCGGTGGGGACGGGCGCGCCCCAGACTTTGCTGACGCGTTCGCGCGCTTCGGCGTCCTCAATTTTCTGGTAGCCGTGCATGTACTTGGGCATGGCGCCGAAGTCGCTGGCGCCCTGGACGTTGTTGTGGCCGCGCAGCGGATACGCTCCGGTGCCGGTGCGCATGTAGTTGCCGGTGATGAGCAGCAGGTTCGACAGCGAAGTGGAGTTGTCCGCGCCGTTGTGGTGCTGCGTGATGCCCATCGCCCACAGGATGCATGTGGCCGGCGATTTATGAATCATCTCCGCGACGTGGACCAGCGTTGCCTGAGGGATGCCGGTGGTCCGCTCCGCCGCTTCAAGCGTGAAGGGCGCGAGCGATTCGTAGTATGTGTCGAAGCCGTTGCACCATTGCGCGATGAAGTCTTTCGCGTGCCAGCCTTTATCAATGATGTATTTCGTGACGGCCGAGACCCAGAACAGGTCGGTGCCGCCGCGCGGGTGGAGATGGATGTCGGCGCGCTCTGCCATTTCGTTCTTGCGCAGGTCGCTGACAATAAGTTTGGTGCCGCGAAGTTTCTGCGCCTGCTTGACGCGGGTGCAGAGTACCGGGTGGTTCTCCGCGGGATTGGCGCCCACGATGATGATGAGGCTGGCACGCTCGATATCGGTGATGGTGCCGGAGTCGCCGCCGTAGCCGACCGTGCGCCACAGGCCTTCGGTCGCCGGTGACTGGCAGTAGCGCGAGCAGTTGTCCATGTTGTTGGTGCCGATGACGGCGCGCGCCAGCTTCTGCATCAGGTAGGCTTCCTCGTTTGTTGTCTTTGAGGAAGCGACGAAGGCGAGCGCGTCCGGGCCGTGCTGCTCCTTCACTTCGCGGAACTTGCGCGCAATCAGCGTCAGCGCCTCGTCCCAGGTGGATTCGCGAAAGAAGCCGGCTTCCCTGTCGCGGATGAGCGGCTTGAGGATGCGGTCCCTGGAGTTTGTGTAGTCCCAGCCGAACTTGCCCTTGACGCAGGTGGAAATGCCGTTTGCCGGACCGCCGAACGGTTCCACTTTGAGGATGTGCCGGTCCCTGGTCCAGACTTCGTAGGTGCAGCCGACGCCGCAGTAGGTGCAGACAGTCTTGGTCTTCTCGATGCGCGACTCGCGCATGGCGGCTTCGGCTTCCGACAGCTTCATGATGGCGCCGTAGCCGAGTTCGGGCTCAATGCCTTTGACGACATCAATCATGTGGTCGAGCGTCTTCGGTTCTATCCAGGTGAAATAGCCTGCTTCGCCGATCATGGATTTTTCCATCAGCGCATTGCACGGGCAGACGCTGATGCAGTGGCCGCAGCTTACGCAGCTCGATTCGGCGATTGGCTTGCCGCCGTCCCACAGAACGCGCGGCACGTCGAGTTCCCAGCCGATGGAGAGCGTTTCATTGACCTGCACGTTCTGGCAGGCCTCCACGCAGCGGCCGCACAGGATGCACTGATCGGGGTCGTAGCGGTAGAACGGGTTCGACAGGTCCTGGTCGTAGGGCTTGTGCCGGTAGGGGATTTTCTGGTGCTCGATCTTCATGGCGTTGGCGGTGTTGTGCACCGTGCAATTGCCATTGGAGTTGTCGCAAACCGTGCAGTACAGCAGGTGATTGCCAAGGATGACATCCATGCCGGCGAGCCGCGCGGCGGCGGCAGCGGCGGACTCGGTGACAACGGTTTCGCCGCCTTTCAGCAAGGTTGCGCAGGCGCGCTGGATCTTGCCGTTGACTTCCACCATGCAGGTGTCGCAGGTCTGGAGGCCGCCCATCTGCGGATGAAAGCAGACGTGAGGGACGTAGAAATTGCTGCGGTTGATGACGTCCTGCAGGGTTTCGCCAACGTAGGCGCCGGCCTCGACGCCGTTGAGTGAAATGGTGCAATGCCTGGACTTATCCCGAAACCGGTCATGCCAGTGGGAGAGTGGAGTGCCGTCAACGACTTCATTCAACTCGTTCGAGCGCATATGGATTACGATGCGCCCGTCGCGGGCGGCGGGTCAAATCGCCGTTTTGTAGGACTGCAGACACGGACTTTTGTGGGATAGCCTTACGCGTTGATTGCGCCAAAATACCTCTCACCCAGGCGTTCCCATAGGCCCCGGCTAAGCATCCCTCCGTGCACGGCAGAAATGGGTCACAGAACCTTTCCGCTGTTCCGCTGCCGGATTCATCCCCTTACCGGAATCAGTGTTGCTTGGAGGAATTGCAATGAGAACAAGTGTTTGGTGTGCACGCCTGTTTGTCGCGATCGGTGTCGCGACAGGTTCGACAGTTGCAATGGGACAGTTAACAACTGTCCGCGCGTTCAGTCCCTATGAAGTCGCCGCGGGTGCGCCGGTGGAAGGCAATGACGGCGCATACTACGGAACGCTGTACAACGGCGGCGCGAACGCGATGGGCGCCGTGTACCGCCAGGCGCCGGGCGGCAGCTACACGCTGCTGTACTCGTTCAGCGGGGCGGACGGCGCGAACCCGGTCGCATCGCTGGTCATTGGCCAGGACGGAAATTTCTACGGCACGACTACTGCCGGCGGCGCGAACGGCACCGGGACAATCTTCTCGATTACGCAGTCGGGCATGTTTACCTCGCTGTACAGCTTTCCGGCGCTGACGGGCGCAAGTTCGCGGAACGCAGGAAGCAACGCCACCGGCGCAGCGCCCTATGCCGCGCTGATTCAGGGTGGCGGCGGCGCATTCTACGGCACAGCTTCAGAAGGCGGCGCCAACGGCTGGGGGACAATTTTCAAGTACAACGCCGGAACAGTGACAGCGATCCATTCCTTTGCCGGCACCGACGGCCAGCAGCCGTACGCGCCGCTGGTGCAGGATTCCGGCGGCGACTTTTACGGTGTTGCGGCGTATGGCGGCAACGGTTATGACACCGGTTCCGGCGACGGCTGCGGAACGGTATTCAAGACGAACGCGTCCGGAAATTTCAAGCTGCTTTACGCATTCGCCAACGACGGCAGCGACGGCTGCAACCCGGTCGGTGGTCTTGCGCAGCCAACGGACATGAGGACCGTGTACGGGACGACTGCCTCGGGCGGTTCCGGCGGGGTCGGAACCGTGTGGAGCTTTGATCCAAGCGGAACAACGTACACGCAGCTTGCCTCGTTCGACCCTGCGACGGGCATCGCGCCTGGACTGGGACCGCTGCTGCCTGCCCCGGACGGCAACCTGTACGGCGTGACGCTGGGCGCCAACATCTGCATCCTGACCGGTGACTGTTCGGACTCGCGTGAGCCGCTTGGTTCCGTGGCGCGCAAGCTTGCGCAGCACTATCACGCCACGCCGGGCGTGCGGCCGAATGCTTCTCCCGGCTACGACGAATACGGCACCGTGTTCAGCGTGACGCAGAGCGGTTCCCTGAGCGCTGTGTACACGTTTACCGGCGGCTCTGACGGCTCAACGCCGGTCGTGGCGGGGTTTGAAGGCAGCAACGGAAGCCTGTACGGCACCACGGTGCAGGGCGGCGCGGCCGGCGGCGGGACGCTGTATGGCCTGGCGAACGGCCTGTCGCCAATCGTCACCCTGACTTCTGCGCCGGGGGCAACGACCGGCGACTACACCCTGACCTGGACGGTCGCGACTTCGTACAGCAAGACCGCCAATCTCTGCTACGCCAACGGCGCCTGGAGCGGGAAGAAATCCAGCTCCGGCGGATCGGCAACCGTGAAGGTCACCTCCAACGTGCCGACTACGTTTGGCCTGACCTGCGGCGGCAACGAGACGGCATTCGTCACCCTGCAACCGAAGGGCTGCTCGAAGGACCAGATCTGCTTCTCTTCCCTGGGCCATAACTTCGGCGGAGTGCCGGAAGGCTCGACGGTGAACTACGGGGTTTCCGTGACGAACAATTATGCGAACAAGGCGTTCCCGGTTTCGATTTCCTTGACCGGCAGCACCGACTTCTCTCAGACCAACAACTGCGGAACGCAGCTGGCGGCGGGCGCCAAGTGCGAGATTCTTTTCTCGTACACGGCTCCGAACACCCCGGAGTATGAATCGGCAACAATCAATATCGCACCGGGGTCCTTCAACCTGAACCCGGGCGACACCGGCACACTTCGCGCGCAGTCCATTGCGTCGGGCGCCATAACGGTGAACACGCAGAAGCACAACTTCAGTGGTGTTCCGCTGGGAAGCACAGCGCAGTTCAACTGGCTGATCAGCAACGGCACCGGGGCACCGCAGAGCATCAGCTTTACCCCGAGCGGCGACACGGTAAGCTTCACCGCCGTGAACATGTGTCCGTCCGTGCTGCCCGCGAACGGCTCCTGCCAGGTCAACTTTACGTTCACGCCCAGCTCGACATCCTGGACGAAACTGACCTACACGCTGAACACCGGCGCGACAGTAACGCCCGGCAACGTACTGACGCTGATCGGTTACGGCGTCGGCCAGTAGTTCCACCGCATAGACAAGAAGGCCCGCGCTTCGGCGCGGGCCTTCTGCTGCTCGCTGACCTCCATGCTGCTGCGGCTGCCTCCGCTACTTGCTGTCCATGTCGGCGGGCAGCGGCGTGTCTTTTTCTTCGCCCTGCCAGGTGATGGCCGCGACCCACCAGCGATGGCCGTCGTAGAGCATCTGGAAGCTGTTGATGCCGCGTTCGATGGCCGGGCCTCCGGGCTCAGAGCGCGAAATGTAGGCTGAGTACGCCTGGGCCAGGCGGCCGTACTTCTCCCACCGCGTGACCAGCGGCGTCTCGAAGAAAGGCATTTTCTCGAAGACCGGGCCGTCGCGCGTCACATAATCTTCAACCGACATGACGACGATGTACGACTTGCCGTCTTTTTTCGAGGTATAGGCCGCGTTCAGATGTGCGCCGGGAAGGAACAGTGAGCGGAACCTGTCCCAGTCTCGCGGGCCGGCCGGACCGGAGATGACGTCATAGGTGGCCGCCAGCAGCTGCTCCGGCGTGCCGACATCGTTCGGCCTCGGGTGCGGGGATTGCGCGGCGAGCTGGTCGGCGCTCCAGAGCACGGTCGGAGCGTTGGGCTTGACGCTTGGCTGTGTGGAGGGCGCGGGCCGGGCGGCTTGCGCCTGCTGCTGGGCAGCGCCGGATGGTGTCGAGCGCAGCAGGGGCGTGGCGTTGGGCTGCACGGTAAGCTGCGCGAGAAGCGCCGGGCAGGCAAAGAGGGTGAGGGCGAGCAGGGCATTTCGCATGCCCGCGATTCTACTCAGTCATGCAGGATTCGTCCGGCACGGAGTCCGCCGAGCAGATCCGGTTGCGTCCGGAGCGCTTGGCCATATAGAGCGCGGCGTCGGCGGCGTCTAACAGTTCCCGCTCGTCGCTTCCCGCGCCGGGGGTAAGGGTGGCAAGCCCCATGCTGCAGGTAACGTAGCCGATGGGCGATGCCGGGTGCTCGATGCCGAGCGAGGCGATAGCCGCGGCAATGCGGCGGCCAAGGGCTGTGGCCCCCTCGGAATCCGTGGCCGGGAGCAGCATCACGAACTCCTCGCCGCCATAGCGCGCCACCATGTCCCCGGCGCGGTAGAGCATCCTGCTCAGGGTCTGGGCGACGCGGCGCAGGCATTCATCCCCGGCCGGATGACCGAGCGCGTCGTTGTAGTTCTTGAAGTAGTCCACGTCGATCATGAGCAGGGAAATGGGTTGGCCTTCGCGCGATGCGCGGCGCCACTCGCGGTTCAGCGTGTGGTCGAAGGAGCGGCGGTTGGCGACGTGGGTAAGGCCGTCCTGGGTGGCCAGGCGTTGCAGCTCAGCATTGGCCGCCTTGAGTTCCATTTCAGCGACGACTCGCTCGGTGACATCGCGGGACGTGGCAACGAATTCCGTGTTGTTCACCCTGCGAACGACGGATTCCAGCCAGACAAACTCGCCGTTCTTGTGGCGCGCGCGGAAGACAAAGGGCGGCGGGGCCTTGTGACCCTGTCGCATCTGGGCAAGCATCGCGTCATGGCGCACGCGGTCTTCCGGGTGCATGACTTCTTCAGCGTAGCGGCCCGTGACTTCCTCGGGCTCCCAGCCCAGCACTTCCCGCACCGACGGCGATGACCACGTACGTATGCCGTCGAGCGTGATGCGGGAGATAAGGTCGCGCGAGTTGTACGCCACCAGGCTATAAAGCTGCTCGATACGGGTAAGCCGCCGGATGAGAAAGTACGACGCCGTTCCACAGATCAGCAGCAGTGCAAGCAGAGGCAGGTCGCTGACCTGCCGCAGCAAAGGAATCAGCCACGCCACAACGAATCCAACAGCGACAGCGCCGATGAACCACGGTGCGCGCCATATACGTTTTTCAGGCTGTGGGGCCATTCTCTCAGGAGGATATATCGGCCGGCTCCCGGACAAGCTGCAACTTCCGGATGAGTTATTTGCCAATGCAGAAGGTGGAAAAAATGAAGGCCAGTATGTCGTCCGGGGTGGTCTGGCCGGTCAGCTCGTCCAGCGCCGCGAGCGCGTTATATAACTCCACGAGCAGGACTTCGTGCGGCAGCCCGGAGAGTCCCTGCTGCGCGGCTTCGACTGCCGTCAGGGCCCGCTGCACGGCGGCCTGCTGGCGGATGTTGGTTAACGTGGCGCCGGTCTGGTCTTCTCCTGCTATCCGGCGCTTCAAAAAGTCGCGGAGCTCAGCCATGCCTTCCCCGGTCAGTGCGCTGACAGGGATGGCGTCCCGGGGGGCTTCCGGCGCATGGTCGCGGTCCAGCAGGTCTACCTTGTTGCGGACGGCGATAATCCGCGGGCTTAGATTTTCGTCTGCAAGCAGCGCCTTCTCCTCGTCGTTTAACGGCTGCGTGGCGTCGAGAACGAGCAGCGCAAGCTCGGCCTCCGCCAGGGCCTCGCGCGACTTCGCTATGCCGAGCGATTCGGCTTCCTCTTCGGTGTGGCGGAGGCCTGCGGTGTCAACGAGATGCAGCGGCACGCCGCCGAGCGAGATGGTTTCGCTGACCAGGTCGCGGGTTGTGCCTGGGGTCGAAGTGACGATGGCGCGGTCGCGCTCGACCAGCCGGTTGAACAGCGAACTCTTGCCCGCATTCGGCCTGCCCGCGATGGCGAGCGAGATTCCCGCACGCAGCACGCGCCCGTAGCGGAAGCTCGCGGCCAGCTTCGCCAGCGGAGCGTGCAGCTCCGCCAGCGCGGCGGCGACGCGTTCCTGCGGCATGACCGAGATATCGTCTTCGGCGAAATCAATGCCGGCCTCGAGCTCCCCAATCAGGTGCATAAGTTGTTGCTTGAAGGGACGAACTTCTGCCGCGAGCGCGCCGCCGAGCTGCTGTGCCGAGACGCGCGCCTGTTCCATCGTGGTTGAGTCAATCAGGTCCCGGACCGCTTCTGCCTGGGTCAGATCAAGACGTCCGGAAAAGAATGCCCGCTCGGTGAATTCTCCGGCACGCGCCGGACGGGCGCCGCGCCCGACGCAGGCGCGCGCCACCCAGTCCAGGATTACCGGAGCGCCGTGCAGGCTGAGTTCGACGACATCTTCCGACGTGTAGGAATGCGGCGCGGCAAAAAACGTGACCACGCATTCGTCCAGCACGCGGCCGCCGGAATCCACGATGCGAGAAAAGTGCGCGCGGCCGGGGGAGAAATCTGCGGACTGCAGCAGCGTTCGCGCGATCTCCCGGGATTCCGCGCCGCTGAGCCGCACGACGCCGATGCCGCCGCGCCCGGGTGGCGTCGAGATGGCAACGATGGTGTCCCGTTCCATGAGCCCACCATGATACGGACGTTACGAAAACATGGCGTGAATGTTACGGCTTTGAAGAGCGAAGATCTGCGTGCATGGGAGCGTTGAGCGTCATCTTTCCACGCAACGCGATGTCTTCGCTGGAGCGGCCGACGCGGATTTCGTAATTTCCCGCCGGCGCGGTCCATTCTTTTGCCGCAGTGTCGAAGTATGTGAATGCCCGCGTGTTCAGCGGCAGTTCGATGTGCTTCGATTCGCCGGGTTGAAGTTCGACGCTGGCAAACGCTTTCAACTCCTCCTCGGGCCGTGGCACCGGGGAGCCGTCCGGCGGCGCAACATAGACTTGCGCGACGTCGGTGTCCTGCCGGCTCCCCGTGTTCCTGACGTCGAAGCTGACCGTCGCGACGGTGTCGCCAGGGCCCGGCTGCACATGCAGATTGCTGTAGGCGAACGTCGAGTAGCTGAGACCGAAGCCAAACGGGAACAGCGGCCTGGTATGTGTGTGTTGATAGCCACGGTAGCCGACGAAGACGCCTTCCTTGTAGGGAACGTCGAGCGTTCCGGGAGCCGGATAGTAGGTTTCGAACGTGGGATTGTCGGAGATTTTCCGCTCCCACGAGATGGGCAGTCGTCCGCCGGGCGCGGCATCGCCGAACAGCACGCGCGCGGCTGCTGCGCCGCCCTGCTGGCCGCCGTACCAGGTTTCCATCACAGCCGGGACCGCGTCGAGCCAGCTTGCGGCTTCCACCGCGCCGCCGCTGGTGATCAGGACGACGGTGTTCCTGTTCGCGGCGCTGATCGCTGGAATCAATCGCTGCTGGCCAATCGGCAATTCAAAACTGCGGTCGGCGCCTTCTGTTTCAAGAGTGGTGTCAAAGCCGACGCTCAACAGCACGATGTCGGCCTCGCTTGCGAGGCGCTTCGCCTCCGGGGTTACCCAGCCATCCGCCGGAACAATGCCGACGCGGATGGAGCTGCCGCCGAAATGGCCTCCCGACCACTCTTCAAACACCACCTTGTGCGGGCCCGGCGCAAAGTGCAGGGTCTTTGAACGGAGCGTGGCGTAGGGAATTCTCGAATCATCAATCGTGACTGCGCCGTCAACCAGGAGCCTGTAGTTCGAGCCGTCTTCCACGACGACGTCGTAGTCCGCGTCCTTCGCGGCGGAGTAGTACGCTGTCCATCGCTTGAACGACTCGGCCTGCGGATGGCGGTCGCGATGCGGATGGTCCTTGTGCGTTGTGTCGATGCCCGGGTGAAAATCTTCCGGGTCGATTGTGTAACGCTCGCCGTGCAACATCTGCCGCTCCGTGGTTGTGGCCAGCGGTGTGCCGGTGAAGTCCGTCGAGCTGAACTCCTCGACCGTGATGCCGGCGTCTTTACCATCCGGAGCTTTTGACCAGTGGGTGTTTTTCGCGGCCCAGGTCGGGGAAAACGCTCCCTGGTCATAGGTGACATTGACGCTGGGGCCGAGCAGTCCGGCGACACCGGTAATCAGCGAAACGCTGCGGAAGGGCAGGACATCGCCGGAGCCGCCACCGGTCGGCACGCCCGGCCACGCATCCGGTCCGATGACGGCGACTTTCCTGATGCGGGTCCGGTCGAGCGGCAGCATGTTGCGGTCGTTCTTGAGCAGGACCATTTCACGCTCTGCTGCGCGCAGCGTGAGTGCATCGCCTTCCGTGTTGAAACGGGAG
Source organism: uncultured Acidobacteriaceae bacterium (assembly GCA_963848685.1). Lineage (GTDB taxonomy): Bacteria > Acidobacteriota > Terriglobia > Terriglobales > Acidobacteriaceae > CAWKED01. The sequence continues at coordinate 77,379 of CAWKED010000003.1, read as the reverse complement.
ATGTTCGTGTTCACCTGCGGCGCGTCCAGCCAGCCCATGCGGTCGGCGAGCGCGAGGATGCGCGTCACCTTGTCCGTAATCTGCGCTTCGCTCACCTTCCCGGACCGGATGGCCGGCATCAGGGCTTCCGCTGAGAAGTACCGGTCGTCGGGCATTTCGAGATCGAGGCCGGAATTGGCGTCGGCGATTGTGTCGTGCGCCGCGCCCCAGTCGCTCATCATCACGCCGTCGAAGCCCCATTCATCTTTGAGGATTGTCGTGTTGATGTATCGGTTGGCGGTGGCGTGCTCGCCATTGATCAGGTTGTAGCTGTCCATCAGCGCGCCGGCGTGCGCGTTCTTGACAGTGGCTTCAAACGCCGGCAGGTAGATTTCGCGCAGCGTGCGCTCATCGAGGACCGTGTTGACGGTGTTGCGGTAGTACTCGGAGTTATTGCCGAGATAGTGCTTCACGGTTCCTGAGACATGTTCAGACTGCAGGCCGTCGACGTACGCGGTGGCGATGCGGCCGGCCAGCAGGGGGTCTTCGCCAAAGTATTCAAAGTTGCGGCCGTTCATCGGCGCGCGATAGATGTTGACGCCGGGTCCGAGCAGAAACGCCGCGCCGCGCGAGCGGCAGTCGCGCCCGAGCTGGACGCCGATCTGCCTGGCCAGCTCCATATCCCACGACGCGGCCAGCCCAATGCCTGCCGCGTATGCGGTCGAGGGCTGCGGCACATGGCAGCCGACAGGGCCGTCCGCCATGTGGAGCGCCGGGATGTTCAGGCGCGGAATCGGTTCCGTGGACATATTGTTTGCGCCGGAGATGAGCAGGATTTTCTCGTCCAGCGTGAGCCCTGCGACGAGCTTCTGCACGCGCGGGCTGACGGGGAAAGGCTTTGGCGGGGGCGGGGCGGTTTGCGCAGCGGCAGTGAGGGCGAGCGCAAGGAGTGGGGTGCAGAGCGCGATTTTCATGGGCCGGAATCTCCGGCGTTCCATGCTACATGCGTTTCTGCCTGGCCACGCGAATGCGAATGCGAACGCCGCCGATATTTGTATCTCCAGCGCCGTAGTAGCCGAGCAGGCAGGTTTCATGCCGGGAACAGTGCGTGTCCTGAACCGCGCCTTCCAGGAAGACAACATTGGGCACCTGGCCGGTCTTCTCCCACGCCAGCTCCGGCTGGAAGAAAGGCTTGTCGCTGCGCGCGAGCAGCCTGGATGGATCCTGGAGCGAGAACAGCGCCCAGCCAGTGCGGTAGACGAGATTCGCGTCCGCGCCGTTGTAAAGCAATAGGATCCCGGATTGCGTGACGACGGGCGGCGGCCCCGGCTCCATGACGCGGGAGTCGAATGCGTCGGTCAGGCGCGGCACCACGGGCTGCGGCGTTGCGTCGCTCCAGTGCAGCAGGTCATCGGATTCCGCGAGGCCCATATAGTCCACCGTGCGGCCGCCCCTATCATCGGCGTCCGGTTCACCGGCGGCCAACTTGCGCGTCCCGAGGTAGTACATCCACCACTTGCCGCGGATTTTCTTCGGCACAATGGCTCCGGATTTTGTCCACTGCTCGTTCCAGGCGCCTTTGTAAGCAGGCAGGATGACGCCGCGGCGCTGCCAATGTTTCAGGTCGCGTGAAGTCGCGAGCGCAAGTTGCGCGTCGTGCCCGTTATAGGCGGTATAGGTCAGGTACCAGGTGCGGCCGATTTTGACGATGCGCGGGTCTTCCACGCCGCCGCCGGTTTCGTCGGGGCCCTCAGGCGTGAGTGCCGGGTCAGGATGCATGGTGAAATGCGTGCCCGCGGGTGAATCCGACACCGCTGACCCTATGACCGAAATGTGCTGCATGTTCTGCGCGCGCACGAGCAGCAGGACGCGGCCGTCCGGCAGACGAGCGGCGGCGGGATTGAAGACGCCCGCGTCGTAAAACTTTCCCGCAACAGGCGAGAGCAGCGGAGCGTCACTGAGGCGACTCGCGGACACCTGGACCTGTTGCGGGTGCGAGAAAAGAGAGCAGCCCGTAACGATCGTGAGAGCGAAAACAAACGCGCGAGATTTCACCGTTCGCAACAATGCCATTGCCGTAAAGTCCGCTCCCCACTATAACGGCGAGGCATGCGGAACCATGGGCAACATGAGACTGCCGCGCCTGAAGCCAGCGGGCCGGGCCGGCTGGAAGCATTTTCTGACGGCATCATCGCGGTCATTATCACCATCATGGTGCTCGACCTGCGCGTGCCGGCGGGAAACTCGCCGCGCGACCTTCTCGTCCTGTGGCCAACGGTTGCGGCCTATCTTGCCAGTTTCTTTTTTGTCGCTGTGTACTGGGTCAACCATCACCAGCTCATTCGCGGCCTCGGGCGGGTGGATTTCGGCGTGCTGTGGGCGAACATCGTCTGGCTGCTGACGCTGAGCGTGATTCCCTTTTTCACTTCCTACGTCGGTCAGAAAAGCATGACGCCGTTCAGCATCCGGCTGTACGCCGCAACCCTGCTGACGTGCGCGATGTCGTTTCTGCTGCTGCGGTTCTGCGTAGGGCGCATCCGCTGCCAGGACGGAATTCCGCCCGGCCAGGTCCCCGGCGAGATGACGAAACACTTCACCGGGCTCGGGCTTTACGCTCTCGCGCTAACGATTGCCGGCCGGTGGCCGCATGCCGCGATGGGCATCATCGCGCTGGTGACTGCGCTGTATATCGTCCCGACGATCGGGCTGCGCAAGGCGGACCGGGACGCAATCGGCTAGCGGCCGAACTGGATACGTTTGAACGTTGCGTGGCGCTGCTCGGAGTGGTCCGCACCGTTCGGCTGCAGCCGGTGGATGGTGAGTGTGCCGTCGAGCGCGAAGTCCGCGCCGAGGCCCTTCTGGGGCGCTGCCGTGACGAGCACCCTGCCGGAAAATTCGTAGCGCGTGCGATGCACTTCATGCGTGAGGAATGTAAAGCTGTCGCCGCCGAGGGTGGTCCGCTCAAAGAAATATGTCAGCGGCTCGCGCGTATCGGTTTCAGAATCGCTGCGGACAGTGATGTAACCGCTCAGCCCTTCCGGTTCGAAGTCCGCTTCGAGCGTGTCGCGGCCGCGCTCGAACGCATACTGGCCGCTGGCTTCCACCGGGACCGTGACCGGCGACGTAATGCGCGCGTCGAGCGACGTGGCGACAGGATCGACCGGGGCATCGGCGCGCGGAACCAGTGCAGGCGCGGCCGTTTGCGCCGCCGCCGCAGTCGCGCACAAGGCCAGTCCGAACAGGATCGCAAGCTTCATACCGACGCCCTATTGGATGACACGATCAAAGACGCGGGGTTGCGGGTTCATTTTGCGCGGATGGCTCCGAACTCGTCTCCCGGCTGCCAGCCGAGGGGTGCCGGCAATTCTGAAGCCTGCCAGCCGAGGATGAAGCCGAACTTCGCCAGCCGCGCGTTGCCGCGAAAATCCATGCCGGGTGCATACTCGTCGCTGACCTGGTGGTAGTGGTGCTCGTTGTAGTCGCGCTCCTGCGCCTCGCCCCATTGCTGGTCGTGGCCGACAAACAACGTGCCTTCGCCAAGGCTGAACGCGGGCACGCCGACACGCGCGAAGCTGAAGTGGTCGGAGCGGTAGTAGTGGCCCGCCATGGGCTGCCTGTCCGGCTGCAGGGTCAGCCCGAAGGCCGCGGCAGTCTTCTGCACCTGCGGATAGAAGGCGGTGCGCTCCGCTCCGGAAACGTCCGCGCTCGCGGCGTCGCCAATCGGCAGCAGTTCGTCGAAGTTCAGGTCGAGCGAAATCTGCTTTGCCGGAACCGGCGGATGCATGCCGAGAAATTTCGACCCGAGCAGCCCTTGTTCTTCGCCGGTCACGGCAGCGAAAAAGATGCTGTGAGCCGGCGGATTGTTCTTGAGCATGGACCAGGCACGCGCCATCTCAATCACAATCGCGCTGCCGGTGCCGTTGTCGGCTGCGCCGTTGTAGATGATGTCTCCCGTGCCGCTGCCAAGGCCGAGATGATCGTAGTGGCCGGTATAGATCACGGCGGCATCGGGCTTGCCCGCGGCGACGTTCGCGCCCGGAAGTTCTGCGATGACGTTGTTCGAAACGAAGTGCCGGACATGGCTGACGGTGTGGCCCTGGATACGCACCGGAAGCTCGCGCGGCGTGAAGCCGCGATGCTGCGCCTCCAGCACCTGCTCTTCAAGCTTCATGCCGGCCATGGTGAAGATTTTTCCGGCGGTGTCGTAGGTGATCCAGCTTGCGGCCTTCAGAGTGTTGAGCGGGTCGTCGGCAAGTGCCGCGCGTTCTGTCTGGCCGGAACTCTGCAGCACTGTCCACGGATAGCTCGCGAGATCCGTGCGGTGGATGACCAGCACGCCCACCGCGCCGCGCCGGGCGGCTTCTTCGTATTTGTAGGTCCAGCGGCCGTAGTACGTCAGCGCTTCGCCCTTGAAAAACTTCTCGTCATTTGATGGCGGCTCGTTGACCAGCACCATGGCGATTTTTCCGTGCAGGTCTATGCCCTTGTAGTCGTCCCAGTTGTATTCGGGAGCGTCAATGCCGTAGCCGCACCAGACAATAGGCGCGTCGAAATCTACCGTGGGCGTTGCGGTCTGGTTCGTCGTGACGAAGTCGGTCGAGAACGCGAGTGGCTGCGAAGCCTGGCCGCTGACAAGCGTCCACCTTGTCGCTGCTCCATCTGTCTTTACGCCGACAAAATTTACTTTTTGCAGATATGAGCCGTCGTCGCCGGCGGGCTTCAGCCCGTACTGCGCGAACTGCGATGCGATGTAGATGGCCGCGATGTCTCCACCGCGTTGCCCGGTGCCGCGGCCTTCCAGCAGGTCGTCCGCCAGGAACCTGACGTGGGCGCGAAGCCGCTCAGGGTCGATGGAGTTTGCGGCCGCCTGGACGGCCGGCGGAACACTCAGCGCCTTCCAGTCCTGCGCGTGCGACAAAAGAGCGGAAGCGGTTACGAATGCGAAGACAGGGAAAGCAAGAATGCGGCGAGGCATAAAGAACGACGATATCAGCTTGTTACGCGGTCTGGAGAATGCCGGCGCGGCGCAGGATCTTGAGCGTCAGCCCGGTCAGCGGCAGCGTGGCGAGGTCGCGGACGGGGCGGAACGCTCGTTCTCCATCGGCGGCTTTGAGAGTGGTGGACAACGCCGAAGCTTCCTCCGTGAGGACGAAAACACGGACGTAGTAATTCGTATTGGTGATGGAGTGACGGACAACGATCGGCGGGTCGGCTTTTGGAGAACGCGCCAGCTGGGGCATCTCCCACATGCCGGCCATCTGGCCGGCGCTGTCGGGACGGCGCTGCAGGAGCAGTTCCGCTCCGCCCATCGAGTTGCGCTGCACCAGCGCGAGCGCGACTTCCATGCTGCGCAGCTGCTGCCGCGGCTGCGTGGGATGTTCGCCGCGTGTCCTGCACCACTTGTAAAGAGGGCAGATGGTGCAGCGCGGTACGCGTGGCGTGCAGATCTGCGCGCCGAGTTCCATCATGGCCTGGTTGAAGTCTCCGGGACGCTGCACATCGAGGAGCTGCTTTGCCAGGGTGCGCCACTGCGCCGCGCCGCGTTGCCCGGGCTGGCCGGTGATGCGCGCCAGAACGCGCTCCACGTTGCCGTCTACCGCAGCCACGGGCACTTGAAACGCAATACTGGCAACCGCGGCGGACGTATAGACGCCTATGCCGGGCAGGCGGCGAATGTCTTCGTGCGAGGCCGGGAGCTGGCCGGCGTGTTCCGCGACGATGACCTTGGCAGCGAGGTGCAGCATGCGCGCGCGGCGATAGTAGCCGAGTCCGCTCCATGCGGCGAGGACGTCATCCAGCGGCGCGAGCGACAACGCGAGGACAGTTGGATAGCTGCGTAGAAAACGTTGATAGTGGCCAATCACGGCGGCGACGCGCGTTTGCTGCAGCATGATTTCCGAAACCCAGATCGCGTACGGATCGCGAATGCCTCGCCAGGGCAGGTCGCGCTGCTCTGCGTCGTACCACGCCAGCAGCGCGCGCCGCATGGCGTTGAGTTGTGCTCGCTCCACGGTGGTGATTCTAGTTTGCTGGTGCGGCGTGCCCGCGCAGTGTCGCGAGGAAGACATCCAGCTCCGGAGCCAGCGGAGCGGTCCATGCTATTTCCTTGCCGGTGCGCGGATGCGGCAGTGCAAGCCGCGCTGCATGCAGAAAATTCCTGTCCAGAGCCAGCGGCGCGGCGTAGCGGGAAGATGCGCGCCGCTTGCGCGCCGGCTGGTTGGCCAGCTCGCGCGGCAGAATTTCGTAAGGCGCGCCGTACAGCGCATCACCCACGACAGGGTGACCGATAGAACTCAGGTGGACCCGAATCTGGTGCGTGCGGCCGGTCTCGATGCGGACATCGAGCAGGCTGAAATCGCCCCACGGGGTGGCGAGGCGCTCGCGGACTTTCCAGTGCGTCACCGCCGTGCGTCCTTCGCGGCCGCGCGTTGTCATGCGGGTGCGTCGCACGCTGTCGCGCGCAATCGGCGCGTTGATGGTGCCGCTGTCGCGCTCCATGTCGCCGTGAACGAGCGCGACGTATTCCTTCTGTGTCCGCCGCTCAGCGAACGCCTCGGACAACTTCTGGTGGGCGGCGTCATTCTTCGCGATGACCAGCAGGCCGCTGGTCTGCTTGTCGAGGCGATGTACGATGCCGGGCCGCACGGCGTCCTGCGTATTGCCGAGCGCGCCGAAGTGATGCAGCAGAGCATTGACCATCGTGCCGCGGCCGCGTTCGTCGTCAGGCTCGGAACCGGCGCCGCCATGCACCGTCATCCCAGCCGGCTTGTTGATGACGGCAAGGTCGGCATCTTCATAAATGACGTCGAGCGGAATGTCTTCCGCAACCGCACGGAGCGGCGGCGGCTCGGGAGCGCCGAGCAGGCGCAGGTGTTCGCCGCCACGCAGGCGGTAATTCGGCTTGAGCTTCTCGGCCGGGACTGCGCTGCCATCCGGCAGCGTGAGCGCAAGCTTGTGCTGTTCGAGAAGAAGCTGGACGCGGGCGCGGCTGACATCGGGCAATTGCGCGGAGAGAAACTGGTCCAGCCGCTGATTGCCGGCTTCGGCGGGAACGGTGAATTCGGTCGGAGAATCGGCGGGGAAGGCAGGTCCCGCTGCCGCGGCGTCAGGGGCCGCCCCAGGTCGTGACGGTAAGTCTTCTACGGATGAATCCGTGGCCGCGAGGAACTGCTCGCGCGCCGCGGCAATTTCCGCGCGTGTTTTTGCGCGCTCCTCGGCGCGTGCGCGGATGCGCGCTTCCGTGCCGGTTCCCTTGCGCTTCACGATTGCACCGGAGGCGCGGCTGCCGGATAACGCCACGCCGCAGGGTCCCACAGCAGCGGCGCGGCCATCGCTATCAGCACAAGGCAGACAGCCTGCGCCGGCGTCAGCCAGCGCGCTGCACTCCATGGCTCTGCCCCTCCGCGCCAGAACTCGAGCAGGAATTCCGTAAGGCCGCCAAGCACAAAGCCCCAGGCGGCGACGCGGCCGCTGCGCACGCCCCACGTTCCTACCCAGAACAGCAGCGCGGCCAGCAGCAGAAAGAACACGAAGCCAAGCGTCTGGACAGGATGCAACGGACTGCCGAGCGGCGTTCCCCACCAGACGAATGCGTAGGGAGAATGGAACGTCACGGACCAGAAACGCGAGGCGGTCGCGGTGCCGAAGCCGCAGCCGGCGAGCAGGCAGCCGAGGTTTTCCATCGCAAGCAGCAGCAGGATGGGCGGCGTAAGCGCGTCCAGCGTCGCGCGCAGCGGCATTTCCGCGCGCCACATGTAGACGGCCATCATGAACATCGCCACGAGCGCCGTCACGATGGCCTGCACGCCGCCGCCAAGCGCGGACAGGTTGAGCATAAGCAGCGGGGCAACGCGAAAGGCGGCAAAGTGGGTCGCGATCATGACAATCTTTGCCGCAACCGCGCCGGTGAACAAGGCGATGATGCTCGCGTTCCAGACGCGGTTCGGGTCCAGGCCCTGCTGCCGCGCTGTACGCATGGCCAGCGCCAGCGCCCAAAGCAGACCCAGCGCCATCACGGCCCCGTAGGTTGGAACAAAGACCGGACCGGCATGGAACAGGATGGGGTGCATGCCTTCTTATTATCGGGTCTGGCTGCTTGCAGGGGCCCTGCAGCCAGATCGCGCGTCAAGGCGAAGCGATTCCCTGGCCCGTGCCGCCTGCGGCACATATGCCACAAAGCAGTGCAATTCGCGGAAATTTCGCAACCGGAACTTGCGCGCACCCTTGTCTACAGGACTAGGATGATGCTGGGGGATTTCACTTCACCTCAACCGCAGCACACCGCCCGCCATTTCGCGGGAGGAAAGGGAACATACAAGCCGATGTGGAAACCGAATCAGCCCGGTACGACCGGAAGCAGCAATACCCCGACCCCGGAGCCGGCGCGCCCAGCTCCCACACCGACCGCCAGTTTTGAGCAGGCGCCGCGCGCCTCCGCGAACCCTGCGGTTGCTCCCGCAGGCGAGCAGGCCACAATTGGAAAATCGCTCGTCATCAAGGGCGAAGTCTCGGGCTCGGAGTCACTTTATATTGATGGCCGCGTCGAGGGCTCCATCAACCTTCCCGGCAACCGGGTCACGGTTGGCCGCAACGGCAACGTGGCGGCCAACATTGCCGCGCGTGAAGTTGTGGTGCTCGGCAAGGTCAAGGGCAACCTCAGCGCGAGTGATCGAGTCGACATCCGCAGTGAAGGCTCGCTGACCGGCGACGTCATCGCACAGCGCATCTCCATTGAAGACGGCGCGTTCTTCAAGGGCGGCATTGATATCCGCAAGCCTGGCCAGGAAGGCGTCAAGCCCGGCGCGGCGGCCGCGTCCGCGCCGGCCCAAACCAGCAGCACCAGTGCGCCGGTGACGAACGGTTCCACTTCCAGCTCCACGGAGCCGGCGGTCGTTCGTTCGTAACGGAAAACAGGATCGATCCAAAAGGCCAGCCCCTCGCGGGCTGGCTTTTTCCTTTGCGCGCGCCCCGAATGCCGGGAAGCCGACATGTGTGCTTAGATAGCTGACACCCGGCACGGGAGGCCGGCGACAATGTGCGAGCAAAGGCCCTTGCGATGGATTCTTGGCGGAGCGTTGGGCCTGGCAATGACGCTGCCGGCGGCGCTGGTCGCGCAGGATTCCAGCGCACAACCATCGCCCCAGGGCGGAAGACCGTCTTCGCGGCCTGACCAGAATTCGGGAGTCAAACCCCGCCCGGTCGGCCCTTCCAAACCAATGCCCGGACCGGGACAGCCAGGCCAGCCGTCGCGGCCGCCGAAGCCTGCCCCGGGGCCAAAGCCTGCTCCCGGCCCGAAGCCGGCTCCCGGCCCGAAGCCCGGTCCGACCCCGCCGCGCCCCGGCCCGCAGCCAAAGCCGACGCCCCATCCCAAGCCCTACCCGCCCAAGCCTTATCCGCCCAAGCCGAACCCGCCGCGGCCGAATCCGGGGCGCCCGACTCACGGAAGGCCGCCGGCGAACCGGCCGCCCTGGCACTACACCGGGGGCGCGGGCTGGCGCCTGCACAACTACTACCAGCAGCGCATGATGGGCATTAACCGCTATCACCGGCCGCGCATCTATGCGGGCGGATGGCTCATCGGCGGATGGGTCGGCGGATTCCAGCCGGTGCCGCCCGATCTGCTGATGTACCTGCCGCCGGTGCCGCCGGGATACGCCATTGCGTATTACGACGGCTATGTGGTGGTTTACGACCCGAACACGCTGTATATCCTGAGCGTAATTGACCTGTTCAGTTACTAACTGACAACCAGGCAATCGAGAGGCAGCCCCAGCGGCTGCCTCTTTTTTGCTGTCCAGGAGCGCGGAATTCCCAGGCGGCGGGAAAAAATCTTTCCAGGCACAGCATCGCGGATTTCATTTTCTGTCCGATGAAACGAGCGATGCGCCTACACATTTCTGCCAGCCCGATAACTCTTTCTTCCGCCGCCTTACAACCGTCGTGGGAGTTTGTCAGGTCCGAAATGGGCTTACTCTTCGTTTCCCGGAAGCATTTCGGGAACACATTACCGACGGTGGCAACCATGGAACGGCTTCTCCCCCAAAGCTCTCCTGTCTGGACTTGGTCCCTTCCGCAAGGCTTGCGCAAGCTGCTGCGCGGCGTTCTGGTCGTCGGCCTGGCGATGCTGCTGATCCTGCTGACGCACTCGGCGCAGGCTTCTGAAATCTCTCGAGCAAGCCGGCTGGAAATTCCTGTAGCTCTCTCCCCTGTATCCGCGCCCTCGGCCAGCCTTGCACCGTCGTGGCTGGACCTCTTGCCGTTGCTGGGCGCCCGGCTGCGCTGCAGCGGGAGCAGCTCCCGGCCGAAGCTGCGCACTGTGAGGCCCTGCTCCGATGTGTTCGACGCGGAACTTGCGCCCGCGACCGGCTTCGCCGACCTCAAGCTCTTTCCATAGTGCGTTGCGGCGGTCCCTCCCCGCCGCACGCACTAAACTGGAACGGTGAGCCAGACCCTGAAGGCGGTGCGCGGCACCCGCGACCTGCTTCCCCCGCAGACAGAACTTTGGGAACACATTGAAGCGACGGCCCGCAGCGTGTTCGCGCGCTACGGCTTTGGGGAAATCCGCACGCCGATCTTTGAAGACACGCAGTTGTTTGCGCGCGGCGTGGGCGAAGAAACCGATATCGTCTCGAAGGAAATGTTCACCTGGGAAGACCGCGCCCGCGCCGCCAGCGAGAAGGCCCAATCTCTCACCCTGCGGCCGGAAAACACCGCAGGAGTGGTCCGCGCCTACATCGAGCACAAGCTTGGCGATTCCGGACGGCTGCAGAAGCTCTACTACATCGGCCCGCAGTTCCGGCGCGAACGTCCGCAGAAAGGCCGCTACCGGCAGTTCTGGCAGATCGGCGCGGAGGTGATTGGCGCGCCATCGTCGGGTTCTGAAAGCCCGGTGCGCGATGCCGAGGTGCTGGAAATGCTGGCGACGTATCTCGACGAGCTCAGTATTCGTAACTGGAAACTGGCGATCAACTCCGTCGGTTCCGCCAGCGACCGGCCGCGCTATATCGCCGCGCTGCGTGAGGCCTTGCAGCCGGTCAAAGCGCAGATGTGCGGAGACTGCCAGCGCCGCGCGGACACGAATCCGCTGCGCGTACTCGACTGCAAGCATCCGGAAGACCAGCAGATCATCGCATCGCTGCCGAAGATTGCCGACTACCTTGACGAGGCGAGCCGCGCGCATTTTTCGGCTGTGCTGGCGGCGCTGGATGCGTGCGGTGTTCCGTACGAAGTCAATTCGCGGCTGGTCCGCGGGCTGGATTACTACACGCGGACGACGTTCGAGTTCCTGATAGAAAGCGGCGAACTCGGCAGCCAGAACGCGCTGCTCGGGGGCGGCCGCTACGACGGACTGAGCGAATCGCTCGGCGGACCACGCGCTCCCGGCATCGGTTTTGCCATCGGCGAGGACCGCCTGGTGCTGACGCTCGAAGCGTTGCGCGAAAAAGAAACAGAAATTGCACAATCTGCGACAAGGTCAGATGCCTACATCGCGCCCCTCGGCGAAGCGCAGAATCCGGCGGCGTTGAAGCTGGCCCGCGAACTGCGCCGCACGGGATTGCGCGTGGAATTGGGCGACGGTTCGTTCCGGCTGAAAAAGTCCTTCGAAGCCGCCGATGCCGTTGCGCGTCACATCGTGATTCTCGGTGAAGATGAAGTGGCGAACAGCGAGGCGACGGTCAAGACGTTTGCCACGGGCGAACAGCGGAAGGTTCCGGTGGCGCAGCTTGCTTCCGCGCTCAGGACCTGAGCGAACCGGTCCTTGCATCGGTGACCGCAGATCGCGACGCCAATCGACATTTCCAACGATGCTCCGCGAGCGAGACCCCGCGGCCCTTCGCACGTCAGGACACATCGATCATGGCCAGCAGGCCCGCTTCGTCCAGCACGGCCACGCCGAGTTCCTGCGCCTTCGCCAGCTTGCTCCCTGCCTCCTCGCCGGCGACGACGTAACTGGTCTTCTTGCTGACGGAGCCGGAAACGCGGCCGCCGTTGGACTCAATCTTTTCCTTCGCCTGCTCGCGGCTCAGCGTCGGCAGAGTACCGGTGATGACGAAGGTCTTGCCTTCGAGCAGTGACGATTTCTTTCGCATCTCCGCCGTGAAAGTCAGTCCCGCCGCGCGCAGCCGGTCAATCAGCGCGAGGTTGCGCGGCTCATCAAGGAACTCCCGGACCGCGGCTGCGACGCGTGGGCCAACTTCATTCACACGCTCCAGCTCGTCGGTGGTCGCCGCCATCAGGGCGTCCATGGAACCAAACGATTCCGCAAGCAGTTGCGCCGTGCGCTCCCCGACGAAGCGGATCCCCAGCCCGAGCAGGACGCGATCCAGCGGCGCGGACTTCGAGCGCTCGACCTGCGCCAGCAGCGCCTGCGCCGTCTTCTCGCCGATGCGTTCCAGCGATAACAAATCGTCTTCAGTCAGCCCGTACAAATCGGAAACCGAGCGCACCAGCGGCCCTTTGCCCTCACGGTCCTCGAGAAGCTGCGCCACCACCGCCTCGCCGAGGCCCTCCATGTTCATCACACCGCGCGAAGCGAACCACAGCAGGCCCTCGCGCAGCTTCGCCGGGCAGTCCGTGTTGACGCACCGCCAGTCTGCCTCGCCCGGCTCGCGAACGACCTCGCTGCCGCACTCCGGGCAGTGCGTCGGGAAGACGAACTGCCGCGCATCGTTCGGACGGCGCTCGACAATCACAGACGTGATTTTTGGAATCACATCGCCGCCACGCTCGACATTTACGAAGTCGCCGATATGTAACCCGAGACGCGCAATTTCATCTTCGTTGTGCAGCGTCGCGCGGGAAACAGTCGTTCCGCCTATGAATACCGGCGTCAGCGCCGCGACCGGCGTCAACTTTCCCGTTCGGCCCACCTGGATCAGCACATCTTCGACCTGGGTTACGCCGGCGCGCGCCGCGAACTTGTAGGCAATGGCCCAGCGCGGGGCTTTTCCGGTAAAGCCGAGCCGCTGCTGTTGTGCCGTCCCGTTGACTTTGATTACGACGCCGTCGATTTCGTAACCGAGCGAGTCTCTTTTTCCCTCGGCCCGTGTGATGAACGCCAGAACCGCATCCACATCCGACGCGACCGCCCGCAGCGGGTTGACGCGAAAGCCCGCTGACTCGAGCGCGTCCAGCGCCTGCGCGTGCTCCGGAAAAACCGTGTGCGCGTCCTCGCCGGCAAACAGGAAATAGGCGTAGAAATCCAGCCGCCGCTGCGCCACGATGTTCGGCTCCATGGTGCGGATCGTTCCCGCCGCAGCATTGCGCGGGTTCGCGGCCGGCGCCTGCCCTTTCGCTTCGCGCTCCTCATTCATGCGCGCGAAGCTGGCGAGCGGCATCACCACCTCGCCGCGCACTTCGAACGATTCCGACATCCCTGCCGCGTCCAGTTTCTTTTTCGTGATAGAAAGCGGCACGCTGCGAATCGTCCGCACGTTCGACGTTACGTCTTCGCCGACGGAACCGTCACCACGCGTCACGCCGCGCTGCAGGCGTGCGTCCGCGTAGTGCAGTGCCAGCGACACACCGTCCAGCTTGAGTTCGCAGACATAACTCACTGCAGCATTTTCACCCAGCCCGGAGCGCACGCGCGCATCCCACTCGCGCAGTTCCGCCTCGTTGTACGCATTGTCGAGCGAGAGCATCGGCCGCGAGTGCGGCACCTTGCGGAAGCCTTCCGCCGGCTTGCCGCCCACGCGTTGCGTTGGCGAATCCGGTGTCACCAGCGCCGGATTTTCGCGCTCAACCTGCTGCAGCCGACGCATCTCGCGGTCGTATTCGGCGTCGGTGACCTCCGGCGCGTCCGCAACGTAATACTTGTGCTCGTGATAGCGGAGCCACGCGCGCAGCGCATCGGCGAGCTGCTGTGGATCGCCTGCCTTCGCAAGCGGCGGCGAAGCAGCAGGCACTGCGTCCACCGGGCCGGCGAGCAATTGCGATTCCAGCATGTCCTGCCCAACCGGAGTTTTTGGCGCCTTCGCCATGCAGGAAAGTTTAGTGGAAGCGCGGCGCGATACTCTTGACCGCATGGATGTCGTGCTCATTCACGGCAAGGCGGGTTCGCCCGATGGATCTTCGCTGCACCTTGAAGAACTTCTGCGTCCGCACCTTCCCGCAGCGTCGTTTTCCCGCCCGCTCCTCCCGCATGCGGACGCGGCCGTGCCCGCCGAGCAGTCCCTCGACGCCCTGCGCGCGCTCAACCTGCCGCACGGTGCTTACGTCATCGGCATCAGCCTGGGCGGGTTGCTGGCTGCGCGCCTTGAGGAATCCGGCCGCGACGATCTCCACGTCCTGGCGCTGTCTTCTCCAACCTGGGCGGATGAAGTGCATCTCGTCCGCCGCATGCCGAACCGCGTCGCCATCTACTCTTCGGCGGATGTGGTCCTGGGCGGCGGCTCGCCGGACAATCGCACCGTGGACTGGCCCCGGCTGGCCGAAGCGCACGATCTGCCCTGGCTGACGCATGACACAAAGGCGCACAAGCACCGCATAATTCCCCTGCTGCTTGACTGGCTCGAAGGCCATTCCATCGGGAACGCCGCAGCGTAGGATGGCTCTGCGGCATCGAACCATGCGGATGACACCCGTCACTTTCGAACGCACGCTGGCAAGCGCCAAGCGCACCATGGTGCTGAGCGAGATCGTCAACCTCGCGATTGACAGCTTCATGGTCAGCAAGGTGCGCTTCGCCCTGACGGCGCTCGGCATGGTCATCGGCACGGCATCGCTCATCCTGGTCGTGACCATCGGGTTGACCGGAAAGCAATATGTTCTCGGGCTGCTCGAAAGCATCGGCACCAACATGGTCACGGTGGATTACCTCGGCGGGACAACCGCGAGCGGCTCCGCGGATTCCGACCCGCTCACCATCGCCGACATGGAAGCCGTCCGCCAGCAGGTTCCGACCGTGGTTGCGGCGTCGCCCATACTTCAACTGCATGACCAGGTCAGTGTCGGCAACGGGACCGTGCGCGACACCCTGATCCTCGGCGTGGACCCGGAATACAGAACTGTCCGCAATCTCAAGATCATCGCCGGCCGCTTCTTCGACAAGGAAGATTCCGTGCAGCACACCAAGCTCGCGGTGGTCACGCCCCTGTTCGCGCAGCTGCTGTTCGGCGGTCCCGAGCAGGCCATCGGCCAGAAGATGGTAATTGCCGGCATTCCCTTCGTCATCTGCGGCGTTTTCAAGGAGAGCATCGACACGTTCGGGGAGACGGAAATCGCAGACCAGACCATCCTGATTCCGTACACCGTGGCGCGCTATTTCACCGGCACAGACACCGTGAAGGAGCTTTACTTCTCAACCTCGAGCTCCGCCAACGTCGAAGGCTCCGCCCAGCAGATCGTCGACGTCATTCGCTCGCGTCACCGGCCGACGTCGGTCTACACGCCGCAGACCCTGACCGCGCTGCTCACCATGGCCGCCCGCATTACGAATGCCCTGACGCTGGTGCTGCTGCTTATCTCCAGCGTCACGCTGGTTGTCTCCGGCGTCGGCATCATGAACATCATGCTGGCCAACGTGCGCTCCCGCATCCGCGAAATCGGCATCCGCAAGGCGGTTGGAGCGACCTACCGGGAAATCAAGATGCAGTTCCTCGTCGAAGCCGTGTTCATCTCCCTCGTCGGCGGAGCGATCGGGACCGTCGTCGGCCTCAGTATCCCGATCATCCTGCGCTGGCTGACCGGATACCACATCCCTGTTTCGATCTGGTCAGCCGTCATCGCCATCGCCACGGCGACGCTGGTCGGGGTTATCTTCGGAACCCTCCCCGCGACCCGCGCCGCGCAAATGGACCCCACTGAATCACTGAAATACGAATAACCTCGGTGTCCTATGCGACCTTCCGGAGCGCAGGAAGCGTCCTACCTATAATGGTCAAGACACTCCGGGCCTCTCCCAACGATGCAACTCTTTAAAAAAGAAAAACTTAACCGGCTTTTTGCCAAAAAGAGCCTGCTGGACGCGCTGGTGGTGAGTTCGCTTACGGTGGCCGCCATGCTCGTTGAGGGTTACCACCCGGCCGTTGAAGATGACGCCGTCTACCTGGCGGCGGTCAAGCACCGCCTGGATCCGTCGCTTTTCCCGCACGATTCGGCCTTTTTTACGCTGCAGCTCCAGGCATCGGTCTTCGACAAGTTCATGGCCGGACTGGTGCACCTGTCCCGGCTGTCGCTGCCCTGGGCCGAATTTCTCTGTCAGATTCTCGCCGTCGCAGGCGTCCTGTGGGGCTGCCTCAGGCTGGCGCGGCTATGCTTTCCATCGTCGCGGCGTGCCCAGTTTGCCGCCGTCAGCACGATAGCCGTCCTGCTGCCGCTGGGCGTAGCCGGAACCGCCCTGATGCTGGTGGACCAGCACCTGCATCCCCGCACTGTCGCGACCGCACTCATTCTGCTGGCGCTCGCCGAAATACCCGGCAAATCAACGCCCCGGCGATGGATGCAGGTGGGCGTGCTGCTGGCCGTTGCAACGCTCTTCCATCCCATCATGGGCCTGTTCGGGGCCTCGCTGGCGGCGATGATGGTGTGCGCCTTCCACCACCCCGGCTTTGCTCGAACGCTTTCCCCCGGTCGCGCCTTGACGGCGACGGTCAGCCCGGCGCTCGCGGCTGCTTCCGGCCGCTATGCCCTGCTGCTGTTCTCACCGGTGGATGTCATGCGCAGCTTTTCCTGGGTGATGGACCCGCCGTCCCCGGCCTGGCGAATCGCTACCGGCAGCCATCGCTACCTTTACCTGTGGCGCTGGCACTGGTACGAACTGCTCGGCCTGGCCGCGCCTCCGTTGATCCTTATGGGCTTGCGGAAGCTGGCGCAGCGCCAGGGCCGGACTGAAATGGCGCACCTGTTGCGCGCGCTGCAGTGGTTCTTTGCCGTCCAGTTCTGCGTGGCCATCGTGTTCTACTTCCCCGGAATGGAGCGCCTGCTTCCCCTGCAGCCCATGCGCTTCCTGCACCTCATCTATCTCTGCATGTTCTTACTCGCGGGCGGCCTGCTCGGCGAATTCCTGCTGCGCCGCAAGACATGGATCTGGCCGGCGATGATCGTCCTGCTGGCCGGCGTCATGTATCAGACCCAGGCCGCGCAGTTTCCAAAGGACGCGCACCTCGAGCTGCCGGGACATGCCTCTCAAAATCCCTGGGTCCAGGCGTTTTCCTGGGTCCGGCTGAATACGCCGAAGGGAGCGTACTTTGCCCTGCCGCCAGCGTATATGGACCTGCCCGGCGAGGGCGAGCACGGCTTCCGCAGCGTGGCCGAGCGCAGCATTCTTGCCGACACCGTGAAGGACGCCGCCGTAGCCATGCAGGTGCCCCGGCTGGCCGGAACATGGCAGCAGCAGGTCAATGTCGCTGCCCAGTGGGACGAATTCACCGCCGCTGATTTTCAGCGCCTCGGCGAGAAGACCGGCGTCGACTGGCTGCTCGTTCGCAGCCAGCACACCGCCGGGCTGGTGTGTCCGTACAACAACTCCGTCGTTGCCGCCTGCCGGATGCCTTAGCTCCCCGCCGTCTGGCTGGACCCGGCGGGCGAACTACTCCCGTCCCATGGCGGCGACCTGCTCGACCTGCCGGACGTGGTTCCTGTCATGCCCCGCCATGGTTTCCACCACCGTCCAGAACGTCATCGTGCCGCGTTCCGGATGCGTGAACGGACGTGACCGGTCCCTGTCCGGCACTTCGGCGATGAACAGGTAGTTCCACTCACGCAGCGCGTTGAAGGCCCGCAGCGCGGCGCGGGCATCCAGCGCACCGTACGGCCACGCCCACTTCTCCTGGTCGAACGGCTGCGCCGTGTAATGCTCCATCGCGATGCACTGCCGGAAGCGGAAGCCGAAGCCGATTTCGCAATCCGCAAGATGACAGATGATTTGCGCTGCGCTCCACTTGCCGGGCGCATAGCTGCGCGCGAGCCCGGCATCGCCGAGCTTCTCGACCAGCGCGGTCAGTCGTGCGGGAGTCTCGCGGATGACGTCAAGCGGCGGGCGGCCTTCAAGAAACTTTGCGTATGGATTCAGTTCGGACACGCGAACATCTTATGGTTCCTGCGGACGGTTTGCCAGTTATGCACACGGCCCTGCCGCCTATACTTCGCTCCAGATGCCCGTTACAGAGATGTCTGAAAAAACAGCTGGCGGCGCGGCGAGTGATTTTGCCGCGCTGGAAAAGAAAATCCTGCGCGCGGTCGAAATGCTGCGCACCGAGCGCGAAGCCCGCCAGGCAGCTGAAGCCGAAGTCGCGCGCCTGAGCGAATCCACCATGGGTGACCGCAAGCGCGTCATCGAGCTCGAGCGTGAAATCGAAACCCTGCGCGCCGAGCGCACGGAAGTAAAACAGCGCGTGGACGCCATGCTGGAGCAGATGGACGCGCTGATCGCCGGGAGGTAGGTATGCCGCAGAATCCTGACTCGAGCGTGACCGTCACCATCTACGACCAGCAGTATCATCTGCGCGGCGTTGATCCGGCGCACATCACCGCGCTGGCCGCAACGGTGGACACAAAGATGCGCGCGGTCGCGCAGCGCTCCTCCACCGTGGACAGCCTGCGCGTGGCCGTACTGGCCGCCCTGAACCTCGCCGACGAGCTCGCCATGGTGCGCTCGCAGGCGGCAGACGCCGGCGTTGTCGCTCGCACCAGCGACCTGCACGGCCTGCTGGACGAAGTCCTGGCCGGATAATTCTGCGCGACGCATCCGGGTGAGCAAGCATCTCACTCGACCGCATGGCGCGCGGCTGGGGCAAAGACGAAGAAGACATTGACGAACCGCAGCCCCACTTCACTCCTCAAGATAAGCGCAGTGAAACGGAGCGCAAAGCCGAGCAGGAGCGCGTCCGAAAAATCCAGCTGCTGGACCTGCAGCGCGAACGCATCCTGAGCGAGAGGACGTCGAATCCCGCGCGCCGGGCTGCCTTACAGGCGGCGCTCGCGCAGGTGGAATCCGAGTTGCGAGCGGTGCGCAAATCATGACCCGCTAGAATGCAGCCATGATTGCCCACCTGCGCGGAGCGGTGCTGGAGAAGTCGCCCGGCCGCGTTGTGCTGGAAACCGGCGGCGTCGGCTATGAAGCCCTTGTCAGCATCGCCACCTTCTCGCAGTTGCCGGAAATCGGCGGAGCAGCATCGCTGCACGTCTACACCCATGTTCGCGAAGATGCGCTGTCGTTGTTCGGTTTTTCCACGCCGGCAGAAAAGCGCTTGTTCGAGAAGCTGATATCGGTCAGCGGCGTCGGGCCCAAGCTGGCCCTGACCATCCTGAGCGGGCTTGAAACCGACCGCCTCATCATGGCAATCCGGTCGAGTGACCACGCCATGCTGACGCGCATTCCCGGCGTCGGCAAAAAGACCGCCGAGCGTGTCGCGCTCGAGCTCAAGGACAAGCTCGATGCCGTCGGCGCCGCGTCCGCATCAGCCCCAGGCTCGACACAAGCCGGCGGCCCGGTAGCCGAAGATGTGCGCTCCGCGCTCGAAAATCTCGGCTACCCACGGCACGCAGCCGAAAAGGCGCTGCAACAGGTCTTGTCCGCCAATAACGGCACAACGTGGGATTTTGAAGCGCTGTTTCGCGCGGCAGTCGCCGCCGTGCGGTAACGACGCCGCTTTACTTCGCCGGCATCTGCTCCTGCACGGCGTCCGGGAAGAGATTCTTGATCGGCGCCATGTACTGCCGCTGCAGCTCCGGATGCGGCAGGGGCTTGCGCGGCATCATCTGGTCGCGGTTGGCCGCGTCCCAGACAAAGATCGCCTCCACGGTCGCAACCTGCTTCATGTCGCCCGGCTGCAGCCGCTCGTAGGTGTCCATGTTGGAGTGGTGGGTGCGCGACTCGTAATCCAGCGGGTCCTGGATGAACTGGAAGCCCGGAATTCCGGCCGCGTCAAAGCTCAGATGGTCCGTTCCGCCCGTGTTCCGCGTCGTGATCGTCGTCACGCCGAGGTCGCGCAGCGGCTGCATCCACTGCGAAAAGATCGGCACAACAGCAAAGTTGCCCTGCGTGTAGATGCCGCGAATCTTCCCGCCGCCGTTGTCCACGTTGAAGTAAGCGGAAATCGTCTTCTGCTCGGGCTTGATGTCGAGCGGCCCGCTGGCGCGCCGCAGGAATTCCGGCAGCGCCATCTGGTCCGGTTCCGTCGATGTGGGCGCGCTGCCAAAATGGTTTTTTGCATAGCCGCGTGAGCCGAACAAGCCCTCTTCTTCGCCGCTCCACAGGCCGATGCGGATCGTCCGCCGCGGCTTGAGACCAATGCTGTTCAGGATGCGCATGACTTCCATCGCGACCACCGCGCCCGCGCCGTTGTCCGTCGCGCCCGTGCCGGCAATCCAGCTGTCGAGATGTCCGCCGACCATCACGACCTGGTCTTTCAATTCAGGATCCGTGCCGGGAATCTCCGCGATGGTATCGAAGCCATGCTCGTGATCGCCGGTGAACTTTGTCTCGACGTTCACCTGCAGCTGCACAGGCACGTGCGCCTGCAGCAGCCGGTAGACGCGACCGTAATTCTCAATCTGCGTCACCACGACCGGGAACGGAACTTTCTTGTCCGCAATGTATGGAGTGCGGCCCAGCGCGGCGCCGTTATCGTCAAACAGAATGCCGGTCCCGCCGCCGTTGGCGCCGTCGCGCGCCGGAACGATGACCGCGGCAACGCCTTCGTCATGCAGCAAGGCGATGACCTGGTCAACCGTCTTCATGCGGCGGACATACGCCGCGATGCGCGCTTCCATCGACAGGTTCGGGCCGTTGCCGCGACGAGGCTGCTCGAGTTCCGTCTGCTGCATCTCCTCGAGTTCCTTGTCGGTGTAGCGCTCGAAGAACGCCTTGTCCGGCGGTGGAACCTCGCGCATGTCGCCGAGCAGCACAATCTTTCCGCTCAGCTTGCCCTTCCACTTGTTCAGTTCGGCCATCGGGTCAGAAGCCTGGCCGCCGTAGCTGATCCACACCGCATCGCCCGTCACCGGGCCGCTGGTCGAAGCCGACCACGGCGTCGCCTGCACGTTGAAGATGGCCGTGTCCGGCGAAACCATCCGCGCCCAGGTGTTGAGCTGCACCCAGCCCATGCCGAATTCGCCCCAGTCCTCGAGGTGCGCGTTGACGCAGCCCATCTGCGTGAGCTGGTCACGCGTCCAGTTGTTCGCCTTCGTCATGTTCGGCGAACCGGTCAGGCGCGGGCCAATGCCGTCCGCAAGGCCGGAGGCGTACTCCATGACATGCGAGTGGTCCAGCCCCTCAGCGCGGATGCGCGCGTACGCTTCGTAGTCCAGGTTCTCGGCAGCGGGCTGCGGAACCATCCATGGCGCGACAGCTTCCTTCTTTTCTTCCGCGTGAGCTTTCTTTTGTGCGGCAAGCGACAGTGGGAGTGCCAGGACGAGAGATGCGGCGAGGGCGGTGCGAAGAGCGTTCAACGTGCGGTTCCTCCGAAGGGCACAAGAATACTGGAAAAGCGCGACGGCGGTATGGCCGCGCCGGCAAACGTGCTGTTGGCGAAAAGATAACCTCCTTTTTTCCGCATACCGATTGCTGCTATGGTTCAGCATTCCCCATGCGTTTCCCCCGACGCATATCGGCCCCGCTCTTGCTGTGCCTTGGTTTCACGCTGTGCGCGACTGCTCGCGCGCAGACGGCCACGACTGGCGCTATTGTCGGGCGCGTCGTGGATTCGAGCGGCGCGGCGATTCCCGGCGCCACGGTCACAGTGCGTAACACCGCCACCGGCGACTTTCGCCAGACGACGGCCGGTCCTCAAGGCGAATTCCGCTTCTCGTCACTGCCGCCCGATGCATGGAACGTCATCCTGGGTCACGCCGGGTTCGCCCCGCGCGAAATCGCGACACAGGTCACGGTTTCCCGCGCGAACGATCTCGGCGCCGTGACCTTGCCGATCACAGGTACCGTAACCGTCGCAGTCCATGCCGCCGCGCTGCTCGAAACCCAGTCGCCGGAAGTCGGCGCGACCATCACGCCCGAGGAAATCGACAACCTTCCCGTCAACGCGCAGCGCTGGCAGAACTTCACGCTGCTCGCCCCGACCGCCGTGCTCGATCCCGAAACCAACAGCATCAGCTTCCACGCCGCGCCTTCGACAGCAAACACCGATCTGCTGAACGGCGCGGACGATTCCCAGGGCTTCGCGCCGGGCGACAACACGCGCTCACGCATGGATTCCACCGTCTCCTCCGCGGCGGTGCGGGAATTCCACGCGCTGACCACCAGCTATGACACGCAGCACGGCCGCGCCGTCGGCGCCGTTGTGGATACGGTGACGCGCAGCGGCACGAACACTATCCACGGCGAAGCGCGCTATTTCGCGCGCGACAGTGAGTGGAGCAATGTTTCGCCGGCCGCGCCGGTCACGCTGCCGCAGCCGGATGGTTCGCTGCTTCCGGTGGATTCTCTGCCGCGCGACTGGCGCCAGCAGGGCGACGTCCGCATCGGCGGCCCCATTGTCCGCAACCGCGCTTTCTGGCACATCACCTACGAGCGCGAACATCGCAGCTTTCCCGCCATCGGCACGGTCAGCGACGCCCCCACGCTGTTTTTCTCGCAGGCGCTGCCCGGCGACCTTACGGGCTACAACCCCGTCGGAACGTCCTGCAAGTCGCTGATCTACACCAATGTCGCCAGCATGCAGTTGCGCGGCACCGGCTCTGAAACCGATCCCACGCTGTACGGCTCCCAGGGAGCGTGCTATCTCAACCTCTTCGACTCCACCGAATACCCCAGCTACGCGCAGGCCTCCGCCGCGTACAACAATGCTCTCGCCTACCTCTACTCGCTCACCGGTGAAGCGGCACGCGAGCGCGACACGCAACTCCTGAGCCCGGAAGCCGACATGCAGCTCGGTCGCACGCATCTTCTGGTCAGCTACCATCGTGCGCGCACGGATTCACTCGGCGGAGGCAACCAGCAGCCGTATGCGGCGCGCAGCGTCTCGTCCTTCGGCAACGACGGCCTGAAGCAGGACGGCGGCAGCGCGCAGCTCGATACATTCGTAACCACTTCTGTCGTGAATACCCTGCGCGGCGGATATTCGCACACTTTCGATTACGAATCCCGGCAAACGCCGCTCCCGCAGGAGCCGCTGACCGCGCTCAACGGCACGGCACCGCCCGGTGTCGAGATTGCGCGGCAGTTCTCCTTCGGCACGCTGCCGTCAGAAATCCGCGGCGCGTACCCGGAGGAATATCGCGCGCAGCTTTACGATGCGGTGTCGCTGACGCGCGGGTCGCACACGCTGCGCGCCGGAGCGGAGTGGCAGCACGTCAACGATCACATCCAGCAGCTCTACGCGGCGGCCGGCGAATACCACTACAGCAACGTCCAGAATTTCCTGATTGATGCCGCGACGGCGGACGCGGTGCCGGACGCGCGCTGCGGATTGAGCGGCACGGCGCAGACTACCTGCTACAGCCGCTATGTCCAGGGGCTCGGCACGCCCGGCGGATCGTTCACGGTGAACGAATGGGCCGCGTTTCTGGAGGACCAGTGGCGCGTCACGCCACGCTTCACCGTGAACGCCGGGCTCCGATACGAATACCAGCGCCTGCCGCCGCCGGAGTACCCGAACCCCCTGCTTCCGGGCTCGGCGTCCACTCCGGGCGACGCCAACAACTTCGGTCCGCGCGGCGGCGTCGCCTGGCAGGTGCGGCGCGGCATGGTGCTGCGCGCCGGCGCGGGACTGTATTTCGGCACAACGCCCGGCAACGCCATCTACAACGCGCAGATCGCCACCGGCGCCGCGAACTCGCAGCAGATCTACACGCTCTACGGCAGCAGCTCCGCGCCGCTGCGCTATCCCGACACACTCATTTCCGTGCCGCCGGGAGGGCCGGTCAAACCCGACGTCACGGTGTTCGCACGCAACTTCCAGCAGCCGCAGGTGGCCCTGTTCAGCCTCGACGTGCAGCAGCAGATGGGAACGCGCACGGTCTTCACGCTCGGCGGAGTCGCAGCCCTGGGCCGCGAGCTGCCCATCGTTGTTGACACAAACCTCAACCCGCCCGGCGGCAGCGTTACGTACGACTTCACCGGCGGCCCGCTGAACGGCACGTCCTACACCGTGCCCGTCTACACGGGCGCGCGTCCGAACTCAAACTTCGGGGCCATCCGCACCATCGAGAGCCGGGCGAATTCGCAATACACTGCCATGACCGCGCAGCTGGAACGCCGCGCTTCGAATTCACTCGACCTGCGCGTCGCCTATACGTGGTCGCACGCGCTTGACGATGGTGAGCGAAGCACGGTTACCGGCCTGAACAACCAGGTTCTGTCGCCGGATAACTTTTCGCTGCAGCGCGGCACGTCGTCGCTCGACCGGCGGCAGCGCCTGGCGGCGAGCGCGATCTGGCAGCCGCATGTTTCCGGATTGTCAGGCTGGCGGAACGCGATCACCAACGGCTGGCTGGCCGCGCCTGTCCTGCAGACGGCCAGTGGCGCGCCCTATTCCGCCCGCATGCTTGGCGACCCGCCCGGCGGATCGCCCAACTACCGCACCAGCTACGGATACCTGGGCGCCGGCGGAGACGACTTTCTGCCGCTGCTCGGCCGCAACAGCTTCCTGCAGCCCTACACGGCAGTGCTGGACCTTCGACTGGGCAGGAAGTTCGCCTTCGGCCACCGCTACCGCATGGAAATCTTCGGCGAGGCCTTCAACCTGCTCAACCACACCAACGTCTCCGGGTATGCCGGACGCGCGGCAGTGGACGACGACGCCTACCAGATTGGCAGCGGCCAGACCGCCGGGCTGCCTGTCGTCGCGACCTACAGGCCGACGTTCGGGCAGGTGGTCGAGCAGGATTCCCAGCCGCTCTTCACGCGCCGGCAGATCCAGCTCGGCGCGCGGCTCACCTTCTGATCCTGCTTTCCATCGCACCAAAGTAACCGGCGACCGGTCCCATCACTTCTTTGTTTTCTTTGACTTAGCTTGTATTGCCGCCCGAGGTCATCCGCGAACGCCGGCATTATAACTTTTCGGCTAAAGCGGTACAGAGAAAGTTGAATACCCGTCCCACGAAAGTGGTACGCTCGATTTTGTACCTGGGCGGCCCGCTGCACCCTCCGCGCCCGCTTCAACTTCCGTTCGGAGAGTCTGTATGCGCCGTAACCTCCTTCTTCTAGCTGCACTCGTCGTTGCCATCGGCAGCGCTGTCCCCTCGTTCTCACAATCGAACCACGCCGCCGGATTCGGCGTCGCGTATTCGCCCGACTGCGGCTGCCAGCCGAAGCGTCCGTCGGAAATTTCCGTGACCGTACAGGACGCCGAGAATGATGTCGAGATCGGCACGCCGATGCACATCCAGGCCGTCGTTGAGCCAACCCAGGGCGGTCCCACGCCGACCGGCGAAGTTGACTTCTATTTCGGGACCTACAACTTTGCCAGCGCGGACCTGCATAACAACGAGGCCGACGTCATCCTCGACACGCGCCACGTGCCGCCCGGCGTCATCTCCATCTACGCCATCTATCGCGGCGACAGCAACTACACAGGATCGACGTCGAACGTCGCGACCTTCACGCTGATCGGCCAGCCGAACTCGCAGACTTCGCTTGCCATTTCGCCGTCGAGCGTCCACCAGGGAGCGTCGGTAACGATGACAGCCGACGTGCAGCCTCGCGAAGGCGGCTCGAGCCCGACCGGGCAGGTGCTGTTCTTCAGCGGCAGCATGTATCTGGGTTCGGCCTATCTCAACGGAACCGTTGCCAGCCTGACCCGCTCCACAGCCAGCGTTCCTCTGGGCAAATATTCGGTCTACGCGATTTATGCCGGCGACAACAACTACGTCGCGTCCCGTAGTCCGCTCGAATCCATCACCGTCACACATTGATTCCTCCATCCACCAGCGGGCCGGCGCATCCTGCGCCGGCCCTTTTGTTTGCGCCGCAGCGATGCCGCCGGCATCAACTTCCCGATAAACTGGATCGTGGGCTTTTGTGAACACTTCGACGTCGTTGTTGTAGGCGCAGGCCACGCCGGCTGTGAAGCCGCCATGGCGGCCGCGCGCATGGGCATGCGGACCGCGCTCTGCACGCTGAACGTCGACCTGATCGCGCAGATGAGCTGCAACCCTGCGGTCGGCGGCATTGCCAAAGGCCACCTCGTTCGAGAAATTGACGCGCTCGGCGGCATCATGGGCGAAGTCGCCGACTCGGTCGGCATCCAGTTCCGGCTGCTGAACACGTCGCGCGGCCCGGCCGTGTGGTCGCCGCGCGCGCAGTGCGACAAGGCGCAGTACCGCGTGAAGATGCGCGAAGTTCTCGAATCGCAGCACGGACTCGCCATCAAGCAGGCGGAAGTGGTCGATGTGGTTTTCGCAGACCAGCCTGAACCCGGCGGCCGCCGCCGCGTCATCGGAGTGCAGCTCCGCGATGGCCGCACCCTGCTGGCCGGCGCGATCATCATCACCACAGGGACCTTCCTCAACGGGCTTATCCATTGCGGAGAACAGCAGTATGCCGCCGGACGCAGCGGGGAGCCGGCGAGCGTTCTTCTGGGTGAAGCGCTGAAGCGGCTCGGGCTGCGCGCCTGCCGCCTCAAGACCGGAACGCCGCCGCGCCTTGACGGCCGCACGATCGACTGGTCGAAGTTCGACGAACAGCCCGGCGACCGCGACCCGACGCCGTTCAGCTTTCGCACGCGTTCGCTGCCGATGCGGCAGATCAGCTGCCACATCGCCTACACCACGCCGCGGACGCTCGAACTCATCCGCGCCAACGTGCATCGCTCGCCAATGTATAGCGGCCAGATCCAGTCCGTCGGCCCGCGCTACTGCCCGTCCATTGAAGACAAGGTCGCGCGCTTCCCCGACAAGGCGCAGCACCAGTTTTTCCTCGAACCCGAAGGCCTGAACACGCACGAGGTCTACATCAACGGCATGAGCACCTCCCTGCCCATGGAAGTGCAGTACGAGATCGTGCGCTCCATCCCGGGGCTGGAGAAAGCGGAGATGTTGCGGCCCGGCTACGCCATCGAGTACGACGCCATCGACCCGACCGAGCTCGATCGCTCGCTCGAAGTGAAGTCCATCGCGGGACTTTTTCTGGCCGGCCAGATTAACGGCACCAGCGGTTACGAAGAAGCCGCCTGCCAGGGCCTGATGGCGGGAATCAACGCCGCGCTCGCGGTCCGCGGCGACGCGCCGTTCACGCTCGACCGCACGGACGCGTACATCGGCATCCTGATTGACGATTTGATTTCGAAGGGCACAAACGAGCCGTACCGCATGTTCACCTCGCGCGCGGAATTTCGCCTGCACCTGCGCATTGACAACGCTGACCGGCGACTATCTCCGCTCGGCCGCCGCCTTGGATTGATTCGCGATGAAGACTGGCAGCGCTATGAAGACAAACAGGCGCGGCTGGTCGCGTTCGACAGGCTGCTTGCCACGGCAAAGCCCTCCGCTGCTGGGCTGGAAGCCTGCGGCCTTGCGCTGGGTGACGTGCGCGGACAATCCTTCTCGCAACTGCTGAAGCGGCCCGAGGTGACCATCGAAGCCGTGGCGCCGGCCATCACGGCCGCCATGCAGCCGCAGGATGCGCAGACATTCGCGGCGTGGCAGGCAGCCATGGCTGGCGGAGAACTTCCCGCATGGGTACGCAACGAGATGAAGACGGTCGAGACGGAAATCAAGTTCGCCGGCTATCTCGAGCAACAGAAGCGCAGCATGGAAAAGCTGAAGGCCGCGGAAGAAATGCCGATACCGGGATGGCTGGACTACGGTTCCATCAGCGGATTGTCACGGGAAATGAACGAAAAGCTGGCGCGGGTCCGTCCGGGGACGATCGGCCAGGCGAGCCGCATCCCGGGCGTGACCCCGGCTGCCGTGAGCCTGATCCACTATTCCATCGCGCTGCAGGGCCGCACGCGCAACGAGGCGCTTGTCACGCAATGATCACTGCTCTCCCGCGTCCCGCTGAGACGTGCGAATATTCCTAGCGTGGCGCGGAATTCTGCAAAGGGGCGAGTCAGGCTGGCTTACGCCGTCAGCCACCCCATTCAATACCAGGCGCCGCTGCTGCGCAGGATTGCGCGCGAGCCCGGCATTGACCTGACGGTTTTTTACTCCAGCGATTTTTCCGCACGCGGCTATACAGACCGCGGCTTCGGCCGCCGCGTCGAGTGGGACATTCCCCTGCTCGGCGGCTACAAGCATGAAGTGCTGCCGCGCTTTCCCGGGACCAGCAATATCTCGAGCGCGCAGCCGCCGAGCTACGGGTACATGCGGGCTTTCCTTCGCGGCAGGTTCGACGCTGTGTGGGTGCACGGATACGCCACGGCGAACAGCCTGCATGCACTTCTGGCCGCGCGCGCCATGGGCGCGCAGACACTGCTGCGCACGGACTCAACCCTCGGCGACCGTTCCCGCGGCCCCAGCAAGCGAGCCCTGCGCAGCGCCTTCTTTGTCGGCCTCAGCCCGCTGATCGATACCATCCTGACCTGCGGCTCGCTGAACGCGCGGTACTGGAGCGCGATGCTGCCTCACACCAGGCAGGTCCTGATGCCGTATGCCGTGGACAACAGTTATTTTTCCGACCGCGCGCAGCAGTCTGCAACCCAGCGGGAGCAGATGCGCCGCCAGCTCGGCATCCGTCCGGAAGACAAGGTGTTTCTTTATGCCGCCAAGCTGATCGCAAGAAAGCGCTGCGCCGACCTGCTGGAGGCATTCACGCGGCTGCGGCATCCTAATGCGCGTCTGCTCATTGCCGGCGATGGTGAGGAGCGCGCCGCGCTCGAAGCCCGCGCACGCGAGATCTTCCCCGATTTCGGCACGGAGAACTGGCCGGTACGCTTTCTCGGCTTCCGCAACCAGCGCGAGATACCGCAGCTGCTGAATCTCTGTGACGTGTTCGTTCTGCCCAGCGTGCACGAACCCTGGGGCCTGATCGTGAATGAAGCGATGGCCTGCGGGCGCTGCGTCCTGGTTTCGAACGAAGTGGGCTGCGCGCCGGACCTTGTGCTGGAGGGAAAAACCGGTTTCGTCGTTCCAGCGCTCGACCCGCAGGCCCTGTGCGAGGCGATGCGCACATGCGTGACCGTTCCTGGCCTGACCGAAAACATGGGACGCGCAGCCGAGCGCCACATCCGCGAATGGGACTTTGAAGCCGACGTTTCCGCCCTGCGCCGTGCGTTAAGACTGGCCTGAAGAACGACCTGGCGTCGACTTTGTCCGGGCAAAAAAGTCTTGCGACACTTCCACGCGTACCGGCGTCTATCCTGCAAGGGTGAAAGCAAGAGGCACAATCTGGTTTTTGGCGGCGGCGCTCGCCGCAGCCGCGCCGGCTTGTGCGCAGAGGGGCAGCGGGCATGTTGCCGCCGGGGGAGGATTCCACGGCGGCGGCATGCCTGCGGCGCACGCTGCGCCCACGGGAGGAATGCACTCCGCGCCGATGGCGCCCGGACGACACGGATACCCGCCAGGAGGACCGGCGGCGCACTTCTCCCAGGGCCCCGGCCGCATACCGCTGCACCGCGGCTATGGCGGCGGAATGCCGCTCGGCCCTGGAAGCTCAGTGTTGCGCAGGAGTTCCAGCTCCGGCCGGATGATGACCTCCCACTACGGCTCCACGGCATCGGGCAATGCGGCGACGCATGGCTACACGCATACGGCGGTGAACCATTCCGACCACGGCAATCACAATCACGGCTACCATCACACCCACTACGTCTACGTCTATGGCGGAGGCTATGGCTGGGGCGGCTACGGCTATGCTCCGTGGCTGTTTTACCCGTGGCTGGACGCGGACCTGAGCTACAACCTGTGGCACGACTCCGGCGACGGCTCGGCAGCGCCGGCCGGCAACGATTCGACCTATGCGGAACCGGATAATTCCGGCGCAGACGGCTATGCCGGGGCCGCAATCGAATCCGACCCGAACGCGCCGACACACGCCGAGGCTGCTTCCATGGATTCAGACCGCGCGCCGGCGACGCTGCTCTTTCGCGATGGCCGCGCCCCGCTGCGCACCAACAACTATGTCGTCTCGCCGGAAGGCGTTGTCGTCTCCGACAGCGGCAACCTGCGCACGATTCCGCTGAGCGACATTGATATCGCGCGGACCAACCAGATCAACGCCGACGCCGGCAACGGCCTGGTGCTGCCGCAATAATCATTCCGTCCAGTTCCATAGCGTAATGCCACGGTTCTCACGCTCCCACCCGAGCTTCGAGATGGAGCCGGTGCCGAGAATCAATCGCCGGCCTTCGACCGGCGCAAGCTCGCACCAGCACGCTCCAAGCACGCGCAGGATGTGCCCGTGCGCGAACAGCGCCACTTTCCCCCTGTACGACAGCGCGCGTGCAATGACAGCATTCGCCCGGGCTGCAACCTGCTGCAGCGTTTCGCCGTTGGGAACCGCGCCGGTCCAGATCTCCCAGCCCGGATCGCGTTCGCGGATCTGGTTCGTCGTCAGGCCTTCGTAGTCGCCGTAGTCCCATTCGGCCAGGTCCGGCTCGATCTGCATCCTTTCGCCAAGCCCGGCGAGACGGCACGTCTCCTGCGCGCGGGAACGCGGGCTGGCCAGCACTGCGGCAAAGTCCGCGCCGGCAAGCCGCGGCTTGAGCTTCGCGGCCAGCGCGCGGCCGTTACCGGTCAGCGGGATGTCGGTGCGACCCGTGTGCTGCCCGCTCAGGCTCCACTCGGTTTCGCCGTGACGCACCAGCCAGAGCTGTGCCGGGTTTTCCATCGCGCCTCCCTCCGTCCAATTCTGTACTCTAGAACGTCACGCACTCTATGAGCCTGAAAGCCCGTATCGAAGCCGTAATTTATGCCGCCGAGGAGCCTGTCACGCTCGCCCAGCTCGCCGCGCTGTTTGCCCAGGACCTGCCCGGACAGGATTCGTCGTCTTCGGCGGCCGTTGCCGCTCCTGACCCGACTGCGGGCGGCGGCGATGCTTCCACCGACGGTCCCGCAGCGCACAACGATCACGACGAGCAGGCCGCGGAATCATCAGACCAAGAGGTCGCGCAGAGCGACGCCTCCGCGGATGGCGTGGCGACGGAATCCTCCGCTGCAAGGAAGAAGTCTGCCGCGGAAACCGCCGGGAAGCGCCGCCAGCGCGACGCCTTGAAGGCGATCGTTGACGAGCTGATCGCGGACTACAACGCCGAGGGCGACGCCGCGCGAGGCATGGAGATTCGCGAGGTCGCGGGCGGTTATCGCATGGCGACGCGGCCGGAATATCACGACGCGGTCCGCGGCTTCATCAAGGGCCTCAAGCCGCCGCTGAAACTGTCTCTGCCGGCGCTCGAGACGCTCGCCGTCATCGCATACAAGCAGCCCGTAACTGCTCCGGAGATTGCCGACATCCGCGGCGTGGATTCCGGCGGCGTTCTGGGCTCGCTGCTGACGCGCAAGCTGATCGCGACCGCGGGACGCAAGCCGGTGATTGGCCGGCCGATCCTGTACAAGACGACACGCGAGTTCCTGCTGCGCTTCGGCCTGAAGGACGTCTCCGAGCTGCCGTCGCTGGAGGAATTCCAGAGCATGGCCGCCGAGATCAGCGAGGTGGAAGACGCTGCCATCACCGAGCAGGACACGATTGCGTTTGCCGAGGCGGAATCCGGCGACGTCAAGGAGACAGAGGCCGGCGAAGCGCAGCAGCCCGACCTGGAAGACCCGCGCGAGCCGGCGGAAGCGCCGGAACACGATCACGGCGCGAAGGACGACGCCGAGGGCGAAACGGATTCGCTGGCCGTCGAGGTGGAAGACGAGCAGGCGCGGCCATGAGCGGCAAGCCCAGGCGAGAGCCGCGCGCGGCTGCGCAGCAGGCACAACAGTCCGGCGAGCAGCGTTTGCAGAAGATACTTTCGGCCGCGGGCATTGCATCGCGACGCGCGTCGGAGGCGCTGATTACCGAGGGCCGCATTCAGGTCAACGGCAAGGTTGTAACCGAGTTAGGCACGAAAGCCGATCCCGCTCGCGACCACATTCGCGTGGACGGCAAACTGCTGCAGGGCGCGGAACGGCATCGCTACTTCCTGCTCAACAAGCCGAAGGGTTACGTGACGACGCTGAAGGACCCGGAAGGCAGGCCGACAGTTGCGCAGTTCTTTCCGCATGTCCGGGAGCGTTTGTATCCGGTCGGCCGGCTCGATTACGGTTCCGAGGGCCTGCTGCTGATGATCAACGACGGCGAGCTGGCGAACGCGCTGATGCGCGCGGCTTCCGGCGTGCGCAAGACGTATCTTGTCAAAGTCAGCGGCGTGCCAAGCGAGGAATCCATTGACGAGTTGCGGCGCGGCGTCCGCATCGAGCGCGGCCGCGTTGGCGAAGGCGAGGGCAAAGTCGTCACGGCGCCGGCGGAGATCAAGCTGTTCCGCGAGGGCGGAAATCCGTGGTTCGAAGTCACGCTGACCGAAGGCCGCAACCGGCAAATCCGCAAGATGTTTGAGGAAGCGGGACATCATGTCGAGAAGATCCGCCGCATCGGCTACGGACCGCTGGTCCTGGATGTGCCGCCGGGCGAATTCCGCGAGCTGGGCGAGGGTGAAGTCCAGTCGCTGCAGCGCGCGGCGCGCGGTCTTGCCGCGGAGCCGCCAAAGAAGCGGACGCGGCAGCAGAAACTTTCACGCCGCTGACATAAACCGCATAATGAGCGTTGCATCCCGCCGGAGAATCGCGCCGTCTAACCCAGGTAACGCAAGGAGAACGCATGACTGAGCCGTACCAGAAGGCGACATTCGGCGCCGGATGCTTTTGGGGTGTGGAAGTGACGTTCGGGCAATTGCCCGGAGTGGTGAAGACGGAAGTCGGCTATGAAGGCGGGGCAACCGAGCGGCCGACGTATAAGGACGTCTGCACGGACCGGACAGGACACGCGGAAGTGGTCGAGGTGACGTTCGATCCGGCGAAGCTTGCGTACGACAAGCTGCTGGAGACATTTTTCGGCGCGCACGATCCGACGCAGCTCAACCGCCAGGGACCGGACTGGGGAACGCAGTATCGCAGCGTCGTTTTCTATCACTCCGAGGAGCAGAAGCGCGCGGCGGAAGCGATGAAGGAACGGCTCGGCGCGGAAGGCCGTTTTGCCAAGCCCATCGTGACGCAGATCGAGCCCGCGAAGACGTTCTGGCCAGCCGAGGATTATCACCAGAAGTATCTGGAGAAGCGCGGCCTGGCGAGCTGCCACATTTAGCGCTTTCGAAATGGGTGGGGTTCCACTGCGCGAGCACTGCCGTGCTCGCTCCGGTCGGAATGACAGTGTTGCTCGGGCTTTACGAGCGATGTTCACCGAGATGCTGTGCCGCAATCCGCGCATTCAGCGCAGTCGCGAGGAATTTGACGCAGAGCAGGCCGCTCTTGTGAGCGGCCTGCCGATCTCAACTCTGAACAGTTCGTCTTATGCGTGCGCAACATCGAACCTGTCCAGATTCATCACCTTTGTCCAGGCTGCGATGAAGTCCTTGACGAACTTCTCCTGGCCGCCGGCTTCTGCGTAGACTTCCGCCACTGCCCTGAGCTGCGAGTTTGAGCCGAAAATCAGGTCGGCGCGGGTGGCTGTCCACTTCACCTTGCCGGTCTTGCGGTCGCGGATTTCAAACGTTTGTCCGGCGTCCGACGTCGGCTTCCACTCGTTGTTCATGTCGAGCAGGTTCAGGAAGAAGTCGTTGGTCAGCGATTCCGGCCGGTCGGTGAAGATGCCGTGCTTTGTGCCGCCGTAGTTGGCGTTGAGCGCGCGCATGCCGCCGACGAGCACGGTCATTTCCGGCGCCGTGAGGGTGAGCAGCTGCGCCTTGTCGACGAACAGCGCTTCGGACGGGACGGCGTACTGCTTCCTGAGGTAGTTGCGGAAGCCGTCGGCGATGGGTTCCAGCACGGCGAAGGCTTCGACGTCGGTCTTGTCCTGCGTGGTGTCGGTGCGGCCGGGCGTGAACGGCACGGTTACATCCAGGCCGGCGTTCTTCGCGGCTTTTTCGATGCCGACGCCGCCGGCGAGCACGATGAGGTCGGCGAGCGAAATCTTTTTGCCGTCCTTGAGCTTGCCGTTGGTGTCGCTTTGAATGCTGTCGAGTTTGGCGAGCACCTTGGCGAGTTGCTGCGGCTGGTTGGCTTCCCAGTTCTTTTGCGGCTCAAGACGGATGCGCGCGCCGTTGGCCCCGCCGCGCTTGTCGGAGCCGCGGAAAGTTGACGCTGACGCCCATGCGGTCGAGACGAGTTCCGGAATCGTCAGGCCGGACGCGGCGATTGCGCTCTTGATGGCCGCGATGTCGCTGTCGTCAACGAGCTTGTGGTCAACGGCGGGCACGGGGTCCTGCCAGAGCAGTTCTTCCTTGGGCACCTCCGGGCCGAGGTAGCGGGCGCGCGGGCCCATGTCGCGGTGCGTCAGCTTGAACCATGCGCGCGCGAACGCATCGGCGAACTGGTCAGGGTTCTCGTAGAAGCGGCGCGCGACTTTCTCGTAGTCAGGATCGGTGCGCAGCGCAATGTCGGAGGTGAGCATGTTCGGCGTGATTTTCTTCGCCGCGTCATGCGCATGCGGAACGGTGTTGGCGCCGGCGTCGCCCTTCGGCTTCCACTGGTTTGCGCCCGCGGGGCTCTTCGTCAACTCCCATTCGTAACCAAAAAGATGTTGAAAGTAGTCGTGCGACCACTGGGTTGGTTTCGTCGTCCATGTCACTTCAAGGCCGCTCGTGATGGTGTCCGCGCCCTTGCCGGTGCCGAACTTGTTATGCCAGCCCATGCCCTGCTGCTCGATGGGCGCGGCTTCCGGTTCCTTGCCAACGTTGTCCGCCGGGCCTGCGCCGTGCGTCTTGCCGAAGGTGTGGCCACCGGCGATGAGCGCGACTGTTTCTTCATCATTCATGGCCATGCGGCCGAAGGTTTCGCGGATGTCCCGCGCGGAGGCGGCGGGATCGGGCACGCCGTCGGGGCCTTCCGGATTGACGTAGATGAGGCCCATCTGGACAGCGGCGAGGGGATTTTCGAGGTCGCGCTGGTCTGTGCCGCCCGCGGTGCGGTCGGTTTCGGTCTGGTGGATTTCCTTGTCGGCGGGCAGCGTGGCATTGCCGCCCTTGCCGTAGCGATGGTCGCCGCCGAGCCAGGTAGTTTCCGTGCCCCAGTAGACATCCTGCGCGGGCTCCCAGACGTCGGGGCGTCCGCCGGCGAAGCCGAAGGTCTTGAAGCCCATGGATTCCAGCGCGACATTGCCGGCGAGGACGATCAGGTCTGCCCAGGAAATTTTGTTGCCGTATTTCTGCTTGACCGGCCAGATGAGGCGGCGTGCCTTGTCGAGGCTGACGTTGTCGGGCCAGCTGTTCAGCGGAGCGAAGCGCTGCAGTCCCTGCCCGGCGCCGCCGCGGCCGTCGCCGATGCGATACGTTCCGGCGCTGTGCCATGCCATGCGGATGAACAGCGGCCCGTAGTGGCCGAAGTCTGCCGGCCACCATTCCTGCGAGCTGGTCATGACGCTGAGCAGGTCCTGCTTGACGGCGGCCAGGTCGAGGCTGTTGAAGGCTTGGGCGTAATCGAAATCCCTGCCCATGGGGTTCGACAGTTCGGAGTGCTGGTGCAGGATGTTCAGCTTGAGCTGATTGGGCCACCAATCCTTGTTCGATGTGCCCTCGCCCGCGGCGTGGTTGAAGGGGCACTTCGCTTCGCTAGACATGTTTCTCTCCTTGGTGCGGCTGGCTGGTTGCGGTCTCGGAAGTCTTCACGAGGCGTTGCGGACGTAGTTATTTGTGTGCAGAGTCTATTTTCTCGCGAACGCTGGTGGATTGGCGAATGGGCGGCGGATTGGGTTTTGTGAAAAGAACTGCAGATTCCTCCGCTTCGCTGCGGATGACAACCAGGAAAGACTCCGCGCGGTCAGGCGTGGCGCTCGAGGCTTGTGCGGTCCCAGTTGGCGGCTTCTGCCGCGGCAGCATAGGTGGTATCGAGAAACTCGCGGAGCAGCGCGGCGGGGTCCTGCTGGCCCCGGATGTCGCGATACTTCAGCACGAATTCGCCAAGCTTTGTGTCGTAATATGCGGCGGCGGGCCGGGCCTGCGTCTTGCTAAGGCCGTCGGGCACGGGCGCCGCGTAGCAGTAGAAAGCCGCTTCGCCGAAGCCTCCGTTGCCGGGCCAGAAGCCTGCGCTGATGACTTCCTGCGAGTAGGCTTCGCTCATGATTTTGTCGGTGAAGCGCGGTGGCGCAGGGCGACCCGAGAAGCGCGTGACGGCGAGATCGAAGCTGCCCCAGAAGAAATGTACCGGGCTTACCTTGCCGACGAAGTTCGAGCTGAATTCCTGGAAGACTTTGTCCACGCTCATGAGGACGCGCCAGAAACGGTGCGCGGCATCGGCGTCGTAGCTGGCGTGCTGGGAGTCTTCGGCGAACGGGACCGGGCTCTGGATTTCGACCGGCACCGGCCAGATGTTCACCTGCACTTCAAGCTCGGCGAGGCTGCGCTGGAACTCGGCGTAGAATTCCGCGACGGACTGCGGGCGCAGCGGCGTTGAAAGCTGCCTGCCGGAGCTGTGCCGGAAGTGCAACTCGTGCGACACGAAGTCGAATTCGATGTCGAGCATCTCCGCGCGGGTTGGCATGGCGGAGGTGGTGAGGCCGCGCGCGGTGAGGTAGAGCGGGACGTTCCACCAGTGTTCGCGCAGCGGCGTTAGCCCGAGGCGCGTTTTGCCGACAATCTGCGTCCACATGTGGAGCGTGTCGGCGGTGGGCTGCCATTGGTTCCAGTCGAGTTCGGGCCAGTGCTGCATGGGATGACTATAGGCGGCCGGCCGGAAGTTGGGAGCGAATGTCTCACGGACTTCTCGTTATCGCGTAAACATGACGGGAGCAAGGCACGCGGATCATTCCGCAAGAAGGGCCAACAAACGTGAAAAACGCGCGTACGAAGACCGTTCGGTTTACGCTCGATCCGAAAAATCCTCCTCGCATGACACAGGAAGAAAAAGCCGCTTCAATGCGCTGCGCGACGACGACATTGACTACAGCAATATTCCAGATCAAGGCGGTGTTCCACTGCCGGAGTGGAAGCGGATCGGCGATTTGATTCCCGGCGAGAACAAATAGCAACGCACTCTTCGGCTGGATGCGGGCGTGGTGGAGTTTTTTCGAAATCCGGCGACTGTTACCAGACCCGCATGAACGCCGTACTGCGCGAATACATGCTGGCCCACAAGAAGCCGGCCAGGATGAAGCGGACAGCCGCATAGGTGCGGGTATGGCCGCGTCCTTCAGGCCGCGCGCATGTAGTGGTGCGGGCGCCTGGCTTTGCTTCTCCAGAAGTACGCCAGGATGATGATGCTCGCGATGGCGGCGTATGCGCACCACACGGAAGTGAAGGCGTAGCGCTTGACCGCGATCACGATGGAA
Organism: uncultured Acidobacteriaceae bacterium; assembly: GCA_963848685.1. Lineage (GTDB taxonomy): Bacteria > Acidobacteriota > Terriglobia > Terriglobales > Acidobacteriaceae > CAWKED01. The sequence goes on along the minus strand of CAWKED010000003.1, from coordinate 40,106 downwards.
AGAATGGCCAGGTTGGCCGCGCCGAAGATGACCATGTCCCGGATTTCTGAAGCGAACAGCGCGCCGCAGGTCGCGATGATGTAGAGCGCGGCGACTGCCGTGTTGTTGGTTGCGGCATTCATGTAGACGATGCTGTTCTTCTGGACAAAGACCTCGAGCGGATACGCCGTGAGCGCCCACAGGATGTAAAGCGTGGTGCCTCCGCCAAGGATGAGGAACGGCAGCATGCGCAGGCGCGCCCTGCGCGTTGGCTCGAAGAGAAAGACGCTGAGCGGCAGCAGGAACGGCAGCAAGCCCTGCGCGTACAACATGAATGCCGCGCCCATATCGTGCGTCACCGTCGGAGAAAGCTTGCCGTCGAGCCCGAGCCAGACGAAACCTTCTGTGAACTGGTGGATCGCGAACAGCGTCGGCAGCGATGCGAACAGCAGTTCGCGCCTGTGCTTGACCTGCGTCAGCGTGGCGACGCCAAGCGCGCCCAGGACGCCGCTGCCTACGAAATTCGCTGTGGCTGAAAAGCACATTGGTGGCTTGATTCTAGTTCCCTGGCCAGATTTCATTGACCACGACCCTAGTTGCGCAACGCCTTCGTTCAGGGAACCAGGCCATAGAGTGGTCCTCAAGACATTGCTTCGCCAACGCTCTCGATCAGCAACATATGGCAAGCGCGCAGCGAATGGCCCGTCAGGTCAGCCGCAGGTGAATTCGAGGCGCCTTCGATACATCTTGCAGTACGCAAGAAGGCCGCTCTTGCGAGCGGCCTTTTTGTTTCGGTATGAGTTGCAGCCAGTGTGGCGCAAGCCGCGTCCGGCCGCACCGCAGTGCCTAGTCGTCGCCGGCTACGGTTTCTTCGTGGCGGGTTTCTACCCTTGGGGCCGGCTTGATGGCATCGAGTGAGATCAGGCCTTCGACCGGCTTTTCTCCCAGGACGTGCTCGCGGTAGAGTTTGGCCATCTGCGCGTTTTCCGCTTCTGTCTTCAGCTTGGCGTCGCGGGCGCGAATCTTTTCTTCGCGGCTGTTCTTGGCAATGCCCAGCTTGTCGAGCGTGTCGTTGGCGGCGGCGTGGACGTGCTCGTCGTTGAGGACCAGCGAGTGTGTCGCATCGCCCATGCCGACGTTCTTGCCGCCGGCGAAAATCTCATGCCGGCCATGCTCGTCGTACCACTTGGTAAGCGTGGCGGTCATGTGCATCTTCTCGATGATGTTGCGCCAGCCCACGCCCGTGTTGTACGCGCAGAAGCTGATTTCGCCTTCCTGGGTGGCGTACGGGATGATGCACTGCTCGGTGCGGCGGAAGTCGTAGTTGAACAGGTCCTGGAACCACATGCCGGCGATGAACAGGAAGTTCCAGCGGTCCTGGCGGCGCATTTCGATGTCGGCCATCGTGCGGTCCGCCTTGACGGAGCCGTAGTTGCGCTTGGTGGCGCCGGAGAACTTGTCGAACTTCTTCAGCATGTCCATCAGGGTCATGTGCGTCGGCGACTTGAGCGGATTGTAGTTGCGCATCATGGCCAGCGAAATGCCGAGCAGCGACAGGAACTTGCCGCGGGCAGCATCGTTGATCTTGGCCACGTCGCGCGCCAGGCGCTCCGCGTTCAAAAACGCCGTGACCGGAACAGCTTCCTTGGTTTCCTTGTCGATCATGATGGCCATGCCGATGCCGCAGTTCGGGTGGCAGCCGCAGGAAATCTGTCCCCAGTCGCGGTCCGGTCCGTGCACCAGGTCGGCAAAGTCAGAGAACGTGCTGATGAACGAGATCGGGAACCAGTCGCGGGTCGGTTCGCCGAGGCCGGTCTGGTTCTTGACGTCGTGGGCCAGGTGCGACAGCGTGTAGCGTTGCGCCTGGCGGCGTTCCTCCGTCACCTCTTCGTCGCGACCCGTGAAGCTGACCGGCTGGAAGCTGAGGAAGTTGATCTTCTTGGGATTATCGAGCGCGAACTGGATGATGTGTCCGACCTGCTCGTTATTGATGCCGTTGACGATGGTCGTGACCGGCACAATGTCGACGCCGGCTTCATGCAGGTTCTCGATGGCCTGCAGCTTGACGTCGAACAGGTTGCCTACCTTGCGGTGCGAGTTGGCAGCGTTGCCGATGCCGTCGAACTGCAGATAGGCGTAGCGCAGGCCGGCTTCCGCGGCGGCCTTGGAGAATTCCTTGGACTTGGCGAACTCGATGCCGTTGGTTGCGGCCTGCACGGATTCGTAACCAACCTTGCGCGCATAGGCGACCGCGTCAAGGAAGTAGGGGCTCAGCGTGGGCTCGCCGCCGGAGAACTGCACCGACATCTGGCGGCGCGGCTTGATGGTGATGGCGTTGTCGAGCATGGTCTTGATCTCGTCCCACGTGAGCTCGTGGACGAAGCCGACCTGGTTGGCGTCCATGAAGCACGGGTCGCACATCATGTTGCAGCGATTGGTGAGATCAATGGTGAGCACCGAACCGCGGCCGTGGGTGACCGTCGAGGTGCCGTGGTTGTGCAGCTTCTCGTCGTTGTGCGCGCGAATGTCGCGGCCGGGGAAGACCTCTTCCAGATGCTTGAAGAACTCGGAGTCCATGGACATGAGGTCTTCAAAATGGCCGTGCTTGGGGCAGTCCTTGACCATCAGGATCTGGCCGTCGCGCTCGATGATCTGCGCCTTGATTTCGCCGACTTTCTCGTTGAGCAGGATTTCGTGGGGCAGCTTGCCGTCCACGATCTGCTGGCGGATTTCCGGCACGCACTTGGGGCAAAGCGAATCCGTGGTGCGGGGCCAGCCGAGCGGCGGCTTTTCCTTCTGGTAGCTCTTGAGCAGCGGTTTGTCGCTCCACTTGGGGGTAAAGCTAGCGTTGGGCGAGATGCGGTTCAGCTTCTCGAACACGCTCCATGCGCCTCCGGCGGCAAGTGTCAGTGTGCGTTCCGCGTACTTCATGGCTTTGCCCATGGTTTCGTTCTCCTCAAATGGCGGCGTGGCCGCAGCTAAACCTTCGCCTACCAGTGTCTTACGCTTTTGGGGCAGGACGCGAGGAAGCTGCGGCGAACAGCGATTCAGGGCAGCGAACGGGTTTGAGGTGCAGTGAACGGGTGGGCGGCTTGCAGCGTCGCGAACAGCGGCGCGTTCCGGCACGCAAAAAATTGGCCGGAGCAATGTTCGCTCCGGCCTCTTATGCGTGCACTTTGTCTAGCGCCGGTGGTGTTCGAAGTCGAACATTCCCCACAGGTCGTCGATGGCCGGGCTGTTGACCGGAACGTACGCGTTGCCGGGCGCTGTGACCGGGTTGGGGAAATTGTCGCGGCTGCGGCGCGTCACCGTCTCCAGGCCCCAGTTGCGTTCGATGAACTTGAGGATCGAGACGTGGTCAGAGTAGTCGTGGATGACGCGGCCGCCCCTGGAGTAGTCCGACACCACGATGAGGGGAATGCGCGTGCCGTCGCCGAAGTAATCGAGCGGCTGCACGTAACCGGAGTCATAGTAGCCGCCGCCTTCGTCGAAGGTGATGAAGATGGCGGTGTTGCCCCACAGTTCAGGGTTGGCCTTGACCATGTCGACGATCTTGCTGGTGAAGCCTTCGAACAGGTCGAGCTTGGATGACGACGGGTGGCCGTCTACCAGTCCGCTCGGCTTTACGAACGACACGGCAGGCAGATTGCCGTCCCGGATGTCCTGGTAAAGGTTCTCGGTGTCCTGGATGTGAGCGGCGCGCACGGAGGCGTTTGCCATGATCGAGGTGTCGTATTGGAACGGGTTGCAGATGTTGCAATACTCGTCCGTGTTCTTGCCGATGGCGCCGTAGTTCAACTGGTAGGGATCGTTGACGTAGTTGTTCCACTGGTCGCCGTAATACTTCCACGACACGCCTGCCTTCAGCATGTCATCGCCGATGCTGGGGACCGATGACGGCGGAATGGTAAAGACGGTGTTGTCCGGGTTGGTATCGGTGTAGGCGTTGTTGCCGTTGCCGAAGTAGCCGGGATTGTAGTTGTTGAGCAGGTAGTAGTGGCCCTTCTCGCAGCGTGGCGAGATCTTCGGGTCTAGCGACTTCAGATAGCTGACGATGGGTTCGACGCCGGGCTGCGTGGTGTCGGCGCATTCGGTATACGAGCCGCCGCCGTACGAGGCGGAGCCATAGGAACCGCCGCCGTAGCCGTCTTCCGTGTACCAGTTGTTGGTGTTGGGCGCGGGGTTCGGGTTCTCGACTTCATCCACCGTGCCGGCGTTGGCCGTGCCGGGATCGACAACCTGGTTGTGCGGCGGCGTGGCCGGGTGACCGTTGCCGTCGGTGAACCAGATCATGTCGGCGTGGCCGAGCATGATGTGGTTGGCGCCGGTTCCGCCATTCACGGACTGGTGGAAGTTGTCGCTCATGGAATACTCGTCGGCGAGCTTCTTGAAGTACGGCGCGTCACCGTTCTGGACGTTGTAGAAGCCCATGGCCGTGGAACCTTCGCCGGTTGTTACGTCGCCCGGTACATATTCCGTGCTGAAGTCCGACGGCTGGGTAACGCCGTTATCGCCTGCGCCGATGGTTACTTCCACCCACGGGAACAATCCGGCGTCGCAGCCGGACGGGTTCGAAGCCGTGGCATGGTTGGTGCTGCAGTCCAACTGCTGCCACATCTGGTAGAAGCGATGCACCGGGCTGGCCGCATAGGAGTTATAGGTAAAGCCATCTCCGTTTGTAAGTTGGAACGGGCCCGTGGGCAGCGCATTTACGTCAGTAATGCGGGCGTCAGGCACATGGGAAGGCTGGCCGGTCCCGCCAGTTACCAGGTATCCGTAATAATCCGCGGGCAGTCCGTTTTCCGACTGGCGCGCGACGGTCAGGCTGTCGTTCGGGATGTAAGAGTCCTTCGGTCCGCCGGTAAGAGGCGCAGGCAGAACGGCGCCGGGGAAGGTTCCTTTGGGCGGGCTGAGCAGGAAAGCGTCGGGCGCCATGTCGTCGGCCGCGCTCTGCTGCGCCTTGCTGAAGTTCGGCCCCGGCGTGCCGTCGGCGTTGACGATGCCTTCAGAAAGAAGATTGTGGACTTTCTGGCCGTTCTTCGGGACATACGTTGCAAAAACATGGTCGAAGCTGCGGTTTTCGCCAATGATGACGATGACGTGCTTGATCGGCGAGGATGTGTCGTTGTCGCGCCCCGGCGGCGTGCCTGGCTGCGTTGCTGCGAACGCATTGCCCACGGCGAACTGCACGACCGCCGCAGTCACCAATCCCGTTCGCGCCATATCTGCTGCCATGGACGCGAGCTGCTTAGCTTTCATACTGCCTCCCATGCGGGAAGTGAGGTCCTTCCCGACTCATGAGTTCTAGTCCGGAGCAAGCCGTGGATGCGTGGCAGTGTGATGAAAGTCTCGTTAACAATTTCTTTGTATGAATGGCAGAACAACTTACACGGCAGGTGGAAATAAGTATCCAAAGCGCGCTCGTGAAGGCGGCATGAATAAGTTATTTCATTGAGGTTGCGGCAAGAGTACCTGCGGGCACGACCTGGATGGTTCCCATCATGCCGCGGTCTTCGTGTTCAAGAAGATGGCAGTGGTAGGGGAAGATGCCGACCGTGTTACTGCCGCGAAAGTCCATGCGCACGCGAATACTCGGATAGCTCAAGAGTTTTTGCGACGCGTAGGGGACGTTCACGGTGTCGCGTAAAAAGTCCTCACCGACCGGGCGTCCCATGTATTCCATGAGGAGAAAATGCAGTTGATGAATATGAAAGTCGTGGAGTTCCGCTGAGCGGTTTTCAATAATCCAGTCTTCAACCGTTCCCTGCTCGGCGACGATGTTCGGCTTGTCGCCCATGGCGTACATCTTCGGCGTCTCGCCTTCGGGCGTCAGGTAGAACTCGACGGCGCTGGTCGGGTCGTTGGGGTCAGCGAGCTTTTCAGAAAAATAAAGATGGCGAATGCGGACTGGCGCGACGTCTCCCAGCCACGGCAGGGCCGGCGCCGGCCGCAGTTCGGAGAGGGTGGCGGTGCGGAAGGGTGGCTCCGGCGCGTTTGCGGCAGTGACGATCCTGGCCAGAGTGCGGTTGGGATCGTTCTCGCCACCGGGGCCGGTGTCCACGGTTCGTGTAACAAGAAGTGCGGTCTCGCCTGGCGACGGCGCGGTGATGAGAAATTCCGCGCGCGCGCCGGGCGGCAATCCCAGGTGCGTCTGCCATGCGATTTCGGAATCCTTTGTTCCGTCGTTGCGCTTCGGCACGCCGTCGAGCGAAATCAGCCCGAGCTTTGCGGTGGCGTGCGACGCGCGCACCTGCAGGTCGAGGTACGTTATGGCGGAGGCGTTCAGCACGCGCCACAACTGTGTTTCTCCGGCGCGCATGCGAATGGTGGCCGGCGGGTAATCGGGATAAGGAACGGGGATGCCGTTGATGGTGAGATCTTTCGCGGGCTTGCCGTAGCCGGTGCCGTTGTTCGCGGCGTCTCCATCGTGGTCCACCATGAACTTAGGCACGACCGGCTCAGACTTTGACGGCGCAGAATTCGGGTTGAGCAGATCACGGTCGCGAAGGATGAATGTGCGTTCCGGCAGATTGGCGGCCGCGGCATCTTCCCGCGCGACTCCTTCGACGATGATGGCGCCGGACGCGCCGCCGAGCATCGCTTCCTTGCCGAAGCCGTGGATGTGCGGGTGGTACCAGTAGAGCCCGGGCGGCTCGTCATCGGGAATCCTGAATCGGTATTCAAACGCCGGACCGCCCGGCTGGACAGCGGTGTGAAGCACTTCATCCGCGTGGCAGGTCGCGGGAATGGTCAGCCCATGAAAATGCAGATTCGTTGACAGCGGCCCCATCCCGGTTGCGTTGCATCCGCTCGCTGAGGGCGCGGCGGGCATCGGCATGGTGTGCGTGCGTGTTCCGGGATGCGTGTCGCGCAAGGCGTTCGCCAGCTTGAGAACGACAGTGTCGCCGGGCCGCACGCGCAGCGTGGGATTTTCCTGGCCGGCTGCGTCGGTAAAGCAGTAGCGCACGGAACCGTCCGGTTCCCCCGCGTTGCGCGCCGTGAGTTCTGCCTCGAGGGTTCCGTTGACACTGTGCAGCGTCGGCGGCTCCTCCACCATGCTGCCTGCCGCGGGGCGCGGGCAGACCTCATCCGGCTTTTGCGCAAACAGTGCGGAGGCGCAGCAGAGCGTCGCGGCAAGGACAACAGAGCGGTACATCGGGAGGCGCCTCACCGGGTAACACTCCGCGAAAAACATCAATCTGTTGTGAACGGACCGGCGAGGATTCCACGCGATGCACGCCGCCGTTGATGCTGCTACCTCTGCTGCCAGCTCACTCCGGGCAGCACCGGCGGCGTACCTCTGCCGTTGCCTTGCAGAAAAGCCTCGCTGGCGGTGATGACATCGCTTCCGGCGCCGCCGGCCGCATGGCGCGCGAAGTCCATGTGGTTAGCGTTGTCAATGACGCCCAGCCAGTGGGCGCCGCCCAGGGCAGGCAGCCCGTCGTAAGCCTGCTCGCGCCAGGTGTAGTCGCCGGCGGAACCCTGGTCGCGCGTGCCGGTCATCATCAGGACGGGCTTGCGTATATAGGTCCAGGCGTGGTCAGTAAAGACCGGGCCGGGGCCCTCGGGCGAGAGCGCGATGAAGGCGTTGAAGCGCGGTGCCGACGGAGACGGCGTGATGCCGAGATTATTGCGTGCGCCCGCTTCCAGCATGGCGGTGACAGCCCCCATGGAGTGGCCGGCAAGGATGGTTTTCGACGCGACGCAGGTTGCGTCAGCGAACTTGAGCGCGGCTTCGATGTCGAGCAGGCGGCCGTTTTCGGCGGTGCGATCGGTGAGCGCGTTACGGATGCCTTCGCGGATGGAGCGCGCGGCGACGATCTGATGGCGGAGGAATTCCGGGCCGGATTCCTTGTGGCCCATGACGATCACCCGGTAGCCGGCCGCGGCCATGCCGTTGCCGAAATAGGCGTAGCCGCGCTCGGTCCCACCGAGTCCGGGCGAGAAGAGGATGAGCGGCGCACAGCTTCCGTCCGCGGTCCTGGCAGTGCCGTAGACCATCAGCGGCACCGTTGCGCCGTCAGAGCGGGGAGCGGAGGCGAGCTGACCGCGGGCGCATCCCGCCAGAAGAAGCGCCGCTATCGCAACCGCCGGCAGATGGAAGATTCGCGTTCGCACAACAGTCATGACACAGCGGATGACGGATGGACTCTCCGGGAGGCCGCGAAAAAAACTTCAGATGGACGCCGAATTTAGTTGACAGCGTGGTTAGTGTTCTAGTTAAGTAGAACACCAGAGAGAAGTGCAGGCCGCTTCTCTCAAACTGTCTTCGAGGTGACACATGAAAGCAATCCGAAATCTTCTTCCACTCCTGCTCGTGACCGCGAGCGCCGCGCTGGCGCAGACCGCGGCCGCGCCGGCAGCGCCGCCGTCGGACGCGCAGAAGGCGTTCGACACAATGAAGTCCATGCAGGGCACCTGGACAGGGTCCTACCAGGGAACGGCGACAACCGCGACCCTCCGCGTCACATCCATGGGGCACGCCATCGTGCATGAAATGCGCGGCGAAGGCAGGGCGGACGATCCCATCACGATGATCTACCTCGATGGCGACCATCTTTACCTGACGCACTACTGCGACGCCGGCAACCGGCCGCGCATGGAGGGCAAGCTTTCTGAAGACGGCAGGACGGTGGACTTCACGCTGCTCGATGTCGGCAATCTGCAGCCAACGCAGGGCGGCCACATGGAACATGCGACGTTCACGGCGATCGATCCCGCGCACCACACGGAGGCATGGACCTTCGCAATGAACGGGCAGGCGAAGCCTTTCACCGGGACGCTTGACCTGAAGCGCGCCAAGTAGCATCACGCACGATTCACCGGAACGGACTTTGCAATGGAAATTACCTGGAGCGCGAACGAACCAATCTACCGCCAGTTGCGGGACCGCGTGGTCGCGATGATTCTCGACGGCGCGCTGAAGGAAGGCGACCCGTTGCCTTCCGTCCGCAACGTGGCGGCGGAGTATCGCGTGAACCCGCTGACGGTATTGAAGAGTTACCAGCAACTGGTGGACGACCAGCTGGTGGAAAAGAGACGAGGTCTCGGCATGTTTATCCAAGTGGGCGCGCGCGATGTTCTGCTGACAAGCGAACGCGAGTCGTTTTTGAAAGAGGAGTGGCCGCGCATTGCGGCGCGGATTCAGCGGCTGGGGCTGACGCCGGAAGAGCTGCTGCGGCAGGTGAAGCCATGAACGAAGCGACATGCATTCAGGCGCACGGGCTGCGCAAGACGTACGGCAACAAGATTGCCCTGGACGGGATTGACCTCAACGTTGCTCAGGGACGGATTCTTGGCCTGATCGGCCCGAACGGCGCCGGCAAGACGACGGCGTTGAACGCGATCCTCGGGCTGACTTCCTACCAGGGGTCGCTGCGGGTGCTGGGCCGCGACCCGTGGAGCGAGCGCGACGTGCTGATGCGCGATGTCTGCTTTATCGCAGACGTTGCCGTACTGCCGCGCTGGCTCAAGGTGCACCAGGCGGTGGAATATGTCGCGGGCGTGCATCCCCGGTTCGACCGCGCGAAGGCGCAGCGGCTGCTGGCCAAGACTGCCATCCGCTACGACAACAAGGTCCGGGAGCTGTCGAAGGGCATGGTGGCGCAGCTGCATCTTGCGCTGGTCATGGCGATTGATGCACGGCTGCTGGTGCTCGATGAGCCGACGCTCGGCCTGGACATTTTGTATCGCAAGCAGTTTTACGACACGCTGCTGGATGAGTATTTCGACGGCACGCGAACGATCCTGGTCACGACGCACCAGGTGGATGAGATCCAGAACGTGCTGACGGACGTGATGTTCATCAACGGCGGCCGGATCGTTCTGAACACGAGCATGGAAGCGTTCGAGACACGGTACACGGAAGTTTCCGTGCGGCCGGAGAATGTCGCGGCGGCGCGGGCCATGCGCCCTGTGTATGAGCGGCAGTCGCTGGGGACCCCGGTCATGCTGTTCGACGGCGCGGACCGCGCGCAGCTGGCGACGCTGGGCGATGTCCGGACGCCGGGGATTGCGGACGTGTTCGTCGCGATGATGAGCGGGAAAGGAAACGCGTAATGACGACGACAGAATTTGCAGCAGTGGATGGAATGAAGGAAGTGAGCGCGACGCCTCCCGCGCGGACCCAGCCGTTCTGCTGGTCGGTGAAGCGCGAGATATGGGAGAACCGCTCGATTTACATCGTGCCGGCGATCGCGGCTGTGCTGATCCTGACTGGCTTCCTGATCAGCATCGTCAAGGTTCCGCAATTCGGTGAAGTGACCGGCATGGGGCAGGGCACGATGGGCAATCATCCCGTCACGCAACGCACGATGATGCAGGCGCACCCATTCGCGCATGCCTGGATGCTGCTGATGGCGGTAGCTTTCGTTGTCGCGTTCTTCTACTCGCTGGATGCGCTGTATGGCGAGCGGCGCGACCGCAGCATTCTGTTCTGGAAGTCGCTTCCGGTTTCTGACCTGACGGTTGTGTTGTCGAAGTTCGTCGTGCCTGTCGCAATTCTGCCCGCGATTGTCTTCGTGCTGTCCGTCGTGCTGCAGTGGGTGATGTATATCTTCGGCACGGCCGAGTTCCGCGCGATAGGGGTGCACAATCCGTTTTCGCCGGTGCCGATGTTCCAGATCCAGGCGGTGCAGCTCTACACCGTGATTGTGATCGCGTTGTGGTACACGCCGATTGTCGCGTTTCTGCTTATGATTTCCGCCTGGGCGAAGCGTATGCCCATCCTCTGGGCGCTGCTGCCGATTGCGGCGATACAGATTTTCGAGGCAATCGCGTTCGGCACGCACCATTTCGGCGAGTTACTGCAGAACCGCTTTGGCGGCTTTGCGGAGCGGGCTTATAACCTCATGCTGCCGGACGGAAACACAGTCGATCCGCACATGATTCCGCTGTCGGCGCTGACGCCGGGACGTTTCCTGGTAAGCCCGGGATTATGGCTTGGCTTTGTGGCGGCGGCGCTGTTCCTGTATGCCGCGATACGGCTGCGGCATTCGCGCGACATCATTTAGTCAATACCGGTTGCGAGAGTTCCGGGCGCAGCTTGCGCCAGGTGTCGTCGAGCAGCTCGGGCAGGATGCGGGTCTCGCTCGTGACGGTCATGAAGTTGGTATCGCCGGACCAGCGGGGCAGGCCGTGAAGGTGCAGGTGCCCGGCGACCCCTGCGCCGGCTGCCTTGCCAAGGTTCATGCCGAAGTTGACGCCGTGCGGCTTGTAGACGCGATGAAATGCGGAGTCTATGCGCTGCGCCCACTGCATCATCTCGGTCGCGGCTTCCGGGGCGAGCGCGTGGAGTTCCGCGACGTGCTGATACGGCAGAACCATGACGTGGCCGGAGGCGTAGGGAAACGCGTTGAGAAGAATAAAGCACTGCGGGCCGCGGGCGACAATCCGCGCGGCGCGGTCGGCTTGTTCCTGCGGCATGCCTTGCTCGACGGCGAACTTTGTCGCGGCGAGGAGATTGCAAAACACGCAGCCCGTGTCTCCCTGCCACGCGGCCAGTTCAGACGGAACACCGCGCTGGTCCGCGCCGGCATCGCCGGAGACATAAGCGAACCGCCACGGCGTCCAGAGATAGTCCACGCTCAGCCCTGCCCCTGCCGCGCCATGACGGTCAGCAGGTAGGGCGTTGCGGCCTTTGCGTCGTTCACGTGGTGCCACACGGAAAGCATCTTGCGGGTGCGCGTCTTGCCTTCACTGGACCATTGCAGGGTGAACAGGACGGTCATGGATTCGCCGTTACCCTTCACGACAGCATCGCTGACGTGCACGCCGGTGAAGTTCTGCATTTTAAGTTCGGCAATCACGGCGTCACGATCGGTAAGGGTGTTGCCTTCGACGGACCACGCCAGCTGCGGCGCCGAGCAGCGTGTTCACCTCTTCCCACTTGCCGTTGCCGATGTCGTCCCACAGGATCTGGTTCGTACGCTCGGCAGAGGTCGTCTTGCTGAGCGGCGCGTTCTTGATTTCCGGAAACAGGGTGCAGCCGCACAGGCTCGCGAGAGCGAGGGACGAAACAGCGATGCGCGCGAGCCGAAGCATGATTGGGATTCTAGCCGTTTCAGCGCGAGGAAAGAGAAAAGGCCTGCGAGCGCAGGCCTGTCTATTTGCGAATTGAGGCAGTCTAGAAGTACGCGTGCTGCGCGTCCGCAAGCTCGCTGGTGTCTTCTTCCAGGCCGTAGCGGCGCAGCATGTTCGGCAGGTTCTGGCTGAAGGCCGAGCGCGGCATCACGGTATCGCAGCCGGCCTCGATGGCCTTGGCCTTGAGGTCGCCCTGCAGGTGGTTCAGGAAGCCGACGATGGAAACCGTGCGCTTGAGTTTGGTGCGCAGCTTCGGGATGACGGTCATCGGCTTGGCGTTGGCGTTGTTCAGGTCGAAGATGACGAGCGACGCACGCTGGCCTTCGGGCGCATCCGTGATGCGCGCGATTTCTTCCTTTTCCGCCTTGACGAACGCTACTTTTACGCCCAGTTTGCGGGCGGACTCGTTGATCTTGGCGGTGAAGAAGAGGTCGTCAATGAAGCAGAAAATGCGCACGGGCGCGTCTTCAGCGATGACCGGCGCCGGCGGCTCGTACACGCGGCCGAGGAACTGCGCCTGGTGGCCGGTGTCATGCATGTGCGCGTTGTTGTTGCGGCGATGTCCGCCGCCCTGGTTGCCGTTGACCGAGATCGTGGACGGCGGCGAATCCGCGTAATTGCCATTGCTCTCGCGGTAGGAGTGGTCCATCGGCCCGACAAAGCTGCGTGCGCCGCGCTGCTTCTGCTTGCGGCGTCCGCCGCCTCCGTTACCGAAGTTGCCGTTGCTGCCGCCGAAATTCTGGCCCTGCGGGCGGTCGGCGCGGTTGCCGACAGGCGCCTGCTGCTGGCCCCCGCCGCCCTGGCGGTCCTGGAAGAACTTCTTGCGACGCTTGCGGCGTCCGCCGAAGCCCTGCTGGTTCTGGCCGCCGCCCTGGTTCTGGCCGCCGCCCTGGTTCTGGCGGGGCTGGGGATTCTGGCCCGGAGGCGCGGACGCGCCTTCTGCTGAAGCCTGCGGCGCCGGGGCCGTGTTGCCGTCTTCAGAACCGGCGGCCTGGACGGCGCCGGCATTCTGGCCCGCCGGGCCACGGTTCTTGTTGCGGCGGCGGCGGCGGCGGAAGCCCCGTCCGGGGGCCGGCGAAGCGCCTTCCCCACCCTCTACGGGAGTGGATTCGAAGGACTCCGGGGTCTGCTCGTTGCTCATAAGTTGTGCTTTCCTGCTGTCTTCCGGGTGCCGGGTTACGCGGCGGCCGGAGGTTGTAACGCAAACTTTTGGTTCGATTTGGTGAAGACGGCCATGCCTCGGCACGCGGGATGTTGCGCTCGCGTTGTGCGGCCATTGGGGGCGATTTGTACGGCGTGCCGAATAAGCGTTGTCTTCTTCCGCTTCAGGTTCTACCAGCGGGAGCGGCATGTGTCGCAACACAGGCGGGCGACGAACGGCTGCTCCCAGGAACTCAAATTGTCTTGACTGAAGGGCGGGCCGGAAACCATGCCAGGCCTGCTGCCCTTGGGGTGAATCTTTACTATAGGCGCGCCGGGCGCCGGATTGCAAGAGGCGACTTCGGTACTGGGTTGAGGTGATTTGCTGCGGCCGGCTGGCGCCTTCTCGATGGAGGCTGCTCAGACCCGGCCGTAGACTTTGCTTGAGTGCGGCCTCCTGCTAAGGAATCCGTCACTGGCCACATGGGAAGATATGCACGTCGGGTTCCAAGCCAATTTGTCTTTGTTTTGTGTCAATTAGATGGATTCGGTGGCGGAAAAGTACGAAGCGGCGGAAGTCTGGCTTCCGAATTTCATAGTCCGCGGGAGAACCAGCGCCGAAAAGCGTCCAATTTCTGCGATTTTGCGGTGCCGGAGTATTTTTCCTCTATGGCGGAACTCGACCGCTAGAGCAGCGCGGCGGCTTCCTTCGCGAAATAGGTCACGATAAAGTCGGCGCCGGCACGGCGGATGCTCGTCAGCGATTCCAGCATGGCGCGCTCCGGTTCCAGCCAGCCGCGCTCGAAGGCGGCTTTCAGCATCGCGTACTCTCCGCTGACCTGGTAGGCGCCGACTGGCAGATCGAAGGTGTCGCGCGTCGCCCGCAGCACGTCAAGATACGGCAGCGCCGGCTTGATGAGCAGCATGTCCGCGCCTTCGTCCACGTCTTCCGCGATCTCGCGCATGGCTTCGCGGAAATTTGCGCCGTCCATCTGGTAGCTGCGCCGGTCACCGAACTGCGGCGCGGAGTCGGCCGCGTCGCGAAACGGCCCGTAGAAAGCGCTGGCGACCTTGGCGGCGTAGCTCAGAATGGGCGTCTCGGGAAGTTTGGCTGCGTCCAGTTCGCGGCGGATGGCGGCGACGCGGCCGTCCATCATGTCGCTGGGGGCGACAATGTCCGCCCCGGCCCTGGCGAGCGAGACAGCGGTCTTCGCGAGCAGGTCAACGGAGGCGTCGTTGTCAATGGTGTAGTGCTCGCCGTCGCGGGCCACCATGCCGCAATGGCCGTGGCTGGTGTATTCGCACAGGCAGACGTCGGCGATGACGACCAGCGTGTCGAGCGCGCGGTCGGCCTTGAGCGCACGCGTGCCGCGCTGCACGATGCCGTCCGGGTGCCATGCTCCGGTTGCCAGGTCGTCTTTCGCTTCCGGCAGGCCGAAGAGCAGCAGTCCGCCGATGTCGAGCGCGGCGAGTTCGCGCGCTTCCTTTAACGCTTCATCCACGGACAAATTGAAGACGCCGGGCATGGAGGGTATTTCCTTGCGAACGCCTTCACCGGGGCACAGGAACACGGGCGCAATCAGGACGCCGGGATGGAGATGGGTTTCCCGCACCAGCGAACGAAGCGCGGATGTTTGTCGCGTGCGGCGCAGTCGAGTGGCAGGGAAAGCCATGCGAATTTCATTGTAGTGTTGTAAGGCGCGAAGCTCGCCCGATGGAACCCAAGTTCACCCTGGTACTGCCTACCTTTAAGGAGGCCGGCAACATGGCGGGTCTGCTGCCGCGTGTGCGCGCGGCGCTGGATGCGACCGCCATCGCCTACCAGGTGCTGCTGGTGGACGACGACAGCGGCGACCATCTGGACGAGGCGGTTGCGGCCGCTGTCCCGGCAGATCCGCGCTTTCGCGTGGTGACGCGGCGCGGGGAGCGCGGCCTGACGGGCGCTGTCCTGTCCGGCTGGTCGCTGAGCGACTCGCCGTGGCTGGGCGTGATGGACGCCGACGGGCAGCATCCGCCGGAAGTGTGGCCGCAGATGCTGGCCGCCATGGAAAGCGGTGCGGATCTGGTCGTCGGCAGCCGCTACATTCCCGGCGGCTCGGTAGAGGGCTGGCCGTGGAACCGGCGGCTGGTGTCGTGGATGGGAACGGTGGCGACGCGGCTTGCGCTGCCAAAGCATGCGACGCGAGCGGGCGCGGATTCCGCTGCGGCGATGCGCCGCGCTTCTGACCCGATGTCCGGAATGTTCGCGGTAAGGCGCGCCGTGACCGACGCCGTTCCGTGGCGGCCGGCCGGCTTCAAGCTGCTGCTGCAGCTGCTGATGCACGCTCCCGGGCTGAGAATTGTGGAAGTACCGCTGCCGTTCGCGCCGCGGCAGGCAGGCGAGTCGAAAATTTCAATGAAGTCGCTAAAGTCGGATTTCGCGACGCTGGTGCATTTGTATCGCGCTCGCGGACGGCGATAGGCCTTCATTGGTAGAAGAAAAAAAGCAGGTTCCTCCACTGCGCGAGCGCCCATCGCGCTCGCTCCGGTCAAAATGACACTGTTGTTGGGCGCCTGCGCAACAACAGGGTTTGTTGAACGAAACACGGAATGACAACGAAGCCGCTGCCCTACAGCCAGCCCTTTGACCTTGCCAGGCGCGCGGCTTCGACGCGGTTCGCGGCGCCGAGTTTTGTGATCGCCTCCGACAGATAATTGCGCACCGTTCCCTCGCTCAGGCGGAGTTCATTGGCGATGGCCTGGCTGGACAGGCCTTCGCCGGCGCGCCACAGGACCTGGCGCTCGCGCTCGGTCAAGGGATCGGCTTCGCTGCCCCAGGCCTCGGCGGCGAGTTCCGGATCTATGACCCGGAGTCCGCGGCACACGCGGCGCACGGCGTCGGCGAGTTCGGCGGCGGGGCGGTCTTTCAGCAGGTAGCCTTGCGCGCCGGCATCGAGCGCGCGGCGCAAATATCCGGGCCGCGCGAACGTGGTCAGAATGATGATGCGGATCTTCGGGAAGCGCTCATGCACTTCCGCGGCGAGCGTCAGGCCGGTCATCTCCGGCATCTCGATGTCGGTGACCAGGACATCGGGCTTTTCCTGGGCGACGACGCGAAAGGCTTCGCGGCCGTTGGGGGCGCGGCCGACCACCTGGATGCCGTGGTCGGTTTCCAGTAGCGCAGCGAGGGCGCCGAGCACCATGGCCTGGTCTTCCGCCAGGACAACGCGAATCACGCGATGCCGCCCTTTGCGAAGGACGTGGCGGCGGCGGAATTTTCGAGCGAGCGGTCAGCGACAGGGCCGTCCAGCGCGGGCGCGGGCCAAATTTCCGGGCTTGTGTTCGCCGCCATCGGGAACTGGCAGTGCAACCGCGTGCCTGTGCGCGGCGTGCTCTCCCACAGGAAGCGGCCGTTGAGCGCTTCCACCCGCTCACGCATGCCGCGCAGTCCGGAGCCTTCCTGCACGATGCCGCCGCAGCCGTTGTCGCGGACTTCGAGCACGAGCCGGCCGTGGTCGTTCTCCACCGTCACCTCGGCGCGGGTCGCGCGCGCATGGCGGACGATGTTGGTCGTGGCTTCGCGAACGATCAGCGCGACGACCGTTTCCTCGGCGGGCGTAATGTCGGAAGGAACGGACGCGGGACGTTCCAGCTTGACGCCGGCGGTATCCAGCGTGTGGGCGGCGCGCTCGAACTCCGCGCACAGGCCTTCGGAGCGATAGCCGCGCACGGCGGCGCGCACTTCCGTCAGGGCGCGGCGCGCCGTCTGTTCCACGTCGCGAATCTCCTGCTGGGCGCGGTCGGGCTGCGTGGCGATCAGCTTGCCGGCGAGTTCCGCCTTCAGCGTGATCATGCTCAGCGTATGGCCGAGCAGGTCATGCAGGTCACGCGCGATGCGTTCGCGCTCAGCGACTTTCGCCAGGTGCTCAATCTCTTCATGGGCGCGCTGCAGCAGCTTGTTGGCGCGCTCCTCCCGGGCCTGCCCGAGGTTGGCGACGCCGACGACCATGGCGAACGGCGCAACCGTTGCCCACGCCCACGGGGTGGTATGGAACAACAGGCCTACAAGGCAGAACAAACCGCTTTCCGCAAACAGAAGAGCGACCGTCCAGCGGTCGTTGGTCATTAGAAACGGAGTGAAGGCGGCGACATAAATCACCACGCCCGAAGCGCTGGGATTGAAGACGCAATACCCCAGCCCGATAAAGTAAAGAAGCGCGATACATGTCCGGCTGTATTTGCGGCCCTCATCCGGATAGAGAAAGAGGAACAGGAATATGGGATAGAAGATCGCGATGCCGATCCACTGGCGCAACCGGTGTGCCGGCGTAGTAAGAACGGGTTCGAAGAAAAAGAACACCGAATACACCAGCCAGACATAGCGCGAATAAAACCGGTTCTTTGCCGGGTGGGCCTTGACCGGGTTCGGAGTCGCGTCCATATCTTTGTCCAGTATGACTCCAGGCGGTCTATCCACGCGAGTTCGATCGCTGGTAGAGGAACCCGGCAAGAGCGAGGAACAGCGCAGTCTCCGCGGCAAGCACCATCCAGTGCGTGAATGTGTGCGGCGTGGCCTCGTGAAACCCGAATGCGCCGAAGGCGAGTTGCGCAAGGTGGTAGCTGGGCATGATCTCGGCCACGCGCTGCACCCACTTTGGCAGGAACGCGATTGGAATCCACAGGCCGGAGCAGAACGACATCGGCAGATAGATAAGGTTCATCATGCCGGGCGCGGCGGTCGAGGAAAGCAGGAAGCTGATGCAAAGACCGAGCGCGGCGAACGGAATCGTCCCGACAGCGACGATGGCAAGCAGGCGCAGGCCTTCCACGATGGTCATGTGTACCCCGGCCACCAGAATTCCGCAAAGCATGAGCAGGCAGGAAGAGAAGATAGCGAAGCAGATCGCGGAGCCGCACTTGGCACACAGCAGCGCCGCGGCCGGAAGCGGGCTGGCGCGCTTCAGGTCCAGCCAGCCCTGGCCGCGCTCGATGGCCATGCTCACTCCGACGCCGAACAGGGCACTCCCCATCAGGCCAAAAACAGAATAGGCCGCGACGAGATATTTCGACATGCTGAAGCCATCGAGCGTGGCATGCCGGTTGACGACGCCGAACAAGAGATAAAACATGACCGGAAAGCCAAGCACGGAGAACGTGTACATCTTGTTACGAATCTGCCTTAGAAGCTCGTAACGGAACTCCGTGGTGTACATCCGGCCGGTGAACGTGAGCGGGAGCGATGCGGTTGCCATGACGGTTCCTTTCTTCCGGAATTACGAGTTGGGGGTTGCAGTGAGCGCCAGGAAGGCATCTTCCAGGCCTGCGGAGGTGATTTCGAGCCCGCTCAGCGTCGTGTCCAGGCGCAGCAGCTCGCGTACACAATCTTCCGCCGCGCTGCATGTCAGCGTTGCCTGGTTGCGTTCGCGCGTCACGCCGGCAACGCCGGGCAGTGCCTGCAGGGTTGGCGTGTCGAGCGATGTGACGCAACGGACCGTTCGGCCCGAGACAAGGCCCTTGATCTGCTGCGGAGTTCCCTGCACCATCACGCGGCCGTGGTTCATCACGGCAATGCGATGGGTGAGCGAATCGGCTTCTTCAAGGTAGTGCGTGGTCAGCAGGACGGATTTGCCGCTTGCCGCAAGGCGCTGGATGGAAACCCACATGGCGCGGCGCGCTTCAATGTCGAGGCCCACCGTGGGCTCGTCGAGAAACACCAGGTCGGGATTGCCGCAGATGGCCATGGCAAACAGCGCGCGCTGCTTCTGGCCGCCGGAAAGATCGCTGAACAGTCGGTCGGCGATGTTCGCAATGCCGGCTGTGGCCAGCGCTTCATCGAGCGACATTGGAGCGGCGTAATAGCTGCGGAAAACGTTGATGTGCTCGCGCACCTTCAGGGTTTCGGAAACGCGGCCGATTTGCAGCATCGCTCCCACCCGGGAGCGTGCCGCGGTGATGCGCGGGTCGCGGCCGAAGATGCGGACCTCGCCTTTGTCCGGCGCGGTGAGGCCGAGCAGCAGCCGCACGGCAGTCGTCTTGCCGGCGCCGTTGGGGCCGAGCAGCCCGAGTACTTCGCCGCGCTTCAGCGTAAGTTCCATGCCGTCCAGCGCCACGGTCTTGCCATATTGCTTGCGCACGCCGCGGATGGACGCGACAACCGTTTCCGTCGTGTTCGGGACAAATTCCATCACTGCCGGGGATTCGAGTACGGCTGCTGCCGCCATGATCGCCTCCTGATAATGACCATGCTGGCGGAAGCGGACGCAGAATTGCAGTGAGGCATGTGAGCCGGCGGGCGTGACGATTGTCAGCCGGCTAGCCGCGCAGCGAGCGTACGAATTCCCCTGCGGCACGCGCGGCGTTCTTCGCGCCTGCGTTATGGATTGCGGCAACGAGCGCACTGCCTACCACGGCAGCATCGGCGTATGCGCCGACGCTCTGCACCTGCTCGCGGGTCGAGATTCCGAAGCCGAGCGCGATGGGAGTCTGCGTGAAACCGCGGATACGTCGGCACAAGGATTCCGCATCGTTGCTGACCTGCTCGCGCGCCCCGGTGACGCCGGTCCGCGACACAGCGTAGACAAATCCGCGCGAAGCTTCCGCGATGCGGCGGAGGCGGTCGTCGGTGGAAGTCGGCGCGGCAAGGAAGACGGTCGCCAGGTCATGCGCGCGGGCCAGCGCGATGTAAGCTTCGGCTTCTTCCAGTGTGAGATCGGTAACCAGCGCGCCGTCCAGTCCGGAATCTTTCGCGCGTGCGCAGAATTCCGCAAGGCCGAGCCGTAACAGCGGGTTGAGATACGAGAACGCAATCAGTCCGGCCTGCGGCCGCAGTGCGCGAACCTCTTTCGCCAGCGACAGAACTTCCTGCAGCGACGTGCCGCGCTCGAGAGCACGCTGGCTCGCGGCCTGGATGACGGGGCCATCCGCCAGCGGATCACTGAACGGCACGCCGAGTTCGACCACGTCCGCGCCTGCATCCACGCAGGCCAGAACGACATCGCGGGTTATTGCGATATCAGGATCTCCAGCGGTTACATAAGCGACCAGGCCCGGCTTGCCGGTGAATGCAATCGGCATTACGCGGGCCCGCTCTGGTTCACGTTCTCTGCCGGTGCGGAGCCGAGTTTGAGTTCGCGCGCGAGGATTCCCATGTCCTTGTCGCCGCGGCCGGAGAGGTTGACCAGCAGGATTTCGTCGCGGGACATGCGCGGCGCGCGTCTGGTCGCCTCCGCAATGGCGTGCGCGCTTTCGAGCGCAGGAAGTATGCCTTCCAGGCGCGCCAGCTTCACGGTCGCGTCCAGCGCTTCTGTATCGGTCGCGGTTACATATTCCGCGCGGCCGGAATCGTGCAGCATCGCGTGCTCCGGCCCAACGCTGGCATAGTCCAGTCCGGCGCTCACGCTGTGGGTCAACGCGACCTGCCCGGCATCGTCCTGCAGCACATAGGAATACGTTCCCTGCAGAACGCCGGGAACGCCGCCGCCCTGCGCGAGAAAGCGCGCCGCGTGTTCGCCGAGACCGCTGCCGCGGCCGCCGGCTTCCACGCCAACCAGCGCAACCTGCTCGTCTGCGAGAAAGGCGTGGAAGATTCCCATGGCGTTCGATCCGCCACCGACGCACGCGATGATGGTGTGCGGCAGCCTGCCTTCGCGCTCCAGCATCTGCTCGCGCGCTTCGACGCCGATAATGCGCTGAAAATCGCGCACCATCTCCGGATACGGCGCCGCGCCGAGCACGCTGCCCAGCAGGTAGTGCGTGCTGCCGACGTTCGTCACCCAGTCGCGCATGGCTTCGTTGATGGCGTCTTTAAGCGTCTGGCTGCCGCTGGTGACGGGTTCCACGCGCGCACCGAGCAGCCGCATGCGGTAGACATTCAACTCCTGGCGGCGCATGTCTGCCTCGCCCATGTAAACAACACATTCCATGCCGAACAGCGCGCAGACAGTCGCGGTCGCGACGCCGTGCTGCCCCGCGCCGGTTTCCGCGACGATGCGGCGCTTGCCCATCCTGCGCGCCAGCAACGCCTGGCCAAGCGCATTGTTGATCTTGTGCGCGCCGGTGTGCAGCAGGTCTTCGCGCTTGAGGTAGATCTTTGCCCCGCCGCAGTCTTCCGTCAGCCGCGCGCAGTAGGTCAGCGGAGTCGGCCGGCCAACGTATTCGCGCAACAGCCGGTCGAGCTCGAGATTGAAGTCCGCGTCGGCCTTCGCTTCCGCCCAGGCGCGGTCAAGTTCTTCAAGCGCGGCCATCAGGGTTTCCGGAACGTAGCGTCCGCCATAAGCGCCAAATCGGCCCGCGCGCGCGGGCGTTTCAAGAGTGCTCACGTTTTCATTCTCGCGCACGCGGGGCGGCAAAGGAAAAGGCCGCGCTCGAAAGCGCGGCCCTTTTGTGATGAGAAGAACTATTTCTGGTCGTTCTTCTTTTTTTCTGGAGCCGGTTTGGCGGCCGGACGCTGCGGCGCGGGTTTCGGAGCCGCATGCTGCTGTTGCGGCTGCGGACGTGCGGGTTGCGGCGCCGGCCGGTTCATCTGCGGCGCGGGACGCGCTGGGGCCGGCCGTTCCGCAGGCTGTGGCCGTGGCGCCGGCTGGGCCGGACGGTTCGGCTGCATCGCCGGCCGAGCGGGCTGCGGCGCCGGCTTGTTTTCCGGGGTCGCGGGACGCATTGGCTGCGGGGCCGGACGATTGGCCGGCTGACCCGGAGCGGGCCGCGTACCCGGATTCGGACGGTTCGGCTGCATGGCGGGCTTGTTGTTCTCCGGCTGGGCAGGCTTGTTGGGCTGCATGCCAGGACGGTTGGGCTGCATTGCAGGCTGACCGGGGCGAGTTACCGTCGGCTGGGCAGGCTTGGTGGGCTGCATTCCGGGACGGTTGGGCTGCATTCCCGGCTGACCGGGGCGAGTTACCGTCGGCTGGCCGGGCTTGTTCGGCTGTATGCCGGGCCTGTTGTTTTCCGGCTGGCCGGGCTTGTTCGGCTGCGGACGGTTGGGCTGCATTCCCGGACGGTTCATTGGTTCGCCGGGCTTGTTCGGCATGGTGGACGGCTGGCCCGGACGATTGGGCTGCATTCCCGGGCGGTTTGCCGCCGGCATGGCGTGCGCAGGCACGAATTTCGGTGGCGGCGCGGGAGCGGGCTTGCCGGTCGTCAGCACGGGCCTGGTGTAGACGGCCTGCGCCGGCTTGCCGCCGTTGTACTTGGCGAAGTTGTTGCGGTTCTGCTGCGCCTGCGTTACCACGGCGCGCTGCGCGGGCGTGGGAGGCAGACGGCGATAGCGGTTCGCGGCGATTTCTGCCGGGCTCGGACGGTAATTAATCCCGCCGTTGCCGCCGTTATAGGCGACGTTGGTCCTGTTGTTGTTGATGATCGTCACGTTCTTGACGTACGTGTTGTGGATCACCGTGGTGTTGATGTTGTTCACGCCGCGGTTGTAGGCGAAGGCCCCGTTGTTCCAGTAGCCACCCTGGTATCCGACGCCGACGAAGCCGAAGCCGTAATTGATGCCGCCGTAGTAGCCGACATACGGTCCCCAGTAGCCGCGGTGCCAGCCGTAGCGGCCGCTGACGAAGCCCCAGTAGCCGGGCGTCCACAGTGCGCCGACATACGGAGCCATGGCCCAGGCGCCGGGAACCCAGTAATAGCCCTGCGGCGCGTAGTTCCAGTAGCCGGGAGTCCACAGGTATCCGGGACCCGGGCAGGGCGGCTGCTGATAGGTCGGCAGCGGCGGCGGCGGTTGCGGCGCGTACTCGACCGGCTGCTGGCTGACGTCTGTCGTGGTGCCGTATTCGTTGGGATCGTAATTCTGGTCAGCCTGCTGGCTGTTGTCGTAGCCGTTCTGGTCCGCGGGCGCGGCGCTCTGGTCTGGCGCGGGCGCGGCGGCCTGCTGCTGGCTGGAGGAATTGCCCGCGTTGTAGCCGGCCTGATAGCCGTTGTTGTAGGTGTTCGAACCGGAGGAGCGCGGCGCGGAACTGGAAGCGGGCGCGGCGCTGTTGTCTGCCGGGGCCATATTGTTGTCCGCGGGAGCGGCATTCTGGTCTGCGCCGTTGGGATTGACGGGCGCTTCGTTGGTGGCTTCCTGCTGGTTCTGCGGGGCCGCGTTGCCGGCGCTGTTGCTGTGGCATCCGGAGGCCACAAGGCAGAGCGCCAGCGCGGCGGCGGCCCATGTACCAATCTTGTTGGAATTGTTCATAGTCTTCTTTCTGCGGTGGTCGTCCGCTTCTGAACTGTAGCTGAGAAGTGGTGAGATGCACGCATCCGTAGAAATGCTTGCCGGGGCAGAAAGTTGCTGTGCCGTTACAAATGACCATGAAGCGTTACGGAATGACGCCATCCTGCTCTTTGACGCGCACGCGCGGCGGGCATATTCTCCAAGCGTCCGCACATGCCTCGCTTCCTGGCCGTAATCCGGATGACGGTTGTGGCCGCTGCTGTTGTCTTCCTGTGCGGCCCGCGGCTCCATGCGCGCGTGCATACGCCGGGGCTGAACTCGCCGGCGAAGCCTCGGCACGAGGTAAAGAACGAGATCGAGACGCTGGAGAAGCAGTGGCGCGACGCGGAGATTTCCGGCGACACCAAGCTGATGGGCAAATTGCTCGATGACGGTTACGTGGGAATTTCCGCCAACGGGAGCATCGCCGACAAGGAGCAGACGATTGCCGCGCGCGCAGCGGGGACCGTCACGTTTTCCAGACTCGATTTCGAAGACATGAAGGTGCGGATGTACGCCGGCGGCAGCACGGCCGTGGTGACCAGCAGGGCGGAAGTGGCGGGAACGAACGGCGGCCAGGACATCTCCGGCCGCTATCGCTTTATGCGGGTCTATGTGAAGAAGCTGGGGACGTGGCGGATCGTCAGCTTTGAGGCGAGCCGGATTCCGGACCGGAAGTAGTCACGGCGGTTTCCGTCATTCTTGATGTTTGCGGTACCCCCCCACCCCCCCTGTTTTTGCTAAGTATTACTTTTTAAGAGGTTAAACGAGAAACTTCTCTAAGAATTAGTTTCTAAAGGACTTAGGTGCGTCTTGCTTTCTGGTTGTTCCGGCCGCGGCGACTGGAAAGTATCTGCATTTGCCTGGCGTGGCGGCCATCCGGGGAAACCGTGTCGCGGAGCGCAGAATCTCTTCTCTCGGTTTGGTGCGCAAGAAGCAGGTTCCTCCACTGCGGCCGCCGGGGCGACCTCCGGTCGGAATGACAGTCTGGTTGTGGGTGAGTGGAGCGCAGAACCTCTTCTCTCGGTTTGGTGCGAAAGAAGCAGGTTCCTCCACTGCGGTCGCCGGGGGCGACCTCGGTCGGAATGACAGTCTGGTTGTGGGTGAGCTGCGGGGCTTTGCATGGCAGAGCCGCGGCGGGCGGGCTGCCGGCGCCTACCTCTCGCGATAGAGCCCGGTGGCAAAGGGGCTGGTTCCGACGCCGGCCGGGGTGGTCTCGGTGCGGGCCAGGCCTTCGAGTTGTCGCAGCCCGCGCAGGTATTCGACCTGGTCAGCAATGGGCATTGATTTGCAACAAGAATCCCACCCGGAGGTGGGTCTCGTTAAATTCTCAAAAACACTAGCTGCAGCCGCTCGTGCTTCCGCAGCTCATGCACCTGTAGCAGCTTCCGTTGCGGACCATGATCGCTCCGCAGGTTCCGCAGCTTGGGGCGTCTCCCATGTCCATGTATTCCTTCATGGCGTCGGCGACGTGGTGATGGATGCCGCGGTCGGGGATGTGGAGTCCGCGGATGGCGGGCGATTCTTCCTGCGCGGCGCGCTGCTGGGCGGCTCCCCTGGAGGGAGCGATCCCGGCCTGGGGCGGGGTGGTCCTGTCGGGCGCGGATTCTGCGCGGAGTGAAGGCGAAAGCAGGTCCCTCGACTCGCTACGCTCGCTCGGGATGACAGTGTTGTGGGTAGAAGCCATTCCGCCCGGGATGACAATTCTGGAAGCAGGAGCCTCCGGCTTCGCCTGCGGAATGACGCCCTTGAAAGCCATGCCAGATTCCCCGGCCGACGCGGCGCCCTGCGGAATGACAGCTGATACTGCAGGGGGTGAGGCCTGGTTGGGGCCGGAGGTGCGCGGGCTGAAGCCCGCGCCTGCTTCAGACGATGGGGCGGCGGCGCCGATGGTTCCGGCTACCGGGATGGTCTGGCTGGCGGCGATTTTGCCGAAGAGGTCGAGCTGCTGGCCGCTGAGGAAGCGGATCTGGAGCCAGCGGAAGATGTAATCCATGATGGACTTGGCGAAGCCGATTTCTTCATTGCCGGTCCAGCCGCTGGGCTCAAAGCGGGTGTGGGCGAACTTTTCGCAGAGCACTTTGAGCGGCACGCCGTGCTGCAGCGAGAGCGAGGTCGCGGTGGCGAAGGCATCCATCAGGCCGGAGACGGTGGAACCTTCCTTGGCCATGCGGATGAAGATTTCTCCGGGCGCGCCGTTGGGGTAGAGGCCGACGGTGATGTAGCCTTCATGCCCGGAGATGGAGAACTTGTGGGTGAGCGAGGCGCGCTCCTCCGGCAGGCGGTGGCGGACGGCGCGCGGCGGGGCGGCGGTGTTCTGGCTGTCGTGGCGCGCTTCCGAGCCGGCGGCGAGCGCGGTCTGGAGCTGCGTGGTCAGCGCGGCGAGCTGCTGCTCCAGCGTGGCGACTTTCTCCTGGGAGTCGCTGAGGGCCGTGGTGAGGGCTTTATCGGCTTCGTCGGAGGAGGGCGCATTCTTCGCTTCGCTCAGAATGACAGGCTCTTTTTTCTCTTCCCTCTTCTCTTCTTTTCTCTCTTCCTTCGCGGCCTTGCCGTCGGCCCCGCTGACGTTGAGCGGCTGCGAGCCCTTGGAGCCGTCGCGGTAGATGGCGACAGCTTTCAGTCCCTGGCGCCAGCTCTCGACGTAGGCTTCGGCGATGTCTTCGACGGAGGCATCGTTGGGCAGGTTGACGGTCTTCGAGATGGCGCCGGAGAGGAATGGCTGGGTGGCGGCCATCATCTTGATGTGGCCCATGTACTGGATGCTGCGCGTGCCCTTGGCCGGCTTGAAGCTGCAGTCGAAGACGGCGAGGTGCTCGTCCTTGATGGCGGGCGCGCCTTCAATGGTGCCGGTGGCGTCGATGTAGGAGACGATGGCGACAACATCTTCACTGGAGTAGCCGAGCTTGAAGAGGGCTTCGGGAACGGTGTTGTTGACGATCTTGATCATGCCGCCGCCGACGAGCTTCTTGTACTTGACGAGGGCGAGGTCGGGCTCGATGCCGGTGGTATCGCAGTCCATCATGAAGCCGATGGTTCCGGTGGGCGCGAGGACAGTAACCTGGGAGTTGCGGTAGCCGAAGCGTTCGCCATAGGCGAGCGCCTGGTCCCAGCAGTCCTTGCTGGCGGCGATAAGCTGGTCTAACTCGGGCGCGACGAAAGGTTCTGCCGAGTTATAGGACTTGCCTATCTCGTTGACGGAGGCGCGGTGCAGGCGGATGACGTCGAGAAACGGTTCGCGATTGACGTAGAAGCCGGGGCAGGCGGAGCCTTCATGCGAGTGGCTGGCGGTAAGCGGGGTGGCGCTGGGGAGCGGCGCGCATTTTTCTGCCAGGCGGGACGACTGCAGATAGGCTTCGCCGCACATGATGGCGGTGAGGCAGGCGGCGTAGTCGCGGCCGGCGTCGGAGTCATACGGCAGGCCGGTGGCCATCAGGAGCGCGCCGAGGTTGGCGTAGCCGAGGCCGAGCGGACGATAGTCATGCGAGTTGCGGCCAATGGCTTCTGTCGGGTAACCAGAGTTATCGACAAGGATATCCATGGCGGTAATCAGGATCCCGACTGCTTTGCGATAGGCGGCGATGTCGAACGTGCCGCCCGGGGTCAGGAACTTAATTAGATTGAAGCTCGCCAGGTTACAGGCCGAGTTATCGAGGAACATGTATTCCGAGCATGGATTGGAAGCGTTGATGCGGGCGGTGTTCTTGCTGGTGTGCCAGCGGTTGATGGTGGTGTCGTACTGCATGCCGGGGTCGCCGCACTGCCAGGTGGCTTCGGCGATCTTGTGCATGATGTCGCGGGCCTTGTAGGTGGTGTTGGGCGCGCCGTCCTTGACGTTGCGGGTGGTGAAATCGGCGTCGCGCTCGACGGCGGCCATGAACTCGTCCGAGACGCGGACCGAGTTGTTCGCGTTCTGGAAGAAGATGGAGGAGTAGGCCTCGGAATCGGGGCCGGAGCCATCGTAGCCGGCCTGGACGAGCGTCCACGCCTTGGCTTCTTCCTTCATTTTGCACTCGATGAAGTCGACGATGTCGGGGTGCTCGACGTTGAGGATGACCATCTTGGCGGCGCGGCGCGTCTTGCCGCCGGACTTGATGACGCCGGCGAAGGCATCAAAACCCTTCATGAAGCTCAGGGGGCCGCTGGCGGTGCCGCCGCCGGACAGGACTTCATTCGAGCCGCGGATGGTGGAGAGGTTGGTTCCAGTGCCGGAGCCCCACTTGAAGAGCATGCCTTCTGTCTTGGCCAGGGTGAGGATGGAGTCGAGGGAATCTTCAACAGAGTTGATGAAGCAGGCCGAGCACTGCGGCTTGCGATAGCCGGTGACGGAGAATTCCACGGCGCAGGTGTGTGGGTTCCAGTGCCAGTTCTGCGCGTCGGAGTTGGGCTCGAGCCGGTCGCAGCCGACGTTGAACCAGACGGGGGAGTTGAACGCGACTTTCTGGTGGACGAGCAGGTGTACGAGCTCGTCGTGGAAGGTGACGGCGTCCTGGTCGGTCTGGAAGTAGCCGTCGTTCAGGCCCCAGCGGGTGACGGTTTCCGCAACGCGGGCGATGAGCTGGCGGACACCGGTCTCACGGCCGTTGGGCTGGGTGGAGGGGACGCCGATGTGGCCGTGCAGGTATTTTGACGCGACGATGTTGGTCGCGGTGACGGACCAGTCGGCGGGCGTTTCAACGTTCTTCTGCTCGAAGATGATGTTGCCCTTGTAGTCGGAGATGACGGCATCGCGGAATTCCCAGCGGACCTCGTCGTACGGCGACGCACCGGCCTTCGAGAAGTAGCGCTCGAAGTGGAGGCCGGTGGAAGAGCGCTGCTGCGTGTTGGCCGCGGCCTGCTGCGCGCTGGGTGTGCCGATCGAGAGTGTCTGGAAGTCCGCCATTGGGGAAAGCTCCTGAAATTAGATTCCGCGCCGGCCTCTCCGGTGGCTGGCGCTGTACTGCGGGCCCTGGTACGACGGCTGTGATGCACTCGTCTGGTGCATTTTCGCGGGTCAAGCCGGCCGCCTGCCGGAGCAGAATTCACACAACTGAAAACTGCCGGGAAGCAAAATGTACCGCCGTCCCTTGGGCGCGTCAAGCAGTAACCACAAGATGTAGTGTTAACTCTGAAAAACCTGCACCAGATGAGTCAACGCGAGGAGGACGGTTGCGATTCTGGGGGAATCTGCTGTGGAAGTCTGCGACAGCCCCCATCTGGCGCGGACTTTTGGTTCGATCCCACATGTGCCAACAGAGGGAACCGTGGGGAACCCGATTCTGCCTGTGTGCCCGAGTTTTCGGGCACCCGCTAACGCTAGGCTCCCGGGTGGGGCCGCGCAAGGCGCAGGATTGGGGCAGTCGCGGTGGATAGGTGTGGGGTTTGTGGAGATTCGGGAGTTCTTTCCGCGCGAGAGAGCTACGGCAGGACTTGTGTCCTGAATTGCCCTGCGATGTCCCGTTGTGACCCTTTGCGGATGCGCAGCTTCGGTGGATGATGGCGGTTGCGCCCCTCTGGCGCGGAGGCCCCTGGATGCGCCGTTTTGTTTATGCCGCTGTTTCTGCTTTTCTGCTGATGGCCGGATCAGGCTCGTTTTCTTCCGCGCAGACGCTCTCTTACCCGTATTCATTCACCGGCGGGGACGACGGCCAGTATCCGGACGCTCCACTGATCCAGGGGGCGGACGGGAATTTCTACGGGACGGCGAATGAGGGTGGGGCGGACGGCTTCGGGACGGTGTTCAAGGTTTCTGCTTCGGGCACGTTTTCGCTGGTCTACACGTTTACGGGCGGGACCGACGGTGCCAATCCGGGTTCGCGACTGGTGCAGGGCGGCGATGGGAACTTCTACGGCAAGACGAATGCGGGCGGCTCCGGCGGCTGCGGGACGCTGTTCAAGGTGACTCCGGGCGGCGCGTTTCACGCTGCTGCATGCCTTTACGAACTGCCAGATCGATATCGAGCCGGACGGGCTGATTGAAGGCAGCGACGGGAAGTTCTACGGGACGTTCTACGGCGGGACGCAGACGGACGCGGGCTCGCTGTTCAGCATCACCTCCTCTGGAACCTACACGGACTTATACGACTTCATGGACGGTACCGACGGCGGCTTTCCGACGGCGGCGCCGATCGAGACAGCGCCTGGGACTTTCTTTGGCACGACGATGCTGGGCGGCTCCAACTACGGGGTGCTGTACGAGTACACGGGCGCTCAGATGAGCGTGGTGTACAGCTTTCGCGATGCCAACGATGGAGCCCGGCCGGGCGGCATTGTGGAATACAGCGACGGCCTGCTGTACGGCGTGGCGACCGAAGGCGGCCCGCAAGGTGTGGGTACGGTTTACAAGACGACGCTGGATGGCGCACTGACTCCGCTGCTGGCCTTTAACGGCGAAACAGACGGCGGCTCGCCGTGGGCGCTTACCGTGGGCAGCGACGGGAATTTCTATGGAGTAACTTCCGGCTATTACGGCGCAGCCAGTGACGACGGCACGATGTACGAACTTACCCCGTCTGGAACTTATACGCAGTTATATTCCTTTCCGCGCGGTTCGACTGGATATCCGTTTGGGCCGTTCGTGCAGGGTTCTGATGGAAATTTTTACGGCACGACGCAGGGTGGCGGCACGGATGGCGATGGCGCGGTGTACAAGCTGGTTCCGAAGGCCGCGCTGGCTGCTCCGGTGCAGCTGTCGTTCAATGAAAGCAGCGTAGCGGCCGGCTCCCCTGTAACTCTGACGTGGAAGAGCCTGAACTCATTTTCTCTGACGATGCAGCAGTGTTACGCCTTTGTCCAGGGCGGGGCTTCCGGGGCGGGCACGTGGACGGGCAAGCAGGCTGGCACATACAACTCGGGGACAAAGCAGTTTTCCGGCAGCGCAGGCATTACTCCAACGGCGGCCGGCACCTATACGTATGCCCTGACCTGCGGCGGCGTTGAATCCGGCTTTGCCACGCTGACCGTTACTGCGGCGACAAAAGTGAACACGGCGACAACCGTCACCGCGACGCCGAACCCGCTGTATATAGGACAAACAGTGAGCGTGACCGCAACGGTGACAAAGAACTCCGGCAGCGGGGCACCCACGGGCAGTGTTGGCTTTTACGCGGACGGCACGCTGCTTGCCACCGTTGGACTGAATAAGTCGGGCATTGCCAGCTTTACTGCTTCCAGTGCGCCTTATGGCGCTGGCACTTACTCGCTGGTGGCAAAGTATTCCGGCGACAGCCTGGACAATGCGAGCACGTCGACTGCAGAGAACGTGGTGTTGAAGGCCCCGGCGATAACTACTACAGCGCTTACTGTAAGTCCGAGCACTGTGACGCCGCCGGCAGACGTGACGCTTACGGCGACGGTTTCGAGCGGCGGCGGAATGCCCAGCGGCAGCGTTACGTTTTACGCGGACGGCGAGGCGCTGGCAACAGTGAATGTGAACGGCTCCGGCGTTGCTACTTTGAAGGCCAGCTCCAGCGGCGTCGCTGCTGGGACATACAGTGTGACGGCGAAGTACAACGGGGCGACGGCGTTCAAGGACTCGACATCGACGGCTTCCACGGTGACGGTGAAGTAGCGCTGCGCGAGCGGGCAAAATAGGAGCGTGCAGCTGCAGTTCACAGCAGGGATGTTGCGCGCGGAAATTTGCGCGCGGGCCCGGGAGATGGCCCGCCTCCAAGGTCTGGCGCATGTTGTTTCGCCGGGCGGGGTGGTGGTTTTCTCGCCTGCCGACGATGCTTGCTCGCACGGCAACTTCTACCCGGCGGCCTGGCGGGCGATCCAGACGGAGCCGCTTTGGCGTCGGCGTTTGCTGAAGGCGCATACCGCCGGAAAGCGCGTGTTGCGCGGCGCGGATGGGCGGCCGGCGGAGCGCGCGTGGTGCGAGCTGGATTCCTCGACGAGTTCGGACGCGCTGCTGATGAATGTGTTCTGCACGCCGGCGGTGTTGCGTTCCCCTGGGGTTTGTTCACTGCTTGGGATCGGGTCGGGATTGTTGCCGATGTTTGGCGTTCGGGCGCGGGTTCCGCTGCATGGCGGCAGGCAGGATTCCACCGAGCTGGATATGTTGGTTGGCGACTTACTGGTGGAAGCCAAGTTGACGGAGAGCAATTTTCAGTTGAAGGAATTGCGCTATCTCGAGCGCTACCGGGATTTTGCCGAAGTTTTTGATGTGGACTTGCTGACGGTGCGCGACGGAGTTTGTGCGAGTTACCAGTTGTGCCGCAATGTTCTGGCTGCAGTGGCGCGCGGCGGCCGGTTTTGCGTGATTGTGGATGCGCGGCGGCGCGATCTTGTGGAGCAGGTCCACGCCGTGCAGCGTGCGGTCCGGGACTATGAATTGCGGACGCGGATTGGGCTGCTGACGTGGCAGGAGATCGCGCGCGAGCTTCCGGCCGGGTTGCGGGCCTGGCTGGGTGAGAAGTATGGCTTTGGGCAGGAAGAGCAGATTCCTCCGATCGCTCTGCGACCTGCGGAATGACAGCCAGGGCGGTGTTTGCGCGGCTTCCTCCACAGCGCGCCCGCGACGCCCGCTCCGTCGGGATGGCAATTTTCTTTGAGCGCTCGCTTGCTCCTTCCGGGATGAAACTTTGCTCGCGCGCGCGGAACCTGCAAGGGAGAAGTGTCGTATCCCTTCTGCAGGGAGGTTCGCTATGGTTCTTTTTCGCTGGATGGCCGTGATTTGCGGGTTGGTAGTTTGCTCAGGCGCTTTGCGCGCGCAGGACAAGGGTTTCGATCTTCATATGCATGCCAACTCTGACAAGACGACAGCGGCCGATGTTGGGCTGCCGGTGTATGCCGGCGCCGTGATGGCCAAGTCCGAAAAGAACGACAGCAATTCCGCCGACATGGGATTTGCGTTTGGCGACTTCAAGATTGCGATCAAGGTCGCGAAGTACGAGACAGGCGATCCGGGCTGGAAGGTGTTCGGCTTCTATCGCACAGCACTCGGGAAGTACGGCCAGGTGCTGGAGTGCGATCACGGCAAGCCGGTGGGTTCATTGACGAAAACGAGCAGCGGGCTGACGTGCTCGGACGATTCCGGCAAGAAGGGCAATTTGAACTGGAACGGCGAGGGCAGCAGCAGCGATTCTCACGAGCTGCGCGCGGGCACGCCGCACCAGTTCCGCGTTGTGGGGCTGGATAAAGACAAGCAGGCTTCGGGCAAGACAGTGTTCGCGCTGGTCTATATCGAACTGCCGCGAGACAAGGACGTGGATTAGAGCGCGCACTCGTTGAAGCCCGGGAACCGCGCTAGCTTTCTGGGGTCTCCGCCGCGCTGGAAGACGTCGTGGTGAGCAGCGCGGCGGAGACAGCCACGGTGCTGAGCGCGTCGCTGAATCCCGCGACTGCCGGCGCCAGGGTGACGCTGACCGCCAAGGTCACCTCCGGCAGCGGAACGCCGGGCGGCGACGTGCAGTTCTACTACGGCGGCACATTGCTCGGCACGGCGACGCTGAGCGGCGGAAGCGCCGCGCTGTAGGCGTCTTCCGCGGGACTGCCGGCGGGTTCCTACAGCGTGACCGCGAAGGATGCGGAAAGCTCGGGTTATGCGGCTTCCTCAGCTTCGACTGTGGTGACGTTGAAGGACTGAGGTGTGGCGACCTCAAGGATGCGGAAACTTTCCCCACCCTACGACAAAGAAACGTTAGCAGGATGGGGCACCCTGTGGTACCTGGTTTCTCCAGCCGCCTTCCGCTCAGCGTGGCGTTACCACAACTGTTACGGAGTCGCTCGACGGCAGAAAGGAACCATCCGCGCTGCTATACGAGGCAGTAACAGTATACGTCCCTGGAGCGATCCCGTAGGTCCCGAAGTCGTTGTCAAGGGAAAGCTTGCCGGAAGAGTCGAGAGGGAAAGGGCCGTATAGCTCCCCCTCGAGGTTCAGTTCGAAACTTCCGGATGGAGTTCCAGACTTGCTGGTCACGGCAACATTCACGTCTACCCCGTTGCTTCCCGTCGGCACAGGATTTGGAGTAATGGTTAATACAGTCTGCGTTACTGCGGGTTGCTTCAAAGTCACGGCGACTGGCGACGAAGTTGATTTCTCGTCCTCGCCATAGCCAAGATAGTTGGCGGTGATTTCATACTTTCCAGCCGGCACGCCCGCGCTGCTTGCCTCGAGTATGGCGGTGCCATTGGCGACCAAAGGCGCAGATCCAATGACTATTGAGCCCGAGGCAAAATTCACCTTGCCGTACGGTGTGCCAGAACCGCTCTTGCGGGCCACGGTCGCTGTCAACTGCACGGCCTGCCCAGAGTACGTCGCGGCGGGACTAGCGGCAAGCGTAGTTGTAGTTGCGCCCTGCACTGCGGCGACGTCAAGCTCCGTGTAACCTGCTTCCCTACCGCCGCAAATGAGAGAGAGGAGATAACTCCCGGATGAAACGGCAGTAATCGTTTGCGAGCCAGAGAATGTCTGTTTTGTAGCAGAGTAGGTTCCGGTTTGCTTGCCCGACCAGCCCTCTAATCCCGACGAGGGGCCGGCCGTCGCAAAGGCGTAACACTGGCGCATGGTATTGGAAAAAGCGTTGCTCACTGTCCAGGACAAATTGACCTGAGCGCCGGGAGACACATTCGCTTTCTGAAGAGAGAGCTGGACTGGAGGCTTTAGTGATGGGGAAACGGTCAGACGGAATACGGTACCCCCATTATGAATCCCGGATTGGGAAGCTGTTCCCAGGAAACTGCCATCGTCTGTGACGGTGAGTCCTGAGAGCGGGGCGGCACCGTTAGGACAAGCACCGCCTGTGTCCGGGCACGGGAAGACATAAATGATACTGAAGTCTCCTGCATAGGTCATGCGGAAAATTGTTCCTGCTCCTCCGCTGGTTGTTCCGTAAATCTGATTGTCGCTACCTATGACGAGGTTCCCCCCAGGACCCCAACTGTCTATGTCCTCCAGATTGGACGGCTGAAAATTGTGCATTACCGTATATTGGCCCGCCGGAGTCAAGCGAAACAGGGTTCCGCCGCTATACGACCCACCAGCCGATGCCGTTCCATAGAAATTTCCGTCGCTACCTTGAACAATATTTCCGTATGGAACTGCACCGTCAGTGCAAGCCGTCCCACCCGCGCTGCAAAATTGATGCAGGACAGTGAAGTCTCCCTGAGGGGTCATCCTATAAGCGATACCTACATTATTTGTCCCGCCGGACCGAGTGATGCCATAGAAATTTCCGTCCGTAGCTTCCAACGGCGTCCGAACTGGACTATTGCCATCCATGCAACTGTCCGCCTGGCAAAACTTATGCAGAACGGTAAACTCTTGACTTACCGGGTCGAGGCTATAAATAACGCCGTACATCTCATTTTCATTTTTATCTCCGCCGGCGACCGTGACACCGATCAGGAGTCCGGAACTCGCTTGGATAACTCCCCCGGAGGGATCCGCGCTTTGCGCGCAGTACTCCGTGGAGCAGAACGTGTAAAGATTTTCAAGCGATGAAGGAGGCGTGAATTGAAAAATGTTGCCGTTGGAACCCAAACCGCCCAGCGGGTTGCCGCTCCCGAGGACTGAACCGTCCCCGCTAAGATACAGGTCTCCGATCGGCAATGCGCCACTTGGACATTCTTGACCGAGAGTATCGCAGAATATGGCTACCTGATTGACCACGCCCTGAGAAGTAACGCTGTAGAGCGTGCCAAAGCCCTGATAGTGTGACGAATTGGATGTCCCACCTAATGGGGTGGAGCCGTAGTAGTTACCGTCTGGGGCTGGAACGGGCGGCGTGGAGGGAATGTCGCCATCTTCGCAGTCATATTCTATCGTCCCCAACGCACAGAAGCTGTAGAGCGTGGTGACTGTATAGGTTTGTGCATGCAGAGGCACCCCCACTAGGACGCTGAGTAGCCAAAGATAACGGAGACCACGAGACATGGTAGTGACCCTGACAAAATGTCAAATGAAAAGAAGAAGTGGCTAAAGATAGCATTTTCATCCGCTTTCTGCACGCCAACTGGTACAATTGACATCAGATACGCAGAGGCTCCTGGATTTCGATCTGGTCATGAGCCCGGGCGCGGCGCCTTCCCAAGGCATGCGCGGTGTACACAAAACGGCAGGGCCACAGATCGGAGTGCTTTCTGTAACGCACACCCGGCCCGCCGACGAAACGAGATTTCTTGAACCGACAGAATGATTCCACCGCCCTGGCGCAGCCCGGGCATCGCACACACCTACACACACACAATCTTCCTGAGGGTCCGGCGAAGGACTTTGTCTCGCTCGACCTGCACCCCAAGCTGGCGCGCCAGATTGCCGCGCTGAATTTCGTCACGCCGACACCGGTGCAGGCGGAGACGATTCCTGCCGCGCTGGATGGCGAAGATGTTCTGGCCACCGCGCAGACAGGCACGGGCAAGACGCTCGCATTCCTGATTCCCGCGATTGAGCTGCTGCTCGACATCCAGGCGGACGGCGGTTTTCGTCAGCCGGGGCCGACGGCTGTTCCTGCCGCGAAGCCCGCGGGTCGTGCGCGGAGTGGCCGCGGGCGCGGGCGTTCCACGCCGCAGGGCAAAGCGGGCGAGCCGAACGTGCTCGTCCTGGTCCCGACGCGCGAACTGGCACTGCAGGTTGAAAAGCAGTACGCCGATTTAACGAAGGGCTACCTGCCCAAGGCTGTCGTCGTCATCGGCGGCGCAAGCGAGAACCCGCAGATTGAGTCGCTGCAGAACGGCGCGCCGATCGTGATTGCCACGCCGGGCCGTCTCGAAGACCTGCTGGAGCGCCGCTTTGTGAAACTTACTCATGTCGAGATGCTGGTGCTTGATGAAGCGGACCGCATGCTGGACATGGGATTTATTCCGGCAATCCGCCGCATTGTTACCAAGCTGCCGAAAGAGCGGCAGAGCATGTGCTTCTCCGCGACGCTGGAGCCGAGCGTTGCGCACCTGATGACCGAGGTGCTGCACAAACCGAAGCGGATCGAGATTGGTTCCACCATTCGCGCGCATGAAGCGGTGAAGCTGCAGGCGTACCAAGTGGAGACAGCGCAGAAGACCGCGCTGCTGGCGCGTCTGGTCGCCGATGAGCCGGGCCCGAGCCTGGTGTTTGTCGGCACGCGGCGTCGTTCGGAATCTGTCGCGCGCAGGCTGGAGAAATCGGGCGTGCAGTGCGAGTTGCTGCACGGCGACCGCTCGCAGTCGCAGCGCGTTCGCGCGCTGGACGCTTTCCAGAAGGGCAAAGTGAAGTGCCTGGTCGCGACCGACGTTGCGGCGCGGGGCATTCATATTGATTCGATCGCGCAGGTCATCAATTACGATCTGCCGCGCATTCCCGAGGACTTTATCCATCGCGCCGGCCGCACGGGCCGCGCCGGCGAGAGTGGGCTGGCGATTACGTTCTACACGCCGCTGGAGAAGCGCGACCTGGTTTCATTCGAGACGAAGCTGGGCCGCAAGCTCGAGCGCATGACGGTTGAGAACAGCGACGAACTGGAGCGCGAGGCGCGTTCCGGGCCGGTGGAAGTAACCGGGCTGAAGGTGTTCAAGACTTCGGCGGGACGCGGGAAGAGCAGCGATACTGCGCAGAGTTCGCGCCGGCGTCGCGGTGGACGTGGCCATTCTTCCGGAAGCCGTTCGCAGCGCGAGGAGAGTTCCTCCGCGCCGCGCGAGCGCGTGATGCTGGAAGGCGAGAGCATGTCGCGCTTCGCCGGGGCCTGAGGTCCAGGATTGTGGTTGAGACGCGCGGGCTTTCGGGCCCGCGCTTTTTGCTGCTTGCGATCCCTGCGAAGGACAGGTTCCTCCACTGCGCGGGCCGCTTTGCGGCTCCGCTCCGGTCGGAATGAAAGTGTTGTGTGGGGGCAGGCGAACTGCAGATTCCTCCGGTTGCCGCGGCGACCTGCGGAATGACAGCCAGGCTATATCGTTCGGCCCCGCGTGTGAGACCGTTGCACAGCATAGAATGACCAGTCGTGCGCACGAGCCTTTTTGACCTGTTCAAGATCGGGATTGGGCCTTCGAGTTCCCACACGATGGGACCGATGCGGGCCGCATTGCAGTTTGCCGAGGCCCTGCGCGAACAGTCGCTGCTGGAACGCGTGGCGCGTATGCAGGCCGAGTTGTATGGTTCGCTGGCGCTGACCGGGCTTGGCCACGGAACTGATCGCGCTGTGCTGCTCGGGTTGAGCGGCGAGCGGCCGGATGCGGTGAATCCGGCGAGCATCGAGGGGCGTTTGCAGAATATTCGCGAGCTGCACACGCTTCGGCTGCTGAATGAAGTCAAAGTCCACTTCGACGAGCCGCGGGACCTGCAGTTCCATCGCGACCAGATGTTCCCGCCGCACGCGCATGCCCACACGGTGACACAGCATCCGAACGGCATGCGGTTTACCGCGTACGACGCGGACGGGGCGGTGTTGCTGCAGCAGACGTACTACTCGATTGGCGGCGGATTTATTGTTCGCGATGATGAGCTTTCCGGCGCGGCACGCGATGCAGCCGAGACGACGCACGACACGCCTGTCCGTGCGAAGAACCTTCCGGTGCCGCACCCGTTCGGCAGTGCCGCGGAGTTGCTGGAGAAGTGCGCTGCGGCGAAGCTGACGATTGCCGAGCTGATGCGCGAAAACGAATCCGCGCTGCTGGACGGTGACGCGGCGAAGGTTTCCGCCGGTATTCAACGCATCTGGCAGGCGATGCAGGACTGTTGTGCGCGCGGCATGGTGACGAGTGGCATTCTTCCTGGCGGGTTGAATGTGCGGCGACGCGCTCCGCGGCTGGTCGAACGTCTTCGTGAAAAGGCAGGGAGCAGCCTGGCAGCGGACCCTCTGGCTCCGCTGGACTGGGTGAGCGTGTACGCGATGGCGGTGAACGAAGAAAATGCCGCGGGCGGGCGCGTGGTGACGGCGCCGACGAATGGCGCGGCGGGCGTGATTCCCGCAGTGGCGCATTACTTTGCGAATTTTCTGGCCTCACGCAAAGACGCGAAGGCTACGGCGCCGGCGATTGAACGCTTCTTCCTGACGGCGGCGGCGATTGGGATTCTGTACAAGGAAAACGCGAGCATCAGCGGTGCGGAAGTAGGCTGCCAGGGCGAAGTGGGCGTGGCGTGTTCCATGGCCGCGGGCGGGCTGGTTGCCGCGCTGGGCGGCACCAATGATGAAGTGGAGCACGCGGCGGAGATTGCGATGGAACACAATCTCGGCATGACGTGCGACCCGATCGGCGGGCTGGTGCAGATACCCTGCATTGAGCGCAACGCCATCGGCGCCGTGAAGGCCGTGCAGGCCTGCCGCATGGCAATGAACGAGAGCGAGGGACACAAGATCTCCCTCGACCAGGTGATTGAGACGATGTATCGCACGGGCCTCGATATGCAGTCGCGGTACAAGGAGACTTCGCTCGCCGGGCTGGCTTTGAATGTGATTGAGTGCTGAGAAGTCACCAGGTAATGAACCGATGATGCAAAGGATCATCGTGTCGTCTGTCCAAATCGCACCCTAACGAGAAAGTCAGGCCTACTTCGGAAGGAACGCCTCGGATCGTCTACTCCACAGTCTTAGCTATATCCAGATATCTCAATCCCTACGCCCGCTCCAGCGCCATCGCAACGGAATTCCCGCCGCCGAGGCACAGCGCAGCGACGCCTTTCTTTGCGCCGCGCTGCTGCATCGCGTACAGCAGCGTTGTGAGGACGCGCGCGCCGCTCGCTCCTATGGGGTGGCCGATGGCGACGCTGCCGCCGTTGACGTTTACGTTGTCGAGCTTGAGGCCGAGTTCGCCGGTTACGCCGAGCGCCTGCACCGCGAAAGCTTCGTTCAACTCGTAGAGGTCTACGTCTTCTTTCGACCAGCCGGCTTTCTTCAGCACGTTGCGGACGCCTTCGACGGGGGCCATCATGACCCACTCGGGCTGGACACCGCTGGTGGCCTGCGCGACGATGCGGGCGAGCGGAGTGAGGCCGCGCTTCGCGGCGTTCTGGGCGGACATGACGACGACCGCGGCGCCGCCATCGTTGACTCCCGGCGCATTGCCTGCGGTGACGGTGCCGTCTTTCTTGAATGCGGGCTTAAGTTTGGCGAGTGCTTCCATGGTGGTGTCGGCGCGGACGCTCTCGTCGCGATCGAACATGGTTGACGGGCCACCTTTTTTCGCGGCGGGAAGTTCGACGGCAAGGATTTCGTCCTTGAACTTTCCGGCGTCGAACGCGGCTGCGGCTTTCCTGTGCGAGTTCACCGCGTACTCGTCCTGCTGCTCGCGCGTGTAGCCGTACTTTTCGGCGACGTTCTCGGCCGTCATGCCCATGTGGTAGTCGTTGTAAACGTCCCACAGGCCGTCATGCACCATGGAATCGACCGCGACGGCGTTGCCCATGCGGAACCCGCTGCGCGCCTTGGGCAGCAGGTAGGGCGCGTTGGTCATGGATTCCATGCCGCCGGCGACAACGATGTCTGCATTGCCGGTCTGGATGGCCTGCGCGGCTAGCGCGACGGCTTTCAAGCCGGAGCCGCAGACTTTGTTGATGGTCATGGCGGAAGTTTTCGCGTCGAGTCCGCCGTAGATGGCGGCCTGCCGCGCCGGGTTCTGGCCTAGGCCCGCGGGCAGGACGCAGCCCATGATGCATTCGTCGACTTCATTGCTGGCGACGTTGGCGCGGCGCGC
The DNA here is from genome assembly GCA_963848685.1 of uncultured Acidobacteriaceae bacterium. Classification (GTDB taxonomy): domain Bacteria; phylum Acidobacteriota; class Terriglobia; order Terriglobales; family Acidobacteriaceae; genus CAWKED01. The sequence goes on along the minus strand of CAWKED010000003.1, from coordinate 157 downwards.
GGCTTCGCGGACAACCATGGCGCCGAGCTGCGGCGCGGTGAATGGTGAAAGCGAGCCCTGGAATTTTCCGACCGGCGTGCGCACGGCGCTGACGATGACGACTTCCTGCATTTGCTGGTTTCTCCCTGGACGAAACTCAGCAGTATACGGTTTGCGA
>CAWKED010000002.1:0-1397653 GCA_963848685.1 uncultured Acidobacteriaceae bacterium | reverse complement strand
AGGGAGATTGGCAGAACAGGGTTGATTATGTGTGAGAAACGTGTTTGCGATCCACCGACCCGTCCATCTGGTTCTGTAGCCATTTCCATTGCGCGTCCAGCCGGGTGTCTTCGGGCGTGTGGAAACATCCACCTACATAGGCGGTGTCCAGACCGTAAAAATCCCACTTCGGGGAACGCAGCACGAAGTAGCTTGCTCTCTGTCCGAACGCGGGCAGGACGACATTGAAATACCCATCTCCACCCGAGTACATCTCGTGATTGCCGTTGAGCGAGAAGCTGCGGCCCTTGATCGGTCCATTCGCATCCCTGAGAGGCCAGTTCCGGAGGAAGGTCAAGCACTCGGAGCGGGTGCCCGAATAGTAGATGTCACCTAGGTGGACGAGAAAAACGGGAACAGACGTGGCCTGGATTTCAGCCGCGATACGGTCGCGAACATTTGCTGCGTGGTCGTTGTTGGCGCCCCAGTCTGAGATGAGGATGATCTTGCACGTAGCTGGGAGGAGAGTGATGAGCGCTTCAGGATCGTCGGGATCGACGTGAGGAGGCCCGCTCTTTTGCTTCAGGTGTACCTTCTCGGCGACGATCTTCAGGAGCACGGATCCAGCCGCCTAGATCACCTGTGCCGTATTTGTTGAAGAAGGCGTCGAGATCGTCGCCTACACCGGTGTGGGCAACCTCCATGTAGGTGAGCTGTTCATTGAACGTCGACTGAGCTAGGCTCGCGTGCTGATCGTGGCTTTCGAATGCATCGTCTTTCGCGTGATGCTCGGCATGCACGGATTTGCTAGCTGCGCGCAGATCGGCTGCAACCTTCACGCGCAACGCCTCAAGGTCAGAGTTTGTCGCCGGGTGGAACGCATTGTTCAAGTGGGCTAACGTCTCAGGATGTGAAGATTCGAGGCGGCCAGCGACCTCCTCAAGCAGCCGAATGACCGCACTCTTCTGACCTACAATCTTGTGCCAAAACTTGGATAGAAAGTTCATTCTTCACACTCCTTGAGTTCTACCCTCGTGCACGTCGCTTTGAGAGCGCGCACGAGGATAGAAGCAGCGTTACACTGCCCGCCAATGGTCGGGATTCTTCTTGTCGTTAAGGTGGCGCACCCGAGCCACGTGCGGTGAATGCCCGTTAGCCTTGGCCCAGTCGATAGCTTCCTTCTGCGTGGAGGTAGTTTTGAGGACCTTGTCCGCACTGTCTTCGACAACATAGTCAGTGATGGGCGAATGTTCTGGACGGCCTTTTGGCCGCGCTTGACGTAGACCTTTGCCATGGTGATATTCCTTTCTATCTTTGAAGTTTGGTTTGACGACGAAAGCCTAAGGCTTGCGCCACTGATCGGGGTTGCCAATGGACGTATGCCGTACGCGCTCTACGAGAGGCTGTATGGTTGGGTTTAGCTCTCTTGCCCGCTGAATCGCGGCGCCCTGTGTTGGCAGAACGGCGCTGGCGCGTTCCGAATTCGGCTTCCTGACTGCAAAGTCTCCTTGCGACCGCTGTTCTACAAAAAGCCTAGGTTTTGCCACGGTGACCTCCACGATTCGCGATACTAATAAGCCGCCCGGCAGTGTATAAAGAAGACGGGTTGCCAATTCACGACAAGCGTAGCGCAAGACGAGCTTGAGTGCAACACTTTTTTACAACTGGTTGGTAATGGCGGACGATCAAGGTCTAGATCTGGTGGTACTCGGGCAAACAATTCGCTCCCTTCGCCTTGGCAAGGAGTGGAGTCTGGCCCAGCTTGGGGAAGAATCGGGCGTTTCGAAGGCTTACTTGTCCGATCTCGAAAATGGCAGCGCAGGTAAACCGAACATTCAGTACGTGTACGCGGTAGCGACTGCCCTAGGCGTGACGCTCGACGATCTTCTCGGGGATGCCAAGCCAAAGGTCCACCGGCGCGAAAAGCGGCCCGCTAAAGAGCTCCCAGCAGGCTTGCTGGAATTGCAGCAGGAACTCTCCCTTACAAAGGAAGATGTGGAGATGCTTGCTTATGTAAACTTTCGCGGTCACAGGCCGCGGGATAAGGAAGGCTGGAGATTTCTTCTGGAAGCGCTGAAAATGGTAAGCCAGAGATCGAGTCAAAAGTGAACGCTACGCATGAAACCAAAGAGTCGCACTTCGTATCGTGATCCCGATGTTGAGGCATTGATTGCTGCTGGAGGAGGTCTGCAAGACCCTCGGTCCTTGGTGATCAATCAGGCACGCAGGTTGAATGCTTTGTATCGACAGTTTGAGGGCGGTGCGTCGACTCCCTTAGAGAGGCTGAAACAGCTAGCTTCTCTCAAAGGCTTTGAAGTGGCTCCGATGCTGCTCGATGGGCGGCATGATACCCAACGTGAGGCCGTCGTCATCATGGCCGATACCAGCCACAGCAAGGGCGGCCAAATCTTTTACAACCCTCTGCGGTCTCCAGGACGCGTGGCGTTTTCCATAGCTCACGAAATTGCACATACCTTCTTTCCTTCAACCCATGGAGGTGCTCGTTTTCGAGAGATGCTGGATGACGAAGGACAGGAGGCGAGCGAACTGGAACTACTGTGCCATGTGGGGGCTGCAGAACTGTTGATGCCCTTGGAAGAGTTCTCCCAAAAAGCGACGCCCGATTGGAGCTTGCACAGAGCGGAAGAACTTGCCGCACTGTTCGGAGCCTCCTTAGAGGCGACGGTGTTCCGTCTTGCAACGGCCTATCCGGGTGTAGCCATTGCCGGCACTGCTTTCTTCCGGCACACAAAGGGTGATCAGGCAAAGCTGGACGCCTCAGCCAATCAAAGCACTTTGTTTCAATCGGGAGACTCCATTCTCCCCATTGTGCAGCCTCCGAAATACCGACGGCAATCCCTGCATTTCTCGAAATGTGCCCAAAGAAGTTGATCATCCCATGGAACAAGTCGTTCGACGCCAGTTCTTGCATTTATAGGGCCTCCGATCCGCAACTAGTTTCGTCTGTAGAAACTCATCCCATGGACCCGACCGCACTCGGAGTCATGGAAGCTGTTTGCGCTCCCTATCAGAGGTCATCGAATTCCAGCGGCAATCAAGATGTTCTTTTCGTGTGGAAAGCCGCCGCTTAGGTAGGCTCTCTCCACATACCGCTGCTGATTCGACTCATGGCTGTTGCGGTTCTCTTATCTTTACGTCAACGGGTGGCAGAAGCTTCCTACATATGGCTCAGCACTGCGTGTCGCTGCGGCGACTAGCACCTTCCTAAGCACCGCAATATTGAGTAAAGCCCACACAACCGTGCAATAACCTCTGCCGATTGTGGGCAGAGGTCTCATTAGTCCTGATACGTCGTCTGATGACGAGACATCCGTCAGTCTTGTTCTGGAAGAGCGATATCAGACCAATGCACTCATCGAGAAGTTCAAGGACATCAGCAACAGATTAGTTCTTCCCAAGGCAGATGTCGGTCGTCTCTTTGTTGGTCGCGGCGAGGCTGGTGCAGGGAGTTGATTTGCCACATCATTTGCGGATTGAAGCAGGGAGCTTCGCTGCGATCGACGGGGGCATTCCATTGCATCGCTTGTGGCATAACATTTCACTCTGTGAGGGGCATAAACTGTCATCCGGCATCGATATTCCCGAACGGGAATAACTGGCACTCGCAGACCTTTCACTTCAAATATTCCCGTTCGGGATTTTTTTGCGAAACGTTTGCCGTCTTCTGCTAATATTCCCGTACGGGAATCTTAGGGGTCGCCATGAGAACGACGGTTGAGCAAATTGGAGCACTGATTCGAGCTACTCGGAAGGGGCTCGGGGTTACTCAGAGGGAGTTGGCGCTGACCTCGGGTACGGGGTTGCGTTTCGTCGTGGACCTCGAACGGGGTAAGGAAACGTGCGAGATCGGGAAGGCTCTGACCATCCTCCAAACGCTAGGAATCAAGCTGACGCTTGTTCCGCCTTCAGCGGCAGGGAAAGGAGAATAGCGCATGGCGAAGACGTTGGATGTTTACCTGCTCAGCGAGTTCGTTGGCCACCTGATTCAGGACAATGGCGGCCAGATGATCTTCCAGTATGCGGAGAGCTGGTTGGAAAGACCCGGGGCGGCCCCTCTGTCCCAGTCGTTGCCGCTGCGAAAAGAACGTTTCTCTCGAAACGAGTGTCGAGGATACTTCGGCGGCATCCTGCCGGAAGAGAGCAAGCGCGAGATCATCGCCCGCAATCTCGGCATCAGCGCGCGCAATGACTACGCCATGCTGGAGCAGATCGGCGGTGAGTGCGCCGGAGCTGTCACGTTCGTTCCCACAGGCGAACCGTTGCCGGAGAGCGACTATCGCTACCGAACGCTCTCCAGCGAAGAACTTGCCGCCGTCCTCAGAGAGCTTCCCAAGCGTCCGCTACTCGCTGGCGAAGAGGGAATCCGCCTCTCGCTTGCTGGAGCGCAAGATAAGGTTGCAGTGCGCGTCGATGGCGACGAGATCTCGCTCCCCCTGGGTGGAGCGCCAAGCACCCATATTTTGAAACCGGGCGGAGATCGATTCAAGGGAGTGGTCGCCAACGAGGCGCTCTGTATGAAGCTCGCTGCCGCTATCGGAATTCCGACAGCGAAGGTAGAGGCGCGTACCGTCGAAGGCATGGAGTACCTGCTGGTGGAACGGTACGACCGCATCTACCGTGCGGACCCTGGACAAGTGCCGGTTCTTGAGCGACTGCATCAAGAGGACTTCTGCCAAGCGTTGGGGATCGTCTCTGAGATGAAGTATCAGAAAGAAGGCGGGCCGTCACTCAAGCAATGCTTTGCTTTGCTGCGCGAGGTTTCGAGTACCCCTGTCATCGACCTCTCTCGTCTGCTTGATGCAGTGATCTTCAACTACCTCGTTGGAAACAATGATGCCCACGGCAAGAACTTCTCCCTGCTTTACCGGGACATTGGAACCGACGATATGCAGGTCAGTTTGTCGCCTTTGTATGACAGCCTCAGTACCGTCTACTATCCCGAGGTCAGCCGGACTATGGCGATGAAACTCGGCGGTCAATACTCGTCCGAGAAGGTGATGCCACCCAACTTCGAGCAGTTTGCAGAGGAAGCGGGGCTTGCAAAACCGATGGTGAGGCGTCGGGTGTTGGAGGTCGTGGAAAAGATACCCTCCGCGCTTCCGGCATTGGAACAAGCGAATAACACGACAGAGGCGATAGCGCGTCTCATCCGAGAACGGTGCGATCACGCCAATAGATTGTTCCGAGGAAGTTGATGGCGTATCAAGGGAGGGGGTTTAACGACGATGGCGAAAGTGCGAATCATCTGCATCAGCGATACCCACGGACAACACGCCGGTCTCCGCTTGCCCGATGGCGACATCCTGATTCGTGCGGGCGATTTCATGACCTATGGCAATGCGCCGCGCGAGATCATCGACTTCAACGCATGGCTCGGTCGGCAGCCACATAGGAACAAAATTATCATCGCAGGAAACCATGATCGCTTATTCGAGTCACATTCGATGCCAGCTCGCGCCCTCATCACAAATGGCGTCTATCTGGAGGACTCTGGGGTCGAAGTGGAAGGCCTGAATTTCTGGGGATCACCAGTGCAGCCGCCCTTCAACAATTGGGCTTTCAACGTGCAGCGTGGCGCGCCGATACGCCGACATTGGGACAAAATCCCGATGGAGACAGATGTCCTGGTGACCCATGGACCGCCCTTCGGAATTCTCGATCAATCTCGCCCGATGACCGACCATTTGGGTTGCGAAGAGCTGGCAGAAGTCGTGGAGAAGGTCGCGCCCAGGTTGCATCTCTTTGGGCATATCCATGGAGGACATGGGCGTGTGCGGGGTAGCAATGGATGCGAATTCGTGAATGGTTCTGTGCTGAATGAACACTACATGCTGGTGTATGAGCCGCAGGTCGTTGATTTGGAGATTTGATTCAGAGATCCGTAGGGCCATGTCGTATGGATATTGCCCAATCAAATCGTCAGAGCAGAGAGCATCCGAGCAAGCGAAGGAACGCCGATAGCGGTAGTGTTTGCATCGATCGGATACTGTTCCAGCCCTGCATTCACGACGAACTGCCTGTCAGGTTTCAGATCGCTGCAAGCGATGTAAAAGCCTTTCTCCGGACGACCGGAGAGGCTTCGCTTGACCTCGATTGCCCAGAGTCCGTGGCCGGGAATTTCCAGTAAAAGATCGATCTCCGCTCTCGCAGCCGTGCGGTAGAAACTGGCGACCGTACGCTCCGGCGCGGCGGCCAGCAGATTCTCAATCACGAAGCCCTCCCAGGAGGAACCTGCTACAGGATGCCCGGCCAAATCGTTGAATGTCCTAACGCCCAGGAGGGCATGAACCAGGCCGCTGTCCTTGATATAAACCTTGGGTGACTTCACCAAGCGCTTGCCTGCATTGCTGTGAAAAGGCTGTAGCCTCCTTACGAGGAGCAGGTCGGCAAGTAGGTCGATATAGCGCTGTACGGTGGGCGCGGTGATCTGGAGTGCGGAGGCCAGACGCGAGGCGTTCAGAAGAGTGCCTTGTCCATGTGCCAGCATGATCCAAAGCCGCTCCAGCACCCCCGCTGGCACACGCGGGCCGAACTGTGGAACGTCTCGCTCCAGATACGTGCGAATAAAGTCGTCACGCCAGCGCAGACTTACCGTATCGCTTGGCGCAAGGTAGCTGCCGGGGAAGCCGCCGCGTGTCCAGAGCTGCAGCAAAGTCGGCTCATCGGAGGGGAGCTCCAAGGCGTTGAATGGACCCATATTGATATAGGTAATTCGACCGGCAAGGCTTTCGCTGGACTGGCGCAGCAAGTCAATCGAAGCTGAGCCGAGAATGAGGAATCGCCCTTTGCCATGACCGCTTCGCCGCCCTTGGTCGATGATGCCTCGCAGTGAGCTGAAAAGCTCGGGGACGCGATGAATCTCGTCGAGGACGACCAGGCTGTTCTCATACTGCCGGAGGAATAGGGTTGGCTCCGCAAGCCTTTCCCGATCCTCCCGAGCTTCCAGGTCTAGGTAGACAGACGATGGACGCTGATCGGCAATCACTCTTGCCAGCGTGGTCTTTCCTACCTGGCGCGGGCCGATGATAGCCACAGCAGCCTGTTCAGCCAAAGAATGCTCGATGAGGGGCGTGACTGACCGTTCGATCATCCTTGCATAATAAAACATCCACTTTCAATTTGCATGGTTGCCTTGGCAGAATCCGATAGCTCTTGTGCCCAACGAGTTGGATCGTCTTCGCAATCGGATGACGGCGAATCCATCTCATGGCGAAAAGCTCTACGCTGCTGCGCAGCGGGTGTAAGGCTGACACGTCATCCCCAATAGGGAACTGCAAAGCACCTATTCGTTTACAGGCGGGAACTCCTTTGTTTTCAATAAAGTCGCTTTCTAGCGTTTCCATTTGTAAACGGCCCAGATTATCGGGGTTAGCACGACGGAAAGCGTCTCAAAACGAGTGGATACCGGTGGAACGTGCGACCGCATCCAAAGTTGAAGTACGCAAATTGCGGCGCGGTATACCAATGGCCCCTTCTATCGACAAGACGCAAACGATCGCTCAACCTGCCTCTGGTTCGTCTGGTAACGAAACTGCCAGGGGAAGGTCGATTGCTACTCGTCTGACCGACGCTGAATTCGGTGAGGTGGAAGCGGCGGCTGGATCGCCGGTAAGAAGGTTGGGGAGTGGCTGCGCGAGGCAGCTTTGGCGCAGGCCCGTGGCACCCATCACGACGAACAGACCGACCAGATACTGCTCGCTGAAATGATGGGGATGCGCTCCCTGATGTTGAATCTGTTTGCCAGAGCATCGGAAGGGCCATTGACTACCGAAGACTTGCGTAAGATGTCAGCCTATTCGGACTCCATTAAGGAGCAAAGAGCGCAAGATTACATGGCCGAAAGGCGTCGCCGGAACAGTCCCAAACCCACGGACAAGCCGTAATGAAACTCGTCCCGCATTCGATTCGCATTTCCTTGGCGGATCGCGTTGCTCCTGGCCCTCCTTCCATGCCTGCCATTGCTCGGCTTCTGGGCATGGTTTCAGTGGGAACTTCCGCCACTTCAGCGGTACTATCTGGCGGCATATTGGCACAGTTCCGAGACGGCAAATCAAGCTCATGCTGTGACTCAAATCCGATGGCTCATGGAGACGGCTCCGGGCCGTAAAAGACATTGGCTGTTCGCCTTCGATGTCACCGAAGGAAGCCAAAATATCTCCCTTTGGCACTCTCGTTTGCGGCTGCTGAACAAGGATGGACGGGTATAGAGCGGACTCCCGCAGAGAGCATGGATTCCACCGAGCTCGAAAAGCTCCTGCGCGAAGATTTCTACGATGGCAAAACGTTTCGTCAACTGATGAATGAACCGTTGGTCTATGGTGTTGCGACCTGGGTAGTCGTTGCGTATCTGGCGTTCATGATGAAGGACGAGATTGGGGAAGAGTGGAGACAACTTCGACGAGAGGTTTCGGAGCCAAAGTGGTCATCGGAATATGGAGACGATTGGCCAGACAATCGAGATGGGATTGTCGCTCGAATTCGGTCGCAAATTCCCCGTTGGATCAATGAGAGAAAAACTCAGCTCACATGGTCGAACTTCAGTGCTGCAATTAGCCGTCGATCCAGTCTCAACGAAGTCCTCAAATGCACAGAGTCTTCGCGGGAGTTCGCAACCAGTATCGAAGGAAGTTCGAGACCAGGTTCCCACTGCACGGCAACCGGCAACTCCACTCACTTCGAACCCTGCAAAACCACCGTCCCAGCGACGGACTATCTTCCCTGGATTGTCGGCATCGGATGCGGCACAGTCGCCGTCAGAACCGTGGGACGAATCGAAGTGGATTGAGTAGTAGTGTCACTTCTTATGTAGCGGAGTCAACCCGGTCCGATTGCCCGCCAACTTCGCATCTCTTTACTCAGCTTGAAACAGCATAGATAACCTTCCGCTAATCTCCCTTCAACTCGCTTCAAAGGGCTGCTTGACGAGAAGCTATTTGAGAGGCTGAACGTCCTGCATTGGGCATGGAATGCAGCAGTTGGAACTCACTACGAATGGTGTTCTTTTGAGACTGTTTTCAAGCCTCTATTGAGTTAGCCATAACTCTTCCATTGGTCGAGTAACTGCCACCCAAATCGCTGGTCTATTACTCCACTAATAGCTTTGCTTAAGATAGAAATAATCAATAGCCATAGTGGTTTTAGCGATCATGAGCAGAAAAAATAGTTTGCAATAACGACCCACTTATCCACAAATCTCGGCTACGATGGGAATCAAGACAGTAACTATCTGCTGTCTCACGGGCCAAGGTATGTTGACCATCTCTAAATCGCTATCTGCTGGCCAAGCGCGGACGTATCACTCGCGCGAGTTCACCTCGGAACGACAGAACTACTGGAGCCGCGACCAACAGGGGCATAGCGAGTGGCAGGGGAGGCTCGCGCAGGAGTGGGGCTTGCATGGCAACGTAGGGGCTGAGCAGTTTGCCCGATTGAGCGAAGGCCAGCATCCAGAGAACGGCGCGCAGCTCGTCAAGCATCAGCCCGCAAGAACCTACGAGAATCAGTACGGCAAGCAAATCACCAGCTCAGAACATCGCGCAGGATGGGATGCCACGTTCTCCGCACCCAAGTCTGTTTCGCTTACCGCCCTTGTGGGTGGCGATGATCGTGTGCGGGAAGCGCACCGCGAAAGTGTTCGCGTGGCATTGCAGGAGTTGGAGCGGTACACGCAGGCTCGCATCGGCAACGTCCATGCGCCGGAGACAACCGGCAAGTTCGTTGCCGCTACCTTCGAGCATGACACTGCCCGTCCCGTAGACGGCTATGCCGCGCCGCAGCTTCACACTCACGCCGTCATCTTCAACGTGACCGAGCGGGAGAACGGGCAGACGCGCGCGCTGCAAGAGCGAAGCCTTTTCCAGTCGCAACAGTATGCGACGACCGTGTACCGTTCCGAGCTCGCCATGCGGCTGCAGGGCTTGGGCTACGAGATCGAACGCGGCAAGCATGGGCAGCCTGAGATCAAGGGCTACACGCAGGAGTATCTGGACGCATCGAGTCCGCGCCGTGAGCAGATCAAAGAACACTTGCAGGAGATTGGAAGAGACGGTGCGGGCGCGGCGCAGGTTGCGGCCCATCGCACGCGGGACAGCAAGGAACTCCATTCGCCGGAAGAAGTGTTGCAGCGGCACCGTGAACTCGCCGCGCAGTTCGGCCATCAGGCAGATCGTGTCGTCGCAAAGGCACAGCGAACAGCGCGCACGATACGCAGCAGCCAGAGAAGACGGTGCAGCAGTCAGTGACCTATTCGCGCAACCATGTCTTTGAGCGCTCCGCTGTTCAGGATGAACGAGCGATCCTGCAAGCGGCGATAGACCGCAGCATGGGGCAGGCTACCTACGGCCAGGTGCGACAGGAGTTTGAGCAGCGGGTGACGCGAGGCGAGTTTCGGGAGATTGCACGAACAGATGGCCGAGCAGCGCCGCAGTACACGACTGCCGAGATGATTCGGATGGAGCGGGAGATCGTTGGCCATATGCAGCGAGGCAATCAGTGCGAGCTATAGCGACCCGATGCTGGTGTCGCCACAGTTGCGAATCTGGACAGAAGATCGGCACCCTGAGTTGAGTCGGTCGCAACGCAAAGCGGTGGATGAGATCTTCATCAGTCGCGAGAAGATTGTTGGACTCGATGGTGTCGCTGGCGCAGGCAAGACAACGACGCTGGCCGTTGTCCGCGAGGGTGCTGAAGCGCAGGGCTACAGGGTCGAAGGATTCGCGCCGACATCTCGCGCGGCACACAAGCTAGCCGAGGCCGGCATGGAGACCTCAACGCTCCAGCATCATCTTGCCAAAGGGACGCAGCCGGACACCGGAGAGAAGCGCTTGTATGTACTCGATGAGTCCTCGCTTGCCTCCACGCGCCAGATGCATGAGTTCATCGAGCGTCTCCATCGGAATGATCGGGTGCTGTTGGTAGGCGACACTCGCCAGCATGAAGCCGTCGAAGCGGGCCGTCCGTTCGCGCAGCTACAGGAAGCGGGGATGCGGACGGCGACGCTGAATGAGATCGTTCGCCAGCGCGATCCAGAGTTGAAACAGGCCGTCGAGCAGTTAGCGCGCGGCCAGGTTAGAGCCGCAGTCGAAAGCCTTGACCAGCAGGGCCGTGTGCATGAGGTAAAGGGACACGAGGAACGCATCGCGGCCATTGCGCGCGAGTATGCCAAGTCTCCTGGCGGCACACTCGTCGTTTCGCCCGACAACCGTTCGCGCACCGAGATCAATCAGCGGATACATGATGAGCTGCAATCGCGTGGAGTTGTGAGCAAGCAAGAGCATTCCGTGCGGACGCTTGTGCCGCGTCAGGAGATGACCGGCGCGGACCGCAGTTGGGCGCAGCAATACCAGGTCGATGACATCTTGCGCTACTCGCGCACATCGAAGGAGACCGGCATCGAGAAGGGCGAATACACCCGCGTCGTCGCTGTGAATGCCCAGGCAAACACTCTGACGGTGGTGCGGGCGAATGGGGAACAGACGACCTATGATCCGCGCCGTCAGATGGGAGTCTCCGTCTACCGCGAGCAGGAGAAGAGGTTCTCCGTTGGCGATCGCATCCAGTTCACCGCGCCCAGCCAGGAATTGAAGATTGCGAATCGTGACTTGGGAACAGTGGAAGGCATCGGGCGGGATGGAACGATGCGGTTGAGGTTGGACGATGAGCGCAACGTCGATTTCAATCCGCAACAACATCCGCATCTCGACCACGGCTACGCCGTGACCAGCTACTCCAGCCAGGGCCAGACGGCAGAGCGTGTGCTGGTCAATGTAGACACGGAGCTTGCGGCAAAGGACCTGCTCAACAGCCGCATGGCCTATGTCTCGATCTCGCGCGGTCAATTTGACGCGCAGATATTTACCGACAGTCTGGAGAAGTTGCCGAAGGCATTGGGGCATGATGTTTCGCACCAGAGCGCCCATAAGCCCGAGCAAGCGATGCCTTCGCTTGGGAAGATTGCCGCCTCATCAGAACAGGTGATCGAGCGAAGCATGGGATACGGATTGGGTTTGTAGGCAAGACGAGCAGTTTCAACGGGAGCGAATAATGCAGGTATTCAACGGCGCACAGAAAAAACCACCTTCAAGAGTCACGATACCAGCCGAGGAAAAGCTGTTGGTAAGTCGGGATGAGGCAGCCCAGCTACTCTCTATCAGCCAACGTGGGCTCGATTATCTGATAGCCAATCGGCGCTTACCGACGCGAAGGATTGGCGGGAGGGTGTTGATTCCGGTAGCGGACCTGCGCAAGTATGCCCGTGGAGATCATCCAGAGAACATCGTGGCCTAATTCAGCTACGCGATTCCGCCGCTCACTAAGCGCGGCATCCTTGTTTGTCACCCTCCCAGGTTCAGGCGCGGAAGCATCGAGCAAATTCAGATGGCTCCCGCAACGCCTCTACTGTGAATCCTTTATGGGCAGGGCTTTCTTTGTGGTCTTGGCGGGTGTTGTGTTCTTCGGCGGGCGGCCAGAGTTCGGTAATGCGACAAACGACTCGACTTGACTTCGGAAAAGAAGAACGCGACCGGCGACCTTGAGGGTCTGCAGACGCCCTCGTGAGATGAGATTCGCAATCGCCTGCTTAGACACACCACGGATACGAGCCGCTTCAACCTGCGAGACAAGCTCTTCAGGCTTTACGTCGTTATTGGTTGTCTTAGTCAACTAGTTATGATATCTTCTCTCATTTGAGCTTTGGCCTTAATCATACCGGTCGAGTTTGAGTGAGGAGCGGCCCCGCGTTCTCTCTGGGGTGACTCAGAGCGCGCTATTGTGCTGCACATGACGTTGCTAAGGAGCTGAAATGCCGAGGATCAACAATACGAACAGGAAAGCGACCGCAGGAATCGTCGTTGCGTCTGACGCAAAACTTCTGGTGAGCCGAGACGAAGCGGCGCAGCTTCTTTCCATCAGCCGCAGGAGCATTGATTACCTCGTCGCAAATCGGCGACTTGCAACCAGACGAATTGGTAGCAGAGTCCTCATTCCTGTGGCGGACTTACGCAGATTCGCACGTGGCGATCATCCTGAACGTGTCAACCCGTGAGTCTATTACGGAGTGGCTTTCTACCGACGCGCTGTGATCAGTGGTCGGAGGCTATATTACAGCATCTGTAATATAATTTGGCTGAGGCGGAGTGTATGACCGGTCACGTGCTGGAAGAGGCTCGCAAACGCAGGGGCGTCTCGCAACTTGAGGCGGCAAAGCTGCTTGGTCTTTCACAGCCGATGCTCTCTCATATGGAGACGGGGCGCAGGAACGTGAGCGCCGATGTTGCCCGCAGGGCTGTTGAACTTTTCGGCGCTGAGCCGACTGTTCTGCCTCTCTCTGTCAAAGAGAGACATACGGAGCAAGAACTTGCAACTGAACTAGCATCCTTAGGCTATCCAGGGTTCGCGCATCTCAAGGGCCTCCTACGAAACCCGGCTGAAGTCTTGTTTGACGCTCTTGATCGATCCGACCTGGACGTGCGCGTTACTGAGGGACTTCCTTGGCTTGTCCTGCATTATGCGAACCTCGACTGGTCTTGGTTGATTCAGGAATTGAAGTTACGCAATCGCCAGAACCGTCTCGGCTTTGTTGTGTCACTTGCCGAACGCATGGCCGGGTCACTGGGTTTCCAAGATGTTCTACACCGCCTCAAATTGGTTCAACATGAGCTTGAAGAGGCACGCCTCGCCAACGCGGACACGCTGTGCCAGGGATCGTTGCCGATATCGCGCAGGAAGCACGTTCGGTCTCTTCGATCCAGATTGGCTGCTCATTGGAATCTGGATACTCGCATGACGGAGGCTGATCTTGCCCACTACGCTGCCTGAGCCCTGGCTCTCGTTTCTGCGCGCCCTCGACCCGATTGCCGGGGAGCCGACGAAGATTCCGTGCATTGGCGGTTTCGCTGTCACGCAGCATTACGGTTCACCAAGAATGACGGTGGACCTCGATGTGATCGATGTCGCACCGGTGGCCGCCCGCAATCGGTTGGTGGAGGCAGGGGTAAAGGCTCACAGCTCGCCAGGGAGCATCGGGTCTACCTCGATTTCGTAGGCGTTGCCCAAGCCCCGTATGAGTTTGAAGACCGGCTCACGCCGATCTTTGCAGGGCTATTTGAGAATCTGAATTTTCTGGTGTTGGACCCCTACGACATTGCTCTTTGCAAACTGAAGCGAGACATCGACCGCGACTTTCATGACGTACTGTTTCTAGCGAAGACCGTACCTTTCGATCTCCAACTCTTCGAACAGCGCTACCGAGAAGAGCTTCGCCCATACCTGTTCGGCGACGTGAAGGACGCTGACTACACGTTTGACCGGTGGATCGAAGCGATCAAGGAAGATCGAGCAAGAACCTAGAAACGGGAGCTGCGAAAAGGGCTCTCTGGCGCATGCGCGGAACTTATAGAAAGACAATGGTTTAGCGGAGACAACAGCCACCAGAACACCCACCAAACAGCCACTAGATGCGCCAGTGGCTGTTAAAGTCCGCGAGAAACCCGCCGAAAGCTCGGTGGCTGTTTTGGTGGCTGTTGGTTTCCAACTTTCCTGCGTTTAGCTGCGGAGCATTGCAACGTTCATTAGCCGCATATAAGGTTTAGGATCAATTGTTTATGCGATGCGCTGCGACGGTATTGCAAAAGCTCTGCAAAACCCCAAAAAGCGGACTCAAAATCCGCCGACGGCAACCTCGTGGGGGTTCGATCCCCCTCCCGGCACCACAGATTCATCGACATCTGTGACTGGAAAAGTCTCAGCGCAGACATAACTCTAAGCTTGCTGGCTACGATGACGCTATGCCGCGGCGGGTGGGCGGTCGCGGCTTGACGCCGCGAAGCCCATACAAGCGCAACACAGGCGCACGTGTGGTCGGCGAGAGTCGCCCAAGTTACTGTCCGCGTTGCTCCGCCCTACCCATTACTTAGGTACTGTGACAAAGGCGGAATCGATGTGATACATATCGGTTCGCTTCTCCTCCCTCACGGCCCGGACACTCGACCGGCAGCTTGGCCGCTCTGAGACCGCAGTTTTCCCAATCAAAGGTGAAATTGCATGATGAGGGCACGACTGTTTTCTTCAGCACTCTTCCTTTGCGCCGTGTGCTCGCCGCAGGTCGGCGCGGCCCAAGCCGCGCCGCAGAAGCCACACGACATCATTTTCATCGTCATGGACGATGTCGGCATTGACGAGATGACCGTCTTCGGCTGGGGCAATCCGCCGGGCAGCCCGCTGCCTCCGCCAAAGCTGCCAAACATCGACGCGATTGCCCTGTCGGGAGTGCGCTTCGCCAACACGTGGGTGATGCCTGAGTGCTCGCCCAGCCGGATCTCCTTCTTCACCGGCCGCTATCCCATGCGCACCGGTGTCACCAGCGCGCTCATCGACAACATGTTCCCGACCTCGCAGTCGTCGCCATATGAAACGACGATTCCGCGAGTGCTGGCAACGAAGGGTTACTCCAGCGCGCTGATAGGAAAATTCCATCTGGGGATTGCGAACCCTAACGGGCTCTGCTCACCGGCCGTGCTCGGCTGGAATTATTTTGACGGCTACACGGGCGCGAGTCCCGGCGCCATCGACAAGACAGCGGGCAACGGGAACGCGGGCGCAGAAGTTGGCCCATACGTCTGCGGTTTCGATCAATCCGGCAATGGCGGCGCGTGTTACCAGACTGACGGCTCCTGCGCCCGAGCAGATAACGGCAAGGCCTGTCTCGATTCGGGAGGCTTGTTTCACGTCGGCGAGCAGTGCCAGCATCCTGCGCCCGCCGATCTCGATTTTTCGAGACTGAATTCCTATTACGTCTGGCCCCGCGTCGTGAATACCCACGCGCTGCCACAGGACCAACCGCCGAATACCTGCGACGTGAATCCGGTGACGGTGCGTCAGCACCAGACTCCGGTCCAGGGCGACACGGCTGTCGACTGGTGGACTTCGCAAAAGGGTCCGCGCATGCTGACGCTCGCTTACAGCGTCGAGCACACTCCGTTCCAGCAGCCTCCCGGCGGGACCGCCGACACGAACAAGCTGCAGTGCCAGGCAGAATCCGGAACGCCGATCCCGCTGGCCAACCAGTGGCTTATTGCGAACGCAATGCTCGCCGGCATGGATTCCGACATCGGCAAGGTTCTCGAAAGGCTGGGCCTCGCCAGGCTCGACGGCAACGGCGTCATCGAAACCACGGTAGACGCAGACGGCAACCGCCATATTCCCGAGCTTGAAAAGAGCGGCACGATGGTCGTCATCATTGGCGACAACGGTCAGTTCGGGCCGCTGGTGGAATCTCCCTTCAGCAAAGCGCGCGCCAAAGGGACGGTCTACCAGACCGGTGTCTGGGTGCCGCTGATCGTGGCGGGCAGCCTGGTGCATTCGCCCGGCCGCATCGACAACCACATGATTAACGGTGTCGATCTCTTCAATCTGTTTGGTGAGTTCGCGGGGCTGGACGTGAATAAGGTCGTGGCCCCGGCGCACGCACTTGATGGACATCCAATGCTCGTCCACCTGACGGAGGCAAATCACGGAGAGACACGGACGAACAACTTCACCCAGCTTGGCCCCGGAACCTTTGAGGTGCCCACGAATCCGAAGACGCGCAGCTGGCCCTGCGTTCTCGCCGGCACGATCACCCAGTCGGGCGGCCACAATTCAGGTATCCGCGGAGGAACCTGCGTGGACGTGCTCTTCAGCACGCGCGCCTTCTGCGAGCAGGAAAATGGTGGCGTGTGGTTCGGGCCGCCGGATGACACCGACCAGAACCCGCTGCAGCTTCCGAATCCGGATTCCCCCGATGGCTCATGGTCGGCGTGCTGCGAAGTACGCAAGCTGAATCCCCAGGGCGAACTCGATGCCGTAACCCAGTTTGTGCCGGTCAATCAGTGGGCGGAGCGCGACGCAAAATACAAATACGTGGAGCGCGAATCCACCGACTGCAAGAAGCCCCTCTGCCCGGGGCCGGAATGCCATCTCGTCTTCCCGCCGTACGGCCGCGAGAAGGCTGTCGAGTTCTACGACATCCAACCCAGCATAACCAACCCCGCGGGGCTCGACGAGGACAAGTACAACCTGGCTTGCGCCGCGGATTCCGGCAAGGACCCAATTTCCTGCGTCCCGCCGGCGCTGCGTCCGGAATTCCTTGCCCTGCAGTCTGCTCTCTATCAACAGCTCAACTCTGAGGTCTCCTGCCCTGGCGACGGAAACCTGGACAAGCGGGTCAACACTTTCGACCTCCTGGGTGTGCAGCAGCATCTGGACGGCCCGCCGAGCATCTGGGACTTCAACAATCACGCCACAACTGACGAGGCCAATCTCCAGACCGTCACGGAGAACCTCGGGAAGGACTGCCTGGGACTTTGCGCCCGCGCAGACCTGAACCGCGATGGAGTGGTGGACGCCAGGGACCTGAAGATATTGCTCAACAGCCTGGGAAAGCCGTGTGAACTCTGCGGCCCGGACCTGAACGGCGACGGCAAGGTGAATACCATCGACGCTGTCCTGATGGCGAAGGCCATCGCGAGCTGTAAGCACCAGGACCATACGGGCACAACAACCGCGAGCGCCAAAGGAAAGCAGTAAACAGCTTGAGACGCCCCGTTTCCTCACTCCTGCTGGGACTGACCTTGTTCAGCGCTGTCCACTTTTTTGGACAGGGCGGCCAGCCCCGCGCGCTTCATTCCGGCATGCGATGGATTCCGGCAGGGGAATTCTGGATGGGCTCAGACGATCCCGATGTTTTCTGACGCGCAGCCCGTGCATCGCGTCCTGCTGAGCGGTTTCTGGATGGATGAAACGGCGGTCACGAACGACCAGTTCGCGAAATTTATTCAATCCACCCACTATGTGACCATCGCGGAGCGCAAGCCGAAGGCGGAGGACTTTCCGGGAGCCGATCCCAGCCAGCTAGTGCCTGGCGCTCTGGTGTTTACTGCACCGGGACAGCCGGTATCGCTCCACAACGCGCAGGCATGGTGGCGCTACGTTCCGGGCGCCAGCTGGAAGCATCCGGAGGGATCGAAGAGTTCCATCACGACGAAAGGCCGTTACCCGGTTGTCCAGGTGGCTTATGACGATGCCGCGGCGTATTGCTCATGGCGCAATGCGCGGCTGCCGTCCGAGGCCGAGTTTGAACGTGCGGCGCGTGGCGGGCTGGACCGGAAACGCTACGCGTGGGGCGACGAGTTCACGCCCGGCGGCAAACACATGGCCAACACATTTCAGGGACACTTTCCCAACGAAGATACCGGAGCTGACGGCTTTACAGGAGTCGCCCCGGTCAAATCGTTTCCGCCGAACGGCTACGGGCTTTACGACATGGCAGGGAATGTCTGGGAGTGGACATCGGACTGGTATCGGCCGGACTACTACCGCGCGATCGCAGGCGCCGGTCCCGCGGTAGACCCGCAAGGGCCGCACGACAGTTATGATCCCGGCGAACCGGACGTCGCAAAGCGCGTGCAACGGGGAGGCTCATTCCTCTGCACCGCGCAATATTGCTCACGCTATGCCGTGGGCGCCCGCGGCCGAGGTGAGCCGAGCACCGGGACAAACCACGTCGGGTTCCGCTGCGCCGCCTCCGGGAGCGCAAAAAGCCAGACGCCACGCAACGCTCAGGGCCAGTAGCGCCTGCACTGCACTCATCTCGCGATGGATGTCACTTCGACGCTGCCGCGCGCCTGGAGGCATAGATCGAAAGAGAAACATACGCGGCCTGGAGCAGCGGAAGCGCCAGGTCTTTGCGCAGCCCCCTGTCCAGCAAATCGCCGACAATCTCGTCTTTCTCGACCTGTGCCCCGGCCATCAGGTCTCGATAGGTCGAAGCCGTAAGCGGGGAGCCGGATTGGGTGAGGAGTTCCGCCACAGATTTTCCGACAGCATCTTCGACGGGATGTCCATTCGCCGCCGCGACCCTCGAGGCTTCATCCAGGACCGCGAGCGCGGTTTCCGTGCCATGCGGTTGACCATTGATTTCGCCCACGCTGCCGCGCAGCAGGCAATTCATTGCAGCCAGCGAGGCAAGCTGCACCCACTTCATCCACATGGCGTGTTCGATGGTTGTGGAGACGGCAACTTCGAAATTCGATCCCGAGAACTGTTGTTCAATGGTCTCAACCCGCACGGAAAGAGAGCCGTCCTGTTCGCCAAAGATTATTTTCTGTGCCGGGGTGAGCTGGACGATGCGGCCTTCGGCGTCGAGTTCGGTCGAACACAGGGCGACGCCGCCAAGAACGCTCTGTTGGCCGAAGCGGTGGTTAAGAGTTTGCATATGCCGCATGCCGTTCAATACCGGGAGAATAGCCGAGTCTGAGGCAATTGCCGGGGCAAAGTCCTTTATTGCGGACTCAAGGGCAGGTCCCTTTACGCTCAGCAGAACGACATCGTAGGGCCCGTCGAGATTGTTTGCAGTGACAATCCTGGGCTGGAGCGACAGATCGCCGCCAAATCTGCTGAAGACTTCCAGACCGTGATCGCGAACGCGCTCGGCAGTCGCGCCGCGCAGCAGGAATGTTACATCGCGGCCGGCAAGCGCCAGTTTCGCGCCGAAAAAACCGCCGACCGCCCCGGCGCCTACGACCAGAATTCGCATGGGTTAATTTTCTCAGGAAGTCAGGACGCGAGAATCGAGACAATTTCGCCATTGACCTTGCCTGAGGCGATGGTAAGCCAGCCAATCGTGACGGGCAGCGTGAACCGCCGCGGCCCGGCGCTACCGGGATTGAAATAGAGGACGCGGCGCGACTCCTCGTTCCGTGGCCGGTGGGTGTGGCCGTGCAGGACAGCGGCGAACCCGGCGGCTTCCGGATTCAAATCCAGGTCCGCCGGATTATGAAGCAGGTACAGTGTCGCGCCGCCGAGTTCGACGACCTCTGTCTCGGGCAGCCGGGCGCACGCGCCTTCGACGTCGACGTTGCCGCGAATTGCTGTGACGGGCGCGATCTCCCGAAGTTTCTTGAGAATCTCAGAGTCGCCGACGTCGCCCAGATGCAGGATGTGTTCCGCGCCTTGCAGCGCGGTGACAGCTTCCGGGCGCAGCAGCCGGTGCGTATCGCTGATGACGCCGACACGCATCGCTACAGTCCCATTGCCAGCCGCGTGCGCGGATCCAGCCGGTCGCGCAGCGCGTCTGCGGCGAAGTTGAAGGCGAGCACGCTGAGCATGACGGCCATGCCGGGGAAAAAGAGCATGTGCGGGGAGTCGAACAGGTGGGTGCGGGCGTCATTCAGCATCGATCCCCAGCTCGGCGCCGGCGGCGGAACGCCGAGTCCAAGAAAGCTGAGCGTTGCCTCGCCGAGGATCGCTCCGGCCATCCCGAGCGCGGCCTGGACCAGCACGGGCTGCACGATGTTGGGCAGAATATGGCGCCAGAGCAGCCGGAAATCGTTGGCGCCGATGGAGCGGGCGGCTTCTACATATTCGCGCTCGCGGGCGGACAATACCTGGGCGCGAACTAATCGGGCGTAGCCGACCCAGCCGCCGACGGCGAGCGCCAGGATAAGGTTCCGCAGCCCCGGGCCAAGGAATGCCACAAACGCAATGGCGAGCAGGATTCCCGGCAGCGTCAGGAAGGCGTTCATCATAAGAAGATTCAGGAAGCGGTCCGGCCAGCCGCCGTAGAGTCCGGCAATTGAACCGATGACCAGGCCGAGCAGGAGCGCGAGGCCGGTGACGGAAACGGAGACAATGAGGGAAATCCGTGCGCCATACAGGATGCGCGACAGGATGTCCCGCCCGAGTTCATCGGTTCCGAACCAGTTGCCGGGGCCGGGCGGAGCGAGCCTGTGGTCCAGATGGATGGTTTGCGGGTCGGCCGGGGCAAGCCAGGGCGCGAAAACGCCGCAGCAGACCATCAAAGCAATAAGGCAGACGCCGATAACGCCAAGGGGCGAGGAGCGGATCTGGCGGGACAATGCCATAGCGTTCCATCCAGACTAAAGCGCAACGAACGTTCGTAACCGGGGTTTTCTTGACAAGGGTTCTCCATGGACGCGAGACTGAGAACACGCCGTTTAGAGCAGGCAGTACGTTTCAGGCGCCGCGCGGGAACCCAGGTCGCCATTTATCAAGGAGTAACGCAGGCAAATGCGCTTAGCGGATGAAAAAGTTGTAGTTTGCGGGGCTGGCGGCTTTATTGGCGGCCATCTTGTCAACCAGCTCGTCGCAGACGGCGTGGATGTAATCCGGGCCATCGACATCAAACCCCGGGACGACTGGTACCAGTCCAGCCGCGAGGTAGAAAACCGCGTTCTCGACCTGCGCGAGCGGGAAGCCTGCAAGGAAGCCGTGAAGGGCGCCTCGGTGGTGTTGAACCTGGCTGCCGATATGGGCGGGATGGGCTTCATCGAGAACAACAAGGCGCTTTGCATGCTGAGTGTTCTGGTGAATACCCACATGCTCATGGCTTCGCAGGAAGAGGGCGTAAAGCGTTTCTTCTTCTCGAGTTCCGCGTGTGTGTACAACGCGGACAAGCAGCGCGATGCGAACGTGCAGCCGCTCAAGGAAGCGGACGCCTATCCCGCGATGCCGGAAGACGGCTATGGCTGGGAAAAGCTGTTCAGCGAGCGCATGTGCCGGCACTTCATGGAAGATTTCGGCCTGGAAACGCGCGTTGCCCGCTATCACAACGTGTACGGCCCGCTGGGAACCTACGCCGGCGGCCGCGAGAAGGCTCCGGCGGCCATCTGCCGCAAGGTAATTGAAGCCAAGGCGAACGGTTCCAAAGAAATTGAAATCTGGGGCGACGGCACTCAGACGCGCAGCTTTATGTACATTGACGATTGCGTGAAGGGCACGCGCATGATCACGGAGAGCGATATAACGGACCCGATCAACCTCGGGTCCGACGAACTGGTGACGATCAACCAGTTGGTGGACATCGCGGAAGACATTGCCGGCGTGAAGCTGAAGCGCAACTACAAGCTGGACGCGCCGCGCGGCGTCAATGGCCGCAACAGTGACAACACGCAGATTCTGAAAGACTTGCATTGGGAGCCGTCCATCCGACTGCGCCAGGGCCTGGCGCAGACATTCGAGTGGATTGAAAGCCAGATGATGGCGGGCGTAGCGCGGTGAACGCTTCGCAGTACCGGCGCATCCTCGGCGTGGATTTCTTCGCCGGGAGCGCGCGCCAGGCGGTGGACCTGATGACCGCGCACGGCGGCCTGCTGGTGGTGCCCGCTGCACCGGCCCTGAAGGACATCGGCCGCAACGCCGCTTACCGCAAGGCGCTGCTGGAAAGCGATCTCTGCATAGCCGATTCCGCATTTATGACCTGGACCTGGAACCATCTGGAGGGCGACCGGCTGACGCGCCTGTCCGGTTTGGAATACCTGCGCGAGCTCCTCGCAAGACCGGAACTGCATGACGAAGGGGCCACGTTCTGGGTCATGCCCAGCCGGCAGAGTGCGCAGCGCAACCTGAAATGGCTGGCCACGGAAGGCATCCAGGTACCGGACAGCCATGTCTACATCGCGCCGATGTACGGCCCGGAAGTTTCCGACCCGGCACTACTTGCGATCATCGATCGCCTGCAGCCCAGGCACGTTGTCATGACAGTCGGCGGTGGAACCCAGGAGCGGCTGGGGCTTTATATAAAGCAGCACATTGGATATCGTCCGGCCATCCATTGCATCGGTGCGGCGATTGCGTTTTTGAGCGGCGATCAGGTGCAAATTCCCGTCTGGGCGGACAAGTCCGGGCTCGGCTGGCTGTTTCGCTGCCTGTCGGAACCCGGGCGCTACGTGCCCCGCTACTGGTCGGCGCGCAAGCTGTATTCCCTGATGCGCCGCTACCGCAGCCGGCTCCCCGTGCTGGAATCGTAGAGAGGGCCTTCCGGACCTTGCGATACGCCGCCTATCTATTGCTGGGATGTATCGCGGCGGCGTCAGCAGCAAGACTCTGCCACGCGCAGGACGCGCAGCTTCGTGACGACGGCGTCCAGATCCTGCTTGGCGATGTGAACGCGGACCGCGCGACACGCGGAGCCCCGCCTCTCCGCATTGACCCGGCGCTGCAGGTGGCCGCGCAGCAGCACGCGGACCTGATGGCGCGGGAGCGGACGATGGAACACCAGCTTGCCGGCGAGCCGCCGCTTCTGAGTCGTGCGCATACAGCGGGGGTGAAGTTTTCCGCGCTTGCCGAGAACATCGCGGAATCGGACTCGCTGCGGCGCATCCACGAAGCGTGGCGCAAGAGCGAACAGCACAACGCCAACATGATGAACCCGGCGTACGACATCATCGGCATCGGCATCGCGCGCAGCGGACATGACATCTACGCCGTCGAAGATTTCGCGAAATACGTTGCGGTCAAGTCTTCAGTGGAAGTTGAGCAGCGCGTCCGCGACATGCTTGCGATTCGCGGCATGGTTCCGTCCCTGGACACAAACGCTGCGCGGACAGCGTGCGCGACCGAGGGCAAGTACGACGAGTCCGGGCCGCTGCCTGCGATGGTGCTGCGGTTCGCATCTTCAGACCTTGAGAAGCTCGGTCCTGTTCTGGACGAGAAGCTTTCCGGCCAGCAGGGAAGGACCGTTGCCGTCGGCTCCTGCCAGGACCACGACAGCTTCACGCGGTATAAAGTCGTTGTTCTCGTATATTGAATGCACTTCAGGGTTCCGAAACCGGATGTAGAACCTTTGCAGCTCGCCAGGAGATTCGACTATGGCATCAACAGGCACGAAAGTTGTCTTTTGGGTCGTCACGGTTTTGCTTGCGGCGATGATGCTTTTCTCCGCGTGGGGCGGGCTGATGTCGCACGAGGCGAGGCAGGGGTTCGCGCAGCTCGGATACTCCAATTCCGGCTTTCGCGTTGAGCTCTCCGTGGCGAAGTTCCTTGGCGCGATCGTCCTGCTGGTCCCGTTCACAGGCCGGTTGAAGGAGTGGACGTACTTCGGCTTCTTTATAGATTTTGTTTCGGCTGCGGTTTCGCTGGCCGCCGTCGGAATGGTCCATAACAAGGAATTCGCCGGACCGTTCGTGGCGCTGGCCCTGCTGGTCGCCTCCTACCTGCTGTACCACCGCATTTACGGCGCGCGCGCGGCGGTTTAGTTCGCGGAACGTATCTTCCGCGTCAACGGCATGCGCGTATCCGCACGATAGTCTTGTTCGGGGATGGTGGACGTCGTTATCGTCGGCGCGGGGCTTGCGGGTTTGTCCTGCGCGCGCACTCTGCATGCGGCCGGCGTTTCTTTTGTCATTCTCGAGGCGGACGACGCGCCCGGCGGGCGTGTGCGCACGGACGAGTCGGACGGCTTCCGCATGGACCGCGGCTTCCAGGTCCTGCTGACCGCGTACCCCGAAGCCAGGAGGCAGCTGGATTTCGCGAAGCTCGACCTGAAGAGTTTTGTTCCCGGCGCCATGGTGCGTGTCGGTGGGCGGTTTCGAACGCTGGCTGACCCATTCCGGCAACCACGCAAGGCGCTGTCCGCGGCGCTGGACCGCAGCCTGACCTTCAAGGACAAGCTCTTGATCGCGAAGCTGCGCACGCAACTTTTCGGTGCGTCCGCTCCGGAAATCTTTCAGGGCGAGCAGCAGGATACGCGCGCCTGGCTGAAGCAATACGGCTTCAGCGACAAGGCGATCACGCATTTCTTCGCGCCGTTCTTCGGCGGAGTGTTTCTGGATCCGTCGTTGCGTGAGTCGTCCCGGTTCTTCCGCTGGCTGTTCCAATGCTTTGCCAGGGGAGAGACGGTTGTGCCCGCCCTCGGCATGGAGCAAATTCCAAGACAACTGGCGTCGGTATTGCCCCCGCAGCGCCTTCTCACGCACTCCACCGTGACGGCGATCACGCGCGTCAGCAATGCGAAATATTCCGTCGACACCGCCATGCGGCAGACCGTGGACGCGCGCGCCGTGGTGATTGCAACCGACGCCGAAGCCGCCCGCATGCTTGCCGGGGCGGTCGTAGGCACCAAACAGATTCCCAGCGTTGGATGGAACGGCACGACCACGTTTTATTTCGGTGCATCCCGCGCCGAGATTGAAGAACCGGTCCTGCTGCTGAACGGAGAAGGCGATACGGACGGTCCGGTGAACCATGCATGCTTTATCAGCCGGATCTCTCCGCGTCTCGCGCCTGCGGGTGCGGCGCTGTTCTGCGCAAATGTGGTTGGGCGTGCGCCGGCGGGGGAGTCGGAACGCCTGTCACTGGCCGAGGACGTGCGTGGGCAGATGCGTCGCTGGTTTGGACGCGGTGTCGACACATGGGAGATGCTGGGCGGCTATTTTCTGCCACACGCGCTGCCGCTGCAGCGCTATGCGGACTGGGAGCAGGGCGTAACCCAAGCGCGGGCGCTGACGAAGGGACGCGGCCGCCGTGAAGAAGCCGCGGAACTCTACTTATGCGGAGATTATTGCGAGCAGGCAAGCATCCAGGGCGCGCTGGTCAGCGGACGAAGAACCGCCGAGGCGCTGCTCGAAACCTTGCGCTGAGTGGCGTTCGCCAGCCATGGATTGCATAGTGGTGAAGGCGCGGCGACGCGTCGAGCGCCGCCGCCCGAAGGTCAGTTACAGGTCTTGCCGTCCGGGCCCACGGTTACTGTGCCGGCCGCGTAGGCACCGCACAGGATCGAGCCGCCTGACGAATTCTCGATCATCAGCGCCTGCCCGAACGTTGGTCCGCCGTCCTGCGGATCGTTGTAACCGTTCTGGTTGTCAACGAAAGCGCCCGGCGTTCCGGCCCATGTCTGCGGAGACAGGATCGTGGCATTGGCGCCGTCCCAGGCTACCTGTACGTAGGCATACTGGCTCTGGAATGCGTTGGTCGTGAAATTCAGGACAGGCTGGTTGTCTCCATCCAGGCTAATGGCGTAGTCAGGGATGGACGACGTCCCGCCCTTGGAGACAAACGAATTGTTTGTAAACGTGACGGTGTCGTTCGGCTGCAGAGACGTGAGCCGCAATGCGTTGCCCTGGCAGACGCTGGCCGTGACGGTGACAGAGTTGCCGGAAAGAACGACGCCGGTCGGGTTCGTCACATTGTCATTGCCATTGCCCGAGTCCGGAGCATTGTCACGGATGCGGATGCCGTCCGAGCCGCCGTCTTCGCAGTAGCCATTGCTGGCATACTCGGCGACCTGGGCGAGCTCGACGGTGGTGACGGTATTGCCTGTGACCTGCGTGTTGGCCGATTCAATATCAATGCCGCGACCGCTTGTGGGGTGGATCACGTTGTTGGCAATGATCTGGTTTTCGCCGTTGTAATCGATGACGCCGTAGTCGTTGGCGTAGAAAGAGTTCCACGTGATGTCGTTGTTGTGGATGTAGGCGTTCTGATGATCGTCGAAGATTCCGCCCTGCGGGGCACCGACGATCTTGTTGCTGTAGATGTTGTCAGGGACGACGCCAGGCGCGTTCGGCTGATCGCCCAGCCATATCGCATAGCCGTAGAAGTCATAGCGGCTGGAGGTGGTGGTCGACGCGTAGTTGATGGTGTTGTTGTAAATCTGCCAGCCGCTGGTGCTCAGGGTGCCGAAGATCGGGCTGGAATCCGTCGTGTAGGTGGTCATGACAACGTCGTGGACCACAGGGGCCGGAGAAACATCATTGCTCTGCCCGACCCAGATGGCAGCGGAACGTGGTGCCGCCGCGGTGCTGGACGTAATATTGCCGCCGTAGACGATGAAGCCGCCATGCTTTTCGGTAGTGCCCGTGGCAGCGATGTCATAGCCGGAGCCGTTGAACCAGTCGTCCGCCAGCATGATGCCCGGCGTCGCGCCGGTGCCACCGCCGGTTCCATACGTAATAGTGTGACCGTTCAGGTTCAGCGTGATGTTGTCCGCATCGATGAAGAAGCATGTGCCGGCCGAGGTCACATCCTGCGACAGATAGTAGGTCCCGGACTTCGTGAGATCGCCGCACTGGGACAACGGGTTCCCGGTCGGAGGCGCAACGTCGTCCGTCAGGACGATGGCTGCTGTCGGAGTGGACAGATTGCCGGCCGTCAGAGAGTGATATTCGGCGGAAATGACGTAACTGCCCGCCGTGAGGGCGTGCGTGTTGTACGTCGCCGCGGCGATACCGGACTTGTTCAGCCTGGCTTGGGCAAACACAACCGTCTTGTTCGGCGACGGATGGTAGACGAACTGCACGGAACCCAGCGCGGTCTTGCCGGCCCCGGCCTTGACCGTTGCGGTGAGAGTGATGGTCGCTCCGACGGACGCCAGGGCAGGACTCGCCTGGAAACTGATCGATGCCTGGCTCGGTCCAGTCATTTCCGGCTTCGGGCTCTGACGTTGGTCACCCCACGACGGCTGGGCGCACAGGAGAAAGCCAATAACGGAAAAGAAAATACCTGCAAAAACAGAGGGATTGCGCCGCATCTTTCAAACCTTTCTGAACAACGTCGAAGCTCATGAAAATAAAGTCAGGTGCTCCAACCATCGGCAGAGAAAGACAACAGGAACAGCAGTCCAGCAAGGGTGTTTCAGAGAGGCCATTCTCAAAGCGGGAATCAAGTTGCACCATGCCCCACAGGCGGAACGGGGATACCACGGAATGTGCAATGAAGAGGCGGGGATGAAATGGCTGGGGAAGGCTGCGCTCGACGAGGCGCGCCATTTGCCGGCATCAAGATCCGCGCGGAAAGGCACACGCCCGTGCACCCCCGCAGGGCCAGGAAAGCCGGGCAGTTTGGGGAGAGTTCCCTCAGTCAGGATTTGAAACTGTGCGTTCCCGCGCGCGGCGGCTGGCTTAAACCTATGCAAATAAAGCAGTTGTTGCGGTCCCGTGGGGAACGCGCCTCGCGGTCTTCGGGGCAGGAACGATCCATCCCGACCTCGCCCATCGCGACGACAGACCGGAAGGGGCCCGCTGCCGCGCTTTAATTTCTCGAAAAGGCGCCCGCGCAAGCTGGTAACCGGATACGTTGCGGATGCAAAATACCGTCACAGCATTCCGATGCCCCTGGAATTCCGGCATTGGGGAGCAGTCTTTGTACCGAGGTTTGCCATGCGCCGCCGGACACTTTGGGTGTTTGCAGTCGTTCTCCTGCCTATTTTTCTTACCGCACAGCAGCCTGCAACGCTGCGTTCGGGCCAGCAACTCAAAGTAGCGCGTAGAGTCGGGCGTCACCGGGTCTCCACGCTTCCGACTGCACCGCCGGTACGGTGGGTAGATCAATGGAGGCTGCTGGAGCAGAAGCGCCGCATCGAGGCGGGGAAGCGGGATATCTTCGCGTCGCTGAGCATGGTCATGGGGCGGCCGGACTTCGGCAGCATGGGATCGGAAACGGGCCAGCCGTTCTTCTCCGGCGCAGACACGGCCTTCGGTTTCAGCAATCTTTATCCATACAGTGCGTCGCTGCAACGGCAGAGCGACTGCAGCCTGAACGAAGTGGTTGGAGGCCTGGCGGAGGATAACTCGGATACTCCGGAACTCGTCCAGGACATCGCGCACTACGAAAAATACCTGCACACCATCGCGGGACTCACCACGACCGTGGACAAGTTCGCGAACGGCTGCACGGACCCGACGCCGTCGGGGATTCTGGGCATGGGCGCGTATACGAGCAAGGACAGCGCGGGCGATTTTACCGGCGGGGGATTCAACTTCAGCGACCAGACACGCCTCGACATCCGCGTCCTCAACTCTTCGTTCTCGCAAGTCAGCGTCACGCATGTTTCGGTTTTCAACGGCGGGGAAATAGACGGCGTGATGTCGGTCGACCTGAACGGCGATGGCTATCCGGATTTCGTTGTCGTTGGCACGGGAACGGATTACTCGACGGGCATGTTTGCAGTTCTGCTCAATAACCATGACGGGACGTTTGCCGCTCCGGTCGTGACATCACTTGCCAACACGACGATCGCGGGCATGGTCGGGGGCGATTTCAACGGCGACGGCCATGCCGACCTGCTGCTGACGACTTCAGTAAACGGGGCCTATTCACTGCTGTTTTATGGAGGGAAGGGCAACGGCACATTCAGCAGTGCGGTGGCGACCTCGACCGGCACGACGGAAAAACTCGTCGAGACGCCCGTGGACATCAATAAAGACGGCAGGACCGACGTCCTCGGCTTCGACATTACCTATGGGGGATCAGGAGGCGCAACCAGCCCGGTCCTGGACGCGATGATCAATAACGGGAGCGCGTCCTTCACGTCCAAGCAGTCTTTCAGCGTGAAATATGCGGGCGCGGTTGCGGCGGGGGACTTGAACGGCGATGGCAAGCTGGATCTCGCCGTACTCGACCCGTTCAGCCAGGTGCTGGCCCTGGCCAAGGGCGACGGTACCGGTTCGTTCGCGGTGCAAAACAGCTTCCCCACGCCGTATGACCCGAGTGCCGTGGTCATCACTGACCTCGATGGCGATGGCTACCAGGACGTTGCTATCGCGTATTCCGGCGGTGGATTCTTTGCGCCGGGCAGCGGGACGTCTTACGGCATTTTCGGCCTCGCCCTGCTGGGCAACAACGACTTCACGCTGTCGACGCCGCCGATTTTAACTTCAGGGAAGGCGACGGCCGTGGTCGAAAGCGCGAACTCTGTTGCCGTTGCCGATTTCAACGGCGACGGCAAGCAGGACGTCGCGGCCCTGGCCGGGTCAGACTCTGCTCTCGTAGTACAGACTTACCTCAACAGTTCGGGAAAGCTGGTCTTTAACAGCACTCTCACCACGCCGTTTTCGACGGCGCTATTCGACGGCAACAGCGTAGTCGCAGTTGACCTGAATGGTGACGGCAAACAGGACCTGCTCGTCTCAGGCGCTGCCATGGGCACAGGCACCACCGAAATTGTCAGCTATATCAACAATGGCACCGCGAGCTTTACGCAGAAGGGACCGCTGGTCGTCCCCGGACTCGTTTACCAGATAGCGACGGGCGATGTGAACGGGGACGGGCACCAGGATGTTGTGTTTCTCGTCAATGATTCGAACAATCCGTCGGCAAACGGCCTGTATGTCGCAACGGGAAAGAATGACGGCACCTTCAACACTCCGGTGGAAATTGACGGCACCATCACCGCGGGGAGCGCGCTCGCTGCCGCGGACCTGAACGGCGACGGCAAGCTGGACCTTGTCGCGGTACAGAGCCCGGGCGGTTACGCCGGTTCATCAACGGTCTACGTCTATCTGAACAAGGGGACGGGGACGTTTGCCGCTCCTCTGGCCTTCCAGGACGAAAATGCGGACTTTGTGACCAGCATCGCGGTTGCCGACTTCAATAAGGACGGCGCCCCGGACCTCGCGCTGCTGGGCAACCTGGGAGGCAACGCGGTCCTGTACACCTACGCCGGCAACAAGACAGGGAAGTTCACGCTCCTGGCTGCGTCGGACGCCGGGGACGACGGGGCGACCAATATTGCCGTGGTGGACATTAACCAGGACGGGTTGCTGGATATTGTGCAGGACGGATGCTGCGGCAACGCGAGCCCGTCTGTACTGCTGGCCAGCGGCCCGGGGCAGTTCTATCCCGAGCAGCCGTTTGCGACGATACAAAGCGCGTATGGCGTGCACCCGATTGCACTCAATGCCGACGCCTACCCTGACATTGTTTTCGGCAGTGACGTAGCAGGGCCCACGCCGGTCATCAACAACTATGGTGCAGCGCCAAGTTTCAGCAAGGCTGCAACCACGACCGCCGTCCAGGTCTACGCGACAGAGCAGGGCGTGGATTCCTACCCGACCGTGACGGTTGCCGAGACGAAGGGCGGGGGTGTCCCGACCGGAGCCATCAGCTACACCTTCAACGGCAAGACATACACCGCCGAGCTGGGAAGCGGCACAGCCTACCTGACACTGCCGATTACGGACAGCATGGCAGGCAGCTACCCCATCACCGTGACCTATCCTGGGGACCAGTACAACGCGGCGTCCACGGTCACCGGATCGCAGTCCGTGATCTACGCGACGGACACGTCGTTCACGACAAGCACAACGTCTGTGACCGAGGGCAACACTATCACCCTGACCGCGAAGGTGACGCGGCCGTACGGTACCGGCACGCCAACCGGGGATGTCGGGTTCTGGTACAACGGCGGCAACAGCCTGCTCGCCAATGCGAAGCTGGTGAACGGCGTTGCTACCCTGACGGCTTCTACGGCGGGCGTGCCGACGGGCATCTACAACCTATTTGCCGAGTATGGCTCTGACACGGACGACGGCTTCTCTGACAGCCCGACCATCAGCCTCACGGTGTTGCCCAAGGGGGACACCGGCACCACCACGACGCTTGCGTTGAATCCGGATGCCGCGGTTGCCGGGCAGACCGTTTCGGCGACGATCAACGTGGCGATCAACGGCTCATCGACGAAGGCCACTGGCAGCGCGACACTGTATCTCGACAACAAGAGCGTCGCCGTGGTCCCGCTGTCGAATGGCAAGGCAGTGATCAGCGTTCCCGTGCCGGACACGCTCACCTTTGGCGGTCATACGGTGTATGCGAAGTACAACACCAACGGCAAGGACTTCGAGTCCAGTTCCGTGCCACAGACATTCACTTTGCAATACCCGACGACCACGTATGTAACCCTCAGCTCTTCAACTGTGTCTCCCGGCGATAAATTAACCATCGGTGCGAGCGTATATTCGCCGGCTTATGGCGCACCGACCGGCACGATCACGTTCTACGCGGACGGGGTGGCGATCGGATCGGCCGCGCTGGTCAACGATGAAGCCACGCTCACCCTGACGGTTCCCGGCGGCTATCCATCCGAGACCTACGAGATCACGGCCAGGTACAGCGGTGACGCTTACAGCGGAGAATCTACTTCCACAGCCTACGGCGTATTTCTGCAGTGATTGTTCTGCACTTCAAGGGGCCCGCTGGAGCGTTCCGGCGGGCCCTTTTTCTGCCGCGCCATGGGAGTGGGCCGAACATGCAGCGATATCGGCCCGGAAGAATGGGCGCGCAAGGCGCCAGCAATCCTTCGCAACCGTAAAAAGGAAACGATTCCATCCCCGGTGCCGTTTCTCTCCAATTGCGGATAGAATTGCTGCGCGAACGGAACAGTTCGCCCCTCACGATGAAGAACTTTTTCCATTCGCTCGCTTTCGCTTCGCTGTTCGCCTTTTGCCTGCCGGCGTGCTCGGCCACGGCGGTAACGCACCCCGGGGATGCCAACGATCGTCTGCTCGACAGCGGCTGGCAGTTTCGCGCGGTGGCAGGGTCGACGCTTCCTTCGGGCGCGGAAGGCGCTGCGGGCTGGCAGATGGCAACGATTCCAGGTACGGTGCAGACGGACCTGCTCGCGGCAAAGCTTATCCCGGACCCGTTCTATCGGGACAACGAAATGTCTCTGCAGTGGGTTGGCCTGACGGACTGGGAATACCAGACGCATTTCAATGTCACCGCGGCGGAACTCGCGCGTCAGCACGTTGAGCTAGTGTTCGACGGCCTGGATACGTACGCGGACGTCTTCGTCAACGGCAGGAAGCTCTTGAACGCGGACAACATGTTCCGGCGCTGGCGGGTTGACGCAAAGTCTGCGCTCCATCCCGGTTCGAACGAACTCCGCATTGTCTTTTATTCACCGGTCAGCAAGATGATGCCGGTCGTGAAGGCGATGCCCTACATCCTGCCGACGATTGCGCAGAACCCGATCAACAAGGAGATGGGCGCCCTGGTCGAGCCCTATGTCCGCAAGGCGCCGTACAACTTCGGCTGGGACTGGGGACCGACCTATGTCACCGCGGGTATCTGGCATCCGGTACACCTCGTGACGTGGGACGCCTTGCTGATGGAGGACAGCGCCATCATGCAGCCAAGTGTGAACAAGCTGCATGCGAGCCTTGCCGCCGACGTCACGCTGGAGGCCAGCAGCAGCGGTGCCGCGGAGATCACAGTGAACTACGCGCCGCTGCGTGGCGACGGAACGGGACCCTGGGCGCCGGCGACGCGCATGGCTGTTTCGCTGAGCGCGGGGGAGAACCACGTGAGTGCGCCGTTCCAGATCGCGCACCCAAAGCTTTGGTGGCCGAACGGCTACGGCGCCCAGGACCGCTACGTGTTTCGCATCACCGTGTCCCGCGGGGGAAATGTCCTGGCGCAGCGTGATATTCGCACCGGGCTGCGCTCGGTCGAACTGCGCCGCCAGAAAGACCAGTGGGGAAAGAGCTACGAATTCGTCGTCAACGGTGTGCCGGTATTCGCCAAGGGGGCCGACGTGATTCCCTTTGACAGCTTCGCGCCGCGCGTGACGCCGGAGCTGCACCGCAAGATCCTCACTGCGGCCCGCGATGCAAACATGAACATGCTGCGCGACTGGGGCGGCGGCTACTACGAATCCGACGACTACTACGACACGGCCGATGAACTTGGCCTGATGATCTGGCAGGAATTCGCATTTGGTGGCGCAATGATTCCCGGCACGCCGGAATTTCGCGCCAACGTCGCCGAAGAGGCGAAGCAGCAGGTTCTGCGGCTGCGCAATCATCCCAGCGTGGTCTTCTGGTGCGGCAATAATGAGGTCGAGACGGGATGGCAGCACTGGGGCGACCGCCTGGATTTCGCAAAGACCCTTACGCCCGAACAGCGCCAGTTTGTCTGGCAGTCGTATCTGCTTGTGATGAGCGACATCCTGCAGCAGACCGTCGCGAGATACAGCCCCGACACGCCGTACATGCCGAGTTCGCCGAGCAACAATTATGACGAGCAGGCGGACAGCGATACCAACGGCGATCGCCACTACTGGAGCGTCTGGCATCAGCTCACGCCGATCAGCGAATACAACAATCAGCACCCGCGGTTTATGAGCGAGTTCGGCTTTCAGTCGTTCCCCGACATGGAGACGATCCGCAGCTTCACGGTCCCGGGCGATCTCGCGATTGATTCCGCAGTGATGAAGGAGCACCAGAAGAACAACGGCGGGAATGACCGTATTCACACCTACATGCTGCGTGAGTACAACGAGCCGAAGGACTTCGCTTCGTTTGTCTACCTGAGCCAGGTGCAGCAGGCAGAAGCGATCAAGGTGGGCGCGGAGAATTTCCGGCGGTCCCGCCCGCGGACGATGGGTTCCCTGTACTGGCAGTTGAACGACTGCTGGCCCGTCGCATCGTGGAGCAGCATTGATTATTACGGCCGGTGGAAGGCGCTGCATTACTACGCACGGCGCTTCTATTCCCCGGTGCTGGTGTCTCCGTACATCCACGATGGGACGGTGGACACCTATGTTGTCTCCGACCTGCAGAAAGGACAGCCGGCGACGCTGCATGTGTCGGTCATGAATTTTGATGGAAAGGTATTGTCGGAGAAAGACACGCCCATCACCCTCGCGCCGTTGAGCAGTCACCTGGTGAGCAGCGTGCCGGTTGCAGCCCTGCTGAACGGCGCTGACCCTCACACCGTATTTGCGCAGTACGAGATCCGCGCCGGGGGCCAGACGCTTTCGTCGAACCAGCTCTACTTTGATGTCACCAAGTCTCTCGCGCTGCCGGTGCCGAAGATTGAAGCGAGCTGGTCGGGAGACAAGCTGACACTGAGCAGCGCAACCTTGGCCCGGGATGTTTTCGTCAGCTTCCCGGGCGCGAACGTCAGCCTCAGCGACAACTACATCACTTTGCTGCCGGGCAGACCGCAAACCGTGACCGTCAGCGGCATTGCGCCGGATGCGGCGAAGGGCGCGATGAGGATCACAAGCCTGACGGAAGCATGGAAGTAAGTTTCCGCGCCGCGGCGCCGTGCATTCATTCTCTGCCCGCTGTCGAGCGGGATGGTGGCGTGCGCCGGAGCACGTCCCGTTCGAGGAATAGCCCGAAAGCGGTACACGGCCGGTTGCCCGCATGAAAATCGCGGCACAAAACAGTTGTGTATTGCGAAGCCGTTGCGGTACACATTTACAGGCAGGCATGGAAACGATTCCACGATAGCTCCGTGCCCCGCCCATTTTTTTCCTTCGAGAGTGCGATGTCTCTTCCCCGCCAATTCTTTGTTGCCGTGCTTGCCTTGACTGGATGCGTGCCGGCGTTTGCATCGACTGCCTCATCCACCAGCATTTCCGCAACGCCGAACCCGGTCTACCTGAAAGAAACGGTGAGGCTGAGCGCTACGGTGACGGGCAGCGGCGGCACGCCGACCGGGACCGTGGAGTTCATCTACAACGGTGCGAGCATAGGCAGCGCGACACTGCAAAGCGGGACAGCAAGCTTTACGGCGGGCACTAGCGGGCTGCCTGTCGGCGGATACGTGGTTTTTGCGCAATATCTCGGGGACGCAAACTACGCCGGTTCCGAGTCGGCGAAGGTCCAGATCAACGTCAAGCAAACGCCGACGACGACCTCTCTGACGACGACAACGCCGATCGTGACGGCGCCCGCGTATGCCAGCCTTTCGGCCACGGTCAAGCGGACGACGGACTCGCTGTATCCCACGGGCACGGTCCAGTTTTCCTACTCTGGCGGCGTGATTGGCTCAGCCAGGCTGAACGCGTCGGGCGTCGCAACCATCAGTGCGCCCACCAGGGGCGTGCCTGCCGGCAGCTACAAGGTTACGGCGCAGTATCTCGGCGATGCCTCCGATCTAAGCTCGACGTCTTCCGCGACGACGGTGCAGTTGACGGGCACGACGACGCTGTCTGTTTCTGTGGACCCGCTGACGAACCGCCATGCCATAAGCCCGCTGGTGTATGGCACCAATTTTCCGCCGGACGCGGCTTATATCTACAACACGAACCAGACGTTCACGCGCTGGGCGGGCGACGCTTCCAGCGGGTACAACTGGCAGACGGGGGAAACCAACCTGGCTGATGACTACTACTTCATGGACTTCCCGTTCTCCGGTTCGGGGTCGGATTCCGGGACTTTCTATGAGTCATCGCAGAACTTCATCAGCGGGGTAGTTGCGCAGGGCGGGACGCCGGCCTTCGCGATTCCGATGATGAACTTCGCTGCGGCGGGCAATGGGCAGGGAAGTCTTTACAGCTTTTCCGTCGCCAAGTACGGAACGCAGTGCGCGACAGCGACACCGTACCATCCGGATGCGGGCGACGGTGAGGAGACGAATTGTTCCACGCACGTCACGGGCAACGATACGGCGGACGCGTATGTTCCGCTGCTGGACTCGCCGGGGAATAACGATCCGGCCGGTTCGCTCTATCGCAGCCAGTGGATTGCCGCGCTGGCGCCGCTGTTCGGCAGCGGCCTGCACATCTACGGTATCGACAATGAGCCGGAGATCTGGGGCGGCGTGCACTGGGACGTCCATCCGAACAACACCAGCTACGCCGAAATGCTGAACCTGTTCCTGACCAAGCCGGCATTGATCCGCCAGTACGACCCGCAGGCGACCATTCTCGGCATTGGAAGCTGCGGCTGGTACTTTTACTGGAACAGCGAGACAGGGTCGGACAAATCCACGCATGCCGGGATTGATTACGATCCCTGGCTGATCAACGAGATTTACTGGAACGACATCGCGAACAACACGCGCACGTTCGACTGGTACGACCTGCACGCCTACCCGGACGGCAACACGAGCGGATATACGAAGTCGCAATTGCAGGCACTGGCATTGCGCCTGCCGCGCGATTTCTGGGACCCGACCTACCAGGGCGAGGGTGGCGACATAGACCAGCAGTACGTTACGCAGTTGCAGCCGAACAAGACTTACCCGTTCCGCATTCCGCGCATGCGCGCGCTGATCAATTACGAATACCCGGGCACGCCATTCAGCTTGTCGGAGTGGAACGTGCAGCAGGCCGGCGAAACCGACTTCAGCACGGCGCTGGCGGACGTAGATGTGTGGGGAATTCTGGGGCGGGAGCGAGTGCAGGCTGCTTCGCGCTGGACGGCTTCCGTCACCACATCGCCGGCCTACAACTCGCTGCTGCTGTACCGGAACTATGATGGTCAGCGTCACACATTTGGCACGACTTCCGTCAGCGCGACGAACTCCGGTAATCCTGATTTCTTTTCAAGTTACGCGGCCCTGAGCGCGGACGGTTCACAACTGACGCTGATGCTAATTAACAAGGACCCGGCGAACTATGACCAGGTTTCGGTCAACCTCGGCGCGTTCTCGCCGTCCAGCGTAATGACGTACACGCTGACCCAGAACAATCCCAACACGATCACGTCCGCCGGGCCGGTTGCGGCAACAGGCAACGTCGTTTCGCTGCCGCCGTATACGGCGGAGCTGTTCGTCATGAGCGGAAAGCTGCAGCAGACTCCGGCCGCCGAGTGGGACCTCAATCCTGACACGACGATGTGCCCAGCGAAGAGTACGTGTACGCTGGCGCCCAGGCTGATTTCCGGCAGCGGTACGGTAACGCTTTCCAATCCGCAGAGCGACGCCGGCATCACAGTGTCGGTTCCCGCGACCCAGATCACTTCCACGCAGCCGGCCCAGGTGAGCGTTGTCGCGGGCAGCACGCCCGGCTTCTACCACTACACGGTGGACGGCATGGATTCTGCCGGCGTGAAACAGACGCAGGGCGGGTACATTCTTGTCCAGAACCCGGCGGCTTCGATCAACAAGATCGGCGATGGCCAGACAGCGGCTGCGGGCAGCACGATCACCCTGACCGCGCAACTTGTTCCCGGCCAGTCCGGCGGGTCGCAGACCGGCGCAAGCATCTTCTTCACCACCAGTGCAGGAACGCTTTCCGCGCGGGAAGCGACGACGGCGTCCAACGGTGAGGCCAGCGTGACGTTGACGTTGCCCACCACGCCCGGCCCGGTAAGCATCACGGCGGAAGGCCAGTATGCGCTTGGCCATCCGACCGCGGTGTTCACGGCGACCGCCCAGTAACCGGCCATGTTCGTGAGGTGGCCGGCAGCACCAGCGCGGGCCGCTCGGCCGGGAGTTTTTTCTGCCTGAAAAATCCGTGCTTCCCGATTGCAAAGTCTCCGTTTGAACTGGTACAAAGGGTAGCCATGAAATCGTTTCCATACCTCGGACTCGCGGCAGGAAGTGCAACCGTTTTCCTGCTTGCCGGGTGCGGCACACCGCTGGGAAATCTGAACCCGGGCCCGCTCCCCACCGTCACGGCAACGCCAACGTACTCTCCTGCGCCGGGAACCTATTCCACGCCGCAGACGGTCACAATTTCTGACGCAACGCCGGGCGCGACGATTTACTACACGACGGACGGCAGCATTCCCACACAGCTTTCCCGGGTGTACACGGGCCCCATCCTTGTCCGGTCGAGCGGGCAGCTGGATTCGAGCGGCAACCCTCTACCGGTAACGATTTCAGCCATCGCAGTCGTGACCGGCGATGTTCAGAGCCAGATCGGCTACGGCGCATTCAATATCAATATCCCTCCGCCGAAATATGTCTTTAAGAATGTCACCATCATGGGCGGCGGCTTTGTGGACGGCGTCTTCTTCCACCCTGCGCAGAAGGGCCTGATGTATGCGCGCACGGACCTTGGAGGCGCCTATCGCTGGCTGGTGGGCAGTGATGCGCAATGGGTGCCGCTCACCGACTTCATCAGTCCGGCAAACGGCGGAACGCTACTCGGCGTGGAAAGCGTGGGGCTTGATCCGACCGATGCCAAGCGCCTCTTTCTTTCCATGGGCGAATTCGACGCGGTGGGCGACAATGACGGCGAGTTCGAAATCTCCGACGACCAGGGGGCGACGTTTACTGAGGTGGACGCGCCATTCCAGATGGGCGCGGACGAGCCCGGCAGTTTTGCCGGCGAGCGCTTCGGGATAGACCCGCAGCTGGACACGAACATCTGGTACGGGACGCGCAATGCGGGCCTGTACATGTCGGCCGACCGCGGCAAGACCTGGACGCAGGTCACCTCCTTCCCCGCAACCGGGACAGGTGGCAGCACGACGGACCCCGGCGCAGGCGTGATTTTTGAGGCGTTCGTCACGTCGAGCGGCAAGGCTTCCGGCGGCGGCACCAGGACGATTTACGCAGGCTTCTCCGATCCCACCACGCCGCTTTTCGTTACCAATGATGGCGGCATTACCTGGTCCGCGGTTGCGAATGCGCCGACGGGGCAGTATCCGAATGCGTATGTGCTCAGCTCCGACGGCAATCTGTATATGACGTTCGGGCTGGACTCGGGATGCGTCTCAAACTGCACCAGCGTGGGACCGCAGGGCATCAGTGCCGGCTCGGTTTGGAAATACACGCTGCCGGCCGGCAACAGCGGCGGCACATGGACAAACATTACGCCGCCCGATACAGATACGGCGCACGGCTACAGCTCCGTGACGGTGGATCCAAAAGCCCCAAAGACCGTCATGGTGACCACGATCGACCGCGCTTCCGGCGACGAGGTCTACCGTTCGCTCGATGGCGGCGCGACCTGGGCCGCTGTAGAAGCGACCGCGCAGCGGGATTCGTCGCTGTCGCCGTGGGTGAATTTCGGCGCGCCCAGCCCGACGCCGGGTACGTGGCTCAACCACCTGACGATTGACCCGTTCAATTCCGCGCACGCCATGTACGGCAATGGCCAGACCGTCTGGCAGACCACGGATGTGACGGACGCCGACGGCGTTACCACCAATCCGGCGACCATTACCCCGGCGAACCCGACAAAGTGGTCCATCGGCGCGCAGGGCATTGAGAACTCCACGGTGAACGCGTTGTCTGCGCCTCCATCGTCGCCGCTGACGGCGGACTTTGCAGCCGGTACAGACGCACCAAACGAGCTGTTCGCCGGAGTGGACCAGGCCGGCAGCTTTAGCTTCCCGGAAGCCACCATTGAAGCCGGCAAGTCGCCGGCCAGCGGCCAGGACATGAATCCACTGTTCGCCAATGGCACGGGCGTGGACTTCGCCGGGCAGGCGCCGCTGGATGTTGTTCGCGTCGGCACGAGCTTCTCCAACGGCGCGCTCGGCGGTTCCAGCTCCGACGGAGGCGTGACATGGATGCCATTCTCCTCCGCTCCCTCGGGCATCACGACCGGCGGCGGCTCTGTGGCGCTGTCAGCGGACGGCTCGACGATTGTCTGGTTCCCGTCGGACTCCGGCGCGCAGGCGTCCTATTCCACCGACGGCGGCGCAACCTGGACCGCCTCAAGCGGCAGCCCGAACCAGACGGCAGGCAAGGCGCAGATTCTTGTCTACGCTGACCGCCAGAGCGCGTCGAGCTTCTACATGGTGAACCCGACGAACGGGAACCTCTACCTCAGCACGGACGGCGGCAAGACATTTGCGACGCCAGGCGCCGCAACGCCCCCCGCGGAAAATGCTCCGCAGGGCACGGTCGCGCTCGCCGTCAACCCGCTGGTTGCAGGCGATGTCTGGGTCGTGGCGACCGGCAACGGCGCTGGAATCTACCAGTCGCTCGATGGCGGCAACACGTTCACGCAGATCAGCGCCCTGACCACGCCTTCCCAATTCGGGCAGGTAGCCAGCGCGTTTGCAATCGGCTTTGGAGCGCCGGACATCGCCGAGCAGAGCTTTTATCCGACGGTTTACATCAGCGGTTCCGTCATCGGCAACACCACCGACCCGAAGACAGGAGCACCTGAGCTCGGGGCCGTGTCCGGCGTTTTCCGTTCCATTGATGCCGGCTACGCCCAGCAACAGCAGGACCTCGCAACGTGGGTGCAGATCAACTCCGCCGCCCAACAGTGGGGTGGGGTCTACGAGATCACAGGCGACCTGAACCGCTTTGGCCGCGTGTACATGGGAACCAACGGACGCGGCGTGCTGTATGGAGATTCGCCGAACTAAGGAAGTTTGTGAAGCGCACCTGGGACGTGACTGGTCATCACGTCCCGTTCTTTTTGCCGGAACCTGCCGACGTGGGCGCCTGGGCCAATGGCGCCAGAATCTCTCAGGGAACTGTGGCGTTTGAGCCGGGCGCAGGGGACGCAGAGTCCCTATAATTTCCGGGCGGTGCTCAAAACCAATCCGGGGAACGGGGCAGGCGGTTCGCGCGCGGTTCGCGTCTTCACCGCGAACGAGCGCGCAAACCAGTTGCTCATCGCGAATCTCGATGTCTCCATCTGGTCGGCAAAACCCGCTGGCGGCGTGCGCTCCGTCGGGGCCATCCTTGCGCATATGCACAATGTCCGCCTGAAGTGGTTGCGTCTATCCGCGCCGCACATTACGTTGCCTTCCAGGCTGGGTCGGGCGGGCTTGACGCCGCAGCAGGCCGCGGAATCCCTCGCGCGGAGCGCGGCCGCTTGTGCCGCCATGCTCAGAGAAGCGGTTCGGGGCGGTGCAAATGTCCGCGCATTTCGCAGGGACGGGTGGGCGAAGCCGTGGTCTTGCGGCATCGAGATGCTCTGCTACATGGTCGCGCATGAGTCGCACCATCGCGGCCAGATTTGCATGCTCGCTCACCAGCTCGGTCATCCGCTGCCACCGAAGATCACGTCCAGGATGTGGGATTGGGAATCGCTGTGGTGAGGGGCTTCTCGGCGGAGATTGTGCGGTCAAGCAGGCGGGGCCTGCGGCGCAGCTGGCAATCGGCCTCCAGGCGAGACAGCAAAGCGAAAGGCCCGGAACAATTCCGGGCCTTCGGTGCCTGCGTGTGGAAAAAGCCGGCGCTCAGAACGTATATTTCAGCGCCAACTCCATCACGCGGCGCCCGGTTTCATACGGTGTGAATCCAAACGCGGGCTGAGCGTGAGCCCCGGCAGGATTGGAATTCGCAACGTTGTTGAATCCCAGCTGGAAATACTGCGGGAATGAGCCGACGAAGGTATTCAGCGGATGGTTGAGAAAGTTGAAGGCCGCGAGCCGGAATTGCAGGTTCTGCCTTTCCGAAAGAGGAAAGTCTTTCGCGACTGTGAGGTCGCTGTCAAAGTAGGCCGGGCCGTGAACATAGGGATATTTGAAAGGCCCGTTGTTGTAGGCGAAGGTGTATCCGCTGCCGCTCTGCTGTGCGCCGTACTGCGGCAACTGGAAACAGTTGCCGTTGATGTATTGCTTGGCCTGCAGGCCATTGCGGGGATCGCAAAGGAGCAGCGGCTGCAGCGCGACATCGGGAGTGCCAAGGAAAAGAGTGTTTTCCAGGGGAAGACCGCCGGTCGCACTTGCCGGCTTCACCTGCCCGTTCAGGCCAAAGTTCGAGCTGTAGTTGCCGAACTGGAGGTTGGGGCCGGACTGGAAGCTGGTAATGCCGGAAATCATCCAGCCATTCAGTGTCTGCTGCAGAATGCGACTGCCGTGGTATATCGTGCCGGCGGCGTAGCTGTAACTCGCATTGAAGACGTGGGTGCGGTCATAGGCGAGAACGCCGTAGTCGTTCGACAGGTTGAACGCGTCGGCGACCGGGCCATTGCTGTACCCGCCGTGCACACCCAGTGCCTTGCTGAAGGTGTAGTTCACGGCGTAGGTCGCGCGGCCCTTCTGCTTGTTCCAGGTCGTCTGCAGACTGTTGTAGTTGGACCAGAGCTGATGGCTTTCTACCTGGATGTTCTGGTAGTTGATGTAGGGCCGGAAGAACTGGATCTGCGCGGGCGAGAGTCCGATGACGGCCTGCGGTGTGCAGATTCCATTGACGGTGCCACCGTACACCGTCGTGCAGGGGTTCGGACGGCCATCGGGCGGCAACTGATAGAGGCCGCCCGGCTTGATGGCGTTCACGTTATCGACATCTATGCCGTTGTTGCTGCCATCGTTCAGGATGTACTTGCTCGCATTGCCCACGTAGGCGACGTCCAGCACTGAGTTCCACATCAGCTGCCTGGAAACGGTGACGCTGTAGGTCTGCGTGAGAGGCTCCTCGGTGTCCTTGGAGTCAAGCCCGGCGATGGAGCCGTTGATGCCACCGGCGTTCAGCGGCAGGTTATACGTTCCCACTCCGGCCAGTGTTTCGCCGTTGGCCTGCCCGATGGAGCCTTGCGAATTCGGCGTTTCGATCGGGAACGTCACGCCGCGGTATCCGACCGGGTACGCCATCGTCATGGCGACGTCGTTCCAATTGTCGTGATAGCGATATTGGCCATAGCCGCCCCGGATTATGGTCTTGCCAGTGCCGGTGATGTCCCATGAAGCGCCGACGCGAGGCTCAAAGAATGCGAAGCGGGAATGGGTGCCGGAGACCGGGATGCTCGGGTCGATCTGGTGCCACAGGAAGCCCGGCAGAGTGTCCTTGTTAGGCGTCGGGTTATCGGAAAAGGGATCGTTGACTGTTGCCGGGTTCCACACGGCGGCACCGATTCCGTGCGCGTCGTTCCATGCCCCTAGATGTTCAAT
The DNA here is from genome assembly GCA_963848685.1 of uncultured Acidobacteriaceae bacterium. Classification (GTDB taxonomy): domain Bacteria; phylum Acidobacteriota; class Terriglobia; order Terriglobales; family Acidobacteriaceae; genus CAWKED01. Next base: position 1,354,619 of record CAWKED010000002.1, on the reverse strand, counting down.
GCGCAAGCCATAGGTGAGCGTCAGGTTGGGCTTGATCTTCCAGTCATCGGAGTAATACACCGAGACGTTCCACCAATAGGTATCGAGGGCGGGATCAATGTTGTTCTGGTAGAAGGTCTGGATTTCGCCTTCTTCGAAGCCTGCCAGCAGGTTTGGGCTGGGCACACTTTCGCAGCCGTCGTTTGCCGGGTTGTAGCAGGTGCTGTGATAGGTCGATGTTCCGCCTGTCTGCGCGTTGGTTACGGAAAATGTCGGCGGCACGTAGTAGTTGGAAATCTGCCCATTGGTATATGTATTTGGCAGTACTTCGTTGTTCGTCGCGCGCTCGATATTCAATCCGACCTTAATGGTGTGCGATCCCAGGACCTTGGTGAGATTGTCACCGAGGCCGGGCGTGAAGCGTGTGTCGAACTGGCCGCGTGGCAGTTGCGTGAAATCAGGGTAGAGCGCAACCGGCAGACCGTTGTTGCCATAGTCGGAAAGCTGCGGATACTGTGTTGTGGCATTGGCATACGCTGCCGAATAGGGGTAACCGATGCCGGCCGCCTGCAGCAATGCGGCATGCGCAGGAACATAGTTCGACTGCAGGTAGGAAAGCGATGCGAACGCTTCATTCGTCAGGGTCTTGGAAAGCACTCGAGTCCAGTTGAACGATCCGCTCTGCGAGTTGATTTCCTGCAGCAGACCGCCGGGAGTATCAATGCCGCCGGACTGTCCCGCGGGGGAGTAGCCCGGAGCCTGCGGCACTCCGTTCTTGCCGCGCTCGATGTTGTAAACAACGAAGTACTTGTCGTTATCGGTCTGGGCCAGGTCGAGCCGGCCTCGCGCTTGCCACAGGTTATTGGTGATCAGGTTCGTGGTGACATAGTTGAAGCCGTCTCCGGGATTCGTGCGGTTGGGCAGCGGCATGTGATTGATGATTGCCAGCGCACCGGGGTCGAGATAAGGCGCAACGCTGCCGTTTGTAATCAGAGCGCCGTTCGATCCGGCAATGGGTACGGTCGAAACGTTCTGGTAGGCAAGGCCACCGCAGATCGTTGGCGAGTAACACTCCAAATCACCATTGGGGTCTGTCTTCGGCTGGATCGGATTGCATTGTTCCGTGCCGCAGGCTACTGCCCCGGGCCCCAGGTACGCGGAAATCTGGGCCGGAGAAAAATCTCCTGTGCGCATGCCGGGTGTCGGGACCAGAGCGCGGATGATCGCGGAACCGGCATTTCCGTAGGCATAGGCATTGCGCTGCTCGTAGGCCTCTCCGCCGAGAAAGAAAGTGAGTTTGTTTGTCGAATTGAACTTCGTTCCAGGGATCCGGATCGGACCGCCCACATTAAAGCCCGGATAGATATAGCGGTCGTCAGGCTTGAGAATGCAGTTACTCAGGCATCCGGAGTAGAGTTCCGGGGCCAGCGCGTCGGTTGAGTTCAGCTGGTATGTACGCGCGTACACGTAAAGCGAACCGTGGTACTGCGAGCCACCCTGCTTGCCGACCGCGTTGATGACGACCGGGCCATTGGCAGTTTCAGCGCCAAAGTTCGAGGTTGAAACCTTGACCTCCGCCGTCATGTCCATGTTGATGTTCTGCGTCGTTCCGCTGTAGCTGGACGGGTCATCGAGGTTTGCTCCGTCAGAGCGAACGCTGACGCCGTTGAGCGGAGAGCCGCTCATCGCGTACTGGCCCGAGCCGCCGCCCACGCTCACCTGCGACGGATCGTAGGTCGTGTTCGTGGCGCCGCCGCTCCCGCCTGCGGGCAGTCCGGCGTTTGAAGCCGCGATTGCTGATCCGGGAAGGATTTTCAGCAGCTCGGACACGTCGCGGCCAACGGTGGACAGGCGCCGGATGTCCTCTTCCGTGATGATCGAAGACCGTTCGCCGGTGTCGATGTTTTCCTGCTTGGCTTCCACTGTGACCGTCTGCGACACCGCGCCGATCTGCATTTTGATGTCGGTCAACGTCCGGGAATCCTGCGGGTTCAGGTGAATACCACGCTCGACGAAGGTCTGGAAACCGGGCATGGAAACGGTGAGCACATAGTCGCCGGGATCAATCGACGGGAAGCTGAAGACGGCCACGCTGTTGGCCGTGGTTTTGCGTTCGTAATTGTTTTTCAGGTTTCGCAAGACCACGCTCGCGCCGGGGATGATGGCTCCCGTCGGGTCTTCCACGGTCCCGCTAAGGGTTGCGCTGGCTACCTGCGCGCGCAGCGGCGTGGCGCCGGCGGACAACATCAACGCGATTCCGGCAACTCCGGCCGCCCGGGCGGCCATGGACCTGAGAACGGGGACGAGATGCATGAAACTGCTGCCTCCAAGTGAAGAGCGCGAAGGTTTTTGGGAATCCGGTTCTGAGCCTGCTTGTCGTCCTTCGTCCTGGGCCCGGAATGCGCGGAACGGTTGCAAAAAATTCCGAACCATCAGGCCATAGCATGGTAACGATTGTCAAGCGCTTTGTTGTCTTCGGCGTCCGCCGACAAAGGCCGCGTGTTTGCTGGAAAATTGCGCGAAGCGCAATAAAAAAGTAGCGAATCACGGTCCGCATTTGGTAACGTTTCCACGAAAGCTGCTCGTGGGAGTTCCGACGCAATGCGCAGGCCCCCGGCGGCGATCAATTCCCGGCCCTTGCAACGCGGCCGGGGCCGCTTTGCGCAACGGGTCCACCGAGCCACCGTCCGACGTATCTTCCAGAATGCATAGCACGTCTCTTCAAGCCGGAATCAGTCGCGACGCCGCAGGGGCCCCTGGTGTGGCTCCTTGTTATGCCATAGGCATTGACCTTGGGGGGACGAACCTGCGGATCGCGGCATATTCAGGCGAAACAGAAAGGCTGGAAGTCATCGCGCTGCGCACGCGGCTCGCCGACGGCCCCCACGCCGTATTGCGCGACATGGCGGACGCGGTGAAAAGCCTCTACCAGCGATGCGGCGTGCATGGCGAATTCCGCGGCGTCGGCATAGGCAGCCCGGGGCCGATTGAGCTTCCTGCTGGCAAGATTCTTGCTGCAGCCAATCTGCCGGGATGGGAAAAGCTCTCGCTCAAGGACGAGCTGGAAAAGCTGCTGGACATGCCCGTGATCGTCGAATCGGACGGCAATACTGCGGCGCTGGCCGAATTCAAACTCGGCGCGGGGCGCGCCTTCGGAGTGGATTCGGTGGCCATGTTTACCCTTGGGACCGGCGTCGGCGGCGGCATCATCCTGGATGGCCGCATCTGGCATGGGGCCACAGGGGCGGCGGGGGAACCGGGCCACACCGTCACGTATCCGGGTGGCCGCGCATGCAACTGCGGTTCGCGAGGGTGCCTCGAGGTGTATGCGTCAGCCAGCGCAGTCCGTAAATTCGGGGAAGAAGCTGCTCTCGCGCCAGGCGGAGAAAGGCTGCGCGAATTGTTCGACGCCGGAAGCCTGCAGGCAGAGAGCATGGCCGACCTCGCACGGGACGGCGACGCCGCCGCGCAAGCAATTTTTAACCGCGCGGGCGATGCGCTGGGCATCGGCGTCGCCTGCTGGATCGGCGCGCTGAACCTGTCGCTGTACACCGTAGGCGGCGGTCTTTCGCAAGCCTGGGACTTGCTTGCACCTGCGCTGTACCGCTCCATCGAGGCCAACAGCCAGGTCTTCCGCCTCACGAAGGCGGCGGACCGCGATGTGTTCGATCCTTTGCGCACGAATGTTTGCCGGGCGCACCTCGGTTCAGAGGCGGGCTTGCTTGGCGCAGCGCTGCTGCCGTTCGCCAGCTAACATCTCCCGAACGGGTTGACTCTCCCGTCCTGCAATGAGACGGTGGTGTGCAACCCATGAGTGCATCGTCAACCAAGCCGACCATGAATGACGTCGCGCGCATCGCCGGCGTCGGTACGGTGACGGTTTCCCGCGTGCTCAATGGCGCCAGTCACGTTTCCGAGGAGACGGCGGCGCGCGTGTATCGCGCCATTAACAAACTCGGCTATCGTCCGAATGAAATGGCGCGCGCGCTGCGCGGGCTCAAGTCTCGAACGATCGGCGTCATCATTCCCAACCTGTACGACCCTTTCTTCGCAACATGCGCGCACGCCATCAATACGGTGGCGCGCGAACACCAGTACTCCGTGATCATCGCTACCTCAAATGACGATGCGGACGCGGAACACGAGGAAGCGCAACTCATGCTCCGGCGTCATGTCGAAGGGCTGGTGGTCATTCCGGCGAGCTCGGTAAACTCCAAATTCGCGAGGGTCGACTTCGACAAGACGCACATCGTCATGCTCGATCGCGCGGTGCGCGATCCTCGCTTCGATACCGTGATTGTGCAGAACCAGAGTGGCGCCAGGCGGGCTGTGGAACATCTCATCAAAGAGCATGGCCACAAGCGCATCGTCTTCTTCTGCCTCGAGCGCAATGTCTATACCCTGAGCGCGCGCTTTGCCGGCTACCGCCGTGCGATGACTGAGGCCGGACTGAAGCCTGAGTCCGTTTTCGACTGCGCCACGGCGGAGACGGCGCGGCTATGGTTGAGCACCCGGCTGCGGGAGAAAAACCCGCCGACTGCAATCTTTGGCTCCAATAACCTGGCGACAAAGTTTGTCCTGCAGGCGCTGCTGGAACTCGGTGTGAAGGTCCCGGAAGAAATCGCTCTCGTTGGATTCGACGACTTCGAGCTGGCGGAAGTGCTTCATCCGACCCTGACTGTTGTCCGGCAACCGTCGGAAGAACTGGGGCGCGTCGCGGCGTCCATGCTCTTTGACCGATTGAAGCGCGACGAAATGCCGCATACCGGGAATCGCATCATGCTGCCGGTAGAACTCATCATCCGGCGTTCCTGCGGCTGCAAAGTACGAACCAGCCGTCCAGCGCGTTAACTTCGGACTGAATCCATGGCTATGCAACGTTCGCTTTCTTTCGGCGCTGTCTTGTTCTGCCTTCTGTGCAGCGCGCTGCGAGCAGAAGTCCGCCTTCCCGCGCTGTTCACGTCGCACATGGTCATCCAGCGGGATAAACCGGTGAGGGTCTGGGGGTGGAGCGCGCCTGCAGAGAAGATAAGCGTTACGTTCCGCGGTGAGACCGAGCAGACCAGCGCAGACAACTTCGGACGCTGGCAGGTTTTTCTGGGACCGGCGGGCGCAGGCGGGCCATTCGATTTGACGGTGCAGGGGTCGAACAGCATCACCCTTGAAGACGTTATGGCCGGCGATGTGTGGATAGCGTCGGGGCAGTCCAACATGGAATTTCCCATGACGGACCTGCGCGATGCGGACAAGCAGATCGCCGCGGCATCGTGTCCAGACGTGCGGCTCTTTCGCGTGGAACACAAAGCTTCCGAATACCCGCTGGAAGACGTGATCGCCAGGCCGTGGGCACAGTGCGGGCCGGAGACGGTGGCGCCGTTTTCCGCGGTGGCCTACTTTTTCGCAAAGGAAATTTCCGAGCACGAGCACGTCACCGTCGGCGTGGTTGAAGCGAGCTGGGGCGGCACACTGGCGGAGTCGTGGACGAGCCTGGAAGCGTTGTCCTCCGATGCCGGGCTGATGCCGGTGTTCGCCGCCCGCGCCCACATGATGCAGGAGTGGACAGACCGGCTGGCGCAACAGAAGTGGGCCGAGGACGCGACTTCGGCGGGGAAAACCGTGCCGCAACAGACTTGGAACCCGTCGCCGGCGATGTGGGAGCCGGCTGCGTTGTGGAACGGCATGATTGCACCGCTCACCCGGTTCGCGGTCCGCGGCGTCATCTGGTATCAGGGGGAAAGCAACAGCAAGCTCGACCGTGCACCGCTCTACGGCAAAGTTTTCACGACCTTGATCCGCGACTGGCGGCGCCAATGGAGCGAAGGCGATTTCCCATTCCTGTTCGTGCAGATTTCGAGCTTCAAGTCGGACGCCACAGAAAACTGGCCGGAAGTGCGCGCGGGGCAGGTCGAAGCGTTGTCGCTTGCGAACACGGCGATGGCGGTTTCGATCGATGTCGGAGATCCTGACGACGTCCATCCCAAGGACAAGCACCCGGTTGGGCACCGCCTGGCTCTCGGCGCGGAAGCTGTCGCGTATGGCGAGAAGCTCGAATATGCAGGGCCGCTGTTTCGCCAGGCGACCGTGCAGGGAAGCTCCGTGCGCGTCTGGTTCGACCACGCCGATGGCCTGAGAACGAGCGGGGGAGTGCCCCTGGGGTTTGAAATCGCCGGTCCTGACGGCAAATTCGTCGCCGCCCAGGCGAAAGCGGAGGGCAGCACGATTCTCGTCACGGCGGCCGGCGTGGCACACCCTTGCCGGGTCCGCTATGCGTGGGCCAATAGTCCGGCTGCAAACATGTTCAACGCAGCCGGATTGCCGATGTCGCCGTTCCTGTCACCGAAGTGCAGCGGCGCCTATGATAGCGTGGTTTCCGCCGCGCCATGAATCGGACTCTTCGCCGCTGCCTTCTCGCTGGTTTCGTTTTCATCCTGACATTTTCGCCATTTGCCGCGCCCGCGCAGGATGTCGCGATGCGCCGGGCGCAGCGCCTGACAGACGGAGTCAATCTCTCCGGTTGGCTGTGGGGCGGCGGCGACAATTCCAAAACGCATTTCGAAACGTATATTACGGATGCCGATCTGAAGTTCATCCATCGCGCCGGCTTCCGGTATGTCCGGCTGTGCTGGAACCCTGCGAACTATCTGCGTCTTCCTGTGGCCGGGCCCAGCCGCGGGCAGGCGCTGCAGCCGCTGCATCGCGCGGTGGACATGATCCTGGCGAACGGTCTGGACGTAACCATCTCGGTTTTCCCGAACGACGATTACAAGAAGGAACTGTTCACCGGCGATGACAGCGTGGCGCGCTTCACCCGCATGTGGCGCGAAGTTGCCGGGTCTTTCGCGGGCACCGATCCCGACCGGGTGTACTTCGAAATCATGAACGAGCCGGAGCAGCCGGACGCATTTCGCTGGATTGGTATTGAGTCACAGGTGGTGGCGGCCATCCGCCCGGTCGCGCCGAACCACACGATACTGGCTACCGGCGCGCACTATTCCGGGCTGGAAGACCTGCTCCGCACCCAGCCGATCGCGGACGCGAATGTCATCTACGTCTTCCATTTCTACGAGCCGTTCTACTTCACGCATCAGGGGGCTGGATGGACGAGCGAGGAGATGCCGGACCTGAAGAACGTTCCCTATCCGGCCACTCCGGCGCAGGTCGAGGCGCTGCTGCCTGCTCTTCCAGAGGATTTTGTGCGGCTGAATCTGTACGACTACGCATCCGGCGGATGGAATGAGGAAACCATCTCCGGCCGCATTCGCTTCGCTGCGGACTGGGGAAAACGGCATCATGTCCCGGTCATCTGTAATGAGTTCGGCGCCTACAAGGTGGGCGCTCCCGCCGATTCGCGCGTGCGGTTCCTGCACGATGTGCGGACCGCAATGGAGGCGAACAATGTCCCTTGGGCGATGTGGGATTACCGAGGCGATTTCGGCGTGGTCGAACGTACCCCGACGCAGATAAAGCCGGATGATGCGGTGCTCGGAGCGCTTGGCCTGAAGACCGGACTTGCGACGGTTGAACTTACTCAATAGTGGATAGAAAAGGTTGTCGCCAGGGAGCGGCGTGAAAACGATTCCACACCTGTCAATGTTGCACCGGCAGCCGCCACCAAGTCGCTATGGCGGTTGTCGAGATTTCGCTTGCCATTCGTTTCGAGCCGCGCTTAGTATTCTCGGGTTCGCACTTGGCACGCGTTCAACCCCTTTTGAGACAGACCCTGGAGTTCCCGTAGATGTCTAGCCGCTTGACCTCGAATTGGTATCGTTTCCATAGACGCTTTGCCGCACTGGCTGTTTTTGTTGCGGCCGTCGCTGTCGGATCGGCCCACGCGCAGATTCCCGCGCAGCTCGCGGTGACGTCAAGCGCCAACTACACCACTTCCGGCACGACGACCAAGTACGACGTTAATCCGACGAACGTCCCGCCGAGCGCGGGCTATACAGGTATCCCTGGACCGTCGAAGGTTGTTGGCCTGTTCAACGGGTCCGTGTATTACGCGGATGAGTCGAACGACTATGGCGGCGTGTACTACATCGCGCCGAACTCCATCGTTCCCACTCCGGTGATTGTGGACGCACCCGGCACCACAAACGTGCTGGGCGGCAACCGCATCGCTTCGTTCGATTCGGCAGGGAACTTGTATGCAGGCTCGCCCGGTTATGCGGGCACGGCGGCTCTGTTTCGCATCCCCAACGTCAACGGAACGCTGAATACCCAGGACGCAGTCGACCTGTTGAGCCCGTTCAACGCGACGCCATGCAACAACAACCCACTTTGCACTTCGACTGCTAACCAGTACCTCGATGGCTATTTCGCCGCCCCCATTGATGCGGCGGTGGACAATGTCAGCGGCTACGTCTACATGACGCCGGTCACGTGTACGACCTGCAACGGAGAAGGCGTGATCTTTGTCATGGAACCGGACGGTTCCAGCGGCAACACCGCGGTCTACGAGTCCGATTCTTCGCTGCCGCACGCCGGACTGCCGGGCGCCGACGGCAGTATCGCGTACTCGATGGCGATCGATCCTTACCAGAACCTCTATTACACCGATGGCACCTACATCTGGCAGACGAGCACCAAGAAGGCGAGCCTGAACACACCGAACAGCTTGCCGGTGCCGGTTCAAATTGGTGTCGGATATCCGGTTGTTACCAAGAAATATCTCAACGCCACCGGTATCTCGCTGGATGCGAACAGCAATCTCTGGGTGAATACAGGGCATTCTCCCTGCGACTGCATGGTCGTTTTTCCGTTTGACCCCACGATGGGCGCGGTAAACGCCGCCAACCAGTATGTCTCTGCATCGAAGACATACGGACAATTCGCGATCGGCTTTGGTCCCTTCAACCAGGTGTACGACGGCGAAGGGTATGAGCCCACGGGCGACATTCGCAGCTCTACTCTTGGCTCGGCAATCTTCGGCCCAAGCGCGCTCAACAACGCCATTTTCGGCGAGACGTCCTACTTCACCTTCAATGTTCCCGACACGGTGTACGGCATCAGCGTCACCACCGGCGGCAACAACAGCAGTCCAGAATTCACGATCGGTTCCGACCCCGGAACCTGCACGGCATCGTCAACCGGAACGGCGTACAAGGCGGGCGGCGCGTGCAACGTAAATTCCAACTGGGACCCGATCTATCCCGGTCCCCGGGCCGGCGCCGTTGTCCTGAGCGACCAGAACGGCAACGCGCTCGGCTATTCATTCCTGTCGGGTCTGGGCCAGGGACCGGCGGCGGCGCTGCTTCCCGGCGTAGCAACGCAACTCCTGTCCAATACCTCGACGGTAGGCGGAACGTCGCTCAGCGGTCCGACTGCGATTGCCTTCGACGGATCTGACAACATCTACCTCGCCGACACGGGCAACAACCGCATTGTCGAGATTCCGGCAGCCGGCGGCTCGCCAGCCGTTGTGAATACCAGCGGAACGGGCATGGCGGACCCGGTCAGCCTGACGGTGGACGGCGCCGGCAATCTCTACATTGCGGACAAGACGGGCGGCTCACAGCCTGTCGGCAAGAAGACTTATACCGGCCAAATCCTCGAGGTCACACCGCAAGGCGTTGCGTCCGTTTCCATCCCTGCCGGCACATCTTTCAACGGCGAATATCTCAACGCGCCGGTAGCGGTCTCGGCGGACAACCTCGGCGACGTCTTCATCCTGAATGGCGACGGCGCGATTCTCGAGCAGACGCCACAGCTTCTGCGCACCGTTCTGTTGGCTCCGGGCTTACAGTTTTCCGGCAATGCGCTGAACGGGGCGACTGCCTTCAGCCAGGACAGCACTTACGACTTTGTCATTGCGGACACGGGCAACAACCGCATCGTGGAATATTCCGCCCTGACCGCGAGTGCCCAGGTCATCAACACAGGCAGCGTGATCTTCACCGGTCCGAACGGCATCGCGGAAGACGCCGCCGGCGATATTTATGTGACGGACGGCTCGGGCGTCGGCGTCATTGCGCCAGACGGTTCCGTGCGCTCCATTCCAGGCATCGCGACCAGCGGTGCGTCGGGTATCGCCATTGATCCGGCCGGCAATCTCGCGGTAACGGACGCATCCGGGAACAGCGTGTTCGACCTCGCCGTTTCGAGCGCGACCATCACGTTTGCTGACCAGGCGGTCGGCACGACCAGTCTGCCCGAGAGCGTCACCGTCTTTAACATCGGCAACCAGCCGCTGAACATTGCAAGCGGCAAGAATCCGTCGGTGGATCCCGGTGACAGCAACTTCCAGACAGCGGCCGGAACGTGTACGGCGGGGAGCGCAGTTGCGCCCGGCGCTTCCTGCACGCTGAGCGCGGTATTCACGCCGCAATCCAGTGGAAGTTTGAGCGGCAGCCTCATACTCGCGGCGAACACGGTGAACGGCGCGGTCACGATCGCGCTGAAGGGCAACGGTTCAACGCTTGGCGGTTTTGTCTTCTCCGGATTGCCGGCGACCGCGCCGGCCGGAGGCACGGTCAGCTTCACAGTCACGGCAATTGACGCGGCCGGCAACAAACTGAACGGCTATACCGGCACCGTGCATTTCACGTCGAGTGACGCTGCGGCAACATTGCCCGCGGATTACACCTTTACCGCGGCGGATGAAGGCTCGCATACCTTTACCGCAACCTTCAACACGTCCGGCAACCAGACCATCACGGTGAAAGACATCAAGACCGGCATCAGTTCCACCAGTCCGCCGGTGGATGTCGAAGCGTCCGCCGCGAACATCGCCGTCAACGCGGGTTCCAATCAAAGCACACCCCTCGGCCAGGCTTTCCCGGTTGATCTCAGCGTGCTTGTAACCGATTCCAACAGCAAACCCGTAGGCGGGGCGCTGGTCACCTTTACTGCGCCAGGCAGCGGCGCCAGCGGCACATTTTCCGGCGGCGGCACGGTGGCAACGGCTTACACGAACAGCAACGGCATCGCGACAGCGCCCACTTTTTATGCGAACGGAATCCAGGGAACGTACACCGTCGTCGCCAGTGTCACCGGCGTAAAGGGCACCGCGAACTTTATGCTGACGAACTCGCCGGGTCAAACGGCGACGACGCTGAGTGTCACGCCTGCAAGCCCGACGACCTACGGCCAGAACATAACGTTTGCGGTCACCGTGTCCATTCCCGGTTCAACCTCCAACGCCGGCCCCGGCGGAACGGTGACTGTCTACGATGGCTCCGCCGTGGTCGCTACCGGGACACTGGTCCCCGTTACCCCCAGCAACGGCACGTCTACCGCGACAATTACGGTTCCCTCGAAAACTGCAAACGCAATCAGCGGCGGAACGCACAGTTTCACCGCGACTTACAGCGGCGACTCGAACTACGCGTCGAGTACGTCGACCGCCGTCCCTTATACCGTCAGCCTGGCGCCCGTTTCCGTCACCGCGCCGGCTTCGCTCTCCGGAGTCCAGCAGCAGAGCCTTAACATCCCGATCACCATTGCCGGCGAGTTCAGCGGGCCAGGCATCGCTGCACCCAGCGGCACTTTGAGCTACACCGTGACCGGTGACGCATCGGGGCCGCTCTACACTTCGCCACAAAGCGTGGCCGTGACGAACGGGATGGCGACCATTGTGATTCCTTCCACGGCGCCGGCGGACAAGTACACGGTCCAAATCACGTACTCGGGCGACATCAACTATCAGGCTGTTACGACGGCCGTTCCGTTGTCGATTACGATTTCGGGCATCGCATTGTCAGACCCGACCTCCACCACACTCACAACGGTGCCCGGCCAGACAGTGACAACGACCCTGCTCGTCACGCCACGGGGCGGCTATGGCTGCGATCCAACCAAGCCCGTCGTGAACGGCCAATGTACGCCACTGACCGAGACGGTGACCTTTTCCTGCACCAATCTGCCGACGAATGTCAGTTGCGCGTTTCAGCCGCCCACCGCCACTTTTTCCGGCGACACCTCTTCTGTAGCCATCGTCGTTGACGTCAGCACGGCTTCCCCGCCTTACATTTCCAGCATTGTGCCGAAGGGCACGACGGGGTCGCGTCTCTTCCTCGCTGGAATCTGGGGGCTTCCCGGCATCCTGCTTGCGGGCTTCGTCGGCTTCCGCCGGCGTCGCATCCCGGTCTGGTTCCGAAGCGCGATCATCCTGCTTGTCCTTGGGGCGGGCGCGACAGGTCTGACTGCCTGTGGCGGCGTACATTCCTCGGCATCGGCTGGAACATACAGCTTCACAGTCGTCGCGAACGGTACGACCAGCGCTGGTACCAAGCTCTCCGTCACATTCCCGTTGACACTGCAAATCAATGAGTCGGCCAGCTCGACAAGCAGCGTGTCGTTGAAGCAGTAACGCATCCAACGTGAGCGGACCCGCTGCCTTTACAGGGTGGCGGGTCGAGTCACGGCAATATCACTTCCAGGGTCCCGACGCGCCCCGTGTCCTTTTCCGCAACGCCCACCTTCAGGAATGTCTGCTTCGCCGGAACGATGATCTCCTGGTGGAAGGGAAATCCTGACTGCTGCAATGCGGCGGCTTTTGCCGGCGGCAGGTCCGCCGTTACGGACTCGCTGGCCTGATTCAGAGCGCGGCCGGTATCGTCATAATCAATCGCAACAAAATCCAGCGCCAGGCGTGATTTTCCATCGTCCAGCAGAGTTGGATGGATGTCGCTGCCTCGCACGGCATACTCGATCGCATAGTGGACCGCCGGACCCTTCCAGCCTTTTACCGCACCGGCGACGGGCGTGGGAGCGACGGCGCCAGCTGCGATGCGCTGCACGCTGACATCGAACAGAATTTCAGGTGAATCGGGCGCGCCTGCCTCAAATGCGGCGTGGACCGCATCGAGCTCCATGGGCCGGCCCGGCTCCGCGCTCGCTGTCGTATCCCCGGCGAAATACGATTTCCTGTAATTCAATTCGTAATTGCCGGGAGACAACTTGACGGAGATTCGCCGCAGTCCGGGCTTCCTGTCCTCCGGAACATAGGCCAGTGTGTAGTAATGGCCGCCGTCATCCAGCGCGCTCGCCATCGCCTGCCGGATGCCGTTTGTATTGAAGTAGGCCCGGCCGCCGGTCTCGTCCGCAACGGAACTCATGGCGGCGTGATCGCTCGCGAGGCCGGCGAGGAAGGCCATGTTGGTCTTGTCCATCGGCGCATGACTGGGCGAGTAGTAGTGCGACGCTTGCTCTGTCTGGGCGCTGTATGTTGTCGAGTTCATCAAGCCGCGCGCGTCAATGGGGTACACGGAAATCCGCGCTGCGGTCAGCAGGTCTGCTGTTCGCCGGATGAGTGGCGATAGATTGCTCGTTGCCGCGAAGGCCCCTGCGCCGAGTGCGGCATTCGGCAGGATGGTCGCGGGAAACGACCCGCTGACCCATATCAGGTTCTTCCTTCCAGGCCGGGTATCTACATAGGCCGCAATTTCCGCCAGCGCGGTCATCGTCAGGCGAATGCGGAATTCCGTGTTGAACGTGTCCTGCTCGGCTTCAAATTGGCGCAGGTTTGCCGCCAGGTCGGCGGACAGCACGGTTCCCGGCGGCGGCAGGTGATCGTCTGCGACCTCCTGCGCGACAGTAGAAGCGGCAGGCGGGCTGGCCTGGTCGCTCGTCAGCAAATCGGACTGTTGCGGGTTGGCGCGCCCCGAATTCAACGCCGCCCGCAGCGCCGCAGGGTCAGCCGAGAAGGGCTGCAGCAGACGCAGTTGCGAGCCGAGCGTAAATACGGCAAACGACGTCCCTGCCGGAACCTCTTTCAGGAAGGCGAGTAACTGCTGCCGCACATAGGTCTGGTCTTTCACCGGCGTGTTCAGGGCGTCGAGCAGGATGATGGAGTTGCCCTCGCCGGCCGGGCGGTAGTTTGTGTAGGTGTGCGGAGGCAGGTGCGGCAGGGCGGGAGCCGCGCCAGGCGCCGGTCCGGCCGAGACTGTATGCTCCTCGACGGAGATCAGCTTCTGCGGCACGCCATTCTCTGTGACATGAAAGTTTTCCCTTGTCAGGCCGGAGACGGGTTCCTGGCCCTTTGAGCGGACGACGACGTCGACCAGAGCGATCCGGCTGTTGACCTTTATGGTCGGTCCCGGATTCTGCAGCCCTGCATTGGCAGCCTGCCCGAGCGCTACCCCGCCGGCCAGCAGCAGGACGGCCGCGGTGGAAAATGCCTTGCGGGAAACCCTCAAGAAAGCCTCCAACTGATAACGTTTCCAGTGTCTGACGGATTGGGCGCCGAAAAGGCCCTCGTTGATGCGAAATTGAAGTTGCAAAAGAAATTTCTTTGCGTGTACTATCCTTCCCGGCTTAGGAACGCGGCCACTTTGGTCCCCAAATTCAGAACCTCAATCTTCCGCACAGAATCCTGGAGTCACACACCCATGAACCAAACCCATCGCCCCTCTTGGTATCGTTTCCATGCAGCGGCGTTCTGCCTTGCCCTTATGGGCGGCACCGCCGCGTTGGCCCAGCAGCCAGCCGTCACTTCCAGCTCAACCACTGACACCTATCAGGTCGGAACTGCCCTGGGAAATACCAGCACCGCCGCGGGCGGCGTTGTGCAGGACACCCATGGCAATGTCATCTTCGTGGATGGCTCCGGCGGAAACGTCTTTATTATTCCCGCAGGCAGCACAACGCCGCAGGTGCTCATCGGCAGCCTTACCGACAACACGCAGACGTTGAGCGGCCTGAACAACGTCCGGCTGGACAATCAGGGCAACCTGTACATCATCGCCGCCTACGGCAACAGCAATGCCGGCGCAAAGTATTCCAACCCGACCCTGCTCGCCGTGCCGTACCAGAATGGCGCGTATAACGTTGCCGCGGCCATCGACCTTTACACGCCGATCACGGCAGCGGACTGCAGCTCGGTAGGCCCAACGCCCGGCGCCACCTGTAATTATTTTCAACCGGCAGACGTCGCCGTGGACTCTTCCGGCAACGTTTACGTCGCGGAACTGGGGCTGTATTGCAATCCGGACTGCGGCGACCTGCCAGTCATTTTCCGCGAACACAACGACGGCACCGGCGCGGAAGTCTACATCCCGCTGCTGCCGGATTACGTGCAGGCGTCCGCACTGGCGCTCGACCAGTACGGCAACCTGAGCTGGGCGGACACGTCCAGCAACTGGACCATCAACACCATCGCCTATAACAACAACAACTCCCTGCAGCCGACGCAGCTCGACAGCAATACGAACAAGGGACTGTCTGTCGATATCTACGGCAATCTGCTGGAATCGTTCGGCCAGATCGGCGGTCACTTCACCCAGACTCTGCACGTGGTCCCCAACGTGAACGGTACGCTGTATCCGTCGGACGATTTCACCGGGGCATCGCTTGTCTATAACGGCAACTCGACAGGCTATGAGCCTGTAACCGGCGGGATTCTCTCCGGTGATGGCGGTTTCGGATACGCTGCCAACGTCCGCACAAGCTTTACCGGCGCTGCGCCGTTTGGCCCGCTGCCCGTCGGGACCGGCAATGCGTCGGGCCTGGGTTCAACGTTCAACTTCCAAAAATCCACGACAGTCGGCGCCGTAGTGACGGTTTCTGAAGGGTCAACGACGTCTACAGAATTCAACTACGGAAATTCCGGCTACACGTTCTGCGCGCCTGGAACCTACGCGGCCACCAGCCAGAGCAACAGCAGCTGCACTCTGTACCTGAACTTCACACCGGCCGCGCCCGGACTGCGTGAAGGTGGTATCTACCTGACTGACGCGAGCAGCAACATTCTGGCCCAGATGCACTTGTCCGGCATCGGCCAGGGTGCGGCAGTCAGCGCTTTCGGCGGAACGCAGACGACGCTTATCTCCAGCGCCACCGGCATCTCCGGCAAGGACCTGTCCAGCCCGTCTGCAGTCTCCGTGGATGGCCTCGGTGACGTCTACGTTGCGGACACTGCGAACGCCCGCATCGTCAAACTTCCAGCCGGCTCCTCGACACCCGTGGTCGTCTCGACTGGAACCATCACCCTCAAGAACCCAACCGGCGTTGCCACGGACGGCCTTGGCAATGTCTATATTGCTGACGGCACGAATGGCGCAGTCGTCCAGATCGATCCGGTCGGCCATGCCACCAACCTTCTCGCCAACGGCACGCTCGTCAACTCAACCGCGGTCGGCACCATCGGGGGCATTGCGGTAGACGGAAACGGTCAGGTCTTCGTTTCCGACGAAACCAACAACCGCATCGTCAAGATCCCCGTGTTCGGGCAGGCAGCCAACCTCGTGCCTTCGAACATGGTGATCAGCAGCGCCACCCTGAGCTCGCCAAAGGGAATCGCGGTGGACGGTTATGACAACGTCTACGTTGTGGACTCCGGCAACAGCCGCATCGTCGAGATCAATCAGTACGGAGCGGGTTCCGCGTTTAACCTGCAGGGCGCCAGCATCGCCTCGCCCAGCGGCGTAGCCGTGGATGCGGCGGGTGACCTGTATGTAACCGACGCTGCCGGCGTGACGGGCATCTTTGCTTCGTCGCACTTCGCCATCGGCGCTGTCCCGTTCAGCGTGCCGAAGGGCATTGCGCTGGACACGAACGGCAACCTCTACATCGCGGACACGGGCAACAACCAGGTCGTCGGGCTGAACACAACTTCGTCGACACTGAGCCTGGGCACCGTGAGCGTGAGCTCAAGCGGCACAACCACGTTCGACATCGTTAACTCCGGCAATGAGCCGCTCACCTTCTCCGCGGCTCCGGCAGTGGACGCAGGTGACACGGTGTTCTCGATCAGCAATGACGGCACCTGC
Organism: uncultured Acidobacteriaceae bacterium; assembly: GCA_963848685.1. GTDB lineage: Bacteria > Acidobacteriota > Terriglobia > Terriglobales > Acidobacteriaceae > CAWKED01. Next base: position 1,337,934 of record CAWKED010000002.1, on the reverse strand, counting down.
ATCAACGGCAGCACGGTAAACCCGGGTGCGTCCTGCACACTGGAAATCACCTTCAGCCCGACGGCCTCTGGCGCTGCCACCGGCACGGTCACGTTGACGGACAATGCCGGCAGCGGCACGCAGACCTTCAGCCTGACCGGTACGGGCGGCACGAGCAAGATCAACAGCTCCGTCGCGCTGGCCGTCAGTCCCAACCCGGTAACAATCGGCCAGAACGTTACCCTGACCGCCACCGTAACCCCGGCCTCCGGCAACACGACGCCGACCGGAACCGTGACCTTCTACGCCAATGGCGTGGACCTGGCTACGGTCAACGTCAATTCCGCAGGCAAGGCTGTGTTGACGGCGAGCAGCTCCGGCTATCCGGCCGGCACGTACTCCGTTACGGCCAAGTACTCGGGTGACACAACCTACAACAACTCCACGTCTTCGGCAGTCAGCGTCAAGCTGAACGCGGGATCCACGGTCAGCACCACGACGACGGCCGTTGCATCTCCGAACCCGGTCAACTCGGGAGCCAACGTCACAATCACCGCGACGGTAGCCGCGAGTTCGGGCAGCGCGAAGCCGACAGGCCAGGTGCAGTTCGTGCTGAACGGAGACGTTCTGGCAACGGAGAACCTGAGCAATGGCACCGCGGTCCTGACCGCGCCAGCCGACGTTCCGGCGAACACCTATCCGATACAGGTCAAGTACCTGGGGACGACAGGCTTCGCTGCCTCCAACGGATCGGTAAACGTCGTCGTCAAGAACAAGACGACGGTCACTCTTGTGGCTTCGCCGGTGTCAGTCGAACCGGGCCAGACCGTCACCCTTACGGCGACTGTCTCTGACTCGAAAGCGACCGGAACGGTGACCTTCAAGGCCGACGGCATGGCCCTGACGTCCGTGAACGTTGGAGCGAACGGCGTGGCGAAGCTCACGGCCTCGTCCACCGGTTACGCGGCAGGCACCTACTCTGTAACCGCAACCTACAACGGCAGCGGTACGGATGGTGCTTCCACCTCAAGCCCGGTAAACGTCACCATCAAGTAATTGCGGTACACAATCAGCGGGCGGGGAGCATAGCTTCCCGCCCGCCCTTTCTTGCATCGCATTGCTTCATTGAGCAGCGCCGCCTTGCGGGCGCAGGTGGCCCGAGACTCCTGGCGGCCCGTTGTAGACATCTCTTAGCTGATTCTCGTAACGCTGCATGGCGAGTTTATATTCCGCGCGCCGGTCAGGATCCGGATGCGCGGTCTTGCGGATGTCCATGCGCACACAACGCTCGCTGAGGGCAGCGAAAGATTCAGGACTGCCTGCGACATGCGAGGCGACGACCATGGCCTGCATCGCGGCGCCGAGGCAGCCTGCTTCTTCCTGAGAAGGGACTTCGATGACGGCCCCGCTGGCGTCAGCCAGCAGCTGGCGCCAGCCCGTCGACCGGGAGCCGCCGCCGATAAGCCGGATCCGCTCGGCCGCGCGACCTTGCATGATTAATTCCAATCCGTGCAGGACACCGAAGCTTACTCCTTCGATGATTGCGCGAATCAGGTTCTCCGCTGAGAAATTGCTGGCCGATATGCCGGTAAGAGTTCCTCGCGCGTCCGGCAGGTCGGGAGTGCGCTCGCCGTTCAGGAAGGGCAGGAACGTCAATCCACCCGCTCCGGGACGAGTCGTCTGCAGAGCGGCATCCATATCCGCGACCGTCCTGCCGAGCACCTGCAGGGTCTGCGTCACGGAGTTGGTGGCATTCATGGTGCAAACGAGCGGCAGCCATCCGCCGGAGGATGCACAGAAGGGTGCAACGCAGCCTGTGGCGTCCAGCACCGGTTCCTGGCTGAACGAATAGACCGTAGCCGAAGTGCCGAGACTGAGCGTTACGACGCCGGGACGCAGGTTTCCCGTCCCGATCGCTCCCATCATGTTGTCGCCGCCGCCCGGGGCAACGATGCAGCCGGACGTCAGGCCGAGTTCTTCGGCGATGTTCGGACGAACCAGCCCGGCTGGCGATTCCGGTCCCAGCAGCGGCGGCAGCGCGCGAAGCAACTGGCCCGTGCCGCCATCGATCGCATCCAGAATCTCAGGTAGCCAGGCCCGTTTCCTGAAGTCAAAGAACGCGGTGCCGGACGCGTCGCCGCATTCCGCGTGTAGATTCCCTGTAAGCCAGAAGTTCAAGTATTCGTGTGGTAGCAGGATGTGCCGGATGCGGGCAAAATTCTCCGGCTCGTGGGTCTTGATCCAGGCGAGTTTCGACGCAGTGTAGCCCGTCAGCGGAATGAAGCCGAAGCGTTCAAAAAAGCGGCTTCGGCCGCCGAAATGTTGGATCAAGTCCTCATTGGCTTTGGCGGTTTCCGTGTCGTTCCACAACTTTGCCGGCCGGATGACCTCGAAATCTTCGTCGAGGATGACGAGGCCATGCTGCTGGCCCGAGACTCCGAGCGCGACCACGTCTTTACGGCCTGCGGCGGCAAGGGCCTGCTTCGCGGCGGAACGCAAAGCCTCAACCCACCAGCCGGGATCCTGCTCGCGTGCGCCGGAAACTCTCTCGATGAGCCGATGCGGCGCAAACCCGCTCCCCAGCGGGACGCCTTCGCGGTCCACAAGCATCGCCTTGGTGCCCTGCGTCCCGCAGTCAATACCGAGAAACATCAAGCGATCAGCCTTTCAAGAAGAGCGCAGGTGAAAGAATAAAAGGGGTCCGGGGCCGGCACAATCGTTATCCTCATGCTGGTCTATCCATCGACTACACAGTAGATATTTTTGTCTGGAGCCGTTGTGAAGCAGACTATCTTTTCTGGTTTTGTGCCTGTCCGTTATGAAGGCCCTGATACCGCAAACCCGCTAGCTTACCGCTGGTATGAGCCGGACCGTGTCGTGCTCGGCAAACCGTTGCGTGACCATCTCCGGTTTGCGATTGCGTACTGGCACAGCTTCGCCATGAACGGCAGCGACCCGTTTGGCCTGCCGACAATCGCGCGGCCATGGATGACGGGTGATCCCATGCAGGCGGCAAAGGCGAAGGCGGACGCGGCATTTGATTTCTTTCGCGTTCTCGACCTGCCATTCTTCACATTTCACGACCGCGACATTGCGCCGGAAGGCGACAACCTGCGGGAGTCGCTCAGGAATGTGCGGGAAATGGCGGAGTATGTAGGCGAAAAGATGTCTTCGTCAAAGGCGCGCCTGCTCTGGGGAACCGCCAATCTGTTCTCGCATCCGAGGTTCATGGCGGGTGCAGCGACCAACCCGGACCCGGATGTGTTCGCGTACAGCGCCACCATTGTCAAAAACTGCATGGACATCACGAAGCAGCTGGACGGTCAGAACTATGTTCTATGGGGCGGGCGTGAAGGCTACGAAACTCTGCTGAATACCGACATGAAGCAGGAGCTCGAACAGCTCGGCAGATTCCTGACGCTTGTTGTCGAGTACAAGCACACGATCGGCTTCGCAGGACAGATTCTTATCGAGCCGAAGCCAAAGGAACCGACCACGCATCAATACGATTTCGATACGGCGACGGTATATGGATTTCTTAAGCACTTTGGGCTTGAAAAGGAAGTACGCGTGAATCTCGAGGCAAACCATGCGCTGCTTGCCGGACATACCTTTGAGCACGAAATTGCAACGGCCGGCCATTTCGGTATTCTCGGTTCGCTCGATATCAACCGCGGCGACGCTTTGCTTGGCTGGGACACGGACCAGTTTCCGATTGATTTGCACGCGATGACGATGTCTATGATTGCTGTCATCCAGGCCGGAGGTCTGGGCCGGGGCGGCATGAACTTCGACGCAAAAATCCGCCGTCAGTCCATTGACGCCGCAGACCTCGTACATGCGCATATCGGCGGCGTCGATCTATGCGCCCGCGCGTTCCTTACCGCCGCGAGGATCGTTGAGGACGGGTCGCTTCGGAAGGAAGTTGAATTACGTTACGCCGGCTGGAAATCCGGCGACGCCCAGGCGATGTTGGGTGGCAAGCTGTCCCTCCAGGAAATTGCTGCGAAAGCTGAAGAGGCAAATCTTGATCCAAAGCCCCGGTCGGGGCACCAGGAGCGGCTCGAAAATCTGGTAACCCGCTACTACTGACTGGACGGTTCGGAAAGGGCCACGTTGGCGTTTGCATGGCTCAGCGCTCGTAGAATTAGCGTGATGAATCGATGCGTGGCGTCGGCGGCTGCCCAGCGGATATCGCGTCGCCTGTTCACGATTTCCGGGGCCGCGTTATTGGCCGACCATGCGTTTGCGCGCGCACTTTCGCAGGTGGCAACGGGCAGCAATGCGAACTCGCCTGAACTTGAGGAGCAGCTGCGCGAATGGATCGATGGCGATCCCCGCCTGCTGGCGTTTGCGGCCGGCGTCTACAGAACATGCATCCTCGGGAAGATTCGCGCTGCCACGCCGCCTCTGCAACACGACTGGATCGCCCCAGGAGGCGGATACTTTGCGCAATGGCTGTGGGACACGATGTTTGTAGTTGACCTGCTGTCGTTACTGCCGGACCAGCGGCAGATCATTCGCGGTGTATTCCAGAACTATTGGGATTTCCAGCAGCGATGGAACTCAGTAAAGCCGGAGTTCATGCACGGCATGATTGCGAACTTCATCGCGCCATATGAATCCGATGGGTCACGGGACGGCAAGCAATGGAAAGAGTTTCCTGCCTACTCGCAGGCGCCGTTGCTCGCCTGGGGCATGGAGCGGGTTTACAAGCGCAATGGTGATCTGCAGTTGTTGCGCGATGGATTGCCGCATCTGGAGGCGTTCCATGAATGGTACTGGCGCGAGCGCGACCTTCGCGGCGTTGGGTTGATTGGTGTGGGCGCGTACAGCGGTGACACGCAACAGGCACGCTACGAAACCTATGACAGGGAAGTAGATCTCGACGGGCTGAAGATGATCCTGCATCCTGCCCGACCGGCTGGCCCCGACAACGGAGCGTGGTATGGCGATATAGCCATCCCTGCCAACACTTCCTACCTGCTGATGTCGGAACAGTCGCTGGGGCGGATGGCGACGCTGTGCGGCAATCCTGCGATGGCCGCGCGATGCGCCGCTCGATATCGCAAGGGTTCCGCCGCGATGCGAAAGTTCATGTGGGACGATGCAGCGGGAACATTTCTTGCGGTCCGGACAGAAACACTGGAGAAGATTGCGTCGCCGACTGTGGGTGGATTTATGGGCCTGACCGCGAACGTTGCCACCGGAGCCCAGGCCCGGCGCGTGGAAGCGGCACTCCGGTCTGCCGCCTGGTCAACTCCTCTGCCCGTTCCGACGGTGTCACGCGATAACCCGCAGTTTGTTTCCGGCGACTTCTGGCGTGGCGATGTCTGGCCGGCGCCCAATTATCAGGTCGCAACCGGCCTTGCCGCTTATGGCTTCCGCGTTGCCGCCGCGGGCATTGCCGACCGGACGGTTGCGAACGCGATCAAGGCTGGCATCTCGGAGCGCTACGATTCGCTGTCGGGCGCGCCGCTTGGCGTTTCCGGACTCGGCATGTCGTCTACGGTGCTGACTATGATGCTCGATGGCTTGACGAGCAGCCGATATGCGCTTCATCTGCGAAAGACGCCGGCCACGTCGTGAATTCCTTGCTGCCCGCATCCTTCAGCATCGTTGTTCTTTGCGCGACGGGTGCCGCGCAAACCGTAGTTGAGGTTGACTGGCAGAAAGCTGCGATCCGGTCGCGCACTACCATCACGCTGCAGGTGGTGGACAACCCTCCGCTGCGGCGTGGCTCTGCAATGCACGACAATGCGTGGAACTCCCTTCGCGGGCTGAATGCCAGCGATATGCGGCTGGCCCTCTGGTACCCATATCCGAGGATGGGCGTGGCAGAATTAACGCCGTCGTCGCCGACAACGACCTCCTGGGACTTCTCCGTGATGGATCCGATTGTCGCGGACTTTTTCAGCGCCGCGCAGGGCAAGCCGACTGTGCTGAGTGTCGCAACAGTTCCGCAGTGGATGTTTGCTGGAAGCCAGCCGGCTTTACCCGGCAATCCGGACGAACCGGTGTGGAATTACGAGCAAGGCACGATCCTGAAAGACCCCACTGCACTGCAACTCGCGGATTACTACGAGCGGGTAGCAGCGTGGTACATGCGGGGAGGATTCCGCGATGAGCTTGGCGCGTGGCACGTGTCCACCCACTTTTACACGCCGGCATATTGGGAGGTGGGGAACGAGCCCGAGTACGAACACGCCCTGGATGCCGCTGTCTATACGCGCATTTACGATGCGGTCGTGGCACGGCTGCACAAGTCTGAGCCGAGGCTGAAATTCACGGGCATGTCGCTCGCCGCGCCGGATAAAGGCGAGAAATTCGCGACGTACTTTCTGGATCCGAAAAACCATGCGGCAGGTATCCCGCTGGATGCCATCTCATACCACTTCTATGCGCTGGGCAAGCAGGGAGATACGGCAGAGCAGCAGGCGGCCGGCTTTTTCGCGCAGGCTGACCATTTTCTCGATACTGCCGCGCGCATTGATTCGATTCGCGCCAGGCTTTCGCCGCATACCGAAACGCAGATCAACGAGACCGGCTGTATCGCTGCCGGCGACCAGGGAGATGGACCGGGCAAGATGTCCGGCGGTGATGTTTCCAACGAATATCTGAGCCTGTGCGGCGCGATGTTTGCGTATCTTTCCGCACGGCTCGCGGAACGCGGGATTCAAGTCGTTGGAGCTTCGCAGCTCCTCGGGTTTCCGTCCCAGTATCCCAGCGTATCGCTGCTGGATTGGAACACCGGACTGCCGAACGTTCGTTACAGGTCCCTCGAGCTGCTGATTCGCTGCCGCACGCCGGGCGATCGCATCTCCACCCCGCTGGTGAATACGACGGAAGTCTTTGCGCAGGCGATACGCAAGCGTGGGGGAACGCGGCTGCTGCTTCTCGTCAACAAGACTCCTGCGGACCAAACGGTCAGGCTGTCGCAGCGCCCTCGATTTGCAGAGACGGTGGACAGCACGACAGGAAGCGCCCAGTCACGCAGAAAGCGCATCAGGTCCCGCGAGATTGTTTTGCGAGGATTTGCCGTGACAATCCTGACGATGCGTTAGTTCTGCGCGAGTGCGAGTTGCCGGTCTGCGGTAACGTCGAATGTGCCGTGCATATCTCCCATGCTGCTGCCTCCCAGCCACACGTCGTACGTGGAGGCTTCCACTCCCCACGCGCGGGTTTCGGGGCTCCAGAACTTCAGGTCTTCCGCGGACAACTCAAATGCAACCTTGCGGCTCTCGCCCGGTTGCAGCGTCACACGCTGAAAGCCTTTAAGCTCCCGAACAGGGCGTGAAGCCGAGCCGTATTGCTGATGCGTGTACATCTGGACCACTTCTGTTCCTGCGCGCTGGCCGGTATTCGTCAGGGTGCAGGCAATCGTCAGCTTGCCATCCGGCGGCATCTCTTTGCTGGACACCTGCATGTCTGAATATTTGAATGTTGTGTAGGTCAGGCCGTAGCCGAAGCGATACAGCGGAGCCTGCGGTCCGTCCCAATAGTACGAAGCAAACTTGGGCGAGTCTTCATGGACCTGCGTCAGATTGTGGTCGTAATAGAGCGGTTCCTGCCCGGCATTGCGCGGCCATGTAAGAGGAAGTTTGCCCATCGGCGCCTTTTCGCCAAATAGCAGGTCCGCTGCGGCGTTGCCACCTTCGGTACCAGGGAACCAGACCTGAAGTATCGCGGGGACATGCGTCGAAGCCCAGGTAATGTTCAGCGGACGGCCGCTGACCAGAACGAGCACAACAGGTTTGCCCGTCGAGACAATGGAACGCAGGAGCAGTTCCTGCTTGCCGGAGAGATCAAGCGAGGAACGCGAGGCATACTCGCCACTCATGTCGTTGTTCTCTCCAAGCACGACAATTGCTGCATCGCTTGCGCTCGCGGTTGACACGGCTTTCCGGATAGCATCGTCCATTTGATTGTCGGCGTCAGGATCCATGGTGTCCGCGTTCAGGGGCGCAAGATTCCGGCGCTTGATGGTTGTGCCTTCTGCATAGTTGACCTGAACGGCGCTGCCTGCTCTTGCGCGAACACCAGCCAGTATGGAGACAACCGCCTTGTCGTCACCGAGGAAGCTCCAAGAGCCTTCAAGGTTCGTGGTGGCGTTGGCCAGCGGGCCAATCACAGCAATCGATTTCAACTGCCTGCTGAGCGGCAGCGTCTGCTTTTCATTGCGGAGAAGCACGGCACATCGCGCGGCAGCATCGCGTGCGAGAGCAAGATGCTCGGGATTGGCCACCTCGGCTTTGGCCTTTGTCTCGTCTACATACGGATGATCGAACAGTCCGAGTTCAAATTTTGTCCGCAGCAACGGTCGAACCAGCGCATCGACCTGCGCCACGGTCAGCTGTCCGGCTTGAATGAGTGCGGGGACATGCTTGAGATAGACGTCGCTCCCCATGTCCATGTTGACGCCGGCCAGGATGCCGCGCCGCGCTGCATCCGTCTCATCTCTTGCATAGCCGTGCGCCGTCAGGTTGTACACAGCCCACGCATCGCTGACGACGAATCCCCTGAAGCCCCAGTCATGCCGCAGCACATCACGCAGCAGGTAGCGGTTTCCTGAAGCTGGTACATCATTGACGTCTATATAACCGCTCATGATGCATCCGACGTTGGCATGAACGGCTGCCTTGAAGGGCCGCAGATATACGTTCTGCAGCAAAACGTCCGGCAGGTAGACAGAGTCGTAGTCCCGCCCCCCGTCCGGCGCGCCATAGCCGGCAAAATGTTTTGCGCAGGCAAGGACGTGCCCGGGATCGCCGATGTGCGCCCCCTGAAACCCACGAACGCGTGCCGCCGCCATCAGGCTGCCGAGATAAGGGTCTTCGCCCGAGCCCTCGACTATCCGCCCCCAACGTGCGTCGCGCGCGATGTCCACCATGGGTGCAAAGGCCCAGTTCACCCCGTTGGCGGATGCTTCCGCCGCCGCCGCCGACTGGATCTGCTCCGTTAATTCCAGGTCCCAGGAGGCGGCCTGGGCGAGGTTCACGGGAAAGATCGTCTGAAACCCATGTATGACATCGAAACCAATCAACAGAGGAATATGCAGGCGCGACTGTTCCACGGCGATGTGTTGTACGCGATTAATCTCGTGCGCGTCCGTGAGAAAAAGGTACGAACCCAGCTCGCCTTTTCTGATGCGGTCGTCACTCAGCGTCTTATCCCAGAACAGCTGGCTCATCTGCCCCAGCTTTTCGTCCAGGGTCATGCGCTGCAGCAGTACATCTACCTTGTGGTCGATGTCAGCAGAAGAAATTGCCTGCTGAGCGGGAAGCCCAGCAGGCATAAGGAAGAACAACCCAAGGATGAAGCTGCACTACGTGTCATGGACGTAAGAGGCTCCGCTGGATCTGGTTAGAAATAAAACTTTCCCGCAAACTGAAGTCTGCGCGCATTGTAGCCTCCGCTGATGACTCCGAACTGGCTGCCGGAGGCCAGGTTCGTGTTCGGATTGTTGTAGTGCGCAATGTTCAGGACGTTGAACGCTTCGAGACGAAGCTGGAAGCTGGTTTCGTGAGGAAGCGCAAAATTCTTGAACAGCGACATGTCCTCATTCGTATAGCCGGGTCCATAGACGGGATTACGCCCCGCTGTTCCTTCCACGAAAGTTATATCGCCGATGGTGGTCGTCTGGCCAGCAGGACAACCCGAGGTTCCCGGTATGCAGAACGCTGCCGTGTTGAACCATTTCTGCGGCGTCCTGGGGCCGTCGTTCGGGTTCAGCCCGGGCTTTAGGTTCGGCCTGAGAGTTTGCCCGGTCTGCGCCGACAGCGAATTCGAGTAGTAGATATTGAGTGGGTTTCCGGAACGCAACTCAGTAAGACTGTTCAACTGCCAGCCGCCGACCACTGCCTGTGTGAACGCCCCCGCATCATGCGCAAAACGCCGTCCGCGGCCGAAGGGAAGTTCCATAAGCGCGCTGAACTCCGCATTGTGCCGCAGATCGTAATTGGCGGGGCCGTACTCGGCGGCCAGGTTGAAAGGGTTTTGAGGGGTGTGGGCCGTGCCTAAGTCAAACGGCGCGGCGCCATTGTCGAGAGTCTTGCCGTATGTGTAGGAGCCAAACAATGCCAACCCGTGAGACATCTCCTTTTGCACCTTAACCTGCAAGGCGTTGTAATTGTTGCTCCCGTCTGCAAACAGGGATTGCACATGGCTGATCTTGCTGGAAAGCCTGTGACCGATGTTCAAATCGCCTACTTCGTACGGAAGCTTTCTGCCGACAGCGCCGACATATCCGGCCGTGACAGAATACTTGCCATAAAACACGTGTTGGAGTTCGAGATTGTACGATTCGGAATAGCCTGTGGCAATATTCGGGTCGACATAGTAGAGCGTCTGCAGGCTTGCCAGACCGGTCGATAGGTCAATGGATGACGCGCCTGGAGGAATGTTGATGGTGGTCGGGCGCGGTACCCCGGGCGTAAGGAAGTAAGAGAAATAATAGGGACTGTTGACGAACTGCTCCTGCGTGAAGAAGGGGTAATTCTTGGTCAGGATGTCTTCACGCGCATCATTCTCAGGAGAATAAAACAGTCCGAAACCTGCCCGGACGACCGTCTCCGGCTTGACCTGCCAGGCGACACCCAGGCGCGGCGCAAAGTTATTTGTATCGGAGTTAATGAGAGAGCGTGAATTATTTCCCCTGCCGGCAAGTTTGACCGAAAGCGTGGCGGGGTCAAAGTTGGACGCATTATTATTCTGCTCGACATATGGCTGCTGATATTCATAGCGAACCCCGTACGTAAGATTTACCGTAGGCGTGACCTGCCAGTAATCCTGGAAATAAGCGGTATGTTCATTCGCCTGGGTATGCGCGTTCGTCAGCTGTAAGCCCTGATCAACCACGTAGGGAAGTCCGAGCAGCAGGTCTGCGATTTCGCTGCCGCCTGTGGCGTAATATGCATTCGGATCGTAGAAGCCGTTCGGCGTGTTGCATGGAGAGTACGTGTAACCGCAGTAGGTGGGATCGCTGGTGAACGCAGCGTAAGCTCCGCCGAAATATTCGTAGGGGACAGGAAACAGCGAGAAGTCGGGCGTGGAATTCAGCCTGCGGAACTCGTACCCAACTTTGAAGTTATGGCTGCCGTGCAGCCAGCTTAACTGGTCCACAAACTGGAAATTGTGGTCGCGGAAATCCAGCGGCTTGTATGTGGAGCCGCCCGTCGTTGCGCCTGTCTCGAATTGAATCTGCGGAAAACCGTAAGTTTGGGGAAAGCCGGGGATGTTCGCATTCTGGATGCCGAATTGCGTTGCCAGGTTTGATCCATCGAGAAGGCTGTTCTGATGGTACGGCGTCATGAAGTAGGAGGCGTGGAACTCGTTCAGCAGGCGGGGAGAGAAAGAATGGTCGTAGATCAGGCCCACCGTGTCATTCTCGCTGTATTCGGCGTCTCCCGAATCCGCCCCGCCTCCACCCTTGATCGGTATGGAGCCGTTGAATGGATCGCCGCTGTAAATTGTGTATTGATAAATATCGTAGGTCAGATACGCTTTATCGTTCTGCGAGAAGGTGTAATCCAGGCGGACGTTCCCGGTATTGGAGGATGTCCTGTATGGCTGGATGGCCAGATAATTGTTGAAGAAGTTATTGTTTGTCGGCAGCGGGAAAAGCTTTTGCAGAATCTGCTTCCCGCCGGGGTCCACTTCATCCGCCGGGATAAGGTTATTGGGATAACGCTGCGGGTAGTAGTTGTTCTCGAAGAAGAACGGATCGAACAGCGGAATCTGATTCCCCGTATATGGGTCGGTCAGGCCGGACAGGTCAACATCGCCATTTCCAAGGTAGTTGATTTCATTCGTTGTAGGCACGGTGTCGTAATAGACACTGTGGTCGACGAGCCTGAGGCCCTCGTAGCTGACAAAGAAGAACGCCTTGTTATGAAGCAGCGGGCCGCCGAAGGTCCCGCCAAAATTGTGGCGCTTCAGTACCGGCTCGACATATGTGCCGATGAGCGGCGTTGTGGCCGCGGTAAAGTTCGGCCTGAAGAACTCGTACACGTCGCCGTGGTACTGGTTGGTTCCGGCTTTGGTCTGCAGCAGTACAACGCCGCCGGAGGCGCGTCCAAACTCAGGTGCGTAGGCGCTGGTCAGCACCTTGAATTCCGCCATGGCGTCTACGCTTGGCTTCAGGGTGGTGTCGTTGTTGCGGTTGCCCTGTACCTCGACGCCATTCAAGGTTATGGAATTGCTCTGCTCACGCTGTCCACTGATGGACAGGTTGGTTCCATTGCCGTTACCGCCGTTCGTCACACCCGGTACCAGGTGTGCAAGGTCCAGGAAGTTGCGTCCGTCGAGGGGCAAATCGACAATCAGGCGTTCGCTGATTACGCCGCCGGTTTCCGCGCCGGCGGTTTGCAGGAGGGGAGTTTCCCCCGTCACGGTCACGTTCTGCACCTCCGCGCCGACAGGCAACGTCAGATTAACGCGGGCTTTTTGGTCAATGTCCAAGGGGAAGTGCTTGGCTGTGGCCGGCGCGAAGCCGGGGTGGGTTGCGCTCACCGTATACCTGCCCGGCGGCAACGCCAGCGCCACGTATTCACCGTCATCCGCGGCGACGACGTGTGTGACGAGGCCCTTGTCATCATTTGTGATGGTGACGTTGGCCCCCGGCACGATCGCGCCGCTCGGGTCCGTAACAGTTCCGCGTATTGAACCGGTGGTGGACTGGGCGGCAGCAGGGCGTGCCATAGCAAGAAGCAGGCACACAGAGAGAACCTGCAGGACACAACGACGGATGCGAATATCTGACATGCCATTCACCTGATGAAACGAGCAGTATGAGAAAACCTTTCCCGACAAACGCGAACATTGTTGTGCAGCCGCGGTGAGCTTGTCAATTCAAATCCGCGCCCCGGAACTGGAAAACCCGGCCATCAGATTTCAGGGCGATATGGGTTCTGGAATCAGCCTGGAATGCCAAGCCAGCCGGCCTCGGAAGCCCCCAGGGCGCCTGCCGGACCAGGCCCGGAATGGCGTAGTCTGGTGTCGTTGTCGCCGGCGCCCCGGGAGCGAAACTCCGAGCCGCAAGAAAACGATTTCTTAACGAGGTCCGTGTCATGCACGCTGTTCACACTTTTTGCCTGGCGCTGCTGCTGTCAGGCTGCGCCGTGGCTGCAAGCGGCCAGCAATCCCCGCAGGTCAACGTCCCTGAGCATCCCGCGCTGATGACCGGCGCCGCATGGTATCCGGAGCAATGGCCGGAATCGCGCTGGAATACTGACCTTCAGCTGATGGAGGATGCTCATATCCATGTCGTGCGCATTGGGGAGTTTGCCTGGAGCCGCTTGGAGCCGACGGAAGGCGACTACCAGTTTGACTGGCTGGAGCGCGCTGTCGCCCTCGCTGGGAAGCACCATATTTACGTCGTCATGGGAACGCCAACGGCGACTCCGCCTGCATGGCTCACGGAAAAATATCCTGAAACGCTGCGCGTCAAGGACAACGGCCAGCGTGATGAGCATGGCAACCGTCTGCAGTACAACTTCGATGACCCCAAGTATCGTGAGATGTGCCGCGACATTGTGCGCCGTCTGGCGGAACGCTTTGGGCACAATCCGATTGTCGTTGGCTGGCAGATCGATAACGAGTATTCGCAGTCTTCCGTTGACCCGTATACAAAATCCCGGTTCCAGCTCTGGTTAAAAAACCGCTACGGCACGACCGCGAATTTCAACGATCGCCTGACGACCGAGTATTGGAGCGAGCACTACAACGACTGGTCCCAGGTTAATATCCCGCACGGCGGTATAGACAGTGGCAATCCCGGGCTGCTCCTCGACTGGCGCCGCTTTGTCAGCGACACGCTGCGCAGCTACCAGAAAAACCAGATTGACGAGATTCGCCCACGGTCTGACCCGCGGCAGTTCATCACCACGAACACGATGGGATGGTTCATCTGGTACGACCACTACACAACGCAGCAGGACCTGGACATGTCCGCCTGGGATGATTACTTTCCCGACGGCAAAGTGGATCCGTATGCCGACGGCGCGACGCAAGACCTTACTCGCGGTTTCAAGCAGAGGAACTATTGGATCATGGAGACGCAGCCAGGCTTCGTAAACTGGTCGAACGTCAACCTGATCATGCCGCGTGGCGAGATGCGGGCGTTTGCGTGGCACGCCGTCGGTCATGGCGCAGACACGGTGAGTTACTGGCAGTGGCGGAGTGCGCTGAACGGTCAGGAGCAGTATCACGGGGTGATCGTCGGCCCGGATGGAACGCCTGTGCCCGTCTATCCGGAAATCCAGCAGATTGGCGCCGAGTTTGAGAAGGCAGGTTCCGCGTTGTCCGGAACACATGTGGAGTCGCAGGTTGCCGTGCTGCACTCCTACGAAAGCCGCTGGGCCATCGAATGGCAGCCGCAGACGGATAAATTCGATCCCGTGGAGGAACTGGTTCGCTACTATCGGCCGCTGCGGCAGATCGCGCAATCTGTGGACGTAGTTCCGCCGTGGGCGCCGCTCTCGAAATACAAGCTGGTTGTCGCGCCCGCGATGAACCTGCTCACCACGGAGCAGGCCGACAACTTGATTGCCTACGTCAACAACGGCGGCAACCTTGTGCTCGGCGCGCGTTCCGGGATGAAGGACGCCGACAACGGTTTGCAGGTAAACCGCCAGCCCGGACAACTGGTCCCTCTTCTCGGCGGACGAGTGGAGCAGTTTTATGCGCTTGGCGAAACGGTACCGGTCACCGGCGAACTTGGAAATCTCAACGCGGATATCTGGGCCGACCAGTTGAGCACGTCATCGCCCGATACCAGAGTTGTAGCGCGCTACGGCGCGGCCAGCGGCTGGATTGATGGCCAGCCGGCAATTATCAGCCGGAAAATCGGCAAGGGAAGCATTACCTACGTCGGCGCATGTTTCGACGCGGCCGGAATGAAGAAGATCATTCATTGGCTCACATCGATGGCCGGGGTCACAACGCCGCTGCCGAACATTCCCGCCGACGTTGAGGTCAGCGAGCGCGTCGGCAACGGCAAAGACGTCACGATACTGGTTAATTTTGCGGCTGCACCACAGACTCTAGCTCTGCCGTCCGCCATGACGGACCTTCTGCATGGCGGCAGGGTGTCGAGCGTGCAGCTACCTAAATATGGCGTCGCCGTACTGGGCAAGACACAATAGCCACATGCGGGTCATATTCAGGTTTATGGCGCGGGGAACCGGCATCTGGCTGCTGGCGGTCAGCGCGATCGCACAGTCGGGAAACTACTTTGTAGATTGCTCGGCCGCGACCAACGGTGATGGTGCAAAAGCCTCGCCGTGGAATTCTCTTTCGCCGGCGAATGAACACCCGTTTGTCGCAGGGGATGCTATCCAGTTTCGACGGGCTACGACCTGCACCGGGAAGTTCAAACCACAGGGCTCGGGCCGGCCCGGCATGCCCATTCGAGTTCGCGCCTATGGCGAAGGACCAAGGCCGAAGATTGTGCCCGGCCCCAGTGCCGACTCCGGCTTCAGCCTGCATGACCAACAGGGCTGGGAGATTGAAGACCTCGACATTCACGGCGGCGCGACATATGGCGTCGTCATCACGGCGGAATTGGGATTGATGCGACACATCGTTCTCAGAAACCTTGACGTTCATGATGCGGGCGGGACCGCGAGCACCAAAGCATCCGGAGCCATCGTTATCACAGCGACCGAGAAAGGTGCAGCTTTTGAAGATGTGCTGCTGGATGGTGTACAGGCACACAACGTTACGCAGTGGAGTGGAATTTTTGTCAGTGGACAGGACGGCACGGTTGCGACTCGACATGTAACGGTTAGGAACTCGCTCGTGCATGACGTCGCCGGCGATGGCATCGTCTTGTTTGGCCTTGAAGATGGCTTGATTGATCACTCGGTGGCATATCGCACCGGGCTGGCGCTGTCGAACAAGGTCGGGACGCCGAACGCTATCTGGGCCTGGAAATGCCTGCGCTGCACTGTGCAGAACAACGAGGCTTTCCTGACCGACAGCCCGGGCATAGATGGCGGCGCATTCGACATCGACTGGGCCAACACGGAAAACACTGTGCAGAGGAATTTCGGACACGATACCCAGGGCTATTGTGTCGCGGTGTTCGCAGCGTTCGGAGAGACACGGGACAGCAGTGTTGATGACAATCTGTGTATTGCAAATGGATTGAGTCCACGGCTTGCGATGCGGCAGGGTGCCATTTTTCTTATGACCTGGAACAACGGCGTGGCCAGCAATGTTCGCATACACAACAATCGAGTCTTCTGGGATCCGCCGTGCTCCTGTCCTGCTGTAAAAACCGGCGAGGCGTGGAACGCAAGTGATGTCTCAATTTCCGCCAATCTCATCGATGCCACGACTGGCGTTTTCTTTTCGCCCGGATTGAAATTCCAGGGAAAAAATGATCTGAACAGCTTCCTGCCCAAGCCAACCGGCGCAAGACTGCAACTGCGCGGCAGTGTTCTTGATCCGGCACGACAACGTGCACGTTCAGGCACGCTTTCGCTGTCGTTGCCGGATTTGGACAGCAATGCTTCGCATGCGGCGTTGCTGGTTCTTGTCAGCATGGCCGCGCAGTATCACTCGCTCGGCGTGAAAGCGGAATTGCACGTCCGCGCCTCAGCGACCCGGCTCGCTCAGGTAGACGAAGACTGGCATCTGCGGAACCTGGGTATCGCGGTTGACTCAAAGACAGCCCAGATCCGAGCACCGCGCCTCTACCTGAAAATTCCAGGACGGCCAACGGAGGCATGGAGCTCGCCCCTCGATTTCCGCGCCGTGGGCCTGGAGCTTCGGAGCGACTTCGGCACGCCGGTCTTCAGCTCGCTGCCGTAGTTACCTGGCAGTCAGTTCAAACGTATGCGATACGGGCTGCGCTTTTTTTCGCGCCTCTGCCAGATCGATTGCCGAGGCAGCCTGGAGCACCCGGACCGCATCCTCATGTCCCGGCACAACGGGCTGGCCCGAAATCAGATCGAAGCGTACGGCATCCTGCTTGATTCGGCGGTCTTCAATCCACTCCACCGCCCTGGCCTGGTCGAGCATGGGGGTGGGCAGCGTCGCCAGGTTTACGCCGGCCGCAAGTTGCGCCTGGGTGAAGGTGGCGATCGCCTTCCCGTCAATCTTCAGCTCGTACTGCGGCGCAGAGAGCCCGGTAATTTTCAGGGTCTCCTCGTCCATCGATTCCAACTGGCCGGCCTTGTATGCGAAGACCGACAGCGGGTCATCAAAAGACATTGGCAGCGGGAGCGACTCCTCGCGAGCAGTCCAGGCAAGCCCGGCAGGGGACTTGTGTATCGCCGAAACTTCTGCCTTGATGGTCGCGGCAGATGTTGCGGATGCTGCGTCCAGAACCACCCGGCTTATCACCGGATCAGCGTGCCATGCAAGCAATAGCGTCTCTGCCATCACCCACTGCGTCGCTGCGGCGGGGTGAATCCTGTCCGGAATAAGCAGTGCCGCATAAGAAGGATTGATCGTCAAGCCGCGCCGGATGGTCTCCGTAACCGGGGTATTGAAATCAACGAATGGAAGATGTCGCGCCTGCGCCATCTCGCCGACCGCCTGCGAAAAACGTGCAACTGTCTCTTGATATCCGGGGAACTGCGTTCCGTGAGACATCTCATCGTAAGGAGAGCTGCCGATGAGCGTAAATCGCGCGTACGGAGCTGCAGCGGCATGTAGCCGCGTCAGCAGTTCGCTATAACTCTTCTCGAATGATCCCAGAGTCTTCTGGTCAATCGGTCCATATTCGGCGTCATTCATCCCGAGCATCACGGTGACGACAGTAGGTTTGTATGGCCCAACGTCTCGGATTACGCGCGTCGTCATGTCTCCGAGGTAGCCGCCCCAAGCGCGGTCGCCAGGCACACCCGCGTTAGAAAAATCCACGTTCAGTTCTGGATAGCGCGTCAGGACGAAGAGCTCGACGTCGCGTGTATAAAACCGCTGCGCCGTGATGCTGTCGCCGTAAAAGACGACACGGTCGCCGTCTTTCAGCGCGAAAGCAGTTTTGCCAGTCTGAGCTTGAGCGGTCGAAAAGCAGAGTACGGCCGCGAGAATGGCAAAATGGGATTTACCTCTGCCCATACGTGGCGCCACTCCCATGCTTTCGGAAATAATGCCGGTCCAGCAGTGCCCTGGACACTTCCACTGTGCCGCCTTCCAGCGTCAGTGTTCGGTACGCCATGCGCGCGATGTACTCGAGGACGACCGCATGGTGCGCGGCATCGAGCGCAGTCCTGCCCCAGACGAATGGCGCATGTCCCGCGACCAGGCACGCCGGCACCGCGACAGGATCGAGCGCGTCGGCTTCGTTCGTACCGCGGAACCGCTCAACAATTGCCATTCCGGTTTCGTGGACGTATTTCCCCGTAATGGCTTCCTCGGTCAGCGGCTTCGTCACTGGCACAGGACCGTGGAAATAGTCAGCATGCGTCGTCCCAAAGGCGGGAATCGGAAGGCCTGCCTGCGCGAAGCTCGTCGCAAACTCCGAATGCGTGTGAACGATGCCGCCGATGCCTGCAAACTCGCGATACAGCAAGGTGTGTGTGTCGAGATCGGAGGACGGCCGCAGGTCGCCTTCGAGGACGTGCCCGTTCAAATCAGTCAGGACAATGTCTTCAGGCTTCATCGCGGAATATTCCACGCCAGAAGGTTTAATGGCGATGACGCCCTCTTCGCGGTCAATACCGGAAGCATTGCCGAAGGTGTAAAGCACCAGACCGTGCTTCACGATTTCCAGGTTGGCTTCGAGTACCTGCTCGCGCAGTGTTTTCAGACGCATGTTTGCTCTCTCTGCCTCAAACCCTGTATTTGTCCCTTGCGCGCGGCCTGTAATGAATGGAGTAGAAGCCGCCGAATGCAGTCAGCAGCACTCCCCACCAGAACGTTGGGTGCAGAGAATGCAGTACCGTCGGTGGTTCGTGGCCGCCGAACCATTCCCACGCGCCGTAGGGCAACAGGATGAGTCCGTAGATCAAGGTCATGGCCCCCACGAAAAACCAGATCGAGAGAGCTTCGCCGCGCCCTGTGCCTTCCGCCATGAGTCTTTCTCCTAGAAAAATGCGATATTCAGCGCAACGAAAACCACGAAAACAATGACGGCCCAGAACATCGGCTTGTGCCACCAGACACGTGCTCCATCGTTCGGCAACACCGTGGCGCCGTAAACCAGCCCATCGAGTTCGGCATCCGGCTTGGGCTTCGTCATAAAGCTGACGATGATTGTGACGGCGACGCAGATTAACCAGCTCCACAGGGCGCGATACATATTCTCCGCCATTGGCTTCGCATCTGCCGAAAGCGCGATGCGAGCCAGCGCGCGCTGGCCGCCGAAGCTCGTATAAAGGAACATCGAGATGGATGCGATGGTGCCGGCGAGCAGGCCCCAGAAGCCGCCGGACCGGGTGGCCCGCTTCCACAGCATGCCGAGAATCACAGTCCCGAACAGGGGCGCGATAAAGAAGCTGAACAGCGCTTGCACGTAATCCATGATGGAAGTTGCGTGCGCCACCATGTACGCCGTCGCAATCGATATCAACATGCCGACAACCGTGGACCAGCGCCCCATGGCAACGTAATGCCGGTCGGACGCTTGCTTGTTGATGTATGCGCCGTAGATGTCATACGTCCACACCGTGGAGAAGGCGGAGACGTTCCCGGCCATTCCGCTCATGAACCCGGCAACCAGCGCCGTGATGCCGAGACCGAGCAGCCCAGGCCCGCAATATCGAATCAGCATCAGCGGCAACACTTCGTCGTACGCGTGTTGACCGGTAGCTTTGGCAACGTCTCCCGGGACGAGGTGCATGATGCTGCCATCGGGATTATGCAGCACGGCCAGCGCGAGCAGGCCGGGGACGATCACGATGAGCGGCACGGCCATCTTGAAAGCCGCGCCGATGATGGGCGCCATTTTTGCCGAGCGCAGATTGTTTGCGCTCAGCACCCGCTGCACAACAAGAAAGTCCGTTGTCCAGTAGCCGAAACTAATGATGGCACCAAGCCCGAAAACGATGCCAGTCCAGTGAATGCCCATGGGATTGTCTTTGAAAGCGCCGAGCGTTGACCAGAGATGCGTGTAGTCATTCGAGCCAACATTTCGCGCGATTTGCGCTTTCAGGTTCGACCAGCCGCCTGTTTCAACCAGTCCCAGGATCGGGATCAGCCCGGCGCCGGCCCAGATCAAAACGAACTGCAGCACTTCATTGATGATGGCGGAGCGCAGTCCGCCGAGCATGACATAGAGCGCGACGGTTGCGGCCCCGACCCAGATGGAGAACGTGATGTTCCAACCGAGGACCGTGCGCATGACAACGGCCATGGCGTACATATTCACGCCGCTCATCAGGATGGTCATCAGTCCGAAGCTGATCGCGGCCAGGCCTCGCGCGCCTTCACCAAAACGCAACTGCAGATAGCCGGGAACAGAGTGGGTCCGCGATATGTAATAGAACGGCATCATCACGATTCCCAGGAAAAGCATCGCGGGTATTGCGCCAATCCAGTACCAATGCGTTGCCAGGATTCCGTACTGATACGCTGCGCCGGCCCAACCCATCAGTTCCAGCGAACCGAGGTTTGCCGAGACAAAGCTGAGTCCTGCAATCCACGCTGTCATTTCGCGACCGGCGAGAAAGAACTGCTCACTCGTATTGGTCGAGCCCTTTACATAGAAGCCGATGAACAGCACCACCGCGAAATAGACGACAAGGATCAGGACATCGATCGCATTGAGGTGGGTGAGCTGGGTGCTGACAACCAGGGTTGCAAGACTATGCATGGGATTCCTGCAGTTCCGGTGTCTTTGCCGTCAAGCGAGCTTCCGCAGTGATCGCGCGCAATTCTGCCAGGACATGCCCCAGCGGCCGGGGCTCTGCATTCTCGTTGCCGAAACTCAAATAAACATCTTGGAACAGTGCAAACAGCCGATCATAGACCGCGACAGCACCCGGCTCCGGCATGTAAACGCGATGTTTCGGACACATTTTCACCTGTGCTTCTTCGATGGAACCGAAGATTCCTGCAGCAAGCTGGGCAAAAATTCCGGAACCGATGCTGGTCGGCGGGCTGTCGGGAACCAGGACGGGCTTGTTCAACACATTGGCGTAGACCTGATTCAGCACAGCATTGTTCTGTGGAATTCCGCCGGCGTTGATGACGCGCGCTATCGGGACGCCATATGCAGCAATTCGTTCCAGGATTATGCGCGTATGAAAGGCCGTGCCTTCGATGGCCGCGAACAGTTCATCTTTCGCGGTGTGCAAAAGGTTCCAGCCGAGCGTGATGCCACCCAGATCACTCCGCACCAGGATTGTGCGGTCGCCATTGTCCCACGGCAGACGCAGAAGGCCCGTCTGTCCTGCCCTGTACGACTCCAATCCTTCCGACAACGTTCGGACCTCCGTGCCGGCCCGCCTTGCAATTGCCTCGAACACATCGCCTGTTGCGGAAAGCCCCGCTTCGACGCCGGTGAATTGCGGATGCACGCTTCCCGGAACGACGCCGCAGACGCCGGGAACGAGCTTCGCGTCTCGCATCATCGCGATGATGCACGTCGAAGTTCCAACGACATTTACGACATCACCTTCCCGGCAGCCGGCCCCGATGGCGTCCCAGTGCGCGTCGAACGCGCCAACTGGAATCGGGATACCCGGGCGCAGCCCCAGCTTTCGGGCCCATTCCGGACCGAGGTGCCCGGCGAGATGATCGGACGCCAGAAACTCGCCGGTCATCTTGTCGCGAACGTCTGCAAGCAGCGGATCGAGCTCGACGAAAAAATCCTCTGGCGGATACCCGCCCCACTTCGGGTTCCACAGCCACTTGTGTCCCATCGCGCAAACGCTTCGCTTTGCGTCTTTCGGCGAACCGATACCGCACAATGTCGCCGCAACCATATCGCAATGCTCGAAAGCCGAGGCGAACTGCTCGCGCTTCGATGGATTATTCCTGAGCCAGTGCAGCAGCTTCGCCCAGCCCCATTCGTGGGAATACACGCCACCACACCACTCGATCGCTTCGAGTTTCCAGGAGCGCGCCAGCGCGGTAATCTGTCGCGCTTCCAGTTGCGCGCGATGGTCGCACCACAGGTAATACTCGCTCAACGGCTGCATGGCAGCGTCCACCGGGACCACGCTCGAGCCGGTGGTATCCAGCGCCAGCGCCTCGACCGATTCTCCTGCGGTACCGGTCCGTTGCAGGACCTCCTGCATCGCGGTCGCGAGAGCTTCCATTTGGTCGGCGTGAGACTGGGTCGCGTAATTCGGATCTTCGCGCTTGCGATGCAGCGGATAGCTGGCGGAGGCCGTGGCAAGCCGTCCACGTTCGCTGTCCAGCAGCGTGACGCGCGTACTCAATGTCCCAAAATCAACGCCCGCAACTATCCGCATCCGTCAGCCTCATGAAAGAAGGAGAATCGTAAGCTACTTGAAAACCTTTTCGCAAGCGGACAGATAGAGCAAATAGCAATTCCGTAACTGCCGAAGAAAACCCTTACTTGGCGACGCGCGTTGCCGATTTTGTCTTCTTTCTGTTGGCTCCCGCGGGGAGCGGGCCGGATTGGGGAGGATAGTCCGTTGACTCCCGCACGATCAGGTTTGTCGACAGCGCGCTGGGGACCGCCGGCAAAGGCGCCCTGCCTTCCAGCCGGGCGAGAAGATTCTCAAAACATGCCTCTGCGAGTTCAATGCGGGGCATGCGGACAGTGCTCAGCGCCGGTGTGGTGAATTCCGACAAATGAATGTCATCCAGCCCGATGATGGAAACTTCGCCGGGCACGTGGACATCTCTCGCCTGCAGTGTTCGCAGCACCCCGATTGCCATCAGGTCGTTGGAGCAAATGATGGCCGTAGGCCGTTGCTTGCGATGCAATACGCGATGTGCAGCGGCAATGCCTCCCTCCAGCGTGTGTTGTTCCCGAAAAACACCGTCGTCTTGTATTGCGACACCGATCTCCCGCATGGCTTCGCGAAAGTTTTGTTCCCGTGTCGCGGCCGTGAAGTCTTCCGGAGAACCCGCGGCGAACACAATATCGCGATGACCGAGTACGGCCAGGTGTTGCACGGCTTGCCGGATGCCATGCCGGTAATCAATCTCTACCGATTCGACACCGGGAAAATCCTCCTTGAGCTTGACCTGCACAGTCGGCGTATTTTGCAGCAGTTCGTAGACCGAGGCGGGTTCGCTCATAAAGGTCAGCATCGCCAGCCCCTCGATGCCGTGTTGCAGCATGCGCTGCACCCAGGCACCTGTCCGGCTCGGGTCGCCGTAGGTAGAACCCATCAGCAGAGAGAATCCATGTTTTGTCGCGGCGTCCTCGAAGCCTCTCACCAGTTCAGGAAAGAACGGGTTCGTGATGTCGGCGACGAGCAAGCCGAGCAATCTCGTGCGTCCAGAGACCAGCGCTTGTGCGTGACGGTTGGGGACGTAGCCTGTTTCCGCAACTGCCCGCCAGACTTTGCGGCTGAGCTTCGCGTTGACCGTCGAGGCGCCGTTGAGCACCCGGGACACGGTGGCAATGGATACGCCGGCAAGCTTCGCCACAGCATGGATGCCACGCTTGCTCCCGCCGCGTGAACTGGATTGTCGGCTACGCCTGCCTGGCTGGCTGCTCACGCTGCTCTCCGTGTTCAAGCCAGCTTACCAACTCACGGGCTATGTCAGCTTGTAAGCGGCGTCATTCCAGAATAATTCGCGGCGCAGCTGCGGAATTTTCGTCTCGGCATCGATGCGGACCAGCTCAATGCCGGCGATTTCAGCGAAGTCCGCGAGATGCTCCATGCGTAACGATTGGCTGAAAGCGGTGTGGTGTGCTCCGCCTGCGTATATCCATGCGGCGGCAGCGGTCTTGAGGTCCGGCTTCGGGATCCACATGGCGCGCGCCACAGGCAGCCTCGGCAATTCCTGTTCGGGCGATATGACATCTACCTCGTTGACGAGCATGCGAAAGCGATTGCCCATGTCCACGACAGAAGCAACTACGGCCGGGCCCGGTGTCGCTGTAAAGACAAGACGCACCGGGTCAGCCTTGCCGCCAATTCCCAGCGGATGCACTTCCAATGACGGAGTCTCCGCTGTGATGGACGGGCATATTTCCAGCATGTGTGAGCCGAGCACTTTCGCGGTGCCGGCGAAATCATACGTGTAGTCCTCCATAAAGGACGTTCCACCGGCAAGGCCACCGGCCATGACCTTCATGATCCGGACGAGCGCGGCGGTCTTCCAGTCACCTTCCCCGGCAAAGCCGAAGCCGTCCGCCATCAGGCGCTGCACCGCTATCCCGGGAAGTTGCCCCATCCCGTGCAGGTCTTCAAAGGTGTCTGTGAACGCGCCGAAACCGCCTTCTGTAAGAAAGGCACGTAACCCGAGCTCGATGCGTGCCGCCGTTGCCAGAGATTCGTTCCGGTCATGCTGCTTCGCGATGTCGTACGCATCGCGATAGCCCGCAACCTGGGCGGCCACTTCCGCGTCAGAAAATTGCGCCATTCGGTCGGTCAGGTCGCCAATGCCGTAACCGGAAACCGTGAAGCCGAAAACTTTCTGCGCTTCCACCTTGTCGCCCTCCGTCACGGCGACATCGCGCATGTTGTCCCCGAACCGGGCGACTTTGAGATGCTGGGATTCGTGCCAGCCAAGGGCAGCGCGCGACCAGGCAGAGATTTCTTCGAGCGTGTCCCGGTCCTGCCAGAAGCCAACGACCACCTTGCGTGGCAGCCGAAGCCTGGCCGTGATGAAGCCAAACTCGCGGTCGCCGTGGGCGGCCTGGTTCAGATTCATAAAGTCCATATCCATGGAGGCGTACGGCAATTCCCGGTTGAATTGCGTGTGCAGATGCAGCAGGGGCCTCCGCAGGGCAGTCAGGCCGGCAATCCACATTTTCGCCGGTGAAAAGGTGTGCATCCACACGATGACGCCGATGCATCGCCCGCTGTTGTTCGCCTCACGGCACACGTCCAGAATGGCTTCTGCCGAAGTCAATACCGGTTTCCAGACGACACGGATATTCTTCGGAGCGCTGGCCTCCAGCCCTTCAACGGTGCGGCGCGAATTTTCGGCCACCTGTCGCAGGGTTTCCTCGCCATACAGGTGTTGGCTCCCCGTAAGGAACCAAATCTCCAAGCTGTCCAACTCCCACCCTCCCGTTGCTGTAACCGTTTACCTGAAACAGCATGGGGCATGAAGGCGCTTTTGTCGAGAGGATTTGCCTGCGCCCAGCTGAAGACTCGAAGAAGAGCATGATAGTGAGGAAAACGCCAAGGCCACCGCCAAACGCCGGCGGTCACAGAAAAGGTTTTCCTGAATCTCAAAATGTCAGCCGCGTCTTCGGTCGTCACCGCTCATCGCGAGGATGCCGTTCGGTTCACTTTCGAGTTGGCGTCACGTGCTTTCCCGTCGACATTGCCTGCCGAGCAGCCGGCAAACCAGGGCCGCGCGTATGGGTCCGAAATGAAGTTCAGTTTTTTGCGCCGCCACAAAGGTCGACACTGGGCCAGCTGCGGGGCTTTGGCTTCAATTCGCCGATAAAAAGATGGCTCCGCAGGTAGGACTCGAACCTACAACCCTTCGGTTAACAGCCGAATGCTCTGCCATTGAGCTACTGCGGAATATGCGGCGGGAGCGAGGCAGGACGCCTCCTCAATATCGTAGCAAAAAACGCGCACGCACCACAATCCGCGCCACCGGGCAGTGCGTCGGTTTGAACGGAGGCACGAACCCGCGATCGATTGCATGCAGGGCACGGATGAGCAATGCATGGCGCCGCACACGAATAGAGAAAAGGCGTTT
Source organism: uncultured Acidobacteriaceae bacterium (assembly GCA_963848685.1). Taxonomy (GTDB): domain Bacteria; phylum Acidobacteriota; class Terriglobia; order Terriglobales; family Acidobacteriaceae; genus CAWKED01. The sequence goes on along the minus strand of CAWKED010000002.1, from coordinate 1,312,191 downwards.
TCCCATGCGAACCTGCCGCCGCGTACTGAACTCCTGCGGTGACGCTACACTAGCGCGTGGCCCGCGCACTGCAGCCGGAACTCCTGTTGGCCGGAAGCGGCTTCATCTCCGGCTCCAGCCTTGTCATGGAGGACGACGGAAACATCGTCGGCGTCGTCGCCAATACCGCGCTGCCGGTGGATTGCGAAGTCACGCCATTGCCGGGGCGGGCGCTGCTGCCCGGGATGGTCAATGCGCACTCGCACAGTTTCCAGCGGCTGCTGCGCGGCAGGGCTGACCGCGCGGTAACGCGGGCGGGTGCCGGGCCGGAGGATTTCTGGTTGTGGCGCGACGTAATGTACGGGGCCGCACTGCCGCTGTCGCCGGAAGATGTCTACGACGTGGCACGCATGGCGTTTCTTGAGATGGCGCTGGCGGGCACTACGGCTGTCGGCGAATTTCACTACCTGCATCGCGATCCCGATGGCGCCGCCTATTCCGATCCGAACCTGCTCGCGAAACAGGTAATCGCCGCGGCGCGGTCCGTCGGCTTGCGGATATGCCTGCTTCGTTGCGCCTACGTCCGGTCCGGATTTCAACTTCCGCAGCATCGAGGCCAGGTCCGCTTCTTCGAAACCGAAGATGAATTTCTGCGCGCGACGGAAATGCTTGTTTCGCATATCGACAGCAACGGCACGCTGGTGAGCGTTGGAGTTGCGCCGCACAGCATCCGCGCCGTGCCGCTGGCCGCATTGCGGAACATTGTCAACACCACGCGGCAATCGTATCCGGATGCGCCGATACACATGCACGTTGCCGAGCAGCGCGGAGAGGTGGACGCCAGTGTTGCGGAATATGGCGCGACGCCGGTCGAACTGCTGGACCGCGAAGGCTTGCTGAGTGATCGCTTCACCGGCATTCATGCCATCCATGTAACCAATTCTGAATTGAACGCAGTCGCCAGGGCAGGCGCGACGATTTGTTCATGTCCGACCACGGAGCGCAATCTGGGTGACGGAATTTTTCCGGCGCGCGATGCAGCCGAAAAGGGAATCCGCCTAGCTTTCGGCTCGGATTCGCAGGCGCAGATCGCGCCGCTTGAAGACGCGCGGCAACTCGAATACCACATGCGGCTCCGAGATGAAAAGCGCCTGCGCCTGGAACATATCGGCGGCATCAGCATGGCGGCGCGGCTTTTCGGCTACGCTTCGCGAGGCGGCGCGGAAGCCTTGCGGTTAAACGCAGGTGAGTTCATCGCCCACAGGCAGGCCGATGCGTTCACGCTTGATCTCAACCACATTTCGCTGGCCGGCGCGCAGTTCAGCGATCTTCTGAGCGCCATCGTATTTGCAGCCGAACCTGCGGCCGTGAAAGATGTTTTTGTCGGCGGCAGGCGCATCGTCGAGAATGGTGTGCACGCTGAGCAGCAGGGAATTGTGGAACGGTATGCGCGGGCCGCGGGCCGCGTGTGGCAATAAAGGAAACCATGGCAACGGCAACGATGGAACAAACAGAAATTCGCGCGCCGCGGGGCAGCAAATTGCGCTGCAAAGGCTGGCAGCAGGAAGCGGCCCTGCGCTGCCTGATGAACAATCTCGACCCAGAAGTGGCCGAGGCGCCGGAAAGGCTTGTCGTTTATGGCGGCATCGGCAAGGCGGCGCGCAACTGGGAGTGCTTCCACGCCATTGTGCGTGAGCTCGAGCGGCTCGAAAATGATGAGACGCTGCTCATCCAGTCCGGCAAGCCAGTCGCGGTGTTTCGCACGCATGCCCGCGCGCCCCGCGTGCTGATCGCCAATTCGAATCTCGTGGGCCAGTGGGCGAACTGGGATGAGTTCCATCGCCTGGATAAGGCAGGCCTGATGATGTACGGCCAGATGACGGCGGGCAGTTGGATCTACATCGGAACGCAGGGAATCGTGCAGGGCACGTTCCAGACATTTTCCGCCCTTGCCGACAGGCATTTTGGCGGATCGTTACGCGGGACACTGACGCTGAGCGGCGGCATGGGAGGCATGGGCGGAGCGCAGCCGCTCGCCGTCACCATGAACGACGGTGTCTTTCTCGGAATAGATGTAGACGGCTCGCGGATTGAGAAGCGCATAGCGACCGGCTACTGCGACCGCATGACGGAGTCACTGGACGAAGCGCTGAGCTGGTGCGAAGCGGCCCGCACGGAAAAGCGCGCGCTTTCGGTCGGCCTCGTAGGGAATTGTGCGGATATCCTGCCGGAGCTGGTCCGCCGGCGGTATCCGATCGACGTTGTGACGGACCAGACGAGCGCGCATGACCCGCTCAACGGATATGTTCCGTCCGGGTTTTCGCTGGAACAAGCGGCGACGCTGCGTGCTGCAGATTCCGCGAAGTATGTCGAGCTGTCCATGCAGTCCATGGCGATACATGTTCAGGCCATGCTCGACCTGAAAGCACAGGGAGCGATCACTTTCGACTACGGAAACAACATTCGGCGCCGTGCGCTGGATGCGGGCTGCGCGCGCGCGTTCGAAATCCCCGGTTTCGTGCCGGAATACATTCGGCCACTGTTCTGCGAAGGGTCAGGACCGTTCCGCTGGGTTGCGCTTTCCGGAGATCCATCGGACATCGCGCGCACGGACGAACTTGCCTTGCGGATGTTTCCACATGACAAGGTGCTGCAACGCTGGATTCCGCTCGCGCAGAAGCGAATCCATTTTCAAGGGCTGCCGGCGCGCATCTGCTGGCTTCCGCTGGGTGACCGCGCAAAGCTCGCACTGGCCATCAATGATCTGGTCGCGAGCGGCGAACTGAAGGCGCCGGTCGCATTCGGCAGAGACCATCTCGACACGGGTTCGGTGGCGTCTCCGTACCGCGAGACGGAAGCGATGCTCGACAGCTCGGACGCGGTCGCGGACTGGCCAATACTGAATGCGCTGTTGTCCACGGCCGGCGGGGCGAGCTGGGTTTCGTTCCACCACGGCGGCGGCGTCGGCATGGGCTACTCGCTGCACGCCGGCCAGGTCACCGTCGCAGACGGCACGGCAGAGGCGGCGGACAGGCTCGCCACTGTCCTGAACAACGATCCCGCAATAGGCGTTGCGCGCCACGCGGATGCGGGTTATCAAATCGCGCGCGACACGGCACGCGACAAGGGCCTGCGTATTCCGATGATGGAGCCATGACCGAATCCGCTGACCTGGCCGTCGTGAACTGCGGAGAACTGGTAACCATGCGCGGGCCGGCGCGCCCACGGGCTGGCGCGGAACTCGCCGAGCTCGGCATCCTGCATGGCGCAACGCTGCTTGCGCGCAATGGCCGCATAGCCGGCGTGCTGCCGCACAGCGAGGCGCGCGCGCACATCTCGGCAGAGACAGAAATCGTGGATGCCGAAAACAGGCTTGTTACGCCGGGATTCGTGGACGCGCACACGCACCTGGTTTTTGCCGGGAACCGCGCGGATGAATTTGCGCGGCGCATCGCCGGCGAAACCTATCAGCAGATCGCCGCCAGCGGCGGCGGAATCCAGAACACGATGGCGAAGACTCGCGCCGCAAGCGAGGAAGAACTGTTCACGGCGGCGCAGGAAAAGCTGCGGTGGTTCCTCGCCGGCGGAACCACGACCATCGAGGCGAAGTCCGGCTATGGGCTGTCTTTTGATGACGAGTTGAAGATCTTGCGCGTCCTGCGAGCGCTCGAGCGCTCGTCGCCTGTCCGGATTGTGCCGACGGTGCTTGCCGCACATGCCGTCCCGCCGGAGTACAAGGCGCGGCGCTCTGGATACGTAGAATTGGTCTGCGGACAGATTCTTCCCCGCGTGGCCGAGGAACAGCTCGCCAGGTACTGCGACGTGTTTTGCGATGAACACGCTTTTACCCTGGAGGAATCGGAACACATCCTGCAAACCGCCAAGCGGCTGGGGTTCGGGTTGCGGGTCCATGCCGGGCAGTTTGCCGCGGACGGCTCAGCTGAAATGGCCGCATCGCTTGGCGCGGCAACGGTGGACCACATGGAGTGTTCACAGCGCGCGAGCTTTGCAAGCCTGCGCGCAGCTGGAACGCAGCCCGTATTGCTGCCCGCCTCCGTGTTTTGCATCGGCGGCACGCGATACCCCGATGCACGGGGGATGATCGCGGAAGGACTTGCGCCCGTCGTGGCCACGGACTTCAACCCAGGGTCTTCGCCCACAACGTCGCTTCCATTCGTGATGTCGCTGGCGTGCCTGCAGATGAAGATGACCCCCGCGGAAGCGCTCACAGCGGCGACGATCAACGCTGCGTATTCGCTGGGCCTGGGTAGCGAGTGCGGCTCGCTGGAGGCAGGCAAGTCGGCGGATTTCTGCGTCTGGCCGTACCGCAGCCACCAGGAAATTGCTTATTACGCGGCGATCCCCGCCGGGCCCCGGGTCTGGGCCGCGTCCATCGCGGTGAGATAAGGACCGCGACCACCGGAGCGATCCCCCAGTAACGTTGCAGATACCTGGCGTGGTCTACGAGTGCCAAGTCCTTTGATTGCCGTCTCTGGCTGCTCGCCATGCGTGCAATCCGTGTTACGGGAATCCCCCACCTGCGCCATTGTCTGTATCTATCCGTGGCAGCATCCTGAAATCCGAATCGCGATGGTTCGGAGAGTTGGGCAGGCCCCGCAACAGCTTCGCGTCCTGACTCTCTGGCCGACCCTCAACGTGATTTCAGGAGTTTATTGTGACGAAACTGAATGTGTTCCGATCCGCCGCTGCCGTTCTTGTGCTCGCGGCGTCCTTTGCCGGTGCTCAGACGCAAGAGATTGCTACGGGCACCACCGTGCTCAAGCTGAATTCCACTATGCTGCAGGAATTTGCTGCGGGCGGCCTCACCATCACGGCTGTATCGCCGTCAGAATTCAACGGAACATACATCAACCTGCCCGTCTCCGGCGGCGCGGTCGATCTTGCGACTGGCAAAATGGAGCTTCAGCATCACGGTGGGCTTGTCCTTACCGCGGCTGGCAACGTCGCCAGGCTCGAGAACTTCACCATTGACACCACGGGCAGCGTTCCGATGGTCTCCGCAGATGTTGTTCTGAACGGCGTATTCGAAGGCCGCACACCGATCTTCGGATTGGTCTGCACGACGCCGGCGCAGATGTCGACCCTTTACACGCCCATTCTTCTCCTGCAGAACGCCGAGCTTACCCTGTCGGACCCGGCGGCCGCGATGATCAACCACACGTTCCATCTCCGCCCGAATTCCGCGACCCCGCCCTCGGGAATCCCGGTATTCGGCAAGATATGGGTACACGCCATTTCGAACCCGAACCCGTCCACCGACGGGCAGTAACACGCACGACGAAGAGTTCGGAATTTCCGAAAGCGAATAAGGCCGCGTCCATGATGCGGCCTTACTTGCTTCTTAGTGCCGAAGTGGTCCAGTCGGGACCGCCAGATCTCCGCAGGGAGTCTTCGCAGGGTCTGCTAGAAAGATGGACTGGCCAGGCTTATTCGCATCATCAACAATCATTACAGTATTGTCGAGCCAGCTAAAGCCCCTATTTTGTTCACGATGCCTCATGCCGCGTTTCCGCCTCTATCCATTTGGCAGCTATTCTGCCGAATTTGAAAGGCTGAGGTAATTCATGAAAGTGCTCAACACTACCCGTGCCGCGCTTGTTATCGCATCCCTCGCGATCGCAACCTTCGGCGGCGCCCAAACGACCACAAACGTCAGCAGCGGAAGCACGAACGTGACGCTGAACGCCGGCTTCGTCAGCGCTCTCACCGGCCTTGGAGTGTCACCATCGCCCGTTTATCCCTCCGCTTTGAGCGGATACAACATCAACTTTCCGATTGTTGGCGGGGCGGCGGACACCACCACCCTGAAGGGCGAACTGTTCCACTCGGGCGGGTTGACCCTGACCGCCGGCTCTACTGTCGTCACTCTGTCGAACTTCGTCATTGACACGACTTCCCCTCAGGCAGTCATCACCGGGGACCTTGTCGAAGGGGGCAAGCTGATCGTACGCGCGCCCTTGTTCAACGTCATTCCGAGTGGCGGACCGAGCATCCGGTCGGGATATACGCCGGTCATAACGCTGGGCGGCGTAAACCTGACCTTGACCAGCGCCGCAGCCGGAGCGCTGAATGCGGCCTTCAGCACGAGTGCGATTAAAGCGAATACCGCCGTAGGGACCGCGGAAGTTGTTGCCATCGCGGTGCCACAGGCCACCGAGTAAATTCGTCCAGGCAAAAAAACAGGCCGCGTCCATAGACGCGGCCTGTTTTCGTGCGCTTCCCTAGTTTGCAGCCAGCACTGTCCCGGCGGCGGCCGTGTCGCCTTCCGCGCCGATGGGCCGGTAAAACAACTTGTTGTCATCGAGATAGACCTCGATGAAGGCGGGCCGCTCGATAAACTGCCCCGCGATCAGCGCTTCTGACAGTGGATCCTCCACGTGCCGCTGCAGTGCGCGGCGGAGTGGACGCGCGCCGTAGGTGCGGTCGGTAAGCGTCTGCTCCATGATCCAGCGCTTGGCTTCTCCCGTCACGGATATGGTGATGGCCTTCTGGACAAGGTTTGCGTTGAGCTGCTGCACGAGCAGCTCGATGATCTGCAGCAGGTCCTGGTCGCTGAGCGCCTGGAAGATGATGATTTCGTCCAGCCGGTTCAGGAACTCCGGATTGAAAGTCTTCTTCACTTCCTGCTTGACCAGCTCTTCAACTTTTTCGACTACCAGGTCATCGTTCGATGACTGGAAGCCGAGGCCCTGGCGCTTCTGCAGGTGGCGGGCGCCGATGTTCGAGGTCATGATGATGATCGTGTTCTTGAAGTCGACCGTGTTGCCGAGTCCGTCGGTCAAGTGGCCATCTTCAAAGACCTGCAGCAGGATGTTGAACACATCCGGATGCGCCTTTTCGATTTCGTCGAGCAGAACAACGCAGTACGGGCTGCGCTTCACGCGTTCCGTAAGCTGGCCGCCTTCCTCGTAACCGACGTATCCCGGAGGCGAACCGATGAGCTTGGATACGGAGTGCTTCTCCATGAATTCCGACATGTCGAAGCGTATGAGCGATTTCTCCGAACCGAACAGGAACTGCGCCAGAGTGCGCGCCATTTCCGTCTTGCCGACGCCGGTCGGGCCGAGGAAGAGGAACGAGCCGATAGGCCGGTTCGGGTTCTTGAGACCGGCGCGCGACCGCCGGATGGCGCGGGCCAGCGCCGAGATGGCTTTCTCCTGCGAGATGACGCGCTTGTGCAGCTCGCCTTCGACGCGAAGCAGCTTCTGCATTTCCTCTTCCTTGAGGCTCATCACGGGAACGCCGGTCCAGCGTGACACGACTTCCTCGATATCGGCGCGGGTCACGATGCCGGCGGAAGAATCGTCGAGGTGATATTTTTCGCGGAGCGCGCGCAGGTTTTCCCGCTCCTTGCGCTCTTCGTCGGAATAGAAACGCGCCTTTTCGAACTCGTGGTTCGCAATGGCGGAATCCATGCGGTTGACGATGAACTTGATTCGCTTCTGTACCTCGGTAATTTCTTCCGGCAGGGAAGTCTGGCGCAGCTTGACGCGCGCGCCCGCTTCGTCGATCAGGTCGATCGCCTTGTCGGGCAGAAAGCGGTCCGTGATGTAGCGGTTCGAGTGCGTCACCGAGAACTCGATGGAGTCATCGGTGTAGCTGACCGCGTGGAACTTCTCGTAGCGCTCCTTGATGCCCATCAGGATCTTGACAGCATCCTCTTCGTTGGGCGGCGGAACCTTGACAGCCTGGAAGCGGCGCTCAAGCGAGCGGTCTTTTTCAATGCTCTTGCGGAACTCGGCGGGAGTTGTCGCGCCGATGCATTGGATTTCGCCGCGGCTCAGGGCAGGCTTGAGGATGTTGGCGGCGTCGAGTGAGCCTTCCGCCGAACCGGCACCCACCAGCGTGTGCAATTCATCGATAAAGATGATGGAATTCTGGTTCTCCATCAGCTCTTTCATGATGGTCTTGAGCCGCTCTTCAAACTGGCCGCGATACTTCGTACCCGCGACTATGAGCGAAAGATCGAGTGCCAGGACGCGCTTGTCACTCAGAAAGCTCGGAACTTCGCCGTCAGAAATGCGTTGCGCCAGACCTTCGACGATTGCGGTCTTGCCGACGCCGGGCTCGCCGATCAGCACGGGATTGTTTTTCGTGCGGCGGCAAAGGATCTGAATGACGCGGTCTACTTCCGAGTCGCGGCCGACCAGCGGATCAAGCTGGTTTTCCTGCGCGGCCTGCGTCAGGTCGCGGCTGAACTCCGCCAACATGGAGCTTTCACGATTGCGCTGCTGCTGCGGCTGCTTTTCCTGCGTCGTGCGGGAAAGCTCTTCGCGAATCGTGGACAGGCGCAGCCCCCGCTCATGCAGGATTTCCGCGGCAAAGCACTTGTCTTCGCGCAGCAGGCCGAGCAGCAGGTGCTCCGTGCCGATGTGTTTGTGGGACAGGCGCTCCGCTTCTTCCGCCGCGTAGGCCAGCACGCGCTTGCACTCATTCGACAGCGGCAGGTCCACGGAAGTCGAGCCCTTTTCACGGACAGTGGTGTGGCCTTCAATCTGCTTGCGAATCGACTCCACCGAAGAGTGCGAACGCAGGAAGCGATTGGTCAGCGCTTTGTCTTCGCGCAGCAAGCCGAGCAGCAGGTGTTCGGTCTCGATGTACGGTGAGCCGAACTGGCTGGCCTCGTAGCGAGCAAAGAAGATCACGCGCCGCGCTTTTTCTGTATAGCGTTCGAACATTTGGACCCCTTCGGTTCTGTACTGCTTAGTTAACGGTTACGGTCTCAGGCGTAAGGCGGCACGCTTCCAGCCGCAGCATCCGGTCACACCTCCGGGCAAAGTCTTCGTTGTGCGTCACCAGCAGGGTGGTCAGCCCATGCCGGCGATGCAGGTCCTGTATCAAGGTAAACACGTCTTCGGCCGTCCGGTTGTCCAGATCGCCGGTAGGCTCATCCGCTAGTAACAGGCTGGGATTGGTTACCAGGGCGCGCGCCAGGGCACAGCGCTGCTGTTCTCCGCCGGAAAGCTCGCCCGAACGGTGCTGCTTGCGGTCGGCCAGCCCCACTTTGCCCAGCCATTCTGCAGCTTTGCTCATTGCTGTCTTGTGATCGTCGCCGCGCGCCAGCAGCGGCATGGCAACGTTCTCCTGCGCGGTAAATTCCGGCAGCAGATGGTGGAACTGCCACACAAAGCCGAGTTCGCGGTTACGAAATCCGGCGGCTTGCCTGTGGTCCAGGGCGTTCAACGGTTGTTCCTTGAAGTATACGGTTCCGCCGGAGGGAGCATCCAGCGTGGCCAGCAGATGGAGCAATGTGCTCTTGCCGCTGCCGCTGGCCCCGACAATGGCGACAAGCTCGCCCTGCGCGATACTCAGGTCTAATTCCTGGAAAAGACGCAGTTCGCCGTGGGGAAGCCGGTAGGCATGCGTAAGCCCGTCCACGCGCAACAGCGGAGTCATGTGTGTTAGATGTTCCTGGGCGTGAGAGGGAAGCGGACCGCTGTCCGCTGGGTGCGGCGCGGCGGGAAGTGCGCCGGGAACGGCTATGGCCGTGTCCTCATGGCCAAGTTCTATCACTCCGACCCTGCGCCGAAGAACAAAATTCTGCACGAAGACCTGTGCAAAATCACGGAGGGCACTTTCGGGCCAGACATGGACTTTGTCGACACGTGACGGTTATCGTCTCGACATGAAAAGAATCCTGGCCCTCATTGTGCTGCTTGGCGCGATGCCTGCCTGTGCGCAGCAATACAAGCTCGTTGCCGAGTGGAAGATCGGCGGCGACGGCTTTTGGGACTACATGACCGCCGATCCCGCAGCTCACCTGCTCTACGCCTCGCACGGGCCGAGAGTGGAAGTCATCGACACCACCACGGGGAAAGCAGCGGGAGCCATTACCGGGCTGAAAGGTACACACGGCATCGCGCTCGACCCCGAGGGCAAATTTGGTTATGTGACCGACGGCGGCAGCAACGCCGTCGCAGTGTTCGACCGCAAGACGTTCGCGGTTGTTGCAACAATCCCGGTGTGTACGGGCCCGGATGGCATTGCCTTTGAGCCAGTTACTTCCACCGTTTGGGCCTTCTGCGGCCGCAGCCAGAACGTGGCCGTCGTCGATACAAAGTCCCGCAGCGTAACCGCCACAATCGCGCTGCCCGGGCGGCCGGAGTTTCCGCAGGCCGATGGCAAGGGCAATGTGCTCGACAACATTGAAAGCAAGAACGAAGTTGTGAAGCTGGACGCGCATGCGTTGAAACTTGTCGCAACATGGCCGCTGACCGACTGCGAATCCCCTTCGGGTTCTGCGATGGATACAGTCCATCAAAGGTTCTTCGCGGTTTGCGACGGGAAAAAGATGGCCGTCCTCGACGCGGAAACCGGGAAGCAACTTGCTTCGCCGGACATCGGCGACGGGCCGGATGCTGCCGGTTACAGCGAGAAATATCAGCTTGCGTTCAGCCCGAACGGCCAGAGCGGGACCGTGTCTGTCGTAGATGCCGGACACGGGTATAAGACAATTCAGACCGTGACAACCCAGAAGGGCGCGCGCACTATGGCGTACGACCCTGCAACCGACCGGATGTATCTTGCCGATGCAGATCGAGGTCCGGCTGCGGCAGCGACCAAAGACAATCCTCGACCCAGGCCCACGATTCTTCCGGACACGTTTCGCATTCTTGTCGTAGGGAGGCAATAACTATGGCTGAACAGAATTACAAGAACCACACCCGGCTCGATCCGGCCTTTCATTTTTTCCTTCTGCCGGTCCTTTTCGGCCTGTTCGTCTTGACGCTGGTGGCGTGCTACCGGCATCACGGGCACATGGGGTATCTCTATATCTTTCTCGCCGTGCTCACCTTTGCAGTCATCCTTTTGGCAGCGAAGGCACGGATGTATGCCGCGCAGAACCAGGACCGCATCATTCGGTTGGAAGAAACGCTCAGGCTCGGGGCGCTCGGTGGTTCGGCCGCGGGGCTGACGGTGAGACAGCTGGTTGCACTTCGCTTCGCGTCGGACGGAGAAGTAGTGGAACTGGCGGAGCGGGCACGGCGCGATCACATGCAGCCGAAGCAGATCAAACAGGCCGTACAAAACTGGCGGGCAGATTACGAACGGGTATGAACCGCTATTCGTAGCGCAGCGCCTCTGCTGGCCGAACCCGCGCCGCCGAGCGCGCAGGATAGAGCGTAGCCAGCAGCGAAACTGCCAGCGCGACCGCGCCGACGATGACGCCGTGCATCGCGCGCGGCTCGAACGGCACGTAATCCAGCGAGTAGACCTCGGCTGACAGATGGATGAAGTGATAGTGGCCGCCGGCCCACGCCGTCGCGTAGCCCAGCGCGAGCCCGAGCGCTGTCCCGACCAGGCCGACCATCAGGCCTTGCAGCAGGAAGATCCGCTGAATCTGGCTTTGCTCGACGCCCATCGCGAGCAGCACCGCGATGTCCCGGGATTTTTCCATGACCATCATGGTGAGCGCGATCAGGATATTCAGCGCGGCTACCAGCACAATCAGCGCCAGGACGACGAACGTGACGACCTGTTCCAGCTTCAGCGCGCGGAAAAGCTCCTGGTTCTGCTCCATCCATGTCGTGGTCATGAATCCGGTCCCGGCGGCCTGCTCGAGTTCGCGGCCAACCTGGTGGGCGGCGTTCGGGTCGCTCAGCCGGAAGTTGATGGCGCTGACAATGTCCGGCTCGCCGAACAAGTGTTGCGCATCGGGCATCGCTATGAACGCCCAGGAGCTGTCGTACTCGTAAAAGCCGGAGTGAAAGATTCCCGCAACGGTAAACCGCTGGTAGCGCGGTACAAGGCCGACCGGAGTCAACTCTCCCTGCGGGCTGGTGACCAGGACCACGTCGCCAATGCCCGCGCCGAGCTGTTCTGCCAGGTCTTTGCCGAGCAGGATGGGCGGCATCGTGGCGTCGTTACAACCCGCCGCACAAACCTGTTGCCGCGCGTCGAGAGCGCTTGCGTTGCCAAGCTGCACTGTCTTGAGCAGATCGCTGACACGGCGCTCATCAGCCGGAACGATGCCTTTAACCAGCGCGCCGCCGGCATGTGAGCCGCGCGAAACCAGCACCTGGCCGTAAATGACCGGGGAAGCAGCCACCACACCGCGCTCCTCTTGCAGCCGCTGCGTCAGAGCCTGCCAGTTGCGGATGCCGTCTCCCTGGACGCGCATCAGCTCGACGTGGCTGGTTGCGCCGAGCAGCCGGGCTTCGAGGTCATGCTGCATGCCGGCCGTGATGGCCAGGGCAACAATCAGCGACGCCACGCCGGCAGTAATTCCCAGCACGGAAAGCACCGTCACGACGCCGACCAGCGCCTGGCGCCGCTTGGCCCGCAGGTATCTTCCGGCGATAAAGAGTTCGAATCGCAAGGGCTTCGAGGGTCAGCATATCGAACCCCTTTGCCGTCCGGCTGGATTTAGAGCGAAAATAAGGCAAAGCAGCCCAGCACGCCCGTCTGCCGTCTGTAACTCCGGAGACTCCACAACCGATGTTCCGCCGCGCTTCGCTCCTTCTCGCATTCCTCGCCGCCTGCATGATTGCGCCATCACTCCACGCACAGCAGCAAACGCCGCCGCCAACGCAAACTCCTGACCAGAACGCCAACCCGGACGAGGGTGGCCCGCAGGGGGACACCGGCGCGGTTGCGCTGCCGAAAAAGAAAGCTGACGAAGCCCCGCCGGCACCCGTCGCGCCGAAGGTCGTAAACCCGTCGCAGATGGGCAATGTCACGCTGCGGGTCGATGTGCCGCTGGTCAACGTAGACGTCAGCGTCCTCACCGACAAGAACCACCAGTTCGTCAGCGGGCTGAAGGAAGGCAACTTCAAGGTCTTCGAAGACGGGGTCGAGCAGAAGGTCACGAACTTTCAAAAGATCAAGGCGCCTATCACCGCAGTACTGGTGCTGGAATTCGCCAACAATATGTACACCTACGGCTTTATCCAGGACATGCGTGCGGCCGCGGGCGCCTTCGCGCAGCAGCTCATGCCGGATGATTACGTCGCCGTTGTCACCTACGATCTGCACACGCACATCCTTACCGACTTCACGCAGGACAAGCGCCGCGTGTATGAGGCGCTGAATACCCTGACATTCCCAACTTTCTCCGACCGGAACATGTTCGACGCCCTGTATGAAACGCTGGACCGCGTTTCCACCATTGAAGGACGCAAATACATCATCCTCGTCGGGAGCGGCCGCGATACGTTCAGCAAGATAAATCTCGACAAGATATTGAAGAAAATCCGCACCACCCCCGACGTCACCATCTTTACGGTCGGGACGGGTCAGTTCACGCGGGAGATGATGACTGCGAGCAGCATGGGCCGCGGCAGCGGTATGCGCGATCTCGATTACCTTCAGGCCGACAACCAGATGAAGACGTTCGCGCAGATGACAGGCGGCCAATATTTCTTTCCCATGTTCCAGGGCGCCATGCCGGAAATCTTCCACCAGATCAACGACACCATTCGCAGCGCGTACGTGCTCAGCTATCACCCCACGAACGCCAAGATGGACGGCACATTCCGCAAGCTGAAAGTTGAGCTGGTGGACGGGGAAGGCAAGCCGCTCAGGATGGAAGACGAAAAGCACAAGCAGCTGAAATACGACATCATCGCCCGGGAAGGCTACCGCGCCAAACAGCAGGTCGAATAGCAGCTAGCGCGCCAGCGCGGCGACTGCGGCAAACAGAGCGACGCCGATAAAGAAGACCAGCGCCATGCGAATGCCGGGTTCGCGATTGACCTCCGGCACCAGGTCGGTCGCGGACACATAGAGCGTCACGCCGGCCGACAGCGGCAGTCCGAAGGCGACGAAGCGCGGCGAGGCCTGCACGACAAGCGCCCCGACAACCGTTGCCACACCGAGAAGCGTGGCCGCGCCGAACGCCAGGCGTCGCCCGCCGCCGCTCGCCATCATGACGCTCGCGATGGTGAATCCTTCCGGCAACTTGTGCAGCAGGATACTGAGAAAGATGATCAGCCCGAGCCGCCAGTTCAGCGCGAATCCCGCGCCAATCGCGATGCCATCAAAGAACGTATGCGCCACCAGGCCAAGCAGCACGGAGTAGCCCGTATGCTTGCGCATGAATTCGCCATGGTGCGTCTCTTCGCCGAAATGGAAATGCGGGACTACGGTGTGCTCCAGCAGATGGATCGCGCAATAGCCGGCGAGCAGCAGCAGCGGGGCCGAACGCGGCGCAATGCGAAAGCTCTCCGGCACCATTTCGAGCGCAATCGTCGCCATCATGAAGCCGGCCGACAGGGCGACGAAATAGCGCAGCGAGCGAGCGGCCCATGCGCGGCGCACGAGAATCAGCCCGCCGAGAGAATCTGCGGCGCCGGCGATTATCGCAAACGCGAGGGTGATCAATCGTTCGTGCATCGGATGCCGCCGGTCAGGGTGACAAGAGTTTCCATCCTACATTCCGAGCAGGCGCTTTCGCTGCCGGACGCGGCACCCGCGGGTTCAACGCAAACGCTGCAGCAAGGCAACAGGGCACACGAAAACGCGCGCCCTGCTGCTTGATTGTTTATGCTGTGGCCGGCTTCGCGGCGCGGCGTTCGACCACGAACTGCAACTGGCTCTTCAGCGGGTCCGCGTCCACATGCACGGTGTTGCCGTGCAGGATTTCCCCGTCCAGGATCTTGATGGCGAGCGGGTCCTGCAACAGCTTCTGGATGGCGCGTTTCAGCGGCCGGGCGCCGTAGGCGCGGTCGTAGCCTGTCAGGAAAATCTGGTGACGGGCCGCATCGGTCAGCACGAGCGTGATATGCCGGTCAGCCAGCATCTTTTCAAGTTCGGCCAAACGCAAATCGATGATGTGGGTCAGTTGCTCCTCACCCAGCGGCCGGAAGATGACGATGTCATCCACGCGATTCAGGAACTCAGGACGGAAGTGCGCTTTCAGGACATCCATCACCTGTTCGCGCGCCTGCTCGAATCCCGATTCGCTCGACAGCGCTTCGCTGTTCAGCAGCTGCGCGCCGAGGTTCGAAGTCATGATCAGCACAGTGTTCTTGAAGTCCACCGTGCGGCCCTTTGAATCTGTCAGCCGGCCATCGTCGAGAACCTGCAGCAGCACATTGAAAACATCCGGGTGCGCCTTCTCGATTTCATCGAACAGCACGACGGAGTACGGACGGCGACGCACAGCCTCGGTCAGCTGGCCGCCTTCATCAAAGCCGATGTAGCCGGGAGGCGCGCCAATCAGCCGCGCGACGGCGTGCTTCTCCATGTACTCCGACATGTCAATGCGGATCATCGCCTGTTCGTCGTCGAACAGGAATTCCGCAAGCGCTCGCGCGGTCTCTGTTTTTCCGACGCCGGTGGGTCCGAGAAAAATGAAGCTGCCAATCGGTCGCTTGGGATCGCTTAGTCCGGCGCGGCTGCGGCGGATCGCGTTTGCGACGAGGCTCAGCGCTTCGTCCTGGCCGACGACGCGTTCGCGCAGCCGGTTTTCCATGGTGACAAGCTTCTGCACTTCACCTTCCAGCATCTTCGACACAGGAATGCCGGTCCACCGCGAGACAATGTGCGCGATGTCTTCCTCGTCCACTTCCTCTTTCAGCAGGCGATGGCCAGACGCAGCGCCTTCTGCCGAGGTAAGTTTCTTGAGCTCAGCTTCGGTGCGCGGCAGGTCCTGGTACTGGATCTGCGCGGCGCGCTCCAGGTTTCCCTTGCGCGTCTGCTCTTCCTGCTCGAAGCGCAAGGCTTCCATTTGCTTCTTCAGCTCCGCAATCTTTCCCAGAGCGTCCCGCTCCTGTTGCCAGCGCGCGCGCAATGCGCCAACCTGCTCGCGCAGTTCGCCAAGCTCTCGTTCTACCTGTGCCAGGCGTTCCTTCGAATTCGGGTCGGACTCGCGCTTGAGTGCCGTAGCTTCGATTTCAAGCTGCGTGGCGCGGCGTTCCAGCTGGTCTACCTCCGTGGGCACGGAGCCGATCTGGATGGCCAGCGATGCCGCCGCTTCGTCAACCAGGTCAATGGCCTTGTCGGGAAGAAAGCGATCGGAGATGTAACGGTGTGACAGCTCTGCCGCCGCTACGATGGCGGAATCCTTGATGCGCACGTTGTGGTGCGTCTCATAGCGCTCGCGAAGCCCGCGCAGGATCGCGATGGTGTCTTCGACGTTCGGCTCGCCGACAAACACGATCTGAAAGCGGCGCTCCAGGGCGGCGTCTTTCTCGATGTACTTGCGGTATTCATTCAATGTTGTCGCACCGATGGCGCGCAGTTCGCCGCGCGCGAGTGCTGGTTTGAGCATGTTGCTGGCGTCTATCGCGCCTTCCGCCGCTCCGGCCCCGACCAGTGTGTGCAGTTCGTCAATAAACAGGATGACCTGTCCGTTCGACTCTTCAATCTCTTTGAGAACGGCTTTCAGGCGGTCTTCGAACTCGCCGCGATACTTCGCGCCGGCCAGCATGGAACCAAGGTCGAGCGAGATGACGCGCTTGTCGCGCAGCACCTCCGGCACGTCACCCTGCGCAATGCGGCGCGCCAGGCCTTCAACAATGGCCGTCTTGCCGACGCCCGGCTCGCCAATCAGCACGGGATTGTTTTTCGTGCGGCGGCTCAATACCTGCACTACGCGGCGAATCTCCTCGTCGCGGCCGATGACGGGGTCCAGCTTGCCGCGCTTTGCCAGTTCGGTCAGGTCTTTTGCGTAGCGCTCCAGCGCCTGGAATTTTGCTTCAGGGTTCTGGTCCGTCACGCGCTGCGCGCCGCGGACCGTGGAGAGCGCCTTCAGGATCGCGTCATGCGTCGCGCCGAAGGCGGCGAGCGCGGCCTGGACAGGTTCATTCTTGCCATGCGCCAGCGCGAGCAGCAGGTGTTCCGTCGAGACGAATTCGTCTTTCAGATCGCGTGCCTCGACGAATGCGCGGTCGAGGACCGCGTTCAGCGCGGACGAGAGCCCCGGCTGCTGGCCGGCGCCCTGCACCCTGGGTAGTCGCTCCAGCGCGGCGTTGATGTCGGACAGCAGGCGTTCCGTGGGCACGCCGATTTTGGCGAGCGTCGGCACGACGATGCCTTCCTTGTCTTCCAAAAGGGCCGCGGCAAGGTGCAGCGGCTGTACGTCAGGATTTCCGGCCGCGCCGGCCAGTTCACTGGCCGCCTGGATGGCTTCCTGGGATTTGATGGTCAGCTTGTCCCAGCGTATGGGCATGGTTCTCAACTACCTTTCGAAGTAAATCCTATGCGTCTTTCGGGCAAAAGAAAGGCCGCGGGCTGCGCGGCCTGAAACTCAGGAGTTGCGAGACGTGCAGCTCTTTATGCGGCCGCGTTGTCCTTCTGCCCGTTGTCCTTCTGCCCGGTCTGCGCGTTCAGAGAGTTGACGCTACCGATTCTGATCTGGCGCGCTCTGGCTTCCTGGCGCTTGGCAAAGTCAATCTTCAGCACGCCGTTCTCGTAGCTGGCATTCACTGAGGTGGTATCGACCGTGCTCGGCAGGTGGAAGCTGCGGGTAAAGCTGCCGAAGCGCCGTTCCATGCGGTGGAAGTTCTCTTCCTTCTCTTCGCTGTCGAACTTGCGCTCGCCGGTGATGGTCAGGGTCTGGTTTTCAAGCTGGATATTGAGGTCATCTTGCTTGATGCCCGGCGTTTCCACCTTGACGGTCAGCTTGTGCTCGTCTTCGTACACGTCCACCGCGGGGGTGAAGTTGCCGGCGGTCAGTGTGCTGTCGTCGGTGTTGATCTGCTTCAGCGCGTCCTCAAGCAGGCTCAGGGCGCCGAAGGGGCGATACGGGGTGGTGCGGAAACGAGTGACAGTCATTGTTGGATCTCCTCCAGAAAAGTAGCGGGTTGGGATTACCCTGCTGCTGGATAGGATGCTTTATTAGCGCTATGGATGCAAGTAATTTGATAGCGTAATGCTCATATAATTTCCTCCTGGACGGGGGTAAACTTGAAAAACAAGCATGTCGCGCCTGCTCGACAACATGAATCCGCAGCAGCGGGAGGCTGTACTGGCAACCGATGGGCCCGTGCTCATTCTCGCCGGAGCCGGTTCCGGCAAGACGCGTGTTATCACCCACCGGATTGTCTATCTAATTGAAGAAAAGGGAGTTGCGCCGGATTCCATCCTTGCCGTCACCTTCACGAACAAAGCTTCCGGCGAAATGGCCGAGCGCGTGGAGCGGCTTCTCGGTCACTCCCAGCTGACCAAGCCCATGCTGGCGACCTTTCACAGCTTCTGTGTACGGGTTCTGCGCCGGGATATTGAGGCGCTCCGGGTCGGCAACGAGGGGCTGACCCGCAACTTCAACATCTACGACGAAGCCGACCAGCAGGCGGTGGTCAAGCAAGCCATGCGGCGGCTTGGGCTGGATACCAAGGAACTGACCCCGCGCACTGTTCTGGGGCGAATTTCCTGGGCCAAGAACCACATGCTGGACCCGCAGGAGGTCTACCTTGCCTCGGCCGACCCCAAGACCGAGCGCATCGCGCAGATTTACGAGATCTACCGCAAGGACCTGCGCACCGCCAACGCGCTCGATTTCGACGACCTGCTGCTCGAAACGGTCCGGCTTCTCAAGACTTCCGCCGAAGTGCGCGAACGTTATAACCGGCGCTACCGCTATCTGCTCATCGACGAATACCAGGACACGAACCGCCCGCAATATGAGTTGATGAAGCTGCTCGCGGGCCCGGAGAAGAACGTCTGCGTCGTCGGTGATGAGGACCAGAGCATCTATTCGTGGCGGGGCGCAGACATTCGCAACATCCTGGAGTTCGAAAAGGACTTTCCTGATGTCAGAACGATTCGCCTGGAGCAGAACTACCGCTCGACACAGGTGATCCTGGAAGCTGCGAGCGCGGTTGTAGCGCGCAACACGCAGCGCAAGGGCAAGGCGCTGTGGACGTCGCGCCAGGGCGGCGCGAACGTCGGCTACTACGAGGCGCCGGACGGTGAGAACGAAGCTCTCTGGATTGCCGACTACATCCAGAAGTGGTTCAACAAGGCCGGCGAGGAACAGGATTCGCCGCGCGCCGCCGTGCTGTATCGCACCAACTCGCAATCGCGACTGGTTGAAGAAGCGTTGCGCCGCTACGCCATCAAGTACACGATGGTCGGCGGCTTTTCGTTCTACGAGCGCTCTGAGATCAAAGACCTGCTGAGCTACCTGAAGCTGGTCAAGAATCCCCACGACTCGATTGCCCTGGCACGCGTCGTGAATTCGCCGCCGCGCGGCATCGGCAAGACGACGATGGAACAACTGGAGCGCGTTGCGCTGGAAACCGGCACCAGTACGTGGGCTGCGATTGCGCAGGCGCAGAAGTTCAAGCTGCTGCCGGGCCGCGCGCTGCTGGCTCTCGATGGATTTTCGCGAATGATTGAAGATGCGCGCGCGCTGCTCGGTCCCGGATTCGCGGAAAAGCTTGCGGAGGATGTCGCTGGCATCGCAACCGGCTCGCAGGAAAACTCGTCATCCCGGCGGGAGCACCCCGTGGCGGACGCAATGGAGGGACCTGCTCTTCCTGCAGGCGATGCCGCGGAGCCCCAGGACATCAGCTTCGATTTCGGAGAGCCGGAAGCCGACGCCTTGGACACCAGCTTTTCGTTCGGCGAAGAAGACGAAGACAGCGTGGAGTTCGGCGATGTCACTTCGCAACCGGAACATCCCGCCTATCCGCCCGCGGAAACCATTTTCGATCCCGCAGAGTTTTCGCCGTTCGCGCAGGCCTCCGCTGCGCAGCCGAAGAAACTGGCGAGGCTGGCCGCAGCCTCGGCCAGGACGGAGAAGCGCAACATTCTCGATGAGCCGGCGGTTGAAGGCTTTCGTCAGCGCGGCGGCAAGGCTACGCTGCCGGAGTTGATCAAATTTCTCATCGACCGCAGCGGGTACATTCGCGCTCTCGAAGACGAGGGTTCACCGGAAGCCTTCAGCCGCATTGAGAACCTGCGCGAACTTGCCAACGCCGCCCACGATGCCGAAGAGCGCGGCGAAACTCTGGACGAGTTCCTGGACCACGCAGCACTGATCAGTGACGCGGACGCCTACGACCCGGCAGCGCGGGTGACCCTGATGACGCTGCATGCAGCCAAGGGGCTGGAGTTTCCGCTGGTTGTGCTGGCCGGAATGGAAGAAGGTTTGTTTCCGCATTCACGCACGCTGAATTCGCCGGTTGAACTCGAAGAGGAGCGGCGGCTCTGCTATGTCGGCATGACGCGCGCCATGGACACCCTCATCCTGACGCGCGCGCGCTTTCGCCGCCGTTACGGCAATGACATGCCGGAGGCGAGCGTGCCGTCGCGGTTTCTCGAAGAGGTTCCCGCGCACCTGCTGGAAGACTTGAGTGGTGGCGCGTCGCGGCGTTCCAGCTGGGCCTACGGTGAAGGTGACGGCCGCTACGGAAGCTTTGGCCAGCGCAAGTGGAGCACGCGCAAAGAAAACGTGGAAGAAGGCGAACGGCACTACTCCTATGAGGACGAGGACCAGAGCCCCGGGTCCCCGCACAAACGCGGAAACCCGGCCCGCAGGTACGGGACACCGGGGCAGCCTTCGCAAGCGCAGCCGAAACGCGCGGGCGAAGGTTTTGTCCGCGCGAATGGCGGATCGCTGGACAATATCGCCTCTTTCTTTGGATCGCGCGGCGGTGCGGCCAGGCGTCCGAAGCTCGATATTCCGGAGCCGACCGGCTTGACGGGCCTGAAGAACGGCACCCGGGTGCGCCACCCGAAGTATGGTGAAGGCATCGTCTTCAAGCGCGAAGGCGACGGGCCCGACGCGAAGCTTACGGTAAACTTTACGAGCGTCGGCGTGAAGAAGCTGGTGGAGAAATTCGCCCAGCTGGAGCGCCTGTAATTCGCAAGGGAGAACAGAAGAGAATGGCAAACACGAAGTCAGCACCGAAGACCGAGCGCAAGGCAGCCAAGCGCACCGCCCGCAAGAAAGCCGCTCCAAAGGCCAAGCGCACCACGCCGCGCGGCAGCAACAAGAAAAAGATCCAAAAAGCAGGCAAGGGTACTTCGAAACGCTAGTTAACTGGAAGAAAACAGACGGGCGCAGGATTTTCTCCGGCGCCCGTCGTTCGTTTTTACCTTAGTGAGTGATGGTCACGTTGAGAAAAGACAAGAGTGCTGGACAATGCCGCCAGCGTGAAAATGAAAACAGGCCGAAAATGCATGAACATCCTCAATAGCAGCAATTCCAGACTCCTCTCAGCTCAAAGTCAAATGCAACGAAGAGGTTGATGGCCGCCTCGCCTGTTGAGCACCGGAATGCAGCCATTACAATCGCAACAACTAATTCCCGCCGCCCGGAGAGTGTCCGCTGCCGTCGCAACTGTTTGCCCGCAAGAACATCGACAAGCTGATCGCGGAGAGCGAGGAGCCGGAGCACGCGCTCAAGAAGACGCTGGGGCCCGTCAGCCTAACGGCGCTGGGTATTGGCGCGGTTATCGGCTCCGGGATATTCACGGTCATCGGTACGGCAATCGCGGGCGAAAAATTCGATACCACTTCGATTACACACGCGCCGCTGCTTGATTACCTGATTCACCACGCTGCTGTGCTGGGACGCCCGGGAGCCGGGCCGGCCCTGGCGCTATCTCTCGTGCTGGTCGCAATCGTCTGCTGCTTCACCGGTCTCTGCTATGCGGAGCTCGCCAGCATGATCCCAATCGCGGGTTCAGCGTACACATACACGTACGCGACCATGGGCGAGCTGATCGCCTGGATCATCGGCTGGGACCTGATCCTGGAGTACGCCGGCTCGAACATGAGCGTGTCCGTTGGCTTCGCAGCGCATGTCGTGGATTTTCTCGACTGGTTCGGCATCCATCCGGCGGCAACGTGGATTTCTCCGGCTTATCTGCCGGACGGATTGCAGGACCTGGCCGGTAAGGATATTTACGCCGCCGGCTGGCATTTCGGCTTCAATATCCCGGCGTTCCTGATCGTGATGCTGCTCACTGTCGTGCTGGTGCGCGGCATCCGGGAATCTGCGGAAGCCAACAATGTCATGGTGCTGCTCAAGCTGGTGGCCATCGTTGTCTTCTGCATTGCCGGCGCGAACTACATTGACCCGAAGCACTATCAACCGTTCTCGCCGAACGGCTGGAGCGGCGTGCTGACCGGCGGCTCCATCATTTTCTTTACCTACATCGGTTTCGATTCCGTGTCGACGGCAGCCGAGGAGTGTAAGCGGCCGCAGCGCGATTTGCCGATTGGCATTATCGCGACGCTGATCATCTGCACTGTGCTGTACATCGGCGTCGCAGTTGTTCTCACGGGCATGGTGCCGTGGCAAAGCATGGTGGATGATGCGGCGCCGGTGGTCAATGCGCTGAAAAGAATTTCCATGACGCACGACGGGCACCCGCTGCACTGGGTGCGGCTGGTCGTGCTGGTCGGCGCGATGCTGGGCATGATCTCGTCCATCCTGGTCTTCCAGCTCGGGCAGTCACGCGTCTGGTTTGCCATGAGCCGCGACCGGCTGCTGCCGCGCTGGTTCAGCTATGTGCATCCGAAGTTCAGGACGCCGTCTGTGGCAACCTGGGTGGCGGGGTTCGTCGTCGGAATTCCAGCAGGGTTGTTCGATATTGGAACGCTGACCGATTTGTCGAATATCGGAACGCTGTTCGCATTCGTTCTGGTGAGCGCCGGTGTGCTGATCCTGCGCGTCCGGGAACCCGAGCGTCACCGCGGTTTCCGCGTGCCGTGGGGACCGGTATTTCCAGTGCTCAGCATTATCTTCTGCGTGCTGCTGATGATGGGTCTGCCGATCATGACGTGGCTGCGCTTCTTTGTCTGGCTTGCGATCGGCCTTTCTGTTTATTTCCTCTACAGCCGCTACCGCAGCGAGTTCTGCCCTCCCGACCGCGCTCGCGGGTAATCTGGGAAGTGGATTCCGAAGACATTCTCGAAGCTGTCCGGCGCATGCCGAAGTGCGAGCTGCACCTGCATCTTGAAGGAACCATTCTGCCGGAGACGCTGATGCAGCTCAGCGACTGCCACGACGAGCAGCCGCTGACACTCGACCAGGCCCGGGCGCTGTACCGCTACGACGACTTTCAGGGATTCCTGATGGCCTTCAAGGCAGTCACCCAGCGACTGCAGACTCCCGGCGATTACGAGCTTGTGACCTATGAAATGGTGCGGAGGCTGGCACAGCAGGGCATTGTGCATGCCGAGGTGAACGTTTCCGTCGGCGTGGTTTACTACTGGCGCAAGGTCGAGTTCGAGCCGCTGTTTGCCGGCATGGAGCGCGGTCGCCAGCGAGCGGAGCGGGACTTTGGCACAACCGTGCAGTGGACGTTTGACGCGGTGCGGCATTTCGGCGTGGAAGAATGCGGGCGCGTGTTTCGCAAGGCTGCCGAGCTCCGCGCGCAACAGATTCGCGACAGAGGCGAGACCAGTATCTGCGCGATAGATCTTGGCGGTGATGAAAAGCGCGGACCGGCCGAGTGGTTCAAGGAGCTGTATGCGGAAGCACGCGACGCCGGTTTGCGGCTGCGGTGCCATGCGGGAGAATCCGCCGGGCCGGAGAGCGTGTGGGCCGCGCTGAACATCGGGGCAGAACGGCTGGGCCACGCCCTGACCGCGCAGCACGATGACGAGTTGATGGATGTGCTCGCCGAGCGTCAGATTCCGATCGAACTTTGCCCGAGCAGTAATGTAGCAACCGGCCTGTGCCGGAGCATGGCAGCGCATCCGCTTCGACGGTATTTCGAGAGCGGCCTGATGGTCACGCTGAATTCAGACGATCCTCCGATGTTTCACACGGACCTGCTCGGCGAGTACCGGATCGCGCATGAGGAATTTGAGCTGAACCTGGAACAGTTGCGGGAACTGGCAACGAACTCGATTGAGGCGAGCTTTCTCCCGGCGGAGCGCAAGGTTGCGTTGCTGCGCCGGATGGCGGAATGAGCGCCGGTGCGGCGCCCGGGCAAAATGCGAAAGCCCCGGTCTGAGCCGGGGCTTCGCCTTCGTAAAAGAGTTGCGGCGTCCTAGACGCCGACGCCCGATTCCGAGCCATTCATTCCGTTGAACTCGTCGCCGGCATGACCGTAGAAGTCATACGGTGAACGGTGCGCAAAATTCCATCGCGCGCGCAGCTCGCGGCCCAGGTACAAGCCCAGCGCGGCGACACTCATCCCTACAGAAACCCATGCAATTCGTTTGGTCATAGTCATTGTTGAACAGCGCAAGGCTGCACTCCCCCAGGCCAGAATGATGATATCGCAACAAGATGGACGTCTGTCACACGAGGGTTCTTGCGAATAGTACTTTCGGGCCAGCAAAGAGTTTCTTTGCTGGTCGCAAGCCCTTCTCGCGCTATGGGATGCGGTAAAGCTAAGCTGTGGGCATGGCAACTCACACAATCGAAGGCGTTACGCCCGCGAAGCTCGAAGCGGGGCTGGCAAAGCTGAAGAACAGCGGGCTAAAGGTAGATGGCAACAAGGTGACTGGCATGGGCGTGGAAGCGACCTACGCGCTGAACGGGGAAACGTTGACCGTGGACGTCGAGAAGGCGCCGATGTTTTTCGAAGGCATGATCGAGAAGCAGCTTCGGCAGTTCTTCAGTTGACAAGAAGCGGCGCGAAATAAGCTCGCGCCGCTTTGCTTACTGGCTCGTATTAAGCCTTGCCCGCCAGCTGCCGCAACACGTACTGCAAAATCCCGCCGTGCTGGTAGTAGAGGATTTCCTGCGGCGTATCAATCCGCACGGTTGCGCGGATGTCATTGGTATTGCCGTCGACGCCTGTCGCCCGAACTGTGATTGTCTTCCCGTCGGCGAATTTGCTGTTCAGCATCTGGGGCAGGCCGAGGATGTCGAAAGTTTCTTCGCCGGTCAGGCCCAGCGACTCTGCGCTTTCGCCGTTTACGAACTGCAGCGGCAGGATTCCCATGCCAACCAGGTTCGAGCGGTGAATGCGTTCGTAACTTTCCGCCAGCACAAACCGGATGCCGAGCAGGCGCGGGCCTTTGGCCGCCCAGTCGCGCGAGCTGCCTGAGCCGTATTCTTTACCGGCGATGACCGCGAGCGGCGTGCCGCGCTTTTCGTACTCGACGCTGGCGTCGTAGATCGACATCTGGGTGCCTTCAGGCAGCAGGCGGGTAACGCCGCCTTCCGTGCCCGGCGCAAGCTTGTTGCGCAGGCGCACGTTGGCAAAAGTGCCGCGCACCATCACCTCGTGGTTGCCGCGACGCGAGCCGTAGCTGTTGAAGTCTCCCGGCGTGACGCCGTGCTCGGTCAGATATTTTCCTGCCGGGCCATTGGTCTTGATGCTGCCCGCCGGCGAAATGTGATCGGTTGTGACGGAATCTCCAAGGACCGCGAGCACGCGCGCGCCCCGAATTTCCTCGACCGGAGATGGCGTTGCAGCCATGCCATCGAAGTAGGGCGCCTTGCGGATGTAAGTGGAATCCTCGTCCCATTCGTAGGTATTGCCCGTCGGGAACTTCAGCCTCTGCCAGTTATCATCACCGGCGGTTACGGTTGCATATTCCTTGCGGAAGCCTTCCGTGGTCACTGCTTTCGTGATGGTTTCAGAAACTTCCTGCTGGGTCGGCCAGATGTCGCGCAGGAAAGTCTTGCGGCCGGAGCCGTCAATGCCCAGCGGCTCGTTGTCGAAGTCGTGCTCGATGCGCCCGGCGAGCGCATAGGCGACAACCAGGGGCGGCGACATCAGGTAGTTCGCGCGCACGTCGGAGTTGATGCGGCCTTCGAAGTTGCGATTGCCGCTGAGAACGCTGACCGCGACCAGGCCATGATCTTCGATGGCTTTGGCAACATCCGCCGGCAGCGGGCCGGAGTTGCCGATGCATGTCGTGCAGCCGTAGCCGACGACGTCAAAGCCGAGACGGTCAAGATACGGCAGCAGGCCCGCGCGCTTGTAATAGTCCGTCACGACGCGGCTGCCCGGTGCGAGGGAAGTCTTGACCCACGGCGGCGTGCGCAGGCCTCGCTCCACGGCCTTTTTCGCGAGAAGCCCGGCCGCGATCATCACGCTTGGGTTCGAGGTGTTGGTGCAGGAGGTGATCGCGGCAATCACGATCGAGCCGTGCTCGAGATACTGTTCCGGATCAACGCCCGTGCGCTCTTTGACCGTGGTGGCGTGTGCGGCCTGCGTATCCGGCGCGGAAGGCTCGCCGGCTTGCGCGGACGGGACACCGCTGCCGCCAATGTCTGGATGGCCGCCTTCGCCCATCCAGCGGTTCACCTGCCGGTCCGTGGACTTTGCCGCGTTTGGCCCCATCAACGAAGGCAGTTGTTCGCGGAAGCTCGACGGCGTCGCAGACAAGCGGACACGGTCCTGCGGGCGCTTTGGTCCGGCGACGGACGGTTCCACGGAGGAAAGATCAAGTTCGAGCGTTGCAGAATACGTTGCTTCCGGCGAATCAGCTGCGTGGAACATGCCCTGGTGCCTGGCGTAAGCCTCGACCAGCGCGATCTGTTGCTCGCTGCGGCCGGACAGCCGCAGGTAGTTCAGCGTTTCCTGGTCAATCGGGAAGATGCCGCATGTTGCGCCGTATTCGGGCGCCATGTTGCCAATGGTGGCGCGGTCTGCCAGTGGAAGCTCGGCGATGCCCGGCCCGAAGAATTCAACAAACTTGCCGACGACGCCGAACCTGCGCAGCATTTCTGTGACGGTCAGCACGAGGTCGGTAGCGGTCGTGCCTTCGCGCAGCCTGCCGCGTAGCTTGAAGCCGACAACCTGCGGCACCAACATGGAGACTGGCTGGCCGAGCATCGCGGCCTCGGCCTCGATTCCGCCGACGCCCCAGCCCAGCACGCCCAGTCCGTTGATCATGGTGGTGTGCGAATCTGTCCCCACGACTGTGTCTGGATAGGCCTGCGCCGGCGAACCGTTCGCGGCTGGCCTGGTAAAGACGACGCGCGCGAGGTATTCAAGATTGACCTGGTGGCAAATGCCCATGCCCGGCGGCACCGCGGAGAAATTGCGGAATGCCGACTGCCCCCACTTCAGGAACGCGTACCGTTCATGGTTGCGGGAGAACTCGAGCACGGTGTTCAGGTCATACGAATTGCTGTGGCCGTAGTCATCCACCTGGACGGAGTGGTCAATCACCAGCTCCGCCGGCTGGAGCGGATTGATCTTTTGCGGGTCTCCGCCGAGCTGCACCATGGCATCGCGCATGGCAGCCAGGTCGACAATCGCGGGTACGCCGGTGAAGTCCTGCATAAGAACGCGCGCAGGCATGTACTGAATTTCTTTGGACGGCTCGGCCGCCGCCTGCCACTTCGCGAGGAACTCGATGTCGGCTTTTGTAACGCTGCGGCCGTCTTCATGGCGCAGCAGGTTTTCCAGCAGAATTTTGAGCGAGTACGGAAGCCTTGTGATGTTGAGCCCGGCTTTGGAAAGCGCGGCGAGCGAAAAGATTTCGTAGGACTGGCCGGCAGCTTCGAGCGTGGTCCTGGTGGAGAAAGAATTCATCGTGTCCTCGGTGCGCGCCTGCGGGTGATGTGGCGCGCGAGTTCTGGCGCGGCTCCACGGGAGCGAGCGCGGCGAAAACATTCTAGGGAATTTTTGAAAGCAGCGCGCGAGCGAGGGGCTCTAGCGGCCGCGATCAGGGCGGCCCCGCAGATAGCGCTTCAGGAGGCGCGGCATTGACTACAGTCTAGCGCGCCTCCTGGAGATTTTCTCCGGCCAGACGCCTACTGGACCGTTACCGTTTTCGCAGCAGACACGGAGCTCCCGTCCTGGCTGTCGCCGCTGTATTTCGCAACGACGGGATATTTGCCTGCCCCAATCCCGCTGGTGGAATGCGTTAACGACGCCACCCCGCTGGAGTTCACCTTCGCTGAGCCGACCACTGTACTTCCCACGGAGAATGTCACTGTTCCGGTCGGTGTTCCGCTGGCGCCGCTTCGTGTCACCGTCGCCATCAGGGTCACGTTTGCCGGAGGCGTGACGGAGCCCGGCGTAACCGAGAGCGTCGTGGTCGTTGCCGGCTTGCTCAGCACTACATCGACGGCGGATGAAGTGGATGCCGCATGATTCCCATCGCCACTGTATTGCGCCGTCACAGGATATGTTCCTGGCCCCAATGTCGCGGTAGAGGCGGTGTACGTCGCGACGCCGGAACCGTTGACTTTGACTGTCGCAACGACTGTGCCTAGCGCGTTGAATGTCACCGAACCTGTTGGCGCCGGCCCGGAACCTGTGACCGTTGCATTGAGAGTAATGTTCTGGCCGATGGTTACCGGGTTGGGCATCGCCGCCAGGGTAGTGGATGTCGGCGGCTCGGTGACGGTCAGCGTCGCGAAACCTGCCTCCTGGCCGCCGCAGATTATGGCGAGACTGTAGCTTCCGCCGACTGGAGGCGTCAGCTTGATCGAGCCGCTGAAGATATTGCTCGCGAGGGTGCCTGTCAGCTTGCCCTCCGGCGTTTCAACGCCCTGCGTCGTTGCGTACAGATAACACTGCTGCAGGGTCAGCGAGAACGCGTTCAGCACCTGCCAGTTCAGCGTGGTTGACTTCCCGATCACGATGGTCGGCTCAGACAGCGTTAGCTGTACCGGCGCCGGTGGCGCGGGCGAGACCGTCATTTTCCACACCGTGCCGTAGCCGCCGCCGTAATTGTGCGGGTCCACGCCGCCCGCCCCGGTTGTGCCATAGAAGTTGCCGTCACCGCCCTGCGTAATCTGCCCGGGATAGGAGCCGTCAGAGTAAATGGACGGAAAATCATGCAGGTCCGTCAGGTTGCCGCCATAGGTCATGTTGAATACGGAGCCATAGCCGTCGGCGCCGTCATAGGCCAGGCTGCCATAAAACAGCCCGTCTCCGGCAAGAAAGACAGGCGCATAGGGCGCGACAGCAGAACCAGTTGCCACTTCAGGAAACTGCGCCAGCACAGTTGGCGTGCCGCTGAAAGACATCTTGAACACCGTTCCGCTGTACGCGTTGTCATTGGCCGCGCCGACGGGTGTCGTCCCGTACAGAGAGTTGTCGCTTCCCTCGGTCAGCGGCAAGTTGAAATTCTCGATGCCGGGGCTGCTGGGCAGACTCGGATCACTCGTGTTCGAGTAGGTGGACTGGTAGACCGTCCCTTCCGCGCCCCCTTTCGAGACGCGATAGAGGATGTAATACGTGGACAGGAGCTCTCCTTCCTGCGGAACATAATTGAACAGGGTGGCGCTGCCGTAGAAATTGCCGTCGCTGGCCTGGACGAATTGCCCATAGGGATAGCCGCCGTTGCCGGCGCCTGTTGCGCCGTCAGAAATGAACGTAAAAATGGTGGAAAGCTGGCCGGACGGTGTGAGGCTGAACACGGTCCCGCAGCCGCCCGTGTAGGAGCCTTCGCAATCGTTGGCTGGGCCGCCTCCGTACTGCGCAGCGCCGTAGAAGTTGCCGTCATCGCCAAGCGCCAATGGGCTGGGCCCGTACCCGTCCGTGCCGCCCGTAAACGTATACAACAGCGTGAACACGCCGGACTTCGAGATCTTGTAGGCCGTTCCGCAGGTGAAGCCGGAGCCGCAGCTGTACGCCCCGTTGTTTCCGCCGCGGATCGCGGTGCCGTAGAGCTCGCCGTCCGGCCCCTCCACCAGCGGCCCACTGGGCGTCTGCCCGTCTGTGGTGTAGTTGAACTTGTGGATCTGCGTCACAATGCCCTGCGGCGTAATGCGGTAGATCGAGCCGGAATCATAGCCGCCGTCGCTGGATGTGCCATAGAAATTGCCGTCGCTTGCCTGGATCAGTGAGCTTGTGCTGGCGGGATTGAATGCGGCGATGGTCGCTTCCGTAGCCGTATCCTGGGCAAGGGCCGGCGCGGCAAGCAGCAACAGAAGGCACGTGGAGACAGGCAGGCAGAGCGTAATGCGGTCCATGCCCGGATTCTTGGATGTCAGCATTCCGGTGTAAAGGGACAACAAGGGACAGCGAGAGGGCAATTCGGGACATTTGCACCGATTCTGTTGTCAGTGCCTCCTGGGGCGTCCATGGACCGACGTTTTGCAGAGAATGTGCATAGCGCGATAATCCCAAGTGATGAAAGTTCTCGTAATCGGCGGTGGTGGGCGCGAGCATGCCATCGTGAAAGCCCTGCAGCAAAGCGATCGTGTGACCGAACTCGTGTGCGCGCCCGGCAACGGCGGCATTGCTGCGGATGCGCGTTGCGTCGCCGTGAACGCTGGCGATCTTGATGACTTGATGCGACTGATCGCGGCCGAGCGGCCTGACTTCACCGTTGTTGGCCCGGAACTGCCGCTCAGCATCGGCTTTGTGGATGCCATGCTGGCGCGCGGCTTGAGAGTTTTTGGGCCCACGCAGGCGGCCGCGCAACTCGAGACCTCGAAGGCGTTCGCCAAGCAGTTCATGCAGCGGCACAATATTCCGACCGCGAAATATGCCGTGTGCGAAACGCCGGAAAGCGTGGATGACGCGCTGGGACTGTTCTCCGCGCCGGTTGTCGTCAAGGCAGATGGGTTGGCCGCGGGCAAAGGCGTCGTTATCTGCGAGGACATTGAAGAAGCGCGGGAAACTGCGAAGTCCATGCTCGCCGGAACTGGTTCCGGCGCGTCGCTGGGCGCGGCGGGAGCGCGTGTTGTGCTGGAGGAGTTTCTGGAAGGCGAAGAGGTTTCATTGCTGCTGCTGAGTGATGGCGGCACGCTGGCGCCAATGCTTCCCGCCCAGGACCACAAGCGCGCCGGCGACAACGATACAGGGCCAAACACCGGCGGCATGGGTGCGTATTGT
Source organism: uncultured Acidobacteriaceae bacterium (assembly GCA_963848685.1). Taxonomy (GTDB): domain Bacteria; phylum Acidobacteriota; class Terriglobia; order Terriglobales; family Acidobacteriaceae; genus CAWKED01. The sequence goes on along the minus strand of CAWKED010000002.1, from coordinate 1,281,580 downwards.
GTTCCGAGCCTGCTTGAACCGGAGATGCTCGACTGGATTGTCGAACACATCGCTCAGCCGACGATTGACGGCATGTGCGCCGAGGGCGCGCGGTTTGTCGGCGTGTTGTATTGCGGGCTGATGATGACGGCGAGCGGGCCGAAGGTACTCGAATTCAACACGCGCTTCGGCGATCCGGAGACGGAAGCGATTCTGCCGCTGCTGAAAAGCGACCTGTTGACTGCTTTTGAAGCCTGTGCCGAAGGCCGCCTGAGTGACCACCAGCTTCGCTGGCACGACGGCGCGAGCGCGTGCGTGGTGGCAGCCAGCGGAGGGTATCCGGGAAAGTTCACCAGCGGTTACGAAATCGCAAACCTTGCGGACGCAGCGAAGATTCCGGACGTGACTGTCTACCACGCCGGAACCGCAGCGAAAGACGGCAAGATCGTGACGTCTGGCGGCCGCGTGCTTTGTGTAGCAGCGACAGGCGGAACGCTGGATGCCGCTTTGGACAAGTGCTATGCCGCGCTCGCCAGGGTGAAATTCGACGGCATGTACTATCGCCGCGACATCGGGAACCGTGCCATTGGCGCGCGCCGGGGAGAAAAGCATGAGCCAGTGCGCACTGACGTTCTCTGAGCTGTTCGACTACAACCGCCGCGCGACGGAGCAATGGCGGCAATGGTTTACAGCGCATCCAGAGGCATTGGACGTTGCTTGCGATATAGCGGGAACCAAGGACGTCGCGGAAGTCGTCCAGCACATCTTTGCCGTAGAGCTTCGCTACAGCGAGCAGTTGAACGGAATGCCAATCTCCGAATACTCGGCGTTGCCTTCGAGTGGCGTGGAAGCGCTCTTTAGGATTCATGACCGCGGCTTGAAGCTGCTGGACAAATTCATCAGCGAGGCAAGCGCCGCGCGTCTGGAAGAAGTGCGGGACTTCAGAACACGCTCTCTGGGATCCATTCGCGCTACACCGCGCGCAATATTGGTGCATGCGCTGCTGCATGGCATGCGGCATTGGGCCCAGCTTGCGACAGTTCTTCGGCATGCGGGCATGCCGGCAAGTCTGCGGCAGGACTACATCGCGTTCTTTAAGGAGACGTAATGCAGCGGCGAAATTTCCTCAAAACACTGGCCGGTTCCACTGCATATGCAACCATTGCGCCGCGGGCCTGGGCCGCGCCTTCCAGCGCAAAGGCGGAAATACGTTGTGACTTCTCGAAAGTCCTGCAGCCTGTTCCTGCAGATTTCACGGGACTCAGTTATGAGTCCGCCCAGCTTGCGCATCCGAAGTTCTTCTCCGCTTCCAATGCGTCGCTCATCGCGCTTTTCAAGCAACTGTCGCCGGCCGGAGTGTTGCGCATCGGCGGCAACACAAGCGCATACACCCACTGGCGACCGGACGCCAGGGCGAGCGACGCCGCGTTTGCCGAGCCGCCGTCTGCCGGCAAGAACACTGCGGATTCCTACACGATCTCAACCGACGCCATCGACAGCCTGCGTGCGTTCCTGCAGGCGACGGGATGGAGGCTGATTTACGGATTGAACATCGAAAACGGCACGGCAGAGGCGGCGGCCGAAGAGGCAGCATATGTGTCCAAAGTATGCGGCGACAGGCTGATTGCCTTTCAGTTCGGCAACGAACCGGACTTGTTTCATCACGACGACGCCAACCACACGCCGTGGACGTTTGATGAGTACTGGTCGAAGTGGCAGGAGTTCGCAAGGGCGTTGCGCGCGCGCGTGCCAGCAGCGCAGCTTGCCGGGCCGGATGCGGCGTACAGGATGGACTGGGTCGAGCAGTTCGCGCAACGGGCCCGGGGGCAGGTGGTGCTGCTCACCGGGCACTATTACATTGGTGGGCCGCCTGCGAATCCGGCGATGAATCTGGACGCCCTTCTGAATCCTCCCCGGCATCTGCTGGAGGAAATTCCGCGGGCGCTTGCCGCGGCGAAAGTCGCAGGAGTTCCGTATCGTATGGCGGAAGGCAACAGCTGCTACCAGGGAGGAAAGAAGGACGTCAGCGATACCTTCGCGTCCGCGCTGTGGGTTGGCGACTACATGTTGCAACTCGCGCAGGCGGGATATTGCGGTGTCAACCTTCACGGCGGTGGGGAAGGCTGGTATGCACCGATCGCGACGGATGCCGCGGGCGCCAGCAGCCGGCGGCCGGAATTCTACGGCATCCAGCTGGCGCAGCATTTCGCCGGCGCGGAAATAGTTCTGTGCCGGGCGGAATCCATGGCGAACGTCACAGCCTACGCAGCCCGAGCCGGTTCGCAAAAAATACTCGCGATCTTCAACAAATCGCCACAGCGGCTGGAACTGAAAATCGATCAGGCGATTGTCCGCATGGCTGCGATCTTGAGCGCTGCATCTCTGGACAGCAAGAACAACATTAATTCCTCGCCGGTATTTGAGACCTCGGAGATTGAGCGCGCGTTTTCGCGCACGCACAGTTTTGGCTCTGAAATGGAACCGTATTCTGCGTGTCTACTGTTGGCTGCCTGACAGGCGGCGCACCATGCCGAGCAGCAGCCTGGCGTCTTCGCCGCTCAGTCCAAGATTACCGACCATGCGCCGCGCCTTCTGCCTGAGCGCCGCGCTGTCTTCCGCTCCGCCGTAGCCGGTTCGAGCCAGTGCATCGAGCAGCGCTTGCAGTAGAAGTTCGCGTTCGCCCGACGAAGCCACAGTGACTGGGTACGCCATTCTCTCGGAGGATTGGTTGTCAACAGTGTCGGGCAGGGCTGTCGCAATGGCGTACAGGCAAATCGCGGCGGCCTGGCCCAGGTTCATGCTCAGGTGTTCGGCGCGCGTCGGGATATGAAGCAGCTCCGTGCAGAAGCTCAGATCTTCTGAACTGAGGCCGTGCTTTTCTGAGCCGAACAGCAGTGCTGTCCTGCCGGGACGCGCGAACAGTGCAGCTGCTGTGGGAAGCGCATGCATCTGCTGCTGCAGATGCCTGGCCTTTCCGGTCGTTGTTCCAACGACGTGCTGGCAGTCGGCGATGGCATCTGCTGTTGTTTCAAAAACACGCGCACGGGCCAGCAGAGGGGCGGCGTCTACCGCGGAACGTGCCGCTTCTATGTTTGGCGCGTGTGCGGCCGCGATGCGCAATGCATCAAAGCCGAAGTTCGACATCGCGCGCGCCACCGCTCCGATGTTCAGAGGGTTGCGCGGCGCCACGAGAACGATCGCGATGTCTGGATGAGGCAAGTGCCGATCCTTCGCGTGCTCAGGATGACAGAAAGGGAAGACTGGCTTATCCACTTCCGTACCTGTTTTGGGAAAGACTGCTTACTCGTCGAGCTTCTTCGCAATCAGCTGGCCTAACATGCCCGGGTTCGCCTGGCCCTTGCTGGCTTTCATGGCCTGGCCAACAAAGAATGCCGCAACGGTCTTTTTGCCGGCCTTGTATTGCGCGACCTGCGCCGGATTTGCAGCGATCACCTCGTCTACGATCTTTTCGAGCGCGCCGGAGTCGCTGATCTGTTGCGGCTTTTCGCGTTCGTACACGGCAGGAAAGTCTTCGCGCCTTTCGAACGCGATGTCGAACAGGCCCTTCAACTGCTTTGACGACAGCTTGCCTTCGTCGGCCAGGTCGGCCGCGAGCGTCAATCCTTCCATGCTCACCGGCGACTGCTCGAGTTCAAGCGAATGGGCGCGCAGGCGGCTGACAACCTCGCTCTGGAACAGGTTCGCGACGCGCTGCGGGTTCCTTGCCTTCTTCGCGGCAGTCTCGAACTGGTCGGCGACTTCGCGCGATGCGGTGAAAGTCGCGGCATCCTGCGCAGACAGGCCATAGGCGGCCATCATGCGGGCACGGCGCGCCTCGGGCAACTCCGGCATGGCACAAAGAATCGCCGACTTCCACGCGGCGCCGACGACCAGCGGCCGCAAATCCGGCTCCGGAAAATAGCGATAGTCGTGCGCCTGTTCCTTCGAGCGCATCGGGTAGGTTCGTCCCTCGGCAGCGTTGTAGAGGCGCGTCTCCTGAGGCACGCGCTCCCCGGCGTCCAGCAATGCAGCCTGGCGCTCGATTTCGTACTCAAGGGCAGCGCGGATGAAGCGGAACGAGTTCACGTTCTTCACTTCAGCCTTGGTGCCAAACTTCTCCTGGCCGCGGGGACGCAGGCTGACATTGGCGTCGCAGCGCAGCGAACCTTCTTCCATGTTGCAATCGCTGACGCCGGTGTACAGCAGAATCTCCTTCAGCCGCGTCAGGTATTCATACGCTTCTTCGGGCGAGCGCATGTCCGGCTCGCTGACGATTTCAACCAGCGGCGTGCCGCAGCGGTTCAGGTCCACGCTGGTCCGCGTGGCGGAATCCGGCTGGCCGTCATGCAGGCTCTTGCCTGCGTCTTCTTCCATATGGAGCCGCGTTATACCCAGGCGTTTGCTGCCGCCGGAAGTCGTCACGTCCAGCCAGCCATGCTCGGCCAGCGGGCGATCGAATTGCGAAATCTGGTAGCCCTTGGGCAGGTCGGGGTAGAAATAGTTCTTGCGCGCGAAAATTGAAGTTTCGTTGAGTGTGCAGTGCAACGCCGATGCTGCCAGCACGGCCAGTTCAACCGCGCGCTCGTTCAGCACAGGCAGCGCTCCCGGGAGACCCAGGCAAACGGGACAAATATTTGTGTTTGGAGCCGAACCGTACTGGCTCGCGCAGCCGCAGAATGCTTTCGTCGCAGTCAGCAACTGTACGTGAACTTCCAGGCCGATGACCGGTTCATAGCGCGCGAGGATGTCGTCGTGAGTCAGTACGGATGCCGCCATCACGGCGATTCTATCAACGCTCGGGCGACGGGCGCGGCTCGCCCGGGCGAAAGATGACGATGAAGCCGCGAAGAGCTTTCGCCGGCAACTCGATGACTGTTGTCACGAATTCCATGCGCAGCGCAGCGTACACTAGCACGTACAAACTGCATGAACATCGTTGACGTCGAAGGCATCTCCAAATCGTACGGAGACAAGGTAGCTGTCTCCGGGCTGAGCTTTTCCATCCCTTCCGGCGGCATGTACGGCCTGCTCGGGCCGAATGGCGCAGGAAAATCGTCGTCCATCCGCATGCTGATCGGCATCACGATGCCTGACTCCGGGAACGGTCACGCTGTTCGGCAAGCCGTTTGACCGCAAGCTTCTGAACCGCATCGGCTATCTGCCCGAAGAGCGCGGGCTGTACAAGAAAATGAACGTGCTGAAGCAGATGGTTTTCTTCGGAGAACTACGGGGCTTGTCCGCAGATGAAGCCGAGCGACGCGCGCGTTCCTGGGCCGCCAGGCTGGACATTGCAGACGCGCTGCCGAAGAAAACAGACGAGCTGAGCAAGGGCATGCAGCAGAAAATCCAGTTCATCTGCACGCTGATCCATGACCCGGACCTGATCATCATGGACGAGCCGTTCAGCGGACTCGACCCGGTCAATGCCACGCTGCTGGAAGACACGCTGCTGGAGCAGCGTCGCGCAGGCAAAGCCATCCTGTTCAGCACGCACCGCATGGACCAGGTGGAAAAGCTGTGCGACGAGATATGTCTGATCGACAAGGGGCCGCGCCGTGCTACAAGGCGGCCTGCGCGAAATCAAATCGCGCTACCCGCGCAACCACGTCGTGGTTGATTTTGAAGGCGACGACAGCTTTCTGCGAGATCCACAGATTGTCGCCGCAGTCGAAAGCTCGCGCGTCTATGGTGGCCACGCCGAATTGAAGCTGCGCGACGGAACCGACCCGCAGCCGCTCCTCTCGGCGATTGCCCAGCGCGCGCGCATCCACCGGCTGGAAGTGCAGGAGCCTTCGCTCGAAGAGATTTTCATCCAGACCGTCGGAGGCCGCGTTGACGCCTAAGAATTGGATCCTCGTCGCATTGCTGGTACTGGTGTGCGTGCGGATCTACATGCGCATGGCTCGCCGAAAGAAAATGACCGCGGTGCAGCCATCGCAAGCGGTTGCGGCTGCGGAGTTGTCGCAATTGGCCCCGGCAGTGCGCAGCGAGAACAGCTCTGCGCGCAATATCCTGCTTATCGCCCGCCGGGAATACATTGAGCGGGTAAAGACGAAGGCCTTTGTCGTCATGACGCTGCTGGTCCCGGGCGCAATGATCGCGATTTTCGGTTTTTCTTACCTCAGCGCAACTCGTCTTGGCAGCGGCCAGACGCTCGCGGTCGCCAGCAGCGATTCGGTTCTTGCACAGGATGTTGCAACCGAATTGCTGGCCGGTCAAGCCGGCAAAAGTACAAGCGTGAATGTGATTGCGCCGGTCATGCCAAACACTCAAGCCGAATTAAATTCCAAGGTGGAAGCCAAGCAGATTGATGGATATATCCTGCTGACCCCGGACCCAAGTGGAGGGCCGCCGCAGGTCATTTACGCCAGTCGCGTTTCCGCCGACATCACCGGCTCCGGGCGCATCAGCGACGCGGTGAGCAAGGCGGTCACACGCGAGAATTTGTCAAAGCGCGGCATCCCGGCTTTGGACCTGGAACGCATGATGAAGCCCGTCGACGTAAAGACGGACGTCGTGAAGAACGGGGCCGCGACCGAATCAAATTCCGCGCAGTCGTTCATCATTGCGGACCTGATGATGGTCCTGCTCTATTTCTCTGTCACGTACTTCTCCATGAATACGGCGCGCTCGGTTGTACAGGAAAAGACATCGCGAATCTTTGAAGTCATGCTTGCGACCGTGCGGCCGCAGGAAACCATGGCCGGCAAGATGCTCGGCGTCGGCGGGGCCGGCCTCACGCAAATCGCCATATGGATATTGGCCGCGGTTGTTCTTGTGGCCACTCCCCTGGCGGCCCACATGGGCGCGAATGGCCTTCATCTGAACGTCAAGCTGGAGCAACTATTTTTCTTCGGCGTCTATTTTGTCCTGGGATTCCTGCTCTATAGCGCGCTTGCCGCCGCGCTGGGCGCGACCGTGAGCGCGGAGCAGGAAGTGCAGCAGTTCGCATTTCCGCTCATCCTCCCGATGCTTGTCGTCCTGACCTCCTACATCTTCATCCTGCAGGCGCCGAATTCTGTCTACTCCATCACCCTGTCGATGATTCCGTTCACCGCGCCACTCGCAATGCTGTTGCGCATCGCCTCGCTCACGCCTCCGCTGTGGCAAATTGCTCTGTCTGTCGGCATCATGCTCGTGACGATCTGGCTCGTGCTGCTGCTGGCAGCGCGCATCTACCGCGTCGGCATCCTGATGTACGGCAAGCGCGCCACGCTGCCGGAGATCATCCGCTGGATCCGGCTGGCTTAGTAAACTCAGGACGTGGCGGCACAACCGTAAGCATCGTCTTCTTATCGCGATTGTGCCGCCCGTCGCTGCTTTGGTGGTTCGGCTGCTTGGGTTGACACTGCGCTATCGCGAGGTTATCGAGCCGGGCGGCTTTGCACAGCGCAAGAACTCCGCGCCTGGCATTTACTGCTTCTGGCATCGCTGCCTTATACCCGCGGCGCACCAGTTTCGTAGCTGGAAAATTGCAATTCTGATCAGTCGCTCGACAGACGGGGAACTGATTGCGCGAACGGTGGAGCGCCTCGGCTTTCTGGCGGTGCGCGGTTCGAGTTCACGCGACGGCGCAGCAGGTTTAGTCGCCGCGCGCGCCGCTTTCGAGCGCGGGTACAACGCGGCATTCACCGCGGACGGCCCCCGAGGCCCCGTGTACGTCGCAAAGCCGGGCGCGGTCCGCCTGGCAACATTGACCGGTGCAGACCATGTCGGCGCGTTCTACGTTCATCCGCACAGCGCATGGGTATTGAACAGCTGGGACCGGTTCCTCATTCCAAAACCATTTTCTCGAGTCACCATTAGCTTCGCGCGCGTCGTGCCGATTGATACTGAGCTGGGCGCGGCTGCGTCCCGCGAATACATTGAAGACAAGACGAATGAAGTGACGGCGGCCGTAGAACGCGCGCGGCTGGCAGCGGAGCGCGGTTCGTGGTGAATGCGAACCGACGCTGTTCGATTATGAACTGCCGGAGTCGAGCATCGCGCAGCAGCCGCCGGCAAAACGTGGCGGCAGCCGCATGCTTGTACTGGATCGCGAAACCGGTTCGTGGAGCGACGAATGGTTTCGGGATTTGCCGCGTCATCTGCGCGCAGGCGATGTGCTGATACTCAACGACAGCCGTGTCATTCCTGCCCGCCTGTTTGGTCACCGGGTTCTCAAGAACGGGACAAGCAGCGCCGGCCGGGTGGAAGTCTTGCTGCTCGAACAGAAATCGGCTGACGAGTGGACCGCCCTCGCACGGCCCGGGCGAAACATGCATCCTGGACAGCATATTATTTTCGCTAACGATGCCGTGGAATTGCGTGCGGAAGTGATCGCAGCAGGCGAGCGCGGCGAACGCACAGTCCGGTTCGAACACACCGATGATTTCTGGCAGCGCCTGGAAAGCCTGGGACACATGCCGCTCCCGCCGTACATTCACCGCAACGATACGCGTAGCGATCGCGAGCGGTACCAGACAGTATTCTCTCGAGAGCGCGGCTCGGCTGCGGCCCCGACGGCCGGCCTGCACTTTACAAAGGAGATTTTGACCACTTTACGAGCGCAGGGCGTGGAGACACACAATGTCACGCTGCATGTCGGCCTTGGAACCTTTCAGCCGCTCAGTGAAGAAAGCCTGCGCAAGCAGCAACTCCACGAGGAGCGTTACACGCTGCCGGCGCAAACAGCGGACGCAATCCGTCACGCGAAGGCCGAGGGGCGTCGCATCATCGCTGTCGGCACAACCGTGGTCCGCACGCTGGAACACTGCGCGCTGCAGCCGGGCGGCCTCCATGCGCATAGCGGGCGCACACGGATATTTATTCAGCCCGGCTTTCAGTTTCGGATCGTGGATGCGTTGCTGACAAACTTCCACCTGCCGCAATCCTCGCTGCTCATGCTGGTTGCGGCGTTCGCCGGCCACGCGAGAGTGCTGGGCGCATATAACCACGCCGTTGCTGCTGGATATCGCTTCTTTTCCTATGGCGACTGCATGTTTCTTGCGTGAACGATAAACTCGAATTTGCCCATGCCGCCCCGTAAAACAGCATCCGTTTCCGCCGCTCCACAGGCCGAAACAGAAACGCGATCGCCAGACCGTTCGCGTCCATGCCTTTATCTTCTGGACTCCATGTCGTTCATCTTCCGCGCGTATCACGCGATGCAGCGCTCGCGTCCGATGTCCACGCGCACCGGCGTTCCCACGGCAGCAACGTATGTCTTCATCAACATGCTGAACAAGCTGCGGGAGGACTTCTCACCCAGATTCATCGCCGCGGTATTTGATGTCAGCGCGCCATTGTTTCGCGATGAGCGCGCGCGCACATTGACCACCGTAAAGAAGTTCAACATCAAGACGCAGACGTTTGATGAGGTGGATTATGGCGGCTATAAAGCCAACCGTACCGCCATGCCGCCTGACCTGGCGCAGCAGGTCCCCTACATCCGCCGCGCGCTGGAAGCCTTTCACATCCCGATTCTTTTCAGCGAAGGTTACGAAGCCGACGACGTCATCGGAACGCTGGCGCACAAAGCCGAGCAGGCCGGATATGACGCTTTTGTCGTTTCCAGCGACAAGGACATGATGCAGCTCGTCACGGAGCACGTCCGAATCCTCAATCCCGCGAAAGACAACCTGATTCTTGACCCGGCAGGCGTGGAGCGGGTACTTGGCGTTCAGCCGTCAAGAGTGATTGACGTGATGGCGCTGCGTGGCGATTCGATCGACAATATTCCCGGCGCGCCCGGCATCGGCGACAAGGGCTCCGTGGAGCTGATTAAGCAGTTCGGCAGCGTAGAAGCCGCGCTGGACCGCGCTGCCGAGGTGGCGCGCAAGACCTACCGGGAATCGCTCGAGAACAATCGCGAAGCCGTGCTGCTCAGCAAGGAGCTCGTGACCATCGAGTGCAATCTTCCAATGGAGCTCGACGTGGAAGCGATGCGCATGGGCGAGCCCGACACCGAGGCACAGCGCGCGCTCTACGCCGAACTCGAATTCACGACACTGCTCAAGAACCTCGCGCAGCCCGTTGCTCCGCCGGTGGATTCCACTCCGATCGAATACGTAACCACGCCTGATACAAGCCAGATTACGGCTCTTGCAAACGCCGCACGCGAATACGGCCTGTCGATTGCCGTTGAAGGCGGCCGGTCCGCGCCGACCACTGCTGCAGACGATGAAGAGCCGGCGCCCGGCGAAACCGCGACGGCAATGGCGTTCGATTTCTCGGCCCCGGCTGAACAGGCAGCAACACCGGCCAAGCGCCAATTCTTCGCCGGCGTTGCTGCCGCTCCGGGCCAGGTGTTGCGCTTGGATCTGCTAAGCGCGGATGCGGAACCCCTTCGTGCCGCGCTCGCAACCCCGCAAGTTGTGAAGCGCGTCTACGACCTGAAAGCTGTGCTGCGCAGGCTGGATGATGCGGAACTAAGACTTGCGGGCGAGGTCGAAGACTTGATGCTCTACTCCTACCTCGTGAATCCCACGCACGCCAGCCATACGCTGGTGGACATCGTTGCGCGGTCAGGCGCGGGCGCCATGCAGGAAGCGGGCGAACGCAGCGTAATGGAAGCCGCGGGCGAGGTCATGCGCCTTGTTCCTGTAATGAAGGCGCAAGCTGAGCAGCAGCAGCTCGGCGAGGTATACCGTGAGATTGATTTGCCGCTTGTGCCGGTGTTGTTGCGTATGGAACGCGTCGGCTGCCGCGTGGACCTCAAAGTGCTCGCCGATTTATCGCGACGCATCACGGCGGACATGCAGACAACCGGCGAAGAGATATTTGAGAAGAGCGGCAACCGCTTCAACATCAATTCGCCCAAACAGCTCGGCGACGTGCTGTTCAACAAGATGGGCCTGCCCAAACCCATCAAGTACGGCAAAGGCAAGGTCATTTCAACCGCGCAGGACGTCCTTGAAGACCTTGCCGCGCACAGCGAAGTGCCGCGTCTGGTATTGGAATATCGATACCTCGCGAAGCTCAAGTCGAATTACGTGGACGCCTTACCGCTGCTTGTCGACCATGAGCAGCGCGTTCATACGACCTTTAATCAGGTCGGAACTGCGACAGGCCGGCTGTCTTCAACGAACCCGAACCTGCAGAACATTCCGGTGCGAACGGCGCTCGGCCGGGAAATTCGCACGGCATTCATTGCTGCACCGGGGAACAAGCTGCTCTCCGCGGATTATTCGCAAATCGAATTGCGATTGATGGCGCACTTTTCGCAGGACCCGCTGCTCCTGCGTGCCTATCGCGAGGGCGGCGACATCCACACCCTGACAGCGGCAGAGGTGTTTGAAGTTGCCGCGGACGAGATGGACAAACAGACCCGCGACCGGGCGAAGGCCATCAACTTCGGCATCGTGTATGGCATTTCACCGTTCGGCCTTGCGCAGCAGAATATCGGCATCGATCAGCACCAGGCGCGCCTTTACATTGATCGCTATTTCGAGCGCTACGCCGGCGTGCGCACGTTCATCGACCAGACGCTGGAGGAGTGCCGCCGCCAGCAGAGCGTGCGGACGCTGCACGGGCGCGTGCGGCCGATCCCCGACATCCTGAGCAGCAATGCCAACACACGCGGCTTTGCAGAACGCACCGCCGTCAATACACCGTTGCAGGGCACGGCCGCAGACCTCATCAAGATCGCGATGATTCGCCTGGATGCCGAGTTGGCGCGGCGCAAGCTGCGGACACAAATGACACTTCAAATCCACGATGAGTTGTTGTTCGACGTGCCGGAAGATGAAGTCGAAATAGTGAAACCGCTGGTTAAAGAAGTCATGGAAAGCGTCGTCGAGCTCAGCATTCCGCTTGTCGCGGACGTTGGCGTTGGCGACAACTGGCGCGACATGGAATAGCTATTCGCCGATAGCATCGCGTAGCGCGGCGGCGATTGCGTTGGCATGTCTCCGCATCAGGTCGTCGCTCTCGGCTTCTACCATGACTCGCGCTAGTTTCTCCGTCCCGGAATAGCGCACGTTGACACGGCCTGTGCCGTCAAGTTCCTGTTCCGCTGCCGCAATGGCATTCTGTACTTCCGGCAAAGTGCTCAGCGGAACCTTTTCACGCACGCGAATGTTTTCGATCACCTGGGGATACGTTTTCAAGTCAGCGAGCAGGGCATCGGCGTCACCGCCGCCTTCCGCGAGAACAGACAGAAACATCAAGGCCGTCAGCAGGCCATCGCCAGTGGTCGCGCGATCGAGGAAGATAATGTGCCCCGATTGCTCGCCGCCCAGCATTGCGCCTGTCGCGCGCATCTGTTCAAGGACGTACTTGTCGCCGACCGGGGCGCGCAGCATGCGGATGTCACTTGAGCGAAGCGCAGCTTCCAGTCCCATGTTGGACATCGTGGTGGCGACCACAGTGTTCTGCGCGAGTTCGCCGGCGCGTTGCAGCCGGCGGGCGGTGAGCAGCAGCACAGCGTCGCCATTGATGACACGGCCGGAACGGCTTGCGAAGAGAGCGCGGTCGGCATCCCCGTCGAACGTGATGCCAAGTGCCGAGCCATCGGCGAGCGTATGCTTTGCCACAACCTCCGGATGGAGCGCGCCACAGTTCTGATTTATGTTGCGGCCATCGGGCGTGATGCTGTGCGGTCGCACCTCTGCGCCGAGCGAACGCAACAGTTCCGGCGCAATATCCGAGGCTGCGCCGTTGGCGCAATCCACGCTCAGTTCCAGGCCAGAAAAGTCATGCCCTTGCACCTGACTGCGGAGCCATCCGGCATAGTCTTCGAAGAATGAATCCTCGTCCCTCAGCAGCGGCGAGTCGTCCGGCGCCGGGCCTTCGCGGCGCGCATAAATCTCCTGCTCAATCGAGAATTCTTCATCATCCGGCAATTTGTAACCATCGCCGCCGAATATCTTGATGCCGTTGTCCTGCCATGGATTATGTGAGGCCGAGATGACGATGCCGGCGGCAAATCCGTGCGTATGCGCCAGGTGCGCGACGCCCGGCGTGGGAATGACGCCGGCCGATACCACCGCGACGCCGCCGGCACGCAGTCCCGAAGCAAGCAGAGCGGAAATCCAAGGGCCGGATTCCCGCGTATCACGCCCGAGCAGGACACGTGGCCCTGCGACTTGGCCTCGCAAGTCCGCTGCCAGGGCGAGCCCTGTGGCGTAAATCGTCTGGCGGTCAAGGGGCGGCTCGCCCGCCACGCCGCGAATGCCGTCCGTGCCGAAAAGCGTCCTCATCCGCTGGCGGCCTCGCTGGACAAAACGCGGGAGGTAACTGCGCCGTCCGCGATGCGCGTCACCAAAGCATCGCCCGGCAAGGCCTGGCGGGCCGAGCGAAGCAGGGAACCATCCGCGACATACACCAGCGCGTAGCCGCGCTGCAGCACAGCTTGCGGAGACAAGGCAGTCAATCGCGCCGACGCGTTGCGTAAGCGTGCTTCTGCGCCGGCTAATTTCTGCTGTAACGCGCGACGCAGGCCGGTGCTGGCCTGCTCCATCCTTGGGCGCTCACGTCCAAGTCGCTGCGCAACATCCCGCGCAGCCAGCCGCATGGCTTGTCCCTGCAGCATTGCACGTACCTCGCGCAAGCGGCCGCGTTGCGCTTCTACGGCCCGGTGCAGCAGATCGTCCAGCCGCTGTTGCCGCCGGAAGGTAAGCTCGCGGGCCGCAGCCAGGGCGGAACTGGCAAGCGAGCGCGACAGGCGTTCACGCGCCATGGAAACGCGATAGCGGCACGCGCGCTGCAACCGCGTCGCGAGTACGGCGCTTCGCTCAGCCACCTGGTGCTGCTGTGTCGTGATCAACTCCGCGGCCGCCGACGGAGTGGGTGCGCGGAGGTCCGCGACGAAATCTGCAATCGTGAAATCAGTCTCGTGTCCCACGGCAGAAACGACAGGCACCGGAGAGAGCGCAATCGCCCGCGCAAGCTGTTCGTCATTGAAGGCATCAAGGTCTTCCAGAGAGCCGCCGCCACGGGCAACTACGACGACGTCTACCTCCTGCGGATGCGAAGCAAACCAGCGCAGGCCTGCGCAGAGTTCCGAAGCAGCGTTCGCTCCCTGGACGGCGGCAGGGAACAACAGCACGCGACTTCCTGTATAGCGTCGCGTGAGTATGCGCCACATGTCATGAATCACCGCGCCCTGCGCTGACGTGACGACGCCGATGCACCGGGGAAACGCCGGCAGCGGGCGCTTGCGCTCCGCATCGAACAAGCCTTCTGCGGCCAGCTTCTTCTTTAACTGCTCAAACGCAAGCCGTCGCGCGCCGTCGCCAACCGGCTCGGCGGATTCCGCAATCATCTGCAACTGGCCGCGCGATTCGTAAACCGTGATCTTGCCGCGCAACAGGATATGCAGGCCGTCCTCGAGCTTGAACGGGAGCAGGCGTGCCCGTGTCCGGAACATCACGACGGAAATCTGCGCATCGCCCTCGCGCAACGTGAGGTAGACGTGGCCGCTCTGTCCGGCGCGGCAGTTGGAGACCTCGCCTTCCACGCGAACATCGGGGAATTCACGCTCCAGATTGCGCTGGACGGCAAGCACCAGGCCGCGAACAGTCCACAGAGCGGGAGCATCCAGCATTGTCCGCCGCGGGGCCGTGGCAGCCGGTGCGGGGGGCTCGGGGAAGAAAAACGAAGGCTGTTCCACCGACGAAGAATATCAGCCGCGCGACCACGACGCAGCGATGCAGGTTAGGCTAGTGGGGAACAGCCATGCACATCCTCGCTGTGATTGCCGGTTTCGCGCTCATCATCATCGCGGTGGTGGACGCATTTCGCACCATGGTGCTGCCGCGCCGCGTCGCGGGGCGCTTCCGCCTGACGCGCCTGTTTTTCCTGCTCACGTGGAAGCCGTGGGAATGGCTTGCGAGCCGTTCAAAGTCACGCCGCGGGCGCGAGACCCTGCTGAGCGTCTATGGGCCGGCGTCACTGTTCGCGCTCCTCACCCTCTGGGCGGCCGTCCTGATTCTGGGCTTCGCCACGGTCTTCTGGGGATGCCGGTCGCCCTATGAAGACAAGACCGGCAGGAGAAGCTGGCCGCAGGACATCTACGTTTCCGGCACCACGCTTTTCACCCTCGGGCTTGGCGACGTGGTTCCGGACACACGCGCCGCCCGGATCCTGGTCATCGTGGAATCCGGCATGGGGTTCGGTCTGCTGGCGGTTGTGCTCGGCTATCTGCCGGTACTGTATGGAGCGTTCTCGCGGCGCGAAGCAGAAATTTCGTTGCTGGACGCGCGCGCCGGTTCACCGCCCAGCGCGGTAGAAATGATTCGGCGCCACGCTTATCCCGGAGGCGAGGAAGACCTCGCCGAGCTGCTGGAGCATTGGGAGCGCTGGTGCGCGGAAATTCTCGAAAGCCATATTTCGTACCCGGTATTGTGCTTTTTCCGTTCGCAGCACGATAACCAGAGCTGGCTCGCAGCAATCACAGCAATCCTCGATACGTGTTCGCTCGTATTAACCGGCCTGGAGGGCCACTGCGCGCGCCAGGCGGAACTGACCTACGCCATGGCGCGACATACGCTGGTGGACATTGCACAAACATTCAGCCAGCAGCCCGCGTGCGAACTCGCGACCAACCGGATGGCGCCGGGCACGTACCCGGTATTGGCGAAGATGTTCTGCTCGCAGGGAATTCAACTGGACACTTCTTCGGAAGCAGAGCAGCGCCTGACCGACTTCCGCTCTCTGTACGAGGGCTACACGATGGCATTGTCGAAGTTCCTGAGGATGCCGATCGAAGGCTGGATCGTAGAGAACCAGCACAAGGACAACTGGCGGACGGTGGCGCGCATAGCGGGCAGAAGCCGGGCCTCGCTCGAAGCGAACCCTTTTCTACGGCTGGGAAATGATCAGGACGAGCACTGAGCGGTCACTTCTTTAACCATCCGAGCGCGCTCGAAACCTGGTCTGCAAGGGTCAGAGGATCGAACGGCTTGGAAAGCACCGCGGCCACTCCCAATCCCGCGAACCGGCGCTGGTCGGCGCCCTGCACTTTTGCCGTAAGCAGAAGCACCGGAATGTGCCTCGTTGAAGGGTTCTGCTGCAGGTGCTGAAACGTTGTCGGGCCGTCCATGCCCGGCATCATGACATCCAGCAGGATGGCATCGGGCTGTTCTTCCGCCGCGCGGCGAATGCCGTCCGCGCCCGAGGTTGCCGTAATAACAGTCCAGCCCGCCACGGTTTCCAGGCTCAGCGCTGCCACGGCCCGGATGTCTTCTTCATCATCAACAATCAATACCCGACGCATCTGTCTTCAGTGTAATCAGAAGTTGCTGGCGGCAGCATCCCACGGAGCGGTCAGCGGGCCAGCCGCGGCAGCCGCCGGCGAGCGCAGCATGGCCAGCACCAGGCGCTCGATCTCCGCGGGCTGCACGTGGGCCTTGCCGAGAATCTGTGTCGGGCCCTGGTACAGCTTGCCCTGCTCGGCCGGAGTAACATCGCGGCCGGAGTAGACGACCAGGGGCAGGCGATGCAGCTCGTAATGCTGGCGCAGCCACTCGACCAGTTCCATGCCGTCGCCGTCCGGCAGGCCAAGGTCAAGCACCATCAGGTCAGGACGCACGCGGTCGCAAAGCCTGCGCGCTTCCTGCAGCGTGCTCGCGTGATACGTCCGAATTCCGCTCTTCTGGAAGCTGGTTTCGATGACATGCGCCAGGTCGGCATCGTCTTCGACCAGGAGTACGGTGGTTGAAGAGCCGGGACGGCCCCGCAACACCCTGCCAAGCTCGCCGATCAGCGACAGGTCATCCACCGGCTTCTGCAGCCAGCCGCTGCTCTCCGCGTTAAAGCCCATGGCCGGCCCGAACATGCTCAGGACTACGACGGGAATGCCGGCTGTCAGCGGGTCGGACTTCAGCGTATTCAGCACTTCCCAGCCACTTATCCCGGGAAGATTCATGTCCAGCAACACGACCTGCGGCCGCTGCATGCGGGCCATCATGATGGCGTCTTCGCCGGTCGAGGCTTCCAGCACCTGGTAGCTGTGCTGCTGCAGATAGTTCTTCACCAGCTCGCGGGTCACGCGGTCATCGTCGCAAACAAGAACGGTGTCGCCCGGCAGCAGGTCATCGGTGTTGAACAACTCCGCCGGGACCGACGTATGGCTCTGCGTGCGTGGCAGCAGCATGCGGAAGCTTACGCCGCGCTCCGGGTTCCGCTCGGCCCATACCCGGCCGCCGTGCTGCTGCAGGATAGTGCGGCAGATCGCCAGCCCCAGGCCGGTGCCGCCTTTCTGGCGCGAATCGGTGGCGTCCACCTGCTGAAAGCGGTCAAAGATCGACTCCAGCTTCTCCACCGGGATGCCGCGGCCCTCGTCAGAGATACAAACCGCCACCTGGTTCTCGCCGGCTTCCACCTGCGCCGTGATCGTTGAGCCCTGCGGCGAGAACTTGATGGCATTGCTGAGCAGGTTGGTAAAGACCTGAAGCATACGGTCCGGGTCCACCTCCGTCATCGCGGACTCGGCGGTGAAATGGATGCGTATGTTGGCAGCATCCGCCAGCGGCCGCATGGTTTCCAGCGACTGCTGAAGTAACTCGGCCAGGTCGAGGCTGCGGATCTGCAGCGGCGAGCGCCCCGACTCCATGCGTTCCAGGTCGAGGATGTCGTTGATGAGCCGAATCAGCCGGTCTGTATTGGAGACGGCGATGCGCAGCAGCTTGCCTGCCTCCTCATTCATTTCGCCCACCCGGCCCGCGCTCAACAGCCCCAGCGCCCCGCGAATGGAAGTAAGTGGTGTGCGCAGCTCATGGCTTACCGTCGAAACGAATTCATCTTTCAGCCGGTCGAGCGCGTGGCGTTCCGTCACGTCGCGCAAAGTAAGAACGCTGCCCACGATGGCGCCGTCCGTCGTCAATGGGGAGACCGAATACTCCACCATGAACGAGCTGCCGTCGCGCCGGTAGACAACGTCCTGCTCGTTGCCGCCTTCGCGGGAAAGCATGACCCGGCGCAGCATGCAGGACGGCGTGCAGGCGTTCTCGGCCGGGGCGTTGCCGTGCAGCAGGGCGTGGACGTCGCGGTCGCGCAGCGCAGCTTCAGTCTGGCCCAGCAATGCAGCAGCCGCCGGATTCACAAACAGCGCGCGGCCGCTGCTGTCCACGCCGAATATTCCGTCTGTCACGCTGCCCAGGATGGAGTCTGTCTGCCGGTGCAGTGTTTCAAGCTGCAGTTCGCGATTGCAGCGCGCAAGGAACTGGCCCAGCGCGACCCCCACCGCCTCCACCGTCGCTAGCAGCTCAGGATCGCGCGGCACGGGGCGCCCGGCGTAAAACTGCATCGTCGCCAGAATTTCGCCCTGAAAGGCAATCGGCACTCCCCAGGCAATCACCTGCTCCGGCCCGGCTTCTTCCGCGCTCCTGAATATCGCGCCGCCGGATTTCGAAACAGATTGCCAGCAGCCCGTCTGATATCGAAGAACGCACCCGGGCAGCCCATCGCCGAGATGCACTTCCTCCCCTTCGCGCAGCTGCCATGCCGGGTCGGGGCGCCTGGTCCAGGAAATGCTCCGGCGCAGCCGCTGCTGGTCGCTTTCCGTCATCCAGATGTCTGCCGCCTCGGCCTCGAGCATCACGCCCAGTTGCTCCAGAACCAACGGCAAAGCGTCTGCCGGCGAGTACACCGAGCCCAGGGCCTGCCCGACCGCGACCTGCGCGCGCAGCCTGCGCTCGTGCGCTTCACGCTCGGTAACGTCCCGGCAAATCCACCGCACAGCGCGGACGCCGGCATCATCGCCCCGGCAGCTGAGGCTGGCCAGCACCAGCAGGGTGCGGCCATTCACCGTCAGGCGCAGCGGCACATCTTCCAGGGCAAGGCCGTCCAGCGCGCGGCGTTCGAACATCGCGGCGCGGTCGGCTTCTTCCGGCAGAACGGTTTCGCGCAGCGGCCGTCGTCCCAGCCGGGCCTGCCATGCGGGGTTGGTGTAGAGATACTCTCCGTCCGCATGGATGACTGCCACCATTTCGCTGGAACGCTCCAGCAGGTCGCGATACTGCTCCTCGCTGAGCATGAGTCCGCGCTCGGCGTGCGCGTGCTGCCGTGCCACCCAGGCGAGCAGGGTCAGGATGAGGCAAGCCAGCGCCAGCGCCCCCACCGCGCTCCAGAACAGCACTACCAGCGCATGACGCAGGGTCTTCGTCGCATCCGCGCGGCGAGCGTAAAAGCTGTTCCGGACTTCAAACTGCAACCGCTCGAGCCGATCGATGACGTTGTCCCGAGGCATGCGGACGCCGATGGTTTCGTTGGCATCGTAGCCGTCAGGAATCGTCGCCCCGGCGTCCGGCGCCAGGCCTTCCTGTGCCGGACGATTCACCATGACGTCCATCGTCTGCAGCAGTGGACGGATGTCCTGCGCGATGCTGTCGAGTTCCTGTTCTTCCTGCGGGCTCGCATCCGCAAGGTCGCGCTCACTGCGTTCCAGTGCGCCGCTTAACAGCGCCCGCTGCTGAACGTAGCGCTGCGAGTACAAGTAGCTCCGCGTGTGTTTGAAAGCGATGGAACTGTACACGCATTCCTGCAGCGTCGAGTGGAGTGTAGACAGGTCTTCGACGGCGGATTCCAGGGACGCGGTGACCTTGTCGTGCGATCGCCACAACAACAACGCCCCGGCGGACTGGTACGTCAGCCAGCCCAGAATGATGAGCGTCAGCAGCGACAGCACGGCCGGCGGCAGAGGCAGCCTCGCGCCCGCAGATCTCCGCAAACTAAGTTGCCCCCGCTCGCTCATTGCCCGCCTTACCTGCAGAAGTACCTGGACACGCACCTTGGCCGGCCGGATACGTCTACAACGAAAGCGGCATAGCCAAATCTGCGCCCTCGCGTTTGTTCCGGAAAGTCGTTCTCAGCGTAAAGCCCACGCCCTGCATCGGCTGTGGTGCAATTCGACACGTAACGACTTAGTAAAGAAGGATTTCACGGAAACCGCGATGACCAAAGTAACGAAAGTACATGGCCGTAGGCGTCGAACTCGCCGGGCGCTGCAGGAAAGGGGGAGCGCCATCCTGTGGCTGCTCCCCCGCTTGCAGCGAATGCGGGCCGGATTAAGCCGTGACTGGCTCCAAAACACGCGCAAACCGCTTACCCTCGCGGGCCGCATGCGCGTTCTTGTGGAAGGCATAGCCGGTGATGAGCGGCAGCGCAAGGGTGGCTTCGCTGTAGACCATCTGCTCGAAAGTCGTATCGACCTTGCCCCAGCTCGATGCTTCCTTGAGCGTCGAAGAACTCAGCGCGCCGTCGCGGACGTCTGCCACCGTAATCTGCACGGCGTACTTGTGCATCGGTGCGTCCATGCCGAGAATGTCGGCCGCAACGACGATGTCCTGCGCAAAGTTCTTCGGCACGCCGCCGCCGATCATCAAGAGCCCGGTGGTCGGGTTTGCGATCTTGAGCTGCGTCAGCTCGTAGAAGTCCTTCGCGGAATCGAGCGAAACCATCGGTTTGCCCTGGCGCGCATGCTGGTGAGCCACCAGGCCGAAGCCGGCCGAGCAGTCGCTGAATGCGGGACAGAAGATCGGCACGTCCTTCTCATACGCCGCGAACACGATGGAATCCGCGCCGCCCTTGGCCGGCGTCTTGCCCTCGCGCTCGAGATAGGCGCCCATCTCGCGGATGAATTCGCGCGAGCTGTACGGCCGCGGCTCCAGCGAGTTGGCGATCTTCTCCGTAGTTTCATCGCAGATGCGCAGCTCTTCCTCATCAATCAGCGTGTCGTAGATCCGGTCAATCATCAGCTCGCGCAGGGTTGCGTCTTCTGTCCCGGACTTGTACAGCTCATCGGCGATCCAGTGTTTAAAGCCAAGCGCCTCGAAGAAATCCTGGTCCACAATGTTGGCGCCGGTCGAAACGATCGCGTCCACCATGTTGTTGCGGATCAGGTCGACAAAAATCTGCTTCAGGCCGGCGGAAATCAGCGAACCGGCGAGGCAAAGAATGACGCCGCAATCGCGGTCGCGCAGCATGCGCTCGTAAATGGAAGCGGCGCGGTAGAGGTCACGCGAGGTGTAGGCCATGTGCGCCATGGCGTCCACCAGCTTCGTCACGTCATGCTGCTTGATGTCAATGTGCTGGATGGGTTGGGAGAGCAGTTCTTTCTTGTCAGCCATACAGCAATTTTATCAAGCGGGACGCGGTAATTTGTGAATTTTCTGTGCTCCTGACGACAACCTGTTTGAGTACTAAGCCGTCCCGCTCGCATGTACGCCAAACGTGGCCAGCCGCACCGTTCGGTGATGATGAAAAAGAGTCCAAGCAGATCAAAAAAAGAACAAGCAGATACGAATCTGGGCAAGGGTTGCCAGCACGGACGGCTGCTCAGGAAAATGCCTCACATGGATCATGAACCAGCGTTGATAAAGCATTCCGTAAGTGAAATAACATCCAGCTGAAATCAGCCAGATGCCGGCGATCGCTCGTTTCCACAAAGCAAGCAGGCAAGCGGGCAACGGCGTGAGAAATCCAATCCTTACCGCCCGAAACTCCCGGGCTGTCATTCGCACCCGCGAAAGCCGGTCCATGCGACCAACGGCGAACCATAGAGTCCGAACACCGAAAGCACAAGAAGACGCCGAGGGACGGCAATTGCCCGGCGGTGGCTGCCACAATAAAGAGGATGCAAGTGCTGCGAGCGATTCCCAAGTCCCAATCCAGGCTCCTTGTCTTCGATCTCGACGGCACCCTGATTGACTCGCGCGAAGACCTCGCCAAGTCCATCAACGTCATGCTGGCGCATTATCAGCGCGCGGCGCTGCCGCTTGATGTCATCGCCAGCTATGTCGGCGACGGGGCGGGCATGCTCGTGCGGCGTGCGCTCGGCGATCCGGACGATGAGGTCTTCGTGCAGGAGGCGCTCGAGAAATTCCTCGCGTCGTATCGTATTCACCTGCTCGATCACACTTACGTCTACGACGGCGTCATCGCCGCCCTTAAGCAATTGCAGCAAACCGGCGTCAAGATGGCTGTCCTGACGAATAAACCAGTCATGCCATCCATTCGCATCTGCGAGGCCCTCGGCGTGGCGCCGTTCTTCTTTCGCATTTATGGCGGCAACAGCTTCCACACCAAGAAGCCCGATCCACACGGCCTGCTCGAACTCGTGCGCGAAGCTGGCGCGCGCCCGGAAGGAACGGTCATGATTGGCGACTCCGACGTGGACGTGCTGACGGCTCGCGCCGCAGGGGCGTGGGTAGTCGGCTGCACATTCGGCCTCGCGCCGCACACACTTCAGGCCGCGCCGCCGGATGTACTGGTCGATTCGCCGGCGGAATGGGCCGCTGCGATTCTCGGTTAGCGCATGCGGATCTAGCGCATCCGGGGATTGGCCAACAGGTAGGCAATGTCCGTCGCGAGGTTTACGAGAACATACGTCAGTCCGGCGGCAAGAATGCACCCCTGCGCCAGCGCGTAGTCGCGGCTGGAAATCGCGCTGACCGTCAGCCGTCCCAATCCAGGCCACGCGAAAATGGTTTCCGTCACGATGGCGCCGGCCAGGAGTACGCCAAACTGCAGGCCGACGACGGTCAGCAGCGGAACAAGGGCGTTCCGCAGAGCGTGCCGATAGACAACAGTGCGTTCCGGCAAGCCCTTGGCGCGTGCGGTGCGAATGTAGTCCTGTCCCAGCTCTTCCAGCAGGCTGGTGCGGACCATGCGCGTCAGAATCGCCGACAGAGCCAGCCCGAGCGTGACCGCCGGCAGCGCGAGATGCCACAGCGTTCCAGAGCCTGAAACAGGGAACCAGCCGTAGTGAATCGCAAACGCCAGGATGAGCAGCGGCGCCAGCGCGAACGGCGGGAACGATACCCCGAACAGCGACACCACGCCGATGACCTGGTCCGGCCAGCGGCCGCGATGGCGCGCCGCGGTGACTCCCGCCGGCACCGCGAGCAGCAAAGCCAGCAGCAGCGCGGCAAACGTCAACTGCAACGTGTACGGATAGCGCTGCACGATCAGCTCCGCGACCGGCCGGTTGAGCTTGATGGAGCGGCCAAGATCAAAGTGCAGCACGCCGCGCCAGTAATGAAAATACTGCGTGGATAATGGCTGATCGAGCCCGTAACTGTGCCGCAACGCCGTCACGTCGGCCGGCGGAGCGCCTTCACCCAGCATCTGCTGAATGGGGTCGCCGGGAACAAGATGAATCAGCAGAAAAACGATTGACACAGTTACAAATAGGATCGGGACCGTTCCCAGCAGACGTAAAGCGATGGAGCGCAAGAGCGCGCGGCGATTCACTTCCGCAGCCCCTCGTTCATTGTGCTCAGCGACAGCTGTTGCGGCTTCGTACTCGTGTCGGCGGGCGTTTCGCGCTCAATCCGGACCTTCGCCACGCGGTGCCCCTGCATCTCGCTGACGCGGAAAACGCGGCCGACCTCGGTCACTTCCTCGCCGACCTGCGGAATGCTTCCCAGCCGCCACAGCATGAATCCAGCCAGCGTTTCAAAGCCCTCCTCGCGCGGCAACTCGATGCCGGTCTGCACCGCCAGGTCGCGCAGGCTGGTCGAGCCGTCCACCGTAATCGGCCCGCGCAGGTTCAGCGCGGGAACCGCGGTCAGGTCGAACTCATCGTCCATTTCGCCGACAAGCTGCTCCAATGCGTCTTCCACCGTCACGATGCCTGCCGTCGTGCCGAACTCGTCCACCACAATTGCCATGTGCCGCCGCAGTTGCTGGAATTCGCGCAGCATGTCGGCAACCGGCTTGGTCTCGGGCACAATCAGCACGTCTTTCATGATCTGCTGCAGGTGGATTTCCGTCTGCGGCGGCTGGCCGAAACGCGCGAATGCGGTCAGGCGGAAGTGCATCAGGCGGGCGACGTCTTTCGCATAGACAACACCGAGAATCTGCTCCGGCCCGAGCGCAGGGTCAAACACCGGCACGCGCGAATGCTGCTCTTCGGTGATCCGGGCCGAGGCCTGTTCGACCGGCATGTCTGCCGGCAGCGAAAAAATCCGCCCGCGCGGCGTCATGATTTCGCGCACCTGCACATGGTGGAATTCAAGCGCCTGGTGGATGACGCGCTCCTGCGCGGGGGGCAGCAGACCTCCGCGGCGTGAGGCCGTGGCCAGCAGCTTCAACTCTTCGGGAGAATGCGTGCCGGTCTCATTCGCCAGCGAGACGCGAAACAATCGCAGTACCCACGCGGCAGAGCGGTTCAGGATGCGCACGGCCGGCCGCGTAATCGAGATAAACACTTCCATCGGCGGAGCCACGGCCAGCGCAACGCGCTCCACGCGCTGCAACGCCAGCGATTTGGGCACCAGTTCGCCCAACAGGACATGGAAGTAGGTGATGAAGCAGAATGCAAGCGCAAGTGCCGCAATGTGCGCGTAAACCTCGGCATGCGGAAGCGTGGCGAAGGAATGCTCCAGCGTGCGCGCGATAAACGGCTCGCCCAGCCAGCCAAGGGCCAGTGAGGCAAGCGTTACGCCGAACTGCACAGCCGGGAGAAAGTCGTCGAGATGATCCTGCAAATGCTCAACTGCACGCGCGCCCGTGCGGCCCTGGGCCAGCATCTCGCGCAGCCGGGTCTCGCGCAGGCTCACCAGCGCGAACTCCGCGGCGACAAAAAAGCCGTTCGCCAGAATCAGCAGCGCAATGCAGACAGCCCGGACGAGCAGCCATTCCATGGGGGAAGTTTAGTGGAACTACAGCGCCGAGTATTCTTTCTTTGCGGCGATGAGCAAGGGAATGTCGGGGTCAGCGTTCTTCCAGGCCGCGAATGCCTTTTCGTACGTCGCTTTCGCGTTGGCTTTGTCGCCGGCCATCGCGTAGGCGCGCGCCAGACCGATCAAAGAAGGCGCGTAGTTGACTGGATAGCTGTTGGCGAAAGCGTATCCGCGGGTGTCCACAGCAATCCGGAAATCACGAATTGCCGTCTGCGCATCATGCGCGGCCAGCGCGGCGATACCCTGCGCATAGGCTCCGCCGTAAGCCCGGAAGTACGCGCGGCCGCCTTCCGCTGCATCCACCCCCTTGCGCGGCTCGCCCGCTGCGGTGAATGCATACGCTTGCGCCATCGGGACCACGACACCGTTCACAAGCGTGTCCTGCTGAAACCGTCTCGCTAGGTCTTCTGCCGAGGCAAGGCCCGCAGCCGTGTCGCCGCAAACACTCGAGGCTTCCGCAAGAAACATCTGCGTCTGCTTGGTCTTATCGAGATCGAGGCCCTTTCTGATTGCCGCCTGGGCTCCATTCGTCAGCCCGGCGTAGCAGGCACCCTGCGTCTGCAGCCAGATCGACTGAGCTTCTGCATCAGGGGCCTTGGCGCGCGCGGCAGACTCCTGCGCTCGCTGGAAGGTTGCCGCCGCTGCCTGGAACTGTCCCCCATCCTGCTGGCTCAGGGCGAGAATATTCAACGCCTGGTATTCGTCTTCCTTGCCCGCCGCCATGTCCATCCAATGGTGGATCTTGTCCTGTTGGCCCCCCAGGTAATACGCTGCTATGGCCGCGGAAATATTCCCTCCACTGTCGTTCAGCCCGTATTTCTCAAATGTGTCGGCATGCTGCGTAGCATTCGCGTATTGCCCCAGCATCAAATAGTTTCCGACCAGGTTGATGATCGCGATGTTGTCGTCCGGCGAAATGCGCAGAGCTTCCAGCGCGAATGGCAATGCCTTGTCAGGCTGGCCGAGGAACCCGTAGGCCACATTGATATTGACCGTCGAGTCGAGCTGTCCAGGATACGTAGCCAGCGACTCCTGCAACGTTTCGACAGCCTTGTTAATGTCGCCGAGAACGTTCTCGTAATAGTGTCCCTCAATGTAAAAGCGCTCACGTTCGCTGACGTTTCTTGACAGCGAGTACGCCTTGGTAAAGTATTCGTTCGATTTGGAAACCTGTCCGGCATTCAGATAAACGACACCCAGGCGTGCATAGGCCATGGCGAAATTTGGATCCAACTCGATGGCGCGCTGGTAATGGCCCTCGGCCTGCGGAATATCGTCACCCCGGCCGTGCGCCTCATCGCCGAGCGCGTACGCGCGGAACGCTTCCAGAGAAGGCGTGGTCGCCTGGCCGAACGGCGTATTCAGCTTCTTGATGCTCGAAAGGTCTTCGCCAAGGCGCGCGCGCATGGCCGCCGCGGCTTTGTTCAGCGCGTCCAGCACGTGTTCTTTGTCGGGAGACTGTGCCTGCTCACTCGCAATTTCGTCGCCTGAGTTGGAATTCTGCGCCGACAGCGTGATGACGTAGTCCTTGCCGATGTTGGCGATAGTCCCGGCGAGGATCGCCTTGATGCCTTGCCGCACTGCAAGTTCCCGTGCGATGTCGGGCGTGATGGGCGTTCCGTCCGGCTTGCCCATGTAGTGCACGCTCTGCCGCAAGTGCTGCTGGCTCACGATGTCCAGTACCGGCGATTGTTCGAGATCAATCTGCAGCGCCTGGTTAAGCGTCGTGTCGAACACCGGGTCGCCGGTCTTGTTCGTGAAGTCGGCCAGGATAATCGAGTCTTTCTTTGACGGCGTATCCGCCGCGCCGGAAGCATCGGCAGCAGCTCCGGTGGCCGGGGCCGGAGCGCGCCTGTGATGCATCCAGTAACCGCCGACGGCAATGGCAAGCAGCGCGACCACAGCGAGCAGCCCAATCTGTTTGCTCCGGCCGCCGGAAGCCGCGACCGGCAGCGGCGCCGGAACTCTGCGCTTGTCCGGGGCCGGCGTCCGGGTCGCGGGCATCGAAGCACTGCTCGCCGAGATCCGCTGCTGCAGACCCTCCAGGTCCTGCAACGCGTCTTCTGCCGAGGCGTAACGTTCTGCCGGGTCTTTCGCCAGCAACCTTGCCACGATCGGGTCGAACTCTTCCGGCATGGCAGGATTGACCGATTCCACCGGCGCCGGGTCCCGCGTCAGAAGGGATGCGAAAATCTCCGCGGCAGAATTGCCCTCAAAAGGCAGCCGGCCCGTCGCCATCTCGTACATCACCACGCCCAGCGAGAACAAGTCGGTTTTCGCGTCCAGCCGCTCGCCCCTGGCCTGCTCGGGCGACATATACGCGACGGTCCCGATGGCCGAGCCCGCACTGGTCAGCGTGTGGTCCTGCTGCGCGGAGGTGGCGTCGCTGGTCCGCGAATCCAGTAGGGAAGCCCCCGTGTCCCGCTTGGCCAGCCCGAAGTCCAGAATCTTGATCTGGCTGCGACCACGCGCGCCTCCAACAACAAAAATGTTTGAAGGCTTGATGTCGCGATGCACAATGCCCTGGTCGTGCGCAGCCGCCAGCGCGCTCATGGCCTGGATGGAGAACGCGATGACCTCGGCCGGAGTCATCCGGCCCTCCTCCATGTGGCGCTTCAGCGTTTCCCCGCGCAGCAGCTCCATGACCAGGTAAGCGCGGCCGTCCTGCTCACCTGTGTCATAAATGGCACAGATATGCGGATGGTTCAGCAGCGCGGCGGAGCGCGCTTCGCGAAGGAAGCGGTCGTGCGCCGTAGAAGTGCGCGGAGAACTGCTCGCCGGAGTTCCGCCCGGAGATGGTGGACTGGAGCCGGAAATCCCCAGGTAGCTTTCTGAAACCAGCTTCAGCGCGACCTCGCGCTCCAGACGGGTGTCCCTGGCGCGATAGACATTGCCCATGCCGCCGGAGCCAATCAGCTCCTGCACTTCATACGGGCCGAACATCGTTCCTGCGGGTATAGACATAGACGGGTCAAAGGCGCGCAAGCGGCTGCGCAGCAGATTGTTGACCACTATAAACGGCTCGTCGCGCGCATTTGCCAAATTCCCGGGATGACAACCCCCGGCTCGCCGCGTCCAAAGCGGAAGGTTCCTCACGAGACAATAAGAAGGAACCGGCGGCACCACGGGTGCGTATTCCTCAGCACACGGATCTTCAGGAGGGCAGGAGTGGCGGCAAGGCGTAAGGGACGGTGGATTTGGTGGACGGGCGGCGGCGTTGTCGTGGTCGCGATTGTCCTCGTGGTGGCTCTTGTGGCCAAGGGCAGCGGCACAAAGATTGACCCCAGCCGGCTGGGCAAGGCCAACAAGCAGGACATCGCCCGTTCCGTGGTCGCGACCGGCAAAGTCACGCCTATCCAGGAAGTGCAGCTCAAGTCCAAGGCCTCTGGCATTGTGACCAGGCTCTACGTGGATGTGAACCAGAACATCAAGAAGGGCCAGGTCCTGGCGCAGCTCGACCAGCAGGAAATTCTCGCCCAGGTGGCCGCCCAGAAGGCGACGCTGCAGTCCGCGGTCGCCGCGGTCGCGACGGCCAAAGCCAACATTGCGCAGGACCGCGTGAATGCCTCCGCACCCGACCTGCCTATGTACAAGGACACCTACGACCGGCAGCGGGCCATGGAGAAGGAAGGCGTCGTGAGCCGCCAGTCCATGGACGATGCCGACCGCAACTACCAGGCCGCGCTGGTCAAGCGCGACGGCTCAGTCGCCCAGATTGCCGTGGACCAGGGCAAGCTGCAGCAGGCAGAGGCCCAGGTCGCGCAGGCCCGCGCCTCGCTCGACCAGCTGGAAGAACAGCTGAGCTACACCACCGTCGTCTCCCCGCTCGACGGCGAAGTCCTGAGCCGCGATGTTGAACTCGGCGACGCCGTCAGCTCCATCCTCGTGCTCGGCTCCACCGCAACGGAAATCATGACGCTCGGCGACACACACCAGGTCTACGTCAAAGGCAAGGTGGATGAGAGCGATATCGGCAAGGTCTATCTTGGCCAGGCCGCGCGCATCAAGGTGGAATCGTTCAAAGACAAGACCTTCAACGGCAAGGTGACCAAGATCGTTCCGCTGGGCGTCGAAAAAGACAATGTCACTACCTTCGAAGTCTGGGTCTCGATTGACAACCCGGACGGCGAGTTGAAGGCCAACATGACGGCCAACGCGGAAATTACTGCTGGAAGAGCACAAGAACGTGCTAACCGTGCCGGAGCAGGCTATGGTCTACGACAATTCCGGCAAGGCTTTTGTCCAGGTCCCTGACAGCCACGAGAAAGACGGCATGAAAAAAGTCGCCGTCAAGGCGGGCATTTCAAACGGCACGCGCACGGAAATTCTGAGCGGGCTCAAGGATGGCGACACGGTAGTGCTGCAGCAGTAGGGCCACCAGTCCGAAATCGAGGAGATAGAAGATGCGCATCAGTCCTTCCATAACGGTGGCGCTGGGGGCGGCGATTGTGCTCGCCCCGGCGTTTGCCCACGCCACGGAATGCCGGTTTGACCGCTCTCTCAGCGTCAGCGGCGACGGATCGCTGGAAGCCGGCACCGGCTCCGGCAACCTGAAAGTTGTCCCGGGCGATACGTCGCGCGTGCACATCAGTGGCCGCGCCTATACCAGCGGCTGGCCGCGAGCTTCCGATGCGGATGTCCACCACGTGTGCGACGATCCGCCCATCGCGCAAAACGGCAACGATGTAAAAATCGGCCGCGAGCACCAGGACTGGATGCGCCACGTCAGCGTGGACTACGTCGTCGAGGTGCCGCGCAACTTCATGGTGCAGGCTTCCAGCGGCTCCGGCAATGTGGAACTGCACGACCTCGGCGGCACAGTGAGCGGCAACACCGGCTCCGGCAACGTGATTGCGTCAAACCTGGCGTCTGGCGCCAAGCTGGAAACCGGAAGCGGCAACATCGAAGGCCAGCAGCTCGCCGGCAACGTAAAACTCGGCACCGGCAGTGGAGACATTCGCGCCCGCATCGCCGGCAATGGCGACGTCCACGCCAGCACTGGCTCCGGCAACATCCACCTGGAGGACGTCGGCGGAGCCCTGTCGGCATCCACAGGGAGCGGCGACATCGAAGCCCAGGGACATCCCACGTCCGGGTGGAAGCTGAACACCGGTTCCGGCAACGTCAAGGTGAAGACAGGCGGTGCCGGCATGGACCTGGACGCCGAAACTGCCTCTGGCAACATCAACGTAACGCAGCCGATCACCATGCAGGGCAGCCTGAACAAGCACCACGTGCGCGGCCGGGTCGGCAACGGCGGCCCGGAAGTGCGTGCAGAGACCAGCTCGGGAGACATCGACGTCGAGTAGTCACGCTCACCTGCAAAAAGGAAGGGCAGCGCCGAGGCGCCGCCCTTTCTATTTGCTTTGCAGAAAGCTTACGCTCCGCGACGGAAGCCGCGTTCGTAGCCCTTCAAAAACGCTTCCTTGTAGATGCGATCGTATTCACTCTTGCTCATCGGTCCACCCTGGTAGCCCGTGGGGTGGTTGTACAGGTGAACGTTCTGCGGACGATAGCTGTGCCCCGCCTGCTTGTCGCCGAGTCCCTTGTCGAAACCATCGTTGTAGCCGTGACGGGCCGCCATGTTGTCCATGCCCCAGCCGTTGTCGGCATAGCCCGGGTCCGGAGCGGCCATTGCCATCGGCGGTCCTGGCGGCACGCCGCCTTCCGTCCGCACGGTGGTGGATTCGCTCGTCGTTGTCGTCTGTTCCTGGGCATACATCTTCGGCGTGGCCGCCAACAGCATTGCGCCGCCGATTGCCATACTCAACATCGTGCCGCGGATAATCTTTGCATTCATTTCTTTGTCTCCTCCTTGGGAGCACACGCGCGCATTCAGCGCGGTCGCGTGCGACACCTAGAGAGAGGCGCTCTTTGCGGCATCGGTTGCTCTCCTGCGCCGACGCACATTTCAGTGGGAACGCAAAGGGTTGCCTCCTGCCCGCAAAAGAAACATCGCCCCTGCTGGCATGATGGATGGAGATGGATTTCCGCCTCAAGAGTGATTACAAGCCGCGCGGCGACCAGCCGGCAGCGATTCAGCAGCTTCTTTCCGGCGCCAACGATGGCGAAAAGCATCAGGTCCTGCTCGGCGTCACCGGCTCCGGCAAAACGTTCACCATGGCGAAAGTCATTGAAGCGCTCAACCGGCCGGCGCTGGTGCTCGCGCCCAACAAGACGCTGGCCGCGCAACTCTTCCACGAGTTCAAGCAGTTCTTCCCCACCAATGCCGTCGAATACTTCGTCAGCTATTACGACTACTACCAGCCGGAGGCCTACATTCCGTCCGGCGACCTTTACATCGAGAAGGAAGCCACCATCAACGAGGAACTCGACAAGCTGCGCCTTTCCGCCACGCGCAGCCTGTTCGAACGCCGCGACGCCATCATCGTTGCCAGCGTGAGCTGCATCTACGGTCTTGGCTCGCCGGAAGCGTATTACGGCATGCTGCTGATGCTCGAGCGCGGCCAGAAAATCAAGCGTGATGACATTACGAAGCGGCTGGTCGAAATCCTCTACGACCGGAACGATCACGACTTTCGCCGTGGGACCTTCCGCGTGCGCGGCGATGTCATCGAAATCTATCCCACCTACGACGAGAACGCTTACCGCATTGAACTGTTCGGCGATGAGATTGAATCGCTGTCGCAGATTGACCCGCTGTTCGGCAGCGTGAAACAGAAGTTCGCGCGACTGCCCATCTATCCCAAGTCGCATTACGTCGTTCCGCCGGAGCGCAAGAACAAGGCCATCGACGGCATCCTCGCCGAACTCGCCGAGTGGGAGGCGCAGCTCGAACACGAAGGCCGGCTGGTCGAGGCGCAGCGCATCCACCAGCGCACCCGGTTCGATCTCGAAATGATCAAGTCCGTCGGCTACTGCCATGGCATCGAGAACTATTCGCGGCATTTTTCCGGTCGCCTGCCCGGCGAGCCGCCGCCGACCCTGCTCGATTACTTCCCGCGCGACTACCTCATCTTCGTCGACGAGTCGCACGTCACGGTCCCACAGCTCCACGGCATGTGGCATGGCGACCGCTCGCGCAAGCAGAACCTGGTGGACTACGGCTTCCGCCTGCCCAGCGCCATGGACAACCGCCCGTTGCGGTTCGAGGAATTTGAAACACGCAGCGGCCAGGTGATTTATGTCTCCGCCACGCCCGGGCCATACGAGCTGACAAAATCGGCAGGCGTGGTTGTCGAACAGATCATTCGGCCCACTGGTCTCACGGACCCGCCGGTTGAAATTCGCCCGGTGAAAGGCCAGATCGATGACCTGCTCGCGGAGATCCGCCTGCGCGTCGAGCGCAACGAGCGCGTCATCGTGACGACGCTGACCAAGCGCATGTCGGAAGATCTCGCCGGCTATTACACAGAAGTTGGCGTCCGCTGCCGCTATATGCATTCCGAAATTGAAACGCTGGAACGCGTCAAGCTGCTGCGTGATTTGCGCAAGGGTGAATTCGACGTACTGATCGGCATCAACCTGCTGCGCGAAGGGCTCGACCTGCCGGAAGTCTCACTCGTCGCGGTGCTCGATGCGGACAAGGAAGGCTTCCTCCGCTCAACCGGCTCGCTCATCCAGACGATCGGCCGCGCAGCACGCAACCTGAACGGCCGCGCCATCCTCTACGCCGACAAGATGACGGAATCCATGCAGCGCGCCATCGAGGAGACCGACCGGCGCCGCGAAATCCAGCGTGCCTACAACGAAGAAAACGGCATCACGCCGGAGACCATCGTCAGACCGATTGACATGTCGCTCGCCGCAATCCTTAGCGCCGAATATGTGGACATGACCGACCAGGCCGAAGACATGCCGGAGTTCAGGACGCAGCAGGAACTCGACAACTACATCAACGGCCTCGAAAGCGATATGCGCGAAGCGGCCAAGACGTTCAACTTCGAGAAGGCCGCGCAACTGCGCGACAGGATTCGCGAACTACGGACCAGGGAGTTCCTGTTCGCATGATTCACGTGGCCTCAACCTGCATGTAATCGACCATTCATTGTTGCGTTTTCGTAAACAGGCAAATGTTTACAAACTCAATTCGCACCACGGATTCAACAATCTTTCTTCTTGTAATCACAAAGTGTCTGCTTAGCGCGGGCAATCTGGCCTCAAGGCGAATCCCCGCCCCGACAGCCAGGGAGACACGACCGTGCAGCCAACCTCGCGCATCTCCAACCAGTGGAACTCGCCGCAAGCCGTGACTGCGTACACGACGGGCGTTTCGCTGCATAGTCACACAAGCTGTTCTGAAGAAAGCCTGACGTTCATCCACAAGCTGGGCCTCGCGCTGCCCGGCGGTATCGCGGTCGAGCGCTTCTACCAGCGCCGCGTCCGCGACAGGCATGGTATCGAACTCGATTTCTGCCGCGCGCACTGGCGACCGCCGCTGCAGCCCCGCATGGCCTTCAAGTGCGAATCGAAGCAGATTTACCGGCTCGGCCTCGAGGCACTCGTATCCATCACAGACCACGACACCCTGGAAGCCGCATTTCTCCTGCGCACGCTGCCGTTGTCGCGCCACATTCCAATGTCGGTTGAGTGGACTGCGCCGTTCGGCGCCACTGTCTTTCACTTCGGCATCCACAATCTGCCCAGCGCAGAAGGCGCGGAGTGGATGCGCCGCTTTGAGGCCTTCACCAACGCGCCCGACGATGCAACATTGCTCAAGATGCTGCGTGAACTGCATGAAGAATCGCAGGTGCTCATCGTCCTCAACCACCCGCTGTGGGACCTTTACAACTCGGGCACGCTGCACGTCAGTGAATTGCATCGCTTCCTGCAGGCAGCCGGCGAAACCGTCCACGCGCTGGAACTCAACGGCCTGCGCCACGCAAAGGAAAATCGCGAGGTCGCAAGACTCGCTCGCGAGACCGCACACCTGCTCATCAGCGGCGGAGACCGCCATGGCCTCGAGCCGAACGCGAACATCAACCTTACGACGGCACGCAGCTTCACCGAATTCGTGCAGGAGATACGGATCGACCGCTTCAGCCACGTCCACTTCATGCCGCAGTACCAGCAGCGCTGGGAGCAGAGGCTGGTTGCTTCAACGCTGAACGCGGTCACGGATTACCCGCAGTTCATGCCAGGCTGGCAGCGTTGGGACGAGCGCGCCTTCCACCCGGACGCCAACGGAGTCCTTCGTCCGCTGAGTGAGTTGTGGCCGAACGGCCAGCCACCTCGGGCGCTTACCGCTGCCATCGCGGTCGTAAAACTGGCAGGAATGCGCGGCTTCTCCACACCGCTGACCCTGGCATTCTCCGGAGTGAACACCGCAACGCCGGAAATGGAATGGGTATAAGGGCTGGCCTTTACGACTGCTCTTCGAGCGGCTCGCGAATATCAATGTGCGTGTCGGTAAACGGCTTCGCGAAGAATGTCGTCCATAAGTAATTCATGGAATAGCGCGCTGCCATCGTGAGAATGCCTTCGTGCTTCAGCCGGCGCGCGGAAGAGAACATCTTCAGGGCAAATGTGAAACGAACTCTGCCGACCGTGTGCAGCCGCCGCGCCAGGTCGGTATCCTCGCCGTAAAAATGGATTGCCAGGTTGAAGCCGCCGATCTGTTCCAGAGCCGACCGTCTGACGACGAAATTGCCGCCCTGCACCATGGAACCAACACGGAAAACATACCGGTTCAGCAGGTATGTAACAAACGCGGTTGCATAAAACACCTGGACAAGCACGCGCTGCCGCGGCGTAAGGTCGTAATAAATAAACGGCCCGGAAAGCGCGGCGAGTTTTGCCTCGGCATCGAACGCTGCGATCACCCGGGAAATCCACCCGGGCGTCAAACGCGAGTCCGAGTCAACATTCGCGATCAGCTCGCCGCCGCTGGCGGCAAAGCCGGCCTGCCGCGCCGCCGTAAGACCCTTGACGGGCTCATTCACCAGGCGGACACCGGGATAGGATCTGGCCACGTCTGCAGTTCCGTCCGTGCTGGCATTGTTGACAACGATCACTTCAACGTTTTCCCCGAGCCGCCACATATCGTTGGCTTCCAGCTCGCGGAATACAGAGTCAAGGCAGCCCGCGAGGTAGGCCTCCTCGTTGTAGGCCGGGACGACGAAGCTGATTTTCATGCCTGAAGACTATGCAACGAATGTTTCAACCTGCTGAATCCGGACTCCCGGAACCTGCCGCGACACCCTTGCTTTTTTGCTACCGTTGGCAGATGCCGCTGCCTGTGCCACTGCCGGTTGCACCCATGCTGGCCAAGCGCGTGGACGAAATTCCCGCCGAGGGCGCCTGGCTGTTTGAGCCCAAGTGGGACGGCTTCCGCACGCTGATCTTTCGCGACGGTGACGACATCACCATTCAGAGCCGCGACCAGAAGACCCTGAACCGCTACTTTCCCGAGCTGCTCGCGCCCCTCGCCGCCCAGCTCCCGCCACAATGCGTGCTCGACGGAGAAATCGTGATAGCCGGACCGGACGGCCTGGATTTCGAAGCGCTGCAGTTACGAATCCACCCCGCGGCGTCAAGGGTCAAGCTGCTCGCACAGCAGACCCCCGCCAGCATCGTCTTCTTCGATTTGCTGGCCGAAGGCGAGCGCGACCTGACGCAGCATCCCTTTGCGTCGCGCCGGGGCGAGCTGGAATGCCTGCTCTACAACGCGAAGCCGCCGCTGCACATTACGCCGGCAACGCGCGACCGCAGCGTCGCCGAGGACTGGTTCCAACGCTTCGAGGGTGCTGGCCTGGACGGCGTCATGGCAAAGCCGCTGTCGCTCACATATCAGCCGGACAAGCGCGCGATGCTGAAAATCAAGCATGAGCGCGACTGCGATTGTGTCGTCGCTGGCTTCCGCTGGTACAAGGACGCGGAGAACGTAGCTGTCGGGTCGCTGCTGCTTGGCTTGTACAACGACGCCGGAGCGCTGCAGCACGTCGGAGTCTGCACCAGCTTCACGCGTCCGAAGCGCGAGGAGCTGGTGAAGATACTCGCGCCCTACCGCGCCAATGCGCTCGACGAGCACCCCTGGGGAAACTGGTCCGGTGGCATCACCGCCGACGGCAACACGAGTCAGCGTGTCCCCGGCGCGCAAAGCCGCTGGTCGCAAGGCAAAGACCTGTCGTGGGAACCGCTGCGGCCGGAACTCGTCGTCGAAGTCGCCTACGAACACATGCAGGGCGGCAGGTTTCGCCACATGGCGCACTTCCGGCGCTGGCGCAACGACAAACCGCCGCGCGAATGCACCTATGCGCAACTCGAAGTTGTGCCGCCGCAGGAACTGAAAGAAATTTTCAGTCAACGCTGACGATTCCTGGACCTATTCCGACTCCCGCCACGCGCGAGTCGGATCATCATCGGGATCCGGTGTCTCCTGGGACGGGCGCAAATCATCCGGAACGTGACGCAGGTTCACCCGCACGCGAAACCAGTTTGTCGACGAACCGCGCATGGAGTCCACCAGCACATCATCCACGGCAAGAAACTCCGCTGCGCGCGCGTGCCTCTGTTTCCAGCGCTCGAGCCCGGACAGAGCTGCCTGCTTGTCGGGCGAATTTGCCACCACGATCAGCGGCATTTTCGACTGCCGACGTCCCGTTGGCGACGACGATTTCTTCGCGGCCTTCTTTGCGCGCGAAGCGGCAACGCGCGGCGCCTCGCCTTCCATTTTGCGGAAATGCGGCGGCCATGGCGCATCGCCGATACCTTCGGCCTCATCGCGCGTAGCCATCTCGAGGAGCTTTTCGAGCGACCCCGCGTCAGCATCCATTTCCATGTGCGGATCGCCCGCCGCGGCAAACCGAGCCGGCATGGTCAGCACGGTGAAATCCTCAGGACACACGGTCGCAACTTCATCCCACGCAAGAGGCGCGGAAACGCGCGCGTCCGGCAGCGGCCGCACGCTGTAGGCCGCGGCCGTCGTGCGGTCCTTCGCATTCTGGTTGTAGTCAAGAAAGACTCCGTGCCGCTCTTCCTTCCACCATGCGGAACTCGCCAGAGCCGGCACGCGCCGCTCCACAGCGCGCGCAAAAGCCAGCGCCGCGCGGCGAACTTCCGTAAACGTCCAGCGCGGATGGATCCGCACATTCACATGCATGCCGCGGGAACCGCTTGTCTTCGGCCAGCCGCGCAGCCCGCACTCCTCCAGCAGCCCGCGCACCTCTATCGCCACGCGCCGGACATCCTCCCACGCGACGCCCGGCCCCGGGTCCAGATCAATCCGCAACTCATCCGGATGCTCAAGGTCTCCCGTGCGGACCGGGTGCGGATGCAGTTCCATGCAGCCGAGATTGACGATCCACGCCAGCCCCGCGGCATCGTCAACAACAACCTCATCCGCGGTTCGGCCGGAAGGGAAGTGCAGCGTAACCGTTCGCATCCACTCGGGAATGTCGGATGGAGCGCGCTTCTGATAGAACGGCTCCGCCTCCGCGCCGTTGACGAAGCGCTTGAGCACAATCGGCCGGTCACGGATGCCGCGCAGCGCGCCGTCCGAAACCGCCATGAAGTAGTTCACGATGTCGAGCTTCGTCAGTCGGGCTTCGCGCGTAAAGTAGGGCTTGTCCGGCGAACTGATGCGCACATCGTGCCCACCCGCGGAAATGGTTACCGAGCTGTCTGCCTTCGCCACCAGGACAGGCTATACCGAACTGCAGTTCGTCAGGATTACAGGCGTCATTCCGCGGGGCGCGATGGAGAAGTCCGTCCTGGCAAGCCCGAACTCCTCCGGCCCGTCGCAAAACGAAACAGAATCAAGATTCAAGAAATGACAGCAGGTCAGCATTCACCATGTCGGGTTTTGTCTGGGCCACGCCATGCGGCCCTCCCGGATAGATCTTCAGCGTCGCCTTGGGAAGTATCTTTGACGACATCGCGCCGGCCGCCCCAATCGGAACAATCTGGTCATCATCGCCATGCAGCACCAGAACCGGAATGCCGATCTTCTTCAGGTCTTCCGTGTAGTCCACTTCGCTGAACTCGCGAATGCAGTCATACTCGCCCTTCACGCCGCCCTGCATTCCCATCAGCCAGAAAGACTCGCGCAACCCCTCGTTCACTTCAACGCCCTTTCGATTGAAGCTATAAAACGGCATGGTCAGGTCCAGGTAAAACTGGCTGCGGTTCTCCGCCACGCCCTTGCGTATGTCATCGAAGACGGAAAGCGGCAGCCCGCCCGGGTTCTTCTCTGTCTTCAACATGAGCGGCGGAACGGCGTCCAGCAGCACGGCTTTCTTCGCGCGCTTCGTGCCGTGCTGGCCCAGGTAGTGCGCCACTTCGCCGCCGCCCGTGGAGTGGCCTACGAACATCGCATCCTTCACATCCAGCTTGTCCATCAGTTCAGCCAGGTCGGCCGCGTACTGGTCCATGTTGTTTCCGTCCCACGGCTGGCCGCTGCGGCCATGGCCGCGGCGGTCGTGCGCAATCACGCGATAGCCCTTGCTGCCGAAAAACAGCATCTGCGCATCCCATGCGTCCGAACTCAGCGGCCATCCATGACTGAAAACGATCGTCGGCCCGGTGCCCCAGTCCTTGTAAAAAATCTCCGTCCCGTCCTTGGTGGTTATGTAGCTCATTGGCTTCTCCTTGCCGCGCCGGTTGCTGGCAAGGGCATTGTGTCACCGATGGACGATGTCCGTATGAAAGGCAAGATAACCTGTCCGCAAAAACACGAAAGCGACCCCGCAAAGGGCCGCTTTCTCGCTGTCAAAATTGGCTACGCAGCGCGTTGCGCGCGTGGATTTACGCTGTCGGCAATTTGCGTCAGCAATTCGTCCGCATGCTTCTCCTGCGAAAGAATTTCATCCAGCACCTGCACTTGCGCGGCTTCGCCCAGCAGCTCCGCGTAGCGGCGCACCGTGCCATACACCGCAATCTCGTGGTGCTCGGCCTGCTGGCCGGCGCCAATCAGGACCGCATCGCGCACGGCATTGCTCT
The DNA here is from genome assembly GCA_963848685.1 of uncultured Acidobacteriaceae bacterium. Classification (GTDB taxonomy): domain Bacteria; phylum Acidobacteriota; class Terriglobia; order Terriglobales; family Acidobacteriaceae; genus CAWKED01. The sequence continues at coordinate 1,243,094 of CAWKED010000002.1, read as the reverse complement.
TTGCGGCGCCAACCATCGCTTCGCCTTCAGAGATGAGCGTGGCCGTGACCTTGCACTTCAACGCGTCCGTCTGCACGCCAAGCTGCGACAGCAGGTCGCGCACCTTGATGGCGTGCTGCTGTGTCTCGCGAAGATGCGTCTCGAACGCCTGCTTCAGCTTCGGCTCGGTCGACTTCTCTGCCAGCTTAGGCAGCGCCTCCGATAACTGCTCTTCGTTGGAAAGCAACTGCCGTAGCTGGGTGATGTAAACCTCGCGCAGATTGTTCAGGTCCGGCGGTCCGAATCCAAGAATGCTCATTAATTCCTCCAGGGTTTGTGCGGGTCAGCAGGTGCGGAAGTCAGCAATTCACAAGCCTGCATGCCGCTGTTCTGCTTCCTTACTGAGAGATGCCCAGGAACGCCCGCGGGGAAGCCTCGCCATTGGCGACCCGCTTTGACGACCTTGACACAACCTTTTGTCGCCGGTAGCTTCATACCTGAAGTGATCAGTTCCTCGCAGCACCGCCATCATCACCATGCGCATCGCGTGGCGGCGGAGTTGTGCGACGGAACAGCGTAAAACGCAAGCAAGTTCCTCACTCACCCGCCGCGACTCGGCGGGTTTAGTTTTTGCCCGCTGAAAATCCCGGCCCTCGACCCTGGAGAATTTTATGCAGGCAACAGACAACATCAGCAAAGCGGTACCAGAAGCCGCGCTGGACTTCGACAAAATGGACGGTCTCGTCCCGGGAATTGTGCAGGACGCTCGAACGAGCCAGGTGCTGATGCTCGGCTTCCTGAACCGCGCCAGCTGGCTGGATACGCAGTCCAGCGGCTATGTCACTTTCTGGAGCCGGACGCGGCAGAAACTCTGGCGCAAGGGTGAAACAAGCGGCAACCGCCTGCGCATCGTTCGCACCTCGACCGACTGCGATTCCGACACGCTTCTGTTTGAAGTGGAAGTAGAAGGCGACGGCGTGGTCTGTCACGAAGGCACGATTGGCTGCTTCACGCGTCCGTTGGGAGGCGCGCGATGAACAAGCTTCGTCTCGGCATACCCAAGGGCAGCCTGCAGGATGCGACCATCGCGCTGTTCAGGCAGGCAGGCTGGAAAATCTACGCAGACGGTCGCTCCTATTTCCCAAGCATTGACGATCAGGAAATCGAATGCATGCTCATCCGTGCGCAGGAAATGGCCCGCTACGTCGCGCACGGCGTGTTGGATGCAGGCCTGACCGGTTACGACTGGATGATGGAGAGCGGAGAGCAGGTCGAGTCGCTCGCCACGCTCACCTACGCCAAGCAGAGTCGGGGCAAGGTGCGATGGGTGCTCGCCGTTCCGGAGGATTCGCCGTGGCACTCCGTCGAGCAGCTCGAAGGCAGGACCATCGCGACGGAACTGGTCGAGACGTCGAAACGCTACTTTGCAACCAAGGGCGTGAACGTGCGCGTCGAGTTCAGCTGGGGCGCCACGGAAGTAAAGCCGCCGCGCCTGGCGGACGCAATTGTGGAAGTGACGGAAACCGGCAGCTCCTTGCGGGCAAACCGCCTCCGCATCATTGATACGGTGCTCGAAAGTGAAACGCACTTCATCGCCAACCGCGACGCGGCGAACGACCCGTGGAAGCGCCAGAAAATGGAGAACCTGGCGATGATGTTGCGCGGCGCAATCGCGGCACAATCCCAGGTGGGATTGATGATGAACGTGTCGAAAGACGCGCTGCCTCAGGTGTTGAGAGTTCTGCCCGCACTCAACGCGCCGACCGTTTCCACCCTGAGCGATAGCGGATGGTCCGCGGTCAACACCATCGTGGATTCTGCCGTCGTCCGCGACATCATGCCGAAACTCAAAGCCGCCGGCGCTGTCGGCGTAGTGGAGTATGCGCTGAGCAAGGTGGTCCTTTAGCCGATGAAGACATACTCCTTTGCTGGACGAGGCCGCGCCGCTGCGGAAGCTGCGTTGCGTGCCATCGAGCAGCGCGGCAAGGCGCCTGACCTGCGCGTTGAGCGTAAAGTCCGCGCAATCATCGCGGCTGTTCGGCGGGATGGCGACGCAGCTGTCTCGCGCTTTGCGGGCAAGTTCGATGGATTGCCGCGCGGAACATCAATCCGCGTCTCCACCGCCGAAATGGCGGAGGGCTGGGAACTCATTTCACCCACCGAGCGCGCCGCGCTCAAGCTGGCGGCACAACGCATCCGTGCGTTTGCAAAGCGGCAGCTTCCTCGTGAATGGAGTCTTCGCGACTCCGCGGGCATGCATCTCGGACAGATTGTCCGCCCGCTCGATGCGGTCGCCTGCTATGTCCCCGCCGGCCGGCATCCGCTGCCCTCCACCTTGCTCATGACCGCGATTCCTGCGCAGGTCGCTGGCGTGCGGCGCATCGTCGTTCTCTGCCCGAAACCGAGCGCAATGGTTCTGGCCGCGGCACACCTGCTTGGTATTGAAGACATGCGGCGAATTGGCGGGGCACACGCCATCGCTGCCGCCGCGTCTGGAACCGAAACTCTGCCGGCCGTGAACAAGATCTGCGGCCCGGGCAGCGCATTCGTAACTGCCGCGAAGAAAATTATCGCGCGTGACGCGGCCTGCCGCTGCTCGATAGACATGGCCGCAGGGCCGACGGAAACCTGCATCGCCAGCCTTGGCGGCAACGCTGCTGCGATTGCCGCGGATCTGGTTGCCCAGGCGGAGCACGATCCGCTCGCGCTCGCGCTTTTCGTCACCACCAGCGAAGCGCTTGCGCGACAAGTCACTGGAGAGATCGCAAAGCAAGCGAGCGCGAATCGCGTGGCACGACAGGCATTGCGCGCCCGCGGCACTGCTTTCGTCGTCCGCAGTGAACGCGAGATGGCCGAGGTCGTAAATCGCATCGCTTGCGAACACCTCACAATTGACACAGAAAATGATCTTTCGTGGGTGCGAAACGCAGGCTCGGTCTTCATCGGAGCAACACCGCAGGCGCTGGGCGATTACATCAGCGGCCCCAACCATACGCTCCCGACGGACGGCTTCGCGAAACTGCGTGGAGGTCTGTCAGTCGCCGACTTTGTGAAGATCATTACAGTGCAACAGGCAAGCAAGGAAGCCGTGCGGAAGCTCGCGCCGCAAGCTGCGCTGCTTGCCGATGCGGAAGGCCTGGTCGCGCACGCCGCGTCGCTGCGTGGGGCGGAGGCGCGATGAGCGGACCACTGCAACCGCGTGCCGCTGTGATGGCGATGGGCGAATATCACCCTCCGCTGGCCGGGCGAAACGGTCTCCTCCTCGACTTCAACGAGAACACCTGGAGCCCTTCGCCGGCCGTGCTGCGTGTGCTCGAAAACGTTAGCGCCGCCCAGCTCACCGTCTACCCGGAGCGCGATCCGGTGGAACAGCTCGCTGCAAATATTCTCGGCGTGGCGCATCAGGAACTCATTCTGACCAACGGCGTAGACGAAGGTATTCATTTGGTTTCGGAGACATTTCTCGAGCCCGGCGACGAGGTCATTCTCGCCGTTCCGACATTCGGCATGTATCGCGTCTTCGCACAGATGACGGGTGCAACCGTGATTGAAAGTCCTGCCGGCATCGACTTCGCCTTCCCGGCACAAGAGATTCTCGCAGCCATTACAACGCGCACCCGCATGATTGCGTTTGCCACTCCGAATAATCCGACCGGCAGTGTCGCGTCCCGCGACCAGATACTCGCGCTGTGCCGCGCCGCGCCAAACGCCGCCGTGCTGGTTGACGAGGCCTACTTTCACTTCCACGGCGAAACCGTCCTTGACGCCATTCGCGACGTGCCAAACCTTGTCGTGGCGCGCACGTTTTCAAAGGCATATGGGCTCGCCGGTCTGCGCATCGGGGCACTGCTCGCGTCCGCGGAAACACTGCAATGGATTCGCAAAGTCGCGTCTCCGTACAACGTCAATGCACTCGCGCTGGCGTGCCTGCCTGCCGCGCTGGACGACGTGGAATATCTGCGCTGGTACGTCGAGCACACGCTGGCCGGCCGCGCAATGCTCGAAGATGCGCTCGATGAACTCAGGGTGCCGCACTGGCCGAGCCATGCAAACTTCGCGTTGACACGAATCGGTCCGCGCCACGCGGAGTTCGTCTCCGCCATGCGCGAACGCGGCATCCTTGTGCGCGACCGCAGCCGCGATCCAGGCTGCGACGGCTGCGTTCGGATAACCGCTGGCCTGGCGGAGCAAATGCCGCAGGCCATCGCCGCGATCCGTGAAGTTGCGCAGAGCATGCAATGGAAGCCGGAGGAAGCGCGATGATCCATAAGAGTCGTACGAGTGAAATCTCGCGCCACACTGCAGAAACGCGCATCGACCTCAAGCTCGCCCTTGACGGCTCCGGAACCTACGACGTGCGGACCGGCATCCGCTTCTTCGACCACATGCTGGAACTCTTCGGCCGTCACGGCGCCTTTGATCTCACGCTGCATTGCGAGGGAGACCTCGAGGTAGACCAGCACCACACCGTGGAAGACGTCGGTATCGCGCTGGGCGAAGCGGTGGACCGCGCTCTCGGGGACCGCAAGGGCATCCTGCGGGCGGGCTACTTCATCATGCCGATGGACGACACCCTCGCCGTGGCGGCCATCGACCTGAGTGGCCGGGCCGCCAGCGTTACTGACATTAAGACGCGCGTGCGCATGGTTGGAGACTTGCAAACCGAACTTGTCGCGGATTTCTTTGAAGGCTTCGCGCGCGGCGCCCGCGCCAATGTGCATGTGCGCGTCATGTATGGCCGCTCCAGTCATCACAAGATAGAGGCCTGCTTCAAAGCGTTCGCACGCGCCTTGCGCTTTGCCTGCGCGCGCGACGAACGCCTGCGTGACATGCTGCCGTCAACGAAAGGATTGCTGTGAAACGCGTCGCCATGCTCGACTACGGCGCTGGGAACCTGGCATCCGTGCGCCAGGCGCTGGAGTATCTCGGCTGCGAAGTGCTCACGATGACGCGCGGCGACGGACTTGCAAGGGCCGAGCGCATCGTTCTCCCCGGCGTCGGCCATTTCTCCTCGACCGCAAGACTGGACGAGCGCAGCCTGCGCGGCCCTGCGGTTGACGCTATCGCCCGCGGTGTCCCCTTCCTCGGCATTTGCGTCGGCCTGCAGTGGTTCTTTGATGGCAGCGAAGAAGCGCCCGCGGCTCCGGGAGCCTCGCTGTTAACCGGAACCTGCACGCGTCTGCCGGACACGGTGAAAGTTCCCCATGTGGGCTGGAACACGCTCCACAACATAACGTCTGACTGGTTGTTGCGCGGGATCTCCGCGGACGCGCACTTCTATTTCACGCATTCCTACGCCGCTCCCATCGTGGAGCAGACAGTGGCCGCAACGACACACGGCAGGCCATTCACTTCCGCCATCGAGCGCGGCAACCTCGCGGGAGTGCAGTTTCATCCGGAAAAGTCTGGCGACGCCGGCCTGCAGGTCCTGCGAAATTTCCTGGACCTGCCATGCTGAGCCGCCGCATCATCGCATGTCTCGACGTGCGCGATGGCCGCGTCGTCAAAGGCGTGCAGTTTGCCTCGCTGCGTGATGCGGGCGACCCCGCGGAACTCGCGGTCCGCCACGCGCAGGCCGGGGCCGACGAGATCGTTTTTCTCGACATCACCGCGACATCGGACGCACGCGGCACGCTGCTCGACGCGGTGCGGCGCACATCACGCAAGATCTTCGTGCCCTTCACGGTTGGCGGCGGAGTGCGCACACTCGACGACGCGCGCGCGATATTCGAAGCAGGAGCCGACAAGGTCAGCATGAATTCTGCCGCAGTCCTTCGACCCCAACTCATCACGGAAGTGGCACAGGAGTTCGGCTCCCAGGCTGCCATCGTTGCCATCGACGCGCGCCGCAACGCGCAAGGCTGGCAAGTCTTCACTGCGGGCGGCCGCACGCCGGCCGGCCTCGACGCCATCGCGTGGGCGCGCGAAGCCGAGCACCGCGGCGCCGGAGAAATTCTGCTTACGTCTATGGATGCCGACGGCACGCGCGCCGGCTTCGATTGTGCGCTCACCGCGGCCGTTTCGGATGCCGTGCGCATCCCGGTCATCGCTTCAGGTGGTGCGGGTTCCGCGCAACACTTCGCCCAGGTCTTTACCGAGGGCCATGCTGATGCCGCGCTCGCTGCAAGCATCTTTCACTTCGGCATTGCCGACATCGCGGAACTCAAGCGCGAGATCGCGCGCCAGGGCATCAACGTTCGTCCCGCGGAGAGAATGTAGCCCATGCTGATCCCATCCATAGATATAGAAGGTGGCCGCGTCGTTCAGCTCGTGCGGGGCGAACAGGTCGCGCTCTCCTATGACGATCCTGGGCCTTGGATAGAAAAATTCGCGCACTTCCCCCGCGTGCAACTCATCGACCTCGATGCCGCCAAAGGTACCGGAAGCAACCGCGAGCTGGTGCGACACATCGCGTCGTGCCTGCCGGTGCAGGTCGGCGGAGGCATCCGCACGCCGGACGACGCGCACGCATTACTCAGCGCTGGAGCCCAGGCCGTCATCATCGGCAGCGTGCTCTTCAATAGTGAAGGAGAGACACCCGTGCGCCAGGACGTCGCCGAGACCTTCGCGCGGCAAATCGGCGTGGAACGCCTGATCTACAGCGTGGACGCAAAAGCAGGGAATGTCGCGATACGTGGCTGGCGAGGAATTGTGCCCATCACTCCCGCCGAAGCCATCCGGGCCCTGGAGCCCTGGTGCGCCGCGTTCCTCTACACGCACATTGACGTGGAAGGCACCATGGCCGGTTTCCCCACGGAGCGTGCGCGCGAACTGGCTGGAATCACAAGAAGAAAGCTGATTGTCGCCGGCGGCATCCGCGCCATGAGCGAAGTCATGGCGCTGGATGCGCTCGGAGTCGACGCTGTCGTCGGAATGGCGCTTTACTGCGGCTCCTTGTGAGCGCCGACCTGGTTGCCGGGCGGATGCATCGGTGACGCTTCGCTGCTGGTGTTCGTCTTCGGCTTGGGCTTACGGCGTTTGTGGTGCACGGAACTGCTCTTTGTCGCGGGCTTTGTCGCGGCAGGCGTGGTGCTCTGTTGCATTTGGGTGCCCTGTTGTGCGACGCAAACCGGCACCAATGTTGTCGCCACGAACAGCACGATTGCAATCTTCACCGGAATTCTCCTCTTCCCCAAAGTGAACCGGCCACCTCACTGGGGAAGGTGGCCGGCAACAGCTTAACAGTTGCCCGGAGGGTGACAGTCCGGCGGCGGCGGCGGTGGCGGCGGCGGTGGAGGCGGCGGCACCGGCTTGGGATGGTGATGGTGGTGATGATGATGGTGCGGCGGCGGTGGAGGCTGCGTCGGGCCCTGCGGGGGCGGAGGAGGCGGCGGTCCTTGGGAAATGGCTGGAACCGCAAAAGCGGCCATCAGGGCAACGGTAAGGCAGATCTTCATGGGCAGAATCTCCTGGCCCACCACTCTAGCGGCGTCCGGCAACCCGCGCCAGCGAAAACTCAATCCGCGTAGTGCAGCAATGAGAACACTTCCATGGAATCGTCGAAGCGCTTTCGTCCATTCAGAAAGTCCAGCTCGACGGCAAACGCCACACCACGCACTTCGCCGCCGGCCTTGCGCACCAGCTCCACTGTAGCGGAAGCTGTTCCGCCCGTCGCGAGCAAGTCGTCCACGATCACGACGCGCTGGCCTTTCAGGATTGCACCTTCGTGCATTTCCAGCGTATCGGTTCCGTATTCAAGCTGGTAGCTGACACTGGTCGTTTTTCCAGGAAGCTTCTTCGGCTTCCTCACAGGCACGAATCCCGCATTCAGCCGGTAGGCCAGCGCCGGAGCAAAAATGAAGCCGCGCGCTTCAATCCCTACAACAATGTCCACGCCCGCGCCGATGTAGTGTTCAGCCAGAGCGTCAATCAGCGTGGCGTAGCCGGCGGCATCGCGCAACAGCGTGGTTATGTCGTAAAACAGAATGCCCGGCTTGGGAAAATCGGGAATCGTGCGGATTAGCTTCTTCAGCGGCTCGCAGTTGATGGCTTGTTCGGGCATGTCGTCTTACCAGGCTCCTTCTATTGTGAATGGTCCAAGTTTTTCGCCTTCGTTCTCTGTCAGTTCATGTATCTCGACACGGTCGACTCGCGAACCGCGGGAGCCCTGCCGCAACTTTTCTTCGAGCCGGGCAAGCGTCTCGACCTCGCCCGCGGCCACGGCTTCGACTTTGCCGTCCTCGGAGTTGCGCACCCAGCCCTTCAGCCGCAGCGCCGCGGCCTCGTGCTGCACAAACCAGCGAAAGCCGACCCCCTGCACGCGACCGGAAATGGAATAGTGGCGGACCAAGCGGGAATTTTGAGTTTCGCAGACGCAGAGTTTGCGCGCAACGGCGCTTCGCTTCAGGAAACGAAACTGAGGTCCATCGCCAGCTTCTTCGCTGCGGGCGAAGGCTCAGATTCCGGCGTCAGAAGCCGCAGGAAGCCGCGGTGGTGCGCCGCCATAAAAGCAGAGACAGTCGTCGGACAGAAGCGCGTGCCGGCAAGCGAACGCACCAGATCGGCAGCCCTTCCATCCAGCATGGCCGGCTGGTACGGCCGTGCGCTGGTCACGGCATCGTACGTGTCCGCGACGGCAATGATGCGCGCCATGCGGGGAATGGCTTCCCCGTGCAGGCCGTACGGATAGCCGCTGCCGTCCCAGGATTCGTGGTGCAGCTCGATGCCGGGAAGCAGCTCGCCCAGGTTCGCGGACGAGCGCACGATATTCGCTCCGTAGCGCGCATGTTCGCGCATCTCCGTGCGCTCGGCGGTCGTCAGCCGTCCCGGCTTGTTCAGCAGGAAACTCCGCACGCCCAGCTTGCCGATGTCATGCAGCAGGGCAGCCAGCCGGAGCCTGTCGAGTTCCGCCGCATCCAGCCCCATCTGCTTGCCGATGGCCCAGGCATAATGGGCCACCCGCTCGGAGTGCCCGCTGGTGTAGCTGTCCTTTTCGTCAATGGCGCGGCCGACGCAGCGCGCGATTTCGAGATACGTCACCGGGTCCTGAGCGTCCGCGTTCGCCAGCCGCTCCAGCAGCGCGAACAAAGCTCCGCCACGCTCGTCGTCCGGAATTGCGCTCTTGCGCCAGAACTTCGCGCGAAGCGGTCGAAGCCACCGGTCCTCGGTCGCCACCACCGCGGCCCCCACCAGGCAGGCGGAAGCAGCGCCGGCCAGCAGCACCGTGCGGACAACCTCTTTTTCGAAGACTGTAGACATGGAACCGCAACAGTGTAGGTCACCCAACACCGCACGTCGCCTGTTTTTTGAGGGATATCGCTGTTACGAAAGGGGCATGAACCTGGAGAGATTCCTCTAGGCTTCCTCGCGACCGGGCCGGGTCATCAGCTCCGTAATCGCCGCAGCCGGCGGCTTGCCGCCGTAAAGAATATCGCTAACCTGTTGAGTTATCGGCATTTCCACGTGATGCCGGGCAGCGAGCGCCAACGCCGCCCGGGTCGTCTCGACTCCTTCCGCCACTTTGCCGCCCATTCCGGCCAGAATGTCCTCAAGTCTGCCGCCCCGACCCAGGCCAAGGCCAACATTCCTGTTTCGGGAAAGCGAGCCCGTCGCGGTGAGCACCAGGTCCCCCATCCCGGCCAGGCCGGCAAGGGTCTCCGGCCTCCCTCCACAGGCCACAGCCAGACGCGAAATCTCCGCCAGGCCGCGCGTGATGAGCGCGGCCGCCGAATTCGCGCCCAGCTCCAGGCCGGCCACGATGCCGGAGGCGATCGCGATGACGTTCTTCAGCGAGCCTCCGAACTCCACGCCGGCCACATCGTCCGTCGTGTAAACCCGAAAGCGGTCGTGCGAAAAAATAGCCTGCAATGCCCCTGCGGATTCCGCCGCCGCCGCCGGCACCGCCAGCGAAACAGCCGTGGGACGGCCTGCGGCAACTTCCTGCGCGAAGGACGGCCCGCTCAAAGCGCAAACGGTCGTGCCGCGGCCGCCCAGCGACTCCGCAATGACTTCCGAGACGCGCATGCCGGTCGCCGTCTCGATCCCTTTTGTCGCACTCACGACAATGTGCGTCGTGGTCAGATGCGGAGCGACGGCGGCGAATGTGGCGCGAACGTGGTGAGACGGCGTGACGGCGAGCAGTATGTCGGCCGCCGCCATGGCTTCACCGACGGACGTCGTTATCGCGATCTCCTCCGGGACCCTGAAGCCTGGCAGAAAACGTTTGTTCTCCCGTGAGTCCTGAATGGTGGCGGCAACTTCCGGCGAATGCGACCACAACTGCACCGCATGTCCGCCGCGATGCAGAGACATGGCAAGCGCCGTGCCCCACGCGCCGCTGCCGAGGACCGCGATCTTCGCCATCGCGCGTTACGCCGCCGCGGCCGGGGAGCGGAAACGGCTCTCCGTGCCGGAAAGCAGGCGACGAATGTTCTCGTGGTGTTTCAGGATAACGATCAGCGGGACAAGAACCAGAGCTCCCATCATGGCGGGCGGAATCGGCCGCAGCATCAGAAACGCGAACGCCGCAAACGATGCCTCGCCGACGATTGAGCCGAGCGAAACATAACGGGTCAGCGCGAACACAACCGCGAACACCGCAAAAGCCAGCAGCGTCGGCTTCCAGGATTGCCCGCAGGCCAGAAAGATTCCCAGCGAGGTCGCAACGCCTTTGCCGCCCTTGAATTTCAGCCAGACCGGGAAGCAGTGGCCGACGATCGCGGCCACTGCGGCCACGGCAACCACGCCGCCAACGGTGGTGAACAGCCCATTCACCTCGATGTTCAGAAGCTTGGCGAACTCCACCGCCAGCGCGCCCTTCAGAGCATCCAGCACCAGGGTCCATATCCCCAGACTCCTGCCGCCGGAGCGCGCCACGTTCGTCGCGCCGGTAGAGCCGCTCCCGAACTCGCGCACGTCCGTCTTATGGAACGTCCGGACAAGAATGTAACCAAAAGGGATCGAACCCAGCAGGTATCCGACCACCGCGGCAATGGCAAGCGTGACCATGCGGTTCTGAGTTTAGCAGCGCTAGATTTCCCAGCGAAGCAAACATGCCCCGGCAGTAAAGCCCGCGCCAACAGCGGCCACAAGAATGTACTTGCCCTTCGTCAGCCTGCCGTCATCAATTGCCGTCTTCATCGCCAGCGGAATCGTCGCCGCGGTCGTGTTGCCGAACTTGTCGATGTTCACAACCACCTGCTCGGGCCTCAACCCAAAGCGCTCCGCGGTGGAATTGATGATGCGCAGGTTTGCCTGGTGGGGCACCAGCAGCGCAATATCCTCGCCCGTCATGCCGTTGCGGGCAACGACCGCTTCGCTGACCTCGGCCATCTTGCGCACCGCGAATTTGTACACCGTCTGCCCGTCCTGCTCGATGTAGTGCCATTTCCTGTCGACAGTCTCGTGGCTGGCCGGATGGAGACTCCCGCCCGCCCGCATCTTCAACGCGTCGCAGCCGCTGCCGTCAATCTCATGAACGAAGTCAATAATCCCCACCTCGTCGTCTTCACACGGCTCCAGCAGAACCGCCCCCGCGGCGTCGCCGAACAGGATGCAGGTCTTGCGGTCGGTATAGTCCACGATGGAGCTCATTGTGTCCGAGCCGATGACAAGCACCTTGTTGTGCGCGCCTGTTTCAATAAATTTCGCGCCAACCTGCAGCGAATAGACAAAGGAACTGCACGCGGCCAGCATGTCGAATCCCCAGGCATGTTTCGCGCCAATGCGGTCCTGTACAAGACAAGCCGTAGACGGAAAGAGCATGTCCGGCGTAACGCTGGCCACAATGATGAGATCGATATCTTCGCCGGTAATGCCACGACGCTTCAGGCAGTCCCGCGCCGCCGCAGTCCCCATGTGAGACGTCACTTCCCCCGGCGCGGCCAGGTGGCGTTCACGCACGCCCGTCCGCTCAACGATCCACGCGTCGTTGGTATCCACCATCGTTTCCAGGTCTTTGTTAGACAGAATGCGCTCCGGAACGTATGTCCCGAGAGAAGAAATCTTGGCGCGCCGCAATTTGCGCTGGCTTGCTGGAACTGTCAAAGCGGTATGGCCTCCGTGCACTGCAAACTCCATTGTCGCGCGTCGCGCGTGTGGAGTCGAATTCCGGCTAGAATCTTCGCCATGCTTCGGCCTGTTGTTTTGCTGCTCACCGCCTTGTCGTTCCTTCCGCATGCCGTAGCGCAGCAGCAGCCGGCCTTTCAGCCGACAGATGCCGCGCTGGCCGGATACGCCGGCACCTACGCGCCGCCCGGTGGCGCAAAGACAATGCTGCAGGCGTCTCCGCGCGACCACGCGCTTTACGCGCTCGTACACGAATCGCTCTACAAGCTCACTCCGGTCGCGCCCGACCTGTTCCGCACCAACGGCAACCAGACGGTCAAATTCTCACGCGTGAATGGCGTCGTCACCGGATACACGCAGCAGAACGAACCGTTCGCCCCGCGCATCTCCACCAAGCCGCCGTTTCCGCCTGGCTTCTGGTACGCGCGCGGTGAGGGCAAACCGTACGCGTACCAGTACGCGGCCCCGCGCGACAGGCACGACGGCATCGCCGTGGCCAGCGTCGAAAGCGCGGGCCTCGACCCCGTGCCGCTGCACACGCTGGTAAGCCGCATCACTGACAACACCTACCCCGGCGTGGACAGCGTCCTCATCATGAAGGACGGCAAGCTTGTCTTCGAGGAATATTTCTATGGCAACGATGCCGACAGCCTGCACCAGCTTCGTTCTGCGACGAAGAGTTTTACCTCCGCGCTGGTCGGCATCGCGGTGCGCAGGGGAATGGTTCCCGATGCCAACGCGCCCATCCTGCCGCTGATGCCGGAATACAACGTCAACCGCGCCGCGGCCGGCCAGGACCCGATCACCATCTACGACCTGCTGACGCAACAGTCCGGCTTTGCCTGCGACGAGGACGATCCAAACTCGCCTGGTTTCGAGATCAATATTTATCCGAAGCACGACTGGACGGACTTCATCTTGAACCTGCCGATGCAATGGAAGCCCGGCACGGTAGGGAAGTACTGCTCGGCAAACTCGCTGCTGCTCGACGACATCGTGCAGCACGTCAGCCATCAGAAACTCGAAGACTTTGCGCGGCAGAACCTGTTTGCACCGCTCGGCGTCACGCATTTCTGGTGGGACTTCGCCCCGAACGATTCGCATAAGGACGACTACGGCCAGGCCAGGCTGCGCGCCCGAGACATGGCGAAGTTCGGGCAGATGTATCTGAACGGTGGTACGTGGAACGGGACGCGCATCCTGTCCGAAGACTGGGTGCGCGAGACCTTGACGGTCCACTCGCAAGTGGAAGGCCTGGGGTACGGCTACCTGTGGTGGGTCGAGGACATGACCGTCAACGGCGTCACCTACCGGGGATATGCGGCCAAAGGCAACGGCGGCCAGCGCATCTTCCTGTGGCCGCAGATCCATATGCTTGCCGTCGTCACGGCTTCGGACTACAACCGGCAATCGCCGGCCAACAGGCTGCTGCAGGAATGCGTGCTCGCGAGCGTCAAGCCGGAAACGAAGTGAGGCGCCGCGGAACGTTCACGCGAAAAAGAAAAAAGTACCGGGTGGCCTGCTGCACACGCACGAGCCCGTTACCGTTGCTTCCTTCCGGACCTGGCGGGGTTGGCGGGATTGCGTCGCGCAGGACCCGGTACCTGATCGAGTTTAACAGGCGAGCCTGCTGGCGGCGTTTTATGGGAATGGGAAGTTCAATTTCCCCTAACAGGATCTACATGCAGCGAGTGCAGGTTTTCATCCGCGGTCAGTACCCACAGGTCCGTCGTGCCCGGTTTGAATGTGACCAGGCGAACGGCCGACGCAAAGTCGCGGGTCAGCAGCGTGTCTCCTGTTGCGCCGTCCATGACGCGTAAAGCGTTGCCCTGATTCACCGCTACGAGCAGGTGATGGGCGGGATCGCTGGCATAGACTGCGCCGAAGAACTCCGTCGTCTCCAGCCCCTCCGGCAAGTGGTAGACGTTGGTAATCCCGTTCGTGCCTTCGACGGTTAGGAAGTCTGCCAAGGGGGCGATTGTTCGTGACACCTGCTTATACGTGCCCTCTTCGGCCTCCTTGTGATCAATCACTCCGGCACGAACAAATGCCCCGGTATCGCGGTTGACTTCTTCGATCACCACGCCTTCGCGCTTGTTCTGGATTGCATCGCCCCGCGCCTTAAGTTCCGGATGGTCCCGCATCTCGCGCCGCGCGCCCGCGGAATCCAGGTACCACCAGAACAGCATGTTGGGATCGGACGTGTCCGTGGACCAGGACGCCAGGCCATCTGGAAACGGGCGCGACCACAGCACGTGATTGTCGGTGACGCTGCGGACTTCGAGTGTGCCGCCGTTGCCGTTCTTTTTCCACTCCGTCAGTGTGTCCGACATTTGAGACGTGTGTTCGTTCGGGTTGAAGCCCGTATCGCTTCCTTTTCTGGTGGCCAGGTCCAACAGCCCGATGGTGCGCTTGGCTTCCTGGTATTTGAAAAAGTCGAGATAGAGTTTGTTGTCGGAAGTGAAATACGCCTCGGAGAATGGGCGCATGAGGGCGATACGCACGTTCTTTTTCAAGTCCCAGACCGCGGAACGTGAACCTGTAGACAGCGCAAGATACTGTCCATCCGGCGAAAACGCGAAAGATTCAACCCGACCAAGCCGCCGGCGGGGAATTTCCAGCACTTCCGGCTTTCCGTCCTGCCTGGATAGATCATCCAGCTGAATGTTCCCGGTGGGAGTCTGGCGCAGCAGCGTTGAGTCGTACAGGTCCATCGCAAAACTGCTGGAAGACGCCGTCAGCTTGTCAGAATCGAGGTTGAGCAGGCCGGCCGCCGCTCCCTTGATGGGCCGCAGCACTACGGCGTTACCTTTCGTGATTTCGATAAGGTTCTGGGTACCAAGCTTCAGTTTGCGCAAGACTTTGCCGCTCGGGTACGCAAGGACGGACGACTCGTCAGGATGTTCAGCATTCTCGACAATCAGCTTGTCGCTTCCGACGAAGGCAAAATGCGAGTAGCCGATTGTCTTGATGTCATGCGGAAGATTGATGGCCGTTCGGCTTTCAAGATCGAAGCCAATGGTCCGGTCCAGCGCGCCGACAAGAATAATCTTTCCGTCTGGAGACTGCGCGTAGGTCAGCGCGCTGTTCTCGTCTGCGGCCCGGGCCAGCTTATAAAAGGCCCCATACTCCAGATCGTGCGTCACCGGAGCAAAATCCAGGTTCTGCCACAGGATGCTGCTGTCTTCCGTATTCAGCAGTGTGACGCCGATCGAGAAATGTCCCGCTGCGGATGAATCCGAGCCGCATAGCAGCGAACGGCCGTCGGGGGCGAGGAAAATGTTGTCGCACGTTTCGCTCAGCGACGGCTCGTACAAAGCAACACGCTTCTGTGTGCCGATGTCCCATTTCTCGACCCGCAGCGTCGCGTTCACAAAGGTGACGGCGGAGGAGTCCGGGGTGAACCACGCATCGTTGATGTAGGTTGCGGGAATCTGGAATAGGACCTTCAATGGCGAACGCTGCACCACGGTCACAGTGTTGGAATCAACGGCAAGTATCATTGCGCCGTTCGGGCTGAAGCGAAGGATGCTTAAGTCAGAGCCCAGCGGCGACGCAAGCTTGATCACGCTCAGATCAGAACCGGATTCCACATTGGCTTCGAAATCCCGCTCGGCCACGTGCTTCTTCCAGGCAGCGAATTGCGCTGGATCACTCTGGGACTTGCCGACACATGACGGCGACACCGCATTCGCCATGGCAACGCCTGCGCGGTAACGCCGCGACGCCTCATTTGTGTAGCCCAGAAAATCCATTACGCGATTGCCGACGTGCCCTTTGTTTCCCGTTATGCGGTCAAACATATCCGCAAAAGCTTTCGGGTTGTAGCCGGCCTTTACGGTTGCGTAAATCGCCACCTGGTCCGCGATGTCCTGCCCAGTCTCTTCACTGGTAGGCACCTGCTTTGGGTTCGGCATCGCGACAAACTGGCGGAACTTGCGC
This sequence comes from uncultured Acidobacteriaceae bacterium, assembly GCA_963848685.1. Lineage (GTDB taxonomy): Bacteria > Acidobacteriota > Terriglobia > Terriglobales > Acidobacteriaceae > CAWKED01. The sequence continues at coordinate 1,227,167 of CAWKED010000002.1, read as the reverse complement.
TGGATATCGCGCTCGTCCCCCACAGACTCGAAGCCATTCTTGCGGAAAAGAGCCGTGAATGTCTGTGCCTGCTGGTGCGTGGCGATGTGGCCGATTTCATGGGCGAGCAGAGCGGCAAGTTCATCTTCACTATGGAGCGCCGAGATCATTTTGGAACTGATATAGATACGGCCGCCGGCAATCCCGAACGCGTTCAGCTCCTGCGATTCATAGATCCGGAATCGATAATGGATCTGCGTCGGCGGCAAAACCGCCAGCAGCTTCGCACCCACGGTCGCGAGGTAATCATCGCCCGCCGGCGGCGGGACGAGCTTGAAATAGTGCTCGATATAGTCTGCCTCGGCGTCGCCCAGCCAGACTTCCTGCTGCTCTGAAAACATGTTCTGCGCGCTGCTCCCAGGTTTACCGGGAAAAACGGGGCAATTCTGCGCAATGGACGGCGCAACACAGACGGCAGGGAGAAACAGCAGGATCAACCAGCGAAGCATGGAAAAGACCTGAAAAAAGAATTTGTTAGAGCTTAACAAGCAAAGTCCCGCCTGGGATACCGAACGCTGACTGGGCGAAGTTGAAAGCAGAAGGCCCGCCTGGGCGGGCTTTCTGCCTTGCATGTCTGGAACTACTTACGCGCGGCTCAAATACGCGCCTTCCGCCGTATCCACGCGGATCTTCTCGCCTTCGTTGATAAACGGCGGAACCTGCACGATAAGTCCGGTCTCCATCTTGGCCGGCTTGGTTACGCTGCTGGCGGTCGCGGATTTCAGGCCCGGCTCGGTTTCGACTACGGTCAATTCCACCGTCTGGGGAAGGTCAATGCCCACCGGCTTGCCGTCGTAAAAGCTGACGCGGATCTGCAGGTTCGAGATCAGATACTCCACCGCATCGCCCAGCGTGTCGCGCTTCAGGTTGATCTGCTCGTAGTTCTCCGTGTTCATGAAGTAGTAGTCATCGCCGTCCGAGTACAGGAACTCCATCGGCACCTCATCCACGATGACGCGCTCAATAGGGTCCGGCGAGCGGAAGCGGTGCTCGTACATCGCTCCGGTGCGAACGTTGCGCAGCTTGGCCTGGATGAAGGCGCGCAGGTTGCCGGGCGTGCGGTGCTCCACCGTAAAGACGGAATGCAGTTCGCCGTTGTGCTTGATGATCATGCCGGGGCGCATCTGTGTGGCGGGAATCGCCATGTGAGGTATTGCTCCTTGAGAATTTGTGCCGGAAAGGCGGTCGGCAAACGAATCTACCAACGTACGCGGCGAAGGAAATCTCTGGCCGCAACATCTCTATTGTAGCCGAGCAAGGCGCGTGTCATTCCCGTCGTCCAGCTAGCTCTTGCCAAACAGCTTGCGAAAGAAGTGCTTCACAGAAATCCACGTACCGCCGGAACTTTGCGGCGGCTTCGCTGCAGGAACTGCGGCCGGCGTGCCCGCGCTTGCGGGCTGCGGAGCCGGCGTCGCAGGCGGTTCCTGCGGCGGAGCCGGGTTCGCGCCGTTGTACGTAAACGGAATCGCCACAACCTCGTGCGTCTCGCCCGCAGGCACAACAGGAGTGGTCTGCGGCGCGGGTTTCGCGAGCCCCTCGCTTTCCGCCAGCGGGAATGGCGGCTTGCCGGTCGCGACGTCCACGGCGGGCGCCGGCGCCGGGCAGCCGCACGGCTCTTTCTCATTGTCCACAACAGACCCGACACTGCCATGCTCGAACTCGACATGCTGCCCCGCGGCGACGCGGTACACCGCGCTCGATAATTGTTCCGTCACAGTTACATATGGCGCATTCGCCCCGGAATTTTCGACGCACGTATCCCCCAGCGGATTGATACGCACCTTGAAGTCCGCGGTCGCCGGCCCAGACAGGAGCATCCGCAGGTCCGGCGTCAGCAGGACATCACTGAATTGTCCAAGCTCACTGTGCAACTCCACCGCCCCGCGGTCGAGCGCAAGCTGAATTTCGCCGGCGTTCGCGCCCTTGGACAGATGCAACGCGCTGTTCTGGCAAAGATGGATGGTGCCGCCCCGCGCCAGCGTGATTGGCACCGGCGAATCTCCCGCCTCGATCGAAGCGCCGCTCGACAGAGCGACCGACCTCGCCTTCACCTCAACCGCGCCCGTCAGCTTTGCATCTGTAACCGGCATGGTTGCAATAGGCGTGGCAGGCTGCTGGCCGCGCGCGGGGAGTGCCGCCGCGCCGGCGATGAACAGCAGCAGTCTTATCAAACGGCCCGCGCACCTCATAAATCCAAACTACCGCATCGCCGCAAACCTCATAGCGAAAGAAAATTCTCGATCAGCCTTTTCCCGTCCCGAGTGAGAACGCTTTCCGGATGGAATTGCACGCCCTCCACCGGAAAGTGACGATGCCGCAAACCCATGACGACGCGGGTCCCGTCCGCGTCATGGGTCCACGCGCTCACTTCCAGCTCCGGCGGCAGGGATTCTTCCTCGACCACCAGAGAGTGGTAGCGCGTGCACGTCATCGGTGAAGGGAGCCCTGCAAATACGCCGCGCGAATCGTGTTGGACTTCGCTCGTCTTGCCGTGCATCAGGTTTTTTGCGCGGACCACGCGGCCGCCGAATGCTTCCCCCATCGCCTGGTGTCCGAGACACACTCCCAGCACCGGGACCTTGCCCGCGAAGTGGCGCATCACCGGAATGCTCAACCCGGCCTCCGCCGGAGTGCACGGTCCCGGCGACACGACGATGTGGTTCGGCTGCATGGCGTCGATTTCGTCCAGCGTGGTCTGGTCGTTGCGTCGCACCACGGGCCCCGCGCCCAGCTCGCCCAGATACTGCACGAGGTTGTAGGTAAAGCTGTCGTAATTGTCGAGAACGAAGACCATCAGCGCGCTCTCTCGAAATGCAGCGTACCCTTGCGCTCGCTTGCACTGGCCTGGGGCGTGCAGCTTGTCTGGATGACGATGGCATCGCGCGCAAGCCGGGCAACGTCGCCGGGCGACATCTCCACTTTGCGCTCGCAGGAATCCGTAACCAGCGTCTCGAGCACAATGCGCGTGGCATGCGGCTTGCGCGCGAACGGATAGAGCGCATAACGGCCGCCATACCAGCCGCGCGGCTGGATATCGAAGGCAGGCACCTGCACCGTCGCGCCGGCGTGCGCACCGGCGCAATCGGCCGTGTCCCACGCGCTCGACCATCCGCCGAATTCGCGCCCGGGATAGGGATAGTCGAGCCAGTCCCACGCATACAGCACGCGCAGCCGCTGGATTTCGAGCGGCCGCTGCGTTTCAACGTCGTAAGCCCGGACGCGCATCCGAGGCACCTTAACCGTCGCCCCATAGATCGCGGCCTGAGGTTTGGTCTGGAACCTGTCGTTATTTTCCGCGCGCGTAATTGTGCAGCCGGAAGGCTTTTTCTGCTGTAACGGCGGCGCGTTCTGCGCGAAAGCCGATGCGGACGCATACGTGCCATTGCGCAACAACGGCGTAGCATGCCGGCTCAACCCGGCGCGTCCCGGTCCCATCAGGACGGCTGCCGAGATCACGAGCGCCGCGGCGTACATCGCCGTCTTCATGCGAGTGACCTAGCCGTCTCGGCCGCGCGCAGCATCGCGCTGGCCTTGTTGATGCACTCTTCGTGCTCACTCTCGGCAACGGAATCGGCGACGATTCCCGCGCCGGCCTGCACGTGCGCGATACCGTTCTCGACATACATGCTGCGGATTGCGATGCAGGAATCGAGATTGCCGCGCGCGTCGGCATATAAAACCGCGCCGCCGTAAGCGCCGCGCCGCACCGGCTCCAGCTCGTCAATAATCTCCATGGCGCGGACTTTCGGCGCGCCACTCAGCGTCCCGGCCGGAAAGCAGGCGCGCAGCGCATCCATGGCCGTCAGGTCCTTGCGCAGCGTGCTCTCAATCGCGCTCACCAGATGCATGACGTGGCTGTAGCGCTCCACGGCCATCAACTCCTTCACGTGAACGCTGCCGTACTCGCTGACGCGCCCAACGTCGTTGCGCCCGAGGTCGACAAGCATCACGTGCTCCGCGACTTCCTTTGCGTCGTGACGCATCTCTTCAGCCAGGCGGTCATCTTCTGCCGGGTCCCCGCTGCGGCGTCGCGTCCCCGCAATCGGGCGGTAGTCAATGCGGTCGCCCGTGACGCGCACGAGTGTCTCCGGAGAAGAGCCCAGCAGGTACCGGTCGCCCATCCGCAGAAAAAACAGATATGGCGACGGATTCAGCGCACGCAGCGCGCGATAAACCTCGAACGGCTCGACCTCCAGCGCAAAGTCAAAGCGCTGCGACAGAACCACCTGGAAGACGTCTCCGGCGGCGATGTATTCCTTGGCGCGGGCGACTGCGGCAAGGTATTGCTCGCGCGTTGTCCGGGCGACAACGTCCGACTGCCCTGTCGCCCCTTTGGCCGAGCCATGCGCCTTCTTCACCGGAAGCTTGCGCTTCAGTCGCCGCTCGAGGGAGCGCAGGCTGCGCTGCGCGGCCTCGTAACTTCGGCGCATTGAAATTTCATCGCGGCGGCGGATCCGCGCGTGCGTGATCAGCACCATCTCGTGCCGTACATGGTCGAACACCACAATCTCGTCAAAGAACATCAGCACGGCGTCCGGAACCTGCAGTTCATCCACCGCACGCGAAGGCAGCTTCTCGATGCCACGCACCGCGTCGTAGGCGACGAATCCCACGGCCCCAGCGGTAAACGGCGGCAGGCCAAATTCGGCCGCGGGAGGCTGCTCCCGCAGCATGCCTTCGAGCGTCGCCAGCGGGTCGGCGTCGGCAGCAATGGTCTCGCCGCCCGAAGTGAGCGCAATGTGCTCTCCGCGTGCCTCCAGAACCACAGACGGCCGCACTCCCAGAAACGTCCAGCGCCCCAGGTTTTCGCCGCCGGCGACGGATTCCAGCAGAAAAGCATGCGTCTCATGGCGCGTCAGCCTCAAGAATGCGCCGACCGGGGTCTCAAGGTCGGCCCGCAGACGCCGCCACACAGGGACACGCAGAGACTGTTGCGCGTGCTCAAAAAAGCGGCCTTCCGGCGGCTCCACAGCATCGAATCGTGTTGCATCCATAGGCATAGAGGCTGGCGAATGTCCAGTGTACCGGGATGGTTCCAGCCGCCCGACGGGACCACGTGTCGGCCTTGCCGCATCTGACTGGCGAGGCGTATAGTCCACAGGTTTGGCCGAAATATTTTGGACCCTATCCTGTGGCCGCCCAAAACTGGGCCGCTGCACGTCTTTGAACCAGAATCTGGAGAAAACATGCCCACCGTTTCGCTCGAGCAGGAAATCAATCCCTGGGAAGCCCAGGCTGCTCGCTTTGACTTCGCCGCCCGCAAACTGAACCTCGACGACGGCATCTGGAAAGTGCTTCGCTACCCGACGCGCGAGATCATCGTGCACATCCCCGTCAGCATGGACAACGGCTCTGTGGAAGTCTTCACCGGCTTCCGTGTGCAGCATTCCATCGCGCGCGGTCCCGGCAAGGGCGGAATCCGCTACGCGCCGGATGTTTCTCTCGATGAAGTGCGCGCGCTGGCGAGCTGGATGACCTGGAAATGCGCGGTCGTCAACATTCCATTCGGCGGGGCCAAGGGCGGAGTCATCTGCGACCCGCGCAAGCTTTCCATGGGCGAGCTGGAACGCATCACCCGGCGCTACACGGCCGAGCTGATTGAATTCATCGGCCCGGAAAAAGACGTTCCCGCGCCGGACATGGGCACCAACGAACAGGTCATGGCGTGGATCATGGACACCTACTCCATGCACATGCGCCAGACGGTGACCTCCGTCGTCACCGGCAAGCCGCTGAATATCGGCGGCTCGCGCGGCCGCAAGGAAGCGACAGGCCGGGGCATCCGCGTCGTCAGCGATGAAGCGCTGCGCTACCTGAATATGCCGATTGAGAACTGCCGCGTCATCATTCAGGGCTTCGGCAACGTCGGCTCCAACGCCGCCCGCCTCATGATGGAATCGGGCTACAAAATCATCGGCATCGCGGAACACGACGGCGGCGTGCTGAACACACGCGGCATCGATGTCCACGCACTGCTCGAGTACCGCCAGCGCAACGGCACCATCGTCGGCTTCCGCGGCGCAGAAGCGGCAGACCCGTACGAAATGCTCGAAATGGAATGCGAGATCCTGATCCCCGCGGCAACAGAAAACGTCATCACCAGCCGCAACGCAGACCGCATCCGCGCCCGCGTCATCGTCGAAGGCGCCAACGGGCCGACCACCGCGGTTGCGGATGAAATCCTGGCCGAGAAAAAGATATTCATCGTGCCCGACATCCTCGCCAACGCCGGCGGCGTGACCGCAAGCTACTTCGAGTGGGTCCAGGACCGCCAGGGTTACTTCTGGAAAGAGTCCGCTGTAAACGATCAGCTGGAAAGCATCCTGAGTGAGAGCTTCGACGACGTCGTCCGCTACGCTGAAGCCCATAACGTAAACAACCGCATCGCCGCCTACATGCTGGCGATTGACCGAGTGGCGTTCACCATCAAGCAGCGCGGAATCTACGCCTGAGGTTCTGGTCGTAACTCCGTCGGGCGCGGCTTCGGCCGCGCCTTTTTCATTCTGCTCTGGAATCGGCGCAGGAGTTCCGCATGGCTCAGAAATTTCCTGCGAGCTTCGGGGCAGAAATCATGCCATGTTGAAGTCAAGCCATGCTCTCGGCAGGCTCCGGAGTCTCCGGCTTGCGGATTCTTCGCGTGCCGAACTGCGTGCTGAGCCAGTTCACCGTCGGCCGTTCCGCGTACAGGTAAATTCCCACAGACAACAACGCCGTCAGCGAAAGTGAAATCGCGCACCCGAGCGGCCGCGAAATTTCCAGCGCAGGAAGTCTCCGCGCCAGCACCCGCTCAAAACCATCCAGAACATAAATATGGATGATGTAAATCACGTAGCTGGCATCGCCAAGCAGCACCAGCGTTTTCGAGGAAGTGTCTTCGCCGCCACGCGTCAGCAGCGCGCCGCCCAGCACAAGCAGCATCGCCGGCAGCCCCCACAGAACGGGCCTCTGCCAGCCGCCGATCGCAGCCCATACAATTTCACGGCCTTCCATCAGGATGAGCAGCGCCGCGCCACCCAGCATCAGCAGCCAGGCTGCGCCACGTAACTTCGTCGCGCGTTCCTGCCCACCGGTCTTCACCAGCCAGTACACCGCAATGCCCATGACAAATTCCAGCACCAGGGGCTCGGCATACATCCGCGCGAAAGCCCATCGCCCGGCAAACGGTTTGCAGCACATCATCAGAACTGCCAGCGCTGCGGAAGCCAGCCACGGCGCACGGCTTCGCGCAATCTTCATCGTGCCGCAGGCCGCCAGGCACAGCGCCAGGATCACGTAGAAGTACATCTCGTAATTCAGCGTCCAGCCAACGAACAGCACAGGGTTCGCGCTGGTCGCGCCGGTCTTGTAGAACGGCACAAACAACAGGCTCAACGCCAGGTCGTGAAAGCTCGCGCGCGTCGTCTTCATCAGCGACGGAGCGAAGTATGCCAGCGCGAAGACGCCCAGTGTAGCGGCCCAGTACAGCGGAACAATGCGGATAAGCCGCCGCAGAAAAAACCGCTCGGGATTGCGGTCGCAGATCATCGCCATAATGAAGCCGCTGATGACAAAGAAAACATCCACGCCGAATGTGCCGAACGGGTGCAGCCCCGGCAGCACAAGTCCCGCGTGACCGAAAACGACCAGCAGGGCGGCAAAGCCGCGCAGCGCCTGAATGTTGTGAATCCGTGTCGGCATCGGGTGCGAAGCGCAAGGGTATCAGGCCGCATGGTTCGCCCGTGGCATGCCGGTCCCACCCGGCGGTGGGATAATAGCGGTTCCGGGTCCCAGCCGTGAATCTTCCAAACTCCATCACGATGAGCCGCATCTTCTGTGTGCCGCTGCTCATTTGGCTCCTCAGCCCGCATTCTCCAGTCAAGGGCAGGCACGGCGAGCAGGAAATCCTCGCCTCCGCCGTCTTCATCCTCGCCTCCATCACCGACGGCGTAGACGGCTATCTCGCCCGCAGGCGCGGCCAGATCACCACCATGGGAATGCTGCTCGACCCGCTTGCCGACAAGCTCATGGTCGCCGGTGCGTTTATCTCACTCGTCGAATTCAATCCCCACATCGTGCCCGCCTGGATTGCCGTCGTCGTCATCGGCAGGGAATTCCTCGTCACCGGCCTGCGCTCCATCGCCGCGTCGGAAGGCTTCACGATTGACGCCAGCGACCTCGGCAAGCTGAAGATGGTCACCCAGATCGTCGCCGTCGTCGCCGCCATCCTCGACCACCGCTGGCTGACGTGGAAGTGGGGCTGGGCGGAGCTGCCTGTCCACATCGTCGCGATTGAAGCGGTCTACTTCATGGTCATGGTCAGCATCATCTCCGCCGTGGATTACTTCCTCGCCTTCTGGAAAAAGATTGACCGCGCCAGCAACACGCGCCGCGCGAGCTTCGTCCTCAGCCGCCGCAAAAACATCTCCCCGGCAAAATAAGGCGAGACCTGCGCCACATCGCCCGGCTTGGTTCTCATTCCGGAGCGAAGCGGAGGAATCTGCAGTTGTTTTCGCCTGAGGAATGACAAACAGCGGGCGGTGCAACAAAACTCTCGACTGGAATCCGCGTCTCACCAAGAGTGCGTAAATTTCTCATCGCGCTGGCGCTGTTTCTAACAGTCGCCGCACAGGCCCAGCAACCGCAGGTCCTGCGCGAAGGCATGCACGCGACAACCGAGTGGCGCGTCGTGCCCAGCATGAAGTACGACGCCCTGTGCCTGTTCGATGTGCTAAGCGGCGATCCGTACTACCAGAAGTGGTATCGCGCGGACTACCAGCGCTGGTGGCCGCTGCTCACGGTGCGTGAGAAAGCCGCATTTTCCGAGGTGAAATATCACCTCAAGGACGAGCAGGGTGGAGTGGTCGGCGCAACGCTCGCGATGTATTTCTCGGCATCGCCTGCGCAGTCTCTCGACCAGATGATCGCAGCGGTCGAGCATCCCGCGCCGATGTATGCCGCCCTGGAAAACACCCCTTACTACGACCCCGGTGAAGCAAGCCGCTTTGACGAATCTCGCGAAGCCATCGCGATCGGACTCCGCGCGCTTGAGCGCATCGGCTTCCCGCGCTACTGGCAGCAGAATGTCGCGCCGCGCATCGAGCAGCGCGCCGCCTACGTTCTGCCCACCCTCGAGCGCTACAACATCATTCCCGCCATCGAAGCGCGTCTCGGCCACCCGTTCCCGTCGGATGTCGTCACGATCTATCTGCTCGAATACAGCCAGCCGCATGGCATCCGCATCACCGGCATGCAGCTCATCACGCACGAAAGCTATCCGTGGGACTACACGCTGCGCAACGCCATCCACGAACTGCTGCATTCGCCGTTCCGCCGCGACAATCCCGCCGTCTTCGATGCGGAAGAACTTCTTGGCCGCGACCCGTTGCTCGGCTACATTATCGCGAACCACAACCCGTCGTTCGGCTACAACAATGCCCACGGTTACGTCGAAGAAGATTCCGTGCAGGCACTCGAGCAGATCATTGAAGACGGCTTTCATGTAGCGCAGCCCCCGGAAGCCTACTGGCGCGAACAGGACGGCGGAATGCACGTGCTCGCCGCCGCCATGTACGCCGACATGCAGGCCGACGAAGCACGCGCGCCGCTGCCGGATTTCGAAACGTGGTTTCTCGAAGGCGTGCAGGCGGGCCGCTTTCAAGGACAGCCGCTGGTGGACGCCGCCGCGTCCGTTGTCGGCGCGGACTGGCTCGCCAGGCGGTGGCCGGTATCTCGCCAGATACCTCCGCCGCCGCGGCTAAGTCGCTGATTCTTCGTTCGCAACGTCGAACATCTGACAGTGTTTTTCCGTTTTTGCGCCAGATTTCACCAAGGGTTCGACACGCACACAGTTATTCTTTAAGCATGGGAAACCCGTTGCATTTCGCGGTGTTTAACGTCATGGAAGGTATGCGGAACTGGAGCAGGAACTCGTTTGGCTGGGCGGTTTGCGCCATGGCCGCGCTTGCGTTTGGCATGGCCGCGCCTGCGCGCGCCGACGTTGGGCTGGTGCTGAATTCGTCGCTCGACACCGGATCTTCCTGGGTCACCGGCGCCGGCCATGCCGCGGTTTACCTGTCGCGCATCTGCGCCGCCTCGCCAACCGAGCTTCGCATGTGCGGTCCCGGCGAAAACGGCTCCGTGCTCAGCAACTACGCCAACTTCCAGGAGACCAAGCCCTATGAGTGGAATGTCATCCCGGTCGAGATCTTCCTCTACGGCGTAGAACACCCCGAGTATCGCTCCCTGTTTGGCACTCTCGAACTGCGCGCCGCCCTGCAGAGCAAGTATCGGCAGGAACATCTTGCGGATATCTGCTCCTCCGTCGCGTGCGTGGATGATCCGGACGCGAACTGGCGCGACATGGTCGGCGCCACGTTTGTCCGCACCGTCTACATCTTCAAGGTGCGCACAACCGTCCAGCAGGACGAAGCTTTTGTCCGCTATATGAACACGCGTGCCAACGTGAACCACTACAGCGGCTTCCACTACAACTGCGCGGACTTCGCGAAGAACGTGATGAACTTCTTCCTCGACGATCACGTGCATGCCAACCGCTTCAACGATTTCGGCATGACCAGCCCCAAAGCCATCGCCCGCTCGCTCACCCACTACGCGGCAAAGCATAAGGAACTCGGGTTGAGCGTCGCCGAGTTCGCGCAACTGCCCAGCGACCTGCCGCGGTCAGAAGATCCGCGCATCGGCACGCAGACCACCATCACAACCGCCAAGTTCGTTGCTCCGCTGGTCTGGTTGGAGCCGCACAGCCTGGCGCTGTTTGCCGCCACCTATATCGTCAGTGGGCGATTCAGCATCCCCGGCGCGGTCCGGAAATATCCTGAAGATGCGCAGTTCGCCGCGGTCCGTGGCGACGGTTCCACCGCCAGCGCCAGGGCAGCGGACGAAGCACGCAGCGCCTATCAGCGCCAGCTTCCGCAGGAGATCGCGGAAGCCAGGGCCCTCAACGTCATCGACGGCGCCAACGATCTGAAAGAACAATTGCGCGCGCTGGAAACGACGCCCATGCGGCTCGACGCGGACGGCCGCCCATTCGCCATCCTGGCGCCCGGCCGCGAGATAGGTCTCGCCGCCGACGCGCCTGTGCCGCCTCCGGTCCAGCCCGCAGAGACGTACGCGCTGCAACTGGCGCGGGTCAACTTCCTGCTGCACGCCAACGCCAGCGACCGCGAACCCGCTGCTGCGTTACGGCAGGACTGGGCCCGCATGGAGCAATTGCGTGAAGCGGTTGCCGCTTCGCGTGACGATAAGACCGGCGCCACCCTCGCCGCCGGAAACTAGACTTCCCCGCGCACGCGCAATCCCAGCGGCCCCAGGTTCAAAACTGCGTCTGGATGATTTGCTCCGTCCGCGGCGTCGTCCAGCGCGGCCAGCATCGTGTCCACACGCGTGCCATTCCACCGCAAGTCCGGAGCAATCTCCGCCAGCGGCTGCAGGACGAACCGCCTCTGCGCCAGGCGCGGATGCGGCAACGTCAGCCCCGGCTCATCGCAGGCAAACACTTCACCGTTCCGCAGCACCAGCAGCAAGTCCAGATCGAGCGTTCGCGGCCCTTGCGGCACACTCGTCGTCCGGTTGCGCCCGCAAGCCAGTTCAATCGCCAGCAGACGACGCAGAACCTCGTGCGGCGTCAGCGGCGTCTCCACGGCCATCACCATGTTTAAGAACCGGGGCTGGTCGGTTATGCCGACGGGCGCGGTCTCATAGATGGAAGATTGGCCCACCACGCAGCCGAGTGATCCGAGCGCCCGATAAGCAGCCTGCAGGTTGGCGCGGCGGTCGCCCAGGTTGGAACCGATGCCAATGTAGTCGCGGAATTGGGGGTTCACCGGAATCAGGCGCTGGCCGTGCTCAGGCTGGCTGCGCGCCGCGCGGAAGGCCGCGCCTCCTGCGCCGCCTCCCGCGTCACAAGCTCCCAGGCAGAACGGTCACCCAGCAGCCGGGAAACCAGCGCCGTGTGCATCGCGTGTCCCGCCCGCACTGCGCGGACCCGGCCCAGAAGCCGGTGCCCGGCCAGCGCAAGGTCGCCAATCAAATCAAGAACCTTGTGCCGCACGAACTCGTCATCAAAACGCAGCGGGCCATTCAAAACGCGCTCGCGGTTCAAAATGATCGCGCTCGATTCCGACACGCCGCGAATCAGCCCCATGTTGCGCAGCATCGGCTCGTCTTCCTTGAAGCCGAAGGTGCGCGCCGCCGCAATGTTCGCCATGTAGCCGCTCTCCGTCAAATCCACGGAACACTGCTGGCGTCCGATCGGCGTCGGAAAATCTATCTCATATTCGACCGTGAAGTTGTCCGCCGGCTCAATCGAAAGCTGCTTGCTGCCGTCCGTAATTGCAATCGGCTTCAGAACTTTCAGGTACTGGCGGCGGCGGCGCTGCGGCTGCACCTTTACCCGCTGGAATGCCTCGATGTACGGCTGCGCGCTGCCATCCAGGATCGGCAGCTCCAGGTTGTCGAGGTCCACGAAGACATTGTCCACACCGGAACCGACCAGAGCCGAAAGCAGGTGCTCCGTCGTCGAGATAAGCACGCCCTGCTTCATCAGGCTCGTGGCGTAGCTCACCTTGGCGACATTGCGCGCCGTCGCTTCAATCACAAAGCTGTCCAGGTCTGTACGGCGGAACACGATCCCCGCGCCGGCGGGCGCCGCCGAAAGCTTCATCGTCACCGGTGCGCCGCTATGCAGGCCGATGCCGGAAAATTCCACCGGGGCGCCGAGCGTATGTTCCACTTCGTGACGGGCACGGCTGCGGAGCAGAGTTGGCATGTCCACTTCCCAGAATATGAGGGTGGCGAAAACTGCAACTGTTGTTTCCCCACAACACGATTGGCGGTTTCTGCCCGTCAAGTCGTCTATACGATGTCTCTAAATTATTGATTCGTAGATGTTTAGCTTAGCGAAGGCCGCCTGTGGCTTCCAGCATCGCCACCACGACGGAAACCGGCAATCCGACGACGTTCGAGTAATCCCCCCGCAGGGAAGTCGCCCACCGCGAAGCACCGCCCTGGATCGCGTACCCCCCGGCCTTGTCCATCGGTTCACCTGTCGCGATGTACTCCGCGATGTCCCGTTCCGGAATCGTCGCAAACGTCACAGAAGTAGCGACCACGGCTGTTTCCACCGACCGCTTGGCCCCGGCCGAAGTAATCAGGCAGACCCCGGTCAGCACCTCGTGGGTCCGCCCGCTCAACAGGCGAAGCATGCGCGCGGCATCCTCGGCATCAACCGGCTTGCCGAGAACTTTGCCGTCCACGACAACAGCAGTGTCCGCGCCAAGGACTTGCAGGACCTCACTCTGGCCATCTTTGGGCGCGTCCTCTTCCTGGCTGTCATTCCGCAGGGCGTCGCCGCGGCGGCCGGAGGAATCTGCATTCGCCTCGACTGCCTCCGCCTTCTGGCGCGCCAGCCGCAGGACCAGCTGCGCGGCAGCTTCGCTTTCGAGCGGCGTTTCATCAATTTCAGCGGCCGCGGCGGTAAACGGAATACCGGCAGCACGCAACAATTCGCGCCGCCGCGGAGAAGCAGAAGCCAGGATCAACACGCTCTTGATTGTTGCAGACCTTACTGCCCGGTTCCGATCAGCAGAATGCTGCTGCCGGGCGAAACGCCCTCGCCCTTCGACGGATTCAGAGTCAGGGTCGCGATCCCCAGCCCGCCGGCGGTCGGTACAAAGGTGAACGTCTCCGTGCAGGAAGAAAACGCCGGGACCGGAACCGTGCATTTGCCGCTGAACTGGAATTCGGCGGTGGCGCCTGTCCACTGGGGAGACAGGTTGAAGGCCGTTGACCCGGGATTCACCAGCGTCAACGCGTACGGCGCGGACTGCGCGCCTACAGCCACCGGCCCGAAATTATGGCGTGTGGAGCTGACCCAGAGCGCATTGCTTGAGTAAGCGCTGCCAGACAGGCTGCCGCCGTTTCTCGGCAACACTGTCGTTCCGCCTTCCAGCCCGCTCAGCGTCCAGTTCGATGTCAGCCCTCCAACCTGCCCGCTCGACGGAGCGAACGCGAACGTGATCTGGCAGGAAGCGCCGGCCGCAATCGTGGCGGGACAGTTACTGCTTCCGCCGAATGCCGTTGAGCCCGTGAGAGCGACACCGTACTTGTATGACACGCCGAGATTATTCGTCAGCGTCACGGCATAGTTCTGGCTCAGGCCGTCCGCCGTCGGCCCGAACGTGTGGGACGTCGCACTCAGCGAGAGATATGGCGCCGACGCGAGAAGCGCATCCATCGAGCCCATGAATGTCTCCGCCAGCAACGCGTGCCCACAGTCCGACGGATGAAAGTTGTCATACATGCACTGCGGCTGGGTGTAGCCCGTAAACCAGTTGTAGGTGTCGGCAAGATACGCACTCAGTCCGTCCGCGGCCAGTTCCTGCTGCAACGGCAGGATGACGTTTCGCATGGATGTGTACAGGTTGCTGCCCTTGCCGAGCAGCGGCAGGTAGGGAGTTCCAAACCAGAGCGCCGGCCGCGGCAGCGCGCTGGGCGCTCCGTTGCCGCCAATCCAGTCCACGTAACAGCCGGCAGAACCGGGCGTAGCACACGTGATCACCACGCTGTGCGCGCCGGATTTGCCAACCGGCAGCCGCACGCCCCAGGGCACATAGGGAGCCGTTTCGCCGGGATAGACAAATTTCGGCGTCACGCTGCCTTGCGACACGCCGTCCACAGAAATCTCCACCGTGAAGTCGGTGCTGGCGTCCACGGTCAGCCCAACGTACAAGGTGGAACCATCCACGGTCGCCGTCAGCGTGTCGCCGGCCGTCATGGTTTTCACTCCCATTGCGGAATAGAGATCGCTTGTCATCCAGCCCGCGGTCTTTGCCACCCGGGAATCCTGGGCGGTCAGCTTCGTCGGCTTGCCGTTGCCGCCCTCTGAGGTGAGCATCACCCAGGTCCCGCAAGCAAGCAGCGTCGCGGAATACTGCGGCCCGCCATGGTCGTCCGCGACGAAGGTATCTTCATTCTGCCCAACCAGCAGGGAACTCAGGTCGCCTGCCGCCGGCGTCACGCCGTACATCCGGACACACTGGTCCGCGGAGCGGTCCCCGCCATGCCCGTAGTTGGTCAGGGCCCAGTTCTCAGTCGCGGCAACGACATCGGCATACGCGTAGGAAGCCGAACTCGCGCCGGTCCCCGCCGTAATCGAGTCGCCGAAGGCGTGATAGTTTTTCTGCCCCGGAGCGCCGGCCAACGCGATGACCGCCTGCGACGCTGACGCGGAGGCAGAAGTTTGCATCACCGGAATATTTCGCCAGCACGGTAAAACTGCCCGCCGATGTGTAAGTGTGCGAGACCACCACCAGCGAGTTCGCAAGCGTCGCGACTGTAGAGGTAGTGCCGTCGCCGAAATCCACGGTCACGGTTCCCGTCGGAGCAGGCACCGTGTAGGTATCGCCTGCCGCTTCTACCGTAACGCCCACCGTGAAGGCAATGCCGGCCGAGGGTTGCGGGACGCCGAGCAAAATTTGCGGCGTGTTGCTTTGTGCGCACACCGCTACGGCCGCAGAGAACCAGCAGAAAAGCATGCCGAAGGCGAAGCGCTTCACAAGGACCCCAAGGGACTTGATGGTATTCGAGGTCCAGGCGGGGAACAATAGCAACGCGAAGCTGTTGGTAACCGCGAAGCGGTGTTTTACGAGCGTGAAATGCCGGTCTGCAAGCCGACATCTGTCGCCATGCCCCAGGCCATGCGCGGCGTGTTGTGCGCAATGCCCGCGCGGCCGTCCGGGCCCAGCAGGATAATTCCGCCATGACCGCTCAGCCGGTCGAACAAATACGCGATGGCATCGTCCGCCGCCGCCTGCGGCGGTTCTCCTGCGGCCACCCGGTCCACCGCCCACTTGCCCAGGACAAGCTTCATGATCGGCTCGCCCCACCCCGTCAGCGAAACGGCCGCGGATTGATTGTCCGCATAACAGCCGCAGCCGATTAACGACGAGTCGCCGACGCGGCCGGGCGTCTTGTTCAGCGTGCCCCCGGTCGAGGTCGCCGCGGCAAGGTTCCCGGCAGCGTCGAGCGCCACCGCGCCAACCGTGTCGTGGGATTCGAGTGCGCCGGAAAACGTCTGGTCGGGAAGGCCCGCGCGCGCCGCTTCCTGCGCCTTGTGCAGCCGGTCAGATTCGCGGGGAATCACAAGTTCGGAGTTCTCGCAGAGGGCCATGCCATTCTGCTCGGCAAAAACTTCCGCGCCGGGCCCGACAAAATAAACATGCGGAGACTTCTCCAGCACCAGCCGCGCCGCCCGGATGGGGTTCCGAAGGCGCTCCACGCAGGCAACGCCTCCCGCGCGGAGCGTGTGGCCCTCCATCATCAGCGCGTCCAACTGCACGCGGCCATCGGAAGTCAGGAACGAACCGCGCCCGGCGTCAAACGTCTCATCATTTTCAAGGACCGTAACTGCGGCCTCGATGGCTTCAATCGCCGTCGCGCCCCGCTCGAGCAGCACATATCCGGCGGAAAGAGCATTGCGCACGCCGGCTTCATGCGCGGCAACATCGGCGTCAGGAATGGCCCACGCGCCGCCGTGGACTACAAGAACTGGGGAAGTTGGCACTCGACAGTGTAGCTGGCTGGCTGAGTTGGGCGTAAGACTGGCCATGCCCCAGAATCGCAGGCCGCATACGTCAAAGCTGCCCTGTTCTCAGCGCTTTCTTTGTGAAGTCAGGCCGCGTTTACAAAGATTTACCGGCTGTCGCCCGCTTCAGCATGTCCGCCACGGCCTTACGCTTCTCCTCGGCGCTGCTGGGAGACGTAGGCAGCGCCGTCCCGTTGACTACAAGCGTCTTGAACTCCAGAACCACAATGGTCTCGGCAGTCGGTGTACTCGTTCCGCTGTCCGCGACGAGAGTTGCCGACGCAATGGTTGCGCCCTGTAGCGACATATTGTCGCCGGAGGAAGACGTGCAGCCGCTGAGAGCTAGATTTTGCGACTGAAGAAACGCGATCACGCCAAAGTCGGCGTTGGTCGTGAAGGATGCTGTGCCCGTAGGAAAGTCCACCATCACGTGGCTCGCCATGAAGGTCGGCAGCGTGTTGTTGGCTGTGCTGCAAGTGACGGGAATATTGAACGATTCTCCAACCGTAATCTGGCCAGGCGCCGCGACCGCAGCACCGAGCAAAACAGTTCCGACCGCTAACAGAAAGCGCATGTTCACTCCTCCAGGGGTGCAAGAAAACTAGGAGACATGCTAACCCGGCCCGACATGAGGAGATAATCGGAATTTGTCCCTTCGTTTCCAACTCTCCGCGCAGGAAGGCCCGGCACGTCGCGCCAGGCTCTCGCTGCCGCATGGCGACGTGGCAACACCGGTCTTCATGCCCGTCGGCACGCTGGCTTCCGTCAAGGCCGTGCCCCAGCATCTGCTGGAAGAGCTCGGCGCCAACATCATCCTCGCCAACACATATCACCTCTATCTCCGGCCCGGGCATGAGCGCATCCGCGCCCTCGGCGGCCTGCACCGCTTCATGAGCTGGCCGCATCCGCTGCTGACCGACTCCGGCGGCTTCCAGGTCTTCTCGCTCGGAGACCTGCGCAAAGTCACCGAAGGCGGCGTCGAGTTCCGCTCGCATATTGACGGATCGTCACACTTCTTCACGCCGGAGCGCTCGATTGAAATCCAGCTCGCTCTAGGCGCAGACATCATGATGGCGTTCGATGAGTGCACGGAATACCCGGCCGACCGCGACCGCGCCCGCAAATCTCTGGATTTGACACTGCGCTGGGCGCGGCGTTCGCTCGATTATTTCCTCGCGCACAGCCAGGACGTGCCGTGGGGAATCGAAGGCGCAACGCCGTCCCTGTTCGGTATCGTGCAGGGCGGCATGTACCCGGACCTTCGCCGCGAATCCGCGGAGCGCCTCGTTGACATGGATTTCGACGGTTACGCCGTCGGCGGCCTTTCCGTCGGGGAGCCGCGCCATCTCACACGCGATGTCATCGAGGCGACACTCGAACATCTTCCGAAGGACAAGCCCCGCTACGTCATGGGTGTCGGCTATCCGGACGAAATCATCCGGTACGCCGCCATGGGGGTGGACATGATGGACTGCGTGCTGCCGACGCGCGCCGCGCGCCACAACCTGCTCTTCACCAGTGTTGGCAGGCTGAATATCCGCAACGCCCGCTGGGCGGACGACCAGTCGCCCCCCGACCCCAACTGCGGCTGCCTGGTCTGCCGCCGTTACTCCCGCGCCTACCTCCGGCACCTCGCCATGGCCCAGGAACCGCTCTCCGGAGTGCTCAACACGCTGCACAATGTGGCGTTCTACCTTGACACTATGGGTGCGGTACGGGATTCTATAGAACTAGGTACCCTTGCCAGCCTGGCGGCTTCCGTCGGCCGTCTTTCGGCCCATGTGGAGTAGCCCGACCGGGCGATGCCAACAGCAAGCGGTGCGACAGATTTTTCTTGAGGCCTGCCTGCTGTTGGTTCCCGGAACCCTCGGGTGGCGTTTGGCCTGAAAACAAAGGACCTGCCCTAACTTGATCGCCACTTTCTTCCTCTTCCAGGCCGCTAAGTCTTCACCCGTCACGATGCTTTTGCCGTTCGTGCTGATGATTGCCGTGTTCTATTTCCTGCTCATCCGCCCCAACCAGACCCGGCAGAAGAAATGGCAGGACATGCTGGGCCAGATCAAGGCCGGCGACAAGGTGACCACCACAGGCGGCATTCGCGGCACCATCTTCGCCATCAAGGACGACGTCATTCAACTGCGCGTCGCGCCGGACAACATCAAGATCGAGGTCGCGAAATCGGCCATCGCGTCTGTCACCACAGACGAAACCAAGTAGGACATCACCCCATCATGCGAAAGAACCTGGGCGCGAAAACCGCCGCCATCCTCATCATCCTGCTCGTCTTCCTCTATGCTGTGTTTGGCCTGCCCAAGGGCTTCACGGCGGCAAAGCTCGGCGCGTCCATGCTTCAGCCTTCGCCGGCCCGGAATGGCATCCATCTTGGCCTCGACCTGCGCGGCGGCACGCACCTCATCCTCCAGGTCATGGTCGAGGAAGCCGTCGGCGCTGTCACCGACAACGACCTCGCCAAGATCCAGGAGTCCGTCAAGACCTCCGCCCCGGGCGCGCTGGCCAACAAGCCCGACCCCAAGGTGCCCGAGACCCTGACCGTCACCGGCCTGACCGCGGACAACAGCGGCACCGTGCGGGATTATCTCGACACGAACTTCGCCAATGACTACGACATCTCCTCGGGCCCGAACAACAGCCTGACCATGACGATGAAGAAGGCCGCGGCGGACCAGATCCGCACCCACGCCGTCGCCCAGGCCATTGACACCATCCGCGACCGCGTCGACCGCCTCGGCGTCTCCGAGCCCGAAATCCAGGAGTACGGCCTCGGCCAGTACCAGATCCTCGTCGAACTTCCCGGCGTGGACGATCCCGGCCGCGTCAAGGACATCATCCAGTCCACCGCCCGCCTCGAAATCCATCAGGTAACCGGCGGACCGTGGCCCGACCAGCAGACCGCCATGCAGGCGCTTGGCGGCACGGTTCCGCCCGACATGGAGCTGCTGCAGGGCTCTGCCGCTCCCGGCGAGCCTGCCGCAATGGTATGAGCTGAAGCGCATCGCAGAGGTCGCCGGCGCGGACTTCCGCGATGCCCGTCCGGAGCAGGACGAAAACGGCCGTCCGGAAACCAGCTTCACCCTGACCTCGGCCGCCGGAGACAAGTTCTACAAGTACACGTCAGAGAATGTCGGCAACCGCCTCGGCGTCGTGCTCGACAATAAAGTCCGCGAAGTCGCCAACATCCAGCAGGCCATCCGCGACCAGGGCCGCATCACCGGACTGGACAAGGAAAAGTCCGAGCAGCTCTCCATGCTGCTGCGCACGGGCGCGCTGCCGGCCTCCATCCACTTCCTTGAAGAACGCACCGTCTCCGCATCGCTCGGCGCGGATTCCATCCGCCAGGGTGTCTACGCGGCCATCGCCGGCATGCTCGCCGTGATGATCTTCATGCTCATCTACTACAAGGGTGCCGGAATCAACGCCGACCTGGCGCTGTTCCTGAACCTGGTCATCCTGCTCGGCTTTATGGGCATGACCGGCTCTACCCTCACGCTGCCCGGCATCGCCGGAGTCATCCTGACCATAGGCATGGGCGTGGACTCGAACGTGCTGATCTTTGAGCGCATCCGTGAAGAGCTGCACGCCGGCAAGACCGCCGCGGCTGCCGTAGACCAGGGATTCGCGCATGCCTGGGTCACCATCATCGATACCCACGTCACGACCATCGTCTCCGCCGCCATCCTGTTCCTGTTCGGGACCGGCCCGGTGCGCGGCTTTGCCGTCACCCTGACCTTCGGTCTGCTCGCCAACCTCTTTACTGCCGTCTTCGTCTCGCGCGTCATCTTTGAAGCCGGACTGAAGCGCAAAGGCGCCGGCGCGGCGCTGTCCATCTAAGGAAAGCTCGGAAAACACAATGGAACTGTTTCGCGGAATTAACGTCGATTGGCTGGGGAAAAAGTGGTACTTCCTCGGCTTCTCACTCATCTTCTCGGTCGCGGGAATCCTGTCCATGCTGTTCTGGCACGGCATCCCGCGCGGCGTGGACTTTACCGGCGGCACCGTCATTGACGTCCGCTTTGACCAGGCGCCCGGACCTGAACCACATCCGCGCGGCCATGGATTCCGCCGGCCTGCATGATGTCCGCATCCAGGGCTTCGGCGCGGCGGAAGACCACGAAGTCATCATCAGCCTGCCGCTGCGCGAGACCAACGAGTCCTCGCTCGACCAGGGACGCGCCGTCATCGTCTCCACGCTCGACCAGAAATACTCCGGCGCGGGCACGCAGAACCAGGGCAAGCTCGACCTCGACAACGCCAGCACGCAGCGCATTGCCGAGCTGCTGGCCCCGGTCGCGGGCGCCGACCAGGCCAGCCAGGCCGCGGCCGCAATCACGCACTATCGCGACGTCGAACAGCCCAAGAACCGCACCGGCCTGATCGGCAACATGGACGACCTGGCGAAAGTGACCAGCGCCGCCAACCTGGCCGCGCTCAGGCAGGGCGCTTACATTTCCGGATTCAACGTCCGCAATCCGCAGATCGTCGGCCCGCAGGTCGGCTCGCAGCTCCGCAACCAGGCGCTGCTGGCGACGCTCTACTCGCTGGCCGGCATGCTGGTCTACCTCTGGTTCCGCTTTGAGCTGATTTACGGCGTTGCCGCCGTGGTCGCCGTCTTCCACGACACCCTCATCACGATCGGCTTCTTCTCGCTGACCAACCGGCAGATCTCGCTCACCGTCGTTGCGGCCATCCTGACGCTGGTCGGCTACTCGATGAACGACACCATCGTCGTCTTCGACCGCATCCGCGAGAACCTGCGCAGCCGCCGCCGCGAGGCCCTGGCCGACGTCGTCAACAAGTCCATCAACCAGACGATGAGCCGGACCATCCTGACCTCCGGCCTGACGTTCCTCACCGTGCTGTGCCTTTACCTGTTCGGCGGGGAAGTGCTGCGCAACTTCAGCTTCGCGCTGGTGGTCGGCATCCTGATCGGAACGTATTCCTCGATCGCGGTAGCCGCGCCGATGCTGGTGGCATGGCAGGAATACCGCGCCCGCAAAGGCAAGAGCGTCGCCCTGCCGGCAGCAAAGAGGGCCCGCGCTTAGTTCGCTGTTGCATAGGAAGAGCCGGCCCTCGGGCCGGCTCTTTTCTTTTCAAAACGCAAATTTTCTCGTTAAGAACGCAGGGTATTGGGACGCAATCTCGTCTTGCTGTCATTCCGCAGGTCGCGACCGCGACCGGAGGAATCTGCATTTTCAAATCAGCAGTTCCCTGGGTGCATTTCACTCTCAACTGAAACTTCCCGCAGACCCGCCACTTGCCCTCGGCGCAGATTTGTTGTTCAATCCTGTTCGCTGCAAAAGCGTCTCTCTGGCGGCGCCGAACGCAGTTTCAACAGGCCGACCCTGGAGCCGGGAGCAAAAATCCTGCTTCCGGTGTCTATTCTCGGTAGACAGTTAGTTCACCTGCGAGGTCGAACACAATGTTTGAAGACGCTCTCATGGAATCCGGCGGGCGCATCAAGACGAGGAGCAAGTGGACTGCCATCATTTCGGCAACCGTCCAGATTGCCATCCTCACGGTCCTGGTGCTGATCCCGCTCATCTACACCGAATCGCTGCCGAATGCCGCGATGGAAACCGTGCTGGTGGCCCCACCCCCGCCGCCACCCCCGCCACCGCCGCCTCCGCCGGCCGTCAAAGTGCAGCCCGTCCAGATCAAGTCGGAAATGCTGGACAACCAGCTGCACGCGCCCAGCAAGATTCCCAAAGACATCAAGATGATCAAGGAAGAGGCGGCCCCGCCGTCGTCCGGCGGCATCGCCGGCATGGAAGGGCTTGGCGGACCGGGCGGCGTTGCCGGCGGCGTCATCGGCGGCCTGGCTTCCAGCGCTCCGGCCCCGAAGGTCAGCAAGGCTGCGCCCAAAGGACCGATCCGTATTTCGTCCGGCATCGCCCGCGGCAGCCAGATTTACGCCCCGGTGCCGATTTACCCGGCCATCGCCAAGTCTGCTCACATTTCCGGCCACGTCATCATTGAAGCAACGATTTCCAAGTCGGGAACGGTCGAAAACGCGCGCGCTACCAGCGGAAACCCCCTGCTGATCCCCGCCGCTCTCGATGCCGTCCGCCAATATCGCTACAAGCCCTACATGGTCAGCGGCGAGCCCGCCGAAGTGGAATTCAGCGTCGACGTCAACTTCACCTTGAACTAGCACCATACGGGCCACTCCATGTGGCCCGTTTTGGCATTGCAATCACCCGGATTTCCGGTACTTTAGAAGAGTTTGCAGCAACAAGTTCCACTTCATCACCTGTAACTGATTTCCTCAGGAGGAAAGACTCAAGTGATTCTCGCTCACATCGTTTCCCAAACCCCGGCCGCGCTCGGCATGTTCTTTCAGGAGCAGTCGACAGTCGGCTTTGACCCCATCTCTCTGTGGCACAACATGGGCTGGATGGCCAAGGGCGTCGTCATCATCCTGGCGGTCATGTCCATCTGGTCGTTTGCCGTCATGATCGACCGCGCACTGTATTTCTCGGCTGCCCGCAAGCAGTCCCGCGAATTCGCTCCCCGCGTCGCCGGCGCCCTGCGCGACGGCAAGCTCGACGAGGCCGTCAAGGTCGCCGACCGCAACAAGAAGTCCCACCTGGCGGAAGTCGTGACGGCCGGCCTGCAGGAGTTCCGCAACTACGGTGGCGGCGCGACTGTGTCGGAAGACCAGATCGAAGCCAGCCGCCGCGCCCTGGAACGCAGCGAAGCCATTGTTCACGCCAAGCTCAAGAGGGGCCTCGGCGCGCTTGCGACCATCGGCTCGACCTCGCCCTTCATCGGCCTGTTCGGGACCGTCATCGGTATCCTCAACGCCTTCCGTCAGATCGCCGAACAGAAGACGCCGGGTATCGGCGCCGTCGCCGGCGGTATTTCTGAAGCGCTCGTCACGACCGCCTTCGGCCTGTTCGTCGCCATCCCGGCCGTCATCGCCTTCAACTACTTCACCAACAAGGTGGAAGCGTTTGACGTCGAGATGGACAACAGCTCATCGGAACTCATCGACTACTTCATCAAGCAGAGCCACCGCGCCTAAGCGGACTCTAGTGCGCACAGCCTCCTGAGCGCGGGCCGGAGCTGAAACCGGCCCGCATACTTCTCAGAAACCGCAAAGCGCCTACAGGAGAGCCCCAGAAAATGGCCATCAACGTTCGGGACGAAGGTTCCAAAGTCAACTCCAACATCAACGTCACACCCATGGTGGACGTCATGCTGGTGCTGCTGATCATCTTCATGGTCATCACGCCCATGCTCAACAACAAGGTCAACGTGGACCTGGCGCGCGTCAACGCGCCTGAGGACATGCCGGACGCCAACAAGGAAGACTCTGTCGTTGTCGCGGTCACGCGGGACGGCCAGGTGTTCCTGGGCGCCAACCAGGTGTCGCTGGCAGACGTCGGCGCCAAGGTTGCGGACATGCTCCAGAACAAGCCCACCAAGCAGATTTACCTGCGCTCCGACGCGCGTGCCCGCTACGGCACCGTGGAAGACGTGATTGACGACGTGCGCACGGCCGGCGTGGACCAGGTAAATATTCTGACCGAGAAGCGCGCGCCCGGCGAAACCGCGGCAGGCGGCGAATAAGTTTCCGGGCGCTGGCAACAGCGCCCTCAACCTAGCGAGGAACTAGACCATGGGAATGACATCTGGCAGCAGTGGCGGCCCAAATCATGACATCAACGTAACGCCGCTGATTGACGTGCTTCTCGTGCTGCTCATCATCTTTATGTGCATCACGCCGATTACGCCGCACGGCCTGGACGCGCTGGTGCCGCAGCCGCCCAAGAACAAGTCGCAGGACCAGCCGAACGACCGCACGATCGTCGTGCAGATACTGCACCGCCCCGGCGGCGGCGGCGATGCCTACAAAATCAACGAAACCGACGTCTCGCGCGCCAACCTGCAGACGCAGTTGCAGAGCATCTTCGCAACCCGCGCCGAACGCGTCATGTTCATCCGCGGCGATGCAGACCTGAATTTCGCTGACGTGGCGGACGTACTCGACATCGGCCATGCCGCCGGCGTTGACCACATCGGCCTCATCACTCCCAAGGTGGAAGCCGGCCAGTAGCCGTCTGCCGCCTGTAAGCCACGCGCCCGGGCACACCGCCCGGGCGTATCACCTTCAACCCGTCCCGTCTCGCAAAGCGGGCCCACCCATCCACCAACCGCTCTAACCCGTCTCGCCGCACTCGTGAACAGTCCGAGGAGGCACTTCCATGGCATTCGCAACGGGCAATCCCCGCGGTATCGCGCACGAAATCAACGTCACTCCACTCATTGATGTGCTGCTGGTCCTGCTCATCATCTTCATGTGCATCACGCCGGTGTCGCCCCACGGCCTGTCGGCGCTGGTTCCGCAGCCGCCCAGGGACGCCCACGCGCCGCCGGAGCGCACCATCGTTCTCGAGCTGGCCGCCGGATCGGGCGGGCCGACGACATATCGCATCAACGGAACCGTGGTTCCGAAAAGCGAACTCGAGCAGAGTCTGGCGGCCATCTTCGCGGCCCGCGCCGAGCGCGTCATGTTCATCCGCGGTGACGCGTCACTGAATTTTTCCGACATCGCCGAGGCCGTTGCTATCGGCCGCGCGGCCGGCGTCGACAACATCGGCTTGATGACGCCCGCATCCACGCCGGGGCAATAGCAGGGCGCATCGGAACCGGCCTGCCGGCCACGGGATGCGCCGCAGCCCGTGCAGGCCGATGCCGATGCATGTCACAACAAAGCAGGAAATTCCCAGGCTTTCTCGACGCAGTTGCGGCCTCGTACCATGGCAATTTCTGCATCCCATGGTGCGGATGCCGGGGACGTCTGCGCAGCCGTTGCACTCTTTGCTGAATTGAGTACAATTCCAGCTTCGAGCGGTTGCGCCATTTTTCCCCACTCTGGCGTACACTGGCTCGCGGGCCACAAGAAGCCCAAGACAGCAGAAGGGATCCGAACCTCGAATGAATGTCACCTTGCGCCTCACAGGAATGACTGCCGCAGCGCTGCTGCTGGCAGGTCCTCTCACCGGCTGCAACCAGCTCAAGGCGCGCGACCAGATCAATAAGGGCGTGCAGGCGTACAAGGGCGGCCACATGGAAGAGGCCATTGACCACTTCCAGACCGCCGAGCAGCTCGACCCCAACTTCAAGAACGCGAAGCTGTATCTCGCCACCGCTTACGCTTCCCAGGTCACCCCCAACCTGACCACGCCGGAAAATCTCACCCTCGCCAACAAGGCCATCGATCTCTACCAGCAGATCCTCCAGGACAATCCGCGAGACACCCGCAGCCTCAAGGGCATCGCCTCCATCTACTTCAATATCAACCAGCAGGACAAGGCCAAGGACTACCAGGAGAAGGTCGTCTCCATCAATCCGAACGATCCGGAGGCCTGGTACACGATCGGCGTCATTGACTGGAAGGCGGCGTACAACAACGCCATTGTGCTACGGAACACGCTCGGCCAGACCGACGACGGTTCGCCCATCAAGGACAAGAACGCCTGCACCCAGTTGCAGGCCAAGAACGGCCCGCTCGTGCAGGAAGGGCTGGACGCACTGCAGAAGGCCGTCAACCTGCGCACCAATTATTCCGACGCCATGGCGTACCTGAACCTGATGTATCGCCGCAAGGCGGAACTCGAATGCGGCGACGACGCAGCCCGCAAGGCCGACGTTGCCCTGGCAGACGAGTGGGTCCACAAGGCCATGGACGCCAAGAAGGCTGAAGACGAGGAAAAGGAAAAGAAGGCCGCCGGCGGCATCGTCATCCAGCAGGACAAGTAGTTCAATTCAGTCGCAAACAGAACGCCCCTCTCGCGAGGGGCGTTTCTGTTCGTTGTCGCAACTCTGGACGGACTCTGTCGCGACTCTTGTCGCAACTCAGCTCGCACTCTTATCGCAACTCTTCTGGGTGTCATTCCGCAGCGAAGCGGAGGAATCTGGTCTCCTCCCGTGTGCGGTAGAAATCACTCTTCGCCGCGCTCAGAATGACATTCTGAGAACCCTATTTCTCAATCTCGATCCCCCGCCAGAAAGCCACATGGCCGCGAATCTTCCGCGCCGCCGGCTTCGGGTCCGGGTAGTACCACGCGGCGTCCTGGTTTTCCTGGCCGTGGACTTCCACCGTGTAGTACCGCGCATTGCCCTTCCACGGGCAGCTTGAGGTCGTCGAACTCGGCCGCAGATAGTCGCGGTTCACGCTCGATTCAGGGAAGTACACGTTGCCCTCCAGCTCAATGGTGTCCTTGCTTTCGGCGACTGTCTCGCCGTTCCATATCGCTTTTGCCATCGCTTGCTCCCCCTTTCCCTTATATTTAGACGCTCCGAGCCCCGTGTTTGATGCAGCCGCAAGCCTAACCTGCTACCGCGGTTTCCTCTTCTTCTTCTTCCGCTTCGCGCTTTGAAGGCTCCGGCTCGGGAGCGTCACCAATCCGCACCTGGTAATGGCAGACAACGCCAGTGTCTTCTGCCGGCGCGGCCTTCCTGGCGCGGCCTTTCTTTGCCGGCTCCTCCGCCTTGCGGTTCGGGCAAACCAGGTACAGGCCGGACTTCAGCGTCTTCTCCAGCAGATATTTCGAGCCGCACTCCGGGCAGACCTTGTCGACGGGCTTCAGGTTCGCCGTGAAGTCGCAGTCCGGGTACCGCGAGCAGCCGTAG
Organism: uncultured Acidobacteriaceae bacterium; assembly: GCA_963848685.1. Classification (GTDB taxonomy): domain Bacteria; phylum Acidobacteriota; class Terriglobia; order Terriglobales; family Acidobacteriaceae; genus CAWKED01. Next base: position 1,199,890 of record CAWKED010000002.1, on the reverse strand, counting down.
AAGATGTTGCCGCGTCGCGCCTTCTTCTCGACTATCTCGCCTTCGCCGCACTTCGGGCAGGTCACTCCGATCGTCTTCTGCTTGATGTACTTGCACTTCGGATAGCCGCTGCAGCTTGTGAATTCGCCATACGGGCCCTGCCGGATGACAAGATTGTGCTCGCCGCACTGCGGGCATATTTCGTCCAGCGGTTGCGGCGGCTTCTGCTGCTGCTTCTGGCTCAGCCGGCGGACGGTCTTGCACGGCGGGTCGGCGTTGTAATCCGGGCACGCCATGAACGGCCCCCACGGGCCATTGCGCAGTACCATCACCTTGCCGCAGTTCTCGCAGTACTCTTCGCTGGTCTCGCCTTCCGGCGTCTGCAGGTCGGGCTTTTCCGCGAAATTTTCCTTCGTGAACGTGCAAGAATTCTTGTCTTTCTTGTTGAACGCGGAACAGGCGAAGAAGCTGCCGAACTTGCCCCACTTCTTGACCATCGGCGAGCCGCAGACTTCACACTTCTCGTCCGTCGGCTCCTCCATCGCCTTGATGGATTCCATCTTCTTCTCGGCGGCCGTCAGCTCTTTCTTGAAGTGCCCGTAAAAGCCGCCCAGCAGGTCCGTCCACTTCTCCTTGCCGTCTTCAATGTCGTCGAGCTCTTCTTCGAGCTTCGCCGTGTACGCCACGTCAAAGATGAATGGGAAGTGCTTGACCAGCAGCCGCGTCACGACCGTGCCGATTTCCGTCGGAACAAAGCGGCCGTTGCGCCCACCCGCTTTCACGACGTACTCACGCTCCTGGATCGTGTTGATGATCGAAGCGTAGGTAGACGGCCGGCCGATGCCGCGGTCTTCCAGTTCCTTGACCAGGGAGGCCTCGTTGTAACGCGCCGGCGGCTCGGTGAACTTCTGCTCGGTCTTGACCTCGTTCAGCGTCAGCTTTTCGCCCTCGCTCAGCGCCGGCAGGCGGTTCGCCATCGATTCGTCGTCTTCGTCCTTCTTTTCCTTCGACTCCTCGTAGAGCTTCAGGTAGCCGTCAAACTTGACGACCGAACCCGAGACGCGAAAATCGTACGTGCGGTCGGACTTGGCGGCGATGGAGACAGTCGTCTGGTCCAGCACGGCCGGAACCATCTGGCTGGCTACGAACCGCTGCCAGATGAGCTTGTAGACCTTGTACTGCTCGTCGCTGACGAACTTGCGGACTTCGTCCGGTGTGAATTCTACGTTCGTCGGCCGAATGGCTTCGTGCGCGTCCTGCGCGTCCTTCTTGCTCTTGAACGTGTTTTCTTTTTCGGGGAGATATTCGTTGCCGATCTTGCCCGCGATGTACTCACGCACCGCGATGATCGCGTCCGGCGAAACGCGCGTCGAGTCGGTACGCATGTAGGTGATCAGGCCGACCGTGCCTTCCGAGCCCATCTCGACGCCCTCATACAGCCGCTGCGCGACGCCCATGGTCCGGCGCACGTTAAAGCCCAGTGTGCGCGCTGCGTCCATCTGCAGCTTGGACGTGGTGAAGGGCGCGGCCGGGTTCTTCCTGCGCTCCTTGCTCTCGACTCCGGTGACCGACCACGTCGCCTTCTTTAACTGCGCAACCGCAGACTCAGCCTGCTTGCCGTCGGGCAGCGCAGCCGCACTTACCGTCTCGATGGAAGCACGCTCGCCGTTGATGCCGACAAACTTTGCCGTGAACGGCTGCTCCGCATCGCCGCTGAGGTTGGCTTCGATGGGCCAGTACTCGACCGGGTTGAACTTCTTGATCTCGTCCTCGCGCTCGACAATCAGCCGTACCGCTACGGTCTGCACGCGGCCCGCGGACAGTCCGCGCTTCACCTTGTCCCACAGCAGGGGAGAGATCTGGTAGCCGACGATGCGGTCCAGCACGCGGCGTGTCTGCTGCGCGTCCACCAGGTTTTCGTCAATCGCGCGCGGGTGCTCAAAGGCGGCCTGCACGGCTTTCTTCGTGATTTCGTTGAACGTGACCCGCTGGATCTTCTTGGCTCCGCCCTGGCCGCCAATCAGGAACTTCAGGTGGGCGGCAATGGCCTCGCCTTCGCGGTCCGGGTCGGGCGCGAGAAACACTTCATCGCTCTTGGCGGCCAGTTTCCGCAGCCGCTCGACCACCTTCTCCTTGCCGGGCATGATTTCCAGGTCCGGCTCAAAGGTCTTCAGGTTGACCCCGATGTCGCCTTTCTTTAATTTCCTCGGCAGGTCCATGATGTGGCCCACAGAGGCCTCCACCACGTAGTCCTTGCCGAGGTACTTGTTGATTGTCTTGGCCTTGGCGGGCGATTCGACAATCACCAGTGCTTTACTCATTTCAAATCCTGCTTTCAGTTCTGTATCCCGGTAGGGGCGCGAACGGCCCGTAACCTACGCAACCTAACACCATAGACGCGACTGCGCCAGCAAGGTCGCGGAGAAGCTACGCGCCATTCACGGCGCAAGTTACACAATCAAAAAGACTTTACGTAATTTTTACCGGGAAGCTGGCGGACCTTCCCGGCCAGCTCCAATTCAAACAGAGCGGTGAAAATCTCGGCGGGGCTTATTTTATCCGCCAGCCGGTCCATCAGGAGGTCGAGCTGGGTCGCTTCATCCCGGCGAAGCTGGTCGTAGACGACCGCTTCCACTGCCCCCATGGCCGGGGCCGCCGTATATAAGGATGCCTGTGCCGGTTCCGGGGATTCAGGCACGGCTGGCCCGTCACCCCCTGGCCCCGCGCCGGCCGCGGCCCGGCTGGCCGCCTCCCCCTCCGCGCGCTCATCCAGCTCCAGCCGCGCGGTCGTTGGCAGGTCTTCCCACACGTCTTCCCACGTCGCCGTCAGCTTGGCGCCCTGCTTGATCAGCGTATTCGGAGCCCAGGACTGCTTGTTGGTCGCATTGCCGGGCACGGCGAACACCTCCCGGCCCTGCTCGACGGCGCAACGCGCGGTAATGCGGGTGCCGCTCTGCTCGGAACCTTCGACCACCAGCACGCCCACGCTCAGCCCGCTGAGGATGCGGTTCCGGGTCGGGAAATTCTGCGTTGCCGGCGCCGTGCCCATCGGCAGCTCGGAAATGATTGCGCCGTTCGCCAGAATGTCCTCCGCCAGCCGCTTGTTCTCTTTCGGGTAGATGATGTCCACCCCTGTCCCCCAGACAGCGACCGTCTTGCCGCGCGCCGCCAGCGCGCCCAGGTGCGCATGCGTGTCCACGCCGCGCGCCATGCCGCTGAAGATCACCAGGCCGCGCGCGGCAAGGTCGCGCGACAGCATCTCCGACATCCCGGCCCCGTAGGGGGTGGGCGCGCGCGTCCCGACCACGGCAATGCCGGCCCGCGACAGCAGCGACACGTCGCCGCGGCACCACAGGGCCAGCGGCGGGTCGTAGATTGCCTTCAGGCGCTCAGGATAGGCGGCGTCGTCCGGAGTCAGGATCTGCGCACCGGCGCGGACCGTGCGCTCCCACTCTTCTTCCGCCCGCTTGCGGGATGTGCCGTCCACCAGCTCCGTCGCCGCGTCCTGCGGAAAGCCGAAGCCAAGCAGCCGGGTCACCTGCGCGTCCCACAGGCCTTCGACAGAGCCGAGCGCGTCCAGCATTTTCCAGGCGCGCACCGGGCCAATACCGTTGGTCAGTTCCAGTGAAAGCCACGCCAGCTGACTTGCTGTAGGGGAAGAGGTCGTCATCGGGGGGAATGTAATCGGGCTGAGAGTAACACGAACCTCGCCACGAAAGTGAAGCTGGCGCCCGCACCGCGTAACAATCCTCTCAGCGCGGTAGACTAACCCGTCCCGCATGCGAGTCGCCGCCATCGATTTCCTGAACACCGCTCCGCTGATGTGGGACTTTGCCCATCCGCCGCGTGCCGCGGAACTCGCCCCGCGATACGACGTCGCATTCATGCATCCGGACCGCTGTGCTTTGCGCCTTGCAGACGGTTCATCCGACATCGGGCTGGTTCCGGTCGCCGCCTACACTACGGTCCCCGGGCTGAAGATCGTGCCCGGCCTCGCGATTGCTTCGCTGAACCGCGTACGTTCGATCCTGCTGGTCACGCAGCGGGACCTCGCCGATGTGCGCAGCGTTTCGCTCGACACCACATCGCGCACGTCTGCCGCGCTGACGCGCGTTCTGCTCGAACGCGTCGCGCACGTCCGGCCTGCATACCGCACGCACGCTCCGCAACTCGAAGCCATGCTGGCGGAAGCCGACGCCGCGCTGCTGATCGGCGATCCCGCGCTGCTGGCTCGCGAAAGCGGCGTCTGCTCGCGCTACCAGTGTTTCGACCTCGCCCAGATGTGGCGCGAGCACACCGGGCTGCCGTTTGTCTTCGCCTTCTGGGCAATCCGCGGCGATGCCGTGCCCCGCAATCCCGCGCAGCTGGTCGAGGATTTCCAGCACTCGCTCGCGGCCGGCCGGCAGAACCTGGACGCGCTCATCGAAGAATGGGCCTCGCGCATCGCTGTCCCGCGCGAAACAATCCGTGCGTACTGGACGGAAAACATCCACTACACGCTCGACGACCAATGCCTCGCGGGCCTGCAGTTGTTTTACCGCTACGCTGCAGAATGCGGCGCGTTGCCGGCAGCTCCGCCGCTCGCGTTTTTGTGAACTACATCAGCTTGCGGCGAACCAGATCCAGCGCAAGCTGCGACGTCGAATAGCGAATGCGCTCCCGGTCCCCGACGAAGCGCCGCTCGACGACCTGAGTATCTTCTTCATCGGCAAGCGCGGCATACACGGTCCCGACCGGAGTCTGCTCCGTGCCGCCGCCGGGGCCTGCGACCCCGGTGACCGCAACGCCCAGCGTCGCGCCGGTCCGATGGCGAATGCCTTCCGCCATGGCCTGCGCGGTGGCGCGGCTTACCGCGCCGTGCTTCTGCAACACGGCGTCCGGAACCTCCGCGAAGTCCTTCTTCAAATCGTTGGTGTAGACCACCGCGCCGCCAATAAACGTCCGCGAAGCATTCGCAACGCTCGTCAGCCGCTGCGCGATCAGGCCGCCGGTCAGGCTCTCCGCCGTGGCCAGCGTCGCGCCCTGCATCTCGAGGAAATACAGCACCACCTGCTCCAGCGAATCGCCGTTGGCTGAAAACACGTCGTCGCCCAGCTCTTCTTCCACGCGCTCGCACACTTCCGCGACGCGCTTCTCAGCGTGTTCGCGCGACTTCGCCGCGCAGGAGAAGTGCAGTTGAATCTCCCCCAGCGCTGCCAGGATGGTCGTGTCCACGTCCTTGTATTGCGAATAGATTGGCGCGACCCGCGAATCCACCTGTGACTCCGGCAGCAGCGCAATCCGAAGCATGCGGCGCGCCATGTGGCGCACGCGAATCACCGCTGCCAGCCGCGGCGTCACCTCGGCTTCGCACAGCGCCTTGAGCTCGCGCGGAACCCCCGGCAGCATCGCGATCAGCTTGCGATGGCCTTTCCACGTCGTGTCAATCCACTGGCCCGGCGCGGTGCCGGCCGGGTTGGTCAGAATCTCGGCGCCGGCAACTTTGTCCGCCTGACGGACATTGTTTTCCGGCATCGGCATCCGGCGCTCAGCGAACCGCTTATACAGCGATGTCAGCACATCGGAATCGCGCACCACTTCAACGCCCAGCGCTTCGGCCACGGCCTCCCGCGTCAGGTCGTCCAGCGTCGGGCCAAGGCCGCCGGAGGTCAGCAGAATATCTGCGCGATCCAGCGCATGCCGCACCGCCGTGACAATTTCGGACTGCCGGTCGCCTACGATCGTCTTGGCAATTACTTCCACGCCGAGCGTGTTCAGCTGCTCGGTCAGAAAAAGGGAGTTCGTGTCCTGCCGGTAGGGCGTCAGCAGCTCGGAGCCGACCGCAAGTATCTCCGCCTTCATGGGCGGAAGGCCGCCGCTCCCAGGCGAAACACCGCTGCGTTGGTGACCAGCGCCATGTCACCGTCCGGCATCCAGCACAGGCCCACGATGCCGCTGCCGGCGACGACCAGCCGCGCCGATCCATCCGGCGAGATGCGCACAATCCCGCGCTGCCCGTGCAGAGAAGCCGCAACGTAAAGCTCGCCATCGCGCAGCGCAACGCCCTGCGGCCGGCCCAATCCGGCGAAATAGGTTTTTACCGTGCCGGTGTGGTCGGTCGTAAACACCGAGTCGTAGCAGGAAATGGTCGGCGCGGTCACGTACAGACGGCCTTCCGGCGAAGCAGCCAGATGGTACGCGGCAACAGAAGGCTCGAGCGTGGCGTAAACAAAAATCTGCCGGTCGGGAGCAATCTTGAAAATGGAACCGGAACGGTCCCCGCAATACAAATTATTGGCCGCATCCATGGCGAGCCCCGTCGCCACGCCCATGCCTTCCGCATACACAGACTTCTCGCCATTCGGGCGCACGCGGTAAATCGTGCCTTCGTGCCGCGAGGAAACATAAAGATTGCTGTCAGGGTCCATTGCCAGGCCGGTCGCGTTCAGGATGCCGCGCACATACGGTTGCGCGACTCCATCCAAGCCGATGCGGTACACAGAAACCGGCGTGCGCTCGCCGCGCGGGCCGGAATATGCAACGTACAGATTGCCGTTGCGGTCGGCGACCGGCGATGCGACCGGGTTCATGTCCGTCGCCACCAGGGAAGCCACCGCGATAGGCCGCGCATTGGAGCGGCGGCCGTTGTTATCAATCACCAGCAGCCCGTCTTCCGCCTGGAAGGGAACGCGCAGGCTCAGGCGGGAGTTCCGGCTCAGCGTGACAAGCGCCGGTTCATCGCCGATCTGTGCTGTTGGCAGACTGGTCCGGGTCGGACCAAGGCCCGAGCCGGCCAGTTGCACCTCGCCGCCCGGCATCGCGGCCGCGGGGCAGACTTCTGTAATATTTGGCGTCTCCGGCATGGGTACGCTCCAGTGTAATGGCGGGGAAGGCGAAAGCGCCGTTAGGATAGTTGCGCACACCCATGGGACACGGCATTCATCAGGTGCAGGCGGAATTCCTGCTGCTACTCGCGTCGGTCGTTCTGTTCGCCGAAATCGCGCGCCGTCTGCGCATCGCCTATCCGATTGTCCTGGTGCTGGGCGGCCTTGCGCTGAGCTTTGTGCCCGGGCTGCCGCGCATCACCCTCGAGCCGGACCTTGTTTTCGCCATTATCCTGCCGCCGCTTCTCTACCACGCCGCATGGATGATGAGCTGGCGGGAATTCCGCCGCGGCCTGCTGAGCATTTCCATGCTGGCCTTCGGACTGACGGCATTCACCGTGGTCGGCATTGCTTTCGCCGGCGAGCGCCTGTTTTCCATGCTGTATTGGAAGACGGGCCTTGTCCTCGGTGCAATCGTCGCTCCCACCGACGCGATTGCCGCGAGCAGCATCGCGAAGCGGCTCGGACTGCCGCGCTCCATCACCGACCTGCTCGAAGGCGAGAGCCTGATCAACGACGCCACAGGCTTGCTCGCCGTGCAGATCGGCGTCGCCCTTGTGGCAAAGGACTTGCAGCCGACCTGGCACGGCGTGCTCGGGGACCTGGCTTTCCTGGTCATCGTCGGCACGACCATCGGCCTCGCCATCGGCTTCATCGCCGCGTGGCTTTCCCGCCGCATTGACGACGGCCCCATCACGATGGCCCTCAGCCTGCTCACTCCCTACGTTGCCTACCTGGCGGCGGAGTCGGTCCACAGCTCCGGAGTTCTCGCCGTGGTTGCGTGCGGGCTGTATCTGTCGCGCCAGAGCGCGCGCGCCATGATGCCCGTCGTCCGGCTGCAGCTCGCCGCCGTCTGGGAAGGCTTCGACTTTCTGCTGAACGGCTTTGTCTTCGCCATGATCGGTTTGCAGCTGCCGACCGTACTTGCCGGGCTCGAGCAATACTCCACCAAGCTGCTGATTGAAGACGCGCTGGCATTTGCCGGAATCCTGATTGCGCTGCGGCTGCTGTTCGTTGTCCCCGGGGCCTATGCGCTGTTCGGTCTGAAGCGGTTGTTCGGCATCCCGGCGAAAAAGCCGTCCGGGCGTGTAGCGTTCATCGTCGGCTGGACCGGGATGCGCGGCGTTATTTCGCTGGCGGCTGCGCTTTCTCTGCCGCTGACGATTTTCGGCGACCAGCCGTTTCCGGCCCGCAACCTGATCCTCTTCCTGACGTTCTGCACAATCCTTGTCACGCTCGTCCTGCAGGGGCTCACGCTGCCGCCGCTGATCCGCATGCTCGGCCTCTCCGGCGAAGATGAACACGAAGCCGAAGAGCGCGAAGCGCGCCGCGCCATGCTGATCGCGGCCGTCGAACGCGTCGCGCAGCTCCGCGCCGGCGACGACGAAGAGCATGAAATGCTCTACGCCGACATCGAGCGCCGCCTGCAGACCGACCTGACGGACGTCTATCGCGAAGACTTGACCGGACCGCGCACCGCGGCCAAGCGCGCCGAGTTGATGGACGCCATCACCCGCGCCGAGCGCGAAACCGCCGTCCAGATGCGGGACCAGGGCCGGATTAATGACGAAATCCTGCGCAAGCTGGAGCGCGAACTCGACCTGCGAGTCGCCCGCGCCTTGCAGTAGCCCGGCAAAGAGTTTGTAACTTTCCCGGCCCCAAGGAGTCCCATTGCCATGCGTCCCTTCCTGTTTCCGCTGCTGCTGGCCTTCGTGCACCTTCCCGCCGCGGCACCGCACACAATCACCGCAAGTAATCCGCCGCGCGGCCCCGTGCTTGTCGAGCTCTTCACCTCAGAAGGCTGCTCCAGTTGTCCGCCGGCGGACGCCCTGCTGAGGAAATTCAACGGCACCCGGACCGCCGATGGCCGCCTGGTTGTCGGCATCAGCGAGCACGTCACCTACTGGAACCACCTCGGCTGGCGCGACCCGTACTCGCTCGACAACGTCACTGACCGGCAGCAGCGCTACGCGCAGCGCTTTCGTATCGATGGCCCGTATACGCCGCAGATGGTGGTCAACGGCGAGTTCCAGTTCACCGGCAGCGATGACGATGCGCTGAAAGACGCGCTGGCAAAGGCCCGAAGCGATGCCGAGCTTGCAATCCAGTCTGTTCGTCAACAGGGCAGCGTCATCGTGGCGTCCTACACCTACACCGGCGAGATACCCGCGGATGGTTTGGACCTGAACGCGGCCGTGACCAGAGATTCCGCGGAATCGCACGTCGCCCGCGGCGAAAACTCCGGCCGCATGCTGCAGCATGTTGCTGTTGCGGAATCAGTCGGCCGGGCCGGCACCGTAAAGAAGGCCGGAGAAGGACAGGTCAGCATCGCGCTCCCGAAGAACTCTACCGGCGCGCGCCATCTTGTGCTGTTCGCGCAAGAGGCCGGCCAGGGCCGCGTTCAAGCCGTTGCCGTCGCAGAAATCCGCTAGATCACGAGCACAAGTGCGGTAAGGCAGAAGCACGCCAGCACGCCCGCCGCGAGATCGTCCACCATAATGCCCGTACCGCCGGGAAGCTGCTCCAGCTTGCGCACCGGAAACGGCTTCCAGATGTCGAACAGCCGGAACAGCGCGAACCCGGCAACGGTGTAAAGCGTCAGGTCGCGCGTCCAGTGTGACCACACCGGCCGGTGATGCAGCTCGTTGGCGACGAACATCGCATACGGCAGCACAGCCAGGGCGAACCACTGGCCGGCGAGCTCATCAATCGTGACAAAGCCGGGATCCTTGCGTCCGCTCTCCCGCGCGACCGTTGTCGAAGCGGGAATGCCGACGAACGTCACGAGCAGCGCTGCAACCAGTGTCGCCGTCCCAATCGAGAACGCCTGCCAGGTAAATTGCGGCGTCAGCCGCGCAATCGGAAACCACACCAGCGCGGCGGCGAGCGAAGTCCATGTGCCCGGCCCAGGCTCGATGTAGCCCAGCCCGAAGCAGGTCGCGAGCCACCACGCCCAGCGCGTGCGCGGCTCAGTCGCGGTCATCTTCCTGTTGTTGCGAAAGCCGGTTCGGCAGCGACTCCAGTACGTCCGGGTCGAGAATCGGCGAGCTGATCCGGTAATCACCGGAAGCCCACTTGCCGAGATCAATCCGCTGGCAGCGGTCCGAACAGAACGGAAAATCTTCGCCCGTACTCAACACCAGTGCATTGCAGGTCGGGCAGCGCAGCGTTTTCACTCTTTTCTTCGCCATCTGCTTACTCCGAAGCGGCGACCACGCGCGCCACGAGATCGTAATCATGTGCCTCGGTAATTTCGCAGCGGTAGAAGCTGCCCGGCACAAGCGCGTCCAGTTCGCCAAAGTCGTTGATGTAAACCTTGCCGTCAATCCCCGGCGCATGCGCGGCCGTGCGGCCTTCCCACAGCAGGTCGGTTTCCGAGGACGGGCCTTCGACCAGGACTTCAACCTTTTTTCCGACCATGGCCTGCTTGCGCGCGGCGGAAATCGCTCGCTGGTGCTCCATCAGCTCGCGCTCGCGGCGCTGCCGCGTGCGTTGCGGAACCTTGCCGCCAAGCCCGTGCGCATGCGCACCCTCTTCATCGGAATACGTGAACACGCCCATCCAGTCGAACGCGCCGTCGGTGACAAACCGCTTCAGCGTCTGGAAATCCTCCTCCGTCTCGCCCGGGAAGCCGACGATGAAGCTCGTGCGCAGCGTGATGTTCGGGACATGGCTGCGCGCGCGGTCGAGCATCCTGAGAAAAATCTGGTCGCTGCCGCCGCGCCGCATCGTCTTCAGCGTGTTCGCGGAAGCGTGTTGCAGCGGAACATCCAGGTACGGGCAGATGTTTTCATGCGCGGCCATTACGCCCAGCAGCTTGTCCGTAACGCGGTTCGGATACGCATACAGGAACCGCAGCCACTTCAGTCCCGGCAGCACGGCCAGCGATTCCAGCAGCAGCGCGAGACCGTCCTTCAGGCCGAGGTCCTCGCCATAGCACGTCGTGTCCTGGCCGATCAGCACAATTTCGCGCACGCCCTGCGCCAGCAACTGCTCCGCTTCGCGCACCACGGACTCAACCCGCCGCGAGCGAAACTTGCCGCGAAGCTGCGGAATAATGCAGAAGCTGCACGGATGATCGCAGCCCTCCGCAATTTTTATGTACGCCGTCGCCGACTGCGTGGCGCGTACGCGCGGCGTGGCTTCGTCGTAAAGATACGTCGGCAGCGGAGCAGTCGCGCCGTCCCAGCCCGTGCGGTCAAAGCGCCCCTGCTGCTCGCGGCGATTGCCTTCCGCGCGAAACGCCGGTTCCACCGCGCCGGAAATCTGCACCAGCGAACTGCCCGCGGCAGCCGGGGCGCTCAAACCGGCGGCGGCGAGAATCGCGTCCAGCTCGCCCGTACCCACGACCGCGTCCACCTCGGGAATCTGCGCGCGAATTTCATCGCGGTACCGCTCGACAAGGCACCCGGCAACGATCAGCTTCTGCGCGCGGCCTTCCGTCTTGTGCCGCGCCATCTCGAGAATCGTGTCCACGGACTCCTGCTTGGCGGAGTCAATAAAGCTGCACGTGTTCACCACCAGGATGTCGGCCGTCGCCGCATCGCTGGTCAGCTGCGCGCCGCCATGCTGCAGCAGGCCCATCATCACCTCGGAATCCACCAGGTTCTTCGGGCAGCCGAGCGAGACAAAGCCGACCCGCAGGCCGCTTTTCTGCGGCGTCTGCGGGCTTTCTGTCCGTATGGAAACGGGTTCGAGCGTGGCGGGCACTAAGCCTTATTTTATCAGCCGGAATCGCCTCCCGCGTCGCCGCGAAAAGCGGCATAAATCCTGCACTCGTAACGGCGAACGGGCCCGCTAACACCTTCCCGCCATTTCCCTCCGCTGCGTTCCCGGTGAGGCTGGTCATGCATCGCCGGGATAAGTTTTCTCGCCGCCAGCCGATACAGAACACAGGCTGACATTCCCTCTGACGGGTGAACTTTGACTCTGACTTCGAAGATACGCACCGTGATCGCGTCTGCGCTGCTGGCCTGCCTGCTGCCGCTGCTGCCTGTCAGCGCCAAGCCCACGTTCACACGCATGGCCCCGCGCTATCTCCACACCCGCAACGGGCGCATTGTTGACCGCTTTGGCCGGCCGGTCACCATCTCCGGCATCAACTGGTTCGGCATGGAAACCGCGCAGTACGCGCCGCAGGGCCTCGACCAGCGCGCCATGGACGACATTCTTGCCCAGATGCGCTCGCTCGGCTTCAACACCATCCGGCTGCCTTATTCCGACCAGATTTTCGAGCAGACTTCGATGCCGACCGGCATCAACTACCAGCTCAACCCGCAGCTCGCCGGACTGAGCGGTTTGCAGATCATGGACGCCGTGGTCAACTCCGCGCGCACCCACGGCATGTGGGTCATCCTCGACCGCCATCGCCCGGACGAAAGCGCCCAGAGCGCGCTCTGGTACACCGCCACTGTTCCGGAGACCGAGTGGATTGCCGACCTCAAGACCCTGGCCGAGCGCTACAACGGCAATGACACCGTCATCGGCATTGACCTGCATAATGAGCCACACGATCCCGCAACCTGGGGCTCCGGCGATTTGACCACCGACTGGCGGCTCGCCGCCGAACGCGGCGGCAACGCAGTGCTCAGCATCAACCCGAACCTGCTGATCTTTGTCGAAGGCGTGCAGACCTACACCAAGCAAAGCTACTGGTGGGGCGGGAACCTGATGGGCGCGGCGCAGTTTCCCGTCGAGCTGGCGGTTGCCAACCATCTCGTTTATGAAGTCCACGATTATCCATCGAGCGTCGGCAGTCAGCCGTGGTTCAGCGCGGCCAGCTATCCGCAGAACCTGCCCGCCGTGTGGAACCAGTTCTGGGGTTACCTGGCGGACCGCAGCCAGACCCCGGTGCTGCTCGGCGAATTCGGCACCCAGTACCAGACAGACAGCGACCAGCAGTGGCTGGCTTCACTCGTGAACTATGTTTCATCGCGCAATGTCGGCGCAATTTTCTGGTGCATCAATCCGGACTCGTCCGACACGGGCGGCATCCTGGAAAATGACTGGAAGACGGTCCAGGCCGCAAAGATTGCCGCGATTGCTCCTGTCCTGACGCTGCCCACGGCGCCGGCCATGCAGACGCCGCGCGCAGTGGCCCAGCCGCACGTTGCTCCGAAGGACCTCCCGCCGTTCGTGCCTGCGCCGCAGAATGCGTCGCCGCGACACGATATGGGCAAGAACCACGCAACTGCGCCGCCGCGCGCGGGCCGGCCGTTGATGGTGCAGATTGAGCCCGACGCGCCGGCTCAAGGTTCGACATAAGAGCTGCCTGGGGTTCCTGAAGCATTGACTTTCAGCTGCTATCGGTGTCGCCCGCTGCCCGGCCCTGGCGCTGCTAGAGTTTCGGCGTCCAAAACCCGACCGGACCGAAGCGCGGTGGACGAGCCGTGCGCTGTCAACCCCCTGTACGACGATTCGCCAGCAATGGCGCGCCGAATCGCATGTCATAATCTCCAGCGCAAAACGTTAGACTTGAAATAGACCTTCGCTGCCCAGTAAACAGGGACAGAGCTAAGTCCTTTAGAAAGTAATTCTTACGGGAAAATACCACCTAACCCTTTTAGAAAGTAATACTTAACAAAAACAGGGGGGTGGGGGGGGTGGGGTCTGCACCACTACCGCTGCAATGGCAGATATGGCTCCGCCTGCATCAGGTGGTTCAGCGTGTCCCGCTGTTGCGGGTTCATTCCCTGGCTGTAGGCATTCATGGCCGGGCCGCGCTGCTCGGGCGGAAGCCTGCGCAGCTGGTTGAACGCGCGGCCGACCTGCTGCTGCTCCCCGGCCGGAAGCGACCGCATCTGTCCCAGCGCGGAGTTCACCTGGCCGCGCTGTTGCGGCGACAGGCGTTCCATGCCTTCGACATAGCCGAGCGTGCGCTGGCGCTGCTGCGGCGACATCTGATTGAGCTGGTTGAGGCGGTTCTGCAGGCGCGCCTGCTGTTCCGGCGGCAGGCTGCGGAAGCCGGGCTCCTGCTGCAGCGCGCGCTGCTGCTGCTGCGGCGTCATGTTCTGGTGCTGCTGCATCCACTGGCCGAGATGGCCCTGCGGCCCGGGATAGCCCATCGGCCGGCCGTTTCGATACACGGTCGCGCCGCCCGCGGCAGCGCCGGGCGCGGCAGGCGCATAGCCGCGCCGGATCGCCGGGCCGGCATTCAGGCCGGCATTGGGAGCAGCCTGCGGAGCGCGGAATGCCGGACCATAGTTCGGCTGCAAGGGCGCGCGTGCCGCGGGAGCGGACTGGCGCGCAGGCGCGGAAGGCCGCGGCGCCGCATACCGCTGTCCGCCGCCGCCGGCGTGGTAACCTCCGCCCCCGCCATGGCCGCCGCGCTGGGCCAGCGCGGGCACGCCCCCGAGGGCAAGCCCGGCGGCAAGCAGCAACGGCCCCAGGCGGGACACATGTCCCCGCATGGCTGCCGCTCCGGATTGGTTCCCGCTGCGTTGCATCATCGTCTCTTTTGAAGCCGGGGTTGAAGTTCCCGTCATTCTCTACTGCGTGGCCTCAGTCGAATCGCCCGCGTCGTTGCTGTCCTGGTCGAGCGCCTGCAGCGCTTCGAGCGCCTGCGCGTTGCGGTCCATGGATTGCAGGTCGCGAACGGTCGCGGATTCCTGCATCGCCGGACGCTCGACCTGGTTCGGCTGGTTCCAGTAGCCGGAACCAGCGAATGTTGCGCCGCCAACCGCGACCAGCACAGCCAGCGCTCCTGCTGCCACAGGCTTGAGCCACGCCTGCGAACCCATGTGCCAGCGCGCCTTCACGCGCTCCCAGAATCCGGCGGGCTGCGCTGACGCCTCCTCGCGGATGCGGACCGCCATGCGCGTGTCGAAGTACGGCGAAACTTCCGGCGCCTGCCAGGCATCGAGCAGGTCCATGGTCGCGCGCAGGCCGGCCAGCTCCTCGCGGCAGTCCGCGCAGCTCTCCACATGGAGCAGCGCGCGCTCGCCCGCTGGCGTGGCCGCAAACGCGGGGCCGTCGAACAGCAGGTCTTCGAGATCCGATTTGTACTTCAGGCAGCTCATGATATTGCTCTCCTCAAATGTCTCAGGCGAAGTCCTTCAGCTTGTCGCGCAGCGTCTGATACGCGCGGAACAGCAGGCTCTTGGTGGCAGACTCGCTCAGCTTTAACACCCTTCCAATTTCCCGGTAATCCAGTCCTTGAAACTTGTGCATCAGCACGGCGGTCCGCTGCCGCTCCGGCAGCGCATCCACCTGTGCGCGAATGGCGCGGAACTTCTCGGTCTGCACGAGGTCGTGCTCGATGTTCGGCGTGTCGTCCGCAACGTCCGGCCGCGTGCCGCTCTCCGAGTCCGGCTCGTCGAGGTAGACATTGTGCGCGGCCGACTCATACTTGGTGTCGCGCGCATGGTTGACGGCGAGATTGGTCGCGATGCGGTACATCCACGTCGTGAACCGGGCCTCGGCGCGATACGTCGCCCTCGCACGATACACGCGCAGGAACACTTCCTGCGCCAGTTCCTCGGCGACGGCCTGGTTGTGGACCATCCGGTAGAGGAAGTGCATGACCGGCCGGCGGTACTTCTGCATCAGGTATTCGTAGCCGCTGATGTCGCCGTCGCGGACCCGCATCATGATGACGGCGTCGTCCAACTGGCTGTAGTCGGAGACAAAGCCGGTAAGCTGCGCCTCTGGAATATGGGGCGCGCTGAAGACCCGCTGCTGGATTACCGCGGTCGCCATATCCTTGCTAACCCCAGCCTTGGGAGAAGGTTGCGCCGGAATGGGGCCATCATAAGCCGGGTCTGCCGCTGCCGCGGCGTCGAACTCCAGGTCAGCCGGATCCTCCGGATTGGCAGGCGAATCGCCGGAATCCGGCTGCGGCTCGGGATGGCGGTCGGTCAGCTCCACGCTCAGGTCAGGATACGGGAATCAGGACGCCGCCGGGTATCCTTGTGGGAGTGCATGTGCATGGCCCAGCCTCGGAGCAAACCCAGCGAATCCTGAAGGTTTCGCTGGCGCTCACGTTCGGCTACATCCTGCTGACGCTGTTTGCCGGCTGGCGCGCGCATTCGCTGGCGCTGGTTTCAGAAGCCGGGCATAACGCTTCGGACTTCCTGGCCATCCTGCTGAGCATGGTCGCGCTGTACTACCAGCAGCGTCCGGCGACCAGCACCAAGACGTTCGGCTACCAGCGCGCAGGAGTTCTGGCCGCGTTTGTGAATGCGCTGACGCTGATTGTTATTGCGTTGTGGATTGCATTTGCAGCGGTCGAGCGGCTGCTTACGCCGGTCGCTGTTCAACCCCGCCTGATGATGATCGTTGCCGCCGCCGGCCTGGCGATGAACGGGCTGATTGCCGCGCTGCTCGCCCGTTCCAGCCGCGACGTGAACATTCGCTCCACGTTCATCCACATGCTGGGCGATGCGCTGTCGACGGCGGCCGTTCTGCTGGGCGCGGTCGCGATCTTCTACCTCCGCGTGAACTGGGTTGACCCGGCGCTGTCGCTGGTCATTGCCGCGCTGATCCTCTGGTCGAGCGTGACCATCGTGCGCGAGACGCTGAACATCCTGCTCGAAGGCGTTCCCGGCGGTGTCGAAGTGGACAAGATTCGCGGCGTCATGATGCAGGTGGAAGGCGTCGCCGACGTGCATGACCTGCATGTCTGGTCACTGGGTTCGCAGACGCATGCGCTTGCCTGCCATGTCACGATCGCCGATCTGCCGCCGAGCTCGAGCCGGGTGATTCTGCAACACATCAACCTGCGGCTGCGCGAAGGCTTCCGGATCCGCCACACGACGATCCAGTTCGAGCACCAGGACTGCGGCATGGATGAAGACTGCCTGGGCGCGGCGGAGGCGCATGCGCACGATCATGCACACTCGCACTGATCTATTCGTCTTCCGGGTGCCACTCGAACACTTCCACCAACGGCACCTTGAAGACCTGCGCCATCCGGAAGGCAGTTTCGAGAGTCGGCGAGTACTTGCCGGACTCGATAGCGGCGATGGTTTGGCGCGTGACGCCGATGCGCGTGCCGAGTTCTGCCTGCGACATCTCGCCGTTGAGGAAGCGGAGCAGGCGGATGCGGTTTGTGATGGTCCCGCTCACGCGGCCTGCCTGCGGTAGAACCAGACCATCATGCCGTAGTGAACAAGTTCCGCCACCACGATGGCGAACACGGCCGCGTTGATGATTTCCCACCCGCCCTTGTTGATCGGCATGATGCAGCCGACAAGGATCATGCCAGCTATCAGCACGTAGTAGGCGCCCACCATGGACCGTCGCTGGAAGTCACGATCGCGTTCATCGGGCGGCATTTTGGCGTCCGCGGCCGAGGTGAGGCGCAGGATGGCGCTGCCAATGGCGAGGACCAGAACCTGCCGGATGACTGCCGCAAGGAAAGGCATGAGCTGGTGCCAGATGGGTGCGGCTGGATTCGGCGCAGCGTGGGCAACAACGTAGAAATAGGGCCCGAAGCCGACCGCCATCGCAAGCAGCGACAGCCAGGCGGCCTTTTCACGGTAGGGCATGGTCAATTTCCTCCTGAGGGGAAATGTACGTCATTAATTACTTAATGTCAAGTTTCATTAACATAAAGTATGCTTGACTAAACCTTGCCATCGGCCCGTTGATTCAGATGGCCGGTCGGGTTGTGACTGGTAGACCTCTTCAACGCGTTCCAGAGTATCGATTTCTGCCAGCGGCTTATCGGTGCGAATGCGAACGATTCGGGGAAACCGCAGGGCGAAGCCGCTGTCATGCCGTGTCGACCGCATGACGTTGTTGAAGGCGACTTCAAGGACAATTTCCGGCTCGACCGTGCGGAAATGGCCGAAGTCTTCCAGCGTGTGCTCCATGCACCAGGCGGACAGGTGCGCGATTTCGGCGTCGGTGAGCCCGGAGTACGCTTTGCCGACATTGCGCAGGCGTTCGCCATCGCGGATGGCGAAGGTGTAGTCGCTGAGGGTCCCGGCGCGCTTGCCGTGGCCGAACTCGGCGCCTGTAATGACGACATCGAGCGTGGCCAGTTCGCGCTTGATTTTGAGCCATGCCAGGCCGCGCCGCCCGGGCGTGTAGAGGCTCTCCGGGTCCTTGACCATCAGGCCTTCGTTGCCGCGTTCGCGGGCGGCGAGGAATTCTGCCTCGAGCTGCTCAACCGTGGCGGGGCGCGAGAGCTTTGACAGCAGCAGTGGCGATGCCGGAAGCGGTTCGACTTCCGGTTCCCAGGCAAAGAGCGCGTTGTGAGGTCTTGTTTGTGCTGCTTGCGTTGCTGTATTCGCGCCTGACTGTCGATGGAGTTCTGCTGCGTGTTCGAGTTTTTGCCGGCGAACTCGCAAAGGCGAATCGAGCAGCAGGTCATCGCCCAGCAGCATGATGTCAAACGCCATGAAGGCAACGGGCGTGGAGCGAAGCAAGTCTTCGGACACGATTTTGCGGCCGAGGCGGTTGCTGAATGTAGCAAAAGGAAGCGCACGTTCAGCGGCGTGGTCCCAGCCAAGGACCTCGCCGTCGAAGATGCAGCGCACGGGGAAATTAGCGAAGCTGCGTTCGAGCTCGGGAAAGCTGGCGGTGATGTCTTCGCGATTGCGCGAGTAGATAGCGACGCGGCGCGGCTGTTCGTGATCTCCGCAGTGGATTTGCGCGCGCATGCCGTCGAACTTGTCTTCGACGTAAAGGGTTCGCTCGGCGTGCTGTTCGAGCTCGGCTTCGGCGACATCGCTCGACAGTTCGCGCTCGATGACTTGCGGCAGCAGGCGTTCGAAGGCTTCTTCCGCGGTTTCAACCGGGGAGGCGAGCATGAAGCCGAGCGCGTGGAAGAGCGTCATGCGGATGTCTTCGAGAGAGGCCGCGCGTGCGGCCCTGGCGACGCGGCCGAGGTCGCCGGAATAGAGCATTGCGCGGCGGACGAGTTCCAGAGGCTGGGCAAAGGCGGCGGCGATGGCTTCCTCCACCATGGACTGCTGCACACCGGTCCGCATATCGCCGAGCATGATCTTGATGAGGTACTTCGCTTCGATGGGCGTGGCGCGCGCGAGCAGTTGTGTAATGAGCGGCATTCGGATGTTGCGCTTCGTCGTTTCGGCCAGCGCGTTGAATGTGTTGGCAGAGTCGCTTAGCGTTAATCCCCGCCCTACGGACGACGAATCTGTCCGTAGAACGGGCCGCGCGGAGTCTTGCGTTAGTCCCCGGGCTCCGGACGCTGCGTTTCTGCTTGGAACGGAGGAGGCGCGGTAGAGATCGTGTGCCGCTGCGCCGAGATCTCCGTGGCGGCGATAGGCTTTGGCGAGGTCGGCATCGGTTGCTCCGGTAACTTGTTTCAGCGCGGATGAGAGGAGGCTGCCGCCGACGCCGATTGTGCGGCGGTCGCTTTCCGCGAATGGCCGGCCAACCAGGTAATGTACGGCCAGCGCGGCGTCGCTGTCGTCAAGCGGCGGCAGGTATTCCGCGATGCGGCGGCGTTTTTCCAAGCGCGAGCGTGTGGCCGCCAGCGCGTCGCAGAGCTCCGCGAACCGGGCGAGCGAGTTCGGAGGCGGGGAAGATTCCGTCACGCGCAACTTTGATGCAGAGGTATCATCAAAAAGTACAGGTATGCGAAGCCTTTGTTCACCCTGGCACTCCCTGCGTTAGCTGCACTGCGCCGTCGCATTCCTGCGCGTGACTACGCCGCGCCATACCGAAACGCAGCCTATTGAAGAGAGCAGACCATGTTTGAACGCCTGGAGCAGAACGTCGCGCGGTATGACGAGATTGGCCGCCAGCTGGCGGACCCGGCAACCATCAGCGACCACGAAAAATATCAGAAGCTGGCAAAACAGCATTCCGAACTGTCTGAGACGGTAGAAATCTATCGCCGCTACAAACATTTGCAGCAGGCGATTGCGGATGCGCGCGCGATGCTGGCCGAAGACGACGCCGATTTGCGCGCAATGGCGCAGGAAGAAATCGCCGGCGCAGAAGTCCAGTTGCCCGGGGTCGAGGAGCAATTGCGGGTGCTTCTTCTGCCGACAGACCCCAATGACGCGAAGAACGTGATCCTGGAAATTCGCGCGGGCACGGGCGGCGACGAGGCCAGCCTGTTTGCGGCCGAGATGTTCCGGATGTACACGCGTTTTGCCGAGCAGCACCGGTGGCGCGTCGAAGTGCTGTCGAGTTCCGATTCCGGCGTGGGCGGCATGAAGGAAGTGATTGCACTGATTGAAGGCGACCGGGTGTATTCGCAGATGAAGTACGAGTCCGGCGTACACCGCGTGCAGCGCGTGCCGGCGACGGAGACTCAGGGGCGCGTGCATACTTCCGCCGTCACGGTCGCCGTGCTTCCGGAAGCGGAGGAAGTCGACATCAAGGTTGAGGCAAAAGACCTTCGGATTGATACATTCTGCTCGTCGGGCCCGGGCGGCCAGAGCGTGAACACGACGTATTCCGCGATCCGCATTACTCATTTACCTACCAACACGGTGGTGAGCTGCCAGGACGAGAAGTCGCAGATCAAGAACCGCGAGAAGGCGATGCGCGTGCTGCGTTCGCGACTGTATGAGGTGGAGATGGAGCGTCAGCATGCCGAGCTGGCGAAAGAGCGCAAGCAGCAGGTCGGCACCGGCGACCGGTCGGAGAAGATCCGCACCTATAACTTTCCGCAGAACCGCCTGACGGACCATCGCATCGGGCTGACGATCCACCAGCTTTCCGAAGCGATGGAAGGCAAGCTGCAGCCTGTGGTGGACGCTCTGATCGCGCATGACCAGGCGGAGCGGATGAAGGCGGAAGCTGTTCCGGCTTGAGGCGATGACAGTGCGTGAGGCGCTGGCGCTCGGTGTTTCCCGGCTGCGGGAAGCCGGCGTTGTTGAAGCGGAGCTGGATGCGGAGTTGCTGCTGCGGTATTCACTGGGCTGGGACCGCGCTCAGTTCTTGACCCGGCGCGAGCAGGCGCTGACCGATTGTCAGTACGAGCGGTTCGTTACGCTGGTAGCAAGGCGTTCAACTGGCCGGCCAATGCAGTACATTCTGGGCTCGCAGGAGTTTTTCGGGCGTGAGTTTGTGGTGAGCGCGGCTGTGCTGATTCCGCGCCCGGAGACGGAGCTGCTGGTTGAGGCGGCGCTGGCGCGGCTTTCTGTAACTAAGAATGTTTATATTTCCGATGTCGGCACCGGTTCAGGAGCGATCGCGGTTACGATAGCGGCGGAGCGGCCGCTGGCGCGGATCTTAGCGACGGATATTTCGGCTGATGCGTTGATTGTCGCTAGAGAAAACGCTGTGAAGCATGGAGTTTCGGACCGCGTTGAGTTTGTTGAGGCGGACGTGGTGCCGCAGGGCGCCGATGGATTCGACATGATCGTAAGCAATCCTCCGTATGTCGCGGAAGCTGACCGCGCAGGGCTGGCGCACGAGGTCCGCGACTTCGAGCCGGAAGTTGCGTTGTTTGCAGGTGCGGAGGGGCTTGACGTTTATCGGCGGCTCATTCCGGCTGCGCTGCACGCGCTGAAACCTGGCGGGTTGTTGCTGCTGGAGATCGGCGCCGGACAGGCGGATGCTGTGCGCGCGCTGTTGCACGGTTGGCGAGATGTGGAGATTCGGCCCGATTTGCAGGGTATTCCGCGGGTTGTCGTGGCCCGGAGTGGAGAGTAAGAACAGGTCCCTCCACTGCGCGGGTCGCTTCGCGATGCCGCTCCGGTCGGGATGACAGTTTTGTTCAGCGTTCGGGATGACAGTCCCGTGGGGAAAAAAGAGGCCGCACGGGCGTACGGCCTTGTGGTCAGTGACGCAGACGTTAGAAGTTGTAGGTGATTTGGCCAGTTACCGTTCTCGGCGTGATGTAGTGCGTTCCGCTGAAGGTCGAGAGAAAGTTGTAGGGCGAATATTCGTTCGCCATGTTGACGACCGTGACCTGGCCTGCCCATCTGCGCTTGCCTTCGCTGTGGAAGATGTTGTCGTCGCCGAGCGCGAGATCGAACAGGCTGTGCGGCGAAATGCGCGCCGGGTTGTGGTCGTCGTTCTGCGTATTGGGCGCCGGCACGTGAATGAGCGATGAGCCGAACTGCGACGCCAGGCACACCGACGGCAGCGGGTCGTAGGGAGTCGCTTTCTGCGAGCCACAGTAGAAGCCGGCCTGGAATTCCTGGTCGGCAGTGAATGCGGACAAATCAATGGCCGGTTGGCCGCCGAGCGTTGTGGACTGCGGACAATCGTTGCCCGCCATGACGCCGTAGCAGGGCACGGCGCCGGCGACGAGGCCGCTGTCAAAGCGCCAGTTGAAGCCCAGCCAGGGGCCGTCCGGCTTCGGCTGGTATTGCAGGTGGGTTGTCTGGTTGAACTTTTCGTCGTGGTCAATGCGGAAGACGCCGACCTGACCGGGCGTGGCTCCGGCGCCGCCGACCTGCGGGTTGAAGAAGCGCGCGGCAACACTGGAGAACGTTGTCAGGAGGGAGAAGCCTTTGACGTCGGTGACGCTGATGCGGCCTGCGTAGCCGGGAATCTTGGAGTTGTGCCACTCGATGGGAAAAGCAATCGGCGTGTTTCCGAGGACGCTGAAGTCGAAAGCGTTGTGGGTGTACTTTGAAATCCATTCCGCGCTGGCGACGAAGTGCTTGCCTATGGCCTGTTCAAATCCGGCGTGGAATTCGTTGCGGAGGCCGGGATTGAGCGGCTGCAGGTTGCGCGACGAGCAGAGCAGCAACGGGTTCAACACGGGGTTGGCGCAGCCGACGCTGGAGAGGACGAGGTTCTCGTTAAAGGGTGTTTCCAGAGTTCGGGCGTAGCTGACGCGCAGCACCGTGTTGGTGCGCTTGACGTTGTAGGCGGCGCCGAGTCGCGGTTCGGCCTGGCGCTCGCGCGTCAGTCCGTTGTAGAAGTCGCCTCGGATACCGAGATTGAACGACCAGTTGTTGATGACGAGGTTGTCCAACCCGTAGAGCGCGAGTTCCTTGACGTCGGTGTGGCCGTTGAACGTGTATTGCGTGGCCGAGGCGAGCGCGCAGTTATCGCCGGGGGCCGGCGTGGGGCGCGTCAGGTCGAAGCATGCCAGCAACGGATTAAATGGGTTCACATTGCCGGAGCCGTTGTTGGGAAAGTATCCCGCGGCCACGCACTGTGCCGGATTGTTGAAGCCGGGAACGGGATTACCGGACCCGTCAATGCAAGGCGCGTTGAGCAGGGGGTCCACGACGCCGATGTTGAAATTCTCGTCGAGGAAAGTCTGCGTGTAGGTTCCGCCGAGCTTGATGTCGTTGTGGTTCCTGCTGTATTCGGCTTCCGATCGGACGCCGGAGTTGAGCAGGCTGCGCTGTTGGGAGACAGTTTCGGACTGCTCACCGCCGGGCTGAAAGTCGGCGAAGGGATCATTGCTGGGAAAATAGTTGTAGCTGTCCCGGCGCATGAAGAGGCCGGAGTTGAGGAGCAGCTGCGGGCTGAAAATATGCGTCCAGGCGGGACCGATGTTTACGGTCTCGATCTTGGAACGTTGGTCGGTCGGCGACAGCGGCGTGCCAAATGGCGCGGCCTGATCAGAAAGCCGCTGGGCGTCGAAGCTGTTCGGTGTCTGGAACCAGCTTCGCGTGTAGTTGAAATTCAGGTGCAGTGTGTCTGCCTGGCGCACCTGGTCATCGAAGCGGTCGAAGAGATTCTCTTCGTTGCCTTTGTCGTGCATGACGGCAAATTCCGGCGGATCGAGGAAGCGGCCGCTCTGGCTTGCGTCCGCGGAGATAAAGTTGCCGTATTTTGGCGTGCCAGCGCTCAGGTTGAAGCCGCTGTCCGTGGTTCCGAACGAGCCGTAGGAGGTGAAGATGCTTCCTGACGGCGGCGTGACGCCGAGGCCGGACTTGGTGGTGACGTCAATGACCACGCTGGTCTTGTCGCCGTAATTCGCCGGCGGCGCGCCGCTGATGACCTGCAGCGACTGCACGCTGGAGAGCGGGATCTGGTTGGAAAAGACCTTGCTCTGCTGGTCGGTGATGGGCTGGCCGTCGACGGAGAAGGAATTCTCAGCATGGTCGCCGAGACCGTGAAACAAACCATTCGAGTCCGCGGTGATTCCTGGCGTCGCGAGCGTCACGAGCGAACTGATGGCAGAGGAGTTGCTTTCCAGGGGGATTTTGGAAATGAGCTTCTGGTCGATGTCCGTGTGAAAGGTGGAGTCGTTTTCGATGAGGTCGCCTGCATCGGACTGGACATTCACGGTTTCGCTGACGGCGCCGGGCTGCAGGCTGAGGACGACCGCTTGCGGGATTGAGGTGTGAACATTGACGTCCTGGGCAACCTGCGCAAATCCCGGGGCAGACGCGGTGACGTGATAGTTGTTGAACGGGACGTTGGTAATGGTGAAGCGGCCTTCCGCGTCGGATTGCACGGTGCGGGTGAATTGGGAAACCGGATTGAGAACTGTAACGGTTGCGCCGGGAATGGCGGCGCCGGTGTTGTCTGTGACAGTTCCGCCGATCGAACCGGCATTGCTGGCGCTTTGGGTACCGCCGTAGGCGGCGGCCACAAGGAAAAAGAGCGGCAAGGCCATCGCCAGGGTGCGTGAGAGCTTCATCGAACTGGACTCCTGATTTGAAAAGTGAGCGTCTGCGCGCTGTTTGACGGCGCGTCGGAAGAGCTACACGGATTCGTTCAGGATGTCGGGCGGCGGCCGGGAGTCGTGCGGGCGCCGGGCCGGAGTTGCGATGGGGCTCGGCTCGACGAGCTGGGCTGCCGCGGTCGCGACCATGGCCGGCGCGGGCGCGGCGGGTTGCGGCGCCACCGCGGGCGCATGGTGTGCGGCGATGCAGAGCGAACAGTGGGAACCGTCTTCCGGCGAAGCCGCCGGATGATTGTGCGCCAGAGAGGCCGTCGTGACGACGGTAAACAACAACAGACACAGCGACGCGGACCAGCGGCGCAGGAGCGCCTTCCAGTCTGTCGTACCGGTGAAATGTGGCTGCGGCTTGGTCATTCTGCCTAGGGTCAGCTTATAACAGTTGATACGCGATGATGCGGCCCAGGGTTCCAGTCACAAGCGCTGTATTGATGTCGTGCATGCTGCTTTGCGCGCCCCGGATTCTTTGCCAGACGGTGCCGGCTGGCGCTCCTGCGCAGGCGAAGCGTTCGACCGAGCGGTTGTACATGCGCGATGGTTCGTACCAGGTTGTGACGGAATACCACATGGCCGGCGTTCGTGTGAGGTATTACAGCGCGGAACGCGGCGCCTGGGAAGAAGTGCCGACCGAGCTGGTGGACATTCCAAGAACACAGCAGTGGAACCGCGAGCATGCGGCGCTGCCTCCGCGCCCGGCTGCGCGCGCAGTGGTGGAAGCTGCGCCGCCGCCGCCGCCGGAAGACCCGGCGCACCCGACGGTGGCCCCGCGGCTCAAGCTGCCCGACGAAGGTTACTTGTTCGCACTGGATGTATTTCGCGACACCAACGAGCTGGTCCCGCTGCGGCAGGATTCCTCAAACCCGGCGCCGCCTCCTGCGCCGAAG
Organism: uncultured Acidobacteriaceae bacterium; assembly: GCA_963848685.1. Lineage (GTDB taxonomy): Bacteria > Acidobacteriota > Terriglobia > Terriglobales > Acidobacteriaceae > CAWKED01. Next base: position 1,174,640 of record CAWKED010000002.1, on the reverse strand, counting down.
CAGTCGAAGGCGGAGAAGAAGAGCATCGCGCCGGTCGCAGCGCTGGCGCCGAAGCCCGCGTTGCAGTCCGCCCCGGAAGCGGCGCACGTGGCCAGGGCGAACGGGCATGAGGAGATCCGGCTGCGAGGTACCGATTCTCAACTGCGTTTACACGTGGCCGACCCGGTGTTTTATGTGCGCGGCGCGGCGAATGACCATGCGTGGGTGATTGTGAGGGTGCGCCAGGACGTGAACCGTCGCGACCGTGTCGTGACTCCGATTTCGGAACAGACGTTGCACGGCGTGGGCGCGAATGCGCTGGGATTCAAGGCGGAAGCACTCAAGGGTGGCCAGTGGACGAAGCTGACGCCAGCGGGCCCAATCCCGATTGGCGAGTACGCGGTGGTGCAGGTGTTGTCGCCGGGCACATTTGACGCGCATGTGTGGGATTTCGCGATTGATCCGACCAGCAATGACAATGGGGACGCGGTAAAGCCGGAAGGCGCTGAGCGGCGTTAGTTCGCGGACTGAAAGGCAGGTCCCTCCGCTTCGGTCGCCACTGCGACCTCCCGTCGGGATGACAGTCTTGCCGGCGTTTTCCGTTCTAATTTTCGCGTTGGACGAGGTACAGTGCCAGCGCCTTGAGCGTGGCGGCCCCGTCGCCGTAGGGTTCGAGCTGGGTGAATGCTTCGTCAATAAAACGTGCTGCGTCCTGGCGTGACTTTTCGATGCCGTGGACAGCGGGCCATGTGGCTTTTTCTGTGGCGGTATCTTTACCGGCTGTTTTACCGAGCGCGGCGGAGTTCTGCGTGACGTCGAGCACGTCATCCACGATCTGGAAGGCCAGTCCTGCGTTTTCTCCGAACGTCCGCAGCCTTGCAATGTCCTCACTGGAACCGCCGGCGTAGATTCCGCCGGTGACCAGGCTGGTGGTGATGAGCGCCCCGGTTTTTGCGCGATGGATCGCTTCGACCAGCGCGGCGGTCGGCTTGACCTGTTCGCTTTCGAGGTCCATGACCTGGCCGCCGATCATGCCGCGCTGCGTGCCTGTCGCGCGGGCCACTTCGCCAACGATGGCGCGGACCGCGGCATCATTACAGCGCAGGCCTGAGAGAACCTCGTAGGCCTGCGTCTGCAGCGCGTCTCCGGCCAGGATCGCGATGTCTTCTCCATACACGACATGGCACGTCGGCTTGCCGCGGCGCAGATCATCGTTGTCGAGCGCGGGCAGGTCGTCATGGATAAGCGAGTAGGTGTGGAGCATTTCGAGCGCCGCGCCGAGGTCTTCGACGCCATCCGGCGCCTTTCCCTCGATCATGGTCGCGGTTTCCATGCAGAGGATGGGGCGGAGGCGTTTGCCTCCCGCGAAGGTGCTGTGGCGCATGGCGTTGTGGATGGAAAACGGTTCGGCAGTGGCGGGCGGGATGAGGCGTTCCAGGGCAGCGTCTATGCGCGCTGCGCCGTCGCGCAGCACGCGCTTCAGGTCAACAGGGGCCGCCGGGGTCACGGGTTCGATGATACGTGATGACGGATGTGGGCTGCGGGTTCACCCGGTCGTTGCTCGAAGGCAAAGATAGCTATCCACAAAAGCGCCGCGATGGCGGAGATGATATCTGCGATGGTCCGGTCGCGCGTTCGCGTGAACCGGATTGCGACAACGTCATCACCGGGCGGCATGGCGATCTGCATCTGGCCGCTTGAAGCGTGTGTGAGCGGCGGCCGGGTTTGATCATTCAGCGTGATGCGCCAGGCGGGATTGTCCTGTAACTGGAGAATGGCAATGGCCGGCGTGCTGACATGGGCGCGAAATGATTTCTTCTCTGTCAGCCACTGGTCAATCTGGACGGGTGCGAGCATGCGGACATGTTCGTCGGCAGGACCTGAGATGTCGGCGGCGTCATCGGCACGGTAGAGCCAGACCCGGGGATAGCCGGGATGGCCGGGGTCGGGGCGAAGGTCGTCGGCATCGGCGCCGGTGGGGACGTATTCATCCTGCGGCTCGAAGCCGTTGCCGAGGAACTGGGCGCGAATTCCGGCCGGCGTGTCTTCGGGATCGCATGGCTGGCGGAAGCGTGGGTAACAGATACCAATCGCGATGCAGACGATGGAGGCGGCGAGGATTGTTTGTGTGCGCGGAATTCTGTAGAGAGCCGCGGCCGTGACAAAGGCGAAGACGATGCCGAGCACTGCGTACCAGCGCCAGGGGAATTGTGGCAGCGCGAGTTCCGGCAGATGGGCCCAGAGGAAAGCAGTTGGTCGCGTCTGCATGATGAGAACGACGACGCCCAGGGACAGGAGCGCGAACGTCGGATTGGGAATGCTGTTGCGGGACCTGTTCGTGAAGAGCACGGCAGCAGCCACGGCGGCAAGCAGTGCCAGTGTGAAGCCGACAATCGAGGCTTCCCGAAGGATGAAATCGTGCAGCGCGTCTGCCGTGTGGGTGAACAGGAAATTGCTGTGAAAGTCGTATGCGCCGGTGAGGATCTGGCTGGGCTGGACGAAGCGGCGTTCGTATGCGGCAGGGAGAATGTAGAACGCATCGAGGGCGGCTCCAAGAGCGACGCCGCAAGCAGCAGGGAACCAGTTGCGCACGCTGCGTTGCTGGGCGGCGCGCACGATGAGGAGAATGGCGACGCTGTAGGTGGCGAACACCGCGGCAGGCGCGTTGGTGAGCCAGACAGTCGCGAATGCCAGCGCGAATGTTGCGACGCGGATGCGGGGACGCAGCGCTTCTGCGAGAAGCCAGGGGATGACGGCTGCGGCAAGCAGTTCCGCCATGGCGGCGCGCGTGTAGATGACAAACAGGTTGTAGGGATTGGCGATGTAGAGGCATCCGGCGAGTGTTGCTGTGCGGGGCGACATCCAAGCGGCGGCGAGGTGGCGCATGGCGATGCCCGCGATGAAGAGCACGAGCAGGACGAAGATGAACGGCGCGGCGTTCCAGCCGAAGATTGCGCCGAGCAGGCCGCCGAGCATCCACGACAGCGGCGGATAGAAGATGAATCGCGGCTCGCCCGCGCCCCACGCGGCTGAGCCCGACCAGCGCGGGTAAGCGTTGCCCTGGCGCCAGGAGTGGGCGGCGTCCATCCACGATTCCATGTGGAAGGTCAGGTCGTGGCCGCAGGAGAATCCGGCGAACCACATGGGGGCGGTCGCGAGGCCCGCGCAGAGGAACAGCCAGAACAGTTGACGCGCGGGAAGTGGGTTCTGCGTGTTCACGCTCGGGTTGAGGATACGGTATGGCCCCCCGCCTGCGATGATTCACCCCACCCTGCGGACGATGGACCTGTCTGTAGGATGGGCGCCCGAAAGTTCAACCCGGCGCGCAGTTGCCGGAGCCGGCGAGCCGGTAAACTAGAGGGATGGAAGTTGCTGTCAATCCGGACCAGATGCGGGGGCTCGATGCTCCGGCTCCAGTGCGCGGGACGGTCGCGGTGGCGATGTCGGGCGGGGTGGATTCGTCTGTCGTCGCCGCGCTGCTGAAGCGCGACGGCTACGCGCTGGTCGGGATGACGCTGCAGCTCTGGAACCAGCGGCGGCTGGCGGGGCGCGCCGGGATGCCGGCGGAGGTCCACGGCCGGTGCTGCTCGCTGGATGATGTCTATGACGCGCGGGCGATTGCCTCGCTGCTGGATATTCCCTACTACGTCGTAAACCAGGAAGAGCGTTTCGAGCAGGAGGTAGTCAAGCCTTTTGTGGCGGATTATCTCGCCGGCCGAACGCCGATTCCGTGCACGCTGTGCAACAACTACCTGAAGTTTGACGAGTTGATTCGGACTGCGGTGGCGGCGGGCGCGGAGAAAGTGGCTACCGGGCATTACGCGCGATTGCTGTTCGACGACCGTCGGCAGCGCTGGGTCCTGTCGCGGCCGGCGGACCTGGCGAAGGACCAGACCTATTTTCTCTTCGGGCTGACGCAGGAGCAGTTGTCGCGCAGCCTGTTTCCGCTGGGCGAGATGACGAAGCCCGAGGTCCGGGAGCTGGCGCGAGAGTTCGACCTGCCGCTGGCCGCGAAGCCGGATTCGCATGAAATCTGCTTTGTGCCGGGAAACGACTACACGCGGTTCCTGGATGCGTATCTGGACGAGCAGGGCTGGGCTGCGCCCGACATGGGCGGGTCTTTCCTGCGCGCAGACGGCCAAGAGATGGCTGAGCACGGCGGCGTACATCGCTACACGGTTGGGCAGCGCAAGGGTTTGGGCGTAACGGCGCCGAATCCGCTGTATGTGCTGGGCATCGATCCGGAAACGCGGGACATCCGGCTTGGCGAAGAGGCGGAGCTGTACTCCTCGGAGTTGCGGGCGGAGCGCTGCAACTGGGTTTCCGTCGGGCAGCCGGACGCGCCTGTGCGGCTGCAGGCCAAGATTCGCTACCGGCACGAGGCGGCCTGGGCGACGGTGACGCCGGAGCCGGGTGACCGGGTGCGGGTGGAATTCGACGAGCCGCAGCGTGCGATCACGCCGGGGCAGGCCGTGGTTTTCTATGACGGCATTGAGGTTGCGGGCGGCGGGTGGATTTTATGAGCCGATTCCGCTCAACCTGCGTCTAACCTGCTGCCGTTGCATTGCCCAGCCATCGTATTTGCAACCTTGCTTGTTGCATCTTGGCGGTGGGCTCTATAAGATGCCTCGGTCTCTTCGATGAAGCATTCCGCTCAAGCTCTCCCACCCCAGGTCCTGCGATCGCGGCTGGGGCGCGTGTGTGTCGCGATCATTGGCGACTCCATTGCCGACATGTTGTCTACCGCCGACCAGGTCTTAAAAGAGAACCCATTCCTGGAATTCCGGCTGGATTACCTTGCTGACCCGGCCGGTGCGCTGCCGCGCCTGAAGAAGTTCCTGTATGAAAACAGTGTAGTTACGGCAATTGCGACATGCCGGCGGAAGCAGAATGGGGGCCGGTTCGGCGGCACGGCTGCGGCCCAGGTCGAGGTGCTTGGCAAGGCAGCGGACGCCGGTTGCCAGATCGTGGATGTGGAGCTAGAGACGGCAGAGTCGGTCAAGAAGCCGCAGATCGATGCGCTGCGGGATTTGGCTGCGGTCATCCTGTCGTGGCACGACTACAAGGAAACGAAGGGCCTGGACGACGTGCTGGCGCGGATGCGGAAGTTCACGCCGGATTTCTACAAGATTGTCTCGACGGCGCGCACGTTGAGTGACAACGTGACGATGATTCGCTTTCTGGAGACGACGCGGGACGAAGCCGCGGTCATCGGCAACGTGATGGGAGAGGCGGGCATTATCAGCCGCGTTCTGGGTGTTCGCGCCGGGAGCGCATTTACGTTTGCGGCGGCGACGCCGGGTGAAGAAACCGCTCCCGGACAGATTGCTGCACGGACGCTGCGGGAGGTTTACCGCATTGACCAGGTTGACCAGAGCACGCAGGTGTATGGCGTCGCCGGCGACCCGGTGAAGCATTCGCTTTCGCCGCTGATGATGAACACGGCGTTCCGCCGCGAGACGGTGAATGCGGTGTATCTGAGTCTGCACACGCACAAGGTGAAGGACCTCATTCACCTGGTCCAGGGGATGCCGATGCAGGGGCTTTCTGTCACGATGCCGCTGAAGCAGGAGATTCTGCCGTACCTGGAAAAGACAGACGCGTGGAGTGAAAAGATTGGCGCCTGCAACACGGTCGTGCGTCTGCCTGACGGCAAGCTGTTCGGCTACAACACGGACGTGATTGGCGTGCTCGGGCCGCTGGAGTCAAGGCTTTCCCTGCGGGGCGCGCGGGTGCTGGTGATTGGCGCGGGCGGAGCGGCGCGGGCCGCGGTATTTGGATTAAGGGAGCGCGGCGCCGAGGTGTGGATATTGAACCGCACGAGCGAGACGGCGCAGAAGCTGGCGCGCGAAGCCAAGGTGAAGACAATCAAGAAGGAAGCGGTGGCGAAGCAGCCGTTCGATGTCATCATCAACGCGACGCCGATCGGGATGACGGGCAACAAGCAGCAGAGCTGGCTTGAGCCTTCTGACCTGAACGCACGGTATGTCTTCGACATGGTGTATGACCCGGTGGAGACGCCGCTGATCCGCGCCGCGCGGCAGAAGGGCATTGCCGTCATCACAGGCGTGGAGATGTTTGTCCAGCAGGCGGCTGAGCAGTTCCAGATATGGACGCGGAAGCCGGCGCCGCGCGACGAGATGCTGCGCGTGGTCGTGCGTGCGCTGCAGCAGCGTGGCGAGGGGTCGAACCCGCAGCTTGTTGCCAAGGCCGAGCCGACTGCGCCGGCTGCGGCGGAGCCGAGGGCGAAGGTTGCTGCGAAAGCTGCGGCAAAGAGCGCGCCGGTTGAAGCCAAGCGGCCTGCCCCAGCGGCAAAGAAGGCAGTTCCGGCGACAAAGAAAGCGGCTGTTCCGGAGAAGAAGGCTGCGCCGAAGTCCAGGCCGGGCAAGGCAGTACCGGCCAGGTCCGCGAAGAAAGCTCCAGCGAAGAAGAGCGCCCGGCGTTAGGCTGGCATTGTGAGCGAAATCCAGAAGTACGAGAAGCCCCGGACGACCGGCTCCGACCGGTTGCGCAAGCTGATGAACACGGGCAAAAAGGCATTGCCGATACTGAGCGGATTTCTTGCGCCGGAATTTGTACCGGTTGTGCAGGCTGTGATCAACCGTCTGTCGGCGGGGCCGGCGGCGGAACATTCCATGGAAGAGCTGGAAAGTCGCGTAGCCGACCATCTGCGCCAGACGGCGGCCATGCAGGGCCAGCAGCAGGAAGAGATTCGCAGCCGGCTGGAAGAGCAGGCGACGATTGCTTCCCGGCTGACGAGCGAGATCTCTGCGCTTCGGGGGATGGTGGAGCGGTCCAATCTGGAGCAGGCGGAGCTTGCCGCGGCCATGGTCAGGCTGGAGCGCGTGGTGAAGAATGCCGCGATCGCAGCCGTTGCAGCTGTGGTTCTTGGCGCGGCGGGCCTGGTTCTGGCGCTTGTGCGGCGCTGACTTTGGCGGGAATTCAAGGAATTTGGCCGATGCGCCGAAGGTCACTTGCCAACGTTACATTCGCGTGACTATATTCCATGTCGCGCGCTAGGTGCAGTCGGCCGGTTCCAGGCGACGCGCCATTCCGCTGAGCAAGCTGATTTGTTCCGCCCAGCGATGGGCTATTTTTTGGAGGCCGGAGCGGGAACTTTTACCCGCGCCGCCGAAGCGGAGTCGAGTAGGTATGGCGTCTTGGTACGCGTACTGCGTGGCGCAGCGAACTGCGTTCACAGCATTGGATCGTCACCGTCGTCCAGTCCCGCTGGAAGGTGTCAGCGGAGTCTCTTCCAACCAGGTATTTCTCTTTCCGGCCAGTGACCTGGCCGTTGTGGTGAGCGAGCATGATGAGGCAGCCGGGTTAGATCCGGTTTCCGCACGGGATCATGCGCGTGTTGTCAGCGAGTGCTTCAAACAATCGACCGTATTGCCGTTCCGGTTCGGCACGGTGTTTACGGACGATGATGCGTTGCGCCGTTCGGTGCGCAGCAATCACCGGCAGTTCGTCGCCAACCTGGACCGGTTGCATGGCAAGGCGGAGATGCACCTCAAAGTGTTGGTCGATGACACGAGCACGGTGGACGATATTCCGATGCCGCGTGCCGCCGGCCGCGAATATCTGAACTGCCTGCATGAGAATGCGGCCCGGTTGCGCGAGCGCCAGACGAAGGCCCGGGCAGTGTTCAGCCAGATGCACCGGATGTTCTCGCCCATCGATGAGGACATTACGTGCAAGCGCATGGATTCCGGCAAGATGCTGTTGGATATTGCTCATTTGATCGAGCATCGTTCGGTTGAGCGGTACCAGAACAAGTATTCGACGGCTTCCCAGCAGCTGAAGGACTGCCGCATGCAGTTGAGCGGCCCCTGGCCTCCGTACCATTTTGTGCAAAAGGCGGAGCGGGTTCGGGCGATGGCTTAGTTCGGTTTGAAGAAGAACGGGAGCCCCGGATTGTTCCGGGGCTTTTGTTTCTATTGCGATATGAGGAAAAGCAGATTCCTCCGCTTCGCTGCGGAATGACAAAAGTAAGCTATAGGCTTTACGGCGGGCCATACGTGTGCACGGGTTATGTGCATAGCCCGGTTATGCGCTAGCCCGGTTATGCGGCCTGAACCGGTTATGCGCGTTCATGGGCTATGCGCCTGCGGCGGGGCTGGTTGCAAGTTCTCCTTGCGGGATTGGGACGAGCGAGTTGTCTTCGATCACGACTTCGCGGACGAAGCGGACCAGGACCGCGGCGGTGACGAAGCAGGCGCTGCCCATGACGATGGCCATCATTCTGTTGTTGTGCAGCCAGTGCTGCATGACCCAGCCGAAGAAGACGGCCGACAGGATTTCCGGCAGGACGACCGAGGCATTGAAGATTCCCATGTAGACGCCCATGTGCCGCGACGGGATGGAAGCCGCGAGGATGGCGAAGGGCATGGAGAGGATGCTGGCCCACGCGATGCCGACGCCGGTCATCGACAGGAAAAGGAACCAGGGGTTGTGGATGATGGCGACGGAGCCGAGTCCTGCTGCGCCGAGGAGCAGGCAGACAGAATGTGCTCCGCGCTTGCCGAGGACTTTCGCAAGTGACGGCAGCAGCGGCGCTGAGAGTGCGCAGACAACGTTGTAAAAGCCCGAGCAGTAGCCGGCCCAGAGGACTCCCTGGGTGAAGCGCGGGTCCTGGCTGGAGGTTGCGCCGAAGATGTTGTGTGCGACGGCGACGGGGAAGTAAAGGAAGATGCAGAACAGTCCGAGCCAGGTCATGAACTGCACGACGAAAAGCTGCTTCATGGTGGACGGCATGGTCCTGAAGGCATGCTTCAGCTCACGCACATCGAGTCTTTTCTCGCTGCGAATGCGCATGCGTTCGGTTTCCGAAGGCGGATATTCCTTTGTGGTGAAGACGGTGATCAGGACGGCGCCGAGGAAGGCGATGGCGCCCGCCCAGAAGGAGAGCTGGACGACGCGCGGCACGCTTCCGGCGCGCGTGTTGAGCTGCGGCGCGAAGTGGATGAGCAGAAGCGGGAGAAAGCTGGCGGCCACGCTCCCGACTCCGATGAAGAAGCTCTGCATGGTGTAGCCGCGCGGCCGCTGTTCATCGGGCAGCATGTCGGCGACGAAGGCGCGGAATGGTTCCATGGAAATGTTGATGGAGGCGTCGAGAATCCAGAGCAGGCCGGCGGCCATCCACAGGGCACCGGCCTGCGGCATGAGGACGAGGGCGATTGAACTGAGGATGGCTCCTGCGAGGAAGAACGGGCGGCGGCGGCCGAGCGGACCCCAGGTGTTGTCGCTCCACATGCCGATGATGGGCTGGACGAGCAATCCGGTAAGCGGGGCGGCAAGCCAGAGCAACGGCAGCTGGTCGGGACGCGCGCCGAGGTACTCATAGATGGCGCTCATGTTGTTCATCTGCAGCGTCCAGCCGAACTGGATGCCGAGGAAGCCGAAGCTCATGTTCCAGATCTGCCAGAAGCTCAGGCGGGGTTTCTGCATGGTTTCTCCGCGCGTTGCGTTGGTCGTTCAGTATAGAGACGCGAATCGGATGCACGCCAGATTTCTGCGGGAGATTGGGTAGCATGGTTGGCATGGCGAATGAGGTTCAGTCGGATCCGCGCACGGCGTTTGCGGCGGAGCGGACATTTCTGGCATGGATCAGGACCGGGCTGGCACTGATGGGCGTCGGGTTCGCGGTGAGCCGGTTTGGACTTTTTCTGCGTGAACTGGGCGGAACTCAGGTGAAGCCGCAACATACGACGGGCATGTCTGTATGGGGCGGGATTGGTCTGGTTGCGCTGGGGGTGGTTGTTACGGTGAGCGCGATCTTTGACCACTTGCGCGTGACCCGGCTTTTGAGAGACGGGGCGTGGCAGCCCGGGCAGCCTTCGCGGACAGGCCTGGCGCTGGCGGGTGTGCTCGCGGTTGCGGGCGTGGCGATGGTGGGTTACTTGTTGCTGCTTCGCTGAGTATCGTCAGCGAATTTGCCCATGCGCGGCGTTACGGGTGCCGCAGCTCGCTTCCGGCGGAATCGTCCGCAGCCAAAGGCAGACACCGAACAAGAAAAAGAGCGGCAGGATAGATCATGATGGAGGCGTGGCGGGTGTAGGCGAATCCAGCGATGTAAGGAGCAGCGCATGCTCCGGCGAGCAGTACATAGGCAGCGCCGAGATAGCGTCCCGCTCCCTTGCCGGTGATGAGTGACGAGGCCGCCGCTGCTAGAGCGGCGAGCGTGAACAGTCTCAAGAGGAGGACTCCCGCGGATTCGATCCAGGCGCGAGCGCCCGTGGCACGGGACGAGCCGATGTGGCGGAGCGAGAGGAAGTAGATGTCGGTTTTTCGAACCGCCGCGCGCAACGTTGCGGAAGGATTTCCTCGGATGTAAGCGACGGCAGCCTTGCGGTGATATTGGTCAAAGGACCACTCATCCGGGAAATACAAGCCGTGATTCAGTTCCGGGTCGTACCTGTCGAGCGTGGTTCCGGGCTGCGGCGGATAGCGTTCCAGAAAGCGGGCATTATTGCCTTTGTGCAGGTTGTCGCCGTCCAGGGTGGTTCCGAAGATGAAGTGACCGGTCGCGTGGTGTTGATGCACCGCCCAAAGGACAGGCGCGGCGCACACGATGATTGTGGTGACAGCGACGACTGCAGCGGAGCGTTGACGCCACAGGAAGGTAACGAACAGGACGAGAACTGCCGGGAGCAGGGAACTCTTGCACAGAAACAGGCAGTCAAGAACGCAGGCGAACGCGATGGCATAGGCCATTGCTGAGCGCAATGGCGCGAAGAAAAGCAGGGCCGCGGCGAGTGCGATGAAAGCGTAGGCGTATGCCTCTTCGATATGCAGGTTGATCGCATCGGCAAGGAAAGGCGCGGCGAGAAACGGCAGGAATAGCAACGCCATCGCCTGAGTCGAGAAGTTACGGCGTAGCGCTAACGCGGCGGCCAGCCAGACGGGGACGAGGAAGACAACGGTCTTGACGAGCGACGACAGCAGCATGCTGGTGGAACCGAAGAGAAGGATGCATCCCGCAACAACAAAGGTCGCGACGGGCATGCGCGCGCCGTGAAAAGCGATGGGATTTCCTACGGTTCCGGGGCCTTCCGTTACGACTGTGAGCCCTGCGCCGTGAAGCAGGCTTTCCGCCGTCGGGCCGGCGAAATTCTGAAGTTGGCTGAGCGGCGCGTGCGCAATCGGCCTGACAAAAAGAAACGCGGCTGATAGCGAGAAAAAGAGGGAGGCTGCGAAAAACAGGAGGAAACGGCGCGACAGAATTAGGCGTCGGATCGGCACGTCGGACATGGGCTGATTATGGGGCAATGGCGCGAGGGTGCGAATCAGGGACGGATGTCCGTGGCGCCCATTGTCCGCGTCCGTTGATAGGTGTAGGCGATGCGGTGGATGACGGTAATGGTCGAGAAGACAGCGAGAACCCATAGGGCGGGGGCCATGGCTCCCCATCGGTTGAACAGGGCGCCGATGAGGATGAGGACGATGCGTTCCGGCCGTTCCATGAAGCCGACTTTGCATTCGCCGATGAGGGCTTCTGCACGGGCACGGGTGTAGCTGACCATGAGGGACGCGGTCATGACGAAGGCGGCAAGGACGACGTAGAAAAAGCGGTTGCCGCGCGCGTAGTACACAAGCAGTCCGAAGAAGAGCGCGACGTCGGAGTAGCGGTCGATGACGGAATCGAAGAATGCGCCGTAGACGGTGACCTGGTTTGTCTGGCGCGCGACGCGGCCGTCCACCATATCGAAGATTCCGGCGCCGAAGATGACGAGGCCGGCGTAGAAGAACATGCGGACATTGTTCTGCGCGTTAGCGTAGCCAAAGAAGATGGCCGCGATGATGTTGATGATGAGGCCGATGAAGGTGAGGACGTTCGGAGAAATCTTTGTCAGGGCGAGGCCGTTGACGATTTTCTGCAGCAGCCATCCACAGGCGGCGCCAAAGGCGCGCGTCCAGGTGTGCGGCTTAACGTCGCCGGGGATGCGCGGCGTGGAAGCGGCTTGCGGATGTGCGCGGAATTCCGCCAACTTCAGGCCTCGTCGTGGATGGTGGTGAGTTTGAGGACTTCAAGCTCGCGCGCGCCGTTTGGTGTGGTGATTTTCACGACATCGCCGACCTGCTTGCCGACCAGTCCGCGCCCGATGGGAGAGGTAGTGGAAATCAGGCCCAGGTTGACGTCGGACTCTTCGCTGGTGACGAGTTTGTAGGTGATCTGCTCGTCTTTCTTGGTGTCAAAGACGACGATGGTGGAACCGAAGGCGGCGCGGTCTCGCGGGATATTGGAGAGGTTGACGAGCGAAAGCTCTGCCATGCGCTTCTTGAGCTGGCCGAGGCGCGCGTTGACGAATTCCTGGCGCTGCTTGGCCATGTGATATTCGGCATTTTCGCTCAGGTCGCCGAGCGAGGCGGCCTTCTTGATTTCCATGGGAAGCTCATGCGCGAGTTCGTGCTCAAGCTGCTTGATTTCCGCTTCCAGTTTTCTCTTGATGTGTTCAGGCATTGAATGGAACGCTTCCGTTGCGGGCATGAAGGGACTCAGTAGTCCGGCACCGCCGAGTGGGTTATCTGTTGATTATACGCGGGATTTCAACACTCAGGCTGCAGTGGGATGTGTGTGAATGCGGGCGGATTTATGTTGACCATTGTTTGGTGCAAGGCGTAACCTCTGTAAGGTCAGTGACATAAAAACGTCCGTCTATTGTCACGAATCGGACGGAAGCTCGGGCGGTAGTATGAAAGGCATTCTGCCGAAGTCTTTTCAGATCGGCGACAAGGTTGTGTATCCGAACCATGGCGTAGGCGTGATCGAACAGATCTCGATGCGTTCCAATGGTTTTTTGACGCAGCGTTACTACCTGCTGAGCATCCGTTCCAGCAGCCTGAAGGTCACGGTCCCGTGTGAGAATGCCGCGGCGGTCGGGCTGCGCGGGCTGGTCCGGCAGGAGGAGATTGTTCGCATCCTCAAGTTCCTGAGCCAGACGGGCGAGGCGAAAAACGCCGACTGGAAGGAACGCTATCGCGAGCACACGGACAAGATGAAGGCCGGCACCCTGATGGAAGTTGCCGAGGTAATGAAGAGCCTGCTGGTGCTGCACCGCGAGAAGGAATTGAGTGTTCGCGAGCGCAAGATGCTGGAGCGGGCCCGTTATCTCCTGGTTAACGAGATGTCGCAGGCCAAGGAATGCAGCGAGTCCGACATCGACGAGATGCTGCTGCTGTCTCTTACGAAGGCAAAGCTGAGTTTTCCTGACGTGGTCGGGGACGAAGGCGCCGCTTAACCCGGCATCGTATTCTGCGCAGCTAACCAGTTTTCGAGAATCAGGACAGCGGCAAGCTGATCAATGACCTGCTTGCGCTGCGTTTTCGCGTAGTCCGTTGCGTCGAGGTAACGATGTGCCTCCGCGGTGGACATGCGCTCGTCCCACAGGTGTGTCGGCAGCGCGAAGTGCTCGCGGAGCATTCCGGCGTATGCCTGCGACTGTGCGGCCTGCGGGCTCTGGTCTCCGGATGGATAGAGGGGAAGGCCGATGACAATTTCTGCAAATGGCCGGAGACGCATAAGGCGGTCAAAGTAGCGCAGGTCGTTACGCCGGTTGGTGCGGGCGAGGGTGGCATACGGCTGCACGGTGGTCCGGTTTTCATCTGTCAGGGCGATGCCGATGCGACGGTTGCCGACATCGAGGCCAAGTACGCGGGGCACGGCTCCATTGTAGAGACAGCCTAAAATTAGCGGGTGCGGAAGTTTCTGGGATTTGTCCTGGTTGTCTTGCTCCTGGTGGCCGGGGCCGCGTGGTGGATGGTTGCTGTTCCTTTGCAGCCGGCAGGGGAGACGTTCGTCGTGATTCCTCCGGGCACGTCCGCGGCGCGCATCGGGATGCTTCTCGAAAGGCAGCGCGTGGTTCGCAGCCGGTATGCGTTTGACGCGGTGCGTTTTTGGAAGCAAGGGACGCTGAAAGCGGGGGAGTATCGCTTTGCGGATGCCGGGAACGTTTCGGAAGTCTATTCGCGGATCCGTCGCGGCGATGTGTACACGCTGAGCGTCACGATTCCGGAAGGATACAACCTGTTTGAAATTGCGCAGGCGGTTCAGGCGGCAAAGTTGGCCCAGGCGCAAACTTTTCTGAATGGCGCGCGCGCGAACGTGAATCTAATTGCAGACTTGGACCCTCATGCGACATCGCTCGAAGGATACCTGTATCCGGACACGTACAAATTCGCGCCGGCGTCGAGTGTCCTCGAGATGCAAAGGGCAATGGTAGAGCGTTTTCGGGCGGAACTGCGGAGGCTGGCAGTGGAGCCTCCCGTGCATGACCTGGTTACGCTCGCGTCCCTTGTCGAGAAGGAAACCGGACAGGCGACCGACCGGGGCCTGGTGGCGAGTGTTTTTGCGAACCGGCTGGCGAAGGGGATGCCTCTCGATACGGACCCGACGGTGATTTACGCTGCAGAGCTTGAAGGGCGCTATCGCGGCACAATCTATGCAAGTGATTTGAAGGCTGATTCGTCCTACAACACATACCTGCATGCCGGATTGCCGCCGGGGCCGATCTGCTCCCCCGGAGTTGCGTCCCTGCGTGCGGCCATGCACCCCGCTGCCACCAACTATCTCTATTTTGTTGCGGATGCAGACGGCAAGTCGAAGTTTGCCACGACTCTGGACGAGCAGAACCGCAATGTTGCTGCTTATCGGAAGCAGCAGCACCAAGGGCTGCCGTGAGGCGGCGATATACTCGCTGCTTGCATAAGACCGCGCAGACTTGGCGGCGCCGGGCCGGTGCGTGCATGGTTCTGCCGCTGCTGGTCGGCCTGAACGGCTGCCTGATGCATACGCGCGCTGTTCAGAAAGTGCAGATAGAGCAGAACCTGAAGACGGCGACGCTTGAGGAATTGGTCAGCGGGATCAATGGCCGCGCGGAGAAAATCCACTCTTTCAGCATGACGGTCAACATCGCCGCGTCTGTCGGGGGTGCGCATAAGGGGAGCGTTACGGACTACGCGTCCTTTACGGGGTACATTCTGCTGCGCCGACCAAAAAGCCTGCGGGTGCTTGGCCTGCTCCCGGTGGTGCATACCAAGGCGTTTGACATGGCTTCCAACGGGGACACCTTCCGGCTGCTGATTCCGACGAAGAACAAGGCGGTGGAAGGCACAGACAAAATCGTGACGCCCTCGCCGAATGCACTCGAGAACCTGCGGCCGTACATTTTTATCCAGGCGCTGCTGGTCGGGCCGGTGGATGCGAGCGAGTTTACGTATCTGGCGGGTGAAACCACGGTTAAGCCGGACCCGAAGCGCAAGGTCCTGGAAGAAGACATCGACTACGACGTCGGCGTGCTTCATCGGCGTGACAATACAAACCAGTTACTGCCGAGCCGCATCGTTCACATTGACCGCTCGAACCTGCTGCCTTACCAGCAGGATGTTTATGACGACAAGGGCACGATTGAAACCCAGGCCTATTACAGCAATTACCAGGAAATTGCGGGGGTGCCGTTTCCGATGACGATCAGGATCAAACGGCCGCTGGAAGAGTACGAGCTTACGCTCACGGTGACCAAGCTGAACCTGAACCAGCCGTTGAATGACGATCAGTTTTCTCTGACGTTTCCGCCGGAGATGCAGGTGCAACATCTTCCGTAGCTAGATGCCTGCGCGTTGCCGGTGTTCGGCGATCTGTTCGGAAATCTGCAGAGCGATGTTGAGGGCGGCGCGCGCCTGCTGCGCAGTCACTGCAGGCTCGGAGTTGTTACGAACGGCTTCCAAGAAGGCTTCGATTTCGAGTTTCAGCGGTTCCGCGCGATGGATTTCGTATTTCTGGAACGCGAGACTTGAGGGGAGCGCGCCGCTGTCCGGTGCAGCGGGATCGCCCGGCTGGACGTCGATCTGGAAAGCTTCCTGCTTTGCATAATCCAACGAAATGTACTGGTGGGGCTGGAAGAAGCGGAGCTTGCGAACCGTCTCCGTGCTGACGCGACTGGCCGTGAGGTTGGCGACGCAGCCGGACTCGAACTCGAGGCGGACATTTGCGATGTCGGTGCGCGCGGAAAGGACCGGCAGGCCGACTGCGCGGACTTCCGAGACTGGCGAGCGGGCCATCTGGAGGACGATGTCCAGATCGTGAATCATGAGATCGAGGACAACGTCGACATCGAGCGACCGGGGCGTGAAGATGCTGAGGCGATGAACCTCGAAGAACATCGGCCGGCTGAGATGACGAAACACCTCATGCACAGCGGGATTGAAGCGTTCGAGGTGGCCGACCTGCAGGACCCGGCGCGCGGCCTGGGCGGCGGCGATCATGGCGTCAGCTTCTGAGAGCGTGGAAGCCATCGGCTTTTCGACGAGGACGTTGACTCCGACCTCGAGCAGGGCGATGGACGCCTTGGCGTGGAGCTTTGTCGGGAGACAAACAGAGGCGGCGTCAAGCTTGAGTGCGCCTGTCTTGATCTCGGCGATGAGTCCGTCCAGAGAGTCGAATGTTGCCGTTGATTCAGGAATGTCAGGGCTTTGCAGCGAGGTGGCGGAGGTGTCCACAACCGCCGCGAGGCGGACGCTGCCGGTGGCTTCGAGTTCGCGATAGATGCGGAGGTGATGTCTGCCGAAGGCCCCGGCACCTAAGACTGCGACCCGGAGAGGTGGCACGGTCAGCGGCCAGCGACGGCCGAAAGACACCTGCGGTAGAGATCCAGGAGCTGTGAAACCTGGTCCTCCGCGGCTTTGGTGCCGGTTGAAACGAAGCCGGCAGCGCCGGAGACCGGCTTTGTGACCTGCGCGGTCGTGGCGACAAATTTCAATAGATCCAGCGCAATATCTTCATTTCTGCGGGCGCCGTTGGGGGTGGTCTGGTCCATCAATTCCTCCGGTTCAACTGGCGATGCTACCAGAAATGACAGCGTAAGCAGGGCGAAGCGGAAGCGAGTCTCAGGCGGGTTGTGCGATCCAGCAGACACGGCCGACGATGGCTCCAATCTGGTGGTCTGTCAGCAGCGTTGCGGGCTGGCTGGCTTCCTGGGGGCGCAAGAGCAGCAGTTTCTTGTGGCGCTCAACGCGGCGGAAGAGAAGTCTTCCCGCGACGGCAACGGCAAAAAAGCTAGCTGAAACCTTTCCGCTTGCGGGCGGTGCGGTGTCGTGCCGGTCAACGGAGGCGATACTGTGCTGCGGCAGGACGGCGGAGACGCCGATGGCGTGAGCGGCAGTGATTCGGATTGCGGCGAAACGGTCCCATGGGAGGCGCTCGGCGGAAGGTCGCGCCGGATTGCCGGGTGGCACGATGGATGTGAATTCGGAGGCATTGTCGAGCTTTCGCGCGGAGATGAGGCGGCGCGCGGAAACGACCGGCACAGTCTGGGCGGAAGAATCATCTTCGGCCGCGTGAAGGTTAAGTTTGCCGGGCAGGAGCTCGCGGACGTCGAGTTGCTGGCTGCTGAGGAGCCTGTCCAGACCTTCCAGACTCAGGGCACGGCGGCCGCTGAGGAAGTTGGAAATGTGGGCCTGGCGAAAACCAGTGAGTTCCGCCAGCTGGCTCTGTGTGAGGCGGCCAGCGGCGAGCCTGTGCTGCATCTCACGGCGCAGGGCTTCCCCAAGGTCGTAAAAATTCATAACGGCCGCTCCTCCGGGAGACTTGTTTAACAGCTGCGACAGCGGCGCCCGCGCGTGCGGGCAAAAAAACGTCCACAGGCTATAAAAATAACCGCTTGACCGTCTATAGCTCTGAGCTATACATTGCAAAAACTCATTGCATTAAGCAAACAATCTTTGGTTTGTGTCGGTAATGATTACCGCAGGAAGTAACGACGGTGTGCCAAACCGGCCACCGGAGGTAACCAAAGCTCAAGTGAAGGGCTGCGTTGCCGTAATCTGCGGAGATTCTGCTGGTACCTGGGTGCTCCACTTGTCTTTTTCAGTGAAACGCCGAATGCACCACGAGACGGGCACATAATCCCGCCGGGGCAGGAGGCTGATGGGCACGCAACTTATGCGCGTGCCGGAGGCTAAACAATGAAGTCTTTGCGTATGGAAGTAAAAGTGTGTGAGGGGTGTGGAGGCTTGTGGGTCAGAAGGCAATCGGACAGCAACCCGTACTGCCGGGTGTGCGGGCCCAGGTTGAAGGAGTTCTACCGGTCGCCGCGGAGCATGCGGCAGACGCGAGTGCGGCGTGCGGTTCATAGTCCGGGGCACGTCAAGACGCTGGAAATCCGGCAGGCGGAGGTGGCGCTATGCCGTTAGATCACGCTGGGGCTGCCATTGCAACGACCGTCCCGGCACGGGAGCAACATCGGGCCAATGACCGCAATCGCGCCCGGCGCGGGCGGCTAAGAGCGATCGAGGGTGCGGCGAGTCCGCGACAAAGGTGCCGAGATTTCTCCCGGCGACAACCCACGACGGTCGATTCGGAACTCGACGGTGGCAGTGGTGTGGCGTTTTACCGGAAGTACACGGTAGCGATGCTGCGGCGCTACCTTCGGGTGTCGATGGAAGTCGGGCGGGTGCCGAGTTGTATGCCGCGAGAAGCGTTTCGTGGAACGGTGACGTCGTATCGGGTCAGGAACTTCGAGGATGGAGTTATTTTTGCACAAGATATGGAGCGTTGTCTGGCGCTGCTGGATTCCCGGGCTGTCGAAATCCTAACTCGCGTTGTTATCCAGGATTATTCGCAAGAGGAAACCGCGAAAATGCTGGGCTACTCGCATCGACATCTTCTTCGAATACTGCATGCATCGCTCGACAAGCTGACGGATATCCTGATCGAACGCGAGTTGCTGAAGCTTGGGGAACACGTGTCAAGCTTCCGGTAAGAGGAAAACGCATGTAACTCATTGCTTTCTTTATGTTTAGGGAAATGTCATAAAGTGGGTTGCAGGTTTGGTATTCTAGATTTAGTCATGGAGTTAGAAAGGAGGGCCGAAGCGGCCCTCCTTTCTTTTGGCGCCAGTGTGAGTAAAGCAAACGAGAACGAGACGATACAGGCGGATAAAAAGGGCCACAGGCAACAGGCGGTGCGGATGAAACCCCGTCCGCGCAGATCGACTTTGCCGGCAACTGCGGCGGAGGGCGGGATGGAAGCGGACGAAGTCCCCGCCAAGGAGCCGGAGGACGGCGAGATTGAGCGGGCATTGCGAAGAAAAGCAATGGACGGCAACGTTTCCGCAACACAGCTGCTTTGGAAGATGGGATGTCTGGAGCAACGCAAAGATCAGCATGCTGCTAAATTTCTGCTGGACCTCGTGGAATTGATGTTGAGCCGGAAGGACCTATGCCGGCGGGCGAGTTGCGGCGGTGACGAGTGAGGCGTGTAGTACAGGACAGCGCGAAATGCGCATGGGGAGAGCGATGAGGGCGTTAAAGTTTTGTTCGAGCTTTGCTTGGGTTTGGATACTGCTGTTTGCAACGGCAGGCATGGCGCAGAGCGGATCTCCGATCAGCACAACCGAGATTGAAGACACGATCTATCGTGCGGACGGCACCCCCGCGAATGGCGATCTGATGGTGAGCTGGCAAGCCTTTTCGGTTGGTGGACATGCCGTCTCCGCCGGAATGAAATCCATTGCAATTAACGCTGATGGGACGGTTGATTTCAGCCTTGCTCCGAATGCGGGCGCTACTCCGAACGGCAGCTACTACACTGTGCTGTATCACCTTTCGGATGGCACGGTAAGCACTGAATACTGGGTGGTTCCGACGACGACGCCTACCGGGATAGCTGCAATCCGCAGCCAGATTGCTCCGGCGACGGTGGCAGTGGCGAGTCAATCCTTTGTGAACTCCGCGATTGTGGCCGCCGTAAGCGGTTACCTGCCGCTGACCGGCGGCACGCTGACCGGACCGCTGTACCTGAGCGAAGACCCAGTTCAGTCCAGCGAAGCTGCAACCAAGCATTACGTGGACGAACAAACGAGTGTGGGCAGTGGCGGCCTCTCCAGCAAATTATCCCTGGCTCCAGCGTCGACACAGACGGTCCTGCAGCCTGGGACGACAAGTCTGACGGTGAACAATCTAGAGAATGTCGAATATGCCGCTCAGTATCAAACCGGCGCGGGCGCGAATGGTATCAATAACGCTGAAAACCAGCCCCAGTGCCTTACCAGCGGATGCCTGGTCACTGCTGATCCGGGCTACTCACTCGGCGATAAGCCGCATGGCGTATATTTCACAGGTTCGAGTTGCACTGTCGGAGGCTTTACAGCTTTCGACTTTAATTATTGCGGTTTGCCTTGGCCGCAAAATGCGCGGCTTTGGGACCAGCGTGGCGGCGTAGATCACTTTGTCTACGCGAACCCCTTCAGTCCTGCTGACATAGCGAGTTATCCGCCATCGGATTCGAGGACTCATTACACATCGATAGCGCGGAAATATGTTTATGATTTTGATCAGGATTTCGGGGCAAGCAACATTTCCCCCGAATCACATGCGGTGACCCAGTTTGCCGGTGGACATAATCAGAACGGCAATGCGGTCCCGGGGTCGTCGGGCTTCAAGACGAACTTTTTTGCCAGCATTTACGACGCATTCTATTTTTCTCGTGGCCAGCATATGGGATTAGTGAACCTGGTCCGCTGCACGGGGCTGGGAGACTGCCTGATGGCGCCGCAACAGGAGTACACGAACTCCGGAGTGAGTGCCGCTTCTGATGAAGGCAATCACTGGGGCGACGAGTTCATCAGCGAAGACCCGCACGTTTTTCACGGGACGCTGGCTTCGACACCGGCCCCGTCCGCAGGCAGTCAGGCGTTATTTGTAAGTGCGGCCAACGGGTCCAATGGAAACCAGGGTGAAGGCCGCTATTTACTCGACCTGACGAAGGCAAGTTGTGGCAACGAGGCCGGGGCTGCCCTATCGGATACGACGAACTGGCTTTGCAGCGGTAATCACATTGTTGGTGGGGCGGGGATTGAGTATGGTCTCGGCTCGGGGTTGTATCTGAGTGGAGGAACTATCTCGGGTGCTGCGGGGCAGACCTGTACGCTATCTGGCTTCGGCGGCGCTTTTTCCGGGGCGACGGCGACTGTGGCTTTAACGGGAACCAATACGATTGCGCCTAACACTCCAATCGTAATTACGAACCCGGGCATAACCACGAATAATAATCCGCCGGGCTCGCCGACTGCCGCTCTGGGTAACGGAACAGCTTCATGTTCGGGCACCGCAGGCCTCAGTGTCAGTAGCATCTATTATTTTACTGCCACTCTTACAGCTCCGGCTGGGAGTTTTCCGCCGAGTACGGCAAGTACTTTCCTGACACAAAATGTAGTGAACCCTGCAGGATCGTGGGCGCCGGGACAGCAGATAGTTACCGTGGCTTCCTCGAGTGGCTTCAGCCCCGGGATAGCGTGCATCGCGGATAACGCGTATTTCGAACAGGCCCCTGTTACCGCAGTCAATTCCGGACAGTTGACGATCACCTTTGAATACCCGCACGTTGCAGGTGCCTTTGTATCTCAAGGCGGAGGGTGCGGATACACGCTCGCACAGAATGCAGATGTTGTCCAGGCGAACACGCGCGGGAATACGGACACTGTCCGGCAGGCGTGGCCGTTGGTAAATACGAGCGCCGACGGGACGACGGCTACTTATTGGCTCGCTCCTGGTGGAGCTGCGAAGAGCAATTCGCCCTACCTTGCAACACCGGCATACAACACTGATTGGGGTTACAAGCAGGTCACCGGAGCTACGGCGTCCTATAACGCGGGCACGGGGCTGGTTACGGTAACGTGCAGTTCCTGCGGCTTCAATCAGAACTTCTCGGCACAGGCCGGGTATGAGTCGCAAGGTGGTTACGGCTCTGTGAGTTTCCCTAACCTTGACGGCCTGAGCCTGACGCTGAGCGATGCATCGTATTCGGACGCAGCTTACAACCAGGTGGCGACGGTAAATGTCACAAGTAATACGACGTTTACGTACACGCCTTCGGCAACGCCCGCGGATACCAGCGTGTCCGGGTTGACTCTGACGTATTGTAACTGCGCCTACACGCTCTATCCTTATGCGGAAGTAGCGGGTGTCTACAATACGGCGACAAAGGAAGTGGATGGGACCATTGCGCTTGCCGCAAATGGCGCGCCGTGGTCCGCGGGAGACCAGGTGGAGCAGCCACACTGGCACCAGATGAACCTTGAGAATGGGCACGACGTCGTCCAGTTCTACGAGCCTATTGAGCAGGAGTGGGGCTATCATGGACCGAGTTATGCGGGGCGTGTCACGGGAACTCTGGACGGCTACGTAATCCATAATCTTGCGAATATGTCGAACTACCTCGGTTATGGAGGGACGGATTCGGCGCCGCTTCGCGCTTTGTCGATGCAGGGATGGTGGCACACGGGGCTGGATATGTATTCCGCTCCTGAGGAATCGGTAATTTCCGTGGGCTGCAAGCCGCTGCTCATTGTGAACGGCGTCACGCAGGGCGGGTGCGGCTCATGGAACTCCGGATTTCACGTCGGCAAGTTCACGTCAAACGTCCACTCCTACGGTTTACTTGATTTCCTTCCGCAGACGGGCAACTTTGTCTTTACGGACGCTGCCGGGGGCTACGGTGTGGCGATCGGAAACCAGGCGGTCACGAACACGGCGACATGTACTGCGACGGCGCCCTGCACGGGAGAGCAGATTACCGGAGCAGGGGCGACGTTGAGCACGGTGAACGCGAACGTGAGCGGTACGGCGACGATCGCTTCGTTGACGGTGACCGGGAGCTGCAGCGGCTGCGCGAGCGTCCCGCCGGCGGGCACGTCGGGCCAGGTGCAGGTGAATGGTTCGTCCGCACTGACGGCTTATTCGGGTCTTACCGAGACTTCCAGCGCCGTCAACATAGGCGGCGCCGGTTATACGACAACCGTGACGGGCACAGCGAACATTAATGCAAGCGCGAGCTCGGGACAGACGAATATCGGCAACTCGTCGAATTACACGCAGATTACCGGGAGTGCAATCAACTTCTTCGGGGGCAGCCAGTTCAACGGCAATCCGCAGGTCAATCCCGTGGGTACTGCGAATGCGACGACTCCGTTTTACAACAGTTACTACATGCAGTACCGGAGCTCGACATTTTCTGGTGGCAGTGTATGCACGAACATCGTGTCCCTGGGGCTGACGATGACATCGGTTTCGCAGGGCTATTTCGGATTCGGTCCTTCGAATGCGGCATGCGGCGGGACGACGCCGGTCCTGGGGGCCAACCTGGCTACGGGGATTTTCGCCTATTCGAAGATGCCCGCGCATGAGACGACAGCGAACGTTTCGGGCACGACATCCCTATCCGCGGGTGCGAATGTGACGGCGAACTGGACTTCCGGGACGACGCAAACGGACGCTGACGGCAGCATGACGCTGGTGACTTCGGGAGCGATTTCTGCGGGCACGACGCTGGTGACCGTTAACTTCGGGACGTTGTGGCCGAGCGCTCCGAACTGCGTGTTCTCGCCGGGAAACGCCGCGAGCATCAGTCAGGCATATCTACCTGCGGCGGGGAGTTCGAGCTTCGCGTTGAATGCGGGCGGTTCGATTGCGGCGGGGACAACGCTTGTCTACAGCTATGTCTGCCATT
Organism: uncultured Acidobacteriaceae bacterium; assembly: GCA_963848685.1. Lineage (GTDB taxonomy): Bacteria > Acidobacteriota > Terriglobia > Terriglobales > Acidobacteriaceae > CAWKED01. The sequence continues at coordinate 1,151,158 of CAWKED010000002.1, read as the reverse complement.
CCTAAGCTCAAGTAAAAGTCTGGAGAGCCGATGTTGGACCTAGACCTTGGCGAGGTCCTGTCTACGCGAGAGCAGGAAATTTGCCGGGCAATTGAGGGTGGTGCAAGGGGCGAGCGCATCTGGCTGGAGGTCCTGGGGAGCGGCCTCCGGCTGGATGCGCGCGGCGAAGCAGGAACATTGGGCGAGTTACTGGCCGCGCGGTTGCTGCGGATTCGGAGCCGTGAGGGGAGCATGATTCCCCTTGCGGCGAACGCTGCACAGCGGGAGTTCGAGCGGCGTCGGGGCAGCGAAAATATCGTGCTGAAGGCGCGGCAGATGGGCATCAGCACCTGGATTGCGGGACGGTACCTGTTGCGGACGCTGCTGATGCCTGGCTCTTTGAGCCTGCTGGTGGCGCCGACGGAGGGTTCCGCGGAGGAGTTGTTTCGGGTCGTACACCGGTTTTACGAAGCGTTGCCTTCCTGCCTGCGGGGCGGGCCGTGGCGGACGCGGTTCGCGAACAAGCGGCAACTGGCATTTCCGAAGCTTGACAGTGAGTTCCGGATTGCGAGCGCGATGGATGAGAATGCCGGCCGCGGCCTGACGGTTCAGAACCTGCATTGTTCGGAGGTGGCGAGGTGGAAGGGCGACGGGGCAGAAACGCTGGCGGGATTGCGCGCGGCGGTGGTGCCGGGAGGCGAGATCGTTCTTGAGTCGACGCCGAACGGCGCGCAGGGCGTTTTCTACGAGGAGTGGTTGCATGGCACGCCGGAGATGGTGCGGCACTTTCTCCCGTGGTGGCGAGAGCCGGCGTATGTGGGATTTCCGGTTGAGGAGGCCTGCTGGACGGATGCAGAGCGGGAGCTGGTGGACAAGCACGGCTTGACTGCGTCGCAGCTTGGGTACCGGCGGTCGCAATGGCAGGCGCTGGGTTCGATGGCGGCGCAGGAGTTTGCTGAATCGGCGGAGTCCTGCTTTCTGGCGAGCGGCGCTTGTGTGTTTGACACGGCGGTGCTGTTGCAGCGGCTGGAAGAGGTTCCGGCGCCGCAGGAGCGACTGGAACGGGATGCATTGTGGATATGGTGGAAGCGGAAACCGGGACGGCGGTATGTGATTGCGCTAGATCCGGCGGGCGGCGGGGTGAATGGCGATTATGCGTCGCTGCAGGTGATTGACATGCAGAGCGGCGTGCAGTGCGCGGAGTGGCAGGCGCATGCGACGGTGAAAGAGTCCGCCGAGATGGCGATCAAGGTCGAGAAGATGTATCCGGGGGCGCTGGTTGTCATCGAGTTGAACAATCACGGCTCCGGGGTGCTGGCGCACCTGGACAAAGCCGGTCTGGATTTGTACGGTCGTGGCGACCAGCAGGGATGGTATACGTCTCCGGCGAACCGGCCGGAGATGGTGGAGCGGCTGAACGCCGCGCTCTATGAGCGGCCGGAGGCATTCCAGAGCCAGCGCCTGCTGCAGGAGTGCAGGACTTTCGTCCGGACTGCGAGTGGGACACCGCGCGCGGCGGGCGGCGCTCATGATGACCTGGTGATGGCGATGGCTTTGGCGCTGAGCGTGCGTGCGGAGGTCCTTGGGCAGGGCGGCAGCAACTAAGATGGGCGTGCGGAGGTACGCGGTTTGGCGGTCGTCGCGGTGCAGCACATTCGTCCGATGCGCGGGGGAGCGCAGAGCCATCTCATGCTCGGCAGCGACCGTGAACTGTACGTGGTGAAGTTTCGTAATAATCCTCAACACGTTCGTGTACTTGCGAACGAGTATCTGGCGACGCGGATTGCTGAAGATGTGGGACTGCAGGTTCCGAAGTGCGATGTGGTGGATGTTTCAGAATGGCTCGTGACGCATACCGATGAGTTGAAGGTTTCATTCGGGCGTTCGGTCGAGCGGTGTTGTTCGGGACTGCAGTTTGGTTCAAAGTTTGTAGGCGGCCTGATGCCGGGGCAGCTGCTGGACTATCTGCCGGAACAGCAGGGCCGCGAGTTGAAAAATCTTGGGCAGTTTGCCGGGATTCTTGCGCTGGACAAGTGGACCGGCAATGCGAACGGGCGCCAGGCCGTGTATTTGCGGCGCGGGCGTGAGCGGCGGTACACGGCGGTGTTCATCGACCAGGGATACTGCTTTGGTGGCGGAGAGTGGAGGTTCTGGGATTCTCCGCTGCGCGGCGTCTATGGAAGAAACTGGGTGTATGCCGGGGTGACGGGCTGGCAGGATTTTTCGCCGTGGATTGAGCGGCTGGAGGAATTTCCGCCGGAGAAGTTGTGGGCAATCGTGGAGGAGATTCCGCCGGAGTGGTACGGGGACGACGAGGAGGCGCTGGTGCGGCTTGTGGAGCAGCTGATAGCGCGGCGTTCGCGGGTGCGGGAGATGGTGGAAGCGTTTCGTGATTCCGACCGGCGGCCTTTTCCGAACTGGGGCGGGAAGCTGGAAATGGCGCGGCGGCAGTTCCTGGAGTGGAGCGGGGAGAACGCGCAGTACCAATAGGGAACTGTGGGATTCGGAAGTTTGTGGCGGGTGCGTTGGGAGTGGTTGTGAGGGTTGTAACGTGAGGACGTGCTGGTGAGAGAAGCTTGCGACTTCGTGCTGGTGCGGTATGTGCCGGACCCGGTGCGGAACGAGTTCGTGAACATCGGCGTGCTGTTGCGCGGCGAAGAGGGCACGCGTGTGCGCTTTACCCGCGACTGGGCGCGGGTGCGATGTATGGACCCGGCAGCTGACACCGCGATGCTGGAAGCGCTGGAAGCCGAGATGCAGCAGCGACTGGAGCATGGCGATGCAGTCGGGGAGAAGCCGATGCGGTCGATGCTCGAAGATACGTTGTCGAACGGGTTGCAGTTGAGCGACGCGAAGCCTGTGCTGGCGGAATCGATGGCGGCGGAGCTGGACGAGCTGATGAAGCTGTATGTGGAACGGCCGGCGCGGCTGGTGCTGGAGTCGAAACCGGAGCGGGGGCGTGCGGCGCTGGCGCGTCAGGTGCGAGCGGAATTCGAGCGCGCCGGCGTTTGGCCGCTGATGCAGAAGCGTATTGCCGCGGCGGAGTTTACGCGGCCGGGCGATCCGCTGCGAGTGGATTGCGGATACCGCAACGGCATGGTCCGGATGTTCCATGCGGTGTCGCTGGAGATGGAAAATGATTTGCCGAAGGTTCTGGCGTTCACGGTCCCGCAGCTGGCAGACGGGTTGAAAAAGGCTGTCGGATTGGAACTGCAGTTTACGGCTGTCGTGGAACCGTTGCGCGATGTCAGTGACAGCGACGACGAGGCAGCGGAACGCTATGGTTTTGCGGTGCAGACGATGGAGAGCGCAGGGGTGCGGGTGTACACCCCGACGGACCTGGAGCGCGCGGCGCAGACGGCCCGGCGGGAGTTGGGATTAGGGAGTTAGGCAGCATGCGGTAAGAGAGCGCGTTAGGCGCGCTGTTGTTTGGATGCGCGGACTTTTTGGGGACGCAGCTTCGGCTGCGTCCTTTTCTTTTGGCGGAACTTTTGAGGGGAAGGACTGGGATGAAGCTGGCGGAATGGCTGGGGCGCGGGCGGTTGCAGGCGCGTGCGAAGGACGCTGGAGAAGCGGAGCGGAAGACGGAGCCGCTGCCGGCCGTGTTGTCGCCGTGGCGTCCGCAAGGCAAGCAGGCGGAGGTCCTGCCGAAGGCGACTCCGGCAAGCCTGCGGAGATTTGCAGAGACACCAGCGGCACGGCGCGCAATCAACACGATCAAGGACAGGATTGCGGGTTTGGACTGGCAGATACGGTTGAAGCGGGGTTTTACGCTGGCGGACGTTCCAGATGCCAAGGCCCGCATGCAGGCGCTGCGATTTGCCCTCGAGAACCCGAACCCGGGAGACAGTTTTCGCTCCTTGCTGGAACAGACGCTGGAAGACACCCTGGTGGGCGGCTTTGGTTCGGTGGAGATGCAGCTGACCGGCGATGATGCCCGTCCGGTGGAGTTGTGGCCGGTGGATGGGGCGAGCATCCGGGTAAACGCGGCGTGGGACGGCTCGGCGGATGTGCCGCGGTATACGCAGCAGACGCAGCGCATGGGCGAGGCTTCCATGATTCCGCTGCGCGATGACGAGCTGATGTACGTGCGGTTGAATCCGCGGACGCATACTCCGTTCGGCCTGGGGCGGCTCGAGGTCGCGTTCGAGTCAATCAATTCGTTTCTGTCGGCACACCGCTACGCGGGGCGTCTGGCCTCGAACTCGGTTGTGCAGTATGCGTTGTGGCTGAACGAAGCGACTCCGGAGCAGCATGACCGGCTGATCCGGTGGTGGCAGGACGAGATTGAAGGCACGGGGCGGGTGCCTGTGCTGAGCATGGAGCAGAAGCCCGAGGTGCTGAAGTTCGCGCAGGGGACGGACGCGGACCTTCGGCTGGAATGGCAGCAATTCCTGTTGCGGATGATTGCGAATGCGTTCGATCTGCCTGCCATGTACCTGGGCGTTGAAAGCGATGTGAACAAGAGCACGGCGAGCGAGCTGGCAGGGGAAGCGTTCCGCTGCGCGATTCTGCCGACGGCGCGGCTGATTGCTGAACACATCACGCGCGATGTTTTTGGCAAGAGGCTGGGGTGGATGGAGTTCGAATTTGCCTTCAACGAGCTTGAGTCGCGCGACGAGATGGAAGAAGTGCAGATACAGACGGAGCTTATCAAGGCCGGCGTTCTGACGATTGCGGAGGTGCGGCAGATGCGCGGGCTCGGGCCGATGCCCGCAGATGTTGTGGAAGGGGAGGAGTGATGGCGATACGTACAGCAGTGCGTGGGCGCTGCGCGATTCGAAGCGGCGTGGCGCGGGAGGTCCGGGGCATGGCACTTACTCTGCCGGACGTTCCGGATCATCCGAACCGCGTGCCGTTTTCCGGAGTGCTGACGCTGGTGGACGTTGCCAGTGACAAGCCGCCGTCCGGAGCGCGGGGACATCGCGTGATTCTGCGGCGTGATGCCGCGGAGGCGGCGTTGCCTTCACTGCTGGGGATGGCGGTGGATTTCACGGCGGCCTGGGACGGGCATGATGCGCGGAAGAAGTGCGGCATCCTGACGGGTGCACGCCTGGAAGGCAATGCGCTCCACGTGACGGGGTATTTGTTCGGTCGCGACTTTCCTGAGATCGAGAAGGAACTTGCTTCACGCGGCGACAGGGCGATGGGGATGTCTTATGAGCTGGCGAACGCTCATGTCGAAGACATGAAGGCGTCGGTGTGGACGCTGGAGCGGGTGACATTTACGGGTGCGGCGATTCTGCTGCGCGACAAGGCGGCGTATCGCAACACGCGGTTTTCGCTGGACGCGCCGGTGCGAGCGTGCCGGACACCTGTACGGCGTTCGGCGAGGACTCGCGCCCAGGATTCCGGCGGGGGCACGGCGCTGAGACAAGCTTCCCGCGGTTGATTCTGCGGGAGAAAACAAAGGGAGGACAGATGGAAGATCTGGAGAACGGCGTGGATGCGCCGCAAGGCGGACAGAACGCGTTCGCAGAGTGGGACAACGTGACGGCTGGCGAGAGCGTCGCGCAGATTACGGCGACGGTGGAAGCGGTCACGGTGGATGCGCTGGAAGTGCGGCTTGCGGCGGCGGAACGCGAGATCGAGGAGCTTCGGGCGTCAGCCAGCAGGCGGGAGCCGCAAGGCCGGCGCACGCAGGGCATCCCGGCACAGGACCTGCTGGCAAAGCATGGCATCGGCGAAAACGATGCCGGTGACCTGGCAGCGGTCGATGCTGCGTTGGCGTCCTTGCCGGTCGAACAACGGCTGGCGGTGAAGAGCCAGCTGATGCGCGCGGGTCTGTTGCGCTAACGGCGCTGCAATCCGCAAGCAAGACAAAGGGTGAACGAACAACTTAGGAGGAGCATGACAGCGAATTTTGCTGATATCCATGCCGCGGCCGATTACATTGGGCCCGGCGCAATTGAAGTTCCGATGTATCAGACCGAGATACTGGACCTGTGCCGGCGCTCGAGCATTTTTTCGCAGCGCATCAAGCAGGTTCCTGCTACCGGTCATCCATCCCGCTACTTTGAGCAGACAGGAATTCCGACGCCCGCGGCTTCTGCCGGCTTTGTTGACCCGCGCAATATCGTTGCGCCGGTGGTTGCGCCGACGCGTGTGGAGCGCAGCGTTCCGCTGAAGGCGCTGGTGGCGCAGGTCAACTACAACCTGTTCGACATGGAGCTGGGCAAACAGCAGAGCCAGTTTGCCTACCTGCAGGCGAAGGACCTGACGGACACGATCGCGGGCATTCTGCACACTCATTCCATTGCGTTGTGGAACGGCACCGATACGTCGCTGAATACGCCGACGACCATGCAGTATTTCGGCGTGCAGGGGCAAATCGTCGCGGGTGGCAACACGACCACCATTGCGACGACGGCCAGCATTGTGGACGGGCTGAAGTCGACTGTGGCGCAGATGGTTTCAAACAGCGGCTATGGCGTTCGCCCGACCGCGATTTACGCCAATCCTGTGTTGCTGGACCTGATCGATCGCGAGATGAAGACGGAATACAACGTCGTTCTGAACACTCAGGACATCACGGGCGGATTCCGGGTGAAGGCGCTGAGCACGCAGGCCGGCGATCTTCCGCTGATCCCTGACTGGAGCCTCAGCTACACGGGGACGCCGGGCAGCGGGAACGCCGTTCTGCCGGCGTACATCGTGACGGAAGACCTGATCGAGTATCACTGGCTGGGCGACGCGAACCCGCGTGTGTTCCAGCTCGGGATGCCGGGCTCGCTGGCTTCACAGCATGTTGTTGTGAAGTTCGGCGCGCCGGTGGTGAAGGGCGCGAACTACGCGCACTACCAGGTTCTGGTCGATCGCTAGACCGGGGCAGGCAGCGACGGCCGGGAGAGAACCTGCTCCCGGCCATTGCTGTTTTTGACTGCGCGCATGGCGCGCTCCATGAACACGAACGCGAGGCGACCTCGCAATATTTTGAAGGATGAGGCATGGGATACCTTTTGCCTACCGATTACGCGGCGTATGGGCTGCCGCCAACGACTACTGACGACTGGATAACGACCGCGTCCGCAATGATGGACGCCTACTGCCGCCGCGCGAGCCTGAACCCTACGCAATACATGGAGAGATTGCGAATGACATCCGGCAGCCAGACTGTGCGGTTGAGCTACCTGCCGCTGGTCGCTGTTGCGCCCGCAACTTCTCCCCTGGTGAGCGTGAGCGGTCGATATGCGCGTCCCCGCAGAGGCGAGTTGAACCAGATGCAGTTCACCGAGGAGATTGCATGGGCGTTCGGCCTACCCGGGGCATGGAACGTTGTTGACCCATCGACCGTGGACTTTGACGCCAACACGGGCGAGTTGACGTTCACGATGAATTTTCTGGGCCTGCCGTTCAACGAAGTGGAAGTGACGTACACGGCCGGAGTGGCAACGATTGGGGACGACCTGAAGACGGCGTGCGCACTCATCGTGAAGAACGCGCAGAACACTCCCGGGCTGAATGTGAAGAGCAACAAGCTCGATACATTGCGGGTGGATTATTTCGCGGCTGACCTGATGGATGCCCGAGTGCAAAGCCTGCTGCGGCCGTATGTAGCCAGCAGACTGGGGTGAGGCGATGATCACTGCGAATACGGCGTTGCGCATGGCGGACACGCTGCTGCGCGTTATGGGCGGCGAAACAGTTTCCTTGCGAGTTACAACGACTTCGGCAACGGGCGACGCGGGGCAAGTTGGGCTTCCGGGCGCAACTTGCCAGGACTATGCGCTCTTTCCGGCCGTTCTGCGGAAGGTTATGTCGGCACAGGAGGCCGGCGGGTTGACCCAGTATGAGCTGCTGGTGTCGGCGACGGCAGTCGAGTCGCTTCTTGCGCAGACCGCTCTTGCGAGCGCTGAGGAACTGTTTGACTCAGCGGTCGGCGTGGTGGTTGCAAGCGGGCTGAAAGTAATTACCGCAGTTTCGCCGTGCGAGGCATTTTCGAGCGCGTATCTGTACGCGCTGAAGCTGCGCGATGTTTAGGAGATTGGATGCAAAACGCGAAGGACAGTTTTTATCTTGCGCTGCGATCCAGGCTGGCGGTGGTGAATCCTGCGCGAGTCCTGCAGCTGGGCGCGGTTAGCCGGCCTGGGATTCTGGTGGAGGAAAACGAAGCTCCGACCCCGCAGCCGCCGACGGATGTCTTCGTCCTGCGATGGGTTGGCCTGGGTGTGAACCAGGACCTGCCGGCGATGCTGGAGGCGCAGGACTGCGAAATTTTCTACTGGACTGCAGGGTCCGAGGCCAACCAGCAGATGGACCGCGGGCGGGCCCTGACAGAGATGGACGCGGAGCTGGCGGCGATGTTGCAGCCCGAATTCACGCAGAAGCAGAGCGTGGGAAGCCAGGCGACGGTAACGATGGCCACGAATATTTTCTGGGGTGGTGCGACGTTTCGTGATGTGCAGCGGCAGGGACTTCGCATAGGACGCACGGCTACGGTCCGGGTGTACAGCTTGCAGGAGCAACTGCAGAACGGGAGCGTGGAGCGATGAGCACGCAAGCGGCAGGCGGAGGTTTTTTGCCGATACCGAGCGCCGTAGTACAGCCGGCTTCTGCTCCAGCCTGCAGGCGAGTTCGTGCGTATTTTGCGCCTGTGAATCGAGCGACGGCGACACCGACATTGTTTGACGCAGCAACTGCGCAGACATTCAATCCCGATTCGCCGCCTGCACCCTGGGTGAATCTTGGCTGGGTAGAGAATTTTTCCCGGAGTTCGGCGAGTTCCATTCAGGCGATTGCGGCGGGCTCGCCCGCTGTAGCGCAAAGCCAGTTTCGGCAAACGCTGGACGCGATCGTCGCCATGCGATTTGCGAGCTGGGGCAAGCTGCAGCTTGCCCTGGCTTCCGCGAGCGAGCAGATGAACCTGCTGGCGGAGACGCAAGGGGCGCCGACGGCAGCGGCACAGACGGCGAATGGTTCGACATCCACTTCGATTGTTCTCGCCGGCGGAAATTTCAGTGCCGGAGACATCGTTGTGGTGGACGCCGACTACTCCGGACAGACCGGTTATGTAGGGTCGGGGGCGAGCGCGGCGTACGTGAAGTCTTCGGCACAGGTTGGCGGAGATGTGGACTACATCCGACGCGTGAGTCTGAACGTGGGCCGCGTGGCGCAGGTGAATGGCAGCACTCTGACGCTTTCGGCCCCGCTGCTGGCAGGTGCACCTGCTGCCGGGCTCGGCGTTCAGCAGGTGGTTGGATTCCAGGACCGGGAGGGCGGAAGCTTCTTCCAGGAGTGGTCAGCTTTGTTTGCGACGCAAGGGCAGCAGGGTGACTGGATTTTCTACCACTACCCGCGATTGCAGGCGATGAAGCCGTCCGCGGAGGTGGCGATGCCTCTGGAGGGACCATTGGCGTTTCAGCTATTGCAGGCGCAATTCCGCGCGCTTCCGGTTACAGATTCGCGTGACGGGGCCACGGTGCTTTGTTACCGCAGCTATCTTCCGGCGAGCATGATGGCGATTGGATAACCAGGAAAGGACCTTGGATGAAACTGCTGGTGAATGGCAGTGATTACACCGCCTGCCTGGCTGCGGAGCCGGCGCTGAAGGTTGAGCGCACGCTGAACAAGCCATCGACATGCACATTTGCGCTAGCGGACGGCCAGTCTGGGTTGGCGACGCCACTTCGTGATCAGTTTGTCGAAGTGACGGCGGACAACGGCACCGTGCTGTTTACTGGTTACGTTTACACGGACGCGTTTGACGCATACGCGGGAGAGGGCATTGCCGGGCCGAGTTATCTGACGCACGTGGGAGCAATCAGTGAGGAGTATGTTCTCGACCGCCAGGTCCTGCCGACGTTTGGCGGTGGCGCAAACCAGGGCGCGGGGGACATGCTTGGGGCGATAACGTCCCGGCTGGATGCGCGCGGATTGAACACAAGTGCATTGCACGGCGGCCCGACGATCGGGCGATATGTTCCGGAGGTCGGCAAGGCGTGGTCACACCATGCGGCGGCGCTGGCTTCGCAATCGCGACAGAGTTACAGGGTCCTGAATGGGGCCGCGTCGATGGTTGTTGTGGGAAGTACGAACCACGATCTTGACTCCAGCACAGTATCGCTTGGCGCGCTTTCGTTTGACTGCGCGCGTCCTCTCGCGAACGACGTAACGCTGACAGGCGAGGGTGAAGGCAATGCGTTTGTGACGGAGATCTTTCAAGGTGACGGGACGACAAAGGAATTTGATTTGTCGCACTCGCCGTGGAAGCCGGCGAAAGGAGCCCTCATCAACGAGGGCTTCAATGAGAGCGGCATCAACAACCAGGTCTGGCAGCTTTCTGATCCGGGATCCCACCTGGCGCTGGGCCCGACCGGCCTGACGATTTCGGGCGGCAACGGGACAGACGGGCAGACAATGCTTTGCGCCATCGACCCGGTTGAGGTGGGTGGCGCGCTTGTGCTCGAAGCGGGGAACGTGCAATTTGCGGCAGGCAGTGATGGGCAGGTGTGCGGACTCTATGCGGGGATGGTGAGTCTCGCTAGTTGTGTGGCCGGATTTCGGATCCGCAGCAGCAGTGGTGCGCTGTTGCTTGTACCGGTTATGGATGGATCAGAAGTGGCGACGCCATTCACGCTGACTCCGAACCATGGGTACACGCTTCGGATCCGGCTCACCATGCCTGAAGTAACGCGCGTGCTTGCGACGTATTACTCATCCGGCGCAGGCGGAGTGCTGGCGCGTGGGGGCGGGCTTGTGGCTTCATGCGCTTCAGTCGAGTTTGAACTTCAGGATTCCGCCGCCGCGGCGAACACCCCGGCGACGGTCCTGTTTGACGGCTCGCTGCCTGTCACTCCGGCAACGGCGACATTCTGTGCGGCAAACAGCGTGGCGCTGACGGGTTCCATTGGGTATGTAACGGCGACGCGCACAGGCACGGTGCGCGTGAGCAGCATTCCGTCCGGCGGCGTGGAGCGGACGCGACGGATCGGCACTGCGGCGCAAGGTGCGGAGTGTCACATCAGCGGCGAGAAGCTGGAGTTCTATACGGCTGCGACCCCGGCTTCGGGCGAGCTGATCAAAGTTCGCTATCGAACGGAGCGTCGCAGTGTCGCTCGGCTCGCGACTGGGACGGGGAACGCTGTCGCAGTTGGGGTTCCCCCTGTAGCGCAATGGACGGCGAGCGTGAGCAAGCCCGTTGCGCGGTGTTCTGCCGATTGCGAAGCGGCAGCGCAGGCGGTGCTGGATTTTTCAACGAGTGCGCTGGCCGCGTGGAAGGGAACTGTTACGGGAACAAACCTGCAACAGTTACCGAGCGGAGATGTCTGGCCGGGGGATTCTGTCACCCTGACGGGGCCATTGTTGCATGGGGCCAATGCGGCACAGCCGGGCGTGCTTCTGGTTCGAAGCGCGGCGATTACCGCAACCAGCGCCATGGATGAGGTCCTGGTCTACAAGCTGGCGCTCGCCAATGACTGGAGCGAAGCGGTTTCCGTCGCAGTGAAGGGTACGGTTGCGCAGGATGCTGTATTGCCGCCGAACCCGGCCCCGACTGTGCGTGCTGTGTCGCCGGACATTGCCGCAGCAGACGTAACAGCAGTCACGACAACTTCACTGACGCTCGCGATGAATGCTACTGCGCCTGCCGGCGGTGGATTTGAAGTGCGGCGGCAGGATGCAAATTTCGGCGACGGCGTGACGGCAGGAATCTCGCCGGTGGGCCTTGTTCTGCGCTCGCCGGTCGCAAATTTCTCATTGGCGCGTTCGGCGGACCACGAGGAGTTCTATATCCGGATGTTCGACGGTTCGACGCCTCCACAGTATTCGCGCGTTTCGGCGGCGATTATCACGAACGTGCCGTCGCAGTAACGGCGAGGAGCAAATGGACCAGAGCAGAAGTTTTGAGCGGCAGGTGCTCGCAGATCTATCGGTGTTGAAGGTGCAAATGGAGTCCGTGATTGGCGGGATGCAGCCCGGACGGTTGCACATGCTGGAACAGCGAGTTGAGCGACACGAGCTGTACTTGCAAAGGACGCGCGGCTTTGCGGCGGCACTGGGTGTGCTGGTGACGCTGGTGAACCTCGCGATTGATCTTTTCAGAAGGTAAAAGGAGCAAAACGAGTGGCGAATATTCTTACGACGGTAGACACGGCAATTTCAACGGCGGAAAGCGACATTGTGAAGGGCGTAAAGCTGGTTTCGCATGTGTACACGACCGTGGAGCAGAAGATCAACGGCTTCCTGAAAGACGAGCCCCAGTTGGTGAGCGCACTGGGTGACCTGATCGAGAAGGGCGAGATTTTTCTGGCGGCGGCCGCGCCGGCAATTGGCGAGAAGGGCTTGAGCCTGCCGGCGGATTCGGCGGCGTTCGCGGCGCTGGAAGCGTTCCTGTCGAGCTTTGAGAAGACGGCTTCGGCGGTGAAGTCAATCGTGAACGACGAAACGAAGTAAAGGGGCCGCGGCGGGCGGAGGTTTAGAATCTTTTCTCTATGACGGAGAAAGTTCTGGTCGGTGTTGTGATGGGCAGCCAGAGTGATTTTGAGGTGATGCGCGCCGCGGTCGAAGTTCTGGCTGAGTTCGGGGTGGCACACGAATCTCGCGTGGTGAGCGCTCATCGCACGCCGGATTGGCTGTTCGAATACGCTGAGAAAGCTGAAGAGCGCGGCCTGCGCGCGATCATCGCGGGCGCCGGCGGCTCGGCCCATCTCCCGGGCATGCTTGCGGCAAAGACACTTGTGCCGGTGCTGGGCGTGCCGATTCCTGCGACGATGTTGCAAGGCGTGGATGCACTATTGAGCATCGTGCAGATGCCGAAGGGTGTTCCTGTGGCAACGTTTGCCATCGGCGAGCCAGGCGCGGCGAATGCTGCGCTTTTCGCGATTGCGATGCTGGCCGGCGGCGATGCGACGCTGGAGAAGAAATTGAAATCGTGGCGTGACGAAAGGCGCGATGCAGTTTTGCAGTGCGAGCTTCCGGCGGTCAAGAAGTGACCGAGCGCAAACCGATTGAGCCAGGATCCACGATTGGCATCCTGGGCGGCGGGCAACTGGGACGCATGGTTGCGATGGCCGCTCGATCGTTCGGCTATCGGGTGCATGTGCTCGATCCGGACCCGTCGAATCCGGCGCGGTTTGTTGTGGACGCTTCGTTTGAGGCCGCCTGGGACGACACGAAGGCGGCGGCCTCACTCGCCCGCGGTTCGGACGTGGTGACGCTCGAGATTGAGCAAGTTGCGGTCGAGAGCCTTCAGGCGGCGGAGAAATATGCGCCGGTGCGTCCAAAGCCGGAGATGCTGCGAATAATCCAGAACAGGATTCTGCAGCGGGAGTGGTTGACTTCCCATGGGATTCCGCAGGGAGCCTGGCGCGCGGTGGAGTCCGAAGACGATTTGCGGGCCGCTGTTCCCGAGCTTGGCGGCCGGGTTTTTGTGAAGGCTGCGCGCGGTGGATACGACGGACGTTCCCAGGCAAAGCTTGGGTTCGATGGCGCGGCGGACGCTGGGCAGATTGCGTCGGCCTGGGCATCACTCGGCGGGCGGCCCTGTGTTGCAGAGGCGGCGCTCGATCTGGCGATGGAGTTGAGCGTGATGGTGGCGAGATCGCCGAGTGGCGAAGTAAAGACCTTTCCGCCAGCCGAAAACCACCATGAGAACCAGATTTTGTCCTGGAGCGTGATCCCCATTTCACGAGCGCCGGGCCACGAGATTGCTGAGCTCGAACTTAAGGCGCGTGAGTTTGCGTTGCGAATCGCGCATGGGTTCGAGTTGGAGGGATTGCTAGCGGTCGAAATGTTCTTGACTGCAGGTGGTGAACTGCTGGTGAACGAGCTGGCGCCGCGGCCGCATAACAGCTACCACGAGAGCGAGCGCGCGTGCGTGACGAGCCAGTTCGAACAGTGCGTGCGCGCGGTTTGCGACTTGCCACTTGGCGATACGGACGTGGTTACGCCGGCGGCAATCGTGAACCTTCTGGGAGATGTGTGGCTGCAGGGGCGCGAGCCTAAGTGGGAAGATGCTCTTGCGGTTCCGGGTGTGCGGCTTCACTTATATGAAAAGCATGTGCCGAAGCCGGGGCGCAAGATGGGACATCTGTCGGCAACTGGCGCTACGCCGGAAGAAGCAGTGCAGCGGGTTTTGGCAGCAAAAGCAAAGTTGTGAGCGGCAAGTAAACGGGGCAGGTCTGAGTTATTCAGGCCTGCCCCGCTTTTTTTGTTTGTTCAGCAGAGCCGATTCTCCGCTTCGTCCTCAGTGATAATCCGAGTGAATGTGTCTTAGCCGAGTTCCTCGTTCCAGTTTTCCAGCGCTTTCTTGAATTCCGACATGAACTTGCCCGCGTCGGCTCCGTCAATGATGCGATGGTCGAAGCCCAGCGTGAAGCGCTGCACACTACGGATTGCAATCGCTTCAGAGCCGTCGTCGTTGGTGATGACTGCCGGTTCCTTGAACAGACCTCCGATGCCGAGTATGGCGGTCTGCGGCTGCGAGATGATCGGTGTGCCGAACAGTTCGCCGAAGATCCCTGAGTTGGTGAGGGTGATGGTGCCGTCGGCGACTTCGTCCGGCTTGAGTTTCTTGCTGCGTGCCCGGTCCGCCAAATCGACAATACTGCGGGCGATGCCGAGGAACGATTTCTCTTCTGCCGCCTTGATGACAGGCACGATCAGTCCCCATTCCAGCGCAACTGCGATGCCAAGGTTGACGTTAGCGTGGTACTGGATGGCGTCGCCCTGCACGGAGGCATTGACGATGGGGAATTTCTGCACGGCCTGGACGAGCGCGCGCGAGATGAAGGGCATGTACGTCAGCTTGACGCCGTTGCGCTGCTCGAACTTGCTACGTTCCTTTTCGCGGAGCCGCACGATGCGGGTCATGTCCACCTTGAAGACTGTGTGGACGTGGGCGCTTGTCTGCTTGGATTCAACCATGCGGCGCGCGATGATGGCGCGCATCTTCGACATGGGTTCGAGCTTGCTGTGCATGGGCACAACAGGAGCCGCCGGGGCGGGGCTGTTTGGCGCGGCGGAAGCTGTGCCCGGCTGGGCAGGAGCAGGCCCGCCGCCCTTGTGCTTTGCGATGAAGCCGAGAATGTCTTCCTTGGTGATGCGTCCTGCTGAGCCGGTACCGCTGACCTGGGTGAGATTGACCTGATTGTCCTTCGCGATGCGGCGGACGAGCGGGGAGGACCGCAGGCGCTGACCGGGCGCGACCTCCGGTGGCGCCTCCGGCAACTCAAGCGGCTCGGACGCCGGAGCGGAGGCTGCTGTGCCTGTATCCGCGGGTGCGGAATCGACTGCAGCGGGCGCCGGCTGGGATGAACCCGCCCCGGAACCGCCGATGACGGCGACGACTGTGTTGATCTGCACCGTATTGCCGGCTTCGACTTTGATTGCGGTCAGCGTTCCGCTGGCAGGCGACGGAATTTCCGCGTCCACCTTGTCCGTAGAAATTTCGAACAGAGGCTCGTCGCGCTGGACCGGATCGCCGACTTTCTTCAGCCACTTGGTAATGGTGCCTTCGAAGATGGACTCGCCCATCTGCGGCATGACGACATCAGTCCCGCCGCCGCTCTGTGCGGGCGCGGCAGCCGGCTTTGACTCCTGCTTTGCAGGCGCAGGCGCGGCTGTTTGTTTCGGCGTCGAATCTGGCGCTGGTGCAGCCTTCGCCGGAGCCGGGCCGGCTGCTTCGCCTTCGCCACCGATGATTGCGACGACCGTGTTGATCTGCACGGTATTGCCTGCTTCAATCTTGATTTCTTTCAGCGTGCCGCTGACCGGCGACGGGATTTCCGCGTCCACCTTGTCCGTCGAAATCTCGAACAGGGGTTCGTCCCGCTGGACCTGGTCGCCTGGCTTTTTCAACCACTTGGTGATGGTGCCTTCAAAGATGGATTCGCCCATTTGAGGCATGACTACGTCTGTCGGCATTCTTGTCCTTCCGGCTGGCGCGTGGTTTCTGCCCGATGGTGGCACGCACCATGGGCGCGATTGGCGCAACTGCCGATTATAAGACGGAGAGCGGGAAACTCGCGCGGGCTGCCTTTGGTCCGGTAGTGGGTCAGTTTGAATCCACAGGGTAAGGACGGGTGGGTTTTCGTTCCCTTATCGTCTGCCGGAGTTGCTGAAAGATGAACCACGCACCACCACCGTTGCATATCAGCATCGCAAGCCCTTTTGAGTTCAGGTGTCTATGGGATATCCCTGCATAGACGATTAGGATCGTCCACCCTCCGAAGACTAAAAGGGCAATCGACAATCCGATGATCCACAAGATGCGAGTCATGGGTGGCTGATGTGATGTTAAGCCGTATTTGTGACCGTCGAGAATCGATTTCGACTCCAGCAGCGCGATAAGCTCGGCAACTTCCCAAACATGATTCGCGATACCAGCTTCCATTGCTGGGGTAACGCGCAAGGTCTGATGAACGCGGCAAAAGTTGTAGTACATGAAGTACTTCGCCAGCATGTGCTCATGGTTCAATCATGGGGCAATGGCCGTTCCTAATCAAGCCCCTGTGGATTCAAACTGACCCACTACCCTTTGGTCCGGCGTCCGTTATAGTGCGGAGATGCGTTCGGTCGAAGAAATAGAGATTGGCCCTGTACGCGTTGCGGGCCTGGCGGCACGGGTCAGGAACAGTCAGCCGGAGGGTATCGGCGCACACTGGCGGCGTTTTCATGCGGACGCAACGGTGGCGCAGCTCCGCGGCGTCGTTAGCAACAATGCTCTGGCGGTCTACACGGAGTACGAGAGCGACTACAGCGGTGAATTCACTATGCTGCTGGGTTACCACGTTGCGGTGGACTCGATTGTTCCCGCAGGCCTGCGTGTCATTGAGATCCCGCGCCAGAACTACGCAGTGTTACTGGCCCAGGGCGAACAACCGCAAGCGCTATGGTCCGCCTGGGAGTGGGTCTGGGCTTCCGCGCTGCGGCGTGCCTACACGGCAGACTTTGACGAGTACCTGACAGATTTTGACGTCCGCGTGCATGTCGCGGTCCTGGCTTGACGCATCCACATAGAGTGATGACTTCTCCAGCGATAACTTTGCCACCGCGCCGAGCGCGTGGCTTGCGCGGCGGCGGTCCCAGCCTGTGGCGCGGAGCGGTGGCCGGGCTGCTTGGCGGCCTTGCAGGTTCGGCCGCCAAGATGCTCGGCGAAGCTGTGTTCCCGCCTCGGATACAAGGCCAGACTCCTCCGCCTGTCGTGCTGGCGGAGAAAGTGGCCGGTCATCCGTTGAGGAAAGGTGAGCGCAAGGCTGCGATGCAGGGAATCCACTGGGCCTTCGGCCCGCTTGCAGGCGCGGTTTACGGGGCGCTGGTGGAATACGAACCCCAACTGACTGCGAAGAATGGTATTGCGTTCGGCCTGGGGCTGAATGCCATGACGCATGAGAAGGCGCTTCCCATGCTGGGTTTGGCCGCGCCCGCGGACGAACAGTCCGCGCAGGAACGCTGGAGCGAAGTCGCAACGCACGCCCTGTACGGCGTTGTCACGGAGAGCGTTCGCCGCTTACTTCGCGGCCGGGTCGAGCGGGACTAGGCACCGTATGCACGGCCGACGTCGTTTCCGCCTGCGTCAGAACACCCCACCGGTGATACTGCTCTAAGTGGACCCCTGCTATTCCATCGGGATCGATCTCGGCGGCACGAATCTCCGCATTGCTGCCTATTCGCGCGGAGTCGAGAAGCTTGACGTTATCTCCTTACGAACGCGACTCGCCGATGGGCCGCATGCCGTGCTTCGCGACATGGCTGACGCGGTCCTCAGCCTGCACCGGCGCTGCGGCGACCACGCCGAATTTCGCGGCGTCGGCATCGGCAGCCCGGGACCGATCCAGCTTCCTGCGGGCAGAATTCTTGCCGCCGCCAATCTTCCCGGTTGGGAAAAACTTTCGCTGAAAGGTGAGCTGGAAAAACTTATCCACTTGCCGGTCATCGTGGAATCGGACGGCAACACCGCTGCATTGGCGGAATTCAAGCTTGGTGCCGGCAAGAAATTCGGCGTGGATTCGATGGCCATGTTCACGCTCGGCACCGGAGTCGGCGGCGGCATCATTCTGAACGGGCACATCTGGCACGGCTCCATGGGAGCGGCCGGTGAGCCCGGCCATACGGTTGCGTATCCGGGAGGATTGCCGTGCAGCTGCGGGTCACGCGGGTGCATGGAGCTGTACGCATCTGCAAGCGCCGTGCGCAAGTCTGCCGAGGGTGCCGCGCACGCGCCGGGCGGCGAAAAATTGCGCGAGCTGCTCGATGCCGGCAACCTGCAGGCACACAATGTTGCCGACCTTGCCAGGCATGGCGATCCGGTCGCCAGGAAGATTTTCGAGCGCGCGGGCGATGCACTTGGCGTAGGCATTGCATCCTGGATCGGCGCCCTGAACCTCCCGCTCTACACAATTGGCGGAGGGCTGTCGAAGGCGTGGGACCTGCTTGCGCCGTCGCTTTTTCGTTCGCTTGAGGCCAACAGCCAGGTGTACCGCCTGACGAAGGCGGAGGATCGGGACGTCTTCGACCCACTGCGCACCAACATCTGCCACGCACACCTGGGTTCTGAAGCCGGGCTGCTCGGTGCTGCGCTGTTGCCGCAGGTCGAGTAGGAAACACCGCTGCCGCGCGACTCGCACGCAAGGCGTTCGGCGGTAACTGCGCGCCTGACCGACCGGTGGTTGGGTTCAATCTTCAGGCGGCCCGAACAGAGTTGGGGAACTGACAATTGCAAATTTCCCGCCACCGGCCACTTCGAGCGTTGGCGCATATGTCCCGAGAAACTGCCGCCGCCACCAGTTTCCCGTTGCGCGCCTTTCTGGCCAGCTTGAAAACCAATACTGCCAAAGCACGGCGCGCACATATTTCGGCGGGCGCTGCGGAAACGGATTCTTGCGAAACAGTGTGAGCACGTCGCTGTCGCCTTCCAGCAATCGTTCTTCGGTCAGGGGAACGATCGGCGCCTCGGTCCATGATGTGAGCGATGCAAACCAGAGGTTCCAATCGAAGCGCGGCTGGTAGGGCGCGTAGATTCCAGGCCGCTCGTTCAGGGCCTGCGGTTTGTAGCGGAACGGATACGGCGTCCAGGTGATGCCGTCATTGGAGCCCTGAAATTCTATTTCGTAGCGGTGCGGCGTCATGACGGCGAACAGTCCGTACGAGTTCGCGACGCGGAACGGCTCCAGCGCGAGGATGGGTCTTTGCGGGAATGGCGCATTGCGCCAGAACATTTCGGCAGACTGCGCGAGCGTTGCATACGCAATCCAAACCAGAAAGACTGCGGCCGTGCTGATGCGCCACGCACGCGCGATCGAAGCCGGCGCGGAGCGCGCTGCGGCAGGCTCGATTGTTGCGGTTGCATCCCGCCAGCGCGCATGCAAGGGCGCCGGAACAAACCGCGACAGCAAGCGGTCATCCAGCAGCCAGATGGCGAGCAACAGCACGAGGTAATTCAGGAAGGCATAGTTCGCCGTCGCGATGACCCCGATTTGCCACACGGTAACAATGCAGAAACAGGCGATCTTCCACGGTCGCGGCAGCAGCGCCAACCAGATGAGTCCCAGCTCCATGATGAGCGTCAATGCGGCGCTGGCAACCTGGAACAAATGCGGAAGATGCTGCAGATACCAGCCAATCCACGTTGGCAGCGGACCGTTCTGGTAGTACTCGTACATTGCGGTCAAATTCCGCCATGTGGGGTCGCCGCTGAGTAATTTGACCGCGCCCGACTGGAAGTAAATGCGGAGCCACTCGAACAGCAGCAGCAATATAGCGG
The DNA here is from genome assembly GCA_963848685.1 of uncultured Acidobacteriaceae bacterium. Taxonomy (GTDB): domain Bacteria; phylum Acidobacteriota; class Terriglobia; order Terriglobales; family Acidobacteriaceae; genus CAWKED01. The sequence goes on along the minus strand of CAWKED010000002.1, from coordinate 1,131,480 downwards.
CTCGGGATGGAAGCGATTGCCGGCCGAGGCGCGGGAACAGCCCCGCCGGCGCAACGAACAGCGAAAGAAAGCCTGCTTCGAGGAGCATGCCGTCGGACTGATACTGGCCGAAGTCCTGCGATACAGCGATGAACGACAGAAAGCAGAGGAAGCACGCGAGGAGCGCAGCGCGAGGCGCGACATTCGCAATGAGCAAAAGGGAAGCGACCAGGCCAATCCAGCTCAGGGCCATCACCGCATGATTGCCGCTGCCGAGCCACAGGACACTCGGGACATACCAGAAGCGCAGACCGCCGAGTGCTCGCGCTTTGGCAAGGTATTCTTCTGCCGGCAGGATTCCCGCCGTACCGATGAGGCCTTTGATTTGAAACAGCAGCGCGAAAAACGCGGAGAAGAAAATAGCTCCCAGCCCGCGCAGAAATATCCAGCGCGCGATAAGGTGGTTTCTGGGGCCGCGCTCGCGGTCAAACAGGTAGAGAAAGATGTCTCCGGCTGCACCCATGCTGTGCTCCGATAAGATGCGGCGGCCCTGTTTCGCGCGCGCGAGGGCGCGTTGAACCGCGCCGCCATTATCGGCGCAGGTCCCAACGGTCTGTCAGCGGCCATTGTGCTGGCAAAAGCCGGCCTGCACGTGGACGTCTACGAAGCACAGAGCACGCCCGGCGGCGCATGCCGAACGATGGAACTGACGCTGCCCGGCTTTCGTCATGACTTCGGGTCCGCGGTACATCCGATGGCGGTCGGTTCGCCGTTTTTCCGCACGCTTCCCCTCGCGGAACACGGGCTGACCTGGATCCACGGCGATGCGCCGCTCGCGCACCCGCTGGACGACGGAACCGCAGTGGTACTGGAACGGCCTCTCGACGAAGCGTGCAGGAGTCTCGGTCCGGACGGCGATCGCTGGCGGGCGCTGGTCGGGCCCGTGGCAGAGCACTGGGACGAATTCACAGAGGACGCCCTGCAGCCACCGGTACGCATCCCGAAGCATCCGCTTCTGATGGCGCACTTCGCTATCGCCGGCCTGCAGTCAGCGAACCGGCTGGTCAGGTCCTTTCGAAGTGAGCGCACCCGGGCGCTGTTCGCCGGATTGGCGGCGCATTCCTTTCTGCCATTTGACGCCACGCTTAGTTCCGCCATCGGTCTTGTGCTTGGCGGGGCGGCGCACGCCAATGGCTGGCCGATCCCGCAAGGCGGCGCGCAGGCCATAACGGACGCGCTGCTCGCGCATCTCCAGTCCCTGGGCGGCCGCCTGCACTTGCAGACGCAGGTTCGCGACCTGGCCGAACTGCGCGGCGCACTCAAGTTGTGTGACATAACTCCCCGCCAACTGCTCGCGATAAGTGGTTCCACGCTGTCGGAGGCGTATCGCAATAAGCTGGGTAACTTTAAGTACGGGCCGGGCACATTCAAGGTCGATTACGCCCTTTCGTCGCCAGTCCCATGGCGCGCAAAAGAGTGCCATCGCGCGATCACGGTACATATCGGCGGAAGTTATCACGAGATAGCCGGGTCAGAGGACCTGGTAAGCCGGGGACGGCATCCGGAGCGGCCCTTTGTTCTGCTGGCGCAGCCGACCCTGTTTGACCCCAGCCGTTCGCCTGCAGGGAAGCATATCGGCTGGGCTTATTGCCATGTCCCGAATGGCTCGAATATTGACATGACCGGCGCAATCGAAGCCCAGATCGAGCGCTTCGCGCCAGGCTTTCGCGACTGTGTTCTCGCGCGTGCCGTATCCGATCCAGCGAGGCTGGAATCGCTTGACCCCAACCTCGCCGGCGGAGATATCAGTTCGGGCGCCATGGGGTTTCGGCAGTTCGTGCGTCGTCCTACATTTACGCCATATCAGACAAGCGCGGCTGACATCTATCTATGTTCCGCTTCGACTCCCCCAGGCGGCGGCGTGCATGGGATGTGTGGATCGAATGCGGCTCGAGTATCCCTGGGAAAAGCGGGGTAACTTACTCAGATGCACTCCGCCGCCGTAACCCGATAGTCACAACCTGCGGCGTTCCCAGAGATAGAACCGGCGTGCGCGCGACTTCTATACTTCGGTCTAATAGATTCTGCACGGAGATATAACCTGTCCACGCACGAAATACTACGCGTGAGTATTCCACATCGAGCCGCGTGTAACCGTGCAGCAGATACTGGTTTGCCGTGTCGTCGTATTCGCGGCCATTAATATTTTCCAAAACGCTGAGTGTTCCCCACCGCCTTGAGACGAGGCTTATCGTGGAAGCGAAGGTATTGCGCGGCACCTGTGGTATCCAAAGACCGACCAGGCTGGGTTGTGGCGCGAACTGCGTGACCGTCGCTTTTGCGAATTGGTATCCGGCCGTGGCGCGCAGCCAGGCATAGGGTGTGGCGGAGTAGTCAACGGCAATGCCTCTGCTCCGGAGCTGGCCGAGATTCTCGCGCATTTCCGTGATGCTGGAACCAGATTGTGAAATCAGCAGCGCGGTGATTGGGCGATTCACTTCTGTCCAGAAATAACTGGTACGCAAGGACCCCGCTCGGCCGGCAAAACCCGTTGCGCTCAGTTCAAAGCCTGTCGCTCGCTCTGAACGCAAATTGGGGTTGGGCAGAGTAAGTTCCTGCCCGACCTGTCCGGTACGGTAAAGCTCATTTAATGTCGGTCCGCGAAAGGCGCGGAAAACCGACCCTGATGCGGAAAGGTGTTGTCCAAGAAACCGCACAATGCCCAGCCGCGGATCAAATACCGTTTCACTGATGTTAGGCAGAACAGTTTCGCCCGGAGTGCCACCGGTTGTGGACTGTGCGTCAAAGGTGGTGAAGTGGTCCATTCGCCCTGAAAGCGCGACAGACCAGCCCGGTGGCGTAAATAAAATTTCACCGTAAACTCCCGTGTCCCGTTGCCGTGCAGATGTACTGACAGTCGGCTTTTCTGTTCCGCCGCTTACAGGAGTCTCCTTGTCATTGCCGCGGATATCGCGAACGTCAACACCGGCAACAATCGCAAGCTGATGCCTGTACGTTCGCAGCCATTGCCCGGAACCGCCTGCTTCCTGGATAGGAAAGCGCTGCAGCTTCGTGAGTGTTTCGGTGTTTCTATCTGCTGATACAGACGTAAAGCTTTGCCGGTAATGCTCATCCGTTCCATAAAGTCGGAGCCGCAAGTCTCCAACGCCCTCCGGCGCAAAGTCGCTGCCGCCGGCGTAGCGCCAGATTCTGGCAGCATTGTTTTGCAAAACTGTCCCGTTCTGGCGGGCATCATTAAGGACGTTGCCGCGGAGAAAGGCAGTAGCGCCGCCACCGGCCTGGTAGCGAAGTTCAAGGCGGCCTGCCTGGGAATGATCATTTGCGTCCGCATCAATTGCGCCACGATAAGGTTCAGGAACAGGAATGTACCCGTCTGTATGAAACAGTGAGGCCGCCGCCAGGCCGTGCCAATGACCAGCCTGCGCGGTGCCGAGACCATTAAACGAGTAAGTATCCAATCCGCCTACATAACTATCGAGGTCAAAGGACGCGGCATTTGGAGTGACAGGAATAATCTGAATTACTCCACCCATGGCGCTTGAACCATAAAGGTCGGAAGCGCCTCCGCGCAGAACTTCGACGTCCTGAATCGCCAGCTCAGGTATCTCATTCCAGCGCACCCAGCCACCGCCCGGGTCGTTCCAGGGGACTTCATCACTCAGCACAAGCGTGCGGCTCGCGGCGGTTGAACCCAGACCTCGAAGTGAAACGCCTTGGGAGGTTGGATTTGCCGACCAGGATGGCGTTCTTCTATATAGCTTGAATCCGTTGGCCTGGCGCAACTTATCATCGAGACTAAATCCGGGCACTGCATCCAGTTGTGCTGCCGGCAGCGATGTCACCTCCGCCGCGGTCGCGTCTGCTGCGAGCGGCGCGCGACTGGCCGTCACCAGAACCTGCTCGCGAGTACCCGTCGGAGAGAGGGTGATCTGCAGCGGGCCGGCCGATACGGTTCCGCCTGCGGCTTGGAAGCCTGCAGCCCTGACCGAATACACGGTCCCTGCGGAAAGAGGGGTTGCCGCGCAGCCATCATTTCCGGTCGTGGCAACTCTTGTGTTGTCTCGCATGATCTCTGCGCCGACAATGACGCGACCGGTCACATCTTGCACACAGACGCGCGTCGGTCCCTGTCCAAGACAGGTCGCAATCTCCAGTAGGCTGAAAATCGCAGCTATGCAGACCAAGCGCATGCAGACATCCTTACATAGACAACAATTCCTAATCAGCGGCACCGCCGCATGCCGGGGAGCCTAAGTGTGGTAGCATCAGGTTCACCCGGGCCCCTTGTGCCCATGCCTCGGTATTCCGCGATGAAGGCATTTGATTGCCCCTATGAACAATTTGTTCTGAAGCGTAAGAGTTTGCGCCGTGAATTGGCGGCACAAGATCGGCTTCAGGAAATCCGGATAGCTGTTCTCGGCGGCTCCACTACACAAGAGCTTGTGAATTTCTGGGACGTGCTGCTGCTCGAGGCAGGATTCTCTCCGACGTTCTACCAGTCGGAGTACGGTCGTTATTACGAAGACACCGTCGTAGATTCCGAAATTGTGGTCCAATTCCGGCCGGACATCGTCTACCTTCATACGTCTGCATTAGATATCAAGACGCATCCGCCGATCTCGTGTCACGAAAATGACCTGGAAAGCTTCGTAGCTGCGGAAATGGCCCGCTGGCAGGAAATATGGGGCTCGCTGGAAGAAGGCCTGCCATGCCAAATCATCCAGAATAATTTTGATCCTCCCGCTTACAGTGTGCTGGGCAACCTGGACGCCGTCACGCCCGGCGGTAACCGGCGCTTTATCGCAGAGTTGAACCGTCAATTCGCGATCGAAGCGGGCACGCGTCCGAACCTTCTGATCCAGGACCTGAACAAGATCGCCGGAGATTTAGGCCGCGAGAATTGGCTCGATTGGGAACGTTACTTCAATTACAAAATATTGTTCCGCGGCCCGGCAAACCTGGAAATTGCCCGGTCACTGACTGCAATGCTCCGGGCCATGTACGGCCGTAGCAGCAAGGTACTGGTTCTGGACCTCGACAATACGATTTGGGGCGGAGTCATTGGCGATGACGGCGTGGACAAAATTCAAATTGGGAAGGAAACGCCGGTGGCGGAAGCCTATAGCGCCTTTCAGGGATACTGCGCAGCCCTGAAGGAGCGGGGAGTGCTCTTGGCGGTCTGCTCCAAGAATGAGCATGAAGCGGCATTGTCCGGGCTTCGACATCCAAGCGGCGTACTTCGCGAAAAGGACATCTCCTGCATGAAGTCAAACTGGGAGCCCAAGAGCGATAACATCCGCGAAATTGCAAGCGAACTTAATCTTGCCCTGGACAGCCTGGTATTTATTGACGACAATCCAGCTGAGCGGCTGATCGTAGGGGAACAGTTGCCGCAGGTCGCCGTCCCTGACGTTGGCAACGAGGTCAGCCTGTTCCCGGCAATCATTGACCGCGGCCGATATTTTGAGACCATTGCATTGTCGTCTGAGGACATCTCCCGCTCGTCTTTGTATGCCCAGAACGCGGCTCGTGCTGTTGAGCAACAAAAGTATGCGACATACGGCGATTACCTTGATTCACTCGGGATGACCGCGGAGATAGACTCCTTCAGGCCTGTCTACCTTGAGCGCATAACCCAGCTGACAAACAAGACCAACCAGTTCAATCTAACGACTCGCAGGTACGGTCTTGTTGAAATGGAAGAGCTATATCGCGATACGCATTTTATAACGCTCTATGGGCGATTGACCGATCGGTTTGGAGATAATGGTCTGATATCGGTTATTATCGGCAGTCTGAGAGATGATGCGCTGCATATAGAACTATGGCTCATGAGTTGCCGGGTACTGAAGCGCGACATGGAGCTGGCCATGTTAGATGCCCTGGTGTTGCGAGCGAGAAAGGCCGGTACCCGGCGATTGATCGGCTACTATCGCCCGACCGCAAAGAATGCTATCGTCGCCGGCCATTATGCTGCTTTGGGCTTCGCGCGGGTCGACGGTGTAGATGGTCTGCCGGAAGGGTCAACGGTCTGGTCATTAGATATTGCAGACTACAGGCCACGGAATTCGCATATTCGAGTTGAGGAGAATATTGATGCCTGAGTTGACGCGCGAAGCCGTGCTTGCGGACCTCCAAGCGGTCTTCCGTGAAGCTTTGGATTCACCAGACCTTACGGTTACATATCAATCCAGCGCGAGGAACACGGCAAACTGGGACTCATTGGCGCACATTGAACTTATCGAGATGGTCGAGAGCGTCTATCACGTGCATTTTGCGCTGGGGGAATTGCAGGATCTCAAGGAAGTGGGAGACCTCGTCGATTTGATTATCTTGAAGCGCGCCAAGTCTGGCTAAGTTGTATTACGGAGTCGGCATCTGCCGGATCAGGGGCAAGAGTGTAGCCACGGAGTCGGTGATATTTTCCGGCACGATGCCGGCGGTCTGGTCGGTCAATAGCTTCGGAAGGCGCGCTACCAACACCTCAACGCCGGACGTGCGAAGGTTCAGCTCGGCGCACAGTTGCTCGCCGGCGGCCTTGGCCATGGCATACTCGACCATTCCCGGCGGCCTTTCTTCGAGAAATACCGTCGACGGATAAAAAGCATACAAGCGTGCGCTTTCGCTTTCCGTAGCTCGCCGCTGTACCAACGCCGTGCACAGGGAATAAAAGCTCGTCACATAAAAAGTAAGGAATTGCTCCAGGAGCGGCAGGGAAAACAGCTCCTGCCTTGGAACATTGATGATCGGCGTAGCAAAATGAAATAGATGCGTTGGTGTGCAGGGCAGGCTGGACATTAATATTTCTACCGGCTCGCGGGCGTCGTAGCGCACTGTATGAGCTCGGCGGCCGGCAGCGTAGAGTTCGGCGACGATGAGTTCCGCATCCGCAAGGCCGCTTGCATAGGTCACGGTCACGCTTCCCCCACCGGCCGCAATGATATTTGCCGTCAGTTCTCCGAGTCCGCGCGAGCCACCTGTAATGAGAGCTTGTATATGTGCGAATTCTCCTGGTTGGACGACGCGTGAAAGCTCGCTAAGGGACGGTTGTCGCACCGGAGGCTGCCTCATGAACGTTTTCACAGTACCGTCTATTGCGTTTCCGCTGACGTCGATACTTACCTTACGGAAGCGCTCGTCGACGCGAGCGACGCGGTAAGTCAGTGCCGGTGGCAGTGAATTAGGCGTCGAAATCCGAACACCGAGTTTCGAGTACATCGAGTAGAGACCTGGCACAAGCATGCCGACTGTGTAGGATGTCGCGGCGAGTTCTACAACCGCGTTCGGCCCAATGACCTCAGATAGCGCAGGAAACAGCCGGCGGGCGCCAATAACTGCGCCGCAATAGGCATCCCCGGCCAGGCCTTGTATCTCGTTCAGCGGCAGGTGTGATGGGACTTCAAGTGGATCCTGTCGCGAGGGGCCAATCGTATCGTGAGGCAATGTTGCAGGCTCGGAGCGCCGCCACTCCGCCGTCGCTATAGTAAGGCCATTTACTTGCAGTCGAAAATATTCCACGCTGCCGTGTCCAGGTAAGGCGACCGTCACGATATCGGTGATATAGGCCCAGCGCTGAAAGGTCACATGGAGTTGAACGTCGCCGCGGGGCAACAGGCCTTGCTGCGCGAGAGCGTCCAGCGACCATAAGACGATGTGCATGCCATGCACTACAGGTTTTCCTGCCGGGGAACGTCGCGATGCCAGCGCATCCATGTGGATAGGGTTCAGGTCGCCGGAAAAGGCGGCGAACTCTTCCTGGCTTGCATGATCAAAGGTGCGGCTCGCGGCCACTCTTCCTCCGACGTTCATGGCTATTTCCGCTCTCCAAGGAGTGTGACGAGCCGCGTGTTCAGCAGTGCGCTGATCGTTTCCGCGCCCGCGGGGCTTAGATGGACCAGGTCGCGATAATTTGCCGGGTTGCTTCGAAATGCCAGGTACTCGGGTCCGTTGAAGTCAACCACCGCAGCTGGCGGTAACTTTAGAAGCATCGTCTGCGTGTAAGCATCGAACTGCCCTTTGTTATACACCAGATAAGGCTCATAAACCGGGACTACAACATAGACGAGAGTAACGCCGCGTCGGCTCAGTTCGTTAGCCAGCTCGACATAGTCGGTGACAGCCGTTGCATCCTGGACAGCTGCCAGATTCGTATGTGCCTCAGTTTCGGAAGGTGGACGGCGCGGCGGCAACCTGTGGCTGCCATTCGGCCAGGCCTTCGGCGGGCGGTGGAACAGGCGACCTGCAAGGTATTCATACTCCACGCCGAGCAGGCTAATGGATCCGAGCGCTTCGCTCTCGTTTGCCGTCTCGAAGCCGTCCTGGAGGACGTGCTGCGACGTGATTCGCGGAAACAGCGTTATGATTGCGGCCTTTATCTGTCCCTTAGCCAGGGCCTGTTCGACCATCTTTCGCTCTTCGCTGGCGTCACCGCCTTCCAGCGATTCGTTGTAGAACTGAAAGCCGGATAGTTCTTCGGGCCTCCAGTTTACTGACGCCGAGGCTCCGATAATAAGAGCGTTAAAGTTTTCCGGCACATAATTCCGGTTAAGCAAGTATTTCTGCTTCCTCTCATGCTCAGAAGTTGCGAGCGAGCGGCCTCGTGCATCGCGAAATAGCCCGAACAAATCCAGTCGCCAGGCAACGAGAAAGTTGAGACCGATGATGATCGCGAGGATCACGAAGAGATATGCGATCCAGCGTCCAGGGGAAATCGGGATGCTTGGTCCTTCCGGTTTAGATTGGGTCATGGCCATATCGTTAGAAGCGGAAATAAATAAATGGGGCGGGAACGCTGGAATTGACAAAAAGCATCGCGACAAGGAAGAGGACGGCGGCGAACAGGCAGTTGGTGACAGTGGGCGCGAAGTTCTGAGATAGCTGATCCGACGACGGTCCTACGAAAGCAACGGCTGTGCCCAACAGTAGCGGCACGCCAAACACGCTGTAGCTCACGCCTTCCACGCTGAGAGCACGCAGCAGGCGTATGGAAACGGGGTGGTGCGGATTGAAAAGCGAAGCGACGCGGCTGGTAGCTTCACTGACGCTGGGCGCTCCAAAATAGACGAATGCGATGATGACGCAAGCATATGTCATCATCCACGAGACTGATGCCGGAAGCTTTGCGAATCCTTTTTTCCGCCAAATCTGGTTGACAGTTAGAAATACGCCATGCAGCGCTCCGTAAATGACAAATGTCCACGCCGGGCCATGCCAGAGCCCGGCGATAGCCATGGCGAGCAGGGTGGCAGCGCCTGAAGCGGCCAGTGTTCGCCTGCGGAACGAGCGAAGCATTGGAGTAAAGAGATAGGTCGTAATGAAGTTAGTCAGGGAGATATGCCAGCGCTGCCAGAATTCCGTAATGGAAAGTGCTTTATAGGGTGCGTCGAAATTCCTGGGTATTTCTATGCCAACCATCAGCGCGGTTCCAATCGCCATGTCTGAATATCCGCTGAAATCAAAGTAGAGCTGCATGGCGTAGGCGATGCTGAAGGTCCAGGCTTCCAGCGCAGACATGGGCTGGTGTGAGGCAAACCCGAAATTAGCGACGCGCGCGAAGGCTTCCGCAAATACCGCCTTTTTGAAAAGGCCCATGGAGAACTGATACAGGCCGCGGGCAATAAAGTGCGATCTCTGACCGTCCAGCCCGCCGAAATTGTCGTATTGGTGACGTATGCGCCGGGAGCGGCTGAGCGGTCCTGAAAGGACATAGGGGAAGAACGCGACGAACGTAGCGTGATCGAACAGGGAACCTGCGGTTGTCAGTTCTTCATAGCAATCCACCAGATACATAATCTGCGTGATGGTAAAGAAGCTGATGCCTAGCGGGAACGCCAGCGACGGCATCCGGAAACCGTGTGGCAACGCAAAGCTGAATATCGAAGAGAAAAATTCCAGGTACTTAAACGTACTGAGATAAAGCACGTTGGCGGCGATCCCTGCCACGAGAATGTTTTTCCTGCCTCGGTCAGGCGCGGTGTTCATCCACCGGGCAAAAAGCCAGTTCACGACAACCGACGCGAAGAGATAGAGCAGATCTGTGGGCCGCTTCCAGCCGTAGAAAACAACCGATGCGCCGAGGATGAATACCTGAGCGGCGCGGGGCCCGGCCAGCCGGCGGAGCCCTATGCAACCGAGGACGGCGAAGGGCAGAAACATCAGCAGGTAGGTGAATGAGGAAAAGATCATGCCGGAGATCGGTTCGAGTTTAAATGTTTCAATCGTGGCGGCCGACGAGCCCTGCCTGGCGGACCGTTTCCGACCAAGCAGGTCTCGCCACTGGCCGCGAAGGTGCTAGAGAGCCACTTCAGCCGGGACGCTGGCAAGGGACGGCCAGCCCACGCAGGAAAAGCGGTGCGTTCTGTAAATGCCTGATGTGGAAACACTTGTTCGGCCGGTACCCCAGGGCCGCGTATGCGCCTGTTCCATCTTGCCCGGAAGCGAAAAATGCGGGACGAGGTAACAATCTTTCGTTCCGGGGCGGGAAATTTTTAGCGTGACATTCTCTTGACCCTCTCGCGACCAGCCTCTATCATTCATCCGCAATACCAGCAACCGGACAACTCGTTTCCGCTTGCTGTCGTCAGCAGGCGAGCTTCCACTCCTTCCCCAGGCTCGCCGAACCGGACCGCATAAGCCACTGCGCCTGAGCCAGTAAGGACCACGACATGTCAGTATCCGTAATGCCAAGAAGGTGCCTTGCCATCGCACTCTTCACGCTCGCCCTTCCCACCGCCGTCATCGCGCAACAAATCACCTACTACGACTTCGATATTCCGCAGGCGAATCCCAGCCAGGTTTCCTACTATTGCAACCAGGTTTCCGAGGCCGTGGCTCCCACTCAGGGAAGCACCCTTTTCTGCTTCAACGACGGCACAGGGGCGGCGGCGAACCCGTCCTTCATCCTCGACCAGTACCCGGCGAGTATCGATCCAAATGGCGGCTCGGGCAGCGCGCATTACGCGACCCAGATGAATCCCGACTCCGGCAATCAAGATTCCACGATGTGGTTCTCGGTTCCGCAGCGCGTCACCAGCGGTTTCACCAGCTGGTTCGCATTCAAGCTCACGCCGGTGGCGAACGGCCAGGCTGACGGCATTGCGTTTGTCATTCAGAATGCTTCCGGAGGGGGAGCCGATTCCGGGGGTTGCGCGGCCACAGGTTACGGCGCAAGCGTTTACGGCGGAGCCGGCGGCTGCATGGGCTACGGCGGCGTTGACAACAGCCTCGCCCTGGAGTTTGACACCTACGACAACTCAGACTTCGGCGATCCGAACGCCAACCACATCGCCCTGCAAAGTTGCGGATTGAGTGACGGCGTAGGCCTGCCGAACTCGCCCAACCACACCAATTGCAACGTCAGCCTGCTCGACGCCAACGGCAACCCGGTCAGCACACTCATCACCAACCCCACGACTTCGACGGCCAATCCCGTCGCTGTCAATCTGGCGGATGGAAACGTGCATCAGGCGGTCGTCATTTACAACGGACCCAACGACTCACCGGCGAACTATATGTACGTCTACCTGGACCCGCCGTACGTTGCCGGGACCCACACGCCGGACCCGACGCAGGGTGCAGTTCCCATTTTCCAGGGAACGTATGACATCACGACCAGCATCAGCCCGTTCATCAGCAGCGGGACGGCGAACGACAGCGCCTACGTCGGCTTTACTTCCGGCACCGGATACTTCTCCGAGCAGCAGGAAGTGATGGCATGGACGTTCACCGCGCACACGTCCGTTTCGCAGATTCAGCCGCTGAACACACCGGGAACGCCGACGATCTTCAACTTCGGCAGCTATAACTTTGCGGTCACGTATCCGGTTGGCGGACCTTCGGTGTCCGACATCAGCATGATCATCACGGCGAACACGATTTCGCCAGCGAATTTCAGCGCTCTGATTGCAACCGGTCCTTCGCAGTTCACCGGAACCCAGTGCCAGGTCTATGACGACACGGGCGGCAACTGCATTATCTTCTCCGCATCGTGTGTCTATACAGACACGAATGCGCCTGTCGCCTGCCCGAACACGCTGAACACCAGCCTGTTCATTGACGTCTCGCAGGGCTACGACAACACTATCCAGCCCATCTCGCCCGGCTTGCTGCAGGGCGACCCGCTCTACACTCCCATCGCTTCCATAACGGGAGACGGCTCAACAGCCACGGTCACGTGTGGCACGCCGCTTGTGCCGGGCGGAACTCCATACGGCGAGTGTTCCGTAACGCCGGGCCAGACCGTCACGATCCTCGGGGCGCAGCCGGCCGGCTTCAACGGGACCGTGACTGTGGCCGCCACGCCTGCAACGAACACCTTCACATTTGCGAGCACGGTTTCCGGCGCTACGACCACAGGCGGGTATCTGACGTCGAACAACGTCCAGAACATCTTTACCTCCTATACGCCGCAGACCATCGACGCTTCATCGGCGGGCAAGACCAAGAGCTTCTCTGACTTTGTCGATACCGCTATCACGGTCGTTCCGAGCCAGACGTCGCTTGGAGCCGCAACAACAACGCCGATCGTCGGCTCGACAGACCTGATCACGGCAACAATCACCGGACTGTCGTCGCAGGTTCCCGGCCCGGGCAGCATGCCGACCGGTACGACGCCACCGATCGCGCCGAGCACGGTGAACTTCTTTACCGGCCCATCCTCCAGCCTTACGCCCATTGCAAACTGCACCGGTGTCCTGGTCACCGCAACCTCGGCGACCACCGGCACGGCTCCATGCCCGTACGCTACGACCGCGGTCGGGCCCGTGACCATCACGGCGCAGTATTCCGACGCGTATCACACGCCGAGCAGTTCCACGCTGAACCTCAACGTGCAGCCGACGTTTGACGCTGCCATCAAGCTCACCTTCGGCAGCACCTCGTTGACCTATCCCGGCACGACCACGGAAACCGTCTGCATCACGCCCGCGACTTCCTCGGCTGCAACCGGGACCGTCAAGCTGTACGACGGAACCAATCTGCTCACCACGTTGACTCTCAGCAATGGCTGCGCGAAATGGAATATCTCTCCGCCACTCGGGGTGGGAGTACATTCCATGACCGCGGCATACTCCGGCGACAGCAACAACCCGGCCGGTGTTTCCGCGCCGACAATCGTTACCGTTAAAGTCGCATCCACCCTCATGGTGCCGGTGTGCGGTCCGCCCAGCGTGCCGTACGGCTCCAGCTACCAGTGCGCGGTCGGCGTCTTCTACAACCTCGGCTTTGCCACCGGCAACATCACCTACAGCCTCGACGGCGGGGCGCCTGTCTCAGTCCCGCTGAGCAACATCGGCATCGCCGCCTTCGTCCTGTCCAAGCCCGCACTCGGTGCTCACCACATCGTGCTGAACTACGCGGCGCAAGGGAACTTCGGAGCGGCCGGTCCTATAACCATCCCGTTCACGGTTGTTGTTGCGCCGGTTTCGGTCGGCCTCAAGGCTTCGACCACTTCGACGAACTCCGGGAGCCCGGTCACCTTCACCGCGACAGTCACATCGTCGAGCGCGGGCGCGCCATCAACCGGCACGGTCTCGTTCTACAACGGTTCCAAACTGCTGGTCACCAACGCAGTGAACGCGAGTGGCGTCGCGACCTACACCACAACCACGCTGCCCGTGGGCAGCAACACCATCAAGGCAACCTACAACGGCAGCACAGACTACGGAACGGGAACGTCTTCGAGCGTGACCGTGACGATCAAGAAGTAAACAGAACAGGTAAGCAAAATGGGCCGTCGCCTTCGGGCGGCGGCCTTCTGTTTAGTAGTTCACCCGGACCGCGTCCTTTGAACTCGAGTAAATTTCTTTCAGGTCCGCGCGCTTCAGCACATCGCCGGAATCCTTTTCCTTGCTGATGCCTTCCAGGATGTTGGCTACATCCCTGTAGTTCATAACGGCTTCGTTCTTGTTGCCGGCGCCCATCTGCAGCGAAGCCTGCAAATAGTGTGTCTTCGCCTGGAGAATTCGCAGTCCAAGATTTTCGGCTTTCGCGAGGGTTTCGCTCAAATCCTGGTCCAGGTTCCTGGTATTCTTCGTGGCCAATTCGGCCTGCGCGAGATAGACGGAACATTCGACCGACAGGGCCTTCAGTCCGAGTTCATCCGCTTCCTGCGACATTTTCTTGAATTCCGGAGCGACGGCCGCGGCGTGCCCCATCGCCAGGTCCGTTTTCGAGCGGTTCACCCTGGCGATCAGCGTCACTTCCTTGTCGGTCGTCTTCGAAGCGATCTGCAGCGCCCGGTCATACTGCTTCCGCGCGTTCGCATAGTCGCCCGCGTAAAAATAAGCGTCGCCCATCCAGTTGGTGACCTGGGCCGATGTGGGATCATCCTTGGTCTGCTGCGCAATTTTCAACGCTTCATCCAGGCTCGGGCGACCGTCGGCGGGCTTCCCGACCTGCCCCATCAAGTCTCCCCAGCCGCCAATGACCTCCGCGGCCAGGGACGTGGTTTCCTTGCTCTGCCGAATGATGGTGAGCGCATCCTTCATAGCGCTCTGGGCGGCGCCATACCGTCCCTGCGCCGCAAAAATCTTCGCCATGCCGCTCGATTCCAGCGCGATGCCGTGTTGATCATTGATGCCACGGAACACCTCGATGGCCTTCAGGTAATCGTTGAGTGCCGTGTCATATTGCCCGAGCTTGGTAGAAACCTCGGCCAGATTATGCAGTGATTCCCCGGTGTCTGCCGCCAGGCCAAGCTTCTGCCGCAAGTCCAGTGCCTGTTCGAGATAGGTGAGCGCGTCCTGGTACTGGCCCTGGTCCAGTTTTATGGTGCCGATGTTGTTCAGACACAAGGCCTGCCGTGAGCGGTCGCCGAGCTGGCGTTCAATCTGCAGCGCTTCTGTGTAGTACTGCAGCGCGTCCGCCGGCTTGCCGTGATCGTGGTAGAAAGTGCCGGTATCAATCAGGGTGCTGGCGATGCCGGCCTGGTCGCCGATGTCGCGCCGAATGGCCAACGCCTGCTTGTAGTTGTCGAGCGCGTCGTCGACCTTGCCCTGGCTGTCGTAGACCTGCGCGATCTGGTTCAGGCTTGCGGCCGCGCCCCGCTTGTCGCCAATCTGCTGCCGGATCGCAAGCGCATCTTTCAGGTTCTTGAGCGCATCGTCAGGACGGTCGAGGGAGCTGTATGCCACACCCATCGCCTGCAAAATCGATGCCTTCTCCTGCTGGTTGTCGAGCTCCGTCGCAAGCGGCAAAGCGCGGCTCAGGAACTCGAGGCCACCGCGCGGATCGTCAGCCTTGACGGCGACGCGCCCGCTGGCGAGCAGCGCTTCAACGTTCTTCGGATCATTTGCCAGCACACTTGCCAGCCGCTTCTTGGCTTCGGCGTAGTCGTTGTCCTTCTCGTACAGCGCGGCGAGAGCAAACTGGACTTCCGTGTCGGCGGGATTGGCGGCGGCAAGCTGCTGATAGCTCGAAATCGCTTTCTGGGTATCGTTTGTCACGCGCGCGTTGCTGGCCTCAATCAGGTAACGCTCCTGCGGCGGCAACGATTCACTCAACTCCACCGCCCTGCGCGCCGCGGTGCGTGCCAGGTCGTCGTGCCCGAGGTTCGAATAGGTTTCCGCCAGTTTGGAGTATGCAAGCGCAAACCTGGGGTCCGCAGCAATCGCAGCCTGATATTGTTCCTGCGCCTTGATGTCGTTGCCAGCGCGCGACAGGGTGACGCCAGCCTGATACGCGCGCAGGGCGTCGACAGACGTTGTCGAAGGACGCTCGGCATGCGCCTTCAGGTCTTTCAGAATCTTCGGATCGGCTGTCAGTTTCTGCCGCAGATCGACCGCCAGCTTGTCCACTGCGGGCAGAAGCTCCTTTTCCTGCGGAACATCTGTCGTCAGCACGGACCGCGTGTCATGCGCGAGATCGAGAATCGTCGTGCTGACGCGGATCTGGCTCCCCGCGCGGATGTATTGTCCGAATACGATCGTCTGCGCGTTCGTGAATCCGGCGATGCGCTTCAGGTTGGCTTCGTCAATCTGCGAATTCGGCGACAGGTGCAGGTCGCCGATGATCTGCTGCAGGCGGTCCTGCGAAACCATGCGCACCGCCGAGGATTGCCCGACATCATCGGCAAGCATTTGCGCAAGGCTCGACCCGAGCCAGTCCAGCGACGGATCCCCGGACGCGTTGTAGAAGGGAATGATGGCCAGCGAAATACTCGGCGTGGCAGAGACGGGCGAGTTGCCGCCCCCGAAGTGGTGGATGCCGTAAGGAACTCCGGCTGCAATCGCGACGACAAGAACCGCGCCGCCGCCGATGAGTATCCACTTGCGCGTCGCATTCACGGCGATCGCCGGCGGCGCAATCGTCGAGATCGGCGCAGCCACGGCAACACCGGAACTCTTGCCCTGCCACGCTTCGAGATCGTTCAGGATGTCGGTGACGCTGGCGTAGCGATCGTTGACGTCGCATTCCAGGCACTTGCTGATGATGTCGCTCAGCGCGCCGGGGATGTCAGCGTTCAACGTAATGCATGGATCCGCCCGGGTCTGGGTGCGCTTCAGCAGGCTGGCAATCGCGCTCTCTGCGCGAAACGGCATGTTGCCGGTCAGCATCTCGTAGCCAATCAGCCCGAGAGCAAAAATGTCAGACCGCTGGTCGAGGTCCTTGCCGAGCGCCTGCTCCGGAGACATGTACTCCATCGTGCCCACCAGCGCCCCGGATTGCGTCATGCCGTTGCCTTCGATCGTGCGGGCAAGTCCGAAATCCATCACGACAACGCGGCCCGCGTCCTCAACCATCACGTTCTGCGGCTTGAGGTCGCGGTGCAGAATCCCAACGCTGTGAGCAGCCTGCAGCGCGTAACAAATCTGCTTGAAGACCTCTACAGCTTCCCTGGGCGGGAAAGTCCCGCGTTCCGCGAGAATCGTGTGGAGATCGCGCCCTGCGACAAGCTCCATCGTGACAAAGCGCATGCCGTGCGCTTCGCCCAGGTCGTACATGCGCACGACATTGCGGTGCGTAACAAGGTGGGAAAGCCGGAGTTCCTGCTTGAACCGGTCAACAATAGCCTGGTTGCGCGCGAGTTCGGGGCGAATGACCTTGAGCGCCACCAGGCGGTCGAGCTCGCGGTCGCATGCGCGGTACACCGCGCCCATGCCGCCGGTCCCTAAAACTTTTTCAATCTCATAACGGCCGGCCAGAACGGTATGCGGGGGCAGGTCGCCATCCGCGGCCAGCGGCGCCAGCTGGCCACTTGCTCCATCGCTGGGCCGATACACAGCGGAGTCAGGAACGCCCGCCATCGTGTAGGCGGAATCGGGGCGAGAACCCAGCGGCACAATCGTCTGCTCTCCGCCGGAACCGGGTCCCAGAGGAACAATGGTCTGGTCTCCCCCGGAACCTGGGCCAAGCGGGACAATTGTCTGGCCAGCGTCAGAATCCGGTCCAAGCGGGACTATGGTCTGGTCGGCTCCGGAACTGGGCAGCTTCGACAAATCAGGCCGCAGGTTGTCGGCCGAGCTGCTTACGGCAGCGCCGGTCCCGTACTGCGTCGGCATGTCGTTCCTGGGTCGTCTTTCCATTGTCCAAACGCCGTAAAGTTCGCTGCACAGCGAAGTGGGCTGATGGGAAACAGCCTTCTATGCTTGGCCGGCGCTGTCAAGAGTATGCGCTCGATTCGCCCGTTGCCGCGACTTTTTACGCCGGAGGCGACCGGTTGAACACACCCGCGGAACGATGATTCCTGCCGTGGCTCCCTCATTTCACCGTGACGGTGACAGTCGATGAGGCCGAACTGGCGTCGAACGGGTCTCCCGAGTATGTGGCCTTGATAGGGTAAGAGCCGGCCGGATAACCCGTAGAGGGCGCCTTGACGGCGGCTACTCCACTGCCGTTGAGCTTGACGGTCGCGAGAGCTTTGCCTTCGGCCGAGAACGTAACCGAGCCGGCGGGTGTCCCCTGCGCGCCGGAGGCCGAGCGCTTGACCGTTGCTGTCAGGGTGACGCTGCCCGGAGGCGTAACAGACGTTGGAGAAGCCGCCAGCGTGGTCTGGGTGGGCGCCCTGGTCAAATCGACATTGACCGCCGAAGAGGCAGAACTGGCAAACGATGGGCCTCCGGAATAGGTCGCAAGTATCGGATATGTACCTGGAGCATAGCCGTTGGAATTCGCGGTCAGGCTGGCGACTCCGGATCCATCCAGGGCGATATGGGCCAGCGCGTCCCCGTCTGCAGAGAACGTGACCGTGCCCGACGGTGTGCCGCCGCTTCCGGTCACGGTCGCCTTCAAGGTCACGTTCTCGCCGACCGTCACGGTAGACGGCGTTGCGGTGAGCGCCGTCGCTGAGGCCGCCTTGCCCAGAATTTCGAAGACTTCGCCGCCCCCGTACTGGCCGCCGTATGTCGTTGTCCCGAAGAGATCGCCATTGGAGTCGGCGATCATTCCGGCGTAAGGAACCCCGCCGTCATCCTGTGTGCCGCCAAAGCTGTGAAAGACAGACTCGGTCCAGCCGCCGCCCGATTGTGGTGTGAGCCGGATTACGGCTCCCGCGCTGTTGGCGCCGCCCTTGGTCGTGGTGCAGTAGAGATTGCCGTCGACTATCGTGACGCCACCGTACGAGTCGTATCCATCGCCGCCGGAGATGAGATAACTGTGAAGCACCTGCCCGGTCCAGCTGCCACCCGCCTTCGCAGGAGGCGAGATTTCCCAGATCGTGCCCTGCAGGTCGGCGCCGCCGGAATAGGAAGTGCCGTAGATGTTGCCGTCAGAGTCCAGCGCGGGAACGCCTAGCAGTTGCCCCGGATCGTTCGCGCTTCCGCCCCAGGTGTAAAGAATGCTGTAGGTGAACGTGTTGCCCGCCCCGGCGGTCAACTTGTAGATCGTGCCCTGAGAAGACCCGTCCAGCGTCCCGCCCCCCGTGGTCGTGCCGTACAGATTGCCCGCCGAATCAAACACCATGCGGCCCTCAGGACCGGCGCCGTCATCGTTCTGAGCTGCCTGGAAGTTGTGCAGAATGGTTTCAGTCCAGGCGCCCCCAGGGGTGGAAGGCGGCGAGAGTTCATACACGGTGCCGTAACGAGCGCTGCCACCCTGCGTCGTGGTTCCGTAAAGGTTGCCGTGCGCGTCCATGACCACGCTGGAGTACGGATAATTCCCGTCAACTCCGTCGTCAGCAAAGTTATGCAGGATTGTCTCTGTCCACGCGCCTCCCTTGGCAGCCGGCGGTGACAGTTCGAACACCGTTCCATAACTGTTCGCGCCGCCTTGTCCCGTCACGCCGTAAAGATTGCCCTTGGAGTCCATGACCACCGAGTCCACCGGCCGGGATCCATCGTTGGTCGCCGCTCCGAATGCGTAAAGCACTTGATGGGTCCACGTTCCGTCGCCGTTCGGCGAGAGTTCCCAGATACCGCCTTTAATGTATGTGCCGTAGTTATAGGCGGTGCCATAGATATTTCCCTTGGAATCCATCATCAAATCACCTTCCGGCAAAGTAACGTCGCTGGTGACCGTGTCGAAGCTGGTGATGACGGACTCGTTCGCGTTCTGGGCGTAGGCGAGGCGGATGGCAGACAGGAATGCTAAAAACAGCAAAAATTTTGCGGCACAGCGCATGGCGAGCAGCTCCCGAATATGAAATTAGGATTTGCGGAGCCGAAGAAATGGGGCCGAAGAGATGGCCGGGGTGGGAGAAGTGTAGCAAATCCGTGTGGCGCGGTTGGTCGCGCCGTGACGGAGTTGCCGACGGGCCCGACACCATGCGCTATGGGTGCAGCCGTGACACGGGCGCCGGGCAGCTGTTGCCGCATCCTGATGTGCGGCATCACTCATTCGCGCGGCCTCAAACCGCGGGCAATTCAGTTATGTCGCGCAATCGCTGCTTTCTTCGATAAGGAAACGCCGACTGAATTCCGGTCAAACGGCTGGTCGTGCAAGACGACGTTCAGCAGCGACTTGTGAACCCGAATGCGGCCGTCATATTGGATGAATCCGAGTTTGCGAAAGCGGTTCATGAAAAAACTCACACGCGACCGTGTCGTGCCTACCATCTCGGCCAGTGTTTCCTGAGAGATCTGCGGAATCACTGTTTCCTGCTCTTCCCGCTCACCAAATTCCGCCATCAGGAGCAGGACGCGCGCGAGACGCTTCTCACTCGAATTGAAAAGCTGGTCAACGAGGTCCGCCTGGATACGCATGCTTCGCGCCAGAAGGAATTTGAGAAAGAGATCGGAGAAATCGTGCTCTTCGTGCAGCACCCGGATCATTTCAGAGCGCTCGATTTTCAGGGCCGTACAGCAGCAAAGCGCACTTGCAGTTGTCAGGCGAAGGCCCGCCGCTCCCGCTATCGCTTCTTCTCCTATGAAATCGCCGGCATTGAGCAGGGTAAGAATTGCTTCCTTACCTGCCGCGGAAACTACAGTGAGCTTGGCGCGGCCAGCCTGAAGATAGAAAATCGAGTCCGCAACGCTGCCTTGCGAAAAAAGTACGCTCTTTGCTTCGAACTTAGCGATCTTTCTTCCCAGACCGGCACTGGCGAGAAATTCAGCTACGTCGAACATGTTGGACTGCGTTCTGGTCATCCCGGCAACCCTTCGTGCTTAATTGCGTGTCGCCGGCCGCATCAACTGGACTGAGGAACGAAATGTATCTTGCCGGCCTGGCGGTCTACGCACCGGTCAGGTTCGGGCCCCGAGCGTCGCGAGAATCGTAGTCACAGAACCATCCAAGCGATGTACGTCGAATGCGGGAGCGATAACTACCCATGTAAGCCATCGCGGTGGGCTGGCTAACTAGTTAACAGGTAACATGGTCAGTTAATAAATTTGCAGGTGTGAGCAATTGTGCTCAGACAATCGATGTAACACGAACGTGTGATGGCGCTACCACGATCTGTGTAGACATCCCTCTCAGAAACACAGACTGAGCTCTGGCATGGAGCGGTTTGGTGCGAGCTAACAGCTTTAGCTTGAGGGGGATGCCTTGCGATTGTCGAAGAGAAATATTCGCGGCTTAACCGTAGAGCGGCGCGGTTTCAGGAGTCGACCACTCTTCCGTGGCGCATGGGAACTTTCCTGGCTCTCCTTGTGTGTGTCATTGCCCTAAGAGTGGCCGTTATGCCCGAGCGGAAGCTCCATAAGAACCGGAAATCGTGCGGGGAAACTTGCCGCCCGTAAGCCATGTGTTCAGTGGAGCCATTCCAGAAGCGCATTTTCCTCATGGAGGCAATATATGAAACACAGTTTCGGGTCCATAGTTTCAAAGCGCCTGGGCATACTAGCCCTGGTCGCAGGAATCATGTTATCTATCAACTCTTCAGCTCTAAGCGCAATGTCAACGGCGCCGGCACCGGTGATCAATTCCGCCGAACCGACATACACGACGACTCCAGCCGAGTTGACGATCGTGGGTGCGGGATTCGGGACTACTCAACCGACGGTTACGATTAGCGGTATAAACGCGACCGTAGTTACCTTCAGCGATACCCAGGTTGTCGTACAAATCCCTGCGGCGATTGCTTCTACGCCAGGAAGTTACGCGCTGGCGCTTACTCGCGGATCGGACCAATGCGCAACCGCGACCTGGTTTGATATAACGCTCGGCCTCGGTGGCCCTGCAGGTCCAGCCGGCCCAGCCGGTCCAGCAGGTCCGATTGGCCCAATTGGACCCATTGGCCCGATCGGTTGGACAGGTCCAACAGGTCCAATTGGCCCCTCGGGTCCGGCAGGCATGAAGGGTCCAGCCGGCCCGACAGGTCCCGGTGGCCCGGTAGGTCCCATTGGCCCGACAGGTTGGACAGGTCCGGCGGGTCCAGCCGGCATGAAGGGTCCCGCAGGCCCCTCGGGTCCGGCAGGCATGAAGGGTCCAGCCGGCCCGATCGGTCCGATTGGTCCGATTGGCTCGACAGGCCCGGCAGGTCCGATCGGGCCCTCAGGTCCAGCAGGAGCTAAGGGCGCTACGGGCATGACGGGCGCTACAGGTGCAACCGGTCTGACAGGTGCCACAGGTGCCATGGGTGCGATCGGTCTAACTGGTGCAATTGGCCCGGCAGGTCCGATTGGTCCGGCCGGAGCGAAGGGCGCTACCGGTCTCACCGGCTCGACGGGCCCAGCGGGTCCGATCGGTGCGACAGGTCTGACAGGTGCAACCGGGTTAACGGGTGCCACGGGTCTCACCGGTTCCACAGGTCCAGCAGGTCCGATTGGTCTGACGGGAGCGACAGGTCTGACAGGC
Organism: uncultured Acidobacteriaceae bacterium; assembly: GCA_963848685.1. Taxonomy (GTDB): domain Bacteria; phylum Acidobacteriota; class Terriglobia; order Terriglobales; family Acidobacteriaceae; genus CAWKED01. Next base: position 1,109,310 of record CAWKED010000002.1, on the reverse strand, counting down.
GCAACCGGGTTAACGGGTGCCACTGGTCTCACCGGTTCCACAGGCCCAGCAGGTCCGATTGGTCTGACGGGAGCGACAGGTCTGACAGGCGCAACCGGGTTAACGGGTGCCACTGGTCTCACCGGTTCCACAGGCCCAGCAGGTCCGATTGGTCTGACGGGAGCTACAGGCCTGACAGGCGCAACCGGGTTAACGGGCGCTACTGGTCTCACCGGTTCCACAGGCCCAGCGGGTCCGATTGGGGCAACCGGGTTAACGGGTGCGACTGGTCTGACTGGCGCTATGGGTCTGACTGGAGCTACAGGTCCAGCGGGCGCTACGGGTCTCACAGGCTCGACAGGTCCGGCGGGTCCGGCAGGCAGCACAGGTGCTACGGGAGCGGTGGGTCCAGCCGGTCCAGCAGGTGCATCGGGCGGCCTTCTTGATTTTGCGGACTTCTATGCGCTGATGCCAAGCGACAACGCCGCAACAGTTGGTGTCGGTACCGATGTATCGTTCCCGCAGGACGGGCCCACATCCGCCACCAGCAAGATCACCCGGACGTCTTCATCAACGTTTACCCTGGCCAACATTGGAACCTATCAAGTGATGTTCCAGGTAAGCGTGACGGAAGCGGGGCAGCTCGATCTGAGCCTGAATGGCAGCGAGCTGGCCTACACGGTTGTTGGCCGTGCGACTGGCACCAGTCAAATTGTCGAATTTGTCTTAGTGCAAACCACAGAAGCGGATTCACAGCTCTCGGTCCGCAATCCGGCAGGGAATTCCACTGCTTTAACCATCACGCCATTGGCAGGCGGGGCGAGCCCGGTTTCCGCACACCTGGTCATTACGCAAATCCAGTAACAAGCCATAGGAACAAATTTGCCATGGTCACGACATTCGTGACCATGGCTTTTTTGTTTGCATTGGAACCCCGGCCGGCTCGACATGGACTTCAAAACCGGGAGACACAAACTCGCGGGCTGACTCGTGTTCCCAGCGCTAACGAGACGAGCGAAGAAAAAATCGGGATGTGCCGGCGGGGCGGTGTCTCACAACGTGATCGCGAACCGCAGGAATCAAGACAGCCCTGCTGAAGCGCACTGGAAGAGATTGGTGGAGGCGGCGGGAGTCGAACCCGCGTCCGAAACGATTACTGAATCAGCGAATCCATGCTCAGTCCTGTTCCATGATCTCGCCGGCTGCGCTTAGAACGGACAAGACGCGCATACGGCCAGCCCGTTGATCTCATCGCGCGGCCCCAGGCGTAGAACGCGCAACCAGCCTGCTGTGCGACGTCCAGTCGAGGCCCGCAGGCGAAGCCTCTCAGAACGGCTACTTATTTAATTAAGCAGCGTATGCAAGTGTGTTGTTGGCACTTGTTTGTTTTGCGAGCGATTACGGGTGTCCGCACCCCGGCATGCCTCTGAAACAATCCTCGTCCCGTCGAAACCGTGACGCCCCCTCCTGGTTCCATTGTAGTGGTTGGAAGCAGCAACGGAACGTAAACGTCTGCCTGCTACTCCGGCCGCGACGGTACCAGCGTGAATCTTTGCTTCAGCTTCAGGAACGGCCCTTCGTAGAAGCGGTAGCTCAGCGAAGCGAGTCCGAAGGTCGCACAAAGCGCGAACAGGATTCCAAGCACTCGCGAAGTGCCGGTCGGAGGATGATGCAGCTTGTGCGCGATCAATTCCAGCGTAAGCGTGACCACGCTCATGTGGAACAGGTACGCAGCGTAGGAAATCCGGCCGAGATACGTAAGCGGCCGCGGTACGCGGCGCGCATCCACCCCGAGCACGGAAGTGATGAGCAGAGCGCACCCGGCAAGGACACAGAGCCAGCCGAGCCAGTCCTGCCAGAGATGTGCCGGCGGCGGCATCCATGCGCTGATGCCGAAAAAGTGCGTCGCCGTAAACCAGAACACCAGCGCCAGCAGAAAGCCCAGAACGCGAAGCCATCCTGGCCAGTGAGGGCTTCGGCCTCTCAGCAGGACCGATAACAGGGCACCGCCGGCAAAAAACTGGAAGACGAAGAAGCTGTTCACCCATTGGCAGTCCGGCCCGGTCGGGAGGGGGCGAGTCCAGTAGTGCGCGATGAGCGCGTACGCGACGACCAGAAAAACAATGCAGATCGCGATGATTCCGCGCCGTCCCCAGCGTTTCGTCATCCACGGAACGGTCAGGTAGAACTGCTCCTCTGCAGAGATGCTCCACAACGGATCGAACGGATCCGCAATCCACCAATGTTTGAAGATGTACCAGTTGCCGGCAAAAAATGAGAAAGCCAGCCACGCGCGAGGGTCTCGGGAACCGTAGAGAGGGAACCAGTGCGCGACTACGCTCAGCACGATCAGGACCAGGAAGTACAGCGGCCAGATGCGTAGGATCCGGCGAATGTAAAACTGACGGACGTGAACGGTTCCGGTTGAAGCTTTTTCCCGGAACAGGAGTTCCACGATCAGGAACGCGCTGAGAAAGAAGAAAAGCGGCAGCCCGTAGCTGCCCGAGTTCTGGATATCGAACCAGACCTGGCCACGCAGTTTTGCGGCCGAAAAGTAGTCGATCTGGTGAAAATAGAAAACTGACAGAAAAGCGAACGCGCGCAAGGCGTCCAGTTCAGGTCGGTAGTAGCGCTTCGGTTTCGGGTGTGCGACGGTCTCGCTGGAAGGCACTCACGGGAGGATACAACGGAACAAGCGACTGGCCGCATTGCTCTCGCGCGGTCGAAGAGCTCCGTCGCGGGGTAACCGGTTCGACGCGCCACAGGACGGGCAGCCGATGTTCGCCCTGTGAAACGTAAGCAGGGTATTCACATCGCAGCAATCGAAGAACAACAATTGCGCCCTAGCGTTCTGGGCAGGTCGGCGCATTTTGTCCGTCGCCCTGGCATTCAATCGTTTCAGAAGGGACGCACCCCCTATGTTGAAGAAAGCTTCCATTGCGGCACTTGTTCTCGGTGCCGCGACCATCGGCGCCTCCGCGCAATCCGATCCTGGTCCAGTGCCTACGGGTATTCCGCACATGGACCACATCTGGGTCATCATGATGGAAAATCACGGCTTTAACCAGGTCCTTAATAATCCCCAGATGCCCTGGTTCAATGCGTACGGACGCTCGGTAAACGCCGGAACCAATTATTACGCCGTTGGTCATCCGAGCCTCACCAACTATCTCGAAGTTGTGGGTGGGTCCAACTTCGGCGTTCGCGATGACAACTCACCCGACTGGCATAACAGCAGCTGCCAGACCAACCTCGCCACCGGTGTCCCGAACCTTGAATCGAGCAGCAACGCGGTCTGTCCAATCGCCGGAACGGGAACGGACGCGGCAACGCCGGCGCTCGACTGCACGAACGAAACCAGCGGGCCGCCCTGCGTTGTCGATGTCGACGGCAACCTGGGCTACAACGCACAGTTCACCGTTGGCGAAACCATCGCGGACCAGTTGGCCGCCGCCAACCTTAGCTGGAAGAGCTATCAGGAAGACCTGCCGCCGACCGGACCTGATTCCGTCAACACTGCGGACGGCTACTTCACAAACAACAGCAACCTGGGCACGGCGCTTCCGGGTGAAACGACCAGCCTGGTCGGTCTGTATGCCGTGAAGCACGATCCCTTTGCCTATTTTGCGAACGTTCAGAGTGGAAGCGACTCGAACGTCAGCTACGCGCAGATAAGCGACTGGGGCGGTCCGAAGGGCCTGTTCGCGGACATTGTGAATGGCCGCCTTCCGAACTTCGCGTGGATAGTTCCCAACCAGTGCCATGACCAGCATGGCCGTGGCAATGCCGGACCTGAATGTGAATACGATCCGAACGACAACGGCACGCAGAACGGTCTGAACCCCGGACTGATGTATGACGGCGACCAGAGCATGCGTCTGGTGGTTGAAGCGCTGCATGCCTCTCCGCAGTGGCGTGAGGGCAATAACGCCATCGTCATTATCTGGGACGAGGACGACTATTCGGTTTCCCCAACGGTGAACAAGGTGGCCGTGACGGTGGAACTCAATCATGGGCCCCACGGAATTGTCAGCAACAACTTCTACACGCATTTCTCGTTGCTGCGTTCAATGGAAGCCGGTTTTGGCCTGCAGTGCCTGAACCACGCCTGTGACTCATCGACCGCTGTGATGACGGATCTCTTTGGTGGCGCAACGCCCACCGTGAAAAAATAACCGTCGCTGCAACCCAAGTAGAAACGCTCCGCGGCTCGCGGGGCGTTTCTATTTGAATCCGGCTTGAGATCGAAACTCGATGCTCGGCTGGCCTGGGCTTGGCAGTTTATTTCGCGGCCGCGTGAACCGAGTCGAGGTCAACCGCCCGGTACTCGCCATTGATGATGGCGGCGCGAATCTGCTGGGGCGTCTTGCCCTGCATCGTCTGCTGGTAGGCGAAGATCGCTTCCTTGGAGCAGGTGGAACACTCCGCGCCATGCAGGCCCTCGAAGCAGCTATGCAGGCTCTGGTGTCCCATCGCGCGATCGCAGTGGCAATAACAGGGAAGCTGGTAAATAACCTTCGGGATGCGGGCCGCGTCCCGGTACGCCGCTACCTGCCAGGCGTAGCGGAAATTGTCCCCCGTGAGTTGCTTACCGGTGAGAATGGGGCCCATGTCAGATGCCTTTGCAGGCGGTGCCGGATGATAGGCGGGAACCAGGTCTGCCGGCAATGACCACTGCGCGAATGCCGCCATGGAAGCCATGACAACGGCCGCCGCTCCTGGAAACTTCTTCATCATGCGTGTCAGCCCTCCTGCCGAGTGTAAAAAAAACGGCATGAACAGTCACCTGTTCATGCCGGGAGGCCAGTGACGCAACTTGTGTACTGCCTCGGACCGACGCTTCCTTTGTGGCTTCTCGCCACAATCCTGGTCCGGAATCTGCCCTTTGCCGGGCTTCCACTGGCTACATAATTTGGAAGAATTGCTGTCCCAATTCTACCAACAAACGTAGACATTTGAATAGACGCCGATTGGACGTCTGAAGTTGCGCTCCGGCACCACAACGGCGTGACAAAATTCCGTCCCAAGTTAAGACGTTGAAAACAAAGGAAAATTACAAGAGGTTGATGGCGGCCGCCATCGCGAAATCGTTTTCCGTCAGCCCGCCTGCGTCGTGAGTGGTCAAATTCAGGATGACGCGGTTGTATCGGATATCAATGTCTGGATGGTGACCTGCGCTCTCCGCGAGCGGCTCCAGCCGGTTCACGAAGGCTACGGCCGCGGGAAAGTCGGCAAAAGTGAACGTTCGGCGGAGTTCCTTGCCTTCCCGGTCCCAGCCCGGGACGTCCAGCATGCGGGTCGCGATGTCTTCGTGGGAGAGCTTTTCCGGTCGCGTCATGTCGCAGTGCTAGATGCAACCAACTGCCTGCGGCGTTTGCTCGACCGTGGAGAAAGCGGAGAAACGCCGCGCATGCAGGTCAATTTCCATCCGCAGCTCCTCCCAGAGAGAGTTCGGCATTGCCTGGAAAACTTCGATGACTTCAGGGTCAAACTGCGTTCCGGAGTGCTGCAACACTTCCTGGCGCGCATGTTCGAAGTCCTTTGCCCGTCGGTAAGGCCGGTCCGAGGTGATCGCATCCAGCGTGTCCGCTACGGCGAAAAGACGTGCTCCGAGGCAGATTTGGCGGCTGTGCAGTCCGCGGGGGTAGCCCGAGCCGTCCCATCGCTCCTGGTGTGAATACACAATTTCGGCGGCATCTGCCAGGAATGGGATCTTTCGCACCATCTGGTAACCGCGCTCGCAGTGTTCGCGCATGATGGAACGTTCTTCCGGGGTTAGAGCGCCGGCCTTGCGCAGAATCGCATCCGGGATCGCCATCTTGCCGATGTCATGCAGAAAGGCGCCGCGCGCCACGACCCGCATTTGCTCCGCCGGAATTCCCATGGCACGCGCCAGCGCGATTGTGTACGCGGTGACGCGCTTGGAATGGCCCTCCGTCTCGGCGTCTTTCAGGTCGAGGGCATCGCCAAGGGCTTCAAGCGTTATGTCGTAGCTGCGCTCCAGGTCGCTCATGGCCTGGCGCAGCATGTCGGTGCGCGCCGTGACCAGATTTTCCAGGTTGCGACGATAGCTATTGTTTTCCAGCGCCAGGCGGCGATGGTTCAGCGCGCGCTGCACGGCCGCTCCCAGATGCTCGCGTTCAAACGGCTTGCTCAGGTAGTCGTACGCTCCCCGCCGCATGGCGGCCATCGCAACCGCAATATCGTTCACCGCCGTTACCATCACGACCGGCAAGTCCGGATCCCGCGCCTGGATACGCTCGAGCAGCCCCAGGCCGTCCATGCCCGGCATCATCAAATCGGTCAGAACCAGGTCAATGCCGCCTGTCTCCAGCAGCTTCAAAGCGTCGTAGCCGCTGTTGGCCGAGACAATGCGATGCCCGCCCCGCTCCAGCAGCCTGGTCAGCAGCTCGCAAATCTCAGGCTCGTCGTCAACGACAAGAATGCGGCTCGTTGGATTGTGCGAGTTCGTCATCCGTTCCATAGGAGTCTATCGTCTCTAAACCAATGCCCCATCACAGATGCATTCCCCGGGTTTGACCATTCTCGGCCTGCACCCGCATGATGAAGGGAACACCCCCGAGAACCCATCTGTTCGAACTTGAGCCCAAACACGCGCCTCTGGTTGAAAACCTGCAGGAGGCCCCGGCAACCCAAAAGCGGCGGGACGCCTTCGAGTCCCATCGTCACCGGGTTTTTGCGCTCGCCTATTACATGACCGGCGCCGAGTTGGATGCAGAGGACCTGCTGACAAACACATTCACGCGCGTTTTCCTGAAAACCGACGAGCCGGACGGTCAGCAGGTGGATGCGTCCCTGGTGACGGAACTGAAGCAATATGTTGAGTTCGAGCCGCTACCGGCGGCGCCCCCGCCCGTTGTCACGGCCCCGGGTTTGCTGCAGCAGGCAAACATCAAGCGGCCGGATATGGAAGCTGCGCTGACGCAGCTTCCGGCCACCGAGCGCATGGTCTTTCTGCTGCGCGACGTGGAATCGCAGCCGGTCGAACGGGTCGCGTTGACCATGGAGATGACTCCGCAGCAGGTCAACGTCGCCCTGTTCCGTGCCCGGCTGCAATTACGGGAAGTGCTGGCAAAAATGCAGCGTGGCGAATCCTGAGCCTCGCTTCGAACGTCCGATTCAGGTACAAACAGGGAGTTCGATGCTAAAACACCGCTTTCTCACAGCCTGTGCCGTCGCTCTGTGCGCTGTCCCTGTCTGCGCACTTGCGCAGCAGGATTCTCCGGTGGAAGCCGCCACGGCCCAACTGCCCGCGGCTCCAGACCCTCAAGCCGACGCGCAGTCGTCGTCTTCTGCCCAGCAAAGTGCAACGCAGAGTCCGCCAAGCCCACCGCCGGCCGCGCCGCCGACGCAACAGCAAAGCCAGCAACAGTTATCGCAGCACGACCGGGCAGAGCAGGACATCAAGAAGCAGGAACAGCAGCGCGTCCTGGGATTGCTGCCGCAGTTCAATGCGACGGACAATCAGAACGCAGTGCCGCTTTCCGCGGGACAGAAATTCAAGCTGGCGTTCCGCAGCGCGATTGATCCGGCAACGTTTGTAATTGCCGGCCTGGCGGCGGGAATCAGCGAGGCCCAGGATGGGTATCCGGGATACGGCTGGGGAGCGCAGGGCTACTTCAAGCGCTGGGGGGCGAGCTATGCGGACTCATTCGACAGCACGATGATCGGCAACGCGATGCTGCCCGCGCTGTTTCACCAGGACCCCCGCTACTTCCGGCTGGGCAAGGGCAAGGTGATGCATCGAGTCTGGTACGCCGCTCTCACGACGGTCCGATGCAAGGGCGACAACGGCAAGTGGCAGTTCAACTATTCGAACGTGCTGGGAAATTTCGCGGCCGGCGGCATATCCAACATTTATTATCCGTCGTCGGACCGCGGCGCGGGCCTGACGATTGAGCGCGCTTCGGTTGTGACGGCGGAAGGCGCGCTGGGTGCGCTGTTTCTGGAGTTCTGGCCGGACATTTCGCGCAAGATTCACCACAAGAAAGACGTGGTCCCTGCCGCCGCTGATGAGACGAAGTAGCCGGCTGCACGCTTAGTGGAAGTCGTGCGACTCCACAGACAGGAGGTTTCCACGTAGCGGAACAAGCGTTCTGGCGCGTCCCAGTCCGAGGCCATCCAATGACCCATGCCGCTTGAGTACTATCGCGCGCCGAAGTAGTTGAGGTTCGTGATCCAAGAAAGTCACGTTTTATCCCTCCTATGAATCGAGAGATAGACCGGTTTTTTGTAGAACTCCCAGCTCCTCACGTTCGCGTACACCGCCTCGCCCATCACCCGGTGCAGCCCACGGTCGTTGAACGTCGCCGTTACCCAGGTCAGCCGAGCGATGCCGTCGATGGCTCCCGCAGTCGCACTCCGGTTCTCTTGAGTAACGGTAGCGTATCGGGACACCAGCCCGCCCATTGGGCCATCCTGCTTAGCTTCATTGATCGTGTCGTGGTTTGTCACAGCGAACGACCTCAGTCTATACCTCCTCCGGAAAGCTCAGGTAGCAGTTCGCCTGGGACTTATGTTGAACCGCACTACTCATTCAGATGCACGTACGGCTTTCAAATACACTCCTTCAAAATCGATTAGGATTTCGTTTTCGTACTCTTGATGTAGATATCTTCCCCAGGCAACGCAGTACGTGTCAAAACAATTTCCACCAGCATTGTGATTGATCACGATTTCCTGGATCGAGGAAGACGTTATGCCAACATCGCGGAATGGGACTACTTCCTGCCCTCAAGAAATGTCGGAACATCAATCTTTTTTTTGCCTACCTGGAAAATAGGAACGTCCTGTCCGCAGGATGTAAGCGAGATCGCGGAAAATACTAGGTACTTATTCAATTTACGTCTTCGATGGTCTCCGGTTATACCCAGAGGTCTGTAGTTTTGTCAGAGATCCACAATCTTCCGTTTCGCCGATCAAGAGATCCGTAGCGGGCTGCACGTCCTTCTGTGCACGTCCAGTTAATGACGCCAGAATGGTGAATCCTACTTGTACGCACACTGCTACTAATTGTGAGACGCATCATACTCACCTCTGCTATAAACTTGCCACTCTCTGGCTCTCCCCGTATAGCTAGTCCCCGCATGGGCTTTCCACCAGATGTTGTATAGTGTCCGGTAAAATCCTCTTCCTTAGCACAACACGACCTATTCCAGTCGCGCATCGGCGGAGATATGCGTGAGTCCCGCGTTAAACTGAACATCGACCATCGCGTCAATTGGCTTTGTTCATCGGACTCGTACGGCAATCCATTTCATTTACCGCATTAACCGCAACCATAACGTCAGCTTTAAGCAGATCGCGAACTCTGATCACTTGTTAAGCCCTTGGAGAAGTCCTCCCCTTCTTTTACCCTGTGTCATACCCTATAGTAGGCTTACCCGCGCCATCATCATGAACTGACCAGATATCTGTCTCTTGAGGAGTTATATCCTTTCTTACCGGGGTCTCTGGCAGCGAGAAATCAAGCCCCTTATCACTTAACTGCATCGGTTGCTGGGCCGGTTGGGCTTGAGATGATTCGGATTAAGCAATTGCGTCGACGCTGTCTGCTTGTGAGTTCCGGACTACTGAAGCCATACCTACGCCGTCCGTGCCGCCGGTCGTGTCCGCAAAATCGGTGTAGTTGAGGGCTCTGCTACCATATTGATGGTCAATTCGCATTAACATATGCCCGTCGCTATCCTGATGATTTATGGGGCTGCCTGCGACCATTGCATAGAGGTTGAGGCTCTGAGGGTCGCCGAAATTGGCATAAGGGACGGTCGCAGGTTTCGCGTCCCAGTCCGGAGTCATCCAGTGACCCATCCCGGAGCTGTAGTATCTGGCGCCGAAGTAGTCAAGGTTCGTCTCCGCATCGCGCATCTTGCCCGTGTAGTGCAGCGGGCTTGGATCGGTTACGCCCGTCGTGCAGGTCTGCTGGTCGCCGTACGGAAGGTTCGTGCAGGTCTGGTAGCTTGTGCCGTCATACTTCGAGCGAACGCGCTCCGTGCCCTGCCAGTCGTTGTGCATGAATACCGTCTGCGCCGGGTTCTGGAAGGCTTCGTACGTTCGCCAAATGCCTGGAGCCGGCATACAGTTCCACCCGGTTGAATGAACCATTCGGCTGCATCCCTGCGATCTGCCGTCCCGCTACGTCGTAGACGTACTCTTCCGTCCCGGCGGCAGACACTTTCCGGATGCGCTGGCCCTCCGCGTCGTACCAGTACTGTGCGATGTTGCTGGCCCCAGCCGTCGTCCCCACCTTGATGACGCGGTTCTCATCGTCATACGTCAGGTAGTTGCCAGTCGGAGGATCCCAGGTCAGATTCCCGGCCGGATCGTAGCTGCTTCTGTACTGCTCCATGCGGTGGTCCAGCGCCGTGCCGTTGTGCGTGAAAGTATACGTCTCCGGAGTCTGCCCGGTTACCGACTGGCTCCAGCGGTTGCCGAAGCGGTCATACGTCCACGAGACCGTTCCGCCGGATGAACCCAGCGGACCCGTTCCCGCGGCTTGTGTCGCGGAGATCAGCCGGTTCATGTCGTCATATTGGTAGGTCCACGTCCCGTTGATCGAGTCTTGCGACTCCACGACGTTGCCGTCGCCCGCGTAGCCGTTCCAACTGATCGAGGTGCATTGGCCATTCGCATTCGACAGACGAACACTGTACAGGGTCGTGCTGCCCTTCGTCGTGTTCTCGCAGCCCAGCCGGTTCATAAGCGTGTAGTGGTAGTTTTCCGTCGCACCGTTGCCGAGCGTATCGGACACCAGCCCGCCCATGGGGCCATACGTGCCACTTGAGAACAAGGTCCCGGGATGCGTGCTGTCCGCGAGGCTGCTCTGCATCTGTGTCAACTGACCGAGGGCATTGTAAGAGTAGGTCATGGTGTAGTCGATAGGGTCATTCGCGGCACTGTGCAGCGCATCGCTCAACACGTTCCCATCAATGTCATACCCGTAGAACAACTCGTAATACCACATGGATGGGCAGTCATCGATCGTGCACTCCGACAGCGTGTTTACCCTGCCGACGGGATCATAACTGTAGGCGCGTGCGCCGATGTAATTGCCGCCACTATCCATGGTATAAGAAGTCGAAAGTCGGCCCACGAGGTAATACTGCGCCGGCAAGTGGACGCCGGTGTCTGGTGTGTCGTACGTGAAATGCTGCGCTGGCGTTGGGTTCGAGCTATTGTATGAGTCTGTGTAGGTGGTCAGCGTCAGGCGGTTCAACGTGTCGTAGGTGTAGTTGGTTGTTGCCTGCGCGGTTCCTGTGGAAGCCTGATTGGGCGCTAAGCGCGTGCTTAGTGGAAGTCGTGCGAGTCCACAGCCAGGACGTTTCCATGTAGCGGAACAAGCTTTCTGGCGCGGATGTGAATGACCGTGTCCTCGTTCTGCAGCGGGCCCTCGACCAGCAGGAACTTGCTGCGCGTGACAATCAAGCGCTGTTGTTCGTACAACGCAGGGTCCACGATGACGTTGATGATGCCGGTTTCATCTTCCATGGAGAGAAAGATGAATCCCTTTGCGGTGCCCGGGCGCTGTCGCGCGATTACGCATCCGGCAGCGCGCACGCGCCGGCCTCCTGATATGTGCTGCAAGTCTTCGGCAGAGAGGATGCCTTCGCGGCGCAATTCCGCGCGCCGATACGCCATCGGATGCTTGCCGACGGTCAGCCCCGTGCCGGCATAGTCAGCGATGAGGCGGTCTTCTGTTGTCATGTGACTGAGTGGCGATGGCGGCTCGGCAACTTCCCCCCGCGCCAGCAGCGGGCCGGCACGGCGGCCAATCTGCTCGACCTGCCACAGTGCATCGCGCCGATGCTCGACGCCGTCAAGCCAGTTCAGCGCGCCGATGCGCGCAAGCTGCGTCAGGTCGCGGCGATTCAATGCAGCAACGCGCCGCAGTAAATCGTCGCTGGATGAAAACGGAGCATCCGCGCGCGCCTGCTGGATCGCAGCGGCAGTTTCTGCGCGCAGGCCGCGAACATAATTCAGTCCGAGCCGCATTGAAAGAACGCCGTCCGGCTCGTGCTCGATCGTGCAAATTGCATCGGATTTCTGCACATCCACCGGCCTGATGCGCAATCCATGCCGCTGCGCGTCCTTGACCAGCACGGCCGGCGGGTAAAAACCCATCGGCTGGTTGTTCAGGATCGCGCATGTGAACGCCGCCAGGTATTTCACCTTGAAATACGCGGACGCATACGCAATCAGTGCAAAGCTGGCAGCGTGCGATTCCGGAAAGCCATAGAGCGCGAATGAGGCGATGCTGTCGACTATCTGCTCCTGGGTTTCGAGCGGGATATTTTTGCGCGCCATGCCGTCACGCAGCTTGATGCTCAGCTCCTTCATGCGTGCGAAGCTGCGCCGCATGCCAACGGCCTTGCGCAGCTCCTCGGCTTCCGCCCCGGTAAAGTCCGCGACCACCATCGCGATGCGCAGCAACTGCTCCTGGAACAGCGGCACGCCGAGCGTGCGCTTCAACACGGGCTTGAGAGATTCCGTGGGGTAGGTCACTTTCTCCTTGCCCTGGCGCCGGCGCATATACGGGTGCATCATCTTGCCGACAATCGGGCCTGGACGAATAATCGCGACCTGCACAACAAGGTCGTAGAACCGGCGCGGCGCGTTGCGCGGAATGGAAGCCATCTGTGCGCGGCTTTCCACCTGGAACATGCCGACGGTGTCCGCCTTGCGCAGCACGGCGTAGGTTGCCTCATCATCTTTCGGCAGCCGCGCCAGCGAGACTTCATCGCCATAATGCTTCGGGATGAGGTCGATGCAGTCCTTCATGACGGCCATCATGCCGAGGCCCAGCAGGTCTACTTTGACGATGCCGAGCTGCGCGCAATCTTCCTTGTCCCATTGCACGACGGTGCGGCCCGGCATGGACGCACGTTCCAGCGGTACGACCTTGTTCAGCAGCCCCGCGCAAATCACCATGCCGCCGGAATGTTGCCCGAGATGCCGCGGCAGGTCCTGCATGCGCATGCAGAGTTCGAGATATTTTGCGATGCGCGGATGCTGTAGATCGAGCCCTGCATTGTTGAAACTGTGCTCGAGTGTGTCTGTTGGGCCGCGCCACTCCCATTGGCCGACAACAGATGCCAGCCGCGCCTGCGTGTCCTGATCAAAGCCGAGCGCCTTGCCGACTTCCCGCGCAGCCGACTTGCCGCGATACGTGATGACATTTGCCGTCATCGCCGCACCCAGCTGCCCGTATCGCTCGTACACGTATTGGATCGCCTGCTCGCGCTTGTCTCCGGAAGGCAGGTCCAGGTCAATGTCCGGCCACTCGTTGCGGCTTTCGCTCAGGAAGCGCTCAAACAGCATCTTCATGCGGATTGGATCAATCGCCGTGATTTCGAGTGCATAGCAGACGACGGAGTTCGCCGCGCTGCCACGCCCCTGAATGAGGATGTCGTTCTTTTCGCAGAACCGGATGATGTCGTGAACGATCAGGAAGTAGCCTGCGAAGCCGAGCTTTTGTATCAGCGCGAGTTCTTTTTCTGCCTGAAGTTTTGCGAGCATTGTCAGCCGGCGCCGGTTGAAAGGGCCATAGCGTTTTGCAATGCCGGCTTCAACCAGCCTGCGAAGATGCTCGTCCATCGGCTCACCGTGCGGCGTCGGATATGCAGGGAAATGGTAGCCGACTTTCTCCGCTTCCATGCGGAACTCGAGCCGCGATGCAAGCATGGAAGTGTTTTCGATGGCTTCGGGGTAGTCGCGAAACAGCTTTGCCATCGCGCATCCCGAGCGAAGATGACGTTGTGAATTTGCGCATAGCAGCCGGCCAGCCTTGTCGAGGTCTGTCCGGTTGCGAACGCATGTCAAGACGTCGAGTATTTCTCGCTCTGCCTGCGAGGCGTGACGAACGCCGTTGGTCGCGATGACTGGCAGTCCCAGTGATGCGGCAAGCGACACCGCCGCCTGGTTGCGCCACTCCTGTTCGCGGATGCCGTGGCGCTGCAGCTCGACGTACACATTGCCGCGGCCATAGATGCGCACCAGCCGTTCCAGCACGGCGCGGCCTTCTGGCTCGCCACCATGGCGCAGCGCTGCGGCCAGCGGGCCCTCATCGCCGCCGGTCAGGCAAACCAGTCCGCCGGAAAATTCTTCCAGGTCGGTGAACGTTGCGGAGCCTTCTGCCTTGTTGCGTTCACGCATTTTGTAGCGCGTGATCATCTGGCACAGGTTCTGATAGCCGGTAAGTGAAGTGCAGAGCAGCGGGATACGAGAGGGTTCCGGAGCGTGCTGGTGAGGCAACCATTCCTCAGGAGACATGCGCGGGGCGAATTGGCGGCATGCCACTTCCGCACCGGTGAATGCAGCGATACCGCGTTTGCCTGCCTGCAGTTGCAGCCGCGGCGAACCGTAAACTCCGTTGCGATCGAGCAGCGCAATGCCGGGCAATTCCAGTTCGGCCGCGCGATCCGCAAGCGCCTCCGGCAGCGACGCGCCTTCGAGAAACGAGAATGCGCTGGCCACGTGCAGCTCAACATACTCAGTCATAGAGCGCATCCAGGTGCCAGGTTCTGCGCAGCCGGTCATGTGTCAGCACGCCGAGGAGGACTGCAGAACCGCATTCCGCGGCAAAGTCCCAGCTTTCGCACGCCCATACGTCGCTGGACCACCACGCGCCGCTGCTGCGCCACGGTCCGTACAGGCGGCGAATGTCATATGTAACCGCTGCGTAGCAAATTTTGTCCGGAACCCGATTCTGCGCGGCGACTTCGATAGGCGGCCGGAGACGGCGCAATGCCGGTGACGATGAACCGTCTTCGCGCGCGACGTTTTTTTTCGCAAACGACGGGAAGCGGTCCATCCGGAAGACACCATCGCGGTGCGTATCTTTCAGTCGCGGATTGCCGATGTTGTCTTCGCCAACCATGGCGGCGATGCGCGCAAGCGTAACTTCCATGCGCATGGGTTCAGGATGCTGTGGCGAAAACAATCCGAGCTGCGTTTTGCTCGTGTGGCCCGTTTCGCCGAGCAGAAAAACAGAGATGACTCCTGCCGGTGGCGGATGCGCGCCAAGATCAAGCTGCAGGAGCTTCAACAACAGTCCGCGGTCCTGCGTGGGAAGCGCGGGCCGAACGCGGCGCTCGTATTTTCCGCCGCCATCGAGGGCAAGCGTGACCGTGACAGAAGCCAGCGCGTCCAGGTTCGCGATTGCGCGCAGCAGAAGTTGTTCCAGTAGCGCGTTCAGAACGAACAGCAATGGCTCCAGCAGTTCAATGGGATCGTCAAAGCGTATGGTTTCGCTCAGCTCTGCGACAGACTCTGCAGGCAGGAACAGGTGCGCTCGTTCGCCACGCGCTAATTCCAGCAGCGCATCCGCTTTTGTGCCAAGGCGCGACACAAGTTGTGCGCGCGGCAGCGCAGCCAGGTCGCCGAACGTACGCAGTCCCCACAGATGAAAGATTGCCAGCGTGTCGTCATCCGCAGGCAGCGCTGCGAGGGTCAAAGGAGCAAGCGCACCCGCTTCATTTCCTGGTTGTACCTCGACGATACTTTCCCGGGCGCAGGAAGCGATTGCGACAGCAGTTTCAAAATTTGCGCTGATGGCAATATTGGCGCGCAGGCCAATCGTGCGGGCCTGCTGCAACACATGCTCTGCAATCAGGCGCGGCGTTCCGAAGATGCGTCCGGTGCCTTCGAGGTCCATCACGAGCACGCAATGCGTTCCGCGGCTCGCGTCCTCCACGCGTGGCGTGTAGCGATGCAGCAGATCGAGCAGGGCATTGCGCGCAGAGGATTCTTCCGGCTGACTGCGTGGGATGAGTTCCGCGCCGGTCAATTCGGCTTCCGCGCGGGTCATTCCCATCTGTGCGCCGAACGTGTGCGCGGCAAGGTTCATGCAGCAAAGGCGCTCGGAGGGACGCTCGCCTTCGAGCACCGCGATTGCGCGATCGCGCAGCTCTGGCCGCACTCGCAACACAGCCTGCGTGCAGAAGCGCCGCACCCATACACAGGCATAGACCGGAGAAGTCATCGTCCGCCCGCCCAGTGTTGCGCCGCGCTCCAGCCGGTTTCGCGCTCCGGCTGCGATGGCTTGCGCATGCTCATCACGGTCGTCCGCGGCTTGTAGCGCTGGCGCAGCAGTTCTACTTCAAAATCGAGCCGCGGCAGTACCGTCGCCTCTTCCGGCATGCGCATGCGTGTTTGCACAAGCACTTCTGCACTGCTGCGTGCCGAAGAATGCTGCGTCAACAGAAGCAGTACTGTGCGCGAACTGTCCGCCGCAGCCCGGAACCTGAACCATGTGGCCAACGGAATGCGGTTGACCACTTCCGGCGCGATACCGCCAAAATCCAGCACGAGCAGGCCGAAGCCTCCTGCAGCCAGCAGAAGATCTGCCGCGCGAAGTGCCTGGTCCATCCTGTCCCATGGCCTTGCAGCGGTTTGAAATTTCCGCCGCTCCAGCCTGGACTTGGGTTCATGCACTGGCGACACGCGATGTGTCACGCCGGCTCCCTCACCGCGTCTCGCCGGCATGCGGTCGCTGTTCGGCTGTTCTTTTTTGTAGGCTTCGTGGTCGCGCAGCGGAAGATTACGCACGCCCGGCGTGCCGATCTTTCTGTCGCGACGGTAGGCGGAAGCGGGGTGATGAAGAAACCCGCCGACAGCTTCCGTAATGCCGCGGGCCTCGCTACGTGGATGCGGGCTGTTGCATCCGCCGCCCATGGGTCGGTCCTGCCCGGGAACCATCCAGCGCACAGGCCGCTGCCGCTCTGCGGTGGAAACTCCAGCCGGATTCGCCGCACTGACGCCGCAGCGTACCCACAACAGCCGCTCCAGCAGGACGCCGGCAGCGGCGGCGGATTCCGGGTCGAATGCGTCGCCCGCGTCAACCCAGGCTGCGAAGTGGTCGTGCTGGTGAAAGCTTGCGGCGGCCGCCATGGCAAGGGAAGTCCGCCCGGCGCTGGCCGTTCCGACGACTTCAGTAATGGCTCCAACGGGCAGGCCGCCACCCAGCAGCAGGTCGACCTCTGAAACTCCGCAGGAAACCAATGGCCGGACGTCTCTTGACTGCGGGGTGAGCGCTCCGGGAAAGCGTTTTGCGAGCGCACCTTCGACACTGTTTCTAAGGGCGAAATGGAGTGTTCCGGGCATGGCAATCTTCGCCTTATATTCGCCTATACATGCCCTGATCTGTCAAGCGGCGATTGCACCATTTGTGTTGCAAATCCCTGCAAATGCATAATTTAGAAGACATGAATTCTCCAAAACGCCTTCTCTGCTGCACAGCCCATCCTGACGACGAATGCTTTGCCTTTGGCGGCGCGCTGGCGCTGGCGGCGCGCGCTGGTTTCGCGACCCACATTGTCTGCTTTACAGAGGGAACAGCCGGCAGCTTTCGCGGCGGATCGCAATCCGATGCGGAACTCGGCCAGATGCGGCGCAAGGAAATGGCTGCGAGTTGCGAGATTCTGGGCGTTCAGGGCCACGAGGTCCTGACTTTCCAGGACGGAAAGCTGGAACATGCAAATTTTCGCGAGTGCACTCTTCTGCTGGTCGAGCGCATGCGGCGCATCCGGCCGCACATCGTCATCACCTTCGGAACAGACGGTGGTCTGAACGTGCACAACGATCACACGATGGTGTCGAACTTCGCCAGCACGGCCTTTCGCTGGGCGGCGCGGGCAAAGCGTTTTCCTGAGTTTGGAGAAACGTGGCAAGCAGAAAAGCTGTTCCACGTCAGCACGGACTTCACGCTGCCGGACCGCGAGCCGCTCCTGCCAGAACCCTGGACGGTGAAGCTGGATATCCGTTCCGTGCAGGAAGTGAAGGAAGCAGCGTTCAAGGCGCACACTTCGCAACTGCCAATGTTCGACAAGGTAAAGCCATTCTGGAAAGAGCATGGCGGCTGGGAGTACTACACTCTGGCCGGCGCGAGCAGCCCCGTGAAAGCACAGCTCATGGACGAACTCTTCGCGTAACGCCCGAACCAGTTGCGAGCACGGCCATGCTGACCGTGTGCCTTGTGAAAGCCAGCGTTCAAGCAAAATTAACCATTTGCCGCACAGGATTTAAACCTTGCGCTCGTAACGTAAGGCGGTTCGATGTCTTAATCCCGCCCCACAAGGAATCCTCTGCACATGTTCAAAGGGTCAATCAGCAAGGCCATTTTTATGGCCGGTGCGTTCCTGCTGTCGCCGGTCGCCGTACTCGCCCAGAACTCAACATTTTCCTCAGGCAATCTCGTAGTCGCGGTGGAAGGCTGCGGCGTCCACGGCGGCACCTGCAGCGATGTTCCGAGCGGTACCGGCACGGGCGCGGGAAACAGTTCCGTGGGCGGGTATGGCGACAACCAGGCTGCTCCGCTGACCCTGTTTCAATACACGCCGAATGGCACGGCGGGCGCGACATTTGTAAATTCGCTGGTCCTGCCGCAGGCGGCTTCCGGCGGCAACTTCCCGGTTTCCGGTGAGTATGGCTCGTCCTCTGAAGCTACCGTGCAGCTTTCCGGCACCGGCCAGTACCTGACTATCCTGGGCTACGGCATCAACGCGGAGACGTTTGACGCCGCGTATTATCCCGGCTTCACCGGCGACCCCTATGGCGCCGCGCCTTCCGGCTCTCTTGGACAATCAGGCAGCCTGACGGGCCAAAGCTACACTCCCGTCCCCCGCGTACTGGCTTTGATTGACGCCAACGGCCATGTGAACACTGCGACGGCGGCCTACAACATCTACAACACGAACAATCCCCGCAGTGTCTACTCGGCAAACGGCACCACGGCTTATTTTTCGGGCCAGGGAACTGGTACGGATGCAACCGGGGGCGTTTTCTATCTTCCCGTGGGCGCTGTGACAACGTCTCCGACGGCAATTACCGGGCTGGATTCCACCAGCAAGGCTTATACCCAGGACACGCGCACGGTTGAGATTTACAACAACACTCTCTACATCTCCGTGGATACGAAGGAAGGTTCCGGTTCTGCCCGCGATTTCATCGGCACACTGGGAACGCCGCCGGCGACCAGCTACTTCAACAACGGAGCCGGGCCGACGCAGCTGACCGGCTTCGGCACCAGCAGCTCCGGAAAATACACGATCACGTCCGGAACAAACAGCAACGGCAACGGTCCGAACGCGGGTCTGCAGATCAATCTGAGCCCGAACAACTATTTCTTCGCGAACGCCTCCACCCTGTATGTCGCGGATTCAGGAAATCCCAAGAACAATTCCGCCAATAGTTCGCTGGGCGACGGCGGCCTGCAGAAGTGGACCAACAGCAAGACGGACGGTTCCGGGACATGGAGCCTTGCCTACACGCTGTACAAGGGATTGAACCTTGTGGCGAACACAAATTCCGACGGCAATTCGGGACTGTACGGTCTGGCAGGTACGGTTTCCGGCGGCAATGTGCTGCTGTATGCGACCAACTACACGCTGAACGATCTCGATCCGACCTACCTGTACGGCATCACGGACGTGCTCAGCTACACCACCGCGTCGCAGGCTGCGAGCGAATCCTTCACGGTGCTGGACACGGCGCCAAAGGATTCCAACTTCAAGGGCGTGTCGTTTGCGCCGACGATTCCGAACGGCGACGTGGAAATCACGACGGTCCCGTCCGGCCTGACGTTTACCTCCGCGGGCACCGGTTGCGCGCCCGGAACCTATGTCAGCCCCATCACGCTCACCTGGACTCCGGGAAGCTCCTGCACGCTGAGCGTTACGTCGCCGCAGTCTGCGCAGGGCGTCGAATACGCATTCAGCGAATGGGACAACAGCAGCACCAGCACAACGCGCGTCGTGACGGCGCCTTCTACCACGGCGACCTACACTGCTTCATTCAACGCGGTGGCCACGGTCACGTTCAGCTCCGTGTCGCACAACTTCGGGACCTACGCGGTTGGCAGCGGATCGACAGGATCGAGCAACTACGGGGTCAAGGTAACGAATACCTCAACAACGCCGTTCACATTCACCGGCGTATCACTGGCCGGTTCTTCTGCGTTTGCCATCGCAGCCAACAACTGCAAGAGCCCGCTGGCTGCCGGCGCAAGCTGCGAAGCTATATTCAGCTTTACGCCGGCGACGACGGGAACGGTGACTGCGAACTGGTCCTTCGCGGGAACAACTTCCGGCACGCCGTTCACTCCATCGAACGGTGGAACGCTGACCGGCACGGGAACCTCAACGGGCACGCTGACGATCACCACCGGCGGCCACAACTTTGGCAACGTCACAGTCGGGACCACTTCGCCGGTCTTTGGCGCAGTGATTACAAACAGCACCAGCGCACCGGTGACGCTTACGGTGGGCGCAACATCGGCGCCTTTTGTCCAGTACCTGAACAACTGCCCGTCCACATTGAAGGTTGGCGCAAGCTGTAACCTGCAGTGGCAGTTCCACCCGACGGCGAAGGGAATCATCTCCGAGTACGTGCCGCTGACGGCGTCCTCACCTATCAAGGCAGGTTCGACGACGGTGACCAGCATGTACCTGGTGGGTACCGGCAACTGATCGCAATAACAATTGCAACCGCACAAGCCCGCGTCTAGCGCGGGCTTCTGCGGTTTACAACAAAAATTATGAAATGGTAGGCACGAGGAGACTCGAACTCCTGACCTCTACCGTGTCAAGGTAGCGCTCTAACCAACTGAGCTACGCGCCTGCGTGGGTCGTCGGCAGCGGGCGCTGCCTGTTTCTCTAGTTTATGGGCGTGAAGGCGATGCTGCAAGCGCAGGCGGACTTGCAGACTGCCGATCAATCAGAATTGTCGCTCCCGGCGGCGCTCGCGTTAGCATGAGGACGCGCATGCCCCACATTCGACGAGGCCGATTCTGGGCGCAGATGTCCTCTGCTCCAAACCTGCTCACTCTGCTTCGGCTCGGGCTGATTCCGTTTTTGCTGCTATCGCTGGTAGACCATCGCAACGGCACGGCGCTCATCCTGTTCATGGTTGCGGGCGGCAGTGACGGGCTGGACGGCCTGCTGGCGCGCACTCTGAACCAGCGCACGCTGGTTGGGCAATATCTCGATCCCATCGCGGACAAGCTCTTGTTGTCCACACTTTTCATCGTGCTGACGCATGTCGGCCGGGTGCCGCTATATGTCACTGTGCTGGTTTTCAGCCGCGACCTTGGGATCCTGCTGATCTCGGCGCTTCTGTTTGTGGTTGCGGGACGCCGCAGCTTCAAGCCCAGCCTGCTCGGCAAGGCCAACACGGCGGTGCAGATCCTTGCCGTCACGGTCGTGATGGTGGCGAGCTGGCGGCAGTTTCCGTACCTGATGGGTGTGGAACGGATTCTGCTGGACGCAACCGTTGTGTTGACGCTGGCTTCGGCAGCCGGCTACGCGTGGCGGACGTCGAAGAGTTTTGCCGCGCCTCCGGCGGAAGCCTAGGCGCGCTTCTGCTCGGGCCCGTCGTCCTCGTCATCTTTGAGGACGGTTTCCTCAATCGCCATGTCGGCGAACTCTTCGGAGTCGAAAACTTCGCCGCAGATCTCGCACTCGACGAACTCATTGTCTTCCGTTCGCGAGACGACTCGCACGCGGGGATGTTTACAAGCCTGGGCGTCGAAAGAGGAAAGGGGCATATGGCGCCTGATGGTTCCGATGATTCTAAAGCAGGGGTTCCGTGCCACTGCAAGGGATTTTGTTGAATGTTTTGTCGCCGCTCCTGGCGGCCTTATACTTTGAATGGGAGCTTCCGCGCTCCCGCGCAATGCTTCGCCTGACAAAAAAAGCCGATTACGGCCTGATGGCGGTCAAATATCTGGCCGAACAGGGGCGCGGAAGCGCGCTTAGCGCCAAGGAAATTGCGGACGGCTACCACCTGCCGCTGCAGTTACTGGCCAAAGTATTGCAGCAGTTGACCAAAGCGGGCATCACCGTCTCCCATGCCGGGACGAATGGCGGCTACTCGCTGGCGCGTCCCGCCAACGAGATCACCGCCTTTGAAGTCATCCGGTGCATTGACGGGCCGTTTTTTATCGCTTCCTGCACGACGCTTCGAGGCGCGTGCGACCTGACAGACCACTGCACGATCCGGGAGCCGCTGGCGCGGTTGAATGACACCATTCAGGATGTGCTGACCAACCTGACCATTGCCGACCTGTCGGACCACCATGCGGCCGTGGCCGAAAATAGCAGCGGCCTGGTGCAACTGGTCATCTAAAGCTTGGAAATATTACGGAGAGCCACACAATGATTCGTAAGGAAGCCCCCAACGCCAAAGGCGTACAGCTGCCCATCTACATGGACAATCACGCCACGACGCCGCTCGATCCGCGCGTGCTGGAAGCCATGATGCCGTTCCTGACCGACACGTTCGGCAACGCAGCCAGCCGCAACCACTCCTTTGGCTGGGAGGCGGAAGAGGCCGTCGAAAAGGCCCGCGAGCAGGTGGCGAAGCTCATCGGCGCGACGGCCAAGGAAATAGTGTTCACCTCCGGCGCGACGGAGGGCGACAACCTTGCGCTCAAGGGCGTGGCGGAAATGTACCGCGAACGCGGCAACCACATCATCACGCAGGTCACCGAGCACAAGGCAATCCTGGATGCATGCAAGCATCTCGAGAAGCAGGGCATTCGGGTCACCTATCTGCCCGTCAAGGAAGACGGTCTGATTGACCTGGACGACCTTCGCCGCGCGATGGATGACAAGACCATCCTTGTCTCGATCATGTTTGCGTCGAACGAAATCGGCGTCATTCAGCCGGTCGAAGAGATCGGCAAGCTGTGCCGCGAGAAGAATGTTCTGTTTCACACGGATGCGGTGCAGGCAGTCGGCAAGATTCCGGTGGATGTCAACAAGATGAACATCGACCTGCTGGCGCTTTCGGCGCACAAGATGTACGGGCCGAAGGGCGTAGGCGCGCTCTACGTTCGCCGCCGCAACCCGCGCGTTCAGCTCAGCAGCCAGATGGACGGCGGCGGCCACGAGCGCGGTATGCGTTCCGGCACGCTGAACGTCCCCGGAATCGTCGGCCTGGGGAAGGCAGCGGAAATCTGCATGCAGGAGATGGATGCTGAGGCAGAGCGCGAGCGCCAGATGCGCGATGGCCTGCGGAAGAAGCTTGAGGCTGCGCTGGATTACGTTCACGTCAACGGCAACTGGGAGCAGCGTCTGCCCGGCAACCTGAACATGAGCTTCGTCTATGTCGAAGGCGAGAGCCTGCTGATGGGCATCAACGACGTCGCGGTCAGTTCCGGCTCAGCCTGCACGTCGGCGACGCTCGAACCCAGCTATGTGCTCAAGGCCCTCGGCCTGGGCGATGACGTCGCGCACTCTTCCATTCGTTTCGGCCTTGGCCGCTTCAACACGCAGGAAGAAGTGGACTACGTTGGCGACAAGGTGATTGACGTTGTGCAAAAGCTGCGCGAGCTGTCCCCGCTCTACGAAATGGTCAAGGAAGGCATCGACCTGACCAAGATCGAGTGGGCTGCGCACTAATATTCTGCTCATTTCTGATCGATTTGGCCGCGCTGAGTAGCGCGGCCGACTTTTTTGTGTCGCAAAGCTGGGTCTGCGAAGGAAGCAAACCCGCTGTTCTTTGCCTCGCTTCCAACAAACGCGAAGGAGAAAGGCAAATGAATGACAAGGAAAATTTTCTATCCAGGCGGCAGGTCATGAGTGGCATCGGCGCCGCGGTGACGGCGGCGGCGGTTTCCCCAGCGTTGGCAGAAGGCCGTGGAAAAGAGGCGGCAAAGGCTGTGCCTCTGCAGGACCCAACCGACAAATATCCCAAGCCGCCCTACAAGTTCGAGCAGCAGCCATGGCCGGGACTGGCGAGCAAGATGGATCCGCCGCCAGACCACGGCGAGGAGAGCTACAAAGGTTCCGGCCGGCTGGCTGGCCGCAAGGCCCTGATCACTGGCGGTGATTCCGGCATGGGTCGCGCCGCGGCCATAGCGTATGCCCGCGAGGGGGCCGACGTCGCAATCGTCTACTACCCGACAGAAGAGCCGGATGCGCAGCAGGTGAAGCACTACATTGAAGCTGCCGGCCGCAAGGCGGTCCTGATTCCGGGCGATTTACGCGAAGAAGAATTCTGCAAGAAGCTGGTGGACCAGGCCGTCAGCCAGCTCGGCGGGCTGGATATTGTCGTCAACAACGCCGGCCGCCAGCAGCAGAAGGAATCGATTCTGGAGATGACGACAGAAGACTTCGATTCCACGATGAAAACGAACATCTACGCGCCTTTCTGGATCATCCGGGCGGCGTTGCCGCACCTGCAGCCCGGTTCGGTGATTATCGGCACCACCTCTGAACAGGCCTATGACCCGTCGCCGAACCTCTATGACTATGCCCAGACCAAGGCGGCGACGATGAACTACGTGAAGTCGCTGGCCAAGCAGCTTGGTCCGAAGGGAATCCGGGTGAACGGCGTGGCGCCGGGGCCCATTTACACGCCTCTGCAAATCAGCGGGGGCGCGACCAAGGAGAAGTTCACCAACTTTGGCGGCAATTACCCGCTCGGTCGCGCCGGACAACCGGCCGAACTGGCGGGAATTTACGTCCAGCTGGCCGACCCGCATGGCAGCTATACCACTGGCAACATCTATGGGGCCGGGGGTGGACAGGGCCAACCGTAAGCCACTTGAGCCCGGCCGGGGCGAGAACCTGCGCCCCGGCCGGGGTATTTCCGAACCCTGGTGCGACCCTGTATCATCCATAGGTAAGAGGAGCACCAATCTCATGGCATACAGCGACAAGGTAGTAGACCACTACAGCAATCCCCGGAACGTCGGCACGCTGGACAAGAGCAGCGAAACCGTCGGCACAGGCCTGGTGGGTGCGCCGGAGTGTGGCGACGTGATGCGCCTGCAGATCAAGGTGAACCCTGAAACGCAGGTCATCGAGGACGCCAAGTTCAAGACCTTCGGCTGCGGTTCGGCCATTGCCAGCTCGTCGCTTGCGACCGAGTGGGTAAAGGGCAAGACTGTGTCCGAAGCGATGGAAATCAAGAACACGGACATCGTGAAGGAACTGGCGCTGCCGCCGGTCAAGATCCACTGCTCGGTCCTGGCCGAGGATGCGATCCGGGCGGCCATTTCTGACTGGAAGACCAAGAACGGCGTGGCGGAACACGCTGAGGCCGCGGTCGCGGCCCACTAAGCGCGATGTCGGCTGCGATCGAAACGCCGGCCGCGAGTGCGGCTGGCCCCAAGGGAATTGATGTGACGGACCGCGCGCTTGCGCGCATCCGCGCCGCCATGGAAAAGGAAGGCATCGCGCCGGACGCCGGCGGCCTGCGACTGGGCGTGCAGGGCGGCGGGTGTTCCGGGCTGTCTTACAGCGTGAAGTTCGATACGCAGCCTCGCGAGCGCGACAGGGTCTTCACCTACGGTGAAGTTCGCGTTTTTGTCGACCCCAAGTCATTCCTGTACCTGAGCGGCATGACGCTCGACTATGAAGAGACGCTGATGCGCCGCGGCTTCAACTTCGTCAACCCGAACAGTACCAAGTCCTGCGGCTGCGGCTCCTCGTTCACCGCGTAATGGCAGAAACCACTTCCAGGCCGGATTATTTCCAGGTCTTCGACCTGCCGCGCCGTCTTTCGATTGACAGCAGGGACCTGGAAAAGAGCTTCTACAGGAAAAGCCGTGCCTGGCATCCCGACCTTTTCGCAACTGCGAGCGCAGCTGAGCAGCAGCAAGCGACCGAGCAGACTTCTCTACTGAACGACGCATACCGCGCCTTGCGCGATCCCTGGTCGCGGACCGAGTACCTGCTGGCGCTCGAAACTGGCACGCTGCATGAAGAAAAGAAGCGCGAGCAAGGCAAGCCGAAAGCCCCGCCGGAGCTACTGGAAGAGGCGTTCGACATGAACATGCAGCTCGAAGAGCTGCGCATGGACGCGGCCGACGACAATCTTCGCAAGGAACTGATTGCGTCGCGCGAGAAATTTGCCGCCAAGATGAGCGAGCTCGAAGAGCAGCTCGGCGTGCTGTGGGTGCGCTGGGACGCGGACGTCGTTGACAACGATCGCCGCGACCGGGACGCGACATTAAAGGCCCTGGAAGCGTTGCTCGACCGGCGGCGCTATGTGCGCAACCTGTTGCGCGATGCAAGCGAGGCCCTGGGTGAGTGAAGCAAAGAAAGACCGGATTGTCGGGATTGATCTCGGCACTACGAACTCGCTGGTCGCGTACATGGAAGGCGACACGCCGGTTGTGGTTCCCGGTGAAGACGGCTCGCACCTGGTGCCGTCGGTGGTTGCAATTACGCCTGCCGGCGTGCGCGTCGGCAATGCGGCGCGTCCGACGCTTGTCGAGCATCCCGACCAGGCAGTCTATTCGGCCAAGAGGCTGATGGGCCGCGGGCTTGCGGACATTCAGGACGAACTACGGTTGTTCCCATTTCGTCTTGCCGCGGGATTGCAGCCCAACGAAGGCTTGCGGCTCATCGTCGGAGGGCGTGAGCTTTCGCCGCCGGAGATCTCCGCTTACGTCCTGCGCCAGCTCAAACAGAATGCCGAGCGTTACTTTGGCGAACCCGTAACGCGCGCCGTTATCACCGTGCCCGCATATTTCAACGACGCGCAGCGCCAGGCGACAAAGGACGCGGCGCGCATCGCCGGCCTGGAAGCGCTCCGCCTGGTCAACGAGCCGACCGCCGCGGCGCTGGCGTACGGACTGGACCGCGCCAAAGAGGGAACTGTTGCCGTGTACGACTTCGGCGGCGGCACATTTGACATTTCGATCCTGAAGTTGAACGACGGCATCTTCGAAGTCATCGCGACAAGCGGCGATACGCATCTCGGCGGCGATGACATCGACAACCTGTTGCTCGCGATCGCGGTCGATGACATCCAGGGCGAGCTTGGCGTGGATGTTTCCGCACAGCCGGAAGTTGTTGCGCAACTTCGCAACGCCGTAACGGAAGCGAAGATCGCGCTGTCATCTGCGCACGAAGCGCAGCTGGAACTGCGGCTTGGCGAAGGCAGAACCTACGCGCGCGCATTGTCCCGCGAGCAGTTCGAGCAACTCATTGAACCGTTGCTGCAGCGGACCATCGCTCCCTGCAGGCTCGCGTTGAAAGATGCCGGACTGAAGCCCGAGCAGGTGGAAGAAGTTGTGCTGGTCGGCGGCTCGACACGCATCCCGCGCGTCCGCACGCTGGTTGCTGAAGCTTTTGGCCTGACCGCGCGCGGAAAGGCGCCACATACGGAGCTGAATCCGGATGAAGTCGTCGCACTCGGCGCGGCCGTTCAGGCAAACATCCTCGCCGGCGGTTCTGAAGCGACGAAGGAAATGCTCCTGCTCGATGTCACGCCGCTATCGCTCGGTATTGAAGCGCTCGGCGGCGTCGTCGCGAAGGTGATTCCGCGCAACTCCACGATCCCGGCTTCCGCGACGGAACACTTCACCACCGGCGTCGAGGGCCAGACCAACGTCGCGATTCACGTCGTGCAGGGCGAGCGGGAACTCGCTTCCGACTGCCGCTCGCTGGCGCGCTTCGACTTGAAGAACATTCCGCCGATGGCGGCCGGGCTGCCGCGCATCGAGGTGAAGTTCCTTATTGATGCGAACGGAATCCTGCAGGTCAGCGCCCGGGAACAGCGCAGCGGCCAGCAAGCTGAAATTGAGGTAAAGCCGACCTACGGCCTGACGGATGAGCAAGTGGAGAGCATGATTCTTTCGTCCTTCGACAACGCGGAAGAGGACTTTCACAGGCGGCAGGTGATTGAAGCGCGCAATGAAGCGGACACGATTCTTGCCGCGATTGAAAAGGGCAGGAACCATGGGGCCTGGCAGCAGTTGACGCCAGTCGAACACGAGGACATTGCCAATGGCGTTCGTGGATTGGAACAAGCCAAACAAGGCGATGACTACAAAGCCATCCGGGCCAGTATTGAGGCCCTGGACAGGGCCACGCGCCGCTTTGCCGAGCTGATGATGAGTACTGCGGTGACCAGCGCCATCGGCGGCAAGACCATGGGTGAAGCCGGGGAATCACTTGGCCAGGGTCCGACCGCGCCGCACCCGTTCGCGCCGGCGGAAATAGAAT
Organism: uncultured Acidobacteriaceae bacterium; assembly: GCA_963848685.1. GTDB lineage: Bacteria > Acidobacteriota > Terriglobia > Terriglobales > Acidobacteriaceae > CAWKED01. The sequence goes on along the minus strand of CAWKED010000002.1, from coordinate 1,081,354 downwards.
CGAACGAGAAGGATTGAACGCTTGAGTGAGCAAAAGGCAATTCCGCCGGACAAGCTGGTCCGCGTAACTTTTCAGCCGGAAGGCAAGACCGTGGAATTCGAGTTCGGCACCATGCCGTACGACCATCACGGGAAGCCGATGTCGTTCCTCGATGTTGCTGAGAACTTCGGCGTTTTTCTGGACCACGCCTGCGGCGGAGTGTGCGCCTGCACGACGTGCCACATCTGGTTGAAGAAGGGCGAAGACGGGGTGAGCCAGGCCGATGACGACGAGCTCGACCGGCTGGACATGGCAGCCGATCCGCAGCTTGATTCGCGGCTGGGCTGCCAGGCTGTCATCGAAAAGCCGGGCGATTACGTTGTCGAGATTCCCAAGTGGAACCGCAATTATGTTTCTGAAGGCAAGCCGCTGACGCTTGCCAACCAGGAGGAGTAGATGCCCAAGGAGCTAACGTGGAACGACGCCGAAGACATCGGCATCGAGCTGCAGGAGAAGTTTCCGGAGCTTGACCCGCTCACGGTCCGCTTTACCGAGCTGCACAAGTACGTCACCGAGCTGCCGGACTTCAAAGACGATCCCCAGAAGTCGAATGAAGCGAAGCTCGAAGCCATCCAGATGGCGTGGCACGAGGAATTCCAGGACGCGCAGTAACGCTAGTTATTTTGCGGGGGTTCGCTGAAAGGCTGACCACATGGAAGAACGCGCAGTTCCGAGCATGATGGAAGCGTCGTTGCCACCCGGCGCATGCTTCGGTGGTTACGAGGTCCTGGATCACCTCGGCTCGGGCGGCATGGGCGAGGTGTACCGCGCCAGGGATAAGCGTCTCGGCCGCGAAATCGCCATCAAGGTTCTGCCGGCCATCCACTCGTCAAACCCGAGCGCCATCGCGCGGTTCGAGCAGGAGGCGCGCTCCGCGGGCGCGCTGAATCATCCGAATATTGTCACCATTTATGAGCTTGGCCATTGCGAAGGCAAGCAGTACATCGCAATGGAATTTGTCGAGGGGCAAACAGTGCGCTCGCTGTTACATGGGGGCGCAGTGCCTTTTCGACAAGCCGTCTCGATAGGAGCCCAGGTTGCGGATGCGATGGCAAAAGCGCATGACGCGGGGATCGTTCACCGCGATCTGAAACCGGAAAACCTTATGGTGACCGCCGGCGGAGCGGTAAAGGTCCTTGATTTTGGCCTGGCGAAGCTGCTGGCAACGAACAGCCCGGCGGATTCCGGGCCGGCCGCGACCAGCATCACGCAGGCCGGCACAGTCATGGGCTCCAGCGGTTACATGTCTCCGGAACAGACGATCGGGTCCGAAGTTGACTTTCGCTCCGACCAGTTTTCGCTCGGCGCTATTTTGTACGAGATGGCGACGGGAAATCCGGCGTTCCGGAAGAAGACGCAAGCGGAGACAGCCTCCGCAGTGCTCCGCGACGATCCTGAACCCATCGCCACGGCATCGCTCCGCATAGCTCCGCCGTTTTTGTGGATTGTGGACCGCTGCCTGTCAAAGGACCCGCAACAACGGTACGCATCCACGCGAGACCTGGCGCGCGACCTCGCTGCTGTTCGCGATCGGGTTGCCGATGCGCCAATGCGCCCAAAGACAGAACTTCCAGGCCTGCCCGCACAGCGAACGGTTCTGGTTGGCCGGGAACATGAAGCTGAGGCGCTCAGCAGCTTGCTGCGCCGTCCCGACGTCCGGCTGGTCACGCTGACCGGGCCTGGAGGGATTGGAAAGACGCGGCTCGCCTTGCACATCGCGGCTGCCCTGGCTGAGGAATTTCCGGGCGGAGTCGGTTATATTCCTCTGTCAGCGGTGAAAGATCCTGCTGCGGTTTCTCTCAGCGCCGTGCAGGCGTTGGGACTTAAGGAAGCCGGGACTTTATCGCCGCAGCAACGGCTGGAAGAACATCTTGCCGCGTTGGAAAGCCCGATGCTGCTCCTGATTGACAACTTCGAGCACGTCATTGCATCGGCCCCGTTTGTCGCGCAACTTCTCAACATCGCGCCAAAAATCACCGTGATGATCACGAGCCAGGCGGCGCTGAATCTTTACGGCGAGCATGAATTTCCGGTGCCGCCGCTGGCGTTGCCAGATTCAACGCGCGACATTCCTCTTGAAGTACTAAGAACGCTTCCCGGGATTGCCTTGTTTGTCGACAGGGCGCGGGCGGTCCGACAGGACTTTGTCCTGACCCAGGAAAATGCGTCGGTTGTCGCCAGACTGTGTGCTCGTCTTGACGGCCTGCCACTGGCTATTGAACTGGCTGCTGCGCGCATCAAGATGCTTTCCCCGGCAGTCATGCTGGCGAAGCTCGAAGGCGGGCTTGGCTTGCTGGCGGGGGGCGCGCGGGATCTGCCCATCCGTCAGCAGACTCTGCGCAATACTCTCGACTGGAGCTACAGCCTGCTGGATCCCGCCGAGCAGACATTGTTCCGCAGGCTTTCGGTTTTTGCGGGTGGCTGCACCCTGGAAGCAGTGGAAGCAGTTTGCGAAGTGGGGGCAGATGGAGGATTCGAAGCCCTGGATGGAATGACTTCGCTGGTGAACAAGAGCCTGGTTCGACAAATCGAGCAGGAGAATTCAGACTGCCGCTTCGCAATGTTGTCCACTATCCGTCAATACGCTGCCGAAAGACTGGCTGAAAGCCGCGAGGAGCCGCGCGCGCGTCGTGCGCACGCAGCCTATTACCTGGTCCTTGCCGAAGAAGGCGCAAAGGACGCTGTAGGGAATCCCGGCTGGTTCGACCAGTTCGAACTCGAACAGAACAACTTCCGGACAGCGATCGATTCTCTGGTCAGCAGCGGCAGCACGGAATGGGCTCTGCGGCTCGGCGCGGCATTGTTTCAATTCTGGGAGACGCGCGAATATTTGTCCGAAGGGCGCAAGGTGCTGGCGAGACTGCTTGCTATGGCGGATGCTGGCTCCCACCCCAGACTGCAGGCCCGCCTGCAATTCGCCGCCTCTGTTCTTGCCTGTGCGCAAGGCGATTATGCCGTTGCAGAGCAAATGGGCGAGGCCAGCCGAAGGACATGTGTCGGTTTAGCTGATACACCCGGCGTGGCAGTCGCCGTGAATGCGTTAGGCGTCACGGCCCGCGAGCAGGGCGAGTTTGCCAGGGCCGCGGAGCTGTTCGAGCAATGCGTCACCATCTGGCAGGAACTGGGAGACTCCGACGCCGCGGCGCGTGCGCGCAGCAACCTGGCCGCCACCCTGAAGCTGCACGGTGACTTTGCGAAGTCGTCCGCGTTATACGACGAATGCCTGGCAAGTTTCCGCGCGGCCGGAGACCTTGCCGGGGTCGCCTGGACTCTTAACTATCAAGGCGACGTCGCGCGCGAAAAGGGAGACCTGGTCGCTGCGCGTGACTATTACGAGCAGAGCCTGGCAGCGTTTCGGCAGCAGGGTGATCCGTGGGGCATTGCCAGCGCTCTCGCCGAGCTCGGCAACTTGGGTTGCGACTACGGGGACAATGCCGCGGCGCGGCGTTGCTTTGGCGAAAGCATTGTTCTCTTTCAGGCGCTCGGACATCAACGCGGTGTTGCGCGCGCCCTGGAATGTCTCGCAGCGAGCGCAGCGGGCCAGTCGAACGCTGAACAGTCCTTGCACCTGGCGGGCGCGGCCGCGGCCCTGCGGCAAAGGTTAGGCGCACCCCTGGCCCCGTCGGAAGCTCCGCGGCTCGAACAGGCGCTGGAATTCGCAAGGCGGACGCTGGGCGATGCCGCCGGGGTGAAGGCGTGGATGGAAGGCTGGGCCATGCCGGTCGAGCAGGCCATCGCAGAGGCTCTTCAGCCGCAGGCCGGGTCGTTGCGTTAAAGCCGCGTGGATGTTGTCGCTATGCAGCCGGTCCGGTGGGACCATCGGGATCGAGCATGCGGCGGACTGCCGAGATACGATTCGCCGGGAATCCGCCTCGCCGGGCGTGCTCCTGGATGGTCTCCTCGTCAGGCGCGAGGTAAACGCAATAGATCTTGTCGCCTGTTACGTAGCTGTGCAGCCAGCGGATTCCAGGCCCCATTTCCTTCAGGACGTTGACGGACTTGCTGGCAACGGCCTGCAGTTCGGAGTCGGACAAGGATCCGGCCCCAGGAATTTCGCGTTCAATTACATATTCGGGCATGGAGTACTCCGCGGCGCGATGATAGCAGAACTGGACCGACGTTCTCGGTCGGCTCAGGCGCTCCGGCGCAAGGCGAAGGCTCCGCGGATGAGCTGGAAATCGGGCTCACCTCCGCGCTCCATATAGATGGACAGCACATCGAACCGCTGGGCGGCGGGCCGCTTGTTCACCTGTCGCGCATACAGGGCTGCCAGTCTGCGGATGTTGTCGCGCTTTTCGCGGTTCACGGCGGATTCCGCCGTGAACGCCTCGTTGCGCAGCGAGCGCGTTTTCACCTCGATAAAGCAGAGCGTGTCGCCTTCCCATCCGACCAGGTCAATGTCGCCGCGATATTTGGCGGACTTCCAATTGCGCGCCGTGATGATGTAACCGTTTCTGCGCAAAAAGAACAGCGCCGCTGTCTCGCCGCGCTCGCCGGTCAGTAAATGCTTCGCACGCGCGGGTGCGCGGTGGGTCGCAATCGCGACTCGGGAAGTCCATTGGAGCGCGCGCTCTTCCAGGCCAATCCAGGCTCGCCGCACAGGTCCGACAACTGCCATGGCCGTGAGAATACATGAAGAAAGCCGGCGCGAGACCGGCTTCTTCACCCTGGGAACGGGGTCATCTTATGCGTGTACGGTTTCCATTAGGTGTTGCGGAGCGTGTTCGTCCTGCGCCAGCGCGATGCACTCCTCCAGGATGTCCAGCGCGATGCGGGCTTCCTCTTCGTGAACCACAAGAGGCGGGCACAGACGAATAGAGGTCTCGCCGCAGCCAAGAACCAGCAGGCCGCGCTCGAATGCGAGGTCAACCACGGCATCGCGCATGGCCGGCGCCGGCTCGCGGGTTGCGGGGTCTTTCACAAGCTCAACGCCGATCATCAGGCCACGGCCGCGTACATCTCCCACGACGGGGAATTTGTCCTTCCAGCCGTGCAGGCGGTTGAGCATTTGATCACCGACACGCGAGGCGTTGGCCATGCCCTCGCGTTCGAGAACGTCCATCGTCGCCATCGCGGCCGCGATCGCAACCGGATTGCCGCCGAATGTCGAAGCATGCGAACCCGGCTTCCAGTCCATAATTTCCGCGCGGCTCATGCAGACGCTCAGCGGCATGCCGCTCGCGATGCCCTTTGCCATGCAGACGATGTCCGGTTCGACGTCGGTGTGCTCGATGGCCCACCACTTGCCGGTGCGTCCCGCTCCGGATTGCACTTCGTCGGCGACCAGAAGAATGCCGTGCCGGTCGCAGATGCGGCGGAGTTCCCGCATGAATATCGTAGGCGCGACAACGTAGCCGCCTTCGCCCTGAATGGGCTCGACAAAAATTGCGGCCACTTCTTCCGGCGCGATCGTGGTTTTGAACAGCTTATCTTCGATAAAACGCGCACAGCCCAGTGCGAATGCTTCTTCATCCTGCGGGCCACCGGAGCAGCCGCGATACGCATACGGATAGCGAACATGTGTGACGCCGGGAACCAGCGGCGAAAAGCGGCGCTTCTGCTGCGGCTTGGAACCAGTCAGCGACAGAGCGCCCATCGTGCGGCCGTGGAACGCCCCGAAGAACGCAATGATTTGCTGCCGCCCGGTGTGGTAGCGCGCCAGCTTCAGCGCGCATTCCACCGCTTCCGCGCCGGAGTTGCCGTAGTAGAAGCGGTGCGGGCCCGGCATGGGCGCAATCTTCGACAGACGTTCGGCGAACTCCGTCATCTGCGGGTAATAGAAATCGGTGCCCGACATGTGGATGAGTTCGGCGGCCTGCTTCTGGATGGCAGCCACGACTTCGGGATGGCAATGGCCGGTCGAGGTCACCGCAATGCCGGCGGCGAAATCGAGGAACTCGTTGCCGTCCACGTCGGTAATGCGCGTGCCGCGCCCGGACTTCGCGACGAGCGGATAGCTGCGCGTGTAGCTGGGCGACATCAGGCGGTCGTCGGCTGCGACGATGGCTTTGGCTTTAGGGCCGGGGAGTTCTGTTATCAGCTTGGGCGCAAATTTCGAGCTTTCGTTTTTCATTGAGCGGCTCTTTCTCGGGTGTCATTCCTGAGGTCGCTGTGGCGACCGGAGGAATCTGCATTTCAGCCGCAAAATGTCGCGGCGAGAGGCACGCAGAGGGGAGAGAAACTAGCCAACAAAAAGCGACGGACGCGTGCGGCAGGGCAGCACGCTGACATAGCGCCGCGGCGCAAGCTGGCGCTCGCAGGCGTAAAAACGGCGCTCAATTTGCGGGGTCATCGCAGTTGCAGTGTAGCCTGCCGGGAAAGCCGGTGACAATCGAAATCCCGCTCCGCAGCGACTTGGCCGGCTTGCGGCGCAGATTCTGAGACAATCTCGGCTGACAAAGGGCCCAAAGCAATGGACGGCATTGGTGAATGCGGATGAGCGAAATACCCAATTGGTTTGAACGGCATTTTCAATTTCCTTTCCCGGTTGAGTTCCTGCCAAACCTCGAGGCGCGACTGGTGGGAACGCCCCCCAGGCTCGAAGAAGCTCTTGGCTGCATCCCGGAGAACGCCCGTGTGGCGAGGCGTTCAGGAAAGTGGTCCGCTCAGGAACACGCGGGTCATCTGCTCGAACTGGAGCCGTTGTGGCTTGCCAGGTTAGATGACTTTTCTCTTGGAAGTGAAGAGTTGACCAAAGCCGACCTGACCAATAGAGGTACGGACGAGGGCAAATACAACGAACAGCCGCTGGAAGATGTGCTGCGGACTTTTCGTGCGGCCAGATCGTCACTCGTCGCCCGTCTTCTTGACATAAACCCACAGATGCTCACCAGGGCTATCCCTCATCCGCGATTACGAACGCCGATGCGGCTTGCCGACCATTTGTTCTTTGTCGCTGAACACGATGACCATCATCTGGCTCACATCTTGCAAATCTCTGGCTAGGCCACTTACTTCCGCTTCCAGCGCACACCATCCTTGGAATCTTCGAGCAGAATCCCGTTCGCGGCCAGCTCGTCGCGGATCGCATCGGCACCTTTGAAGTCCTTGCGCTTCCGGGCTTCGTTGCGCGCGGCAATCTTTGCTTCGATGTCCACGTCGCTCAGCGCGAAAGCGGCTGCGGTTTCCGCCGCAACTTCATTTTCAATGCCTTCCTGCCCGGCCCAGGCAAGCGCGGCGCGCGTGATCTCCGCGTCGTGATCGATGAGGACGTTAAAGATGCGTTCGAAGCGCGCAAGCAGCTCCAGCATCGCAGCCGCATCCTCCGCGTGCATTTCGCCGGAATCCATCGCAGCATTGGCCACTCGGACAAGCTCGAATACAGCGGCACGCGCTTCTGCCGTGTTCAGGTCGTCCTGCATTGCCGCGTCAAAGTGTTCGCGCGCCGTCTTCGTCTGCCCGGCAACCGTGGAGTTTGATCCCGAAGGAAAACCGCCTGCGCTAAGGCGCGCATGGAAGGTCCGCAGCCTTTCGATTGCGCTCGACGACTCCGTCAATCCGGACAAGGTGAAATTGAACTGGTGTCGATACGGAACCGAAGTCAGCAGAAAGCGAATGGCGGAAGCCTTGTAACCGCGAAGCAGCAAATCCCGCAGGGTAAAGAAATTGCCCTCCGACTTTGACATTTTGCGGCCTTCGACCAGAAGAAAGCGCACGTGCATCCAGTGCCGCGCGAACTCTTTACCGGTCGCTGACTCCGATTGCGCAATCTCATTCTCATGATGTGGAAACATCAGATCTTCGCCACCGGCGTGCAAATCCAGCGTGTCGCCCAGTAGTTCGCGCGCCATCGCGGAACACTCGATGTGCCAGCCTGGGCGTCCCGCGCCGATGTCAGTCACCCAGAAGTGCTCGCCTTCCTTTGGCGCTTTCCAGAGTGCGAAGTCGCGCGCGGAATCCTTGTCGTACTCATCCACATCTACGCGGGCGCCATCTTCCATGCCGGCAAAGTCCTTCTTGCTCAGCTTGCCGTAAGCGGGAAAACTCGCGATGCGGAAATACCACGAACCGTCTTCGGTCTTGTAGGCCGCGCCGCGCTTCTCCAGCTCCTGAATCATCTCCACCATTTGCGGGATGTGTTCCGTCGCGCGGGTAATGTGCTCGGGCCGTTCGCAGCCCAGCCATTCCAGGTCTTCAAGAAACGCGCGCTCGAATTTGACGGTGTACTCCGACAGCGAAACACCGGCCGCGATGGCGTTGCGAATGATCTTGTCATCGACATCGGTGATGTTCATGACATGGTCCGGCTGTATGCCGAACAGTTCCAGCGTGCGACGCAGCAGATCAATATGGACGAAGGTCCGGAAATTACCGATATGGCCGTAGTCGTAAACCGTCGGGCCGCAAACATACATCGTGAATGGCGCACCGTCTTGCGTGCGTAGATCTTCCTTGCGGTTCGACAGAGTATTGAAGAGTTGGATTGGCATGCGCGGCGGGAGTTCTTATTTTACGTTGCGATTGCGCCGAGAGCTAATGACGGCTGCGCGGTCATACGCGGGTCCTGCGCGTCTCCGGCCGCGAACTTCTGCCAGGCGGCGGCGGCGATCATTGCCGCGTTGTCTGTGTTCAGCGCAGCGGCGGGAAAGTGGACGGCAAGCCCCCCACGCGCGGCTTGTTCGGTGAAGCGTTCGCGCAGCAGCCGGTTCGCCGCGACCCCTCCTGAGATGACGACTGATTGCGCGTTGTGACGTTCGGCGGATTCCAGGGTGCGACGGACAAGATTTTCTACGACTGCATGTTGGAATGAGGCGATGAGGTCCAGTGTCTGCTTATTGCACAGCGGCAGCGCAGCGATGATGTCTGGCTTGGTCAGCGAGCCAAGCTGTGCGCGTCGCGCCGCAATCGCGGTCTCCATTCCATTCAGCTCGACGTAGCGCGCGACAGCCGTCTTGATGCCGCTGAACGAAAAGTAGGTGAAGTTTTCCGGCAGCGACGATTGTCCACGGTGAGCCTTCGGCTTCACTTGCGCGAAACCGAATTTCACCGCGAGCGGATTGCCGTGCGCAGCCAGCGCCGAGATCCATGGGCCGCCGGGGTAACCGAGGCCGAGCAGCTTCGCCACTTTGTCGAAGGCTTCGCCGGCGGCGTCGTCTACGGTGCGCCCGACGTTGCGGTAGCGCCATGCGGGACCTTCGCGTTCGGCCAGGTAGAGATGCGTGTGGCCGCCGCTGACTACCAGCGCCAACGCGGGCGATTCCACTTCCTGCTGCATAAGCGCCGAGACGATGTGGCCTTCGAGGTGATTGACCGCGATCAGCGGCTTGCCGAGTGTAAAAGCCAGGGCTTTGGCGTAGGCGATGCCGACCAGCAGCGCGCCCGCCAGCCCCGGACCTTCGGTGACGGCAATCGCCTCGACGTCATCCAGCGAAATGCCTGCCTGGGCGATCGCCTCGCGGACGACGGGGACGATGTTACGCAGGTGCTCGCGGCTGGCGATTTCCGGCACGACGCCACCGAACGCGGCATGCGCCGCGACCTGCGAGGAGATGACGTTCGACAGCACTTCACTGCCGGCGCGGACGACAGCGGCGGCGGTTTCGTCACACGAGGTCTCGATGCCGAGCACGAGGGAGTGCATGTTTCTATAGTAGGGAACGATGCAGGACACGGCACAATCGACGGCGCAGTTCCGCGTGGCGCGGCGCATTGTTGACCGGCTGCGCGCCGCGGGTCATGAGGCGTACTTCGTTGGCGGCTGCGTGCGCGACCTTGTGCTGGGAGTCTCGCCGAAGGACTACGACGTGGTGACAAGCGCGCATCCGGAGATTGTGCTGGAGCTTTTCGAGCGGACGCAGGCTGTCGGCGCGCAGTTCGGCGTGGTGCTTGTCCTGGAGGCGGACGAGGAAGCCGAGGATGCGCAGTGGGTGATGACCGAGGTCGCGACCTTCCGCAGCGATGGTTCATACCTGGATGGACGGAGGCCGGAGCAGGTCATCTATAGCGATTCGCCGCGGCAGGACGCGGTGCGGCGCGACTTCACCATTAACGCGATGATGCTCGACCCTGACAGGGTTATCGCGGGGGACGTTCGCGCAGCGGTGCTGGATTTCACCGGCGGTCTTGCGGACCTGGATGGGAGGCTGGTGCGCGCGATCGGCGACCCTGTTGTGCGCTTCACGGAAGACAAGTTGCGCCTGCTGCGCGCGGTGCGGTTCGCGGCGCGGCTGGGGTTCGCGATCGAGCCGACAACGCTGCGAGCCATCGAGCAGCTTGCGCCGCAGGTTGCGCAGGTCAGCGCGGAACGGGTTCGCGACGAGCTGACCAGGATGCTGACGGAAGGCCACGCGAAGCGTGCGTTCGAGTTGCTGGATGCGACCGGACTGCTTGCGCAGGTGCTGCCGGAGATTTCACGGATGAAGGGCGTGGAGCAGCCGCCGGAGTTCCATCCTGAAGGCGATGTCTGGATCCACACGCTGCTGGTGCTGTCGCACTTGCCGACCGGCGTTGCGCCGGAGCTTGCGTGGGGGGCGCTGCTGCACGATGTTGGCAAGCCGCCGACGTTCGTGAGACTGGACCGCATCCGCTTCAACAACCATGCGAACGTCGGCGCGCGCATGGCGGAGGAGATTACGCGGCGGCTGAGGTTCTCGTCGGCGAGCGCGAGCCAGATCGTTTCTCTGGTCGAGAACCATATGCGCTTCGGCGACGTGCAGAAGATGCGCGAATCCACGCGAAAGCGGTTCTTCCGACTGCGGGAATTTCCGCAGCACCTGGAACTCCACCGCATGGATTGCTCATCCAGCCACGGCGATTTGTGCCTTTACGAATTCGCTCGCAGCGAGTTTGAGAACCAGCCTCCGGAGGCAGTGCGCCCGAGGCTGCTCGTTACCGGCCAGGATTTGATTGCCGCCGGTTACAGGCCGGGGCCTAAGTTTCGCGAGATGCTGGATGCCGCGGAGGACGCGCAGCTGGAAGGTGAAATTACTTCGCGCGAGGAAGGGCTTGCGTTGATCCGCGCGAAGTTCGCATGACCCAGGGCATCCATTACGCTCTGGGGCTTGAAACAACCGTTGATTCTCAGTTCGAAGACGGGACGGACGATGACGTTTGTTTGACTTCTACAGTGATGACGTGAAGGTCGGAGTCGCCGATGTTTTCCAGCGTGTGCGGAGCCACCGGCGGTCCCCAGAAGGCGCTTCCGACAGCGGGCTTAAGCGAGAGGTTGCGGCTGTCGAGGAGTACAGCCCCGTCACTATCGCGGCGTATGAACTCGCTCCAACTGAGCAGGTAATTCGTGCTGGGCCATTGGTGCGTGTGCAGCGGGACGGTCTGGCCGGGGCGGACAAGCGTGTCGAGCACGCGAACTGTCTCATTTTCAAAGAGCAGCCTGTGATTCCGGGGGCCGCCGCCAGGGCGTCCAGGTCTTCTGGCTGTTGCGTTCGGTCGGTCATGGCTCTTTCTCGTCTCGCTAATTATTTGCAGGTCGCGGAGTGGTGAATCCATGTGGCGATAGTGTCTTCGACTGCCGGCGAAATCTGGCCGGCTTCCAATTCATTCCTGTTCGGCATGAAGACGTGGTTCAAGCCGGGAAATTCCTGGCCTTCGCTGCATAGATCGCGCTTTGCGGCTTCAAGCAGCGCGGTGTAGTCCGCGTGCGTGGTGTTGATGTCGAGGTCACCACGCAGGACGAGGGTTGGCACGGGATGTTCGCGCATCACTTTTGCCGGATCGCGCCTCATCCAGTCGCGCCAGTAGGTAGCGGGCAATTGCACGCCGACGCCGAGCGGCTGGGAGTCGGGCACTTTGGGATCGCGAGCTTTGGCGAAGACTTCCTGCCAGTCCGCGAGGATGGGTTTGAGGGTGTCGTCGGTCGCTCCCTGCGCGTGTCCCATTTCAGCAATCTGGCGGAGCATGGTCTGATCGATCGGCGTTTCAATGCCGGCGAGAAGCACCATACCGCGAACGCTTCCCGGTTTCTGCGCGAGGCGGCGCTCGACGATGTACGGCCCAAGCTGCGCGCCGAGAGAATGGCCGATGAGGAAAACCTGCGTCGGGTTCCCCTGGGGAACGGCGGAGGCAAAGGCGAGCGCGTTGGCAGCGTCTATGACGACTTCGTGGTCGAGGTCCTCGTGCTGCTGGAAATTTTCGAGCGCAAATTTCGGCCGCCTGTCGTAGCGGACGGTCGCGATGCCGCGCTCGGCGAGCGCCCAGGCGAGCTGCTGGAAGACCCTGTTCCGGCCGACAGTTTCATCGCGGTCCTGTACGCCTGAACCCTGCACGAGCACGGCAATCGGCACCCGCGCAGTCGGGCTTGCAGACTCAGGCATGGTGAGTGTTCCAGGCGCGGTCAGGCCGTCGGTGGGGAAGGTGATTTCGCGCTCAATGACGTGCGGTGGCACCGTGGCGGCGGCGGCTGCCACAGGCGCGGGAGTGGTCACTGCGGCCAGCGCAAAGCTGGCGCGAACATAGGCGACATCCTGCGCGGGGATGTTGGCTTCGAGCAGGGCCCCGTCGGCGGTGGAATAGATGTCCATCGTGACGCCGGCAAGGGTAAGCGTGCTGTGCTTCGCCGTAGTGGGCTTGCCATCAAATTTGGCTGCGGCATCCGGGGCGGCGGCGAAGTCCGCGGCGACGACGGCGCCGCGTCCCATGGGAGCAAATGCCCAGAACTTTCCGTTCGGCGGCGGATTGGTGTGCATCAGGTTGAGCAGGACTTGAATGCCGGACGGGTCGAAATTCGCGAGCGCCACGGTGCGCGGGTTGAGCGCAAAATCGGCGTGGAATTTCTGGCCGGCAGACGAGACTTCGAAGTTCAGCCGGGTCTTTGCTGCATCCGGCGCGATGCTGTAGCGGATGTCCGTCGCGTTCGCGGTCCCGGCGTCGGTTTCCTCCAGCGGCTCCCATTGGGCGTCGAATTTTGCCACGCGGTGCAGCGCAATCTTGACGCCGCTGACGGTGTAGCTGAAGTCCGCGGTGACGGTACGGTGCATCATGGCGGCGTCGATCTGGTAGCTGGCTGAGCCAATTTGCTGGCCATCGTTCAAGAGCGCGAACTTACCTTCGTCGAAGCGCTGGGCGGCGGCCGGGATGGCGGTTAGGACAATAAGTGCGAGGATTCGCATGCGCTTCATGGTATCCCGGGAGATTGAAGGGCAGGGTCCTCCGCTGCGCGGACCGCTTTGCGACGCCGCTCCCGTCGTAATGACAGTGTTTTCGGGCGTTGCTCGGTCGGAATGACATTGCTTTGCGGCGTGCGAGAATGGATAGAGATGGCTGACGCGACCTTCGCTCAAGCGGCCGTGCCCCAGGCCGTTACCATTACGCCGGAACTTCTGGCGCAACATTCCATTACGCAGGATGAATACGCGCGGATTGAAGCTGCGCTGGGGCGCACGCCTTCGCTGACGGAGCTTGGTATTTACTCCGTGATGTGGAGCGAGCACTGCTCGTACAAGTCGTCGCGCGTGCATTTGAAGCGGCTGCCGACGCGGAGCAAGCTGGTGGTGCAGGGACCGGGGGAAAACGCGGGCATTATTGATGTCGGCGATGGCTGGGCCTGTGCTTTCAAAATCGAGAGCCACAATCATCCTTCCTACATTGAGCCGCATCAGGGCGCGGCGACCGGCGTCGGCGGAATCCTGCGCGACATTTTTACGATGGGCGCGCGGCCGCTGGCGGTGATGGATTCCCTGCGGTTCGGGCCGATTGTCGAGAACGCAGGCGAAAGCGATACAGAAGTCGTGCACCGCAACCATCGCATTGTGGAAGGCGTTGTCAGCGGCATCGCCAGCTACGGCAACTGTTTCGGCGTGCCGAACCTGGGTGGGGAGACAAAGTTCGAGCCATGTTACAGCGGCAATCCGCTGGTGAATGCGTTTGCACTTGGCATGGTCCGCAAGGACGAGATTTTTTACGCGAAGGCGAGCGGCGTCGGCAACCCGGTGATTTATGTAGGCGCGAAGACGGGACGCGACGGCATCCATGGCGCGACGATGGCCAGCGAGGAGTTCAAGGAAGGTTCCGAGCAGAAGCGGCCGAACGTGCAGATGGGCGATCCGTTTATGGAGAAGCTGCTGCTGGAGGCCTGCATTGAGGCGATGCATACCGGCGCGGTGGTTGGCATCCAGGACATGGGCGCCGCAGGTTTGACGTGCTCGACATGCGAGATGGGCGCGCGCGGCGGCGTGGGGCTGGACGTCGAGCTGGACAACGTTCCGCAGCGCGAAACCGGCATGAACAGTTACGAAATCATGCTGAGCGAAAGCCAGGAACGCATGCTGCTGGTCGCCGACAAGGGCCGCGAGCAGGAGGTTCTGGATGTGTTCGCGAAGTGGGGGCTGGACGCGACCATTGTCGGCACGGTGATTGGCGAGCCGCGGCTGCGGATTTCACACCACGGCGAGCTGGTCGCGGATATTCCCAACAGAAGCCTGACAGATGATGCTCCGCTGTACCACCGGCCGGTAGGCGAGTGGAAGGCGCCTGTGCCGGACGCTCCCCCTGCCGCGACATTGGCAAGAGTGCGTGATAACCGCGATTACGCTGCCGACCTTAAGACTCTGCTGGCGAGTTCGAACATTTGCAGCAAGCGCTGGGTTCACGAGCAGTACGACACCATGGTGCAGACGAACACGGTGCAGGGGCCGGGCGGGGAAGCCGGCGTGATGCGCATCAAGGATTCCGGAACGCCGGGGCATGAGCGCGCGATCGCGATGGCGCTGGACGGCAATGGGCGCTGGTGCTGGCTGAATCCGAAGCTTGGCGCGAAGCTGGCGGTGGCGGAAGCGGCGCGCAAGGTGGCCTGCACAGGCGCCACTCCGGTTGCGGCGACGAACTGCCTGAACTTCGGCAATCCGGAGAAGCCGCACATCATGCGCCAGCTGAGCGACGCGATTGATGGCATCGCGGAGGCATGCACAACTCTTGGCACGCCGATTACCGGCGGCAACGTGTCCTTATATAACGAGACGCGCGGCGAAGGCATTTATCCGACGCCGGTGATTGGCATTGTCGGGATCCTGGAAGATGTGACCAAGGCGGTTGGTTCGGATTTCGCTCGCGAAGGTGACGCGATCTTATTGCTGGACGCATCGCCTTCTTCCCGCGACACGCTGGGCCGGTTCGGCAGTTCCGAATTTTCTGCGCGGGTGCTGGGTTTTGTCGGCGGTCAACCGCCGGCTATCGACCTGGAAGCGGAGGCCGACCTGCATCGTAAACTGGCTGCGCTTGCTGCAGCCGGCCTGGTCCATGCCGCGCGCGATGTCTCCGAAGGCGGCATTGCAGTTGCGCTGGCAGAAGGTTGCTTCCGTTCGGGCGCCGGCGTTGATGTTGTTCTGCCGCCTTCCGAACTTGCGCCGGCGGCGCAGTTGTTTCACGAGGACGCCTCGCGCATCCTCATCGCCTGCGATCCGGCCGACGCGCAGCGCATTCAGCAGATTCTGAGCGAAGGGCCGAGCGCGACTCTGCTCGGCAAAGTAACGGGCGGCGAGTTTCGCATCGCGACGAACGGCAAAGCAGGGCCGCTGATCGCGACGACGACGGCAAAACTGCAACAACCGTGGGCGGAAGCACTGGAAGCTTCCCTCGGCGCGGAGATTGTGGTCTGATGAACCGCATGGCGGCGGCCGAAGCGGTAAGTGACGACAAACTGCGCGAAGAATGCGGCGTCATGGCCGTGTTCGGAACACCGGATGCCGCGCGCAATGTTTATCTCGGCCTGTATGCGTTGCAGCATCGCGGGCAGGAATCCGCCGGCATTGCCAGCGCCGACGGTCACGCGCTGTCGAACATCAAGGGCATGGGGCTGGTCGCGGACATCTTTACGGAAGATGTCCTGGACCGGCTGCCCGGCCATCTTGCGATTGGGCACACGCGGTATTCAACGACGGGTGATTCCGCGCTGCTGAACGCTCAGCCGATTCGCGTGGAAAGCGTCCGGGGCCTGATTGCGATTGCCCACAACGGCAACCTGGTGAACCTCGGCAACACACGCATGCGGCTGGAGCGCGACGGTGCCGTGTTCCAGACGACGAGCGATTCTGAAATCATCGTGCAGCTTGTCGCGCACTCCCAGGAACAGACGCTTATCGGCGCAATCGCCGACTCCCTGCGGCAGGTGGATGGCGCGTTCTCGATCGTGATGATGATGCGCGACCGCATCTTCGCGGCGCGCGATCCGCGCGGCTTCAGGCCGCTGTCGATGGGCGTCATCAAGGGCGAAGACGGCGAGCCTGACATCACCGTCTTTGGGAGCGAGACATGCGCGTTCGACCTGATCCGCGCGAAGTACGTTCGCGATGTTGAGCCGGGCGAGCTGGTGATGGTTTCCGCCGACGGCATTCAATCCCACCGCTTTGCGGAAGGCATTCCGGAGGCGAAGTGTATTTTCGAGCATGTGTATTTTTCGCGGCCCGACAGCCGCGTCTTCACTCGCTGGGTGCAGGAAAGCCGCGACCAGATGGGGCGCGCGCTGGCACGCGAGGCGCCCGTGGATGCTGATCTTGTTGTCCCGGTACCGGATTCCGGCGTGACGGCCGCGCTTGGCTACTCAGCGGAGAGCGGGATTCCATTCAATTTCGGCCTGATTCGCAACCACTATGTAGGCCGCACGTTTATTGAGCCGGAGCAGCGCGTACGCGACTTCGGCGTCAAGCTGAAGTTGAACCCGGTGCGCAACCTGCTCGAAGGCAAACGCGTCATCCTGATTGATGACTCGATCATCCGCGGCACGACTTCGCGCAAGATTGTGCGCATGGTGCGCGGCGCCGGCGCACGCGAGGTCCACCTTCGCATCTCGTGTCCGCCAACGGTAAGTCCCTGCTATTACGGCGTGGACACGCCGCGCAAGCGCGAGCTAATCGCCGCGAACCAGTCTGTCGCGGAGATTTGTCAGTTCATCGAAGCCGATTCGCTGGCCTACCTTTCGATGGAAGGACTCAAGCAATCGTGTGGCGAGGAACATGCCAAGCCGAACGGCGGCTTCTGCACTGCGTGCTACACCGGCGTGTATCCCACCGAGTGGGTGGATGTCGGCGACATTCTTTCTGCACAGGAAGCCACCGTAGGGGTCTGATTCGCGGACTGCGCATCATGATTATGGGATCTGCTTATGGAAATCTGCTCGCGGCGTGACTTTGCAAGGCTCCTGGCGGGCGGTGTGGCCGCGGCTCGCGCGTTACCTGTCTCGGCACTCCGTGTGCCGCCCCCCGGCATTTCAGCGAGCGATGACAGACTTCTCGATGAACTGAGCCGGCGCTGTTTTCGTTACTTCTGGGAGCAGGCTGACCCTCGTACAGGAATTGTGCGTGACCGCGCGCATGCCGACGGCAGCGTGTTTCCGGCGGACGGTCGCGACATGGGAAGTACAGGCGCGACAGGCTTCGGTTTGACAGCGCTCTGCATTGCGGCGGAGCGCGGATGGGTTGCGCGGCGGCACGCCCGGGAGCGCGCGCGCCGGACGTTGAACTCCTATTTGAATGGCCCGGTCGCGAATGAGCACGGCTGGTTCTATCACTTTGTTGACGCAACCACGGGCGCGCGCTGGAAACTGAGCGAGATGTCGACCAGCGATTCCACCTGGCTGGTTGCCGGGGCACTGACGGCGCGAGCGTTCTTTCATGAAGACGCCGAAATTTACAGGCTGGCGACAGGAATTTATGCGCGCACCGACTATCCGTGGATGACGGACGGAAACGGCATGCTGCTCTCCCATGGCTGGCGGCCTGAAGGTTTTATCTCCTATCGCTACGACAAGTACTGCCAGCTGGCCGCGATGTACCTGCTGGGCATTGGTTCAGCATCACACGCCCTGCCGTCGGACGCATGGTATGCATGGGACCGCGAGCCTTTCGTCTATGACGGATACCGATACAACGGGAAATCGCTGTTGTGGACATTCCAGTATCCGTTCTGCTGGTTCGACTTTCGCGGACGTCGCGAGACGCGCGGCAGCAAAGTGGACTGGGCGGAGAACGCCGGTACTGCGCTGCGCGCGCATAAGGCTTTTTGCCTGGACCTGCGCAGGGAGTTTTCAGACTATGAAGAAAATATCTGGGGCATTACCAGTTCTTCCAGCGAGCACGGTTACAGAGCATGGGGAGGTCCGCCGCGGCAGGGAAAGATTGACGGCACAGTTGTGCCGTGCGCAGCGGCAGGTTCGCTCATGTTTGTGCCGGATGTATGCATACCTGTATTGACAACCATTCGACAGCGCTTCGGTGAAAAGATCTGGAAGCGTTACGGATTTGTGGATGCGTTTAACCCTATGAATGGCTGGGTTTCTCCGGAAGTAATCGGCATTGATGTTGGCGTGACATTGTTGAGCGCGGAAAATCTACGCAGTGGAAACGTTTGGCGCTGGTTCATGCAGAACGCAGAACCGCAGCGCGCCATGCAGCTCGCGGGCATTACCGCGCAAGCGTGACGAAGTTTCGGCCGGCAGGTTCTCAGCAGTCACACTTTGGTTGCGGTTGACGAAAAGTGTTCGCCCCGGTTCTTCATTGTCACGTTTTGTGCTTGCGCCCGCGCATAATCTTCCTGTACGCAAAGCGGCGACTCCGGTTTCGCGTTGCGACAAAACTCAATTAGGGAGAATCAACATCATGGCAGTTAAGAAGGCAGCCAAGAAGGCAGCAAAGAAGGCCACCAAGAAGTCAGCGAAGAAGGCCAGCAAGAAGGCGACAAAGAAGTCCTCGAAAAAGAAGTAGCTTTCGTCATTGAAACTCTGAAGCGCCGCGCGCATCTAGCCGCGGCGCTTTTGCTTTGCATCAAATTTCCGCAGGAGGGAGAACCAACCATGGCAACCAGGAAGAAAAGTTCGGGCCGGAAATACGGCAGCAGCGTTGGCAAGAACGTTGAGACGGAGATGCGCGAGATGAAGCGCGGCAAGCTGAAACGCGGCCCCGGCGGCAAGGGCGGCAAAGTCACCGGCCGCAAGCAGGCAATCGCGATCGGGCTGAGCGAAGCGCGCAAGGCCGGCAAGAAAGTTCCGGCGAAGAAGTCTTCATCGAAGAAGAGTTCGGCGAAGAAGAGTTCGGCGAAAAAGTCGACCGCAAAGAAAAGTTCCTCGCGGAAATCCGCGAAGAAATCTTCATCAAAGAAAAGTTCGCGCTAGTTAGAAGTGGAGCCTGGAGCAGCAGTGGAAGCGCCGCCGGTTGTGGCCGGGGCGCTTTCGCTTTTCGGAGATGAAGCAGGTGAACCTGACGCAGATGCGGAATCTGTTCCAGCCGCCGGCTTGCTGTCGGCGCCCCCGCTGATGTCAGCGCTGCCACCGCTCTCGGACTTCGTGCCAGTGTCAGGCTTCTTGCCCCCCTTGCCGTAATCGCTGACGTACCACCCGCTGCCCTTGAATTGCACGGCCGGCGCGGAGATGGTTCGTTCCAGCTTGCCGCCGCAATGCGGGCAGACTTCCAGCGGCGGCGCTGAGTAGCTCTGGATTTTTTCGACGTGGCGATGGCAATTCTGGCACTCGTATTCGTAAAGCGGCATGTGACTATCCTATTCCGGCAGCTCGACCATGCGCGCGCTGACGATGGCGTCCTGCACGCGCAGCGCTTCCAGTGTGTCGCGACTCAGCGGCCCCTCAACCTGGATGACCGCGAAGGCCTGGCCACGGAATTCCTCTGCTACGCGGCCGCCGCGTGCGCGGCCAAGCGCAAAGTTGGCAATGTTGATGCCGTGCTGGCCGAGCAAGGTTCCTACGCGGCCGATGACGCCGGGCACATCACGATTGCGGATGCACAGCAGGCGGCCATAGAGCGGCGCTTCGACATCCACGCCATGTGCGTTGATCAGGCGCGCCTGGTCGCCATGGAGCACCGTTGCCGTGGCGCTACGTTCACCGGTGCGAGTGTGCAGCGTGATTTCAAGGCGCGACTCACCCGCTTCCGATTTCTGTTCGGAAATGCGGATGCCGCGCGACTGCGCAACTGAGACAGCGTTGATCCGGTTGGCGTGGTCTTCTCCGCCGAGAACGCCGGCGATGGCCGCATTGCGAACCAGATCTGTCTTCTGCGACGCGAGCCGGCCGCAGTAGTGCAGCGTTATGCCTTCCAGGTTGCCGTCGGTGACCTGCGCGAGGAATGATCCGGTGCGTTCCGCCATTTCGATCTGCGGCGCCAGCGCGGAATACTCTTCCTTGGTAAGCGAGGGCAGGTTGACTGCATTCTGCGCGATGCCGAGCTTCAGGTAGTCGCGGACCTGCTCGGCGATCTGGATGCCGACAGCTTCCTGTGACTCTTTAGTGGAGCCGGCGATATGCGGCGTCAGGATAACGTTCTCCATCGCGAAGAACGGCGAATCTTTTAGCGGCTCCTTGTGGAAGACGTCGAGCGCCGCGCCGGCGACGTGGCCGCTGGTGATGGCAGCGGCGAGGTCGGCATCGACAATCAGTTCACCGCGCGCGCAGTTGATGATGCGCACGCCCTTCTTCATCTTGGCGATGGAGCCGGCGTTGATCATGTCCTGGGTTTGCGGGGAAAGGCCAACGTGCAGTGTCAGGTAATCGGAACTGGCAAAGACTTCTTCGAGCGGCGCGAGCGTGACGTTGTTCTCCCGCGCGACGAGCGGTGACACGAACGGGTCATACGCGACGAGTGTCATGCCGAAGGCGCGGGCGCGACGCGCAACTTCAATGCCGATGCGGCCGAGGCCGACGATGCCGAGCGTCTTGTTGCGCAGCTCGAAGCCTTCGAGTGATTTCTTTTCCCACCTGCCGGCGTGCAGCGCGGTGTTCGCCTTTGGCAGCTGGCGGGCGAGCGCAACCATCATGCCCAGCGTGAGTTCGACAACGGCGATGGCGTTCGCGCCGGGCGTGTTCATGACGACGATGCCGCGGCGCGTTGCGGCTTCCGAATCGATGTTGTCCACGCCCACTCCGGCGCGACCGATCACGCGGAGATGCGTCGCGTTTTCAAGCAGCGCGTCCGTGACCTGCACGGCGGAGCGGACGATGAGCCCGTCTGCTTCGCGGAGAGCGGCGGCAAGGCCGCCGGCCTGCTCGCTGGGCAACCGGTCCGCGGTGACGACGGTGAAATCCGGCTCAGCCTGCAGGACGGCAAGGGTTGCTGGGGAAACTTTTTCCGCTACGACGATCTTCAATCGGGTCTCTTTTCAATTCTTGTGCTGAGAATCTTCCAGTTGTCATTCCGCAGCGCAGCGGAGCAATCTGCAGGTGTCTCTCGGTCTAAAGAAACTGCAGATTCCTCCGGCGCTGCGCGCCTGCGAGATGACAGCAAGGAAAGTGACATGGTCAGTCCCGCTTATTGCGCGACGAGCTCTTCCTGTTGCGCCGATGTCGGCTTGTAACTCCTGCCGGCGCGGCCTGCATAGACATTTTGCGCGGCTGTGAGTCCTGCGCCGAGCGCGAACTTTGCCTTGCCGAGGGCATGCAGGGACTGCTCGAGCGCAGCGACCAGCGCGATGGTATCGAGCGGATCGAAGTAGCCGAGGTGCGCGACCCGGAAGATCTGTCCCTTCATTTCACCCTGGCCGTCTGCGATGACGGCGGCGAAGCGCGACTTGAGGTCTTTGACGATCACGGTGGAATCGACGCCTGCCGGCGCGACGATAGCAGTAGCGGCAGCGCCGGGTGCTGACGAAAACAGTTCCATGCCCATGGCGGCTGCCGCGGCGCGCGTCATCTCCGCGCAGAGTTCCGCGTTGTCAATCAGCGCGTCGCGACCTTCCGCCAGCGAGCCTTTGCCCTGCTGCTCGAGGTAGTCGAGCGATGCGCCAAGCGCGGCGACGAGCGAGACAGCCGGCGTATAGGCGGTTTCGCCCTTGGCCTGGTTCTTGCGCTCCTTGCGGAGGTCGAAATAGTAACGCGGGTTGTACGTAATCCGCATCCGGTCCCACGCGCGGTCGCTTACGGAAAGAAACGCCAGGCCCGGCGGCATCATGACAGCTTTCTGCGAGCCGCCAATCATCACGTCTACGCCCCAGCCGTCAACGTCAAAGTGCGTGGTGCCGAGGCCGGTGATTCCATCCACGATCAGTAAGGCTTCCGACTTCTGCTCCTTGAGCAGCTTTGCGATGCCTTCAATATCGTGGCGCGCGCCTGTGGAAGTTTCATTGGCCTGCACGTAGACGCAGCGGGTTTCGAGCTTGAGCGCGTTGCGGACTTCGTCCATCGTGAAAGTCTGGCCGTAGGGCTTCTTCACGACGTCCACGGCGCAGCCAAAGGTTTCCGCGAGCGACACCCAGCGTTCGCCGAACTTGCCGGCGGAGAGCACCAGTACGCGGTCGCCGGGCGAGGTCAGGTTCGACACGGCGGCTTCCATGGCGCCGGTGCCGGAGCTGGCGAGCAGCAGGACGTCATTCTGCGTGTTGACGAAGACCTTGAGCTGCGCGAGGACCTTGGTGAACAAGGCGCGGAATTCCGGCGTGCGATGGTGCATGTCCGCGGCGGCCATGGCGAACTGCGCGGCAGGAAGCAGCGGCGTGGGGCCGGGCGTAAAGAGACGGGTCTTGCGAAACATCGGGTCGCGAAGTCCTTTGTGGTTGGGATGTGTCTATTTTAGCTGGTTAGAACTCAAGGGACCTGTCCGTAGAATGAAGGCACGGAATCGAGGAATGATGACACTCGTTGAGCAAGTTGATAGAGACATGATCGCGGCCATGCGGGCGCGCGAAGAGCTGCGGCTGGAGACATTGCGGATGGCGAAATCCGCTTTCAAGAATAAGCAGATTGAAAAGCGCGCCCCGCTGACCGATGCCGAGGCGCAGGCCGTTGTGACGACGCTGATCAAGCAGCGGCGCGAATCCGCGGAAATGTTTATCAAGGGCAATCGTCCGGAGCTGGCCGCGAAGGAGAACAAAGAAATTGTACTGCTGGAGGGCTATCTGCCGAAGGAGGCTTCCGCCGAGGACGTGGCGGAGATCGTGCGCGGCGTGATTGCGGAGATGACGGCGGCGAACGGTTCCAGGCCGGCGCAGAAGGAGATGGGCGTGGTCATGAAAGCCGTGCAGGCCAAGATCGCAGCGACCGGGGCGCGCGCGGACGGGAAACAGGTGAGTGAGGTTGTGAAGCGGGAGTTGGCCGGGTAGTCCTTACTCTCAGCGAGCCGAAGAATCTGTTCTCCTCAGTTTTCCGATCACAATTGATGAGTGAACGTCTCGCTCACCGATGGCTGGAGCCATCCATCGCGATAATCCGGGACTCGGCTGACGCGAAGTGCGACGGTTGAAGCCGTCGCCTGATTCAGACTCAGCCTTGCGCGAGCTTACATATTGCTCGCGAAATGTGATGCATTCGCTACCGTGATTTTTCCCGCAAAGCTTTTTCCGGCATGACCAGCACCAGCGTTCCGTCGGGGATTTCGCCTTCGAGAAGGTGGACGACTCCTGCCTTCATCAGGCCGCGCAGTGGCCGGCTTGCGGGGAGCGCGTGCTTCGGCGCGGCCCCGCTGACTCCAGGCGTTGCGCGCGGCGTGTTGCCCATGCCGGAATCCATCGCCTTGTTGGCCAGCGCGTCGGCGGCCTTGTTCTTGCCTCGCAGAACGTGTTCGATGCGAAAGAGTTCCAGGCCGCGCGCCAGCTTTTTGGCTTCGTCGTAGAGCGGCTTCAGGTCAGGGCTGGCGACCTTGTATTGGCCTTTCATCTGCTTGACCATCAGCTCGGAATCGGAGATGACTTTTAGCTTTCTGACTCCGTTGCCCGTCGCCCACGCGAGGGCGGCGACCAGGCCGGAGTATTCCGCTACGTTGTTTGTTTTGTGCCCGATGAAGCGGCTGAGTTCAGCCAGGACTTCACCGTCTGGGCCGACGATCTGGACACCGTAGCCGGCCGGACCGGGGTTCCCGCGCGCGCCCCCGTCGGTGTAGGCGGTAGCGAAGCCGGTTTCTGACGGGTTCTCGAAGAGAGACATTCCGGTTGAGTTTACCCTCTGAAGCCGGATGCTTTTGTGGTTGGGTTAGGAAAGGGCAAGGGCAGGCCCTCCATTGCGCTGCTGGCGCTCTGCGCCGTTGGCGCTCTGCGCCAAGGCTCGGGAAGACAGTTTTTTGTTGGGTCAGGAAGGACAAGGGCACTTGCAGATTCCTCCGGCCGCTTTGCGACCTGTGGAATGACAGCCATGGGGCATTGGTTTGGGCTCCGGCCGGGCTCACAGCCAGGGGTCGGCGAACAAGCTGCTCACCTTTTTTCGGTTCCTGCGTCTAGTTCGGCAGCGTCGCCGTCGGAATCCAATAACGCAAGATTCAATACGAAAGAGGGCTGTTCGACCATGTCCGCAGAAGCGCTCACACTCCACACGGTTGCCCGGACGCCGGCTGCTGCTGCCGGAATTGCCCCACGCCAGTCCACTGCCGCGCAGCGCGAGGCGGAGCTACAGACGCGTCTCGCCGACGCCGAGCTGATCCGGCAGGCGCAGCGCGGTAACCGCGGCGCGTTTGAAAAGCTGGTGCGCCAGTACGACCAGGCAGTGTTGCGGCTGGCCATGCACCTTACCGGTTCCGAGCACGAGGCGCAGGACATTCACCAGGAAGCGTTCCTCAAGGCGTACCGGCATCTCGGCAATTTCCGTTTTGAGTGCAGCTTCTATACGTGGATGTACCGCATCGTCACGAACCTATGCCTGGACGCGATGCGCCGCAAGAAGGTCCGCAAGGAAGATTCCGCGATTGTGACGGACGCGGGCGGCGGAGAAGTGGACCTGCTGATGCAGGTTTCTGACGAGCGTGCGATGGCGAACCCGGAACGCGAGCTGACGCGCAAGCAGATGGGCGCGCAGATCAACGCGGCGCTCGAAAAGCTCACACCGCGGGAGCGCATGGTGTTCGAGCTGAAGCATTACCAGGGGCTGCGCCTGCGCACGATCGGCGAAATGCTGGAGACGACCGAAGAGACGGCCAAGAACACGCTGTTCCGCGCGACCAAGAAGCTGCGGGCGCAGCTTGCGGAGCTGCGATGAAACTGGTCCGCAAATCTCCACAGCGCGAGCCGGACGTTTGCGCCTGGGTGGAGGAGCATGCGCCCTTGTACTGCTACGGCGAATTGCCGGACGCAGAGGCGCATCGCCTGGAAGCGCACCTGGAAGTGTGCGCGGCGTGCCGTGATGAAGTTACCGCAGTCCGCACCGTGATGGCGATGCTCGACACGACGCCCGCGGTTGAGCCTTCCGCGAGCATGCTGACTGCTTCACGGATTCGGCTGGAGGAGGCGCTGGACCAAGTTCCCGCGCCGCACAAGAGCCGGTTCGCGATTGCGATCGATGCGTGGCGCTTCCACATTGCCGCTGTTCCTGCGCTTGCGACTTTGCTTGTTGTGGTGGGAATCGGCACGGGCGGCGCGGCGGGATACGGCTTTGCGCACCACGCTGCGGTGCGCGAAAACACGGCAGCCCAGGCGCAGAACAAATTGCCAAGCGGCCTGCCGGAACACATCGCCAACGTGAGCAGTATTTCTCAGCAGCCGGGCACGGGCCTGGTCGAGGTGAGTTACAACAAGCTGGTCCCGGACTCGACGGAAGGCCTGCCGGATGATCCGAAAATCCAGCAGCTTTTGCTCCTCGCTTCGCAGAGCCAGACGAACCCCGGGGTGCGGGTGGATTCTGTCGGGCTGCTTGCCGAGCAGTGTCACACCGGCAGCGTGTGCGAGCAGACGAGCGTACGCGACGCTCTGCGTGCCGCGCTGAAGTATGACAAGAACCCCGCGGTGCGCCTGAAGGCGCTTGAAGGCCTGCAGCCGTTTGTTGCGCAGGACACGGCCGTCCGCGATTCCGTGCTGGAAGCGCTGCTGCACGACGACAACCCCGGCGTGCGCGCCGAGGCGATCCAGATGATTTCTCCGGTCGGCACGGACGGCAGCGTTCGCGAAGTGCTGCACACGCTGGCTGACCGCGACAGCAATCCGTACATCCGGACGGTGAGCCAGGAGACGCTGGCCTCCGAGCCGGAGATGCAGTAGTTTCTGAAAATCCTGATGCGGCGGAATTTCCATAGAGCGACAGCGCTGGCCTGCGTCTTGCTGCCGGCAGGCGCGTGCCGGGGCGCGCAGACTTCCGGCGATATTCAGGCGCGGCCGATTGTTATCATCCGGCTCGAACACGGCGCGGTGGACGTGCGTGGCGATGCGGCGACCAAGTCCGTGACGTGGACCACGAAACCGCATGCGCATAAGTATGTGCCGCAAATCTCACTGCATCACCGCAAGACGGAAGACGACAGCGGCGAAGTTTCCATCCGCTCGGCGGGCAACCAGGTGGAGATTTATTCAGAGCATGCGCTCGACCTGGTGGTTACGGTTCCAGAAGCGACCACGATGCTGGACGTGCGGAGCGGCCAGGGGGACGTTTCCGTAAAGAACGTGAGCGGGCAGCTGCGAATGCAGACGAACGGCGGCAAGCTGATGGCGGAGCAGGTCCGCGGCACGGTGGAAGGGCAAACCGGCGGCGGCGATATCTTTGTGCGGAAGACCGGGCCGATGACGAAGCTTGAAACCGGCGGCGGCAACATCACAGTGGACGCTGCGGGCGGCGGCGTGACGGCGGGAACCAGCGGCGGGAATATTTCCGTGACGTCGGCTAAAGGCGCGGTGCGGCTGGAAACCGGCGGCGGCAACCTGACACTGCAACAGGCGGATGGCGCGGTGCGGCTGGAAACCGGCGGCGGCAACATTGAAATGGGCGACATGGGCTCCGACGTCAGCGCGGAGACGCGAAGCGGCAGCATCCGGCTGGCTTCTGCGCGCGGCATGGTGCAGCTGGCGACAGGCTCCGGCTCGATTGACTGCCGGCAGCTTGGATCGGCCTTGCGGGCGGAAACGGCTTCCGGCCGCATTACGGCACAGTTTGTCGGCGGCACGCGAAACGAATCTTCGACGCTCAATTCCGACTCGGGCGATGTCGTGGTGTATATGCCGGCCAGGCTGGGGTTCGCCGTGCGCGTGCAGTCGGGAAATCCGTGGGGCCACGACATCCGCTCGGAGTTTGCCGACGTCCATGTTCAGTCCGGCCAGGGCCGGCCGCTGAGAGCCGACGGCGTGGTCAACGGCGGCGGCCCGCTGCTGAGCGTCAATGCTGCAAACGGGAACGTCCAGATCCTGCGCGGTCATTGACGCTATCTTTCTCCGTCGCGCCACGTCTGATGAAGTGTGAAATCCTTTCGAGGTCGCACTATGAAATACCTGATTCTTGCACCCGTTCTGTTGCTTGCTATCGCTACGCCGTCCATCGCCGCGCCGCCTCCGGGGCCACGTGTGCTTGTCCTGGACAACGACCAGCACGTCGCGTATCTCGGAGTTGGGCTGCGCGACGTCACCGATGAAACAGCACAGCAACTGAAGTTGAAAGAAGTGCGCGGAGCCGAAGTGATCGCGGTTGACCATGATGGGCCCTCGGCGCAGTGGATCCGCGAACACGACGTCATCCTCGAGCTGAACCATGAGCAGGTGTCGAACGGAGAGCAGGTGCGGCGTATCCTCCGCCAGATGGCTCCCGGGAAAAAGGCGGAACTCCTGCTGAGTCGCGATGGCAACGTGGTGAACGTGCAGGTTGTGCTCGGCGACCGCAGTGCGGTTGCGCGGTTCCAGGTGCCGGACGTGCATGTGGTTCTGCCCGACCTGTCCAATCTCGACAGCCAGATGCAGCCCGTCATGGCGCTGGGCGACAGTCTTGGCGACATGGATGTGGATGTGATGCTGCACGGTGCGCTGTCCGGCGCTCTGGTGGAATCCGTCGGGCCGCAGCTTGCGCATTATTTTGGCGCGAAAGATGGCTCAGGCGTGCTGGTGAAGGAAGTTCGCGACAATACCGCGGCGGCGCACGCAGGGATGCGGGCCGGCGATTTGATCATTCGTGCTGCCGGGCAGCCGGTGCCGAGCCGCCTGGAATGGGACCGCCGGCTGCACGAGAACGCAGGCAAGAGCATGGACGTGGTAGTGCTGCGCAATCACGCCGAGATCAAGCTGACGTTGCGGGTTCCGGCGCAGACTTCCGGCAAGATTGAGGGGCTGAGTGTCGTGGAGAGCGATCCTGTGGAAGCAGCTTCGCTGGAATCCCTGCAGGGCGAACTGGCGAAGGTCGAAGCTTCCCAGCAAGGCATGGCGGAGGCAGAAGCCGAGCTGCAGACGGCCCAGGAGCAGTTGCAGCCGGAGATTGAGAAGCAGTTGCAGAAGGCCCGTGAGATGCAGCCGCAAATTCAATCGGAGATAGAGAAAGCTGAGAAGGCCATACAGCCGGAGGTTGAGAAGCAACTGCAAAAAGCCCAGGCCGACGTGAACACGCGCGTCCAGGCGGCGATTCAGCCTGAGTTGGAGAAGCAATTGCAGAAGGTGCAGGAAGAATTACAACGCGAGCAGCCGAAGATGGAAGAGCAGATGCGGAAAGTCCAGGAGTCGCTGGACAAGTTAAACATGCAGTAAGCGGTTCCAGCAGATATTCAGCACTAGCGAAATCTTCGTCGCGCAGGCTGCCCGTTGTCATTCTGAGCTGAGTGAAGAGTCTGTTCTTCTGCCTGCGGTGCACGCCTCACTAAGAGAGAACAGATTCCTCGGTTCGCTCGCTCACCTAAGACTGACAACTAATCCCTTCATGCCACTGTCCGTAAACATCTGCGAAATCGATTTCGCACGGCGGCAGCCTGCGGACGTCTTTTCGCCGTGTCTTCGCCGCGATAGAATGCGGAAATGGCAACCGCTGTCCAGCCCGTTTCAGAGCCGGTGAGCATTCCCGCTGCGTTGAGCTGGGCACATCCCGTAGTGGCGGAATGGTTCGTGCGCAGGTTCAACACGCCCACGGAGCCGCAAATTGAAGGCTGGCCGCACATCCTCGGCGGGCGCGACACACTGATCAGCGCGCCGACCGGGTCCGGCAAGACTCTGGCCGCTTTTCTTGTCTGCATTGATCAACTCATCCGCCGAGCGTGCGACGGATCGCTGGGCGAACACACGGATGTCGTCTATGTCTCGCCGCTCAAGGCGCTGTCCAACGACGTGCAGAAGAACCTCGAAAGGCCGTTGCGGGAGATTCAGCAGCTTGCGATGGAGCGCGGGTACCTTTGCTCATCCATTCGCACCGGTGTGCGAACCGGCGACACGCTGCCGCAGGAGCGGCGCGCGATGCTCAAGAACCCACCGCACATTCTGGTTACAACGCCGGAGTCGCTCTACATACTGCTGACTGCCGAGAAGTCGCGGCGCAATCTGGAGCGCGTGCGCACAGTCATCGTGGATGAAATTCACGCAATCGCGGACGACAAGCGCGGCTCGCATCTTGCGCTTACGCTGGAGCGCCTGGACGCGCTGGTGACGGGCGAAAACCCGCTGTCGCCGGGTGCGCATCTTGTGGGCATGAGCGCCCCGCCGCAGCGCATCGGGCTGTCGGCGACGCAGAACCCCATCTCGCTGGTGGGAGATTTTCTGGTCGGCGCACGGCGCGCGAAGCCGGAGATCGTGCAGGTCGGAACGAAGCGTGCGCTGGACCTTGCGGTGGAGGTTCCGCTCGGCCACGAGCTGAGTTCTGTTGCAACACATTCCATGTGGGAAGAAATATACGACCGCCTCGGCGAGCTCGCGAAGCAGCACCGTTCGACGCTGGTGTTTGTAAACACGCGCGCCATGGTTGAGCGCCTCGCGTTCCAGTTAAGCGATCGCATGGGCGCGGAGAACGTTGCGGCGCATCATGGTTCGCTGTCGCGCAAGCTGCGGCTGGAGGCGGAGCAGCGCCTCAAGGCCGGCGAGATCCGCGTCCTGGTGGCGACGGCCTCGCTCGAGCTTGGGATTGATATCGGCAATGTGGACCTGGTGTGCCAGGTCAACACATGCCGCGCGATTGCGGTCGGCATGCAGCGCGTGGGACGTGCGGGGCATTGGCGCGGCGCGATTCCAAAGGGGAGGTTTTTCGCCACGACACGCGATGACCTGATGGAGTGCGCGGCACTGGTGCGCGCGATGCGCTCAGGCGAGCTCGACAAGCTCGAGCTTCCGCCCCAGCCGCTGGATGTTCTGATGCAGCAGATTGTCGCGATGTGCGCGGCGGAGCCATGGCAGGAGGACGCGCTGTTCCGCGTGGTGACGCGGCGCGCATCCGTACGCGGATCTGCCGCGCGCGAAATTTGAGGAGCTGCTGGAGCTGCTGAGCGAAGGTATCGCCAGCAATCGCGGCAAATACGGCGCGTACCTGCTGCGGGACCGCGTACATGGCGAGCTGCAGGCACGGCGCGGCGCGCGCACCACGGCGATTTCAAACGGCGGCACGATTCCCGACACGGCCCTGTTCAATGTGGTGCTGCAGCCGGAAGACATCACGGTCGCGACACTGGGCGAACACTTCGCGGTGGACTCTTCGCCGGGCGATGTGATTCAGCTTGGCAACGCGAGCTGGCGCATTACGCGCGTGGAGGCGGTGGGCCGCGTGCTGGTGGAAGATGCGCATGGTGCACCGCCCTCTGTGCCTTTCTGGGACGGCGAAGCGCCGCAGCGCACGTCGGAGTTGTCTGTCGCGATTTGTGATTTGCGCGAGGAAATTGCCGCGCGCACTCCGACCGTGTTGCCGGGTTACATCGCGCAGACGAGCGATGAAGTTGCCGCCTGCACGGCGTGGCTGAAGCAGGAGTGCGGCGTGGATGATGCCGGCGCCGAGCAGATGATCGGCTACATCGTCGCGGGACGCGCTGTTCTGGGGACCGTGCCGACGGTCAACACGATCATCGCGGAGCGCTTTTTCGATGAAGGCGGCGGCATGCAGTTGATTCTGCACGCACCGTTTGGCGGGCGAATCAACAAGGCGTGGGGACTGGCGCTGCGCAAGCGTTTCTGCCGGGGATTTAATTTCGAGTTGCAGGCGGCAGCGACGGACAACGGCATCAATATTTCGCTGGCGGAGCAGCACTCGTTTCCGCTGTCGGACGTGTTTCAGTTCCTGACTGAACACACGGTGCGGGAGTTGCTCGAGCAGGCCGCGCTGGCCGCGCCGGTGTTCAAGACGCGGTGGCGCTGGGCCGCGGGCCGGGCGCTGCAGTTGCTGCGCATGCAGATGGGCAAACGGGTGGCCCCGCAGATTCAGCGGACGCGGTCGGAGGATTTGCTGGCGTCCGTGTTTCCGCAGGCCGCTGCGTGTTTTGAAAATATTGAAGGTGACATCGTGATTCCCGACCACCCACTGGTTGCTGAGGTGATGAAGGACGTGCTGGGCGAGGCGATGGACCTCGCCGGGCTGGAGCGCGTGTTGCGCGGCATCGCGGACGGCTCGATACGGTGCGTTGCGGTGGACACGACGACGCCTTCGGCGTTCTCGCATGAACTGATCAACGCGATGCCCTATGCGTATCTTGATGAAGCCGGCACGGAAGAGCGTCGTGCGCGCGCGGTTTCGATGCGGCGAACGTTGCCGGATTCCGTGCTGGGCGAGGCGGGGCGGCTGGACCCGGCGGCAATCGCGCAGGTGCGGGATGAGGCGTGGCCGGACATTCGCGATGCGGCTGAGATGCACGACCTCCTCTGCACGCTGAACGTTCTGCCGGAAGATTTCCTGCTGCAGTCGGGTTCGGGCGACTGGCCGCAGTTTCTTGCGCGGTTGGCGGCGAGTGGACGTGCGTGCTGCGCGGAGATTTCCGGGCGCGATGGAGTTGTCTTTAACGCGTGGATTGCCGCGGAGCGCGTGGCCCGGGCGAGGATAATCTACGGCGAGCAGGGTGTGAAGTTGCCGCGGGAGATGCCTGAGGTTTCCGCCGCGGAAGAACCCGTCGAGGCCGCGCATCTGAAATTGCTGCAGGGCTGGACTGGAATTCTTGGGCCGTGTACCGCGCAGTCTCTCACGCAACTGCTGCACACGCAGGCGAGCGAAAACGTTAAGGCACTCCTGCAGATGGAGGTTGCGGGCACGCACCTGCGCGGCGCCTTCGAGCTGCCAAAGACTGACTCGCTCGAGCAGACGGAGTGGTGCGAGCGTCGCCTGCTGCAGCGCATCCATCACCGCACGCTGGCAACGCTGCGCAAGCAGGTTGAGCCGGTTTCACCCGCGGTGCACATGCGTTGGCTGCTGCGCTGGCAACACCTGGCGCCGCAGTCGCAGCGGACGGGCGAGCAGGGTCTGCTGGAGGCGCTGCAAAAGCTGAGCGGCTTTGAAGCGCCCGCGATTGCCTGGGAGCGCGAGATTCTTCCCGCGCGGGTTGCGAACTACGATCCGCGCTGGCTGGACAATCTGTGCCTGTCCGGGCAGGTCGGCTGGGGAAGATTTTCGCCGCACCCGGCGCTGACCGAGGAGCGCGCCGCGCACGTGGAACCTCGCGCGATCGTGCCGACTTCTGTTGCCCCCATCACGCTGTTTCTGCGCGAGGAGGCGGAGTGGATGTGCTGCCTGCCTGCCGCGCCATTTGCGGACGCGGAGCTGTGCCTGAGCGCCGACGCACGCGCAGTGTTCGCGGCGCTGGCAGCGCGCGGCGCATGCTTTGTTTCGGACTTGATGCAGCGAACGCGCCTGACAAAACCCGCGACAGAGAAGGCCCTGTGGGAATTGGCCGCGGCGGGGCTGGCCACGGCGGACGGCTTCGACAACCTGCGGGTGTTGATTGATCCGCGCCGCCGCGCTATGACGCAGATGCCGCGCGCCCTGGGTTCCGCGCCAAAAAAGCTGCAGGCGCTCGGGCGCTGGTGCCTGCTGCGCGCGGAGGATTCCGGCGCTGCAATGTCAGCGCAACAAAAGGACGAGGCCCTGGCCTCCGCGTGCCGCATGCTGCTGCGGCGTTATGGCGTGCTGTTCCGCGAGCTGCTTGTGCGCGAGAGCACTGCGCCGCGCTGGCGCGAGATGCTGGGCATGCTGCGCCGCATGGAAGCGCGTGGCGAAGTGCGCGGCGGCCGGTTCGTGACAGGATTTTCCGGCGAGCAGTATGCGCTGCCGGAAGCTGTGGAAGGCCTGCGCGCAGAACGCAAGCGATCCGAAAGCGATGCCGTGGTTGCCGTGCCCGCCTGTGACCCGCTGAATCTCGCCGGAATTACGCAGGCCGGCGAGCGGGTGCCCGCAATGCCGGGAAAAAGCGTTCTGTACAGGAACGGCATGCGAGATGGCGTCGAGGAAGTTGCCGTGGATGCAACACCGCCGGTTGAAGCACCACCTGCGTCTCCCGCGCAGGCGTGGCTGATGTAGCTACTTGTTTTCCACGGACGTCAGCTTCAACGTCAGCGTTCCCCAGAACAGGCGGGCTTTCATCTGGACTGGAATGTGGCGCGGGTCGTCGGAATACCACAGCCATATCTGCCCGCGGTTCTTAACGACACCCGCATCCGCGACTGGCTGGACGCGAATTGCCGGAAACTTTCCGGCCGGCACCGTGACGGGCTCTTTCGCTTCCGCCTTCAGGCCGACGCTGACGGTGCGCATGGAATCTGCGAGCGGAAAATAAAACGTGTTGCCGACGGTCAACGGCTGCGTGGCGATGTAAAACATTGCGCTCAACACGTCTGTGACGCAGCCCGGGATGGAGCCGCTCTGCTGCTTGGCGGTGTTGCGGACGAGGTTCTTTTCGCTCAGAAGCTGCCGCTTGTTCGGGTAATCGAAGTGCAGGTCGGTGTTGACGCGGCGGCGGCCTTCCTCGGCCTGCTTGGAATACGACGTCGAGCACCCGGTCGTGCGATCGAAGATGGATTGAAAGTGATCGTTGACCCGGTAGAGCACGCTGATGGCGCCAAGCGTGGCCGCGCTGACGGTGATGCGTTCTGCATTGCCCTGCTGGTCGAGGTGGATGGTCGCGGTCGCGGCAGGAAACAGTCGCCAGTCCACTTCATAGGTGAGCGTTTGCGCGGCAGGAAGCGGAAAGCCGGATTGCGGCGGCGGCATGGCGGGCGCGGACGTGTTCGATGACGGCTGCTGGGCGGAGAGCCCGCAGCAGGCAAGCAGCGAAAGACCGAGGAACCGCCGGAAGAGAATTCGCAAATTTGCAATCCTGGCTGCGGCGCGAGATTTGCTACCTGCGCAGCAACCATAGTTTTAGCAACAACACCGCATATACCGCCGCGATGCCCATGGCTGCATTGTACTCACGATGTTTTCGGTAGAGTGCGAAGCTGAAAGCCCCCGCGCCCCCCAGGCGGGCCGGAGTGAGACGCGGCAGCAATCTTGGAACCTTGCTTTTATAGACGGCGAATTGCGGGAAGTGTGAGCCGAGCCATTGCTCTTCACTCAGAATGGTCGGAATGTAGATAAGCGGAAACAGCACGGCAAAGCACGCGATGACCAACCAGCTTCGCGATGCGACGACCAGTCCGGCCGCCATGACGAGCGAGCCCAGGTACAGGGGGTTCCGCGTGAACGCGTACGGGCCGCTGGTGGTGAGTTCTTCGTTCTTGTTCACGTATCCGCTGGCGTAGCCGCGCAAGGCAGCGCCGGCGATGACTGGGATAAGGCTCCACGCAAGCCATGGGAGCGCCGGATGCGCGCGCCACAGGAACAGCGCAGCGAAAACAAATCCGAGCGGCACGCGCGCGCGCCGTGCGAAGCGCTGAAACGTCATGGGCGTGCCCCAAGCAGATCGTTGGCTGCTGCAATGACGTCGTGTGCGGTGATGGTCAGCAGTCCTGCCTCCGGCGCGTCGCGGCGCGCGTGATCGCGCGCGCTCTCAGGATGCCTGAGAACGCGGAATTCTGTCGCATAGGGCCCGTTGCGCGAAGGGTCGGTTGGCCCGTAGATGCCGACGGTCGCGACGCCGAGCGCGGAAGCCAGATGCAGCGGGCCGGTGTCTCCGCCGATGCAGAGCCGGGTGCGCGCCAGCAGGGCGATCAGCTGCGGGATGTCGGGCGAAATGATTTTCGCCTCGGGTCCGGCGACGCGCGCCGCTTCTTCTGCGAGCTGCTCCTCGCCAGGGCCGGCGTTAAAGAAACACCGCAGACCGCGAGCGATAAGGGCGCGCCCGACTTCTCCATAGCGCTCCGCGGGCCAGCGTTTAGATCCCCAGCCCGCGCCGGGCAACAACAGCCCGCACGGCTGATGTGCGGTCCGCGCTTCGGCCCAGGACTCGGCTTCCGGCACACGAGGGAAAGGCGGCGCAGAGTATGGCAGAGTGGCGTCGCCAAAGATCGCGCCGCAGAGCTCGAGGTCCTGCTCGATGACATGGACTCCGGAAGTCGCGACGCGTTCGGTAAAAAGAAAGCGCGCCGGCTTTTCGCGCGGATCGGCTTCTCCGATCAGCCGTTTGGCGCCTGTCCAGCGCTGCAGCCACGCGGAACGCAGGCTGCCCTGGAGGTCGAGGCAGGTGTCGTAATTCCCGGCGCGAAGCTCGTTACGTATTGTTCGCATTTCGCGCGCGGTTGCGAGCGAAGGCGTGCGCGCCCATCTTTGAAATGGCACGCGATGCACGCCGTCCACCAGTGGCTGTTGATCGCCTCGCGCGCAACTTCGCTCGCAGGCCGTCAACAGCGGCGACCAGCGCGGCTCGATGGCCCAGCCGATGTAAAGTTCCGGATGTGCGGCTCGCAGCGCGGCGACGGCCGGCATGGCGTGGATGACATCGCCCATTGCGGAAAGTCTTGCGATGAGGACGCGGCGCGGTTCAGAAAGCAACGCTGTCTCCGAACATGGCGAGCATCTGCTGCAGGTAGAGATTCGGCTCGCTGAGCTGAAGCCGTAACGGCGGCGCGTGAAGCGGAGCGGCGGAATTCAGACCATCGCGCTGCTGTGGAGTGAGACGGACGAGATCTTTCTCGGTGGTTGCGAATGCCGTGGCTCCAGTGCTGCGGCATTCTCGGGCAAGTGTTGCGACATCGCCGTCGGTGTAACGGTGATGGTCGGCGAAAATCCGCTGGCCGACGAGGTGTTCCGGCCCGAGCGCGGAGATAAATCGCTCCGGCCTGGCGATGCCGCAGAATGCGAACACCCTGGCGGGAGCGAGCGCGGCAGTTTCGACCTGTGGCACGTAGGTCCAGAGCGCGGGCCGTGTGCAGGATGCGCCGACAAACCGTTTCCGCAGTTCGGCGAAGTGTTCTGCATCGTCTTCCGTCATGGCAACGATGTCCGCGCGTGCCAGTGTCGATAGCGGTTCGCGAAGATTTCCAGAGGGAAGCAGCGCGTCGTTCATGTCCTGGGCGGCAATCATGGCGATGTTGAGGGCACGCGCGAGGCGGCGGTGCTGCATGCCGTCGTCCAGGAGAAAGACGATGTCGTTGTGCTTGGAGTGCGCGACCAGAGCAGCTGTCCCCGCCGCAAAGCGATCGTTGCCGACCCAGACTTCGATGCCTTTACGCGCGAGCAGCAAGGGTTCGTCGCCGAATTGTTCTGCTGTTCCCCCGGCTTCCACACGTTGGACCGCGCTCGCCCTGCGGCCATAACCGCGTGACAGCACGATGGGCTCGCGGCCGGCTTCGGCAAGCAATGCCGCCAGCGCGAGCACCATCGGGGTCTTTCCTGACCCACCTGTAGAGAGATTGCCAACGCTGACAACCGGCTGCGGCAGGCGGCGCACAGGCAGCACCTTGCGGTCGTAAAGAGCATTGCGCATCGCTGTTGCCGCGCCATAAAGAGGCGCCGCGGGCGCGAGCCATGCGCGCGTCACGCAGGGTTCTCCGCGAGCAGGCCGACCAGCGCCTGGACGGCGCGCTGCGTTGCGCCGGAATTCTCCGCAAGCGCGCGCTGTCCGCGCCGGCCCTGTTCGGCTGCCTGGTCCGGATGCGTTAACAGGCGCACGAGCTGGTCAGGCAGGTCGGCGGGAATTACGCGTGTGAGCGCGCCGCAGGTCTCAAGCACGTTCGAAATTTCCCGAAAGTTGAACATCGACATTCCGCACAGAATCGGCAGGCCGGCCGCGGCGGGCTCGAGCGGATTGTGGCCTCCGGCCTGCACCAGGCTTCCGCCGACCAGGGCGACGGTGCCGACGGCATAGACAGACGCGAGTTCGCCGACGGAGTCCAGCAGAAATATTGCTCCTGGCGGAATGGGTCCAGGATGGTGCCCCCACTCGCTGCGCCGCAGGCTGCCCGGCGGAAGCTTGCGGGCAACGGCATCGAATCGCTCGGGATGCCGAGGCGCGAGAATCGTAACCGTTCGCGGTGCGAATCCCGACACCTGTGCGCGGGCGTGAAGTATTTCGTGTTCCTCGCCTTCCAGCGTCGAGCCGCAGATGAGCACCGGCGCGTTCTCCGGGAGATACCTGCGCAGCAGGTCCGCAATTTCGGATTGCGGAGGTGGGGGGACATCGAATTTCAGATTGCCGATGGTGTGCAGGCGGTTTGGAGGGATGCCGATGGCGCGCAGGCGGCGCGCGTCAAGTTCAGACTGCGCGAAGAAAATGTTGACGGTGGACAGAATTGGTTCCCAGAACCAGCGGAGGCGGCAATAGCGAGCGTAAGAGCGGTCAGAGATGCGGGCGTTTACAACCGCGACGCGCGCACCGGAGCGCGCGGCCTGCGTCAGGATATTGGGCCAGAGCTCGGATTCCATGAGGACGAGCAGTTGCGGCTTGAGAGCACGCAGGAACCGCCGCACGGCCCAGGGGAAATCGAGTGGGAAGTAGAAGACGTTTTCCGCGCCGAACTGGTTCCGCGCCACTCGCTGGCCGGTTGCCGTGGTGGTTGAGACCAGGACGCGCGTGGCGGGCTCAAGCCTGTCGCGCAAAGCGCGTACCAGCGGCGCGGCAGCCATGACTTCGCCGACCGAGACGGCATGGACCCAGACGCATCCCTCTGCGCCGCGTGCGAACTTCTGGGGGACGCTCCCGAGCCGGGCTCGCAGACCTTCCCGATACTTGCCGTTTGTAATAAGCCGGAAAAGCCACCACGGCGAGGTGATGAGCAATCCTGCAAGAAGCAGCGCGTTGTAAAGAAGGATCATGAACTTTACGAGAGTTGTCAGCGACGATGATAATTGGAGCTGTGAAGTACCGGGTCTTTCTTTCTGTCGCGTTGTTGTTCTCAGGCGTGTGCGCGCGAGCTGATGACAAGCACAAGCTGCCGCCGGCCAAGCCTGCTGCACAGTATGCCGCGCACGACACGCACGAGCGCGAAAAGGTAACGATTGCCGCGGATCCTCTGGATACCAAGGACAAGACCAGCGTGTTTCGCGTCGACTATCTGAAGCGCGGAATCATGCCTGTGCGGATGATTGTGACGAACGACAGCGACAAGCCGATCAAGCTCGACCAGGCGCGCATTTATTTCATCACGGCAGACGGCACGAAACTCAAGGCTGAGACTCAAGAGCAGGCCGAGCGCCGCATGCGCGCGCTGAAAGATCCATCGAAGTCCATGGAAATGCCGTTCCCGTTGCGCCGCTCTCCGGCGTTGAAATCCAAAGACAGTGACGTGGCGAAAGACTTCGATGAAGCGGACTTTGCCGACCTGACGGTGGCGCCGCACTCAACCCAGAGCGGCGTGATTTTCTTCGACACCAGCGATTACGATCAGCCGCTCAAGGCAGCGTCCTTGTATGTGAAGGAAGTTCAGGATGCGGACGGCAAGGACCTGTTTCCGTTCGAGCCGAAGTTCCCGCAGCCGGCTTCTCCGCCGGATTCCGGTAACAGGCATTGAAGCGCGTTCGCGTGATTGGCGGCGGCCTGGCCGGCCCTGAGGCCGCATTGCAGGCCGCACGCCGCGGCTGCCGGGTTGAGTTGTTCGAGATGCGTCCGGTCCGAGGCACGGAGGCGCACCAGACCGCGGACTTTGCCGAGCTGGTGTGTTCGAACTCGCTCAAGAGCGAGAGCGAGAACACCGCGCCATGGCTGCTGAAGCAGGAGATGCGCCGCGCCGGCTCGGCGCTGCTGCAATGTGCCGACGCGAGCGCCGTTCCAGCCGGCCATGCGCTTGCGGTGGACCGCGCGGATTTTTCCGCGAGCGTCGCCGGGGCAATTGCCGGGGAGCCGAACATCACGGTGCGGCGCGAGGAAGTGACTTCGCTCGCGCCGGAAGACGATGCCATCACGATTGTGGCGACCGGCCCGCTGACCAGTTCCGCGCTGTCGCAGGAAATTCAGCGGCTGGCAGGGCGCGAGCACCTGGCGTTTTATGACTCGATCAGCCCGATTGTGGATGCCGCGACCATCGATCGCGATCGCGTTTACATGGCGGCGCGCTACGGCAAAGGTACGGCGGACTACATCAACTGTCCGATGAACAGGGAAGAGTACGACCGCTTCTACGACGCGCTGGTCTCTGCCGAGAACGTCGCCGAAAAAGAGTGGGAGAAGCTGAACTACTTCGAGAGCTGCCTGCCGATTGAAGAGCTGGCGCGGCGCGGGCGCGACACCCTGCGCTTCGGTCCGATGAAGCCCGTGGGGCTCGATGATCCGCGTACCGGCCGCTGGCCGTATGCGGTCGTGCAGTTGCGGCAGGAGAATGTGCGCGCCGACAGTTACAATCTGGTCGGCTTTCAGAACCACTTGAAGTACGGCGAGCAGGCGCGCGTGTTGCGCATGATTCCGGGCCTGGAAAACGCAGCGTTTCTGCGTTACGGGCAGATCCACCGCAACACGTACATTCAGTCTCCGGCTCTGCTTACCGAGACGCTGCAGATGCGCGGCCACGAGCACCTGCTGTTCGCGGGACAGATCTCCGGCGTGGAGGGCTACACCGAATCCATCGCGATGGGCCTGCTGGCGGGCATGTACGCGGCCCAGTTGGCGCGAGGAAGCGCACCGCGCACGGTGCCGCGCGAGACGGCGCTGGGCTCCCTGGTGCACTACATCACGCATGCGGAGGCGAAGCACTTCCAGCCTGCGAACATCACGTTCGACCTGCTCCCGCGGCTGGAAGAAGGCGAACGCAGGAAGCTGCGCGACAAGAAGCAGCGGCACGCCGTGCAGTGCGGGCGCGCGCTGTCCGCGTTTGACGCCTGGCTGGTTTCCGCGGGCGATACTTTTTCTGTGGAAGAAACCGCCGCACTTCTATAGGCTTTCGCGCAAGGAACCCCTTGCCCTACCCTGGAGCCATGGACGCGATCACTCCGGCGATCGAACGCTGGAAGCGCATCGTCATCGGTGATCGCCGCTGGACGATGCTGCTCAAGCTCGGGCTGGTGGCCCTGCTTGCGGAAATCAGCGGCGGAGGTGGCGGCGGGTTCAATTTTCCCGGCCGCACCGGTCACTGGCCGCATAGCGGTGACACGGCCCACGCTCTTCCAGCAACACAAGGTTTGGTTTCGAGCACGATCATCGCGGCCGTACTTGCTGCGGTGGTGGTCGGGCTGATCGTCAGTATCGTGGTGTTGTATTTGTCCTGCCGCATGAAGCTCGTGCAGTTCCACATCGCAGTTACAGGCGACCGCAGCGTTGCGCAACCCTGGCGGATGTACGGGCGGCAGGCCTGGCGGCTGTTCTGGGCGTCGCTTGTCGTCTGGCTGGTTTGCCTGGCGCTGCTCGCGGCAATAGCTCTACCGGTTCTGCTGGCGGCGTGGCATCGTGACGGCGGCGGCATTTCACCCGGAGCAATTTTCGCGCTGGTCCTGCTGATACTGCCGGTGGTGATCTTTGTGTTTCTGTTTGCGGCGCTGAGCATGGTCGTGGTGCGCGACCTGATGGTCCCGGCAATTGCGCTTGAAGACGCGGACATTCCGCGAGCGTGGGCACTGGCGCGCTCCATCATCGAATCGTCGTACAAGTCATTCGCGGGTTACGTGCTGGTCAAGGTCGGCATTCGCATCGTCACCGCCATTATGGCCGGCGTCGCAATTTTTCTCTGCGTGCTGGTCTCTGCAATCCCGTTCGGGGTGCTGGCTGCAGTCATCTACTTCACGCTGCACAACATTTCGCACATTGCAATGCTTGTGTGTTTTGTCGTGGGAGGCGTGATCGGATTGCTCTGGCTGGTGCTTGTCGTGGCCATCACCCAGGGATTGCTCTTCTGGGTGCCGCAGTGCTACGCCGTGGAATGGGTGGCGGGACGCTATCCGCCTCTGGCCGGAGCCATGGTGCGGTTTGCGCCGGTTCCAGTGGCACCGGCGGGTTTCGTGCCGCCACTCACCCCGCCGGCCCCGGTTGGCCCTGCCTGAAAACTAGCGAGTAACAAACAGCGCCGGGCATTCCTTCTTCAGAGCGACAACCTTCGGCGCATCGTTGACGACGATGTACGGATTATCGGGATGCTTGTCCGCGTAGTTCTGGTGATAACCTTCGGCCGCGTAGAAGCCTTCCAGCGGCACAACTTTGGTCACAATCGGGTGGTGGAAGGCGTGCGCGGCGTCAAGCTGCGCAATGTAGGCGTCCGCAACCTGCTTCTGCTCCGGCGTTGTGTAGAAAATGCTCGAGCGGTACTGCGACCCCTCGTCCGGGCCCTGGCGGTTGAGCTCGGTCGGGTCATGCGCGACGGAAAAGTAAACCTTCAGCAACTG
The DNA here is from genome assembly GCA_963848685.1 of uncultured Acidobacteriaceae bacterium. Classification (GTDB taxonomy): domain Bacteria; phylum Acidobacteriota; class Terriglobia; order Terriglobales; family Acidobacteriaceae; genus CAWKED01. The sequence continues at coordinate 1,040,139 of CAWKED010000002.1, read as the reverse complement.
GCCTACGGTGACCTTTGAGGGGTCGAAGACGATCTGGACGCTTTCCGCGTGGCCGGTCATGCCGGTGCTTACGATGTCGTATTCGGCGGTCTTCTTGCTTCCGCCCGCATAGCCGGCCGTGACGGCCGTCACGCCCTTGACGTGCTCAAACACGGACTGCATGCCCCAGAAGCATCCCCCGGCCAGCACGATCGTCTGCTTGCCGGAACCGGCGGCCAGCGGCGCGTCTTTTGCCGGGTCGGGAATCGTGGTTGCGGCGGCCTGCACCGGCAGAAGCGAACACCCGGCGATCAGCGCCGTCAGCGGCAGAGTGGCGAGTTTACGAAAAAGGCTGTGCATAGCGATGAGACTCCTCACCTTAGTTAAACGTTACAGGGCCGGGAGAAGATTCTTATTCCGCCGCATCTTTTCGGCCATGCGCACGGACTTTGAACCAGATGGGCGAGCCGTCAAAACCGAATGCCGCGCGCAACTGGTTGGAAAGGAACCGCTCGAAGGCGAAATGCAGCTTGACGTCCCGGTCTGTGAAGAGCACGAAGGTGGGCGGCGCGACGGCGGCCTGCGTCATGTAGAAAATCCGCATGCGCTTTGCCATAGGTACAGGCGCGCGCTGGAAGTCCATTTTCGCGAGAAAGCGGTTCATCTGGCCGGTGGAGACGCGCTTGCGGCGCTCGGCGGCGACATGGGCAATCTGCGCGAACAGCTTGCCGATGCCGCGCGTCGGCGTGCCGCGTTCTGCTGCGTCGCGCGCGGAGAGAAAAACCACCGGCGCGTAATCCAGGAATTTCAGCGAGCGGCGCAGCCGATCAAGATAGGTTTCCATATCGGCCGGCGGCTTGCCGTCCGTGCGCCCCAGGCCGAGCAGGTCCCATTTGTTGACGACGATGATGACGCTGCGGCCACTCTCATGCGCGTAGCCGCCGATGGTCGCGTCCAGCGCGGTCACGCCCTCGACAGCGTCAATGATCAGCAGCGCGACATCGGCCGCTTCAAGGTGCTTGCGCGCCATGACTACGGAAAGCTTTTCCGCCATCATGGTGGTCTTGCCCTTGCGACGGATTCCGGCCGTGTCAACGAACCGGTAGGGATGGTCCTGCCAGATGGCGATTTCGTCCACCGCGTCGCGGGTTGTACCGGCAATGGGTGAAACGATGGCGCGCGAACTGCCGGTCAGGGCGTTGAGCAGAGTGGATTTGCCCACGTTCGGGCGGCCGATGATGGCGACTTTCGTTTCTGTCTGCCGGTATTCGCCGTGAACGCGGAGCTTGCGTTCGGGAGATTGTTCTGCTCCGGGAGTCTCCTCGTCTTCCACATGCTCCGCCGTCTCGGGTTCTGCGACGGGCGCGGGCAGCGCGGCAAAAACGTCGTCCAGCAAATCGCCGATTCCGGAGCCATGTTCGGCGGATATGGGGACCACTTCGCGAATGCCGAGCCGGCGGAAGTTCTGCGCTTCGGCTTCCAGCTGCATAGTGTCGGTCTTGTTGACCGCGAGGAAGAGCGGCTTGCCGGTGCGGCGTAGCAGGCGCGCCAACTCCATGTCGGACGAGGCGAGGGCAGTTCGCAAATCGACGACCATGATGAGCGCTGCAGCGTCATCGAGCGCCACGCGTGCCTGGCGGAAGATTTCCGCGGGAATCAGCGCTTCGTCGTCCGGCACGATGCCGCCCGTGTCCACGATGCGCGCGGTGCGGCCCTGCCAGTCAACTTCGCCGTAAATGCGGTCGCGCGTGATGCCGGGTTCGTCGCCGACGATGGAGCGCCGCGAGCCGGTGAGCCGGTTGAACAGGGTGGATTTGCCGACATTTGGACGGCCGACGATGGCAATGAGTGGCTCGGCAGGTCTTGGCAGGGCTGCCGGGGCGAGACGTGCCGCGGTAGCTTCCCAGTCCCCTTCCGGCAGGACGGCGGCTGGTGATTGCAGGCGGCCGCGCTCATCCGGAGCGGCGAACGTTCGCACCGGCCCGCGCTGCGCCGCGGCGGAGACTCCGCCGCGCGGCTTCTGTTGTCGCGGCTGTTTCTTGGCGGACTTCTTCTTGGCGGCTTTCTTGCGGCCGAAAGCCTGCTCGGCACGCACCTGGTTGCCATGGCGGCGGTTGGCCGCGGGGCCTTCGCGCTGCTTGAGAGACCGCGGTCCGCGCGTTTTCTGCCTGGCTTGTGCCTTGCCCATGTTTCCAGTGTAGTGGGCGGTGCGCGGGATCGCAGGTAGGGAGTAGGGAGTAGGTAGTAGGCAGTGTGGAGTTTAGAACAATAATGCCCGCGGTCGAGCCCCGGTGCCGTTCCTGGCACTAGGCAAGTGCCTGATTAGTCCCTACTGCCTACTGCGTAGTGCCGAGTGTTTAGTCTCTAAACTCCCTAATCCCTGCTCCCCACTCCCTAAGCCGACTTCTTCGAAGCCATCTTCTTGTGCATGGAAGCCATCGCGGCGTCGGGGGTCACCGTGCTCAGCGTTCCTTCCGCCTTCACCTTCCAGTTGCCGGCGTAGATGTGATCGTCGCCATCCATGAGCGCTTTGAAGCCCTGGCGCGCGACATCTTCCGGCGAATTTTCCTTCAGGCCCTTGGAACCGACCTCGGTGTCATCCATGCCGGCGCGGTGGAAGAAGTTTGTGTCCGTCGGGCCGGGCTGGAGTGCGGTCACGCTGACGCCGCGGTCCTTGAGCTCGTAGCGCAGGCTCCGCGCGAACGACAGGTCAAACGCCTTGCTTGCCGCATACACACTCTCCAGCGGCGCCGTCATTTCGCCGGCGATCGATGCGGTGATAAGGATCCTGCCGGAACCGCGCTCGACCATGTGCTGCGACGCATACTTTGCGATATGCACGGTCGAGCGGCAGTTCAGGTCGACGATGTCCAGTTCCTGGTTGAGATCGGTTTCAGTTACGAAATCGCCGCCCACGCCAACGCCCGCATTGATCGCGATCAGGTCAACGGGACGGCCCGTGGCTTCCACTTCCTGCCAGAAGCGCTCGACCTCTTCCCGCTTGCGCAGGTCGGCCTGCACGGTCTGCACGCTGACGCCGAGCGAATCGAGTTGCGCGCGGGCTTCTTCCAACTGGTCGCTTTCTGCGTTGATAAGCAGGTCGTATCCGTTTTCTGCGAAAACTTTCGCCAGCTGGTAGCCGATGCCGCTCGATGCGCCGGTGACTACGGCGAAACCGCGTTCGTTGCTGCGTGTGGTCTTCTTTTCTTCCGCCATTGCGATGGATTCCTCCGGATATATCAGTTGCAGGGTTGGATGCGGAGGAACGCGGGCACCCGGCGCCGCCCAGCGGGGACGTTTTGATACTGTCGCGAGGCCGTTTGAAGTTGTTTGAGCTTGTTATCGCGCCGGGATACCGCAGCGGAGCGAGGGCGTCGACGATGCTGCCTAGCTACACTGGAGCCAGTGGCTTCTTTCACCCTTTCTTCGCAGGCGGAGCAATCCGGCGAGCCTCGCAGGCTTCCCACCCTGTGGGAGTTCTTTGCGCCCGGCGGGGTGCTGGCCAAGGCGCACAGCGGCTATGAATTCCGCCGCGGACAGCTGGAGATGGCGCAGGCGGTGGAGTCTGCGCTGGAAGAGAAACGGCACCTGGTCGTTGAGGCCGGGACCGGGACAGGCAAGACTCTCGCCTACCTTTTGCCGGCGCTCAGGCGCGGAGAGCGGGTGATTATTTCCACCGGGACACGGAACCTGCAGGAGCAGATTTTCTTCAAGGACATTCCGTTTCTGGAGTCGCTTCTGGGTCCGCTGAAGGTCTGCTATATGAAAGGCCGCGCGAACTATCTATGCCGGCGGCGGCTGTATGCGCTGCGCGATCTGCCCGTGCTGACCGGCCTTGAAGAGGTTTCGCAGTACCAGGAAATTGCCGCCTGGGAGCAGACCACCGAGACAGGCGACCGAGCGGAGCTGGGCACACTGCCGGAAAATTCCGCCCTGTGGAGCAAGCTGGACGCGCGAGGCGATATCTGCATTGGGCAGAAATGCCAGGACTGGGAGCGCTGCTTCATCACTGCCATGCGGCGCAAGGCAATGGAGAGCGACATTCTGATCGTGAACCACCACCTGTTTTTTGCCGACGCGGCCATCAAGATGACAGCCCGCGGCGCTCCCGATGCGGGCGTGCTGCCGGATGCGGCTGCGGTCATTTTCGACGAAGCGCACGAGCTCGAAGATGTTGCCAGCTCGTATTTCGGCGTTTCGCTGAGCAATCTTCGCGTGGAAGAGCTGGCGCGGGATTGCGAGCTGCAGATGAAGTCGGCCCGCGCGCTGAACACCGGCATGCTGGCGGCCAACGAGATGCTCCGAGAACGCAGCCGATTGTTTTTCTCATCGCTGCCCGGGGCGGAGTCCCGTTTCGAGGGCCGGATGGCGTTCACGGAGCGCGAAGAATTTCTGGAAGAAGCCGGCGACCTTTACGTCGGTGTGCTGGCGGCCCTGGCGCGGGTGCGCGACGAGTTGTCGCGTGTCGAAGACGTGCCGGAAACCGACGGCCTGAGCGGCCGCGCGGAAGACATCGCCGCCCAGTTAAAGTTCCTGCTCGAAGGCGAATCGCGCGACACTGTGTACTGGCTGGAGCGGCGTCGCGGCGGCGGCATGAAGGGCGCGGCGGGAGTGCCGCAGATAAACACCTTTCTGCAGGCCACGCCGATTGACGTCAGCCAGATACTGAACCGCACACTGTTCGCGGAAACTCCGTCCGTCATCCTCACCAGCGCGACACTCGCGGTGCAGGGCGGCTTCTCACACGTTCGCAGCCGGCTCGGGCTCGAACACGCGCGGGAGCTTGTCGTGCCGTCGCATTTCCGCTATCCCGAGCAGGCTTTGTTGTATTTGCCGCAGGGCATGCCGGAGCCACGCGACCGCGACTTTGCGCGTGAGGCACTGCGCCGCGTGGTTCGCATGCTGGAAATCACCGAGGGCCACGCATTCGTGCTGTTCACAAGCTACGCGGGCATGCGCGAAATGTACGAGGGGCTGGCGAAGAATGTCGGCTACCCGCTGCTGCTCCAGGGAACGCGCAGCCGCAAGGCGCTGATCGAGGAGTTTCGCGCGACGCCCAACGCGGTGCTGCTGGGGACTTCCTCTTTCTGGCAGGGAGTAGACGTTCAGGGCGAGCAGCTGCGGTGCGTCATCGTGGACAAGCTGCCGTTCGCCGTGCCGAGCGATCCGGTTGTGGCGGCGCGTTCGCGCCGCATGGAAGAAGAAGGCCGCAATCCGTTTATGGAATACCAGGTGCCGGAGGCGGTCATCGCGCTGAAGCAGGGTTTTGGCAGGTTGATTCGGTCGCTCACGGACCGCGGCGTGCTGATGCTTCTCGATCCTCGCGTGCAGCGCGCGCGGTACGGTAGGGCCTTTCTCGAGAGCCTCCCGCCATACCGCATCACGCAGGACATCGCCGACGTTGAGCGGTTCTTTGCACGCGGAAGCGCGGAGAAGCCGTAATGGGCAAGAACCTCTTGCTGCTCGCAGCCACGCTGCTGCTGTTCAGCATGGTGAGCTGCGGGCTGGGCTGGCATGCCGCGCAGGGCGGTGCCGGTACCTTGCCGGGGGACGCCGCGATGTGGCGCACGGTCGCGCTCGTGCTGTTAGTGGTCGCGCTGCTCGCTTCCGTCGGCGGCATGCTGCTTTCGTTGTTCGGCCAGGTCCGGCGACGGCACGAGGAGCAACGCAATCGCGAACGCCGCTTCGGGCCGCGCGGCCAGCGATAAAATAGAAACAAAGGAAGAGCAAATGTTTGAAGTTACGGTGGAGGCGCAATTTGCCGCCGGCCACTATTTAAGAAACTATCGCGGCCGCTGCGAAAATCCGCATGGCCACAACTACAAAGTCCACGTCACCCTGCAGGGCACGGACCTCGATGAGGCAGGGCTGTTGCTCGACTTCAAGCTGCTCAAGCAGGTCATGCGCCCCGTCGTGGACAGGCTCGACCACCAGATGATGAATGACCTGGAGCCGTTTACGACGATCAATCCTTCCGCCGAGAACCTGGCGCGCTACTTCTACCAGGAGACAAAGAAGCAGGTGAACGAAATGTCGGGCGGGCGCGTAAGCGTCAAGGAATGCCTGGTGTACGAGACCGATTTCACCACGGCGCGCTATTTCGAGTAACTGTCGCCGCAGGATTGTCATTCCCGGCAGATGCGAACCCGGCTCGCGAGCTGGCTGCGAAAATACTGATAGATGTACCTGATCGAAATTTACAAATCCGTGCAGGGCGAGAGTTCGCACACGGGGCGGCCGTGCATCTTCGTGCGGCTTGCCGGCTGCAACCTGCGCTGCTCGTGGTGCGATTCCGAGTACACATTTACCGGCGGCCGCAAGATGTCATCGGACGAAGTGCTGGACGCGGTCCGCTCTCTGGCTCCGGTGCGCCTGGTGGAATTCACTGGCGGCGAGCCGATGTTGCAGGAGCGTGAGCTGCTGCCGTTGATGGAGCGCATGCTGGAGGACGGTTACGAGTTGATGATCGAGACGAGCGGCGAGCGGCCTCTGGCTGCTGTACCGGAGGCCGTGCACAAGATCGTCGACGTCAAATGCCCCGGCTCCGGCGAGGGCGGAACATTCCGCATCGAAAACCTGGAAGCGCTGACGCGAACCGACGAAGTGAAATTCGTCATCCGGGATCGCGCCGATTACGAATTTGCGCGCGATTTCATTGCGGAACACAGGCTGGCGGAAAAGTGCGGCGGCGTGCTGCTGTCCCCGGCCTGGAAAAAGGCTTCTGCGCCCGAGCGCTCGACGGTGAACGCGGAGCTCGATCCGCGCACGCTGGTCGAGTGGATGCTGGCGGACGGCGTTCCTGCACGCTTAAGCCTGCAGGTGCATAAATACATCTGGGAGCCGCAGGTGAAGGGCGTATGAACGCAAACGCAGAGAGTCGTGCAGTGGTGTGCCTGTCGGGCGGCATGGATTCCTGCGTGACCGCCGCCCTCGCCAGCCGCGACCACGAGGCCTATGCGCTGCATTTCAGCTACGGGCAGCGAACGGAAGCTCGCGAGCTCGAGGCGGCGCGGGCGGTCGCGGCCAGGCTCGGCTTTGCCAGGTTTCTTCCGCTGCAGATGGACCTGTTTCGGATGATAGGCGGCTCGGCCCTGGTGGATGCATCCATTGCTGTTCCGGATGCTGCGCCAGAGCAATCCAGCACGGAGATGGCCGGCCGCGGCGCGAACGACATCCCGGTGACGTACGTACCTTTTCGCAACGCCCATTTTCTTTCGGCGGCAGTGAGCTGGGCGGAGGTGCTGGGCGCGGAGCGGGTTTTTATCGGCGCCGTTGAGCAGGATTCTTCGGGTTATCCCGACTGCCGGCCGGAGTATTACGAGGCCTTCCAGCAAGTTGTGGAACGCGGCACTCGCGACGGCCGGATCCGGCTGGAGACGCCGCTGATCCGCATGCGGAAGCGGGAAATCGTCGAGCTGGGGTTTGCGCTGGCCGCGCCACTGGAGTTAACGTGGTCATGCTATTCGGCGGACGAAGCCGCATGCGGCGTTTGCGAAAGTTGCGCGCTGCGCCTGCGAGCATTTGCCGAGGCTGGGAAATCGGACCCCATCCGCTACAAAGAGAGCGGGACCGGCGTCCAACCCAGGGACAGGAGAAAGTTATGAACCGGAAGATTGTTTTTGGCGCCGCACTGGCGATGGCTCTGGCGCCGGCGGCAGTAGCGCAGTCAGATTCCGCTCGGGGCGGCGCCCAGGGCGCAAGTACGGCGTCCCTCAGCCTGGCAGCGGCCCATGCCGGAAAAGTCCACGGGCATGCGCAGAATCCGCTTGGCCAGCCCATTGTGGAAGCGATCGTTTTCGCGACGAAGGACGGCACGCCGGAGGATTCCAGCCCCAGGTTCACCACGGACGCGACCGGAAACTATTCGGGCGCAGTGCCGGAGGGTGAATACATATTTGTCCTGCAGAGCAAGGAGCAGAAGGGAACAAAGAAGGAGATTGACGACAGCGGCGGCCCAGTGAAGGTCCCCGAGAAGGACGACATCACCGTGGACTTCGACGGCACGCGCGAAGCCTACATGAAGAAGCTGACCCCGGAAGAACGCAAGGCGGTCGAAGAGTACAAGGCCAAGGCTGCTGCCGTAACCGCTGCGAATAACCAGGCGCTGAAGCTGAATGAAGTGTTGAAGGCAGAGCGCGCCGACCGGGCCAACAAGCAATACGACCAGGCAGTAACGTTGGCAACGCAGATCACTGCCGGCAAGCCTGCTGAGCCGATCGGCTGGCTGGAGCTGGGAATGGATCAATCCCTTCAGGGTAAGTATGCGGACGCCGTGCCGAACCTGCAGAAAAGCATCGAGCTCAGTACTGCTTCGCCCAAGCCGAACCCGGAAGTTCTGCGCGTCGCCAACACGTATCTGGGTGACGACCTGATCTACACCGGCAAGGCCGCGGACTCTCTCGCGGCGTATGACGCCGCGGTGAAGTTCGATCCCACCAAGGCGGCCGATGTTTACGCCGGCGGAGCCACCATTGCCTACAACAAGCAGCAGTATGACGTCACGTTGCAGTTGGCGGAAAAGGCAATCGCGGCGGACCCGAAAGCGCCGATGCCCTACTTCCTCAAGGGACAGGCCCTGGTCGTCAAGACGACGATGGACAAGAGCGGCAAGCCGGTGGTTCCGCCGGGCTGCATCGAGGCCTACAAACAATACCTCGCATTGGCTCCTAACGGCGCGCATGCGGCCGACGTTCAGGCAATCCTGCAGGGCCTCGGGAGCAGTGTGCAGACCTCGGTTAAGAGCAAGCGCAGCTAGAGTACGCAAGAGTCTGCAAGCGAAGGGCGGCCGACCGGCCGCCCTTTACACTTGCCGCAGATGAGTGAAGTTGTTTCATTTGCGAAAGCGCAGGAGATTGTGGCCACCGCTTGCGCTGACTGCGCGCCGGCTTCGCGCAAATCCGTTCCGCTGGAGCAGGCTGCGGGACGCGTTCTTGCCGAAGCCATTTCCGCTGATCGGGATATGCCTGCCTTTTCGCGCAGCACGCGGGACGGCTTCGCCGTGCGGGCGACAAGTTTCCTGAACGAGGGCGCCCGGATCGCCGGTACTCTCCCAGCCGGCAAGCAGTGGCTGGGGACACCGCTGCACGACGGCGAGTGCCTGGAGATCATGACCGGCGCACCGCTGCCGGCGAGTGCGGACGCGGTCGTCATGGTGGAGCACGTTGCGCGCAGCGGCGACTTTGTACAGCTTGCCGCAGGCCGCGCCATCGCAGCGGGAGACAACGTTGTGCAGCGCGGCGCCGAAGCGCTCTCCGGTGCTGTCCTGGCAGAGCCGGGTGTCAGGTTTGGGCCGGCGCAGGTCATGCTTGCTGCCGCATGCGGGCGCGCATCAGTCGAGGTCTTTGAACCGCCCCGCGTCAGCGTGCTTTCCACCGGCGATGAGCTGGTCGGGCTGTCGGAAAAGCCTGAGTACTTTCAGGTGCGCAACTCCAACGCCTACGCCCTGGCTGCCGCGGCGAGGCTGGCCGGGGCAGACGCGCGGATCGTGGGCATCGCCCGCGACAACGAGCCGTCCCTGCAGGAGAAAATAGCCGCTGCACTGCCGTGCGACCTGCTGCTGCTCTCCGGGGGAGTTTCGGCCGGGCGGTTCGACCTGGTGGAACCGGTCCTCGAGAAGTCCTTCGCGGCGGAGTTCCAGTTCACCGGCGTAAAGATGCAACCTGGCCGCCCGGCCGCATTCGGGCGACTCGGCGAAGCACATGGTGGCGCCTGGGTGTTCGCTCTGCCGGGCAATCCCGTATCGGCGATGGTGACCTTCGCGGTGCTTGCGCGTCCGCTGCTGCTTGCGCTGGCAGGCGAGCGCGACGCCAGGCCGCCGTGGCAGATGGCCCGGCTCCGGAGCGATCTGGCAATGCCTCCGGGCCTGACCCGGTTTCTTCCTGCGCATGTCGAGTGGGAAAGCGAGGGGCCGATGGTCGAAAGGGTGACCTGGCAGGGTTCCGGAGACGTGGCCGCTGCGGCGCGTGGCAATGCCTATGTCGTCGTGCCGGAAACCGGGACCTTGCACGCAGGCGAATGGGTCCGGGTGCTTCCCGCCGACTAAGATGGTCCACGATGGCAGAGAAACTTTCGCACTACGACCAGAGCGGCCGCGCCCGCATGGTGGATGTCAGCGGCAAGCCGGCGACCCGCCGTGCAGCCGTCGCCCAAACGTTTGTCGCCATGCAGCCCTCGACCATTGCCGCGCTGCCGAATGCGCCCAAAGGCGACCCGCTGGAGGTGGCACGCATTGCCGGCGTAATGGCTGCCAAGCGCACGGCAGAGCTGATTCCGCTTTGCCATACCGTGCCACTGCACTTTGTTGACGTCGAAATGGCGGTGGAGGCCGGCGGGGTGCGCATCCGGGCGACTGCCGCGACACAGGCAGAGACGGGCGTCGAGATGGAGGCCATGACAGCTGCGGCTGTGGCCGCGCTTACGCTGTATGACATGTGCAAGGCGCTCGACAAGGGCATCGAGATCCGGGAACTGCACCTCGAGAGCAAGTCCGGCGGCAAGAGCGGCGCATGGCGCCGCGACGCGAAGCCGCCGGTCTAGCTGCGGCGCAGCGTGAAGACCGTCATGTCCTGCTCGTCGTCGTCTCGCTTGAAGCCGGGAATATGCAGGCTCGGGCCGAAGAAACCGGCGTGCGCCTTCGGCTGGCCGAACGTCATGGCTTCGCGCAGGATGCGGCGATTGCGCTCCACCGCAGAGAGCCTGGGGTCGGACGCAATGTCAGCCACGCGATGGATGCCGAACTCCTCGTGATGGCGGCGGGCCTCGACAATGCCCTTTGAGACGAGCGTCAGCGAACCCCCTTCCGGCAGCACGGTAAACTGCGCGTCATGTGTGAGGTGGGTGAACAGGCCCAGCGGCAGCCCGCTGGAGGCGAGCATCACGGTTTCCCCGGAGGCGCGCATGACAGCCGGACCCGAACCCGCGTTGATGTACGTCAGCACACCGGAGCCGACTTCATACGCCGCCAGGAACGTCGGTGCGCAGCGCACGCCCTGCGCGGCGGACATCAGTGCGCGATTGATTTCATGCAGGGTGACGACGATGTTGTCTGCGTCATTGGCGCCGGGAGTGAGCAGGGGAATGCCGGTATTGCGAAAGGCTTCCTGGGCTTCCACGGCAAGGCGGTGCGCGTCCGTGCGTTCACCCGCAATATCGGTGAGCATCAGGACGAGGCGCTCCGGCGAAGCCAGGACGTCGAAGAAATCACCACCGATACGTGTAGAACCATACTGCGCGTCCAGGTCGTGGCCTGGAAGTTCTGGCAGTCGGCTGGGTAGCGGCGTGTCTCGCAACAGTGGCTCCCAATCAGGCGGCGCGGCCAATTGGCCGTGATGATGTATTGATACCTGCATCCAGATCGGCTTCCTTAGAACTTTGCTTTCGCAAGTTGGGGAACAAGGCGTGCATTTCCGGATATTTTTACTTTTTTCCCTCGCGGGAGACGTAGTGTAACCCGATTTGGGAATTGTGCAACAAAAATTGCAGCGGCAACGCCCCGATTTTTTCTGCTGCCGAAGTCCGGGCCAGGCTATTCCATGCCTGTGAAAACTTAGAAGCTAGGAAACGGCCTTGGTTTGCCCGTATTCCAGCAACGTAACGAGCAGAACTCCGCCGCAGATGTTGCCGAGGACCGCCGGCCAGAGCCAATGGAAATATGCCCTGGCGGTGAGCTCGTGGGTAAGCACCGCCGACAGAATTTCCCCGCTGGTGGCGATGCAGTGCGCGAAATTTCCGAGCCCGACGATGAACGTCAACAGGAAAATCATGGCGACCGAGCCGGTGATGGTATGGCTGCCGCTGACCAGCCAGGCGACCATGGCGATGATCCATCCGCCCATGACCCCGCTCCAGAAGATGGTGTGAAAATCGCCCTTCGCGGCATCCAGACCCAGTCGAATGAGCGACGAGGCATACTCCGGCTTGAGTGCGCCGGTGCGGACGGCCAGCGCGGCAAAAATGAGCGCGCCAAACACGTTCGAAGGCAGCACGATTCCCCAAAGCCGCAGCGTCGTCCACAGGTGCCGCTTTTCTGACATGACCAGTGCGACGGGGTAGAGCGTGTTCTCGGTAAACAGCTGCGCGCGTCCGAGGATGACCGTAATGAACCCGATGGGGTAGAGCATGTGGCTGACGAACTGCGCCGGGCCTGACGTGCCCAGCAGCGCGCTGGCGATCGCAATGCCCAGGCCGGTGAGGCCCATGCCCACGCCGCCGGCTACGCCCGAAACGGCCAGGCCAAGCGCCGGCCGCTTGAGCTCCTGCCGCGCGTTCCGTGCTACCTGTTCGTAGATCGCTTCGGCTGTCGGGCGGTCAAGCTCGAGCTGCGTGGCCTGGTTCTCTGCGGCAGACTGCGGGGACTCTGACTTGAAAGCCTTGATGGCTCGCTCGCGGAAACTGGTGGGCATCGTGGCTGTCAGATGCAGACCGCGGCCCGGCGTTGCACCGAATGGCCGTCATCCGCATGCCTGCCGCGGATGACAGCCGTTAGAACTCGGCGCTCACGCCGGCAGGGAAGCGCCGATGTTCTGTCCAGCCGGCGGCGGAATAACATTGGCCAGTGCTTCCGGCGTTTCCTCTTTCAGCTCCGGCAGGCCGCGTTCCAACGCAATTTTCAGCACTTCGTCCATGGAACTTACGAAGTTCAGCTTCATCGCGTCCTTCAGGTTCTGCGGAAGGTCGGCGAGGTCTTTCTCGTTCTCCTCCGGCAGCACGGCCTCGAAGATTCCGGCGCGGTGCGCGGCCAGCAGCTTCTCTTTCAGGCCGCCGATGGCTAGCACCTTGCCCCGCAGCGTGACTTCGCCGGTCATCGCGATGTCACGGCGCACTGGAATCTTGGTCAGCGCGCTGGTCAGCGCCGTCGCCAGCGTGATTCCGGCGGACGGACCGTCCTTCGGGATTGCGCCTTCCGGCACGTGCACGTGGATGTCAATGTTGCGATAGAAGTCTTTCGGCAGGCCGAGGTGATGGGACCGGCTGCGCACATAGCTCAGCGCGGCCTGGGCGGATTCCTGCATGACGTCGCCGAGCTGCCCGGTGAGGGTCAACTTGCCCTTTCCATCCAGCACCTGGACTTCGGTCTGCAGGATCGAGCCTCCGACTTCTGTCCACGCAAGGCCGGTTACCAGGCCGATCTCGTTTTCCTCATTGTTCTTTGAGTCGCGGAACTTCGGCACGCCCAGAAACTCGGGCAGATTTTCGGCGGTGATGTCGTCCTTGTACTTCTTGCCCTGCTGCACGATGCGGCGCGCCACCTTGCGGCAGACGTTGCCGATCTCGCGCTCCAGGTTCCGGACCCCGGCTTCCCGCGTGTACTTGCGGATGATGTCGGTGAGGGCTGAATCGGTAAACGTGATGTTCTTCGCGGTCAGGCCGGTCGCTTCCGTCTGCTTCTTGACCAGATATTGCTTGGCGATTTCCAGTTTTTCTTCTTCGGTATAGCCATGCAGCCGCAGGATTTCCATGCGGTCCTGCAGCGGGCCGGGAATGGTGTGCAGCACGTTCGCCGTCGCGACGAACAGGACCTGCGACAAGTCGTAGTCAACGTCAAGGTAGTGGTCCTGGAATGCGCCGTTCTGCTCAGGATCAAGGACCTCGAGCAGCGCGGACGCCGGATCACCGCGGAAGTCAGACGCCATCTTGTCCACTTCGTCCAGCATGAAGACGGGATTGCGGGTGCCGGCTTTCTTCATGCCCTGGATGATCTGCCCCGGCAGCGCACCGATGTAGGTGCGGCGGTGACCGCGAATCTCGGCCTCATCGCGAACGCCGCCCAGCGACATGCGCACGAACTTGCGGCCTGTTGCCTTGGCGATAGACATGCCGAGCGAAGTCTTGCCGACGCCCGGAGGCCCGACGAAGCACAGGATGGAGCCCTTTGGGTTCTTGACGAGCTGGCGGACGGCGAGGAACTCCAGCACGCGCTCCTTGATTTTTTCCAGCCCGTAGTGGTCTTCGTTCAGGACTTTTTCCGCATGCTCGATGGAGCGGATGTCCTTCGATTTCTTCTTCCACGGCACGGCGAGCAGCCAGTCGAGATAATTGCGCGACACGGTGGACTCGGCCGACATCGGCGGCATGGCTTCAAGCTTCTTCAGCTCCTGCGTGGCCTTTTCCAGAACAGCGGGCGGCATGCCGGCCGTTTCGATCTTCTTCTTCAACTCGTCGAATTCCGATTTCTCGGTGCGGCCCAGTTCCTTCTGGATGGCCTTGATCTTCTCGTTGAGGTAGTACTCCTTCTGCGCGCGCTCCATCTGGCGCTTGACGCGGGTCTGGATCGAGCGGTCCATGTTCAGCTTTTCGATTTCGATATCAAGGGTGTCGGCGACTTTGGCCAGGCGCTCCGTGACGTCGAAGATTTCCAGAAGTCCCTGCTTGGTTTCAAGCGTCTGCTGCTTGTCGTCTCCGGAAAGCGCGAGGTTGGCGGCGATCATGTCCGCCATCTTGCCGGGGTCGTCCATCCGCACGGCGGCGACCATGGTTTCCGAATTCAGTGACTGCTGCAGCTTGGCGTACTGCTCAAAAAGCGAAGCGACGCGCTGCATCAGCGCCTCGAGCGCGGGTGTCATCTCCGGAGATTGCGCCTTGCCGGTACGCACGGTTGCCACGAAGAAGCCGTCGGTGTCGGTGACGTCGATCGACCGGGCCCGTTCTACACCTTCAACCAGAACTTTAATGTTTCCGTCCGGCAGCTTGAGAGATTGAACTATATTCGCAATGGCCCCGACCTGATAGATGTCGTTGACGCCGGGGTCGTCCGTGTTGGCGTCGTGCTGGGTGGCAAGGAATATCTTGCGGTCGCCGGTCAGCGCTTCTTCCAGCGCACGGACTGAAGATTCCCGGCCGACGACAAACGGCGTCATCATGTACGGAAAAATGACCACGTCGCGAATCGGCATCATGGGCAGAACGCGGCTCGGGCCCAGCTCACGGCGATCTCTGGCTACGGATGGAGAATCGGATTTGGACACGCGGAGCCCTCCTGCGGCTGATGGATTAGCTGTTAGATGAGATTGTAGCCCCGGCGATGCGGCGGAACAGTAGCACAGGAGTTACGTCCGTTCAACAGGTTGAAAAGCTTCATAGAGTTCGTCACCGTCTTCCGCTGGACGGCTTCGCCAGGCAAGAACGATAAAGACGGCCAGCAGAACTACCGCCGGCACGGCGAGAATAGGAATCGCCCGTCGGAAGGCCTTTTGCACATGCGGAGGACTTCCGGAAACACTGTCGCGGCATGCCGCGCAGCCCTGGGCATGCGCCAGCTGCGCGAAGCAGCAGAGGAAGAACAAAACTGTGAGAAGCGCGAAGCGTGTGGTTGCTCTGCCCATTATTGGAACCACATCAGGAGTGCGAACAGCACTATCCAGAGCACACCCATCGCGTGCCAGTACCAGACGACGCAATCCACCGCGACCTGGCGCACTTCCACCCGGCGGGCGAGGCGCATGGCCAAAACAGCGCCGCCCAGCGCGAGTATGCCGATGAGTAAATGCGCGGCGTGCATTTCTGTAAATAAATAGAGAAACTGCGTGCTGGGATTCTCCGCAACCAGGGCGCCCTGGTCACGGACCTGCAGCCACGCGCTCCACTGGCCCGCGAGAAACAGCAGGCCGAGCGCCAGCGTCGCGAATAGCCACGGCGTTGCGCGCCGTGCCGCGGGCTTGCCCAGCCCGAGCCACTCCTCCATGACGTCGGTTTCGCGGAACATGCCGCGCCGCGCGATCTCCGCAGTAAGGCTTGAAGTGATCAGCACCAGGGTCGTCAGCCAGAGGATCGGCGGCACAGCAACCGGCCGCCAGTCCAGCAGATATTGGCCCGTGCGGTCGAAGTGCCCGTTCGACTGCCGCAGGACGAACATGCTGATCAGCGCGAGGAAGAACATTGTGTCGGCGGCGAGGAAGGAAAAGATTCCCCAGCGCACGCGGCCCAGCAGCTCGCGTGGCCCACGGCGGCCTGGGGGCCGGTTCTTCCACTCATCGCCGTCGCCGCCGCCGCCGGTCCGCTTGGGCGCCTGGGGCGGACGGCCCCCTGAGCCAGTGTCTTTGCGCTCGATTTCGGTGGGAGCGGGGGTGAAGATGGCGGGCATCGGCGGGCCTCTGCTGCCTAGCTTACTCTTCCCACTGGCCGGGCAGCCGCGGTCCGCCGTCCCCTGCGGATTCACGGTGCGCGTTATGAAAAACTCTGCGCGGCGTGTTTTGCCACCACCTCGCCGGTGCCCATTCCAGGGTGGCCGCGTGCCAGGGGTTTTCAGCAGACGGGGTGCCGTGACGGATGCTGGCGATCAGGTTCCAGAGAAAAAGCAGTTGCGTCGAGGCAAGCAGGAATGCCACGTAGGAAATGAACGTCTGCAGCGGCTGCAACTGCGCGAACGGCGTCGATGGCCCGGCCATCTGCGCGTAGTGGCGCGGCAGCCCGGCGAGGCCGGCAACATGCATGGGCAGGAACGTCGCGTACGCCAGCACGAGCGACAACCAGAAGTGCAGTCGGCCCAGGCGCTCGTTCATCAACCGTCCGGTCAGCAGAGGGAACCAGTAATACGTCGCGGCGAAGATTCCGAACACTGTCGCCATGCTCATGATCAGGTGAAAGTGTGCGAGTACGAAATACGAGTTGTTGAGATAACTGTCCAGCGCGGGCTGCGCCAGGATTGGCCCGGTCAGGCCTCCGGCGATGAAGAAGCTGATGAAGCCGAGCGTGAAGAGCATGGGCGTGCGGTTCCAGCTTGTCAGGGGACCACTACGCGCGGCGTGTCGAAGCGTATGTAACCAGGAAATGACTTTTATCGAAGACGGCAGCGCGATGGCCATCGTAGTGAGTGCGAACGCGCCTCCCGCATACGGGTTCATGCCGCTGACAAACATGTGATGTCCCCAGACGATAAGGCCGAGAAACGCGATGGCTAGCGTAGTGCCGACCATCGTGCGGTATGCCGTTACGGCGCGTTGCGTGAACGTGGAGACTAGCGTCGATGTCAGTCCAAGACCCGGGAGAATCGCGATGTAAACCTCCGGGTGGCCGAAGAACCAGAACAGGTGCTGCCAGAGCAGCGGCGAGCCGTCTCCGGAACCGGCCAGGGCGCGGCCGTTGACCACCAGGCCCGACGGCAGGAAGAAGTGTGTGCCGAAGTGGCGGTCTGCTGTCAGCAGCGCCATGGCGGCGAGTAGCACCGAAAATACAAGCAGCGTAAGGATGGCCGTGACGAACCACGACCAGCAGGTCAGCGGCATGCGTCCGAGCGTCATGCCGGCGCATCGCTGCTTTGCCACCGTCGTGACCGTGTTAATTGCTCCGCATGTCGAGGCAATACAGAACAGCGCCAGCCCGGCCAGCCAGATGTCCATGCCTGCGCCCTGGCCTGGCCCCGCTTCACGCAGGATGGAAAGCGGCGCGTACGCGGACCATCCGCCGATGGGCGCTCCCTGCGGCGCTAAAAATGCACCGGCTGTGACAAATAGCGCCAGCCATGTCAGCCATGTCCCAATGGCGTTCACTCGGGGAAGCGCCATGCGGGTTGCGCCGAGTTGTTCTGCCAGCACAAGGTTGCCGAACGCCGATTGCGGCGCGACGGTCAGAACAAAGAACACCATCAGGGTGCCATGCATGGTGACGAGCGCGAGATAGTCCTCCGGCTTGATGCCGAGCGCGTCCGGCGCGGCGAGATGGAGCCGCATGAGCACGCTGAGCATCATGCCGATCAGCACAGCAGCCAACGCGATGCAGTAATAATGAATGGCGAGCGCGCGATGGTTTGTTGTCAAGATCCAGCGGCGTAGAAAGCCGCCCGGCGCAACTCCTACGCTGTTTCCCAGGCTTGTCATTCCGACCGGAGCCGTCGCCGGCGCCGGCGGCGGAATAGAGGAGGCTGCTTCTTGCTTTTCGCCGCCTGAGCTCACGATTGCGCTCCGACCGCGGGCTTTTGCTTCGCCAGCCATGCGGCAAAATCCTGCTGCGAAAGCACGCGCAGCTTCGCTCCCATGCGGTAGTGTCCGAGGCCGCAGACCTGCGTGCAGACGATGTCGTATATTCCCGGAGTTTCCGGCGTGAAGTGGACATGGAATTCCGAGCCCGGCACTGCATTCTGCTTGAGCCGCATGGCCGGGATAAAGAAGCCATGCACAACGTCGAGAGAGCGCACGCGCAGATCCACTTCTCTTCCGGCAGGAAGCACCAGTTCGCTGGTGACAATATCGTCGCGCGCGAATTCGTCGGAGCGGTCAAGGCCCAGCGGGTTCGCGGCCGCGGCATCGACAAGCGATGCGCGCGCCGCGCCGTAGCGGCCATCCGCGCCGGGATAGCGGAAATACCACTGGAACTGCCGCCCGACCACTTCCACCTGCATCGCGCCGGGCGACGCTCCCTGGAATCGCACCGCTGCCCAGAGCGATTCCGCCTGCAGCGCCAGGACAACATACAGTGCGGCGACTCCTGCGATCAGTGCTGTGTCGGCCAGCGAGAACCGCGCGGCCGCCTGGATGCCGTCTTTGTGCGCCGCACTGCGCCACTTGCGCCACGCGGCGAGAGCAAGCAGCACGTGGGCGATCACGAACAGCAACAGCATCGCAACAATGGACTCCCACATCTGGCGGTCGAGCGCCGCGCCGTGAGCGGCCGCGTTAGCCGGCGGACGCAACGCCTGGATCCAATGGGGAAGCATTGCCGCTATGGTAGCGGCTCGTCAGATTATTCCGCCGCAGATGAGGAGGCCATCGTGACAACGGCTGCGGGAGCCACGCGCTTCGCCATCCACCGCATGAGCAGAATCAAGCCGCATGCGAGCAGGATCGGAAACGAAAGCACAAGCAGACCGTGATGGTAGGTGCCGGTGTTGTCGATGGTTTTGCCGAGCCACTTTGGGCCGAAATATCCGCCGCAGATCGCCATGGTGTTGATAATGGCAACGCCGGCGGCCGCGGCTTCGCCACTCAGGATGGCAGGAGGGATCGTCCAGGCCACCGGCTGGATGGCGCAGAACGCGGCGAGCATAAGCGCAAATGCGGGGACTGCGATGGCCGGCCGCGACGTCGTGCCGGCCGCAAAGAACGCCGCGGCCATGATGATCGTCGGCACCAGCATGTGCCAGTACCGCTCGTGAACGCGGTCAGAATGCCAGCCGTTGCCGAGCATGGCGAGCGCAGCCAGCACGCCGAAGGAGGAAAGCAGCCAGCCGACCGCCGTCACATCCAGCCCCGTGACATGGCGCAGCATGTCCGGCGCGGAAAATGTGTAGGCATAGAGCCCGAGATATTGCAGAAACAGGAACGCGCCCATCAGCCAGATGCGCGGTTCGCGCATCGCTTTGATAACTCCACTCTTGTGATGGGTGGTGTGCGGGGGGCCGCTGGCCTGCAATGCATTGTCGAGAGCAACGCGCTCCTCTCCAGTCAGCCATTTCGCGGCGTGGGGCCCGTCCGGCAGGAACCGCAGAAAGACAACGCTCATCAGCACGGCCGGAATGCCTTCAATCAGGAACAGCCACTGCCATCCCGCCAGGCCGTGGATGCCGTCCATTTTGAGCAGCGCGCCGGCGATTGCTCCCATGACAGTCGTGGCCAGGGGGAGGGAAATGTAGAAGCGGCTGACGGCGCGCGATCGCTGTTGGGCAGGGAACCACTGCGACAGGTAGAAAATGACACCCGGAAAGAAACCTGCTTCTGCGGCGCCCAGCGCCAGCCGCGCGATATAGAACTGTGCAGGCGTGTGGACGAACATCATCGCAATCGAGATGATTCCCCACGTGAGCATGATGCGCGCCAGCCAGCGCCGCGCGCCAAAGCGCACCAGCAGCAGGTTCGACGGCACTTCGAGCAAGGCGTAGCTGAGAAAGAAAAGTCCCGCGCCCAGCCCATAAACAGATGCGCTGAAGTGCAGCGCTTGATTCATCTGCAGGGCGGCGAAGCTGACGTTGACGCGGTCCATGTAGGCCACGCCATAGCCAATGCCGATGAGCGGCAGCAGGCGCACGCTGGCTTTGCGAAGCGCCGATTGCGCCGCGGAAGTCATCCGCACATCGTAACGGTTTGCGGGCCTGCGGCGAATTCCACCGAAGGCCCACGAACCATGCGCGCAGCTAGCCTTCGACGAACTTCTGCAGCTTGTCGAGCGAGCTGTTCCAGCCTTTGTTGTGGCCGGCGGCAGATTCCGGCGTGTCAAAGTTCTCGTGGGTGAAATCCATACGCGTGCCTTCGGGGACCTCACTCAGCCTGACGGTGACAATGCTCTTTTCGCCGGGCGCCCAGTCAGCGTTCCAGGTAAAGCGAAGCAGCGACGGCGGGTCGAATTCAAGATACTCGCCATGCGAGCCGCCGGTGCGCTCCACCATTTCGCCGTTGTCCCCAACGGGCGCCATGCCCCGCATGACGACGCGATACCTGCCGCCGCGGCGTGGGTCAGATTCGCATTCGAGCACGGTCCAGCCCTGCGGGCCCTTCCACTGCTGCATCTTGCTCGCGTCTGTCCAGGCGGCAAAAACCTTTTCGCGCGGCGCCTTGAAGACGCGGGAAATATTCACTTTGAGTGCTTCTGCGGTGGCCGTTGTCATTGTTTCTCTCCTTCCAGCATTTTTTCCAGGTTGTCGAACTGTTCGTTCCAGTAGCGGGTGTAGCGGGAAATCCACTCCTCCGCCGGCTTCAGGGTTTCCGGCTTCATGCGCACAATGCGGAAGCTGCCGCGACGCTCACGCGCAATGAGCTCCGCTGATTCCAGCACCTTGAGGTGCTTGGAAACAGCGGCCAGCGACATCTTGTAAGGGCGGGCGATCTCCGACACGGTGCGCCCGCGCGAGGCGACGCTGCGCAGGATATGCCTGCGAGTCGGATCAGCAAGAGCGTGGAAGACGGAGTCGAGCCGTGCCGCGGATGACTTAACCATGTGGTTAATCCTATCCATGCGTGGTAAGGCTGTCAACCAATCGGTTAAATATGTTTCCTGCTGTTCTTCTTGACCTTTCTGCCGCAGTCGAAGAGGCTGGGCTGCAGCTTTCCCGGAGGTTTGCCATGGCAGCGCCTGCACCCACAATCGAACAGATCAAGGCTGGAATGCGTTCCACCTGGATGGCCGGAGACTTCGGCGTTATCGCACGCACCATTGAGGCGGGGGCGGAAGAGTTTATCGTCGGCCTGCCACTGCCGGTTGGCGCCCGCGTGCTCGATGTCGCATGCGGGACAGGCAACACGACGCTGCCGCTGGCGCGGCGCGGCATGCGCGTCACCGGGGTCGATATTGCGCCGAACCTCCTGGAGCAGGCGCGCGCCCGTGCCGCCGAGGAAGGCTTTGAAGTCACTTTCATCGAAGGCGATGCCGAAGCCCTGCCGTTTGCCGATGGAGAATTCGACGCCGTGGTCACAATGTTCGGCTCCATGTTCGCGCCGCGGCCGGAGCTGGTCGCCAGCGAATCCGCCCGGGTCCTGCGCAAGGGTGGAATGCTGGCGATGGCGAACTGGAGCCCGGCGAGTTTCATCGGCAGAATGTTCCGAGTTGGAGCGAAGCATGTTCCGCCGCCGCCGGGGGTTCAGCCGCCGGTCCTGTGGGGCGACGACGCGACAGTGCGGCAGCGGCTGGCGCCGTACTTCGACGACATCCGAACGACGCCAGTGCCGATCCTGTTTGACGTTCCGCGCCCACCCGCGGGGGTTGTGGCGCAGTTCCGCGAATACTTCGGGCCGACCAAGGTCGCGTTCAGCAAGCTCGACGAAGCGGGGCAGGCCGCGCTGGCCGCGGACCTCGAGCAGTTGTGGACCAGCGCGAACCGCTCGCCTGACCCGGACGTGCATACGCTCGTGGACGGCGAATATCTGCACATCATCGCGGCACGAAGGTAGCTACGCAGCCGCGCCTTACTGCGTTGCGATGAGCAGCAACACACCATGCTTCGGAACGGTGTTCACGAACAATCCGGCGCGATGGCCGAGGTCTTTGTTTTCCCACACGTCGTGAAATTTCGCGCCGCGCGGAAAGCCGACCTGGGCTAGGTCGACCGGCAAATCGCGCGCATCGCCCGCGGCATTCACGATAGCGACCGCAGTCCGGCCTCCGGTCAGCGGTTTCGTCCAGACGCTGAAATCACCGCTCTGCCAGACACGCTGCGCCTGCCTGCCAAGCGCGTCCTGGTCGATCGCGATGACGTCGCGGTCCAGCAGGATGGATTTGGTCTGCGCGTCCATCCTGCTGAGGTCGTTGCCGGCGATGAGCGGCGCGGCCAGCATGGACCAGAGCGTCATATGGACTTTGTACTCGTCAAAGCTCATGCCGCCGTTGCCGATTTCGAGCATGTCGGGATCATTCCAGTGTCCGGGGCCGGCGTACTTCCAAAGGTTCGCCTGCGATTGCGCGATCACAATCATCCGGCCCCAGGTGTCATCAATGTCGTCGGTCGTGCGCCAGAGCTGAGCGCCAACTCCCGGCCCCCACTTCCACGGCTCATACAGGCCGTACTGGCACAGGC
This sequence comes from uncultured Acidobacteriaceae bacterium, assembly GCA_963848685.1. Lineage (GTDB taxonomy): Bacteria > Acidobacteriota > Terriglobia > Terriglobales > Acidobacteriaceae > CAWKED01. The sequence goes on along the minus strand of CAWKED010000002.1, from coordinate 1,017,728 downwards.
TGTACACAATCGGCCGGCCGGTCGCGCGCAAGGCATCGCCCATCTTTTTGTACGCCGCAATCATGAATTTCCACTCCGCATCGGGATCTTCCGGATGCGCGATGTGCATGGCGCGCATGACTTCCTGCGCGGAGCAGAGGTCGTATTTCAGGTAATCCACGCCCCACGACGCGTACATCTTCGCATCCTGGTCTTCATGGCCCAGAGACGCGATGTAGCCGCCGCACGTCTTTTCGCCGGGCCCGGAATAGATGCCGAACTTCAAGCCTTTGGAATGGATATAGTCGCCGAGCGCCTTCATGTCAGGGAAGCGCGCATTGGGATGAAGCACACCCTGCGCGTCACGCTCGCCCTGCCATGTGTCGTCTACGTTGACGTAGATATAGCCCGCGTCCTTCATGCCGGTAGAAACAATCTGCTCAGCGGCTGCGCGCACATCAGCATCGGTAACGTGACCGGCGAAGTGGTTCCATGAATTCCAGCCCATGAGCGGCGTGGCCGCGAGCTGTTGCGCGTGAAGGAAAGGCGTGACGAGACAAAGAGCTAAGGCAGGAAATAGAGAGCGGCGCATGGCCGCAACAGCATAGCGCAGTAGAGACGCAAACTCTCTGCCTTTAGCTGTTACGACCTGCTCGACCGGTTCTTGCTAAAGGCTCCTTTGCCTCGAGACTGATATTCATGGAGCCTTTGGAAAATATGAGTCGGACATCCCCCTTGCGTCGTAAGAGGTAGAACGCGAGTGCGATAGTCATTAACCATGCCACGCAAATCATGACTGTGAGAACTGGTGGGAGATGGAATTCAATCGCGACTGGGCTCATTTGACGCCCCTTTGCACTGTGGGCGTTATGGCGCGTAAGCGCAGCTTAGAAGTGCTGGCCGTTGATGCGGACTTGACGCCCTTCGCAACAGCGTGCGCATTTGCGAGCTTCTTTTCTAGTTTCTGAGTTGTGGCTGTAGCTGCCTGAGTTAATTTGTCGAGCAAGTCAGCCACATAGTCTATTGCCAGTAGTCTCAGTTCGCGAGGCGCGTCGCCAAAGGACCAAATCTCAGATTGCTCGTTATCCGGATCAGTTACATCGCCTGAAACCCTGCGAATGCATATCCCCCACTTGCCGCCAACTTTGTCGTACCCCAGCCCTTCGTTCCAATACCATGTCTCGCCTTGTTCGAGGCTTCCACTACCACCCCTGAAATCGAGCCACGCCACAATACCCAAATTGAGAGCGCGAAGATAAGAATCGATTTCAGAAATCGATTTTCCGAGCTCATCTGAAACGGCATTGAGGTCTTTAGCTGCCGCAGAAAGGTTTTCGCAATAGGCTGCGACTCTCTCAGAGAGAGAGGAGTCTTCGTTGAATGGCATAAATCTCCAATCGTCAAATCAGTGATCTCGTCGTCAAACGAGTTCGATTCGTAGCCTCGCGCCTTCCAGCAGACTGGCTTTGATTCGATAATCTAAAGCTACCACATTTGAGAACAAATCGATCCGACTGAATTGGAGTTGCGACGTGTCCACGTCATTACGCCGCTTTTATCTGGTCGCGCTTCGAATACACGTTCACCATCGTGATCAGCACGCACGCGATTGTGACCGGCAGTGGCAGCCACAGCAGTGCGTCCTGATACGAGCCCGTCCGGTGGTGGATGGCACCCATCCAGTACGGGCCGGCCAGGCCGCCAAGAAAACCCATGGAATTCACGGCGGCTATTCCGGCGGCGGCGGACTTGCCCTTCAGGAAGCTGGACGGCAGCGCCCAGAGCGGCGGCCCGACCGCGCTGAACGACACGAACAGCAGCGCAAGCGCCGGCACGGCTATGGCCGCGCGAGTTGTCGCGCCGGCCAGCGCGCATGCGATTCCCAGCGCGATAGTGGGAACAAGAATATGCAGGTAGCGTTCGCGCTGCTTGTCGGAAGACCACGCGTTGGCGATCATGGCAGCGGCCCCGAGCAGTCCGAAGATGCTTAACAGGTAGCCGATGCCGCCGGCATTCAGCCCGGTGGCGCGGCGAATCAGTTCCGGCGCGGTGAAGACAAATGCGTACTGGCATGAGAATGTCAGTGACAAAAAGCCGCCCAGCAGCCAGACGCGCGGTTCGCGGAAGGCGTGCAGGACGGACGTCTCCGACGGCCCCTCGGCGGCCATGCTTCTGCTGTCCGCTTCCAGGCTTTGCGTAAGGGCGGTGCATTCCTCCTTGCTCAGCCACTTCGCGCAGACAGGGGAATCCGGCAGCACCGCGAAGTAAAAGCCGCTCAGCAGGATTGCGGGAAGCGCTTCCACCAGGAGCAGCCACTGCCATCCCATCAGGCCAAGCCTGCCGTGCAGTCTGAGCAGCCAGCCGGCGACCACGCCCATAAAGGTAAAACTGAGCGGCATGGAGACATAAAACATGCTCACCGCGCGCGAGCGTTGCGATTTCGGAAACCATCGCGACAGGTAGAAGATGACGCCGGGGAAGAAACCGGCTTCGGCAGCGCCGAGCAGCATGCGGGCGGCGTAAAACTCACCCGGGGTGCGAACGAACATGGTGCACAGCGAAAAGATTCCCCACACCAGCATGATGAAGGACAACCAGCGGCGCGGGCCCACCCGCACCAGCGCCAGGTTCGCAGGCACCTGGCAGACAGCGTAGGTGAGGCAGAAAATGCCGGCGCCGAAGCCATAGACCGCGGAACTGAAGCCGAGAGCGTGGTCCATGCGCAGCGCGGCATAGCTGATATTCACGCGATCGATATAAGCGATGCCATAACCGAGCGCGAGCATGGGGATCAGCCGCAGCGTCGCCTTGCGCAGCGCAGCTTTGCACAGGTCCGGATCCGCAGGTGCATCGAGAAGTTGTTCAGTAACGGTGGGCCCGTCCGGCATAGACAGGAAATCTAATGCGCGCTGGCGGCGAAGTAAAGCGTAAGCATCATGACGATTGCGTATCTCGTACCATGCGGACGAACTCTTCGTGCACGCGATTGTCGCTGCTCAGTTCAGGGTGGAAGGTCGCGGCCAGCAGCTTGCCGGCGCGGATAAGCGTGGGCGACCCGTCACGCGTGGCGAGCACTTCCACGCCGGGTCCGGTGCGCGTGATTTTCGGCGCGCGAATAAAGACCTGCTCCAGCGGGCCGCCCGCGAGTTTGGTGTCGCTGGTCGTGACGGCGGAATCGTTCTGACGGCCGTAAGCGTTGCGTTCGACCGTGATGTCGAGCACGCCGAGCGATTCCTGCTCGGGCTTCTCGACTTTCTTTGCCAGCAGGATGCAGCCAGCGCAGGTTCCGAATGTCGGCTTGCTTTCGACGAATGTTCTCAGGCTGTCGAGAAAGCCGTCGCGCGCGAGGAAACGCAGGAAGGTGGTGGATTCCCCGCCGGGAATGATGAGTCCGACGACGTCAGAAAGCTGCGTCGGCTTGCGAATGAGCACGGCTTCGGCGCCCGCGCGGCGCAGCGCGTCGGCGTGGGCTTCATAATCGCCCTGGATGGCGAGTACGCCGATGCGCGGTGTTTCGTTCAGAACCACACTGTATTGTGGCATCGAGCAAGGGTGCCGCGGAAAATGCAGAGTCCTCCAGCCGCAGAAGCGGCCTGCGGAAGGACAACAAGAGAGCGTCGCAGCGACTCAATCCGACAATCGGCAACCAAGAACCAGCTCTACCAGCCGCGGGTCTGCATGCGGTCCTGCTCTTCAATGGCTGCCGCGGCGAGGCCTTTCATCGTACCGGTAATGGATTCGCTGGCTTCGGCGACAATCGTCGCGTCCTCGAAATGCGTGGTGGCGATGACGATGGCGCGGGCGCGGCCCATGGCTTCTTCGCGCTCTTCAGGATTCCGCGGCTGCCCGACATCCTTCGATGTGCAGAGACCGATGCTTGCATCCTTCTGGTTCCACAGTGAAACATCGAGCGGCGTGGCGCGTTCCTTCATGAAGATTCCCGAGCCGACGAACACAGTCTCCGCGCCGAGCTGCATCATCAGCGCCGCGTCTGCAGGAGTAGCGATGCCACCCGCTGAGAAGTTCGGCACGGGGAGCTTGCCGGCCTTCGCGACCATGCGGACGAGTTCGTATGGCGCGCCATGCACCTTGGCGGCGTTGTAGAGCTCTTCGTCTCCCAACACGGTGAGCTGCTTGATCTCGCGCGTGATTTGCCGCATGTGCTGCACGGCGTGGACCACGTCTCCCGTGCCCGGCTCGCCTTTGGTGCGAATCAACGCCGCGCCTTCCGCGATGCGGCGCAGCGCTTCACCCAGGTTGCGCGCGCCGCAGACGAACGGCGTCTTGAACGCATGCTTGTCGATATGGAACGTCTCGTCGGCCGGCGTCAGCACTTCGGACTCGTCAATAAAGTCGACGCCGATCGCCTCCAGCACCTGCGCCTCGGCAAAATGTCCGATGCGTGCCTTGGCCATGACGGGAATCGAAACCGTCGCCATGATCTGCTTGATGAGCTTCGGGTTCGCCATGCGGGCGACGCCGCCTTCAGCGCGAATCATGGCCGGCACGCGCTCCAGCGCCATCACGGAAACAGCGCCCGCTTCCTCGGCAATGCGCGCCTGCTCGACGTCCATGACGTCCATGATGACGCCGCCCTTGAGCATCTCGGCCAGACCGACCTTGAGGCGCAGCGAGCTGGCGCTGCCTGCGCCGTTGTGCGTGCCGTTATGGGTCGCGTCTGCCATCGAAAGCCTCCTGCAGGGAACCCTCTAGTTTATCAGTCATTTGGCGGCCCAACCGGCGGCCGTGCCGTTTGCATCGGCTATGATTCATCCACTTTCGCACCACTTCACTTCGGGGTTTCAATGCTTCGTCGTTTGACCTGCCTGGCGCTTCCGTTTGCCGCGACGCTTGCCTGCGCGCAGGCTGTTCCCTCCGGCACGCGCGTGGAAGTGCGCTTGCAACAGCCGATCCGTTCCTATTCCACCCCGAAGGGAACGCACATCACGGCTGTCGTCATTGCTTCCGTCCGGGAGGGCAGTTCCGTGTACATTCCCTACGGTTCAACGGTCGATTGCACCGTTGTGGATGTGCACAAGGTAGGCGTCGGCGTAGTGCGGGAGACAGCCGAGATTACTCTGAAGTTTGACACGCTGCATCTGGTTTCCGGCCAGACCGTTCCATTCGCCGCGCACGTTGCGGAAGTCGAGAATGCGCGCGAGTCCATCAACAGGAAAGGCAACATCCAGGGCGTGCGTTCCACTTCCACACTGAGCCATCGCGCCTCCGGGGTGGTTGGAACGCTGGCTTTTGGCAATCCGATCGCGACGGTGTTCTCGACTGCCGGGTCAGCGAGCGTGCTGCGCTTCTCAGAGCCGGAAATCACGTTGCCTGCCGGAACCGAATTGCAGCTCGAGACAACTGCCGCGCTTGACCTGCCGGTCGCGCCCGCAGCGGAAATTCCCGCGCTGGCCAGGGATGCGGCTGCGCAGGAGCAGCTGGCGGCAATCGTCCACAGGTTGCCGTATCGCACCTACACGACCGGGCAAAAGCCGGTGCCGTCGGACCTGACGAACCTGGCGTTTATCGGCACGCAGGATTCCATCGAGCGCGCTTTTGAGGCAGCCGGCTGGGTGCAAACCGACGAACTCACCGCGCAAACGACCTACAGCACCATCCGTTCCGTTGCAGAAAACCAGGGTTACAAGGCCGCGCCGATGTCCACCCTGACGCTGAATGGTGAGGAGCCGGAATACGCCTATGCCAAGACCCTGGACACGTTCTCAAAACGCCATCACCTGCGCATCTTCGCCACCACGGAAACCTGGTATGGCGAAAAGATCTGGACATCCTCGGCCACGCATGACACTGGCATCGGTTTTTCAAAGAAGAACAAGACGTTCATCCACCTGATTGACACCCGCATCGACAACGAGCGGACGAAGGTCGTAAATGACTTGATTTTCACCGGCTGCGTTACGAGCGTTCAGTTGGTGACTCGCCCATGGCTGCCTGATAACGCGGTGAACGGAACCAACGAGCAGCTCATCACCGACAAGCGGATCGCGGTCCTGCAGATCAACGACTGCGAGGGGCCGGTCAAGACGGAGTCGCCGGAAACGGCGACGCCGGCACGCGAACACGGCAATGGTCTGGAGCGCACGACACGGCAGACAGTTCTGACGCTCAAGAACAACATTCTGCGCGACAACATCGTTGTCATGTCCTACAGCGGAATCAAGTATTGGGTCGACTCGAAGAAGAAGCCCGGCCCGGAGGAACCGGCGCGGAAGCTGGATGTGGAGGGGAGCAAGTACACCATCGATTCCAGGTACGAAGCGCGGGATTCCTACTCGCCTCCGCCGCCGGCCGGCGAGGCTGCAAGCGAGCCGGAAGAGCCGGACCCGCGCCGCTGGGCGCCTCCTTCTGTCGAGCTTGGCCTTCACGCCGGGTTCCACGGCTACTACGGCGGCAATGGCGGAGCGATTGCGCTGCTCATCACCGATGTCGATACGAATGATCCGGTGGCAATCGTCGCGCTGGGCAATTCTCTGGGCAATGGCTGGGAAATTGGCGGCACGGTAACGCTGGATCCGCAGAAGTATCTGTCGCACGAGTTCAGTTTCGACCAGAGCTATACCGCGTTCACGCTTGGGTTTGCCGTGGTCGGTACGGATTCCACCAGCGGCGACCTGCTGACCGCCTTCGCGTTCGACCAGAGCAGTCTGCGGACCTCGCAGTTCGCCTATGACCTGCTGATCAACGCGACGCCGAAGACCTCCCGCTGGCGGCCGTATGTTGCCGTCGGGCCGGCGTTGCAACTGATGCACCTGGCGGACGCGCCAATCAAGAAAGCGCCGTCCTGGTACAAGCTCGGCCTGGGCAACGTGGGTTTGCTGACCGCGGCGTGGGACTTCGGCGGTACGCCGCCGCTGCAGGGCGGCGGCATATTTCAGGTCGGACTGAATTACGGCGCCGGGTTGCGTTACCGCATCACTCCCCGTTGGATGGCGCGCGTGGACTGGCGGGAGACGCTGACCAGCCAGCCGGATTTCTGGTCGAAATCGAAGAACGACATCCTGGCCAACACGACGACCGACGCCAACGCGACGATTACATTTGTCGGCCCATATTTGAACGGGGCCTCGCGCCAGGACCGCATAACCGGCGGAGTTTCGTTCACGTTTTAGCTCGACCGTCCTGTATTCCTCAGAGTTCATGCTCGGATTTCCGCCCACTCCTTGCTAGACTCGCGGAATCCAGATGCCGCAAACCGCAGAAGAAGCCGTTCGCACTGCCTACCAGCAGGACAGCGCCTATGACGAGATGTTCGATCGCGAGGGCGGCATTCGCCCGCACTACGCGGCCCTGCGCGAAACGTTTGCCGCGCTGAGCAAGGAAGAACTCGACCGCCGAAAAGCGTCTGTTGACCTGGCGTTCCTCAACCAGGGCATTACGTTCACGGTCTACGGACAGGAAGAGGGCATCGAGCGCATCTTCCCCTACGACCTGGTTCCTCGCCTGATCACCGGCCACGAGTGGGACTGCATCGAGCGCGGCCTGACGCAGCGCATAACCGCGCTCAACATGTTCCTGCACGACATCTACAACGACCAGAAGATACTCAACGACGGCATAGTGCCGCGCGAACTGGTCTACACATGCAAGCACTACCGGCGGGCCATGCGCGGCCTGCAGGTCCCGCGAAACATCTACGTCGGCATTTCCGGCACGGACCTCATCCGCATGGAAGACGGGCGCTTTGTCGTGCTGGAAGACAATCTGCGCGTGCCGAGCGGCGTCAGCTATATGCTGACCAACCGCCGCCTGATGAAGCGAATCGCTTCGCAGCTCTTTCAGCATTACGGCGTGCGGCCGATCGAGCACTACACCCAGGCGCTGCTCAATACCCTGCGCTCGCTTGCGCCGGAAGGCCGGCCCGAGCCGACCATCGTGCTGCTAACGCCGGGAGTATTTAACTCGGCCTATTTCGAGCACGCCTATCTCGCGCGCCAGATGGGCATCGAACTGGTCGAGGGCCGCGACCTCGTCGTCCACGACAACTTTGTCTACATGCGCACCACCTACGGGTTGCGCCGCGTGGACGTAATCTATCGCCGCGTCGACGACGACTTTACTGACCCGCTGGCCTTCCGTTCCGGAACGATTCTGGGCGCGTCCGGCTTGTTCAATGCGTACCGGGCGGGCAACATCACCATCACGAATGCCTTCGGGACCGGTGTCGCGGATGACAAGGCGGTCTATGCTTATGTGCCGCAAATCATAAAGTATTACTTGAACGAAGACCCGATACTCGACAACGTCGAAACCTTCCTGATGACGGATGAAAAGCAGCGGGCTTACGTGCTTGAAAATCTGGAGCGGATGGTCGTCAAGGCGGTCGGCGAATCGGGCGGCTACGGCATGCTCATCGGCCCGCAATCAAGCGAGGCGGAACGCGCGCGCTTTCATGATGCGATTCTGGCCGACCCGCGCAATTACATCGCGCAACCCACGCTGAACTTTTCCCGCGCCCCCTGCCTGATTGGCGAACGCATGGAAGGCCGCCACGTCGACCTTCGCCCCTACATTTTGTTTGGCGACAAGACGACCATTGTTCCGGGCGCACTCACTCGCGTCGCGCTCCGGCGCGGCTCGCTTGTGGTCAACTCATCGCAGGGTGGCGGAAGCAAGGACACCTGGGTGCTGAACGACTGATGCTGAGCCGCGTTGCAGATTCGCTCTTCTGGCTGGCGATGTACCTCGAACGCGCCGAGCATACGGCGCGCCTGCTGGAAGTCAACCTCGCCATGATGCTCGATGAGGGCGAGGAGAACAGCGAGCGCCGCTGGCTGCGCGTTCTCAACGCGCTTGCCTATGTCCCGAGCCTGATGTGGAAGGGGGATGCATATGAACTGGCGAACCGCCTCAGCTTCGACATAGACAACCGCTCTTCCATCTACCACTGCATCACTTCCGCGAGGGAAAACGCGCGCGCCGTGCGCGAACAGATTTCAACCGAACAATGGCAGCGGCTCAACCAGCTCTTCCACGCGGCCACTCTGATGGAGCGGCGTACTCATTCGGATCTGCAGCAGTCGGACTTTCTGCAATCCATCATCGAAGGCGTGCATTTGTTTCAAGGGGTGACGGATTCCACCATGAGCCACGGCACGGGCTGGCAGTTCATCCAGCTTGGCCGGCATTTGGAGCGCGCATCTGCCACTGCGCGATTGCTCAACGTCTACTACAAGGAAATGTGGTCCGGTTCCGACGGGAACCGCTCGCTGTTCACAACAGACACGGTCGCCGAGAGCAATCAATATCTCGAATGCATCGGCCTGTTGCGCTCCTGCACGGCCTACGAAGCATGGTTCCGCGTCTACACCGCGGAAATCACCCCGGAGCGCGTCCTCGAATTCCTGTTGCTCGACGGAGACTTCCCACATTCCATCCGCTACTCCGTTGACGCAGTCGACAGCGCAGTGCGCGCCATCGGGGGCGAATCAGGATTGCGCGTTGCGGCGCCGCTGTTGCGCGTGTCCGGCAGCCTGCGGAGTTCCATCGAGTTCTCACAGATTGAAGACGTGCTGCGCGTCGACCTTTCGGCGTACCTTGAAAGCATTCTCGAAAAATGCCGCGCCATTCACGATCTCGTTTACGAGGTCTACATCCAGTACTCCGTGCAGACGGCGCTGGCGAACTAGAGGCCTATGTATTATTCCGTGCGCCATTACACGAAGTTCCGCTACATGCACCCGGTCAGCGAAAGCATTATGGAAGTCCGGATGCACCCGCGCACGGAAGGTGTGCAGCGCTGCCTGACGTTCCATCTGTCGGTGTCGCCGCGCTGCCGCGTTTTCGGCTATCGCGACTATCTCGGCAACAACATTCATCATTTCGACATCCCCGGCCAGCACAAGCAGCTCGTCATCGTCGCTGAGTCGCTGGTTGACATGCAGCCGCATCCTCTGCTGCCGGAGGCGCTGCAACCGAGCGCGTGGGCCGAGATGGATGCAATCTGCCGGGTCGATGATCTTTCGGAATTGCTGCTGCCCAGCGAACTGTGCGAACCCACTCCGCTGGTCCGGGAATTTGCGCGGGAACTCAAATTAAACCGCGATGAAGATCCGCTGACTCTGCTGCGCCGGCTCAACAGACAGCTCTACGACGCGTTTGACTACGCGCCGATGACAACGCATATCGATACGCCGATGGATGAAGTCATTCGAACGAAGAAGGGCGTGTGCCAGGACTTTGCACACATCATGATCGCTCTGGTCCGCGGTCTTGGAATTCCGTGCCGCTATGTGTCCGGGTTCCTGTACCGCGGCGCGCACGACCATGACCGCTCATCGGAAGACGCAACCCATGCATGGGTAGAGGCGCTGCTGCCCGAGCTTGGATGGGTCGGCTTTGATCCCACAAACGATTTGATCGCGGGGGACCGCCACATCCGCACCGCGGTTGGCCGCGATTACACCGATGTGCCGCCGACGCGGGGTCTCTATCGCGGCGCGACGTCGAGCGAACTGCTGGTCGGGGTCCGCGTTACGGCTTCCGATGAAGCGCCCGCCCTCGGTGAGGAAATGCCCATCCCAGAAGATTGGTCGATGGTCGTCGAAAAGGCGCCGGAACCGATCCCCATGCCGCTGCTGCAGCAAATGCAGCAGCAACAGCAACAATAGAGACATGGCCATCGAAGGAAACATCAGGCTGCCCGGCCACGCCCTGGAGGTTCCGCTGCCGAACCCTTACGGCAACGAATGTTTTGGCTGCGGGCCGGCGAATCATTCCGGACTGCGCATGGAGTTCTTCGCGTCCGAAGAAATCCCAGGCCATGTCTTTTGCCGGATCATGCTCGCGAACGCGTTCGAGGGGCCGCCGGGACACGCGCATGGGGGAATCGTTGCGACGCTGCTCGATGAGGCGATGGGCAAGGCAAATTCCGTCGCAAAGGTTGTTGCCATGACGCGGACGATGGAGATCCAGTTCCTTCGTCCCGTGCCGCTCGAGAAAGAAATTCTCGTCGAAGGCTGGAACGACCGCCGCGACGGCCGCAAGAACTTCAACGCCGCGCGCATCACGAACGCGAACCGGGAAGTGCTGGCCACCGCCACCGGGCTGTTCATCAGCGTGGACCGGGACAAGGTCCTGGCAGCGCTCGCGGACCGCTGAGTCTGTTGTCTCGAAGCATTTCGTTGGTCAGAATGACCATCGCCCGCGGCGGCCTTCAATTACCATCCCGCCATGCTGAAAATGCAGACTCTCTCGCTCCGTTGCGGAACGATAGCCATTATGGTGCTCAGCCTTCTCGAGATTGCGGCCCCGCGCGTTGTAACCGCCCAGAACAACTCTGGGCAGAAGCCCGCGATCGTGTTGCATGCGGCACGGCTGCTCGACATTGATGCGGGCAAAGTCATCACTCCAGGCGAAGTGCTGGTGGAAGGCGACCGCATCGTTGCTTCGGGTTCCCATGTGGACCGTCCGGCCGGCGCAGAAGCCATCGACCTCGGCGACCGCACCCTGATGCCCGGCATGATCGATGCACACGTGCACTTGTTCCTGCATCCCGGCAACGAAGGACTCCAGACCGTACAGGAATCCGTTGCGCAACGCACCATTACTGCGACCATTGCCGCCAGGGCTGACCTGATGGCCGGCTTTACGGCCGAGCGCGACATGGGCACGGAAGGCGCCGGTTCCGCCGATACCGCTGTGCGTAACGCGATAAATCGCGGCGAGATTCCGGGCCCGCGACTGCGCGTCAGCGGCAATGCCATCGACATCACCGGAGGGCATGAAGACGCCATCGGCTTCAACCCGGCGCAAAACGTGCTGAGCAACGCGACCTTTGCCGACAACGCGCAGGAGATTGTGCGCGTCATGCGGGAGCAGCGCAAGGAGGGCGCAGATTTCACGAAGATTTACGAGACAGGTCCGGACCACATTGTGGACGGCGTGCTGCATACCCCGGCGCAATATTCTGAAGCGGAGCTGGCCGCCGCAGTGGCGGAGGCGAAGCGTACCGGATCAGTCGTTGCCGTGCACTGCACGGGCGAGCCGGGTGGCTCCTACGCGGCAGAGGCGGGCGTCGCTTCGATTGACCACGCCGTGCAGCTCTCGCCGGCGACGATGCGCACGATGCGAGACAAACAGATTTACGCCGTGCCCACGTTCGCGATATTTGAATACTTCGCCGCGCATCCCAATTCCGCCGCGGAAGCGGCGCGCGAAGGCGAGATGGTGAAGCTGCATCGCGATCAATTTCAAATCCAGATGAAAACGGGCGTACCGTTCGCAGTCGGCTCGGACGTGGGCCCGTTCCCGCCCGGCACGCAGGCGCGGGAACTGGAGCTGATGGCCGAATACGGCATGCCCGCGATGGACGTCCTCCGCGCCGACCTGACGAACGGCGCGAAACTGCTGCAGTGGGAAGGACAAATCGGAACGCTCAAGCCAGGATCGTACGCGGATGTAATCGCCGTCGACGGCGATCCCACGCAGGATATTCACGCCGTCAGCCATGTGGCGTTTGTGATGAAGGCTGGCGAAGTCTACAAGCAGCCGACTCCGTAGCGTTTTCTCTTGATTGTCATTCCGTAGGTCGCTGCGGCGATCCACGCCTGCGAAAGACAATAAGACCTATGCGAGCGCGTTCCGGGCGATCACGTCCTTGTAGAAATGCGCGCTGAGTTTCGGAATGCGTTTCTGCGTCGCGAAGTCCACGTAGGTGATGCCGAACCGCTTGTCGTAACCGTCCGCCCATTCATAGTTGTCCAGCAGGCTCCACAGGAAATAGCCCTTCACAGGCGCGCCGTCCGCTACCGCCCGCTGCAACTGCGTCAGGTAGTTGCGCAGGAACATCGTTCGGTCCGTGTCCCACACATGGCCATCTGCGGCGACAACGTCTTTCGACGAGCAGCCGTTCTCGGTGATGTAGATCGCATCCACGCCATACAGCCGGTGGACCAGCGTCGGCAGCCAGTACAGTCCTTCAGGACCGACTTTGAGCCACGGACTGTACATCGTCGGGTAGGAAGCAGGGTACGGCACAACCTCGTAGCCAATCTCGTTGTTCGCCGCGCGCACCCAGGTTGGCTGGTAGCAATTCAGGCCGATGAAATCATGCGGTGACGCGATGATTTTCATCTCTTCCGGCGTGAAGTGCGGCGCATCCGCGCCCAGCTTCTTCAGGTACCAGTCCGTGTAACGGCCGGTCAGGATGACGTTGAGATACTTCGCGTTCTCCTCACGGAAGCCGATTTCCGCGGCAGCGATCTGCTGCTCATTCTCGATGACCGGAACCGTGGCAACAGCGTTTTCGGCTAATCCAACCCGCGTTCCCGGGCGGCCTTTGGCACGAATAGCCTGCACGCACAACCCTTGTCCAAGTACAGCATAATGAGCAGCTTGCGCGTAACCCTTCATGCTTAACTTCCTGCCTGGCGCGTGCGTGCCATCACGATAGCCGAGGTCAATGAACGTAGAAATTTCGTTCGTCGTCATGAAGTTGTGAATGCGGTCAGACAGGTGTTCCGCGACGACGCCGGCGTAGTCGCCCATGGCTCGCGCCGTGTCGGGGTTCGCCCAGCCGCCGCGGTCTTCCAGCGGCTGCGGCAGGTCCCAGTGGTAGAGCGTGCAGAACGGCGTGACGCCGGCTTCGAGCAGGGCGTCCACCAGCTTCTTGTAAAAATCCAATCCCGCCTGGTTTACCTGGCCTGTTCCTGTCGGCAGAATGCGCGACCACGCGATGGAGAAGCGGAAGCCCTTGAGGCCGATTTCCTTCATCAGCGCAATGTCCTGCGGATAGCGGTGGTAGAAGTCGTCGGCAACGTCACCCGTGTCGCCGTTGGCCGTCTTGCCCGGCGTGTGGCTGAAGGTGTCCCAGATGGTCGGCCCACGGCCGCCTTCATGCACCGCGCCTTCTACTTGATAGCTGGCGGTGGCCGAGCCCCATAAGAAACCTTCCGGAAAGCGCGGCTCATTGCCATGCATGCCCTTGCCGCCGGCGTTCTGCATCTGGCCCAGCGCAATTTCAGGAACTCCAACGGCTCCGGCGGCGGCGCCAAACAGTTTGGCGAACGTGCGGCGTGTAAATCGGCTCATTTGCGGGGCTCTCTTTTTCTGTGCAGAAAATGACCTGCCGTTTCCGGCAGGCCATTCTGTCATTTCCAGCGGATTTCTGCACGGCGGATGCAGCCGGGCTATGCCCGACCCGCCGGCATCCCCAAGTGCTGCGTTCCCGGCGAAAGGGCCGGAAAGGGCGTCCCGCATGATATTTTTAAAGAACCCCTTCTAGCCAATCGCTGGACAGAAAGCTGCGCGTCTGCCCTCCCCCATGCCTGAAACAACAAGAGAGAACTTGCCCAGGACAGCGCTGATTATTGGCGCCGGTCCGGCCGGCCTGACTGCAGCGCTGGAGCTTGCGCGGCATGGCGGTTACAAGCCCATCGTGCTCGAAGCGACCCAGGAAATCGGCGGCATCTCCCGCACCATCCGCTACAAGGGCAACCGCATGGACATCGGCGGCCACCGCTTTTTCTCCAAGAACGACCGCGTCATGGAGTGGTGGCTGGACATCATGCCCCCGGCCGTCGCCGGCACGCACCCGACCGTCTCCATCAACTACCAGAACAAGCAGCGCGAAATCCCGGCCGGACAACTGCATCTCGATCCGGAAAAAGATGATCTGGTGATGCTGGTGCGCCCGCGCAAGAGCCGCATCTATTTCCTGCGCCGGTTTTTCGACTATCCGATCAAGCTCACGCCCGACACCCTTAAGAAACTGGGGATGACGCGCACCGGCCAGGTGGGCGCCAGTTATCTGAAAGCCCGCGCACGCCAGCGCAAGCCAGAAAAGTCGCTTGAAGATTTCATCGTCAACCGCTTCGGCGTGCAGCTGTATCGCTTGTTCTTCGAGAGCTATACGGAGAAAGTCTGGGGAGTCCATCCGCGGCATATTTCTCCGGAATGGGGCGCACAGCGCATCAAGGGGCTGTCGCTGACGTCCGCGGCGATGCATTTCTTAAAGCAGATGAAGCCAGGCAGAAAGAAGCAGAGCGGCGACATCGCGCAAAAAGAAACCGAGACTTCGCTCATCGAGCAGTTCCTTTATCCCAAGTACGGCCCGGGGCAGTTGTGGGAACACGTCGCCGAAATGGTGAAGCAGAAGGGCGGGGAAGTGCGGCTGGGTTGGAAGGTGAACCGCATCTTCACCGACGGCCCGCGCGTGAAGGCCGTGCAGGCCGTGGATGAAAAGGGCAATACGCGCCGCATCGAAGCGGACTGCTTTATTTCAACCATGCCCGTGCGCCACCTCATCAACGCGCTCGATTGCCCCGTTCCGCCCGCCGTGAAAGAAGTTTCCGAAGGCCTGATGTACCGCGACTTCATCACGGTCGGTCTGCTGGTGAACAAGCTTGCCGTGACGGAAGCCGACGGCTCGCCACTCAAAGACACTTGGATATACATCCAGGAGCCCGATGTGCAGGTTGGCCGGCTGCAGATCTTCAACAACTGGAGCCCGTGGATGGTCGCCGACCCCACCAAGGTCTGGATCGGCCTGGAATATTTCTGCAACGACACGGACCCTCTGTGGAAGATGAGCGACGACGACGTTCGCGAGTTCGCAGTCCGCGAAGTTGAGAAAATCGGCGTGCTGCATGCGAGCGATGTTCTCGACGGTCACGTGGTGCGTGTTCCCAAGACCTATCCGGCGTACTTCGGGACGTATGACCGGTTCGACACGCTGCGCGAATTCACAGACACGTTTGAAAACCTGTTCCTGGTAGGCCGCAACGGCATGCACAAGTACAACAACCAGGACCACTCCATGCTGACCGCCATGGCCGCGGTGGAGAACATTGTCAGCGGCAGCACAGGCAAAGCCAACCTGTGGGAGATCAACACCGAGCAGGAGTACCACGAGGAAAAAGCCGAAGCATGAGCGGGCCGAAGAATCCTGTTTGGCTTAGAGCGGCAGCCGCGGCGCTGGTGCTCGTTTGTCTCGGCCTGCTTGCGCTGCGTGCATTTCATCTGGACGCCGATTTTCCAAACCACAGCCGCTGGCGCGACGACGGCGCAAAATTCACCGATGAAGGCTGGTACGCGAGCGCCGCGCTGAATTCCGCCGTGTGGGGCCGCTGGTATCTGCCCGGCGACTGGTCGCCCGCCGTAGTCATGCCGGTCTGGCCGGCTATGGTGCATGGCGTTTACCACTTCACTGGGGTCAGCGTCATCGCAGCCCGTGCTCTTGAAGTAGTTTTCTCCTGGCTGGTGGTGCTGCTTGGCTGGGCCGTCTGCCGCCGCGTGGGCTTGCGCGTCGAAGCGTGGGCCGTGTTCCTGCTGCTTTCCGCAAGTTCCATCGGCTATGCCTTTGGCAGGCTGGCGCTGCTCGAAGCCCCGCTTGTTGCGCTGACGCTCCTGGCGGTGCTTGCGTCGATACAGATCAAATCCAGCCGCGCCATTCTCGCGCCGGTCATGGTTGGGCTGCTGCTGCCGCTCATGGTCCTGACCAAGACGACGGCGGTGTTTCTCATTCCGGCAGTCCTTTTCCCGATCGCCTTCCGGTGCCGTGAAAACTGGCGCGAAGCCATCCGGCCGCTGCTGATCATCGTTGCTGTTTCCGGAATTTTTTACGGCAGCGAACAGGTCTTGTTCGCGCACCGCTACGCGCCGGCCGCACACGATTTCTTTTCTCACAGCCCGGGACGTGTGGCTCTCAAACAGACGGCGGAGAAAACTGTCCGCTTCTTCTACCGCGGCGTTACCTGGATTGACCCGATCCTGTTCCCGATCGCGCTTGCCGGACTTATCGCTTCCTGCTGGATGCGTGAGCTCTGGCGCAATGAGCTGTGGGGCGTCGCCGTGCTTTGGAATGCGGGCTATGCGGCGTTCATCATTTATCACTTTGACGGGCCGCCGCGTTATTTCAATGTGATGGTCGTCCCCATCTACATCATGGCCGTGATGTTTACGGCTGCGTTGTGGCGGCGCGGTTTGTTCGCTGGCCGTGCATTGGCTGCCCTTTGCACGATAGCGTTTCTCTGGAACTCCGCGAGCACGGTCAGGATGGCACGGCATCCGCAATACACATTCCTCAACGCCACACAGCAGATCAAGTCCATCATCCTCGCGCATCCGGAATCGAGCCACGTCATTCTGGGCCACGGCGATGCGCAGATAGAGATGTTCACGGAGCTGCCGGCAGTGGATGACACACACGGTTACATGTCTGAGCGGGACAAGGTGTTGACCTTCAAGCCGGGCTGGGTGGTGGTCTGGAACAGTGAGCCGCTGTCGGATCTGGGAGACGTGATGTCTCTGCACACGATGGCGCGCATGGGCGAGTTTCCCGCAATGGATGAGCCGAAACGCAGCGCGCTGGTGCTGTACCAATTGCAGCCGAAACCCGGGACAACCGCGCCGTACGCGACCAATCCCTTCCCGGCGAGTGGGGATACGGTTTCCGCGCCCCGGTAGCGGCTAGCTATCCAGCCGGTAGCGCGTTTCCGCCAGACGGAACAGCGGCCGCCACACCAGCCTGTTCACCGTCACAACCATCAGTGACATCAGGATGGTCGCCATCAGCAACACCGCGAACTCGCCGGAATCGGTCGCGGCATTGATCTGCGCTCCCAGGCCGGTGGTCGTCAGGATGCGTCCCTGGAAGCGGAAGTACTCTGCAAAGATGCTGGCGTTCCACGCGCCGCCGGAAGCTGTAACCAGCCCGGTAATCAGGTATGGGAAGATTCCCGGCAGGATGACCGTTTGCCAGCGCTGCCAGCTCCTGAATCGGAACAGGCTGGAAACCTCCTTCAAGTCGGATGGAATCGCGATCGCTCCCGCGATGACGTTGAACAGGATGTACCATTGCGTGCCGAGCAGCATCAGGACGATGCTGCCGATGCCGAGTCCTCCGCCGACGCGCACCAGCGCCAGCAGGAGAACAGGGAAAAGCGCCGTCGCCGGCACCGACGCCGCAATCTGCGCCAGTGGCTGCGCGATACGCGCAAGCTTCGGATTGAACCCGATGGCAACACCTGCCGGGATTGTCCAGAGAGCGGCGAGCAGCAGCGACAGGTTCACTCGGCCAAAGGTCGCTGCGGCGCCCCCCAGCAGCGCCACCAGTTCATGCCCGGTAATGCCGCGCAACAGTCCGAGCGCGCGCATGGCCATCACGCAGACTACGCCCAGCGCGGCGGTGCCAAGGACGACGCTGATAGCAATCCGCACAGTGCGGGCTGTCGGGTTCGCCTTTCCGTTGCCGCGCTGTTGCTGGTTCTTCCTTCCGATGTAGCAATAAAAGCGCTCCAGCAGCGGCGCAGCGGTGTGACGGTGAATGGCCTGCAGCGAACGCGAATGCTGCAGCGCGGTCAGCACGCGGCTGCGATTGGCACGGTTGGATTCCACCTGCTCGAACTTGAAGCGGTCCGCCCACGCAATGGCCGGGCGCCACACAAAAACGTCCGTCACGATAATGATCAGCAGCATAACGGCCAGCCCCCATAGCATCGCGGTGGTGTCGCCCTGGCTTGCTGAGGTCTGCAGGTAGGATCCGAGCCCGGGCAGCCGGAAGTCGTTATTGCGGAGCGTAAACATCTCGCAGGCGATAAGCGCGAACCATCCGCCCGCGACAGAAACCATGGAATTCCACACCAGGCCAATGGCGGCGTTCGGCATTTCAAGCTGCAGAAACCGCTGCCAGCGCGAGAAGCCGTAGATATCAGAAGCTTCGCGAAGTTCGCGCGGCAGCGTCTTCAGCGAGGAATAAAAACTGAAGGCCATATTCCAGACCTGCCCGGTGAAAATCAGCAGGATCGCGCCCATCTCGAGTCCCAGTTGCCGGGTGGGAATGAGGGTCACCATGGCCAGCATCACCGGCGGCAAGAAACTCAGTACGGGAATTGACTGCAGGATGTCCAGCATCGCGACCATGAAGCCTTCAATGCGCGGATTGTTGGCGGCGATGTAGCCGTACCCGACTGCGAAGACGAGGCTGATGACATACGCAATCGCGATGCGCACGATGGAGTACAGGGCGTAAACCGGCAGTGCCCGCGGCACGAGATGGATCGGCGCCGCCTGTGTCGCGACACCCAGCCAGTTGTGCGCGACGGTCAGCACGCCGTAGAAGCATGCCAGGCCGGCCGCGGCAATCAGCACATCCAGAACAAACGGCCACGAACGCTCAATGACAAGCGAGCGCGAAAACGTCTGTACACGCGCCATCAGTTGGCTTCCCCTGCGGCGGTCTCCTGGACAGGGGTGGGAAGCGGTTCGTCCTGCTCCGGCAGAACGAAGCGGCGGCGCGCGGAATCAAAATCGAACAGCTCGGAGTAACGGCCCCAGTTGATGGCCGTGTCGAGCTGGCGCTGCGTCTCTTCTTCGCTGAACTGCTCGTCCAGAAGATCGTGGAAAAATTCCTCTGGCACCGAATGGTCCGTCTTGTTGTGCACGGCGCGATAAATCTGGCGCAGCAGCAGCACGCGCTCCAGTGCGGCCTCGCGGAACAGTTCTTTCTGGACAAGGATTTCCGACTCGGCGAACTTGCGTCCGGCGTCCGTAATGGTTGCGTCGCCTTCCTCAACGTTCAGGAAACCAAACATCTGCGCGGCGTCCACGATAGGCAGCAGGTCATCGGCTTCGAGCGCCAGATCGTCCGCCAGCCGGAAAATATCGTCACGGCCGTTGTGGTCAATGAGAATCTCCAGCAGTCCAGCGATGCCGCCCGGCCGGGCGTGCGGAAGGAACGTGTAGCTGGACTGGCGCTGCTCGCGCGGCACCCGCTCCTTGATGTGCAGGTCAGGAACTGCCGGAGCCTGCTCGTTCGGGCGGGTCAGCACCTTGTAGATGTAGTCCACAAGCTGCGTAAATTGCGGCGATTTGCGGTCCCGCGGATGCTCGAGCGAAACCGGGAAATCCGTCCGAATCTGACCTGGATTCCTCCCCAGCACAATGATGCGGTCCGCGAGGAGGACCGCTTCTTCAATGTTGTGGGTCACGATAAAAATGGCCCGCGTCGGCAGCGTCTTTTTCTGCCAGAGCTCCAGCAATTCCGAGCGCAGGTTTTCCGCCGTCAGCACATCCAGGGCGGAAAACGGCTCGTCCATGAAAAGCACTTCGGGCTCGACCACGAGCGCGCGCGCAAACCCCACGCGCTGCTTCATGCCGCCGGAGAGCTCCTTCGGAAACGCCTTTTCAAAGCCATCCAGACCGACGGTGTCAAGGATGTGCAGGGCCGACTTTTCCCGCACGGCCTGCGGAATGCCCTTGGCTTTCAGCGGGGCGGCGACGTTTTCGAGGACCGTCAGCCATGGAAACAAGGCGAAATTCTGGAAAACGATGGAAACGTTCGGTTCAGCGGTAGAAACAGGCTGTTCATGCCACAGCACCCGGCCGGCGGAGGGCTTCGACAGCCCCGTCAGCATGCGCAGCAGAGTGGATTTTCCCGACCCCGACGGGCCCAGCAGGGCAACGATTTGTCCCGGATAAATAGAAAGATCGGTTGGCGCGATGACCTGGATGCGGACGTCAGTCGGCTGTGCGTAGAACTTCTCTACGGCCTCGGCGCGGATGATGGGCGTCGTGCTCATGGGCGCATTCCAGACAGTGAAACATGGGTTCGGAGGCGGGAGCGCCACCGTGCACAGTGTAAACCGGGCAACGGGGCCGATTATTTCAGAGTCGTGAAGGCGACCTATGTATGCCCATGATTTCATGCAACTTGTGGGAACTTTTTCCCGCCGGACCACGACTAATATGTAGCAATCGCGTTATGCTTTGAGAGACTTCCCCCAAGGGCCGAAAAGAGAGAGATGTCAGAACCCCAGACAAAACCCAGAGTTCTCGTTGCCGATGATGAGCGCGTCATCGCCGACACGCTGTCCATCATCCTGAACCAGCACGGATTTGAAGCCACCGCCGTGTACAGCGGCGAGAAAGCGGTCGAGATGGCCGGCGTGCAGAAGTTCAACATGCTGATCAGCGACGTCATCATGAACGACATGAACGGCATCGACGCAGCCATCCAGATTCGCCAGCTTCTTCCGGACTGCAAGATACTTCTATTCAGCGGACAGGCCGCGACAGCCGACCTGCTGGAAAACGCCCGCAAGCAGGGGCACAACTTCGAAATCCTCGCTAAACCGGTGCATCCCCAGGATTTGCTGGCCCGGCTGCGCGCCTAGCTCCAGCGCCGCGACCGGGTCCTGGGTTACCGCATTTCGCGGCGGCCTTCCATGGCGCGCCGGATGGTGACCTCGTCCACATACTCGATGTCGCTGCCTGCAGGAACCCCGGTGGCGATGCGCGTCACCTTCACCGGCGCGGACTCCAGTTCCTCGGCCAGCCAGACCGAAGTGGCTTCGCCTTCGGTCGTCGGGCTGAGCGCGAGGATGACCTCTTCCAGCTCACCCCGCGCCGCGCGTTCGAGCAGCGTCTTCGCGCGCAGGTGCTCCGGCGCCACCCCGTGCAGCGGAGACAGCGTACCGTGCAGGACGTGGTAGACGCCGTTGTAGTGCGTTTTCTCAACAGATGCGACGTTTGTCGGCTCCTCCACTACGCAGACCATCCGCTGGTTGCGTGTCGGGCTTGCGCAGTACAGGCACGGATCTACGTCCGTAATGTTGTTGCAGATAGTGCAAAGATGCAGCTCCGCCTTCACCTGGCGGATAGCGTCGGCAAGCGCGAAAGCATCGTCTTCGTCGGTGCGCAGCAAGTGGAACGCCAGCCGCTGAGCGGAGCGCGAACCAACGCCCGGCAGCTTGCGCAATTCGTCCACCAGCCGCTCCAGCGGTTCGGCAAAACGCGCCACTAGAGCAGCCCCGGAAGGTTCAGTCCGCCCGCGATGCCCTGGATGTGGGAGCGCATGGCTTCATCCGCCTTGGCCCCGGCAGCGTTGACGGCCGCGGTGACCAGGTCCTGCAGCATCTCGATGTCGCGCGGGTCGACGGCAATCGGGTCAATTTTTACGGAGAGCACCTGCTTGCGGCCGTTCATGCGGGCCGTTACCAGGCCGCCGCCGCTCGAAGCCTCGACGATGGTCGCGTCCATCTTCTGCTCGACGTCCTCGCGCATTTTCTGCGCGTTGGCCATCATCTCTCGTACCTGCGAAAAATCCATCTGCTTCCTCTCGACTACTTTCGGCCGCGGTGGTCAATGACCTGGCGCACTTCGGCGTTAAAAAGTTCCTGCGCCTTCTGGACCAGCGGATGGCTCAGCGCTTCCGCCCGGGCGCTCCCCGCCGCGATCGCAGCTTGCCGGTGTTGGTGGACGTTACCGGGCGGGCGGCCGCACCGCTCGCCGTGAAGGAAATTTTTTTCGGCGCATAGCTGCCGTTGCGGACGATGGATTCTGCAATGCGCCGGACATCGGCATTGGCCGAGATGGCCAGCATCTTTTCGGAAACGGGCACGGCGACGCGCCACTCGCTTTCCGAGCGCGACCATGCGCTGTCGGCGAGCATATGCGCGGCAGACTGCTGGCCCTGGGCGTCCATCAGGGCGGAGACGACGGCATCGCGAAGCTGCTCGGCGGAAATGTCGGTCTGCGTGGTGCCGGGTGGATCGGTTTCTGCTTCTGTCTCGCGCTCGTCGCTCACCGGCGCGCGCAGCTGCGGCTCCGGCGCGGCGTCAGGAACCGTTTCCGGGATCGCCTCCGCAATGGCCACGATGGGCGCCTCCGCAAGCGCGAGCGCTCCTGCGACCGGCGATGTGGAAACGCCCGTCGCAGACGGTGCGCGCGGAGTCGTAATGGCCGGCGCCGTCTGCGCCATTGTCTCCTTGCGGCGGCGGTCGGCCTCAAACGGTGAAAAGGAAGGTGGCTCGCCGGCGGCGGGAGTGGCGCGTCCAATTGTGCCCGTGACAGGAACGCCGGCCCGCGGCGCTGCAGGTCGCGGCGGAGGCGCAGCAGGAGCGGACCGCCCGCGAGAGCAGGCGGCGCAGCGGCCGCGCGCGTGGCGGGAAGCCGCCGCCGAAACATCTCCTCGAGCGGCAGCAGGCGCTGCGCGTGCACCAGCTTCAGCAGTCCGAGCTCGAAGTGCAAGCGCTGCTCCTGCCGATAACCCAAACTCGTCAAACGTGCGCAGCATGATTTGCAGGAAGCGCGTGAGGTCTTCTTCGCTGAACAAGCAGCGCGGTGCGGGCGGCGCGGGCGCGTTCGTCGGCTGAGATCTGCAGCAGTTCGGTCGGCTCGCCGCCCATCTTCGCCATCAGCGCATTGCGCAGATAGCGCACCATCTGGCGCGCGATCTGCTGCGGGCTGTGGCCGGCGTTGAGGAGCGCGTTGACTTCTCGCAGCACCTGCGCGGATCGTTGGAGCTGACGTTTCGAGCAGTCGCTCGAAGACCGTCGAGGGGACCGTGCCCATCAATTCGCGAATCTGTGCGGCGGAGAGCGTCCGCTTGCCCATCGCGTCGATGCGGCGCACTGGCGATGGCCTGGTCCATGATGGAGAGCGCATCGCGCATGGAGCCGTCGCCGGCTTCAGCCAGCAGTGCCGAGCGCGCCTTCGTCGGCGACGATGCCTTCTGCTTCGGCGATGCTGCGCGAGCTGGCCGAGGATGTCTTCGAAGGAGACGGCGTGAAAGCTGAAGTGCTGGCAGCGGGAGCGGATGGTCTGCGGAATGTCCTCCGGCTGGGTCGTCGCCATCATGAAGATGACGTGGTCGGGCGGCTCTTCGAGCGTTTTCAGCAGCGCGTTGAAGGCGGCATCGGTGATCTGGTGCGCTTCGTCGAGGATATAGATCTTGTAACGGTCGCGGGACGGGCGATAGCGGGCGGCGTCGCGCAACTCGCGAATCTCGTCGATGCCGCGGTTGGTGGCGGCGTCGATTTCGATCACATCGACGGCGTTTCCCTGCGCGGATTTCGATGCAGGATTCGCAGATGCCGCAGGGCTCCGGCGTCGGCCGCTCGGGCGTGCCGATTCCGGCGTGCGGCAGTTGAGCGCCATGGCCAGGATGCGGGCGATGGTGGTCTTGCCGATGCCGCGATGGCCGCTGAAAATGTAGCCGTGCGCGATGCGTTTCTGCGCAAGCGCGTTGAGCAGCGTGCGGGTGACGTGGTCCTGCCCGGCGACGTCAGAGAAGCGCTGGGGGCGATATTTGCGGGCGAGAACGAGGTAGGCCATAGCGGGAACGAACCTTGATTGTACCGCCGCACGGGATGAATTTTCAGACGTTTCCAGAACTGCGGCCTGCTGTGACCGAATCCGAGATCGAGTCGGGGTCGCGCTCGGCTTCGACATGTTTTTTGCGATCCATCTCGGCGATTTTGCGGGCAGCTTCGCGGCGCGCGATTTCAACCGGAGAAACATGCTGCCGCGGCAGAGCGGCGGCGCCGCAGTTGCAGATCGCTTCGTCTTCGGCGCCGTCGTAAGGTTGTAGTCGTAGACCAGTTCTTCGCCGGCAGCGATGTCGCGGATGGTCGGGATCCAGATGCGGCCGCGGACTTCGTCGGTTTCGCAATTCGGGTCGCAGGAGTGGTTTAGGAACATTGCCATCGCAGTGGCCGTCGATGACGTTGTCGCCGTTGCCGATGCCGAACAGATAGGTCAGCGGCGAGTTTTCGTACTTCAGGTCGGCGTCGTCTTTCGGGATCCGGTAACCGTCGTATTCAAGGATGCGCGTGCCGTTCGGAATCGCTTTGGTGGTGAAAGCGCCGGCGGCGTGGATGGAGGATGAGCGGATCAGCAGGGCCATGTTTTTTGCCGAGTATAGCGGGTCTATCCTAGGAGGGATGAAGTGGATTCTCTGCATCGGCGCCGCAATGGTTGCTATGCCGCTGGCCGCGCTCGCGCAGTCGGCGCCGCTGCCGGACGCTCCCGCGCCAAAGGTCATCGCCCCGGCTGCATCTTCGCCCGGGGTGCAGGCCCCGCTGGAGCCGAAATCCACGCAGGAAACGCCAACCGGCGCGACCAGCGCAACGCAGAACATCCCGTTCCCCGAGGACGAGGAGAAAAATGCGCCCGTCGTCGGCCGCGACGGCGAACTGCATCCGCCCGCCCCGACTGGACCTCCGCAGCAGCCGGCGGACAACGACGCGGCCAGACAGCATCCCTTTCCCGAGGACGAGGAAAAGGCCGCGCCGCTGACCCGTCCCGCTGCCGACGCCGACGCGAAGCCGGCTGCAAATGCCCCGGCGGCACCTGTGCCGCCGGGATGGTCGTCCTCCGCAACCAGCAAGCCGGATCTTACGGATGCGGGCAGCCATGGCGCAGATCCGGCTGCCGTGGCAAAGCGCGATCATCACGATAAAGACGTTGCCGTGCTGTACTACAACATGGGCAACTGGGAAGGGGCTTACCTGCGCTTTCGCGACGCCGTGGCCGCCGACCCCAATGATGCCGACGCGGTGGCGGGTCTTGCGGACTGCGAGCGACGGCTCGGGCGATACATGGAAGCGCGAAAGGATTATGCGAGGTACCTGGTGCTGCAGCCTGACGGAAAAAGAGCCAGGGAAGCCCTCAAGGCGCTGAACGATCTGCCGCACAAGGATTCCGCCGGGCCTGCCCCGGTGTTCGCGCCCAAGGCGCAACTGCCATGAAGCTGACGCTGCCTAACGCCGAGCAGGAAGTTACGCGCCGCATCGCCTCGCTGTCCCGCGACGCCATGCAGCAATGTGCGAAGGCGGGAGGATGGACGCGCCAGCAGGTGGTTGCGCACCTGGTTCTTGCGCACGACGCTACCACACAGGAAATTGGGCGGCGGCTGGATAAGGGAAGCCCGACAAAGCGCCCCCGCACGATGAAGGAGCGCGCCGCGCAGTTCGTCATGACGGGGCTGGGATATTTCCCGCCCGGGCGCCTGGCACCGGAATTCGTCAACCCGCAGCGCAGCGGGTTTCCACCGTCGGATGGCTCAGGCATGGCCTCGGAATACAGGCGCGCCATCAAAGCTCTGGGCAACGCGATTGATCGCGCCGAAGAGGTATTCGGCAGCAAGGATGCGATCGCGACGCACCCGATCATCGGACCGCTGTCAGCCGGGCAATGGCGCAGATTTCATGCGCTGCACGCGCTGCACCACACAAAGCAGCTGGACAGGATCGCGAGCTCGCTGGCACCGCAGTGATTTCTCCTTGCGTCTCGGCCTGCTAATGAAAAAAGCCAATGTACCAGCGCCACACGGCATTTCCGGCAAACAAGCTGAAGATTGCCGTCAGGCAGAGATATGTCCCGAGCGGCAGCATGGCGCGCAGGTTCTCGCGTGAGCGCGCCAGCAACGCCGCTCCGGCAAGTGCAGCCACGACGGCGCCCAGTCCGAAGGTCAACAGAGCGCCCTGCCATCCCAGGAACGCTCCAACCATCGCCATCAGCTTCGCATCGCCCAGGCCCATGCCTTCACGCTTGCGGATGAGCCGGTAAACCACCCGGACCAGGAATGGCATCGCAAAACCAACCGCGGCGCCTGCGATAGCGCGCAGCGCTGTGGCAGGCATGGGCGAAGCCAGGTAGTTCAGCAGCACGCCGAGCACCGTTCCGCTGATCGTGAATGCGTCCGGCAGCAGCATGGTTTCCAGATCGGTAAACAGCAGCCCGAGCGCGAGGAAGCAGAACACCATGCCGAGCAGCCCCGGCGGAGTCAGGTTCCATCGTGCCGCGCAGGCCAGCCAGAGCAGAGACAGCGAAAGTTCCACCGCCGGGTAGCGCCAGGAAAATCTTTCGCCGCAGAAAGCGCACTTTCCGCGCAGCGCGACAAAACTCAGGACCGGAACATTGTGCCGCCACCTCAGGGCTGCGCCGCAGGAGCGGCAATGGCTGCGCGGGTGCGAGACGCTCTCCTGCGCGGGCAGCCGCGTGATGCACACATTCAGGAAGCTGCCGAACAGCAGCCCGAGAATTGCAATCAACACGATGCCCAGCGTGTTCGGCATGGTCAGAGGCTAGCAGCGCTAGCGGAACATCTGCTTCGCGATAAACAGCGCATTCGCCGGACGCTCCGCCAGCCGCCGCATGAAGTACGGATACCACTCCGGCCCGAACGGAATATAGACCCGCACGCGAAAGCCGTCCTTGACCAGCTGGTCCTGCAGGTCGCGGCGGATGCCGTAGAGCATCTGGAATTCGAAGCTGTCGCGCCCTATGTTGTTCTGCTCCACAAAGCGTCGCGCCTGCTCGATGATGGCTTCGTCGTGCGTCGCCAGGCCGTGGAAGATGCCGGACGTCAGCAGCGTCTTCATCAGCTTGACGTAATTCGCATCCACATCCTTCTTGGCCGGGAAGGCGATTTCTGCCGGCTCCTTGTACGCGCCCTTGCAGAGGCGTATGCGGATGCCGTGGTGCAGCAGGTTGGCGATATCGCCTTCCGAGCGATACAGGTACGCCTGGATGACGGTGCCGATGGCGCCGCGGTTACCGGGCTCGTTGTGGATGCGCTCGACCATATCCACGGTGGCTTGTGTGTAGGGGGAACCTTCCATGTCAACACGGACGAAGCTCTGGATCGAGGCGGCGTGCCGGGTCAACTTCCGCGTGATCTCCTCGGCGAGCCGCGGGTCGACATCCATCCCCATCTGGGTCAGCTTCAGGCTGACGTTCGCATCGCGCAGATGTCGTGACGCGATGGAATCCAGCATCTGGTGATACAGCTGGGCGGATCGTTCCGCGGCGGCCGGACTGAGTACGGATTCACCCAGGGCATCGAGAGTGCATGCCATGCCCTGCGATTGCAGGTGTTCCGCGGCCCGCAGCACTTCGTCCACCGTCATGCCGGCAACGAAACGCGACGACAGCTTGCGGCCGATGGCCGAGCGCTCAGAAAAATTCCGCAACGGCCGGTTCCGGGAAAGCGCGATGAAGGCGGAGCGCAGCAATGTAACGTTACCTCGGGTTGGAATTTGGTCGAACCTTTACAGACATCACAGGCCGCCCGGGAGTAGTCTCAGGCTCATAGCAGCGCAACCGAAGATTGTCGCATGGCAAGCGCGGCAACGAAGCGCGGCAACGGCCTGCATGTACCTCTGCATCTGACTTTGGTTAAACCTGAGAAGTCTGAAGAAGAGAGGGTCCCTCCGCATGGTTACGCACTGCTCGAATCCTGATTGCGGTAAGCCGCTACATTATCTCCGCGAAGGCCGGATTTTTTTGTTCGAAGTCGCGGCGCCGTCCGTCGAAGGGCAACCGACCGAGATCACGCGCATGGAGCACTTCTGGCTCTGCGGCCCGTGTTCGCAAAGCATGTATGTGGAAAAGGACGGCAAGCGCTCCGTGCGCGTCGTGCCGAAAACCCGCGCGCGGCGCCCGGCCCCGGTGATGCCGGAAGAAACGCCGATGGCCAGCTAGTAGTTTTTTGCGGACTTGCGCATCCGGTACCGGCCGGTCCAGGCGAACCAGCGAATCTTCGCCAGGTCCAGCAGCATCCGGATGCCATCTCTGAGGTAGCTGATCTTCGACCGTTCGTCGTGCGCCCAGCTCACGGCCACTTCGACCACCATGTAGCCGCGTTTGCGGGCCAGAAACAGGATTTCCGGGTCAAAACCCCAGCGCTCGATCTTCTGGCGCCTGAAGATGTCCCGCGCCACCTCCCGGCGGAATGCCTTGAAACCGCACTGCGTATCCGCATAAGGCAGTCGCATCGCCAGCCGCACGACCAGGTTGAAGCACCGGCCGAAGATCTGGCGGTACCACGGCTGCCGGATGGTCTGGCGGCTGCGCTCCAGCCAGCGGCTGCCGATGGCGATATCGGCCCCGGCAGCGATCGCATCCTGCAGGCGTGACGCTTCTTCCATGGGCGCAGACAAGTCGGCGTCGGTGAACATCACGATGCGGCCCTGGGCTTCCAGCATGCCGTGCCGGACGGAATATCCCTTGCCGCGATTGCGATCGTTGTTGAGCAGGCGAATGGCCGGGTAGCGCGATGCCCAGCTCTCCAGCACCTGCTGCGTCTGGTCGGTCGAACCATCGTTGACCAGCAGCAGTTCCGCGTCCCAGCCATGCTGCTCTATCGTCGCGAGAATAGCTTTCAGCGTGGCGCCGATTCGCCTGGCTTCGTTGTAGGCGGGAACGATGATGCTCCACTCAGGCTGGACTTGCTCGGACACGCGAAAGAAATGTTACAGCAGCGTTGGCAGGGTGAAGCGCGTTGAGGCTGGCCCAGTGGCGCGCATCTGCCGCATAAAGTACACTCCGCCCATGGTGGAAGTAGAAAAAAAGGGCCGGTCGATCTGGTTCTGGCTGACGCTTGGCGCGGCCGTTTTTGTGATGTTCGTTGCCGGCGTCTTCTGGCTGGCGTGGCGCGCTTCCCGGTCAGCCGGCGAAGATACCGCGTTCGGCGGCTTCGGTTCAAACATTGGCGTGGTGGATGTGGACGGCGTCATCGTGAGCGCCGACCAGATGGAGCAGGACCTCCGCAAGCTGGATGACGATGACTCTGTCAAGGCGATCATCCTGCATGTCAATTCCCCGGGTGGCGGCGCGGCGGCCAGCCAGGAAATTTACAGCGAACTGATGCGCCTGCGGACGAAGCACAAGAAGCCGATCGTCACCTCAGTCGAAACCGTGGGCGCCAGCGGCGCGTATTACATCGCCTCCGCGACCGACAAGATTTATGCGAACAAGGCCAGCGTCGTCGGTTCCATCGGCGTGATTGCCGAATGGGTGAACTTCGGCGACCTGATGCAGTGGGCCAAGCTGAAGGAAGTGACGCTGCAGGCCGGTTCGCTGAAAGCCGCGGGCACCCCGACGCGCGATCCGACTCCGGAAGAACGCGCCTACCTGCAGAGCCTGGTAGACGACATGCATCAGCAGTTCATTGCGGACGTAGCCGCCGGGCGCAAAATGCCAGTCGCGGATATCACCGAAATGGCGAATGGACGCGTGTGGACCGGCCAGCAGGCGCTGCCGCTGCATTTGATCGACAAGATCGGCACGTTTGACGACTGCCTGCGTGAAACCGCCGCCAGCGTCGGTATCTCCGGCGAGCCCAACATCGTCAAGCCGGTGCATCCGCGCCCGGGATTGTTCAGCACGCTGGACAAAATCGTCTCCGGCAAGGCGCTTGAAAACCTCGACCCGGTCCACGCCATGCAGCAGGCGCTGGAACAGAACCCGAATTTCTATTTCATCTGGAAGTAACCGGCCCCTGAAAATCCTCATCAGCGGAGAGAGCAGCCATGACGAAAGCGGACCTGGTAGAAGAAGTCACCAAACTTGGCGATCTGACACGCCGCGACGCCGAAGTGATTGTCGAAACCATCTTCGACTCCGTTGTCAAAGCGCTGCGTGACGGCGACAAAATCGAGATCCGCGGATTCGGCAGCTTCCGCACGCGTCAACGCAACGCCCGCACCGGCCGCAACCCGAAAACCGGCGACAAGGTGGACGTGCCGGCGAAGCGTGTGCCGTTCTTCAAGCCAAGCAAGGAACTGCGCGACCTCGTCAACCCGAAGGATGCTGCCGCCGGAAAATCCGAACCGGAACCCGGCGAGCCCGTGGACCCGCATCATCCTCCAGCCATGTAAATTTTTTCGTTACAAATGGAAAATGGTGAAGGGGCGCCTTTCACCTTTCGCCCGCAACACATGCAACGCGACGTTGTGGACAACTACCCCGTCCTCGGATTTCCCTGCAAACGTGCCCTTGTGCGCGTGACCGTGCAGCGCGAGGTCCGGCTTGTGGGCCTTGAGCGCACGCGCCAGGCGTGAACTGCCGAGAAACGGGAAAATCGGTTCCGGCTCGCCGACAACGGTGTCGCGAATGGGCGCGTAGTGCGTGACGGCAACTTTCACCGGCGTCTTGAGCTGCGCCAGACCATAGTCGAGCTTGATGGCTTCGCGCTCTGCGACCTCGACAAAGGTCTTGATGCCCATCTCGCCGAAAGGCTCCAGCTGATACGGCGCAAACCCCCCGGCGAACCCCTTGCAGCCGGCGAAGCCGACCCCATCCAGTTCAAAGCAGTTGCCGTCGAGCAGGTGAATGCCTGCCACACGCAGCATCCCGGCGAGCTCGTCCTGGTGGCCGCTTTCGTGGTCGTGGTTGCCCAGGACTGCGACGATCGGGACGCGAACGTGTTCGAGCACGGCGAGCGCGCCGCGCATCTCTTCCGGCAGGCCATGGTTGGTGAAGTCGCCCGCAATGACAAGCGCGTCGGCGAGTTCATTCACGGCGGAAAACTCGCGAATGTTCTCCGCTTCATCCCTGCGTTCGAAGTGGACGTCGGCTACGGCGGCGAGCCTCATTCCTTGCGTCCTTGAGAGCTCGAATTTTCCGGGACGTGCAGCAGAAACGGATGCTGCTCGCACATCTCGCGATAGAGATCACGCTCTCCCCACTCGTGAACATCAATCGCAAACATGTTCGGGTCCACCAGCGAACCGCGAAACGGCAGTGCGGAGTCCGGATGCGCGACCCGTGCAGCGAATCGGTCCAGCAGCAGCGTCCAGATTTCCTTGGGGACAGAATCCGTGCGGCCCGGATAGACATAGGCGAAGAACACGAGTCCGACCAGCAGCGACTCCCAATGGTCGCCCAGAAGAAACAGCAGACGCTCCCAGTCGAGCGTGCGCCCGCAGCTTCGCAACAGGTGTGCAACGTCGGAGCCGTCGAAGCGCTCGCGCCGCCACACCGGCAGCTTCGACGCAATCATCTCTTCGACTGCAAGCAGCTTGCACGGGCAGGCCGAACACTTCACAGGGGATCGCCCGCTCCAGCCATGATTCGTCCACGACGAGCACACAGTTGCCGGTGGCAACGATCAAGTCCACGAAATCTTCACCGTGAATGACTTTGGCCAGCCAGACAGGGTCTTTCACTCGGGTCTCGTAGCCCCCGCGTGCAAACCGCTCCAGCGCACGCGGAACGTCGGCCGCCTGCATCACGACGTCCAGGTCCTTCGTCACGCGCCAGATTCCGGTATGTTCCCGCATGGCGAAGGCACCTGCCACCGCGAACGGAATTTGTTCTTCGAGCATCGTGCGCAGCACATCACGATAGAAACCCGTGACCTCAGGCGATGTATCCGGGGGCAGCGATGAGGTCATCGGCAGGGGAGCGTCTTCATGCGGCATACCCTGACGTTGGAAGCGCCTAAGCCGGTTCCCGCCGCCTCATCTCGAGGATTTCGCGGACTTCTTGCTGTCACGCGCCGCGACGACTTTCTTGTGCAGCAATTCTTTCGCGTGTTCCAGCTCGCGCCTGCGTGCGGCACTCAATCCCTTACCGCCGCGATTAAGGAAATAGACGAGCATGCGCATGCCGCTGGCCGGGCCTTTCGGCGAGACCCGTTTGCTCGCCAGCGAACGCGCAATGGTTGCCGCGTCCTTGTTGAACAGGCCTTCGGGAGGGTGCGTGGAATCTGTCGTGACGGTCTTGACCCAGCGCTTTGTGCCGGGGCTGCGGGGCGATTTTTTCGCCGACTTCCTTGCAGTTTTCTTTGCGCTGGACTTCTTCGCAGTCATAAAAATTAAGATGCCGCGCAGGCCGAACGCGGCCAGCTAGACTTATCCCGATGGCCGACCAGCCGACAATTCACGGCGCGGACGAGCGCGAGGCTCCGATCGCTGTAGACGCGACGCCGGAGTCCGCGGCGCCGCACATGATTCCGCCGGGCACGCCGTCGCCGCGCAAGGCCGCGGCCATGTTCATCTTCCTCACAGTTGCGCTGGACATGCTCGCCATGGGCATGATCGCGCCCGTGCTTGTGCCGCTCATCAAGGGCTTTTTTCATGGCAATGAAGTGAATACAGCCGACTGGATGGGCTGGTTCGGAACAACCTGGGCCATCGCGCAGTTCGTGTGCTCGCCGATCTTTGGCGCGCTGAGCGATCGCGTTGGCCGCCGGCCTATCATCCTGCTGTCGAACCTTGGGACCGGTCTCGACTATTGCGTCATGGCGCTCGCGCCATCGCTGCCCTGGCTGTTCCTTGGCCGCATCATCTCCGGCGTTACGTCATCCAGTATTCCAACCGCGATGGCCTACGCCGCCGACGTCACGCCGCCGGAGAAACGGGCGCAGTCATTCGGAATCCTCAGCGGCGCTTTCGGCATCGGCTTTGTGCTGGGGCCCGCGCTGGGCGGTGTCCTCGGCAACATCAATCCGCGGCTGCCGTTCTGGGTATCCGGCCGGGCTTAGCCTGCTCAATTTCTGTTACGGACTGTTTGTCGTGCCGGAGTCGTTGAAGAAAGAAAACCGCGCGCCGTTCCGCTGGCGTCGCGCAAACCCCGTCGGCAGTTTCAGCCTGCTGAAGAGCAAGCCGGCGCTGTTTGCGTTTTCCTGCGTGCTGATGCTCGGCTACATCGCGCAGCAATGCCTGATGAACATGTATGTCCTCTACACCGACTATCGTTTCCACTGGACGATGCGCACCATCGGCATCTCGCTCGGCCTGGTCGGCGCGTGTTCCGCAGCGGTCGGCGCGGGACTGGTCAAGCCGTTTCT
Source organism: uncultured Acidobacteriaceae bacterium (assembly GCA_963848685.1). GTDB lineage: Bacteria > Acidobacteriota > Terriglobia > Terriglobales > Acidobacteriaceae > CAWKED01. The sequence continues at coordinate 984,433 of CAWKED010000002.1, read as the reverse complement.
GAAGACAATCGGCGAACACAAGACGATGTTCATCGGCTTGCTGTTCGGCATGACCGGCTATTTCCTGTTCGGCTATTCGTCGAACGGGAAACTTTTCTGGCTCGGCATTCCAGCCTTGTGCGGCATGTCGCTGGTCTGGCCCGTGGCACAGAGCATCATGTCGCGCGAAGTCGGGCCGTCGCAACAGGGACACCTGCAGGGCTCCATCAATGGACTGCGCGGCCTGAGCGGAGTCTTCGGCCCGGGGCTCTTCACCTGGATGTTCGCGTCAGCCATCGCCCCAACGCGCGCCCATCCGCTGCCTGGGCTGCCGTTTTATATTGCGGCATTCATGATCCTGCTGGCGATTCCGTTCGCGCTGCGCGCGTTTCGTTCCGAGCGCACAGCGCATCAGTAAATTCGATACTGGTCGCGCCTCTGAAGCTGGGTGCCCCGTACTACGGCGAAGCCGTAGGCGGGGATGGAATTGCTGGCGTCTGCTTACCCCACCCTGCGAGCACAGAACGCTCGCAGGATGGGCGCCCGGATTTGGTACCAGATGGAGCATCCGATCGCGACTACCAGACCCTGCAGGCCTTCACCGCAACCATCTTCTGCCCGGCTTTGCAGTTCCACACCTTCGCAAACTCCGGCATGTTCACCAGCACCCCGTTCGCGCGGAACCTGTCCGGAGAATGCGGGTCCGTGGTTGCGATCAGCCGCTCCAGCTCCGGGCGCCATTGCGCGCACCAGTTTTGCGCGAAGCCGAGGAAGAACGCCTGCTCCGGCGTCCAGCCATCCGCTCCCTTGGTGTTGATCTTCAGGTTGTTCTCGCCCGCGCGATGCAGGAAAGCCATGTACGCCAGCCGCAGGCCGCCGTTGTCTGCCGTGTTCTCGCCCAGCGTCAGCTTGCCGTTCAGCTTCGTGTCCGGCGTCGCCTGGAAGCTCCCGTACTCATCCACCAGGCACTGCGTCTTTTCTTCGAACCGCTTCGCGTCTTCCGGAGTCCACCAGTCGCGCAGGTTGCCGTAGCCGTCGAACTGGCGGCCCTGGTCGTCGAAGCCGTGCGTAATCTCGTGGCCCATGAACATCCCGATGTGGCCGTAATACGACTGGATGCCCTCCGGCACGTCGAAGAACGCGGGCTGCAGTACCCCGGCGGGAAAGTTGATGTCGTTCATGGTTGGCGCGTAATAGGCGTTGATCGTTGGCGGCGGCGAGGACCATTCCGCCCGGTCAACCTTGGTGCCGATTTGTGACAGCGTGCGGTGCGTCTCGAACATGTTCGCGCGCTGATAGTTGCCGCGTGCGTCGCCCCGAACGATTTCGAGCTTGGAATAATCGCGCCACTTGTCCGGGTAGCCGACCTTGTTTGCGACCATGTGCAGCTTGGTTTTCGCCTCCGCCCTGGTCGCAGGAGACATCCACTCAATCGAATCAATGTCCTTGCCCATCGCCATCTCGATGTCCTGGATCATCTGTACGGCCGTCGCCTTGCTGGAAGCGGGGAACTGCTGCTCGACATACACCTTGCCCAGCGCTTCGCCGAGAAGGGCGTTCACCTGCCCGGTGCAGCGCTTCCAGCGCGCCTCCTGGTCCGGAATGCCGACCAGGTAGCGCCCGCCGAAGTCGAACGAGGCGTCATCGAGCGACTCCGGCGTGGTCAGGCCGGCGGTGTCCATAAGGTAGTGGCCACGAATGTATGCCTTGATGACCGGCAGCGGTGTCGAGACAAGTACGGTATCCATTGCGGGAAAGAATTCCGGCTCAGCGACGTTCAGCGAGGTGAAGGCAGGCGCGCCCATGCCGGTGAAGAAGGGCTTCCACTGGAAGTGGGGCGTCATGGCCTGGAGCTCCGCGACCGTCTTCCAGTGATAGATGTTGTGCGGATCGCGCTGCGATGTGACATCGAGCGAAGCCTTGGCCAGCGCGGTCTCGAGTTTCAGAATTGCGTCGGCGTCGGATTTTGCCTGCGCGACCGGCTCGCCGCCAAGCATCAGAATCTTCGCCAGAGATTCCACATATTTCTGCCGGATCTCGATGTCTTTCGCGCCGCTGCGGAAGTAGTAATCACGTTCCGGCAGCCCGAGGCCGCCCTGGTCTACTTCCGCGATGTTCATCGTTGCGTCTTTGAAATCCTGCGCCTTGCTGAAGCTGAAGAATGTGCCCGCGCCACGCTGCTGCAGGTACGCCTCCAGTTCCGGAACCTGGTCAATCGAAGCCAGCGCGTCGATGCGGTCGAGGTCCGGCTTGAGCGGCGCGAAGCCCTTGGCCTCAATCGCTGCCTTGTCCATGCAGCTTGCATACATGTCGCCGATCTTCTGCTCGTTGCTGCCCGGCTTCGGATTCGCCGCGGCCGCTTTGTCCAGAATGTCGCGCAAGACCTGCGTCGTGTATTCCTGCAGGTTGTAGAACTGGTCGCTGTACGGCGAGTCGCTCGGTATCGGGTGCAGCTTGGACCAGTTGCCGCAGGCATACTGGTAGAAGTCGTTGCAAGGGTCAACGCTCGTGTCCATCAGCGACCTGTCCAAGCCATGGATGAGCTTGAACGTGTCGGCCGGAAGCTCCTTGGCTGCCGGCGCCGGCGTGGACATCTGTCCTGCCGCGCCTGTCGCGGCCATTGCCAAACCCAGTCCGAGAACCCTTATATTCTTGCTGACCCGCATCACCGATTGCCTCCCGTAAAAATTACGTTTATCAGCATCGCACGGAAAGTGGACGCAGTGCAGTGGTGCAGGCGTAAGCTTTTGACGTGACCCGCAGGGCTGTCATTGTCGCGCTGGTTCTGTGCGGGATGGCGTTTGCCGCCGCGGCTTCCGCGGAAAAAGAAAAAAAGCTTCCGCCGCCGGTCCCGGAGCAGAAAATTTCTTTCGCTGACCTCGGCTTTCGCGGGCGTCCGACGCGCTACATGCTGGAAGGCGGCCGTGCCTGCGCGACGGTGGACTACCTCGACGCCGACCACGTGCTGCTGACCTACTCTGTCAATACCGTGCTGCCGCGCCACGATGTCATGCCGGTGCATAGCGACCGTGAAGTGCTGGCCGAAGTGGTGGACCTCAAAGCCGGCAAGATCACCCAAAAAGCGAACTGGGTGCTGCACAATGACGATGCCTACCTGTGGCCGCTCGGCGGCGGGAAGTTCCTGCTGCGTTCCGGAAACGACCTGACGCTGGTCGGCAGCGACCTGAAGCCGGAATCATTCATCGCCAGCGACCTGCCCGTCCGCTGGGTGCAAACGGATCCAGGCGCGAACCTGTTCGTCGTCATTGTTGAGCATGAAAAGCATACCGAGCAAGAACACACGCTGCTGCGGCATGACTCACTGCTCCACAATGCGCCGGAGCCGGCTGAGGACGAGGAAGCGGTCGGCTTCCGCATCCAGCCGCTGCGCGAGCAGGTCTTCAAGGCCCAATTACCCCAGGTTGGCGAAGTGTCCGCGAGTGACGCTTTCTGGCTCAGGCCGGAACCGGTCGCCAGCGGCAAGTACGAAATCCAGTTGCGCCGCTGGGGCAAGGGTGCTGACATCGACTCCAGGCCGCAAATCGTGGCAAAAGTCGTCTCGGAATGCCGCCCGAAAATCTACATTTTGAATGCCGAGCGCCTCATCGTAAACACCTGCGAGTCGGGCGCTATCCGGCTCTTCGGTGTCGGGCTGACAACAAAGAAGAACGGTGATTACGCCGGCAAAGCCCTTTGGAATGTGCTGCTCCGAGACACGTTGAAGCAGACGGTCGAGCCGGCCGCAGGCGGCTCGCGCGCCGTCATCCAGGCGATTGACCCGGAGCGCTACGAGGATGACGACCAGGTCGCTACCGGAGACCTTCGGGTGCAGGACACCGGTTCCGGCAAAATGCTGCTGCGCCTGCCGCTGAAGCCCATGTATGGAACCCGGCACATCGCCGACGTAAGCCCCGACGGCAAGCGGCTCGCCGTGCTGCGCGATGCATCGCTCGAGATTTATGACCTGCCCGCGGAGGGCGTTGCGGAGCCGGATGCGCCGCCCATCCCGGAGAAACAGCCCGTTGCCGTGGCCACTAAGAAGTAAAGCCGGAGCACAATGCCCCGGCCTCGAGAAACAGCGCAATCGCGAACTAAGCGGTCGCCTTCTTGGCAGACTTCTTCGCTGACTTCTTGGCGGCCGCTTTCGGCGTCCCGGAAGTGGTAGCAGCGGCCTTGACGCGCGCAGCCAGGCGGCTCTTGTAGCGCGATGCCGTGTTCTTGTGCAGCACGCCCTTCTGCACGCTCTTGTCCAGCGCGGAGACGGTCGAGCTGTAGCTCTCCTTGAGCTTCGAGGAGTCGCCCGAGGCGATTGCCTCGCGCAGGCTGCGCAGGGTTCCGCGCACGCTGGTCTTGTTACGGCGGTTGACGGCGGTCTTGCGCTCAGTCTGACGCGCGCGCTTGAGAGAGGAAACGTGGTTCGCCATGGTGTTTCGGTGGTGCCTCTTGAACTTTCAGTAGGAATGGGTCGCAGCGAGACACGAGCGTTTGCCGCAACTCCTGCAAAACATTAGTTTACTGGGATTGCGAGGATGGGTCAACGCCGCGATAAGCTGTCCGGGCGCATGTCTACGCTTACCCGCCGGCTTCTGCTGCAGGGCCTCGCCGCAACGGCCGCCTCGCAGTCCCTCGCGCAATCTATCCGCAGAGCGGGCACTTTGGCTGCCGCGCCTCCGCCATCGGAATACAACGTCCTGCGCTTTGGCGCAAAGGGAAATGGCGAGACGAAGGACACCGCCGCCATCCAGCACGCCATAGATGCCTGCGCAAGAGACGGCGGCGGGCGCGTGGTTCTGCCGCCGGGGCACATCTTCCTCAGCGGAAGCCTGCGTCTGCGCGACCACGTTGAACTCTGCCTCGCGCCCGGTTCCGCGCTCAAGGCCAGCCCGGACCGCGACGACTTCCGCCAACTGGGCGCGCTCGTCCTCGCCGAACACGTTACCGGAGCGTCCATCACCGGCGGCGGCGCGATTGACGGCAATTTCCCCGCGTTTCTGACCGCACGCACCCGTGAAGGCTATACGGTCACGCAGCCCTTTCTTGGTCCCTACGATCCGCTCTACGACAAGCCGGGCAGGGATTGGCCCGACGGCCGCCCGCGCATGGTCCTGCCCGTCGGCTGCAACGGTTTTCGCATGCGCGACATTACCATCCGCAACGCCCCGACATGGACGGTCCACCTGCTCGGCTGCGCAGACGTCCACATTTCCGGCGTCACCATTGCCAACGACCCGGAAGTGCCGAACTGCGACGGCATAGATATCGACCACTGCCGGCAGGTGCGGATTTCCGATTGCAACATCACGGCGGGCGACGACTGCCTGGTCCTGAAGGCGTCGCGAAATTTCCGCGAGTTCGGCCCGTGCGAAGACGTTGTCATCACGAACTGCACCATGGAATCATCCTCCGCCGCGATCAAGGTTGAAGCGGAAGGCCCGGACGCCATCCGCCGCATCACCGCGACCGGCTGCACCGTCAACCGAAGCAATCGTGGCATTGCCGTCAACAACCGCGACGGCGCCGTATGCGAGGACATGGTGTTCGCCGATATGACCATCGGCACGGAGCTGCGTCCGCCGATGTGGTGGGGCGCGGGGGAGCCGGTGTACGTCACCAGCTCGGCTCGCACCCGCGGCGGCGCGGCGGGAGTTGTGCGCAACCTGCAGTTCAGCAATCTCGTCTGTCGCGGCGAAAACGGCATTTTCCTTGAAGGAACTTCCGCCGCGCCGCTCAAGGACATTCGCTTTCGCGACATAGATGTGACGATTGCAAAAACGTCCGCCATTCCGGGTGGTTACTACGACACACGACCCGGCGACAATGGCCAGGGTATTCGAAGGCAGGACATTGCCGGCGTGTTCGGCGACTATTGCGATGACTTGTCGCTGGATGGCATACATGTTCGCTGGAGCGGGCCGCCGCAGCCGTATTACGGCTCTGCGCTCGCGTTGCGGCACTGCCGCAGCCAGCAGGTCTCAGAGTTTCAAGGCGTCGCTGGCCGACCGGGCATTCCGGACCAGAGTGTGGACAAGTAGGCAGCTAAGCTCTGTCTCCAACAATTCACGATTTCCTGATTGACTCCGCGACCGGCGCGGCTCTACTCTCCTTCCCAACCAGGCCTTTTCGGAAACATTTGGTAGCCCTTGCCAATCCGCGCCGCGCTTTCGCTCATCCAATGAGCAGAGAGTCCGGCGCGATGTCGTTTCCGGTCCCTCAATCCCCCTATGTACGCATGGCCGCCGGAGGGCCATCATCCGACTGATGCGAAAGATCATTGAGATCACGCCCAGCCTTGAAACGCTGTTCGGAACCCGCGACGAAAACCTGCACCTTATGGAAGATGCCCTGCGCGTCAGGCTGGACCTGCGCTCAGACGGCGTGCACGTCGAAGGCAAGGATGAATCTGTCGCCCGCGTCGAGCGCATCTTCACTGACTTTGAGGCCCTGCGCAAAGCCGGCAATAACCTGCACAACGGCGAGCTGAACGCGCTGCTGAAACTCGTCGTCGCCGACCCCAACATCACGCTGCGTTCGCTGGTGGATTCCGGCAAGCAGCGCTCCGGCGCGGGCGTCAAGCGCGTCGTGCAGCCACGGTCGCTTAACCAGCGCGCCTATGTCGAAGCCATCGAACAGGCCGACATGGTTTTTGGCATAGGACCGGCCGGCACGGGCAAGACCTATCTCGCGGTCGCGATGGCTGTATCCGCCCTGCTGGCAAAGAAAATCTCGCGCATCATCCTGGTCCGCCCCGCTGTCGAAGCCGGCGAGCGCCTCGGCTTCCTGCCGGGCACTCTGCAGGAGAAGGTAGATCCATACCTCCGTCCGCTGTACGACGCTCTCTATGACCTTCTTGACCAGGAGCGCGTCGACAAGATGCTGGAGCGCAACGTCATTGAAGTCGCGCCACTGGCCTTTATGCGCGGCCGCACGCTCAACGACGCCTTCATCATCATGGACGAGGCGCAGAACACCACGTCCGAGCAGATGAAGATGTTTGTCACCCGCCTCGGCAACAACGCCAAGGCCGTCATTACGGGCGACATCACGCAGATTGACCTTCCGCAGAAGGGCAAGTCCGGCCTGATTGAGGCGATGGACGTGCTCCAAGGCGTGGATGGCATCCGCTTCTGCCGCTTTGAAGACGGCGACGTTGTCCGCCACCATCTGGTGCAGCGCATCATTCGCGCCTATGACTCTCACACCCGCGGCCAGCAGGAGCTGCCGCTTACTCCGGCCATGACCGTGCCGGAAATCAGCTCCGTCGCCAAGCCGCAGTAGCGGAAGCGCGATGGTGAGTTGGGAGCCGGGATTGCGCCGTGGTGCATACACGCGAGTGTCTGCCGCGGCGCTTTCGCGTTTTCTTGACGACGTTCTGCGCGCGCTGAAGCTTCGCGGCGAGGTGGATGTTCTGCTTGCATCGGACGCCACGATTGCCGCAATGAACACGCGGTTCCGCCGCAAGAACATAGCGACCGATGTGCTGTCCTTCCCGGCCTCGGAGGACAGCGCAGGCATCGCCGGCGACCTCGCGATTTCCGTGGATACAGCCGCGCGGCAGGCTGCGGAACAGGGTCACGCGCTCGTGACGGAACTCAAAATACTCCTGCTCCACGGAGCGATGCACCTGGCAGGATTCGACCACGAAGTTGACAATGGCGATATGCGCAGGAAAGAAACAGCGCTGCGAAAGAAGTTCGGCCTGCCCGGCGGCTTGATTGAGCGCGCGCAGAAGGTGCGCGCATGATTCCGCTGCTGCTGCTTGCTCTGCTGCTGCTGCTCGGCGCGCTCACGCTCGGCGCCTACGTGTCCGGAATCTATGAGTTTCGCGGCAAGCTTATCGCGCGCGAGTTCCAGGACAATATCGACGCCTGGGAGGAATTGGTCGAGCCGCGCCTGGGCATGCCGCGCGACCGCATCGCTCTCTCGGCGGACGTCGTGCGGGAACTCGCGCTCGGCGGCATCGCGCTGGTGCTGGCTGGAATCTCCTGGCATGGCGGTCATGAAGGCCTGGCGCAGGTGATCCAGGTCGCGCTCGGCTTCATCCTGGCCATGCTGTTTTTCAGCCGCTTTATCCCGTACGTTCTGTTCACGCGCACCTCGGGCCGCTGGATTGCGAACCACGTTATCCCGATCAGGCTCGTCTTCTACCTGGTCCTGCCGATCACGCTGCTGCTGGGCTTCGCGCTTTCCGTCGCATCGCTGGCGGAAACCGGGAACAAGCCAGTAGAGGCCGAGGCTGCCGCCGCGGAGTCCGTCGAAGCGCTGATTGAGGCGGGTCGCGAAGAAGGCATCCTCGAGGAGCACGACTCCGAACTCGTGCGTTCCGCCGTGGAGTTCGGCGACAAGATTGTGCGCGAGGTCATGACGCCGCGACCCGCCATGTTCGCCGTGTCAGGAAGCATGACGATTGAACAATTTACCGAAGAGCTGAAGGACCAGGCGTACTCCCGCGTGCCTGTGTACAACGGTTCGCTGGACCACATCACCGGCATCGCGTTCGCGCATGACATTTTGCAGATCACAGACGCCGACGCCCGTTCGCAACGCGTCAGCAGCATGCAGAGGCCTGCTTCTTTCGTGCCGGAGACGAAGCACGTCAACCAGCTGCTGCGCGAAATGCAGCGCGAAAAGCAGCACATGAGCATCGTCATTGACGAGTATGGTTCCGTCGCGGGTCTTGTCACGATCGAAGATTTACTGGAAGAAATCGTCGGCGACATTTCCGATGAACACGACGCTCCGGAAGCCTTCGCGCCCGATGCAGCCGGCGCATTCGTCGTTCCGGGAAATTTTGAGGTCGACCGCCTGGAAGAATTCTGGCCGGAATCGGACCTGCAGTTGCCCGAGGAGACATCCGCAACAACGCTCGGAGGCCTGGTAAGCGAGCTTGCCGGACGCATTCCGCTCACGGGCGAAGTCGTGCCCGTGGGCAACCTGCGGGTCGAGGTCCTCGAAGCCACCGGGCGCCGGGTCGAAAAGCTGCGCATCAGCCGCGAAGATTCCGGCGTGTAATTATTCGTCCAACTGCATCACTGCCAGCTCGTTGCCCGCGGGGTCTACAAAGTGGAACCTCCGGCCGCCGGGAAAAGCAAAGGTAGGCTTGGAGATTTTTCCGCCCGCAGCACGGACCTTGTTCTCCATGGTTTCAATCTCTTTAGTGTCGAGGATGAGGAGTGGCGTTCGCGTGTTGTGGCTGGTGTCCGCATTAAAACCGCCGGCGATGCCCGCTTCAGAAAACGACGCATAGTTGTCGCCGTAGTCCTGAAAGTGCCAGCCGAAAAGGTCGCCGTAGAACTTTTTCAGCGGAGCCACGTTGTAGGCGGGCAGCTCAACGTAGGCGATCGGGTTGCTCATGGGACGCTCCTCTTCGGTGCCAGTCCTTTATGCTACCCAAATGGCTGTAAAGCAAGTGCGTCGCGGCATGGTGACCATCCTTGGCGAACCCAACGCCGGCAAATCCACACTCTTGAACGCGCTCGTCGGCCAGAAAGTCGCGATCGTAACGCCGAAGCCGCAGACAACGCGCACACGCGTCCTGGGCATTGCGGAGTTCCCCGTAAAGGGCAAACGGCCCGCTGCGCAGATTGTGCTGCTGGACACGCCGGGCGTGCTCGCGCCCGCAACCGCGCTCGACCGCCGGATGCTCGGCGAAATTTACGAAGCCCTGGCTGCGCATGATGCCGTGCTTTTGATGGTGGATGCGACCAAGGCCCCGCCGTGGGAAAGAGCAAATGGAGACTCCTCCGGTCGCCCCGGGGACCTGCGGAATGACAACAAGAAAGCTGCGACGCAAAAGGGAAGCGGCGCGCGCGAAGCGCAGATGCTGAAAATTCTCGGCGAACTTGAGGGGCCGGTGTTTCTCGTGCTCAACAAGATAGACCTGGTGGACAAGCGGAACCTGCTGCCGCTGATTGCCGCCTGGAGCGAGCGTTACAAGTTTGCTGAGGTGCTGCCAATCTCTGCACTCAAAAAGAGCGGGCTGGATGAGCTCACCGACGCGCTGATTGCCGCGATGCCGATGGGCGAACGCTATTTTCCTGAAGATGAAGTCACCGACCAGCCGCTTCGCTTCCTGGTAGCAGAGCTGATTCGCGAGCGCATCCTGATGGAAACCGGGCAGGAAATTCCGTACTCGAGCGCCGTCGTGGTCGAACGCTTCCAGGAACCGACCGAGGCCGACGCAAAGCGGGCTGCGAAGAGCGGCAGGCCGCCGCTGACGCGCATCGCCGCGGCCATTTTCTGCGAGCGCGACTCGCAGAAAGCCATCCTGATCGGCAAGCAGGGTTCCATGCTGAAGAAAATCGGCTCATCCGCGCGCGCACAGATTGAAGACCTGCTCGGCACCCGCGTCATGCTGGAACTCTTCGTGAAAGTCGAGAAGGGCTGGCGCGATTCGGGAAGGTTCATCGACGAGCTGGACTGGCGGAAACAGTTGGAAGATTTGAGCTCGCGAGACACTTAAGCGGGCGCGATCCGACGCCGATTCGCTTGGCCATGACATGATTCCTCTTAATGATTAGCACCAGCCAAGCTGCCGATGGGTGGTCATTCCGCATTCTGCCGGACTCGTGCCTATACCGTATCTACACACCCACAGGAAAGGGCTTAGGGCTCGACTCGTCCGTATTCACCTTGCCCCAGCGCCAGTTCTCGAACCTTCCTTGCAGCAGGCTCAGCAGGCCGGTGTACCAGTACCCGATCACGAACAGCAGCAGGAACGGCACGGTGAAGTAATTCTCATTGGCAATCGCGTACCAGATGGTCAGCGCGAAGTAGCAGCCGATCAAGAGCTCCAGCCACGGAATAATTCCCAGCCGCTTGCGATACTTCGCCGCGTTCTTCGACCGCTCGGCTTTCTTTTTCACTGCAAACTTCGGCGTGCGGACGAAGCTGCTCTGGATGCCGAACAGCGCCTCCATCACGGCTTTCGTATTCGTCAGTGTCAGCCCAATGCCGAGAGACATCAGGAACGGCAGGTACAGAAACGTCTTCCACCAACTGCGCGGATAGAGTTCGCGCTGGCTCGCCAGGTAGAACGATGAAATCGAAAACGTGCTGGCCATGAACAGCGGAAAATCAATCAGCATCATCTGGAACCAGCCCTGGTAGAAGCGAATCACCATCGCGGGCATCAGCAGCACGCTCAGCAGAATCATCATCGGGTAACTGATGTTCGCGGTCAGGTGATACCAGGCTTCGAGCTTGGTGTGGAACGGCACGTCATCGCGCTTGAGCACGCGCGGCAGAATTTTCTTCGAAGTCTGGATGAGCCCCTTGGCCCAGCGCGCCTGCTGGGTCTTGAACGCGGTCATCTCAATTGGCAGCTCCGCCGGACATTCGACGTCCTGCAGATACTTGAACCGCCAGCCCTTGAGCTGCGCGCGATAGCTCAGGTCCGTGTCTTCGGTCAGAGTGTCGTGCTGCCAGCCCCCGGCTTCCGGAATCACGTTCCGGCGCCACATGCCTGCCGTGCCGTTGAAGTTGAAGAACACGCCGGCGCGCGAGCGTCCGCCGTGCTCCAGCACAAAGTGGCCGTCGAGCAGAATGGCCTCAACCTGGGTCAGGAATGAGTAATCGCGGTTCAGGTGAGTCCAGCGCGTCTGCACCATCCCGACGTCGGGTTCGGCAAAGTGGTGGACGACCCGCATCAGCCAGTCCGCGGGCGGCGTAAAGTCCGCGTCAAAAATTGCGACCAGATCGCCGTTGGCCGTCTTCAGTCCATGGTCCAGGGCGCCGGCCTTGAATCCCGCACGGTCAGTCCGGTGGATGTAGTAGATCGGCTCCGCGCGGCCCGTCGCTTCGCCGCTGGCATAGCGCGCGACGATATCCTCCGCGACTACGCGCGTTTCGTCCGTGGAATCATCCAGCACCTGGATGTCGAGAAGCTCGCGCGGATACTCCATCGCGCAGATGGATTCCAACAGCCGCTCGACGACAAACTGCTCGTTAAAAATCGGCAGCTGTACGGTGATCCGCGGCAACTGGGCGAAGTGTTCCGGCGGCTCCTTGGCGGCATTTTTACGGTGCCGGAAGTACAGCCAGACGAGCTGGTAGCGGTGCATTCCGTAGAACGCGAGACAGATGAGGACGATGAAATAGGGGATCAGCAGGCAGAAATCAAAAGCATTCCAGCGGTAAAGCCCCTGGAATGTGCGGCTCGCCTCCTGCTGCTGGCGCAGGTAATGCATCAGTCCGTGTGGAGGCGCCAGCCATGTGGCAAGCACTCGCGTGGCGATGTCCGCATACATGGCTCAGGCGATTTTACGTGAGCGCACGGGCGGAGAAGATTCAGTATCCAAAAGACTTGCCGAACTGCGGCACAGGGGGCGGCGGACGCCGGCCGTCATTGTCGCCAGCATCCTGGGCGGAAGCCGCGACGGAAGCCAGCTCCGGAGCCTCGTGCTGGTCGTCGTCCCGCTTCACCAGCTCCGGGCCGGCCGAAGGAGTCATCGCTGGCGATGGCTCGTGCCGCGCCACCCAGTCTCCAATCGCGCAGATGACTCGCGCAGCCGCCAGGCGCCGTGAAGCCAGGTCGCCGGCCACGCCGCCCTCGATCTCCGCCAGCAGATCCAGCGGCAGGTCTTCGTCGGCAACCTGCAGGCCCCAGTTGCGGCCATGGCCTTCTGACAGAAGAAAAATCGCGGGATAGCCCTGGACCACAAACTGTAAAACGCCGCGGCCTTCCATGACGTCCATGCGCGGGTCCAGCTCTGACTTTTCGCGCGCCGTGAAATCGAACGCCGCGTCAATGGTCTGGGCAAAGGCGCGCAGCATCGCTTCGCGCTCGGCGCGTTGCCGCTCATGATCGGCGACGATGCGCCGCGCTTGCTCAAACAGTTCAGATAGATTGCTATCCATAGGGCCAGTATGCCGCACCGCAGCGGCTGCTTGCGAGCAGTTTACATACACCGGAAGAGTGAGGCGATGATGAAGAGGCGTTATTGCACAATCTGCGGTGCGTTTGTCGCAGGCGTGTTCCTGGGTGGAACGGTCGCGGCACTGGCACAAAGCGACAGTCAGCTTCGTACCGATTGGGCGCAGCTCGGCCGTTACGCTGGGGCCAATGCCGCGCTGGCTGCGCCGCCGCCCGGCGAAAACCGCGTCGTCTTCTTTGGCGACTCGATTACCGATTCCTGGCCGCTGGCGACGTATTTTCCCGGCAGGCCCTACGTCAACCGGGGAATCTCCGGCCAGACGACGCCGCAGATGCTCGTGCGGTTTCGCCAGGATGTCGTCAATCTGCAACCAAAGGTGGTCGTCATACTCGCCGCAACCAACGACCTCGCGCAGAACACCGGCCCGGAAACCGTCGAGCAGATCGAGGGCTACTTCACCAGCATGTGCGAGCTGGCGCGCGCCAACGGCATCCGCGTGGTCCTGGCGAGCGTAACGCCGGTGCTCGATTACCCGTGGCGCCCGGGCCTGCAGCCGGGACCGAAGATAGCCGCGCTGAACGCGTGGCTGCGCCGTTATGCCCGGGAGCATGGACTCGTGTATCTCGACTACTTCACCGCCATGGCGGACGCGAAAGGCGCAATGCGCGAGGGCTTGAGCATCGGAGACGGCGTGCATCCCAGCCCGGCTGGCTACGCGGTCATGGCTCCGCTCGCCGAGAAGGCGATTGCGGAGGCATTGAAATAAGTGATGTCGCCTGGGAGTCAGCCCAAAGCCGCTTCTACTGCTTCATCGCGGCTTCAACATCCTCCGCCGTATGCGGCAGATTCGCAATGAAGTCATGCAGCTTGCCGTCCTGGTCAACCCAGAAAACGTCTTCGATGCGGACGCCGAGGTTTTCTTCCGGAATATAGATTCCTGGCTCAATGGTGAACACGCTGCCCGGCCCGAGCTTATGGCCTGGCTCCTGCGGGTCGTGCACATTCTCGCCGACGCCGTGGCCAACGGAATGTATAAAGTACTGGCCCAGCGGCTGGCCGTGCAGGTCCTTGCCGTGCGAATTGATGTAGTCATACGCCACCTTGTCGAGCGATGGCGGATCGTTCGGTCCGCGAGCGCCGGGGCCGCCGATGACGAACTGGCCGCTGACAAACGCAGCCGCGGCCGCCTGCTGGGCGCCGAGGACGATGTTGTAAATCTCCCGCTGGCGCGGCGTAAAGTGGCCGCTCACCGGCAGAGTGCGCGTGATGTCGCTCGCGTACATGGAGTACTCGCCGGCCGCATCAATCACCACCAGGTCGCCATCCTGCATCACGCGATCGCTCGAGGAATGATGCAGCACCACGGAGTTCGGCCCGCTTCCCACGATGCTGACATACGCGACGCGTTCGCAGTGGCCGTCCCGCAGCTTGGCGTAGAAGAAGCCATCCACATTGTTTTCGCCGACGCCGGGGTGTACGTACTTCATCGTCGCGAGATGCGCCGCGATAGATGCGTCCGCGGCTTTCTTCAACAAGCCGAGTTCGGCCGGAGACTTTGTTTCGCGCAGCGACGGTGAGATCTCCCGAATGTCGCGCATGCGGCGCCAGCCGGACTCGCCAAGCGTCGCCGCGGTGAGGTCCAGCGTGGACTTTGCCGCCGTTGAGTCAGTCTGCGTGTACACCTTGCCGATGCGCGAGGAAAAGTTATGCGTTGCATCGCCCTTGTTGATGCGCACAAGCTCGGCAACCAGCTCCGTCATGGGGCGAACTTCGTCTACCCCGACCAGCTCTGCCGCGCCCGGCGTGTTCGCGTCGATCTTCGCGCCGGTGTACTTTTCCAGCCGCAGGTTGCGCGTCGGCAGGAACAGGATTTCCTTGTAAGGCTCCGCGGGCATCGTGCCATCGGCAGGAACCGCGGCTTCGACCAGCAGCGCGGCCGAAGGTTCGTTCCAGCCGGTGAAGTAGTAGAAATCCTCATCCTGGCGATACGGCGAGAAATCCACCGCAGGCTCGTCGGCGGCAAACAGGAGCGCGGCGCCGCCTTTCAGCTTGCCTGCCAGGGCCACGCGGCGCGCGCGGTATTCCGCGTTCGAAACTTTCTCAATCGCGTGGACGGTGAGCGGGGCGAGCAGAAGAAGAGCAGCGGCGAAACGTGCAAGGCGCATGATGCGGAATTGTACGGTCCGGAACGCAGAAAGTCGCGATTTCTATGCCACTCCAAATCGAGCGTTCCAGCAGTCCCGCATTACCGCCGGCGCAACGTCACCTGGTAGAGGCCCACGCCCATCGTTATCAGCGCGGCGAACAGCAGAACATCCAGAACGAAATGCATGGCGTCCGGTGCCAGGTGCGCGGCCGTCGAAGGAAACAGCTTGTACGTCCTCTGCAGGGCATGCGCGTTGGCCAGCGCGCGGCGGTTGGGACCGAACAGCCACGGAATCCACCAGCTCTGCACCTGCATCAGCGCCCACCCCGCATACCCGGCGAACGCCAGCCAGAGCACGCGGTACCATTTGCGCCAGAAAACGATCGAATAGGCGAGCAGCGGCGCCACGATCAGGGTGGAAAACTTCACGACCGGGCGCAGTTCGCCAGAACGCGCCGCGTCGATAAGACGCACACCCG
Source organism: uncultured Acidobacteriaceae bacterium (assembly GCA_963848685.1). Lineage (GTDB taxonomy): Bacteria > Acidobacteriota > Terriglobia > Terriglobales > Acidobacteriaceae > CAWKED01. The sequence goes on along the minus strand of CAWKED010000002.1, from coordinate 968,957 downwards.
GCTGGTCATTCCACGCGCCCAGGTGGAGCCACACGATGGCCTCAAAATAGGCCGCGAGCAGGATCTGCAGCAGGAGTGAAATCTTCAGCCAGAACAGAGGCCTGGCGTTGCCGGCTGCGACTGCGGGCGAATCCATGCTGTGGATTCTAGCGGGCCAAATCGCAGCGAACGAAAAAACTTCAGTTCGTCGGCGGAACGATCCAGTGGTCAGTATGCCGCCGCAACCACCAGCAGGCGGGCGCGCCGCCATGCGGAAAGATCGAGCGCGAGCACGGCTGGTCTATGGTTCCCATGGAGTCATATTCCTCGCGCGAGCCCTTGAGTTCCGTCGTAAGGTACTGGTTCACCGTGACGGTGGCCATGCCGTCGCCCTCAAGGATGTGGATGCGCCAGTGCGCATAGTCGCCGATGTAGAGGACCGCGAGCGCGATGAGCAGCGCTAGAAAAGATGTACGGGCGCGGCGCATCGATGGGCGCTTCATCAATTCAAGAACATCGTCCGATACAGCGTATCCCGCTGCACCGGCTTGAAACCCGCGTCGCGAATAATCCGCCGCAGCTCTTCTTCCGTCGTGCAGTTGCTGGTGCCGGCGGCTTTGACGACGTTCTCCTCCAGCATCACGGAACCCACATCGTTGCCGCCGAAGCGCAGGCCGAGTTGCAGCACCTTCAGGCCCTGCGTCACCCAGCTCGATTGCACGTTCTCAATGTTGTCGAGATAGAGCCGCGAGATCGCGAGCACCTTCAGGTACTCGACAGAAGTCGCTTCGTCCCATCCACGTCCACCCAGCGCGGTGTGCTGCGGCTGGAAGCTCCACGGGATGAATGCGGTGAAGCCGCCGGTCTCTTCCTGCAGCCGGCGCACAGCCTCAAAATGGTTGACGCGGTGCTCGTAACTCTCGCCGACGCCGAACATCATGGTCGCCGTCGTTCGCATGCCGAGCTGGTGCGCGGTGCGGTGCACGTGCAGCCAGTCTTCCGTACCGCACTTCAGCCGCGCGATGCGGTGCCGCACCTCATCGTCCAGAATCTCCGCGCCGCCGCCGGGAATGGAATCCAGCCCCGCATCGCGCAGCCGCGCAATGGTGTCACGCACGCTCAGGTTTGAATACTCGGCAATGGCCAGAATCTCGGACGCCGAAAAGCAGTGCAGCCATATTTGCGGAAAGCGCTGCTTGATGCCGCGCAGCATCCGTTCGAAGTAGTCAATCTTCAGGTCAGGATGCAGACCGCCCTGCATCAGCACGCCCGTGCCGCCGTGGTCGAGCGTCTCCTGAATCTTGTCGTAAATCGTGTCGAAGCTCAGGATGTAGCCTTCGCTCGCCAGCTTGCCCTTCAGCGGCCGGTAGAAGGCGCAGAACGTGCAGTATTCCGTGCAGAAGTTGGTGTAATTGATGTTGCGGTCAATGATGTAGGTGACCACGCCCTCCGGATGCAGGCGCCGCCGGACCGCGTCGGCTTCCATACCCAGGCCAATCAGGTCGTCCGAAGCGAAGAAATCCAGTGCCTGCTCGCGGGAAATGCCCATGTTTCCATTTTAGTCCCCTTGCGATTGTGTTCTCAGCTTGTAGGTTCCTGCATCTCAGCCATACGATAGTTATTCGCGGCCATTACACTTTTCCCGGAGCCCACCCCCTTGCCCCAGAACGCCACCCTGCAGTACATCCGGCCTGATATCGATTTTTCCGCGCTCGCCCAGGACTTTCGCGGCGCCAAGCCGTTTGACCACGTCGTCATCGACGACTTCTTCCTGCCCGAGGTGGCCGGGCAGCTCGCAGCCGATTTCCCGGCGTTCAACGGGGAAATCTGGCACGAGTACAGGAACGCGATCGAGATCAAGAAGGTGTCGAACCGCTGGGACCAGTTCCCGAAGCTGACCTACGCGGTCTTTCATTACCTCAATTCGCCGGAGTTCGTCGCGGAAATGGCGAAGCTTCCCGGCGCGAAGCTGTTCGCCGACCCGGGGCTGCATGGCGGCGGATGGCACCTCCACGCCGCCGGCGGCAAGCTGAACACGCACCTCGATTACTCCATCCATCCCAAGCTTGGGCTGGAACGCCGGCTGAACATCATCATTTACATGACGCCCGACTGGAAGCCGGAATGGAATGGCGCGCTCGGCCTGTGGGACCACGACGCCGAGGGGAACAAGGCGGCACTCGTCAGGGAAGTGCCGTGTGTCTTCAACCGCGCGGTCATCTTCGACACATCGCAGCATAGCTGGCACGGATTGCCGGACCCGGTGACGTGCCCGCCGGGAGTCAGCCGCAATTCGATGGCGGCGTACTACCTTTGCGAGCCGCGGGCAGAGGCCGATTCGCGCGGCCGCGCCCTGTTCGCGCCGCACGGCGAGCAGGAAAAAGACCCGGCGGTGCTCGAACTCATCAGGAAGCGCAGTCAGGTCAACACTTCGGCCGAGGTCTATCGCCAGCAGGAAGAACCCGCGGGCGTGAAATAGCGTTCATAGAAAAAATCGCGCGAATTGCGCGTTCAGTGTTGCAAATCTGGGAGAGCCATTGAAGATTTTGATTACGGGGGGCGCCGGTTTTATCGGCACTCATCTTTCGCGCAGCCTGCTGCAGCAGGGCCACAGTCTTACAATCCTCGACAATTTTCTGCCGCAGGTGCATGGCGGAAATCGCGACGTCGCGCCGGATTTGCGCGGCCACGTGCGGCTGATTCCCGGCGATGTCGCTGACGAATCCGCGTGGGCGCAGGCGCTGCCGGGCGCCGAGTGCGTCGTCCATCTCGCCGCCGAAACAGGCACCGGCCAGAGCATGTACGAGGTAGCCCGCTACGAGCGAGTGAACGGCCGCGGCACAGCGCTTCTCTATGACGCGCTCGCCAAGAACCCCCGGCACGGCGTGCGCCGCATCGTTGTCGCCAGCTCGCGGTCCATCTACGGCGAAGGCGCGTACCGCTGTGCGCAGCACGGCTTCGTGTATCCACAGCCGCGTTCGAGTGAAGAAAAGCGCGCCGGTAACTTCGACCCGCTCTGCCCGGTGTGCAACGGAGAAATCCAGCCTGCGCCAACGCCGGAAACGGCGCCGCTCGACTCGCAGAGTTTCTACGCGCTGAGCAAGCAGATGCAGGAGCAGATGGTCATGCTGTTCGGCCGCGTGCTCGGCATTGCGTCCGTCGCCGTCCGCTACCAGAATGTCTACGGGCCCGGCCAGTCGCTCAAGAATCCCTACACCGGAATTCTCGCCGTGTTTTCCAACCTCGCCCGCCTCGGCGAGACCATCCAGATTTTCGAAGACGGGCAGGAGAGCCGCGATTTCGTTTATGTCGACGACGTGGTGCGTGCCACAGCCCAGGCGGCGACCGCCGACATTCCAGGCACTGCCATCGCGAACGTCGGTTCCAACGCGCGAACCAGCGTGCTCGAGGTTGCCGAACGCATCAACGCCTACTACGGCAACAAGTCAGAGATGAAGATCACAGGCGCATTCCGAGAAGGCGATATTCGCCACGGCGTCGCCGACCTCACCCTGTCGGCGAAGATCCTGGGCTACGCGCCAAAATGGAATTTTGCTGACGGCCTGCAGAAATTCCTGGACTGGGCCGGCGAATCAGAGCCCTCAAGCGAAGGCTACGAGCGGTCGCTTGCCGAGATGGCCGAGCGGGGCCTGATGCGTGGCGGCAGCTAAGCTTCCGCGCCGCGCCACGGCGCACCGCCGGGTCACGCTGCCTGCGCACTGCCTCGCCGGCCGCGTCGGCATTGTCACCGTCACCTACAACGGCGCCAAGGTGCTGCCGGGGTTCCTGGCATCGCTGGACGCGCTGGTGAACCGCGACTTCCAGCTTTATGTCGTCGATAACGCCTCCCATGACGACACGCTCGCCATGGTGCGCGCCTGGTGCGATGACGGCGGGCATAAAAACTCCTGCACCATCATTGCGAATGCGGACAATCGCGGCGTCGGCGCTGCCAACAACCAGGGCACCGAGCAGGCCATCGCGGACGGCTGCGCCTTCGTGCTGCATATCAACAACGATGTCGAATTCGGGCCTGAGCTGCTCGACGAGCTGATCGCCGGGTTAAAGCAGCACAACGCCGACATGACGACGCCGCTGACCTATTTCTTCGATCCCCCGGACAGGATCTGGGCGGCCGGCGGTTATTTTCAGCCGATGCTCGGCTACCGCAACCTGCATACCGGCGAAGGCCAGCGCGATCGCGGCCAGTTCAGCCAGTCGCGCAGAATTACTTATGCGCCGACAAGCTGCATGTTATTCCGCAGGGAAGTGTTCGCCACCGTCGGGCTGATGGAAGAACGCTATTTCCTCTACCACGATGATTCCGACCTGTTGCTGCGCGCGTGGAAGGCCGGCCTGACCCTCTACTACATCCCCAACGCGAAGATGTGGCACAAGGTAAGCAGCATCGCCGGCGTGCGTTCCTGGGCCAGCGTGCGCTTCGGCATCCGCGGGCGAGCGTTGTTCCTCGCAAAGTTCTGCTCGCTGCCCGTTAGTTTGCTTTTCAGCGGCCTGTATCGGAGCTATTTCCTGCTGCGCTGGATCTTGCGAAAAGACAGCCGGGAATTTTTCTTGCTGAAAGAGAAGGTGTGGGGCGAAGGATTTCGCATGGGCCGTGAGGAGCCGGCGAGCTAACGCCGCGTGATTTTCGCGTTTACCCCGGCGGAAGGAAGTGTGTACGCCTTCAGGTCATCTTCAGGATGCAAAGCGCAGAGGTTCTTGAGGAACAAAGAGAGAGATTTCAGGACTTTCATGCAGGTATCCTGATACTTCACAGACAACTGCACCATCCCCTGAGCGTGCTAGCGGCGCGCTCCCCCAAAAGGCACCAGGAGGTACTCGCCAGTCATGGTACGTAAGGCTTTTCCCTATCTCGTTCTCATCACTCTCTTGTGGATTCCGGTGTTGGCCAGCGCGGCCGATGGCGATGGCGACAAGAAGGACTCCGGCCCGAAAGACACCCTCACGTTTGTCAACGGCGACCGGCTCACGGGCTCTCTCGTGCGCACCGACGGCAAGAATGTAACTTTCAAGAGCGATTTTGCCGGCGAGATCACTGTCGGGTGGGACAAGGTAAAGGAAATCAAGACGGCCGGCCAGTTTGCCGTGCTCGAGAAAGGGTTCAAGCAGAAGAGCTCGCGCAAGTTAAACGACGCGCGCATCCCGCAGGGCACGCTCAGCGTGGAAGACCAGACCATCGCGGTGCAGCAGGGAACAGGCGAACCGGTGAGCGTTCCGGTCGCCCAGACCGACTTCGTCGTCGACCAGAAAACGTACGAACAGCAGGTGCGCGGCCGTCCTGAGTTCTACAAGGGCTGGTCCGGAGCGATCCAGGCGGGCGCCTCGCTGGCGCGTTCGACTTCAGACACCACGGCATACAACGCGGGCTTTAACCTGGTGCGCGTGGTCCCTACGCTGAGCTGGCTCGATCCGCGCACGCGCACCACGTTCAACTTTGCCGACAGCTTCAGCAAGACAACGCAGACCGGGGTCGGCACGACTGAAACTTCGATCCTGCACGCCGACGCCGAGCACGACATTTATTTCTCGCCGCGCTTTTACGTGCTGGGAAACACGCAGTTTGACCACAATTTCGCCCAGGGGCTGGACCTTCAGCAGATTTACGGCGGCGGCATCGGCGCCACCTTCCTGAAGAGCGACAAGCAGCAACTGGATGTCAAAGCCCAGGCACAGTATGAGCGTCAGTCCTACGGCATTGTGCCGGGAACCACCGGGCCCGCGCTGCCGGACACCAACCTGATCGGCGCAACGGTCGCGGAAAACTACATGCGCAAGCTGCCGCACAAGATTGTCTTTACCGAACAGCTGCAGGCCATTCCGGCATTCAACGTTACAAGTGATTACTCGGGAGTGGCGCAGGCAGGGCTTGCGCTGCCGTTGTTCAAGCAATTCAATTTCACGATCCAGGTCGTGGACAACTATCTGAACGACCCGGCGCCCGGCGCGACCAAGAACTCGTTCCAGGCCATCACCGCGTTGCAGTACACGCTGAAGTAGAGAAAATCACGGCGGTGAGCGGTCGGTGAATGCAAACCTCGCGCTGCCCGGCGCTCGCTCGCCGTGGCGACTTTAGCGGAGGAGGCTGATGACGCTCATCCCGGAGAACGGGATGGGCGTCACGGTCAGCAGCAGCAGCACGAAGGCAGCAATCGCCAGCCAGCAGTCCTTGCGAGCCGGACGCGGTTCCTGGGCGATGCGCGGATGCCGCATGAACGGCATCATCAGGATGATTCCCCACAACAGCCAGCCGATCCAGAAAAAGATTCCGCACAGCAGAAGCGTGAACGACGTCGCGTTTGAAACCCAGCGATGCGAGCGCGGGGCAAGTGCGTAGAGAATGTGTCCGCCGTCGAGCTGGCCTGCCGGAAGCAGGTTGAGAAACGTAACGAACATGCCGATCCACGCCGCGATGAGCATGGGGTGTGGCTGCAGCATGGAAACGGCGGGCCAGCCGGGCCGCATCCAGGCCACGCTGTGGTTCAGCAGCTGGAAGACGGGCGTATTCAGAGAAATTGCGGCAGGCGCCGTGTTCGGAGCCAGCGGACGCGACAACAGCAGTCCCACCAGGGCGAGCGGAGCCGCAAACAGGAATCCCCAGAGCGGGCCGGAGGCGCCGATGTCGAGCAGCGCCCGGCGGTCCTTGACGCGGCTGCGGAGCCGGATAATAGCGCCGGCTGTGCCGGACAGCGTCGGAGCGGGCAGAAAGTACGGCAGCGAAGATTCAACCCCGTGGCGCCGGCAGGCGAAGTAGTGGCCGAGCTCATGCGCCAGCAGGATGGCCATGACGGTGGCGGAAAACGGCAGCCCGAGTACCAGGCGCAGGGGATTTTGCAGAATCCAGGAAATGGGTACAAGGTCCGCGGCGGAACTCAGCGGCGAAATTCCCAGCGCAAAGTTGGCTTCAAACCGCGCTCCCATCATGGACGTTGTGACCAGGGTCGCGATGAACAGCAGCGCAGGAATGACCGGGCCGACGCGCGACGAGGTCCGCGCGTAGAGCGACGCGCCAGGGCGCGAGTAGAGGGTAAATTCCTCAACCGTTGATGTTGTAGGGTCCGTCATAGCACCAAGGAGGGAGGGTCCGAAGCGTGGGGGACGCGGCGGAAAAATCGAGTTCAACAGTTACAGCGACTTCTACAGCGACTGCAGTTCTTTGCCAGGTTTGAAGCGGACTGCCTTTCCCGGTGAAATGTTCACTTCAGCACCGGTACGCGGGTTTCGTCCGATGCCCGTCTTGCGAGGCCTGACGGTAAAAACGCCAAAGCCTCTCAATTCGATGCGTTCCCCAGCTGCCAACGCACGCTTCATGGACTCAAATATCGTGTCCACCGCAGATTCCGCGCGATTGCGCGGCAATCCGGTGCGCTCCACTACCTGATGTACGAGATCGAGCTTGATCATGACCAGCGGGCCCCGAAATAAGCCCTTATCTTTGAAAACATTACAGTGAGACGACGAAGTGGTCAACGGTACCAGTTTGCAGGAACGCCAGGGGCAACCTCGTCGTACACTCAAACACGCGCGTGAGTAACAAGAAAGACAACCCTCCAAAGGCCCCGCCGGCAGCGATTCCGCCCCGGACACCCGTGGCTGTGATCGAGAGCGACCCGCTGCGGGCGGTCGGATATGGCTCAATTCTGGGCGAATCCAGCGATTGGGAACCCAGGCCCGGCCTTGCGGCCGACCTTCTTCGTGTTCCCGAGTTGCGGGTCTGGCTGGTCGGGAATGTCGAGGGATCGCCCGTTCTGGAACAGGTTACCGTGTGGCGGCGGCTGCGACCCGAACTCCGGATTCTGGTCGCCGGGCCCGGCCGGGAGGACGTGGACGTCCTGCGCGCGCTGTCCGCCGGGGCCAAGGGCTTTCTCAACGAGGCTGCCGGCAAGGACGAGCTGCTCCTGGCATTGAGCGTGGTCGCGCAGGGCTCCGTCTGGGCGCCGCGGCGAGTGCTCTCGCAACTCATCGAAACCGTTATCCAGCGGCCCGCCACCTCCGGCCGCAGCCAGGGTGAGCCGGGCATCACGCCGCGCGAGCGGGAAGTGCTGGAGCACCTGGTCGAAGGCCGGTCAAACAAGGAAATCGCACACATTCTTCATATTGAAGAACGGACGGTCAAAGCCCACGTCGCCAAGCTTCTCCGCAAGGTTGGCGCGCCCAACCGCATCGCCCTGACCATGCACGCGATTCACCACGCGATGCTCGAGAAGTCCGTAGGCGAGTGAACCGCGGCGGGCCTCTGCTTCGCCGGTACGTATCCCCCGAAAGGCCATGTACTCCCGTACTGTTGTGAGATTTGAGGTTCCGGGGGAAACTCTTTCTAAACCTGGGAACAAAGGGCCGGAGGCAAAACTGCCGGTCCTTCCATTTTTCCTCCCCCCAGAGCGGGCCCTCCCCCACCCTCTGCCCGCTTTGCCCCCGGGCCCGTCCCAGGCGGGCTTCATGTCACAAAAAGCTCTGCAGCCGGGTGAATTTGCCAACCTGCAGCCGTCCATCCGCATCTATGCCTGTGTTTGACCTCTGCCCGAAATCAGGGCGAGGCTACGTTTTCACACAGTTCTACGAGGAGAAAGACGAATGCGTAAGGTTTTGGCGGTTCTTTGCATGGCGGGTGCCATGTCTACGATGGCTTTGGCGGACAGCGACAAGTCGAAGCTGGACGAGCGGATTAATAACGCGACAGATGTTATCGACGCGATCATGAAGGTGCCGGACAGCGCGATTCCGGACAAGATCACCCAGCAGGCGACCTGCGTGATGGTGGTTCCGAGCATGAAGAAGGGTGCGTTCATCGTCGGCGCCCAGTACGGACAGGGTGTTGTCACGTGCCGCACCGGCCATGGCTGGAGCGCGCCGGCGTTTGTTCGCATCGGCGGCGGCAGCTTCGGCTTCCAGATCGGCGGCCAGGCAACGGACCTCGTTCTCGTCGCGGTAAACCAGAAGGGCATGCAGGACCTGCTCAAGAGCCAGTTCAAGATTGGCGGCGATGCCGCCGCGTCTGCCGGCCCGGTAGGCCGCAACTCCCAGGCAGCAACGGACTGGAAGCTCGGTGCGGAACTGCTCACCTGGTCGCGCTCCAAGGGCCTGTTCGCCGGCGTCGATCTCTCCGGTGACGCAGTCAGCCAGAACGGCGACGACACCCGCACCTTCTACGGCGCCGACTATCCGTTCGAGAAGATCCTGCACGGCGGCGTGCCGGTTCCGGCAGGTTCTGCCCGCCGTTTCGTCTCCACCGTTGCGCGCTATTTCCACTCGGTCCAGTAACCAGCGTCCACTCCTTGCAAGCGGGCGTGCCTCTTTCCGGGGCGCGCCCGTTTTTTCTTTCATCCAGCACCCATACACTGGGGCGTGCCTTCTTTCCGCGAACGCATGGAAGCTGTGGCCGTCTCCTCCTTGCTGGCCGTGTTTCGCACGCTGCCGCGCCATGCATCGCGCGCCCTTGGCTCGACAACGGCGCTGCTGGCCCAGGCCCTCTTTCCCCGCCTTCGCAGGACCGGGCTGCGCAACCTGGAACTTGCTTTTCCAGAAAGCTCCCTGCACTGGCGCGAGAAGACGCTGCGCAGCACCATGCGAATGCTCGGCTGGCAACTCGCCGAATTCGCCCGGATGGAACGCTGGACCCGCGATTCCGTCGCTTCCTTTACCCGGATGGAAGGTTTTGAAAACTACGAAGCCGCCAACGCCAAGGGCCGAGGCGTACTGGTCCTGACCGGACATCTCGGCGCCTGGGAGCTGAGCAGCTACTACTTCTCACTCATCGGGTATCCGATGAGCATGGTCATCCGGCGTCTGGATAATCCGCTGGTGGACGCGCGAGTAAACCAGATCCGCTGCCGGCACGGCAATCGTGTTCTGCACAAAGACGACTTCGCGCGCGGCCTGCTGAGCGCCATGCACCAGGGCGAAACAGTCGGCATCCTGATGGACACGAACATGACGCCGCCGCAGGGTGTATTCGTGCCCTATTTCGGGATGGATGCCTGCACCGCGGCGGGCATGGCGCGGGTCGCGCTCAAGACGCGCGCGGCCGTGGTGCCGGGCTTCATGCTGTGGGAGCCGGCGGAGCAGAAATACGTGTTGCGCTTTCTGCCCGAGGTTGAACTGACCCGCACCGGCGACACCGAGGCGGACATCCTGACGAACACGGCGAAGTTTAATGCGGTCATCGAGAGCGTCGTGCGACAGTATCCTGAGCAGTGGTTATGGCTGCACCGGCGCTGGAAGACTCGGCCGCCGGGCGAGCCGGGACTCTACGAATGAAATCTGCGGAATTGGCAAGCAGGCTCGGCGGATGTTTTTCCGGCCGAACGGACGTGGAGCTGGTCAGCGTGTCCTCGATCAAGCTGGCCACGCCGACCGATGTCGTCTTTGCGGAGAACCAGCACACGTATGCTGAAGCGGTCCAGTCCCGCGCCGGCATGATGATCCTTTCTCGTGAAATGTTATGTCCGGACGGGCGGTCGACTCCGGAGGGCCTGCAGGCCGACGGCCGCGCCCGGCTCTTTACAGAGCAGCCGCGGCTTGCCTTTTCCCTGGCCTCCTGCTTCCTCGCGTCGGATGCCTATACCGTCCATGGAGGCGTCCATCCCACCGCGGTTGTCTCCCAGGCCGCAGATGTCGGCGAAGCGCTCAGCGTCGGGGCCCAGTCGGTCATCGAGCAGGGCGTAAGGCTCGGCGCCGGAGTTTCCATTGGCGCGAATTGCACCATCATGCGGGACGTGGAGATCGGCGAAGGCACCATCGTCCAGGCTGGCGTGACGATCTATCCTCGCGTGCGCGTCGGGCGGCACTGCCACATCCAGGCGGGCGCTGTGCTCGGCGCGGAAGGTTTCGGCTACGTCAGGAACAAGTACACAGGCGGCTATACCAAGTTCCCGCAGATGGGCGAACTCATCATCGGAGACCGGGTGGATGTCGGCGCAAACACCACCATCGACCGCGGCGCGCTGGAAGCAACCGTCATCGGCGATGGCGTCAAAATCGATAACCTCGTCCACATCGGACACAACGTACAGATAGGGAAAAACGTAGTCATCGCCGCGCAGACCGGCATCTCCGGCTCGAGCGTCATCGGTGAGGGCGCGGTCATCGCGGGGCAGGTCGGTATCGCGGACCACGTCACCATCGGCGAAGGCGCGATCCTGGGCGCGCAATGCGGCGTGCCCACCAGGAAGAAAATCTCCGGGCCCGGCGTGCTGTTCTGGGGAACGCCCGCGCGTCCCATCCAGCAATACCTGAAAGAGCTGGCCGCCGTCTCCCGACTGGTCAAGAAGCCGAAAAAGGACTAGCCGTGGCGTTGATCATCGTCGGCGGCAACAGCCGCAACGTCGGCAAGACAAGCGTCGTCGCCAACCTGGTCCGTGCGCTGCCTGGCCGGCGATGGCTGGCGATGAAAATCACGCAGTACGGCCACGGCATCTGTTCGGCCAAGGGCGAGCCCTGCGATTGCGCTTCGGCATCGCACACTGCCGCGGTCACCGTCGAGCGCGACGCTGAATCCGGCACGGACACATCGCGCTTTCTGGCTGCAGGAGCGGAGCGCGTGCTCTGGGTGCGCACGGAACAAGGCCACCTGGCGGAAGCCATGCCGCGCGTGCGAAAGGAACTGGCGTCTGCGGAAAACGTAATTGTGGAATCGAACTCGCTGGTGCGTTTTGTGCAGCCGGATTTATACCTGGCCGTCCTCGACCCGGCAGTCGCCGACTTCAAGCCTTCCGCCCAGCTCTTTCTGGACCGCGCGGACGCGTTCCTGCTTTCGAGCGATGCGCCGCTCGGCAGCGAATGGCCCGGCGTGCCGCGCTCGCTCCTCTCCCGCACGCCGAAGTTTCGCGTCTCGCCGCCGTCCTATCTCTCCGATGAAGTGATCGCGCTCGTCTCCACTGTCGCTGCAGAGAAGCATCTATGATGGCTATCGCTTAAGGAGAAGCCTGTGCGAGTTGGACTGATTACGCGAGAATATCCACCCTATGTCTACGGCGGGGCCGGCGTGCACGTGGAATACCTGGCGCGCGAGTTGGCGAAGCGTACGGAAGTGGAAGTGCATTGCTGGGGCGACCAGCGGTCCGACACCGGCAACCTGCATGTTCTTGGCGAGGAACCCTGGAAGAAGCTGGGTGAAACGCAGCAGAAATTCAAGACCGCGGTCGAAACTCTGAGCCTGAATCTCGCGCAGGTCGAGCAGCTCGCAAACATTGATGTAGTGCACACGCACACCTGGTATGCGTCCATGGCCGGCTTCTGGGCGAAGAAACTGTTTCGCGTCCCATTCGTTCTTACGACACATTCGCTCGAGCCATTGCGCGCGTGGAAGGCGGAACAGCTCGGCAGCGGCTACGCGATGAGTTCGTGGATGGAACGCACAGCGATCCTTGATGCCGACGCAGTCATCGCGGTTTCGCACGGCACCAAGGCGGACATTCAGCGAGCGTATCCGGATATCGATGCTTCACGCATCCACGTCATCTACAACGGCATTGACCTGGAGGAATACCAGCAGACAACTGCGACCGATGCGCTTGTGAAATACGGCGTTGACACGGCGCGGCCCTACATATTGTTCGTCGGCCGCATCACGCGGCAGAAAGGCGTAACCCATCTCGTCGATGCCATCCGCTTTCTGCCGAACGACGTGCAGGTGGTGCTCTGCGCGGGCGCGCCGGACACACCCGAAATTGCCGCGGAGATGCGCGCCAAGGTAGACGCCGTGCGTGGCTACAATCCACACGTTGTGTGGATTGAAAGCATGGTGACCAAGCCGGAAGCGATCCAGCTGTATTCCAACTGCCGGGTCTTCTGCTGTCCGAGCGTGTACGAGCCCTTCGGCATCATCAATCTGGAAGCGATGGCCTGCCGGGCCCCGGTGGTCGCCAGCGCGACAGGCGGAATTCTGGAGGTTGTCGTTGACGGAGAGACGGGCTACCTGGTGCCGTTCGCCCAGGACCCGGTCACGACGTTTCCATCGGAGCCGGAAAAGTTTGCGCGCGACCTGGCGGCAAAACTGAACGAGCTCTATTTCGATCCGGCGAAGGCGAAAGCCTTCGGCGATGCCGGCCGCAAGCGAGTGGAAAAAACATTTGCCTGGTCGGCCATCGCGGAACAAACACTGGAACTGTATCAACGGCTGATTGCCGCCAGGGCGGCATAAAGCACCTGCCGTTCTGGGCGCAGCGAAGAACTGCCGTTACTTCGTTTCCCGATGAATCAACAGCGAATTGGCCTGCGCGGTCGGCGTGATCAGGATCTCGCCGATATTGACATGCGCGGGCCGCGTCACCGCAAACACGATGGCGTCGGCAACGTCGGATGGCCGCAGCGGCGTCACGCCCTCGTATACCTTTGCGGCGCGGCCCTTGTCACCGCGGAAGCGGACCTCGCTGAATTCCGTCTCCACCATGCCGGGATCGACTGTCGTCACGCGGACCGGCGTGCCGAGCAGGTCTTCCCGCAGTCCTTCGGTGATGGCTCGCTCCGCCGCCTTTGTTGCGCAGTACACCGCGCCTTTCGGGTACGTCATCCGCCCCGCCGTCGAGCCGAGGTTGACGATATGGCCGTTGTTGCGTGCGACCATTCCAGGGACGACTGCGCGCGTGACATACAGCAGGCCCTTGACGTTGGTGTCCACCATCTCGTCCCAGTCGTCGATTTTCCCTTCCTGCAACGGATCGAGCCCGCGCGACAGGCCGGCGTTATTCACCAGCACGGCAATATCGCGCCAGCTGTCCGGCAGGGAAAGGAATGTCGCGGCAACGGCACTGGAATCGCGGACATCCAGCCCGACCGTGTGGATGTCGGCCGCGCCACTGCGCAGCAGCGTCTCGCGTTTCTGCTCCAGCCGCTCGCGGCGGCGCGCGACAAGCAGCAGCCGCGCACCAAGGCCCGCGAATGCTTCCGCGGTCGCGGCCCCGATGCCGGAGCTGGCCCCCGTAATGCAGACAATCTTGTTCTTGTAAGAGGTCATTTCTCCAATGTAGTGCAACTCCGCCGCGCAAAGAAAAACGCCGCCCGCGAGCGACGCCTTTCCAATCCGAATGCGCGGCCTAGCTGGGCGCGATCAGCTGGTGCGAAATCGCAAACAGCGCCAGCTCCAGCCGCGTGCTTACGCCCGTCTTGTCAAAGATGTTCGATAGATGGCGCTTGACCGTCTCTTCGCTGATGGAAAACTGCTTGGCGACGTCGCGGTTGGAGCAGCCTTCGACGATGCAGCCGACAACTTCCATCTCGCGCGGCGTCAGACCGAAGGTCTTGCGTTCCGGCTTTGCCGCTTTCTGCATCAGTTCGTGGAGCGCGGTCACAAGGTTCACAACGCGCTGGCCGCCAATCCAGTAATCGCCCGCCGCCACCGTCTCGATGGCTTCGCCCAGGTGATCAGCCACGGCATCCTTCAGCACGATGCCGCGCGCCCCGATGTGCAGCGCCTCTATCACTTGCTGCGTGCTGATGGTGCTGGTCAGCATGATGATCTTGACCCGCGGCGACTTGCTCATGATGGCGCGCATCGCTTCCAGGCCCGGCAGGCGCGGCATAAGCAGGTCCAGCAGCAGGATGTCCGGCTGCAGCTCGATGGTTTGCGTTATAGCCTCGTCGCCATCGGAAGCCTCGCCGACAACGTCGAGCCCGTCCTGGTTGAGCATGTTCCGCACACCGACGCGCACGACCGGGTGGTCGTCGGCGATTACGATCTTGATGGGCGCGTGCGCCCGGTGTTCCGCCATGTCTGCCATTCGAGTTGAACGTTACTCAGGCCGTGATACGTTCTGCAACTCCTCCGGCAAAAGAGTAACCACACTTGTCATTAATGCCCGCAGATGCTCCAGCTCCTCCCGCATGCCCGCAACCATCGGCCCGACGCCGGCGATGTCCCTGCCCTCTGCCAGAGTCTCCGCCGAGGAGCAGAGACTCGCCATGCGGACAAAGCCAAGCATGCCGCTCGAGCCGCGCAGCGAATGCGCCGCGTGGTGAGCAGAATCGGCGTCGTCGGCCGCAACTGCAGCCGATATCCGGTCGATTCGCTTTTCCGCGTCATGCACGTACGTATCCACCAGTTGCTGTAACGCAGCCGCGGGCATCAGCACTCCGAGCTTCCGGAACATCGTCACGTCAAGATGCGGATCCCCGGCAGGCAGCGACATAGGTTAGCGCAGGGCCTCTTCCGTCTCGCGCAGCCATGACGGCGGCTTCAGAATCTCGCGCGGCTTCGACCCGTCCGCCGGCCCCACGATGCCGTCGCGCTCCATCATGTCGATCAGGTGCGCCGCGCGCCCATAGCCAATCCGCAGCCGCCGCTGCAGCAGGGAAGTGGAAGCCTTGCCGAACTCCAGCACCAGCCGCACTGCATCTTCGAACAACTCGTCGTTGTCGTCGTCGTCGCCGATTCGGCGCCGTCTTCCGTTCGCGACCCTGTCGTCCTGCGGCGCTTCCAGGAAGCCCTGCACGTATTCCGCCTCGCCCTGCTTCTTCCAGAAATCGACGACCGCCGCAATTTCCTTTTCCGTGACAAATGGCGCGTGCAGCCGCTGCAGCCGCGACGTTCCCGGCGGCAGGAAGAGCATGTCGCCGCGCCCCAGCAGCGACTCCGCGCCGTTCGAATCGAGAATCGTCCGCGAGTCCACCTTGGTCGCCAGCCGGAACGACATCCGCGTCGGCACATTGGCCTTGATCAGCCCGGTGATCACGTCGACCGACGGCCGCTGCGTCGCCAGCACCAGGTGAATGCCGACGGCGCGCGCCATCTGCGCCAGCCGCGTGATCGACTCTTCCACGTTCGCCTTGTCCAGCATCATCAGGTCGGCCAGCTCGTCGATGATGATGATGATGTAGGGCAGCGGCTCTTCTCGTCGACGTCTTCAAACAGGCTCGGCGTCGCCTCCTCGAACAGCTTGTTGTACTGGTCGATGTTGCGCACGCTGCGCGAAGCCAGCAGCTTCAGCCGCCGCTCCATCTCGCGCACCGCGTTGCGCAGCGCGTTCGCCGCCAGCTTCGGCTCGGTAATGATCGGCGTGAACAGATGCGGGATCCCTTCGTACATGCCCAGCTCCACGCGCTTGGGATCGACCAGGATCAGCCGCACCTGCTCCGGCGTCGCCTTGTACAGCACCGACATGATCATGGCGTTGATGGCGACCGATTTGCCGCTGCCGGTCGAGCCGGCGATCAGCACGTGCGGCATGGTCGCAAGGTCCGCCGTCACGATGCGGCCGTTGATGTCCTTGCCCATCGCCAGCGTCAGGCTTGATTTCGAGTTGGCAAAGTTCTCCGCCTCGATCACGTCGCGCAGCCAGATGGTTTCGCGCTCCTGGTTCGGCACCTGGATGCCGACCGTGCTCTTGCCCGCCATGCGCTCGATCAGAATGCTCTCCGCCCGCATGGCCGAGGCACAGGTCTTCGGCCAGCGCCGGTCACGCGGCTGTACTTGACCCCGGCTTCCGGCTTGAACTCGAACGTCGTCACCACCGGCCCGGGATTGATCTGCACCACCTGGCCGTTCACGTCGAACTCCGCGCATTTCTCCACCAGGACCCGCGCCTCGCTCGCGCAGCTCGTCTTCACGCACGATGGTTGCGCCGTCGCTCCGGTGCAGCAGCGTGGAGGGCGGCAGCCGGAAGCCGCTCAGCGACTTCGGAGCGACCGTGACGGTCTTCTTCTTTGAATCGGCGCGCATCCCGATCATCAGCGGCTCCGGATGGATCGCGCGTGCAACCGGCGCCGGCGGAGCAGCCGCAAGATACGGCGTCTCGGGTTCTTCCCATGCGGGCTCTGCGTCCTCCTGTTGCGCCTCCGCCGCTTCATACGGCTGCGCGAAGAATTCGGAAGCGGACGCGCCGTATGGCTCAGCCGGCGGCGGCGCGGGCAGCGGAACCTCGACCGCAGGCGGCGCAGGCACAGGCTCCGGGCGGCGTCGCTGCACCGGCACATGCGCGCGCGGCATGGAGTTCCACACGGAAGCATGTGGCTCCGCAGGCAGCGGCTCGGCGGGCAAGTTTTCACCCGCGGCGGAAGGTTCCGGCGCTTCAGCCGCATACGGTTCGCGGCCCATCTTCGCGATGCGACGCTCTTCCCGCGCGAGGACCTTCGCGTTGCGTGCCTCCGCGCGCAGCATCGCCCGGTCCTGCCTGGCTTGCTTGCGCGTAATGCGCCAGTTCTGCCAGCGGTCACGCCACGCCATCAGGAAAGCCAGCTTGATGCTCAGCCAGTACCGCGCGCGCACCAGGGAGAAAGCCGTCGAAATATAGACCGCGATCAGCACCAGCCCCACCGCGACAACCGTCGCGCCAATCGGATTCAGGCAACGCACCAGCAGGTCGCCGACCAGCCGGCCGCTCAATCCTTCCACCGGAACGGCACCGCGCCAATGCCAGTGCCACGGCAGCAGCGCAAACAGCGCCGGCGCCGCAAGCAGCCACAACGCAACTCCTGTCCATTTCGCCCACGGCGTTGCGGCCGGTTGCGAGCGCATCCAGGCCAGCCCCAGGCCGGCCAGCATGACCGGCAGCGAGAACGCCACAAATCCCAGCAACTGGAACAGCGCGTCGGAAAGATAGGCGCCGAACGGGCCAATCCAGTTCGCCACGCGCGGCGCGGCGGAAACGGTATTCAGAGAAGCATCGCCGGCGTGGTAGCTGGCGAGCGCAAGCAACAGCAGCAGCGCGCACGCAAGAAACGCGACGCCTGCAGCTTCATTCAAACGGGGATGATTGCGCGACGGCCGCAAGATAGCGGTGAATGGGTTCATAGCTCGTTGCCGCAGGGATACACGGCAGCTAGATTCTTTCAACGCCAGCGGCAGCAGAGCAGCGGAAAACGAGCAGGGGTATCCGGGTGGGAACTGCGCCGCCGGCCTCATGCCGCAGCCAGCGAAACATTGAAGCTCCGTGCGTAGAGCGGTACTGCCAAGGCGCCAAGTCTGGTAGGTGCAAGATGTCGCACCAGCGTATGCCTAGCTCGCGGGATCGCGTTTCACAGGACCCATCCGCGGAGTTTCCGAAAACCCCGTTTTTCGTGCGCAACACCAGACAGCCTGCTTCAGCAAAGCGGACAGCCTCAGCCGAGTGTTGCTTCTAACGGATTTCCGTGGTCGATCACGTTGCGGCTAGTATCTCTCTATGGCTCCTATCAGGTTGTTCACTCTGTTTCTAGCTCCATTGTTTAGTTACGTGGCCATCGCTCAATCTGCATCGGAGTTCCCCAAACCCAGCTTTGAATTGGCCGACGCCAAGCACAAGCAGGGCAAGAGCGGAGTCCAAATCGGGCCGGGGAATTCGATCACAATCGTCTCCGGACAAGGAACTCCCACGACAATCAATGTGCTCGCTTTTTCGGGAGATGGCAAACTGTTGGCTGCTGGGAAATACTTCGGCCGAGTCGTCGTTTGGGACGTTTCCCAAAGAAAATTCATCTGTGCGCTAGACACCGGCGAAGGAATCGTGACGGCTGTGGGGGTTTCTAAAGATGGACATCGGCTTGTCACTGCAGGGCAAGGGGACAGCTTCCAGGTGAAGTTATGGAGCTTGCCGGACGGTAAGCTGTTGCGGACCTACGATGACTTTTCCGGTTACGTGCATTCGCTCACATTCGGACCGGACGGAACGTGGTTTGTAGCTTGGTCCAACGACAGCAAGACTCACGTACTCGACACCGCACAAGGAAAGCAGCTTCGTGTGATGGACGGGATGTTCTCTCCGCTGCTATCGAGTGATGGACAGACGCTAATGACCGTCAGCAAGACTGATTTCGTTGTTTGGAATACTGCCGACTGGAGCAAGGTACGCACTCTCCCTCGTCCAGCAGATTTTGCACTTCCATTGGCGCTCGACACGCACGCGGGAACATTCGTGGTCTCGTCTTCGGGGCGGTTTCGTATTATGCGGCTCGCTGACGGCTCGCTGTTGCCCACTTCCCCTAAACCGGAGCTGCCAAGATTTAACCCAAGTGCTGGAGGATTTGCAGCGTTTCGCACCGGCACTCCACTACTGTTCGGGCATAGCGACGACCGCCTATGGGCATGGAACAGTGATACTGGTCAGACATGCCTTTCGGGGATGATGTACAGCGAAAGCGGCGTTCTCAGCCCCGATGGCTTGCTATTGGCAGGAGCGAAGGACAACTCGATCTTGGCGCAGAACTCGGGAGAGAACGGCGTCTGGTTGTGGAACACTGACCATCTGACGGAAGACTGCTTCGGAAGACTAACAACTTCAGCCGAACGCTAAAACCATGCGCTCCCGGAAAGTCGTGTTTTCGGCAACTGCCACATTGGTACCGAGAAGTCGGCTTATCGGCAGTCATGATGGCGACTCTCGCGTTGCGCTTGGGCGCTTCCACTCGACATTAAGCACTGCCTGTCAAGGCCTGGCGGCGTTTCCTAATCGTGTAACCCGCACAAAACACGGGAAATTACGCTTCACTGGCAATGTCAGGTTTTCCAGCCGCGATCTTTACAATAGAAATAGGACACTCTGTAACTACGAATCCCAGGTATCGGGAGCAAGTCAGCTAAGTTCGGCAGAATCCGATCTTTACCGCTGAAACAGGACAATTCTGCAGCTATCCCGTTTCTTATCTTGATGTTACGCCAAACAGCAAGGGGAGGGGGTCCCCCGTCGGGCAAGCCTCTAACCTAGTGCGACTGGATGGAGTAACGCACCACGACGCCGTTGACGTACGTGACATGCACGCCGGTATCGCGGTTCGAATAATCCATCTCTACAGTATTCATGCCGTTCGGCGACACCTGTTGCGAGGACACGTGGCCCGGGCCAAAGACATTCGCGACCTGGTCCATCGTCATGCCGTTCTGGATTTGCGCGTTGGAGTACTGCGCTCCGGGCTGCATCCCCGGCTGCATGGCAGCGGGCTGGCTGGCATCGGGAGCCACGTTAAAGTCAACGTACTTCGACAGCGCCGCCATGATCGCGTCCGGCGTCAGCTGGTCCGCGGGAACTTTGCCGTTCCAGCGCAGGTTGAAGCGCGAGCCGCCCTGGGTCCGGTTATGCATCACTTGTTCGGCCTTGATCTGGCTGGCGACCTGCGCCGCGCGGCGGTTGGCTGCGTCCTCATGCATGCGGCGGTCCCGCTCGCGGTCCAGGTCACGCTGCAGCCTGCGCTTCTGGTCGGGGTCCGTTGTACTGGCGAGCTGGTCTTCGAGGCGCTTCTCGTAGTTGCTCTTCGGCGTCGTGTGCGCCAGCACGTGCGTGTTCGAATCATCGCCGAACGTCCCGAACCCGCCGCCGTCCAGCTGGAACTCGATGCGGTCTTTCTTGACGACGATGGCGGTCACGCGCGCCTCCGCGCCCTTGGGAATGCCGACGCCGAACTGCTTCAGGCGGTTGCCAAGCTCTCTCCAGTTCAGCCCGGCGCCGTCCACCTGGATGTCCGCGCCCTTCTGCGTGCCCGGCATGTCGAGCTTGACCATCACTTCCTTGCCGTTGAAGAACTGCTGCAGCGCAACATCGGATTGTGCGAGCGCGATCGGCGCCACCATGGTCATCGAGACAGCGAAAAGCCCAGACGTTAGAGCGCGGCGCGACAGAGCGTGCATAAAAACCTCGGCTGAAGATTGCTGAGAACTATATGCGAGCCGGCGCGCCGAAGCTACTCCGGTCTACATATGCATCTTGAACGCCCAGACCAGCACGGCCGCACCGAGCAGAATGCGGTAAACCGCGAACGGCGTAAAGCCGTGCCGGCGCACATAGCCAAGGAACCACTCGACCACACCGAGCGCGACGATGAAGCTGACGACCATGCCGATCAGCAGCACAATCCAGCCATGACCGGACATGTGCAGCGGCGCCAGGTTGTCCGCGGCCTTGGGATGCAGCGTGCGCAGGAGTTCGTAACCCGTCCCGGCGACCATGATCGGGATTGAAAGCAGAAAGCTGAAGTCCAGCGCCGCCGGGCGTGACATGCCCGCCATCTGGCCACCGGTAATGGTGGACATGGAACGCGACGTCCCGGGAAATACGGCGGAAAATATCTGGCAGAAGCCGATCCATACCGCCTGCCCGACGGACATCTGTTCCACTTCCGTCGTCCAGGCTTCCGTGCGGCTGGTCCAGACATCAACGACCCACATGACGATGCCGCCGATCAGCAGGGACCAGCCCATCACCCACAGGCTTTCCAGGTGCTTGCCAATGGTTTT
Organism: uncultured Acidobacteriaceae bacterium; assembly: GCA_963848685.1. Taxonomy (GTDB): domain Bacteria; phylum Acidobacteriota; class Terriglobia; order Terriglobales; family Acidobacteriaceae; genus CAWKED01. The sequence continues at coordinate 947,824 of CAWKED010000002.1, read as the reverse complement.
GACCAGCAGCAGGGAAGGGATTGCAGTGACAACAAACGCAATCGCGATGAGTGAGATCGGGTGGTTCCAGATGGTGCGGTTGCCGCGCGAACCGCGGGGGAACGTCCGCATGTATTCCACAATCTGCGCGAGAAACGCAAACAGCAGCGCCAGAATGGCGCCCAGCTGGATGACGACCGTGTACATCTTCCAGTAGGTATCGGTCAGGTCTATGTGCAGCAGCTTCTCCGCAATGCGAAGGTGAGCGGTGGAGCTGACCGGCAGAAACTCCGTAAGCCCCTCGACGATGCCGAGGATGACGGAGAGGATGTAGTCGTGCAATGCGCCTCCGGGTGGTCTTTATGAGATTACATGGCTGAGCGGCGGAGTATTAGTCGCGATCGCTGCCGTAAACCGGAATCCCCTGCTGCAACTTGAACAATAACGTCGCCCCGCGGTCGGAATAATCCGACTGCGCGTATTTTGTTCGTAGCTGTTCCGCCAGTTCCTTCGCCTTCGCGCGGTCGCCTTCGGCCTTGGCTTTTTCCTCGTCCGCATCGTGCATGTCGGCGGCGGCCGCGAGCCTCCAGGCGGCGTTGTAGAGGGCCTGCGGCGCTTTCGGAGAATCAGGATGCGCGGCGACGTACTTTTCGTACATGTCGGCCTCTTTCTCGGGACATTTCGTGGAACCCTGCCAGTCGCCACACACCTTGTTCTGGATCAGGTCCCACGCGGCCAGAGATGCGTATTTCGTGTTGGGATATTTCTTTTCGATCTTGCGCATCTCGTCTTCCTGCATCTGTTCGCGCAGGTAGTTTTCCTTCTCGTGGGCCGACGGATGCGAACGCATGTCGGCGGCCTGCAACTGCCAGCGGATATCGGCTGACCGCCACGCGGCTTCTGCAGCCAGCGGCGAATCAGGAAAGTATTCCGCGACCCGCTTGTAGAGCAGGCGCGCATCCTGCGCGGCGCGCTGGCTGGCGTGCGCGCTGCTGGCATCGTCTTCGGCGGAGACGGCTGCGCCAAACAGAATGGACGCGCCGTACGGCTGGCCCTTCTTCACAATGCCCTTCGCGAGGACCCATCCGGACTCGGGCGGCGCCTTGGCGTCTATGCCAAAGGTGTCCATCTCGTCCGCGCTTTCTTCCACAACGTCTGTGTTGGCGAAAACGCGCAGCCAGCCATTTTGCGCGGTCTCCACGATGGTGACTTCGTGGCCGGGCGTGACCGTGACCAGCTTTCCCGTATCGATGGAAGGCCCGACGAAAAGCTGGGTATCGCGGATCGGCGTGCCCACGTTCCCGCTGTTCCGGATGGCCTTCAGGTCCGGCTTGGGCAGCGTCTGGGCAACAAGAGCGGTGGAGACAGCGAGCAGGACAGGCGCAAAAAAGTAGGCGCGACGCATGTGGGATACCGGTGTTTAGTGTATCGCTGCGCGCGGCGGGCGCGACATCGCGGCCAGAAGGGCGGCGTCTTCCGCATTGCCGCCACTCAGGACCGCGACGGCTTTTTCTGCCTTTGGGAGCTTGCCGCGATGGAACAGCCATCCAGCAGCTGCCACCGCGCCGCTGGGTTCGGCCAGCAAATGGGCTTCGCGCAGGATGTATGCCATCGCGTCGAGGATGTCATCTTCGCTCACCGTGATGATGTCATCCACGAAGCGCTGGATGAGCTCAAAGTTGTGCGCTCCGACAGACTGAGTGCGCAGCCCGTCCGCAATGGTGCGCGTGGTCTGCTCGGCAGAGAACGTGACGCGCTCGCCCGTGCGGAAGCTCTGGCAGGCGTCGGCAGCGAGTTCCGGTTCGACTCCAACGACACTGGCGTTCGGCAGCAGCTGCCTGATTGCCGCCGCGGTCCCGCTCAGCAGGCCGCCTCCACTTACTGGCGCAAGCACCAGGTCAACGTCCGGCATTTGCGCGGCGATTTCCGCGCCACAGGTACTTTGCCCGGCGATGATTCGAGGGTGATCGTAGGGCGGAACAACGGTGTAGCCACGTTCGGCAGCGAGTTGCTCGGCGCGTTCCCGGCGCTCCTCACTTGCCGGGCCGACGAAAACTATCTCCGCACCAAGGGCTCGTGTTGCCGCGATTTTGACGGGCGGAGCGTTGGAGGGCATGACGATGACGGCGGGAATTCCGAGCGCGCGCGCCGAATACGCCACACCCTGGGCGTGATTGCCGCTCGAAAATGTAATGACGCCGCGGCTGCGCTCATCTTCAGGAATCTGCCCGATGAAGTTATAAGCGCCCCGCAGTTTGAAGCTGCCGATCGGCTGCAACGATTCCGCCTTGAGGAATAACGAGGAACCCGCGCCGCAGCGGACCAGCGGAGTTTCCAGCGCGACACCACGCAATCGTTGCTGCGCTGCACGAATTTCTTCGACTGTAAGCGTCAATGCGCCTCCGCAAATTGCAGTACATGCGCAAAAAAGTTGACGAGCTTCCAGTCGTCCAATACGGAGGGATCGGCATCCTCGAGTGACACATGCGAAATTGCTCCGCTGACCAGCGACCCGCGGACGGCGCCTGCCGGCAGGTCACGCGCGAGCCAGCTTGATTCGTTGGCGGAATCACGTTGTCTCCGGCCCCATGGAGCAGAAACACAGGCACATGCAGATTTGCGACGCGGCCCTCCGGCGAAACCAGCGCCATTTCATCGCGATGTTTCCCAAGGGACGCGCGCGCGCGGGATTGCTCGTCCGGTGAGTTGAACGCGAGGATCGCCTTCCACGCCGACAGTTGCGACGGGGTAAGGTGTGCCGCGAGAGCTTGCTCGCCTTTGGGATTTTCGTAAAGATGGGCCTGCAGGACCGGCAGAATCGCGGCGGCATCCGACGGCGACAGGAAATCCGCAGGGTGCATGTAGACCAGCACGAGCGGACCATATTCGTGCGGGGCGAGGGCGAATTCGCTGCCGTCCGCGCCCGCCGCTTTCCCGGTTATGTAGTAGTCCCCGACTCGCGCCATGGAGGCATGGCCGCCGATGCTCCAAATCCACGCGACATGCGGCGTCGCCGCTGGGTCCGCGGCCGCGAGCAGCGCCAGGCCTCCGGCAAAGCTGAAGCCGATGACGCCAACCTGTTCGGAATCCCGCGCAGCCAGCCATTCGATGGCTGAGCTCATTTGTGGAATGGCCTGCGAAGTCACCTGGTACTGGCGCAGCGAAGGAATCTCCGGCGTCAACACGCGAAACCCTGACTGTGCCAGCGCGGCGGCGAATGTTGTCAGGCGCGGTTCATCGATGCCCAGGCGGTGCACGCCCGGCAGCAAAACAATGTTGCGCGGGTGCGGGAGGTTTGCCGGTTCGTAGATGTAACCCTTGAGCGGCGAGGCCCCGCTGACCGGGACCGATACAGTGCGGACATGAATGTCATGCAGCGCCACTCCGGCGCAAAGCAGCGGCACAGGCTTGTGCTGCAATCCGCGCAGAATCGCAATTGCCTGCAGATGTGCGCGTTCCCACGGCCACGCAAGCCATACCACGGCTGCCAGTGCGAAAAGAACGAACCATAAACGCGATATGCGCGGCGCGGCCATGCGCCAAGATTACCGCGTAGGAAGCGACGGCAGCGGCAACTCTTTTCCTTCTCCCTGCCACATCAATTCAAGGATCTTCCACTGTTTGCCGTCGTAGATGGCCTGGAAGCTGTTGACGCCGCGCGCGACCGCGGCGCCGCCGGGCTCCTTCGACACCGTGTACGTCGTCCAGATTTCCGCGATATTCCCGAACTGCTCGCTCTTCCAGCCCGTCTGTTTCTCGTAAATGGCGTACTGGCGCTTCTTTGCCAGATCGAGGTACTGCTCAATGGTCAGCGGACGCATGCCGATTTCGAGACCTGCCGGGGTGGGTTCCTGCAGCTTTTGAATCGGAACCAGCCGCGCACCCGGAATAAACAGAGACTGCAGGCAGGCAAAGTCCTTGGTCCCCGGGCCGCTGATGGCATCGTCGAGAGCATCCAGCAGGGCAGCGGGCGTCTTTGGTTGCGGGCAGTTGGAAGGCGAAGTCAACGCGGCAGGCGCTGTTTGTGTCGGCGTCTTGTCTGTATGCACGACAAAGGGAGCGGAACTTTGCTGCGCCGGTGCGATCGTGGCAAATGCCGCGAGCGCGGCCGCAAGGACGACTGTGTTGCGAACAAACATGCGTAACTCCGGGTGCAGGATTAAATCTCGAGGATGACGGGAAGAATCAGCGGGCGGCGGCTGGTGTTCTTCTGGATATGCCGCTTCAGGTCGGCGCGAATTTTTTCCTTGATAACGCCCCAGTCGCGCTTTTCTTCAGCGCTGGAATGATCGAGGGTTTCGATGACAATCTCTCTCGCGCGCCGCAGCGCGGCTTCATCCATCACGGCCAGGCCGCGCGCGATGACTTCCGGTGCCGACTCCACCATTCCGGTCAGCTTGTTGATTGCAAGGATCGGCAGCACGATGCCTTCTTCGCTCAGCACCCGGCGGTCGCGGATGACGACATCATCCACAACTTCCGAGGTGCTGCCGGAGTCAATGCAGACGCGGCCGACGGTCACCTTGCCGGCCTTCCGCGCGGAGTTCTGGTCGAGTTCCAGGACATCGCCGTCTTCGAGCAGCACGCACTCCTGCGGAACGCCGGTTGCCGCGGCGAGCCCGGCATGGCGCTTCAGGTGGCGATAGTCGCCGTGCACAGGAATAAAAAACTTCGGGCGCACGAGATTGATGACCATCTTGAGTTCTTCCTGGCTGGCGTGACCGCTGGTGTGGATCAGCCCGTAGCTGCCGTCGTCATGAATAACGTTGGCTTCGCGGCGGAAGAGATGGTCAATCATGCGGAAGATGGTCTTCTCATTACCGGGAATGACGCGGGAACTCAGCACGACCGTGTCTCCGGGCTCGATGCGCGCGTGCTTGTGGTTGTCCACGGCGGCACGGTACAGGGCTGACATGGGTTCGCCCTGCGTGCCGCTGATCAGCACACAGACACGCTCCGGAGGATAGTCGCGAATTTGTCCCTGGTGGATCAGCAGGCCCTCAGGCATGCTCAGGTAGCCGAGGTCTTCGGCTATCTCGGACGATTCCTGCATGCTCCGGCCCAGGATCGCGACCTTGCGGCGGTGCTGGAATGCGAGGTCCAGCGCAATCGAAATGCGATGTATGGACGACGAGAAGCAGGAGAAAAACAGCCGGCGCTTGGCGTTGGTGAAGAGTTCTTCCAGCCGCGGCCGCACGGCGCGCTCACTTGGCGTATAGCCCGGCCGGTCCACGTTGGTGGAATCCTGCAGCAGCGCCAGCACGCCCTGCTTGCCATACTCGGCAAACGTCTGCAGGTCGAACGGCTTGTTGTCAGTCGGAGAAAGATCAATTTTGAAATCACCGGTGTGAATGATGACTCCGACCGGTGTGTGGACTGCCAGCGCGACGCAGTCCACCAGCGAATGCGTAACCCGGATCGGGTTAATCGTGAACGGCCCAATGGTGACGCGTTCGCCCGGAATCAGCTCAAACAGCTCAATCTCGTCCGCGAGACGATGCTCCTCGAGCTTGTTTTCGACGTAGGCCAGCGTGAATTCGGTCCCGTAGACCGGGACTTTCAGTTCGGACAGAATCCACGGCAGTCCGCCGATATGGTCCTCATGGCCATGCGTCAGGACAATGGCCTTGACCATCGCGCGGTTCTCGATCAGGTAGCTGATGTCGGGGACAACGATGTCCACGCCGAGTAGCTCAGGCTCCGGAAACATGAGCCCGGCATCAATAACCAAAATGGAATCCTGCCAGCGCAGCGCCAGGCAGTTCATGCCAAACTCGCCGAGCCCGCCGAGAGGGATGATTTGCAGCTTGCCGATGGATTGCAGGGCCGTAGACATTTCGAGGAGAAGGCTCAGGATAGCAGTTGCGGGCCAAGACCCACTTTTCCCGCATTGCGAAGAAAGCACTGGAAGGCGAACGCGTCATCGTAACTTCCGGCCGCGGGAAAAAGCCAATCCTGGAACTTAAGCCGTATCGCGCGGAGGCTTCGCGCCGGTTGGGCTTTCGCGAAACCCCTGGCTTCGAGATCCCGGATTCGTTTTGGGAGCCTCTCAGCGATGAAGAGTGCGGCCTCGGCGGGCACGGAACGATTTGAGGTCTGCTCGACACGCATGTGGTCATTTGGGCCGCCTTGAATCCCCGCCGAATCGGTAAGACCGCAGCCGCAGCTATTCGCAATCCGGCCAATGAGATGTTTGTTTCCGCTGTTTCCGGTTACGAACTCGCGCTGAAGGTGCGGAGCGGAGAGCTTCCGGGCGCTGAAGAATTGGAGGCGAACTTCCTCAGCGATCTGACCAGTGCCGGCTACACCGTGCTCCCGGTCACAGGAGCGGTTGCACTGGAGGCGGGACGACTATCGGGCCGTCCCAAAGACACTTTCGACCGCATGATTGTCGCCCAGGCACTTGAAGAAAAGCTGGCGCTCATCAGCATCGATGCAAAACTGGATGGTTTCGGCGTTCGCCGCATCTGGTAACTACCGCAAAGCCTCTTCGAGCGCCGTGCTGGCGGAAGTCTTCTCGTCGCGATACTTCACAATGACCGGCGCATAGAGCGACAGGTTCCAGCCGGCCGGGCTGCGCGGAAGGCGGCCGCGACCCCGGTACGACAACAGCATTTTCCGGAACGATGAGTGGCGTTTCACCGCTGGCGCGATACACCTCGCCGCGCACCAGGTCATACAGTGGAGTGCCGCGCGACAGGATTGTTCCCGGGGCCAGCACGGCCCCGCGCCGGACGAGCGTGCCTTCATACACGCCGCAGTTGCCGCCGACCAGCACGTCGTCTTCAATAATTACCGGCGAGGCATTTACCGGCTCCAGCACGCCGCCGATTTGTGCGGCCGCGCTCAGGTGAACGCGCTTGCCGATTTGCGCGCAGGAACCCACCAGGGCGTGCGAATCGACCATGGAACCTTCATCCACCCACGCGCCGGCGTTGATGTACATCGGCGGCATGCAGATGACCGTCTTCGCAACGTAGGCGCCGCGGCGGACGGAAGAGCCACCCGGCACCACGCGCACGCCATCCTGTGCGGTGAATTGCCGGACCGGGTAGGTGTCCTTGTCCACAAACGAGAGCGCGGAGCCGCCGCCCATCGCGACGTTGACGCCCAGCCGGAAGCCGAGCAGGATGCCGCGCTTGACCCAGGCATTCACGCGCCATCCGGTCGGCGCGTCGGGGTCAGGTTCGGCTGCGCGGACCTCGCCGCGCTCCAGGGCATCGCGCAGAGCTTCAAAAGCCTCGCGGGCCCCGGCGGCCTCCGCGGAACCGGGCTGTGTGGCCGCGAACTTCTCAACTTGCTCTTGCAGATCGCTTGCCATCAGAACATCCGGTAGTCGCCGGGCTCCTTAGCGTTGACCAGCAGGCCGAGCTCGCCGGCCAGTTCCTCCAGCCGCGCCCGCGTGCCGGGACTGGGCGGCGTGAGCGGTAACCGGTAACTCTCCGCGATGCGTCCCATCCTGGCCAGCACGCACTTTACCGGGATAGGGTTCGGCTCCCAGAAGTTGGCAAGGAACAGCTTGAAGTATTTGCGATTGAGCCGCCGCGCCAAGTCCCAGTTGTTGTCGAGCGCGGCGTTGACTATCTGCGACATCTCGGCAGGAATCTCATTCGCCGCGACTGACACCAATCCCGCGGCGCCGACGCCAAGTATCGCCAGCGCCAGGTTGTCGTCGCCCGCCAGCACCGCAAATTCCGGCGGCACCATGGTCAGCAGCTCCGTCACTTGAGCCAGCGAACCGCAGCTTTCCTTGATGCCGATAATGTTCGGCAGCTCGGCCAGCCGCGCCACGGTGACGGGGTCAAGGTTCGCGCCGGTGCGGCCGGGAATGTTGTAGAGCACCACCGGCAGGTGCGTTGCCTCGGCAATCGCGCGGAAGTGCTGATACTGGCCTTCCTGCGTCGGCTTGTTGTAATACGGGTTCGAGCTGAGCAGCCCGGCCAGCCCGCGAACGCCTGCCGCGCGCTTCGCCTTGGCCACAAGTTCGCGCGTGGAATTGTGCGCGCACCCGGCCAGCACCGGCACGCGGCCGTCGGCGGCTTCGGCCACCACTTCCAGCACGCGCAGCCATTCGTCTTCTGTCAGGGTGGGCGTCTCGCCCGTCGTCCCGCAGGCGACCAGCAGCGCAATGCCGTTCTCGACTTGCCAATCCACCAGGCCGCGAAGCGCGCCCTCATCCACGCTGCCGTCCGCGCGAAACGGCGTAACCAGCGCAGTGCCACAACCCTTGAGTTCCATCAGGTGCGAGTGTATCGGAGATGCGGATGTGGACGCATCGTCAGGCTTGGTTGAAACTGTTTACGAACTCGTCATTGCCCGTTACATAGAAAAACATATCAAGTTCGCGCAAGCTGAACTTCTCCAGTCCCAGTTCTTGCCGAAACTCCTCAACACTGCAACGAGCGTGGAGTAGTTTCGCAAACACTCACCAGCCATCGGATGGTTCCTCCAATCGACTAAAGACTTGAGAGGATATCTCGCATGCAAAGCCCATAAGTACTTCTCCACGCGAGAGTCATAAATGACAAACTTGTCGGGCGCGTGCATCGCGCAGTATTTGGTTGCGAATGAATAGAAATCGCGGTGCGAGCCAGTTTCGGATACTTTGACGTTTCGGAGCAGTTCTACCGCTTGGGCGTCGCCAATTCTCAACCATTCGTCAAGTTGCGTTCCGTTTGAAGTGATGTATGCCGCAGCAGACCTGATTCCCAGCAAGCTCGTAGAGAAGAGGGAATTGAGCGCAGCAACTTTGAGTAGGACTTCTGCGCCGCTCGTGTGATTGGGAAACGTTCGGAATGCCAGGCCCACAGCTGCGTCTGTTTCTTCATCCGTCTGACGAAAGCGTTCGCAGCCGGCTTCGACAACCGCGACGGTTGGCCGCAACACAATCTCGGGAAAGTTTTTTCTAGTGGTGCCCAACGTCCACCATCTTGCGGTTGCCGTGCTCCACGTCGTAGACATGGAAGCTGTCCATGTTCCGCCCGTATAGGTGCAGGCTGACCACCCGCCCGCGGTTTTCCGGAACGCCGGCGATGTGGATATGGTCCGGGTCCGGCACGAAGCTTGTCACGGAACCCTCATCGAGCAGAATGACGCCGCCGCGGCGCAGGTGAATGTCCTCGTCCCGCGTGATCTGGCCGTCGATGCTCAGAAAGCTGCGCTCTTCGAGAATGCCTTCCAGCACGCCGACCACTCCCCACGAGCCGTGGTCATGGACGGGAGTCCATTGGCCCGGTAACCAGACCAGCGAGAACAGGCTCAGCGAGCCGTCGTCAGCGATGTACACCGCGTTACGCTCGTAATGCTCAGGGTTTGACGCGAAGTGATGCGGCTCCAGGAACTCCAGCGGGCCCTGGATGAGCTTCTTCATCAGCGGACAAATGTGTTCTCAACAATCGTGTCGGCTCAGTGTGTTTTGCGGCGATGGCGTTACAGTCCGCGATGAATTGCATCCAGCTGGTACACAGGCATTCTCAAAATCTCCTCAAACAAAATTGCAGCAAATCACGGCCCTTCGTAATCCCCGCCTTACGAAGCCTTGCCATGCGGCTACGCAATCTGTTCGAACACGTCGCGGTAATCATACAGCCCGGTTTTGTCGACAATCCATTCCGCCGCATGCACGGCGCCCTCGGCAAACACGGCGCGCGAAAACGCTTCGTGCGACAGCGTGATTCGGTCGTGCGGCCCGCGGGCTTCCAGTGTATGGATGCCGACAGCGTCGCCTTCGCGCTCGCTGGTTATTTCCACCCTGGCTCCCGCCGCGGCGAGTACTTGTTGCAAATGCAGCGCCGTGCCGCTGGGCGCGTCCTTCTTTTCCGCGTGGTGCGTTTCGTGGATGTGGAGCGTGTATCCCGTGCCACCTGAAAATGCTTGCGCGAAGGCCGGGGCCAGCCGGAACAGCATCTGCGTGCCGAAGGAAAAGTTGGAGCCGTAAATCAGCGCGCCGCTGCGCCGTTCCACCAGGGCGCGCACTTCATCCAGGTGCTGATACCAGCCCGTGGTGCCAACCACCATCTTCGCGCCGGCGCCAAGGGTTGCGCGAATGTTCGACAGCACCACTTCGGGCGTGGTGAAGTCGAGAACGCAGTCAAAGGTTGTGAGAAAGGTCGGGGTCAGGGCGGAGCCGTTCACGTTTTCGCGCTCCGTCATGGTGCGCACGCTGTGGCCGCGTTCCGTGGCCGTGTCCGCGACCAGCTTGCCGGTCTTGCCCCGGCCAAGAACGAGAAGGCGCATGGGAAAAGTCTACTCGCGTCAGACCGCGCTGGGAATGCGCGCTGCCAGATCGAAAATCTCCGGGTCAGGCTGGGCGAAAAAGTGTTCATGCAGGGAGCGCACGGCACGCTCCACATCATCCTCTTCGATGACGAAGCTCATGTTAATTTCACTCGCCCCCTGCGAAATCATGCGAACGTTTACGCCGCGGATTGCGTGGAAGACCTGCGCCGCGATGCCGTTCTGGCCGCGAATATCGTCACCCACCATGCAGACCAGCGCCTTGCGGCCTTCATACTTCACGTCGCCAAGATGGCTCAGGTCGGCGGCAATCTCCGGCAAAGCCATGGTGGAGTCGACCGTCAGCGACACGCTGACTTCGCTGGTCGAAACCAGGTCCACCGGACACTTGTGCTTGTCGAAGACTTCGAAAATCTCCCGCAGGTAGCCGTGGCTCATCAGCATGCGGCTGGCGACGACATCCACAATGGTCAGCCGCCGCTTGACCGCAATCGACTTGAACGGCGACCGCGAGCGCGGGGCCACGGCGGTGATGCGCGTACCTTCACTGTTCGGGTTCTTCGAGTTCAGGACAAAGACTGGGATGTTCTGCTGCACGGCGGGAAGAATGGTCGCCGGATGCAGCACTTTCGCGCCGAAGTAAGCGAGCTCCGCGGCTTCCTCGAACGAGATATGCCGCACCCGCAAGGCTGCATCGCAGATGCGGGGGTCCGTGGTCAGGATTCCGTCTACGTCGGTCCAGATTTCGATAGCGTCAGCGCTCAGCGCGCCGCCGATGAGTGCAGCCGTGTAGTCGGAGCCGCCGCGGCCAAGCGTCGTCGTCTGGCCTTCCACGGTGGAACCGATGAAGCCGCCGAGCACGGGCAGCCTTCGCGCGGCGAGGTGCGGCGCAATGTGCTGGGCGGAACGCTGCGTGATCAGCTCCTGCTGTGGCAGCGCCTTGCCGAACTGCGCGTCCGTGATGACGCAGGTGCGCGCATCCACGTGAACGCCGTTCATGCCGAGTTGCGCGTACGTTTCGCCAATCAGCCGGGACGTGAGGCGTTCCCCGTAACTCGCGACCATGTCGGTCGTGCGCGCGGTCAACTCGCCGACCGCGCAGATGCCGCGCAGCAGTTCATCCAGCGTGTCGAAGTCGTGATCAATCCAGATGTTGGCGGCAGCGAGCGTTTCGCCTGTCAACAGTTGGCATGCCGCTTCCAAATGACGATTGCGCAGCCGTGCGCTCTGTGCCAGCGCGCCGGTCTTGTCTCCGCGTCCCGCGGCAGTCGCGCAAGCCAGCAGCTGGTCGGTTGCTTTCGCCATCGCGGAGACAACGACGACGGGCTTCTGCCCCTTGTCCAGGCGCGTGGCCACGATTTCCGCCGTGCGGCGAATGGCCGCGGCGGATTCGACGGACGTGCCGCCGAATTTCATGACGACGATCTGGTTCATGTGCGCGCGGTCGCCTCAGCCGGAACCCGCGGCAACAGCCTGCCCTGGGCGGCGAGCAACTCGGCATTCAGCAGCGCAGCGCCCGCCGCGCCGCGAATGACGTTGTGCGACACCACGGTGAACTTCCAGTCGAGCACCCCGCACGGCCGCAGCCGTCCGATAGTTGTCGTCATGCCGCGGCCGCGATTCACATCGAGCCGCGGCTGCGGTCGGTCCTGCTCGCGCAGGTAGACGATGGGCTGCTCCGGCGCGGAGAACATGCCACTGCCGGCGAGCGGCGCGTAGTCCTGCCATGCGGCGATGATGTCGTCCGCGCTGGCCTTGGCGGACAGCTTTACGCTGACAGATTCCGTGTGACCGTCTTCCACCGCGACACGATTGCAGCTCGCGGTGATTTTGGCTCCCAGGGGCTCAACGCGGCCGTTGCGGGTCCTGCCGAGCAGCTTCAGCGTTTCAGATTCGAGCTTTTCTTCTTCGTTCCGGATGAACGGCACAACGTTGCCGAGAATGTCCATGCTGGCCACGCCTGGATAGCCGGCGCCGCTCACCGCCTGCATGGTCGTAACGGAGATCGCTTCGACGCCGAATGCCCTGACCAGCGGCGCCAGCGCCATGACCAGTCCAATCGCGCAGCAATTCGGATTGGTGACAATGTAACCGCCGCTGTTACGAAACCACTCCTGGGTTTCGATGAGTGCGAGTGCGTCGGCGTTCACCTCCGGGATGACCAGCGGAACGTCCGGATGCATGCGGAACGCGGAGGAATTTGTAATGACGGCGCGGCCGGAGGCGGCGAAGCGGGGCTCCATGTCCCGCGCGATGTCGGCATCGAGCGCGGCGAAGATGACCTTCGGGGCGGAATCGGGCTCGGCCGGCGAAACGACGATGTCCGCCACCGCTTCGGGCATCGGCGTTGCCAGCCTCCACTTCGCGGCCTCGCGATAGGGCTTGCCGCTCGAGCGGTCACTCGCGCCAAGCCAGGTCACGCGGAACTGTGGATGCGCTTCCAGTAATTGCAGAAAGCGCTGCCCCACCATGCCGGTGGCGCCCAGAATGCCTACAGGGATCGGCTGCATCCTCTCTATTGTGAAGGCGCGGACCGCGTTCCTCCAAGTATTGCCGCCCGGAACTTACATCTTTCGCAACGCGCCGGCTGGTATCCTTGCCTTTCCCGGCATGACTGAAAAGATTCTCGCCGCGCTCAGCGCCTTCATCATCAGCGTCATTTCCTCTACTGGTTATCTCGGCGTCATGCTCCTGATGGCACTGGAGTCAGCCTGCGTTCCGCTGCCCAGCGAGGTCATCATGCCGTTCTCCGGCTACCTGGTCTATACGGGCCGCTTCCACCTTCTGGCCGTCGCCACTGCGGGAGCGATTGGCTGCAACATCGGGTCTGCCATCGCCTACTGGATCGGTGCCTACGGAGGCCGTCCCTTTGTCGAGCGCTTCGGCAAGTACGTGCTGCTCAGCAGCCACGATCTCGATCGCACCGATTACTGGTTTCACCACTACGGCGAAATCACGGTGCTGATCACAAGGATGCTTCCCGTGGTCCGCACGTTCATCGCATTACCGGCCGGAATCGGCCGGATGCCGCAGGTCCGTTTCCACGTCTACACGTTCATCGGCTCCTGGCCGTGGTGCTTTGTGCTGGCGTACATCGGCATGCGGCTTGGCCGTGCCTGGGATACGGACCCGCGCCTCAAACAGATCTTTCACCGCTTTGACGCCGCCATCCTTGTCCTCCTGGTGCTGGCATTTGCGTGGTTCGTCTGGACGCACTGGAAGAAGCGCAACGCCCGCGCAAAATCAGACTAGGATTTGCCAAGCCTGTCCGGCGTGCGAGACACTAAGGGTTCGCACTCTCAAGTAGAAAGAAGCAACAGGGAAGAATGTCAACTTCGAAGAGCGGCACTGCTGCCGCTGCGTCTCAGGCCGCGCCGCAATCCTCCAAAACCGAAAAACCGGCAGCCGCGGGCGGCAAGCTCGGCGTCATGATTGTCGGCATGGGCTCCGTCGCCACGACCATGATCGCCGGCGTGGAAGCGGTGCGTAAAGGCATCGCAAAGCCGATTGGCTCCGTCACCCAGATGGGAACCATCCGGCTGGGCAAGCGCACGGACAACCGCACGCCGCTCATCAGGGACTTTGTTCCCATCGCGGCACTTGATTCCATCGAGTTTTCCGGCTGGGACATTTTTGAAGAGAACATGTACGAGGCCGCCAAAACGGCAAAGGTCCTGGACAAGGACCTTCTGGAGCAGATCAAGCCGTTCCTCGAAACGATTCAGCCCATGCCGGCCGTGTTTGACCAGCACTATGTCAAGCGGCTCCACGGCACGAACGTCAAGCAGGGCAGCAACAAGCGGGAACTGGCGGAGCAACTGCGCGCCGACATCCAGGCGCAGAAAAAGAAGACCGACCGCGTCGTGATGATCTGGTGCGGCTCGACGGAGATCTTCCTGCAGCCAAAAGCGTGTCACCAGTCCATCGAAGCGTTCGAAAAGGGCCTGGAAGCCAACGACCCTGCGATCGCGCCCAGCCAGGTTTACGCCTACGCCGCGCTGATGGAAGGCGTGCCCTTCGCGAATGGCGCCCCGAACCTTACCGTGGACCTGCCGGTGATGCAGGAGCTGTCGCGCAAGAACGGCGCGCCGATCTGCGGCAAGGATTTCAAGACCGGTCAGACGCTTATCAAGACCGTTCTGGCACCCGCGTTCAAGGCACGCATGCTCGGCGTCGCAGGATGGTATTCGACGAACATCCTGGGCAACCGCGACGGCGAGGTCCTGGACGATCCGGAGAGCTTCAAGACCAAGGAAGAGTCAAAGCTTTCGGTGCTGGACCAGATTCTGCAGCCGGAGCTTTACCCGGACCTCTACAAGGACATTTATCACAAAGTACGGATTAACTATTATCCGCCCCGCGGTGATAACAAAGAAGGTTGGGACAACATCGATATCTTCGGCTGGCTCGGCTATCCGATGCAGATCAAGGTGGACTTCCTCTGCCGCGACTCCATTCTCGCGGCGCCGCTTGCGCTTGACCTCGTGCTGTTCCTCGATCTCGCGCAGCGCACGCCTGAACTCAAGCACCTCGGTATCCAGGAGTGGCTCAGCTTCTTCTTCAAGAGCCCGATGACGGCGGAAGGGCTGTATCCGGAACATGACCTGTTCATCCAGAGCATGAAGCTCAAGAACACCCTGCGCCACATCCAGGGCGAAGACCTCATCACGCACCTCGGGCTGGAATATTACGACTGACGCGCGCGGAAATTTCGCGCAGAAAAGAGCCAGCCGAAGTCGGCCGGCTCTTCTGTCTTAGCGATAGACTCTGACGCTCTAGTGATGGCTCTGTCCGCCGCCGTGTCCGCCGCCCGCGTTGCCTGGATGGCCGCCACCGCCACTCGGCGGACGACCTCCGCCGCCCGAGTTGCTGGACCTCGGTGGTCCACCCTGGCTGCCGGGTGGCTTGCCCTGCTGGGCGTGGTATCCCTGACTCGTTGGCTGACCGTGATATCCGGAGGACGACTTGCTGCCGTACCCGCTGCCATGTGACGCGCCACTGCTGTGGTAGCCGCGACCGCCCCGGTAGCTCTCGCTTCCGTTGTGATAGGAGTACCCGCCTGGCCTTCCGTGATAGCCGTAGCGAACATCTCCGCGGTAGCTGCCGCCTCCTGCTCCGTAGAAATGATGTCCGCCCCAGCCGTGGTTGTAACCCCAGTATGCCCATGGCCCGACCCCTAGAAAGACGCCGTTATAGAAATACCCCGGCCCGTAGAATCCCTGCGGAGCGCAGCCGTACGGCGCGTATCCGTAGTATCCATAGGGGCAGACAGGTGGTGGGCCACCAATGCTGATGGCGATTTGCGCGCCCGCCGGTGAAACCATGGCCAGTGGAGCAGCCAACGCAGCGGCGCACAACAGAGATTTGAATCCGCGCATAATGCGGTTCTCCTTCAGCCAACTAGGGTGTGCAATCAGCCCCATCTGTTGTACCGCCGACAAAGATTGGTCAGGAAATGCTCTCGCCGATCCGAGGCGAACCAACCTCTTTGCTTTTTCGCCGCCCTCGCCGGATACTAAGTGAAGCGGTCAAAGAATCCGCGCCTTCCCGGCTAGACGACCAGCGCGACAGGGCGCCCACCGCGCCAGGAGTTCCTTATGCGCCGCGCGCTCCTTACCTCCATCGCTTCGATCGGTTTAACCGCTTTTGCGCCGCTCCTTGTCGCGCAGACCTCCGGCGGGGCCGCCCAGCAGACTTCCTCGACCAGCAATACGACGACGGGTGACAACCAGTCGGTCATCAAGCCGATGACGCCTCCCGCGCAGCCTGATACTACTGCGCCGGTTCCCGCGCCGGACGCAAAGCCGGCCGACGCGAGCGCCAGGCCTGACAAGGAGAAGGGAATCAACCTGTCGGACTCCGACGTGCTTGGCGAGGTGCCGACCATGGCGAACGTCAAAAAGGGATCGATTGACGATGTCAGCTCGATCGGCGACCGCCATACTCCCGGCGAACGCGGCATGGGCAACTGGTATTCGACAGAAACTGAAATCAAGATGGGCAAGCAGTACTCGATGGAAATCGAGCACACCGTCAAGATGATCAACGATCCAGTCGTTAACGAGTACGTGAACCGGATCACGCAGAACATCGTTAAGAATTCAGACGCCAAGGTGCCGTTCACGGTCAAGGTTATTGACTCCGACGAGATCAACGCGATGGCGCTGCCCGGCGGCTTTATGTACGTCAATTCGGGACTGATTCTTGCCGCGGACGACGAAGCCGAAGTAGCCGGCGTCATCGCGCATGAAGTCGGCCATGTCGCGGCGCACCACGTCGCGCGCGAAATGACCCGTTCCAACTACGCGCAGATCGCAATGATCCCGCTTATCTTCATCGGCGGCTACACGGGTTACGGAATTTACGAAGCAGCGAGCATTGGCGTGCCGCTGACTTTCCTCAAGTTCCAGCGCGGCTTTGAGGCGCAGGCGGATTACCTTGGCCTGCAATATATGTACAAGGCCGGTTACGATCCGGAAGCCTTTGTCGGCTTCTTCGAAAAATACAACGCGCTTATCAAGCAGAAGCCAAGCCTGATTTCAAAAGCGTTCGAGACGCATCCGCCGACGCCGGACCGCATCGCGCACTCCCAGCAGGAGATGCAGCGCATTCTGCCGCCGCGCTCGGAATATCTTGTGAGCACGTCTGAATTTCAGGACGTCAAGGCGCGGCTGGCGCGCATCGAAAACCGCCGCAAAGTTGGACCCGCGAACAACAAGAACGGCAAGCCCACACTGCGTCGCACGTCCACTTCAGATCCGGGAACGACCGGCAGCGACCAGAAGGGTGATTCCGGCGATACGCCGACACTGCATCGTCGCGACGACTAGTGGGCAGCCGCGGGCGGGAGGACCGGCTGCACGTCCGCCTGTTTGCCGCCGCCGCACAGGGTGATGGCGTGCAGCAGAGACTCCGCAATGCGCACAGCCGTTTCCCGGTCGCCGAAGGAGAACGTGTTCGCCGGCCATGTTCCTTTGGAAGGAACAGGAGTCTGCCTGCCGACGTAACTGGATCCTTCGTGCGTCACCGCATTCGGTTCCCGCGGCTGCATGCGCACGGTATACACCGCCGGGTCCACCGCCGAAGTCAGTTCGGGGTGGCCGGCCCAGGCGTAGCCGCGGTTGATCTGGTCCTGATAGTTGCGGACGATCAGCCCCGCCATCCTGCCGAGTGAGGAAACGCTCGTCGTCCGGTTTCCCCGGACGAGGTCTTCTTTCGACACAAAAACTCCGCGCTCGGAGTATTCATAGCCCGGGTCCGCTTCGAGCCGGACAGACCCGATCTCTGTCAGCGTGAGAGTGCATGCTGCCGGGTCGGCGTGAGCGTCAGAAATCGTGTAGGTGTTGTAACCCGTAACGTGAAGATCGCTGCGTCGTTCTGAAAAGCTGAGCGGATGCAGATGGTTCAGCGCAACATCCAGCGACTGCATGGTTTCTGTGAGGGAGCGTTGGTCCGCGGCAGCTTCGGCCGCAATCTGCTCTGCGTTCAGCCCTGGCAACGGAGGCAGCGCGGCGCTTGCCGTCCCGGAACCGGCAGGTGTCTGGGCGCAGGCCGCACCAGCCACGGCACACAGCAGGCAGGCGATGAGGGTTTTGGGCATAGGCAGCCGAGGGCTACCCATTCTATCCCTTGTGAAGATTGCTGGAGATGGCGTGCTGAATCAGCCGCGGCCAAGCCGCTCTTCGCGGCAGCGCTGCATGATGAGCGAATGCAGCTGCGCGCGGCGCGTCGGCTCGAACTCATACACTTCGTTGTCCCGGTAAATCTGAATCGTCTGCCGGGTTGTGATGTAAACGACGCGGCAGTGGTCGCAACCGTCGAGGTGTATTTCAATCTCGCGGCGCAACTCGATGTCCACCCGGTCATCGAGCAGGTCCGTCAGTTCGACCATGAATTCGGTGCAGTTCACGAAGCGGCCTCAGCAGTTGTTAGAGCACTCTCCGGGTCGCCAGGTTTCTTTAAGTATTTGGCCAACCGCTCGCGGAGTTGCAGCCGGGCACGCAGCAGACGGCTCTTCACAGCCGGAACGCTCAAGTCCAGCGCATTCGCGGTCTCTTCAGTGGAAAGACCTTCGACGTCACGCAACACAAACACGCTGCGGAACCCCGGCGGCAGCCCCTGGATGGTCTTCTGCAGGATCTCCTGCATCTCCTCGGAGCCGTACTGGGACTCGGGGCTCGGCGACCAGTCGGCGAACTCGCGCGGGATCGAGCCCTCTTCCGTCATCACCTCGTCGTCCATCGAGACGACCTTGGAGTTGCGGCGCTTGCGCAGCTTCATCAGGCTTTCGTTGACCGCGATGCGGACCAGCCATGTGTAGAACTTCGAATTGCCTTCAAAGCGGTGAAGGTTCTGGTAGGCCTTCAGGAAAGCGTCCTGCACAACGTCTTCGGCATCTTCCCGGTTCTGCGTAATGTGCTGCGCGATGCGGAAGACCCGGCGGTCATACATGCGAATGAGTTCGCTGTAGGCTTCTGTCTCGCCTGCCTTTACGCGTTCGACCAGTTCAAGGTCTTTCGCTCGCTCCTGGTCCTGCTTTTCCGTCGTTGTTGCCATGGCTTGCTCTCACATTGTAGCCCCCGGCAGGATTGCCGCTTTCTATACCCTTCATGCTGTGGAAGCGAGCGGCGCGCCGCGATGATGGCATCCTAGAAACATCGCGAATCATGGTGGTGGCATTGCGGTTGAGGAAATACACGCGGCTTAAGGGATGCATCGTTGCAGCGGCATTAACGATCTGCGCCTGCACAATGACGAACGCGCAGACCTCCAGCGCGAAAAAGAAGAAGCACCCGGCGTCGACGACGTCCGCCTCGCATCGCTCAGGAGGCACGGCCCACAGCTCGGTGGCACATCGCGCGCACGCATCGAGCGCTGCCCACGGCCATCGCAAAGGCTCCGGTCACGACCCGGTCCGCAGCGCGAAAATCCGCGAAGCCTTTGTTGCGTCGGCAGACCTGCGGCCCATGGCGCAGCAACTTGCCGTCTACCGCTCGCCGCAGGCGTATTCGGCTGTGGAACGCTTTGCGACCGCGCACACGGGCGACGCGGCTGCCGCCGCATACCTTGCGCTCGGCCATGCGTATGCGGCCGACAAGCGCTATCAGGAGTCCGCCGACGCCTACCGCACTGCCGGCCAGCGCAGCTCCGTGATCGAAGACTTTTCCGAATATCTCGGCGCGCTGGCCCTGGAAGACGCCGGACATCCGGACCAGGCGCTCGCCCTGCTGAGTGGTTACGCGGCGCGCTATCCGGATTCCATCTTCAACTACACGCTGCCGATCGTCCTGGCGAGACTGCTGGTCGAAACCAACCGTCCGGCGGCAGCCCTGCAGACGCTCGCGAACGCCTCCGGGCTTGGCGGGAAACCGGACTATCAACTCGTGAAAGCCAGGGCCACCCTTGCCAACGGAAATCCTGGCGAGGCGGCTGTCATCTTCCGCCACATCTACACGGCAATGCCGACTACACAGGAAGCGAAGCAGTCGCAGCAGCAGCTGACAACGTTGGCTTCCACCGGCGTTGTGCTCACCGCGGAAGACCAGCACGCCCACGCGGAGGCGCTGTATGCGGCGCACAAGTATTCCGAAGCGCTTGCGGAGTTCACGGCGCTCGAAAACCATCCCGGCATCAGCGAGCAGATGCGCAACGATGTCCGGCTCGACGCGGCAGCCTGCGCCTACAAGCTGAAGAAGCTGACGCGCACCGAACTGGTCGCCATTCCCGATTCGCAGGACGACCATGGCGCGGAGCGGCTTTATCTTCTGGAAGAAGAGGCCCGGGTCCGGCGCGACTATCCGTCGGTCGAAGAAACTCTCGCCCAGCTTGAGCGCCGCTTCCCGAACAGCAACTGGTATGAACAGGCGCTGTTTGCCGTGGCCAACATGTACAACGCGGCCTTCGAATACCCGCCCGCCATCCCGCATTATGAGAGGCTGCTGCAGCAGTTCCCGCGCAGCTCAGATGCGGAACTGGCGCATTGGCGGCTGGCCTGGATCAACTACCGGATGGGGAATTTCGAGCGCGCGGGCAAGATGTTCGACGAACAGATTTCGCGCTATGGCGGACAAATGCTTTCCGATGCGCTCTATTGGCGCGGGCGCGAGCTGGAAGAGCATGAAAATGCATACGCGCTCGCAAAGGCGTACTACATGGCGCTGGTTCGCGGCTACCGCAACTACTACTTCGCAAGCCTGGCGAAGGAGCGGCTGGCACAGCTTTCACAGTATCCCGACGAGCAGGTTTCGCTTCTCAACGGAATCCACGCGCACACGGCGACTGTTCTTACGGACCAGGTGCCGGATGACAACATCCATGTTGTCAAGGCGCGGCTGCTCGGCAACGCCGGCCTGAACGAATACATCGGGCAGGAGATTCGCGCGGGCGCCGGCGACGAGCAATGGGCGCCGTGGGCAGAGATCCAGATTTACGCGCAGGCCGACCAGCCTTATCGTGCCCTGCAGGTCGCCAAGCGCGTGACCACCAGCTACTACACGGTGCCGGTCGACTCGATCCCCATGTCGCTGTGGAACGTCCTGTTTCCGAAGCCATACTGGAGTGCTTTCCAGCAGCGCAGCGCGGAAAACGGGCTCGACTCCTATCTTGTGCTGTCGCTGGTCCGGCAGGAAAGCGAGTTCAACCCGAGCGTCGTCTCCTACGCCAACGCTTATGGGTTGATGCAGCTTCTGCCCGTGACAGGCAAGCAGATGGCGCGCAAGGCCGGCATGCCGGGTTTCTCGACGAACGAGCTGCTGGATCCCCAGGTGAACATCCGCCTGGGCTGCCTGTACGTGCGCGATATGGTGGACCACTTCCATGGACATGTGGAATACGCTCTGGCCGCGTACAACGCCGGCGACAATCGCGTGGACGAGTGGCTGTCGAAGGGAAATTTCCGCGACGTGCCGGAGTTTGTCGAGTCCATACCGTTCGCGCAGACGCATGACTACGTGCAGGCCATCCTGCGGAATGAGGCGATGTACAAGCGGTTGAACGGCGTGACTGCCGGTAGCCCGCGGACATCCGGGCAGTAAATTACCCGCGACTCATCCTGCCCGAAATTTCGGGCGCCCCGTTCTACGGCGAAGCCGCAGGGCGGGGTTCCCGCACAGTAAACACTTGCCGTAGTGTTCGTGCTTGACGCACACCCGGCATGCGGCGGAAGCTCTTTGAAACGCCGTGCAAGCGGCGTGGCCCAAACAGATGCGCAAGGCTTCGGCACCACCCGAAACTCGCCCGACCGCAGCACCTCCTGGTGCCCCACACACCGTGGTGCCCCACTTTCGCGACGCGATATGTGGGACCGGAACATTCCATCCAACTTCGCCTGAATGATCGCGTCACCCTCGCGGTGACGCACTCCTGTTTCATCCCCCAACGCGGAGGCACCCCATGCAGGAACTGCAGATGCTGGAAGACTGGATCCCGGAACAGATGGAGCCAGGCACGCTCTTCGTGCTGGCAAACGCGGGCGCGACGGGGCCGGAGGAAGATCCCTTCTACGCAGTGATGTCCTGCCCGACGTGCGCAAGCCTGGGATTGATCACGCGCCAGCAGTTCCGCGGCGCGGCGACGATCATCTGCGGCTCACAGAATTGCTCTACGGAGTTTTCGCTGCGCGGGGATGACATCGAGTACCGGAGGCCGCAGTAGAGACTTCCAGAAAGTCATCAACAGGCAATCGGATTCGTCGATCGATCCATAAGCACTGACTCAAACCAAGCTCCTCTCTGGAAGGGACACCATAAGCAAAGGGGCGCACCCTGTGCGCCCCTTTGTCTCACATTTGGACCTAGAACTTCACGTTCGGCACCGCTCTGCCCTGGTCGCTGGCCTGGAAGTACGGGTACTTGTTCGCGTGGTAGCCGGCAATGCTCGCCCAGATGTTGTTCGGGAAGTGCAGCACGAACTGGTTGTAATCCTGCACGGCCTGGTTGTAGCGGCGGCGCTCGACCGCGATGCGGTTTTCCGTGCCGGCCAGCTCGTCCTGCAGCCGCTGGAAATTTTCCTGCGAGCGCAGGTTCGGGTAGTTTTCCGTCAGCACCAGCAGGCGGCCGATGGCGCCGTCGAGCTGATTGTTGGCGTTAATTTTGTCCTGCGGCGAAGCGCCGGCGCGCAGCAGTCCGGCGCGCGCATTGGCGATATCGCCGAACACGGTCGTTTCCTGCTTGGCGTAGCCCTTCACGGTCTCCACCAGGTTCGGAATCAGGTCCGCGCGCCGCTGCATCGCGATGTCCACTTGCGAAAAGGCCTGCTGCGCCGCCTGGTCCTTGTCCACCATCTGATTGCGGGCGATGATGTAACTACCGCCGACCATGAACGCTCCCAGGACAAGGACGGCCAGAATGACCAATCCAATAATCGTTCCTTTTTTCATTACTTTCTCCTCTTAACCTTCAAGCAAAACTTTCAAACTCTACCAGCCGCCGCTGGCCCCTCCGCCACCCGAGGAACCGCCTCCGCCGCCCCCGAATCCGTCGCCGCCGCCGCCGCCGAAGCCGCCACCATCGCCGCCGCCCCAGCCGCCCCCGCGGCCGCCGCCACCAAAGCCTCCGCCGAAGAACATCCCGAGCAGGAAGCCGACAAGCCCTGACCCGCCAAACCGCACCAGGATGAAAAGGATGACGGCGATCGCGATGATGGCGGTAATGATTTGCCTTGGTGTCAATGGCTTCGATTGCTGCTGGCGTCTTTGCGCGACCCCGAAGTACTGCCACTGCGGGTCAAGCTGCACGTGCGCATCGTCGGCGATGACTCTAGAAAGCGAGCTGAGCGCGACGGTAATGGCCTGGTCGTAATTCTGCTGCCTCAAGTAGGGAACCATGGCCCGGCCGATGTTCCCGACCTTGGCATCATTCAGGATGGGCTCAAGCCCGTAACCCACCTCGATGCGGTACTTGCGGTCCTGGACCGCCAGCACGACCAGGACACCGCGGTCTGTGGCTTTTTTCCCCGCCTTCCAGGATTCCTGCAGCTTGCTGGCAAAGTCGTCGATGTCTTCGTCTTCCGGAAGCTGCTGGATGATGGCCGTGAAAATCTGGGCGTTGGCGCGATGGTCCATCTGCCCGCACAGCATGTTCAGCTGCTGCTTTGTCTGTGCAGACAGGACGTTCGCGTAGTCGTTGACGTAGTCCTTGGGCTTCCCGAGTTGCTGCACGGTTTCCGCGCGCAGCCAGCCGCCCGCGCACACGGCGACGGCGAGGACGAGGGCACATCGGGCTGCGAGGTAACGCACGGCTTCTATCTTACGCAGTGAAGATTTCACGGCGTATGACAACTGCCATGCCCTGAGGCCTGAGCAGAGCCGAGGGGCAATAGAAAAGCCCGCGCAGAGTGCGCGAGCTTTCCGGTGGGGGAGGGGGATTGTCTACTTCATCATCTTCTTCTGCAGGGCCTCGGCCATCTTCAAGTGTTCCGCGATGATGGGCTTGGCGTTGGTTGCAAGTTCCTTCACCTGGGGATTGGTGCCATTGACGATCTCAGTATTGGTCATGGCCAGCGCTTTCTTGTGGCCGGCGACCTGGGCTTTGATGTATGCCGTGTCAAAGGCCTCGCCGTTCAGGTTCTGCATTTTCGCCATTTCCGCCTGGTCCTTCTTGGTCGGTTCCGTCGGCGGCGTCATGCCCATGCTCTTTGCGACCGGCGCGCCCTTCTGGTTCAGCATGGTGTGGTCATCCACCATCTTCTGCGCGAACTGTTTCACGTCGGCATTGCTGGACTTGCTCAGCGCAGCATTGCCGGCGGCAATCTCGCCGTTGTTGATTTCGGTCGACATCTTCAGCCATTCGGCATCCTGGTTCGGATTGCCGGAGGGCGACATTGCGCCATTTCGCGAGGGATCATTGGCTGCCTGCGCTGCGGGGGAGTGACCGTTCATTTGCGCATGCAGCGGGAGACACATCGCCAAAATGCCGCCCACGGCAGCCGCACCGAGAATGTTTCGAATCTTCATACTCTCTCCTTGAGGTCGCCGGGGACTGCCCGGCTGTACTGTTTGCTGATTGGAGAGAACCGTTTACTGCTCATTGAGTTGCCTCACCGAGAGCGTGGGTTGCGACTATGCTGAAGAGTGATGTCCCTTTCCGCGCCTGTCGCAAAAATTGTCGAGAAAAAGACTGTTCTGCATGGCAAAACACTGGACGATCCGTACAGTTGGCTACGCGACAAAGAGCGCGCCGACACGCTGGACTATCTGGCCGCAGAGAACCGCTACACCGAAGCCGACATGGCCGGTACGCAGGCGCTGCAGCAGAAGCTCTACGAAGAAATGTTGAGCCACCTGAAGCAGACGGACGAGGCTGTTCCCTATCGCAAGGACGGCTACTACTACGGCTCGCGGACCGAGGAAGGGAAGCAGTATCCGATTCTGTGCCGCCGTCGGGGCTCGCTGGATGCGCCGGAACGGATCATTCTCGACATCAACGCTCTAGCCGAGGGCCAGGCCTTTATGTCGCTAGGATCGGTTTCTGTTTCCGATGACGGCCGGTGGCTGGCCTACACGACAGACAATGTCGGCTTCCGGCAGTACACGCTCCATATCCGGGACCTCGATAGCGGCAAAGACCTGGCCGACATGGCTGTGCGGGTCGGTTCCATCGCCTGGGCCGCGGACAACAGCACGCTGTTCTACACGCAGGAAGATGAAGTCGAAAAGCGCCAGCACCGGCTGTACCGGCACACGCGCGGCTCGAATGCGGACGAGCTTGTTTTTGAGGAGCCTGACGAGCGGTTCAACCTGGATGTCGGCCGCACGCGCAGCCGCGCCCTGCTGCTGCTGAACATTCATTCGCACACCACGTCGGAGCTGCGATTTCTTTCGGCGCAGGAACCGCGCGGCACCTGGCGGACCATCGAGCCGCGACGCGCCGACATTGAATACACGGCGGAAGAGCGCCACGGCGTCTTCTACATCCGCGCCAACGATACGGCGCGAACGTTTCGCCTTGTCACCGCGCCGGTTAATGCTTCGGGAGCTGAGAACTGGCAGGAGATGATTGCCGCGCAGCCCGACATTCCGCTCGAGGATTTCGAGGTCTTCGAGGACTTCTACGTTATTGAGGAGCGCGTCGCGGGATTGCCCCGGCTTCGCGTTGTCCAGTTCGACGGCGGCGACGAGCGCGGCATCGCGTTTCCCGACCCTGCCTATACCGTTTTCACGACGAGCAATGCGGAGTTCCGCACGGACAAGCTGCGATACGCGTATCAGTCCCTGGTCACACCGTCGTCGGTGTACGACTACGACGTGCGCACGGGCGAATCAGAATTGCGCAAGCGAACGGAAATTCCCGGCGGCTTTGATCCTTCGCTCTATGCCAGCGAGCGCGTGTTTGCGACCGCCGAGGACGGGACGAACATTCCCCTGTCGCTCGTCTACCGCAAGGACAAATTCGAGCGCGACGGTACGAACCCGCTCTACGTGTACGGCTATGGCTCGTACGGCTATGCGTTGCCGATCGGCTTTAACGGCAACCGGCTGAGCCTGCTCGACCGCGGCGTCGTGATTGCGTACGCGCACATCCGTGGCGGCGGAGACCTCGGCCAGCCCTGGCATGACGCCGGCCGCATGATGGTCAAGCGCAACACGTTCACTGACTTCATCGCGTGTGTCGAGTATCTCGTCGCTGAAAAATACGGCGACCGCAAGCGCATCGCGATTGAAGGCGGCAGCGCCGGCGGCCTGCTGCTGGGGGCGGTTGTCAATTTGCGGCCGGACTTGTTTCGCGCCGTCGTTTCCCACGTGCCGTTCGTAGACGTGATGAACACGATGCTGGATGCGTCACTGCCGCTCACGGTTCCGGAATACGAAGAGTGGGGAAACCCGAACGAGCGCGAGGCTTTCGAGTACATGCTCACCTATTCGCCGTACGACAACCTGAAGCCCGGCGCGTATCCTGCCATGCTGGTCAAGACGAGCCTCCACGACAGCCAGGTCATGTACTGGGAGCCGGCGAAATATGTAGCGAAATTGCGCACGCTCAAGACAAACGACACGCCGCTGCTGCTGCACATCAACATGACGGCCGGCCACGGCGGCGCCAGCGGACGCTACGACTATCTCAAAGAGATCGCGTTTGATTATGCCTTTGTGCTGCGCGAACTGGGCGTCGAGAAGTAAGGCAGCGCCTGCTTGATGGCATTCTCGGCGAAGCGAAGAATCTGCTCTCTCTAATTTCGCGGGCAGCGCAAACGGGATTCTTCCGCTCGCTGCGCTCACTTCAGAGGGCAGCTTGTCTAAACCTCAACCAGCTTGTCGCCTTCGCCCGGAGCAAGAAATAAATTCGCCTCGAGATCGTGCTGACGCATGTAAAGTTCGCGGTATCTCCCATCTTTGGCGAGCAACTCGGAATGATTGCCGCGCTCGACAATCTCGCCCTGCTCGACGACAAGGATCTGGTCCGCCCGGCGAATGGTGCTCAGCCGGTGGGCGATGACGAAGGTTGTCCGCCCCTGCATAAGGTAGCTCAGGCCCGCCTGGATCAGCGCTTCTGACTCGGAGTCGAGCGACGACGTCGCCTCATCCAGAATAAGGATCCGCGGGTCCGCCAGAATTGCGCGCGCAATCGAAATCCGCTGCCGCTGGCCGCCGCTCAGTT
Organism: uncultured Acidobacteriaceae bacterium; assembly: GCA_963848685.1. Lineage (GTDB taxonomy): Bacteria > Acidobacteriota > Terriglobia > Terriglobales > Acidobacteriaceae > CAWKED01. The sequence continues at coordinate 921,017 of CAWKED010000002.1, read as the reverse complement.
TGACGCCGCGCTCGCCGACTACGGTGTCGTACCCGTCGGGGAAGCGTTCCGCGAACTCATCCACGCGGGCAATGCGGCATGCTTCCAGAACCTGTTCTTCTGTCGCGTTGGGCCGAGAGAACGCCACGTTTTCCCGAATGGTGCCGTCGAACAGAAATGATTCCTGCAGCACAACGCCGAGCTGGCTGCGATAGCTGTATAGCTCCACGCGCGACAGATCGTGGCCATCTACCAGGATGCTGCCTTTGTCCGGCGTGTGGAACGCGCACACGAGCGAGATGATGGTGCTCTTGCCGGACCCGGACGAACCGACGAGCGCCGTCGCGGTTCCGGGTTGCGAAACAAAGCTGATGCCGTGCAGCACGGGTTTGTCGGGCTCATACGCGAACTCAACGTCGCGGAACTCCACACGGCCGTGAATCGGCGGCATTGTCTCCGTGCGTTCCGGGTCGCCGCTCTCGGCCGTCTCGTTCAGAATTTCCTGCGTGCGGTCCAGGCCCGCGAAAGCCTCCGTCATCTGCGTCCCGATAGCGACAATCTGGAAAACCGGCGCGATGAGAAACGCGAGAAAAGCGTTGTAGCTCATAAAACCGCCGAGCGTCAGTTTGCCGGCGACGACACGATGCGCGCCGATGTACATCACCATGACGCCGACAAGGCCCAGCACAACCGTCGAAGCCAGCGCCATTGTGCTCTGCGCGGTCAGCGTGCTGATGACGTTGTCGAGCAGCCGCTTTACGCCTTCGGCAAACACGCCGGCTTCGCGGTCTTCCGCGTGATAGCCCTTGACCACGCGAACGCCGCCAAGCGATTCGGTCAGCCGGCCGGTGACCTCCGCGTTGATCTTGGCCCTTGCGCGAAAGATCGGGCGAATCTTGGTGAACGCCAGGCTCAGTACAGCGCTGAAGACAATCAGCACCAGTGCGGCGAGGCCCGTCATCAGGGCGGAAATGCGGATCATCATGCCGAAAGCGATGATGGCCGTCAGGATTCCGCCGAAAAGTTCGACCAGTCCCGTGCCGAGCAGGTTCCTTACGCCCTCAACATCACTCATGATTCGGCTGACAAGCGCGCCGGTGCGATTGGCGTCGTAGTACGCCACCGGCAGCCTCCCGACATGCTGCTGCACCTGGGCGCGAAGTTCCGCTATCAGCCGCTGCGCCGCCTTGGAAAGCATCTGGGTGAGCGCGAAGGAGGTGGCGCCCTGAATGGTTGTTGCAACCAGCACCGAGCCGACGATCAGGGGCAGCGGATGCAGATTGTGCGGCGTCATCACCTTATCGATGAGATAACGCAGCGCAAACGGAATCGACAGGCCGCAGATGCGGTTGGGAATCATCAGCAGCAGGCCGCCGAGCAGCAGCCGGCGGCGCGGCTTGACCAGCGCCCACGCGGCCGGCAGCGCGCGCTTCAGGTTGGTCTTCTTCTTGGTCTCCGGCTGCGCTGCCCCCGGATTGCCGCGCGACCGCATTCCCGGCGGATTGCCGCTGGAGTTGGAGACGAAGCTGGGTCGCATGGCCATAAGTTTCGCTCTTAGATGCTGCCCGGCCGCATCGGCTTCATGCGCGGTCGCGCCGCGCCGCAATAAAGGACCGCACACACACAAGTGTGAACACGAAGCATAGCGCGCACATCGCCAGCTGCGAATACTTCGCGGCGGGAGCTGCCGTGCTCCAGTGCGGAACGAGGCGGCCGAGCGGCGCAATAAAGCCAAGCAGGCCGACGACAACAGCAACATGCATCCATGTCTTGCGGCGATCAGGATTGGCAGCCAGGGCACCGCAAAGAATCAACGCTGCGCCGAAATAGGCCGGTATCAGCGCGGTCGGATGCGCCGCGCCCGTCGTGAAGAATCCATAAAGCCCCAGCAGCGCCAGCAGAACTCCAAACACCATCGTGGTACGCGCCAAAGTTATCTCCTTAGTTCCATGGTAGCGGCGCGGCGGTGCGTGGTCATCTTTTGGCAGTCCGCGTCTCGGGCTCTTTCGCGCCTTTCGCCGTTGCCCGCGCATCGCCATGCCTGGCCGCGAAGTCTTCCATGACGGCGTTGACTTCCGCTCCGGCAAGCAGCGCAAAGCCGGCAAAGTAGAACCAGACAAGCAGAATCATTACCGCGCCAACGGTGCCATACGTCGTCGCCGACCAGTGTGAGAAGTGGAAGTAGATCCGCAGTCCCGCCGCGGCAAGGGCCCAGAGCAGGATTCCGACCGCGGCGCCCGCGCTCAGCCAGCTCCATTCGCGATCCTCGACGTTTGGGGCCCAGTGGTACGTCAGTGCGAAAACAATTGCCAGGCAGACCAGCGCGAATGCCCACTGCACAGTCTTGATCGCGATCCATTCAATGAAATGACCATGTGCGCTGATGGCAAAGCGATCGGTCCAGGCCATTCCGCCGAACGCAAGCAATAGCAGCGCGCCCGTCGCCAGTGCCATCCGCAGTGATGTCAACCGGACGCGCCAGTACGAGCGGCTCTCCCGGACGTCGTGAACACCGTTCATCGCTTCGCACACCGCGGCCATGCCTTCTGTCGAAGACCACAGCGCCAGGAACCCGCTGATCAGCAACGTTCGCGTGCGGTGATGAACGCGGAGCGTCTGCTGCACCAGGTCAGAGGTCGTTGCCGGTACCACGGTTGAAATGTGTCGCGCCAAGGCATCGCGCACGCTGTTGCCGCCGCCAACAAGCCCCGTCACAGCGAGCAGAAAGACGAACGTCGGGAAGATGGAGAAGAAGAAAAAGTATCCCAGCTGCGCGGAACTGCCATGCACACGGTCTTCGCCGAACGAATGGAATAGCTCGGTAAAAAAGGCGCGATAGGATGCGCGATGCACCGTCCGGACGGAGCGGTAAGCGCGCGCAATTGCCGACTCCTGTTGCCTGGTCATGGTAAAGTTCCGTGCGGAGTGAGATGCTGCCGCGCGAAGCCGCGGTGGCCGCCCCGGCCAAAGAGCCTGATAGAAAAGATGAGTGAAGTTCAGTTCCTACGTTACTGCGTGCTTTCTCTCACTTGCCATCTCCGCCGCTGCGCTTGCGCAGTCGAGCGTCGGCGCGGGACCGCCGCCGGATCCGCCGGTGCCGCATGACCAGCAACTGCGCGAGGCCATCCAGAAACTGACAACAACGGGCCGCATGATGATGGTCGTCGCGCATCCTGACGACGAAGACGGTCCGCTGCTGACCTACGAAGCTCGCGCAAGAGGGAACCAGGTGATGCTGTTCACCTTCACGCGGGGCGAGGGCGGCCAGGACGCGACCGGCGCAATTTTCGGCGATGAGCTCGGCCTGCTGCGAACAATGGAACTGCTTGCTTCCGACAAGGACTACGGCGTCGAACAGCGCTTCTCGCGCGTTGCGGATTTCGGTTTTTCGAAAACGCCTGAGGAAACATTTGCCAAGTGGGGTGGCAAGGACGTGCCGCTTGGCGACCTCGTGCGGCAGATTCGCTTGTTCCGTCCCGGCGTGCTGGTTGCGCGTTTCAGCGGAACGCCGCGCGACGGGCACGGGCACCACCAGGCTTCGAGCATTCTCACGCAGGAAGCATTCAAGGCCGCAGCCGACCCGAAGCGCTTTCCAGGACAGAACCTGCCGCCCTGGCAATGTAAAAAGCTTTACATCGAGAACGTGCCGGATGACCAGGTGACCCTGCGCATCGACACGGGAGCGGTGGATCCGGTGATGGGAGAGTCGCCCGCAAAAGTCGCGCTCCAAGGGCTGCGACACCAGGCTTCACAGGGATTGGCGGACATTCCGTTCAACCCGGCGCGCGCCGTAAGCAAGCTGAAGCTGATTGCAATTGCGGATGGTGTGCAGCGTGTCGAGCATGAGACGGATGTGTTCGACGGGTTGGATACGTCACCGGTTGCGAACACGGGTCCTGGAAAAGCTGCCGCTTCGGAAGCCGCACGAGATGTTCGCGCCGCTGCCGATGTTCAGCGGAATTCTTCCGAAGCGGCCGTAGCCCCGCTTGCAAAGTCGCTCGGCGAATTCCGCGCTGCTCTTGAGATGAATGGGCTGGATTGCGATCACGCTGGAAGTGAGGAAGCTGAACGGTGCGCGTTGGGCGAGATGGAGGTCCACAAGAAAGTCGCTCAAGCGGAAGAAGCGCTTCAAATTGCTTTGCGGCTGGTCGTCAGCGTGCATAGCCGATCGCCGGCACTCATTGCAGCCGGAAGCAAGATCCCAGCTCAAATCGAAATCACAAATGGGAGCGCAAACCGCGTATCCCTCCGTAACTGCGAGGCGGAACAGGGTTCTCGCGGGGTAGGGAAATGTGAAGAATTACCGACAATAAAACCCGGTGCAAGCGATGTGATTCAGCTTCCAGCGACGCTGAATCCCGGCGAGATCGTCCAAGCGCCGTTTCATCGAGAACATCCATTGACGGACACGACATATCAGCTCGAGAGCGCGAAGTCGCTCGACCAGGCACTTCCGCCGCCATCACTTGCGGTTCGGCTGACACTTGAATCTGGCGATACGCAGTTCACGGTTGAGCAGCCGGTTACAAATGTCGCCTTACACTCCGGAATTTTTTTGGCCCCTACATTCACGGTCATAAGCAGTCCGTCTTCGATGTTGCGAACGCGCAATAGCGTCGAACCGGCAATGATCACCCTGGCGGGCACACGGCACGACGGCTCGGGTGACACGATACAAGCTTCCTTTGAATACTGGAGCAGTCCGGCCTGGGCTGTGACCCCCCTCGGTTCCACAAGTCCGATGCGCACGAGCGAAACTGGAATGGCAACTTTGGCGTTCCATATTCCTGCAGATGTCCCGGAGGGACAATACACGTGTGGTGGCGAACTAAAGAGCGATAGCGACCTCTTCAAGCAGGGGGTTCATTTATTGTCGCGTCCCGACCTTGACGCCTTCCCCTACTACTTCCCTGCGAAGACGACAGTCTCGATCGTTCGCGCCGAAGTCCCGCCCGATCTCACCGTCGGCTACATCATGGGCGCCGGGGACAACATCCCCGACGCGCTCGCCTCACTCGGCGTTCACGTCACGCTGCTCACGCCTGAAGAGCTCGCGCACGGCGACCTGTCGAAATACTCGACCATCGTCACCGGAATCCGCTCCTACGCCACACGCAAGGACCTGCGCGACAACAATGCGCGCCTGCTCGATTATGTGAGGAACGGCGGCACCATGGTCGTCCAGTACGAGCAGGACTGGCGCGGCTTCAACGCCGGGCACTACACGCCGTATCCTATGGAGCTCGGCAACATCCGGGCCGACCAGGAAGAGCTGCCGGTAACGCTTCTGCATCCAGATGCCGTGCTCTTCCATGCGCCAAACACGGTAACCGAAGCCGACTTCCACGGCTGGATACAGGAGTACGGACTCTACTTCGCCGATAAGTGGGACCCGGCGTATGAGCCGCTCCTCAGCATGCACGACGAGGGCGAGCCGCCGCATGACGGCGCATTGCTCCGCGCGCATTACGGCAAGGGCGTTTGGATATACTCTGGCCTCGCGATGTTCCGGCAGGTGCCGAACGGTGTTCCCGGCGCGACGCGGCTCTTCCTGAACATGCTGAGCGCAGGCCACACTGCGAGTGACGCGCCGGTCATCTCCGCGCGCGTCACGAGATAAACAAAGCCCATGAGCACAGCAGCCATTGTCGACAAGCCTCAGGAAGAGAAGGCGGCGAAGCGTGCTACGTCGTTTTCGCTGCTGCTGGGCGAGCCGGTGGTGGATTCGGCCGGCAATCGCGTGGGCCGGGTCCGTGACCTGGTGCTGCCGTCCGACGCCACTTCCGTGCTGGTTTCACGCATCATCGTGCGCACAAGCGATGGTCTTCGCGGCCTCAATCCCGCGGATTTCCTTCCTTGCGAAACCGACGACGCGCTGCGTCTGGCGCACGGCGCAAAACTGCTTCCGCTCGATACCGAACACAATCTGCTCGCGGTGCGCGACGTGCTTGACCAGCAGATTATTGATGTCTCCGGGCACAAGGTTGTGCGCGTCAACGATCTGAATCTTGAGTGGCACTTTTCGCCCAATGCCCCGGTGGAACTGCGCGTCCAGGGGGTGGAAATCGGCACGCGGGGCGCGGTTCGGCGTATCCTGCGCGGCACGCTTCCGGAATCTGCCATTCAAGGACTGGCCAACCGCTTCACTCCGCGTGTGATCCCGTGGCACTACGTCAACCTGATTGAGACGGACCCCGCGCGGCGCGTCCACCTGAAAATTGAGCAGTCACGGTTACAGAAACTGCACCCGTCCGACCTGGCCGACATCCTGGAAGACCTTCCGCCCGCGGAACGCGCCGCTGTGTTCTCGTCGCTGGATGAGGAGACAGCCGCGGAGACGCTGGAAGAGGTCGAGCCGCGCATGCAGCGGGCCCTGGTCAATGCACTCGACTCCGAACGCGCCGCCGACATTGTTGAAGAAATGGACCCCGCAGCCGCAGCGGACCTGCTGGCGGAACTGCCGGAAGCGCGGTCCGAAGCGATTCTCGAAGAAATGGAGCCCGAGGAGCGCGCCGAAGTTGAAGAACTGCTCGAGTTCGGCGAAGACACCGCCGCCGGCCGCATGACGCTCGACTATCTGGAGGTGCCCGCTGGCACAACGGTGGCGCTGGCCCTGCGGCTGATGCGTGAGTTTGACGAGGACGCCGACAACCTGACAGCCATCTACGTCCTGACGCCCGATGGCAAGCTGAAGGGCGTGGTGCCGGTCTATCGTCTCGCCACAGCGGAACCTGATGCCGTGGTGGATGCATTGGCTGAGGAGCATTTCATCTGCGTCAGCGCACACTCGCATGAGCGCGACGTGGCGGAGATGTTCGACAAGTACAACCTGATGAGCCTGCCCGTCCTGGACGATGAAGGCAAGATGTCCGGAGTGATTCACGCGCACGCGGTCATCGGGTACCTGCGCAAAAAGCGCTGAGTTCGTTGGCGATATTGGTTCTGCTGGTAGCTATCTGCGGCCGCCATCAGGCAAGCTAAACAGGCATGTGGCGCGCGTGGCGAATCCGGTTGCTCCTTATCCTGGCAGTGCTGGGTCCAGGATTCATCACGGCCAATGTAGATAACGACTCCGGCGGCATTCTCACCTATTCGCAAGCAGGCGCGCAGTTCGGCTATTCGCTGCTGTGGACGATGATTCCCATGACGCTCGCGCTGATCGTCGTGCAGGAAATGTGCGCGCGCATGGGCGTAGTCACCGGCAAGGGTTTGAGCGACCTCATCCGCGAAGAGTTCGGGCTGCGCGCTACGTTCGTCGTCCTGCTGCTGCTCGTTGTGGTCAATTACGGCAACGTCGTTGCGGAATTCAGCGGCATCGCGGGCAGCATGCAGCTGTTCCACATCAGCAAGTATGTATCCGTACCGTTGAGCGCGGCGCTGGTCTGGTTTGTCGTCGTGCGAGGGACCTACAAGAGCGTAGAGAAAATATTTCTCTTCGCCAGTGTCGTCTATATCGCATACATAGTCGCCGGCGTGCTGGCCCAGCCGAGCTGGCACGACGCGCTGTGGAGTACCGTCAAGATGCCGCACCTGCACCAGTGGAACCACAGTTACACGTACATGACGATTGCGCTTGTCGGCACCACCATCTCTCCGTGGATGCAGTTCTACCTGCAGGCCGCGATTGTCGAAAAAGGCGTCCCGGTGAGCGATTACAAGACGTCGCGGCTGGATGTCATTGTCGGATCCATCTCGACGAACCTGGTGGCGTGGTTCATCGTGGTAGCGTGCGCGGCCACGCTGTTTGCGCATGGCATGGGCGCGATCAACGTTCCGGAAGATGCCGCGCAGGCCATGAAGCCGCTCGCCGGACAGTATGCTTTCCTGCTGTTCGCGCTCGGGTTGTTTAACGCATCGCTCTTCGCAGCCAGCATCCTGCCTCTTTCCACCGCGTACACGGTGTGTGAAGGCATGGGCTACGAATCCGGCGTCGACAAGAAGTTTCGCGAGGCGCCGTTCTTCTACTGGTTCTACACGCTGCTGCTGGTGGGAGGAGCGGCCATGGTGCTGCTGCCCAATTTCCCGCTGATTAAAGTCGTCATCCTGTCGCAGGTGCTGAACGGCGTGTTGCTGCCGGTCGTGCTCGTCTTCATGCTGATTCTGATCAACCGCAAAGACCTGATGGGCGATTACACAAACAACCGCACGTTTAATGCGGTCGCCTGGATCACGGCAGTTGTCGTCGCGGCTATGTCTGTCGCATTGCTATTTCTCAGCTGATTTGTGCTGGCTGCATATTGCGCGCAAAAGTTGGCTCGCGGTTCTAGACAGCAACACCTTCGCCCATCTCCGCAAACGACATGTTTTCCACGCCGGAACCAGTCGCCTGCTTCCATTTCAGAAACAGCATTCCGTAGGAATCGGTTACGTACTGATCCTGGCTTACGCCGAGTTGGGCGGCGACGCGATCGATCCACTCGTGCGTGCCTTCCAGTTCCGCAAAAGGCCCGAGTGGCGTTCTATCGATGACAAAATGGCCCTCGCCATCGGACCACTCTTCGCGGAACTTTTCGTATGTGAAGACGGACTTGTAACCAAGGGAGGCGAGAATTCCGTCCAGCGCTTCGCCGTCCGCGACTACCGTTTCCGTCTCGACCCGCAACTTGTGCCGTGCGTCGCGCCCCCGCTGCTCTTCGTCTGTCGGATGCCGCTTGTGCGTCAGCACCCAGCGCTCGCCGTATTGCCGCAGCCGCAGCAACTCCCCCCGCTGGCGCAGCGTGCGCTCCGGCGTGTCGAACAGGACATTGCGTTCAAATGTGCTTGGAGTCCTGCGGCGAAATCCGATTCGCTCTGCCGTGTCGCGAAGGTCATCCACATCGCCAACCCGGAACTTGATTTCAACCTCGTCCATACGCCGTATGCTATGCCAGATGCCGACGCTGCGCCTCACGATCCCTGTAGACATGCTGGATAATTCCGGCCCGGACGCGGCCCTCAATACAGCGGCGGAACTCCTGCGTTCCGGCCAGCTGGTCGCATTCCCAACGGAAACCGTCTACGGCCTGGGCGCCAATGCGCTGGACGAGATGGCGGTCGCGCTGATTTTCGCCGCCAAGCAGCGGCCGGCGTGGGACCCGGTTATCGTCCACATCGCCTCCTGGCCCATGCTGGAGGAAGTGATCGCTCCGCTGCCTGAACGGACGCTGCATCGGGTCAGACTGCTGCAGGAAGCCTTCTGGCCTGGCCCGCTGACGCTTCTGTTGCCGCGCTCAGCCCGCGTGCCGGAAAACGTTACTGCCGGCCGCGAACTGGTGGGAGTTCGCTGGCCCGCGCACCCGGTCGCTGCAGAACTCATCGCGCGTGCCGGTGTGCCCATCGCAGCGCCCAGCGCCAACCGCTTCGGCCACATCAGCCCTACGACCGCGCAGCATGTGCTCGATGATCTCGACGGCAGCATCGCAGCCGTGGTGGACAGCGGGCCAACCCGCGTCGGTGTGGAATCCACCGTGCTCGATATCATGCAGAGTCCGGCAAAAATCTACCGCCCCGGGGGGATCACCCGCGAAGAGATCGCAGGCGTGCTCGGGGAGGAAGTTGACGTCCATGCCCCGGCCACGCTCCTAACCGATCCGACAGAACCGTTGCCATCCCCCGGTCTGGATATGCGCCATTACGCCCCCCGTGCGCGCCTTGTCCTTGTTGAGAGCGAGCCCGGGCTCAGGGCCGCATCTCTCGCGAACCCTCGCGCGGGAGTTATGCTGCCTGCGGGCTGGCAAATAAAATCTGGAGCGGTTACATATTCCTGGGGGAACTGGAACGATGCTGCATCGCTGGCGCGGACACTCTACGACGGTTTGCGGCGGCTCGATGCTCAAGGTGTCCCGGCGATCCTTTGCCCCGTTCCCCCCGCAGCCGCGGACACCGTTGCCTTGCGCGACCGCCTTTATAAAGCCGCGCGCGAGACGTAGACAGCGTTCTTGCTGGCCCGTTCCCAACGCCGTATTCTTCCGTCATGCGGCCCCTTCGGTACTCCATCAACGTCACTTTGGACGGGTGCTGTGACCACCGTCGAATGTCCCCGGACGATGATCTGTTTCGTAACTCGATAGAGAGCATCGCCAGGGCCGATGCTCTCCTGTTTGGCCGGGTGACGTACGAATTGATGGAGTCATACTGGCGGCCACTGGCGACTGACCCGGCGGAGCCATTCGCCAGGGTGATCGACGTGGCGAAGAAGTACGTGGTTTCGAACACGCTGGACCGCGTCGATTGGAACGCGGAGCTTTTGCAGGGTGATCTGGAAAAAGCCGTCCGGCAGCTCAAGAGCGAGCCTGGTAAGGGACTGCTCGTGGGCGGCGTCAGGCTTCCGCTGGCGTTAGCGGAACTGGGATTGATTGATGAGTACGAGATCGTGGTGCATCCCAGGCTGGTGGGACACGGGCCGACGCTGTTCGCGGGCCTGTCAAGGCATATCGACCTGAAGCTCGTCAGCCGGCTGGAATTCGGTTCCGGTGCGGTGGCCATGCGCTACGAACCGCGAAGATAGCGGTCGCGCTGGTCGGCAGGCACACCATCTATGTGGTTATCCGTTTTGCGAGGAACCATTTTCCTCGCCGGCCTTGTAGAGATAGCGGATGCCGTGCTTCCAGACGACAACCCGCGAGCCGTTGCTGCAGCGAATTTTCAACGACGCATCGTCGAACCATTCCAGTGTGCCGGTCAGCCGTTCGCCGTCTTCGAGCACGATCGAGAGCGCCGTATGCTGCTGCATCTGTTTCTGGAAGTAAAACGATTCGGCAGATGGCGTGATGCGGGGAGATTCGGCGCGCAGCAGCACGGGTTCTGAACGCAGCGGAGAAAGCCGCGGTCCACGCGATGCGCGCGTGTTGCCAAATGGCGAACGCGAGACGTTTTCTACCGTGCGCGTGGGCTTGTCTGTGGGCGGCATGACTTCGCGAGTCTGATGCGGTGTGCCGCTTTGCAGGTTGCGCGGCAGGCGTAGGAGAGCTTCAGGCCCGCTCGAGCGTGGTCGCAAGAGCGTCCAGCGACAGGCTGCGCAGCAGGTTGCGCCGCATGCCGGACTCCACCTGGTCAAGCCCGCGCATTGCGCTCTCAATCCATTCAAAACTCACCGTCCCGGCCAAGCGGCCGAGCTCCGTTTCCAGGTCGATGTTGCGCACAAGTTCCGGCGCGCCGTGCGACAGCAGCAGCATGTCTTCCAGTACCGAACCCATCGCGCGCAGCATCGCGGTTGTCTTCTCCTGACCCTCGGCGCCGGCGCGGTATGTCTCCGTCGCCTTGAACAGCGGAGTATGGTCTTCTCCCTGCAGCGACGCTCGCAAAATCGTCAGCGCATCTGCCCGCGCCGCCTGGTATGCCGCCACATCCAGAGTCAGCGCGCGGCCCACCGCGCCCTGCGCCAGCCGTACCACCAGCGCCCGCTGCGCTGCCGGTAGTTCCGGCCTGCGCTGGGCGAGTAATGCTGTCAGTTCTTCCGGCGCAACGGCGGCCAGCCGGAACATTGCGCAGCGCGAACGGATCGTCGCCAGCAACTCTCCAGTGTGGTTCGCGTCAAGAAAGAAGTGCGCCTGGGCACCCGGCTCCTCGAGCGCCTTCAGCAGGGCGTTGGCCGCTTCTTTCATAAAGGCGGCCGAAGTGAAAATGAAGCAGCGATGACCGCCGCCCGACGGCACGCGATTGCTCTGCGCAATGACAGTACGTACCTGACCGACCTTGATCAGATTCTGCGGCGGGTCCGGCGGCACAACCAGCACATCCGGATCGGTCTGGACCAGCACGCGGGTCTCGCGCTTGTCCGTGTCCCGCATGTCATCCCGGGCGGTCACGGCCTCGGCGATCCGGGCGGGCAAGTCTTCTGCCTGGGCGATGCGCACGCACGGCCCGCATTCGCCGCAGAAATCCGCGAGGCCATCGGCATCGCGCGGCTGCCGCTGACAGTTTAACGCCCGCGCAAGCATCAGGGTGAGCGTATATTTGCCGCTGCCTTCAGGCCCGGTCAGGATCAAGCCATGCGGCAACCGGCCGGCTGCAATGGCCGCGCGCAGCGGCCGCGTCACTGCCTCGTTGCCCAGAAAATCTGCAAAGCCCACTTGCTGAACTTAGCAGATTCTTTCAGCGCGCTTCGATCGTCATTCGCACCGCGCCTTTCGGTCGCAGCGTGATCTTCGGCTGCACAGCCAGCGTCTGCCCCGGAACGACCCGGAGCCGCCACTTCTGCGCCAGGGTGGCGAGCAGCAGTGTTCCTTCCATCCACGCAAAGCTTTCGCCAATGCACTGGCGCGCGCCGGCGCCGAAAGGGAAGTACGTGAACTGAGCCGTCGTGCGCCCTGCGGCAAAGCGCGAAGGGTCAAACCGCAGCGGCTCCGGCCAGAAGCGCGCATCGCGGTGCAGAAGATATTGGCTCATGTACACAAACGTGCCGCGCGGCAAACGATACGGGCCGATCTCGACATCTTCCGCAGCCATGCGGCCCATCGCCCACACCGGCGGAAAGATTCGCATCGACTCGGCCAGAACTCCTTCGACATATTTCAGTTGCGGCAGGTCTTCCAGTGTCGGAACACGGCCACCGAGCGCGGAATCGAGTTCGGCATGCAGCCGTGTTTCGACATCCGGGTTTTGCGCGAGCAGCGCCCAGGTCCACGTCATCGCGTTGGCAATGGTTTCGTAACCGGCCAGGAAAATCGTCACGACTTCATCGCGGAGCTGCGAGTCCGTCATGCCTGCGTGCGAACCCTCAGTATCCCGGGCCGCAATCAGCATGCTCAGCAGGTCGCCGCGATCTTCGTCACTCTCACGTCGCGCGTGAATGATGCGCGCCATCACGGCATCCAGGTGCGCCTTTGACTTCTGAAACTTGCGCAGCCCCGGCAGCGGCATGTGCAGGTAGAGTTCCGCCCGCGGCAGCGCGAGCAGCAGGTTATACAAGCCCATGACGGAATTCACCACATCGACAACGGAAAGCACATCGGCATTCACTTCCGTCGCGAACAGCGTCTGCGCTACGACCTGCAGCGACAGCCGCATCATCTCCGCGGCAATATCCAGCGTCTCGCCGTCACGCCATCGTGCACCAACGTCAAGTGCCTGCGCCGTCATCACGTCCGCGTACGCCGATATCCGCTGCTTGTAGAAAGCCGGCGCCGCGATGCGCCGCTGCCGCATGTGGAAGTCGCCATCGCTGGTGATCAAACCTTCGCCGAGCAGGATTTTCATGCGCTGCTGTGAGCGCTCCTTCACAAACGAGCGCGCCTTGGTGACCAGCACTTCGCGAACAAGCTCCGGCTCGTTAAGAAGAACAATCGGCGACTTGAAAATGAAGTACGACGCAGCGTTGCCGTATTCGGCCACGAGGTGCTCGAACAGCCGAATCGGGTCGCCGACCTTGAGGAACCGTCGTGCCGCGTAAAAGGGAAGATTGCGCTTCAGCCCAGGCGGCAGGCGGTAATCGCCTACCTCGGTTCGATAACGATGTTCGCTGATCCATGTTGCCTACGTTAGAGGTTATTGTCGTCGAAAGTTCGTTTGTGGTTAAATCCGCATGATGATGAGCCTATTTCCGCAATGCATCAGTCCCGCGTGAAAGAACTAAGAGAGACGGCGGCGTTCGTCTATCTGTTTACGCTGGTTCCCGCGGGCTTGCTTTTCTTTTTTGTAACGGTGATGAATTCGGTTGGCGCAGGATTTGGCGGTGCCAGCTTCAAAACCGTCGCGGATACAGAGTTTTATACCTTGCCCATGATTGGCTTTCTACTTTTTGCGGTATCTGCGTGGAGTTTGCGCCTCAGCACCTGCCTCGTCTGGTGCGATCTGCTAGCGAAAGTCGCGCTTCAATGGTGGCTACGACATAACGGCATCGATCGAACGAATGGAATCGAGCCATTCTTTATCGCTGCAGTCGTTCTCCTCAGCAGCGCGTGGGTCCTGCAAAAATGGCTCAAGCTGCCTTCCGTACGAGTTACGGTCATAGGCCGCTAAATCGCGGCGCGCTCGCGCAGCCTGGCTTCCACCACGTCGACGATGCGCGAATGGATCTGCTGGATCGTCTCATCGCCATCCAGCATGGTGACGCGTTGCGGTTCGCGGATCGCGATCATCTCGTACCCCGCCTCCACCCGTTCGAAAAAAGCCGTCTCTTCCTGCTCGAAGCGGCCTTCCCGCGCACCTTCGCCCCTGGAACGCTCAATGCGGCGGCGCGCGCGGCGCAGCGACGTCTCCCGCGATGGCCGGATCAGAAACGTGACATCCGGCTGCAGGCCGCCGCAAAGCAGGCGATGCAGCTCCAGCACAATGCCGGACCCGAGCTTGCGCCCGCCGCCCTGGTACGCCTCAGTGGAATCCGTAAAACGGTCGCACACCACCACGCGGCCTTCATCGAGCGCCGGACCGATGACCTGCTCAATGCACTGCGCGCGGTCGGCAAACATCAGCGCCAGCTCGGTCATTACGCCCAGCGTATGTCCCTCGCGTGAATCCAGCAGTACCGAGCGCAGCTTGTCGCCCAGCGGCGTGCCGCCGGGCTGCCGCGTGACCACCGGCTCAATGCCGCGCGCGCGCAGCCAGTCCGCGAGCAGCCGCGTCTGCGTCGTTTTGCCGCAGCCGTCCAGCCCTTCAAACGTCAGGAACAGGCCGCCGTTCACCGAAGCTCCTTATCGCGCAGCCAGAGCTGGTACAGCGCCCAGGCGCCCAGCGTGCACACATCCGGGATCGTGCCGTCGCGCATCATCTGTTCAAACTCAGTTACAGAAACGCGGTGCAGAACCAGGTCATGCTCTTCGGGGTCGGGATCCGTGTTGCCGTGCGTCAGCTCTTCGGCCAGAAAACAATGCTGCTTCTGGTTGGCGAACCCGTACGCGATCTGCATTGTCCCGAGGAATGTCATGCGGCCTGCGATCAATCCGGTCTCCTCGCGCAGTTCGCCCCGCGCCAGTTCCTCGGCATTTACGTTAGCCATCTCCCAGCCGCCCTGCGGCAGCTCCATGCAGCGGCGGCCAATTGTGTAGCGAAACTGTTCGACCAGGTACACACTGTCACCGTCCAGCGGGAGAATGATGGCGCAATCGTCCTTGTCCACCACTCCGTACACGCCTTCGGCGCCATTTGAGCGCATGATGTCGTCTTCGCGCACGCGGAGCCACGGATTGCTGTACACCAGGCGGCTGCGGAGCGTGCGGATGCCCATACGTTCTCAGTAGACTATTCGAGATTCCGCCATGACGCCCCGCCTGTTTGCCGCCCGCTTCGCTTTCGCCGCCCTCGTCGCTCCCGCCGTTGCCGGCGCCTCCGCCAGCCCTGCCCCGGCCCAGTCCACCCGCATGGCGCTCGCGGTGGACGCCACGGACTCACCTCGCAAATTTCTGCGCGCCACAGAGACGCTCAGCGGCGTGCAGCCCGGCGAACTTACGCTGGTCTATCCCAGGTGGATCCCCGGTGAACACGCGCCTTCCGGCCCTATCGTCAATTTCTCGGGGCTGAAAATTTCTGCCGCCGGCAAGCCGGTCCGCTGGACGCGCGACTCCGTAGACATGTTCGCCTTCCACATCACGATTCCGGAAGGCGCGACCGAGCTGCAGATCGAGGATGATTTTCTGAACACGGCCGGCGCAACGGGTTTCGCCTCCGGTGCGTCCTCCAGCGCGAACCTGCTGGTACTCAACTGGAACGAGCTCGTCCTCTATCCGCAGAACGTGAAGCCGGCGGATGTACAGGTGACACCATCGCTGAAGCTGCCCGCCGGCTGGAAATTTGGCACAGCCCTGACGTTCGTCTCCAGCAGCGGCCCAACCCAGACATTTGCACCGGTCTCGCTGGAGATGCTGGTGGATTCGCCCGTCCTCACGGGTCTCTACTTCCGCGAAATCCCGCTGGCTGAAGATGTGACGCCGAAGCATTTTCTCGACATCGCCGCCGACGGGCCGGAAGACCTGAACATCAAGCCGGAAATGGTCAACGCGTTTTCGAACCTGGTGCGCGAAACCGGCGCGCTCTACAAATCGCGCCACTACACGAGCTATCACTTCCTGGTCACGCTGTCGGATGAGGTCGCCCATTTCGGACTCGAGCATCACCAGTCCTCGGATGATCGCGTGCCGGAAAAAACTTTTCTCGACGATCAACTCGCGCTGTTGTCGAGCGACTTGTTGCCGCACGAGTTCACGCACTCCTGGAACGGAAAATATCGCCGCCCTGCCGGTCTCGCGACGCAAAATTACCAGGACCCGATGAAAGGCGACCTGCTCTGGGTCTACGAGGGGCTTACGCAATATCTCGGGGACGTGCTGGCCGCGCGCAGCGGAATCTTTTCGCCGGACCAATACCGCGCGTATCTCGCGACCAGCGCGGCCGACCTTGACCTGCGACCGGGCAGGACGTGGCGCGACCTGCAGGACACGGCAACCTCCGCACAGATTCTCTACGCCACCGATCCCGGTTGGGACAACTGGCGCCGCAACGTGGATTACTACGCGGAAGGCGAACTCATCTGGCTGGACGTGGACACGACCATTCGCATGAAGAGCAAGGGCAAGCGTTCGCTGAACGATTTCTGCGCGCTGTTTCTCGGGCTGAACGGCACCACACCGCCGATGGTAGTGCCGTATACCTTTGACGATGTTGTTTCCGCGCTGAACACGGTGGAACCGTACGACTGGGCGGCGTTTCTGCGCGAGCGCCTGGACTCGCTCGCCCCGCACGCCCCTCTGGATGGCATCACCCACGGCGGCTACACGCTGGTCTACACGCCGACGCAGAATGAATGGCAGCGCGCACAGGAAGCCGAAGGCCGCGGCGCAAATCTCTGGTATTCCATCGGGCTGCGTGTCGGCGCCGACGGCAGCGTGACGGACGTGCTGTTGGGCTCCCCCGCCGACGCTGCGGGACTGGGCCCCGGCATGAACATCATCGCCATCAACGGCCGCAAGTTCACAACAGAACTGATGCACGGCGCTGTCGCCGCGACCAGGGACACTGATGCTCCCATCGAATTCATCGTCGAAAACACCGGCTACTTCAAAACGCTGGAAGTAAAGTATCGCGGCGGCGAAAAGTTTCCGCTGCTGGAACGCGACGGGAAAGCACCGGACTTGCTGGATCAGATTCTGACGCCGATGGTGAAGCGCTAGGCTGCGCTCACAAGAGAGATTGTCATTCTCAGCGCGGCGAAGAACCTGTTCTCTCCTGCGCTGCAGAGCCGGAGGAATCCGCAGGTCGCTCTTCTGCGTTGTGAGAAGCAGCCAGCCGCAAATCCACCATCTCCAACTCGACGCCGGCAAAATCCGGATTCGTGTTCTCGCGAATGCGATACACCAGATCCACGCGTGATCCCTGCTCGACTCGCAGTTCCGCAACCAGCTCCGCCATGCGCCAGCCGATTGCGTTCCACGGGTGCGCGCATTCCTGCTGCGACAGCCGGAGCCGTACATGCTCCGCCTTCATGATCCGCGGCGGCGCGCACACCTCCGCGTCCCGCGCGATAAACACGGGCTCCGGATTGCCCATGCCAAGCGGCTCCATTCTTCGCAGCCAATCGATCAGCGCGGGAGTGATGCGCGCCAGCGGCAGTTCCGCCGCGCAGTTGATCTCCGGAAGCAGGTCCTCCACCGACAGCAGATCCGCCGCGCACTTTTCCAGCCGACGCTTCAACTCGGGCAAATTCGCAGAAGGCAGCGAGAAGCCGACGGCATGCGCGTGGCCGCCGAAGCGCGTGAACAAATCCGCGCACTCGGTCAACGCATCCAGAAGATGAAATGCGCGGATGGAGCGGCCGGACCCATGCGCCTCCTCGCCATCGCGCGAAACCACCAGCGCGGGACGCGCATACGTGTCCACCAGCCGCGAAGCTGCGATGCCGAGCACGCCGCGGTGCCAGCCATCTCCTTCCGCCACCAGCAGGTGGGGCATGGCGGTCGAATCCTGCGCAGCCATTTGGGTCGCGATCGCCGCGACAATTTCTTTCTCGACGGCGCGGCGGTCCGTGTTGAGCGCGTGCAGCTTCTCGGCCAGAGACTCGGCGCGCTGCGGCTCGCGCGTCGTCAGCAACTCCACAACATCGCCGGCAACGTCCATGCGTCCCGCCGCGTTGATACGAGGCGCGATGCGGAATGCGACATCCATCGCCGACAGACGCCGCGCCGGGTCAAGTTCCGCCAGGCGAAACAGCGCGCGCAACCCAGGATGTACGGGCCGCGCCAACTCGCGCAATCCAAGCGCGACAATCGCGCGGTTCTCTCCAAGCAACGGCACAGCATCGGCAATGGTCGCGATCGCGACCAGTTTCAAAAACGAAGGCAGCAGCTTTGCCCGCGCGCGCTCGCGGTCCCACGATTCCAGCAGCGCCTGCGCCAGCTTGAAAGCCACGCCCGCGCCGCAGAGGTCCTTGCACGGATACCCACAACCCGGCTGGTGCGGATTCAGCACCGCGACCGCACGCGGAATGCCGCGGTCATCCGGGAGATGATGGTCCGTGACGATCAGTTCCAGACCAAGCTCAGCCGCCTCGTCGGCCACCGCAAGCGCGCGAATCCCGGTGTCCACGCTGACTACCAGCTTCACGCCATCGGCCGCGGCCTCGCGCAGAACTCCCGTCTGCATGCCGTAGCCTTCGCGAACACGATGCGGAATGTGGTAGCGAACTGAGCCGCCCATGCGTTCCAGCGCAGTCTTCAGCAGGACCGTCGCGGTCGTGCCGTCGACGTCGTAGTCGCCGTAGATGAGAACGGGGTCCGCATTCGAAGCCGCGCGCTGCAAACGCTCCACCGCGGCGTCCATCCCAAGCATCGCGAACGGATCATGCAGCTGCTCCATCGCCGGAGAAAAAAATGCCGCCGCGTCCGCGGCCGAAGCAATGCCGCGGCAGACCAGCAGCTTCGCGATGGTTTCCGGCAGCAGCGCTTCCCGCGCAAGCTGCTCCGCCGCGGCGGAGTCAAGCTCCGGCAGCAGCCAGCGCTTGGTCCGGATCATTCGCCGCGGTCGGCGTCCTCGATAACAATCTCGCCGAGCGCTTCCACCATTTCGACGAGCTGCTGAAAGCGGTCATACCACGCCGTCGAGCTCTCATGCAGAAACATCACACCGTTATGCGCGAAGCCGAGCTGGATGTAACCTGTCTTGCCCACATAGCGCGCGAGCTCCTCAGCCTCTTCAATTTCCGGCGACTCATGATCGGGAAACTCCTGATCATGCAGCTCCTCGATCAGCGTCTCGAGGTCTTGCTTTTCGAGCACCGCATCGCTCATCGTCAAGAACAGCGCGCCGGCGGCCTTCGCCGCCTCGACAAAGTCCTTCCAGCTGTCCGGATTGTCTTCGTCGTCCCACGCGACGCTGGGCACGGCTTCGTCCGCGTACCCGGGGAAGCGGAACATGCCGTGGCCTTCAATAAAAGCCACCATGTCGTCTTTGAGGGAAACCAGGCTGTCTGTTTCAAGCATGTGGGTGTTGCGCTATTTTCGCAGAAGCGGGGCGGTGCAAATCGAGGCAGTCTCGCCGTTTAGGATAGAAAGACGATGCCCAAGTTTGAACACCATGTCTTTATCTGCACCAACGTTCGCGAACCCGGGAACCCGCGGGGCTCCTGCACCACAGACGGCAAAGGCGAGCTGTTTCCGCTTTTTGCCGCCGCCATCAAGGACAAAGGCCTGAAAGGCAAAGTCCGCCAGCAGAAGTCGAATTGCATGGACCAGTGCGAACACGGCCCGATGGTCGTGGTTTATCCCGACGCCGTCTGGTACGGCGGCGTGCAGCCGGGCGATGTTGCCGAAATCGTCGAGCAGCACCTGATCGGCGGCCGGCCGGTCGCGCGCCTGATTGTTCCCGACGAATGCCTGAACGCGGAGAAGTGCGCGCACAAGCCGCGCCCGGCAAGCGCCGCTCCACCGCCGGCCGAAGTTGTGACGCCAGAAGCAGAAGTCGTGGCCTCTCCTTCCTAAGCACTTGCCCAGGCTTGTCATTCTGAGCGAAGAATCTGTTCTCGACCGCGATGCGAAAAGAACGGATCCTTCGTCGCTGGCCTGTTCGGAATGGCAACCGACAATGGATCTCAAAACGCAGAGTTTCCTCACCACGAGAATCCTGCATCGTATGTAACGATAGTGAAACAATGACGCCCGCCGCGCCCGCTCATCAAGACCTGCGCACAACCAGCTTTCCGGCCAGCTTTGCGGAAGGCGCGCACAACGCCATCGTCACCTGCCTGCGTATCCGGCCGGACGAAAAAGTCACGCTCATCACCGATGAAGCCTGCCTGGAAATCGGCGCATCGCTCGCCGCCGAGATGGACAAGCACGGCATCCGGTGGAACGCCTTCGTGCTGGAAGACTGTGCGCCGCGTCCGCTGACCGACATGCCGGCGGAAGTCCTGGCCGACATGGAAACCAGCCAGGTCAGCATCTTCGCCGTTCAGGTCCAGCAGAACGAACTCCGCAGCCGCCGCCAGATGACCGACGTCGTCAACCGCCGCAAAATGCGCCACGCCCACATGGTCAACATCACGCCGGTCATTATGGAACAGGGCATGCGTGCGGACTTTCTCGCCGTCGACCGGCTGAGCCAGAAGGTGCTGGAAAAGGCGCAGCACGCAAAAGTTGTCCGCGCCACGACCGCCGCCGGTACCAACATCACCGCGCAGATGAATCCCGCCTACAAATGGCTCAAGACGAGCGGCATCATCTCGCCGGAAAAGTGGGGAAACCTGCCCGGCGGCGAATGCTTTACCGCGCCCGGCGAAGTGAACGGCACGTTCGTGGTGGATGGCGTCGTCGGCGACTACCTCTGCGCGCGCTACGGAATCCTGCGCAAGCAGCCGCTTACCATCGAAATCTCGCAGAACCGCATCGTGAGCTGCAAGAGCGACAACAAGCAGCTCGAAGAAGAGTTCTGGGAGTACACCCACCGCGACGAAAATTCAGACCGCGTCGGCGAATTTGCCATCGGGACAAACATCGGCGTCCAGCGCGTCATCGGCAACATCCTGCAGGACGAGAAATTCCCCGGCATCCACATCGCCTTCGGCGACCCGTACGGAACCCACACCGGCGCGCCGTGGATGTCCACGACGCACATCGATGTCGTGGGCCTCGGCTTCAACATCTGGCTCGACGACGAGCAGGTCATGCGGGAAGGGAAGTTTCTAATCGAGGCGTGAGATGGACAGCGAAAGTAAGATCGTTGCTGGCAATTCGGCGAAGAGGTTCCAGAAACAAGCAAAACCCGACTTCTCAATCTCACTCGACCTTCAAACGGCGTAGACTGACTACAGGAGCCGGAATGATCGGCCCGTCTTGCGCGCGAATTCTTCGCCGCACACCGCAGCCTGAAATTCCAGACAATCGCGCGAACACCGCGCTGGGCCGCCACATTTTTCGCCCGCATTGCACCTCACCTAGCCGCAACCAGACGGCAACACGCTCCAACCGAACCACGCGGCGCATGTCGCCGCAGTCAGGGAACACTTTGCTGTACGTAAAATCTGCACCCTTCGCATCCACCTCGAACGACCTGCTGTTCCAACTCGACCCTGCGCACCCGCGAGGATCGGGCAACGACCGTCCTGCGCTGAACTATGAAGTTGTCTCCCAGGACGCCGCCTCTCTTCTCGAAACCGGAAGCGCGCCCGCGATCAGCATGGGGACCTACCTGCACGATTCGGGCCAGCTCGGCCTGATCACGACGATCAGTATCTACTCACGCCGCGGGCATAATCGCGAGAATGCCCGCCTGCTTTACATGAACGATGTCGCGATGCGCATCTGGCGGCAGATGGGCAACATTCCGCGCCTCATCGGCTCGCTGCACCGCCCGCCGCAATCGGCGGAACTCGCGTTCGGCGTGCCTTTCAGTTCGTGAACACGCATTGCACAAAATCGCCGCCTCGAGCATCCAACACCGTATGACGCCAACGCACGAAAAGCTCCCCGTCCGCAAGCTCGGCAATTCCGACCTCGAACTCACCGCCATCGGCTTTGGCGCATGGGCCATCGGCGGCGACTGGACGTACGGCTGGGGCTCGCAGTCCGACGATGAATCCATCGCAACCATCCGGCGCGCGCTTGACCTCGGCATCAACTGGATCGACACCGCCGCCATCTACGGCCTTGGCCGCTCGGAAGAAGTTGTTGCGCGCGCATTGAAGGGCTGGCAAGGCCCGAAGCCGCTGATTTTCAGCAAGTGCGGCATGCGCTGGGACCGCGATCGCAAGCCGTTTTTCTCGCTCAAGAAGGACTCCATCCGCGAAGAGATTGAAGCCTCGCTGCGCCGGCTGCAGGTCGAGCGCATAGACCTCTACCAGATGCACTGGCCCCGGCCGGATGAGGAAATCGAAGAAGGCTGGACGGAGCTGCAAAAGCTGAAGCAGGAAGGCAAGATCCGCTACGCCGGCGTGTCGAACTTTTCCGTCGGGCAAATGGAACGTGCACGCAAGATCGCCCCCATCACCTCGCTGCAGCCGCCGTATTCACTGGTCAAGCCTGCGGCGCAGAACGAAGTTCTCCCGTACTGCCAGAAGCACAACATCGGCGTCATCAACTATTCGCCCATGGCAAGCGGGTTGCTGACCGGCAAGTTTTCCAAAGAACACGTTGCCCAGCTTGAAGAAGGCGATTGGCGCAAGAAGGCGCCGGAGTTCAACGGCAAAAAGCTTGAACACAACCTGGAAATCGCAGCCGAATGCGAGCGCATCGGCAAGCACCATCATCGCTCGCCCGGCGAAGTCGCCATCGCGTGGACGCTCGCCAACCCGGCCGTCACCGCCGCCATCGTCGGGGCGCGCAGACCATCGCAGTTAGACGGCATCATTGGCGCGGCCACGTTCCGCCTGCGCAACGATGAAGTTGAGAAACTGAACAAGCTGGCGGCCGAGAAGGTCGCTTAGGCAAGGAAAAGCAAGTTGCAGATTCCTCCGGTCGCCGCGGCGGCCGGCAGAATAACAACAAAGAAGCGGAGTCATTCTGAGCGAATCGAAGATTCCGCTCTACTTCGCGGCGCAAACAACAAGACGTGTGCGCATTTGCTCCGCAGAATGACAAGCCAAAGCGGCTCCGCTAACCTGAAGCAGCCATGATTCCGGCCCTGCGAGAAGACTTCAACCGCCGCATCACCGGCGAGAAATATTCGGAACTCCTGCGCGAGCTCAACCGCAGGGCCGGTACCGAAATCGAATTCCGCATCGCCGAAACGCCCTGCTTTTTCCCGCTGGAAATGCTCAACAAGATGGCGAATGCCGGCGCCGAGCTCACGCACCAGCTCACCGACTCGCCGCGTTACATGGAAGTTTCTACCGCATCCGTCCCGCCGCAGTGGAACGTCCCGAACGAGCCGCCGCACCCGCTCTTCATGACGGTGGATTTCGGCCTCGTCCGCGGAGCCGATGGCGAACTAGAGCCGAAACTTGTCGAACTCCAGGCCTTTCCGTCCATCTACGGCTACCAGGAACTGCTTTCGCGCCAGTACAAGGAGACCTTCGCGCTCGATCCCTCGCTCGGCTACCTCCTCAATAACCATTCTGAGCAAAGCTATTGGGAGCTGATGCGTCGCGTCATCCTGGCAGGACACGATCCTGAAAACGTAGTCCTGCTCGAAGTGGACCCGTACGCGCAGAAAACGCTGCCAGATTTCCTGATTACGCAGCAGCGGCTTGGCATTCCTCTCGTGGACATCCGCACGGTCTTCAAGCAGGGCGACAAGCTGTATTACAAGAACGAAGCCGGCAAGCTGGTTCCCATCCATCGCATCTACAACCGCGCCATCGTGGACGAGATCGAGCGCAAGCATCTTGAACTGCCCTTCAACTATTCCGACGAACTCGACGTCGAATGGGCCGGGCACCCGAACTGGTACTTCCGCATCAGTAAGTTTTCGCTGCCATATCTCGACCATCCCACGGTGCCGAAGGCGATTTTCCTGGACGAACTAGCCTCCCGCCGGGATGAGCTTCCCTCGGACCGCTCGCAGTGGATTCTCAAGCCGCTTTTCAGCTTCGCCGGCAAAGGAATCCAGTTCGAGCCGAGCGATGATGACCTCGCCAGCATTCCCGAAGACCGCCGCCACGAATTTCTGGTGCAGGAGCGTGTCCATTTCGAGTCGCCCATCGCAACCCCGGAGGGCGCAACCCAGGCCGAAGTGCGCATTCTCTTCATCTGGCCGGACGGGGAAGCGATGCAGCCGGTCAACACGCTGGTCCGCATGGGGCGCGGGTTAATGATGGGCGTGGACCACAATCGCGACCGCACCTGGGTGGGCGGCTCAGCGGCCCTCTACCCTTCGGCGGAAAAATAGCGCCTGCGGCACACCAATCCGAAATCGTCGGTCATCCGTCTCAAGTATCTGGCAGGCGAAGCTTTAGCGCCTCCGATCGGAAGCAGGAGACGGGACCCCGGATGCGACGTTGGAACGAAAGTAACAAAAAGGTTTGCACTTTCGCCAACGTCCGCTATCGTGTTGGATACCAACCCTCTACTGAACGGAAGCCTACTTTGAAGAGCACGAACATCGAATCCGCGCCTCGGTTTTTCCTCAAACAGGCCCCTGTGCAGAATGCGGATGAGGTTCGCGCCTCTGTCCGCTTCCCGTTGCATTTGCCCGTCAGCCTCGAGACCGAAGGTTCTTCCCCGGTGCAGGCAACGACGGAAAACATCTCCGCCAGCGGCCTGTTGCTGACGGTAGACCGCGAGTTGCCGCCCGATTCGCATATCGAGTTTTCCATCAAAATGCCCGCCGCAGTGCTTGGCACAGCGACAGACATTCTGGTCCACGGGACAGGACGCGTCGTTCGCTGCTATACCGACTCGTCCCAGACTCGCGCGGCCGCAGTGATTGACGACTATACCCTGGAGGCCGCGCCCGGCGCTCATGACACCCCTGAACATTCAAACTGAAGCCGAGAACAACGCGCCGCACGCCCCCAACGGCGTTGCGGTTACGCCCACACGCATCATTCTTGCGGATTCGCAAGCCATCTACAGGGTTGGCATTCGCAAGATCCTCGCGCTCGAAGATGACCTCCGGGTCGTTGCCCAGGCGGAAAATCTCGCCGGCCTGCATGCCGCCGTTGGCCGCTTCCCAACCGACATCGTGCTGCTCGAAGGCACGCTCCTCACCGGGACCAGCAACGCCATCCCTGACATTCTTCGCCGGGCCCCGGACGTCAAGCTGATCGTCCAGGTCATGGAGACCGACGAAGCAAACACCGTGGAACTCTACCGCCGCGGCGTGCGCGGAGTGATTCCCCGCTCCATCTCGCCGGACCTGCTCGTCAAGTGCATCCGCAAGATTGCCCAGGGCGAAACGTGGATCGACAACCAGTCGGTGAACTGGGTTATCGAGGCGTACCGCTCACAGGCCCAGGCGCTCACCAGCCCCAGGAACCAGCCGCAGCTCACCGAGAAGGAACTCGCCATCATCTCCTGCATCACGCAGGGAATGCGGAACAAGGAAATCGCCTATCAGATCGGAACCACCGAGCAGGTCATCAAGAACTACCTGCGCAAGGTCTACGACAAGCTCGGGGTGAGCGACCGCCTGGAGCTCGCGCTCTACTGCCTCCACCACCAGATCCTCGCCCGCCACGCCAAGCCCAGCGGCCTGGAAGTGGTCCCGGTGCGAATGGCGCCTCCGGTGGCAGCCCAGGCCGAGGCGGCGAAAGTCTAGCAGCAACTCGTTCTTATGCAACGAAAAGGCGCGCCCAAGGCGTGCCTTTTTTTGCGCCAATCCTTCTCACCCGGACAGGGCACTCTGTTGCCGTTGCTTTTCAACGCGGAGCAATCATGTGCCTCAATTTCCTTACACCCTTTGTGGGATGTTCCTGTTTTGGAACTCGATGGATGATTGCCCTGCGGTCCAGTAAGAGGCTTGCAACCGAAAGGCTTTCTCCATGCATGATTTGCTCCTTGCCCTGGCGTTCGTTGGAATGGTGGTAGCGCCTGCAATCGTGGGTGCGCGTAGCGCGCAACCTGCGTCAGACAAAGCTTCCGAGAAGTAATTCACGAACGCTCGCGAGACAGCGATTCTGCGCTGCCTCGGTTCTCTCAACAATCCGCCGGCTGCGAATCCTTCCGCGCAGCAGGCGGTGCAGTACTTCCCGCCCTCTGTTTCCAGGTTCAGAAATTACAGCGCGAATCGCGTGGGCGGCGCAAACGCCGCAGTCTAACGCTTGTGTTCGAGAATTTGCTTCGCGTCATTCGCCGTGACCGGACGTTCGAGATCGAACATCTCCGTCGAGCGACAGTAGCCAGAACCTGCCATGCGGCCGACGGCCTTCAACGCCATTGGGTCGACATGGAACCGCTTCACCAGGTCGGCCTGCACATGGAAGCGCACTATCTCACCCAGCACCAGCGTCGCGCCCTGTGGCTCCTCGCTGACGACGACCAGTTGATGCAGCTTGCACTCCATCTGCGCCTTGGCTTCGGCCACGCGGGGCGGCTTGACCCGTTCGCTCGGCAGCGCGGTCAGCCCGGAGAGCGCGAACTCATCGACCTCGGGCGAAACTTCCGCGGCAGCAGCGTTCATCTGCTCGACGATTTCTTCCGACACAACATTCACCACGAACTCGCCCGTTGCGCGAATGTTTTCCAGCGTGTCCTTGCGCGGACCCATGCCCGGCCGGGGCTTCGAGCGCACGGATGCGGAAAAGCAAATCACCGGCGGCCTGGAGCAGATGGCGTTGTAAAAACTGAACGGCGCAAGGTTCTGCACGCCGTCCGCCGACACGGTGGAAACAAACGCGATGGGGCGGGGAACCACCAGCCCCACCATCAGCTTGTAAATGTCCTTCGGATCTTCGTCTTCCGGATGAAAATGCAACAGGCCGTCGTTCATTACAAGTTGCCGCGGCGTTCCTGTTCGCGCTCAATCGCCTCAAACAACGCCTTGAAGTTTCCCTTGCCGAATGCTCCGGCTGCCCTTGCGCTGGATGATCTCGTAGAACACAGTCGGCCGGTCTTCCACCGGCTTGGTGAAGATCTGCAGCATGTAGCCCTCGTCGTCGCGGTCCACCAGGATCCCCAGCCTTTCGAGGTCTTCAATTTCCTCGTCAATCTTGCCGACGCGGCCTTGCAGATCGCGATAGTACGAAGACGGCACCGTCAGGAACTCGACGCCCTGCTGCTGCATCTTCGCAACGGTTTCGAGGATATTGTCGGTTGCCAGCGCGAGGTGCTGCACGCCCGGGCCGTTGTAGAAGTCGAGATACTCCTCGATCTGCGACTCCTGCGGCGCCCCTCGGCCGGCTCGTTGATCGGGAATTTCACGTAGCCATTTCCGTTCGCCATCACCTTGCTCATCAGCGCGGAATATTCCGTCGAGATGTCGGCATCGTCGAAATGCTGCCACTGCTTGAACCCGAGCGACTCGGAATAGAACTGCACGAACTTGTTCATGTCGTTCCAGCCCACGTTGCCGACAATGTGATCAATGTGCTTCAGGCCGACCGGCCGGGCGATTGGATCGTCCTTGACCGCGACATAACCCGGCAGAAAAGCGCCGTGATAGTTTCCGCGCTCGACAAACGTATGCACGGTTTCGCCATACGTCGCGATGGTGGAAAGCTTTACGCTGCCATGTTCATCGGAAACTTCATGCGGCTCCGTGACGCCCTTCGCCTTGCGCCTGGTCGTTTCCGCGTAGGCCGATGCGGCATCATCCACCCACAACGCGATGTCTTTGACCCCGTCGCCATGCAGCGCCTGGTGCTTGGCAATCTCGGAATCCGGACGCAGGGCAGTCGTCAGCACCAGTCGAACTTTCCCCTGCTGCAGCACGTAGGAAGCACGGTCGCGAACGCCCGTCTCCGGGCCGGCGTACGCCACCAGGCTCATGCCGAAAGCGGCGCGGTAGTAGTACGCGGACTGCTTCGCATTGCCGACATAGAAGTGGACATGATCGGTGCCCTTCAGCGGAAGAAAATCTTCGGTCCGCTCATAAGGGGAGGGTTTATTCGCGGCCGGCGCGGGGGCTAGAGTCGCCATTCTGTATGCTCCTTTGTTCTCGTGGACTGTGATGCATGCAAGGCAATCCCAGCCAAACCAAGAAGGATATACCCGCGCAGCGACGCTTGGCGACCCGGGCGATCGAGTTGCCGCACTGAGGTATGTCAGAATCACCGGGCGATTGACACTTTCCCATCCCGCATCTCATTCTTGAGAGTCCCATGGCCGCCACAGAAACTCTTCGCGCAGTCCCTCAACCGACCGACAAAGCCACGCTCGTGCAGGCTGGCCAGTATCTCGTCGAGCAGGATTACTCCGCCTACACGCCGGAGCAGCATGTCGTCTGGCAGGAACTCGTCGGCCGTCGCATGCCGCAGCTTCGCGAGCATGCCGCGCGCGAGTACCTCGACGGCTTCGAGCAGATTGGCCTGAAGCAGGACGCCATCCCGAACCTGACCGCAATCTCCAACCGTCTGCGGCCGCGCACCGGCTGGAACTCCACGCCAGTCTCAGGATTTCTGCCCGCCGGAGCGTTTTTTGAAATGCTCGCCGCCCGGCATTTCCCCACAACAACCTGGCTGCGCAAGCGCGAAGACATGGAGTACACGCCGGAGCCCGACATCTTCCACGATGTTTTCGGCCACGTCCCCATGCATGCGCACCCGGTGTTTGCCGATTTCCTGCAAGAATACGGGCGCGTCTGCATGCGTCACCTCGACAACCAGGAGGCGCTCGAAAAGCTCGGACGGCTCTTCTGGTTCACCGTGGAATTCGGCGTCATGAAGCAGGACGGCCAAATCAAGCTGTATGGCAGCGGCCTGATTTCTTCCCACGGCGAAAGCACCAGGCTGATTGAGGGCATGGCAAACGGTACAGGCCCGAAAATCCGCGACTTTGAGCTGAGTGCCGTCCTCGACACCGTTGTCAAAGTGGATGAAATGCAGAAAGTGCTCTACGCTATCGAAGATTTTGATCAGATTTACGAGGCCACGCGGGAAGCTGAGGGCCGGGTTTAGTCGAATCTTTTAACACTCCGTACTGCCTGACTGTCGCACAATAGAAACAGTGCCACGCATCCATTTCCATCAGGCCCTCGATGAACTCAAGGACCGCCTGCTCTCCCAGGCCGCGCTTGCCCAGCAGGCCCTCGATACCGTCCTCGACGCTTACGAGGAAAACGACATCCGCCTTTGCCAGCACGTTCTCGATAACGAGCACGCCATCAACTCGTCAGAACAGCTCATAGATGCGGCCGCTTACGATCTGCTGGCCATGGAACAGCCCATGGCTGTGGACCTGCGCTTCATCCTGTCCGTCATCAAGATCAACTCCGATCTTGAGCGCGTCGGCGACCAGTGCGTCAACATTGCTGAGCGGGTGCGTGCCATGCATGACAAGGTGCGGCTGGAACTG
Organism: uncultured Acidobacteriaceae bacterium; assembly: GCA_963848685.1. Lineage (GTDB taxonomy): Bacteria > Acidobacteriota > Terriglobia > Terriglobales > Acidobacteriaceae > CAWKED01. The sequence goes on along the minus strand of CAWKED010000002.1, from coordinate 891,750 downwards.
CCCGTGGATATCGCCGAGATGGGCCGGCTGGCGCGCAACATGGTGCGCAACGCCGTGCAGTCCCTCATCGAGAGCGATGCCGTCATCGCAGCCCACGTCATCGAGCAGGATGATGAAGTAGATGAGATGAACCGCGCGGCGCTCCGTGACCTTCGCGACCTGATCATCCAGTATCCGGAGTCGGCGGAGCAGGCCATCAGCGCCATCATCATCTGCCGGAACCTCGAGCGCGTCGCCGATCATGCGACCAACATCGCGGAAGATGTCATCTTCTGGCTGCGTGGCGCAGACATTCGTCACAACGTTTCCGCCGCTACCGCTGGTTAGCCCTGCAAGTCCGTAGGCCGGAGGGCGCACGCCCGCATTGCGCCGAATCCTCCTTTCCTGAGGAGAGCCGTAGACTGAATCCATGCCGGCGCTTTTTGGACAGTCACGCGCAGAACTCGCGGAAATCGTCGCCGCCTATGGAGAACCCGCATACCGCGCCGCCCAGATTGCACAGGCCATCTACCGCGATCGCGTCGCATCACTGGCTGAAATTACGACGCTGCCCGCAAGCCTGCGTGAAAAATTACAGGACGATGGTTACGAAATCGGACGGCCCGAAATCGCACAGACCTTCAAATCCCTGGACGGAACGGAGCGCTATCTCGTTCGCCTCTCCGACGGCGAGACTGTAGAGACTGTCTGGATGCCGAACGGGGACGGCGGTGAATCCGGCGACGGCTCAGAAGCGGCGGCCGAGGAAGAGTCTGCGCCGGGCGAAGCAGGGAATCGGCGCATCGCGTCCACGCTCTGCATATCCTCACAGGTCGGGTGCGCGGTGAACTGCCAGTTCTGTTTCACGGCAAAGCTTGGAGTAAAGCGCAACCTCACTGCCGGAGAAATCGCGGGCCAGGTTGCCGCCGTGCTCGCGCGGCACAATGTTCCGCTCGGCAGCGCTGCCGGTGACCGTGATGCCGCGCGCATCAACATCGTCTTTATGGGCATGGGCGAGCCATTCCTGAATTACGACAACTTTATGGCCGGCGTTCAGCTGCTGCACGGAGAAATGGGGATCGCACTTTCGCGCATGACGGTCTCGACCGCCGGCATCGTGCCTGCGATCCAGCGTTTCGCGCAGGAACCGCTGCGGCCAAAGCTTGCCATCTCGCTCAATTCGCCAAACGATGCGCTGCGCGAAACCGTGATGCCCATCAATCGCAAGTGGAACATCGCATCGCTCATGGAAGCCGTCGCCGCCATACCGCTCAAAGCAGGAGAACGCATCACGTTCGAATACGTACTGCTGGGCGGCGTCAACGATGCGCCGGAACACGCACGCGAGCTGGCGAAAGTGCTGCGACGCCTGAACCGGCCGTTGAAGGTGAATCTCATCGCCTGGAACGGCGGCCCTGGAATCCCGTACTCCACGCCACCGGAAATCGCAGTCGCAGCTTTCCGCGAAACGCTCATCGGCGACGGCATTCCCGCTTTCATTCGCCGCCCGCGTGGGCGAGACATCTACGCCGCCTGCGGCCAGCTCAAGCGAACAACGGAGTTGGTTCCCGCCGCCGCGCTCACCTAGTGGTGAATCATCGTTTCCACGCCGCTCATAGTGGTCTTCCACGTCCTGCCGTCGGCGGACTCTTCCACCCGGAACTTGATCTTCTCGTTACCGTCCGAGAATTCATTGACCGTCCGGTAATAGGTGGTCTTGCCGTTCTTCGTTTCCTGTGAAGAATACGTCCACACATCGCCATCGATCGTCAGGTCGCCGCGCCCGAGCGGGTTGCCCTTGATGTCCAGTGGCGACGCATAGTAGCGCCCTGGTTCGCCGGCATACGTAAAGACGTCCAGCGACGGTGCCTGCCCCTCGACGTTCTGTTCGCAAACCACGAACGCGCCCGTTCGCACGCAATCGTTATCCATCGTCACCGGCTTGTCATTGGGCCCCGGATTGTCCTTCTTCATCTGCCATTCGCCGTCATAGTTGAGCAGGGGCCCGTATTCCACCGCCGGAGGGTTGAGTACCTTCGCGGGGCGCCCACCCAGCGTAGGCACTGCAGGGCTGAATGGAGGCGGAGTCGCGGCTTTCTGCGCCTGTGCCGCCGATGCGCAAGCCAGCAACGCGATCATCCATGTCGCAAACTTCATTTCTGTCTCCGTTCATTGCCGCTGAAAATCTGCATCCAGTGCTGGCCGTCGTCGCTGCGTTCGCCAACATAACGAATGTTCTCGTCCTTGTTGCTGAAACTCAATGTCAGGCGACGGTAGTCCAGCGCGCCGGAGTCGCGCGTCTCCTGTGTCGAGAAAACCCAGCGGTCGCCATCCAGGAAAAGGTCTCCGCGGCCGGTCGCCGTGCCGGAAGGCAACACGTCCTGCGTGAAGTAATGACCTGGGTCGTCACCGGGAACGAAAATGCGCAGCGCGATCGTCTCGTTGTTCTGCACGCGTTCGCATTCGAAAAACCGCTTGCCGGATTTCTGGCAGGTGTTGCGATAGGTTTCCTGCGCTGCTCCGGGTCCGTCCGGCTTTACCCGGAAAGTCCCGTCGTATCGCCGAAGTGTGTCTGTCCAGTCTCCCGGCGGCGCCGGAGACGGCGTTGTTGCCTGCGCCTGAGGGCTGGTTGTGGCGGCTGGCTTTTGTGCCGGCGCATTCAACGGCTGCGCAGGCGTCGCCGTATCGGGAGTGCCTGGCTGTCCGGACTGGTTCGTGTCCACCGGGGTATTGCCGTTGGGCCGCGCAAGCTGTTGCGGCTTCTCATTTGGCGCGGAGGCCGGCGGCGCGGGCGATGGCGGCTGATCCTGCGCGTGGGCGCACGCACCTGCGAACGCGAACGCCCCGCCAAGAACCCAGACCAGCCCGAAACGCATGCTTCCAATTTACCGTGCGGCATCCGCCGCCGTGCGCCCGCGAGCGCCTAAAGACAGCAAAGTGTCTGCAACTAAATCGTAATTGTGACGCAGCACGTTGCCCTCATGGGCAAACGGCCCGCAGATCGCCGTGACGCCCAGCGCCTCCACACGCTGCGCATCCGCGGCGATCGGCTCGGCGCCTTCCGCGGCGTACCGTTCCCTTACAGAGGACGACACCGGGGAAGTGTTCAGCAGCGCATAATCAAAAATCTCCCGACCCGCATGCTCGTAGATTTTTTCAATGTGCTCGGAAGCAGAGAGCCCGAGGCTCTCGTTTGCCTGTGTCATCAGATTGCACACGAAGACGCGCACGGCGCCCGAACCGCCTATCGCGTCCGTGACCCCGCGCACCAGCAGGTTCGGAATCAAGCTCGTATACAACGAACCCGGCCCGACCGTGATCAGGTCCGCGCGGCCGATTGCGTCCAGCGTATCCGGGAGCGGATCTACCTGCTCCGGCTCAAGGCAGAGCCGCACAATCCGTTTGTGGCTCGCCGTGATGTTGGTCTCGCCCAGGACCTCGGAGCCGTCGTCCATCCTGGCGCGCAGCGTTACGTTGGCGTTGGTGGAAGGGTAGATATTGCCGCGCGTCGCCAGGATCCGGCAGCTCTCGCGGACAGCATGAGCAAAGTCTCCGGTCAGCGAAGACAGCGCGGCCAGAAACAGGTTTCCGAAACTGTGGCCTTCCAGCCACTCGCCCGATTCGAACCGGTATTGAAACAGCCGGGACAGCACCGCTTCGTTTTCGCTCAGCGCGACCAGGCAGTTGCGGATATCGCCGGGCGGAAGCATCTTGAGGTCCTTGCGCAGGCGTCCGCTGGAACCCCCATCGTCGGTCACAGTCACGACCGCGGCCAGGTCAGAAACAGAGTGCGTGCCTTCGCCGCCCGGGGCAGCCGCCGGGCTGACCGATGCGAAGGCTTTCAGCCCGCGAAGCAGCGTGGAAAGCCCCGTGCCGCCGCCCATGGCGACGACACGCAGCGGCTTGGCCGGGCTCGGAGCGGAACTCACACTCGTTCGATGCTATTGCACTTCAGGATAGAGAAGCTCAGTGAACCGTGGGTCATCCATGATGTCCTGGAAGTCGCTGTCGGACCGCGCGTAGATGCGGTTGGAAGGATTCCGCTCAATGGCGTCGGCAAGAAACTTCAGGCTCTGGTCGGCGTCGCCCGTCATGCTGTGCAGCACCGCCAGCCCGTACATCGCGTAGTCTGCGTCGCGATGCTTGGTCAGCACAGCTTCCATGTGTTCCCTGGCGTCCATATAGAGGCCCTGGTTCAACAACGAAATCGCAAAGTCGTACTGCTCCTGCGGCGTCGCAAATTTCTTGTCGCGCGTGCGGAGCTGGCGGTCGCAGGCGGCCATATGCACACGCATCCGCTCAGCCATGTCCGCCGGGGCCGTTGACAGCAATTTTTCAAATGCGGCCCGCGCCTTGTCGAACTTGCCGTCCTGCATCAGCCTGATGGCGGAGCCATAGCCGTCCAGCGCCTGTTTGCGCTCCGGAGAAGGCGCCGCGGGACCGCGCCCAACCAGTACTCTGGGCTTCTTGCTGTCAACGGAAGTTGTCTTGGCCATGGGTACCCATACTCGCACGCATCATCGCGCGGGAGTCCGAACAGTTATAACTATGCTCCCGCCGTTGCGTCAATCCGCCGACAGAATTACGGCGCTCCGGCATGGTCAGCGCCCAGCCTGCGTTCGCTTTCTGCCTCCGCTTTCTGGCCTTTTTGCTCCAGAGCCAGGGCAAGTTGACGATGCGCCGGCCTGTAGGCAGCGTCATCCTTAATCGCCGTCCGGTACTGCGCGATGGCATCGTCAATCTGCCCCCTGGACAACAACAGGTCGCCGGCGTTAGTGGCAAACATCGCGGCCTGCTGGTTCATCGCGCCGCGTGTCAGCCCCGCCGCCGCCTTCCGTTCCGCGGAAGCCTCTTCCGTCCTGCCCTGTTGCTGCAGAATCGCGGCCAGCGTTGTGTGTGGGCCCGGCTGCTCCGGCCGCAATGCAATTGCCTTGCGCAGCGCTGCCACCGCATCCTCCAGCTTGCCTGCCTGTTTCAGCGTGGAACCATACGTTGCCCACATGTCGCCGTTTTCCGGCTGTGCATCCAGCACCAGCTTCATCTCGGCCGCGGCCTCGTCGAACTTGCCCTGCTGCATGTACATGGTGCCCAGCGTGACGTGCGGGTCAACCAGGGAAGGATCAAGCTGGGCCGCCCGCTTCAACTCCGGCTCCGCATCGCCGAGCTTGTCTCGCAGCTTCAGCGCCAGCCCCAGGTCGTAATGCACCTCGGCGTCGTCCGGAGCCAGCGCCAGGCCCGCGCGAAACGCCGCTTCGGCGTCCGCCAGCTCATTCTGCTGGAGATAGGCCGCTCCCAGCCCCATCTGCAGCGTCACCGATTTCGGGTCTTCCGCGATGGCCCGCTTGTAGAAGGGGATTGCGTCCTTCGCCTTGCCCGTCTGCACCAGCGCCAGCGCGTAGTTGCCGAGAGCGTCCGACTGCCTCGGCCGCGCCGCCACCACCCGAGCAAAGTACGGAACCGCATCGCCAGGCTGCGTCGTGTTCTGTAGCGCCAGCGCAAGCTGATAGGCAATGTCGATCCTGATTTCAGCCGGAACTCCCGGACCCTCAGCCAGCTTCTCCGCCTTGCGCAGCGTATCCAATGCGTCGGCATCACGATGGGCAGCAGTGAACGCCTCGCCCTGGTAGAGCAGGACAGCCGGGTCATCCGGGGAAATCGCCGCGGCGCGGGCCAGTTCCGGGAGCGCGGCATCTGCCTGTCCCTGGTCCAGGAAAAGCACGCCCAGGTGGAAATGCGCGGCCGAAGTATCGTCGAGGGCAATCGCCGCCTGAAACTGCTGCTGGGCTTCCGGCCATTGCTGCTGCTGTGCCAGCACGGAACCCAGAGCGTCATGCAATGCAGCCAGCTGCGCGCGTGCCGCCTGAGGAGCGCCGGCCGCCTCGGTCGGCGTCTCGTCCACCGTCCTGCGCAGCATGGTGGCCGCTTCCGCCAATTGATGGTTCCCGACCAGCAGCGGAGCATAGACCAGGGCCGCCGCCGGACTCAGCGAACTCTCCGCTGCGGCCCTGGCAAACTGCTCCCGCGCCTTCGCCTTTTCGCCCACGGCCGCGTACGCCAGGCCGAGATTCTCACGCGCGGAGCGAAGCGGCTTGATGGCAAGCGCCAGCCGGAACTCCTCCCCCGCCTGCTTCGCCTGGCCCATCTCCAGCTCGACCGAACCCAGCGCGTTGTGCGCCTCCGCCAGTTGCGGCGCCAGCTTCACTGCTTCGGAAAAGTGCTGCCGCGCGGCGGCCAGGTCACCGCTCGAAGCAGCCGCATAACCCGCCTCGTACTCGTGTTGAACGCGGGCCATGTCCGGCTGCTGCCCGAATGCCGGGATGACTCCGACCAGAATGCCAGGCCCCAGGAACCGGAAAAGCGCTGGAAATTTACGCACGCGGAGCACCGTACATCGCAGGATTCAGGTCGCGGTCGTTGTACATCTTGAGCTGCTTGTACAGCCGGAAGTGCGCGTGGCCCGCCTCGACTCGCTGCCACATCTCATGCAGGCAGACCGCCAGGTCGCCCCGCTGCGCTTCCAATACAGCCAGCCGGCCGGCGTTGCGCTCGCGGTGACCGGAGGGGGCGTTCTGCCGCGCCATCTCCTCCTGCGTGTGAAAAATCTTCAGGCTCAGGATGCTCAGCCGGTCCGTCATCATGCCCGGCGTCTCGGAATAAAGCGGAGACCCTTCATTCCAGTGAGCGTGATGCGCCAGGTCCAGCAGCAATGCATCAAGGAGCTCGGTCACGTCATGGCGCCGCTGGTTCAGCCGGTCAATGGCCCGCTTTACCTCCACGATCCGGGCGTCGGAAGCACCCGGCTCCCGCGCTTTGTCTTCCTCATGCCAGAGCTCGAAGTTGGCGAGATGCTGTCGCAGCAGCAGCGCGTCTGCGGAATCCGGCGCGATGGCCGCATCCCGGCCGGCTGCCAGCGCCTCGTCCGTCACAGGAACGATGTGCCAGAGCGCCGTGTGCTTGTCCTGCAATGCCGTGACCGAGGCGGGGCGAAACATCGCGTCCAAGTATAGAAGTACCGCCCCGAAGCACGCCCGGAACCGCCCAAAGCGATGGCACGCGCGCCAACGCGGTACGGCAACACACCCGAAAGAAGCAGAAGATTCCCCTTGAAACCCGGCGTCGGCGGGGATATAGTCGCCCTCGCTCTGGTTTTCCCGCGCAAGCGGATGATTTCAAGTTCTGGTTTAAGGATTGTCCCTATGCCCGCAAAAGCAAGGCAGAACGGGTTACAACTCGAAGTACGCGAAGTCATGAACATCCGCCAGGCGGCGGACTATCTCGGCATCTCCGCCGACTCGCTGTACAAGTACGCGTCGGAGAATTCCATCCCGGCATTCAAGCTCGGCAACCGCTGGCGCTTCAAACGCAGCCTGCTGAACTCCTGGATGGAGCAGCAGAGTTTTGCCGGTCCAGCAGCAGGTCCGATGAGCGCAACCGAGAAAAAGCCGGCCGCCCGAGCTGCCGCCAGATAGGCAAAGACCGGGCTGTCATTCTGAGCGAAGCGAAGAACCTGCATGGCTCATTTGCGTGCGTACGGTAATGCAAGTTGCATTACAATGCTGACATGGCCGCGATGACGAGCAAAGGGCAAATGACCTTCCGGAAGGAATTTCGCGAGCACCTTGGCGCCAGGCCCGGCGAGGAACTTGAAATCGAAAAGGTCCCCGGCGGAAGGCTGATGATCAGCAGAAAACGCCCCACCGGAGACATCCGCGCTTTCATCGGCGCTTTGAAGGGCAAGAGCAAGGTCAAGCTGACGATCGAAGAGATTAACCAGGTGATTGCCGATGGATGGGCCGGGAAGCTGCGTTGATCTCAACGGCTGACACGAATATCCTTCTCCGCGCTGTCCTGCAGGACGACTCTGCCCAGGGAAAGGCCGCCGGCCAATTCCTGGCGCAGTCAGCTGGCGTGACCGTAGGCCTGGCGTCCTGGTGCGAGTTCGTCTGGGTCATGTCTTCCGGGTACAAGCTCAGCCGGGCTGACATCGCAGAACAGCTTCGGGTGCTGCTGGATGCGCAAAACATAATCGCGGACCGTGATGCCGTGGAGCGCGGGCTGCGCTTTCTTGAGGCGGGTGGAGATTTTGCTGACGGCATCATCGCGGAAGAGGGGCAAAGACTGGGCGCGCAGGAGTTCGTGTCCTTCGACAAAACGGCTGTCAGAGTAGCGCGAGATTTCGGGATGCGCGCGCGCCTGCCAGAGTCAACATGACGCGGCGGATAAAGGAATTGCGGTACCGTCTCCACGCCAATCACCTCGACGGTTTTCTCGCGACCCACCTGCCGGACGTCTACTACCTGACCGGATTCACCGGCTCCAACGCCGCCCTGCTGGTCACCGCAAACAAAGCCACGCTCTTCACCGACGGCCGCTACACCCAGCAGGCGCGCGAGGAAGTTTCCGGCGCAAAGATCGTCATCGTCGGGAACTCCGCCGCCGTCGCGGCTCTCGAGTCCCTTCCGCCGAAATTTCGCGGCACTATCGGGATAGACGCCGCTGCGGTCAACATCGCCGCCTACGCATCCCTGCGCAAGACTGCGCGCCGCGTCTCGCCGAACCTCAAGCTCAAGCCAATCGCCAGCCCGGTTGCTGAACTCCGCCAGACAAAGGATTCCGCCGAACTCGCCCGCATGCGCCGCGCCGCCAACCTTGGCTCGGAACTCTTCGCATGGATCCGGCCCCACATCCACCCGGGAGTCCGCGAAACCGAAATCGCCGCCCAGCTGGAATTCACCGCGCGGCAGGCCGGCGCGGAGAAAATGTCGTTCGACACCATCGTCGCCGGAGGCGCTCGCGGCGCTCTGCCGCACGGTGTCGCCAGCCGCGCCAGGCTGCCCCGTAACGGACTGGTAGTGCTGGATTTCGGTGTTATCTTGGATGGTTATTGTTCCGATATGACCCGCACCCTCCAGCTCGGCAAGCCCACCCGCAAAGCCCGGGAAGCCTACGCCGCGGTCCTCGAAGCCGAGCAGGCCGCCATTGCGGCCACAGCGCCCGGCGTGACCTGCGGTGAAGTGGACGCAGCGGCCCGAAATGTCCTGAGGAAGGCACGGCTGGGCAGGTATTTCACGCACTCCACCGGCCACGGCGTCGGCGTCGAAATCCACGAGGCCCCGCGCGTCGCCCGCAACGAGAAAACTGTCCTCCAGCCCGGCATGGTGATTACCATCGAGCCCGGCGTGTATATTCCGGGCGAGTTCGGTATTCGGATTGAAGACATGGTCGCCGTCACTACGCGCGGCCATGAAGTGCTCACCTCAGCCCCGAAAGAATGGACCGCATGACAGACGAGCAGCCAGACGATAAGCCGCAGAGTGAGGAGTCCGATTTCGCCAGGCTTCGCCGCCTGGTCGAATTCCTGAAGGAGAGCGGCATCGCCGAGTTCTCCTCGGAGCGCGATGGCCAGAAGGTTTCCATAAAGTTCGCTGGCGCGCCGGGCAGCGCGCAACTCGATCCGGGAATGTTGGCCGCCATGATGGCCAGGACCGCTCCACCGGCCGCTCCAGCGCCGCCACCGAGCGCGGCGGAGACCAGGGCAGCCACGGAAGCCGCCGAGGCCAACGAAGAAGCCAACTGGCACGTCGTCAAGTCGCCCATCGTCGGCACGTTCTACGAATCGCCCTCGCCGGGAGCTTCCGCTTTCGTCAACATCGGCGACCGTGTCGAAAACGGCCAGGTCCTCTGCATCGTGGAAGCGATGAAGCTCATGAACGAAATCGAGTCCGACGGCGCCGGGGAAATCGTCAAGCGCTACGTGCAGAACGGCCAGCCGATTGAATACGGCCAGAAGCTGTTCGCGCTGAAGGGTTAGCGCATGTTCCGCAAGGTACTCGTCGCCAACCGCGGCGAAATCGCACTCCGCGTCATCAACGCCTGCAAGGAACTCGGCGTCCGCACGGTCGCCGTCTATTCCGAAGCGGACAGGAATTCGCTGCACGTCCGCTTTGCCGATGAAGCCATCTGCATCGGGCCGCCGCGCTCCGCGGAAAGCTATCTCAATGTGCCTGCTGTCATCTCCGCCGCGGAAATTGCCGACGTCGACGCTATCCATCCCGGCTACGGCCTGCTGAGTGAGAACGCCAACTTCGCGGAAGTCTGCCGCGCCTCGAATATCAAGTTCATCGGGCCGCCACCCGAAGTCACGCGCCTGATGGGCGAAAAAGACAAGGCCCGCGCCGCTATGAAGAAGGCCAAGGTGCCGATCCTTCCCGGCAGCGACGGCGTTCTTGCCGATGAAAACGAAGGTCTGGAGTACGCCAAAAAAGTTGGCTACCCGGTCATCCTCAAGGCTGCGGCCGGCGGCGGCGGCCGCGGCATGCGCATCGTTCGCAAACCGGAAGAGTTGCCCGGCGCATACCAGGCCGCGTCCAGCGAAGCCGCCAACGCCTTCGGCAACGGCGACATGTACATGGAAAAGTTCATCGAGCGGCCGCGCCACATCGAGTTCCAGGTGCTGGCCGATGAACATGGCAGCGTTGCCGTGCTCGGCGAGCGCGAGTGTTCCATCCAGCGCCGCCACCAGAAGCTGATCGAAGAGTCGCCCTCGTTGCAGGTCACGCCGAAGATCCGCGAGGAGATTACCAAGACGCTCAAGCGCTCGCTGGGCGACATTGGCTACCAGAACGCAGGAACCATGGAGTTCCTGATGGATGAGGACGGCAAGCTCTACTTCATCGAGATGAACACGCGCATCCAGGTGGAACATCCCGTCACCGAGATGGTGACCGGCGTCGACCTGGTGAAGGCGCAACTCCGCATCGCCAGCGGAGAAAAGCTGGCCACCATCATGCCGGAGCCGATCCAGATGCGCGGCCATTCCATCGAATGCCGCGTCAACGCCGAGCACCCGGAAAAGTTCACGCCGTCCCCCGGCAAGATCACCGTATTCAACACGCCCGGCGGGACCGGAGTGCGCGTGGACACGGCGCAATATGAAGGCGGAGTCGTGCCGCCGTACTACGACTCGATGATTGCCAAGCTGATCGTCCACGGCCGCGACCGCGAAGAAGCCATGGCAAGAATGCGTCGCGCGCTCAGCCAGTTCGTGGTGCAGGGAATCCACACCACAATCCCGCTGCACCAGAAAATCTTCGAGGACGACGAGTTCAAGAAGGGGGACTTCGACACCAAGTTCATGGAACGCTTCTTCGAGCGCGAGAAGGCGAAGAAGGACGAGGAAGCCGCGTCGTAATATTTCGCGTTTCGTTATGGCCCTGGTGTACAGTTGGCCGCAGAACCCCGCAGTAGAAGTGCACTCCAATCAAGACTGAGGCATTCATGGCAAGCATCACTGCGCGCACGACCGGACCCAGCGTCATCATCTCCGTTCTGCTCATCATTCTCGGCTTCCTCGCCATCATTCTGCCGCTGGAAGCCGGCATCGCGATCGCCGTCCTTGTCGGCTGGCTTATCATCCTCGGCGGCGTCTTTTACCTGGCGCATGCATTCGCCGGAGGCCGCACCGGCTCAACCATCTGGCATGTCATCGTCGGAATCGCATACATCATCGGCGGCGTGTATGTGCTGATCCATCCGGCGCTTGGACTCGTGACGCTGACGCTGCTCCTGTCCGTCGTCTTCTTCGTGGAAGCCATCATCGAAATCGTCCATTACTTCTCAACGCGCGCCTTGCCCGGCGCATCGTGGGGACTGTTCAACGGCATCATCACGCTGATTCTCGCAATCCTGATCTGGCGGCACTGGCCGGCGAGCTCGGCATGGGCCATCGGAACGCTGGTCGGCATCAGCCTGATGATCAGCGGCTTTACGCGCCTGATGTATGGCCGCTCTGCTCGCCGCTCCCTGCTGGCGATCTGACGGTTGCGCGGGCCAGCGAAACTGTACGCGATTCTGGACACGGCGCTGTTGCGCCGTGTCGTTTCCGATGACGAGCTTGAGGCGGCGGTGCAGGACTGCGCGGCCGCTCTGCTTGCTTCAGGGGTAGAAACGCTACAGCTTCGCGCGAAGGAGATTGGTCCGCGGCGCACGCTCACGCTCGCCGGCCGGATAAAGGCAACTGTAGATTCTTCCGGTCGCCACGGCGACCTGCGGAATGACAACAAGGAAGACGCAGCCAGTCATTTTGGTTTAGCTCGCCAGTTTGATACATCTTGTCATCCTGAGAGTAACGAAGGACCTGCATCGAACGCATGCGCACGTAAAGCTCAGTTCATCCTGAACGACCGCCCCGACCTCGCGCTGCTCGCCGATTTCGACGGCTGTCATCTCGGCCAGCAGGATCTATCGATCGCCGGCGCCAGAAAAATTCTTCCGCGGCCGAAGCTTCTCGGCATATCCACTCACAACCAGCGGCAGCTCGAAGCCGCAATGCAAACCGAAGCGGACTACATCGCAATCGGTCCAATCTTCGCCACGGCCAGCAAGCAGAACCCCGAGCCGGTCGTCGGCCTCCACGAACTCGCGCGCCTGCGCAAGCTCACTACCAAGCCACTGGTGGCCATCGGGGGCATCACTCGCGCCAATGCGCGCGCCGTTCTCGACGCCGGGGCAGACTCTGTCGCCATCCTCGGTGACGTCTATCGCGACGCAACCAACGGGCGCAATCTTGCGCAAGCCGTGACGCGCAATGTTGCTGACATTCTTGATGCAATCCGGTAAAACGAATCCACTGCTTTCGCGGCCCGCAACAACTCTCGTTGTTGTCATTCCGCAGGTCGCCGCGGCGACCGGAGGAATCTGCATTTGACTTCTGCAACAGACGCGAACTCCTCGCAACACCACCAGCAAACCCATCTCGTGCAAGGTATGGGCCTGCGCTCGGCGACGGCAATCGTCGTCGGCTCCATGATCGGCAGCGGGATCTTCATCGTCTCCGCCGACATCGCCCGCACCGTGAATTCGCCCGCGCTGCTCATCGCCGCATGGCTCATCACGATGGTCATGACCATCATCGGCGCGCTCAGCTACGGCGAACTCGCCGCCATGATGCCGAAAGCCGGCGGACAATATGTCTACCTGCGCGAAGCGCTCGGCCCGCTGTGGGGATTCCTCTACGGCTGGACGCTGTTCCTCGTCATCCAGACCGGGACGATAGCGGCAGTCGGCGTGGCGTTCGCGAAATTTCTCGGCGTCTTCTATCCGTCCATCGCGAGCGACCACTGGATCTGGCACATGGGCCGCATCCCGCCGCTTACTTTTCACGTGCCCGGCGGCGCGATGGTGCTCGGCAACATGGACATCGGCCTCAACACGGCGAACGTCGTTGCCATCGCGATCATCATCGTGCTGACCGCGGTGAACATCTTCGGCGTTAGAGTCGGCGCGATGGTGCAGGACATTTTCACCATCGCCAAAACGGCCGCGCTGCTCGGCCTGGTGCTGCTTGGAGTCTTCCTGGCGCGCAATGGCGCCGCGCTGGCCGCCAACTTCGGCCCGCACTGGCACAACTTCTGGCAGAACGCGGGCTGGCACTCGCTGCATCCGGTGCAGGTTGGTGTCGGCGGTCCGATCGCGTTTGTCGGACTCTTCACCGTGCTCGCTGTCGTCCAGGTCGGCTCGCTGTTCTCAGCGGATGCGTGGAACAACGTGACCTTCACGGCCGGAGAGATCCGCAACCCGAAGCGCAATCTTCCGCTGTCTCTCGTCATGGGCACCGGCCTCGTGCTCACGCTCTACGTGCTGGCGAACTTCATCTACCTCGCCGCGCTGCCGCTCCATGGAGACCCGCACGCCACCACAATCGTCGGGCAGGGAATCCAATACGCCGAGCAGGACCGCGTCGGCACGGCGGTCCTTGAAGAAATTTTCCACTCCGCCGGGGCGAAGCTTATGGCCGCGGCCATCCTGATCTCCACCTTCGGCTGCGTCAACGGAATGCTGCTTGCCGGCGCGCGCGTCTACTACGCGATGAGCCGCGACGGCCTGTTCTTCAACTCCGTCGGCAAGCTGTCGCCGCGCTACAAGACTCCGGTCGTCTCGCTGGTCGTGCAGGCTTTCTGGAGCTGCCTGCTGTGCCTGTCCGGCAGCTACGGCCAGCTTCTCGACTTCACGATGTTCGCCGCGCTGTTGTTCTACATCGCCACCATCGGCGGCTTGTTTGTCCTGCGGGTCAAGCGGCCGGACGCCGAGCGTCCCTACAAGGCATTTGGTTACCCGGTGCTGCCGGGGCTTTATATCGTGATGGCGGCATGGATTTGTGTCGTATTATTGCGCTACAAACCGCAGTACACATGGCCGGGATTGATCATCGTTCTGCTCGGCGTTCCTGTGTACTGGCTGCGTTCACGCAGCACTCGTAATCAAATCGTGCACGAGCAGTGACAAATTTCCTTTAGGGGTCTTTCGCCACATGGCAAAGATTTTCGCAATCAAGCCGCTGAAGCAACTGCTGTCAGAGGCCAACGAAGAAGGCGAACACAGCCTTAAGCGCGCCCTGGGCCCCGTCAACCTGATGACGCTCGGCATCGGCGCCATCATCGGCACGGGCATCTTTGTCCTGGTCGGCCCGGCGGCCGCCCAGTATGCCGGCCCCGCCGTGGCGCTCAGTTTTGTTGTCGCGGGCATTACGTGTGCGTTCGCCGCGCTGTGCTACTCCGAATTCGCCGCCATGATCCCCATCGCCGGCTCCGCGTACAGCTACGGCTACGCGACCCTCGGCGAATTCATTGCCTGGATCATCGGCTGGGACCTTGTGCTGGAGTACGCCTTCGGCGCCTCAACCGTAGCGTCCGGCTGGAGCGGCTACTTCTTCAGCCTTTGCGAAGACCTGCACATCTCATTCCCGCCGCAATGGACCGCGGTCCCGGGAACGATCCTTTACCAAACCGCCGATCACCATTGGGTCCAGGCGGCCGCGCTGCCTGTGGGCACAAACCTTGCCACGCTCCCGCATGTCACCGCCATCTGCAATCTGGTTGCGTTCTTCGCCATCGCGATCATCACGTCGGTGCTCATCATCGGCATCAAGGAATCTGCGAACCTCAACTCGATCATCGTCATCGTCAAAATCGGCGTCGTGCTGATGTTCATCGGCGTCGGCGCGGCGTACCTGATTAACCATCCTGCCCTGAGCGCCACGAACTGGCATCCATTTATTCCGCCCTCGCAGGGGCATGGCCATTACGGGTATGCCGGAATCGTTGCCGGCGCGGCCTCCGTGTTCTTCGCCTACATCGGTTTTGACGCGGTCTCCACCGCGGCCCAGGAAGCCAAGAACCCGCGGCGCGATATGCCGATCGGCATCATCGGTTCGCTGGTAGTCTGCACCATCCTCTACATCATCGTGTCGCTGGTCCTCACAGGCCTGGTGCCGTTTACCGCGCTGAATGTCGGCAACCCGATCGTGGTCGGCATCCGCCAGACCGGGCACACCTGGGGCGCGCTGCTCGTCGAATTCGGCGCCGTCTGCGGCCTCGGCACGACCATGCTGGTCATGCTGTTCGGCCAGTCGCGCGTCTTCTTCTCCATGTCACGGGACGGCCTCATCTGGCCCTGGGCCAGCCGCGTCCATCCGAAGTTCCGC
Source organism: uncultured Acidobacteriaceae bacterium (assembly GCA_963848685.1). Classification (GTDB taxonomy): domain Bacteria; phylum Acidobacteriota; class Terriglobia; order Terriglobales; family Acidobacteriaceae; genus CAWKED01. The sequence goes on along the minus strand of CAWKED010000002.1, from coordinate 876,290 downwards.
ACGCCGTGGATTTCGAACATCGTCTTCGGCCTGGTCGCCGGAATCATGCCCGCGCTGCTGCCCGTCGGCAAGCTGGCGGAACTCGTCAACATGGGAACCCTGCTCGCCTTCGCGATCGTCTGCGCCGGCGTCTGGATACTCCGGCGGCGCCATCCGGAGATGCATCGCCCATTCAAGACGCCGCTTGTGCCGCTGGTCCCGATCTGCGGCATCCTCAGCTCGCTCTACCTGGTGTGGACGCTGCCGCGACTGACCAAGGAAGTCGTGTTCGGCTGGCTGGTGGTTGGACTCATCATCTACTTCACGTACTCGGTCAAGCACTCCAAGGTGCAGAAAGAAATCGAACACGGCGCAAAGCTCGAAGAGTTGTAACGCAGGACGACAAGGACCTCGGGCGCCGGCTCAAACCCGGCGCCTTTCTGTTGCCGGCAATCTCTCGGGAAGCCTTAGAGTGTTTGCCATGCGCCGCTTCGTTTTCGCCGTTGCTCTGCTCGTTGCATCGCCGCTTGCCGCGCAATTCGCCCACACACGTGGACAGCAAATTCTGGCCGGCGAGAACCAGGTCCTGCAGGTTCGCGGCACAAACCTCGGCAACTGGTTCCTGCCGGAAGGCTACATGTGGCACTTCGACAACGGGCCGCAGTCGCCGCGCGAAATCGAAGCGTTTGTCACGGAAGCTATCGGTCCGACGCGGGCCGCCGGATTCTGGCGCGACTATCACGCGCGCTACATCACGCGGGAAGATTTTCACTGGATCCGGCAGGCAGGATTCAACACCGTCCGGCTGCCGATTGACTACCGTCTCTTCGCCGGAAACAACGCCGAGGGCTGGCAGATGCTCGACCGCGCTGTCTCGTGGGCGCGCGCAGAAGGGCTCTACCTCGTCATTGACCTGCACGCTGCGCCTGGCGGCCAGACCGGCGCGAACATTGATGACAGCTTCGGCTGGCCGTGGCTCCTGCAGGACGAAGGCGCACAGCACGACACGATCGAGCTGTGGAAGCGCATCGCCGCGCGCTACTCGCAGGAAGCCGCAATTCTCGGCTATGACCTGCTCAACGAGCCGCTGCCGCACTTCCCGCAGGTGCGGTTTCTGGATGCGCGCCTCGAGCCGTTCTATCGGAAACTCATCGCCGCCATCCGCCAGGTAGATAAGAACCACATCGTCATTCTGGAAGCCGCCCGGTGGGACAGTGACTTTTCGGTCTTCGGCAAACCGTTCGACTCCAACGTTGTCTACGAATTCCACTACTACGCATTCGGCAATCCGGTGCCGCCCACACAGGCGGCCATCCAGCAATACCTGGATTTTCGCGACAAGCACAACGTGCCTCTCTGGCTCGGCGAATCCGGAGAAAATGTTGACGCGTGGATAGCGGCAACGCGCGCCCTGATGGAAGCCAATCAAATCGGCTGGACGTTCTGGCCCTACAAGAAAATGGACGCGAAGTCTTCACCGGTCACCTTTGCGCCGCCGGAGAACTGGGGCAGAGTTGTGGAGTTCGCCAAAGGAGATCGCGGCCTGGGCAATATCGAAGAGCGCTGGAAGCGGCGTCCGCCGCAGGAGGTTCTCGATCGTGCGTTCGATCAATTGCTGGAGAACATCGGCTTCGATCGCGAGCAATACAACGCCGGCTACATCCACGCGCTGCTGCCCGGCGCACGCGTCCCCTAAATACAAAAGGGATGCCCCATGTGTGCCATTCGTTGGCACACATGGGAAAGCTCAACTCTTCTCTACGCTTCGCCGAAAAGCTCGCGCCCGCGCCTTGACCGCGCATCGCTGGCCACTTCGCCGTCGCGGATATGCACTACGCGGTGCGCGTATTCGGCGATGTCGGGTTCGTGCGTGACCAGGACAATCGTGTTGCCCTTGGCGTGCAGCTCATCCATCAGCGCCATGATCTCGTCGCCGGTCTTTGAATCCAGGTTTCCCGTGGGCTCATCGGCCAGCAGGATGGATGGCCGGTTGACCAGCGCGCGGGCAATCGCGACGCGCTGCCGCTGGCCGCCGGAAAGCTCGTTCGGCTTGTGCATCATGCGTTCTTCCAGGTTCACGTTGCGCAGTGCCTGCTTGGCGCGCTCCAGCCGCTCCTCGCTCGGAATGCCGGCGTAAATCAGCGGCAGCTCGACGTTGTGCAGGGAAGTGGCGCGCGCCAGCAGGTTGAATGTCTGGAAGACGAAGCCGATTTCCTTGTTGCGGATGCGGGCCAGCTCGTCATCGCTGAGCTCGCTGACCTTGTGGCCGTTCAGCCAGTAGCTTCCCTTGGAAGGCGTATCGAGGCAGCCAATCAGGTTCATCAGCGTCGATTTGCCGGAACCGGACGGGCCCATGATGGCAACGTATTCATTGTGGCGGATTTTCAGGTTGACGCCGCGCAGCGCATGCACCTGCTGCTCGGAACCCATGTCGTACGTCTTCCACAGGTTCTCCGTCACGATGACGTAGCCGTCTCCGGGGTTATATTTCGGAATTTCCGGCTCGGCTGCGATTGCCTGTGTCGCCATACGTATCGTCGTCCCTTTCCTGCCGCGTTCTGTACTTGGACGCCAATCCCAGCCAAACGTCCTGCCCGGAGCGTGCTCGATTTCCGGCCCTAGCTGGACTCTTCCTTGGCCAGTTCCGTTGCGTCTACACCTTTTACGGCGGTTCCGCTCTTCAGGTTCCGCAGAACGCGATAACTGCCTGTCACAATCGTGTCTCCCGGCTGCACTCCCGAAATGACCTGAATGTCGGTTGTCCCGGTTGTGCCGGTGGTGACGGGCACAAAAGTCGCAACCTGCTTGCCCCCCTGGTTCTTAAGCAGAAAGACGCCCTGCACGTCCGGTTTCTTCGGTCCGCCCCCGCCCGGTTTGCCCCCGTCCGGAGGCCGCAATGTCAGAGCCTGGATGGGCAGCGTGACAGCGTTTTCTATGTCCGCAGTCTGGATCTTCGCGGTGGTCGAAAGCCCGGGGCGAAGATCATCGGTCGGATTGTCGAGCGTCACGACCACCTTGAAGTCCTTGGCCTCCTCGGCGCCGGTCGTACTCTGGCTCGTGGCAATGCCGGTGGACCGCAGGATGGCCTGGTCTCCGACCAGCGTCACGTGGCCCTTGAAAATCTTGCCCGGCAGCGCGTCCACGGTCACGTCCGCCGGCTGGCCCATCTTCACATTCACGATGTCGGTCTCATCAACCTTCACTTCTGCGGTAACGACGGACATGTCCGCGATCGTCATCAGGGTCGAGCCTTCGGCGTTCTGGATGCCGACGACGACGGTTTCGCCCTCGCGCACCGGCAGGTTCGTCACAATACCGTCAAACGGGGCGGTGTTCACGGTGCGGTCCAGGACGTTTTTCAGCCGCCCGAGAGTCGCGACGTTCTGCGCAATCCGGCTGTCGGCAGAGGCGGTCTGCGCCTTGGCCTGCGCCAGGGCAGCTTTGTTCTGCGCAACAGCGGCTACGGCCACGTCGTAGGCAGCCTTGCGCGTGTCGTAATCGCTCTTCGGAATGAGCTGCTCTTTGTACAGCTCCTGCCCGCGGCGCCAGTCCAGGTCCTTCTGCTCGAGCGTCGCCTGGGCCGATTCCACGTTTGCCTGGGCCGTCTTTTCCGCTGCCTGGTAGCTGGTGACATCAGTCCGGGAGCTGGCAATCGTGGCTTTTTGGGACTGCACGTCCGCTGCCGGCTGCACGTTTTCGATTGTGGCCAGGGTCTGGCCCTTCTTCACCCGGTCGCCCTCTTTGACATAGAGGTGCGTGATGCGGCCAATTGTCTCCGCGCCGATGTTGGCATAGGTCTTCGGCTTGATCTGGCCTGTTCCACTGACGACAGCAACCAGGTCCTGGCGCATGACTTTTCCGGTAACAACCTTGGTCGCGCCGGATTTGGCGTGTGCAATGCTGGCCCAGACCACCACGCCGCCGACCAGCAATACGCCAAGAACAATAAGGACAGTCTTCTTCATTCAGGCTTTCTCTCGGAAGGACTCGCACCTGTCCCGGCGCTGCTGCTCGTTGAACCCGGCTGGGGAGGTGAATGTCTATCTTAGGGCGAGCAAAGCCGCTTACGCCATGGCAATTGTCATCCGTCGCGCCGCCGGTACGTCAGAACATCGCGGCCGGGTAACTGCCATGGTCCGCCCGCCCGGGGCGAACTTTACGGTGCCGCAACAAAACGTTGGCGCTGGCGTCTCCGGAGTCATAAAATGGAGTCCAGGAGTCTCCCTTACATGCAGTCGCATTCCACTTTCGGCCGCCTGGGTCTGTCGGCCGCGTTTCTGCTTGCCATGCCGCTGGCCGCGGCACCGCTTCTCCATGCTCAGACAACTGCCCGCGAGGACGCCGCTGCCGCCCAGGACGCTGCTCCCCAGCAGGCCCAGCAGCCGGAGCAGGACCCCCGCAAGCGCCAGCTCTCCGACCAGGAAAAATTCAAGCAGCAGAAGGCCCTCAAGCAGGAATTGAAGGGCGAATACAAGAAGTGGCTGAACTACGACGTGCGGTGGATCATCACGCCGGATGAGGAGAAGGCCTTCAAGTCGCTCAATTCTGACTCTGAGCGCGACGCCTTTATCGAGTCATTCTGGCAGCGGCGCAACCCATCGCCGGATTCCCCTGAAAACGAATTCAAGGAAGAGCACTACCGCCGCATCGAGTATGCCAACGAGCATTTCCCGGCAGGCAAGCCGGGCTCGTTGACGGACCGCGGCCACATCTACATTGCCTACGGACCGCCGGACGAGAAAGAGGAGCATGCCTCCGGCGGAGCCTACGAGCGCCCGCTGAACGAAGGCGGCGGCACGACCTCGACCTACCCGTTCGAAATCTGGACCTACCGCTACATCGAAGGCATCGGCGACAACGTCAATCTCGAGTTCGTCGATACCTGCCAGTGCAACGATTTCCACCTGACGCTTGACCGCTCGGAAAAGGACGCCCTGCTTCATACCAATGGCGGACAGACCCTTTATGAGCAGATGGGCATGTCAAGCCGCAAGGAGCGCTTCAGCGGAGCCGGCCTGGAAACGCTCGGCAACGGCCCGATGGCCCAGCTGGAAAACGCGCATCAGTTTGATCGCATATCGCAAATGGCCAAGATCATGGGGCCGCCGCCGGTCAAGTTCAAGGACCTCGAAGCTTATCTCGTCACCCACAAGCTCCTTACCGGCCCTGTCTTTCCTTTCGATGTCCGCACCGACTTCGTTCGCGTGACGAACGAAACGGTCCTCGTCCCCATCACCATCCAGATCCACAACAGCGACATCACCTACAAGGACAAGGACGGCGTAGACCGCGGTCCGGTCAACATCCTGGGCCGCCTGACGACTATTTCCGGCAAGATTGCCCAGACGTTTGAAGACACGGTAGACGACGCTTTTCCAGCGGAAATGAAAGATGCCAAGGTCAAGCAGTCCGAGGTGTACTGGAAGTCCGTTCCGCTCCGTCCGGGCCGCTACCGGCTCGACATCGTCATCAAGGACGTCAACAATCCTGACCACATCGGCCAGTATTCGCGGAGCATCGTCGTGCCGGAATTTGACGATGACCGCATGGCCAGCTCGTCTCTGATTCTGGCGGACAGGATGGAACATGTGCCGTCGAACCAGATCGGCGCCGGCATGTTCATCATCGGCAACACGTTCATCCGCCCGCGTGTCAGCGGCGCGCCCGCTGTTCCGGTATCCTTCAAGCGCAATCAGAACCTCAGCTTCTGGATGCAGGTCTACAACCTCGGCATCAACGACAAGACCAAGACCAACCAGGCCACGATCCAATACCAGGTCACCGACCTGGCAAACAACAAATCCATCATTGATACGCAGGAAAACAGCGCGCAGATCAGCCCGCACTCCGACCAGCTGACGCTGGAAAAGACCATGCCGCTAGCCAACCTGCTGCCCGGCAAGTATCAGGTCACCATTACGGTCAACGACGGCATTTCCCGGCAGCAGCTTGCGCAGTCGGCGCCGTTTACTGTGGAATAGTAGGACGGCCCGGCAGACAGGCAACGACGGGCCGCCTGGCTTTCGAATCTCTGGAAGGTTTCCCGGTTGAAGCGAAGCATCCTACAACTCGCGTGCCTGCTGGCCGTGACCGCGGCCGCCCTGGCCCAGGACGGAGCAACCGTCCGCGGCACCGTGCGCGACAGCGCGGGCTCCGGCCAGGTGGGTACGCTCGTGGAACTCCTCGGCCCGGCCCACAACGTCCTGGCCTCTGCCTTTACGGATAACAGCGGCCGGTTTGTCCTCTCGGCGCCGGCCTCGGGAACCTTCGATCTCCGCGCCAGCGCAGCCATGTTCCTCCCTGCCGTGGCCTCCAGCCTGAGCGTCAAGTCCGGAACGACCTCTGTCGTCAACCTGACGCTGCTCACCCTGGAAGACGCGCTCCAGTGGCTGCCGGCGCAGCGTCGCGCGCCCGGCGAGCCGGCCGATGAGTGGAAGTGGACGCTGCGTTCCCCGGCCGACCGTCCGCTGCTGCGCGACTTCGACCCCGGCCCGGTCATCACGGCCGGCAACGGAAAATCGCTCGAGCGAGACACCCACGCCCGCACCGCTCTCCTGTCGCAATCCAGCTTTGCAGACGCCGGCCTTCACCAGGTCATCACCGTGGACCACGCCGGCCCGCAGGAAACGGACTACCTGTTCCGCGCCGACGTTGCCCCGTCCAACAGCCAGAGCGCCTCGGCGACCGGCTCCATGTCCCGCAACGTGGCTCCCGGAGAAACTTTCCGCACGGCTGCCAACTACCAGTGGCACGGCGATACTTCAGGAGAAGTCGCCAACACCCTCGCCTCCGCGACCGTGCGCATGTCGCAGACGGCGGTGCTGCCGGACGGGCTGACCGTCGAGGCCGGCAACGAACTTCAGGCCGTGAGCTGGGGCGAGCACCTGCTGGTCGCGCATCCGTTTGCCAATCTGACCATCGCCTCCGCGGACGGCGTCGCCGTGACGTACTCCGTCTCCACCAGCCCCGGATTTGCCAGCGGGGAAGACGTGGACTCGACCATCGAGCGGCCGGTGCTTGCCTCGCCCGGAACCCACGGCCTGACCATCGAGCACGGCCTGCACCAGCAACTCACCTGGCAGCGCCAGGGGCCGACCGGAACCATCTCCGCCGCCTTCTTCCACGACGATGTCCGCGATCCGGTTCTGCAGGGCGCCGGTTCCTATGACGCGCTGCTCAGCTCAGGCCTGATTGCCGCGTACGATCCGGCCAGCAATCTTTTCCGGGAAACCGGACCGGGCTACAACTCGCAGGGCGTCGCCCTGCGTGCCGCCCACACCATCGGCCCGCTCGACGCAAGCATTACCTTCGTTGACGCCAACACCCTGCTTGTCAACGAAATGGCGAAGGGCGCGACCACCTTCGATACCCGTCACGGCAACGCGCAGATGACAACCGTCGCCCTGCGCGGAGTTCTCCCCGCGTCGCGCACACGCCTGTCGGCCTCGTACGGTGAAGAAACGGCGGGAGTGGTGCACTCCGTCATGCCGTTTGACCTCAACGCGCCGTCGCCTTACCTGAACGTCATGGTGCGCCAGCCGCTCCACGGCCGCCCCGGCGCGCCCGGCTCGCTGGAAGCGCTGATCGACGTCCGCAACCTGCTCGAACAGGGTTACCATCCTTTCGTTTCGGCAGACGGGGAAACGCTCTATCTGGTGCAGGTGCCGCGAACCATCCAGGGCGGGCTGGCGTTTAACTTCTAGCCAGGCCGACTGCGTGTTCCGAATCCGCCAGTTCGTTATCGCCGCAACTGTCTCGCTCGTGTCCGTGTCTGGAGCGCTTTCCCAGACTCTCTCCGCACTGACAGGCAAGTGGCAATGCGACACCTACGTCCCCGTCAAGAATGGCCGGGCGCAGCGAAGTACGCGTTTACCCGTCGGCGCGATGGTCTTCACGTTTTCGCCGGAAGGTTCATGGCAGCTGCACACGGCGAAGCTCGACCGCACAGGCACCTACACGACGAACGGCTCACACCTGCTGATGAAGAACTCCGACGGCAGCCCCTACCAGGATGTCACCGTCGAAATGCGCAACAAGGACTCCGAGATGGTAATGACAAGCAGGACGTCGGTCGCAGTCTTCGAAAAGATGTAAGCAGCGCGATCTCTTCCACTCGCCATAACAGTCTGCCTGCAACAAACAACACTGTCATCCCGACTGAAGCGGGCACAGCGCGCTCGCGCAGTGGAGCGACCTGCCCTTCGGTTTCATCTTGGCAAAGGCAGCTTCCTGGCCGCTGCATCTTCCTGGTTGTCATTCGCAGGTCGCGCTGGCGGCCGGAGGAATCAGCGCTTGCTGTTAAGCCCGTGTAGCACAAGGGCGCTCAACAGCGGTCCAATGTACGATGAACCCGAATGGCGCTCCTCCCGGAAACACAGGACAACTCCGCGCCTCCACCACGCTGGCAGCTCGCAGTCACCGCCGGGATACTCGGCTGGATTGCCGACGCCTTCGACTTCTTCGTCATCGTCTTCCTGTTCGACACGCTGGCCGCGCACTTCGCTGTCTCAAAGAAAGAAATCGTCGCCACCATCGCGCTGACGCTCGTCATGCGTCCGGTCGGCGCCCTGCTGTTCGGCACGCTGGCAGACCGCTTCGGCCGACGCCGTCCCATGATGCTCTGCGTCGCCTATTTTTCCATTTGTTCGGTAGCTTCGGCGTTTGCGCCTACCTATGCGGCCTTCGCCGCGCTCCGCGCGCTGTACGGAATCGGGATGGGCGGCTACTGGGGCATCGGCGCTTCGTATGCGATGGAAGCCTCGCCGGCCAGGCGCCGCGGCCTGTTTTCCGGAATCATGCAGGCCGGCTATCCGCTCGGTTACCTGCTGGCCGCCCTCGGCATGGCGCTAATCGCCCCGTCGCTCGGCTGGCGGAGCCTGTTCGTCATCAGCGCCGCTGTCTCTGCGCTGATCATCGGTCTTACTTTCCTGGCTTCTGAATCCCACACCTTCCGCGGCGCGCACCCGCCGACGCTCGGTCACATCTTCCGCACGCTCGGACAGAACTGGAAAATCTTCCTCTACCTGCTCGCCGTCATGACCGGGATGATCTGCCTGTCGCACGGCACGCAGGACTTGTATCCGGATTTCCTGAAGTCGCTGCCGGGAGTTGTCACGGGCCGCATCGCCGGCATGAAGACGCTGTTCGGCATACCGGTGCTCTACAACGTCGGAGCGATCGTCGGCGCGCTGTTCTTCGGCGAACTTTCACAGCGCATCGGCCGCCGCTACGCCATTCTGGCCGCGCTGGCGCTCTGCCTTGTCGCCATGGCGCCATGGGCTTTCGGGACGAAACTCGCCGTGCTCGCTGCGGCTTCCTTCGTCATGCAGGCCGGAGTGCAGGGAGCATTCGGCGTTATACCCATCCATCTCAACGAGCTTTCTCCAGGGCCGATTCGCAGCCTGTTCCCCGGTTTCGTCTATCAGCTCGGAGTCTTCCTGGCTTCGCCGGCCGTGTCTGTGGAATATCTGTTGCGCGATCATCTCGGCTATCCGCGCGCGCTCAGCTTCTTTGAACTCGGCGTCGTCGTAACGCTGACCATCCTGTTTCTGGCAGGCCCGGAGCGGAGGGGCCGAGCGCTCGCCAATACCTAGCGGCGCACCCGCCACTTGTCGTAGACCACCCAGATTACCCAGGTTGTGTTTCCCGCCGCCAGCAATGCTCCCATGACGGCGGAAAACGGCTGTCGCAGGCTCGGGTAATAGAAGCAGTTCCATATGCCCCACACAGAAAAGAACAGCGTGGACGGCCAATACACGCCCTTGACGTCGCGTTCCCGCGCATACGTCCGGACGTTCCACCAGCAGGCGAGCGCGCCGACAGCCTCGAAACTTCCGTTGACGACATCCGCGACATGCGGCGCCAGAGAGATCATTCGCAGGCGACCAGCAATGCTCCCGGGAAGTGCCGCATCGCGTCACGCAGCAGGAGCCCGTCGGCGTTTGATTCAAGCGTCACGCCCGATAGCATGCAGCGCCACCGGCCCGCAGGCAGCGACAATCGCGACCCTCCCCACACATCCCCGCACGGGAAAGACAACTTGCCGCGCAGAAGCGTGTAGCTGAAGCGCGGTGCGATCGTCACAACGCGCTGGCCGTTGCGTTCGCGCATAAAGGCAACGGCATGCTCGCGCCCGCCATTGTCCACAACCAGCGGCATGTAGGAGCCTTCGCGAAACAGCTCGGCATTGTTCCTGCGGCACTGCAGCGCGCGGTGTGTCAGCCACATCTTCACACCGCCGTTCTTGAAGTTTGCCAGCAGGTCCGCGCACAGCTCGGAATAGTCGCCCTGCTGCTCGGCAGCACGAAGACGGCGCAGTTCAGCCAGCCGGCATTCGTAATCCACGGGCCGGCGATTGTCCGGGTCGACCATAGAGAAGTCCCACATCTCGCAGCCCTGGTAGATGTCCGGCACGCCCGGAGAAGTTAATTTGAGCAATTGCTGTGACAAGGCGTTGGCCGCGCCGAACAGCTCAATGGCGGGCATCAGCCGCTTCAGGTCGCTGAGAAACCGGTGCTTAGGGTCGAACAGTCTCGCAGTGAATTCATTCACCGCGTCTACATAGTTGTCGTCAGGATTGACCCAGCTCAGATTCATCTTCGCTTCAGACAGCGACTTGCGCATGTACGCGTTGAGCCGGTCGCGGTACGACCGCAGCTCATCTTCATTATCGAGATGCCACGGCAGCGTGCCGGCGATCGTCTGGTACAGAAAATATTCTTCGTTGCCGTCCGGAGCAGTCCGGCCGTCCTCCGGCGTGACCTTGAGCCGCCGGTTCATGCGCTCCCAGCGCACGCACGCCGACCGCCATTCCCGCGGCATCTCGCTCAACACGTTTAGTCGCGCCCGGAAATCTTCGCTGCGCTTGGTGTCGTGCGTCGATGACGCGTTCATGGTGTACGGCTCGCGCTCCGCGCGGTCCTGGTTGGAACGATGAAAGTCCTCGAGCGAAATTCCGAAGACACGAATGCTGCCGCCAACTTCATTGGCCGAGACAAACCGGTTGTAGACGTAGAAGGTCGTGTCTTCGACGCCCTTCGCCATGACCGGACCGCTCAACTGCTGAAATTTGAGAGCAAAATAAAGCTGTTTGCGAAATAGTTCGCCGCCAAAATCTGACTCTCGGTCGTTGAGCAGCAGGGTGTCGCGTAGAAAATCGAACGCTCCGGCGGCCACGCCTGTGTTCCGCCGCTTGGCCGCCGAGATCGCGTAGCGGATGTACGCCTTGTCCTGGTCGGTGTAGCGGCCGCGATCATCAATGTAGGTGCGATAAACAGGGAAGGAAGCAATCGTCGCGCGGATGACCGTTGCCAGGACCTTCGTCGTGTAGTCGCGCGCATGCCGGTCCGGCTGGGCAAGCTGTGTCAGCAGATTGGTGAGAACGCTCACCTCGCTCGACAGCGCCGTGTTCATGATCAGCAGCTTCTTCTCATAGATGGTTTCATCGGGCGGATCTACATACGGCGCGAAGCGGCGGTAAAGATCGGTAAACGCCCTCTCGCTCTTCTGCTGGATAAAAAGATTGTTGACCGAAAAGATGAAATCGTAACCGGAAGTGCCGTGGACCGGCCAGGACTCTGGCAGTGTCTCGCGCGGCTCAAGAATCTTTTCGACGAGCGTGTACACAGCCGTCGTCCCGGGCCCCCATGGCAGCATCCGCAGCGCCTCGCGGACCGGCTGCTCGATGCCGTTGAGCGAAATCTCGCTGCCCGGGGCGGGTTCCGGCCCGGCGCAATGCGCCGCCGCCGCCAGCTTCTGCAGGCGAATCAGATATTGTCGTGGGTCGAACAAGCCGTCGCAGTGGTCGATGCGCAGGCCGCGGACCAGGCCCTCGGCCAGCAGGCGGCGCACCAGCCGGTGGGTTTCCGCGAACACCTCCGGATTTTCCATCCGCAGTCCGACAAGGTCGTTTACGTCGAAGAACCGCCGGTAGTTGATGTCATCGCCGCTGGTCCGCCAGTGCGCGAGCCTGTACGGCTGCGCCTCCAGCAGCGCGTGCAGCGCATCGAAGCTCGCGGCATCGCCCGGCATTCCCGCAAAGTCATGAATCAAGCGATCAATCACCGGCTTTGACGAGGGCAGCGAAAGGAGCTCGCTCAACTGCGGCAGCAGGATATCCAACTGCTCTCGCCGCAGCTCCCGCTTCTTTGCGTCGGGAGTATCGTGCCGCGGCACCTGGCTGAGCGCGGCCAGCAACCCGGCGGCATCACCGGCAATTTCCCGCGCATAAACAGCCAGCACCGGGGCCAGTGTCTGAGGATCAATCGGCAGCCTGCGGTCGAAATAGCAGATCGCGAAGCTGCCGTCATGGAAACACAGCCGCAGGTTTCCGCTCTCCAGCTCATCGCCGTAGGTATTGCCCAGCACCGGCAACAGCAGCCTGCCCTGCATGTCTGCGCGCAACGGGTGCCAGTCAATGTCGAAGAACTCCGAGTAGCGTGAAGCCTGGCCGTTCTGCAACACGTCCTGCCACCACTTCGACTTCGGACCGATGCCCATGTGGTTCGGCACGATATCGAGCAGCAGGCCCATGCCGAGCGAGCGCACCTTCTCCGCCATCGAGCGGAAAGCCGCTTCACCGCCCGCCTCAGAATTCAAACAGTTGTGGTCCACCACGTCATAGCCGTGGTTGGAACCGGCGCGCGCCTCCGTGACCGGAGATAAATACAAGTCGCTGATGCCCAGCAGGTGGAAATACTCCGCGAGTTGCTCGATGCGGTGAAACGGAAAGTCCTTGAATACCTGCACACGATACGTCGCGACCGGGACCGTTGGCGTGCCGCGGAGCGCTGCGATGGCACAGCTCCTGAGCGCAGCATCGTCCGGGTTACTCCGCAGCTCTTCGTTGTAGGACATTCGTCCCTAGGATGCGCCGAAGCGCGCCATCGGGTGCCCATTGCATCTGCCTGGGCCGGCCGGTTTCGCCGTGGAGTCGTGCCACGACACACAAACACGAACCATGAAAGAATCTATCCAGAGGAGAACTGCAACAACCATGCCGGTTTCCGGGGAATCCATTCGCCTGATGAATTATGTGGACGATATTGCCACGACGCTCCGTCGCATTCACGCGCTGACGCCACTGCTGACGCCGGAGGAAAAGGCGCGCCTGGCAGAGTACATGCGCGGCTCCAAACCCAGCTTCGAGGAGATACTGGGCTCGCTCGGTAGCAAATAGGTGCACGAGTCAGGCCTGCGCGTCGCCGTGATTGGCGCCGGGCAGCACGGCGCCGAGCTGGTCCAGCTTTGCCTCCATGCCGGCTACGCCGTGACCGTGGAAGATGTCTTTCCTGACAAGCTGCGTTCGTTGCGCGCGATTCTTGGCGATGCCGCCGAAACTGGGGACCTTCGCTTCGCCGTCACTGTCGAAGACGCCGTCCGCCATGCCGAAATCGCGCTCGATTCCGTGCCGGACGAGCTGGAGAGCAAGCTGGAAATATTCAGCCTGCTCGACAGAATGGCGCCGCCGCGCACCATCCTGTGCTCGCCGCTGCGCGACGTCAGCATCACCGACATCGCATCCTGCACCTATCGCGCGGAACGCTGCGCAGGTTTTCGCATGGAACCCTTCGGCGAGACCTGGCTCGACGCGCCGCATGTCACTCTCGTTCGCGGCCGCGATACGTCAGACGGGACCGCCGCAACCCTGACCGCGTTCTGGCAAAGCCTCGGCAAGCAGGTTTCCTGCAAGCTTGACGACTGCGCGGCATGACGTTTCAGTCCATCGTTCGTCACACTCTGGATAGGGAACGAAATCTGCCGGGCCGTCGTATCGAATAACCAGGAGCGGATGCAGCAATTCAGCGACATCATTGGCCAGGTCTTTCGCGCCATCTGGGCGCACAAGCTGCGCTCGTTCCTCACCATGTTCGGCATCGCGTGGGGCGTCGGCTCGCTGCTGCTGCTCGTCGGCCTGGGCGAAGGTTTTCGCAGCGGCAATCGCCGCTCCCTGGCGGAAGTAGGCAACGACGTCATCATGATGTGGGCGGGAAACGTTCCGTCCCTCGGCAATCAACGCAGCGGCATGCGGCCGTACAAGCTCACGGTCTCGGACGCCGACGCCATTCTTCAGCAAGCGCCGGACGTGCGCGGCGTCACCGCGTTTCTGCGCCGCAGCGACATCAAGCAGGTCTCCGATTTTGAGACGGCTGGCGGTTCCGTACTCGGCGTGCAGCCGAACTATGCGGAGATTCGCTACGTCAGGATGGCCACCGGCCGCTGGCTCTCCGCCGAAGATGAGGCGCAGAAGCGCCGGGTCGTCGTGCTCGGCTATAAGAGCGAGCAGCTTCTCTATCCCGGCCATGAAGCGATGGGAACGACGCTGCTGCTGAACGGCGTCGGCTATCAGGTGGTCGGCATCGCCGACAAAATGGGGCACGGCAACAACGACGGTCAGAACCAGCAGATCTATATTCCGCTGGGCGCCATGCTGGAAGACTTCGCCATGGTGGGAGAAAACATTCCCGCGGACTCGGTCAGTTCCATCCAGTACCAGCCGCGCGTGCGCGGCGACAATGCACAGGCCAAGGCCGAGGTCCACCGCATCATCGCGCAGCGCCACGGCTTTGACCAGAATCTGCCGGACGCATTTGAAGAATGGGACACCATCAAGAGCGAGCAGATGGTCGGCAAGATATTCACCTACATGGATATCTTTCTCGGCGGCGTCGGCATCGTCACGCTGGCACTCGGCGCAGTCGGCATCGTGAACATCATGCTGGTCTCCGTCAGCGAGCGGACCCGCGAGATCGGCCTTCGCAAGGCGCTCGGCGCGACCAGGCGAAGCATCCTCGCGCAGTTCTTCTTTGAAGCACTGGCATTGACAGGACTCAGCGGACTGCTCGGGGTCGGCGGCGCGGCACTTCTGATGCTCGGCCTGCAGGCTCTCATGCACAACATGGACGGCTTCGACCCGCCGCGCCTGGTGCCGTGGTCTGCCGCCGGAGCAGTAGCCGCGCTCGCGCTGTGCGGCGTCTGCGCCGGGCTGTATCCAGCCAGCAAGGCCGCCGCCATGGAACCCGTGGACGCATTGAGGAGCGAGTAGATGCTGCGCGATATTTTCGGCCAGGCGTTCGGCGCAATGCGGCATAACATTCGCCGTACCACCATCACCATCATCGGCATGGCATGGGGAATCGCAACCGTCGTGCTGCTTCTCGCCTACGGCACCGGCTTTGCCAACGCCTTCGAGGCCATCTTCGCGCAGTGGGGAACCAACCTCATCGGCATCTTCCCGGGCCGGACCAGCGAGCAGGCAGGCGGTGACAAGGCTGGAGTGCAGGTCCGCCTGACGCATGAAGACGTTGACCGCATCGCGGCCAATGTGCCCGGAATCATCCAGGTCGTTCCGTATTACGAGAAGGATGATGTCACCATTTCGAACGACATCCACACATTCTCGTGGGAAGTGGACGGCGTGACGCCGGAGTACCTCACCGTCGTCCACCACGACATGGGCTATGGCCGCTTTCTGACCGAGCAGGACATGCTGCAGCGCGCACACGTCATCGTCATCGGGTCAGAAGCCAAGGAACGCCTGTTCAGCGGCCAATATCCCATCGGCCAAACGATGCGATTGAACGGCATCCCGTTCCAGATTGTCGGCGTCATGGCGCCGCACATGCAGGAAGGCGACGACAACGTGAATCGCGTCTCCATGATTCCGGAAACCACCATGGGCGACCTGAAAGACCCGAAATACCTGGACGGAATCTGGTTCACCTATAAAGGCGACTTTCGCGAAGTGGAGAAAGCAGCACGCGGCACGCTGGCCTCCGCGCACAACTTCAAAGCCGAAGACCGGAACGCTGTTCACGTCGCCAACCTGATGCAGCAGTTGTCGCAGTTCCGCATACTGTCCATCGGATTGCAATTCATCCTGTTGTGCGTTGGCGCCCTTACGCTGGGAATCGCGGGGATTGGCCTGATGAACATCATGCTGGTCAGCGTCCAGCAGCGGACAAAAGAAATCGGCGTAGAAAAAGCGCTGGGCGCGCAGAAGCGCCACATCCTGATTCAATTCCTCGCCGAAGCGCTGGTCATTACGGGGATCGGCGGGGTCGCCGGCATCGCACTGTCCTACCTCGTGAGCATCTGCGTCGGCCGCATCACGTTCTACAGCGCACTCGCCGCGAACGCCAGTGACGCCGACATCCGCCTGATCATTTCCCCGATTAGCGTCATCTTGTCTACGCTGCTCCTCGGAGCGGTGGGAACGCTCGCCGGCATGGTGCCGGCCATCCGCGCCGCCAACCTCGACCCTATCGAAGCGCTGCGCTACGAATAGCTAGTCGCGGCTCGGCGGCTTGTACGGCGTCTGCAGAAACTTTCGCGCCTCGCTCAGCGCGCCCTGCGTGTTGTCGTTCGTCTGCAGGGCCTGGCGATATTCGTTCACCGCGCGGTCGCGCTGGCCCGTGGCGTCAAAAATCTTGCCAAGCTGAATGTGGCTCCAGACCTCGGTCCACTTCGGGTCATCATCGCCGCGCAGCGCGTCGCGGAAGCTGTTCGCCGCAGACTGGTAGTTCCGCTGCATGAAAAACACTTCTGCGATGCGGTACGCCGCCAGCGAGCTGTTCGCGTTCACATCCAGCGCTTTCTCATATTCCGCCAGCGCGCCGGTCAAATCCTGCTGGCCCACCAGCTGCTGCCCGCGCAGAATCGCCACGCGCACGCGCAGCTCCGGAGAATTCTTCAGCACCCATCCGTCGGGGTCTACAAGAATCCGCCGCGGCCGCCCGAACGTGTCTTCCTGGTATGGCGACGCTGTGCCGACAACTTCCACACGCTTGTCTTCGGTGCGCCCGTCCGTCTCGATGCGCAAATCCACCGGCATGCGGAAAAGGTCGAGGTCCTGATCAATCTCGCCTATGGTGCGGAAGCCCTTGTTGTTCCCGAGGCGATAGACCGTGTACTTGTCGCTGAAATCGGGCGCGCCGGTGCCGTCCAGCCACTGCGCGAAGAATGGTTCAAGATTTTTCTTCGAAACCGCTTCGGCCGTCTTCTGCACGTCCGCCGTTCGCACAGGCTTGCCGCGATACTCTTTCAGGAACTCTTTCGTAAACGCATAGAACGTCGCGTCGCCCATCTCCCAGCGCAGCATGTGAAACACCATCGCGCCCTTGTCGAGCGTCAGCGACTGGAATTCCGGTGAGAACGGATCGAGCCTGCCCACCGTCGAAAGCGGAATCGTGTCGTACGCCAGCGCGCCGGCGGACATTGTCTGAATCGTGTCTGCCATCGCCTGCTTCCCGGATTGCTCGTTGATGTAGATCGCCTCGGAGTAGCGCGACATGCCGTTCGTGATCCAGGCATCGTTCAGCGTCAGCGGGCTTACGTCCGAGCCCCACCACTGGTGCGCAATCGTGTTCGCGAGCAGCCGGTAATTCTGTTTTTCGCCGATCCGCGAGCCGGCAATCGCCGCAACCTCCGGACCCCAGTACGCGGGAACCGTGTCGTCCGGCAACTCAACCACGTTCAGCCTGTTCGTCAGCGGCTCGCCATACAGGTTCGTGAAGAATTCCAGCTCCCGCAGCGCAGTCGCGGCGAAGCCCTGGGCTGCGTCCTTATGCGCGTCCGTTGTGTAAACGCGCACGACGCTGTCCTGGATGAACGCTGAACTTGCCGACAACAATCGTCCCCGGAAAGCCAAGCTGGTCCCAGACAAAGTTGTATTCCACCTTGCCGCCGCCAATGGCTTTCCCGCCGCCCTGCGCGCCGCTGCCGACAGCGGTGTAGTCCTGGGGAACGCGAACCGTGATCGCCGCCGCAAAACGGCTCGTCGAATAACCCACCATCGGGAACCAGCGGCCGGCATACAGCAGATAGCTGATCGGGTCGCCGACATAGGCGAGCTTCAGCCCGTCCACCGGCGAATTCTCCGGAGTATTCAACACGCCGTCGTACTTGAACGTGAACGTCTGCTGCGCACCCTTGGCCCAGATTCCCGGCAACTGGATGCGAATGGTGTTGTCCTGCGTATTCCGCTCCGCGGTCAGCGTGTGGTTGTCCCCGTCCGTTATGGAACTCGGCCGCAGGTCGTTGTGCAGCTCAAAGACAGCAATGCCCTGGTCGGCGAGCGAAACGCACTTCAACTGCGCCTGGGCCGAAAGATGGTGTGTCGAGGGGTCGAGCTCGACCGCAATCGCATAGCTCAACACTTGCAGTTGCGCGCGGGGCGGGGGCGTAGCCGCATTCACGGAAACGGAGACGGCGAGAATGGCGGCGAAAAAGCAGAGCAGGCGGCGAAAAGTCATTGTGTGAGCAAAACAAAGGCCGCGCGGGCCGCTCGTGCCATGGCGCCTGCGGTGTCTCCATTGTCGGCTGCAACGGCGGCTTTTGGCAATTCTTCGCCCCTCCGCAGCTTCATCGCGACCTCGTGCAGGTCAGCAATCTGCCGCTCCCGGACTGGTCCGGCGCGCAACAGCGGCTCCAGCGCGGAAGCCACTTTCCCGGCAGTGAACTCTTCCTGCAGCAGCTCCGGAACAATCTCGCGCCCGGCGATTAAATTCGGCATGCCGGCAAATTCGACAGAAACGAATCGCCGCGCCAGCGCATACGACAAGCCCGACATCCGGTAGACAATGACGAAGGGATTGCCGATCAGCGCAGCCTGCACGGTCGCGGTCCCGCTCGCGACAATCGAAGCCCGCGCGTGATAGAGCGCCGCGCGAGCATCATCCACCAGCGTGATCCTGGGCAGCCCCGGAATTCCGGCGCGATTCAATTCCGCCTCGACCGCCGCGCGAGAAAGGGTGGCCGCCACTGGAAGGACAAATTCATAGAAACCGGCATCGGCACCGACCGTCCGGGTGCCCCGGTCTAAGGCAGAGCCGTAGGGCGGGGAAGCAAGCAATTTCACCGCCCCGAGCATCGCTGGCAAGTTCCACTGCAATTCCCGCGTTCGGGAACCTGGCAGCAGCGCAATCCAATGTTTTGCCGCATCCAAACCGTGTTGCGCGGCGAACTCCTCGCGCGAAACCGCAGGCAGCGGCAAGTCCGCCAGGGGATGCCCGATGAAGTCCGCCTCCACCCCGCGCTCGCGATAGAACTGCTCTTCAAACGGAAAGATGACAAGCATCTTCGTTACGCGCTGCTGCACCCAGCGCAGGCGACGCTTCTTCCACGCCCACAACTGCGGGCTGACAAGCCAGAGCACTGGAATCCCGAGCCGCTTCGCCTCTTTCGCCAGTCGAAAGTTCACGTCAGGAAAATCAATGAACACGGCCAGGGCCGGCTTCTCGTCGCGCAAACTTCGCTTCAGCCGGCGAAACTTCCGCCAGATGCCCGGCGCATGCAGCACAACCTCAGTGATGCCCATGTGCGCGACCGACTCGGCATCGACAAGCGCGCGGAAGCCAGAAGCGCGCATCTCCACGCCGCCCAGCCCGAAGAACTCTACGCCCCCCACACCGCTGCCATCTCGACCCGCAATACTGTCGTCCCGGCCGGAGATCGGCGAAGGCGAACGTAGTGGAGAGACCTGCCCTTGCTCTGCCCGCTGCGCAATCAGCCCACGCAGGGCGCGCACAAATTCAGCCCCATAATGGTCGCCGGAAGCTTCGCCCGCGGAGATAAAGATTTTCGCCACGCGTCTCAGTCTGAACCGACTGCCAGCTCAGGCTCAAGGCCATTGCCGGAGGAAGCCAGCTCCTGGTCCTTGTATTGCAACTGGTAAAGCTTCCAGTAAAGCCCGCGCTGCACCAGCAGCTCCTGGTGGGAACCCTGCTCGCGGAGCTGTCCGCGGTGCATGACCAGAATCCGGTCCGCACGCTGCACGGTCGACAAGCGGTGCGCGATCAGTACGCTGGTGCGGCCGGTAATCATGCGCTCCAGCGCGGCGCGCACGCGCAGCTCCGTGTCCGTGTCGACGGAAGACGTTGCCTCATCGAGAATCAGTATCCGGGGATTGTGCGCGAGTGCGCGCGCAAAACCGATCAGCTGCTTCTGCCCGGTAGAGAAAGTGGAGCCACGCTCACTCACCGGCGAGCCAAAGGCCTGGGGCAGCGACCGCAGGAAGTCGCCAATGTTCACCTCATCCGCTGCACGCTCCATCTGGGCGTCGGAGATCTGCCGCGTTCCAAGACGGATGTTTTCCGCCACGGTGCCGGTAAACAAAAACGGGTCCTGCAGCACGACGCCGAAGTGGCGTCGCAGCGCCATCAAGTCGTGCTCGCGCACGTCCACGCCATCAATCAGAACACTGCCGCGCTGGACATCGTAAAAGCGCATCATCAGCGCCGTGATGGTCGTCTTGCCCGCTCCGGTGTGGCCGACGATCGCAGCGGTTTCATCCGGCCGGATCGTGAACGACACGCCGCGCAGAATCCACTCAATCTCTTCGCCGGCAGCCGTGTGTGTCGGCACCGCCGCCGCGCTTGCAATGGCCGCGCGCGTGGCATCGTCCAGCCGCTGATAGGTAAACCACACGTCGCGAAACTCGATGGACCCGGAATTGTCCGTCACCACCGGATGCGCCGGAGAAAGGATTTCCGGCGCCGTGTCGAGCAGCTTGAAAATCCGTTCGCTCGCCGCCATCGCGGCCTGCAGAATGTTGTACTTCTCGCTCAGGTCCTGGATTGGCCGGAAGAAACGCTGCGAGTACTGAATGAACGCGGCAATGGTCCCGACCGTCACAACGCCGCGCAGTGCGCCGCGGCCGCCAATCCAGATCACCATCGCAATCGCGACCGAACTCAGGATTTCAACGACGGGGTAATAAATCGCATAGGCAAGAATGTTGTCCTTGTACGCTTCCATGTGGACGAGGTTCACCGCCTTGAAGTCGTCAAACGCGCGGTCCTCACGGTTGAACAACTGAACTACCGCCATGCCGGAAACATATTCCTGCGTATAGGAATTTATGCGGGCAATCGCCGCGCGGATCCGCCGAAAGCTGTCGCGCACATACTTGCGGAAAATCGCTGTTGCCACACCAATCAGCGGCAAGACGGTGAGGGTGCACAGCGCCAGCCACCAGTTCATCCCGAACATGAAGCAGGCAATTCCCAGCAGCACGAATGTGTCTTCAAAAATCGCCAGCACGCCGGCGGTGAACATTTCGTTCAGCGCGTCCACATCGCTGGTCACGCGGGTCACGAGCCGGCCCACAGGGTTGCGGTCGTAGAACCCGATATGCATGCGCTGCAGATGACGGAAAATCTGGCTGCGCATGTCGAACATGATCTGCTGACCGGTCCACTGCATCAGGTAGGTCTGCAGAAATTCGAGTGCCAGCGAACCGCACAGCGCTGCCATGTACATCGCCGCAAGTTCAATCGTGCCCTGGACCGCGCTCCCCGACAGGTGCCGCGTGATCAGCGGCGTCAGCCAGTGGTCCAGCGCAGATGTCTTCGCGTGGCTGGGATCGTAATAGCGGTCGAGCGCGACCTTCGTCAGGTAGGGCCCGACAACGTCGAGGCACGCCTTGATCAGGATTGCCGCAAGCGAAACGAAAGCCTGCACGCGATACGGACGCAGGTAGGTAAGCAGCCGCCGCATAATGCGCGCGTCGTACGCTTTGCCAAGAACTTCGTCGTCGTGCTGGTCAGCCACAGGTTTCCGGTTTTGATTCTAAAAGCCGCCGTGCTGATTCGCCTTCTTTCGCAGCCGGCCGCGCTTTCACAAGTCTCGCGCCAGCAACAAGTCGGAATACATTCCCGGCCCAACCTGAAACACGCGCGTCCCGCAGGTCTCGAACCCGTGTCGCGCGTAGAAGGCCAGCGCAGCCGCATTGCCTTCATACACGCCGAGCAGCAGGCGCCGCATACCCAGGTCCCGCGCCCGCTGCAATGACCAATCCATCAACGCGCGTCCCACGCCGGCGCCGTGAAACCGCGGCAGGACATAAATGCGCTTCAGCTCAATATCGCCGGCGCGCAACTCCATCGGCAGGTCAGGCGGATACAGCATCGCGTACCCGACCGGCGCGCCTTTGACTTCCGCCAGCGCAAAGCGCGAATCGGGCAGAGCGAGATACTTCGCAAACTTCGATTCGGACAACTGCGAAGAACAATGGCCGAGAATGTCCTCACCGCGCAGCGTTCCCACAAACGAGCCCAGGAAGCTCGCCTGCGCCACCAGCGCGAGGGCCGCCGCGTCCGCGGCACCGGCGTCGCGCAGCTGAAAGTTCTCAGGGAGCGGCATCGCCCGCGTCTTCACGCACAGTGGTTGCGGTCGCAGTGCGCTTGCCTGTCACCGACCCGGAATCATTGCCCGCGCAGGAGGGCTTCGTTGTGTCATCCGGGTTCACGTTGTAGGTGCCCGCCGTCAAAAAGCTGCCGTCGCTTGAAAGCGTGCCGGTGAAATAGATGTCCTGGTTGTTGTAGGTCGTGGATGTCAGCTTCAGCGCGTCTGTCGTATCGATCGTGCCGGAGAAACTGATCTTCTGGCCCTTGAAGCAGGCATTCGAGAAGACGAGCGTCGCGTTCGCGCTGGAACCGTCCGTCTGCAGAGTGCCCGTCAGCGTTTGCGGCGGCTCGCTCGGCGTCACGCTGGAAATCAAGGAAAACGTCCATGTCCCGGTAGCCGGCGGATAGGTAAAGCTTCCGCATCCGGCCAGCGGAACCAGCAGCAACACAGCCCACGCGCGCTTCATCTCCAGCAGGGTAGCAGGGAAGCGCAGCAGGCATTGACGCGAGTCTTTTCTGCTTGTCATTCCGCAGATCGCCACGCGAGGGGGGAATCTCCTATTGCTTCATGCTTACAGCCTGACGCCCTCAATGCGCGCCCTGCGACTTCCCGGGCTTCACCTTCTTGAAGATCCAGACAATGCCCACGCAGGCAAAACACAGCAGCGCCAGCCAGCGGAACACATCCACAAAGGCATACAGGCGCGCCTGCTGGCCCAAAGCCATGTACAGCCGCTGCACCGCGGCCGTGTGGCCTTGCGCAGCCCCGAGCTGCCGCCCCAGAAAGTTCGACAGTGCGGAGCTCTGCTGTTCGAACACGCGCCCGGCCTGCGGCACACGGTTCAGAATTTCGCTCTGGTGAAAGTCAGCCCGGCGCGTAATCAACGTCTGCGACATTGCAATGCCAATCGAGCCACCCACATTGCGCAGCAGGTTGAATATCCCGCTCGCCGGGCCGATCTGTTCGTTCTTCAGCGTGCCATACGCCTGGTTTGTAATCGGCACAAAGACAAATGTCAGGAAGAACCCGCTGATGACAATCGGCCAGAACAGCGTGTCCGGAGCAATCCCCAGCGTGACGTTGCCGAAATAGATGCAGCAGATGCCGAAGCACAAAAATCCCAGCGACATCAGGTAGCGCGCGTCCATCTTGCCGCTCAGGTAGCCAATCACCGGCGCACCCACAATGGAACCCAGTCCGCGGGGGAACACCGCCAGCCCAGCCGTGAATGCCGTGTAGCCAAGCAGCTCCTGAAAGAACAGCGGCAGGATCGTAATCGCGGAATAGAGCGCCATGCCGAGCCCGGCAATCAGTGTGCAGCCGACGGCAAAATTCCTGTCCTTGAGCAGCTTCAGGTCGACAAGCGGTTGCTTCTTCCGCCAGCTATGGACTATGAACCAGACGAAACTCACCACCAGGAAAAGCGCCGCCCAGCGCAGCCAGACCGCGCCAAACCAGTCGTCCTCCTGCCCTTTATCGAGAATCACCTGCAGGCATCCGGTCCAGACCAGCAGCGTGCCGAAGCCGATCTTGTCGAATGCGGAAACTTTCGCATTCTTGATGTACGAAGGGTCTTCGATGAAGCGCCCGATCAGCACCAGCGCAAGAATGCCAATCGGGATGTTGATGTAGAAGGCGTACCGCCAGCTATAGGTGTCCGTCAGCCAGCCGCCAAGCGTCGGGCCCAGTACGGGTGCAACCACCACCCCGAAGGCAAACACGGCAATCGCAGCACCGCGCTTTGCCGGAGGAAAGCTCTCGAGCAGGATCGACTGCGACAACGGCTGCAAAGCGCCGCCGCTGCCTCCCTGGATGACGCGGAAGATCAGGATCAGCGCCAGAGACGGCGCCGCGCCGCAGGCAAACGATGCCGCGGTAAAGATCGCGACGCTCCACATCAGGTAACGCTTGCGGCCAAAGCGAATCGAAAGCCAGCTGGAAGCCGGAATGAACACGGCATTCGCGACCAGGTAACTTGTCAGCACCCACGTCGCTTCGTCGTTGGAAGCAGACAGCGACCCTGCGATATAAGGCAGCGCGACCGAAGCGATGGCGGTGTCGAGCACCTCCATGAACGTCGCCAGCATGACTGAAACGGCAATCAGCCACGGGTTCACTCCCTTGGGATTGCCAGGCTGCTGCTGTCCCTGCTCAGCCATGCCGTCTACGCAGATTACAGGATGGAAAGCCTTCGCAGGCACGTCCGCAACCCGGCATCAACCTCGGTTGTGACGCCGCGAAATTCACCTCCGCGCATCTGCGCCGGATGCGCGGCCGCTAGGCGGACGAGGCGGCAGGCTCCGGGGCCTGGGCTGGAAGGAAAAGGCGAAAAATCGTCCCGCTGCGCTGCGGGTCGGTGGAAGACCGCATCGACAGCCGTCCCTGGTGCTTGTCCACAATCCCGCGCGAAATCCAGAGGCCTAAGCCTGTACCGTTGATCCCCTTGGTGGTGTAGAAGGGCTCGAAGATGCGCTCCCTCACCGAGCGGGCAACGCCGTGCCCGGTGTCTGCGACGGTGATGGCCACGCCCGTGCGACCGCTCCGCCAGTCGGTGGCGGCTCCGGTGCGCAGAATGACGCGCCCGCCGGCCTTCATCGCGTCAATCGCGTTTCCGACAAGATTGTTCAGCACCTGGCGAACGTCGTTCTCATAGCACGACACGCTTCCGTCACGGCCATGTTTGCGCACCACAGCGATGCCGGAATTCTGCAGGCGGCCGTGATACAACGCCACCACGGACTGCAGGAGCTCATCCGGCGTGGTTTCGCGAGGCCCGGTCGCCTGCCGGTGAAAGCGCAGCGTCTGGCCCACAATCTGCGACACCCGCGCCAGTTCGTGGTCGGCCATCTCGAGAAGCTCCCGCACCTCCTTCGGCAGATCGTCCCGCGTCTCGACCAGGTAAAGCAGGTTCGTCACAGACTCGAGCGGATTGTTGATCTCGTGCGAGATCGATGCCGCCAGCCGTCCCACCGCCGCCAGCTTCTCGCTCTGGATTAACGCCTGCTCCGTCCGCTTGCGGTCTGAAATTTCGCGGCCCACCGCCAGATATCCCGCCTTTTCTCCGCCGTTCAGGACGTGTGTCATGGAGATGTCCCAGCATGTCTCCTCGCCGCGCGGGCTGCGGATGCGGCCCTCGAAGTGGCCAATGCCGGCGCGCTGCACCTGCGCGAAGGCGGCGCGGGCCGTCTCCGCGTCATCGCCCCACAGTTCCGGCCATTGCTTTCCCACGACGTCCAGTGGATCAACAAAGCCCAAACGCAGCAGGCCCTCCTGGTTTATGGATTGAACCAGCCCGTCATTATCAAGAAGCAGGATGCAATCCCGCGTGCTTTGCAGGATGAGCCTGGCCCGCTCCTCGCTCTGTTGCAGCGCTGTCAGGGCCTCGGTGCGGGAGGCGATGGCGTCCCGCACCTCGAACTGGCGCCGCCGCGCGCGCAGTGCCGTCCGCACCGAACTCAACAGGGAACTCTGCCGCAACGGCCGCTCCAGCAGCGTGAGCTGGCCCAGCCGCAGGCGGTCATGCGCGCGGCGGCGGCTCTCCAGGGTCTCCTTGCCGGAAGATGTAAGGATGAGCAGCGGCAGGTCCGACCATTCCGGCTGGTGCTCCAGCATGCGTTGCAGGCCGTCAACCACTGGCTCCGTCAGCGCCTCCTCGGCCATCAACAGGCCGCCCATGGCGTCCCGCTGCGCAGGCGAGATGGCGTGGAAGCTTGCCGTGAACAGCTCCGCCTCCAGGCCGCCGTCCCGCAGCGCACGCACCAGCAGGTCGCCGTCCCGCCCGGTCGGCGCGAGTATCTGCATCGTCAGCTCTTTCAAACGCTAACTTTCTTCGTGTGGCCCGTGGTTCGTGGCCCGGATGGATTCATTAAGGCGCGGCACTCCTGTCAACACTCCGCTGAAGCCGGAAAGTGGTTGCCCTACTGAGATGCCGTCTGCGTCCAGGTAGAGCTCGCGCAACGTACGTTCATGCCGGCCGACACGCCGTTTCAGAACGGATATCGCCTGGTGAATCGCGCCATCCAATTCGTAATAGCGCAACAATATGACCGTGTCGGCGAGGTAGCTGACATCCACCACCGTGTGCATTGTGCCGACAAGCCCCTGCTGCGACAGGAGCAGAATGGTCACCACCCCGCGCTGGTTGAGGTAAGCGATCAGCTCGTGGAGATGCAGCACCAGGTCCTGCTCACCCGGCATCGCGTTCAGAAACCCGCTGAGGCTGTCAATGACAACAACCCGGGTACCCCTGGTGTCCACTTCCTCCCGGATGCGGCTGACGAATTCTCCCGGTGACAAGTCCGCGGGATCAATCAGCGACATCTCCAGCATCCCGTTAGCGATCCCCTCGTCCACCGGCATGCCCAGCCCGCGGGCCCGAGCGAGCGAGGCCTGCAGCACCTCATCAAAGGAATAGATGACCGCGCGGCCGCCGCGCATGGCACACGCCAGCGCGTACTGCATCGCAATTGCGGACTTTCCGACGCCCGTCGGGCCGGTAATCAACACGCTCGAGCCCCGGTCGAGCCCGCCGGCAAGCAGTTCGTCCAGTCCCGCGACGCCGCTTGCCAACTGCTCCTGCGGGAACGGCTCGACATGTTCTGAAGCGACCAGCCGCGGGTAAATGACCACGCCGCCGCGCTCTATCGTGTAGTCGTGGAAGCCCTCGCGATACGCCGAGCCACGCAGCTTGATCACTTCCATGCGCCGCCGCGTTAGCCCGAACGACCGCTGCAGCTTTTCGAGGTGAATCACCCCGTGCGCGATGCTCTGCAGCTGACGGTCGCTGGCGTCCGTCGTCCGGTCGTCCAGCATCAGCGCCGTCGTGCTCCGGCCGGACAGATACTGCTTCAGCGCCAGCAACTGGCGCCGGTAACGCATCAGGTCCACAGACAGCAGCCGCAACTCCGACAGCGAATCGATGACCAGCCGGTCCGGCTTCTGCTGCTCGATTTCCTCGATCAGCCGCTGGATGGTGCTCGCCAGTTCGACCTCGCTGGGATGGAAAACGGTGTACTGGTTCTCCGGCGAAAGACACGCTTCGTCCGGAACGAACTCCACAATCGGCACCTTATCCATGGCCATGCCGTGCGAACGGGCCGACAGCAGCAGCTCACTGCGCGACTCGGAAAGAGAAATGTAGAGCGAACGCTCGCCCTGTTCCAGTCCGGCAAGCATGAACTGCATCGCGATGGTGGTCTTGCCCGTCCCCGGGTCGCCTTCCAGCAGATACATCTGCCCGGCAGGCAGTCCGCCGCCAAGAACGTCATCCAGACCGGCCACCCCGGTCACAAGTCGTTGCGACAATCCATCCCCCACATTTGCCCAGAGTGTAAGCCGGCCTCGCGGACATGCCTTGTCTCCATCGCTCGACTACATTTTATCGAATCAATTCCGATACCCTGATGGGCATGACTGCAGTTCGACCCTCCGACAGCCTGCTCAGCAAGGTTCCCGCCGTAACGCTCGCCTTCTGGGTCGTCAAAATCTGCGCCACGACGCTGGGTGAAACCGGCGGCGACGCCATGAGCATGACGCTCAACCTCGGCTACCTCACCAGCACCTTCATCTTCCTCGGCTTCTTCGTGGTCACGCTGATCGCGCAGCTCATCGCCAGGCGCTACCATCCGCTGCCGTACTGGCTCGTCGTCGTCGCAACCACCACGGTGGGAACCACGACGTCGGACTATCTGGACCGCACCGCCGGCCTCGGCTACCCGAAAGCCGTCGCGCTGCTGCTCACGCTCGTCATCCTCTCGCTCGTCGTCTGGAGATGGACATGCGGCCACATCGCGGTAGACCACGTCTTCAACCGTCGCGACGAGGCCTTCTACTGGATCACGATCCTCATCTCGAACACCCTCGGCACGGCGCTCGGAGACTTCACCGCGGACACCGCCGACATGGGATTTGAAAAAGGCGCGCTCATCTTCGCCGGGCTGATCCTCATCGTCGCCGTGCTGCATTTCGCCACCAAGATTCCGAACAGCGTCCTGTTCTGGAGCGCCTACGTGCTGACCCGCCCGCTTGGCGCAACCCTCGGAGACACCCTGACCAAGCCCCACGCCCAGGGCGGACTGGCGCTAGGCCGCTTCTGGGCATCCGGAGCGATCGCGGTCGCGATGGTCAGTCCTGATAGCAGCAACCAGCCTGCGCAAACCCGCCGAGACCGAAACGCCCGCCGAGGCTTAACACTGCTTTTGCTCTCACCTGAAAACTGTCATCCCGACCGGAGCGCAGAGACAAAGCAAAACCGTCATCCCAACCGGAGCGCAGCGACAAAGCAAAACTGTCATCCCGACCGGAGCGCAGCGAAGTGGAGGGACCTGCTTTGCTTTCTCTCAATGCCCAAGCCAAGCTGCTTGGATGTCAAGCGGCCGAACTGCCAAGTCTTTCAGTTTCCGTTAGTTACGCGTGTCCTAAATTCTTCGCCAACCAGCTAAACTGGAAACATCCGCCGCAGGCGGATGTCGCAACAGCACCAACATTCTCCCAACGCTCACAACTCCTTTAGAAAGTAATACTTGGCGGGTTTCATCCTCTAAGCCCTTTAGAAAGTGATTCTTAGCGAAAATAGGGGGGTGGGGGGTACCCCCACGCCGCCGAATGTGGGAAACCTCTGCATCGTCTTAACTTTCCACGCATCAGATAGATTGACAGCAACCCACTCAGATGTGACGATGGGAAAAAGCGGCAACGCCGCCAACGCTGACAGGTTCTTACCTATACAGAGGGGCACAATGGCAAAAATTATCGGAATTGACCTCGGCACCACCAACTCCGTGGTCGCGGTCATGGAAGGCGGCGAACCCAAGGTCATCGCCAACGAAGAAGGCGGCCGCACTACGCCTTCCGTCGTCGCGTTTACCAAGAGCGGCGAACGCCTCGTCGGCCAGGTCGCGAAGCGCCAGGCCATCACCAATCCTGAGAACACGATTTACTCCATCAAGCGCTTCATGGGCCGCCGCTTCAACGAAGTCAGCGACGAAATGAAGATGGTGCCGTACAAGGTCGTCCAGCAGGGCGATCATGTCGCGGTCCTGGCGCAGGGGCACGAATACACCCCGCAGCAGATCTCCGCGATGATCCTGCAGAAGCTCAAGAAAGCGGCGGAAGACTATCTCGGCCAGTCCATCACGGAAGCGGTCATCACGGTTCCTGCGTACTTCAACGACGCGCAGCGCCAGGCGACAAAAGACGCCGGCAAGATTGCCGGTCTTGACGTCAAGCGCATCGTCAACGAACCCACGGCGGCTGCACTCGCCTACGGCCTCGACAAGAAGAAGGACGAAACCATCGCGGTCTACGATTTCGGCGGCGGAACGTTCGACGTTTCGATCCTCGAAGTCGGCGAAGGCGTCATCGAGGTCAAGGCGACCAACGGCGACACGCATCTCGGCGGCGACAATCTCGACCAGCGGATCGTGGATTGGCTCATCGACGAGTTCAAGAAGGACGAAGGCCTTGACCTGCGAGCCAAGGGCAATGAAATGGCACTGCAGCGCCTGAAAGACGCGGCGGAAAAGGCAAAAATCGAACTCTCCACAACCATGGAGACGGAGATCAACCTGCCGTTCGTTACGGCGGACGCTTCCGGGCCAAAGCACCTGGTTATAAAGCTGACCCGCGCCAAACTGGAGCAGCTTGTGGACGACATCCTGCAGCGTTCCATTGAGCCCTGCAAGCAGGCGATGAAAGACGCCGGCATTGACGCCAGCAAGATTGACGAAGTCGTGCTCGTGGGCGGACAGACCCGCATGCCGAAGATCCAGGAAATCGTGAAGCAACTGTTCGGCAAGGAGCCGCACAAGGGCGTGAACCCGGACGAAGTTGTCGCCATCGGCGCGGCTGTCCAGGCGGGCGTTCTGGCCGGCGATGTCAAGGACCTGCTTCTGCTTGACGTCACGCCGCTGACCCTGTCCATCGAAACGCTGGGCGGAGTCGCGACGCCGATGATCCAGCGCAACACGACCATCCCGACCCGCAAGGCGGAGACGTTCTCGACCGCGGCGGACAACCAGTCCGAAGTCGAAGTCCACGTCCTGCAGGGCGAGCGCCCGATGGCCGCGCAGAACCGCACGCTCGGCAAATTCAAGCTGGGCGGAATTCTGCCCGCGCCGCGCGGCACACCGCAGATCGAAGTCACGTTTGACATCGACGCCAACGGCATCCTGAACGTAACCGCGAAGGACAACGCCACCGGCAAGGACCAGAAGATTACGATCACGTCGTCTTCCGGCCTGTCGAAGGACGAAGTCGAGCGCATGGCCAAGGAAGCGGAAGCGCATTCGTCGGAAGACAAGGCGAAGCGGGATGAAGTGGAAGCCCGCAATGGTCTCGACAACATGGTCTACAGCGTCGAGAAGATGCTGAAGGAGAACGGCGACAAGCTGGACGCAGGCGGAAAGGGCGAGGTCGAGAGCGCGCTGGCGGACGCCAAGTCCACGCTGGACAACCAGGCCGCAAGCGCTCCTGACATGAACGCGGCGCGCGAGAAGCTGACCACGGCCAGCCACAAGCTCGCCGAGGCCATGTACAAGGCCAGCTCGCAGCAGGCCGCGCCGACGGATGGAGAAACTGCCTCCGCCGGCACAGCCGACGAGCCGAAGAAAGACGAAGGCGTAATCGACGCCGAGTACGTGGACGTCGACAAGAAGTAAAACCGCCGAGTTCATTGAACGACGGCGCCCGGCATCTAACCGGACGCCGTCAAAGTCTCCCGTGCGTCTTGCACGGCAAGCAGGAGAGCGAGCGAAAGATGATGCATTCCACGGTATGGCAGTGCGAACAATGGTTCGGCGGCCACGTGTACGAGAAAAAACTGTTCGAAACAAGAGAAGACGCGGAGAGCTTCGCGCAGCAACTTGCGCGCGTTACGCCGGAAGCCACGTTCCGGATCGCGCCGGTCGAGATGAAAGAGATCTGGAACTGACCAGCGGTTCCGTTACGTTTAGGCGAGCGAGGCGAAGTCTGCCTCGCTCGTCCCTTTTCAGGATGTTTTTTTGGGCGCCAGAACGATCAGCAGCACGCCGATCACCATCAATACAGCGGAGCCGATCGCTTCGGTTTTCGCCACCATTCCGCGATACGCCTGGAAGGCCATCCAGCAGGCATGAACGACGCTGGACCACGCCGCGAACGCGATCAGGCTGCGGTGACGTTGCGGCTGGCCGATGGCGAGCAGCAGGAAAACGCCCAGCGTTACATACAGGCTCATCATCATGGAGATGGCCGGTTCCTGGCGGATAAATGCGACCATCGGCCAGCTTGCGAGCAGGAACAAAACGCCCGTAATGCCCAACACAACTCTCAGCGCCGTCAGCCGGTTCATAGTCCTCCCAGGTTGTTGAGGTAGCGTGTGCATCATCGCAAGTTCCGGCGCACTCGGAAAGAGAGAAACGATGCCTGAGGGAAATGAAGTCCACCGCTTCGCCGAACGGCAGCACAAGACGTTCGCCGGCAGGACGATCTGCGTGGAGTCGCCCAACGGCCGTTTTTCGGATGCATCCGTTTTGAGCGGCCGCAAGCTGAAGTCGGTCTCTGCGGTCGGGAAGCACTTGCTGTACGACTTCGGCCGCGACCGGAAACTGCACGTCCACCTCGGCCGGTTCGGCGATTTCACGGAAGGCCGGATGCCGTTTCCTGAACCGAAAGGCGCGCTGCGGCTGCGCTTCTCGACGGCAACGGATTGGCTGGAACTGCGCGGCGCAACCGACATTTCCGTCTACGACGAGGCAAAACTGGAGACGCTGCTTGGACGGCTTGGACCGGATCCGCTGAACGCGGACAGCGATCCCGCGCCGGCTTTCGCGTATATGGCAAAGGCGAAGGCTCCCATCGCCGCGCTGCTGATGGACCAAAGTGTGTTTGCCGGCATTGGCAACATCTACCGCGCAGAGCTGCTGTATCGCGCGAAGCAGGCCCCGTTTACGCCTGGCCGGGAAGTGCCACGCAGAACGGTCGCTTCCATCTGGCGCGACGCCGTGAAGCTGATGCCGGACGGAATGATCGACCGCCGCATCGTGACCACACGCAAGAAGGACCGCCCGCATAACAGCGGCAAAGCGTTGCGCGAGGAGACGCACTACGTCTATCGCCGCCATGGCAAGCCGTGCTGGGTTTGCGGGGCCGCGATAGCGCGTGCGCCGCTGGCAGGACGAACTCTTTACTGGTGCCCGCAACTGCCAGAAGGCGTAGAAGCTGCCTGAAGATTGGGTTTCCTATCTGCCAGTGAACGAAGACCTTACGCATTCCGCCCGCGCAACTTGAGCGTGTCGGTATCATCTGAAATTGCAGAACAGCACACTATGGCCACTCCTCCACAGAAGGACTATTACGGCACGCTCGGCGTGAAGAAGACCGCCACGCCGGATGACATTCGCAAGGCGTTTCGCAAGCTCGCGCGCAAGTATCACCCGGACGTCAATCCCGGCGACAAGAAGGCTGAAGAGAAGTTCAAGGAGATCTCCGAGGCGAACGACGTTCTGTCGGACGACAAGAAGCGCAAGATTTTCGACCAGTTTGGCTTTTACTCCGACCAGATCGACCCCGCGGCGGCGGAAGCGGCGGCGCGCGGCGGCTATGGCTTCCGGCAAGGGGGCGGCGGTCGCGCGGAGCAGGAGGTGCCGTTCGATTTCGACGGCTTCGACTTCTCTGAATTCTCCGCGGGCGGCAGTTCGTCGCGCGGCTCGGGCGGCTTCCGCGACATTTTTTCCGGCATGTTTTCCGGCGGCGCCCGCGGGCAGGAGCGCCAGCGCGGTCCGCAACCCGGCAGCGACGTTGAGTACCAGGTGCAGGTGGATTTCTGGACCGCGATTCGCGGCGGCACGATGCGGATTGAAGTGCAGCGCCACGAAACGTGTCCGACATGCAAAGGCAAGGGCACGCAGGGCGGCCAGCAGATGTGTCCGGAGTGCAGCGGTTCCGGGCAGGTGCAGCAGATGGTCGGCAACACGAAGTTCAATATTCAGTGTCCGCGCTGCCACGGCACAGGAAAGATTCAGCACACCTGCCCGACATGCCACGGCGACGGAACGCTGACGCGCACGGAGCCGGTCGAGTTCCGCATCAAGGCTGGCACGCGGGACGGCCAGCGAATCCGGCTTGCCGGCAAGGGCAATGCCGGGCAGAACGGCGGCCCGGCCGGCGACTTGTTTCTCGTCCTGAAGGTCGGCACGCATCCTGTGTTTGCCAGGACCGGGGACGACATTTACGTAACAGTGCCGGTTACAGTCAGCGAAGCGGCGCTGGGTTCACGCATTGACGTGCCCACGATTGACGGACGCGCGCAGCTCAAGATTCCGCCCGGGACCCAAAGCGGGCAGAGGCTGCGAATGCGGGAAAAAGGCGTCAAGAGCGCCGCCAAGGAAGGCGTGCGCGGCGACGAAATCGTGACCGTGCAGGTTGCGGTGCCCAGGGTGCAGGACGAGCGATCGAAGGAGATTCTGCGCGAACTGGCGCAGTTGAATCCGGAAGACGTCCGGGAGAAATTGTTTGCCGAGGCCTAGGTCTTCGCGCGACAGTGAAAGTTAACCATGCCGACAAAACGCAAATCCAAGGGCGCGTACATGATTTCGGCGGTTGCCGAGATGTACGAGATCCATCCGCAGACGCTTCGCATGTATGAGCGCGAAGGGCTTCTGAAGCCATCGCGGTCTGACGGCAACACGCGTCTCTACACGGACGAAGACCTGGAGCGGCTGGAGTTCATCCTGAACCTGGCGCGGGATCTCGGCGTCAACATCGCCGGCATCGCGATCATTCTGCAGATGCGCGAGCGCATGGAGAGCATGAACCGCCAGATGCATGACTTCGTCACGTATGTCCGGACCGAAATGCTGAGCCGCATGCAGAACATGCAGCCGCCGCAGTCCGGAGCCATCGTCCCGGTTCGGCCGCCGCAGACAACGCGCACCCCGCAGGGCGCGCGCCGCGGCCGCTAGTTCGTCAGTTACTTGTACTGCATGTGGACGGAAATCTCTGTCACCGGGCAGGTGACGTGGATCGACGCGGCGTTAAAGCTCGGCGTTATGAACGTGACATGCGGATTGTTGGCGAAACCGAAGCCTTCCTTCGGAATGCCGAGCATGTTCTTGTCCATCTTGTGGTTTGAATTTTCGTCATGGATCACGGCGAACGCGTAGATGCCCGGGGCCATGTCATCAAACTTGACCGTCGCCTTCTTTCCGACGATCGGGAACGGACCATGCTTGTAAGACTTGTCATTGTCTTCCGGCCAGCCGTTGGAATCCTTGAAGAGCGTCGCGCCGGCATCGCCCTTGTCGTTGCGGAATCCGTCCACATGCACAATGAGCGAGCAGGAACTCTGAGCGTGGGCTGCAGAGGCCGGAAAAGCAATTAAGGCGAGAGCGAAGGCGAGGGACGCGAGTTTCAATCGCAAGGTCTGGGTTCTCCTGGTGCGCGCGCAATGCGCGAATGAATAGCCGCTCACAACGGTAGCGCGAAGCCGCGTCGCTGTCGAGCGCAGGTATCCTGAAAGCATGTGCGGGCGGTACGCGCGAAAGAGCGACAAGCAGCGGATTGCGGACGCGTTTCACGTGGCTGCCGGTCACGTCCCCGAGTTTCCGTTC
This sequence comes from uncultured Acidobacteriaceae bacterium, assembly GCA_963848685.1. Taxonomy (GTDB): domain Bacteria; phylum Acidobacteriota; class Terriglobia; order Terriglobales; family Acidobacteriaceae; genus CAWKED01. The sequence continues at coordinate 841,599 of CAWKED010000002.1, read as the reverse complement.
AGCTTCAATGTTGCGCCGCAGAGCTTTCAGCCCGTCGTCCGCAACAGCCGTGAGAACGGCGCGCGGGAAATCGTGCTGATGCGATGGGGACTGGTGCCTTTCTGGGCGAAAGACCAGAAGGTCGGCTATTCCACCATCAACGCCAAGGCGGAAACCATCGCGACTGCCGCGGCGTTTCGAGAAGCGCTGAAGCGCCGCCGGTGCATCGTTCCCGCCGACGCTTTCTACGAGTGGCAGAAGCTGGACGCGAAGCACAAGCAGCCGTTCGCCATTGCGCTGAAGTCGGGCGAGCCGTACGGCTTCGCGGGCCTGTGGGACCGGTGGAAGGCAGAGGACGGCCAGCCGCTCGAGACATTCACCGTTATTACAACGGACGCAAACGAACTGGTCGCGCCGTTGCACGACCGGATGCCGGTGATTCTCGAGCCGAAGGACTATGACCGCTGGCTGGATGTCAGCGATAAGGATGCCCGTCCGCCGGTGGATTTGCTGCGGCCGTTTCCGGCAGAAAAGATGACCGCGTGGCCGGTTGGCAGGGAAGTCGGCAACGTGAAGAACGATTGCCCGGAGCTGATGGAGCCTGCGCCTGGCGAGCCGATGCAACCCTCTGCAAAGCTGAAGAAAGCTGGCGGCAAGCAGCAACCAGGCTTGTTCGGTTGACCGCGGTTGGTGACCGAATTTCCTATGGCAACGCGGCGATAGACTGGGAACAGAACCCTCATCATGGCCGCGGAATTCACTCACCTCCACCTGCATACGGACTACTCGCTGCTCGATGGCGCGTGCGATGTCGACAAGCTGGTGGACCGCGTTGCGGCCATTGGCCAGACGTCCGTCGCGATGACGGACCACGGCAACATCTACGGCGCGGTCTCGTTTTTCAACGCGGCCCACGACAAGGGAATCAAGCCAATCCTCGGCTGCGAACTCTACATCTGCAAGAACGAAGACCACCGCGCCGAGCCGAATGGCGACACGTACAACCACCTGCTGGTCCTCGCCGAGAACGAGGAGGGATACCGCAACCTGGTCAAGCTGACCAGTGAAGGCGCCCTGCACGGCTTCTACCGCAAGCCGCGCGTCAGCAAGAAGTTTCTGGCAGAACATTCCGCGGGACTGATCGGCTTTTCCGGCTGCCTGAGCGGCGAGCTTTGCGAAGCGCTGATGGCGGGCCGCTATGAGCGGGGCCGGGCAGCCGCGGCGCAATACCAGGACATCTTCGGCAAGGGCAATTTCTTTCTCGAGATCCAGGACCAGGGGCTGGATGACGAGAAGCGCATCCATCCTGACCTGTACAAGCTGGAAAAAGAGCTAGGCATTCCGCTGGTTGCGACCAACGACAGTCACTATCTTTGCGACGACGACGCCAAGCCGCACGATGTGCTGCTTTGCGTGCAGACCGCGACAGACCTGAATGATCCGAAGCGGTTCAAGTTTGATTCCGACCAGTTCTTTGTCAAGACGGCGGAGCAGATGGAGCAGCTCTTCCGCGGACGCGAAGACATTGTGCAGCGCACGATGCAGATTGCCGAACGCTGCAACCTGACGCTGACGAAAGTAAAGGATCCCTTTCCGGCGTTCGCTGTTCCGCCGGGTGAAACAGTGGACAGCTACTTCGAGCGCATTTGCCGTGAGGGCTGGAAGAAGCGCCGCGAGTCTTCCGTCCGTCATCTCGAGGAGACCGGAAAGCTTCGCCGCCCGATCCACGAGTACGAAGCACGGCTGCAGCGCGAGATTGACTGCATCAAGCAGATGCGCTTTCCCGGCTACTTTCTGATCGTCTGGGATTTCATCCGCTATGCGCGCGAGCAGGGAATTCCGGTCGGGCCGGGGCGTGGTTCGGCGGCAGGCTCACTGGTCGGGTACGTGATGGAAATCACGGACATTGATCCGTTGCAGAATGAACTGCTGTTTGAGCGCTTCCTCAATCCCGAGCGTGTTTCCATGCCGGACATCGACATCGATTTCTGCATGAACCGCCGCGGCGAGGTGATTGATTACGTCACGCAGAAGTATGGCCGCGACCAGGTCGCGCAGATCATCACGTTCAACACCATGGCCGCCAAGGCCGCGGTAAAGGACGTTGGCCGCGTGCTGCAGATTCCTTATGGCGAAGTGGACCGCATCGCCAAGCTGATTCCCGCGACCATCGGCATCACGCTGGACAAGGCAATCGCCGAAACGGACGCCCTGCAGAAGCTCTACGACAGTGATCCGAAGGTCAAGGAACTGCTCGACACGGCAAGAAAGCTGGAAGGGCTGGCGCGGGGCGCGGGCGTCCACGCGGCGGGCGTGGTGATTGCGCCGCAGCCGCTGATCGAGCTGGTACCGGTCACACGCGCCAAGTCCGGCGAAATTGTAACCGCGTATGACATGAAGGCCGTCGAGAAGATGGGCCTGCTCAAGATGGACTTTCTCGGCCTGACAACCCTGACCGTAATTGATGACGCGCTCAAGTTGATCCGCCAGAACCGCGGCGCGGAGATTGACATGGCGACGCTTCCGCTCGACGACGAGCAGACGTATGAGCGTGTCTTCCATCGCGCGTTCACGTCGGGCGTGTTCCAGTTTGAATCCGGCGGGATGCGTGATGTCCTGCGCCGCTACAAGCCGACCGTGGTGGAAGACCTGACGGCGCTGAATGCGCTCTACCGGCCCGGCCCGATTGGCGGCGGGATGGTGGACGACTTCATCAATCGCAAGTGGGGACGGCAGCAAGTGACGTATGACCTTCCCGAGCTTGAGACGATTTTGAAGGAGACGCTCGGCGTCATCGTCTACCAGGAACAGGTCATGCAGATTGCCAATGCGCTGGCCGGATACTCCCTGGGCGAAGCCGATTTGCTGCGCCGCGCGATGGGCAAGAAAGATCCCAAGGAGATGGCCAAGCAGCGAGATCGCTTCAAGGCGGGCGCCGCGGAGAAAAAGATTCCCGCGAAAAAGGCCGAGGAAATCTTCGACAAGATGGAGTTCTTCGCGGGCTACGGCTTCAACAAGTCGCACTCCGCGGCGTACGCGCTGCTCGCCTACCACACGGCGTATTTAAAGACGCACTATCCGGTAGAGTTTATGGCCGCGCTGCTGACGAGCGAAACGTCGAAGCCGGAAAACGTCGTCAAGTACATCAAGGAGTGCCGCGAGATGGGCATTCCCGTCGCGCCGCCGGACGTGCAGTCTTCCGATGCAGACTTTACGCCGGCAGGCGACACGATCCGTTTTGGGCTGGCGGCAATCAAGAACGTCGGCCGCAATGCAGTGGACACAGTCCTGCTCGCCCGCAAAGAGAAGCCGTTTGCGTCGTTCTTCGACTTTTGCGAACGCGTGGACTTGCGCATGATGAACCGGCGCGTGCTGGAATCACTCATCAAGGCCGGCGCGATGGATTGTTTCGGACGCCGCGCGCAGCTGATGCAGGCGCTCGACAAGGCGATGGACCAGGCGCAGAAGATGCAGCGCGACACTATCGCAGGACAGCATGGACTGTTCGGCGTGTTCGATGACGGGCCCGTGCAGCACCACACGAATGATGTGCTGCCGAATATTCCGGACTGGGATGAACATCTGCGGTTACAAAATGAGAAGGAAGTGCTCGGCTTCTTTGTCAGCGGACATCCGCTCGAGAAATATTCCGACAAGCTGAAGAATCTGAACACGCACGACACGGCGACGCTGTGCGAGATGAAGCCTCCGCCGGCGGCGCGATGGGGCGAGCAGCAGCAGGAGTTTTCCGCCGCCGGGGTGATTACGCAACTGCGGGTGCAGAAATCCCGCAAGGGCGATCTCTATGCCGCGGCGTGCCTGGAAGACATGTCCGGCAAGATTGACCTAATCGCGTTTCCGGAGGCGTACAAGAAGCTGGCGGACGCGCTGAAGATCGAGGTGCCGGTGCTGGTGCGCGGGGCGCTGCGTGGCGAGGAAGGCGGCGCGAACAAACTCGCGTTGTCCACCATCACCGCTCTTGAAGATGTGAAGGTGCGACTGCCGGAAGCGATTCGGGTGAAGGTTTCCGCGGCGGCTGCTTCAGATTTAGTTCTCAGCGAGCTGCACTCGATGATGGCTGCTGCGCCGGGTCCGGGAAAAGTGATGATTGATCTGGAACTCGACGGCGGCTATACCGTGGTGCTGGAACCCGAAGGTTTGGGCATTGCCGCGGACCGGGTTTTCATCGAGCGTGCGGAGCAGTTGCTGGGCGCGGGGATGGTTCAGGCTCTCGGGTAAAAGCAAATGCGGGTTCCTCCACTCCGCAGGACGCTTCGCGATGCTGCTCGGGTCGGAATGACAGTGTTGTTGATGAATTGGCTTCGCGACTGACTAAACTAACTCCATGATCATCGTCACTGGAGGCGCGGGATTCATCGGCTCGAACCTTGTGCATGAGCTGAACCGTGCCGGCCGCTCCGACATTCTTGTCGTGGACAATCTCGCGACGGGCAACACAACCGAACACAAGAAATTCCTGAACCTCGACGGTGCGCTTTTCTCCGACTACATGGACAAGCGCGAATTCCGCGCGGCCATTGCAGACGGGCAATTTGCCAGCGAGCAGATTGACGCCATCCTGCACCAGGGCGCGTGTTCAAACACGCTTGAAGACGACGGCGAGTACATGATGGACAACAACTTCACATACTCGAAAGAGCTGCTGCACTTCGCCCTCAGTCGTGGCATTCCGTTTGTCTACGCCAGCACCGCCGCCGTGTATGGACTGAGCAAGGGCTTCGCGCCGGTGCCAGAGAACGAGCATCCGCTGAACGTCTACGGCTTTTCAAAGCTCGTGTTCGACAACTACGTGCGCCGGCTGCTGCCGGAGATCAAGTCCACTGTCGTCGGGCTGCGCTACTTTAATGTCTTTGGCCCGCGCGAGCAGCACAAGGGCCGCATGGCTTCCGTGATTCACCACTTTACGAAGCAGCTGAAAGACACAGGGACGATCAGGATGTTCTCCGGGTCCGGTGGCTATGGAGACGGCGAGCAGCGCCGGGACTTCGTCTATGTACGCGATCTCTGCCGGATGAACATGTTTTTTGCCGGACTGCTGCCGGGGGCGGCGCAGGCGGAGTATCTCGAAGACCACCTGACCGAGCGCACTCGCAAGTCGCAGCGCCTGTGGAAGGGAATCGTCAACGCGGGCACTGGCCGCGCGCACACCTTCAGGCAGGTTGCCGAAGCGCTGTTCGAAGTCCATGGTGCGGGAAAGATCGAGTTCATCCCGTTCCCGGCGGACCTTGAGAACCGCTACCAGCACTTCACGGAGGCCGATGTCGCCACTCTCCGCGAGCTGGGGTGGCGCGAGGAGTTCACGGCGCTCGGTCCGGCGGTGCGGGAGACTTTCGCCTAGACGCCGGCCTCCATCCCATCCCAGGGACAGCTGCGGTCCGCGGGATGGGGCGCCCGCCAATTCATCCGCCGCTGCGCTCCTCGGAATGACGGCAGTAAATGGTCGCTTGCCGTGTTACAACCTCTATCTATGGCGCCGTGGGAAGCCGGAAAGCCGCAGGTCTTGCTGGCCATCTCGACCTACGAGAAGGGCCAGGCCTTCCTGCGCGAGGTCGCGCGGCTTGGTGTGCCTGTCATCCTTCTCACGGTAGATAAGCTGCGCCACGCGGACTGGCCGTGGGACGTACTGGCTGAGTTCCACACCATGCCGGAGGAGATGTCGCAGGAGCAGATAACGAACACGGTCTGTTATCTGGCGCGCACGCGGAACATTGGCCGCATTGTTGCGCTGGATGAGTTCGACATGGAAATGGCTGCCGGGCTCCGGGAGCACATGCGGATTCCCGGCATGGGGCTGACGACGACACGCTATTTCCGCGACAAGCTGGCGATGCGGTCAAAAGCGTCGCGCTTCCAGATTCCGGGCCTGTATGTACCGGAATTCACTTCCGTCATCAATCACCCGCAGCTTGCGGCCTTCATGCTCGAAGTCCCCCCGCCGTGGGTCCTGAAGCCGCGGCAGGATGCGTCGGCGATTGGCATTCGCAAGGTCCACAGCGCGGAAGAGGTGTGGGCGCTGCTGGAAGCGCTTGGCGACCGCGCGCACTGGCATCTTCTGGAACGCTTCGTGCCGGGCGACATCTATCACGTCGATGGCATTGTCTCGGAACGCGAAGTTGTCTTCGCGCAGGCGCATAAGTACGGCAGGTCTCCCATGGCCCTGATGCAGGGCGGAGGGGTTTTCTCCACGCGGTCGCTGGACCGCGCCGGGGAAGAATCGCAGATGCTGCTTCGTCTGCACGCGCAGCTGGCGCCCGCCCTGGGCATGGTCCGCGGCGTCACGCATGCGGAGTTCATTCGCGCGCACGAGGACGGCCGGTACTACTTTCTGGAGATTGCCGCGCGTGTCGGCGGCGCGTTTATCGCAGAAGTGGTCGAGTGTTCTGCGGGGCTCAATCCCTGGGAGCAGTGGGCGCGCATCGAGGTCGCGGACATGCGCGGCGAGCGTTACGTCCTGCCCCCGGTCCAGAGAGACTACGCCGGCAGCGTTTTGTCGCTGGCGCGGCAGGAGCATCCGGACACGTCCGCCTACACCGACACGGAAATCTGTTATCGCATGAAGAAGAAGAGCCACGCCGGGCTGATCGTGAAGTCGAGCGACCCGGAACGCGTGCGCGAACTGCTGGAAGGCTACGCGGAACGCTTCGCGCATGACTTTCAGGCCACGCTGCCGCCGCCCCCGCGGCCTACGGCCTGAGCCGCGGGCGTGCTACCTTGAGTGTGGGCCACGGTCGCTGAATTTCAGCCGCGGCCTGTGGGATGAGAGCGTAGCTCAGTTGGTAGAGCATCGCCCTTTTAAGGCGCTGGTCCTGGGTTCGAGCCCCAGCGCTCTCACCATTACTTTGCTTGACTTAGGTCTGCCCGAAAGTGTTATGGCATTCCACAGGCCAGTCACCACATACTGGCGAAGAGCTGGAACTGCGAGCGCAACGCTGTGGTTCCAGGCAGTCGGTGAACGTTGCAAAGTGTTGCAAGAACAGCGTTGCTCCCGCGTATACCCCCGTACGCAAAAGTTGTGGAAACACCGACCAGGTCATTGACTTGGCGAGGATGTAGCCGTAGGCTGCGCAAAACTGCACCAAATCTGGTGCTCTTGCGGTAGTGTCTGTGCGGCGCCTGCGGGTTTGGCCAACCTGCAAGCATGAGGGAGATATGGACCAGGATCCGAACGAGCTTCGGGAACAGCTAATGGCGGAGACTCCGGACGATATAACCACGCTCTACTCGTGGGCGAACCTGCACGGCGCCAAGTATCGGGACTTTTCGGCATCGCGTCGGGAACACCGCATTCAGGTAAGGAACGCGATGCGGGCGGAGGCCGAGTCTGCGCGCGAACGCAATGCGCGAACGCAGCCCGACATCGAGCCGCCTGAGCCATTGGCGCATCCGAAGTCCTACAGAAACGAACCGGGCGGAGTCACCTACGTCCGGGAATACATGTCGCCCGGCGCGCCGTCCACTGTGCCGGTCTTGCCGCAGGACAATCCCTCGGACGAGGGCCAATATTCCCGCGCTATCGAGTCCCAGATGCCGGCGCCGGGACACATGGCCGCCCCCGCGCAGGCGCAACCCTCCGCGCCGCCGCCGCAGCGGCCTTCATGGCTTTACCAGGAGGCGGCCCCACAACCACCTCAACCTTCGCCGACGGTGATGCAGGACACCCTGCAGCACCAACGCGAGCGCGTCGCCGGCTCGCGCTGGTTCGCGCTGAAAGGTGTTTTCGAACAGCACCAGCAGGACATCGAACAGCCCGCCGCCCCGCGCCGTGAAGGCCGCGCGCCTGTCGTGGCTGTTTTCTCGCTCGCCGGCGGTGTCGGCAAAACAAGCCTGGTTGCGACGCTCGGTCGCGCGCTTTCGTCTTTTGGCGAACGCGACCTGCTGGTAGATACCTCGTCGTACGGATTGCTGCCGTTCTACTTCGGCTCGCGGGAATGGCGCCCCGGCTCCGTGCGCACGTTTTCGCCGCCCAACGGAACCACAGACGCCGCCATCAACCTGGTTACGTATGACGGCGAGAACTATAGCCGCGAAGGGGCCGGCGACTGGCTGCAGGAAGAGCTGGGACGCTCCGGCTATGGCATGCAGCGCATCCTCCTGGATGTGTCCAACACTTCAAGCCCGTTGGCGAGGCAGGCGCTGAACATGGCGAGCGTCGTCCTGGTTCCTGTCGTGCCCGACCTGAATTCGGTGGTCTCCCTCACCGCGGTGGACAACTACCTCCGGCAATTCGTTGGCTCGGACGGGCGGCCGCTGCAGGCGCACTATCTGCTCAATCAGTTCGATCCTTCCTTGCCGCTGCACCTGGACGTGCGGGAAGTTCTGCGCCAGCAGCTGGGCGACCGGCTGCTGCCGATTGTTGTGCATCGCAGCCCGGCGGTCAGCGAAGCGCTGGCGGAAGGCATGACGGTAGTGGATTACGCCCCGGGAACGCCGGTGGCGGAAGATTTTCTTAACGTCGCGGCCTGGCTGCGAACTGTTTCTGCGCCCGCCTCTGGAGTGGCTGCTTATCGCGGCGCGCGGTGGAGTGAACGATGACCCTGTTGACCGCCTTGTGGAGCAACCTGGAGAGCGGCGAGAGCACGCTGTTCCGCATTCTTCGCTGGGTCATTTTCCTAACCGGCATCTTCCTGCTTATCCAGTTCGTCACGCTCGACCTGAGCTGGCCGAACCAGCTCGTGCTCGGCGTCCTTATGGTGCTCATCGCCATCTGGCTGGACCGCAGCTCGAACAGCTACCTGGTCACGCTGACGCTGATGTTCATGTCCATGGTCGCAACCGCCCGCTACGGCTGGTGGCGCTATCACATGGTGTACGACTTCTTTACCGACCCGGGGATCAAGTGGGGCTGGCTGGACGCCTTCTTCATGCTGATCCTGCTGGCCGCGGAAACGTATGCGTTCATCATTCTGTTTCTCGGCTACCTGCAGACCATGTGGCCGCTGCGCCGCGCGCCCGTGTCACTGCCGGATGATCCGATGGACTGGCCGGACGTTGACCTGGTCATCCCGACCTATAACGAGCCGCTGAGCGTCGTCCGCTACACCGCGCTGGCCGCGGCCTCCATCGACTATCCGCCGGAGAAGCTGCACGTCTACATTTTGGACGACGGCCGCCGCGAGGACTTCCGCCAGTTCGCCATGGAGGCCGGGCTCGGCTACATGACGCGCACCGACAATAAGGGTGCGAAGGCGGGCAACATCAACTCCGCGCTGCGCAACCTGGTTTCGCCGTTTGTCGCGATCTTTGACTGCGACCACGTGCCGACGCGCAGTTTTCTCCAGGTGACGATGGGCTGGTTCCTGCGTGATGCCAATCTCGGCATGCTGCAGACGCCGCACCACTTCTATTCGCCGGACCCGTTTGAACGCAACCTGGACCAGTTCCGCTCCATCCCGAACGAAGGCGAGCTTTTCTACGGCATCGTCCAGGACGGCAACGACTTCTGGAACGCGACGTTCTTCTGCGGCTCCTGCGCGGTGCTTCGGCGCTCGACACTGGATGAAATTGGCGGCATCGCGACCGATACCGTCACGGAAGACGCGCACACCTCCCTGCGCATGCAGATGCGCGGCTGGAACACGGCTTACATCAACATTCCGCAGGCCGCGGGCCTGGCTACGGAACGCCTGTCGGGCCACGTCAAACAGCGCATCCGCTGGGCGCGCGGCATGATCCAGGTCCTTCGCGTGGACAACCCGCTGCTGGCGCCGGGACTTTCGACTCCGCAGCGCCTCTGCTACTTCAACGCGATGATGCACTTCCTTTACGGAGTGCCGCGCCTGATCTTCCTTACTGCGCCGCTCATCTACATGCTGCTCGACCACACCAATATCCCCGGCTACTGGATTGCGATTCTGGTGTATGCGCTGCCTCACCTTGTTCTGTCGAACATCACGAACTCGCGTATTCAAGGACAGCACCGGCATTCATTCTGGAACGAAATCTACGAGACCGTTCTTGCGCCTTACATCATGCTTCCGACCATGCTGGCTCTTATTAATCCGAAGCTTGGCAAGTTCAACGTGACGGACAAGGGCGGCATCGTTGACAACAGCTACTTCGACTCACGCATCGCGCGGCCGTTCGTCGTGCTGCTGGTGTTGAACGCAGTCGGAGCGCTGGCCGCGATCCCGCGCTTCTTCCATATTCCCGGTCTGGAGTGGGCCAATGACAGCGGCCACCCCGGCACCATAGCGATGAACCTGTTCTGGATTTTCTTCAACGTCGTCATCCTGGGGGTCGCGACCGCGGTTGCGTTTGAAGCCAGGCAGCGTCGCGCCACCGTCCGCGTCGCAACGACCGTTCCCGCCATAGTCCGGCTGTCGGACGGGACCGAAATTCCCGGCGAATCGGTGGACATTTCCGCCGGCGGCGCCGCGGTGCGGCTGGCAGACTCCGTTTCCGTGGTGCGCGGCGAAGGGGTGAAGCTGATGTTCCCCCTGCGCACGGGCGACGCGGAGTTGCCGACAACAGTGGCCGGGCTCGACGGCCGCGTGATCCGGTTGCAGTATGACCCGCTGACGATTTCAGAGCAGGAGATGCTGACGATGGTCCTTTATTCCCGCGCTGATTCCTGGCTCGGCTGGGGCGAAGCCCGCGAAGCTGACGAACCTCTCCGCAGTCTGTGGCGTATCTTCCGCATCTCCATGCATGGCCTGTCCGAGACAGGGAAGGGAGTGTTCGGCAGAAACCGCTACCGCGAAGACAGCCCGGCGGCCGGCAGGATCACCGCTACCGCACTGCTTTTCGCCCTGTTGTTCGGCGCGGGGCACACGGCCAAGGCGCAGGCGATGGCCGGGGTTTCTCACCCACCGGGCAATCCGAAGCTGGCAGCCGCCAAGAGCACGGGCGGAACAGCAGAGGCCGCAGCGCCCATGGGCGGCGCAGGCACGTTCCAATCGAAATTCCGGCTGTCCGATATAGGGCTGCCGCAATCGATTGAGCTGCGCGGTATCGATTCCTACCACTCGATTTATTTCGCCCTGCCGCAGACCGAGATTGTCCGCACGGCAAACCTGCAACTCAACTACGCGTTTTCGCCGTCGCTGCTGGCTTCGATCAGTCACCTGAAGGTGATGGTCAACGGCTCGCTGGTGGCGACGATCCCGGTACAGCCGGCGGTTGGCTCGCAGACCATTTCGATTCCCGCCGACCTGCTGGTGCGAAACAACCAGCTCACCTTCGAATTTATCGGCCATTACACAACCGCCTGCGAAGACCCGGCGAACACCACGCTGTGGATGCGCGTGGACGCCAACTCCACGCTGAGCCTGGAAGGAAATCTGCTGCCGCTGCAGAACGACCTGAACCTGCTGCCGCTGCCTTTCTACGACGGCATGCTGCAGTCGCAGCCGAACATTCCGTTCGTCTTCCTGTCGCAGCCAAGCCCGAAGGCCCTGGAAGCGGCCGGCATCGTCGCCTCCTGGTTCGGCATTTCGGCCAACTCGCGGCCCATCAAGTTTCCTGTATCGGTCGGCTCAGTTCCTTCGGGCGATGCGGTGGTGATTGCGGAGAACGGTTCGCAGCTTCCGGCTTCGATGGATGTCGCCGGCGTCAGCGGGCCGAGCATCTCGATGCGCACCAATCCCGGCGATCCGTACGGCAAGCTGCTGATCATCTCCGGCGACACGCCGGACGATGTGGTGAAAGCGGCGCAGGCCCTCGCCACGCAGAACGGTTCGCTGGCGGGCAATTCCGCGCATATCTCCGACTTCAGGCTGCCGAGCCCGCGACTGCCTGACGATGCTCCGCGCTGGCTCAGCACGGACTCTCGCGCGCCGTTCTGGGACTACACGACGCAGGAGCAGCTGCAGGGCGATGGTTCCGTACCGCTGGCCGTATACACGCGTGTTCCGCCTGACCTTTATCTCGACGAAACGACCGACATTCCGATGCAGGTGCGGTATGTCTACAACTCCATCCCGCTGGCGAACCAGTCCGCGCTGACGGTCAACGCCAACGGGACCAACCTGGCCGTGCTGCCGCTGTCGCCGGGCGATATTCCAAAGAAGACGGAAGAACGCCGCATCGCCATTCCGGTCGTCAACATGCGGCCGTTCTCGAATACTTTCCTGTTCAACTACTTCTTCCAGATCCACAAGCAGGGAGACTGCAAGGACAGCGCTCCAACAAATCTTTTTGGCGCCATCCTGCGCGATTCGTATCTTGACATTCAGGGAATCAAGCACTGGGCCAAGCTGCCGAACCTGGAGCTGTTCGCGAATGCAGGCTTCCCGTTCACCCGGAAAGCTGACCTGGCGGACACGCATGTCATTCTGCCGGCACAGGCCTCGCCGGAAGAGATGGCTGTTTACCTGAACCTGATGGGCCATTTCGGTGCGCAGACCGGCTATCCGGTCCTCCGCGTCACTGTGGGCGGCCCTGACGACATGAAGCATGACGCCGCCGATTACCTTGTCGTCGGTACTGTCGAAGACCAGCCCGCCTTCGGCAAACTTGCGGACAAGCTTCCGGTCACGTTTGACGCCAATGGCGTCAAGGTCAAGCAGACGGACGGCATCTTTGCCCCGATGCACGGCTGGTGGAAGATGGCCAGCGACAAAGAGGCCGACGGCAACCTGACGACCATCGGCGGAACCCCGGACGCGGTCATTGAAGGCATTGAGAGCCCATGGTCTCCGGGTTCGAGCGTGGTTGTGGTTGCGCTCAAGGACAACAGCACGGCCGACCAGTTTTCGTCCGCGTTCCTCAAGAACTCGCAAAGTTCTGAAATTACGGGCCGTGTTTCGGTGCTGCACGGCGCTCAGTTTGAAAGCTACCAACTCGGCAGCGGCAGCTACCACGTCGGCAACATCCCCTGGTACACGCAACTACGGCTCTGGTTCACGCAGTACCCGTGGTTGATCGTCATCCTGATTCTCGTCATCACCTTCCTGCTGGCTTCGTGGACGCGGCTGTATCTCCGCCGTCGCGCCCGTGAGCGCCTGCAGGCCACCGAACTGGTGTAGCAGGCGCCTTGCGGGCCCCGTTCTTCCATCCGCGGCGGTTCTGGCTTATGCTCCTCGCGCTGGCCTTCGCGTCCCAGGCGTTCTGCGAAGGCCCGCCCGCGTGGAGTCTCTGGCAGCAATACTCGGCGCATTTCATTGACGACCAGGGCCGTGTCGTAGACCGCCAGACGATGGACCGGTCGACGTCGGAAGCGCAGGCCTACGCCATGTTCTTCGCCCTGGTGGCGAATGACCGGCCGGCATTTGAGCGATTGCGGACCTGGACAGAGAACAACCTCTGCAAGGGCGACATGGCCGGGCATCTTCCGGCCTGGAACTGGGGCAAGGACAAGGATGGCAGCTGGCATACGCTGGACGCCAATACCGCCTCCGACGCGGACCTGTGGATGGCGTACTCGCTGCTCGAAGCCGGGCGATTGTGGGACGATCGCGCTTACCTGGCGGCGGGAGAAGCGGTGCTGCAACGCATCGCGACGGAAGAAGTGATGGAACTTCCCGGGTTCGGGCCGATGCTGATGCCGGGTCGAATCGGTTTTCATTCGTCTCCGGATGTCTGGATCGTGAACCCCAGCTATCTACCGCCGCCAGTGCTGCGCGGAGCGGCCCGCATGCAGCCGCATGGCCCATGGGGGGCGATTGAAGACGGACTGCCGCTGTTACTAAAACAAGCTTCGCCGCACGGCTTCGCCATGGACTGGGTCGCGTATACTCAAGCGGGCGGCTTTCAGCCGTCTCCCGCCCCCTGGGAACAACCTGGCGCCCCGCCGCACGGCAGTTATGACGCGGTTCGCGTGTATTTATGGACCGGTTTATCACAGGCTGAAACGCCGAACTTTGCGGTTATGCTGGGGAGCATTATTGGCATGGCTCAATATATGGATCAGCATATGGAACCACCCGAAGTGGTGGATGCCAACGGAGTTGCCGTGCGTCCCGACGGGGGCGTGGGGTTCTCGGCGGCGCTGATTCCGTACCTGAGCAAGACCGGCCGCAAGGCTTCCGCCACGTTGCAGCGCGCGCGGCTGGATGCCCATCTGGACGAAGTACTGGGTCTGTATGAAAAGGACCCACGCTACTACGACCAGAACCTTGCGCTGTTCGCGCTGGGCTGGAGCGAGCAGCGTTACAGCTTCGATGCAGACGGCAGACTAAAAGTGAGATGGAAACGGTGATCATGCGTACAAGTCGGTGGCTGTACACGTGGCCGGTAATCCTTTGCCTTCTGGGTCCGGTTGCCTTGCACGCGCAAGTGCAATCGGAAGGTGAAAAGGCCCTGCTCGCCAAGGCGCGTTCGCAGGAGGCGCGCGGGCGCCAGGACCTTGCCCTGGATACATGGAAACAAGTTCTGCTCGTCGAGCCGAATAACGCTGAAGCGCTTGCCGGAGCGGCGCGCGCGGACGTGGCCACCGGCAATAACACCGAGGCCCACTCGTACCTGGAGCGGCTCCGCGCCATCAATCCCGATGACCCGCAAATTGCTCGCATCGAGAGCATGAACCGGACGCAGGCCGCGTCGCCGAAGCTGACCCAGGCCGGCAAGCTTGCCGAGAGCGGGCAGTACGCGCAAGCCATGGCCATTTACCGCCAGGAATTCGGCAACAATCCTCCTGCCGGCGATATTGCGCTGGGCTATTACGAAACGGAAGCCGCGACGGAAGATGGCCGGCCTGCCGCGATTGCGGGGCTGCGCGACATGGCCCGCAAGTATCCGAATGATCCGCGGTATGAAGTCGCGCTGGGCCGCATCCTGACGTACAACCCGAAGACCCGCCCCGAAGGCGTGAAGATCCTCGAGCAGCACCCGAATGATCCCACCGCCTCGGAAGCGCTGCGCCAGGCGCTGACCTGGGACGCGGCGAACCCGGGCACCGCGCCGGCGATTCGCGCCTACCTGAAGAGCCATCCGGATGCAGACCTCGAAGCGCGCCTGAAGGAAACCGAGATGAAGCAGGCACGGGTGACGAACGACCTGGCCCGCACCGCGGAGGAACGCGCGGCCTACGCATCGCTCGCCGCAAACAAGACATCGGAAGCTGAGCAGCGGTTCGAGGCGATACTCGCGAAGGAGCCGAATAATTTCCGCGCACTGGCCGGCATGGGCTTCGTGCGGATGAAGCAGTCGAATTTCGCCGAGGCGGCGAGCGATTTCGAAAAGTCGCAGGCGAATGGCGGCCACGATCACACCATCGCGCAGGGACTGGACACGGCCCGCTTCTACGCCGTGATGGCAGAGGCAAGCGCCGCGGCGAACAACAATCAGCTCGATGTGGCGCAGCGCGACTACGAGCGCGCGCTGGAAATGCGGCCGAACAGCCCGGATGCGCTGGACGGCATCGGCGGCCTGATGTTGAAGGAGCAGCAGCCGGCGCAGGCGGTGGGCATTTACTCGCGGCTCACGCATCTCCAGTCCAACTCGGTCTCCGGCTGGCGCGGCCTGTTCACCGCGGAATACCAGTCGGGCGACCCCCGCGCCGCGCTGGCAACGGTCGGGCGCTTTCCCACGCCGGTGCGCGTTGCGCTGGCGAAGGACCCGGACTATCTCCGCACTCTGGCGGCTGCCTACCAGGCTGTAGGCCGCGACGCGGACGCGCAGCGCGTGCTTGAAGCGGCCATGTCGTTGCCGTTCCCGAACGGCGGCCAGGGCATGAGTTCGCAAACGCAGATGCAGTACGCGGCATTGCTGATGGAAGCCAATCGCGCCCCACAGGCTGTCTCGCTCTACCGCCAGATCCTGGTCAGCGATCCCAACAACGTCGACGCGTACGAGGGCCTGGTTCGCGCCATGCATGCCTCCGGACAGGACGCGCAGGCCCTGGACATCGCCGAGCGCATGCCGCAGGACTTGCTTGCAAAGGCCGAGAAGGACCCCGGCTTTCTGGCGACGCTGGCTTCGATCTATCAAAGTCAGAACCACCTCGACACCGCGCAGCAGCTGCTGGAGCAGGCGATTGCAGCGTCGCAGACTTCAGGACAGCCTGCTCCGGTCGGATTGCAGCTCCAGCTGGCTTCGATTTACATGGCCCGCGGCAACGCACCGCAGGCGTATGCGATTTACCAGGCCGTCTTGAGCGCCAACCCGAACCGGCCCGACGCATGGAAGGGCCTGATCAGTGCGTTGCATACCAGCGACCGCGATCGTGAGGCGCTGGCCGAAGTCGGGCAGATTCCAGCCGCGACGCTGAGCCAGCTCAACCAGGACCCGCAATATCTCCAGGTCATCGCATCGGTGTACAGCGGCGTCGGCATGAACTCCCAGGCGCTGGCGACGCTGCACCAGATTTCCTTGCACTACCAGCAGACGGGCCAGCCTGTGCCGGCCGACGTCGACATCCAGTACGCCTACATGCTGATGAATGCCGATGACAACCAGGATCTCTACACGCTCCTGATGTCTCTCGGAAGCCGCCAGGACCTGACGGTTTCTCAACGCGCGGATGTGCAGAAGGTCTGGGCCCTGTGGAGCGTTCGCCGCGCCAACGCCGAAGCCAAGCGCGGAAACTACCGCAAGGCGCTGCAGATTCTTGACGCGGCAAACCATGCCTTCCCGAACAATCCTGACGTGCAGAAAGCGCTGGCGGGCGGATACCAGCAGGCCGGCGATCCAAAGCGAGCCGAAGCTGTATATCTGCAAATGGACTGGAGCAACGCTTCGCTGCCGGATTATCGCGCGGCGATCAGCGCGGCCCTGGCGGCAGGAGACAAGAAGCAGGCGCGGGTTTGGCTTGATCCGGCGCTGCATACGTATCCGAACGACCCGACGATCCTCCAGCTCGCAGCGCAATACGAAGAAGCCCGCGGCGACAGTCCCCGCGCCGCGGAATATTACAAGGCGTCCCTGGACGCGATGGGACCGAACGACCCGTCTTCCGCGCTGGTCAGTGATCTGACTTCGTCCGGAAACTGGAACGGCAACACGCCACCGCCGACAGATCCCTCGCAACGGTTGGCCAGCCTGCTTGCGCCTCCCGGTGTCCAGATGGGCGTTGCCCCGCTGCCGCCGATCTCGCCGGCGCCGCAGCCCTTTATCGCGCCGCTGCCTGGTTCCGACTACACGCCGGGACAGGCGCCGATTCAGATTGGCCCGAACGCGGGTCCGGTTCAGCCAATGGCCGCCTCGCGGCCCATGGGTGAAAACTACGCTGATTCCGGCTACACAACGCGGCCGATCCATCGTCACAAGACGCGCAAGGTGAGCGACGGCGATCAGCCCATGCAGTCGGGGCCGTCGCAATCCATGCCGGCACAGCAGCCCGCGACGCGGCCGACCCAGTCTCCGGCTCCAGCGCAGCAATTGCAGCAGGCGCCGGGCTCGCAGCGCCTGGGAGACTACAGCCCGTCCAGCGAACTGCATGCGCCCGGGACCAGCCATGGTGGTTGGACCGTTCGCTACGCTTCATGGAGCGCGCCGGCGGTTTCCGAGCCGCTGCAGCAGGCTTCCGGCGACAGCGAAATCCAGGTCGCCCCAAACGCCAGGCTCACCTACACGGAACCATTCGTCGTCAAACGCGACAAGAACGGCAAAGTGATTCAGACGATCAAGTCTTCGGCTCCGGCATCATCGGCCACACCGCAAACCGCTTCCGGAACGCCAGGCAAGATGCATCTGCATATGCCGGGCCCGGCCGCTCCCGCGCCGACCCAGTCTGCCGCCGCGACGCCGCGCCCGGTAGAGAATGTTCCAGGGATTTCGTACCTGCCTACGGCGAAAGACGAGCACACGCGTGCGGTGCAATACACCCAGCAGTCCGCGCCCACGCAGCAGCAGCAGCAGGCGCAGGCCGTGTACAACCAGTCGCAGGCGGGCAACGGCGCTTATGGCGCTCCCGCCACCGGGCAGAACTATACCGCGACTGCCGGCCAGAATTACCCCCAGGCGGGCAATGGCAGCGTAAGCCAGACGGCGGGAAGCCCTTATAACCCGAGCTACGGCACGGGTTACACGGGCTACAACGACTACCGACTGCCGGTGCAGCAGCAGCCGGCATACACCCGCGAGCTGCCTCCGCTGAGCGGCGGCTACAGCTATCAGGACCAGCAGCTGCCGCGGCGTCCTCTCTCCGAGCGTGAGCGCGTGGAGAACGAGCTGGACCGCATTCAAGGCGGCTACAGCCCGTGGCTCGGGGCCAGCGCGTACGTCAGTTACCGGAGCGGGCAAGCCGGGCTCGACCGGCTGCTGATTTTTGCCGCGCCGGTTGAAGGTTCCATGATGCTGAATGACGCTGTACGGCTGACGGCTGTGGTCAAACCGGTCGTGCTCGATTCCGGCACCCAGAGCAGCCTGACTCCGTTTCAGCTGGGCTCCCAGCCGAACGTCTGCAAGATTGGCGTCACCTGCACGTTCTACAGCCAGACTGCTTCCGGCATCGGCGGGGAACTGCAGCTTCGCACGCAGAACTATGGCGCGAGCGTCGGCTACACGCCGGGCGGCTTCCTGGTGGGCAATATCATCGGAAGCTTTTACGCGCGGCCGGCCAGCGGGCCTTTCACCTTTACATTCAGCCGCGACAGCGTGATCGACACGCAGCTTTCCTACGCAGGCCTGGCGGACCCATACAACGCGAACGCTACCTCGACCTACCAGCCGGTCTGGGGCGGCGTGATTGCCAATGCGTTTGAGTTCCAGTTCGCTTCAGGAACGGACCGCACGGGCTTCTACGCGCAGGGCGGCGGCCAATACATCACGGGCAAGCACGTTCCTACGAACTATCGGGGAGACGGCGACGCGGGCGCGTACTGGCGTATCAAGGACTTTCCCGGCTACGGCGGGCTGACTCTCGGCGCCAATGTCTTCGCCATGCACTATGACCGGAACCTGCGCTACTTCACATATGGCCAGGGCGGATACTTTTCGCCGGACGCATACCTGCTCGCGAACATCCCGGTTACGTTCTACGGGCACTCCGGCCGCAACTTCCACTACCGCATCAACGGCAGCCTCGGCGTGCAGGCCTTTACCGAGGACGCTTCGCCGTACTATCCGCTCGACCTGAGCCTGCAGGACCCGACCGGCGCGTTCGGATTCTCCTGCAAGTCCACAAGCGCGAACTGCTACCCGGCCCGGACCTCGGTCAGCGGCAACTACCTGATTGATGCGGAGGCGGCGTACCGCATCACGGACCACTGGTATTTCGGCGGATTCGTGAACGCCAACAACTCGCGCGACTACAACACCGCGACAGTTGGCTTCTTCGTGCGCTACATGTTCCGCTCGCAGTATGCATCGGAAGAAGGCCCACCGACCGGCATCTTCCCGGTCAACGGGCTGCGGCCGGTCCTGGTTCCATAGCAATTTCGTAACGCGGGAACGCCTCTTCTCTCGAAGAGGCGTTTCTGTTTGCGGCGAGTCTTGATTCCGTTCGCGCATGTATCATCCCCTGTGGTGTCTCAACAGAAACTGTTCCTCGAAGGCCAGCCGCTTACGCTGTCGCAACTGGCCAGTGTGGCTGCCGGGCCTTGCGATGTGCTTCTGACAGACAACGCCGTTCGCAAAATGCGGGCCTCGCGCGCCGCGGTCGAAAACGTTCTCGCGAGCGGGGAAGCTGTCTACGGGATCAACACCGGCTTTGGCAAGCTGGCGGACGTTCGCATTGCCGATCACGATTTAGTCCGGCTGCAGGAAAACCTTGTTCGCAGCCACGCGTGCGGCGTAGGAGAGCCGCTTGCGGCCGGCGAGGTGCGCGTCATGCTGCTGCTGCGGGCGAATGTTCTTGCCAAAGGGATGAGCGGCGCCCGGGTGGAAGTAGCAAACGCGCTGCTCGACCTTCTGCGCGAAGACATTCTTCCGGTGGTGCCTTCGCGCGGTTCGGTTGGTGCAAGTGGAGATCTTGCGCCGCTGGCGCATCTCGCGCTGTCGCTGATGGGAGAAGGCGAAGCAGTCGCGCGCGGCGTTCGCCAGCCGGCCGCGCAGGCATTGGCGGCAGCGGGTCTAACGCCGCTGCAGCTTGCCGCCAAGGAAGGCCTTGCGCTGCTGAATGGTACGCAGGCCATGCTGGCCGTCGGCGGCCTCGCGCTGGCCCGGGCGTGGCGTCTGGCCACGCTTGCCGACGTGGCAGGAGCGATGACGCTGGAAGCGCTCGCCGGGACACCCACGGCATTCGATGAGCGCATTCACGCGGCGCGTCCGCACCCGGGACAGATCGCCTCCGCGGCGCATTTGCGCTGGCTGATGGAAGACTCCGAAATCCGCGAATCGCATCGAGAAAACGACCCGCGCGTGCAGGACGCTTACTGCCTGCGCTGCATGCCGCAGGTCCACGGCGCTGTGCGCGAAACCCTGACGCATGCGGCGAATGTGTTCGCAACGGAAACCGGCTCTGCGACGGACAATCCGCTGGTCTGCGCCAACGCCGACGGAAGCAGTTATGACATTCTCTCGGGCGGAAACTTTCATGGCGCGCCGCTTGCCGCGGTTCTCGATTTCTGTGCGATTTCAGTTACAGATCTGATCAGCATCAGCGAACGCCGCATGGACCGGCTCGTCAATCCGGACGTCAACGAAGGCCTGCCGGCGTTCCTGACCCACGAAGCCGGCGTGAGTTCGGGATACATGATCGCGCACGTCAGCGTCGCGGCGCTGCTGAACGAGGCCAAGGTTCTGTCTCATCCCGCCAGCGTGGACAACGTGCCGACTTCCGGCGGTAAGGAAGACCATGTTTCGATGGGCATGACGTCTGCGCTCAAATTGCGGCAGATCGTCAGCAATGCGGAGTACGTTTTGGCGACAGAGATGATTGCAGCCGCGGAGGGAGTCGCGTTCCGAGCGCCCTTAGCGGCGGCCCGCCGGATTGCCGAAGTCATTGAGAAGCTTCGCGAATTTGTGCCGCCCTACCAGCAAGACCGCGCGCTCGCCCCGGACATGGAGGCGCTGGCCCACGCCATCCGGCTTGGCGCATTCGATGCCTGGGCAGGGAACCAGTAGCACTTCTGGATACCAAAAGCTGCGGCGCCGAAAGAGGCGCCGCAGCGAGCGCAACCACACGCGAGCGTCACTCTACATCTGAGACTTTGCCCGCCCTGAACGTGACCTTCATGTCTTTGTATTTGTAGATTTTCTTTGTGCCGAGGTCGATCACGCTCTGCGGCTGGCCGAGAGCCGCCGTGACCTGGGCGATGCTTTGTCCCAGTGAGATCGATACCGGCGCGGCGGCGGGAGATGCCGCCGGTGTCGCGGCGGAGTCCAGTCCGCCGATGGGAGATGCCTGCGTGTCCTGGTCGACCTGGTTGGACGTTTGCATCTGCTGATTGATGTCCGCAGCCCCGTTCTGCTCGGCCGGGGGCGCATTCTGCGCGAATGCAGTCTGTACGGGAGGCGTCCTGGCGGAAGGAGGCGCGGCCGGCAGTCCGCCCGTACCTTGCTTTGCCTGCAGTTCCTGCATGCCTTGGTCGATGGTTTCGCGCATGTGGTTCTGCATTTCCTGGAGGTCGGCAAGCTGCACGGTGGCGTTGGAGCCGCGCGGGCATTCTTTGCCGCCCTTGCTGGACAACACCGCAACACTGGCCGAGTCCGCACCAGCCGGCGGCGCCTGCGACAACTGCACCGCATCGCCTTCCGTGAGGGCGCATTCGCTGCCGTCCGCAGCGACAACGTCCAGACCGGTGCCGGCTACAAAGACGTGCGGCTTTCCGTCCGACATCAGGCGGGCAATGCTGCTCGATGCCGGATCAACGTCCTGGCCGCGCGCGTTCTGCTGCGCCTCGGCGTTTTCGAGCGCAATCTGTGACTGCACCTCGGCCGCGATCTCTGCCTTGACGTCGGGCGTCAATCCATCGCCGGGTTGAACGGCCGCGGCGGCGGCCTGGTTGGCCTGCGCAGCTGCATAGGCCGCGGCGAGTTCGTTGGAAATCAGGTAATCGGTCAGCCAGAGCGATGGTCCGGCGTAGACGGGATACGGGCTGAAATATGCGCCGTAGTATCCATACCAGGGCGCGCCACCCCATCCCCATCCAAACGCGACCGGCGCCGGCCACGGGTTATACGCCCATCCGTAGAAGCCGGGCCCATAGTAGTAGCCGGGGGCGTACACGTTCATGTAGACGCCGTTGTAGTAGTAGCCGCGGTAGTAGCGGTTGTATTCGTGCCCCTGCCAGTAATACGAACGCCGGGCGTAATCGCGGCCGCCATACGAATAGCGGCGCTCGATGTAGCCGCGTCGGCCGCGCTCGGCTACGAGGCGTGAGTGGTCGCCGCGCTCGACGGAGACCTTCTTGCCGCCGTCCAGGCCGTGGTGGATGTCCATGCCGCGCTTCGCATCGTGGACGTCACTCACCCGGCCGTCTGCGCGGCGAGTGACGGCGCCGTTCTTGGTAGCGACGGTGTGGCTGCCCTTCGGAGCCGGGCTTCCTGTGGCTGTCTTGTTCCCGCCGCCGGCGGCGTGCGAGTTCGCTCCGGCCCCCGGTGTCGCGTGACTGGTATTCGCGCCGGTCCCGCCTGCGGTGTGCGAGCCGTTCGCAGTCGGTCCGTGGCTGGCGGAGGCGGAGGAAGAATTCGCGTGCGGGCCATTTGCCGTGGGGCCGGAATGCGAGGCGGACGCGCCGGGATGCGCTCCCGACATGCCGGCTGACGCAGCCGACGGGTGGCTGCCGTTCGAAGGCGGATGCGCCGCCGATGCGGCTGATTTAGCCGGCGCAGAACTGGACTTCGACTTCTGCTGCGCGGACGCGGGATAGGTCACAAAGGCCAGAAATAGGACGGCGGCTCCAGCCTTGCCTGCAAACGCCAGAACGGAATTCAGTGAATACTTCTGCATACTTTCTCCAATCGAAACGACGATCCGTTTGTCTTCGGCCTGGGCGATACCGCGTTACTGGACGTTGGAAACCTTGCCCGCAATAAATGTGACCTTCATGTCCGGGTAGTAGTCGATCTCTTTCGTTCCAGCGAGCTTGACGACTTTCGTCGGCTGCCCGAACAACGCGACCACCATGTCTTTTGTCTGACCGATCGATATGGTCTTCGGCTGGGCGGGCGCTGCATCCGGCGGAGGCGGCGGCGGAGCGATAGGCGCCATCGGCGCGGGCGGCTGGGTTTGTGCCGGAGGGGCCGGAGCAGAACTGTCGCCATTTTTGCCGGAACTGCCGCTGTCGTCCGGCTGCACGGTCACGACTTCATCAATCGTGCGCATCATTTCGTCCGTTGAGGGCGCACCGTGTTTCGAAAACGGAAATTTCAGTTCGGCATAGTAGCGGACATCGTTGTACGCATCGCTGTACACGGTCAGCATGACGCCATCGGGCTGCACCAGCGTGCCGGTGATGAAGAACTTTTCCCCGGAAACGAACTTCCGCTGCGGAATTGCGGCGCTCGAATTTCCTCCACCCAGTGCCCAGGAATGCAGAAGACTCTTGGCTACATTCGCTGCGGCATTGGTCTGGATGCGGCCGTCTTTATATGTGTTGATGGGCGGCGGGCTGGTGGGCGTGCTGTACATCACCACGCCGTCTTTGTGCAGTACAAGCACCGCTCCTGCGGTCACGATGTCGCTTCTGTCATCGGTGATCTTGGTTAACGGAAATTTGGAGTTCAGCGCCTGTTGCAGGCCTCCGATGTCTTGCGCACCTGCGGCCGCGGCAACAGGAAGAATAGTGAGGAAAACGGAGAGCCCCGCTCTTGCTATGACGTGCATGTCGCCCTTTTCACGGATCGGATAAGTACGGAGGGGCCTGGGGGATTTGGAGGCCTAGGGGCCTGGTGACGTGTGCGAGTATACCCAGCCCGCGGCTTTTTCGAAAGCTGTCAGCGATTTGGTAAATCTTCAATCCTTGAGCCTGCGGCAGATGGAGATTGGAAACCAGCCCTTTCTGTCGGATGGAAACCGGTGACGTGAACTCGCAGGACGGCCCGATTCGTTCCGTGCCTGCCTTGTCGGAATGCGAGTAGCGTGAAGCGCCCCGAATTCGTCCAGCCAAGAACGGAGGCCACGCAACGTTCGAGTGGGAGCGCGCGGGGAACCGTTTCGCCGCCTGGCAGTTTGACGGGTGTCCGCTCTGGAAACACCCCGATTCCGGTGTTAATATGGAACTGCGGGGTGGAGCAGCCCGGTAGCTCGTTGGGCTCATAACCCAAAGGTCGTAGGTTCAAATCCTACCCCCGCAACCATTTGGAATGAACGGCTTGGGTGAATAAACCTCAAGCCGTTTCTATTTGTCTTAAAATGCTCAACCATGAACGGCTGGCGGCTCTCGCTCGCGGTTAGACGAGTCGTACCAGCAGCCAGATATTCGCGACGGCAATCAGCCCTGCGACGGAATAACTCAAGCCCTTCAGCCAGCGGGGATTCACAAATTCGCCCATTCGCGACCGGCTGCTTGTGAAGGCAACCAAGGGGAAGACGGCGAAGCTGAGCTGCATGCTTAATACGACCTGGCTGAAGATGAGCAGCTCCGACGTGCCGCGTTCCCCGTACAGCCAGGTGACGAAGACGGTGGGAACGATGGCCATCGAGCGTGTCAGCAGGCGCCGCTTCCACGGGGCGATGCGCAGCCGCAAGAAGCCTTCCATGACGACCTGTCCGGCGAGGGTTCCGGTTAGCGTCGAGTTTTGGCCGGAGGCGAGAAGGGCCAGCGCAAACATGGTGCTTGCGCCGGCAAATCCGAGCATTGGCGTCAGCAGCTTGTAGGCGTCGCCGATCTCCGCCACCTCGTAACGGCCGGCCTTGTGAAAGACCGCTGCAGCAAGGACGAGAATGGCCGCGTTGATAAACAACGCGAGCATGAGTGCAGTTGCGGAATCGAGGTTGGCGAAGCGAATAGCTTCGCGCTTGCCGGCAGGCGTTCGCGGATAATCGCGCGTCTGGACTATCGAGGAATGAAGATAGAGATTGTGCGGCATGACTGTCGCACCCAGAATTCCGATTGCTATGTAGAGCATGCCCGGATCGGTCACAATGGCCCCCGACGGCACAACCAGGTTGCGCGCGATGGCAAACCAGTCCGGATGAGACGCCAGGACCTCGATCCCGAACAGCACGGCGATCGTGCCGATCAGGACAATCACGAGCGCTTCAATGTAGCGGAAGCCGCGGCTCTGCAACAGCAGGATGATGAGCACGTCCGCGCCGGTGATGATGACTCCGAGCACCAGTGGAATGTGGAAGAGAAGCTGCAGTGCGATGGCCGAGCCGATGACCTCCGCGAGATCACAGGCCACGATGGCAACTTCTGCCAATAGCCAGAGTGCGACGGCTACAGGTTTGCGATAGGTCTCGCGGCACGCCTGGGCGAGGTCGCGTTCCGTGGCAACGCCGAGCTTGAGGGCCAGGCTCTGCAGCAGGATGGCGAGCAGGTTCGACAGCATGATGACGAACAGCAGCGTGTAGCCGTAGCGGGAGCCGCCTGCAAGGTCGGTGGCCCAGTTGCCGGGGTCCATGTAGCCGACCGAGATGAGGAAGCCCGGGCCGGCGAAACCAACAATGCGCCGCCAGAACCCGGAGCCATGCGCGAGCCGCACGGACGAGAAAACTTCCGGCAGCGAGGGACGCTCCGCAAGTGCTGGCTCAGTTTGTAGAGTTTCCTGCATCCGGTCTTTCGGCCTTAGATGCAGTATCGCAGAAATAGTTAACTATGGTTTACTGCGTTTCGCGCTGGGCTTGAGTCCGGCCCAGATGCGTGCCGCCGCCGCTGCGCCCAGCGTGATCTCGCCCGCCGGGGTCCGCACCCGCAGAGTGTCATCGTAGTTGCGGGCGAGCAGGCGAACGATCACTTTCGGGCCGATACCGAGCTGGTGCAGAAATTCAAGCAGGCGGGTATCCCGCTCGTAGATGCTGGCGATCACGTAGTCCCGCTCGAGCTGGGCATCCGCCAGGCGCACCAGCCCCCGACGCTGCATTTGTTCCGGAGTCTCCGGGAGGACCTTGTTGCCGTGTGGACAGTCCCCGTCTTTCCCGAGCTTTTCGATGAGTTTGGCTTCAAATGCCGGCGAGACGGCGTGTTCCAGGCGCTCGGCTTCGACGTGAATCTGGTGCCACTCCATGCCGAACATCTCAGACAGCATTCGCTCGACAAGATGGTGGCGAAGAGCTGTGCGCCTGGCGGCTTCCCGGCCTTTGGCCGTGAGCCTGACAGTTCCTTCGGTCGCGGAATCCAGGTAGCCGCCGTCTTTGAGCCGGCGAACAGCCTTGGTGACTGCCGGAGCGGAAACTTCCAACCACTGCGCGAGCAGGGAAGGGACGACCGTGCGGCCTTCACTTTCGGCTTCGAGGACCGCCTTGAGGTAGTCCTCCTTCGAAACTGTGATTTCGCCGGTCACGCGAACAGTTAACCACGGTTAGGACGCAATAGGGAAGCTGCGATTATGCGCTTGCCCGCTGCGGTTCCAGCTTTCCGCCAAGCTTCACGCTGACGATCTTCGACACTCCCGGCTCCTGCATGGTCACTCCAAAAATGGAGTTGGCCTGCTGCATGGTTTGCTTGGAGTGCGTAATAACGATGAACTGCGTATGTTCGGCCATCTCACGAACGAGGCTGGCGAACCGCCGAACATTGGTTTCATCCAGCGGCGCATCCACTTCATCGAGCACGCAGAACGGGCTGGGCTGGTAGCGGAAGATTCCGACCAGCAGCGACAGCGCCGTCAGGGCCTTTTCGCCGCCGGAAAGCAGCAGAACATTCTGCATGCGTTTTCCTGGCGGGCTGGCGATGATATCGATGCCGCTCTCGGCTGAATTGTCGGCGTCCGTGAGCTTCATGTACGCCTGGCCCCCGCCGAAGAGCAGCGTGAATGTCCTGGAGAAGTTCTCGTTGATTGCGGTGAACGCCTGGTCGAATTTCGTTCGTGAAATCTCATCGATTTCTCGAATGCTGGCCTCGGTGTTCTCGATCGAAGAAAGCAGGTCGGCGCGCTGGGCTTCGAGGAAGCCATGGCGTTCCGACACTTCCTTGTATTCCTCGAGTGCCATCAAGTTGACCGGGCCCATCTGCTTCCAGCCGCTGACGCTGCGCTTTGAGTTTCAGCTTCTTCCGCAGCCAGCGTTTCGCCGGCTACGCGCTCGACACCGGTCTCTTCGCGCAAGCTGGCTGCTTCGACGCCCAGTTCGCCGACACATGCAGCTTCCTGGTGTTCGATTTCCGCGCTGAGGCGCGCGGCGACGGACGACAGTTCGCCGCGCAGTTCGCGCAACTGGTCGGCGGCGGCCCGCAGTTCGCGCAGCTTCTTCTCGCGTTCCGCGGTGCGGGCGCGGAGCTCACCCGCCTCGGCCTGCAGGCGCTCCGTGTCCGCGACTGCGACGGCGCGCCGTTGCTCCAGGCCAGTGGCCTGGATGGCGAGATTTTCATTCTCGGCGCGACGCGTAGCCTGTTCTGCCACGGCGGCCGCCTGTTGCTGCTCTGCATTGTGAAGGCGGCGTTCCAGGTCATCGTGCATGCGCGCCGTGCGATCGAACTGCGCCTGCGCGGCACGGTGCCGCTCTTCCAGAGTTGCAAGCTGCGCACCGATTTCCGCAGCGGCGCGTTGTGTCTCTTCGCGCGCGGCACGCAGCGATTCCAGTTGCGCGGAAAGCCCGGCCGCGCGAGCTTCCGTATCTGCACGCTCGCGTTCGATCGCCTCAAGCTCGGCCTGCTTCTGCGCGATGGATCTGCTGCCGCTGCGATTGCTGCGTGCGGCGCGTTCAACCTCGAGGTTCCACTCCGCCACCCGCTTTTCCAGGCGATGCACTTCCGCTTCCGCCTGCCTGAGCGCCGCGCCGTGGTTGGCGTGCTCGCGCTCGGCTTCGCGGCGTTCTGCCTGCAGGGAATCGAGCCGCTGCGTCAATTCACTCAGTTCGCGGCTTACGGTGAGAAGGGAAGTTTCAAGTTGCGAAATTTCCGCCGTCACCGACTCAAGTTCGATTTGCGACTCGCGCAGTTCGCGCTTCAATGCCAGCGGTCCCTCGCGCATGCGGTTTGCCGCCGGTCACCGTGACGTTGTGGAAGCATCTCCCCGGACGGCGCGAGGAAGAATCCGTCGGGATTTTCGAGCGCCAGCCAGCGCGCCACGCCGGAATCCGGCGCGAGGTATCCATCCCGCAGCTTGGGCAGGATCACTTCCAGCGAGCGGCCAAAGCCGTCGAGCACGCGGACTTTGTCCTTGAGCCGGAACACGCCTTCGCTATTGGCCGGCGGCACCTGCTCCGTATTCACCGCGAAAGAAAACTTCGCCTGCGAATCTGTCGGATGGACCAGGAACGTTGCGCGTCCGTCGAGGTCGGTGCGGAGCAGGTTCATGCCGCTCTGTGCGGCGTCCCAGCTCTTGACGACGATGTAGTTGAGTTCGTCGCGGAGATATTCGTCGACCACGCCGACATATTGCGTCCACTTCGAGAAAATCCGCGAGCGTGCCGACTGGTTCGAGGCCCGCTGCGCGCCCTCGCGGAAGATCTGCCGCACGGTGTCGGTGGAGTAGCCGTGTTCGCGAATCAGCCCTCCGAGCGATTGGCAGCGGCCGCGAGGGAAGCGTGGCGGGTTCGGCGCGCGCAAGGCTCTGCTGAGTTCATCTTCGCTGCCGCGCGCCGATGCCAGTGATGCCTGCGTGGCCGCGACTTCAGTCTCGATGCGCGACAGGCGGCCCGCAGCTGTATCGAAAGCGAGCGTGCCTGCCCGCGTTATTGCCCAGAGTGTCGAGTTCGCCGTGAGCGGCTTCATTTCCTGCTGACAGGCGCTCGGCATCGCGCACCAGCGCGGCCAAGGCTTCTTCCGCCTGTGATCGGGCGCTGCGCAGATGGCCTTCCTGCGTCAGCATGTGCAGTCCGGTGCGGCGCGCGGCTTCGAGCGCCTCGCTCGGCCGCATTCACGGCGTCGCGGGCACTGCCGGCAGAATGCTGCGCTGTCTGCGCCCGTTCGCGCATCGCCGCTGTTTCTGACGTGCATTTTCCAGGAACGCAGCCTGCTGCTCGCGCTCCAGCGCAACCTGGGCAAGCTGTTCACGCTCGGCGGCCATCTCCGCATCGCGGGCGACGTGGCGTGCGGCCAGTTCCGCGATGCGCTCGTGCATTGGAGCGGCGGCGGGCTTGACGCGCCCGAGTTCGCACCGCGCTTCGAAGCGGTCTGCGCAGCCGCGCGGCCTTCTGCGTCCAGCGCATAGCCACGCTCGGTGTCGGCTGCTGCTCCGCGTCCAGCGAATGACCACGGCGACGCGCTCATCCAGCTGCACTGCAAGTTCTGTGAGTTGAAGTCGGTCTTGGCGCGGATTCTCGCGTCGAGCGCGGCCAGCCGGCTCGCGAGCACAACGCGCAGGCGAGCCCGCATCTCTTCGCGCAACGCGGCATACCGTTCGGCTTTGGATGCCTGCCTCTTCAGTGAGTTCATCTGCCGCGTGACTTCTTCGAAGATGTCGTGACGCGCGCAAGGTTCTGGCGCGACTGCTCCAGGCGCAGCTCCGCGAGACGCTTTTTCGTCTTGAAGCGCGTGATGCCGGCAGCCTCTTCGATGATGGCGCGGCGGTCGTGGGGCTTCGAGCTTAAGAGTTGGGCGATGCGCTCCTGCTCGATGATCGCGTAGCTTTCGCGGTCCAAGGCCGGTGCCCATGAAGATGTCCTGGATATCGCGCAGGCGGCACAGCTTGCCGTTCAGCAGATACTCGGAATCGCCCGAGCGGAATAGACGCCGCGTGACGACGATCTCTCCAGCGCGTGGCGCTGACTGGAATTTGCGGCGGCGAATCTTGAGCACGACGCCGGGTTTTGCCGTTCAGGGTCCGCTTCAGCGCGGAGTGGGCACGCCCTCCTTGCATCTCCGGCTCCGGGTTGCGCCTCCGCTACGGCTGCCTCTGTCTCGGCTTCGGCGGCGGCGCGCAACGCGGTCTCGTCCCAATCGCCATCGGCGGACACCGCCTCCATCGCGTCATCCAGCACTTCAACCTCGGGCTCTTCCAGCGGCTGCGCCGTCATAGACGTCGGGATCGACCAGCGTGAGGGAAACTTCGGCCATGCCGGTGGGCTTGCGGTCGCGCGTTCCGGCGAAGATGACGTCTTCCATCTTGCCGCCGCGCAGGCTCTTGGCCGACTGCTCGCCGAGCACCCAGCTGATGGCGTCGGAGATGTTGGACTTGCCGCAGCCATTGGGGCCGACGATCGCCGCGATGCCTTCGCCGGGCAGCTGCACTTCGGTGCGGTCGCAAAAGGACTTGAAGCCGAGGATCTGGATTTTCTTCAGGCGCAGCATGGCTTGCCATTTACCTCGCGAGGGAGATCGGAATCCCTAGGCTCAATCTAGTGCGGATAGGGCGCGCAATCAACATCTTCTACCCCATATATTGTGGATAAGGCGGCAGAATATCTAGATGTTGTTAGCGAACCCGACACCGCTCACAAGAGCGGGGATACATGTCAAGAGTGATCGCCTGAGAGCAGTCCCAGTCTAACTCCAAATGCGGGCGTAATCTGGCGGGGGAACCAGACTTGGTTCGCGCTTAAGATGGCCGCCATGCCCTATCGCCTGGTTATCTCCGCTGCAATCCTTTTGGCTGCGTGTGCGGTTCGCGCGCAAACCACGCACCAGCCTGAACTCGGCCAGCGCTCAGCGCCGGTCCTGCAGCAGGACGGGTTGAAGTTTAAAGACCTGGACCGGAACGGCAAACTGGACCCCTACGAAGACTGGCGGCTGCCGCCGCAGGCGCGCGCGGCAGACCTCCTGTCGCGCATGTCGCTCGATGAAGTCTCCGGCCTGCTGGTCCATGGCTCGCTGCCGTCGGTCGGCCCGATGGGCTTCATTGGAGTTGGAAAGCAATACGATTTCGGCGCCATCACACAGATGGTTCGCGATCACCACGTCACGACGTTCATCACCCGCGTCGATGCGCCGGCGAGCAGCTTTGCGGAACAGAACAACCGCATCCAGGAGATTGCCGAGGACACGAAGTTCGGCATCCCGGTGACGATTTCAACCGATCCGCGCAGTCATTTCGATCACGTTCTGGGCGCAGCTGTAGAGGCGGGCTCGTTTTCCCAGTGGCCGGACCCGATCGGCTTCGGTGCGCTGAATGATGCGGCCGTGACGCGCCGGTTCGCTGACATCGTTCGGCAGGAATACCTTGCGGTGGGGATTCGTGAGTCGCTGGCACCGCAGGCGGACCTGGCAACGGAGCCTCGCTGGGCGCGCATTAACGGTACCTTTGGCGAAGATCCAGCGATTGTGCGGAACATGGTCGAGGCGTACGTCGAGGGCATCCAGAACGGGCGCGCAGGCCTGAACGCGGGCAGTGTGGCTGCCGTGGTCAAGCACTGGGCGGGCTATGGAGCGGCCAGGGACGGCTGGGACAGTCATAACTTTTATGGCCGTTTCGCCGTCTATCCCGGCCACAACTTCGCGATGCATCTGGAGCCGTTCCGGGGCGCATTTGCCGCGCATGTGGCCTCAGTCATGCCGACATATTCGATTCCGCTGGGCGCGGAGTATCACGGGCGGCGCCTGCCCGAGGTCGGGGCGGGATTCGACAGGTTTCTCCTGACAGACGTTCTGCGGGGCGACTTCGGCTTCCGCGGCGCCGTGGTGAGTGACTGGGGAATCACCGAGGACTGCAATGCGGATTGCCGAAACGGCATGCCGCCGGGCAAGACTCCCGGCAAGAACGAGATTGGCATGCCATGGGGAGAGATCGACACGCCTCGCGCCGTACGTTTCGCCAGGACCATCCAGGCAGGCGTGGACCAGATCGGCGGCGTAGAAGACTCCGCCCTGGTGGCAGCTGATGTTCGCGACAAATTGCTGTCCGAGGCGCGCGTTCGCGAAGCCGCAGCGCGCATCCTGGAGCAGAAGTTCGCCATGGGCCTCTTCGAACAGCCGTATGTTGACGCGGCCGCGGCCGGCTCAATCGTGGGCAACCCGCAATTCCGGGCCGAAGGAATGGCAGCGCAGGCCGCGGCCACGGTCCTTCTCAAGAACGAAGCGCCGCCGGGAGATACGCGGAGCCTGCTGCCGCTGAAGCCGGGGACCCGGGCGTATCTGTGGGGAATCTCGCCTGCCGCTGCCTCCGAGGCTGGAATCGCCGCGGTCAAAGACCCTGCCGCCGCGCAGGTCGCGGTCCTGCACGTCCCTGCCCCGTTTCACGGCGAGCATCCCGGGTACTTTTTCGGCAGCCGGCAGCATGAAGGCCGACTGTACTTCACCAAGGACGACGAAGGCTACCGTGTGCTGTTGAACCTGCCTCCAGGGCTGCCGATCGTTTTTGTGACGACGCTTGAACGGCCGCTGATTCTGACCGATATTGCCACGCGAGTGACGGCGCTGCTGGGCGATTTCGGCATTGAAGACCGGCCGCTGCTTTCGGTGCTGACGGGCAAAGCTGCGCCGCTCGGCAAGCTGCCGTTTGAGCTGCCCGGCAGCGAGGCCGCTGTGGAGAAGCAAGCCAGCGACGTACCGCATGATTCCGGCCATCCACTCTTTCCGATCGGATGGGGACTACGCTATCCATAGGGCTTTGGCATGTGTGTT
Source organism: uncultured Acidobacteriaceae bacterium (assembly GCA_963848685.1). Taxonomy (GTDB): domain Bacteria; phylum Acidobacteriota; class Terriglobia; order Terriglobales; family Acidobacteriaceae; genus CAWKED01. Next base: position 809,236 of record CAWKED010000002.1, on the reverse strand, counting down.
GCCTGTATTCCCCCAATGTTTCTATAATCTCGAAACTCGACCCGGTACCAGGCGGCATCCCACGGGATGACATCCCGAATCTGAACGGCTGGTATACCTAGAGCGTTAATCGTCCGCATATCTCTCGAATCCTCAGAGGAGCTCAAGCAAGATGAAGAAGGTTCTTAGTGCATCGCTGCTCGCCGCGGCGGTCTCATTTTCCGCAGCCGCACACGCGCAGCAGGGCGTAACGCTGCAGGGCCCGGAATATGACGCCTACCAGTCAGCGGAGAGCCAGCAGGACCCTGCCTCTAAGGCAGCCTCGCTGGAAACTTTTCTGAACACCTACCCCAACACAGCGGTCAAGAACGCGGTCCTGGAAGAGATGCTGATCGCCTATCAGCAGTCCAACAACCCGGCCAAGGCCATCAGTGCGGCGGACCGCTTGCTGCAGGTGGACCCGAGCAATCTTCGCGCGCTGGGCACGGAAGCGTATTACAAGCGCACCATGGCGCTGCAGAAGAGCCCGCCCGACCAGGCGATGCTGGACCAGGCTGCCGACGCGAGCCAGAAAGGCCTGTCCGCGTCCAAACCAGCAGCCATGTCCCAGGCAGACTTCGACAAGCTGCAGGCAGCGTTCAAGCCGATTTTTGAAGACGCAATCGGCGTGGACGACTTCCAGAAGAAGTCTTACGACGACGCGATTACGGCGCTGAAGGCCGCGCTGGCTGCCTACCCGGCAGACCAGGCCACCAAGGGCCCGGCCCTGCAGGACACGTATCTGCTGGCCCAGGCGTATGCCGGCAAGGGTGATGCTCTTTCTGCCGCATACTACTTTGCGCGCGTCAGCGCACTGGCTCCGGCGTTTACCGAGGCGCAGAAGTCCGCGGCGTACTGGTACCGGAAGTATCACGGCAAGGACGACGGGTTTGACGCGTTCAAGGCACAGGCCGCGCAATCTGCGACGCCTCCCGCCACACTGGCCTCAACCGTCACGCCTGCTCCCAAGCCGGCCGACATCGCAAACCAGCTCGTCACTTCGACAACCGACTACACCACTCTGAATATTGGCGACACCATCTTCATCCTGCAGAACGCGTCGCAGGAAAACGCAGACAAGGTGTTCGCCTCGTTCAAGGGCAAGAGCACGGAATTCCAGGGCACCGTAATCAGCGCTACGGCGGATTCTGTGCAGCTCGCCGTTTCCGATGACGCGCAGGCCTCGAAGACCGCGGACACGACGATCAAGATGGCCGAGCCGCTCAAGACTGTCCCGACCGTTGGCGCGCAGGAGACCTACATCGGCACGTATGACTCCTACACGCGCTCGCCGTTCATGTTGAATGTGGTAGACGGCAAGAGCCCGGAAAAGCCGAAGGCACCGGCGAAGCGTACGCCAGCCCGCCGTCGTTAAATCCAGCAACACGGATACAGAGAAGCGGCCTTCGGGCCGCTTCTCTTTTTCGCGCTCGAAGGCTGTGCTGCCGGGCGTCAGTCCCCGAGCATCAACCGGCGAATGCTCTGCGCACGGCCGGTCGCGGCGTCGCATTCGATAAGAGCGGCGCACATGCGCGGGTCGCCCTTTGCAGCCTCGAACTTAGCCGGAAGGCCGGTGAGAAAGCGTTGAATGACCTGTTCCTTGCTGACGCCGATCGCACTGTCGTAAGGCCCGCTCATGCCCACGTCCGTCTGGTAGGCAGTGCCGTTCGGCAGGACGCGCTCGTCGGCGGTGGGGACATGCGTGTGCGTTCCCAGCACCGCGGTCACGCGGCCGTCGAGATACCAGCCCATGGCAATTTTTTCTGATGTGGCTTCCGCGTGAAAATCGACCACGATGACACGCGAGCGGATCTGTTTCAGCAATTCGTCCGCCTTGCGGAAGGGGTCGTCGTTGGGAGCCATGAAGACCCTCCCCTGCAGGTTGATGACGGCGTAAGTCTCGCCGCTGGACAGGGAGCCTTCATAGGAGCCGTAGCCCGGATTGCCGACGGAAAAGTTTGCGGGCCGAAGCACGCGCCTGGGACGCTCATGGCTGTCTTCCGGCGCAGAGCGCACGTAATCCATCAGTTCGCGCTTGTCCCAGACGTGGTTGCCGGTCGTGACGACGTGCGCGCCCAGGTCGAAAAGTTCATTGGCGATGTCGGGTGTCATGCCGAAGCCGCCGGCGGAGTTTTCGCCATTGACGATGACAAGCGCGACCTTGTGGTTCTCAATAATGTGCGGCAGGTGCTCGCGAACGATGCGGCGGCCGGCGCTGCCAAAAACATCTCCGACAAACAGGATGCGCAGAAAAAATACCTCCCGGAACGCATGATGCTAGCACGCGACTGCCGAGGAAGTGGATTGCTTTGCGACTGTCCTGCCGGTCTGCCTGCGACAGGAAACACGAAAAGTTTTTTTCGAGTTGCGTCTTATGGACGAGTTACTGCGTCTTGTCGTGTTACGGTGAAAAAATAATGGCAGCGAACAGCAGATTTGCAATGGGCGTGCATGCCTTGGCACTCCTCGCGATCGAACCCGATCAATCACACACTTCAGAACAGCTCGCGGCAGCCATCGGAACCAATCCGGTTGTGGTTCGCCGCATCCTGGCATCGCTTCGCAAGGCCGGAATTGTAACCAGCCAGAAAGGCCCTTCGGGCGGCACTCGCCTGGCGGAAGCGCCGAAGAGAATCACGCTGGCCGGCATTTACCAGGCAATTGAGCGGCGTCCCGTTCTGGCTTTTCCGTATGGGACCAACGGCGTGAAAGACGCCGGCCATCGGCGCACCGGTTCGACCGTCAAGGAAATTTTTGACGAAGCCAACCGCGCCGTTGCCGGCGAGATGGAAAACATTACCCTCGCGCAGATCTCCAAGCGCAACCATCGCGGCAGAAAATAGCGCTCCCATCGGTTTTTCAGGGCTGCGCAACCAGCGTATTCTGACGGACCGCGCGCGTTGCTGCTTTCAACCGCGCGATCAGTTCCCGGGCGTGGCGTTCCTCACTGAGATAGCTGATGACCATCAGGCGCAGCGCGCTTGTGCCGGCAACGTGCGTGGTTGAGATCCACTGCATCCCGTCCGCGGCCAGTTGCGACGCGATGGCGCGATGGGACGCATGCAACTCGCCGCCCGGGTGCCTGAGCCGCAGGTTGATGATGGGCAGCGTCCCTGGATCGACCAGGTCAAATTCGTCAAGCCGGGAAATGCCGGTGCGCAGAAAATCTGCCAGCGCGAGTTGGCGCGTGAACAGTTCTTCATAGGCGCGGCGGCCGTGGACTTTGAGCGTGAGCCACAACTTCAGCGAGTTCATTCGGCGCGACCACTGCGCGGAAATCTTGTAGAAATCCTGCGGCGTTTCAGACCCGGTACGCTCCATGCGCGGCATGTAGTGGGTTTCGACGGCAAATGTCTGTTCCAGTAAATCGGGATGCCGCGTCAGCAGCATTCCCGCCGCGAACGGCATGGCCAGCCACTTGTGCGGGTCCATGGAGACGGAATCCGCCAGGGAAATGCCGGTGAGCAATTGCCGGTGGGCGTCGCTGAGGACCAGCGCCGCGCCGTAGGCGCCGTCCACATGGAACCAGAGACGATGCGCGGCGCAGAAGGCTCCGATGCCGGCGAGCGGGTCAATGGCGCCGGAGTTGGTCGTGCCGGCGGTGCCGACGACGGCGAGCGGCGTCAGGCCGGCGGCTTCATCCGCGGCGATGGCTGCGCGGAGCTCGTTCAGGTCCATGCGGAGATCATTGCCGGTGGGAACGCGTCGCACCGCGCGCTGGCCAAGGCCGAGGAGGATGGCGGATTTTTCCAGCGAGTGGTGTGCTTCCGTCGAGCAGTAAATGACGGGCCGCGCGCGAATGGCAGCCAGGCCATCGTGCTTCACGGCGGGGAAGCGCGCATGGAGCGCGAGCGCCAGCGCGGAGAAATTCGCCTCGTTGCCGCCGCTGGTAAAGCTGCCGACGAATGCCGCGCCGGTTTCTGCGCCGACGCGTGACGCAATCCAGCTCAGCGTCTCGCGCTCGATGTGCGAAGCAAACTCCGAGCGCGCCACCGACGCGAGTTGCGGGTTGAATGTGGACACCAGGGCGTCTGCCAGCACGGCCATGTAGGCCGGCGTCGGGTTCATCAGGCCGAAGTAGTTGGCGGACGGGACATGGAAGCCGTGCTCGCTCAAATCACGCATGGCTTCGGTCAGCACCAGCGCGGCGTCGCTGCTCTGTTCGGGCATCGGCTGAAATGTGTCGGGAACGCCACGTTGCTCGCGCGGCGGCTGCACGGCGCGATCTTTCAGGCCGGCGTAATACGCGTCAATCTGCTCGAGCACCAGGTGGCCGAGCGCCAGTCTTTGCTCGCTGTCGAAGTCAAATCCCATTCGGGTACCTGCTGTTGTGGTGGCTCGAGCCACACTCCTGATTGTTGTCGTTCCAAAGGCTGCGAAGCGCCGGAGGAATCTGCTTCGGTTGTCAATGCACGGCGAGTAAAGCAGATCTTCGCTTCGCTGCGGAATGACAACGAGCGCCGTCCACGTCCACGCGAGATCGCGGCTGCGCCGTCAAGTAGATTACTCCTCTTTGGACGCTTTCTGCCCGTCGCCAGACTCAGCTTTGGAACGGGGGCGAAGCAGCGGGAAGAGAATGACATCGCGAATCGATTTCGCCCCGGTGAGAACCATCGTCAGACGGTCGATGCCAATGCCTTCGCCGGCGGTCGGCGGCAAACCATACGCCAGCGCGCGAACATAATCCTCATCCATCTGGTGGGCCTCGTCGTCGCCGCGTTCGCGCTCGGAAAGCTGATGCTCAAAGCGGCGGCGCTGCTCGTCGGGATCGTTCGAGCTCGGAGAAGGCGTTGCCGACCTCGAAGCCGCCGATGTAGAACTCGAAACGCTCGACCCAGTCCGGTTCGTCGGGCTTCTGCTTGGAGAGCGGGGAAACTTCGAGAGGGAACTCATAGATGATCGTGGGCTGCTGCAAATGTTCTTCAGCGACGACCTCGAAGACGGTTGCGATCGTTTTGCCGACCGGCTCCTTCGCGTCATACGCAATGCTGTGGCCGCCATCGCGCAGCCGCTTTACTACGAGGCCCATCGTTTCAGGCGAAGAGAACTCGGTCCATTCCGGCTTTGCGCCCGCGTTCTCCGGCCAAAAGGTCTGGATCGCTTCGCGCATTGAATAGCGTTGCCACAGCGAGAAATCAATCGTCACACCATTGAATTTGCTCGTCAGAGAACCATTCACTTCCTGCGCGACGAACTTCACGACTTCTTCGGTCAGGTCCATCAGGTCGTGATAGTTCGCGTACGCCTGGTAGAACTCGAGCATCGTAAATTCTGGATTGTGCTGCGTCGAGATTCCTTCGTTGCGGAAATTTCGATTGATTTCGTAGACGCGGTCGAGGCCGCCGACGACGAGCCGCTTGAGATAGAGTTCCGGCGCAATGCGCAAGAACAGCGGCAAATCGAGCGCGTTGTGATGCGTGCGGAACGGCTTTGCCGCGGCCCCGCCCGCAATCGGCTGCATCATGGGCGTTTCGACTTCAATAAAGCCTCGGGAATCGAAGAACTTGCGCAGCGCGGCGATCACCTTGGCGCGTTTGACGAAAACTTCGCGCACGTCAACATTCGTAAACAGATCCACGTAGCGCTGGCGATAGCGCAGCTCAACGTCTTCCAAACCATGGAACTTGTCGGGCAGGGCGAGCATGGCCTTTGCCAGAAACGCAATCTTCTCGACATGCACGGTCAGCTCGCCGGTGCGTGTGCGGAACATGGTTCCGGAAACTCCGATGTGGTCGCCGAGGTCGAGCAGCTTCGACAGTTCGAAGGCGTTGTCGCCGACGGCGTCCTTGCGGATATAAATCTGCAGCCGCTGGCCGTTCTGCTGCAGGTGCGCGAAGCCGGCCTTGCCCTGCACGCGGATGCTCATGATGCGGCCCGCTACCGCCACGATTGGCTTTTCTGCTTCCAGAGTTTCGCCGCTGACTGCGTCAGCGTCATCCGCGCGGGTCTTGTACTTCGCGATGAGTTCCGGAAGGTTCGCGGTGGCAGCGAACTTGTTCGGGTACGCGGCGTGGCCGAGCGCCTCAATCTGCCGCAGCTTGTCGCGGCGAAGCTCGTACATGCCGCGCTCAAAATCCGATTCGAACAAAGTGCCTCCCGAATGACAAACTGCGAGTGTCCAGTATAGAAACAGCTAAGCCATGCCACACGATGACAACTCGGAAAAGCCCGGCGGCCTGCTCTCCTCGCTCGTGGCCGCGGAGGCGTACGTCCAGATCGCCTTCTACATACCGGGCGGAACGATCCTCGGCTGGCTGGCCGGTGTCGGGCTCGACCACTGGCTGCACACCACCTGGCTCTACATTGCGGGCCTTGTGCTGGGCGCGGCCGCCGGCTTCGTTCTCGTCTTCCGGACCGTCGCGAGGCTGATGAAGTGAACGACTTCGACCAGCAGCCCCCGCCGGATTCGGCAGGTTCGCTTGCGGAATTCACAGACCGCGACCTGGACCAGGCTTTGCGCGGCAGCCTGATCGCGATTCTCGTCATGTTTGCCGTGGCCGTGCCGTTCGTCTGGATGTGGGGAGGCTGGCAGACGGCGGCGCTGTTCGCCGTGGGCGCGGCGATTGCTGCCATGGGCATCTGGGAGTGGAAGTCGCTGGTGGCCGCCATCAACGAGCGTCTGGACGCCGACCCGACGCGAAAACCGCGTCCGATATTCCGTGTTTTGCTGCGCTTTTCCCTCAGGCTGGTGTTGGTCGCGGCAGCTTTGTATGTTAGCCTAAGGTGTTTGCATGGTTCAGCTTACGCACTGGTTGCGGGGCTGGGCCTGGCGGTTATCGCGGTCAGTTTTCAGGCAGCCCGCCTGCTGCGCCGGTGGATGTAAACCGCTCGCCAAGCAAGACTTAAGCCCATGGAACATCAGCTCTTTTTTACCCGCATACTGAACCAGTTGTTCGGCCCGGTGGTGGCGCAGCTTCTCCTCGCGCTGCACATCCATCCGGAGAGCATGACCGCGCCCATCACCAACGCGTTTGCCATGGAAGTGCTCGTTGTCCTGGGACTTCTGGTGTGGTTCCTGGCGGTGCGCTCCAGCCTGTCGGTGGAAAAGCCGGGCGGCGTGCAGCACCTGGCGGAGTTCTGCGATTCGTTCATAAACGACCTGGGCGACCAGGTAATCGGGCACGGCTATGAGCGGTTTATGCCGTTCGTCGGCGCGTTGTTCATGTTCATCCTGATTTCGAATCTGCTGGGCCTGGTTCCCGGATTCGAAGCGCCGACTGCCTCACCTGTCGTGCCGCTCGGCTTCGCGATTGCCACGTTTTTTTACTACAACTACCACGGCGTGCGCGAGCAGGGTGCGTGGGGATATTTCAAGCACTTCCTGGGCCCCATGATTGGGCTGGCGTGGTTCATCGGACCACTCGAAATATTCTCGAATCTGATTCGCGTGCTCTCGCTTACCGTTCGTCTGTACGCGAACATGTTCGCCGGAGACCTGGTGACTCTGGCGTTTTACTCGCTGATCCCGATCGGCGTTCCCATCATCTTTCTGACGCTGCACCTGCTGGTCAGCGTCGTCCAGGCATTTGTCTTTATGCTCCTGTGCATGATTTACCTCGCTGGCGCCGTTTCGCACGACGCAGAGGCGCACTAGTCGAACAAGTTTCGCGCGGGCAGGCGCTTCCGGCCCGCGCAGCACAACCGGAACAGCGTGAGGGGGCCAGCACGGTGAGCCTCAACCACCAACTGCGACGGTTTATTCCAGGGAAGCAGGAGAACCACCAATGCGTAAGCTGCAAGTTCTGTTCATGACACTTTCCGCGCTGCTCCTCGCCACGCCTGCATTCGCGCAGGCCGGTGCGGGCGCCTCCAACGGCATGCTTTACATCGCTGCCGGCATCGGCATGGCCATTGCGTCGGGCCTTTGCGGCATCGGCCAGGGCCGCGCTGTCGCCTCTTCTACTGAGGCGCTGGCCCGCAACCCGGGAGCCCGAGCCGGCATCCTGCTGCTGCTCGTCCTCGGCCTCGCCTTTATCGAGTCGCTGGCGCTGTTCACCTTCGTCATCATCTTCATCAAGGTCAAGTAGTAACCGGTTTCACGGGAAAGGCGCGGGCTTCGGTCCGCGCCTTTTTTATTGCGTCAGGGTAGACTCACCGGGCACACATTTTGGAGACACTTGAGCTTTGACTGCAGCAAAGCTTCGTCAGCATGACGGTTAAGCCACGTGGCGTGAAACAACGTGCGGGGCGGCGGTCAGCAGATCATCAAACAGGCTGCGGTAGTGCAGCATCGCCTGGCGCAGATCTTCCGTCGTTGCCTGGCCAGCGCGATTCCGCACAGCGATAGCGTGAGCGTTGCGGTAGTTTGTAACAACCGCCGGGTGATCGACAGAAAGATCCGCGGCGCGCTGGTCGAAGTCGCTCATCGGATAGCCGCGTGCCTGCATGAGCGCGACGACAGCGTCGTCGGCTTCCGTAACCGCCGCTGCCGGGTCGTCTACAAAGCGCGACTGCACGAGGCGCCAGCGGTCGATGAAGTTCTGTCGCTGGCTCGCGTCGAGTTCCACCATGCGGAACCTGGCGACCCGCTTCTGCCGCTCTTCGAGGGCTGCAACGGCGCGGCCTTCGGAGCCGCGTTCCATCACCGCGCGGTCATATTCCGCGCCAAAACGGTTTCGCAGAGCGCGGCGCCGTGAGGCACGTACGGCGAATACGATGAGAAGGACAACGACGATGGCGACGACGGCTAGAACAACAATGAGGGTATTGGGATTCTGCGTCATGAGGGGCTCCTGACATGCGTTAAGAGTCCGTGGCGACGTATCGCGTTGTGTGGGTCAACAAATCTGTCCGAAATGAGCCGCGAACTTAGCGGCTTGCGGATACGATTGGCTGGCTCGGCTGCACAATTGGAGCAGTTAACTGGGCGGCTCCGGCTTGCGCGGCCGTGAGCAAGTGGCCGGGTATGACGCCGAGGAATAACGTCGCGGCCGCTGCGAAAACCAAAACCATTGCGGTGCCGAAGGTCAGCGGGCGCGTTTCCGCGGTCGACCCCGCCTCAGGCGACTGCATGTACATCGCCCCTATCACGCGCAGATAGTAGTACGCTGCGACGCCGGAATTTGCCAGGCCGATGACGGCCAGCCAGACAAACCCGGAGTGCAATACGGACGTGAACACGTAAAACTTGCCGAAAAAGCCGCCGGTGAAGGGAATCCCGATCAACGACAGCAGGAAGAAGCTGAAGACTGCGGCGACGTATGGCGAGCGCTGTGCCAGCCCGGCGAAATCGCGCAGATGGACGGCGCGTTCTTCGTATCCCGCGACATGGGTGAGCACAGCGAAGGCACCCATGTTCATGGCGGCGTAGGCAACAAGGTAGAAACTGGCCGCGGCCGCGCCTTCCGGCGTTCCGGTTGCCAGCGCGGTTAGCGCATAGCCTGCGTGCGCGATGGAGGAGTAAGCCAGCATGCGCTTGACGGAGGCCTGGCGCAAAGCGCCGAGGTTGCCGACAGTCATCGAGGCCACCGCAAGGAGCCACACGAGCAGCGTCCAATGGGCCTGGAGCGTGGGAAAACTGACATCGAGGATTCGGAGCAGGACAGCGAAGGCCGCGGCCTTCGGTCCGGTAGACATGAAGCCCGTAACAGGCGACGGCGCGCCTTCGTAAACGTCCGGCGTCCAGACATGGAACGGCGCGGCGGAAACTTTAAACCCCAAGCCAATCAGCATCAGCGTGAGGGCGGCGACCGGCAGCCGCGAGGCATTCGGCGTTGCTGCAAGCGAAGCGCCAATCGTATAGATGTTGTCGCTGCCGGTCGCGCCGAAGGCAAGCGCGACTCCGTACAGAAAAAATGCAGTGGCGAACGAGCCGAGCAGGAAATACTTGATGGCCGCTTCCGGGCCGGTTGCGGTCTGCTTGCGGAAGCCGGTGAGAATGTAGCTGGAAATCGATGAAATCTCGAGGCCAATGAAAACCAGCAGCAGGGAAGCGGCGGACGTCATCAGCATCATGCCGGTGGCCGCGAACAGCATGAGCGAATAGAACTCGCCGCTGTGTGTCCGGCGGCCGAGGTAGCCCGGCGTCAGCAGCACTCCGCAGAGCAGAATGGCTGAGATGAGGACGTGGAAAAACGCCGAAAAAGCGTCTGTGCGGATGGCGTCGAAGTACGCCATCGCCGGCGGCATGTGGAGCTGCCAGACACTCGCGCCCATGGCCGCCAGCGCGGCAATGACAGCGAAGACCGCCAGCAAGGAGCGCGACGCTTTAACCGGGAGGAAGGCGTCCGTCAGCATGACGAGCACACCCGCAGCGACGAGAATGAGTTCCGGCAGAATGTGGAGCCAGTTCATCGCGCCACCTGATGTGGGATCCTGTGCTCGACGATGTTTCTAAGGACATGAAGATCGGTGACGGCGTAGGGAAACTGCGAAGTAAAAACAGAGGTGGCCGCCTTCTTGCTGACTGGATCAATCGCCCGCATCCAGAATGGTGAGGCGACGCCCATCACGGCGATCAGGACGAGGAGCGGCCACAGCGCGAAGTGTTCGCTTGCGGTGAGGTCCGGGCCATTGCTGGCGATAACGCGCTCATGCGGGGGCCCGTAGAAAACCCGCTGCAGCATGGAGAGCAGATAGACCGCGCTGAGGATGACGCCGAGCGTGGCGCAGACTGCGAACCCGCGATGCGGGCCGAAGGTGCCACTCAGGACGAGGAACTCGCCGACGAAGCTGTTGAGCGGAGGCAGGCCCATCAGCGACAGGCATGCGAAAACCATCATGGCGGTCAGCCACGGGAGCTTTGCGGCGACGCCTCCGTAAGCCGAGATCTTGTACGTGCCGTAGCGCTGATACAGCGCGCCAAGCAATACAAACAACGCTGCGCCCGAAACGCCTTCGTTGAGGGTCTGGTAGGTCGCGCCATCGAGCGATGCAGACGTGAAGGCGAAGATACCGACGATGCAGAAGCCCAGCGCGGAGAGTGTCGCGTAGCTCGCCAGTTTTTTTAGGTCGGTCTGGACCCACGCGAGTAGCGCGCCGTACAAAATGCTGATGACGCCGAGCGTGATCATCCACGGCGCTACGCGCGCGGATTCCGCCGGGAAGAGCGCGAGCGAGAAGCGCAGGATGGAATAGAGGCCGAGCTTGCCGGCGAGCACGATGGCCATCGCGGTAGGCGCTTCGCTGATTGCGTCCGGCAGCCAGCCATGCAAAGGGAACACGGGAACCTTGACCGCGAATGCGACCAGGAATGCGAGCGACGCCCACATGGCAGCGTGCGGCGCAAGCGCCAGCGCTCCGGAAGCGCGCATGTTCGCGAGTTCCACCAGGTCGAATGTTCCGGCCTTGGTGTAGAGCCACACCATGGCGACCAGCAGCAGCGCCGACGGCACGAACGTGTAGATGAAAAATTGAATGGCGGCGCCGCGTGCGCGCCGCGTGCGGCCGAACATGCCGATCATCAGCGCCATGGGGACAAGCGACATTTCCCAGAAGGCGTAATAGACGATGAGGTCGAGCGCGACGAAAATGCCGAGCATCGCGGTGGTCTGCAGCAGCAGCAGGGAATAGAACTCGCGGGTGCGTTCGGTCACGGATTTCCACGAAGCCAGGACGCCGACCGGCGCGAGCAGCCCAGTCAGGACCACCAGCCACATCGACAGCCCGTCCACCCCGACGTGATAGTGAATAAGCGGGTTCGCAATCCAGACGCGGTTGGTTTCGAACTGGTACCCCGGCTGGCCGTAGACGAAATGGAACGGCAGATGGAGAGTCAGGCCGAACGTGACCAGCGAGACGATGAGCGCGGTCCACGGAATGACCTTGCCGCGCCGCGGCAGCCAGGCGCAGAAGATCGCACCGGCTGTGGGCACAAGCACGATGATCGTGAGAATCAGCGGCGACAGTGCGCTCATCGCAGGCCTCCGGCGAACAGCGCGAGGACGAGCAACACAGCAGCGCCGGCGGCGACCCAGCCGGCATAGCTGCGGATGTTCCCTGACTGAATACCGCGCGCGAGTGCGTTTCCGCCACCAGCCGTTGCGACGGCAGCTGTTGCAACGCCTTCAATCATTTTTTGCTCGACGCCGCGATAGAGCAGGAGGCGGGAATCGGCATGCAGCGGATGCACGATGAAGCGCTGATAGATCTCGTCGACGAAATACTTGCCCGCCAGCAGCGCATATAGGCCGCGCATTTTCGCGGCGAGTTCTTTAGGCATTTCCGGCTTGCGGCGATACATGGTATCCGCGAGCAGCCAGCCAAGCAGCGCGACTGCGAGGGAGAACGCGGCAAGAGCAATTTCCGCATGTCCACCAACAACGGCTCTTGCGGCAGTGTGGGTGTCTGCGAACACTGGCCCAAGGAAGTTGCCGAAGCGGTCGCTGCCGCCCAGCGCTTCCGGCCAGCCAATCCAGCCGCCAACCAGAGAAAGCACGGCAAGGATGCAAAGCGGCGCGAGCATTGTCCACGGCGACTCGTGCGGGTCGCCGTGCGGTTGGGCTTCGGTTGGGCCGCCGTGTTCTGCCGTGTGGCCGGGCTCCGGGGTGTGCGGCTGCGCGGACGCGCGCCGTGCGCCGAAAAACGTCAGGTACAACAGGCGGAACATGTAGAACGACGTCAGGAATGCCGTCACTACGCCGACAAACCAGAACACCTTGCCGGCGTTGCCGGACTGGAAGGCCTGGTACAGGATTTCGTCCTTGGAGAAGAAGCCGGCGAACGGGAAGATCCCGGCGATGGCGAGTGTTGCTGCAAACATGGTCCAGTATGTAACAGGAATGTACTTTTTCAGGCCGCCCATGGCGCGCATGTCCTGCTCGCCGTTCAGCGCGTGGATGACGGACCCAGCCGCGAGGAACAGCAGCGCCTTGAAGAACGCATGCGTCATCAGGTGGAAGATGGCGGCCGAGTATGCGGCGACGCCGCAGGCCAGGAACATGTATCCAAGCTGCGAGATAGTCGAGTAGGCGAGCACGCGCTTGATGTCGTTCTGCACGAGCCCAATGGTGGCGGCGAAGAACGCGGTCGCCGCACCGATGATCGCGACGACCAGGAGTGCCGCCGGCGCGCGGTCGAAGATGGCGTGCGAGCGCGCCACCATGTAGACGCCGGCCGTGACCATCGTCGCCGCGTGAATGAGAGCGGAGACTGGCGTGGGGCCTTCCATGGCGTCCGGCAGCCAGACGTACAGGGGAATCTGCGCGGACTTGCCGGCTGCGCCGAGCAGCATCAGCAGGCCGATAGCTGTTCAGACGCGCGCGCGGACAGCGCCACGGACGCCGTTATCGAGCGCGCCGAATACCCCGGCGAAGCCCAGCGTGCCGAAGTGCGCGATCAGCAGGAACATCGCCAGCAGGAAGCCGAAGTCGCCGATACGGTTGACGACGAAGGCCTTCTTGCCGGCGGCAGCGGCGGCGGGTGCGGCGGAAGTAGAAGCCGATGAGCAGGTACGAGGCGAGACCGACGCCTTCCCAGCCGACAAACATCAGCAGGAAATTCCCGGCCAGCACCAGGACCAGCATGAAGAACATGAACAGGTTCAGATAGGCTGAAGAAGCGCCAGTAGCCGTCTTCGTGCGCCATGTAGCCGGCCGAGTAGATATGGATCAGGAAGCCGACGCCGGTAACGACCATCAGCATGAGGAGCGTCAGGTGGTCTATATACAGGTTGAAGTCGGCGTGGAAGCCGGAAACGCCAATCCAGACAGGCCCCGGAATCGTCAGCGGAGAGGCGGCAGTTGCGGCGTGGTACTGCGCGAATCCCATGCACACGACGACAAACGACGCCGCCGTGCATGCGAGCGCAATCGCGGCAACGACGGTGCGCGGCAACTTGGCGCCGAGCAAGCCGTTGATGCCGGCGCCGATGAGCGGCAGCAGGGGAACCAGCCAGAAAAGTGTGCGCGCCGTCATAGCTTGAGCAGGTTCACCTGGTCTACGTTGAGAGTTTCGCGGGCGCGGAACAGCGCGATGATGATGGCCAGACCAACGGCCGCTTCCGCTGCCGCGACCACCATGACGAAGAAGACAAAAATCTGCCCCGAGGCATGCTGCCAGCGGTTGGCGAAGGTGACGAACGCCAGGTTAACGCCGTTCAGCATGAGTTCAATGGACATGAAGATGGTGATGACGTTGCGCTTGATGAGGAACGCGGCGACCCGAGCGAGAAGAGCAGCGCGGAGAGTAGCAGATACCAGCTTGCGGGAACGGCGTGCAGGTTCATCGCGTGGCCTCCTCGTTCCAGTCAAAACTGTTATCCCGAGCGAAGCGACGTGAGGTCGAAGTACCCGTCCTTTGCACGCGACGCGCCAAGGGCAGCTCCCTCCACTTCGCGAGCGCCTTCGCGCACGCTCCGGTCGGGATGACAGTGTTGCTTACGATCATGATTCCCTCCGGGCCAGCGCGACGGCGCCGAGAATCGCAACAAGAATCAGGATGGATGTGACTTCGAAGGCGAGCAGCAGGTCCCGAAACAGCAGCGCCGACAATCCGGCGGTCGTGACGAAATACTGTCCGAGCCGTATTGAACCAAAATCTGCGTGCGAAGTCAGGAACACGGTCGCGAGGAGAGCAAGGATCGCGCACACGCCCGGCACGCCGACAACATAGGCCGCGCGTGAGCCGGTGGTATGCTCCTCTTCGCCCGCGTTCAGCAGCATGATGACGAAAACGAACAGCACCATGATGGCGCCGGAGTAGACGATAACCTGCGCGGCGGCGAGGAATTCCGCGCCGAGCAGCAGGTACAGCACGGCGAGCGACGTCATGACCACGATCAGAGACAGTGCGGAGTTAATAGGATGGCGCTGCACCAGCAGGTTCACCGCTCCCGCCAGGCATAGCACGCCGAAAATGAGGAACAGGGCCAGGTGCATCGCGAAAGACGATTCTAATGCAGTGTCAGCGCCGCACTGGTGCCGATGATGTTGAGAATCGACAGCGGCAGCAGGAATTTCCAGCCGAAACCCATCAACTGGTCATAGCGGAAGCGCGGCATCGTGCCGCGCACCCAGATATAGAGGAACAGGAAAAACAACACCTTCACGACAAACCAGAACAGCGGCAGCACGGCCTGCAGCACGATGTTGTGCGGCGTGGGCAGCAGGTTGCCAAAGGGCGAATTCCAGCCGCCCAGGAACAGCAGCGTCGCCACGCAGGAAACCGTGACCATGTTCGCGTATTCCGCCATAAAGAACATGGCGAATTTCATGGAGGAATATTCCGTGTGGTAGCCGCCGGTCAGCTCGGATTCGGCCTCGACCAGGTCGAACGGCGCGCGGTTGGTTTCGGCGTATGCGGCAATCAGGTAGATAAAGAACGCGACGAACTGGAGTCCGCCAAAGACGTTCCAGCTAAGGGCGCCGTGCGCGGATTGTGCATTCACGATGTCGCGCAGCCGCAGGGAGCCAGCGCGCATCACCACTCCGACCAGCGACAGGCCAAGGGCGAGCTCATAGCTGACCATCTGGGCGGTCGAACGCAGCGAGCCGAGCAGGGAATACTTGTTGTTCGACGACCACCCGCTGAGCGCAATGCCATAGACGCCGATGGACGTGATGCCGAGGATGACCAGCAGGCCGACATTGACGTCTGCGATGGAGAACAGGTCCACGCCGCGCCAGGTAATGTGCGCTCCGAACGGGATGACGGAAATAGAGATCAGCGCACAGATGAGCGCGATCATGGGCGCGACGATATAAAGCGGCTTGTATACGTTTGTCGGCAGCAGGTCTTCCTTGAGGAAGAGCTTGATTCCGTCCACCGCGGGCTGCAGCAGGCCAAACGGGCCAACGCGCGAGGGTCCCCACCGGTTCTGGATGCGGCCAACGACCTTGCGCTCGAGCAGCACGGTGTAGGCGACCACAGTGAGCAGAACCACCGTGACGACGGCGACCTTCAGGAGCGAGAACAGGAAGAAGATGAGGAAACTCATCGCGGCTCGCTCCATCATAAATGTTTGTTGCGGCGTTCGAATGCCGCCGGGGACGCTGTGGCGCATGGAACCCGGCAGACAGCACGCGCGTACCTACAGCGTGATAGCATGCGTGCACTCTCTATGGCATTGCGAGCCCGTTCGCTGAGCTCGGCTTTCCCCGGCCGCAGGCGCGTTTTTCGCGCGTCCTCACGAATTTTTCTTTGTGTAGCGTTGACGACTGCTGCCTCACCGGCATTCGCCCAACAGGGTGCTGTCATCGTGCAGCCAGGGGCGCCGGGGCAGCCTTCGAAGCAGCTTCCAGCCAGCACGACGGGCATTGCGCCGGGGCTGGACAAGGCCGACATCGACTTCATGCAGGGGATGATCATGCATCACGAGCAGGCCGTGGAAATGACCGCGCTCATCCCGACACATACCGACGACCCCGCAATCCGGAAGCTGGGCGCGCGCATCAGCGTCTCCCAGGCGAGCGAGATAAAGTTCATGAAGCGCTGGCTAACGGCGCGCGGCCAGTCGGAGTCTATGGCCATGCCGGGCATGCCGGACATGGACATGAACGGCAAGCCGATGGCCTTGATGCCGGGCATGCTGACGCCGGGCCAAATAGCCGCTTTGCGGGCCGCGCACGGCGCCGAGTTCGACCGTTTATTTCTCACCGGGATGATGCAGCACCACAACGGCGCGCTGACGATGGTGAAGGACTTGTTCAACACCCCGGGCGCGGGGCAGGACGCTGAGCTGTTTAACTTCGCAACTGACGCGGACAATACGCAACGGGCCGAGATCAGAATCATGCAGAACCTACTGGAGCAGGAGACCAAATGACTCACAAGAATTTCGCATTCCGCTGGGCAGCACTGACGTTCGCTGCGGCCCTTTCGTGTACTGCCGCGTTTGCGCAGCAGGCGCCCGCGTCGCAGACTCCCGCCCAGCATGTGCAGCAGGGCATGCAGCCAAAGGAAGAGCCTGAGACGCTGCCTGCCGGCATGACCGGCGGCGACGTCAACGATCCGCGTTACAAGCTGAAACCCGGTATGAACGACGCGGAGGAACTTGCCATGGGCATGAAGCACCTGGCGTTCATCAAGAAGCCGGATGCCTTTCAACTCGGCGCGACCGGCCCGGACGATCCGGCAGTCGAAAAGACGCTGAAGTCCTTCGGCATCGGCGACTCGTCAAAGATTCCGCCGCCGTTGAAGCTGGTCATCGCGCAGCTGTCGTTTGCTAATTCCGATATGGCGTTCCAGGGCAACCACCTTTTCCTGGGCAATTTCTACGGCGTGAATTTCTACGACATTTCCGACCCGTCGAAGGCGTCGCTGATCACTTCGCTGGTTTGCCCCGGCGGCCAGGGCGACGTTTCCGTGTACAACAACCTGCTCTTCATGTCGGTTGAAATGCCGAATGGCCGCGTGGATTGCGGCACGCAGAGCTTCCCGCCGAACCCGGCGCCGCCGGCCGGCCACGAGATGGACCCCAAGTACCGCATGCCCGCCGCGCAGAAAGACCGCTTCCGCGGCGTGCGCATCTTCGATATTTCAGACATTCACAATCCCAAACAGGTGGCGGCCGTGCAGACATGCCGCGGTTCGCACACGCACACTCTGGTTACCGACCCGAACGACAAGGACAATGTGTATCTGTATGTTTCAGGCACGTCATTCGTCCGTCAGTCGGATGAGATGGAAGGCTGCTCGGGCGGGCTGCCGGACAAGAACCCGAACACGGCCCTGTTCCGCATTGACGTGATCAAGGTGCCGCTCGCGTCGCCGCAGGACGCAAAGATTGTCTCCAGCCCGCGCGTCTTCATGGATGCCCGCTCCGGCGCCATTAACGGACTCAACAATGGCGGCAAGGAACACGGCAAGCCCGACGCCAAGGCCGAGGACACAAACCAGTGCCATGACATTACCGTCTACTCGGCGATTGGTCTGGCAGCGGGTGCGTGTTCCGGCAATGGCATCCTGCTCGATATTTCCGACCCGGTGCACCCGAAGCGTGTCGACGCGGTCAACGATCCGAACTACAGCTACTGGCATTCCGCGTCGTTCAATAACGAAGGCACCAAGGTCGTTTTCACCGACGAGTGGGGTGGCGGCATGGAGCCGCGCTGCAAGCCGACGGACCCGACCGTGTGGGGCGCGGACGCGATCTTCCATCTGAAGGACGACAAGCTGTCTTTCGCCGGCTACTACAAGATGCCCGCAGCGCAAGGCCCGACAGAAAACTGCGTTGCGCACAACGGCTCGCTGGTTCCGGTTCCGGGGCGTGATATCGAAGTGCAGGCATGGTACCAGGGCGGCGTCTCGATTATGGATTTCACCGACGCGGCGCATCCGAAGGAGATCGCATACTTTGACCGCGGCGCCGTTGATCCCAAGCAGGTCGTGCTGGGCGGCGACTGGTCTGCGTACTGGTACAACGGCAACATCTACGGATCGGAAATTGCACGCGGCCTGGACGTCTTTGCCTTGACGCCGACCAAAGACCTGACGCAGAACGAAATTGACGCCGCCCGGCAGGTGCAGGTCAAAGAACTCAACGTGCAGGACCAGCAGAAAATTGTCTGGCCGTCGACGTTGACCACTGCCAAGGCGTACGTGGACCAGCTCGAGCGGTCGCAGGCGCTGCCGGCTTCGCGCATCAACGCGATGCGCGCGGCCATAACCAAGTCGGAGAAGTCCAAGATGTCGGCGAAGGATTCCGCCAAGCTGGCGCAGATGGGCGCGTCACTGGACAAGGAAGCTGCGTCGGCCAAGACTCCGGCGGACGAGAAGCGGATGAAGGCGCTGGGAGCGATTCTGCAGCATCCTGTCGCGTAAATCTAAAGTGGAGGGCAAACGGCGTCCCGTTCGGGACGCCGTTTGTTATTGATCAAACAGCGTCCGCAGCGACTCTTAAACCCTCGGAAGTGGTTCCGGTTTCCACGACCGCTTCAAGCGTCGCGCAGTATCGCGTCAATGTCCCGCTGGTGAAGAGTGTGTCGTTGGCCGGCAGCACAAGGTCGGAGCGGTTCTGAAGCGCAAGCGATGCGGCGGCGACGGGAATGCTGACGTGCTGCGGCTGGCCACTTGCGAGTTCCAGCCGGGAAATCGCGCCATAACCTGGCACCAAGCGATGGATTTCATCCATCACGGCATTCGGGTCGAATGGCGACGTGCGCGGCTCGAGGTCATTTGCGTCCAGCCAGACCTGGTGGCGGTCCGCTTCGCCGGACTGCGCGCCGCGGCTCTGGCCGAAGTCCGCGCGGACAGGCGGCCCATAGGGGACAAGAGCTTTCGGCTTCGCTCCCATGGCGGCTGCCAGGCGCACAATAATTTCGAGGTCCGGCCGGGCGCCGGCACGGTCGCTGCCTTTCTTGAGCGCCTGCAGGTCACCGTAGGTGTTGGTCTGCGTCCCGGACTTTTCATAACTGGCCGCGGCAGGAAGGATGACGTCGGCCAGCAGTGCAGTCTCGGTCAGGAACAGGTCCTGCACGATGAGAAATGTTTTCGAAAGGGCGTCCGCCGCGGCGGAGAAACGCGCCGCGGGATTGGAGCCGATAATGTACATCGCCCCCATGGACCCGTCCGCGCAGGCATCCAGCATCTGCAGCACGTCTTTACCTTCGGCTGAAGGCAATTGTCCATACTCGGTTGCGAATGCGCTTTTGCCGCTGACGGGCAAGTAGCCGGGAAGCAAGTCCGGATAAAGTCCCATGTCCGCCGCCCCGCGCGAGTTGGAATAATCGCCAGTCAGCGCAAACTTCGCCTTGGGCAATGCGGCAATAAGTGCGGCCAATGTGCCATCGCGCAGCTCGCCGGAGAGCGCAACGACCAGGCCGCCTTCGGAGTCGTGGTCCACGCGCACGGCTTCGGCGAACTGCTTCGCAGCATCGTCCGTCGCTTTGCCGTTCAGCACGTCGGCCAGCGTCGCATAACCGTCGGAATCGTTCAGGCTGAGGAAGGTTTTCGCCTGTCGGCGCAGTTTGATGTCTGCATGGTTGGCGATGTGCAGCTTCGCGCCGTTGAGGCGGATGTTCGAGCGAATGTTCCATGCCAGTAACGGGTGCTGCTCTGTGGGATTTCCGCCGATGAGGAGCATCGCGGGCGCGCTGGCGAAGTCAAGCACGGATGCAGTAGCCGCGCCAGTCTTGGCGATGGCCTGCGCGAAAGCCGGATAGTCCGCCGTGCGGTGGTGGTCGATATTGTTGGTCTGCAGCACTGTGCGCGCGAACTTCTGCAGAAGGTAGTTCTCTTCATTCGTCGTCCGGTTGGAGCCGATGACGCCGATGCTTGCGCCGCCCCGCTCCGTCAGTGCTTTCTTAAGCCCGGCCGCGGCAAACTGAAAAGCATCTTCCCAGGTTGCCGGCTCCAGCTTGTCTCCGCGCCGGATGAGCGGCGTAGTCAGCCGGTCTTCGCGGTTCACAAAGTCAAACGCGAACCGCCCCTTGATGCAGAGAAAGTCGCCATTCATTCCGGATTTGTCGCGATTGTCGGCGCGAACAATTTCCATGCCGTCATCGCTGCGCCGCAGGCCAAGGGTGGTCTGGCAGCCGTCGCCACAATGTGTGCAGACGGTGGCGACGTGGTTCATCTCCCAGGGCCGCGTCTTGTAGCGGTATTCGCCGCTGGTCAGCGCGCCCACCGGGCAGACGTCGATACACATGCCGCACTCTTCGCACTCGAGATGGTTCTCCCGGTTTGGCGCGATGACGGAACTGGCTCCGCGGTTCTGCACGCCGAGCGCCCAGACATCCATGCCTTCACCGCACATGCGCACGCAGCGGTAGCAGAGAATGCAGCGCGGGCGATCAAAGAAGACGACCGGCGACCACTGCTGCTCTTCGCGGTGCTGCTTGATCTCGACAAACTTCGATTCGGGCGCGCCGTACTTGAACGTCATGTCCTGCAGCTCGCACTCGCCACCGGCGTCGCAGACCGGGCAGTCCAGCGGATGGTTGCCGAGAAGTAATTCCAGCATTGCCTTGCGCGACTGTGTGACTTCTTCTGTTTCCGTGTGGACGACCATGCCTTCCGCGACGGGCGTGGTGCAGGCGGTCTGCATCTTGGGAATCTTGTCGATGCGGACAACGCACATTCGGCACGCGGCCTGCAGCGACAGGCCGGGGTAGTAGCAGAACGCGGGGATCTCGATACCGGCGGTGCGGCAGGCATCAATCAGCAGCGTGCCGGCGGGCGCCGTCAGGGTCTTGCCGTCTACGGTGAAGGTTACGTCAGGCATTTTATGCAGTCACCAGTTCCTGGTCATGCGAGTGCGCGTACGGGCAAGGCCGGCCGTTCAGATGGTCTTCAAACTCGTGGCGGAACTTCTTTACAAACGCGATCGTCGGCATGGCGGCCGCGTCGCCGAGCGGGCAGAACGTGCGGCCCATCATGTTCTCCGCCAGGTAGCGAATGTTGTCGATGTCGCGGGCCTCACCGCCGCCCGCGTGGAAGCGCGTCAGTGTCTTCTTTAGCCAATCCGTGCCTTCGCGGCAGGGAATGCACCAGCCGCAGCTTTCGTGCTGGTAGAACTTCATCGTCCGCAGCGCGAACTCGACCATGCAGGTCTGGTCGTCAATCGCCACCACGCCACCGGAACCGAGCATGGAGCCCGCCTTGCCGACCTGGTCGAAATCGAGACCGATATCAATCTCGTCCGGCAGCAGGCACGGCGTGGATGAGCCGCCCGGCACGACAGCCTTGAGTTTGCGGCCGTTCGCGATGCCACCGCCGACCTCGTAGATTGCCTTCTTGAGGTTGTAGCCCATCGGCAGTTCGTACACGCCGGGACGCTCGACATGGCCGCTCAGGCAGAACAGGCGCGTGCCGCCATTGCGCTCGGTGCCGAGCTTTGCGTACTCCGCCCCGCCAAGGCGGAAGATATGCGGCACGGTTGCGATAGTTTCGGCATTGTTGATGATGGTCGGGCCGCCATACAGTCCCACCACGGCGGGAAACGGCGGCCGGATGCGCGGAATGCCGCGCTTGCCTTCGAGCGACTCCATAAGGGCGGACTCTTCGCCGACCTCATATGCGCCCGCCCCTGTGTGGGAGCGAACTTCGAAATCTATACCGCTGCCAAAAATGTTCTTGCCGAGAAAGCCCTTCGCGTAAGCTTCGGCGATCGCCTTCTCCATGATCTTGAGCAGGTACCGATATTCTCCGCGCAGGTAGATGAAGCCCATCGCTGCGTTGATGGCGATGCCCGCGATGATGACACCTTCGATAATGGAGTGCGGGTCGTGTTCGAAGATGAGGCGGTCCTTGCAGGTGCCCGGCTCGGATTCGTCGCCGTTCACAAGAACATATTTCGGCTTGGCGGATTGCTTTGGCACAAAGCTCCACTTCATGCCGGTTGGAAAGCCGGCGCCGCCGCGGCCGCGCAGGTTCGAAGCCTTCATCTCGTTGATGATGCCTTCCGCGCCGAGTGCAATGCACTTGCGGGCCTGCTCATAACCGCCAAGCTCGATGTACGTGTCAATGTCGGCCGCGCCCTGGCCAAACTTCGAGCCAACGACCAGGACTTCATCGGGATGATGCGAGAGGTTAGGCATCGGGTTCCAGTATAAAGGCCTCATTCGGAGCCATCTGATGCAGAAATCGTTTCAATCGGATTACCGCGTTTTGAGTGCGAATGAATTCCACTGTGTCTGGGCGAATCGACATGCTCTGCCGCTCGCTGATTTCATCGCCGTTCAAAGAGAGAAGGTTCGTCGCTCGGCTCCACTTTTGCCGCTGAATGGGGGAACTGTGGAGGAACCCGGCGAACAAAAGGACATCGCAGCGCGCATGAACGCATACGAATCTGAGAAAGGTGTCGTAGTTCTACGACGTCAAGTCGTGTTTCCTGTGCGCTGCCCCAGGTGCGGCGTTGGGTCGCCCCAAAAACATTGAAGATCCGCTCTCGATCATCGCCGGAGCACGTTCAGGCTGGTCTTCATTTCAAGATCAAGGACGATGGATATAAGAGAGAACTCCTCCATTTGAATGGGGGCTAGTCATTTCGATCTCCGTAAGCTGCAAGAACCGCGTCCATCTTCTCGTTGGTCAGGTTTTCGTGGAAGTCGTAATTCACCTGCACGGCCGGCGCCCAGCTGCATGCGCCGATGCACTCCACTTCTTCGACAGAGAACATGCCGTCCGGTGTTACTCCCTTGTTCGGCACGCCGAGCTTCTGTTTGCAGTGCTCGAATAGTTCGTTCGCTCCGCGCAGCATGCAGCAGATGTTCGTGCAGACCTGCACGTGATATTTTCCGACCGGCTTTGTACGTAGCAGGGAGTAGTAGCTGAGCACGTTGCGGATATCGAGCGGCGTGATGCCGAGGCGTTCTGCGATTTCGGCAATGACTGCTTCGGAAACGTAGCCGACTTCGTCCTGTGCGTAGAGAAGCATCGGGATCAGCGCGGAGCGGCGCACCGGGTAGAGTTCCGGCATGCTGTCGAAGCGCGCGGCCAGTTCCGGCGAAAACATTGTGTTCTGCACGCTCATGCCGTGAACATCTCCCGCGCCAGCCGCTCGGCGACCGTGTCCATATCTTCCACGAAACCGTCTCCGGTCATGGTGCCGTCTTCTTCAAGGCGGAAGGCGCGCACCAGCCCGTCGCCGCGTGTGACGATCACGTTGCCGAGATGTTCGACGAGCATCAGCCAGCGGTCGGCGACGCGGATCGTGATCGTGTCCGCGCTGACTTCGACGACGGCCTGGTGTGTGGAGTTCAACCCGTGTGCCGCGCAGTAACTGCGCAGCAGGGAAGCGAAGGATGTCCACAACTCCGTGCGGAGATGCGCTTCGAACGTATAGGTAGACATTGCGCTCATCGATCAATTTCTCCGAGCACGATGTCAATCGAGCCGATGACCGCCACGACGTCCGCCAGCAAGCGTCCGACGCACATCTTGTGCAGCGCCTGCAGGGTTGCAAAGCTGGGATTGCGCATGTGCACGCGATACGGCTTGGCCGTGCCGTCGCTGACGACGTAGTAGCCCATCTCGCCGCGCGGGCTTTCGACTGCCTGATACACCTCGCCGGCCGGAACCGTGAAGCCTTCCGTGACGATTTTGAAGTGGTAGATGAGCGACTCCATTTGGGTCTTCATCTTTTCTCGGTCCGGCAGCACGACTTTCGGCGCGTTGGCTTTAATCGGTCCGCCCGGCATGCCGTCCAGCGCCTGCTGCGCGATCTTTACGCTCTCGCGCATCTCTTCCATGCGGACGACGTAGCGCGCCCAGACGTCGCAATCGTTCGAAACCGGCACGTTGAATTTGAACTTGTCGTAACCGGAATAGGGCATATCCCGCCGCAGGTCCCAGTCCACGCCACTGGCGCGCAGCGGCGGCCCGGTGACCCCAAGAGCAAGCGCATCTTCGCCGGAGATGTGGCCGACGCCCTTCAGTCGCCCCATCCAAATGGGATTGCCGGAGAGCAGGTTCTGATATTCGTCGATCCTCTCCGGCATGATTTTCAGGAAATTCTGCACGCGCGGGAAGAAGTCGAGCGGCGCTTCCATGCTCAGCCCGCCGATGCGGAAGTAGCTGGTCATCATGCGCTGGCCGCTCACGTTCTCGAAGATGCGCAGGATCTCTTCGCGTTCGCGGAAGCAGTAAAGGAACATCGTCAGCGCGCCAATGTCGAGCGCGTGCGTGCCAAGCCAGACCAGGTGCGACTGGATGCGCGTCAGCTCATTCAGCAGCACCCGCATGTACTGCGCCCGCTCCGGGATCTCGATCTGCAGCAGCTTTTCGACCGCGAGGCAGTAGACCAGGTTGTTCGTCATCGGGCACAGGTAGTCAATGCGGTCAGTGAGCGGAACCACTTGCTGGTAGAACTTGGCCTCGCAGGTTTTCTCAATGCCGGTATGCAGAAAGCCGATGTCCGGCATGATGTCCACGACCACTTCGCCGTCAATTTCAAGCAGTACGCGCAGCACGCCATGCGTGGACGGGTGCTGCGGGCCCATGTTGAGGACCATCGTCTTGTCGCGGTCGGCCTCAACCACTTCGTGGGGGCGCATGGTGGGCGCAAAGCTTGCCATTTACTCCACGCCTCCACGAAAGGGCAAAATCAGGCTCCTCCGGCCGGATCGGCCAGCTGCGGAGTGACAGCCGGAAAAGTGTTGCGCGAGAGCCGTCCTCATCGATAGCCCTCCACCGGGTAGTCCTTGCGCAGCGGGTTGCCGTTCCAGTCGTCCGGCATGAGGATGCGACGCAGGTTTGGATGCTCGCCAAAGCGGATGCCGAACAGATCAAAAACTTCGCGCTCGTAAAAGTTTGCGCTGGGCCACACCGGCACGATGCTGTTTACCGCCTCGCCGTCGGACGCAAGGACTTTGACGCGCACGCGCTCTTTGCGGCCGAGCGACAGCAGGTGGTAGACGACATGGAAGCGCGGCTCCGCGGGGTACCAGTCCACGCACGTCACATCTTCCATGAAGTTATATCCGGCAGCTTTCAGGGCGGCGCAGACTTCGCGAATGGAATCGCGCTCGACTGTCAGGCTAATTTCGCCAAGCGCGTCCTTGACTGCAATCAGCGCGCCCGGCAGCGAGCTATTGAGCGCCGCGACAGCATAATGTTCTTCCGCGGGCGGGCTGGAAGCTGTTGCATCCGCGGCATCGGGCGCCGTGCCCTGTGCAGGAGATTCGGCTGCCACTAGAGGTCACCCTTGTCGGCGGCCCAGTCGAGCACGCCTTTCTTGACGACATAAATCAGACCAACGGCGACAAAGCCGAGGTAGACGATCATTTCCCAGAAGCCAAACCACTGCGAGCCGACAATGCCGGGCAGGCGGCGATAGATGACTGCCCACGGGATCATGAACACGGCTTCGACATCGAACAGGATGAACAGCATCGCGACCATGTAGAACTTGACGCTGAAGCGGCCGCGGGCATCGCCCTCTGCGCGCATGCCGCATTCGTAGGTATCGTTTTTGACCTTGGAGTTGCGATGGCGACCGATGAACCAGGACGCAAACACCATGCCGCCGCCAAGCGCCGTCGCGGCAAGGATTTGCAGCACGAGGGGCAGGTAATTCCAGTAGTAGGGGACCGGCTGCATCGCTCAGCTTGAGGTTAAGTGGATGCGGTTGGCGAGTCAAATCTGCGACGTTGGTCCGATGGGTATACCTGAAACATCTATAGTGGCAGGGCCGTGAAGAAGCACAAGCTGACCGACGAGCAGTTTGAAGCCATTGCGCGCGTGCTGGCCGAACCTCGTCGCGTGCAGATTCTCCAGCAGATTGGCTCCTGCCCGGGCTGCACGCCGTGTGCCCAGTTGAGCGCCGGTCACGATGTGAGTGCGCCCACCATGTCGCACCACATCAAGGAGCTCGAAGGCGCAGGACTCGTTTCTTCGCGTCGCGAGGGCAAGTTCATGATGCTGAGCCTGAACCGCGACATCTGGAATGCCTACCTGGCGCGCTTGTCTGCGATCTGAATCCTCCCCGATAGACACAAGAAACTTTTCCACAACAATCCTGAATCCCGTCACTTTGATAGCTGTCTAAGTGTATGCAGGCCGGTTTCGACCGGCGGAAAGAAGGAAGTGCAACATGAGCAAGCTGATTGGGAAAGTAGCCGTTGTCACTGGAGCGTCGAAGGGTATTGGCGCGGCCATCGCGAAGGCCCTTGCCGCGGACGGCGCATCGGTCGTCGTCAATTACGCTTCGGACAAGTCCGGAGCGGAGAAGACCGTGAAGGAGATCACGTCCAAGGGCGGCAAAGCCATTTCAATCCAGGGCAGCGTGGACAAGGCCGCGGACATCGAGAACATTTTCGCGGAAGCAAAGAAGGCGTATGGGCGCGTGACGACCCTCGTGAACAACGCCGGAGTGTTCGCTTTCCAGCCTATCGAGCAGGTCACCGAAGAGGAATACCACCGTCAGCACAACACGAACGTGCTCGGCACGATTCTGGCCGCGCGTGAGGCTGTAAAGCATTTTGGAGACGCTGGCGGCAGCATCGTGAACATCAGCTCCATTGTTGCGGAGCTTGCGCCACCGGCTTCCGTTGTCTACTCCTCGACCAAGGGCGCGGTGGACACCATTACCCGCGTGCTCGCGAACGAGCTGGGGCCGAAGAACATCCGTGTGAACGCCGTCGCACCGGGCCTGGTCGAGACAGAAGGCACCCACGCTGCGGGCTTCATTGGCTCTGACTTCGCGAAGGAGTACGAATCCCAGGCGCCGTTGCGCCGCGTCGGTCGTCCCGACGATATCGCGAGTGTTGTGGCGTTTCTGGCCAGCGATGACGCGAAGTGGTTGACCGGCCAGATCATCAAAGCGTCCGGCGGGGCGCGGTAAGGCGGCGAGTCATGAAGGATTGTGTTTCCAACGCAAGCGGGCTCACTGGGTGGGCATTATTGCTCGGCGCGGCGCTGCTCGTCGCCATCGTTTAAGCCCGGCATTGCAAGCCGGCGGAACCCCAAGGAGCGCCAAAGGTGATGTTCGTAACTCAAGTTTCACGCGTGGTCTACCGATACAGTCCTCATCCAGTCAGGAGGACACGATCATGGCTGCCTCGACTCTCTCGCTACCTGTCCCTGTTTCTTCCCGTCCTGCGCGCGAATCTGGAATCCGCTCCATGCCGCGGGCGGTCCACGTCATGGCGCCGCGGGCCCACACTGGCGTAAAGCTGCGACACCGCGAGGAGGCGGAACTTGCCTTTCGTCAACTGACACGCCAGCAGGGCGACGCGCTGGAAGCCATCGCGCATGCGATTGAATATCTGGTAGACAATGGCCTGCCCCATCGCCTGCGGTTCGATAACACCATGCTGAGCGATGGCGAAGCGATTGCCATACTCCAGCGGGCCGGTCGCGGAGTCCTTACGCAGGCCTCGGCCAGGCAATCATGGTGGCGCCGCTTCTTCGGATTCATTCCTGATGTAACCTCAGCCGTGGGATGAATCTCGAAATCAACGGCGAACAGCGCGAATTTCCGGAGCTCGGCGAGGGGTCTACACTCGCCGGGCTCGTTTCGTTGCTGGGGATCAAGGCAGACCGCATCGCCATCGAGCACAATGGGGACATTGCGCGGCGCGACGCATGGAACGGCGTTTTGTTAAGGGATCACGACAAGTTGGAGATCGTGCATTTCGTAGGCGGCGGCTCGCCGGTCGCATAGACTTGAGCCACCCATGAAGCGCCGCGTCATCCACCAATACGAGCTTGTTCGAAGACTGGGTTCCGGCGGCAGCGGCATTGTTTATCTGGCCAACGACAGCACGCTGATGCGGCCGGTCGTTCTGAAAATCCTCAAGCGTGGCAAGGCGACGCTGCAGGAGATGCGCTCAACCGTGCTGCGTGAAGCCCGTCTGGCTTCCGCCATTGAGCACCCCAACGTCTGCGCGATCTACGAAGTCGGCGAAAGTGAAGAAGAAGCCTTCATCGTCATGCAGTATGTGCCAGGCCAGTCCCTGGACCACGTAATTGCCGCCGGGCCTGCTGCATTGCAGCTGGCGCTATCGGTCGGAATTCAGATTGCGGACGGTCTTGCCGCGGCGCACTCGCTGGGCATCTACCACCGTGACCTGAAACCCGCCAACGTCATGCTGACAGACGGCGGCCTGGTAAAAATCCTGGACTTCGGTCTAGCGCGACGGCGAACCGCCGACGAAGCGGCCTTTGACCCGACGGTTGCGGCGCGCCGCAAGCCGGGCCTGAGTGGTCACACGTCGCGCGGCGGAACGATCGCTTACATGGCGCCGGAACAGTTCGTTACCGGCCACTCGTCTTCACAAAGCGATATCTTCGCGCTCGGCGTCATCCTGTACGAACTCGTGACGGGCCGACACCCGTTCCACCGCCCGGATGCGGATGAAATCCAGAGCATCCGCGCCATTCAGTTTGCCGATCCACCGGAAATCACCGCCATGCGGCCCGAAGTTCCGCCGGACCTTGCAGGCATCGTCGTGCGCTGTCTCGCGAAGACGCCCGCGGAGCGCTTTGCCACGGCGGCCGAAGTGCGCGAAGCGCTGAAGACCATCATGAAGGCGGAACACATCGAGCAGGGCCTCGTTCCCGGAGAAGCGGCGGCGAACCTGCCGGCAAGCAGCTCTGCCGAGGCAGAAAAGCGCGCCACCGGGGTCCTGTCGCTGCTCGCCGAACGTTTTCGCGAATCCAGCGACAAGGGCACGCGGCAGAATTCGCTGGTCGTGCTGCCGTTTGCCAATGTCGGCAGCGAAGAAGTGGCGCCCATGTATGGGCTGGCGCTTGCGGACGCCATCGGCGCCCGGCTGTCTCGCATGTCGTCGCTGATCGTGCGGCCGGCAAGCGCGCTGCTCTCCGTCCCGGTGCAGCAGATGGACCCGCTGGAAATCGGCCGCAGACTGCTGGCACGCTACGTGCTGACGGGGACCTTTCTGCGCAGCGACGAAGGCTTTACGCTGAACTGGCAGCTGCTCGAAGTGGCAACGCAGAGCATGCGCGACGGCGGCTCGATTCAGGTCGAGAGCTTCGATTTGATCGCTGTTCAGAATTCGCTGACGAACGATGTTTTCGCCAGCATCCACGGGTCGAACCAGTTCGAAGCGTCGGACCGGCCGCGCGGCACGGTCAGCGAGGAACTGACAGAGGAATACCTTCAGGCGCGCGCATTGCTGTCTGGATTCATGTCGCGCACCGGCAGCCGCGACGACCTGGACCGGGCAGCCGAGCTGTTTGAAAGCGTGGTCAACCGAGATCCAACATTCGCGGCGGGCTGGGCAGGCCTTGGCATCGCGCAACTGCAGTATGTTCGCAGCGGCTTTGGCGGGCAGATGTACGTCATGGCGGCGCGACGGGCTTTTGATCGCGCCCTGGAACTCGATCCCGGCTCTGTCGAGGCGAACCTTTATCGCGTCTACATGCTGCTGAGTCGCGGCGAGAAGGAGAGCGCGCGGCACGGTATCGAACATTTGCTGCGCACGGCCGGCAACGACTGGAACGTGCAGATGGTCGCCGGCGCCACGCTGCGCCTCGACGGCATGTACGACCAGGCGCTGGTGCGTTTCAATGCCTCGCTGCGCATGAACCCGTCGAATGCGCCGGTGATTTACAACCACCGCGCGCGCGTCTACCAGTATCAGAACCAGTTTGAACTGGCCCAGGAAGAAATCACCAAGGGCCTGACGCTTGAGCCGCGCCACCCGATGCTGCGCGTCTCACAGGGCTATCAATACATGCGCGAGGGAGATCTCGGCGACGCAATCGAGATGCTGGAGTCTGTCATCCGCGATGATGCAAACCTCCGCATCGCCTACCCCACGCTGGCGCTGTGCTACGTGCAGGCCGGGGAAAAGCAGCGTGCGGCTTCTTTGATTGTTGAAGACACCCTGCAGGCCGCGGAAGCAGACTCCGAGATGGCCTATAGGCTGGCAACGTACTTCGCCGTGGAAGGCGACGAAGCGGAGGCGCTGCACTGGCTCCGCCGGTCGGTCTATCTGGGCAACGAAAACTATCCCTGGTTCCGGTTGAATCCGGCCTGGGCCAAGCTCCACAACCACGCAGATTTCGAGCGCATCCTGGAAGATTTGCGCAAGAGCTACCGGCGCAACCAGAAGACATGGAAGCGGCTGCTGGACAATCTGCCGGCTACGTAAACGTCTGCATAAAAAAGAGACGCGACAGAGCCGCGCCTCCTGTCATAACCGAACCGTTACTGGACCGTTTGCAGCGGCTGCGTGAGTTCCAGGACGAGGATGGAATTTTCCGGCAGCGTGGCGGTGTTTTCCTGCATCAGCCAGTGGCCGCCGCCGACTCCCGCGCCCGCGATGGCCCCAACGCCCGCCCCGAGCGGCCCGCCGACCACAGCGCCTGCAACCGCACCTGTTCCTGTCGTTGCCCCGGTAACGATCAGGTTCTTCTTGATTTGCGGCCGGCTCAGAATCGTGCCTTCGCGGTCCACCCTGACGCTGTCCTGGTCCGTGGCGATAACGCGGGCGTGGACTTCCATCCTTGTGCCGTTTGGCAGAACGATTTCGTCCGGCTTCAGGTGCAGCCGGGCGTGTCCCTGGGCGACCCGCTTCTCTTCAGAGATTGTGACGTGGCCCATCAGGACCGAGCCTGCCGGAACCAGCACGTGGCCGTTCTGCATCAGCGGAGTCGCGAGCGAGGCATGGAATTCCGAGCCTCGCGGCGTATAGCTGGTGGAAAGCACTTCGCCCAGCTTGACGTGGAGCATTTCGCCTTCTTCCAATTCGCCCGGCCGGGGAGCGACGCCCCCAACCACGCCGTAATCTCCAGACGGGTCCGTCAGGACGGGGCGCGGAGGCATCGCAGGCGTTTCAGCGATGGTCGGTGGCGGAGCCGCAACCGGCGCTACCGTGGGGGCAGCGGGGCGTTCCACCGTGACCAGGGGCGCGGCGGCCGGGGCCGGCTCGTCCGGGCTCGCTGCGACATCCTGCGGCGGATGGCTGACGCCGGTCATCTGTTCGGTCTGTTCGGTGGTAACTGTCTGCGTTGTCTCAGTCGTCGTGGTGGAAGTCTGGGCTGCAGCGGGCAGGGAACAAACGGCCGCAGCGGCGGCCAGCCAGAGAAACCGGTTCAGCATGAAGAGTCTCCTCATTGCGTCATTGCAATTCACAACCCAGCCTAGCCTGACAGGTCGCGTTTTCGTCTGCTGTTCGCGTTTGACGTAACTGTCCCGTCAGTGGCATATGTGGTTCCAGGCAGGCCCGCTCCAGCCGGAATGGAACCGGCCCAAACCCTGCGGGCGCTCTTGCAAATCATAGAAAAATATGAGAATATGAAGATTGGCGGACCTCCGCCCGAGTACAACAGAGGACACACTTCAAGCATGGCAAAGCGTCGCGGTAATCCGAATTGGGGCAAGCCTGAGCCGATCGGCCCGGTTATTCCCACCGTTACTTCTTTTGAGCAGGTCGTCAAGGAGTTCAAGCTGACTCCCGACCAGTACGTTCGCTCCACTCGCCTTCGTGAGTGGGCACGGCGGAACAAGAACTCGAAGTACATTCCGGAAGCGCTTCTGGAAGCGTGGGGCTTCGAGATCGAGTCCTCACTCTAGGTAATTTCGCACGGATGAGAGGCCGCCTTCGGGCGGCCTTTTTGTTTTGACTGGACTATTCCGGAGTGTCGGCGCCGTTGTATGTATCGCAAGCGGAAGCGTCCCCGGACTGCAATCCGGTTTCCAGCCAATGTTCACGCTGCGCGCTGGAGCCATGCGTGAAATTCTCCGGACTGACGGCCCGGCCGGACATGCGTTGCAGGTGATCGTCGCCCACGGCCGCGACGGCTTTCAGCGCGGCTGCTATGTCGTCTGGGTGCGCGATGCCGCGCTGCTCCGCTGAGTGCGCCCAGACGCCGGCGTAGCAGTCCGCCTGCAATTCCGTGTCAACGGAAAGAGCGTTCTGCTCGCGCGGATTCTGCTCTTCCAGGCTGCGAACTTTGCGTTCTGTGCCGAGCAGGTCCTGCACGTGGTGGCCTAACTCGTGCGCCAGGACGTAGGACTGCGCGAAGTCGCCAGTATCGCCGCCGAAGCGCTTCAGCTCGTCCCAAAAGGAAAGGTCGATGTAAACCTTGCCATCCTGCGGGCAGTAGAACGGCCCGGTTGCGGCCTGCGCTGTTCCGCAGCCGGAATACGTCGCGTTGCGGAACAAGACGAGCTTCGCGTGGCGGTAGGTCTTGCCTTGCTGCGTAAAGACTTGTGTCCAGAACTTCTGGATATCGTCCAGCGCGAAAGAGATGAGTTGGACATCGCGCGCTTCCGCGGCGGACTGCTGCACGGCACCACCGGCATTTTCGTCTCCGTAGCTCTGCCCGGAATCTCCCGGTCCGTATGGAGACTGCGGCCCATATTGGCTTTGCGGCGGACCCTGCGGCTCGGAACCGCCTCCTCCCAGGAACGCGCCGAGAAAATTGTGGCCCGTCACCACGCTGATGACCAGCAGGATGAGGATTCCGACAATCCCAATGCCGCCGCCGCCGAAACCGAAGCCGCCGAAGCCCGGCCCGTAGCTCGAGTCGCCGCGCCGGTCTTCGATGTCTCCGCTGATGCCCCCAGGTGTCCAGTCCACGCCCGCTCCTCGTAAAGTGAAATTGTGTCACACGCGGTGGACGCGCATCGGGGCAGGCAGCATGCAGGTGCGTGTGCCGGAGCCATTCCACCGGACTGAACTGGAGTGCGTCATCTCGACGCCAGCGAACAAGCCACTCCGGTAGCATGGAGCCAGGCATGGATTCGCCGTTTGTCACAGTTCCGGAGGCGCTTGAGGAGTTTGCCCGCGGCCGCATGCTTGTTGTCGTGGACGACGAGGACCGTGAAAACGAAGGCGACCTTACCCTGGCCGCGGAGTTCGTCACGCCGGAAGCGATCAACTTCATGGCGAAGTTTGGCCGTGGCCTTGTCTGCCTGACTCTGACCGAAGACCGCGCGGATTATCTGCGCCTGCCGCCGATGACGCAGGAGAACACCTCGCGGTTCGGCACGGCTTTTACTGAGACCATCGAAGCGCGGGAAGGCGTGACCACGGGCATCTCCGCCTATGATCGCGCGCATACGATCAAGGTCGCGATTGACCCGCGTTCGGTCGCACAGGACCTTGCGCGCCCTGGCCATGTCTTTCCGCTGCGCGCGCGGCGCGGCGGCGTTCTGGTGCGCGCCGGCCAGACGGAGGCGTCTGTGGACCTCGCGCGACTCTCTGGCCTGATTCCCGCGGGCGTAATCTGCGAAATCATGAAGGACGACGGCACCATGGCGCGCGTACCCGACCTGGTCGAATTCTGCCGCGAGCACAAGTTGAAAATGCTGACGGTCGCGGAACTGATCCGCTACCGGCTGCAGAACGAGCGCTACATCCGTCGCGTCGCGGAAGGCGTTCTGCCCACGCAGCACGGCGACTTCCGCATGATCGCGTATGAAAGCGAAATCAACGGCGGGGAATCGCACATAGCGCTGGTCCGCGGCGATGTCACGACGTCAGAACCCGTGCTGGTGCGGGTGCATTCGCACTGCCTGGCCGGTGATATTTTTGCGACCACGCTCTGCGACTGCCGCGAAGTCCTGGACCAGAGCATGGCTGCCATTGCGCGCGAAGGTCGCGGGGCGCTGGTCTATCTGCACAACACCGGCCAGGGGTTCGGCGTGGACAGTAACGCCAATCCGGCGGGTATTGTTTTCCATCGGCAGATGCGCGCCAACGAGCGCCACGAAGAGCGGCTGCAGCGCACGCTGCGTCAGACCGGGCTCGGCGGCCAGATACTGAGCGATCTCGGCATCCACAAGATTCGCCTGCTGACGAACACCCTCACTCACATTCCGGCGTTGCAGGGTTTCGCGCTGGAAATCGTCGAGCGCGTGCCGCTGCAGGTGGAACGCCCCGTCGCAACCAGTCGGTAGTTTTACGCTACTGAACCGTCAGACTTGCCGGCCCGGAACTCGATGCGCCGTCGGTGGCGCTGCCGAGGTAGGTCGCGGTTATCGCGTAGGTGCCTTTGGCGGTCGAACTGTTCGTCTGATAATTCAGAGTTGCCGCGCCGCTCGACAGCGTAACCGAGCCGACCGCGGCACCGTTGGCGTAAAACGTGATGTCGCCTGCCGGCGGGCCGCTGCCGGAGGAGCGCTTGACGGTGGCTGTCAGGGTTGCAGTCTGGCCTTGCTTCACGGTTGCCGGCGCAACCTTGACCGAGGTGGTTGTGGCGGAGCGCAATTGCACCGTGATGACCGGCGACACTGATGGTTCGTTTCCGCTGTCGCCGGAATACGACCCTTTGACCTGGTAGGCGCCCGCCGGTACTGCCGACGTATTGGCCGTCAAAGACGCGACACCGGCCTTCACGGTCGCGGAACCGAGCGGGGTCGAGCCGTAATAGAAAGTAATGCTGCCTGTCGGTGAGCTTCCGGTTACTGTCGCGGTCAACGTGACGTTTTGCCCCTGCACAGGAGACGAGGGATTGGCGCTCAGCGCTACCGAAGTTGCCGACTTGCCCGCCGTGACTGCTACGGTTACGGCGCTTGACGTTGACGGCTTGTCGCCTGAGTCTCCAGCGAATGCAGCCTGCACGCTGTAGGAACCCGTCGCGTAGCCCGCCGTCGACAACGTGTACGTCGCAACGCCGTTGACGAGCGTCGTCGAACCAATCGTCGTTCCTGCGTACAGGAAGTTGACTGTTCCGGTGGGATAGCCGCTGCCGGAGTTCTTTGTGACACGGGCGCTCAGCGTGGTCGAGCCGCCCTGGGGCACCGACGTTGGCGAGGCCGAAAGCGCGGTGGTTGTGGCCACGGCGCCGGACGTAAGGGCAACGGTGATCGCCGGAGAGGTTGATATATTGTGGCTGGAGTCGCCGTTGTAGCGCGCGGTGATGGTGTATGTTCCCGGCGGGTAGGGGCTGGTGGACGCCGTAAAACTGGCCGTGCCTTTGTTCAGCGCCACGCTGGTCAGCAGGCTGCCGTCGGCATAGAAGCCCACTGTGCCGGTCGGCGTTCCGGTTGAGGTCGCGACCGTTGCCGTGAGCGTGATGCTATTGCCCTGGGTAACGGAATAGGACGAAGCGGCAAGAGACGTCGTGGTCGCGGCTGGTCCGGTGGCGGCCGGGCCGTTGCCGGCAAGCGTGACGGTTTCGATTCCGGCGTTGGTGACGACCTTCAGTGTGCCGCTGCGGAAACCGCCTGCCGTTGGCGCAAACGTGACGGTGACGTTGCAACTCGCGCTGCCGCCTCCGGACAGCGAACCGTTGCACTGGTCGCTTTCAGAGAAATCTCCGCTCGATACAAATGCCAGCGCCAGGCTCCCGGTGCCCGTGGACATGACCTGGAATGTCTGCGACGCCGAGGACCCGATATCGGTTTGCGGGAAAGTTATTGACCGCGTACTCAGCGTCATGCCGGGAACGGACACCTGTGGTGCGTCGCTCGATATCGTCTGGTTCACCGTGTAGATGTCCGGGCTGGAATCCGCGTTTGTGAGCAACGTGATGGTGGCGCTCTGCGGCTGGCTGGGGCAGACATCGCCGCAGTTCTGGAAGATGGAGGTGAGCAGCGTCAGCGCGCAGCTCTCCCCCGGAGCCAGTCCCGCCGCCGTGCATGAGTTGGCGACGATCGCGCCCGGCCCCGCAATGGAGCCGAACGTCAGGGTCCCGCTTCCGGCGTTCGTGATGGTCATCTGCTGCTCGAAGTTCGTGCCGGAGATGGCCGTCAGGGCGATGGGCTGGATAAGCGATGGGTATGCAGGAGCGGCCAGCCTGGTTGCCGGCACGCCGTATCCGGTGATGGCGATGGAGATGCCGGCATCGCTGAGCGTCGCCGCGATGGGGCCGGCCGATTGCGGCAGAAACCGCACCGGCACAGTGCAGCTTCCCCCGGCTTCAAGCGCGCATGCCGAGGTATCGACGCTGAAACCGGCGGGGGCTTGGAACGTGTAGGTCTGCGAGGTGGACGTGTTATTCGTCAGGGTCAGGTATTCGGGGTTTGAGGCCTGGCCGACGGCGGTAGGCGGAAAGGTGAGTGACGCAGGAGAAATAGCGAGCGACGGGTTCGCATTGCCACCGCCGGCGGGTGCAACGGTGATGGGAACGGTTGCGGTGATGGTAGAGCCGCCCACCGTGACGTCAAAGTTCAGCGAAGCCTGTGTCAGTGCGGCTGCCGGAATGCTCGCAGCCGTGACATGGACAGAACAGGTCGCGCCGGCGGCCAGAGTCGTGCCTGAACAGCTGTCGCTTTCGGACAGGTAGTTCGCGCCGCCAATGTAAACGTAGGTGATGGTTCGCGACACCGTTGCCGTGTTCTGGACTGTTACTGTCTGCGAATAGGCGCCGCCGGGTGATGTTACAAGCAAAAACGCCGGCGAAAACGCGAGTCCCGTGGAACTAGCAGTGGCCGTCCCGGTCAGCGCGGCGGTCAGCGTATAGCCTCCCGCGGTTGCGCTTAACGTTCCGGTAAACGCGCCGGTTGAAGCCGGCACGAACGTGACAAAGACTGAGCAGGAGCCACCCGCGGCGAGCGTGGAGCCGCAGTTGCTGCTCTCGGCAAAACTGCTGGACACGCTGATTCCGCTGACCGCGACGGCACTGCTGCCGGGGTTTGTCAGCGTGAAGACAGCCGGCGCGGAAGCCTGGTTCTGTTCGCCCGGGCCGAAATCGTAGCTGGTCATGTTAAGCAGCGCCGGAGGATTCAGCAGGGAAGACGCCGCGATGGGGTAGGTTGTCGTTGTCGAACCCTGCGTGATCGTGAGCGTGCCATTCAGTGAACCCGATACAGTTGGCACGGCGCGCACGCCGACATAGCAATTCTGCGTGCACGCGCCGGAGGCACTCGCGCCGAACGAGATGGTTGGCGGCGAAGTGTATTGATAGCCGTTAACCACGGCCACCTGGAACTGTCCGTCCACGGAAGCCGAAATGCCACCGATGTAGCTGCCCTGCGAAATCCACTGCGTGGCCTGCTGGCCGACGACAATGGTTGGAAACGATATCGAGGTTGTGCCGCCGCCTGTCAGCGCAACTCCAATCGGAGACGCGCCTGTCGGCGTGACGGTAAGCTGGCCGTGAACAACGCCGAGCTGGGTTGGCTTGTAGCTGACTTCAACGATGCAGCTTCCATTGGCCGGAACTGCTCCACCGCAGTTGTTTGTCTGCGAAAACCCGGCGCTTGTCGTAATTGTTATTCCGGTCGCGGCGCTGCCAGTGTTCGATACCGTGACAGGCTGCGCGGCGGTCGAGTCGCCGATCCCGACGGCCCCGAACGTCACGCTGGCTGGCGAGACGGAGATGTTCGGATTTGCGGACAGTCCGCCGGCCCCGGGTTGTTCCGCGGTATTGCCCGTCAGCTCCAGCGATTGGCCATTCGGCAGTGTGAGCGAGGCGTTGTCGCTCGACACATAGGCCGAGCTGTATGCGATCAGCACGACGCACGAGCTGTGCGGCTGCAGCGTCGCCGGGCAGAGATCGGTAACCACGAAATTCGGATCGGACGCGGGCGTGGAAAGAAAGGCGAGCGGCGTCGCGGTGCCGGTCGCGTTCGTGATCACGACAGAGCGCGGGGTTGTCGGCTGACCCAGGTACTGCGTGCCGAAGGCAATCGCCGTAGTGGAAAAGACAAGCCCGCCGTTGATGCCGTGCGAGCCCTCCGCCAGCGAGTAACCGTAGAACTCCACAGCATTCGTCGGCTGCGTGGAAAGGTTCAGCGTCAGAAAGTCCTGCTGCGCGCCGTCTAGCTGTGCATACTGTGCCGGGTCGTTGAACAGTGCGGCGATGGTGCAGTCTGTGCCGGAGTTGATCGTGTAGTACGGATAGCCGGCATCGACGCACGCGGTGCTCGCGCTGTCGTCAATCAGCGCATATTCGTTGTTGTTGGCTGCGGACACCTCTGCGACCTGCGTCTGCGAAGAAAAATTACTGATCGTGAGCGACTGCTGCTGATAAGCCGCCGCATCTGCGGCATTGAAGACGAGTTCCTTCGGCTGCACAGAAACAGAGTTCTGCGCGGAAGACAGCGCGGCGCCGGCAAGCGTCCAGGTAAAGCTGCCGCTGCCTGTGGTGACCGTAATCGCGCCGGGGCCGTTGCCTGCCAGCACGACATCGCAGGCTGAGCCCGGAGTAAGCGGGCTTTCAAACGTGCAGTCTGTCGAGGCCGCATAGCCGGTCGCGGAGACGTTCGTCACCGTGATGCTGGTCTGGCCGGCGTTCCGCAATGTCAGGTTCGGCAGCGTATCTACGGAAAGTGCGAGCGATGCGATCGCGGTATTTGCGCCAAGTTCCGCAACATATCCGGCCCCGCAGCCGCCGCCGTTGCCGGACGAGCAGATAGCCGGCGCGACCGCGGAGGGCAACGTCCCCGGCAGCGCCGCATTGGGCGCGCCCGCATAAGGAAGGTCAAAATTCTCCGGGTCCAGGTTGCCGCTGTCTGTCAGCAGCGACCATCCACCTGCAGTCGCGACCGTCCCGTCGGAGGCAACAGCGATCCCTGCGAGGGAGGTCTGGCTCTGCTGCGTTGTGCTCGCGTAGGCAGCAATGCCTCCCAGTCGCGTCGAGTATTGCAGATTGCCGTTGGCATCGAGCGCGGAGACAAAGCCGGTGCCGACGTGCTGCATGTCATCGGTCAGCGGCCAACCTGCGAGGTCGTAAATGGGGCCCGCGACCCAGGCGTGGCCGGCGGAGTCCGTGGCGAGCGCGCGTATGCGTCCGTCGCCAATCACGGTTGAGTAGTTGATGGAACCACCGCCGTTTGCGAACGACAGCACCATCGCATAGCTGGTCGCGACAGGCAGCGGCTCAAGCTGAGCGCTTACCGGGAGCCCCAGCGCGGTTGCGTTGGCTCCGACCAGGATGTTGCCACCCGGGGCCAGCGCGATGGACGTGCCTTCTACTGTCCCGCCGCTCGTACCGAGCAGCGTCGAGAACTCCAGCCCCGCCGCTTGAGACAGCTTGGTAAGGAAAAGATCACTTGTGCCGATGATTTCCGGCTGCAAGGCATTCAGGGTAGGGAAGCCGGTCGCGGTATCGTAACCGGTAATGTACATATTCCCGCTTGCGTCGGCGGCGATGCCTTCAGGATACGTGCTGCCGTTGGCGCCTCCCAGGTAGCTCGCGAAGGCCAGCGTTGCGCCCGAGCCGGTGAACGTTTCGACAAAGCCTGTCGTCGCACTGTTGCCGGGAAAGATTGGGACGATGGCGTCGCCGGTGACGGGCAGATCATGCCCGGTGACCGTTCCGGTGACGTAGACCGAAGACCCGGCCACCGCAATGCCTGTGGCGGAGGAGCCGCTGCCGCCGGTCGAGGTCACGCTGGTCGTCGCCAGCGACGCCATCAGCTGCGCTACGAATCCCTTGCTGCGAGCCATTGAAGCCGACCGCGCCGGTCGAGTTCAGTTTTCCGGACGACGATGAGCCGGCTATGATAGACGTTGCCGGAGGCGTCGAGAGCCATCGCGAGCCCGTGGTCGCCGTTTGCTCCCAGGTGCGCGGTCGCCAGCCGGGTGTTTCCCGCAGGATTCAGCTTGATAACGCGAACGCCGTCGCCCTCATCCAGTAGCAGGTAGATGTTCTTCGAGCTGTCGAGTTGGACGGCGGTAAAGTTCGCCTGCGGCGCAGCTAGACCGGAGTCAACGCTGTACAGGCCGGAAAGCGTGAGTGGTTTGGCAGAAATCGCCTGCGCGGCTGCGTGGCCGCAAAGCGCTGCGAACAAAGCAGGACCGAGGACAGAAAGATAGACCCGAGAAAGCTGATGGCGCATGGGAACCCGTGGAGACTGTCAATGCTCTAAGGATGGGGGATAAGTGTGTCACGACGCGAGGAAGAAAGTTGGAGACAGGTTACCATCCGTAACTCGTGGCCCGAAATGGTACGAATCTCGCTAAGAAAGACCCGTTTACGGAAGAGTTACTGGGATGTTGATGAATTGGGCAACGCATCTCCTGAGAGCTTGCAATCCACTTTGAACCCTTCCTCCTTCGCCTTCAAGCAGTAATAGTCCCGCATCGCGGGCAAAGTCCGAAAGTTACGAGGTGCGTCTGGAAATAGTTTTTTCAAGCTCTGCTCTCCAGAGTCTGTGATGTTCAAGCACATGTCGTTCAAAGCATCGTCAACCAGATAGGGAACTGCTGGCTTGTAGCGGCATTTGCCAAAGAGTTTCATGCTTGTTTCGTACTGCATGCAACCTTCATTGCGGAACGTGCCCTTTGCCAGTTCACGCAACGCTAGGGGATCGCATCGTTTGGCCATGTAGTTCACCGGCCAATACTCTGCTTTGCCGGCCGCGATTTGCTGGTCCATGACTCGCTTCATAAAGGCGGCGACCGCCGGCGTGTCGAAGTGATACGCGACGTCAATGATGCCCCACCGGATCCCTTCATTGGGCTCCGTCCAGTAACGCTTCAGGAGCGGCTTCAGATACTTGCGGCTAGCGAGTTCGTCTGAAATCTGCCAGCCGGATGCTTCGTTGTCCGCCGCGCCGCATAGCTTCCAATCGGCAAAGCACGCGACCAGCAAGCTGCTTGGCAGCTTCTTCAGGCGTGAAGCAAGTTCATTTGAAACCTCGTACGCAGTGGCGTTTCCGCAAAGAGCCCGATGCGTGTAGCAATCTTCAAGCTGGACCGTAGAAAGATCCGAGAGACGGACCTTTGATGACTGAGCCGTTGCTGTCGCAAGACAACAGAAAAGGATTGCGGCTCCGAGTAGCGACGCGGCAAGGCGCATGCGGTGCGAGAGATTCTAGCCCCTTACTGCGTCACCTTGCCATGGCATTGCTTGTATTTTTTGCCGGAACCGCACGGACAGGGCTCATTGCGGCCGACCTTATCGACGGCGCGGCGTTGCGTACCGTTGCCGTTCGCGCCGTCTCCGGAGCCGGCCATGCGGGCGGCCTGCAATTCTTTCTGCTTGCGCTTCTCGAACTCGGCCTCTATGCGGTCGATTGTCGTCTCCACATTGCGCGGCTTCTGCTGGGGCGGCGGCCCGGAGGGTTGCGGCGGCCGTGCAGCGCCGTTGCCAAAGCCAAGCGTGCTGGTCGGCACTGGCTGGCCTGCGGCGAGTTCCGGAAGCGAAGGCGCGGCTGGCACCATTGGCCTGGCGGGCGGGATCGGCGGCGCGCCGGAGATCGTTACGCCCTCGGGAATCGCGTCCAGGTCGAGCGGCTGGCCGTTTGGCCCGATGATCTGCATTCCGAACAGGAAGCGTACGGTATCGCGCTGGAAGGTGTTCATCATGGCTTCGAACATGTCGAAGCTCTCGCGCTTGTACTCGACCAGCGGGTCGTGCTGGCCGTAGCCGCGTAGCCCGATGCCTTCCTTCAGGTGGTCCATATTCAACAGGTGGTCTTTCCACTGGTTGTCCAGGACGTTGAGCATGATCATCCGCTCGTGATAGCGCATCTGGTCCGCGCCGACGATGCTTTCCTTCTTCTCGTAACCGGTTTTGAGCTTTTCAAACAGGGTCTCGCCCAGGTCGTGGCGTTCGAGCGTCGAAGTGTCGATGCCGGCCTTGTCCATGTCGAAGCCGAACTGTGACTGCAGGTCGCTCTTCAATCCCGCCATGTTCCACTGGTCGGGATGCTGGTCGTCCGGCGCGTGCTTGGCCAGCATGTCGCTCAGGATAGTCGTGACGTAGTCCTCGAGGACGAGTTCTTTCTCATCCACGCCTTCGAGCAGCTGGCGGCGCAGCCCGTACACGGCTTCGCGCTGCTTGTTCATTACGTCGTCGTATTCAAGCAGGTGCTTGCGCGATTCAAAGTTCTGCGCTTCCACCGCCTTTTGCGCGCCCTCGATGCGGCGCGAAATCAGCTTCGATTCAATCGGCACGCCCTCTTCCATGCCGAGGCGTTGCAGCAGCGTGGAAACCCACTCGCGCGCGAAGATGCGCATCAGGTCGTCTTCAAGCGACAGGTAGAAGCGCGAAGCTCCGGGGTCGCCCTGGCGCCCGGCACGTCCGCGGAGCTGGTTGTCAATGCGGCGACTCTCGTGGCGCTCCGTGCCGACAATGTGCAGGCCGCCGGCGGCGATGACTTTCTCGCGGTCTTCCGCGACCTGTGCTTCGTACCGCGCCAGCGCTTCTTCGTAGGCGGAGCGTGAAGTCTCGAACTCCTGGCCC
This sequence comes from uncultured Acidobacteriaceae bacterium, assembly GCA_963848685.1. Classification (GTDB taxonomy): domain Bacteria; phylum Acidobacteriota; class Terriglobia; order Terriglobales; family Acidobacteriaceae; genus CAWKED01. Next base: position 766,846 of record CAWKED010000002.1, on the reverse strand, counting down.
TGGTAGTAGTAGCGCATTGCGTCCGGAGAATCCGCGTTCGGCGAAATCGCTCCTTCGGCAGTGGAAAGCGAGCGTGTCAGGCCTTTCTTCAGCAGCTCCTGCCGGGCCATGAACTCCGCATTGCCGCCGAGAAGAATGTCCGTGCCGCGGCCCGCCATGTTGGTCGAGATGGTGACCATGCCGTAGCGGCCCGCCTGCGCGACGATCTCTGCTTCGCGCTCGTGGAACTTCGCGTTCAGAACAACGTGCCGCACGCCCTTGCGCTGCAGGATGGAACTCAAGAGTTCCGACTTCTCAATCGAAGTTGTTCCGACCAGCGCCGGTTGACCGCTGTTGTGCAGCTCGGCGATTTCGTCCGCGACGGCGTTGTACTTTTCCTTTGCGGTGCGGAACACGACGTCCTGCTTCTCCAGCCGCTGCATCGTGCGGTTGGTTGGGATGACGACAATCTCCAGCTTGTAAATCTTGTCGAACTCCGCCGCTTCCGTTTCCGCCGTGCCGGTCATGCCGGAAAGCTTCTTGTACAGGCGGAAGTAGTTCTGGAACGTAATAGTCGCGAGCGTCTGGTCTTCCCGGCGGATGTTGACGCCTTCCTTGGCTTCGATGGACTGGTGCAGCCCATCGGACCAGCGGCGTCCCGGCATCAGGCGGCCGGTGAATTCATCCACGATGATGATCTCGCCGTCCTTGACGACGTATTCCACATCCTTGCGGTAAAGATGGTGTGCCTTGACCGCTGTCTCGACGTAGTGCTTGAACTCCCAGTTTTCCGGGTCGGCAATGTTGCCGATGCCGAGGAGCTGTTCAATCTTGTCCCAGCCGTCGTCGGAAACCGAGATGGTCTTGTGCTTCTCATCGACGACGAAATCGCCGGTCAGGCGCTTGGTTTCGCCTTCCTCAATTTCCTCGCCCTGGGCGAGCTGCGGAATGATGCGAGCCACGCGGGCGTACTTGTCCGTGGTCTGGTTGGTCGGGCCGCTGATGATGAGCGGCGTGCGCGCTTCATCAATCAGGATCGAGTCCACTTCATCCACGATGCCGAAGTAGTGGCCGCGCTGCACGGTGTCCGAAATCTGGAACTTCATGTTGTCGCGCAGGTAGTCGAAGCCGAACTCGTTGTTCGTGCCGTACGTTATGTCGGAACCGTAGGCGTCGCGTCGCTGCTGGTCATCGAGATCGTGCACAATGACGCCGACCGTCAGGCCGAGGAAGCTGTAGAGCTTGCCCATCCACTCAGCATCGCGCTTGGCCAGGTAGTCATTGACGGTCACAACATGCACGCCCTTGCCGGCGAGCGCGTTCAGGTAGCAGGGAAGGGTGGCGACCAGCGTCTTGCCTTCGCCTGTCTTCATTTCCGCGATCTTGCCCTGGTGCAGAACCATGCCGCCGATAAGCTGGACGTCGAAGTGGCGCATGTTCAGCACGCGGCGCCCGGCTTCACGGACCAGCGCGAAGGCTTCCGGCAGGATCTCGCCGAGCGCCTCTTTTTCGGCGGCGTAGATGGCGTCGGCGTCGGTCAGGCCTTCGCGCCTGGCTTCTACACGGGCGCGGAATTCGACCGTCCTGGCGCGCATCTCCTCGTCGGACAGGGCCTGCATCTGCGGCTCGAGCGCGTTGATCTGCGCTACGGTCGGCAGCATGCGCTTGACGGCGCGTTCATTACTGGTGCCAAAAACCTTGGCAAGTGCTTGATTGAACAATGAATGGGTCCTTTTCTCGTTCGCCCCGGGCAAGATGGGGCGCAGCGCCGGCATTCCGGCGCACCATAGACAAGTTTACAGGGTCGCCTTTGTCCGTGCTGACGGTCAGAATGGCGGGCGGTCAGGACCGCCCTTTCGGCAAGCCTAACGATTCCACTGTTCAGGGGCATTCTGTTCATTGCTTCACGCGGGTGCGATCCGGGCGAGGAGCTGTCGTCAGTTTCCAGCCATCTGCGGTCTCGCGAGTCCGGCTGTCAGGAGCCACTCGCGTGAAAGAATAGTCTTCGAATGCCACTGAATTGCGGAATCGTAGGCCTGCCCAATGTGGGCAAGAGCACCATCTTCAACGCACTCACCAGCGCCAAGGCCCAGGCCGCCAACTACCCGTTCTGCACGATTGATCCGAACACCGGGGTCGTCACGGTTCCTGACCCGCGCCTCGACAGGATCGCCGCGCTCATCAAGCCGAAGTCGCTGGTTCCGACGACGATGGAGTTCATCGATATCGCCGGGCTGGTCGAGGGCGCGAGCAAAGGTGAAGGCCTCGGCAACCAGTTCCTGGGCCACATTCGCCAGACGGACGCCATCGCGCATGTCGTGCGCTGCTTTGTGAACGACGAGGTCATCCACGTCGCGGGCAAGGTCAATCCTCTTCACGACATCGACATCATCAACACGGAACTGCTGCTTGCAGACCTCGATTCTGTAGACAAGCGGCTGCAGAAGACGGAGCGCGCGGCCAAGTCCGGCGACGGGAAATCCAAGGCCGAACTCGAAGCGCTGAAGAAGCTCAAGGAAACCCTCGAAGCCGGCAAACCCGCGCGTGTTGCTGACCTGACGGAAGAAGAGCGCGTCATCACGCGCGAACTGTTCCTGATCACCGCCAAGCCACAACTCTACGTGGCGAACGTGGACGAAGCCGCGCTGACGCAGGGCAACGCCTACACCGAAGCCGTGGAGATGCGCGCGCAGCAGGAAGGCGCGCAAGTCGTGCGCATCTGCGGAGCCATGGAAGCCGAGATCGCTCTGCTGGAACCGGAGGAGCGCACGGAGTTCCTGAAAGAACTGGGTCTTGAAGAGCCGGGGCTGGACCGCTTGATCCATTCCGCGTATCGCCTGCTCGACCTGATCACGTACTTCACGGCCGGCGTGCAGGAAGTCCGCGCCTGGACGATCAAGCGGGGAACCAAGGCACCCGGCGCGGCGGGCGTGATTCACACCGACTTCGAGAAGGGGTTTATCAAGGCTGAGTGCTATGCCAGCGATGACTTGTTCCGCCTGGGTTCCGAGCAGGCAGTGAAAGAAGCCGGCCTGCTGCGGCAGGAAGGCAAGGAGTACGTCGTGAAGGACGGGGATATTTTGTTCTTCAAGTTCAATGTTTAGCTGCTGCTCGCATTGCCGCGACCGTGCTGTATTGTCATCCTCCGCTGCGCTGCGGGATGACAACCGGAAGAAAATCGACTTAACGCGCCCGCGGGTGTGTCTTGTCGTAGACCTCGACCATGGTCTGCACGGTGAGCTGCGTGTAGCGCTGCGTTGTCGATAACCGCGCGTGGCCGAGCAGCTCCTGGATGGCGCGCAGGTCGGCGCCTTCTTCCAGCATGTGCGTGCCGAAGGCGTGGCGCAGCGTGTGCGGATGCACATCGCTCGGCAATCCGCCGGCAATCGCCGCCCGCTTGATGATTCTGCCAATGGAGCGCGTCGTCAGGCGGAGCGGCGTTCGCGCTTTCTGGTTGATCAGCAGCGGCTCGCCGGCTTCTTTGGCTTTTGCGGCGGCATTGCCGGCTGTACTCACACGGGCTTCGCGCTCCGGCAAGTAAGCGCGCAGTGCATCCAGCGCGGCTTCGCCCAGCGGAGCGTAACGCTGCTTGCGGCCCTTGCCGCGCAGCAGAACAGTGGCGTTGCTCCAATCGATGTCGCGCAGGGAAATGGACGCGAGTTCCGCGGCGCGCATCCCGCAGCCATAGAGCAGTTCCAGGATGACGCGTTCCCGCGCCGGCCATGCCGCGTGGCCGTCACTCTCTGATTCTGAAGGAGCCGCCGCGCGGTCCAGCACAGCATTCAAGTCTTCCATTGTTGGCACGCGCGGCAAATGCTTCGGCAGCTTCGGCGCGGAAACCAGCGCGGCAGGATTCTGCTCCACGACATTTTCCGCGGCAAGCCACTTGAACCACGACCGGATGGCCGCCAGCGCGCGCGCTGCGGAAGATTTCTGCAAGCCGTTGTCATACAGACCGGCCAGATATGCGCGGATGTCCGTGTGTTCGACAGCGTGCAGGTCTCCGCCGCATTTCTTTTCGACGAAAGCCGCGAACCGCGTCAGCTCGCGCTTGTAGGCGCGCACGGTGTGTTCCGACGCGCCGCGTTCCACCGCGAGGATGCGAATGTAATCCTCGACCAGCGCCTCGGGTTTGCGGGTGCGTGGCATCACGCCTCCGCCATGCGGCGTTTCGCTCGCGGATGGTGCTCGCGATGGACGGCTTTCAATCTTCCGAGCGCGAGATGCGTGTACACCTGCGTCGTCGCAATGTCGGAGTGCCCGAGGAGCGTCTGCACGGTGCGTAGATCGGCGCCGTTCTCCACCATGTGCGTCGCGCAGGAGTGTCGCAGCATGTGCGGGCTCGCCGTTCCGCCGGAGTGCTGCTTGACCAGCAGCCACAGTGCCTGGCGCGTCATCGGGCCGCCACGCGCCGACAGAAACGCACGTGACGCGGCGACAGCATTCGCGCGTCTGGCATTATTGGCCAGCGATGGCCGACTGTTTTTCAAGTACTGTTCCAGGGCCTCGACAGCCGATCGGCCCAGCGGAACAATGCGCTCCTTGTCGCCCTTGCCCCGGACCAGCGCGCGCCCCGCGCTCAGTTGCACATCACTCAGCCGCAGCCCGGCGAGTTCTGAAACGCGCAGCCCGCTGGCGTAAAAAAGCTCCAGCACCGCACGGTCCCGCAGAGCAATGGCTGTGCCACCCGCGCCCGTCGCGACTTGCGTTGCGCGGTCCAGCATGTCGGTGACGTCGCTCGAAGCAATGGCTTTCGGCAGGACCTTCCACGCGGAAGGCGATTCGATGTTCAGCGTCGGGTCGACGGAAATCTTCTTGTCGAGCAGCAGCCAGCGGTAGATTCCGCGGATGGCAGACAGCTTGCGCGCAATGGAGCGCGACTCGACACCATGTTTTCGCAGATGCTCGACGAAAGCCGAAACATCTTCGCGACGCGCAGTGAGCAATGTGCGGCGCCGCTCTTCCAGAAATTCGCTCAACTGCAGCAGGTCGGCGGAGTAGCTCTCGACAGTCAGCGGACGCCGGCCTTTTTCCACGCGCAGATACGCGGAATATGCGCGCAGCAATGCGGTGCCCGTGTCCACGGCTCCATTTTCCGGCACCGGGCCCGAGGCCGGAGTCCTGACGTGCGCGGCTGAACCTATTTCAGAACGTGTAGGAGAACACCACCAGCCAGTTGTGCATCGGGTAATTCAGGCCGCCGCCGTTAAAGATGTATGTGTCGCCCTGGCTATCGCGAATGTTCCCGCCGCAGGTGCCGTTGATCAGGTCACCGTAGTTCAGCGTAAAGCCGGCCGTCACCGGTTCGGCCGGCACTGAATCAGAATCTCGTGTCCTGCGCATTGATGCTGACCGCTCCGTCAATGTCCACGTCTGTCCTGCCGGAGCCATCGAGGAGCGAAAAGCCGTACGCGGCTTTCGCCGGGTTCGTGCTGGTCACGTTTACGGTTTCAGCTACGACTGGCCCTTGCGGCAGATTCAGAGTGATCGTGATCGTGCTGCCGCTCGCCGAAATCGTCTTGGGAGACAGCGGCAGCCACGGCTCGCCATTGATGTAGATTTTCTTAAACGCCGCGCCGAAGTATGCGCCGTGAATCTTGTAACTTGTCGCTGTCAGGTGTGGCGCTGTGCTGTTCTGGAAGGGATAGCAGGGCGTTGCAATCTGCGCGCCCGGAACGGTCTGGCTTACCTGATACTGCGCGCAGGCAATGGGGAAGCTGCCGTTCGGGCCCATCGGCCGCATAGTTTGTCTGGTACAAGAGGAACAGCGGCGGCGCGGTTTGCCCGGTGATCGCCAGAATGTCCACGGCAAGCTGCTGCTGAATGAGCTGCGTCAAGTAGCCCTTGTAATGGCCTTCAATCGCGCAGCAGATATCGGCCTCGCCCTGCATCCAGGTCACCAGCGGCACGCCGAACGTCAGGCTCATCTGCTTCGCGATGGCCATGGCGGCCTGGACCTCGTAGAGCAGCCGCGCATAGCTGGTCGAGCCTTTCCACAAATCGAGAATGCCGTAAGCGCCATGGCCTGGGCAGGAGCCGAGCAACCGGTAATCCGGAAAGTTGTAGGGCGTCGCGCTGTCCTCGGATTCCATCAACTCCTTGATGGCCTCCGTCATGCCGGAAAGGATGGTTTCGCCCGGCGTGTAGATGCCGTACAAGTCGCTGTCGAAGCCGGTCTGCAGGTCGGTTTCGACTAGCGGAACGGCGGTTCCGTAGTCCGCGTCCAGGTCGCTGCTGTAGCCCTGCGGCCGTGTTCCGCCGGCAAACATCAGGGAATCGAAGCGCTGCGCTTTCGATATGGCCGGAACACCAAACTCGCCCATGGAAAGGCTCTGACCATAGCTCGGAATGTAATTGAGTTGAAAGGAGTAGTTGCGGCCAGAAGTGTACGGGCCTGTCGGCTGCGTGGAAGTTGAACTGCCGGTCCCCCCCCGCCCGCCGCAACCAAGCACAAATCGGCCCATCGTGAACGATGCGCCCGAGGCAGCTACTTGTTGTAGAAACCGACGACGGTCCATGGCAGGTCCAAAAGGCAGCTCGGCAACGTAACCCTCTTTTAACAGGAGGCACGGCATTGAGTCACGGACATAAAAGTTCGTTTGGAATGCTCGCACTGTCTTGCGAGTACACCTTCGGTAACCGCGCCGTTCACCCTGTGTTCACCGTGACGCAGCGAAAATCAACGACAATAGATACGAGATGACTTCTATTGCACCAGCGCACCCGACTGCGCTTTCGGCGGAAGCTTTCCGCCACATGGTTCTTGGCTGGAAGCCGGCGGTTGCCGTGTTCGACTGCGACGGCACCCTGTGGGGCGCGGACGCGGGCCGCGAGTTCATGACCTGGTCGCTGAACGCCGGCATGGTCAGCCGCGACACCGCGGACTGGATCCTCGGCCGTTATGCGGAATATCTCCGCGGCGAGGTAGCTGAAGCCGCCATGTGCGGCGAGATGACGCAGATGTACGGGGGCCTCGAAGAAGCTGAGCTGCGGGCCGCTTCGGCGCGTTTTTTTGCGGAACACGTGCGGCCGACCGTGTTTCCGGAAATGCTGGAACTGGCCCGTTCCTTAGTTCGAGAAGGATGTGAACTTTGGGCTGTAAGTTCAACAAATATATGGGTTATTGAAGAAGCTGTCCGCGAGTTTGGCATCGCGCCGGAGCACGTTCTTGGCTCCCGTGTCTGCATTGACGCCGGTCATGCCACGGAGCGCCTGGTGGCCGTCCCGACGGGGCCGTCGAAAGCTACTCTGCTATTCGAAGCAGGATTGCCGAAACCGGACGCCGTGTTCGGCAACTCCATTCATGACGCAGCCATGATGGCGACCGCGCGGTATCCGTGTGCGGTCAATCCCAGTCCGGCGCTCGAAGAACTGGCCCAGCTTGAGGGCTGGCCGGTCTACCTGCCGGCGGCCGTCCTGCACGGGGGCCGTTCCGGACGGCTGGGTGGCGAGTAGGCGACACTGCGATTTCATCGCATCGACGTGCACAGCAACGCAGGCAGCCGATAAGAGTTTCGCCGCCTCTACACTGTAGGTAAGGGCATGGGGCCAGCGCCGCAAAACGGAACCAGGACTACGGAGGCCGGCCGCAAAGCCGGGCTGCCGCCGCGTCGCGTCGCCGCCGCCCTGATCCGCCGTGACGGCAAAGTCTTGATATGCCAGCGCCGCGCAGATCAGCCCATGGCGCTCAAGTGGGAATTTCCCGGCGGCAAGATCGAGGCAGGGGAAACAGCATCCGACGCCCTGGTTCGAGAACTGAATGAAGAGCTGGGAATCGATGCGACGGTAGGCGACCGTGTCACACGCATTCGCCACACCTACCGCAATGGCGGCGTTGTCGATCTCCAGTTCTTTGTCGTGGACACGTTCCAGGGTGACCTTGAGACGCGCGTCCACAAGGAATTCCGATGGGAATTTCTGGAAAAGCTTCCCGAATACGACTTTCTGGCAGCGGACCACGGGCTGGTTCGCGACCTGGCGGACGGCAAGCTGCTGTAATCTGCGCAGGGAACGCAACTCCACGGGCACTGGCGGGGTCTGCTCAGGTATTGCATGCCGCTGAATCGAAACATCGCCGCTGCCCTGACCGGCCTGCTCGCCTGGAGCAATGTTGCCGTCGCGCTGCCCGCCGCACCGAAGCGCGAAACACCCAGCCACGCCCTGACGTCGCACGAGCGCGCCCTCCACGCTGTCAGCCGGCTGACTTTCGGCGCGCGCCCCGGCGAAGTGTCGCAGGTCGAAGCCATGGGCGTCGACAAGTGGATCGAAGAACAGCTCCATCCGGAAAAGATTCCGGACACGGAGATGGCTGCGCTGCTGAGCGACCTGCCGGCGATGCGCCTCACCGAGGCGCAGCTGTTTGAGAAATTCCCGCCGACCGCGTATTTCCGCATCCACGAGCGGCAGGGCTCGGAATCGCTGCCGACAGACCCGGTCGAGCACGCGATTTATGCCAGCCAGTTCGCGTACATTCAACAGCGGCTCGAGAACAAGCAGACGAAGACGCAGAACGCCGCCGCGACGAATGGTGCCGCCGCGGAACCGCTGGTCACCCGTAGCTATGCGATGGAGCCGAAATCCGAGATGGTTCCCGGCGTAGCAGCCGGCGCGAGCGTCGCGGCGAACCCGGCCAATGCGCAGCAAACGGACCTCTCCCCGGAAGAGAAGCTGCAGATCAAGGGTGAGCAGCAGCGCATTCTCGCGTTGCCCGACGCGCAGGCGCGCTTCCAGGCTGTGCTTGCGCTTGCGCCCGGTCAACCTCGGAAGGTGTTGCAGCGCCTGCGTCCCCAGGACCGCCAGGCGCTTGTCGAAGGCATGACGCCGGAGCAACGTGAAGCCGTTACCGCGCTTGCCAGCACGGAGCGGCTGGTCAGCGGCGAGATGATGGCGCAGAAGTTGCTCTACGACGTGTACTCCCGCCGCGAATTGCTGGAGGTCATGACCGACTTCTGGCTGAACCACTTCAACGTGTACGACCGCAAGAACGATTACGCGCCGTGGGCCATCGCGACCTACGAGCGCGATGTGATTCGGCCGCACGCCCTCGGCAAGTTTGACGATTTGCTCGTCGCCGTGGCGGAGTCGCCCGCGATGATGGAGTACCTCGACAATGCGCAATCCATCGGGCCGGATTCCCCGGCGGTCGCGCGCGCGAAAGACCGTGTCGCATCGCAGGCCAGGGCCGGCCAGCCTGCGCCCATGGCGAAAAAGATAGCCGACCGCGGCCTGAACGAGAACTACGCACGTGAGCTGATGGAACTCCACACCCTGGGTGTCGACGGCGGCTACACGCAGCACGACGTGACCGAGGTCGCGAAGATTTTCACCGGCTGGACAGTGGACAAGCCGCAGCAGGGCGGGGAATTCACCTTCGACCCGCGCCGCCACGAGCCCGGAACAAAAGTCGTGATGGGCAAGACCTTTGCGGACAACGGCCAGCAGGAGGGCCTGCAGTTGCTGCACATGCTCGCCATGAAGCCCGCGACGGCCAGGCATCTCAGCTATCAACTAGCCGTCAAATTTGTCAGCGATGACCCGCCGCCGGCGCTGGTCAACCGCATGGCCGCGTCGTACCTGAAATCCAAGGGTGACGTCCGGGTCGTGCTGCGCACCATGTTCACGTCGCCGGAATTCTGGTCGCGCGACGCTTTCCGCGCAAAGGTGAAGACCCCCCTGGAGTTTGTCGTCTCCAGCGTGCGCGCAACAGATACTGATGCGTCGCATCCAGGCGCGCTTGTGCTGGCGTTGAACCAGCTCGGCATGCCGCTGTACGGCGACCAGCCGCCAACCGGCTATTCCAACGACAACACGCCATGGGTCAGCTCGTCCGCTTTGATCTCGCGCATGAACTTCGCGCTGGCGCTGGCCTCCAATAAGCTGCCGCAATTGACCTGCGACGCGGCTTCGCTGACGCCGAATGGCGGAACAGAAGGCAACCCGCAGCTGGAAGCGCAGCTCGAGCAGACCTTGCTGAACGGGGAGGCGAGCGAACGGACCCGCGCAACCGTCTTGAAGGAGATGGACAATCTGCCAGGCCAGGAACAGGCCGCCAGCGAAGCTGCGAAGCAGTTCACACAAGCCCCGGCTGGCGCAACCGCATCCATGCATGGCGCGCCCGACCCGCTCGGGGTTCCGAACTTGCGCAAGAACGGCCAGCCGAAGCCGGTCGCGCTCACCCGCGCCGCGCCGGCTGCCGCGGGCCAGGTCACGGAAGCAACAGTCGCGGCGGGACTCTTGCTTGGGTCGCCGGAGTTTCAGCGCCGGTAAATTTTTGCATTTGAGGTTACGGACATGGCAATCACTCGCAGAGGATTTGTAAAAAACGGCGCGCTGGCGCTGGTCGGCACATCCGCCGTCCCGGCATTCTTGCAGCGTTCTGTTCTCGCGCAGGCGACCAGCGCCGCTGTCCGGCAAAAACGGCTCGTCGTCATCTTTCAGCGTGGCGCCGCCGATGGCCTGAACATCGTTATTCCCTACAAGGAGCCGGCGTATTACTCCATGCGGCCCACGATTGCGGTCCCGCAGAACCAGGTTGTCGATCTCGACGGCTTCTTCGGGCTGCATCCGGCAATGGCGCCACTGAAGCCACTCTGGGATGCAAAGCAACTTGCCATTGTGCATGCCGCCGGCTCGCCGGACACCACGCGGTCGCACTTCGACGCGCAGGATTACATGGAGAGTGGAACGCCCGGAATCAAAGCCACACAGGATGGCTGGCTGAACCGCGCGCTGCAGGCCGAGGATGAGCGCCGTCGCCTGGCAGTGTCGCCGTTCCGTGCGGTGGCGCTGGGCACGCAGGTGCCGCGCACGTTGTCAGGCAAGGTTGAAGCGGTCGCGTTGTCGAACCTGAGCGATTTTTCTGTAGGCGGAAAGTCCGCGGTAGCGCAGCCGCTCGCGAACACGTTTGAAGCCATGTACGACCAGTCCGCGGACGCCGTGCTGCACGGCACCGGGCAGGAGACATTCGAGGCGGTAAAGATGCTGAAGGCCGCCGACCCGGCGAAGTATTCGCCCGCAGCCGGCGCGAATTATCCGCGCGGACAGTTCGGCGACGCTCTGAAACAGACCGCGCAATTGCTGAAGGCAAATCTCGGCGTCGAGGCCGCGTTCTGCGACGTAGGCGGATGGGACACGCACCAGAACCAGGGCGGCGCGGAAGGCCAGCTTGCCAACCGGCTGCGCGAATTCTCCGGGGCCATCGCGGCTTTCTGGACCGACATGGGGCAACAGGGCGAAGACATCGTGATGGTGACGATGAGCGAATTTGGCCGCACTGCGCATCAGAATGGCACTGGTGGAACAGATCACGGTCACGCGAACGCGATGTTCGTCATCGGCGGCAACGTGAAAGGTGGCCGGGTTTACGGAAAGTGGCCGGGAATCGCGCCGGAGCAGTTGAATGAAGGCCGCGACCTGCGCGTGACAACAGATTTCCGCCAGGTGCTGGCCGAAGCAAGCTTCAAACAACTGGGTGCGAGAGACCTGGGCCTGACCTTTCCGGGCTCGGGCGTGACCCCGGGTTCGTTCCTGAATTTCGTGTAGCCCGCTCCGGCTTGGATATCTACGGCTTCAGGTTCTGGTCAAGAAAGTCGCGCACTGCGACCTGTGCCTTGCTTTCGGCATCGAGAGAATACAAATCCGCAAAGGTCTTCTTGCCGGAAGCCGCGGCGAACACATTGTGCGCATAGCCGCTATCGGTCTTAGTCCCGCTGCTCGCAAAAATCAATTTCGGCTGCTGTGATTGTTCAACCAGCGGCATCAGGTTGAACTCGTCGCGCAGCAGCATGCGCATGGGAATCATGCGCGTCCGGGAATCAGCCTGGAAAACGGAGAGCAGGTCCGGCCGCGCGTTGTCCAGGACCAGGCAGCAGATGGCCTGCTGCTGCGTTGCGGCATAGGCAGCCGCCACAGCGCCGCTGCCGTTGCCGTAAATCGCAATTTTCGACGGCGGAACATGGCGCGTTTCGGTCAGGTAGCTGATGGCGGCAACCGCGTCTTCCTGCATGGAGGCCTGGCTCGGGTGCATTTTTGCCGAGTTGCCGAAACCGCGGTAGTCAAACGTAAACACGTTGCGGCCAAGGTCATGCAGGCGCGAAAGCGTGCGCGTGCGTCCGGAGAGCGACCCGCTTCCGTCCGGCATGTAGACCAGCGTCTCGTTCGCATATGGAGACGCAGCCGCGGCCGGAATCCACCAGCCGAAAAGCTGTGTCTGGCCGGAATCGCCGGGATCGAAGCGGACTTCCTGGTACGGAGGCATGGTGCCTGCCGGCACGGCGCGCATCGGTTCCGGGTGCAGCACCATTTGCCATTGGCCCTGGTAGAAAAGCAGGCACAGCGCCAGCCAGCCGCAAATTACGGCCGCCACGATGGTCAGCGCGACACCCCACGCTATCCACTTACCGCTGACGGCGATGGGAGCATTCTGCGGGGCAGCCGGCGACCCGGGATCATCCACGGGAATGGTGTGCCGGCCGTCGAGCTTTGGATTAGAGCTGAACAAGGACATCCTGACCCCATACGAACAACGGATAGACGTCGGCACTGAACCCGGGGTGAGCCTTGCACGCGCCGTCTTTTGTGCGGAAGCGCCACTCGTGCTTTGGGCAGACAATGCGCTTGCCCTTCAGCCAGCCCTCGGACAACGAAACGCCCTTGTGCGGACACTCGTCCTGGATAGCGCGAAGTTCGCCGTCGATATTGGCGACACACAACGCGACGCCGTCACGGACAAAGCGCTTCAGCTCTCCCGGTCCCGGCATTTCGGCCCGATTTCCCAGTTGCGTGACTGCTGTCATTCGATCTCGGTGAAGACTTCTTCGCCTTCGATGCGAATCGGGAAGACGGCGATGCGTTCGTTCGCATCTCCGTTCACCGCGCCCGTTTTCGGGTCAAACGCCCAGGCGTGCCACGGGCAGATGACCTCGCCATTCTCAACCGAGCCTTCGCCCAGCGGGCCGCCGTGGTGCGGACACACATTGTCTATGGCAGAAATGTCTCCGCCGATATTGGCAACGCACAGGGGGCGACCGGCTGCGTTCATTTCCTTAACGCAGCCATCGGCGGGCAGTTCCGCGCGCGAACATAAGCGAATGATTTCTGCCACGGTTATCGCTCTCCGTACTTCACGATGTCCGCGAAGGCCCTGGGATTCAAGCTTGCCCCGCCGACCAGCGCGCCATCAATGCCGGGCTCGTTCATCAGCGTCGCGGCATTCTCCGGTTTGACACTGCCACCGTACAGGATGCGGGTCCTTTCCGCGCACTTGCGCCCGAACAACTTGGCCAGCACTTCGCGCGCGTGCAGGTGTGCCGCCGCGGCCAGTTCCGGCGTCGCGGTCTTGCCGGTACCAATTGCCCAGACAGGCTCATAGGCCAGCACGAGCGGCTCAAGCTCCTCCGGCGCGAGATCTTTCAGCCCCTGCGCGATCTGCCGAGAAAGGACTTCATCCGTGCGGCCCGCGCTGCGCTCCTCATCCGTTTCGCCGACGCAGACCAGCGGGACCAGGTTGTGACGCAGCGCCGTCTTCAGCTTGCGATTGACCTGCTCATCGGTTTCGCCGAAATACTGGCGGCGCTCGGAGTGGCCGATGAGAATGTGCGTTGCACCGGTTGCCGTCACCATGGGCGCCGAAGTCTCGCCGGTGAATGCGCCTTCGTCTTCCCAGTGCATGTTTTGGCAGCCGATCGAGATCCCGGAACCCGCAGCAGCGGCAACCGCAGCCGGCAGGCTGGTGGCGGAAGGGAAGATCGCGATGTCGTCGCGCGTGTGGCCGCTGATCAGCGGCAGAAAGTTGTCGAAATATTCAGCCGTTTGTTGCGGCGTCTTGTACATCTTCCAGTTGGCAGCGATAAGCAGTTTGCGCATTGAGTTCCAGTTTAGAAGATTTGAGTCCGTAAAATAGAAGCATGGCAACCGCAACTACGCCGCGCTATACAGAAGACCACGCTGTCGCGGGCATCAAGCACGACTTTCCGGCCATTGAAACCTGGCCGAACCAGTATCCGGGCTACGAGATCCTGATCGACGATCCGGAGTTTACGTCCGTCTGCCCCAAGACCGGGCTGCCGGATTTCGGCCTGCTCATCATCCGGTACATGCCGCGCGAAAGCTGCCTGGAACTGAAGTCGCTCAAGGAGTATCTCTTCACCTACCGCAATCTAGGCATCTTCCAGGAGAACGTCGTCAATCGCGTGCTCGAAGATGTTGTAAGAGCATGCGACCCCGTGTGGGCTGAGGTAAAGGGAGACTTCCGGCCGCGCGGCGGCATCTCGACGACCATCACGGCGCGCTGGCCTCGCCCGAAAGAGTAGTCTCGCTGAACGTTGCGAGGTACGGCAGGCTGCGGAAGCGTTCGTCGTAGTCGAGCCCGTAGCCGACGACGAATTGGTCCGGAGCGACTATAAAGCCGGCAAAGTCGGGGTGTTCCTCGACTTCGCGCTTTCCAGGTTTATCGAGCAGAGTTGCCACGTGCACGCTCCGCGCCGCGCGCAACTCGTGCCGCAGGGCCCGGACGGTGTGGCCTGTGTCCACGATGTCTTCAATCAGCAGAATGTCGCGACCGGAAAGATGCGGCGAGCCGATGATCTCCGCCCGCAGTGGGCCGCGCTCCATGCCGTCGCGATACGACGACGCGTGAGCGTATGCAACCGGCAGGTCGGCATCGAGCGCGCGCAGCAGGTCCACGGAAAAGGGAACCGCTCCGCGCAGAACCACGACTGCGATCGCATTTTCGAGCCGCATCGCGGCACGAATTTCTGCCGCGAGTTCGCGAACACGCGCCCCGATCTGATCTGAGGTAAACAACACCTCGAGTTTCAGCGCGGCATCCATAAAGAGCGCGTCAATCTTTCGGGAACAATTTCTTGAAGTTTTCGACGATGGTTCGACCGCCCTTTTCGCCGGAGGAATCGCTGCTCCCGGTCCAGAAATACAGTTTCTCGCCCTTCAAATAGGCGTGCGCCGTCAGGCCGAGCGTAAAGCTGGCGCCGTAGCTCTGGTCCATCTGGCCGGTTTTCTGGTCCTGTGTTTGGGAGTGCGTTTCCTGCGATCCGGTCTTGAAAATGACGATTTTGATATCGGCTGTGTCGGAATCATCCGCAAGCTGGAAATGACCCCACTTGCTCAACGCGGCATCAGCGCCGTTTTCCGTCGCCGGCTTTCCTGTCTGGTTTACCACCCAGACTGTCTTGGCCTTAAAGACCTGCCTGGGAATGTCCTGCGCATGCAGGGCAAATGGCATGAGTGCGGATCCAGCAAAAAGGAAAAGACGGCGCAACATACAGATGGCCTCCGTTCGCGGCAGCATAACACTGCCTGAAGTATGCTTGCCGCAATGTCCGGCGTGATTTCGAAAACCCACGCGCCAGCCCGCGGCGCACTGACCGCGCTGGTTCTGCTGACCGGGCTGAACCTGTTCAATTACATTGACCGCTACGTGCTGCCGCCCGTGCAGCCGCTCATCCAAAAAGAATTTGGCATTAGCGACGCGCAGGCCGGCCTGCTCTATTCCGCATTCTTCTTTGTGTACATGCTGGCCGCGCCGCTTACGGGCTGGCTCGGCGACCGCTATCGCCGCAAGCCGCTGCTGATCTTTGGCGCATTGCTGTGGTCTGCCATGACCCTGCTGACCGCAACCGTGCATTCCTATCACCAGCTGCTGTTCCGGCATGCGGCGGTAGGGATTGGCGAGGCAACGTTCGTAGTCTTCGCGCCTTCATTGCTCGCGGATTTTTACGACGAGCGTGAGCGGAACCGCGTGCTGTCGGTCTTCAACATTGCCATTCCGCTGGGCGCGGCGCTTGGCTACCTGATTGGTGGCGCGCTCGGCGCCAGTCACGGCTGGCGCGCGCCGTTCTACGTCGCGGCGATTCCCGGCGCGCTGATTTCGGTATTGCTCATCTTCACCCTGCACGAACCCAAACGGGGTGCGGCAGAACTGGTTGAGGACTCTCCGGAGCGCGGCACGTGGCGCGTCTTCATATCGAACAAGGGCTTCATCTTCGGAACGCTCGGCATGGCGTGGATGACGTTTTCCATTGGCGGCATTGCCAACTGGATGCCGACTTTCCTGGTCAAGCACGCCGGCTATTCTCTGAGCTCAGCTGGATTTTCCCTGGGCGCAGTAACGGCGGTGGACGGCATCGCGGGTACCTGGGTTGGCGGTTGGCTGGCGCAGCGCATGTTGCGGAAAGACCATCGCGCGCTGTACCGGATCTCCGGGTGGAGCATGCTGCTGGCGATTCCCGGCGCACTGATGGCATTCTTCGGGCCGGCGAGGCTGGTCATGCCTTCGATTGCTCTGGCGGAATTTTTCCTGTTTCTGAACACCGGTCCACTCAACGCTGCCATCGTGAACTCGGTATCGGCGCGCATTCGTTCCACCGCGCTGGCTTTCGAGATACTCATCATCCATCTGCTGGGCGACGTTCCGTCTCCCTGGCTGATTGGCGTAGTGAGCGACCACAGCAGTCTTCGAGTCGGCCTGGCGTTGACGATGGTGGCGATGGCAGCTTCCGGGGCGGTGCTTTTCGCGGGAATGAAGTATGCCCCGCAACTGAAACAGCCGCCATCGCTGGCGGCTGTCGCAGAAACTTAGGGGAGGTTTAGCGGTGCCCGCCGCCGCCGTGGAATTCGTTGTGTTCGCCCTCGGAACGGTAGTCGCCGCGGCCGTTGCGATATTCGTTGCCGTGGAACTCGCCGTTGCCGTAGGCATGCCAGTGTTCATCATGGGCCGGAGCGTTGCCGTGCCAGCCGAAGTGCGGATCGTAACGGTTGTCGACGTGGCCGTAGAAGTTTCTCGGGCCGCGGAACCACGGGCCGGCGCCGATAAACACGCCCCCATTGAACCACTCGGGCCCGTAGTAGCCGTATGGAGCGCACGCGTAAGGCGCGTAATCGTAATAGCCATAGGGGCAGACGGGCGCAGCGCCGATGCCGATGCCAACTGAAACCTGCGCATGACCGGCCGCAGGCATGAACAGGAACAGAGCAAGAAGAACGGGAATCCCAAAGATCCCTTTACGCATAATTCACCTCATGCAATGGGACGGCGACGCTGCCGATTGCGTTGTATGCCAACCCGATTCGCTTTTGCCTACTCTGTTGTGCGAAAACATGCAGATGCGGACTGTGCTGCTTCTAGGCCTGCTGTTGACATCAACGCATGGTCTAGCGCAAAAAACCATTGCCATCACGCTCGATGACTTGCCGGTCGCGAGTTTCAGCCAGAATCCCGGGCCGGCCGCCATAGCAGAACAGAAGCGAATTACGGCCGAGGTCCTGGCTGTGCTGGCGAAACATCACGTCCCCGCGACGGGTTTTGTCAATGAAATCAAAGTGAACACGCCCGGCGCGCGCGACGCCTACGCTGCGCTGTTGCAGCAGTGGCTCGACGCCGGAATGGAGCTCGGCAATCACGGCTATTCGCACCTCTACCTGTCCGATACGACGCTGGAAAATTACGAGCTGGACTTTGCGCGCGGTTCGGTCCTCACTCCGCTGATGATGCAGCAGGCCGGCAAGCGCGAGCATTTCTACCGCTATCCGTTCAATGACACAGGAGACACCCGCGCAAAGCGTGACGGCTTTACCGGGTTTCTAGCTCGGCAGCATTACGATGTCGCGCCCATGACTCTCGAAAACGATGACTGGATGTATTCCGCCGTCTACGCGAACGCGCTTGCGAGACATGATGATGCGACCGCCCGGCGCGTCCGTGACGGCTATCTTGCGGAAAATGCGCAGAAGCTGGCTTTCATCGAAAACGCGTCGCAGGCGATGTTCCAAAGGCAGATCCCGCAGATTGCCGACTTGCATGTGAATGAACTCAACGCGGATGTTCTTGACGCGTTGCTGGGACAGTTCGAGCAGCATGGATATACGTACGTGTCGCTGCAGGACGCGGTGGCCGATCCTGCTTACAAGACGCCGGATGTGTTCGTGGGACGCGGCGGAGTGAGCTGGTTTTGGCGCTGGCAGCGGCCTCCGGGCGCGACTTTAAACGCGAAACAAGACGTAGACCCGCCCCAATGGCTGCGCGACGCATACGCGGCGCTGTCGAAGCAATAGGGATTCTTGTCTAGAGGGCCGAGGCGGGGCGCAGGCGGGCCAGCCACCATCCCAGCCCGAGCGCCGTCATGACCGCGATGATGCACTGCGAGATCACGCAGTACAGGCACCAGACTTCCAAAACGTTCTTTTCGATCAACGTCAGGTGCACGGCGAATGCGCAACCAATTGCCGCGAAGACGGTGAAGGCCGCGCGTTGCCGCAACAGCGCGAGCACGCCGAGCGCCACGTAGCCGGCGATGCCGATGACCGCAACGGGCACGCCGTGGATAACGGCGAACTCCGACTTGTTCACTGTTCCGCAGTCCCAGTGCGAGTTGATGCTACAGATTTCGACGCCCTGCGAGTAGTGCACGTGCAGGGCGAGGGAGGCAACAATGACACCGCAAACGGCGAGGATGGCAAGCAGGTAGCGCATCATTCGATTCTAGGAGAGAACGCCGGGTTAGACTGCAGCGGACAGGAAACGTAACCCTCGCTACGCTCCAACCAATTCAGGCTGTATGACTCTCTCGCCGTAGTGGCTCTTCACGTAATCGTCCAGGATCTGCTGGAACTCCTCGACGATGTGGTCGCCCTTCAGAGTCACGCTCAGCTTGCCGTCAATGTAGACGGGCGCCTTCGGTTCCTCAAAAGTTCCGGGCAGGGAAATGCCGAGGTTGGCGTGCTTGCTCTCGCCGGGGCCGTTGACGATGCAGCCCATGACGGCAACTTTCAGCTCTTCTACGCCCGCATACCGGGTACGCCAGGCCGGCATCGACTTTTTGATGTAGCCCTGAATGTCCTGAGCCAGTTCCTGGAAATATGTGGAAGTGGTACGTCCGCAACCGGGGCAGGCAGTCACCTGCGGCGCAAAGCTGCGGATGCCGAGCGACTGCAGAATCTGCTGCGCGACCTGGACTTCTTCCGTTCGGTCGCCGCCGGGCGCCGGCGTCAGCGAAACGCGAATCGTGTCGCCAATGCCCTTGAGCAGCAGGGGCGAGAGTCCGGCCGTCGAAGCGACGATACCTTTGACATCCATGCCCGCCTCCGTCAGCCCGAGGTGCAGCGGATAATCGCAGGCGGCGGCAACCATCGTGTAGGCATCGAGCAGATCCCACACGTTTGAGACCTTTGCCGAGATGATGATCTTGTCGTGCGCCAGGCCGTAGCGTTCTGCCGCCGCGGCGGAATCCATCGCTGAACGCAGCATCGCTTCGAGCATGACGGTACGGGCGTCTTTCGGCGCGGTCGACTTGGAATTTTCGTCCATCATGCGTGTCAGCAGGGCCTGGTCCAGCGATCCCCAGTTCACGCCAATGCGCACCGGCTTGCTGTTGGCGATCGCGACGTCAATCATCATGCGGAAGTTGTCGTCGTCCCTGCGGCCAATCGAAACGTTCCCGGGATTGATGCGGTATTTTGCCAGCGCCTTGGCGCAGTCGGGATACTTGGTCAGCAACAGGTGGCCGTTGTAATGAAAGTCGCCGATGATCGGGATTGGCAGCGGGGAGCCGGGCACGGTGACATTTCGTTTGGCGAGGCCTTCCACGATGTGCGGCACTGCCTTGGCCGCGTCGTCATTGTTCACGGTCACCCGCACCAGCTCGGAGCCGGCCCGCGCCAGCGCTTCCACCTGCGCAATGGTTCCGGCAATGTCAGCCGTGTCGGTATTGGTCATGGACTGCACGACGACAGGCGCTTCGGAGCCCACCCGGACTCCGCCGACGCTGACCATGGCGGTTTTTCTGCGCTGAATCTGAGGCATAGCTAATCCAATTTTACCGGACTGGGCTTGGCCGGAAGAATGGCAGCAAGGCGGATTGTGCAGGCCGTCGCTTCTCAGTGGAACGATGGCTTGAAACCTTCCCGCGCGCGCCGCTGTCGCTGCGGAGCGGAACGATGTGTTGCTTTACGGATGCAGTGGATGAACTCTGGACGCGCAAACCATTGAAGGGCAAAAAGAACCGCCCCGGAGGAGGGCGGTTTCCAAGAGACCAGAGAGAGCTTTAGTTTGCGACGTTGAACCGTGCCGGCAGCGACGTGACAGAAGGCTCAGCCCCGTCCGCATCGAAAATTGCGACAACGGAGTAGCCGCCGTTCGGGAATTTTGAACTGTTGATGTGAATGCTGGCCTCGCCGCGCTCCACCGTGGCGGACCCGAGGACGTGGTTATAGTCCATGTCAACGAAGGTGACGGTACCGCTGGGCGCGGCGCCCCCGGCCGAGCGTGAAATGTGCGCGGTCAAGGCCAGGTCCTGGTTCGACGCCGGTGCACTGTCGCTGAGTTCCAGCTCATTCACCACATCCGGCATGGCTGGGGAAGGCGCGGCAGCAGCGCCGGACGCGGCAGCAGGTGCAGGCTTCGCGTTCACCGGCTCCGCAGCGGGTCGAACCGATGCCGGCCGGAGCAGCAATGCCTGGTTCCGCAGGTTCATCACGGATGCGAGTTCGTTGGTCGCGACCTGCCGAAGTTGTGGCGGGTTCTGCGGCATCGGAGCCTCAAGAGACTGGAAGCCGAACGCATGTGGCGCCGCGCACAGCGCCATGGCCATAAATCCTACTGATCTGAAACGCATCCCGACACCTCACCGAAGGGGAAAAGTAGAGGTACGGACGCAGTTCTACATCGATGTATCTGCAGGGAAAACCCCAGAAAGTTGCAGGGTGGCGGACTTTTCCGTGACCTGGCGGCTGCTGCGGGCTCAGCTCTTCTGGTCGCCGTCCCCGTCCGGTCCAAGGCCTGTGATCTTCTCGTAGGACGGCGGTTCGGCCGTCACGGTCTTGTAAAAGCCAGACTCCTCCGACCGGTCGCTGTTTGCCGTTATTGCGGGCAGCGTGGTGGCGCCCAGAACGGATTTGCCGCCATCGCCGATGCGCCGCCGAAGATCGCGGCAGATATCGTCTTTGTCGCGAGCGTACTCGCCGGCCAGCCGGGTCAAAGCGTAGGTCACAATGTCGGAATGGTGCAGGCCCGCCATCGTGGGATCTCTCTTGAAGTTCAGCCAGAGCCGGTGAACGAGCTGCACGTCGTCGGGCTGCAGGTGCGGGGCGTGGGGACCGATGTGGAATGAATCGGCTTCGCCGTTGGGGTGAACGACGTAGAAAGTGAATTGCCGCTTGGGAGAATTCAGGCATTCCCACGCCTGACCGACGTAGTCGGCCTGCTGGCGGGCAGAGAGCTTGCTGGAAATCCCGGAGACCACTGCCTGGGCTTCCAACTGGTTGGCCGTCTGGACCAGGGCTGCAAAGACGTCTGCCGCGGGAACGACAAGCAGGGAAATGTGTTTGCCGAAGCTCTCGGCGACCGAGACCGCCTTGGTGAACAGGGTCTGTTCGTGCTGTGAGAAAGTTTGCTCGGAAGCGTCCAGGAACTCCGAGCCTCCCGCGCCCTGCATGCGCGCCGTCAGCACGACAAGGTCCTGCTCGTCGGTGTTGGTGCGCGCGAGCGCCCAGCGCAGCGCGAACGGCGTCTGCGCGTCGCGCATCGTCACGACGACACATCCTGGCTGGATGGCGAGTGATTCCCGCGAGATCGTGTCTTCATTTTCCAGCTGGAAATGCTCGCGCATCTGGCGCTCGACAGCGGAATGGCGCCGCTTGTTGTCGCGCTCCGACAGCGTGAAAAGGACGAAGAAGACCGCAGCGAACACCGCCCCACTGATGGTCGCGGTGGATTTGGTGAACAGGTTCACAATGGCTGTCGAGGCCAGCACGAGAAACACGGAAAACAGGCCGATCGGCAGCTCGGTGCCGCCGATGCGGATGTTGATCGGAACTTTCCAGCCGCGCTCGCCCTTGTACTTGTAGCGCAGCACCAGCATGGCGAGAGAGTTGAATGTGAAGCTCCAGATGACGCCGAACGCATAGGCTTCACCCAGCGTGATGACGTTGCCGCGGCTGAGCACGATGGTCGCCACCTGCAGGATGGAGACCATGTTGACGATGCGATAGCTGGTCCCGTACTTGCGCTGCGGCTTGCGGAACCAGTCCGCCAGCACACCGTCCTCCGCGACGCGCATCAGCACGCCGGTCGACCCGATGATGGAGGTATTGATTGCGCCGGACAGGATCAGGAAGCCGACGATAACCACGAAGACGCGGAACCCAATGCGCAGGAACAGCGGGCCGACCATGTACATCGCCATGCCGGCGATCAGGTTGTCGCGATAGACCGGCACGCGCACGGCGTCGGGAATCAGCATGACCGCCAGCAGCGTGCCGACTCCCGTAAAGATGAAGCTGTAGATCGCGATGACGATGGCCGCGCGCTTCAGATTAGTGCAGCTTCGGGTGCTCAATTTCGCGATTGACCTGAGCCAGCGACTCCTCGCCGCACATGGCCAGGACGGAGTGCCCGAACGCCATCATGATCCGAACAGCCCGAGCATGGTCGCGAAGTTCGTGCCCTTCAGGAAGCCAAGGGCATCCTGTGAAAAATGGATGTTGGCCGGAATCGGGGCGGGCGGAAGGTGCGCGCCCTTGTGCAGCACCGAGAAAAAGCCCCATGCCAGCAGGATGACCACCATGACGGTGGTGATCTTCATGATTTCGAGCGCTTTTTCGCTGGATTCCTCGATGCCCTGGATGTTCTTGAACCAGTAGTAGCCCGTGACCACGAGCGCGAAGAACGCCGAGAAATAATTGACCGTACCGTTGGACAAATGCAGCGGCACGCGGCCCGCGCCGAGCAGGTGGTGATGCACGCCGACGTTCCAGAGCTCGTTCAGCAGTCCGACAATGTACTGCCCCGCGGACACGCCGGAGATTGGGCCAGTGAGGATGTAGTCGAACATCAGCGCGGAGACGCTCAACTTGGCGAACGTGCCGCCGAGCGCCTCCTTGACGATGCGGTAGACGCCGCCGCGCGTGAACATGGAGCAGCTTTCGACATAGACCGCGCGGACGGCAAAGCTGAACAGCATGACGCCGAGAATGAACCAGGGCGCGGACTTGCCTACGGCCTCTTCCGCGATGCCTCCGGCGTAAAACGCCGACGAGCCAAGGTCATTGAGGACAATCGCCGCCGCCCGCCAGAAGCTGATGAACGTCAGCATGACGCTGGAAGCGACAACCAGCTTGACGCGGTTGGATGGGGCCGGAGGTGCGGTCGTGGTGGCCATGGGTGAGGGAATCAGGCGTGCGGGGTGTGGGCGGGGTCCGCTTCGTCAGAATGAAAGAGTTCCACGAAGTCTTCAATGAAGCTCAGGACCACGACCAGCGCGGAGCCGGCCATGCCGACAAAGAAGATCGCTTCCAGAATGTGCGCTGCCAGTAGTACCGCTCGTTCCACACCGAGGATTGTACCGCCGAGGTCAACCGGCGCCGTCATAGGCTGGTTAAGAGGGCGGCGCCAGGTAGAAGGTTAGCCAAAGCCCGGCGGTCTCCGGGAAAAGTATGTCATTCTGAGCGGAGCGGACGAATCTGCTCGTATCACTTGGGCACTGGAGCAGAACAGATATCTTTGCCGCTACGATCCCTCGGAATGACATCGCAAAATTCAGGCATGCGCTGGGCCACGCGCTGGACGCTCACGGTTCTATCGGCCGTGCTGCTGCTGGCGTGCTATCCCAACGGCGGCTGGATGCCGCATGGCCTCGGCTGGGTGGCATGGTTCGCGCTGGTCCCGCTCTATGTGGCGCTCCTTGGCGGTCCGAACGAAGCGCCGCTGCGTCCCCGGCATGTTGTGCTGATCAGTTACGTGTCGGCGTTCCTGTTCCTCGGCGCGAACTGCTACTGGATTGCGCCGTGCATGCACAACTACGGCGACCTGAATTGGGGCTTCGCCGCGCTGGCGCTGGTGATTTACGCCGCGATTCTGGCTTTCTGGTACGGGCTGACCGGCTGGTGCCTGGGATGTATTGCGCAGCGCAGCCGGATGTGGGCCTTGGTTGCGGCGCCGTTCCTCTGGGTGACGGCAGAACTGCTGCGATCGCGGGTCAGCGGGATTCCGTGGGACTACCTTGGGCAAAGCCAGGTGGATGCCGGTGTGACCAGGAGCATTGCGCCTGTCGCCGGGGTGATCGGCATTTCCTTTCTCGTTGCCGGAATCAATGCTGCTTTCACAGCTGCTGTGCTGCTGCGGTCACGGAGACGGTGGAAAATGCTCGTGCCGTACGCGCTGCTGGGCGCATTCATTCTCATTGCGTCATTCGACGGCACCGTTGCAATCCCAGCTGGTCGGAGCTTCAGTCTCGCGCTTTTGTTGCAGCCAAACGAGAAATTGAACCAGGAAGGCTGGGCCGTAAACGGCTTTGACCGGAATATGCAAGCCTACGGCGAACTGATGCGCGGCGCTTTCGCCGCCGACAATCCGGCGATGCATCCGTCGCCTACGACTGTCATCATCTGGCCGGAATCCCCCGCCCCCTTAAGCGAAAACGATCCGCGTTTCCGGGATGCTGTTTCCGCATTCGCAAAGCAGTACAGCGCGCCTATGATCGTTGGCAACACTGCGGAAGAGCGCATATCTCCGGAACCCGGCGCGCCGCCGGTGCGCGCGTTCTTTAATTCGGCATCGTTTGTGACTCCGGATGGAAACTTCGCCGGGCGCTATGACAAAATCCACCTCGTTCCGTTTGGCGAATACGTTCCACATAAGAACTTTCTCGCCTTCCTGCACAACCTGACCCAGGGTGCCGGAGACCTGACGCCCGGCCATGAGCGCAAAGTTTTCCGGTACGGCGGCCATGCCTTCGGGACATTCATCTGCTATGAATCTGTTTTCCCGGAGGAAGTCCGCGAGTTCGCCAACAACGGCGCGGACGTGCTGGTGAACATCAGCGATGACGCCTGGTACGGCGACACCTCCGCGCCGTGGCAGCACCTCGATCAAACGCGGATGCGCGCCATCGAGAACCACAAGTGGGTTCTGCTCGACACCAACAACGGCGTGACCGCAAGCATCGATCCCAATGGAACCATCGTTGCCGCCGCGCCGCGCAAAATTGCTACCGCTGTGCGCGTGCCGTTCGCCTTTGTGCCGGGAACAACTTTTTACTCGCGCCACGGCGACTGGTTCGCCTGGCTGTCCGCGGCTGTCTCGCTGTTGATCACAATTGCTATGGCGATTCGATCGAAAGTTGCCCCATAAATAGAACTGTCATTCCGACCGGAGTCGAGGAACTTGCCTTTGCCGGACGTGGCAGCAGGAGGACAGGTCCCTCCCACTGCGCAAGCGTCGCCGCGCTGGCTCCGGCCGGGATGACAGTCCTGTGGGCTAACGCTGGCACCGCAAGAGCTGGCTGTCGCATAAACTTGAAGCAGAAAGCAAGGACCCACATGGCAATGCTGGCTGATATCGAATCTGCATACACAGACGTGCGCGACAAGGCGCGCGATCTGCGGGAGTATCTTTGACGGGCCTCGGCTGAAAACCGAGCTGTCGCGGCTGGAAACCCAGCTTGCCGACCCCACCATCTGGTCCAAGCCCGAAGCGCAGCCACTGCTGCGTGAACGCAAGCGGCTGGAATTCATGCTCGCGCAGGACGAAGAAGTGGCGCGCCGCGTGGGCGACATCGAGGCGTACTTCGATCTTGCGCGCGAGGGTGAATCCGTCGAAGCCGATCTGACGCGAGAGATCGAAGCGCTCCGCACCCGCTCCGACGAGATCGAAACCGCGACCATGCTGAGCGGCGAGACCGACGCGATGAACGCCATCGTCACCGTGCACCCGGGCGCCGGCGGCACCGAGAGCCAGGACTGGGCCGAGATGCTGATGCGCATGTACGTCCGCTGGGGCGAGCGTGAAGGCATGAAGGTCGAGATGAACGACTACCAGGACGGCGACGAGGCCGGGATCAAGTCCGCGACGTTCACCATCACAGGCGAGAACGCCTATGGCCTGTTGAGCGGCGAAACCGGCGTGCATCGACTGGTGCGAATTTCGCCGTTCGATTCCGCAAAGCGGCGGCACACTTCGTTCGCCAGCGTGTTCGTCTCGCCGGAAATCGACGACACCATCGAGATTGACATCAAGCCGGAAGACATTCGCGTGGACACGTACCGTTCCGGCGGCAAGGGCGGCCAGCACGTCAACACGACGGACTCAGCCGTCCGCATCATCCATCTGCCGACAAAGATCATGGTGAGCTGCCAGAACGAGCGCTCGCAGCACAAGAACCGCGAGAAAGCTTTCAAGATGCTGCGTTCGCGGCTTTATGAGTTCGAGCTGGAAAAGAAGCGCGCGGCCACGAAGATTCTGGAAGACTCGAAGATGGACATCAACTTCGGTTCGCAGATCCGCAGCTACGTCATGCAGCCGTACCGCATGGTCAAGGACCATCGCACCAAGGTGACGACCGGTGACGTAGACCGCGTGCTCGATGGCGATCTGCAGCCGTTTATTCGTGGATTCCTGCTGTTCAAGCGCGGCAAGCTGGACGTAAGTGGCGCCGATGATGAAATGGATGTGTAGCCATGAATGAGCCGGCGCTGATTCAAGAAATGCTCGACAAAACGAAGACCATCGCGGTCGTCGGCCTTACGGAATCCCCCGGCCGCGCGAGCTATGGCGTCTCGAAGTATATGCAGCGCGCCGGTTACAAAATCATCCCGGTCAACCCGACGGTAGACAGCATTCTCGGTGAAAAAGCCTACCCGACGCTCGCCGACATCCCCGAAAAAATAGACATGGTGGACGTGTTCCGCGCGCCGCGGCATATTCCCGGCATCGTGGATGAGGTGATCCGGCTGAAAATTCCGTACCTGTGGCTGCAGGAGGGGGTAATCGACCACGCCGCCGCCAGGCGCGCGGAGGAAGCCGGCGTCGGCGTCGTGATGGACCACTGCCTGTACAAGGAACACGCTTTGCGGCGGGGCCAATGAAGCGACGAACGGCCGCGGCGCGTCCAACAACCATGCGGAACAGGTTCGCGCTGGCGATGCTGCTGATTTCCGTTTTGTGTACGCCGCACGCGTTCGCCGCGCCGCTGCAGGGCACGCATCTTTCCGTGGAGCTGGTGGCGCGCGACACTGCGCTCGTGCCGGGTCAGCCGACGCAAATCGGGCTCCTCTGGAAGATGGAGCCGGGCTGGCACATTTACTGGACGAATGCCGGGGATTCGGGCGAACCACCGACCGCCAAGTGGAACCTGCCGCCCGGCATGACTGCTGGCGACCTGCAGTTTCCTGCGCCGAAGCGCCTGCCGCTCGGTCCGTTGATGGATTTCGGTTACGAAGACCAGATCCTGATGCCCGTGCCGCTGTCCGTTGCAAACGGCGTCAAGGCAGGAACCGACGCGCATATTTCCGCCGACTTGAAGTGGCTTGTATGCCGCGAAGTGTGCCTGCCGGGAAAGGGAACTGTCACTCTTACGCTGCCGGTCGAAGCGAACGCCGTGCCCGGCGCGCACGCCGCGCTGTTCAAGACCGCGCAGGACCAGATGGCGAAGCCGCTACCTGCAGGCGATTCTGTATCTGCGGGTGAGACGAAGGGCCAGTTCGTCATCGAGCTGACTACAGGAAAGCAGGAGAAGTCCGCGCAGTTCTTTCCCTCCGAGCAGATGCAGATCTCGAATCCTGCTGAGCAACCGGTAGCCGCGTTGCCGAACGGACTCCTGATTGCGCTGCAGAAGGATGAGAATCTCACGCATTCGCCCGCGGAGCTGAGCGGCATCCTCGAACTCTCCGGCGGCCGCAACTATCTCGTCAGCGTTCCAATCCATGCGGGGCTGGCCGCGCTGCCGGATTTCTCGCGGGCGGAAACGCTTGCCGCCGCATCGCAATCCGGCGGTGTAACGCAAGCCGTCGCGGCGGGCAGCAATCCGCCGGATACGACGACGATCCGACTGAGCTTCGGCGGAACAATCCGCGTGGCGCTCCTCGCGTTTCTCGGCGGAATCATCCTGAACCTGATGCCGTGCGTGTTCCCGGTTCTGTTCCTCAAGGGGCTTTCGCTGGTGCAGCTGCATGGCCAGCTTCGGCGCAAGACCATCACGCACGGCGCGCTGTATACGCTCGGCATTCTCGTCAGCTTCTGGGCCATTGCGGGCGTGCTGCTCGCGCTGCGTTCCGGCGGCGCGGCGCTCGGGTGGGGATTCCAGTTTCAATCGCCGACTTTCGTTGCGTTGATCACGCTGCTGCTGTTCTTCTTCGGGCTGTCGCTGGCCGGACAATTCGAGTTCGGCCTGACGCTGACGAGCGCGGGCGGCAGGCTCGCTGCTGAAGAAGGCGCGGCGGGCAGCTTTTTCACCGGAGTTCTTGCCACCATTGTCGCGACGCCCTGCACGGCGCCGTTTATGGGCGCGGCGATTGGCTTCGCGCTGGCCCAATCCGCGGGCGTCTCGCTGCTCATCTTCACGTCCATTGCTCTTGGGCTGGCCGCTCCGTATGTTGCGCTGACGCTCGCGCCCGGCTGGACGCGGTTCCTGCCCAAGCCCGGCGCGTGGATGGAAATTCTGAAGCAGGCCGCCGCGGTGCCGATCTTCGCGACGGTGATCTGGCTGGTGTGGCTGTACGCGCACCTGGCTGGGATGGACCGAATTCTCGCCCTGATGGCCGCGCTTCTCCTTACCGCGATTGCCGGCTGGGCGCTCGGCCGCTGGCCGGCCAGGCCGGCTTCTTCGCTGGTTGCCATTGTGCTGCTTGCCGGCGCAGTCGCGGTCCCGGTGTACGCGCAACGCATGGCCGCCACGCAGGCAACATGGCAGCCATGGTCGCAATCCGCGGTAGACCAGGCGCGCGCGGCCGGCAAACCAGTGTTTGTCGATTTCACCGCTGCCTGGTGCCTGAGCTGCCAGTTCAATGAGCGGACCGTGCTGCGTTCCAAAGCCGTCGAGCAGGCCATGGATAACGCGCACGTCGTGCGCCTGAGAGCCGACTGGACGCAATACGATCCCGCCATTACGGCCGCGCTGAACACGCTGGGGCGCCAGGGCGTCCCGACCTATGTCGTATATCCCGGAAACACTGCCGGGCAGCCGGACGTCTTACCAGAGGCGCTCACCCAATCCGCCGTGATTGAAGCTCTGCAAAAATCAGGAGGGAAATGATGTTCCAGGCAAAACGCGCATTTATGGTTGCAAGCCTTGCGGTAATCATCAGCGCACCGGCCGCGTTGCTCGCGCAGGCCAAGGTAGGTTCGCCCGCGCCGGACTTTACCGCGAAAGATTCAAACGGGCGCACGCAATCTTTGGCGCAGTATCGCGGCAAGTATGTCGTGCTCGAGTGGACGAACAAGGACTGCCCCTTCGCCAAGGCGCAGTACGAAGGCAACATGGAGAAGCTGCAGCACGAGTGGACCGCAAAGGGAGTGGTATGGCTGACGGTGGAATCCTCCGCGCCCGGCAAGCAGGGCTACATGACCGGCCCGGAAGCCAACGCCTACTACAAGACGAAGAACATGGCGTCGACGGCGGTCATCATGGACCCTGACGGCAAGCTGGGCCACGCGTATGCAGCCAGGACAACGCCGCATATGTTCATTATCGCGCCGGACGGAAAGTTGATCTACGACGGAGCCATCGATGATCACCCGGGCACGGATGCCTCGGACATTCCGCACAGCAAGAATTACGTTTCCGCAGCGCTTACCGAAGCCATGGCTGGACAGGCGGTGCAGTCGGCTGTAACGCGCCCCTACGGCTGCAGCGTGAAATACGCCGGCGAGTAGCTTATTCGCACAACAGCGGCGCGGCCTCCTAAACGGCCGCGCCGTTTTTCCTGCGCGCCTTCAGGCGGATTACTCCGCCCGGCTCGATGGTGTACTTGTCGCCACGGTAATCGATTGTGCTGTTCAGGTAGCCGCCGCACCAGCTGGCGAAGCCGAGCAGGTCGCTGACGGGATTCAGCCAGCTCCAGCGGAGAGCAAAGCGGCTGCGCATGGCATAACCGCCGACGATCCATGCCTGCACAATCCGGTTCGCGCATGCAACCAGCAGCAGCTCGATTCCCCAGGATACGTGGCCCAGCAGCGAGGCGCTCAACATGCCCAGCAATCCGAACGGCATGGCGTAGGTGAGGCCTGTACCAAGATGACCGAGTGGCCGCGAACGCCGCGTGTTTTTCATCCACCCGGTCGCGTGCCGCATGCTCCTGGCCAGCGACTTGTAAGCAACCGTATGGTCCACAACTTCGCTCGACAGGATGACCTTGTAACCGTGTTCGTAACACTTGTTGCCGATCCAGAAATCGTCAGCCAGCAGGTCTGCCATAAACGCGCAGCCGCCAATCGCTTCCATGACGGACTTGCGCGTCAGCAGCGTGGGCCCAAGGCCGAACTTCATGCCTTCGAGCATGTTCGCGACCAGCACGCCGCTGGCGAACTCGACCGTCTGCGACAAGCCGGCGAGCAGCGACCAGATGCCCGGCGCGGCCTGCGCCCGGAAGGCGCATGTCACCAGGCCAACGTTCGGGTCAGCCATGGGCTGCAGAATCGAGCGCAGGTAGCCCGGGGAAACATGCACATCGCTGTCGGAAAACAGCACGGTATCGTGCGCGGCCGACTCCAGCAGCTTCGACATGGAGAAAACCTTCGGGTTGGTCCACGCCGGTTCGCCGCTCGCCAGAAAGCGCGCCGGAACACCCGGATGGGAGGCCGCCACTTCCTTCGCCAGCAGGATCGCGGGGTCTTCGAGCGAGCGCGCACAGAAAATCAGCTCGTAGTGGGGGTAGTCCTGACGAAAAAAACTCTCAATATTGCCGCGCAGAAACGGCTCCATGCCATGCACCGGCTTCAGTACGCTCACCGGCGGCAGAAAGTCTCCTCGGGTGTTGTCTCCACGCCTGAACTTCAGCGCAGCCAGCAATCCGAGAACGAAATATACGCCGGCCGCAATGGTGCCGGCGATCGACAACGCGAGGCATGCCTCCAGCAGAACGTGCGCAGCTTTCAATTCGTCGGCCCCTGCAAGCATTATGGAGGAGCGAATGAGCGAGACAGCAAACAAACTCGGCCGGCTCGGACTGCCGATGTCCGTGCGCGAGATGGCAGCGCGCAACTGGGACGCCGTGATTGTGGGCGCGGGACACAACGGCCTGGCCTGTGCAGCGTACTTGGCCCGCGAAGGCAAGCAGGTGTTAGTCCTTGAAGCGCGCGAGCGCGTGGGCGGTGCATGCACGCTGGAAGAACCGTGGCCCGGCGTGCGCATGTCTCCGTGTGCCTATCTGGCCGGATTGCTGCACCCGAAGGTTATCCGCGAACTAGAGCTTGAACGTCGCGGCTTCGCCTGGACGCCCGCGGTGAACGGCCTGTTTGTGCCGTTTCATGATGGTTCGAGCATTCAGCTCTGGGACGACGACGCGCGGTGCGAAGAGGAAGTCCGGCGACTTGCTCCCGGAGATGTTCGCGGCTGGCAGGCCATGAACGCGGTGTTGACGCGACTGCGTGACAAGCTTCGTCCCGATAACGACGATGACGCATGGATTGGCGACAGCCCGACGCGCGGGCAGTTGGAAAAACGACTTCGGGGCGACGACGGGGCCCGCGGCGTGCTGTTCGACTGGTCCATGGCGGAGTTTGTTGAGCGCTATCTCGAAGACGAACGCCTGCAGATCGCTTATCTGGGACAGGGAGTGATCGGGACCAACGCCAGTCCATTCGACAAGGGAACGGCGGCCATCCGTTTCCATCACGCCAGCGGCCGTCTCGGCGGGATGCCCGGCATGTGGGGCTATGTGCGTGGCGGCATGGGGATGGTCAGCTTCCTGCTTTGCGATGCTGCACGCGAGTCGGGAGCCGTTGTCGCATGCGGCGTCCCGGCAGGGCGCATTACGCCGGGCGAAGGCGTGGAGCTCGCGAGCGGCGAACGAATCCACGCCCGCAACGTTATCGTCAATGCCGACCCGCGTGTGGCGCTGCGCCTGCTCGGCGATGCGGCCGATCCGGGGTGGCGGGCGCAGGTCGATCGCGTGCCGATGGAAGGCTGCACGCTGAAGCTGAACGTCTTGCTCAACGAGTTGCCGAATTTCATCGCGCGTCCCGGAACGGACGGGCCGCACCACTACGGGCAGGTGAATGTTCCGTTGACGAAGCAGCAGTGGGCCCAGGGCTTCGCAGCGTCAAAACGCGGCGAGCTGCCGGAACGCCTGTGGTGCGAGATTTACTTCCAGAGCGTGCACGACGCGTCCGTCTGCCCGCCGGGCAAGCACACGATGTCGGTTTTTGCGCAGTATGTGCCGCACACCTTTCAGCAGGGAACCTGGGAAGAGCGTCGTGACGAGGCGCGTGATCTCGCGCTTCGCTCGCTCGCGGAACTCTGCAGCAACATTCCCGGCGCGGTGGACGCCGTGCATGCGCTGGGGCCGCCCGACATTGAGCGGGAAGTCGGACTGACGGGCGGCCACATCTTTCAGGGCGAATGTTTGCCCGAGTTCATGTGGGACAAACGCCTTGCTGCACGCACTCCCATGCGCGGCGTTTATCTTTGCGGGGCCGGGACGCATCCCGGCGGCAGCGTGATCGCCATGAACGGCCGCAATGCGGCAATGGCAGTGTTGCAGGATTCGCGCTAAGTCAAGACAGCCTGTAGTAGAGAGGCACCGCACGCTGCTCTGCGTTCGCCTGAATGGCAGCTTCGAGCAACTCCATGACGCGAAGCGCCTGCTGCGGTGTCACGGCCAGTTGCGCCGAACCTGCAATGGCATCGCGAACATTTGCGTAATACGCGAGGTAATCGCCCGGCAGAGTTGGTACCCGCGACGACACGATCGCGCCGGATGCATCGGGCGCGGCCAGCACGCCATGCGCAATCGCCTGTTCTTCACCCCAGCCCGCGCCGCCCGGAACCTCGCCCCGCTTCAGCGCCGCCTCCTGCGGGTCGAGTCCG
The DNA here is from genome assembly GCA_963848685.1 of uncultured Acidobacteriaceae bacterium. GTDB lineage: Bacteria > Acidobacteriota > Terriglobia > Terriglobales > Acidobacteriaceae > CAWKED01. Next base: position 734,057 of record CAWKED010000002.1, on the reverse strand, counting down.
AACTTCACCCATGAACCGCGCGTGCCGTCGATGGTGAATCGCGGCCGCGGAGCACACGCCAGCATGCTCGCGCTGATCGTCGCCTGCAAGCCGTTCGCATAGTGCAGCGTGACGTCAAAGGCATCGTCCACAACCGCGCCATCGCGCTCGCACCGAATGCTTGCGGTCACGCTCGCCGGTTCGCCAAAGGCGACCAGCGCCTGGTCAAGCAGGTGCGGACCCAGATCGAACCACACGCCGCTTCCCGGCTCCGCCCGCTGGCGCCATGCGTTCGTGTCGACGTTGGGGCGGTAGCGGTCGAACGCGCTGGTAAACCTTGTCACGCGCCCCAGTGTCTCGGCCGCCAGCATTGCGCGCAGTGTCAGGAAATCGCCATCCCATCGCCGGTTGTGGAACACGCTCAGCACGCGGGAGCGGGCTTCCGCGAGTGCAACCAGTCCGCGCGCTTCTGAAACAGTCGAGGTCATCGGCTTGTCGATTACGACGTTGCGCCCTGCTTCAAGCGCGGCGCGGGCTAGCGGCTCATGTGACGAATTTGACGTCGCGATGACGATCAGCGGCACGTCGTCCATCGCGAGCAATTCGTCATACGTCCGGAGCAGCTTCGCGGAAGGGTAGGCTCGCGCGGCGTCGTCGTCGGAACGCTGCACAATTGCGGCCATCTCTACGCCCGGAGTTGCGGCCAGCAGCGGCGCGTGAAATGTTTTTCCGGCAAACCCGAATCCGACAAGCCCGACGCGCAACATGGATTCGAGACTACATCGAAGCCACGGCCTCGCGCAGCGACGCTGACAGGTCGTTCTCCTGCTCGGCGGTAAGCCGGGCACGGGCGCGCGTCAGGTAGAACACGTCAATCGCCTGTTCGCCTTCGGTGTCAATCAATGCCGTCCCGATATCGCAATCGTGATCGGCCAGAACACGGCTGAGTGTGTACAGAAGTCCCGGTGTGTCCGGCGCGATAACCTGCAGCACTGTGGATTGGGTAGACGATGTGTCGTCAAAGCTGATCTGCGATGCAATGGCGCGCTTGCGCGGCCTGCGCCTTCGCGCCTGCTGCCGCGACGCGAGCTGCGATGCCATCGCCGACTCGCCGGCAATGGCCTGCGCGAGTTTGGCCTCGAAGCGCGCGATCTCTCCGGGGTTCTGTTCCAGAGTGCCGTAGACGTCTTCAAACCGGAACGTATCCACGACCACGCCTGCCGCATTGGAAAAAGCCTCCGCCTTCAGGATGTTCATGCCTTGCGCGGCCAGGCCGCCGGCGATGTTTGCGAACAGATGCGGCCTGTCGGTTGTCACAATGGAAACCTCAAAACCGCCGCCGATCGGATGTGTGCGGATCTGCAATCCGCCCGCGCCCAGCCGCTGCGCCATGCGGCAATGTTCGCCAATCGAAGCACGCGAATGCGTGCGAAGGTACCGTCGCGGCAGCCCGTTGAGGAATCTCACCAGAGCGAGACCAAGCTCCTTGTTGGCCGTCAGGATGGCGGTGATGCGGGCCGCGTCCTCCGGTTCATCGGCCGGGGACGCGGCCTCGATGCGTTCCTGGTCAAGCGACCGGTCAAGATAGTTCGAAGTCGCGATGTAAAGCTGCCACAGGTTTTCAGCTTTGAACGGCGTGAGCGCATCAGGATGCACCGCCTGAATGTCGGCCCAGGTCAGCAGCGTGAGCATGCGAAGCAGTTCGGGCGTCTTTGCGGCATCTGCGACTGCCTGCACGGTGCCGGCGTCGAAGATGTCGCGGCGCAGCGCGGTCGACATCGCGAGGTGGTAGCGAATCAGCCGCCGCACGATGGCGCGGTCCTCCGGCGCCACGTTCCACCTGGACAGAGCCGCGTCGGCCAGTTCTGCGCTTGTTCCCGCGTGATGATCTCCGCGGTGTCCCTTGCCCGTGTCATGCATCAGCGCGGCGAACCGCAGCAATTCAGGCCGGTCGAGTTCCCGATAGAGTGTGGCGAACATCTCGTCGCGGTTCGCAGTCTTTGCTTCCGGCCTCATCTCCGCGAGCCGGGCAATGGCGTCCAGGAGAATAAACGTGTGTTCATCCACCGTGTATCGGTGCCACGCATCGCGAACCACCAGCGCATCAATGCCGTGGAATTCCGGCAACAGCAGCTCAAGGACGCCGATGGAATGCATCGCGCGCAACGCCTCTGCCGCGTGCCGCTCCAGAAGCAACGCACGCGAGTCTTCCCACAGCGATGCCGGATCCAGCGCTTCCGAGATGTAAGGCAGAAGTTCGGAGACGCGCGCCTCCGCGGCGCGGCTCAGCGGCAATCCCGTCCGTGCCACCCCGCGAAACACCTGCAGTACCGCCAGCGGGCTCTCTTCAGAAAGCGGCGCGGCGGGAACGATCTGCGCGTTGCGCACACGATATTCATCCGTGCGCGGCTGTGATCGCCAGCGCTTCATCTGCTGATAAACGGAGTCGGACTCCGCCGCTGCGTCCTTTAGCAGGCCGATCGTGAGCCGTTGCACGTGGCGTGCGTGACGAAAGCAGCTCCTCATCCACAGGCCCGCGTCCGCGGCACTCTCCACCCCGATTCCTGCGGCCGCGGCTTCATCCTGTGCGGGCCAGTAGAGCGTGTTGTCATCGCGCCCCGCGCGGTAATGCAGGAAGCATCGCACCGAAGTCAGGAACCTGTGGGCGGCAAGTGCGTCATCACCCAGCTCGACAGGCTTGCCGGATCCCGGCAGCAGGCGCGCCAGCCAGGCGGCGACGTGCAGATCGCGAAGCATTCCCGGCGTTTCCTTGACGTTCGGCTCGAGATGGAAAATCGTCCCGCCGTACTTCTCATGCCGCACGCGGCTGAGTTCCACCAGCCTTCGCAGCAACGGGATACGTTCCCGCGCAAACATATGCGGCAACGTCGTCTGGGTGAATTGCGCCGTCAGCGACGCGTCACCCGATAGAACCCGCGCATCGAGCAGCGCAAAGGTGAACTCGGAGTTCTCGGGATTCAGCCGCGCACACTCCTCCGTGGTTCGGGTCGTGGCCGAGACGCGCAGTCCGGCATCCCACAGGCCCTGCGTGAAATCGCGCACGGCGCCGCGGATGCGGGTTTCCGCGCGACTGTCACGCGCAACGACAAGCACATCAACGTCCGAGGAAGGGAACAGCTCTGCGCGACCGTAGCCGCCCACCGCGATCAGTGCGGCCCCCTTGGCATGCTCGCCAAACGTGTGCTCCCATGCTTTGGTGACCAATACATCTACGTCTGCTGACTGCTCGCGAACGCATGCCTGGCCGTCGCGGGTCTTAAAAAAATATTCGCGGATGCGCGCGCGGCGCTCCGCAAAACCAGGAAGCGCCGTGGCGCTGCTTGAATCGCTAGAGTGCCGGCTCACCGCGCTCATCGTTGCGGATGCGGATGGCTTCGTCGACGCGCGAAATGAAAATCTTGCCGTCGCCGATTTTCCCCGTCCGGGCGGACGTCAGGATGGCGTTGACCGCAGCGTCAAGCAGCGAATCCGGCACGACGGTCTCGATCTTTACCTTGGGCAGCGTGTCCACGGAGTACTCGCGCCCGCGATAGAACTCGGTGTGGCCCTTCTGGCGCCCGTGGCCGCGCGCTTCCAATATGGTCAACCCCTCGACGCCCGCTTCCATCAGGGCATCTTTGACGGCGTCGAGCTTTGAGGGCTGGATGATGGCTTCAATCTTCTGCATTTGTGGCTTCTCGATTCCTATGCTGCGTCCCAGTCGTAGCCGTGTTCGCCGTGCTGCGTCAGGTCCATCCCGGTGCTTTCGTCTTCCGCGGACATACGCAGCCCGATGGTCTTATCCACCACGAAGAGGAGCACGATTGTTCCCACCGCGGCAAGTATCCAGGCGATGACCACGCCGGCAAGCTGGTTCAGGACCTGGTGATGGTTGCCCTCCAGAAAGCCGCTCGGCAGCGTATTTCCTTTCGCGTCCTTGAAGATTGGATTGATGACGCTGGAGGCAAAAATTCCTGTCAGGACCGCTCCCAGTGTTCCGCCCGCGCCATGCACGCCGAAGGCGTCGAGGGAATCATCGTAGCCGAACCAGTTCTTGACCTTCACGACCATGAAGTAGCAGAAGATTCCGGCGAGGAAACCGATGACGAGCGCCGACATCGGCGAGACGAATCCGGCGGCCGGAGTGATCGCGACCAATCCAGCGACCGCGCCGGAGATTCCGCCCAGCGCACTCGGTTTGCCGGAACGAATCCATTCCGCGAGCAGCCAGCCTATGGCCGCCGCCGCGGCCCCAAAGTGTGTCGCAACGAAAGCCGAAGTGGCAAGCGTTCCGGCCGACAGCGCCGACCCGGCGTTGAAGCCGAACCAGCCGACCCACAGCAGGCATGCGCCAATAAAACTCAGCACGACAGAATGCGGCGGCATCGGCTCCTTCGGATAGCCGAGCCGCTTGCCGAGATAAAGCGCGCACACCAGCGCCGACACTCCCGATGTAACGTGGACGACTGTTCCGCCGGCAAAATCGAGCGTCGGGAAGCGGCCCCCGAGCGACGAGTTCAGCAACCCGCCCTTGCCCCAGACCATGTGCGCCATCGGCGAATAAACGACCAGCGACCACAGGCCAAGAAAGAGCGCCATCGCGGAAAACTTCATGCGCTCGGCAAACGCGCCCGCGATCAGCGCCGGCGTAATGATGGCGAACATGAGCTGATAGACCATGTAGGTCTCGACCGGGATCGTGGCTGCGTAGTCGGGGTCCGGCGCCGGTCCGACACCGCGGAGGAATGCATTGTGCAGGTTGCCGATAAACGACGTTCCTGAAGAGAACGCCAGCGAGTACCCGACGACGGCCCAGATGACCGTGACGAGCGCCATCATGGCGAAGGACTGCATCATGGTTCCGAGCACGTTCTTGCGGCGCACCAGCCCGCAATAGAACAGCGCCAGCCCGGGGCCGGTCATCATCAGAACAAGGGCGGAAGAGACGAGCATCCAGCCGTTGTCCGCATTCATTTGCGCGGACTGCACCGCTGCTTCCACCTTGGTTACGCGATCAGCCGTGGAAGGCGCTGCGGCGACGGATTGCGCCAGCGCCGGCGAGATAAAGGCGAGCAGCGCCGCGCACGTCAGCACTACGCGCAGCTTGCGAAGCAGGGAAACAGGCATCAGGGTCCAATCCGTAGCGAAATGCGGGTCGGGCGCCGGGTTGCGGGAATCGCGCGGGTTGCGGTGACCAGCCGAGGGTTGGCGGCTGACTTGATCTGGAATGCGGAGTGTTACCGCATTTTTACCGTGAGGGTGCCGGAATCCAAAGGGGATTTGGTATGGCCTGTGGAAAGCTGCCGGCAGGGAAGCGTATTTCGCTGGTTTTCTGCTCGATTCGTGGCTACGCTCTACCGGGATGGTCCCAATGCAACGAGAACGCACGCAGCATATCGCTTTCATTTTCATGTTCCTGTTCGTGGTTTGCGCCGCTGTCTGTCGGGCGCAGGCCCCGCCCGAGATGGCGTATCCAACCATGGGGCCACTCGACCGTTACATGATTGCCGACAAGGACGCAGAGATCGCTCTTGCGCGCAGTGCCGCCCCGGCGTCCATTTCGGGCCAGGCCGACGTCATGGTGCTCAGTCCGGCCGGATACATCACTGCGGTAAGAGGGACGAACGGCTTTACCTGCATCGTGGAGCGCGGCTGGGCCAACGCAACGGACGCCCCCGACTTCTGGAACCCGAAGCTGCGCGCGCCGCACTGCTTCAACGCCGCCGCGGCAAAGACGTTTCTGCAGGTTTACCTGATGAAAACCAGGCTCATCCTCGCGGGGAAATCGAAGAGCGAAGCGCTTGAGGCGACCGAGAAGGCGTTCCAAAGCGGCGAACTGCCGCCGGTCGCGAGCGGAGCGATGGTGTACATGATGTCGAAACAGCAATACCTGGGAGATCGGGACAAGGCATGGCATCCACACCTGATGTTCTTCGTCGCCGGCGATGCCGGGAAGACGTGGGGAGCGAACCTGCCGGGGTCACCGGTTATCGCCGCGAATGATCCCCAGGAGCACGTGACGATCTTCCTGCTTCCGGTCGCTTACTGGTCAGATGGCAGCCCCGGGCCAGCGATCGAATTCTGAAGCTCAGGCGGCCGATTCCGCGGCGTCGACGAAATCCACTTTCACTGGCATGGGAATAATTCCCGCGTCGTGTCCACGTTCGAGTAATGTCCGTATGGCTTTCCGGCCATCGTCGCCGTAATCCAGCGTGCGCTCGTTCACGTACATACCGACGAACTGGTTCGCCAGCGCAGGATCCAGGTCGCGCGCGAACTGCATCGCGTACTCAAGGGCCTGCTCGCGGTTGTCCAGGGCGTGCTGGATCGAATCACGAAGCGCCTTGTTCACCTTGCGCATCAGCGGCTCGCCCAGGGAACGTCGAATCGCGTTGCCGCCGAGCGGCAGCGGCAATTTGGTCTCCTTGCGCCACCACTTGCCAAGGTCAAGAATCTTGTGCAGCCCGCTCTGCCCGTAGGTGAGCTGGCCCTCGTGGATGATCAGCCCGGCTTCGTACTTACCCGCGTTGATCTGCGGAATGATCTGGTCAAACGGCACAACTTCGGTCTCGATCTCCGGCGCGAACAGCTTCAGCGTCAGGAAAGCCGTTGTCAGGGTGCCCGGGACCGCGATCTTAACGTTGCGAATCTGCTCCAGGGTGAAGTTCTTCGACGCGACAATCATCGGGCCGTAGTCTTCACCCACGCTGCCGCCGCAGGGCATCAGCGCATATTTTTCCTGGAGGTACGGGTAAGCGTGAAAGCTGATTGCTGTGACGTCATACTTGCCTTCGCCGCGCATGGCGTCGTGGTTCAGCGTCTCGATGTCGCAGAGGGTGTGCGTGAACTTCAGGCCGGGCACGCGAATCTTGTTCGTCGCCAGGCCGTAGAACATGAAGGCGTCGTCCGAGTCCGGACTGTGCGCGATGGTGATCTCGCGTGTGGCAGCAGGAGACATTCTGGGTTCGGCGACAGCTACAGCAGACAAAGTGGGCCTCTGGTTTCGCGGCGGGGCCGCTGACACATTCTAGCGTGTCAGCATGAGGAGAAGTTTTTCTGGCCGAAGGTTTGTTCTCTGGGATGAAACTACGCGCGTCGCCAACGCGACCAAGCCACGGCAATACCGGCGGCCAGCGCGGCTTTCAGAAAATCTCCCGGCAGGAAGGGGACGACCGCGTTCATCGCGATGGCCCGCGCGCCAAGATGCGTCACCGCGAACATCCAGCAGGCGCCGCAGGCCAGGATCACCGCCGAAGCGACGATCGCGACCATGAGCCCGCGCCAGAAATCGCGTTTCGCAGCGTCGCGGAACATCCACCCAGCCAGCGCGGCGGCAAACGGATAGCTCATCAGGTAGCCGCCGGTCGGGCCAAGAAGCTGCGCGATTCCGCCCGGGCCGTGTGGTGTAAATACCGGCAGGCCGCTCATGCCTTCGATCAGGTAGAGGGCTGCGGTTGCCGCGCCCAGCCAGGGCCCGAACAACATGCCGAGCAGCACGACCGCGAACGGCTGGAACGTGATCGGCACCGGAGTCCATGGCAGCGGCAGCGCAATGTGTGCGCAGAGCGCGATAAACGCCGAGCCGGCGACGACAATCAGGCCCCGCCGAAGCCAGGCCTGCGCGCCGGTTGTGCTCGTCCAGATGCTCTGCTGTGCCGTTGCCTGCGCCATTTTATTCACCTTTCAAGAAGCCGTTGTTCCGCGGCTGCGGCCGCCGCTTCTGCCTGTTCGCGGTGCCGTTTCACGTGCCGCGCAAAGCCGTAGCATGCCCAGAAAATCGCACCCAGGCAGAACACAAGCAGTATGACAAGCAATCGCATGCCGAACATGCGAGTTTAACAAATGGAGTAATTGCCGTATTGAATTCTTCACGCTGCCGTCGAGATTGCGATGCGAACGTCTGTCATCTATAACCTCTCTTCGCGCGGAAGTGGCTTCCGGCGAGCATCCTAATGGATGCGAGGAGACATCATGCCCGCAACGCCCATCAAGTTTGGAACCTCCGGCTGGCGCGCCATCGTCGCCGATGAATTCACCGTCGCCAACATCCGCCGCGCCGTCACCGGTATCGCGAAATACGTGAACTCGCAGCCGGCTCCCGGAGGCGCTTCGGAGCGCAAAGTGCTGGTCGGCCGCGACCCGCGCTTTCTCGGCGAGAGCTTTGTCGCGGAAGCGGCAGGAATCCTCAACGCGCACGGCATCACGCCGGTGGTGATTCCGGAGCCCGCGCCCACTCCGGCCATTGCCTACGCCACGCCGCGTGAGAAGGCCGCAGGCAGCATCAACTTCACCGCGTCGCACAATCCGCCTGAGTACAACGGAATCAAGTTCTCAACGCCCGATGGCGCGCCGGCACTGCCGGAAGCGACGAAGCAGATTGAGGCCGAGATAGCGGCGCTGGGCGAACAACCTGTCGCCGCGCCCGATCTCCGTGCCGCCAAACACAGGCAGAAGACGGTTGACGTGAAGCCGCAGTATCTCGCGCGGCTGGCGGAGATCGTTGACCTCGCAGCCATCAAGAAATCCGGCATGAAGTTCGTCTTTGACCCATTCTGGGGGGCGAGCCGCGGCTATACCTCCGACCTGCTGCGCAGCGCAGGCGTGGAATGCGCTACCGTCCACGACTATCGCGACGTGCTGTTCGGCGGCCACGCGCCGGAGCCGGATGGCGAGTTGCTCGATGCCTGTCGGGACAAAATGAAGGAAACAGGCGCCGCGCTCGGTATCGCGTGCGATGGCGACGCGGACCGCTTCGGCATCGTGGACCGCGACGGCACGTTCATTCAGCCGAACTACATCATCGCGCTGCTGTTCGATTACCTGGTCGAAACGCGCGGCTGGAAGAACGGCGTCGCGAAATCCGTTGCGACGACGAACCTCATCAACGCCCTCGCTGAACACCACGGCGTGCAGCTTTACGAAACACCGGTCGGCTTTAAGTACATCGGCGAACTCATCATCGCGGACAAGATCGCCATCGGCGGGGAAGAGTCCGCGGGCCTGACCATCCGCGGCCATGTGCCGGAGAAGGATGGCGTCATTGCCGGCCTGCTGGTCGCCGAGATGGTCGCCCGCAAGGGCAAGACCCTGGGCGAATTGCTCGATGGTTTGTTTGCGAAAGTCGGCGCGTATTACCCCAACCGCGAGAATTTCAGGCTGACCCCGGAGATCAAGGCGTCTTTCACGGAAAAGATGAAGAAAGACCCGCAAGAGCTGGAAGGCATGAAGGTTAAGCAAGTTGTGAGGACGGACGGATTGAAGCTCATCTTCGACGACGGCTCGTGGGTCTGCTACCGGCTCAGCGGCACGGAACCGGTGGTTCGCGCCTACACGGAAGCCCGCGAGCAAGCGAAGGCCGACAAGCTCAGCGCTGCCGCGCGGGCGTTTGTCATGGGTTGATGAAGTAGAGAGCGAGGTAGAGCTCGCTGGCACCTCGCCAAAACTGTCCATCCGACCGAAGCGAGCGCGCCAGCGCTCGCGAGTGGAGGAGCCTGCCCTTGCTTTCGCCCCGCCCTGACAATCTGGAAGCAGGAGAACGTCACCCTTACCCAACCAGATTCTCTCCGAAAATCCTTCATGCTCCACATGCAATCCGGGCCGAAAATGATGGAGCAATGTTGCCTCTCGCTCCCACGCCGGAACTCATGGAAGAGCCCCAGGGACTGCTATTCCGGACGGTCAATTTCTGCTACCGCGGCCGCCGCAAAGTCGCAACCGGAGCGGCCTGCGCGCTGGCCCTGCTCATCGGCTGGCACGCCGTCCTGGGCGCGAACGGTTTGCTGGCGTACCAGGGCAAGCGAAAACAGGCTGTCGCTCTCGCCACGCAAATTCAGGCTCTAGAAAAAGAGAACGCGCGCCTGACGGAACACAATCAGCGTCTGCAGCAGAATCCGGACGCGATCGAAGGAGCCATCCGCTCCCGGCTGCGTTACGCCCGGCCGAATGAAGTGATCGTCACGGTCGACGATTCCGCCAAGTAATCTGCACCAAGTAAGAACGGTGTCATTCTGAGAAGCGCAGCGGCGAAGAATCTGTCTCTCCGGCTGTGCGCGCACAGATTGAAAGAACAGATTCTTCGCTTCGCACAAAATGACACCGTGGATGACAAACGCGAAAGGGACTACTTCGACTGCGCCTTCTCGAAGCGCTTGTTGACTTCATCCCAGTTCACGACGTTCCACCAGGCTTTCAGATAATCCGGGCGGCGGTTGTTGTACTTCAGGTAGTAGGCGTGTTCCCAGACATCGTTGCCCAGGATCGGGAAATGGCCTTGTGAAATTGGACTGTCCTGGTTCGGCGTAGTGACGATTTCCAGCTTCCCGCCGTTGAACACCAGCCAGCCCCAGCCGCTGCCGAACTGCTTGGCCGTCTTCTCGTTGAACTGCGTCTTGAAGTCCTCGAAGCTGCCGAAGTCTTTCTTGATCTGGTCGCCGATCTTGCCTGTCGGCTCGCCGCCGCCATTCGGCGTCATGATGGTCCAGAACATCGAGTGGTTCACGTGCCCGCCGCCATTGTTGCGCACGACGGCGCGAATGTCTTCCGGCACGGAGTTCAGGTCCTTGAGCAGTTCTTCAGCGGATTTGTTGCCGAGCTCAGGATGCTTCTCGATGGCGCCGTTGAGCTGGGTGACGTAAGCCTGGTGGTGCTTATCGTGGTGGAGCTTCATCGTCTCCTGGTCTATGTGGGGCTCGAGTGCGGCGTAATCGTAGGGAAGCGGCGGTAGTTCGAAGGGCACGTTGATCTCTCTTTCTGTCTCTGCAAAACGCAGGTCGGGTCAGTGGTGAGATGCAGCCCGTAGTGGGAAAGTTCCTGACGCCGGGCATTCACAATCTGCATCGCATGAATGAGGGACAATGTCAGACTGAGACTCCGGCCGGCTTGAGGCGTCTCACATTGTTCCACTTCTGCCCTGGGAGAATATTTGACTCGTAAACGACTGACACGCCGGGAGCTATTGCAGCAGGCCGGCGCAGCCGGAGCCTTGGCTCTCGGCTCCTCGGCACTGGCGGCCGCGCAGGGCGCGGCTCCGCAGCAGGCGAAAGCGCCTGCCGACCCAAACCAGCCGCCCCAGGAAGCCCAGAGATCCGGCGCCAAGCCGGGCGCGCAGGTGCCGCATCCGGAGCAGGAAACGGCGCAGAAATACACGCATCCGCCCGGATCGTTCATCAACCGGCCACTCACCCAGGTTTCTACCGCCGCTGACCGCCTGCTGGATGACATGACCGCCCGCGGCTGCCAGTTTTTCTGGGACCACGCCGACCCGAAGACCGGGTTGGTCCGCGACCGTGGCGCGCTCAACGGCCAGAACCTGAGCCGCGTCGCCTCCATTGCCGCCACCGGCTTCGGCCTGACGGCGCTCTGTATCGCGGCGCAACGGCAGATTCTTCGCCCCGCCGATTGCGAGGCCCGCGTCGAGAAGACGCTGGCTTTCCTGCTTGAGCAATGCCCCCACGTGCACGGCTTCTTCTACCACTTCCTCGATATCCAGAGCGGCGAGCGGCTGTTCAACTCCGAACTCAGTTCGATTGATACGGCGCTGCTGATGTGCGGCGTGCTGACCTGCCGGCAATTCTTCAATTCGCAGCGCGTGCAGGCGCTGGCGACCACGCTCTACCGCCGCGTGGACTGGGAATGGATGCTCAACGGCGGCACCGCGCTGAGCATGGGCTGGATGCCGGACGAAGGGTTCCTGGTCCACCGCTGGGACATCTACGCCGAACTGATGACGATGTACCTGATGGCCATTGGTTCGCCGCTGCACCCTGTGCCGGCAGAGAGCTGGGACGCACTGCAGCGGCCGACGATTTCCTTCGGCGGCATTGATTACATCAGCGGTCTCGCGCCTATCTTCATCCACCAGTACGCCCACGCGTGGTGCGATTACCGCGACCTGCGTGACCTGCACGCTAACTACTTCACCAACTCCATCGCGGCGACGCGCGCCCACCAGTTGTTCTGCCTCACGCTGGGCAACAAGTTTCCGTGGATCAACCAGGACCTGTGGGGAATCACGGCGTCAGATTCGCGCTCGGGCTATCGCGTCTGGGGCGGGCCGCCGGATTTCGGCGGCATTGACGGCACGGTGGTTCCCTCCGCCGCGGCCGGTTCGCTTGTCTTCCTGCCGGCGGAATGCAGCCACGTTCTGCTGAGCATGCGCGAGCGTTACGACGACCGTGTCTACACAAAATATGGCTTTGTGGACGCTTTCCAGCCGAAAGCCAACTGGTTTGCCGGCGACATTCTCGGCATTGACCAGGGCATCAGCATCCTGATGGCGGAGAACCTGCGCACGGGCTTCGTCTGGCAGCAGTTCATGAAAAACCCGGAAATCGGCCACGCCATGCGGCAGGTGAATTTCCATCCCGATCCTGACGCGAATTCGCAGGTGCTGTAATGCGCTCACGTTGTCTTCGTCGCAATGTAGGACAATGACAGATTCCATGAACGACGAACACGTTTACCCGCCCAGTGCTGTCGAGCGTCCTGCGTTCGGCGCGCCGGGACTTCCGCCAAAGTGGACTTCCTCCACGAAAGACATCGTCGGCACGGCCTACTCGGCATCCAGCCGCGTCTGGTACACCGTCTCGCACGGAATTCTGAACGAGTGTTACTACCCCACCATCGACCGGCCGCAAATCCGCGACATGGAACTGCTGTTCACCGACGGAACGTTCTTTCACGAAGAAAAACGCGACTTCAATACGTGGTTCGAATACATCGACGCGGAAGCGCTCGCGGTACGCATTACGCATATCGCGCGTCAGGCGAATTACCGCGTCATCAAGGAATTCTTCACCGACCCGCATTACCCCAGCGTGCTCGTCCGGGTCCGCCTGGAAGGCGACGAAGCACTGCTGGCGCGGCTGCAGATGTTCGCGTTGCTGGCGCCGCATCTTGAGGTTGCGGGCGAACACAACAACGGCCGCGCCGTGGACGTGGCCGGCCAGAAAGTTCTGTTGTGCTGGAAGAACCGCACATCGCTGGCGTTCGGTGTGGATGGCGACGGCTTCTCGAGGGTCTCGTGCGGCTACGTAGGCTCGTCTGACGGGTGGCAGGACCTGCATGACAACAGGAAGATGGACTGGGAGTTCACCTCTGCTGAAGACGGCAACATCGCCGTCATGGGGCAGATTGACCTGACGGACCGGCGCGAATGCCTGATCGCGCTCAGCTTTGGCGAAGGCAACCATGCAGCGCTGACGACACTGCAGCAGTCGCTGGCCGTTCCGGCGGACGCGCACCTGAAGCGTTTTATCGAGCAATGGCACCGTGTCAGCACTCCGGACCGCCTGTTCGTTGCGGCACAGGACAAGGGCCGCCTGGTTCGGATTTCGCACAACATGCTGCTTACCCACGAGGACAAGACGTTCGCCGGGGCGTTCATTGCGTCGGCTTCCATTCCCTGGGGGCAGGCCAAGGGGGATGAAGACCTGGGCGGCTACCACCTGGTCTGGACGCGGGACATGTCCCAGACCGCCGGTGCGTTGCTGGCCTGCGAGCGCTACGAAAGCGCCCGCCGCGCGCTCGTCTACCTGGCGTGTTCGCAGAAAGCCGATGGCAGCTTCCCGCAGAATTTCTGGGTCGACGGCACGCCGTACTGGGGCGGCATTCAGCTCGACGAAGTCGGCTTTCCCATCATGCTGGCCTGGCGGCTTTGGAAACTCGACCAGCTGGGCAGCTTCGACATTTTCACCTTCGCCATGCGCGCGGCGGCATTTCTTGTTCGCCAGGCCCCCATAACCCAGCAGGAGCGCTGGGAAGAAAATCCCGGCTACTCGCCGTCCACGCTGGCGGTGGTTATCTCCGGCCTTATCTGCGCGGCGGACATTGCACGCGCGCATGACGCGGTGTCCATAGCGCAGTTTCTCGAGGAATTTGCCGACTGGGTCGAAGGCCATCTCGAGCAATGGTGCGTCACCGACGACGGCGTGCTGGTGCCGGAAATCAAGCGGCATTTCATGCGGCTGCGGCCGCCGGCCTGCGGCGAACCCTACGCGCGGGAGGACTGCGCCGACGGGGAAATCCATATCGCCAACCGCGGTCCGGGTGAGCAGTCCAATTTCGAGGCACGCGACATTATTGACGCGGGGTTCCTGGAACTGGTCCGGTACGGCGTGCGTTCCCCGCAAGATCCGCTCATCGCCGACTCAATCAAGGTAGTGGACGCGGTCCTCAAGCGGGAAACTCCCTTTGGCGACGCATGGCGCCGCTACAACCACGATGGCTACGGCAACGGCAAGGACGGGGCCCCGTTCATCAGCACCGGGCAGGGCCGCTGCTGGCCGCTGCTTGGCGGCGAGCGCGCGCATTATGAGCTCGCCCGCGGCGAAGACGTCAGCGACCGCATCCGGACCTACGAGGCGTTTGCCTCCGGCGGCGGCATGCTGCCCGAGCAGGTCTGGGACGCGGCCGACATTCCGGCTGAATCACTGTTTTGCGGCCGCCCGGCCGGCTCGGCCATGCCGCTCGTCTGGGCCCATGCCGAGTACATCAAGCTGCTCCGGTCGGTCGCCGACGGCAGGGTCTTCGACTTGATTCCGGTCGTGGAGCAGCGTTACGCCAGGGGGGATGCGAAAAAACTCCGCCACGATATTGAAATGTTCAAGATGCGCCGCCACGCTGCCAGTGTCCCGGCCGGCGGCGTGCTGAGGATCCTCAACGGAAACCCCTTCCATGTCACCTGGAGCCAGGACGGCTGGAAGACTGTGCGGCAAAAGGAAGCTGCATCCGTCGGCGCAGCGGGCTGGTTCTGTGACCTCGAAGCCCCGGACGGACAAGAAGACGCGATTGTGTTTACTCTTTACTGGCCACTGGAGCAGCGCTGGGAAGGTACGAACTTCACCGTTCCCGTGCGGCCTGCTTCCAAATAGAACGAGAGGGATTTCCTGATGAGCGACAACCGGCAGCTAGCCATCAACGCGCTGCGCTTCCTGGCCGTAGACCAGGTGGAAAAGGCAAATAGCGGACACCCGGGGGCGCCGCTGGGCGATGCGCCGATTACCTACACGCTTTTCCACGACGTCATGCGGCACAACCCGAAGAACTCAAACTGGTCCAACCGCGACCGCTTTGTGCTTTCGAACGGCCATGCCTCGGCCATGCTTTACGCAGTGCTGTATCTGTGCGGCTACAAGCTGACCATGGACGACCTGAAAGGCTTCCGCCAGTGGGGCTCAAAGACGCCCGGTCACCCCGAGTTGCACGAAGCCGACGGCGTGGAAGTGACGACCGGCCCGCTGGGCCAGGGCTTTGCCATGGCGGTCGGGATGGCGATTGCCGAAATGCACCTCGCCGCCGTTTACAACAAGCCGAATTACGAGATTGTCGACCATTACACCTACGGAATCTGCGGCGATGGCGATCTGATGGAAGGCATTTCGCACGAGGCCGCGTCTCTGGCCGGAACACTCGGCCTCGGCAAGCTCATCTTTTTCTATGACGACAACCTGATCTCGCTCGATGGTCCGACCGAGCTGTCGTTCACCGAGAACGTGCAGGAGCGCTTTGAAGCATACGGCTGGGATACGCATCGCGTAGCCGACGGCAACGACCTGGCGGCGCTGGCTGCCGCCGTCCGGGCCGCGCAGAACGTCAAGGACCGCCCATCGCTGATCGCTGTCCGCACGATCATCGGCTACGGCAGCCCGCGTGCCGGAACGAAGGAAGCCCACGGCGAAGCGCTTGGGCCGGAAAACACAAAGAAGACCAAGGAAGCGCTGGGCTGGCCGCCGGACAAGAGTTTCTATGTGCCGGATGAAGCCAAAGCCGATTGGGACGAAGTGGTTCCGAATGGCGCGAAGTTCGAACAGGACTGGAACGATTTGTTCGCGAAGTACAAGGCGGAGTATCCAAAGGAAGCCGCCGAGTACGAGCGCGTCTTCAATCCAAAAGGTGTTCTGCCCGATGGCTGGGCGAAGGCGCTGCCCGTCTACAAAGGGGACGCCAAGCCGATGGCAACGCGCAACGCGGGCGGCGAGACGCTGAATGCCATCGGCAAGGTCGTTCCCGAAGTCATTGGCGGCGCAGCCGACCTGACTTCCTCGACCAAGACCATCTTCAAGGACAGCAAGAGCATCCACGTTGATCCGGCAGGGAAGAACATCTTCTTCGGTGTTCGCGAATTCGGCATGTGCGCGGCGGTGAACGGCATGGCGGTGCATGGCGGCGTCATCCCGTTCGGCTCGACGTTCTTCACGTTCTCTGACTACGCCCGCAATGCGATTCGCATGGCCTCCATCATGAAGGCGCACTCCATCTTCGTCTTCACGCACGATTCCATCGGTCTCGGCGAGGATGGACCGACACACCAGCCCATCGAGCAGATGATGAGCCTGCGCTGCATTCCGGGCTTGACGGATTTCCGTCCCGCGGACGCGAACGAAACCGTGGCCTGCTGGAAGCTCGCGCTGGAACGCAAGAAGCCGAGCTTCTTCGCGTTGTCGCGCCAGGACCTGCCCGTGCTCGACCTGGAGAAATACGGGGTTGCCGCCGGCGTGCCGAAGGGGGCATACGTTCTCGTCGAGCAGGACAACCCGGCCGTGCAGATTGTCGCGACCGGCAGTGAAGTTTCGCTCGCCATCAAGTCGGCCGAAAAACTGCAGTCTGAAGGCATCGCGACCCGCGTCATCTCGATGCCCAGCTGGGAAATCTTCGAGGAGCAGGACGAAGCGTATCGCAACTCGATCTTCCCGGACGACCTGCCGACGGTTGCGGTGGAAGCCGGCTCGCCGTTCGGCTGGTGGCACTGGATTGGCCGTCACGGCGAGGTGATTGGCATCGACAAGTTCGGCGCCTCCGCCCCTGGGGCGGTGGTGCTCGAAAAATACGGGTTCAACGTGGACAACGTGGTGGCCCATGCGAAGAAGATCGCCGGAAAGGGCGGGGCAAAGTGAAGCTCGTCATCGCGAGCGACCACGCCGGCTTTGAGCTGAAACAGGAGCTGATGCAAGACCTGGATACGCTCAAGATGGATTACCGGGACCTCGGCGCGTTCACGTATGAACCGCTGGACGACTATCCGGATTTCGCGCAGCTGGTCGGCGAGGCCATCCTGCGCAAGGAGGCCGACCGCGGCGTGCTGATCTGCGGCTCCGGCGTCGGCGTCTGTATCGCGGCCAATAAGATTCCCGGAGTGCGGGCCAGCATGTGCCACGACACGTACTCCGCGCACCAGGGCGTGGAGCACGACGACATGAATGTCCTGGTGCTGGGCGCCAGAATCATCGGCGGGGCGCTGGCGCATGACCTGCTGACGACGTTCCTGAACGCAGTGTTCCAGAAAGAGCAGCCGCGGTTCGTCCGCCGCTTTAACAAAGTTCTCGCGATTGAAAAAAAGTACCAGTGCGCGCCGGCAAGCCAATCCTGAGTTGTCATTCTGAGCGGAGCGACGAATCTGCTCCTGCTCTCAGGCATCGAAAGCAAGGAACGAGGAGTACGACATGGAAATCGGATTGATTGGATTAGGCAAGATGGGCTTCAACATGGCGGAACGCCTGCGCCTGGGCGGCCACAAGGTTGTCGGCTATGACACAAGCGCCGACGTGGTGAAGAAATTTTCTGACACCGGCTCCGTGGGCGTGACTTCGCTCGAAGACCTGGCAAAGAACCTTTCCGCACCGCGTGCCATATGGATCATGGTCCCATCGGGCAAGCCGGTGGATGACACCATCGCCAAGCTCCTCACGGTCACGGAAAAAGGCGACATCATCATTGATGGCGGCAACTCGAACTACAAGGATTCGCAGCGTCGCTATGCCGAGCTCAAGGCGAAGGGCTGGAACTTCGTTGATACCGGCACATCCGGTGGCGTCTGGGGGTTGAAAGAGGGCTACTCGATGATGATTGGCGGCGATGACGACATCGTCGAACACCTGACTCCCATTTATGAGACGCTCGCGCCGGGCAAAGACAAAGGCTGGGGCCATGTCGGTCCCGCCGGCGCCGGGCACTTCGTCAAGATGGTGCACAACGGCATCGAGTACGGCATGATGCAGGCGTACGCGGAAGGCTTTGCGATTTTCGAAGCGAAGAAGGAGTTTGGCCTCGACGTCGCGCAGATTGCGAAGATCTGGCAGTACGGCTCCGTTGTCCGCTCCTGGCTGCTTGACCTGACGGCCGATGCACTCGAGAAGAACCCCAACCTCGATGGCCTGGAAGCCTATGTTGCTGATTCCGGCGAGGGCCGCTGGACGGTGTTCGAGGCGATTGACCTCAACGTGGCCGCGCCGATCATCACCGAATCGCTGATCCGCCGCATCCGCTCCCGCGAACAGAACAACTACTCCGACCGCATGCTTGCCATCATGCGCAACGCGTTCGGCGGCCATGCGGTAAAGAAGGACTGATCATGGCGACTGCTCAATTGAACCCGGGCGTAAATGTTTCCGCGGAACACGTGGCACAGGCAGAGAAGCAGCCGGAGCGCATCCCGCAGCCGGGCATCGTCGTCATCTTCGGCGCGTCGGGAGACTTGACCAAGCGCAAGCTGCTGCCCGCGCTGTTCCATCTCGAACAGGCCGGCCTGCTGCCGGAGCAGTTCGCGGTTGTCGGCGTGGCGCGTCGCGCGCTTGGCGATGGCTTTGCCCAGGACATGCGCGAGGGAATCATTGCCGGCGGAGGCGTAACGGAAGACAAGCATCTCGATGACTTCGTCAAGAAAATCAGCTACCACGCGATGGACTTCGATGATCCGGCCGGCTATGACGCGTTGAAACAAAAGCTCGCCGACATTGACGCGAAGCAGGGAACCCAGGGCAACCGGCTGTTCTATCTCGCGGTCGCGCCGGAATATTTTGAGGACATCATCGACCGGCTCGGCAAGCACGGCATGAACAAGCCGGTCGAAGGCCAGGGCAAGAGCTACTCGCGCGTCGTCATTGAAAAGCCGTTCGGGCATGACCTGGCATCCGCCCGCGAGCTGTCGAACAACATCAATAGAGTCTTCAACGAAGACCAGGTCTTCCGCATCGATCACTATCTAGGCAAGGAGACGGTGCAGAACATCCTCGTCTTCCGCTTTGCGAACGGGATCTTCGAGCCCCTGTGGAACCGCAACTTTATTGATCATGTCGAGATAACCGCCGCGGAGACCCTCGGTGTCGAGGGCCGCGGGCCGTTCTACGAAAAGGCCGGCGCGACGCGTGATGTCGTGCAGAACCACATCATGTCGCTGCTCAGCTATATCGCGATGGAGCCGCCGATTTCCTTTGAAGACGCCGCCATCCGCAGCGAGCAGTTAAAGGTCTGGAAGGCGGTCAAGCCCATCGAGCCGGAGAACGCGATCCGCGGTCAGTACGGCCCCGGAAACCTGGACGGCAAGCAAGTACCGGGCTATCGAGAGGAAGACCGCGTCGCGAAGGATTCGCAGACGGAGACCTTCGCTGCATTCGAAGTAGAGATCGAGAACTGGCGCTGGGCTGGCGTTCCGTTCTTCATCCGCGCAGGCAAGCGGCTTGCCAAGCGCGTCACCGACATCACGATCCAGTTCAAGCAGCCGCCGATGCTGTTGTTTGGCAGCAACGGCACCGATTGCGGCGAGATCCAGCCGAACCTGCTCTCCATGCGGATCCAGCCCGACGAAGGCATCAGCCTGCGTTTCGCGGCAAAATATCCCGGCACCAGCATGACCGTTGTGCCGGTGAACATGGATTTCAGCTACGCTTCCGCGTTCGGCGCCTCGTCGGCAAACGGCTACGAACGTCTCCTGCTTGACGCCATGCTCGGCGACGGAACACTGTTCGCCCATCGCGACGGGGTGGAAGCCACGTGGGCGCTGATTACGCCGGTCGAAGAGAACTGGTCGAAGAATCCCGTCAAGAACTTCCCGAATTACGCGGCTGGTTCGTGGGGACCTCCGGAAGCAGAAGAGCTTATTCAGCGGTTCGGCCGCTGCTGGCGGAAACTGTAACCATGCAGGTTACATATAAGGTCTACCGGGATTCCGCTGCCCTGGCCGAAGCTACCGCGGCATTTATGGCCCAGGAGATGGTCGCGGCGGCAACGCAGCGTGGCGTGGCGCGGGTCGCCATTTCCGGCGGCAACACGCCACGTGCAACCTTCGATTTGCTTGCCGCGAAACACGCGAGCGACGTGCCGTGGGACAAGCTCCAGCTTTTCTTTGTGGATGAACGCACGGTCCCGCCGGACGATAAGGATTCCAACTACCGCATGACGCGGGAGTCTTTGCTTTCGAAAGTGCCGGTCCCGGCAGCGAACGTTCACCGCATTGAGGGCGAGTTGCCACCGGAAGAAGCCGCGGCCCGGTACGAAGCGGAGCTCCGCAATGCGCTCCGGCTGGAGGGCGCGGAAGTTCCTGTCTTTGACCTGCTGATGCTTGGCATGGGCGACGACGGCCACACCGCTTCGCTTTTTCCGCACACGGAGGCGCTTCACGAATTCATGCGGCTGGCAGTGGCCAACCGGGTGCCGCAAAAAGATACCTGGCGCGTGACCCTGACGTCTCCAGTCATTAACCGGGCTCGCCATGTTGTATTTTTGATTGCCGGCGCCGACAAAGCAGCGCCGCTGTCCCACGTCATGCAAGGTCCCTATCAGCCGGAAACATATCCCGCGCAACTTATCCGCCCCACGGGCGGCAAGTTAACACTCCTGCTTGATGAGAGTGCAGCGGCCAATCTCCCTCCGGCCCACGCGACAGCGGATGGTGCAAGAACAGGAACGCTCGAGGTGCAGCGATGATTCTTGCCGGTGACGTTGGCGGCACGAAAGTCCACTGCGCTTTGTACGATTTCGCTGACGGCAGACTGCAGCATATTCGTGACGAAAAATTTCCTGCGCCAGACTATGACGGCCTGGCGTCGGTGGTGCGCGCTTTTCTCGGCGCAGACAAGGTCGCGCCCGACCAGATCACAGCGGCATGTTTCGGAGTGCCGGGGCCCGTGCGTGGCGGCAAGCTGCGCCTGACGAACTTGCCGTGGGAGCTCGACCAGCGCGCGCTCGGAATGGAGCTCGGCATCGAGCACCTGTTTCTCATTAACGACCTTGAAGCCAACGGCTACGGCATTCCGGAATTGACCCCCGACCAGATCTGCACCATCCACGAGGGTGATACCTCCATCGTCGGCAACCGCGCGCTGGTGTCCGCCGGGACCGGCCTGGGCGAAGCCATACTTGCCTGGAACGGCCGCGCGCATATTCCCATGCCGAGCGAAGGCGGCCACACCGACTTTGCCCCGCGCAACGAAGAAGAGATCGCGCTGCTGCGCTATCTCCAGAAGCAGCTGAACGGCCGCGTCAGCTATGAGCGCGTTGTCTCCGGCATTGGACTGAAGAACATTTATTCGTTCCTGCGCGACGACCAGGGGCTCCGCGAATCTGCTGAGCTGCGCGGCCGCATCGAGCAGGAAGACCCGAACGCCGTCATTACAGAACTCGATCGCAAGGACGAACTCTGCACGCGCACGCTCGATATCTTCGTTTCCAGCTATGGCGCGGAAGCAGGGAACATGGGTCTGAAGGCGCTTTCCGTAGGCGGCATGTTCCTCGGCGGCGGCATTGCGCCGCGCATCAAGCACCGTTTTGTCGATGGCCGCTTCGTCCAGGCTTTTACCGACAAGGGTCGCCTCAGCAACGTGCTGGAGGCCATGCCGGTACACATCATCCTGGAGAGCCGCGCGGCACTGATGGGAGCTGCCGCTTTTGCGGAAGCCCGCGCCGCACTCATTTCAGGACGCTCTTCGCGCGCCGCATCTCGCGCCCATTAACGGAAAGGATGATACGAAGAATGTTTCGCAGGATTCCAGTCGTAGCCTTTGCCCTGCTTGTGGTGGCCTGCATTGCCCCGCATTTTTCCCCGGTTGCCGCACACGCCGTGCTGGTGCGCTCTACGCCGGCGGATGGCGCCATGGTGGCGGGACCAAATATCCATTTCGAGTTGCAATTTAACTCCCGCGTCGATCCCAGGCGCTCTCTGCTCACCATCGCCCACGGTCATGATGAAAGCGTGACGCTGAAAGTCAGCGCGGGCGACAAGCCCAGCGACCTCAAGGCGGACGCACGGGACATCATGCCGGGCGACTACACCGCGCACTGGCAGGCACTGGCGACCGATGGCCACATCACGCGTGGTTCGTTCATTTTTCACGTGAGATAGCGCGCGCCACCCATGAAGTGGCTCATCAGCGATTTCGCGTTGCTCGCCGTCGTGCTGCGCGCCGGCATTCTGTCAGCGGAAGCCCTGCTGCTGGGCGGCATCGCCTTTCGCCTGCTTGTCCTGGGCAACCTCATTTCCCAGCGGGACGTGTTCTCGCGATGGAAGCGCCTGGTCCGCGGAGCCGCGATTGCACTCTTTGTATTTGTTCTTGGCTACGCGGCGGCGGACGCAGTTGTCCTGCTCGGCACAATGCCGCTGGGCTGGCGCGATGTCGTCGGCGCGCAGTTCCTTGTTTCCGGCGCCGTCTGCGCCGCGTGCGCTGTCCTCGCGTGGATCCTGGCGCCCCGCGCCGGGACCCCTGGCTGGCTGTCTGCAGGGCTGGGAATCCTGATTGCCGGGGCTGTCGTAAGCGGAAGCCATGCCGCGAGTGAGGTGGACCACCTTCGTCCCGCGATTGCGGCGACCCTCCTGCATCACTTCGGCACGGCCTTGTGGATTGGCGCGATGCCGTTCCTCCTGCTTGTCCTGCCTCGGCTCGCATCGCTGGACGAAGCGCGCGCCGTCACGCGCCGCTATTCCAACATGGCGATGATAGGAGTCGCGCTGCTCCTCGGCGGCGGCATCTGGATGTCATTTCTGTATGTCGGCTCGTGGCCGGCGCTGTACGGCACGGCCTATGGCCTGATGCTGATCGCCAAGATCGCACTCTTCTGCGTGCTGATCGCGCTTGGCGCTTCGAACTTTTATCTTGTCCGCGAAATGGCGACAAATCCGCAGCCGCTGCTCGACCGCCTCACTCGCCTTGTTGAGGTCGAGGTTGGCATCGGGTTCACCGTCCTGCTGGCGGCTGCATCGCTCACCTCGCAACCGCCTGCTCGAGATATGGTTGCGGACCGCCTGACCAGCCAGGCACTTGCCGTGCGCATGGAACCTCATGTGCCGCGTTTCTCCAGCCCGCCGCTCAACAGCCTGTCGCCTGCGACCAACCTAAACGTTGCCGTTAACATCGTTGCCGGCGGAGACCAGCCGGCGCAGAACAAGCCGTCGGACATCGCCTGGTCGGAATACAACCACCACTGGGCCGGCCTGATTGTTCTTGTCGCCGGGGCGCTCGCGCTGCTCAGCCGCACAGGCTGGCGAGGCACGCGATCGGCGCGCCACTGGCCGGTGGCGTTTGTTGCGCTCGCCGTCTTTATCCTGTTGCGCGCGGACCCGGAAAACTGGCCGCTCGGTCCCAACAGTTTCTGGAAAAGTTTTTACAACGCGGAAGTGCTGCAGCACCGCCTGGCCGCCCTGCTCGTTCTGGCATTCGCGTGGTTTGAGTGGCGCGTACAACGCGGCCACGTCGCCCGGGAGTGGATGCGGCTTGTCTTTCCCGCCATTTGCGCGGTCGGGGCGGCGCTCTTGCTCACCCACAACCATGCCCTCGGAAACGTCCGGGAGGAATTGCTTGCCGAATACAGCCATACGCCCATCGCTGTCGCCGGCGCGCTTGCCGGGTGGGGAAGATGGCTGGAACTGCGCATGCCTCCAGATTCCGCCCGGAACCGCCGAACCATCCGCTGGGCAGGCTTGCTGTGGCCGGTTTGCCTGATGGTTGCCGGCGCCGTCCTGCTCAATTACCGGGAAGCATGACGGCTGTCATTTCCGGAACTATGCCGCGTCGGCTATCGTAAGCAGTTCTGTACCGGTTGACGCATCGTGCGCCACCGCGTCTCATATGGCTGTCCCACCCGTTACCTTTCTTGAAAGAAGGATTCTGCATGTTTCGCAAGCTCATCCCGGCGGCTGCCGCCATTCTGCTGTGTAGCACCGGAATTTCCGCGCATGCGCAGCGGCTGTCGAACGACGTCAAGCCGGAACACTACGACCTGCACCTCACGCCCGACCTCAAGGCCGCGACCTTTCATGGCGATGAAACCATCGATGTCACGCTGGCGACGCCTTCCAGGGCCATCACGCTGAACGCCATCGAGATTAAATTCGGCACGGTCACGGTGAACGGACAGACCGCCACTGTCAGCCTGAACGAAAAAGACCAGCAGGCGACGTTCACCGTTCCGAACGTCATCTCCGCCGGCAAGGCGAAAATCGAGATCAGCTACGACGGCATCCTGAACAACGAGCTGCGCGGCTTCTACCTTTCCAAGACGCCGAAGCGCAACTACGCCGTCACGCAGTTTGAAGCGACGGACGCGCGCCGCGCCTTCCCATGTTTTGACGAGCCGGCCATGAAGGCGACCTATACGGTCGCGCTGACGGTGGACAAAGGCGACACGGTAATTTCGAACACGAACGTGACCAGCGACACTGCGGTGGGTGCGGACAAGCATACCGTCGCGTTTGCAACGACGCCGAAGATGTCTACCTATCTGGTCGCCTTCCTGGTCGGCGACTTCCAGTGCACGGCACCGGTAGAGAGTGACGGCGTGCCGATCCGCGTCTGCGCCGTTCCGGGTGAAGAGCAGCTTGGCCAGTTCGCGCTGGATATTGCCAAGTTCACGCTGCATTACTACAACACCTATTTCGGCATCAAGTACCCCATGCCGAAGCTCGACATGATCGCCATTCCGGATTTTGAAGCCGGAGCGATGGAGAATTTCGGCTGCATCACCTATCGCGAAACCGCGCTGCTTGTCGATCCGCAGTCCGCGACATTGGCCCAGAAGAAGAATGTCGCTCTGGATGTCGCGCACGAAATGGCGCACCAGTGGTTCGGTGACATGGTGACCATGCAGTGGTGGAACAACCTGTGGCTCAACGAAGGCTTCGCGACGTGGATGGAGCACAAGCCCGTCAATGCCTGGAAGCCGGAATGGCGCATCCCGCAGGACGAAGCGCAGGAACTCGATGGCACGCTGAACTACGACGCGGGCCGCACGACACGCGCCATCCGCAGCAAGGCTGACACGCCGGACGAGATCAACCAGCAGTTCGACGGCATCAGCTACGGCAAGGGCGGCGCGGTACTGGCGATGGTCGAAAATTATCTCGGCACGGAAACATTCCGCCAGGGCGTCCACAACTATCTTGAAGCGCACATGTGGGGCAACGCCACCGCGGAAGATTTCTGGAATGCGCAGACCGCGAACAGCCACAAGCCTGTAGACAAGATCATGTCCAGCTTTATCGCGGAACCCGGCGTGCCTGTGCTCGCCTTCTCGGCCGTGAACGGCGGCAAGACCGTCGTCACGCAGCAGCGTTTCTTCCTGTCGCCGACGATGAAGGACACCGACAACCAGCTCTGGACGGTTCCGGTCTGCTTCAAGACCAGCGGCGAGCCGAAGTGCGAATTGCTCGACGCGAAAGGCTCGCAGACACTCAGCGTTCCTATGTCGAGCTTCCTGTTCGCCAACGCAGGCGCCAAGGGCTATTACCGGACGGAATACGCCAAGCCGGATTATGACAAGCTTGTCGCCAACGCGGCGACCGGCCTGACGGCGCCGGAGCTCATCATCATGCTCGGCAACCAGTGGGCGCTCGTCCGCGCGGATCACGTCAAGGTGGCGGATTATCTCGACCTCGCGAACGGCCTGCGCGGATACGATAATTCCGGCGTCATTTCCAGCCTGTTGCAGACCGTCGGCGCGATTGAAGAACGCATCGCAACCGGCGACCAGCGCGATCAGCTGCGCGCCTGGGTCCGCACCGCTTTCCGCCCTCTGTACGACAAGGTAAAGACACCGGCGCCGGACGATACTCCGGACCGTAAAGAACTCCGCGCGGACCTGTTCGGCTCGCTTGGCTACGCCGGCGACCCGGATGCGATCGCAGAAGCCCGCGTTCTGGCGGCGAAATTCGCCACAGACCCTGCATCCGTTGACCCGACGATGGGCCGCGTGGCGCTGGGCATTGCGGCCGACAAGGGCAACGCAGCCTTCTATGACAAAGTGCTCGCCTTCAGCAAGTCCACGCAGGACCCGGAGCTGAAGACGCAGTCGCAGTTCCTGCTGGCGCAGTTCAACCAGCCGGACCTCGTCACGCGCACTCTGGATTACGCAACCAGCGGGGAAGTCCGCAACCAGGACTCCTGGATCCTGATCCTCATCGAGATGCAGAAGCGTGAGTCACGCGACCAGGCCTGGCAGTACATCCAGAACAACTGGGACAAGGTGAAGGCGCAGCTCACGACCGCATCGGGCGGCGCAGTCGTCGGCTCAGTTTCGGCGTTCTGCGACGTGCAACACCGTGATGAAGCGGAGAAATTTTTTACCGCGCATCCGGTGCCCTCGAGCGACCGTGCGCTGAAGCGGGCGATGAACAGCATCAACGACTGCATCGATCTCCGCGCCCAACAGCAGGGCAGTCTCGCACAGTGGCTAAGCGCAAACGCAAAGTAAGTAGTGCACCAAGAAGCGGCGGCGAGAGTCTTCTCGCCGCCGCTTTCATTTGCTCACCGCTTCTCTAGCGCGGCAGTCCACGTATTTCCGTTGGCCGGCTCATTGCTCCGGTGGCTATAAAGGCGCGCTCCCACCAATGCAGCTTCATCGGCGGTGGCTGCAGCCGCAGCGGTTTTGTCCGCAGAACCTGGAACTGTTCTTCAAGCGGCAGATTGCGCCAGAATTCCATCCGCGCAGAGATCGCCACCGTGTAATCGCGCTTCTGGAACCAGTAATGGAAGACTGCATCGTCCGCGGCCAGCGGCTCGCCCAGGGCAGTGACGGCGCGCGAAACAGCAAACTGCTCGGCCAGAAATACCTTGCCGGTATGGGGCCGGATCTGCGCCATCGTCTGCAAGGCAGAATCCGCGACTGCCGCAGAGCCCGCCGGCAGCCCGATTACGCCGGAGTTCCACATCGCATCCCCGGGCTGCAAAGCTATGGCGGCCTGCTTCAGCGCGCGCCGGAAGCGCCGCATCTGCGGCGTCCGGTGTTGGGCAATCGCATATTCCCGTCGATGCAACACGGCCCGGCCGCCGAAAAGTGCATCAGCCAGGCGCGACATGTCTGCAATAAAAAAAGTGTCCGCATCGACAAACAGCACGGCATCGTCGCCCCAGCGTGCCGAGGCTTCGCGAACCACTCGCAGCTTCATTTCGAAGGGGTTCGTGGATTGCGCCGCGATGCCGGCGAGCGGCTCGATCTCGATTGCGCCTGCCAGGTCGGCGCATTTCTCGCGGGAATCGGTGAACAGGTGTATCGACGCCGGCGTGACGCCGCGTGCCGCCAAGGCGGACAGGACGGAATAGCGCGCCTGCAGCTGAAGGGATCCGCTCGCGCCCCACACCAGGTAGATAACTCGCAGAACGCTCATTCGCCGTACAGCCTAGCATCTGGCCGCTTGGCTTTGCGCAACGCAAAAAATGGGCCGGAGGGCGATGTGCGTCCTCCGGCCACCCAGGGTGTGACAGCGAACTTACTGGTCGAGGTCCGTGTAGAGCTGGCCGACGTTCAACGTGCCGAGGCCGGTCGTGTAGTCCCAGCCGGGCGTAGCGGCCCACGGGACGTTGGTTCCGACCGTAATGTCATGGAAGCCGCCGGCCGGATAGGTTCCCGGAGTCGTGCTGCCGGAATACAGCGAGTAGAACTGCAGCGGAGCGTAGCCAAGCGCCGGATTGGCAGAGATCAGCCGCGCCCAGACTCCGAGTGCGAGCGGGGAAGACAGGCTGGTGCCGCCAACGCCTTCCGGTGAGCCATCCACCCATACGTTCGCGCCGGATTCAGGGTCGGCGTCCATGGCAATGTCAGGAACGCCTCGGTCGTATTCTTCAGAAGCCAGCAAGATACCCGCGCTCTGCTGCCATGGCGGAGCGCCTTCAAACTGGCTGGTGCCGCCGCCGCCCGCGTACCAGGCGATCTCGGTGTCATAGCTGCCGTCGGAGTTCGTCAGCAGCGTCGTTCCGCCGACTGCCGTGGCATATGTGGAAGCTGCAGGGTATTGCACCAGCGGAACGCCGGCCGGCACGCCGTTGGTGCCGACACCGGCGGGGCAGAATCCGCCGGTGTCGCCCGAGGAGGCGAAGAAGCTCATCCCCTGCGCGGCCGCTTCGAGGAGCGTCTGGTCAACGGCAAGCGTTGTGCCGTCGAGGTAGGGGAAAAGCTCACATTCGCCTAAAGATGCGCTCGCGGCGCGCGCCAGCCCGTCCGTGGCCCAGCGGCTGATTTCAAGCGCCAGGTCTGCGTCGTACAGCGAGCCCACGTCGTAGACGTACAGCATGGAGACATTGCCGGCCATGCCGCTCGAATACTGCGTGTCTAAATCAAACTCGTCCGCGCCGGACGTGTCGGTGCTCGGCAAGCCCACCGGAACCACAGTGACAGGCGTCTGCTGCAATCCATTCGCCTGCTCTTCCGTGCGAAGGTCGTCCAGCACGCCGGTCAGGTCACCCTCCGCCATGATCGCGATCGTCGCGTTGGTTGCGAACGGCACGCCCGCAGCGTTGTAAATCTGCCAGTAATTCTGAGGATTGTAGGAAGCCAGGTACGTCGGCACATTCACCGCGGAGCGCTTGGCGATGGTCGGGGCGAACGTGCCTGCATTGTTCAATCCCAGGACCGCAACTACGGATGAGCTGAGCGACGACGGGACCTTTACAGCCGTTGTGTTGGCGAAAACAGTACGGCCATTCTGCGAAAAGTTCTCCAGCTTTGTGTTGAAGGCCGCGCTGGCCTGGGCAGCCGTGCCCGTCCCGCTGACCATCAGATTGTTTGGCTCGACAGTTACGCCGGAGAATCCCGCCGACTTCAGGTAGCTGCTGACAGACGCGACCTGCGCAGCGGTGGGTCCATAGCTGGCGGCGAACTGCGACGGCGTAAGAAAATGACCGTAATTTGGATTCCCTGGAGTGTTCTGCGCCTTGACCAGGCTGAGCAAGGCAGTCTGGTTCTGAATGGGCAGGATGACACGAACGGTCACTGGCTGGGTTGCGGCAGCCGGCCCGAGGTCAACAGCCTGGGTCAGGGAAGTCAGGGCCTGGGTGTGGGTGGAACTCCAAGTCTGCGCTGCGGCCGGAAAAGCAGCCGTGGCGAGCAGGGCGGTCAGGGAGAGGGCTTTCAGCTTCATAATGGACATTCCCCGGGTGGTAAATAGGTTAGATACAGTTGCGTCACTACTGAAACTGATGAGTAGCACGACTGAAATATAGGGTTGCATACCTATAAAACATATTTTCACTCTCACTTACAGCCGTGCTGATGCTAGATTCGAGGAAGTGTCCACTCCGGTCCTGAACTTCCGCCCTGAGAAGCCGGCCAACGTCGAGACCCGGCTGCTGGCTGCGGGTAAGAAACTCTTCGCGCAGCAGGGCTTTGAACGCACAACCACGGCGGCAATCGCGCGCGAGGCAGGCACCAGCGAATCGCAGCTCCTGAAGTACTTTGGCAACAAGGAGGGGCTGCTCGAGGCGATCTTCGTGGCCGGCTGGGAGCGTGTCAGCTTCGTTTTCTCGGCCGCTGCCGTTGCGGCAGCGCCGCCGGAAGCCCTACGGATGCTCTTTGAGCTGCTCGTCCGCGGTTTCCAGGAAGATAAGCAGCTCCGGGACCTGATGCTGCTCGAGGGCCGCCGCATTCGTTCCGGGCAGGAGATATTGCTGACCGGCGGATACCTGCGCCTGGTGGATGAAGTCACCAAACTGGTCGCCAAACTTACGCAGGGAAGCGAGATTGCCGCGGAAGTCCGTCCGCGCGCCATTGCGAGCAGCCTGCTCGCAATGCTCGAAGGCATGTTGCGCGACCAGGTCGTTGCCGAACGCAAAGGCAAGCCGGAGGAGGGCCCGACGCCGGACGAAATGCGCAGCATGTTCCGCATGTTCGTGCGAACGCTGGTGACTTCAGGCAAAGCGACGCAATCCTGAAAGCATTAAGCTCTCACGCCCAGGACTTCACCGACGGACAGATCCGATATCAGCGTTAACCCGAATTGTGAAATTGGTCGGGGAGAGAGGATTTGAACCTCCGACCCCCTGGTCCCGAACCAGGTGCTCTACCAGGCTGAGCCACTCCCCGACTTACTGCGGAAATGCGCGCTTCCTGGTGTGGCAGCCGGGCGGCTGCGATGCTGCACGCGCAAGTTGAGTGTATCAGAATCACGGCTTGCGATTCCCATCGCAGAATGCCGTCCGCCGCTGGATTAGCGCGGCGAATGCAGCAGGGATTGCAGCAGTGTCTTCGCGCCGTTCCATGCAATTTGTGTGCCGATGCTCAGCACGATGAATCCCATGATGCGCGCGATGCCTTGTACTGTCTGCGCGGAGACGCGGCGCGTCAGCCGTTCCGCGTATGCGTAGCAGAAGTAGACCGCGAAGGCCATTGCCACAATGGCGATAAGGTTGCCGGCGTGTGCCAGCAGGTCGGCGACCTTGTGCTCGTGTTCGGCGTGCGCGCTTAGGGTCAACATCAAGACCAGGCAGCCCGGGCCTGCCGTAACCGGGAACGTGAACGGGTAAAACGTGCGCTCCATCAGGGTGCGCTCGGGGTCAAGAGCGACGTCTTTTTCCGCGTCCGGCGTCGCGTCTACCTTGTTCAGAATTCCCCAGCCGATGAGCGCAACCACGATTCCGCCGGCAAGCTGCACCACGGGCAGCGAGATGCCGAAAAAGCGCAGCAGTGCTTCGCCTAGCACTTCAATGATGACCAGGAAAATCGCTGTAGAGAACGCAATGCGCCGCGCAAGCTTGTGATAGATCTCCTCAGGCGCCTGTCCGACGAGGCCAAGCATGACCAGGGCAGACCCCGGCGGATTGACCAGCGGCAGCAGGGCAGTAAATGCCAGCGCCGCCTGCGAGACCATCCCGCGAAGCGCCTGCGAAACTTCATCCGTTGCCCCGGGCAGCGCCATCAGTGACAACGTTATCAGGCTCAAAACTCCACATGCACGCGGGCGCCGGGAATAAATATCGGCCCGCGGTCCTGGTTGTAGCCCGGATGCGTGATGTAGCTGGCCTGCACCGCGCCGTAAAGTCCGCGCCAGAAGTGCGCCGTGTAGTACGCCTCCACGATGTCCTCGCGGGCGTAGTTCAGGCACGTGCCGGGACAGTGAGGTCCGTCGCCAAGGATGAATCCCAGGCCGCCCAGCGCGAGATATTTCTGATGGTCCCGCTTGATAGCGTTCGTCACCACCGCGATGCCGCTCTTGTCGTACTTGCGGCCGAGGTTCTGCGGGTCGTACTCCACGCCGAAGACGAACGTCTCATCGTCTTCGGTGTAGGCATAGTCCTCATGCTGGCCTTCGTTCCAGCCGAAGCGGGCAAATGCGGTGACGTTTTCGCTGAGCTCATAATCGGTATTCGTCGCGAAGCCGTATTTCAGAGTTGTGCGAAACGGATGCGCCGTGATCTCGGGAGTTGGCGTAACCCCATCCAGGTAGTTGTTCACGGCATCGCGGTAGACACCCATATTGGCGTGGTTCCAATAGGCAAGTGCGCGCGCCGTGCCCAGCCGCTTCCCGAATTTGCGGCGATGTTCGACTTCCACCTGCTCGCCGCGCGCCTTGCGCAGGTCCCATTCCAGGTCAAGCCCGTTCGCTACCGCGGGCATAAGCATCAGGCCATAGCGAATGCCCCAGGTCCTGGCTTCATAATCCGCCAGCAGGCCGTAGGTGTAGCCGCGTGTATCTGCGGCATAGTCATACGCTCCCGTGTTGTCGATGGTCCAGTTGGTGAATTGCAGATGGCTGTCGCTGGCTTCCTGGTTGATATCGAAGAAATCCACCGTGGAAACTTTGCCGGCGCGCAGTTCCAGCCGTCGCGCCGGGACCTTTGCCGAAAGGCTGTTCCAGGTTCGGCCCTGGGGATTGTCCACGGTCTCGTCGGTAAAGCCGATGATCTGGTGCAGTTCAACGCGAGAGATGTATGGCGCGATGCCGAGGGTCGGATTGCGCACAACGTCGAGGTTGGTGAATCCAGCCAGTCCCAGCGCCTGGCTCAGCCCGCGGCCGCCGGTTTCTTCGACGTCGAACATCGCCTCTGTGATGTAGCGCGTCGCGTGTGGGTCGAGAACAGCGCCGAGATACAGCGTGTCCACGACAGAAGCCTTGTATTCAAAGTCCGACTTGAAGCTGTTGGTTCCCTCATACGGCGAATGGAACCTTCCGTGCAACTGCAGGATAGAGTTCGCCTGGCCTGAAACCCAATACCAGGAATCATCGGGATGTGAGAAGAATGTCTGCGGCGAGTTCGACTGTGCGCCTTCCGTGGCCGGCGGAGCCTGCGGCCACTGGGCGCAGGCTGGTGCGGCCCCAAAATGCAAGGCGGCGGCCACGAGGCATGTCTGAACCATGGTTAACAATCGAGTCTTAACCATAGTTGAAAACAATCGCCAAGTCATGTTGTCTACAGACTCAAGCCAATCTAACCTCAAGTCTTTACAGTCCTGTCACAACGGTACCCACGCAGTCACCTTGACCCCACAGCGGATCTGCTTTTACTCTGCCCGTACACGGGAAAGGAGGATGATCCAGACGATGAAATCTGACAGTAGCAGTACCCGCAACAGCACACGTGAGGTGACTGAGGCATAAGGCGCCACGCCTTTTGTCCTGGCGGCAAACATCATCATCCGCCGAGGCCCACTGCACGACTTGCAAGCGTGGACGCCTCAGCCAAACCCAACAGCTCACCGCCAGACGGCCTGCCTTTACGGGCGGGCCGTTTGCTTTTTTGCGAACTAAAATAGAGCCATGCAGCCATTGGTCATCGCAGGACGTGCGTTTCAATCGCGCCTGATTGTCGGCACAGGGAAGTACAAAGACGGCCCGGAAACCGCGCGAGCTCTCGAAGCTTCCGGCGCGGAGATGGTCACCGTTGCCGTGCGGCGCGTCAATCTCGACCGCTCGCGCGAGTCCCTGCTGGACCACATCGATCCGCAGCGCTACTTCCTTCTGCCCAACACCGCCGGCTGCTATACCGCCGAGGAAGCCATCCGCGCGGCGCGGCTGGGGCGGGAAGTCGGCATCTCCGACTGGGTAAAAATCGAGGTCATCGGCGACCAGCAGACGCTCTATCCCGATGTTGCCGCCACGATCGAGGCCACGCGCGTGCTGGTCAAGGAAGGCTTTACGGTTCTGCCCTACACCAGTGATGACATTGTGGTTGCCATGCGGCTTGTCGACGCCGGTGCGGCGGCCATCATGCCGCTTGGCGCGCCTATCGGCTCCGGGCTCGGCATTCAGAATGTTCCGCAGTTACAAATTCTGCGCGAACGCATCACGACGGTGCCGCTGATTATTGATGCCGGCGTCGGCACAGCGTCCGATGCAGCCATCGCGATGGAGCTAGGCGCAGATGCCGTCCTGATGAACACAGGCATCGCCGCCGCGCAGGACCCGGTCCTGATGGCGGAAGCGATGCAGCACGCGGTGCTGGCTGGCAGACAGGCGTATCTTGCCGGACGCATGGCGAAGAAGCTATATGCCACGGCGAGCTCGCCCCTGGAAGGCATTTCGCGCTAGCTCGCTCCGAAATCAATCCAGCCGCGCTGCGGGTTGGTATGCAGCAGCTTGACCTGCACTTCGTCGCCGACATCGAGGCCCTTGCCGCCCTGCGTTACGCGCCCTTCCACCGGCGGATCGACGATACGGACGTACGTGCCTTTGTCACTGGCGCCTGTCACAACCCCGGCGAACGACTTGCCGATGGAATGTTGCAGCGTCACCGCTGCCGCCATCTTGAGCGTGTTGCGCTCGACTTTGCGTGCGGCGTCTTCCATCTCGGTGCAATGCGTAGCCAGCGCGTCCAGGTCTCCCGTGGCATACGGTTCCGGGGCATTCGCCAGCAGGGCCTTGATGCAGCGCTGCGTAATGTCGTCTGCATAGCGCCGATTGGGCGCAGTCGAGTGCGTGTAGTCCTGCGCGGCCAGGCCGAAGTGGCCCTGGTCCGCCGAGCCGGGGCTGGTCCGCACATAAATGCCCGGGCCCATCAGCTTGATGACGGCCAGCGACAGGTCAGGATAATGCACAGGGTCGGCCGTCTTCTGCGCGAGCAGGAAATCGTCAAGCGCTCCGGAGTCGGGCTGCTCCGGCAGCGTCGTAGCTTTCTCTTGCGCCAGCGCAACAATGCGGTCCCAGCGCTTTGGCACGCGAACCACGCGCCGGATGGATGACCGCCCGGCGCGCTCCAGCGTGCGGGCCATCACTTCATTGGCGGCAATCATGAAATCTTCAATCAGGTCATTCGCGCGGGTTTTCTTCATTGCCTTGAGGCCGGTAACGTCGCCCGCCTGGTCGGTCTGGGCCGTCGCTTCCACGCGATCGAAATCCAGCGCGCCGCATAACCTCCGGTGCCGGCGCAGGACCTGGGCGGCCTGGTCCTGGAGCATCAACTGCGCCTGCAGGTCTGCCGAAGCCGCAACTTTCGCCGGCGCTGCGGTTCGGCCTTCGAGCCATGCGCCAACGCCGTTGTAGGCAAGCTGCGCCTTGTTGTTGACGATCGCTCGATAGATCCGAGGGTTCACGACGAAATCGCCGAATGCGCAGACGTTCTCCGGCGGCTGCGTTTTGACACCGAACTCGATAATTACTGCTGCGCGGTCCTGGCCTTCATTCAACGAAGTCAGGTCGGTCGAAAGCTCTTCCGGCAGCATGGGAAAGACTTTGGCCGGGGTGTAAACAGACGTGGTCGCGTCGGCTGCATGCTTGTCCAGCACGGAACCCTTCGCAACCGCGGCATCGACGTCCGCAATCCCAATCCTGACCAGGATGATGTCGCCCTGCTGCTCGGCGACCTCGATCTGGTCGAGATCGCGGGAGGTGTCGTTGTCTATCGAGGACCAAAGCAGTCCGCGCATGTCCTCAACGCCGGCCTGCGGGGCGTTGCGCGACGCTTCGCCAGCGCGCACGTCTGCTATTTGTTGATCCGCTTCTGGAGGAAAATCGGGGTGGAAGCCTTGGCGAAGCATCTCGGCATGCGCCGCGGCCGCGAGGTTGAAGTTCGTCATGCGAGCGCCAGCCTACCACGCCAGCAAATTGCGGGACGCCCGATTGCGGTGCCGCGCAGTCTACATTTGCGCCCGGATTCGCAAACTGGATTTTCTGCATCCAATTCGCGTATACGACTCCTAGGCGCAGTACCGGAGGTGCGGGTGGACCAAGAAAGCAATACGTCACCTGAGCAGAAATCGAGTGTCTTTGGCAGCTTCAGCCGGAGAAAATTCCTTGGCCAGATCGGTGCAGCAGGAATTACCGCCACCGTTGCCTCGCGGCTGCAGGCGCAACAGCAGGAGCCGAAAAAGTCCGGCACCGAGACACCGGAGGATTCAGCGCCGGGCGCCATGCCGGTCACGTTGAAAGTCAACGGCAGGGCGTACGACCTCAAGCTGGACCCGCGCGCCTCACTCCTCGACACCCTGCGTGAGAACCTGTCGCTGACCGGCACCAAGAAAGGCTGCGACCATGGCCAGTGCGGGGCGTGCACGGTCCATGTCAACGGCATGCGCGTCAATTCCTGTTTAACGTTCGCAGTGATGCATCAGGGCGACGAAATCACCACGGTCGAAGGCCTGGGGACGCCGGACAACATGCACCCCGTCCAGAAAGCATTTGTCGAACACGACGCGTATCAGTGCGGGGCCTGCACGAGCGGCCAGATCATGTCGGCCTCAGCGCTGCTCAAGGAGCCCTGGGCGCCGAAAAATATGTCCCCTGACGACGTCAAGCAGCACATGTACGGCAACATCTGCCGCTGCGGCGCGTACCCCAACATCGTCGCTGCTGTGCAGCAGGCGCAGCGCGAAGTCTAAGGAGCCCGGAACATGCGCAGCTTTACTTACCAGAACGCGGCGTCGCCGGAGCAGGCAATCCAGGCTAATGCGGCGGCCAGGACGGTCCAGCAATGGGCAGACGTTCGCTACGTAGCAGGCGGCACAACGCTGATCGACCTGATGAAGCTGAATGTTGAGACCCCCGCGAAGGTCGTGGACATCAACGCGCTCGGCTTCGACAAAATTGAAACGCAGCCGGACGGCAGCCTGCGCGTCGGTGCGCTGGTACGCAACTCGGCGCTGGCGCATGACGCCACCGTGATGCGCGATTATCCGGTGCTCAGCCAGGCCCTGCTG
Source organism: uncultured Acidobacteriaceae bacterium (assembly GCA_963848685.1). Taxonomy (GTDB): domain Bacteria; phylum Acidobacteriota; class Terriglobia; order Terriglobales; family Acidobacteriaceae; genus CAWKED01. The sequence goes on along the minus strand of CAWKED010000002.1, from coordinate 697,979 downwards.
TCAGGCGCCTCTCCACAGTTGCGCAACATGGCCACGACCAGCGGGAACCTGCTGCAGCGCACGCGCTGCCTGTACTTCCGCGACACCTCGGAGCCGATGTGCAACAAGCGGAATCCTGGTTCGGGTTGCGCGGCCATCCACGGCTACAACCGGATGCACGCCATTCTCGGGACCAGCGAGCATTGCATCGCAACGCACCCTTCCGACATGTGTGTTGCCCTGACCGCGCTCGAAGCAACCATCCACGTGCGCAGTCCGAAAGGTGAGCGCGATATTCCGATCGGCGAGTTCTACAAGGAGCCCGGCAAATCGCCGAACATCGAGAACGTGCTTGAGCCCGGCGACCTGATCACCCACGTCACGCTGCCCAGGCCTGTCGGGCCGAAACAGGTATACCTCAAGCTGCGGGACCGCGCTGCCTATGAGTTTGCACTTGCCTCTGTTGCGGTTGTTGCCAATGTTGAGAACGGGCGCATCACGAATTCCCGCATCGCGCTGGGCGGTGTCGGCACCGTTCCCTGGCGCAGCCACGCGGCCGAGCGCGCTCTGGAAGGCAAGCCGTCGTCGCCGGAAACATTCCGCGCTGCGGCAGATGCTGCGCTTGCCGGCGCGAAGCCGCAAAGCGAAAACGGATTCAAGGTCGAGCTGGCAAAGCGCTCCATCATTCGCGGCCTGACGATGGCCACGTCCCAGGCATAAGGAGAAATCGCCATGGCAATGCAACAGACCGCTCAGCCAGAACACAAGCCGGCCGGAGACATGGCCATCATCGGCGCGTCGCTGCCGCGCATTGACGGGCCGAAGAAGACAACCGGAACCGCACTGTACACCGCCGACTTCAACTTCCCAGCCATGGTTTATGCGGCGCCCGTGTGGGCGACCATCGGCAGCGGACGCATCGCCGCGCTCGACACCTCGAAGGCGGAAAAGATGCCCGGCGTCCTGCGCGTTTACTATCACGGTCATTTTCCTAAGGTGTACCGGCCGGTTTCGCATGACCCTCAGGCGCGCATCGATGAAACCCGGCCGCCGTTCGACGACGACATTATCTACTACTACGGTCAGTACATCGCCTGCGTGATTGCGGAAACATTCGAACAGGCAAGCGCGGCCGCGGAGGCAATCGAAGTCCGGTACGCGCCCACAACGCCGAATGTGGCGCGCGACCTGTCCGATGGGTTCCGCAGGCATCTCGAGGTCGGCAGCCATCGCGGCGACACCGACGCTGCATTTGCGACTGCGCCGGTCAAAGTCGAGCAGACCTACGTCACCCCTGTCGAAACCCATAATCCGATCGAGATGCACGCCTCGGTGGCGACCTGGGACGGCCACAAGTTCAAGCTGTATGAGACGACGCAGGCCGTCATGAACCACCAGGCCGTGTTGGCGCAGCTTCTCGGCGTCTCGAAAGAAAACATGGACATCGAGATGAAGTTTCTCGGTTCCGGCTTTGGCGGAAAGTTGTGGCCCTGGACCCACTCGCCGATTGCCGCCGCCGCGGCACGCGATCTCAACCGGCCGGTGAAGTTTGTTCTCCGGCGCCAGAACATGTTCATGACGGTCGGGCATCGGCCGCGGACGCAACAGCGGATGCGCCTCGGCGCAAACACAGACGGCAAGCTGGTTGCCCTGGCGCACGACTACGTCAGCGATACGTCCCAGCTTGACGAAGTGGGCGAGAACTGTGGCGAGGCCACGCCGTTCCTCTACTCCACGCCGAACCTGCGCGTCAGCTCCGCGATGGTGCATCGCAATCTCGGAACACCGACAGCCATGCGCGGGCCCGGAGCTGTGCCCGGACTCTTCGCTCTCGAATCCGCCATGGACGAGCTGGCGATTGCCCTCAAGATGGACCCGGTCGAGCTGCGGCTGAAGAACGAGCCCACGCTCGACGAGAGCAACGGGCTGCCGTTCAGCTCCCGGCACCTGAAGGAGTGCCTGGAGATTGGCCGCGACAAGTTCGGCTGGTCCCAGCGCACGCCGGAAGTTGGCTCCATGAAACGCGACGGCAAGACGCTCGGCTGGGGCATGGCGGCGTGTTCGTGGGTGGCGATGCGCTTCGCCGCGAAGTGCAGTGTCTCGCTCAACGATGACGGAACGGCAACCATCACCAGCGGGACTCAGGACATCGGCACCGGGACCTACACCATTCTCGCGCAGTACGTGACCGCCAGGACAGGCGTGCCGATCGAAAAGGTAAAGGTCGTCATCGGCAATTCCGCGTATCCGCCCGGGCCGACATCGGGAGGTTCCGCAGTGACCGGCAGCATGGCGCCGGCAGTGATTATGGCGTGCGGCAAAGCGACAGATGCCCTGATGAAGATTGCCGTGCAGAAGGGCGGTCCGTTTCAGGGCAAGGACGCGAAAAAGCTGCAACTCACGGAGGGCCGCATCCACTTCGCGGGCCAGCCTGCTGCGAGCGGCGTGCCGTTCGAGCAGGCGCTGAAGGCCGCCGACGTCCGCGCCGCCAGCGGGGAAGGCGATTCCCCGGCCAGTTTTGCTGACCCGAAAGTGAAGAAGTACTCCACGCATTCCTGGGGCGCGCAGTTTGTTGAGGTTGAGTGGGACCCCGGCATTGCGCATCTTCGCGTAAGCCGCGTCGTCAGCGTGATTGACGTCGGCCGCGTCATCAACCAGAAGCCCGCGCGCAACCAGGTGGAAGGCGCCGTCGTCATGGGGGTCGGGATGGCCATGCTTGAGGAAACTGTCTACGACCAGCGCAACGCCAAGCCCGTGAATGACAACCTTGCTGACTACCTTGTCGCGACCAGCGCCGACTGCCCGGACATCGACGTGCATTTCACGGACTATCCTGATCTCGTGCTGAATGAGTTTGGGGCGCGAGGCGTTGGGGAAATCGGCCTCGCCGGCGTTGCTCCCGCCATTACAGCGGCCGTTTATCACGCCACTGGCGTCCGGGTTCGCGAGTTGCCGATTCGCATCGAAGACCTTCTCAAGGCGGAGCAGCGCACGTAGTGGCAGATTCCGGCGCAGTCCTGGAACTTTGGCGCAACGCCGAGTCACGCGGCGAAGACTATTGCCTGGCCACGTTGGTCGGCGTGGAAGGTTCGAGCTATCGCCGCGCCGGCGCGCGCATGTTCGTGACCGAAAGCGGCCGCCGCGCCGGAACCATTTCCGGCGGATGCCTGGAAGCGGAAGTTGCCAGGCAAATCTTCTGGCTGACCTCGCAGGGGCCAATTGTCCGGCAATACTCGACCGCTGCAGATGAAGATGGAGGCGGCCGCTTCGGCTTTGGCTGCGGCGGCACACTCGAACTAATGCTCGAACGCAGCACAACAGCCGCTGATGTTCTTACCATGCTCGAACGCGCGTATCGCGAGCGTGTTCTGGTGGAGGCCACGACAGTAGTTTCAGGAGAATTGCTCGGGCAGCACCGTTTTGCCCCGGAAGAGTTCGCGGCCGGCACCCGCATCTTTCGCGAACATATAGCGCCGCGTACCGGCCTCTTCATCTTCGGTGCAGGCGATGATGCCCAGCCGCTCGTAACGCTCGCGCGTTCGCAGGACTGGTACACGGAAGTCCACGACGGCCGGTCGCACCTTGCGCGCGCCGAACGCTTTCCTCAGGCCGATGGAGTGTTCGTTTCCCACCAGCGGCAAGCGCTCCCCGGTCATGCGCTCGACCGACGCTGCCGTCGTGATGACGCATTCCTACGAGCAGGACAAGAACTATTTGCGTGCGCTTCTCGAAACCCCTGCCGGATATATCGGAGTGCTCGGTCCACGCAACCGCACAAACCGTCTTCTCGAAGAGATCGGCGCTCTGCACCGCGAAGGCGTGGAAGAGCGCTTGCACGCTCCTGTCGGCTTGCCACTTGGCGAGCGCAACCCCGCGGCCATTGCGCTGGCCATTGCCGCGGAGATCACCGCCGACACGCAAGCCCGCCTCGCCCGCTCGGCGGCGCCGCGGCAGCTCGAAATCAGTGCGTGACGCAACGCTCGTTCTCGCCGCCGGAGCTTCCACGCGGCTCGGGCAACCCAAGCAATTGCTCACCTATGAAGGCGAAACCCTCCTGGCGCGCACTGTCCGCATCGCACGCGAAACATGCGGTGGCCCAATTTTCGTGGTTACCGGCGCGCATGCTGACGGGCTGCACCCGGCTTTACAACTGGCTGACGCTGCATTGCACAATCCCGCATGGGAGCAGGGAATTGGCTCGAGCATCGCGTTCGGAATCAGCCGGGTCCTCGCGAACGCGCCGGACACAGAAAACGTTCGGATCCTCTTGTGCGATCAGCCGGGCATTCCTCTGGCGTTTCATCGCCAGCTGCTCGCACTGCATCACGCGGCAAGGCCTCCCGCGGCTGCGGCGTTCTATGCCGGCAAACCAGGCGTTCCCGCCATTTTTTCGAGGAGCATGTTTCCGGATCTGCAGTCTCTTGCCGGCGATGCCGGCGCCGGAAGGCTGCTTGCCGCAACTTCCGGCGTTCTAACGCTGGCGTGCCCGGAAGCGGAATTCGATGTGGACACGCCGGAAGACGCGGCGCGCCTGTCCGCGCTTCCGTAAAATCTAACTGTGCCGCCGCGCTTTCGAATCCTCTACGCAGGGCCGCTGCTCCCCAGCGAAAATGTGCTGCATCGCTTCTTCGCGCTGGAACGGCTGGGCCAGGAAGTCCTGCAGCTGAATGCCGAGCCGTATCAGGACGGCGGCAATCGCATTACACGCGCCATTCGCCATCGCCTGCAACTCGGGCCGCTGGTCCGCGCATTCAACGAGCGCGTGCTTGCAGACGCCATTGAGTACAAGCCCGACATCTTCTGGGGAAACAAGGCTGTCCTTCTGCTGCCGGAGACGCTGGTTGCGCTGCGCCGCCGCGGCATCTTCACGGTTGACTACACCATTGACAACGCTTTCGGCCCGCGCCGCGACCGCGTGTGGAGGCTCTACAAGAAGTGCATCGGCGAATACGACCTTCATATCCTCCAGCGCGACGTGACCCTCGATGCGTATCTTCGCTTCGGCGCGCGGGCTGTCTACAAAATGCAGACGGCTTTCGACCCGGCCTATCACTTTCCGGCGCCGCCGGGTTGGAATGATAAAGACCGCGATCGCGAGGTCAGTTTTATCGGCTCGCCGTACGACAACCGTGCCCGCTTCCTGACGCAGCTCAAGCGTGAATACGGCATCCCCGTCACGATCAGCGGTTATCCGCAATGGGCAGCGGCGTTGGACCGCGACGTCGCTGACATGTACACGGGCACCGCATTGTTCGACGCAAAGTATCGAGAGGCCATCTGGCGCTCGAAGATAAACCTGAGCTTCATCACGCACTCCAACCAGGACGAATACACGCATAAGACGTTCGAGATCGCCGGCTGCGGCGCATTCCAGATTGCAGAACGCAGCGCCGGCCATATGGAGCGCTTCATCGAAGATGAAGAAATTGTGCTCTTCTCCACGCTCGAAGAATGCGCCGAGAAGATCAAACGTTACCTTCCCGATCCTGAGGCCCGCGAGCGCATCGCGGCCGCCAGTCGCCGCCGCGCGGTGGCCTCCGGCTACGACAACGACACGCAGTTGTCGCGGGTGCTCGACCATATCGAAGACCTGATGCGCCGCCACGGAAGCCGGCTGCCGCTCAGCGAAGAGCATTACACCGGGCCGTTCCCGCTTTATTCCTTTGATCAGGAAACGCTGTAATGCCGCGCTCCTTCCGCACGGCGAGCCCTTTGCTAAAATTCCCATTCGTGTCGTATGCCACCCGACAAGGCTGCCAAGCGTGAGCCTGGTTGAATCCATCTCCAGCGCAGCCGGGCGCGCCATTGCGGTAGACCGCCGCCCGCGACTCAACGACCGCCTGCGGCACAGAATCCAGAGGAGCAACATGACAGAGATCGTCTCCATCCACGCGCGGGAAATTCTCGACTCGCGCGGCAATCCGACCGTAGAAGCCGACGTCACGCTGGAAGGCGGAGCCATGGGACGCGCCGCCGTGCCCAGCGGAGCTTCCACCGGCGAGCATGAGGCCGTGGAGCTGCGCGACGGCGACAAGGAACACTATCTCGGCAAAGGCGTTTTGCAGGCAGTGGAGAACGTCGAGAGTGCGATCGCACCCGAGCTCACCGGCATGGATGCGACCAACCAGCGGCTGATTGACCAGACAATGATCGCGCTGGATGGCTCGCCCAACAAGGGCCGTCTCGGCGCGAACGCGATTCTCGCCGTCAGCATGGCGACGGCGCGCGCGGCCGCAAATGCGATGGAGATGCCGCTCTACCGCTACATCGGCGGCGTAAACGCCGCAGTGCTTCCCGTGCCGATGATGAATATTCTGAACGGCGGCGCACACGCCGACAACAATGTGGACTTTCAGGAATTCATGGTCATGCCGGCCGGGGCGGAGACCTTTTCCGACGCTCTGCGGTGGGGCACGGAAATATTTCACACGCTGAAAGGCGTTCTGAAGAAAAACGGTTACAACACATCGGTCGGCGATGAAGGTGGTTTTGCGCCATCGCTCAAGTCCAATGAAGAAGCAATCGAGCTGATCCTTCAGGCATGCGAACAGGCCGGCCACACGCCGGGCGAAGATGTCTACATCGCTCTCGATCCTGCCGCGAGCGAGTTCTACGACAAAGACAAGAAAGCCTACGTCTTCAAGAAGAGCGACAAGCGCGAGCTTTCAAGCGAGCAGATGGCGGATTTTTGGGCATCGTGGGTGAGGCAGTATCCGATTGTTTCCATCGAGGACGGTTTTGCGGAAGACGACTGGGACGGCTGGAAGCTCGTCACGGAGAAACTTGGCCGCCGCATTCAGCTAGTCGGCGATGATCTGTTCGTCACCAATACCGAGCGCCTGGAGCGCGGCATCAACGAAGGCGTGGCGAACGCCATCCTGATCAAGGTCAATCAGATCGGCACCGTTACAGAAACGCTTGAAGCGATCCAGCTCGGCCGCCGCTTTGGCTATACCAGCATCATCAGCCATCGCAGCGGAGAGACAGAGGACACGTTCATCGCCGACCTCGCGGTTGGAACCGGCGCCGGGCAGATCAAGACGGGCTCCGCGTCCCGCACCGACCGCATTGCGAAATACAACCAGCTTCTGCGCATTGAAGAAGAACTTGGCCAGGGCGCCGAATTCCCCGGCCTGGAAGCGGTGAACTGCAACCTGGGCGTGGAAGTTTAGTTCGCAGATGCAGCCTCTCGTTCTCGCCATTCTCGACGGCTGGGGCTATCGTGCGGAAACGCACGGCAACGCCATTGCGCTCGCGCGCAAGCCGAACTACGACCGCCTTCTCGCGGGATACCCGAATACGCTGCTCCATGCCAGCGATCGCTACGTCGGCCTGCCGGACGGCCAGATGGGAAACAGTGAAGTCGGCCATCTGAACATCGGCGCTGGCCGCGTGGTTCGCATGGACATCACGCGGATCGATGCTGCCATCGCAGATGGGTCGTTCTTTCAGGACCCGACGTTGCTTGCCGCGATGCGTCATGCGCTGGAGAACGGGCGCGCATTGCACTTACTCGGCCTGGTCAGTGACGGCGGCGTGCATGCCCAACAGGCGCACCTGTACGCACTGCTCAGGATGGCGAAGCAGCAGGGCCTGACGTGCGTGTACGTGCATGCGTTTCTCGACGGCCGCGACACGTTGCCGACCAGCGGCATCGGCTATATCGAGCGACTGCAGCAAGTCATGCGCGAGCTTGACTGCGGCCAGATTGCCACCGTGAGTGGACGTTATTACGCCATGGACCGTGACCGCCGCTGGGAGCGTGAGGTAATGGCGTTCGACGCGATGGTGAAGGGAACTGCCGACGGCCGGCTGCATCACGATCCAGTTGAGCGCATCCGGGAGTCGTACAACAACGGCATCACGGATGAGTTTGTCGTGCCGTTTGTTTGTACCAATGCCGCCGGCGAGCCCGTCGCGCGCATTCAGGATGGTGACGCCTGCATCTGTTTCAACTATCGTGCGGATCGCGTGCGCCAGATTACCCGCGTGCTGACACGCAACATCGGCCTCACGAAACTCAACGGGCTTGACCTTGCCGGCGCCGCGGACCTTGACCTTGCCATTCCGCGCAGCGACGTACCGCGCGACATTTTCTACGTCTGCATGACGGAGTACGACAAGCTGTACACGTTGCCCGTCGTCATTCCTCCGGAAAGCATGGAAAATCTGCTGGCGAACGTGTTAGGCCGCGCCGAACTGAAGAACCTGCGCGTTGCCGAAACGGAAAAGTATGCCCACGTCACGTACTTCTTCAACGGAGGCATCGAAAAGCCATTCCCTGGTGAAGAGAGGGAGGTCGTGCCGTCGCAGAGGGTCGCGACCTACGATCTCTTTCCGCAGATGTCTGCGCCCGGAATCGCAGAAGTGGTGACGCGCGCCATAGAGCAGCAGTCGTTCGATGTCATCGTCGTCAATTTCGCAAATGCCGACATGGTGGGACACTCCGGCAAAATCGAACCCACAGTCAAGGGTGTGGAAACGGTAGACGCATGCCTGGGCGAACTTTATGCGGCGCTGCGCCGCAGCGGTGGCGCGATGCTGGTCACTGCCGACCACGGCAATGCCGAGCTGCTGATCGATCCGGTCACCGGCGGCCCGCACACCGCGCACACCACGAACCCGGTTCCGCTGATTGCTGTCGCCGCGGATGCAAGCAAGTACACGCTGAAGAGCGGCGGTTCCTTGCGTGACCTGTCGCCGACCATCCTCGGTATGCTTGGTCTGTCCATGCCAAAGGAAATGACGGGCCAGGACTTGCGCCTTATGAAGTCGTAGCAGAAGAGAAGAGCAGATCTTCGCGTGTCATGCTCAGCGAAGCGCAGAATCTGCTGTTTTCGCCTGCAGGCGTAGCTGCTTTGTCTTGACGACGATCATGTACTCGTACCAGGCCAGCAGGTTTGCATAAGCAAACCCGGCGCGCCCGTCCAGCATTCCGCCGCGCGCAAACATCAGGTAGCACCACTTCACAAACGGGCGGAACGGCAGGCGATAAAAGATCGCCTTCTGGGCGACGCGCTTCTTATGGAAGTCCCGCTCGAACACAGCCGTGCGCCAGCTGATTTCTGTGTGGGGAGCGCCCGCAACAATCAATTTCGCTTCCATGGTTGAGTAGAGATTGTGCTTGGCAATCCAGTGCTCGACTCCGCGCGAGAAAGGGAAGTGGTCCATCGGCGACGCGAGCGCGCGGACCTCACCATCGGTTTCGAGGACCTCATTCACTTCGCGGCGGTAGCGTGCGTGGCCGCGCCGCACAAGCCGGATATACCAGGGCGACATCTGCGCGTGCTTCAGCCATCGGCCAAGGAAGTAATCCTTGCGCAGAACTTTGTAGGCTGAAACTCCCGCGGGCGAATCCGAGGCGCGCGCCAGCATTTCCGCGCCCAGCGCGGGCGATGGCCGTTCATCGGCGTCGACAATAAATATCCAGTCATGGCGGAACGGAACCGTCTCCAGCGCGGCGTTGCGCTGTGCGGCATAATTGTCGAACTGTCGTTGATGCAAGTGCGCGCCGTTGGCCAGCGCAATGTCAACCGTGCGATCGGTCGAGAACGAATCGAAGACATGCACGTCGTCGGACCAGTCGCGGCAGCATGCGATGCAATCGGCGATGTTGGCTTCCTCATCGCGTGTCAGAATCAGAACGCTGATCATGCGCCGGCAGCCGCGTGCGTGCGCTCGCGCTCTTTCACTTTGCGGGCCGGCACGCCGGCGTAAACGCCCCACGGTTCCAGGTCATGCGTTGCAACGGAACACATTCCGAGCACGGCGCCTTCACCAACATTCACGCCGGGATGCACGGCCGCGCGCGCACACACCCAGCTTCGCGCTTCCAGTCGCATCGGCAGCGAGTACAGCGGGAACGCCGGGTCGTTATAGTCGTGCGTCGCTCCGCAAATGTATGCTCCCTGGCTGACAATCGCGTGTGAACCCATAAAGAGCGGCGCAGGATTGTAGAGCTCAGCATCGTCCCCGAGAGTGACCTGGTCTTCACACGTCAACATGCGCGGCGACCAGATGCGGGACTTCGGGTAAAAGTGGCAGTTCGGCCCCATCCTGGCGCCGAACAATCGCAGCAGCGCCGCGCGCCAACCATGCAGCGGTCGCGGAGACGTGCGATAGAGAAGCGCCCAGCAGATGTTCCAAATCTGGCGATACGCACGGTCGCCAAACCCGAACGCCGGCCGCAGATAAGGATCTTCATGCGGCATCGGCGTCTTCTCCCGTCAGGCCAAGGCTTTCAAGAATGCATGGCGCGGTGCGGCGCAAATTGTAACGCCGGCTGAACAATTCCAGTCCGCGTTGCCCCATCCGGATGCGCTCTTCGGGGCCGGTGGCCGACCACTTTCTCAACAAGGCTTCGACGCCGGCCAGCGTGTCATCTTCCACATAGCCGCACCTTGCCTCGACAAGGTCCGGCCAGATATTGACCTGCTTCGTCGTCAGCACAGGCCTGGCACAGGCAAGCGCTTCGGCAACAGCGATCCCGAAATTCTCCTGGTGCGAAGGCAGAATGTACGCTTCGCTCGCGTAGAAAGCGCCCCACTTCTGCGCGCCCGCCAGCATGCCCGGCCACACAATGCGATCCGCAATGCCGAGTTTCATCGCAGTTGCCTCGAGCTCCGGCCGCCAGTTTGTTGCGTCAGGTCCAGCCATCACCAGCTTTACCTGCGATTCCCGCATGAAGCGGGCAAAAGCTTCAACCAGCAGGTCGCAGCCCTTCTTGCGATCGATGCGGCTCAGATAGACGAGAAACGGTTTGCCGCGAAGCTCGGGACAGACGCCAAAGAAAGCTTCGCGTGCGGACGTCTCGTCAACGTCGGGCCCGGTCGTGCCATAGGGAACCACCTGGGGCGTCCACTTGTGTAGCCAGAAGGATTCTTCCGCGAGCGTCTTCTCCATCTCGGACGTGAACATCACGCGGCGCGCATCGCGAAGCACGCGGTATTCAAACGGCGCCCAGTACAGCCACTTCTTCAGGTGCTTCAACGGATAGCGCTTCTTGAACCACGGGTCCATCATGCCGTGGCAGAAAACTACATACGGCTTTTTGCCGCGGATCTCGCGGTACGTGCCGTAACTGTGGAATTGCCACAACCCGTTGATCACCACGCCATCGTAGTGGTTCAGGTTGTCGCGCAGCCAGCGGGAAAGCTTAGGAGTGTAGCCATACTTGCTCTCAACCGGTCCAAGCGGATGCGCGCGAAACGGCAGCGAAGACAGAAATGGCGCGTCGGGCGGGTCCAGCGACAGCGCCTCGAGATCATAGCCCTGTTGTTTGCCTATTGCGGCAAGGCGGCGAATGCCTTCCATGGGGCCGCCCGCTTCAGGAGCGAGCGACCGCACGGCGTGCAAAATGCGAAACGTCTTCGGGGCGTCCGCCATTTAGAGAGGAAGGCCTCTACTTCGCCAGGTAGCCGATGCCGTAAACCAGCGTCAGAGCGGAAGTGGCCGCGCCACCCTTGACGGCGCCCTTGAACAGGTTTCCTGGCAGATAGACGATGTCGTCTGCCTGCAGGATGGGGTCCGGCTGCGTTCCTTTGAGGATCTTCTTGACGTCGAGGTCAATTTCTTTGCGCTTCGCTCCGTCGGTGCGGATGATGATGGTCTTTGACAGCGCGGCCTCAAACTGCGCGCCACCCGCCAGGCTCAGCGCCTGGATCAGCGTTAACGGCGTGTTCGTCTGGATAGGGACGGCCATCGGCGTCTTGACGGAGCCGACCACATAAATCTGGCCTGCGCGCGGCACCAGAATGCTGTCGCCCGGATAAATTGGAATGTTCGAGCTTGCAGCGTTCGCCGGATTCGGGTCCAGCAACACCTGGATGGTTTCTCCTGAGGACTGGCGATGCACGGTAATCAGATGGCTGGCCGTCGGGTTCGTTCCTCCGGCCGCGGCCAGCATGTCGAGCAGCGTGCGCTGGCCGGCCACCGCGATCACGGTGGGGAGCTTGACGTCTCCCTGAATCGTCACCGTTTGGGTAGGCGCCGCCGTGATGGAAACCTGGACCTGCGGATCAAGGATGTAACCCTGGTCCTTGAGCCTGGTCGCAATGGATTCCGACAACTGGATTGGCGTCAGGCCGGCGCGTGGAGACCTTGCCGATGTAGGACACCTGGATCGTATTGTCGGAGTTTACGGTCTGCTGCAGGGGCGCGGATACGGTTTGGCCGCCACTGCCGCCAACCATCTGCGGCGGGGAAGGGAGCGACGCGTTCAGTCCGAGAATGGTGATGCTCAGCTGGTCTCCCGGGACAATTACGACGGATTGCAACGGCTCCATGGCCTTGGCTTCTGAAGGCGTAATGTTTGGAATGCCCTTGGGCCCGGTCAGTGACGGCGACACCGGTTGTGTCTGCGGCGGCCCCTGAAACTGCCCGAGCGCGGGAGCGCTGAACGCCAGCGCCAACGATGCAACGGCGACCGTGCGGGAGATGTTGTTACAGCACATTCTCATGATTTATATCTCCGTACCCCGGCTGTCGCCGCTGTGTGGCGTTCCGTCGCCTTCAAAGCCCGGCTCCGATGAGCCGACATAGGAGTAACGGTAATAGCCGTAATAGCCGTAGTAGTCGGGTGAACTGAGGTCGACGGCGTTCAGAATAATGCCGGTCACCGGCGCTCCGGCGCGCAGCAGCAGATCGCGCGACCGCCGCACGATGTGTTTGCTGACGCCGCCGTGGCGCATAACCACCGCTACCGCGTCCGCCATGCGGGCCAGGATGATGCCGTCGGTAACGGACAGAATCGGCGGCGAATCGATCACAATATGTTCGTACTTGCCCTTGCACGTCTCCAGAAGCTGGGCCATGCGTTCCGAGCCGATCATTTCTGTCGGGAACGGCGGCACCGGGCCGGAAGGCAGGATGTCCAGATTGGGCAGTTCCGGGATGTTCTGTACGGCTTCCTCAAACGTCGTCGTATTTGCCAGGACAGTCGTCAGCCCGGTCTTGGAACTGATGCCGAAACGGTGGTGAACGGTCGGGCGGCGAAGATCGGCGTCAATCAACAGCACGCGAACGTCGCGCTGGCTGAGCGCGGCGGCGATGTTCGACGCGACCGTCGTCTTTCCTTCCGACGGGATGGAGCTGGTGATCAGCACGACGCGCGGCGGATGCCCGACCGTGGACAGCAGCAGCGAAGTTCGCAGCGAGCGGAATGACTCGGAAAACTGCGACTTGGGCTGCGCCAGCACGTCAATGTTGCGCATGTATGCCGGAACTATTTCCCCATTGGAACGGGCGGCCACCCGGCGGGCGCGGGGAATGATCGCCAGGGACGGCAGTTCCATCACCGTCTCGATTTCGGCGATGGAGCGCAGGCTGGTGTCGAGGCTCTCCATCAGGAAAGCGAGCGCGGTTCCGGCAATCAAGCCGAACAGGACGCCCAGCGCGATGATGTACAAACGACGCGGCCCGGTCGGGTTGAAGGGGATCAGCGCGGCGTCGACGATGTCGACTTCCGACGACCCCAGGCCGGCCTGGATGCCTGCCTCGCGCAGACGCTTGGTCAGGCCTTCATAGAGTTCACGGCTGCTTTCAAAGCGGCGTGTCAGGATGGCGTATTGCACCAGGGAATCGCGCGTCGAGTAGGCCTCGGATTCCTTGGAATTCAGCGCAGCATTGGCGCGGTCTTCATTCGCCTTGGCCGCGTCAAAGGCCACGCGGGATTCCGCCAGAACGCGGGACTGTTCCGTTTCAATCGACTTTTTCGTCGTAGCGATCTGGGCCTTCAGCTGCACAACAGCAGGCCAGTTCGGCCCGTACTGCGTGGACTGCTGCGCCAAAGAAGCTTCGTCGGTCGCCAACTGCGCACGCAGCTGCGACAGCAGGCTGCCCGCGGCGAAGCCGCTTTCTGTCGTGCCGGCGCCGATCATGCTGCTTTCGTACAGGTTCGGATCAGTGGATTCCAGCACCCGGAAGCGGGTTTCCGAGATGATGCGCGCAACCCGCGCGTCCGTGACCGCCTTCGTCAGGTCTTCCAGCTCGTCGGCGACCAGGTTCTTCTTGTCGTCCAGCCCGATCACGCCAAGCTGCCGCTGCAGCGCGATCATCTTCTCCTGGTTGTTCTCGACCTCGTCCTTCAGGTCGTCCAGCTTCTGGCCGAGCCAGGTACTCACCTTCTGGGTGGCCGCGTAACGCACCTGGAAGCTGCGGTCCACATAGTCCGCCACCAGAGTGTTCACAACGCGCGCGGAAAGCTCCGGATTGGTCGAAGTAAAGCTCAGCGTGATCAGCTCGGTCTTGGGTATGCGCTTGACTTCCAGGCCGTCCTTGAAATGCTTCAGCACGTCCTTCATGACTTTGGGATCGTCCAGCAGGTTGCCCGCGAGGGATTTCTTTGTCCCCATGAATTCGTTGTTCCGGGCCAGCTCAAGCTGGCGCGCGACCTGGATCTCCAATGAAACGCTCTGCAGGATGGCGACTTCCGTCTCCAGGCGAACGCTGATGTCGTCGCCGTTCATCAGGCTGCTGGCTTCCGTAGACTCCAGCCGGTACTGGTCGGACTGCCCCGGGCGCACCTGGATATCAGATTTCGCTTGATAACGGTGCGGCGTCGACAGCGCCGTCATGAAGCCGATAATGCAGCCCAGCATGGCGGCTGAAAAGATGATCCACTTCCGCTTCCGCAGGATCAGCCAGGAATCGGAAAGAGTGGTGTCTACCGCGTTGCTGGCTTTTGCGGCTGGGGATAGCGCGGGGGCCGCCGGCCGGTTGCCGTTTACGGACAAATTGTCGTTGCCTGATGCCATGTGAGGGTGAACCGCCGCCTTCTTCTTCTGCCGTCGCCTTGGACGGAATGGGGATCGTGGTGACCAGCCCTGCCTGTAAACTCGGACTTTGGCCGCATTTCCCGCCGCTGGAGCCAATCGCTCCTGGCCGGAAACCGCCTCTCCGCAAACACTTACAACACTGCCGCGTTCTTTTATCGGCAGAAAAGCAAGATGGATGTATGGGAAGCTGGTTGTCTTTCAGAATAGGGAATTTAGCGCCCTTGCGTCAACGTGCAATTCGCGTCATGTCCCCGTCATGTCATGTCACGAAAGTGCATGTGCCCGTGACCAAAACGGGCCGCCCATACAACGGGAAGTGGCAGACCATCGTCTCCATGCCTGCGGTCGGGGACGGCAGACCGGGCCGCTGGCTACTATATCCTTACAGCAGTGAATCCAGTGGAACCCTCGGTATCGATTGCAGTTGTCGGCACAGGCTACGTCGGTCTCGTGACCGCGCTTTGCTTTGCGGAATTGGGCCATCGCGTCGTCTGCGTGGACTCCGACGAGGAGAAGATCCGCGCGCTGATTGACGGCCGGATTCCCATCCACGAAGCGAACCTGCCGGAGTTGATGGCGCGGCATGGCGGCCACAATGTGCGCTTCACCACGTCACTGCAGGACGCCCTGCATGACGCGGAAGCGGCGTTCATCGCAGTCGGCACCCCGCAGTCTGAATCCGGCGAGGCGGACCTGTCGTTTGTCGAGGCGGTGGCGTGCGAAATCGCACGCTCGCTGCACTCCTATTGCGTCATCGTCGAAAAGTCCACAGTCCCGGTCTACACCAATGAAATGATTCGCCGCGTCATGGAACGCAATGGGGTCGCGCAGGACGCGTTTGATGTCGCGTCGAACCCCGAATTCCTTCGCGAGGGCACCGCCGTCATTGATTTCCTGCATCCGGACCGCATTGTGGTCGGCGCGGACGCGCCTCGAGCCTTTGCGGTGCTGCAGCGGATATACGCTCCGGTCACGTCCGGCGCCTACTACGAGCGGCCGGATGCGCTGGCCGGCGCCTGTACCGTCCAGCAACCGCCGCCCCTGCTGCGCGTCACTGCCAAATCCGCAGAAATCATCAAGCACGCCTCGAACGCTTTCCTGGCGATGAAAATTTCCTTCATCAACGCCATCGCCAACCTGTGCGAAGCCGTGGACGCAGACGTCGAACACGTCGCGCGCGGCATGGGGCTGGACAACCGCATCGGTCCGCGTTTCCTCAAGCCCGGCATTGGATATGGCGGCTCATGCTTCCCCAAGGATGTGGCCGCGTTCCGCTTTGTGGCCGAACAGGCCGGGCTCGATTTCTCGCTGCTGTCCGAGGTGGAAAAGATAAACTCCGCGCAAAAGAAGCGTTTCATCGCCAAGGTGCGCTCTGCCCTGTGGACGATCCGGGGCAAACGCCTGGCTGTGCTGGGACTGGCTTTCAAAGGCGGGACCGACGACATCCGCGACAGCCCCGCGATAGAAATTGTGCAATCGCTGCTGCAGGAAGGCGCCACCGTAATCGCGTTTGACCCCGCCGCCATGGAGCGCGCCCAGCAAAAGCTCCCGGCCAGCCCGCAGATGCACTACGCCGCCAGTCCATACGCCGCTGCGGAAGACGCTGACGCGCTGCTGGTCCTTACCGACTGGCAGGAGTTTGCCACGCTCGATCTCGCGCGGCTCGCCAAGCTGTTGCATTACCCGATTGTGATCGATGGGCGCAATCTGTATCAGCCCGCCGCCATGACCGAACACGGCATCATGTACCTCAGCATCGGCAGGTCTGCCGGGGACGCCGTGCGTGAGGCGCGCCCGCTCGCATGAAGGCGGTCGTCACCGGCGCGGCTGGCTTTCTTGGTTCATTCCTCTCCGAGGCCCTCGTTGCCCGCGGATGGAATGTCCTCGGCGTCGACAATTTCTGCACCGGTTCGGCCGATAAACTCGCCGCCCTGCGCGACAACCCGCGGTTCCGCTTTCTCGAGCAGGACATCTGCCTGCCGTTCGACACGGGTGCCTGCGACCTCATCCTGAATTTTGCTTCGCCGGCCAGCCCCCGCGAATACAGCCGCCTGGGTATTGAAACATTGCGCGTCGGCTCAGCCGGGGTGGAAGTGATGCTCGAAAATGCGTCGCGCCATGGCGCCACGTTCCTGCAGGCTTCCACGTCCGAGTGCTACGGAGACCCCGAAGTCCATCCGCAGCCTGAGAGTTACTGGGGGCACGTCAATCCCGTCGGGCCGCGTTCCGTCTATGACGAAAGCAAGCGTTACGCGGAGGCCCTGACCATGGCCTACCACCGCTATCGGGGCGTCGAGACGCGGCTCGTCCGCATCTTCAATACCTACGGGCCGCGCATGGCTGCCGATGATGGCCGCGTCATTCCGAATTTCATGCTGCAGGCTCTCCGCGGCCAGGACCTCACCGTCTATGGTGACGGCGCCCAGACCCGCAGCTTCTGCTATGTCGATGACGAGGTGGACGGCATTCTGAAGCTGGCTGAGTCTGCCGAAGTGATGCCGGTCAACATCGGCAATCCGACGGAAATGACGATGCTCGAATGTGCGCAGGTCGTTCTGCAGGTGACGGGATCGAGGAGCGGCATCCGGTTCGAAGAGCTGCCGGTGGACGATCCCAAGCAGCGCCGGCCTGACATCACGCGTGCAAAGCAACTGCTTGGCTGGCAGCCAGGAATCAGTCTGCGTGAAGGCCTGGAGCAATCACTGGCCTGGTTCCGGTCCCAGGTGTAGCTCTCCGCTAGTCGATCTTCTTGCCTTTGGGATACCAGGTGAACTGCGCCGCGAAGCTGTTGTCCGACGCGGGCGAAGCGACAAAGAACGGGGCCTTGTACTTCTCGTACTGATACCAGGCATTCATCTCAAAGTTCGGACTGAAGATTCGCTTCACGATATTGATGCGGAAGTCATCCTGCGTCGTGCCGCCTGGAATAAAGTTTGCCGAAGCTTTCACGCTGCGGAAGCTGAACTGGATCTGCTCCGCGGGCGAGATGTGATACGTCAGCCACGCCTGCCCGCCCTTGTCCTGCCGGCCGATGGGGTCGCCATAGATGACGCCGCTGTTTGTAATGCCTTCACGCTGGATCACCTCTTTATAGAGGAAGGAGCCATTGTTAATGGGCTCGGTTCCGCCTCCCGAGGTGGGCTCCGACGCACCCGGCGGGTCGGTGGTTGCGGCTTCAACCCGCAGGTCGAGCGAATGCATGCCGGGGAACTGCGACAGATACAGTCCCGGCCGCAATCCTGCGCGAGTCGGGGCGGCCACGGGTGAAACGTCGTCGTGGACGAACGAATCAAGATAGACCGTCAGATACTTGCGCAGCCCGGGGACGCGATAGGAAAAGTCAAACTGGCTGAAGCGCGCTCCCGGGTCGTGGCACAACCAGGGCGCAACGTTGTACGGGGCGATGCACTTTTCCTGCACGTTCGTATCGGAAGCGCTGAAGAACCCCTTCAAGAAGTTGTGCAGCGTCACGCTCTCATGGCCCCAGCCGCCGAAGATGACCGTGCGCTGGAATCCGAACTCGAAATTCCCGGTCGGTTTGAACGTGAACTTTTCGGAATGCACGTACGGATGCCGCGGGTAGAAATGCCCCTTCAGATCGCCATAGAAGAACTGGTACCGCACCGGCCCCAGGACCTTGCTGACCCATGGAATGTACAGCGGCTCGACACGGTTGATCTGGAAGGAATAGATCGGCTCTGCATTGTTGCTCCAGGCAAATGCGCCGCCCACGCCCGGCCCGAGCCATGCATCGTGCTTGCCGAGCGAAAACTCGTGCCCGAAAAAGTGCGCGGAAACATCCGCTTCCAGCACCCGGAAAGGGTCCACCCCCGGCTGCGTCCCCACCGGAATGACCGCCGTCGGCAGGTAGGTTGTGTAGGCATCGGGATAGTACGTATAGGCCGAATAGTCGCCAAGATCGTTGTTTTGGAAGTACGCCGCCTGCACAGGGTCGTAACCGTACCAGCCGGGGGCGTGCTGATATTCGCCCCGGAAGTACGCCGAGAAGCGGCCGTATTCGGCGCGCACGCTGAGTCCGCTTTCCGCGTTAAAGCCGTTCGCATACGGACGGCCGTAATCGTTGATCAGGGTCTGCCCAAAATCCCAGCCTTCACGCGGAGTCAGCGGATTGCCGCCGATGCCGAGCAGCCGCGTGTACGTGCTTTCAATCTCGCCGAGGAACTGCGCGTGCGTGCCGCGAGCGATTTCCGAAGCCAGTTCACTCCGCACCGCCTCATAAATCCGGGCCGCCTCGCTGTCCGGATCATCGTCGGCGTCAATGTCGACCGCCGAGCGCGACAGCATGTGCATCACGCTGCGCCGCGTCCACGGCCGCTGGTCCAGATACGCCGTGTCCACATAGCCGAGCGACCAGAGCCGAAGCATCGCCGGATAGATCCAGCTGTCCAGCGGAATGTAGGTGGAACCGTACTCGTCAATCACGTACGCCGCCGGCTGCACACCGTGGAACGGCGGCATGGCCGGGACCTCAGGACTTACGGCTGACTCCTGCGACGGCGGCGGCGCAGGCAGCGCCGGAGGTGGAGGCAGCGGCTGCGTCGGCGGCGGCCCGTTATAGATGGACTGGTCCGGTGGCGGTGTGGCAATCGGCGGGTTCGGATTATTGTTGGGCTGCGTTTCCGTAACAGGCTGCGAAGGCGCGTCCGGCGCCGCCGGCTCAGGCTGACCGTTGGCCTGCTTGCGCCGGTACGCCGGCATGTTCGGGACCTGGTCCGGCGTCAGAGCCTTGTCCGTCGCCGGAGGGGCGGCCTGCTGCTGCGGGGCAGGCGGCGCGCTCTGGCCGGAAGCGTCCGTAGTCTGCGCCCATATGGCGCTGGGGGCAATAAGAGCCGCCGCAAATGCAAGTGTCAGGAAACGGCGCAACCGGAACATTCCTTTGTGTTTCGCAGCCGCCGGGCGTGCAGGCGGCAAGGTGGTTCGCGAAAGGGAGAGTAGATTCCAAGGTATTGGAATGGAGCGGCAGGGTCAATGCGGCAAAGGCAGCGGGCCACGCCTGCAATCCCAAATCAAGACTCAAATCCCAAAATGCAACAAACCCTCATCGCGGCCTGAGAAGAACACCATCCTCACACCCGAACAAACTGCCGTCATTCCGGCGTGCAGAAAAACTGTCCTCCCGACCGGAGGCGGCTTCAGGCGGCCGCAATGCAGGGACCTGTCCTTTGCGCTGGAAACCAGGCCGAACCCCGGCCCACTCAGAGAGTGAGGAACTACAGCACCAAGATCCGGAACCCCCCGCCTTCGCGCCGCCGGTGCCACTTCGGACCGCTCAAGAGCCTGCGGGTCTCCAGATAGCGCCGCATCTTCACCACGCTCAAGTCCCGGCTGCGGGTTGTGGCGACCGCCCTCCCGGCACCGGAATCCGTCTCCGGCGCGCCCGTTTGTGCGTCGAGCCAGGTTGGACCACCGCCCGTGCGCGCCTGGCGAATTGTCTCCTGCAGCACGCGATACAGCGCCACAGCGTCTTCGCCGTCGGTCGCGATACGCGGCAGGCGTGGCCGCAGGCCCTCGACCGGGACCGCGCTCGACCGCTCGGCCGGAGTCTGCGTGATCCAGATCACCGGCAGGCGGCGGCCTGCAGAAAAGCGCATTGCGGCATCACCGTCTGGCGAAACGTCCTGTGCGGACCCGACAAAAGCCAGCGCCACAGAATTCCGCTCCGCCAGGCCGGCCGACAATCCAGCGATGGCGGCAAAGCGCTCGGCAGACGCCAGCACATCGGATTTCGCCGCGCGCGGCGGCCGCTCCATGCCCAGGAGGCCGCGCAGCTGATTCGCACCCGCGTCATCGCAGAACACGGCGATGTCGCCGCTTTCCAGATGTCCCGACGCCGCTGCCAGAAGCGCCGGCGTGTAAGCGCGCGAACGCAGTTTTCCGGCCAGCGCCTCCACGTCCTCCAGAAGCCCGCGCAGCAGCGCGGGTTCCAACAGGACAAAGGGCCTCGCTGTGGGAGCCAATGGCATCAGGCGCGGGCCGGGTCTTTAGCTTCTGGATTCACACCGAGCTCACTCTGCGCGGCCGCGGCCTTTCTTGCATCGAACTTGCCGTCGCGGGCCAGCTTGGCAAGTGCTGCGGCCACAATGGCTTCTGCGGAAACTTCAAAGAAAGACCTCAAGTGTTCGCGGTTCTCCGAACGGCCAAAGCCGTCGGTTCCCAGCGACACCAGCCTCGGTCCGAGCCACGGTGAAAGCCCGTCCGGCATGGACTTCATATAGTCGCTCGCCGCAACAATCGGCCCGCTTGCTTTCGACAGCGCTGTCACGATGTACGGTGTCTTTTCTGCCTCGGTCGGATGCAGCCGGTTCCAGCGTTCGGCGGCCAGCGCATCGCGGCGCAGCTCGTTATAGCTGGTCACGGACCACACATCTGTATGCACGCCATACTTCTCAGCCAGAATCTTCTGCGCTCGTACCGCTTCATTCAGGATCGCTCCCGAACCAAATAGCTGGGCCTGCGCTTCGCCGCCCTCTGCCGCGGAAAACTTGTAAATGCCGCGCAGAATCCCCTCGCGCGAGCCTTCCGGCATCGCCGGCATCGCGTAGTCCTCGTTGTACATCGTTACGTAGTAGAAGCAGTCCTCGCCCGCTTCATACATGCGGCGAATGCCGTCCTGCAATATCACCGCCATCTCGTACACGTAAGCCGGGTCGTAGGTGACGCAGGTCGGAATCGTGCTCGCCAGCACGTGCGAGTGCCCGTCCTGGTGCTGCAATCCTTCGCCAAGCATGGTGGTGCGGCCCGCCGTGCCGCCCATCAGAAATCCCTTGCCGCGCGAATCCGCAAATGCCCACGCCATGTCGCCGATGCGCTGAAAGCCGAACATCGAGTAGTACATATAGAACGGAATGCAAGCCACACGGTAGTTGGAATACGCCGTGCCCGCCGCGGTGAAGCTCGCCATCGAGCCGGCTTCCGTGATGCCTTCTTCAAGAATCTGGCCGTCCTTTTCCTCGCGATAGCTGAGCAGCATGTCTGCGTCATGCGGCGTGTATTTCTGGCCCTCCGGCGCATAAATTCCGACTTGCTTGATTGCAGACTCGAGACCGAAGGTGCGGCCTTCGTCAGGAACAATCGGCACAATCAACTTTCCGAATTCCGGGTTCTTCATCAGCGCGCGCAGAATGCTGACAAAACCCATCGTCGTCGAAACCGCGCGCCCTTTCGAACCAGCCGTCCACTCGGCAAAGAAATCGAGCCTGGGAGCGGTGAACTCCGGCTTTGCAGCGTTGCGCTGCGGCAGGTAGCCGCCCAGTTCCTTGCGCCGCGCCTGCATGTACTGGATCTCCGGCGCGTCCTGTCCCGGATGGTACGGTTTTGCCTCGTCTGCGAACTCCTTCGTCACCGGGATATCGAAGCGCTTGACGAAAATTTCCATGCTCTGGTCGGAGAGCTTCTTTTCCTGGTGGCTCGCGTTGCGCGCCTCGGTCGAGCCGAGTCCGTAACCCTTGACCGTCTTGGCAAGAACAACGGTTGGCCCTCCGGTATGTTCCACCGCTCGCTTGTAAGCGTTGTAGACCTTGCCGGAATCGTGGCCACCGCGATGCAGGTGCGCCAGCTCCTCGTCGCTCATGCCCTCCACCAGCTTGAGCAGTTCAGGATACTTGCCGAAGAAATGTTCGCGCAGGTACGCGCCGCCCTTCGCCTTGAAGCTTTGAAAGTCGCCATCCACGCACTCTTCCATGCGCTTGAGCAGCATCCCGGTATGGTCCTTGGCGAACAGCTTGTCCCAGTCCGCGCCCCAGATGCACTTGACGACGTTCCAGTCCGCGCCGCGGAACACGCCTTCCAGCTCGTCAATGATGCGCTTGTTGCCGCGCACCGGGCCATCCAGCCGCTGCAGGTTGCAGTTGACGACAAAGATCAGGTTGTCGAGCTTCTCGCGCGAGGCCACGCAGATCGCGCCCAGCGAATCCACCTCGTCTGTCTCGCCGTCACCGATGAATGCCCAGATTTTCCGGCCGGTCTTCTCAATCAGCCCGCGGTTTTCGAGATAGCGCATGAAGCGCGCCTGGTAGATCGCGTTCAGCGGGCCCATGCCCATCGAGACGGTCGGGAAGCTGCCAGAACTCCGGCATCAGCCACGGGTGCGGATAGCTCGACAAGCCCGGGGTGTCGCGCAGCTCGTGGCGGAAGTTCTTGAGGTGCTCTTCGTCAAGCCGGCCTTCAAGAAAAGCGCGCGCATAGACGCCCGGCGAAGCATGGCCCTGGAAATACACAAAGTCGCCCGGCTGGTCGCCGTAGCTGGCGTGGAAGAAGTGGTTGAAGCCCACTTCCAGCAGCGTAGCCAGCGACGAGTACGTGGAAATGTGTCCGCCGATGCCGGGATCCTTCTTGTTCTGGCGATGCACCATCGCCATCGCGTTCCAGCGCAGCAGCGCCTCTACGCGGCGTTCCATGTGGCGATCGCCGGGATACGGAACTTCATCGTGCGCGGGAATGGTGTTGACGTACGGAGTGATCAGGTCGCCGGGCTGGGCTACACCGGCTTCGCGTCCACGCTGCCGCAGGGCAGAAAGCAGCTCGGCGCCACGCTCCGGTCCTTCGCCGACAATGATCTCGTCAAACGCTTCCAGCCACTCCGCCATCTCGCCGGAAAAATCCTGCCCCGCCGCCCCACGCATCGCTTCCATCGCCCGTGTCGCCATGGTTTCCTCGTCACTTCTACGATAAATGAACTGCAGGTTCCCCATGGATGAACTGTCATCCGACCGAAGGCAGCTTCAGCCGCCACGGTGGAGGAACCTGCTCTTGCTCACGTCGAATAGTCCGCGTTGATCCGCACATACTCGGCAGTCAGATCACACGTCCAGAAGCACGTCTCCGCATCACCCAGGCCGAGCGAAACCTGCAGCGAATACTCCGCCTGCTGCAAATAGGCATGAATCGCGTCGGCGTCGAAGGCCGCGGCGCGTCCGCCGTTCTCAAACACCGGATGCCGTCCATAGGCGAGCCGCAGCTTCTGCGTATCTATCGCCACAGGTCCCGCGCCGATTGCGGAAACCAGCCGGCCCCAGTTCGGATCTTCGCCCGCCCATGCGGTCTTGACCAGCGGCGAATGTGCGAGCAGCTTGGCAATCGTTCGCGCCTCCGCCACGGAGCGCGCGCCGCTGACATGGATCTCCACCAGATGCTTGGCGCCCTCGCCATCACGAACAATGCGCTTCGCCAGCCCTTCGCAAACGGAATACAGCTCGGAAGCAAACGCCTGCTTTTCGTCTACAAGCAGCTCGTCATACGAAACTCCGCAAGCGCTTGTCGCCACCAACAGAACGGTGTCATTCGTGGAAGTGTCGCCGTCAATCGAGATGGAATTGAAGCTGCGCTCCGCGGCCGGATGCAGCAGTTCGCGCAGTTCAGCGGGCGATGCGCCAAGGTCCGTGAAGAGATAGACCAGCATGGTCGCGTGCGGCGGCCCGAGCTGCGGATGAATCATGCCCGCGCCCTTGGCAAAGCCAAGTATGCGGACTTCTCGACCGGCAAGCGTCAAAGAGCGCGCTTCAACTTTGGGTACCGTGTCGGTCGTGATGATGGCGCGTGAGAAGAGTTCGACATGCTCCGCGCCGCGGCCAAGCTGCGCCATCGCCGGCGCGATCGCGTCTGTCAGGCTTTCTACGGGGAGCGGAACGCCGATGATCCCCGTCGAAGAAGGGAAGACCTCATTGGCGTCGCAGCCAACAGCGGCCGCAACCGCAAGACAGCTTTTGCGGCACGCATTCAGTCCAGCCTCGCCGGTCGCACAGTTCGCATTGCCGGCGTTGATCAGCACAGCCCGCAGCTTTCCGCCCGAAGCGGAAAGGTGCGTCCGGCCAATCGTAACCGGAGCGGCACAAAACTGGTTCTGCGTGAACATGGCCGCGGCAGAAGCCGCGCCATCGGCGACCGCGAGCGCGACGTCCAGATTACCGCTCGCCTTGATGCCCGCCCTGACCGCGCCGAGTTGTAATCCTCGCGGGACCCTGACCTCCGAGGACATCAGTGCAGCACCACGAACTGCGAATCCCATAGCGTGTGCATGGCCTCATGCATTTCGCCGCGCACCATCGCCACTTCGTCGCACGCGTGGAAGCGCGGGCAGCTCAAGCAGTCTTTGCGCACCTTGTCGGGGATCAGGTCGCGTTCGGCGACATAAAAACCATGCCGCGAGAAAAATTCAGGAATGCGTGTGAACAGGCACACCGCCGGAATCCGGTGCTCCTCGGCTTCCGCCAGCAGCGCTTGCAGCAATGCCGAACCCGCTCCCAGGTCCTGCGCCTTCGGATCGACAACGATGGAACGCACCTCCGCCAGGTGCGGCCCATAGATATGCAGCGCCCCGCATCCGAGAAAATCTCCCGCGTCCGTCTCGGCCACATGGAAGTCGCGAATGTTCTCGCACACTTCGGCCAGGTCGCGGGGCAGAAGTGTGCCGTCTCCGCTCAGGCTGTTGACGAGCTCGTGGATATGGTTCGCATCGCCGACGATGGCTTTACGTACTCGCATGCATGGCCCCTTGCAGCGCTGCGACGCGCTCTTCCGCATCGCGTAACGCCTGTTTCACGCGGGCAGAAGCTGTACCGCCCACGACGTCATGGCAATCCAGCGTCGCCCGCATCGTGATCGCCGAATAGAAATCTGTATCGAAGTGTGAATCGAGCCCGCGCAATTCCTCAAGCGACAGGCCGTCGAGCTCACAACCTTTAACCAGACAAAGCCGCACGGCAACGCCGATAACTTCATGCGCATCGCGAAACGGAACGCCGCGTGCAGAAAGATACGTCGCCGCCGCCATCGCGTTCAGAAAACCGCTCTCACATGCTGAGCGCATTCTTGCCGTGTCAAAGTCGAGTGCTGCCGTGAAGCGCGCCACAAGCCGGAGCGCCGCCAGGCTCTCCTCCGTTGCGGCAAACAGCGGCGGCTGCGTCTCCTGCAAGTCCTTGTTGTAGGCGAGCGGCAGCCCTTTGAGCAGGATCTCCACCGCGTGGGAATCCGAAATTATGCGGCCCGTCTTGCCGCGCAGCAGCTCCGTCAGATCGGAATTCTTTTTCTGCGGCATAGCGCTCGAGCCAGTCGAGAAAGCTTCCGGCAGCCGTATGAAACCGAACTCAGTTGTCGAGAAAAGCGTGATCTCCTCCGCGAACCGGCTCATATGCAGCGCGACCTGCGACAGGCAGTGCAGGAATTCGAGCGCGAAGTCGCGGTCCGAAGTGGCATCCATGGAATTTGCTGTCGCGGCAGCGAATCCGAGTTCTCGCGCGGCAATGCTACGGTCGAGAGCAAGCGTCGCGCCGGCGACGGCGCCGGAACCAAGCGGGCAGACGTTCGCGCGCCTCGCGCAGTCTTCGAGCCGGGAGACATCGCGCAGCGCCATCTCGACGTAGGCCAGCAGCCAGTGCCCGGCCAGCACCGGCTCGGCCCGCTGCAGATGCGTATAACTCGGCATGGCAGCGTCGCCGAGTGAATGCGCCTGCGCTACGAGCGCAGCGGCCCAGGCGACGAGCGCTTGCTGCGTCTGTGCCGCGGCGTCGCGAACGAACATGCGCAGGTCGGTTGCGATTTGCTCGTTCCTGCTTCGGCCGGCATGCAGCTTGCGGCCCAGGTCGCCAAGTTCCGCAACAAGCCGGCGCTCGACGAAGTGATGCACGTCCTCGGCGTCGTCATCGTGCAAGGTCGCAACGTCAAGCTCGGCAAGGGCAGCCAACGCCGAATCCAGTCGTCCTTGCTCGTCGCGCGTCAGCACGCCGGCATCCAGCAGCGCAAGGGCGTGCGCGCGGCTGGCCGCACATTCGTACGGCAGCAGCCGGCGGTCGAAAGCGAACGACCGCTGCCAGGTGTCGAACTCCGCGTCCGGCGCTTCGCGAAAGCGCCCAGCCCACATCTTCACTGCGCCACTTCCTCTTTCACGGTGTCGTCCTGGGCCCCAGGCGATTTGCCATTTTGAACGGAGCGAAGAATCTGCTCTTTCTTCTCCCGCAGCTTCGCCTCGGTCCGCGCCGGCAGCGCCAGAATCTTGATGAAGCCCGCGGCGTCCTTCTGGTCGTACGTCTCGCCCATCGTGAAGCTCGACAGTTCATTCGAGTACAACGACAGGGGCGACGTGCGGCTCGTAATTGCTATGTTGCCCTTGTAAAGCGCTAACGTAACCGATCCGGTTACGTGCTTTTGCGTCGAGCTCACAAACGCATCCAGCGATGCACGCAGCGGCGTGAACCACAGGCCGTTGTACACAATGTCCGCATAGCGGAGCGCAATGCCTTGCTTGAAATGCGCAACCTCGCGGTCCAGCGTCAAGGCCTCGAGCTCGCGGTGTGCCGCAACCAGCAGCGTGCCGCCCGGCGTTTCATAGCAGCCGCGGCTCTTCATGCCGACAAAGCGGTTCTCTACAAGATCAATCCGGCCGACCGCGTTCCGCGCCGCAATCTCGTTCAACAGCTCCACCAGCTGCACCGGCTCCAGCTCCTGGCCGGCGACTGAGACAGGCGTACCCTCGCGGAAACCGATTTCGACAAACTCGGTCTCATCCGGCGCGTCCTGCGGAGACACAGTCCACTGCCATGTCGTGTCCAGCGGAGCGTTGCCAGCGTCTTCCAGCTCGCCGCCCTCGTGGGAAACGTGCCACAGATTGCGGTCGCGCGAGTGTATTTTCTCGCGGCTCGCCGCCACTGGAATGCCATGCGCCTCGGCGTAATCCAGGCAATCTTCACGCGACTTCAGGTTCCACTCACGCCACGGCGCAATGATCTTGAGCTCTGGGGCCAGCGCCTGGAACGCGTGTTCGAACCGGACCTGGTCGTTGCCCTTGCCGGTGCAGCCATGCGCCAGCGCAGATGCGCCTTCCGCAAGCGCAACTTCTACCTGGTGCTTCGCAATCACGGGCCGCGCCGTTGACGTTCCGAGCAAGTATTTGTGTTCATACACGGCGCCGGCGCGCAGCGTCGGAAAAATGTATTCGCGCAGGAACTCGTCGCGCAAATCCCGCACCACAACTTTCTTCGCGCCCGTGTCGTAGGCCTTGGCGACAACCGCGTCCAGGTCATCGCCTTGGCCAACGTCGGCGACAAACGCAATTACGTCGAGGCCGTAATTCTCATTCAGCCACGGGATGATGATCGAAGTGTCCAGCCCGCCCGAATAGGCGAGAACAACAGAATTCTGATTAGCCACGGGAACTCCTTTGAGGAAACTTGCCGGCACGAGGACGCGCCGAAACGCTGGCGCCGAGCAGCAACAGCAGCAGCGCCTTTTGCGCATGCAGCCGGTTCTCGGCCTGGTCGAAAACTACGGACTGTGCAGAGTCGAGCACCTCCGCCGTCACCTCTGCCTCGCGCTCCGCGGGCAGGCAGTGCATGAATATCGCGCCCGCAGCGGCGGCGCGCATCAACGCAGCCGTCACACGGAATGGTCCGAAGACCTTCATCCGTTCTGCGGCTTCGGACTCATGTCCCATGCTGACCCACGTGTCGGTGTAGACCGCCTCGGCATCGCGAACGCCCTTGCCGGCGTCGTGGGTAATCGTGGTGGAACCGCCCGTATCGGCGCAGATTTCCTGCGCGCGCGCCAGCATTTCCGGCGGCGCGCAATAGCCGTTCGGGCACGCCAGGGTAAAGTGCATGCCCGTGTGAGCGGCGCCCAGCATCAGGGAAGTGGAAACGTTATTGCCGTCGCCTACAAATGCGATGCGCCGACCGGAGAGCGCGCCGAGATGCTCCTCCAGCGTCAGCAGGTCGGCCAGCGCCTGGCACGGGTGCTCCACTTCGCTCAGCGCATTGATGACCGGAATGTTCGCGTGCCGCGCAACTTCGGTCACGGTCGAATGCGCGAAGGTGCGTAACACGGCGACATCCATCCAGCGTTCGATGTTGTGCGACACATCGGTCAGCGATTCGCGCTCACCCAGCCGCTGTCCCGTCTGGTCAACGAACAGTGCGTTGCCGCCGAGAGTGTTGATCGCAACTTCAAATGTCAGCCGCGTGCGAAGCGATGCCTTCTCAAAGAAAAGCACCATCTGCTTGCGCTCCAGCGCATGAAAGTACCGCTCCGGCCGCGCCTTCACCTCGTGCGCCGCATCCAGCACGGCACGCACCTGCGCTGGAGTGAAGTCCGCCAGCCCGCAAACGTCGGCGCCGCGTAACTGCTCTGCCGCAACCTCAGTCGGCGATGCGATCTCTTCCATCAGGACTGCTTTAGTTGCCACGGGCATCTCCTTGAATAGTCAGGGTTGCTTCAGTTTCTTCCGCCTTTGCCAGCGCGTTATCAAGCGCGGCAACGGCAAGGTCAACATCCTTCTCGGTCAGCAGAAACGGCGGCAGAAAACGCAACACCGTCTCCGCCGTGCGGTTCAGAATGATCCGCTGCGCGAACATCTCGTCCGCCGCTGCCTTGGCAAGCTCAGCCGTGCGCAGTTCCATGCCGAGCATCAGGCCACGGCCACGCACCTGTTTCACCGCATCATGCGCGCGCGCCAGCCGCTGCAGTTCCGCGCGGAAGTAGCTGCCGACCCGCTCGGCCTGCGCGTACAAGCCATCGCCGTCAAGCGTGTCCAGGACTGTCAGCGCGATATGCGTTGCCAGCGGGCCGCCGCCGAATGTCGTGCCGTGCAATCCCGGCTGCATCGCGCTCGCGACCTCTTCCGTGCACAGCATTGCGCCGATAGGAATGCCACCGCCCAGCGGCTTCGCCAGCGTCGTGACGTCGGGCTGAATTTCGAAATGCTGGTAAGCGCAGAATTTGCCGGTGCGGCCAACGCCGGACTGGATCTCGTCGCAGACCAGCAGGGAACCGGCGTCGCGCGTCAGCTCCCGCGCCGCCTGCAAAAACTCCGGCGACACCTCGTGAATTCCGCCTTCGCCCTGGACCACTTCCACGCACACAGCGCAGACTCCCGGCGAGAACTTTGCGCGCAGGTCTTCGACATCGTTGAAGCGTACAAACTCCACGCCGGGAATGAGCGGATTGAACGGCTCGCGATATTTCGCTTTGTGCGTCGTCGAAACCGATCCCATCGAGCGGCCATGAAACGAATGTTCGAGCGCAAGAATCTCGGTTCCGGCGTGCTCACCGCGCTCGCGCCGCGCGTGCGCATAGAGTCGCGCCATCTTCAACGCCGCCTCCCATGCTTCTGTGCCTGAATTGCAGAAAAACGCCCGGTCCATGCCGGTCAGCCCCGTCAGCTTCGCGGCAAGCTCCGCCTGCCCCGCGTGGTGGTAGAGGTTCGAGATATGCAACAGTCCTGCGCTGTGTTCCGTCAGCGCCTTTGCGACAGCCGGGTGCGCATACCCAAGCGCATTCACGCCCAGCCCGCTCAGCAGGTCGAGATACTCCGCGCCGGTATCGTCTGTCAGCCAGACACCGTGACCGCCAATGAAGTGCACGGGCACGCGGTCATAGGTCGGCAACAGCAGCCGCTTTTCCGCGCTCTGAATGTCTTTCAGCTTCATCATGCGACCAGCACCTCGGTCCCTTCTTCCATGTGTTGCGAACCCAGTTCGACCAGCGACCCGGCAGCCTGCGCCGGCAGAATGCGGACCCGCTTTACCCCCTGCAGCAACGCCTCGCGGCATGCCCCGAGCTTCGGCAGCATGCCGCCCGAGATGATGTTGGCTTCCGCCAGTGCGGGCATTTCGGCAATTTGTAACCAGCGCAGCACAGTTCCCTCCGGGCCGCGCACGCCGTCAACATCGGTCAGAAAGATCAGCGCATCGGCATGGCACGCCACAGCGCAGGCGGCAGCCATTTCATCCGCGTTGATGTTGTAGAACTCGCCGTCAAAGCCCAACGCCATGGAACTGATCACCGGCACGCCGCCGAGCGTCCACACACCGTCCAGCCAGCGCACGTCGCTTGAAGCAATCTCGCCGACAAATCCAAGGTCGGGCGCAGTGCGCTTCTTGCGCGCGCGAAACAGCAGCCCGTCCGCGCCGGAAAATCCCAGCGCCGGAATCCCCGTCCGACCCAGCGCTGCCACCAGCTTCTTGTTCACGATGCCGGCCAGCACCATCAGCGCCGCGTCGCGCGTCTCGGCGTCGGTCACGCGCAGGCCGGCAATAAACTCGCTCTCCTTGCCGAGCGCCTTCAACGTCCGGGTCAGCGCCGCGCCGCCGCCGTGCACGACTGCGACTTTGTGCCCGGCGCGCACCATTTCGGCTATGCCGGCGGCGCAGGCCGCGGTCTGCTCAACAGATTCCAGCGCCGCCCCGCCCAGCTTGACGACATACTTCATAGCAAGCCCTCCTGCTCCGGAAAGCCGAGCATCAGGTTCATGTTCTGCACCGCCTGTCCGGCCGCGCCCTTCAGCAGGTTGTCCAGGCAGCTCACGACAATCAGCCGTTTTCCCTCAGCATCCAGCGCAAAGCCGAGGTCGCAGTAGCTGGTGTTCACGACCCACTGGATTTGAGGCAGTTCGCCTCCGCGAACACGGACCATCGGCGCATTAGAGTAAAAGCCATCAAATATGTTTGTTATCTGTTGCAAGTCCGATGGACGCTTCAGCGTTACGTAGCAGGTGGAAAGGATTCCGCGGGGTATGGGAAGCAGGTGCGGCGTAAAAACGACCTCTTCCGGTTGCAAATGCAGTTGCTCCAGCAACTCGCCCGTGTGCCGGTGCGCAAAAACGCCATACGCGGAAAGATTGTCCGCCGCATACATAAAGTGCGTTTTCGCCGTCGCCGCTTTACCCGCGCCCGAGACGCCCGACTTGGCATCGCAGATGATGCCGCGCTCCACGTCCACTAACCCCGCCCGCAGTACCGGGGCCAGCGCCAGGATGATGGATGTCGCGTAGCAGCCGGGGTTCGCCACAAGTCTTGCTTTCGCAATGCAGCCGGCATGCAGCTCCGGGGAACCATACACGGCCAGCTCCTGCGTCCCGGCCGCCTGCTCCTCGCCCTCGTCGTCAAACTTGTAGATTGCGCGGTTCGCGGCGGAACGCAGCCGCCAAGCTCCGGACAGATCCACGACCCGAATGCCGCGCGCCAGCGCTTCCGGAACCCAGGCGCGCGACTGCTCATGCGGTGTTGCCAGAAACAGCACGGAAACGCCGTCCGCCGCCATCGCGTCAAAATCGAGCGGCGCAAGCGACAGCGCTGCGAACTCCGCGGAGCCGTCATGCAGGTGCGGATGCAGCGCGGCGAGGGTTTCGCCGGCCGACCCGGCACGGCCATACAGGCGCACGTTTGCCGTGCCGATGCGCGGATGACGCAGCAGCAGGCGGGCAAGCTCTCCGCCGGCGTAACCGGAAACTCCGGTGACGCCGATGGGCATGCGGGCCACTAGGCGAGCAGCCTTTCCAGGCGATCGCGTACTGCCGCCGCCTGCCGCGCGTCCGCGCAAATAATCAGGACCGTGTCATCGCCGGCAATCGTACCCAGCACGCCGTCCCACTGGTCCCGGTCCAGCGCCGCCGCGACCGGCTGCGCGGAACCCATCGTCGTCCGCAGCACCAGCTGGTTCTGCGCCTGCTGCACGCGCAGACCGAAGCCCGACAGCACTTCGTTCAGACTGGGCTCGCCTTCGTCCGCATCTCCGTTCGCGTCCGGCAGGAAATATCCGTTTGGCCCCTTGACCAGCCGCAGCTCATGAATGTCCCGCGACAGCGTGGCCTGCGTGACAGCAAAGCCGTGCCGTACGAGCTTCTTGCGCAGCTCGTCCTGGCTCATCACCTGCACGGTGGAGATGAGCTTGCGGATGACGTCATGGCGGCGTGTCTTCACGGCTTGGGGCTGCAATAAGAAATGGGATGCATAAACATGCATCCGTACTGCATAAATATACACCACGCCGCACAGAAAGTTGTGAAAATCCGCCGCCTCCCCTCGATTTGTCTTGCCATGTGTGCATACACTGCCCTATGGGGCAGGTTTTCGTTGATGACCGTCGCGCGTTGCTCGGGCGACCGAACCTGCTTGACCCGCGCTTTGATTCCGATGCCTGCGGCACAGGCTTTATCGCGCAGATCAGCGGGGAAGCGTCGCATCGCGTCCTGACGCTTGGCCTGACGGCGCTGGCGCGACTGGCGCACCGCGGCGCTGTTGCCGCTGACGGAAGATCTTCTGACGGCGTCGGCATCATGACCGCCATCCCGCGCGAGCTTCTGCTTGCCGAAACCAGCCTGCAACTCGACCGGGAGACGACCCTCGGCGTCGGCGCGTTTTTCTTTCCGCCAGCTGCGGACGAGGGCGCCGAGCAGTCGCTTCTCGCCCGTGAGTTTGCCGCGCAGGGCCTGCGCATCGCGCATTGGCGTGAAGTGCCGACCCAGCCCCACGTGCTGGGAGAAATCGCACGCGCCACCCTGCCGCGCATCCGGCAGGCGCTCATCGTCTGCGACTCTCAGCCGCACGTCACGGCTGCCCACTTGGAAACTCGCCTCTACCTCGCGCGACAGGCATACCTCCGGGCGAAGGGAACGGCGTACTGCTGCTCGCTGTCGGCGACCAAGCTCGTCTACAAGGCCCTGTGCGCGGGAAGCTGGCTCGCAGAGTTTTATCCCGACCTCGCGCGGCCGGAGTTCCGCACGCCATTTTTGCTCTTCCACCAGCGTTACGCGACCAACGTGCTGCCCAGCTGGGAGCGTGCCCAGCCCCTGCGCATGCTGGCGCACAACGGCGAGATCAACACCATCGGGTCGAACCGTGCGCGCATGGCTGCGCGTGACCACTCTCTGCCCGACGTCGCAAAGCCTGTCATCACCGAAGGCGGTTCCGATTCAACGTCGCTTGATGAAGTCACCGAACTCCTGACGCGCAACGGCCGCAGCATTGCCGAATCCCTGCGCATGCTCATTCCGCCGGGACCGGGTTCAAATTCAACATTTGTCCGCTACCACTCCGACTGCGCGGAACCCTGGGACGGCCCGGCGGCTCTGGCGTTCGCGGATGGCAATCTTGTAGGAGCCGCGCTCGACCGCAACGGCCTGCGCCCCTGTCGCTACACCGTCACAACGGACGGCTTGGTCATCGCGGGGTCTGAAACAGGCCTCATCGACACAGACCCCGCGCTGGTTGCTGAACATGGCCGCCTCGGCCCGGGCGAGATGTTTGCCGTTGATTTGGCCGCGCACAGGCTGCTGCGCAACCGCGAGCTTCACCACATCTTTGACCAGGGTGGAGACTACGGACTGCTGCTCGCCGACCAGCCCTTCGCGCCCGACTCGAACGAAAGTGGGTGCCCCATGCCTGACCCGACTTCGGTCAGACGTGGGTTGGCCGCAGAGGAACTCACAAAGCTCCAGGCCGGCTACGGCTTCACGCGTGAAGACATCACCCTGATACTCACCCCCATGGCGTCTGAAGCCAGGGAGGCGGTCTGGTCCATGGGCGACGACACGTCCATCGCGCCTCTCGCCAATACGCCGCGCGCGGTCTACTCGTATTTCCGCCAGCGCTTCGCGCAGGTCACGAACCCGGCCATTGACCCGCTGCGCGAATCCTGCGTCTTCTCCATGCACACGCGGCTCGGCCCCTGGCCGCACCTTCTTTACAAGTCGCTGCCGCTGCCCGGCATTACGCTTGCCTCACCCTTCCTGTCGCTCGCGCAAGTTGCCGCACTCCGCGCTGGCGATTTCCCGCACGCTGCCGATTTGCCTTTCCTCGTGCTGCCCTGCGCGATGTGCGGTGACGAAGCCATGCCGGACGCGATTCGCCGCCTGCAGCAGGCCGCTCGCGATGCCGTGGATGCGGGCGCGAAGATCCTCATCCTCACGGACCGCGTGGCCGAAGCAGACGACACGCCGCTGCCCATGGCTCTGATCACAGCGGCGGTGGATGATGCGCTGACCATTGCCGGACTCCGTACCCATGCTGGACTCGCCGTGGAAGCAGCCGACGCCTGGGACACGCACCACGCGGCGGTGCTTATCGGGCTCGGCGCGGGAGCCGTCTGCCCGTGGCTTGCGCTGCTTACAGCCGCGCAGCTTGCGCCGGAAAGCGGCGAGGCCAACTATCTCGCCGCACTGACGGGCGGCCTGGCAAAGGTCATGTCGAAAGCCGGGATCTCGGCAGTCGACAGCTACCGCTCCGCGCAGTTGTTCGACGTGCTCGGGCTCGCGGAAGAAGTGTTCGCCCTCTGCCTGCCGCGCAGCGCGGGCCTGCGCAGTGGAACAGGCTGGCAGCAGCTTGAAACCCAGAGCCGCCGGCGCTGGAGCGCGCGCCACAACGCAACCGTGCTGCGCGACGCGGGCAGCGTACGCTTTCGCAAGAATGAAGACGCAGAACGCCATCTATGGCAGCCCGTAACGGTCAGGGCATTGCAGCAGGTCAGCGGTGCGGCGAAGAGCTCAAGAGAGAGCAGCGCCGATCCAGCAAACGGCATCAACGGCACCGTCACCAGCAGCGCCATCACCAATAGCCCCACCCGTCAGCCGCACGACACTTCTTCGCTGTCATTCCGTAGCGAAGCGGAGGAATCTGCTCTTGCTTCCCCCCAATGGCGCACCTACACCCAAACACTCACAAGCAACAAGCCGGAATTCCTTCGCGACCTGCTCGACTACGCAACCGCGCCTATCCCGATCGAACACGTTGAAGCCGCGCAAACCATCGTTCATCGTTTCGTAGCCAGCGCCATGTCGCTCGGCTCGCTGTCGCCGGAAGCGCACCAGGCCATCACGGACGGCATGAATCTTATCGGTGCGCGCTCCAACACCGGCGAAGGCGGCGAAGACCCCGAACTCTACCGGGAGGAAACACTCTCATCCCGGCCGGAGCTCGCCACGGCGATCGGAGCGGAGGGACCTGCCCTTGGGTTTCCAGACACCAGGCGCGACTCCCGCATCAAGCAGATCGCCAGCGGGCGCTTTGGCGTCACGGCGGAGTATCTCGCGCGCGCGGAAGAAATCGAGATCAAAATCTCGCAGGGCTCAAAGCCGGGAGAAGGCGGTCAGCTCCCGGGCCACAAGGTCACAGCGCTCATCGCGCGCCTGCGCCACGCACAGCCGGGTTCCACGCTCATCTCGCCGCCTCCGCACCATGACATTTATTCCATCGAAGACCTGGCGCAGCTCATCTTCGACCTCAAGCGCGTCAATCCGCGCGCCCGCGTCGGAGTCAAGCTGGTCTCGTCGCTCGGCGTCGGCACCGTCGCGGCAGGAGTCGCCAAAGCCTATGCCGATTTCGTGGTCATCGCCGGCCACTCCGGCGGAACAGGCGCCTCGCCGCTGACCTCCATCAAGCACGCGGGCAATCCGTGGGAACTCGGCCTGGCAGAAACGCAGCAGGTCCTGATCGCGAACGGACTGCGCCATCGGGTGCGCATCCGGGTGGACGGAGGCCTGCGCCACGGCCGCGACGTCGTCATGGCCGCCATGCTCGGCGCGGAGGAGTTCGCCTTCGGTACAGCCGTGCTGGTCGCGCTCGGCTGCGACATGGCCCGGCAATGCCACCTCAACACCTGCCCGACCGGAATCGCGACCCAGCGCGAAGATCTTCGCGCAAAGTTTCGCGGCAGGCCGGAACACGTTGCCGCCTGGTTTCTTGCGCTGGCGGAAGATGTCCGGGCCGAGCTCGCCCGTTGCGGGCTGCAATCACTTGAAGACGCGGTCGGCCGCACGGACCTGATCCATCAGGCGCGTCACGACGCCGCCCTCGACCTGTCGCAACTGCTTGCCTCTGCCGCGACGCCCGGCCGGCGCAACACGCAGCCACGCAACGACCGCCCGCAGGAGCCGGCAGCCGACCACGCGCCGCCCGACGATGCATGGCTCGGGCCCGCTCTCGCTGCCGCCCGCGAAAGCAGGAGCTTCGCGGCAAGCGCCACGCTCCGCAACTCCGACCGCGCCATCGGCACACGCCTCGCGGGCCAGCTCTCCCTCATGCAGCGTCAATCTGGTCGTGGTGAAGAACCTGCATTTGCTTCCCGCTCCGCACCGCAATTCCACTTCACCTGCACGGGAACCGCCGGCCAGTCGTTCGGCGCCTTCACAACCCGCGGTATGCAGCTCGAACTCACCGGGGCTGCAAATGATTACGTCGGCAAGGGCCTCAGCGGCGCGACGCTCATTCTCCGTCACGCCGGCCCAATCGCGGGCGAAAGCCACCGCCACGTAATTCTTGGCAACGTGGCGCTCTACGGCGCGACCAGCGGGGAACTCTTCGCGGCCGGCCGCGCGGGCGAGCGCTTTGCCGTGCGGAACTCCGGCGCAATCGCCGTCGTCGAAGGTCTGGGCGATCACGGCTGCGAGTACATGACAGGCGGAACGG
Organism: uncultured Acidobacteriaceae bacterium; assembly: GCA_963848685.1. Lineage (GTDB taxonomy): Bacteria > Acidobacteriota > Terriglobia > Terriglobales > Acidobacteriaceae > CAWKED01. Next base: position 661,039 of record CAWKED010000002.1, on the reverse strand, counting down.
TCCTGGTCCTCGGCGCGACCGGAATCAACTTCGGCGCGGGAATGACCGGCGGCCGCGCGTGGGTCTTCGATGAAGACGGCAGCTTCCGCCATGGCGGAAGCCACGCACGCGAATCCGTTTCTACCTCGTCTCTCCCGGATCAGCCTGAGGCCGAACAGCACCAGGTACTCGCGCTGCTGCAGCGGCACGCGCAACTTACAGGCAGCCGTCGCGCGCAACTGCTGGCCGACAACTGGCACTCGTCAAGAGAGCAATTCGTCGCCATCGCCCCGGTCACGCCGCACACCGCCGCTCAGCCCGATCCCGCAGCCAGGGCGGTCGCTCCATCCGCGGAACGCATTGAGCGCGCCTTCGCTTGAGCAAGCGCGCTTCGCGGCGTAGAGTGAACGTGCATTCACCGAGGGCCGGCCACTGGAAACCACAACACACGTTCCGCAGGAAGAAGCCCAGCGCAGCGGAGAAAAATACGTCCGCATCCTCGATGCCGCCATTGACGTCATCGCGGAAAACGGCTTTTTTAACGCCCGCATCAACGAAATCGCCCAGCGCGCCGGCGTCGCCGACGGCACCGTCTATCTGTATTTCAAGAACAAGGACCACATCCTGCGCGCCGCTATTGACAGCGGCTTTCAGCGCTTCTTCGACCGGATTCGCGCCATCGCGGAAGCTCCCGGCGCCAGCTCCTCGGAAAAGCTCGAAGCCGTCGCGCGCCTCCACCTGGAAGCGCTCGCCAGCAGCCGCAACCTTGCCATCCTCATGCAGACGGAAGTTCGCCAGAGTGCGCGCTTCGTCTCCGATTTCTCTCACCAGCACATCGTCCAGTACCTCGGAATCCTGCGCGAGATCGTTCGCAACGGGCAGCAGGCGGGCGAACTCCGCGTTGAAGTCAGCGACTGGCTCGTCGCCAACTGCCTGTTCGGCGCGCTGGATGAGATCGTCAGCTCGTGGGTCTTCACCGGGCGCCCGTATGACGCCGCTACCGCCGCGCACCAGATCGTCGATCTGCTCATGCGCGGACTTCGCCAGGAGCAGTGATTGCAGACCGCGCCCGCTCAGCTTCGCCTTAACAACGTGAACGACGCCTTGTTTACCGGCATCGCTCACAAGTCGCATGCCGCCATGCAGTACCGCGATGAGTCGTGGAACTGGACAACGCTCGATTCCGCGGAAGTGTATCGCCGCGTCCGCACCTTCGCCTCCGTGCTTCGCTCGCTCGGCGTCAAGAGCGTCGACCGCGTCGCCATTCTTGCCGAGAACCGCTGGGAGTGGGCCGTCTCCGACTTCGCCGTCCTCGGGCTGGGCGCCGTCGATGTTCCTCTCTACCCGACACTCATGCCGGAGCAGATCCAGTTCATGCTCAACGACTCCGGCGCGAAGGTCGCCATCGTGAGCACGCGCGAGCAGGCCCGCAAGGTGCTGGATGTCCGTGCCCATACCGCTGTCGAGCACGTCATCGTCATGGATGGCGTCAACGTGGATGGCGCGGAACGTTTCGGCGAACTGATGGGCAACGCGCTGCCCATGCAGGAAGCCGAGTTTGAAAGCATCGCCCGGGCAGTTCCTCCGGCGGCGCTCGCCACCATCATCTATACGTCCGGCACCACCGGCGAACCGAAGGGCGTCATGCTGACGCACCACAACATCGCGTCAAACTTGAATGAAGCCACCACGCTCTTTGGCTGGGACCCTGGCTTCTCGTCGATCTCGTTCCTGCCGCTTTCGCATATCACCGCGCGCGCACTGGACTACGCCGTGTTCTCGCGCGGCGCCACCATTGCCTACTGTCCCGACTTCGCGGATGTCGTTCGCACCTTCCGCGAAATCAAGCCGAAGATTGTCGTCAGCGTGCCCCGCGTGTACGAAAAAGTCAGGCAGGAAGTCGAGCGCAAGGCCGGAGCATCGCCAGTCAAGAAGAAGATTCTGGAATGGGCCGTCAGCGTCGGCCAGCAGCATCGCAACGAAATCCTCAGCGGGCAGAAGCCTTCCGGCGCAAAGTACAAACTTGCGGACAAGCTCATCTTCTCCAAGGTCTACGAAGTCTTCGGTGGCCGCGCCACGCATTTCATCAGCGGCGGCGCGCCGCTCGGCATGGAGACCGCCGGCTGGTTCGCCGACGTCGGCATCGTTATCTACGAAGGCTATGGCCTGACGGAAACGTCGCCCGTCATCTCGCTCAACAATCCCAGCGCGCACCGCATCGGCTCCGTAGGCAAAGTGCTGGCAAACGTTGAAGTGTGCTTCGCGCCCGATCAGGAACTGCTGGTTCGCGGCCCCAACATCTTCGCCGGATATTGGAACAATCCCAGGGCAACGACCGAAGCCTTCAGCAACGGCCCGGAAGGGGCAGCTCCGAAAACTGTCATTCCGGCCCAAACCGACGCCAGCGCTCTCGGGAACACGGTGATTCCAGCTCCCAAAACTGTCATTCCGACCGGAGCGGACGGCGAAGGCGGCCGCGCGGTGGAGGAACCTGCCCTTTCTCCTGACGACGAGGAAGATGAGGAAGATGAAGCAGCCGAAACCCTCGCCGCGCAAATCTTCACCCGCTCACCTGTCGGCTTCCACATCCCGCACACCACGCCGGCGACAACCGACGAACGCGGCCTCGCGCCCTGCAATACCGAAGGCATGTGGTTTCACACCGGTGACATCGCGCATCTCGACGCTGACGGCTTTCTCTACATCACCGACCGCAAGAAAGAACTGCTCAAGACCAGCGGCGGAAAATTCATCGCGCCTGCCCCGATTGAAAACACCATAAAAGCCAACGTCCTGATCGGCCACGCTGCCCTGGTCGGAGACAGGCGCAAATTCGCCAGCATCATCCTCAGCCCGAACTTCGCAGCGCTCGAAGGCTGGGCCAGGCAGAAGGGAATCACCGCCGACATCAAAACGCCCCATGGCCGCAGGGCCCTGATCGAAAACCCGAAGGTCGTCGCCGAGTATCAGCAGCAGATAGACAAGGCCAACGCGAACCTCGCGCAGTACGAAACCATCAAGAAGTTCTACCTGGCACCCGACGAGTGGACCCTCGAAACCGGAGAGCTGACGCCAAGCATGAAGCTCAAGCGCAGAGTGATCAACCACAAGTATCACGAACAAATTGAGCAGCTGTACAGGGATGCGGAAACAGAGCGTGCACCGCAGACCTAGCGTATCTCTGACAATCCTTTGGTCCTCAAAAGCGGTATCATCGCCATTGGAACGCCCTGAATCCTCGGGCAATTCAATCGAAAGAGAAGAACACAACACCCATGAAAATCGGCATCCTGACGGGCGGCGGAGACTGCCCCGGCCTCAACGCGGTCATCCGCGCCGCTGTGCGCAAGGGCATCTTCCACTACGGCGACACCTTCATCGGCTTTATTGAAGGCTGGCGCGGCGTGGTCGAGAACAACACCATGCCGCTGAACGAACAGACCGTCTCGGGAATCCTGCATCTCGGCGGCACCATCCTGCGCACCTCCCGCACCAATCCGCGCAAGAAGGAAGGCGGCATCGAAGCCTGCCTGAACACCATCAAGGCGAACGGCCTCGACGCGCTTATCACCATCGGCGGAGACGACACCCAGGGCGTCGCCAACGCGCTCATCGAAAAAGGCGTCAAGATTGTCGGCGTGCCCAAGACGATTGATAACGATCTCTCGGGCACCGACCAGTGCTTCGGCTTTGACACCGCCGTCATGATTGCGACGGAAGCCGTCGATCGCCTACACTCCACCGCGGAAGCGCACAACCGCGTCATCGTCTGCGAGGTCATGGGCCGCGATGCCGGCTGGATCGCGCTGTGGTCCGGCGTCGCCGGTGGCGCGGACGTCATTCTCGTACCGGAAAAGCCGATCGATATTGAAGACGTCTGCGCCAGGCTCAAGGCTCGCCACGCGCGCGGTAAAGGTTTCTCCATCGTCGTCGTCGCAGAAGGCGCCAAGCTTCCGGCCAGCGACGCCCAGGCCACGCACGGCTCCAAGGTGGATGAGTTTGGACACGCGCGTCTGTCGGGAATCGGCCAGTTCCTTTCCGACGAAATTGAGAAGCGCACCGGCTTTGAGACGCGCTCGGTCAACCTCGGCCACACGCAGCGCGGCGGAACCCCGACCGCCTTCGACCGTGTTCTCGCCACCCGCTACGGTTCGAAAGCCATCGACCTAGTGCATGAAGGCGCGTTCGGCCAGCTCGTCGTCCTGCGCGGAACAGAAATTACCTCCATTCCCGCTCAAGGACGCCATCGCGCAAACCCGCACTGTGCCCGACGCGCTGCTTGCCATGGCCGCAGGCTTCCAGCCGGAGCTGAAGTAGACGCAGTCGGAGCAGGGCAGCAATCTCGGAACCAGAAATGTGAATCGCGGCCAGGGACTACACACGTTCACGGTGTCCCTGGCCCAGCTCTTTCTGTTGCATCCGCAGGCCTGCGGCTCGACCTATCCAAAGCCAGCAATTGCCTCTCAACCCTCAGGCCGCGAAGCCACGAACGTAAACCGCTTCTTCAGATGAAGGAACGGCGTCTCCAGCCACGCGTAACTGGCCGCCGAAACAGCAATCACCAGCGCGAGAGAAATCAGCGTCGTCGCCAGGGCGGCCCAGCCGCCGAGCGAGCGCTGCAGCCGTCCATACGGTGGCCCGCAACGAAATCAATCACCGCCACATGGAACAGATACATCCCGTAGGAAATCCGCCCAAGATACACCAGCCATCGCGGAACTCGTTCCGCGCGAACACCCAGCACGGAGGTCAACAGCAGCACCGCCCCCAGCAGGACCAGAAGCCATCCCGCGACATACGCCGCCACCCCGGGGCCGCAGAACGTATCGTTTCGTACGCCGAATACGCGCACACACACCGCCCAGCAGGCAATGCCGCCCATCAACATCGCCACGCGCACCGGCCATCCGATGCGCGGAACCCGATGCCGCAGCGCGAGCGCCAGCAACGCGCCCGCCGCGAGAAACTGGAACTGGAAAAAACTGTTCATCCACGCGGAAGAAATTCCGCTCGCAACCAGCCCCGGCCGGTGGCGCAGAAAAAGATACGCCGCAACCGGATAAGCAATCGCAATCAACGCAACGCTGCCCAGCGCCAGCGCTCGCCGCGAAGCCTTGCGCACAACCCACGGAGCGACCAGGTAAAACTGCTCCTCGATGGAGACGCTCCAGAACGGATTGATAGGCGGCGCAGGGAATCCAAACAGATACACGTACCAGTTGCCGGCAAACAGCACATACATCAGCCACGTCAGCGGACTGTGCAGCGCGGCGTTGTGCGTCCTGACCGCCAGCACTCCAAAAACCGCGAGCAGGGCAAAGTACACCGGCCAGATGCGCAGGATTCGCCGAACATAAAACTGCGGCACATGGATGGAACCCGTCGCGGCGCGCTCGCGCTGCAGCAGTTCCACGATCAGGTACGCGCTCAGGACGAAGAACAGCGGCACGCCGAACGCACCGGCGTATTGCAGCGCTCCCAGCCATGGATGCGCGGCCATGTTCCAGGCGAAGTTGTCTTTCAGGTGAAAGCAGAACACCGACAGAAACGCGAACGAACGCAAAGCGTCCAGCTCCGGCCTGTAGAAACGTTGCTTCGCGGCTTCCACCTGAGGAGCCTACCACCCGCTCCGCTACACTAACGGCTTGCCCCGCCGCATCCTTATCTACCGCATCGGCTCGCTCGGAGACACTGTCGTCGCGCTGCCGTGCTTCCATTTAGTCGCACGCACGTATCCGGACGCAGACCGCCGCCTGCTCACCAATTTTCCCGTGCATGAAAAAGCGCCGCTGTCGGCCGCCATTCTTGAAGGCTCCGGCCTCGTGCATGGCTACATGCGGTATCCCGTCGGGCTGCGCAGTCTTCGTGGCATCATCAACCTCTGGCGGGAAATCCGGCGGTACAGGCCGGAAATCCTGATCTACATGGCGCCCCCGCGCGGTCTCAAAGCCGCCCGCCGCGACAAAATGTTCTTCCGGCTCTGCGGAATCCGCAGCATCCTCGGCGTGCCCGATACCGAGGACCTGCAGAAGTGCCGCTGGCTCGACGAAGTTCCCGGCTATGTCCGCCCGGAACCGCCCATCGGCGGCCTGCCTCCTGACATTGGTCTGCCGGTAGAAAAGCTGGTTGAGCCGGAGGCCTGGCGGCTGGCCCGCTGCCTCGCGCCTCTCGGAGACGCCCGCCCGCAGGATGACGCGAGCTGGGACCTGCAGCTCACCGAAGCCGAGAAAGCCAAGGCAAGGCAAATCGCTGAAACGGCCGCTAAGCCCATTCTTGCCGCCGCGATAGGGACAAAAGTTCAGGCAAAGGATTGGGGTTGGGACAACTGGCAGAAGCTCCTGACAACCCTTGCACGCCGACTGCCGGAGCATCGCCTTGTCCTCTGCGGGGCGGCTTCAGAAGCGGCAGAAAGCGCCGCTGCCGCCACTGCCTGGGGGGAACGCGCGTTGAATCTATGCGGCCAGTTTTCTCCACGCGAGACTGCCGCCGTCCTCGCCCACGCACAGCTCCTGCTCGCGCTCGACTCCGGCCCCATGCACCTTGCCGCAAGTGTCGGAACGCCGGTGCGTCGCCGTCTTCGCCGCGCGCAATCGCCCGGCACACTGGTTTCCGTTTGGCATGCAGCACCGCGTCGTCTATCACCGCACCGACTGCTGGGGCTGTGGCCTGGAAACCTGCATCGAGCAGCACAAGAAGTGCATTCTTTCCATTACTGTGGAAGAGGTTCTGGCCGCGGTTGAGAAATCGCTGGCTGCCCCGCGCGCATGACCGACCTGCATCGCATTCTCGAGCTACTCGACGGCCCGCTGACCTCGCGGCGCGTCGCCGTCATCGGCGACGTCATGCTGGACCGCTACATCTGGGGCGATGTAGACCGCATCTCGCCGGAGGCGCCCGTGCCCGTCCTGCGCTCGACCCGGCGGACGTCGGTGCCGGGAGGCGCGGCCAACGTTGCGGCAAATCTCACCGGCCTCGGCGCGGAAGTCACGCTGTGCGGCTTCTGGGGACACGATCCCGAGCAGGCCGAACTCGCCGCGCTTCTGCATCACCACCGCATTGATGCGGGCTCGATGGTTTTCTGCGACAGGCCGACCATTTCCAAGACGCGCGTCGTTGCGCGCCAGCAGCAGGTCCTCCGCCTGGACGTTGAGGAAACCGGCGGCCACACCGCGCCCGACTGCGGCAAGCTGCTCGATTCGGCGCACCAGGCCATGGAACGCGCCGACGCCATCGTCCTGTCCGACTACGCAAAGGGCGCGCTGACGCGGGAACTCTGCGCGCAGGTCATTGGCGATGCCCGCCGCCGCGGCATCCCCGTGCTCGTCGATCCCAAGGACCGCGACTTCACCAAATATGCCGGAGCAACAACTATTTGCCCGAACCTGCATGAGCTGTCGCAGGCGACCGGGGTCTCCGCCTCGCAGCCTGAAGAATTGCTCGTTGCCGCTCAGGCACTGGTTAAACGCTGCGGCTTGGACTACCTCACCGTCACGATGAGCGAGCGGGGTATCACGGTCCTGCGGCCCGACTCGCGCTTCCATTCCGCTGCGCGCGCCAGAGAGGTGTTCGACGTCTCCGGCGCCGGCGACACGGTCATCGCCACGCTCGCCGCCTCGCTGGCCGGCGGCCTTGACATCGAAACCGCCGTCCATCTCGCCAACATCGCGGCGGGAATCGTTGTCGGCAAAGTTGGTACCGCGCCGATTGAACTCAAGGAACTGATCGCGGAACTTACGCCGTCGTCCGCCGTCGGCGCGGAAGACAAAATCCTGTCCCGCGACCGCCTCCTGGTGCGTGCGCAGGAATGGCGCGCCTCCGGCCAGAAGCTCGTCTTCACCAACGGCTGCTTTGACCTGCTGCACGTCGGCCACGTCACCCTGCTCGAACAATGCCGCGCCTTCGGCGACAAGCTGATCATCGCCATCAATACGGATGCTTCCGTGCAGCGCCTCAAGGGGCCGAACCGTCCGCTTGTAAAGGACACGGACCGCGCGCGCGTCCTCGCGGCGCTGGCCGCAACCGACGCCGTCGTGATGTTCGATGACGATACGCCGCTTGCACTCATCGAAGCGGTCAAGCCGGACGTCCTCGTTAAAGGCGGAGACTATTCGGAAGAAACGGTCGTAGGTGCGGAGGCCGTCAGGCAGCACGGCGGCCGGGTTGAGATTGTGCCCACCGTGGAAGGCTTTTCCACCACCGCGATAGTCAACCGCATGGCCGGCAGCAACGGCTGCTGAAGCTAAGCAACTGCCGAAGAGGGAACCAGCACGCGCGACGGCAGCAGCACGGTAAATGTGGTGCCGTGGTTCGCGGCGTCTGTACTTGAACTCACCAGGATCGTGCCGCCGTGCTTCTCCACCATGGAGCGGCTCAACCAGAGTCCCAGGCCGGTACCTTGCTCGCCCTTGGTCGTAAAGAACGGCGTAAACAACTTCTCCCGCACCGCCTGAGGTATGCCGGAGCCCTGGTCGGAGATGTCGACACGCGCCCCGCCCTGGGGCAGCGTCGTCAACGTGTTCGGCGGAATTGCTGCAATGCGAATCCGTATCGTGGACCCCGTGCTGCTCGCCTCCGCGGCGTTGCTGAGCAAGTTGATGAACACCTGCCGCAGCTCGGAGGGGAAGCACTCGACCTGGACGGGTTCCTGGTGCAGGTCTACGTCCATCATGTTGTCCTGCAGCTTCCGGTCCAGCAGCGTCAGAACGGAATCCATCAGGTCCGGAATGTCGGCCGGCACCGGCGTCCGGCTTTCGCGATACACGCTCAGCATCGCGCGGCTGATCTGCGTTACGCGGGTCAGTTCTTCGCGCGCGATGGCCAGGTAGCTGTTGCTGGCCCCGCCGTCCTGCTCCATCAGGTAAAGCAGGTTCGCGACAGAATCCAGCGGGTTGTGGATCTCGTGCGCAATGGAAGCGGCGAGCCGCCCGGCAACGGCAAGCTTCTCGGTGGCGATGACCGCCTGCTCGACCCGCTTCTGCTCCGTAATGTCGCGGAACACGAGCACCACTCCCGCAATCTTTCCCTCGGGGTCACGGATGGGTGCGCCGCTGTCATCGATGCTGTACTCGGAACCGTCCCGCGAAATCAGCACCGTATGGTTCGCCAGCCCAACCACGGAATTCAGCCGGCAAACTTTGTCCACCGGGTTCTCCACCAGCTTTCGCGTCTGCTCATTCACGATGTTGAACACGCGCTGTAACGGCTCCCCCCTGGCCTCGACGCTCGTCCAGCCGCAAAGCGTCTCCGCGACCGGGTTCATGAACTCCACATTCCCTGAAGCGTCGCAGCTGATGACCGCGTCACCGATCGACTTCAGCGTGGTGCGAAGCCACTGCTCGCTTTCGGCCAGCTCGGCCGCGCGGCGCTCGCTTTCCCGCAGCGATTCCTCATAGGCTGTAGAAACAAGCACGAGCTCGTTGCGCGTGTAGAGGCCCAGCAGCAGTCCGAACAGCAGCCCGACCAGGATGGTCACGATCAGGATGTCGCGTGTGCCGCGTCGGGCCGTCATCGAGCCGGAATCGCGTATGACAGTTTCGCGGTCCACGATGTTGCTGACCTTGGCCCGAACGTCGTCCATCAGCCTCTTGCCTTCAAGATTCAGCGCCACGGTCTGCACATCGCTGCCGGCCGCCTGCATCTGCACCACCTGCTGGCTGAAGCTCGACCACGCCGCAAACGACTGTTGCAACGCCCGCACGTTCGCTGTCTGCTGGGTGTCCGCTGCGAGCTCGCGCTGGAGCTCCCGGAGTTCATCCGCAGTCTGCGGCAATGCCTCGCGATAGGGCTGCAGGAACAGCTTGTCGCCGGTGACCTCGAAGCCGCGCAACCCGGTTTCCGCGTCCACGGCGTGGCGCAGAAAACGGGAGACCGTTGTCATCGCGCGATCGTCCGCATCGACCTTCGTCATGGCGTCCTGGAGCCGGTAGATTTGCAGGATGAAGATGCCGCTCAGGACAAGCAGGCCCAGCACGGGGAGCATGACCGCGCGCCGCATAAGCGTGCGGAAACGTTGCAGGTTCATGCTGTCCGGCCCCCGGTCCTGCCATGCAGGAGGCCGGCAATCTTCTCCAGCAGGACCGGCGGCCCGTCGCCCTTCACCAGGTAATGGTCCACTCTCGACACGACTTCATCCGGCGGGTTGACATAGGCGGAGAGCAGAACGATCGGAATCTCCGGCTTGTGCCGGCGGAGCTCCAGCGCCACATCGCCGCCGTTCATTCCGGGCATCGAGTAATCCAGAATGACCAGGTCCACCGCGTGTTGCTGAAACACCGCAATGGCCTCCAGGCCGCCCTGCGCGGTCAACACTTTGTAACCTTGGCGCTCCAGCAGGAGTCGCCGGACCGACAGTCCGACCAGCTCGTCGTCCACGCAAAGCACGGTATGCATGGCCGCCGAACCTTCTGTCATTCCCCCGCCTGGTTCCACCCCGGTCATGCTCCCGAAACGAAGTATATCCGTTTCATTGCAGGCAAATTTGGCCCGGACAGGCCATTTTGCGTCATCCAAATATATGGCGGGAACGCGCCGCCGCCCCACCGCTTCCGGCAAGCAAAACGGTGGCCGAACGCATCTGAACCGGGAGTCATGTGGACTATCTTGTTGCTCATCGGTTCGAACATCTTCATGACCATCGCATGGTACGGCCACTTGAAATTCAAGAACGTCGCACTATGGAAGGTCATTCTCATCAGTTGGAGCATCGCGCTCTTTGAATACTGCCTCCAGGTACCGGCCAACCGCATCGGCTCCCGGCAGTTTTCCGTAGATCAGCTCAAAGTCATCCAGGAAGTCATCACGCTCTCCGTCTTCGGGGTCTTCAGCGTCCTTTACTTCCACGACAAGCTGCATTGGAACCACTTCGTCTCCTTCGGCTTCCTGGTCTGCGCCGCCTTCTTCATGTTCCACAAGTTCTAAGCACGGCGCGGACCCAAACTGTCACCCCGACCGGAGCGAAGCGACACAACAAAACTGTCATCCCGACCGGAGCGAAGCGACAAACAAAACTGTCATCCCGACCGGAGCGAAGCGAAGTGGAGGGACCTGCTTTGCCTCTCTCAATCCCCAACAAAACTGTCATCCCGACCGGAGCGACGAGCAGACACAAACAAAACTGTCATCCCGACCGGAGCGAAGCGACAAACAAAACCGTCATCCCGACCGGAGCGAAGCGAAGTGGAGGGACCTGCTTTGCCCTCTCAATCCCCAAACAAAACTGTCATCCCGACCGGAGCGAAGCGAAGTGGAGGGACCTGCTTTGCCCTCTCAATCCCCAAACAAAACTGTCATCCCGACCGGAGCGAAGCGAAACAACAAAACTGTCATCCCGATCGGCGTGGAGGGGACCTGCCCGTGCTTCCCGGCCCGGCCACGAATCAATCCCCCGTGAACTTCCAACCTGCAAGTCCGTGTTCCCCGGACCGAAATTCACGCCATATTTGCAATTGCCCCCCGCGGATGCCGTAATCTGCACCCGGAGAACTGCTTGAGTCAGACGATTTTCGTCCTTGAAGATGACGCCGATATTTCCCGGCTCATCCAGCACCATCTTGAAGCCTCCGGCTTCGCCGTGCGCCTGTTCCGCTCCGCGCAGAACGTCCTTCCGGAGGCGGAGCGCACCGCGCCCGCGCTGTTCCTGCTCGACATCATGGTGCCGGGCGGGGACGGCCTGGAACTCTGCCGCCGCCTGCGCCAGCACAGCTCGCTCGCCTCCGTGCCGATTATTTTCGTCACCGCCCGCACGGCGGAGAATGACCGCGTGCTCGGCCTTGAACTCGGCGCCGACGACTACATCACCAAGCCCTTTGCCACACGCGAACTCGTCGCCCGCATCCGCGCCGTGCTGCGCCGCTTCGAGCGGCCCACCGGGCCCGCGCTCGTCCAGTTCGGCGATGTCGAGATCGACGCCGACGCCATGCAGCTCCGCGTCCGCGGCGAGCTGACAGCCACTACCGCGACCGAATTCCGCCTGCTCGATTACCTCGCCCGCCACCCCAGCCGGGTCTTCACCCGGGACCATCTGCTGGACGCCGTGTGGGGAGATTCGCGCTTCGTCACCCCGCGCAGCGTCGACGTCTATGTCCGCCGCATCCGCGAAAAAATCGAGGAAGACCCGGAAAATCCCCGCTTCCTCCGGACCGTCCGTGGCGCCGGCTATCGCTTCGAAGTGCCGAAAGTCCAGGCCGCGGAACCGGTAACCGCATAGCATTCCTTCGCCCGCTGCGATAGCCTTCTGACCGTGCGCAGGCAAAACTTCTGGCGAGTCTGGATCGCGCTGCTGCTGCCCGCGGCGCTGGCCTCGATCGCCGCCATCGTTCTCGGCCGGCTCTCGCCTGCTTCCAGCTTCACGCTTGCGGCCATCGCCATCCTTGCTTCCGGCGCCGTTGCTCTCTGGGAGCTTCGCCGCCGCGAACAGCGCAGGCGGCTCTTTCTGGGCTTCGCGCGGGACCTGGCCGCACACCGGCTCGAGTCGCGCCTGCCCATCCGCACCGACATCGTCGAAGATGTCTCCATCGAACGCTGGAATGACACGGCGCAGGCGCTCGAAGCACGCTTCCGGGACATGGAAGCCAATCGCGTCCGGCTGGCCGCGCTCCTCAATTCACTGCAGGAAGGCGTCATCGCGGTGGACGAAACAGGTCGCGTCATCTGGGCGAACCCGCGCGTCGAGAAGCTCACCGGCCAGCGCGTCGTCCTGGACGCCGCGCTCGTGCAGAGCCTTCGCGATCCCGACGTGCTGGCGCTGGTGGAGACCGCACTGCGCGATACCACGGCACAGCGCGGCCTGGCGCGCAGCATCGTCGCCGGGCGCGTCTTCGATGTCTCGACCGCGCCCATGCCGGGCGGCGCGGTCGCCGTGCTCCACGACATCACCGACAAGGAGCGCATGGAAACTACGCGCCGGGACTTCCTGGCCAATGTCTCCCACGAACTGCGGACGCCCCTGACGTCCATTCGCGGCTATGTTGAAACCCTGCTGCAGGATGAAAAGCTCGATGACGAACAGCGCGACTTCCTCTCCATCATCCTGAAGAACGCCTATCGGATGAGCCGCCTGACCGAAGACCTGCTGGCGCTCGCCCGCGTCGAGAGCGGGGAACACAAGCTGCAACTGGAAGAAGTGCCTGCGGCACTGCTTCTGAACGACGCCATGGATTCGCTCAGCGGCCTGGTGGACGACCACGGCATGCTGCTCGACATTGCGTTTACCAGCGACCGCCCCGTGCTGGCAGACCGCGACGCCATGCACCAGGTCCTGTCGAACCTCATCGAGAACGCCGCGAAATACGCCGGCGATGGCGGACGTATCCTGCTGGGCGCAGTCGAAAAGGGCGACGCAGTCGAACTCTTCGTCCAGGACTTCGGCCCGGGCATCCGCGCGGAACACCTCGCCCGTATCTTCGAGCGCTTTTACCGGGTAGACAAGGCGCGTTCCATAGAAACAGGCGGCACAGGGCTCGGCCTGGCAATCGCGAAGCATATCGTGCTCGCCCACGGCGGGAGCATCCGCGCGGAAAGCACCCTCAACCACGGCGCCACGTTCATCCTGACCCTCCCCGCAGCCGACACGCTGAGCGATAGCGAGCTCCCGGAGCCGGCAGCCACGTTCGTCTCAGCGCTGTAGCGCCGTCCCCGCTAACCTCTGTCAACCCGACCGGGGCAAAGCGGAGTGGAGGGACCTGCCCTTGCTCCTCACTTCCAGGCAACGCAACGCTGTCAATCCCCTGCAATGCGATTCACCAATAAAGACGCGGCTTTCCGGATGTCATCTTTCCGGTGTGCAGTTGCTAGACTAAGAGTAGTCACAGGTCTCAAGCGACCCGTTCCACGCTAAGTCCTTTAGAATGTAATCTTTGCCGCTAACCCCTTTAGAAAGTAATTCTTAGGCGAAAAAGGGGGGTGGGGGGTGGGTGCGCCGACCATTTGCCCGTCCGTTCACCGTTCTGTAACCCAATCGCAACATCTCCCGGCGAAACTGACCAAGGCACTTTGTTCAATCGTTAAGTTCCCTTGGAGGACGTGTGAGAAAGCTAATTGTGGCCAGTGCGCTGTTGGCGATGGCATCGCCGGGTATCGCGCAGGACCTGAATGGTGCGGGCGCGACATTCCCGGCCCCGATTTATCAGAAGTGGTTCAGCGAGTATTCGTCCTCGCACCCGGGCGTGCATATCAACTACCAGCCCATCGGTTCGGGCGGCGGCATTCGCCAGGTCATGGCTGGAACGGTAGATTTCGGCGCGACAGACGGCCCGATGAGCGACCAGCAGATGAACGATTCCAGCGTGAAGGTCTACCATATTCCGACCGTTCTTGGCGCTGTGGTTCCTATCTACAACCTGCCCGGAGTGACTGCCGACCTCAAATTTGCCCCCGACGTCCTGGCCGATATCTTTGAAGGCAAAATCACCAAGTGGAGCGACCCGCGCATCGCCAGGGACAACGCGGGCGTCAAGCTGCCCGACCAGATGATCACGGTCGTGCATCGCGCGGACGGCTCCGGAACGACCTTTATCTTCACCGATTACCTGAGCAAGGTATCTCCGAGCTGGAAGAGCGGCCCGGGAGCCGGAACCGCGGTCAAGTGGCCGGCGCCATCGTCGGTCGGCGGCAAAGGCAATGAAGGTGTTTCCGGCCAGGTCCGTCAGACCCCCGGCGCAATTGGTTACGTTGAACTGATTTACGCCGCCCAGAACAAGATCCAGTTCGGCCTGGTCAAGAATGCTTCCGGCCAGTGGGTCAAGGCTTCGGTCGCGGGCGTCACGGCCGCAGCCGCCAACGCCGCCAAGACCATCCCGAACGACTTCCGCGTCTCCATCACCAACGCCCCCGGCAAGGACAGCTACCCCATATCGAGCTTTACCTGGCTGCTGATTCCGCTCCAAAGCAAGGACCCGGCCAAGGGCAAAGTGCTCGTGGACTTCCTGCACTGGATGCTGAACAAGGGCGAAAGCGAGGTCGGCGAGCTGGATTACGCGCCGCTCCCGAAGAACGTAGCCGTCAAAGTTGAAGGCGCGCTGCACTACATCAAGTAACTTCCGCACTCACCGGCCAAAGGGGGGCTTCGGCCCTCCTTTCTCCGCTCGCAGTCCCGCCCTTTGTTTATCCAGCGTTCATAATCTCAGGATAAGGTTTCGCCAGCGTGCCCCGCCTCGAAGAGACAGACAAGCCGCAGCAGCAAGCCGACCCGCATCGCCCGGAAGACCCGCAGGTCGTCATCGGGCCGCCTTCGGTCGGCGGGGAAGCGTTCGTTGCCGCTTCCGGAGCCGGAGTTTCACCCGTCCGCACCTTTCTGCTCGGACGCGGTACTTCAAAGACAAGCGACAAGGTTTTCAAGTACCTGATGCTGCTGTGTGCCTGCAGCATCTTCGCCATCGTCGCGTTCATCTTCTACGAGCTCGTCGTGCGCTCCATGCCGACGATCAAGCTGTTCGGCGTCAGGTTCTTCTTCCGCTCCGACTGGGACCCTGTCAATGGCAGCTTCGGCGCGTGGCCCTTCATCTACGGAACCCTGGTCAGCTCCATTCTCGCGCTCGTCATCGCCGTTCCGCTCGCGATGGGCGTTGCCGTGTTCCTGACCGAGATGTGCCCGAAGTGGATGCGCGCTCCGCTGTCATTCCTGACAGAACTGCTCGCCGCCATCCCGAGCGTTGTCTATGGCCTCTGGGCGATCTTTGTTCTGGTCCCGCTGCTGCGCGATGATGTGGATCCGCTGCTCGAGAAGACGCTCGGCTGGACCGGGCTGTTCAGCGGCCCGGTGTTTGGCGTCTCCATGCTCGCCGCGGGAGTCATTCTCGCCATCATGGTCCTTCCGGTCATCTCCTCGCTGACGCGCGAAGTGATGATCGCCGTCCCGCATTCGCAGCGTGAAGCGGTGCTGGCGCTCGGCGCGACGCGCTGGGAAATGATTCGCATGGGCGTCTTGCGCAACGCGCGCATCGGCATCGTCGGCAGCATCATTCTTGGCCTTGGCCGCGCACTCGGCGAGACCATGGCCGTCACGATGGTCATCGGCAATCGCCCGGAAATATCAAAGAGCCTGCTTGCGCCGGGATACACCATGGCGAGCGTGCTCGCCAACGAATTCTCCGAGGCCAGCGACGACACCTACCTGAGCGCGCTGATCGAAATCGGCCTCGCGCTGTTCCTGGTCACGATTGTGGTCAACGCCTGCGCCCGCCTGCTTGTCTGGGCCGTGACGCGCGGCGCGCCGGCAAGGATTGCAGCATGAGCACAGCCGCTGTTGTCCGCCGCCCGCGAAGGGGCCTGCAGACCCGGGCCGTGAAGAACCACCTCTTCACCGGCCTCTCCATCCTCGCGACGATCCTCGTCATCCTGCCGCTCGTCGCGGTTTTCGGCTACCTGCTCTACAAGGGCGCGAGCTCGCTCAACGTTGCCTTCTTTACCCGCATCCCGCGCCCCATCGGAGAGACCGGCGGCGGCATGGCGAACGCCATCATCGGCTCCGGCCTGATTCTCGCCATTGGCAGCGCGATCGGCATCCCGATCGGCATCGCGGCCGGCGTCTACCTGGCAGAGTTCTCAAGCGGCACGCTGCTTGGCAACGCGGTGCGGTTCACGGCAGATGTCCTGAACGGCGTGCCGTCCATCGTCATGGGCATCGCCGCGTATTCGCTGGTGGTGCTGCGGCAGAAACACTTCTCCGCATGGGCCGGCGGAATTGCGCTTGGCTTCATGATGGTTCCCACGATCACGCGCACGACGGAAGAAATGCTGCTGATGGTGCCGAACATGCTGCGCGAAGCCGCGCTTGGGCTGGGGTTATCGACGTGGCGTTCCATTCTGTCAATTTCGCTGCGCACGGCGCTGCCCGGCGTGATCACGGGATGCATGCTCGCTTTTGCGCGCGTCGCGGGCGAAACCGCGCCTCTGCTGTTCACCGCGTTCGGCAACCAGTTCTGGAACCTGAATCCGTCGCAGCCCACTGCCGCGCTGCCGCTGCAAATCTATCAGTACGCCATTTCGCCGTACGACGACTGGCACCGCCTGGCGTGGGCGGGTTCGCTGGTGCTGATCGTGCTGATCATGGTCAGCGTCTCGGCGGTGCGTTACGTCGTGGCCCGGAACACACTGAAGGGAGCAAGCTGAGTGGGTGTCGGTATAAAAGTCCAGGACCTGAACGCTTGGTACGGAACCACGCATACGCTGCATGATGTCTCGATCGACATCCCGCCGAATAGCGCGACGGCGCTCATCGGGCCCTCGGGCTGCGGCAAGTCCACCTTCGTGCGCTGCCTGAATCGCATGCACGAGACCAACCCTGCCGCCCGCGTCGAAGGCAGCGTCCGCATCGGCGACCTCGACATCTACAACGAGGCATCACCGGTCGCGATCCGCCGCCGCGTCGGCATGGTATTTCAGAAACCGAACCCGTTCCCCACGATGTCGATCTACGACAACGTTGCCAGCGGCCTGCGACTGAACGGCTTCCGTAACCGCAAGGCGCTGGATGAAACAGTCGAGCGAAGCCTTCGCCAGTCCGCGCTGTGGGAAGAAGTGAAAGACGACCTGAAGAAGAAGTCCGGCGCATCGCTCTCCGGCGGCCAGCAGCAGCGGTTATGCATTGCGCGGGCGCTTGCGGTTGACCCTGAAGTCCTGCTGATGGACGAGCCTGCTTCCGCGCTCGACCCTATTTCGACCGCGAAGATTGAAGACCTGATCTTCCAGCTCAAGAGCGATTACACCATCGTCATCGTTACGCACAACATGCAGCAGGCGGCGCGCGTTGCAGAGAATACGGGCTTCTTCCTGACCGGCAATCTTGTCGAGTTCGCCGCAACGACGAAGATATTCACCAACCCGTCAGACAAGAGGACGGAAGACTACATCACAGGCAGGTTTGGATGAGCCGCATCAAGTTCCACCAGAACCTGTCGTCGCTGAAAGAGAAGTTGCTGACGATGGCCGGCATGAGCGAGCAGGCCATCCAGCGCGCGGTAGAGGCCTATTGCCGCCGCGATGAGCAGGCCGCGGAAGTTGTTCTGCGGACAGAAGTGCAGATCAACGCGGCCGAGCGCGAAATTGACCAGATGGCTATCGACCTTCTGGCGATGGAACAGCCGATGGCCATCGACCTGCGCTTTATCCTCGCGGTCATCAAGATCAACGCCGATCTTGAGCGAGTCGGCGACCAGGCGACAAACATCGTCGAACATGGCCGCGACATGAATGCCTATCCCGCGGTCGAACTGCCGGTAGATATCCAGCACATGGGTTCGCTGGCTTCTGCCATGGTGCGCCGCGCCCTGCAGAGCTTTATCGATGAAGATGCGGACATGGCCGACAGCGTTCTGACGCTCGACGATGAAGTGGACCAGATCAACGCGGACGCCTACACAGCGTTGACGCGAATGGTCCGCAACGAGCCGGAGAAGACGCCGCAGGCGTTGAACGCGATTCTTATCTGCCGCAATCTGGAACGCGTGGGGGACCACGCGACGAATATTGCGGAAGACGTCATCTTCTGGATACGCGGCGCGGATGTGCGTCACCCGATGGTGCGACGCAACGCTTCTGCCTGATTGCGGCAAACACCTAGGCAATGCCATCGGTGATTTCGAGAATGCGGTCCGCCGCAGGAAAGTAGAGCGCCAGCCGGACCGGCTTTCCATCATTCCGCAGTCCGCTGAGCGCCTCGCGATAGCCGAGCAGGGTTTCCTGGTAGATCGAGCGCTGCTCATCGAGAAATGCGTCCAGGTCTTTTTCGCCGGACGCAGTCTTGTAGTCCACAATCCAGCGCGCGTCTTCGCCGGTCGAGAGCGGCTTCTGTCCCGCAAGGAAGGTGCGGTCAAGCCGGACGCCACGCGTTGTGCCATCCCAGTCGCGGACAGTCAACGACAGCTCACTCTCCGCGTCGCTGTGCGGGCCAAAGATCCATCGGCCATTCTCGGAGGTGGCCGAGGTCCGGAGCCATCCCTGGACCTTGCGGGCCTCCCTGGCGGAAACGTCAGCAGCAAAGCCTTTCTGACGCAATAGCGCGGCGGCGCGTCGCTCAGTGCTCGCAATCCAAACACTCTCCTGGCCGGCTGCCAGGGCGGCAGGCAATTGTTCGAGCAGTGTGTGGGCAATCGTACCTGCGGCGCGCGTCAACGGGCTGGCTTCATGCCGCGGGCCGACATTCCAACTGCGTGCAGCCACAGGACGCGGCTGGATACTTGCCGGAGGAACGGTTTGCATCTCGAGCGGCAATCGCCGAATTTTCTCTTGAGCTCCGCCGGGAAACAGCACTACCGCGGCGGCAGCAATGGAAATATCGCCATTGGCCTTTGCGCTGCCGCGGGGAAAAGCCACGGCGGCTGCGCTTGCCTCGCGGTTTGCGGCATTCCGGGCGGCCAGCGCGTCTGCGAAAAGGCCGTCGACAGATCCCCATGCAAGCCGCAACAACGAAGAACTATCCGGCGCTTGTATGTCGCCTGACTTTTTCAAGCAGGCTCCGCCGGAGAGATGCACCGCCTCACGCGCGCGCGTGACGGCGACGTAGAGCAGGCGGCGGAGTTCCGCGTCTGCCCGCCCTGCTCTCTGGTCCTTGATCCAGGCCGTAAGGGGATCGTCTTTTTCGCCATCCGGCGGGCACGGTGCGAGCAGGAGTTCCTGCGGAGAAGTGAAGTTGGCCGCCGACAGCCAGTTCAACAGGGCCGAAGTGTCTTTGGCCGCCTGGCGGTGCATTTGTGGAACGAAGACATAGTCGAACTCGAGCCCCTTGGATTTGTGGATGGTCATCACCTGCAGGCGGCCGTCGGCCTGCGGGTCCGGCGACGCGAAAAGAGTCTCTGCGGCACCGTGCAGGGACTCGGCATCCAGCGGAAGGTCTTCGGCTTCGCGGCGCTCCAGCATTTGCATAAATGTGGTTACGTTTATGAGTTGTTCCGTATCGAGTGTTGCCGGGCCTCCGAGCGCTCGCCAGGTCCTGTCCAGCAAGCGCGAAAAGACTTCGCGGCCGCTCTGCGCCGTGGCCTGCGAAAGGATGCCGTGCGCACGCAGCGCGCGTTGCTGCTCCCCGGGCGGAAGAGTGCCGGCGCGTTCGGCCAGCAGGTCGACCATGCAAGGCATGGGCTTCCACTTCAACAGGGTGAAGCCGCAGAGTGTTTCGAGCGATCGCCTGGTCAGGCCGCACCATGGCGCCCGCAAAACGCTCAGCCACGCAATGCGGTCCGCCGGATGCCGCAATGCCGCGGCCAGCGAAAGCATGTCCAGCACTTCCTGGCGCTCATTCAGCTTTTCGAGTTCCATTGCCTGGTACGGTATGCCGCGGCTGCGGAGCAGGGACAGAAGGGCCTGGCCGTGCGTTGAAACGCGCAGCAAGATCGCGATCGTGGCTTTTGGCTCGTCGTTCTGGATTCGTTCTATTTCCGCGCATAACTTCTTCGCCTCGCGCTCATCATCACGGCCGTCTTCTTCGAGCACGGCGGCGTGCCATACGATCGGGACCGCTTCGCCGCCTTCGCGCCACGCTTCCGCGGCAGTGAACGGGACTTCCTTCTGCTTCGCGGCCGAGAAGATTTCCGGGAAGAGACGATTCGCGTGCTCGACAAGGGTTGTTCGCGAGCGGAAGTTCACGCTCAGCTCGATGAGTTCCGGATGCAGCCCCTCCTGCCACGGCTCCCGCGCCACGTCGAACAGGCGTACTTCCGCGCGGCGGAAACCGTAGATGGACTGCATCGGATCTCCGACGACGAATAGAGTGCTGCCTTCAGCAGGGTCCCAGGCACGTATGAAGAGTTTCAGCAGCTCGTGCTGCGGCACGGAAGTGTCCTGATACTCATCCACAAGAATGTGGCGCGGCGGAAGCGGCCTTGAGGTCGAGAGCAGAACACGGCGGGCTGCGATCGTTGCTTCGCTGAAATCCATCCTGGCGGTCGATGTAAATACGTGTCCAAGTTGCTCCACGCTCCTGCGCAGAACGCGCAACGTGGCCAGCAGCGCCTGCCATTGCTGGCCGGCATATTTCGGTTCTGGAAGTTCGCGAATTATCCCCAGCGCTGCTTCAACGCCAGCCATTTCACGAAGTTCATTCAGCAATGCGAGAAGACGGTTTCTTTCAGGGCCATCCTCGAAGCCATGGTTGCGCCTCAAGCTCTTTCGAAGCGAGCCGCTAACGGTAAGCAGCAGGGCGCACAGCGCGCGCCACTGCGCGAGCGATTTCTCGTCGGCTTCCGGCCACGCTTTCAGCGACGCGCAGGCACAAATGCCGGCATCGGTTGCCGATTCTGCCGCAAAGCGCCCCAAGGCAAGCAACTCTGTGCGCATGGCGGGCGTGATCGCCCGGAGAGCTTCGGCGGCGCTCTCGCACGCTGCGGAAACGCTCCGCGCCAGCGATGTTTCGAGACGCAAACGCAGCGCCTCCGGATTGTCCAGCTCATCGAGCAACGGCATCCAGAAGGCCCGCTGCTCTAGCATGGACGCCAGCTTGGCCCGCAGCTCCGGCACTTTGGCATCGCCCGCCTCAAGAACTGCCGCCAGCGCGGAAGCGTCTTCACTGTCTTCCCCAAGGATGCGCAACGTTGCCGAAGCGCCGGCCTGGAAGAGCGATGACGCATCATCCACCGGAGAGATGTCCGGAGCCAGGCGGGAAACCAGGGGCGCTCCGTGGGCGATTGCCAGGGACAGCGCGTCAAGGGTTTCAATGCGCAACCGGTTGGTCTGTCGCAGCAGTTCCCAGCCGCGCGTCTCCGCATGTTTGAGCGCCGCAAGGGCATCGGCACGCAACTTTTCATCCTTCTCAGAAAGGTTCGTTGCGGGGTTTGAAGCGCCAACCAGGGCATCCAGCACGCGCTTGCGCATCTCCGCCGCGGCTTTGCGGGTGAACGTGATGGCAAGCAGCTGCTCCGGCTCGTCCACCACAGCGAGCAGGCGCAGGAAGCGACGCACAAGCAGTTCCGTCTTGCCGGAACCCGCGGGTGCGCGCACGACGAAACTCTGCCCGATGTCGAGGCCAAGTTTACGTTTCGCCTGGTCCGCAGGCTCCCGGGCTGAAACCAGCTCAATCACCGGGTTCCTCGTCTGGTTCATCGCCAAGGCCAGCCACGCGTTTCTCCGCGATGCGGCAAAGACTCGGGAAGTCACAAAAGCGGCAGGTTTCGCGGCCGTGCAGCGGCGCCACCGGCGATACCCCGTCGCGGAATTCCGTAGCGAGCCGTTCAAGATCGATCCGCCAGTTCTCGCGAATCTCCGCGCTCAGGGGATATTTGTCGGCGGAAATATCCGGCAACATTCGGCTGCGCGAGACCAGACCCTGGAACCGGAGCTTTTCCCCAATGCATGCAAATGCAACCGCTTCCACCTCGCCGCGTTCCTGCCCGATGGCGAACGTTGCGTACAGCGGAACCTGCGCACGCTCGAGTGGAACCTGCCAGCCCTCGGTTTTCGCTTCGCCGGTCTTGTAATCGAGAAGGACAAGTTGTTTGGTCGCATCACCGTGGTTACAAATCGCGTCCAGTCTGTCGACACGAAGGTCAAACTTGAGTCCCTCGACCTCGGCCGGCGCTTTCTTTTCTGCATCAAGGACGATGAATGGCTCGCGGGCAAGTTCCAATGCGAGCCATTCCATGACAAGCGTTGTCAGCCGGCGGTATTCAATTTCGTGGAAGGCCCGTTGCCACGCGGAAGCACTTTGTTCTGCGAGCGCTGCGCGCACGCATTCCTCCACAAATTCGCGCAGAGTGCCATCCTGATGGCGTGCCAGCAGGGCCGCATGGCTCTTCAGGCCGGGCGTGCCGGGCGGTTTGTCTGAACCCTTCCACACACGTTCCATGATTATGTGAACGATGGTGCCGCGGTCGCCGCGGTCGGGCCCTTCGTCCGGGCAGTCGAGTGCCTTCGCTTCAAGCCGCAGGGCCGCGAACGCCCGGAACCCGCACGCCGCCTGGTTGTCGAGCGCGCTGAAACCCAGCGTCCCACGGTCGCTGTTCCAGATGACCGGCAGCTCGTCGTCGTCCTCGACAGTCGCCGGGGCAGGATGCGTTCCGCTGGCAGCGAGAAGGTCCTGCAGTTGCTGATCGACCGGGCGTGCATCGGCGACCAGGCTCGATGGCCGGACTTCTACGCCTTCCATTCTCTGAGGCCACGTGAATATGACTTCCGCCGCACTGCGGACCAGGCGTTGCGTAACGGCTTCACCGGCCGACAAATCGATCGAGGCCGAGCCATGCGGCATCGCGGTTTTCTTTTGCAGCGCGCCGGACAGCAGCGGATGCGGCGAACCAAACTGCGGCCAGGAACCTTCATAGGCGCCGAGGAAGAAGATGCCGTCGAACAAAGATCCCGCCGATTCGAGAGGTCCGACAATCTGCACAGCAGCTTCCCGGGATGCGGGCTGAAACACGGTTTCCCGGGCCATGCGGTGAAGGACGAATACGGACTCGCCGAGGGACATGGTGCCGCTCACAATGTCCAGCTTTGAGAATTCCTCCAAAAGGTCCTGCCAACTCTGCGCACCCTGGAATTCTTCACTCGCGGCGTCCGTTGGCAAAGCGTAATCCCACGTTTCGAGCACGGCGCGAAACAATCTTGCACGCTCGGACGGCTTCATTCGCCGGGCGGCCTTTACCATCATCGCCTGTACGCGCTCTGCCCGCCTGGCGAGCGGCCTGAGCCGCTGCCAGTCTTCTCCGCGGGTATCCGATGCGAGCTTCGCGGTGAATTCCTGCAGCGAGATTTCCGGGAGCGGGGAAGAAAACGCGCGGCGAAGCCTGGCGTCGTATCGTGCTGCCGCGTTGCCGTCTTCGCGTGACATTCCCGGCGCGAGCAACACCTCGGTGAGCTCTGCAACGCGGAGCGGACGCTGCAGCCACTCGAGAAGCAGAAGTGCGACGCGCGCGTGCGGATAGAACGCCAGCGGGATGCCGAGCGAAAACTCGAAGTTCTGCGGGCCGACGGTTTGTTCCAGCGCGCGCGACAGCTCGCCGCGCACTGCGTCCACATGCGGCGCGACGATGGCGACCTGCGCGTTTCTCCGCCCCGCGGTTCGCAGTTGCGCCCAGCGGGCCGCCGCAGTTGCGCAGGCGGCGGCATCGGCAAAGGATGCAGCGCGCGGCCGCGAGGCGTGCGCGTGCGCCGGCGAGAAAGTTGTGTGCCGAACCCCGCGCAGCAGCTTTTCCTGGGCGGGAGAGATCACATCGAAGCCCGCGAGCACACAGCCGTGTGTCATCACCTCCGGCGTCGAGTCCATGGCGTACGGCAACTCCGCCGCCGTCACCCATCCGTTGCGCCGGCGTGTCCGGGCAAAAGCTTCCGCCCAATCGGAGAACTTCGGCGCGTCCGTCCTGTTCAGGGACGACTGACCACCCGCGTACCGCCACACAAGGCCCCAGGCGGATTCTGCGAGTGGCGCAAACATCCGGTCCGCCGTTCCGCAGATGCTTTCCCAGACCAGCCGCTCCTGGGCCCCGCTCAGCAGCACGCGTTCCTCGGCGCCTGTTGCTATGCGCTGCTGCCAGCACTGCTGCAGCCAGGTGTTCCACGGCAGGATTTCCGGGGTTCGCCAGGTCGAGAGCCCGGCACTGCCGCACGACTCCGCATACCGCTCGCGCAGAAAGCGCGCGGCGCTTGTGTTTGAAGTCAACACAACGTCACCGGCGGCAGCCCGCTGCCAGAGCGGCGCCAGCATGGTGTGCAGGGACCCGGCTTCAAATGGCATGTCTCTCTGGGTTATACCGTGACTTGCGCTGTGGGCGGGATTCGTTTTCACTAAGGAGTTGCCGTCCTCCTCGACTAAGGTTTCCCAGGTTGTCGCGCTGGCCGCGGCGATGTTTGTGCCCGCCGGCGTTCTGCTGGCGTTGACCGCGAATGATGTACCTGCGGATGCGCACAAAGTCCGCAACCCGCTGCCCAGGAACAACGCCACGCTCCTCGCGGGGGCGGCGGTATATCGCGACCAGTGTGCCGGATGCCACGGCCCGGACGGCACGCCGGTGAAGAAGTTTCCGCGTCTCAAGGTCCAGCCTGCGACGCTGAGCTCCCATGACGTCCAGCGCCACTCGGACGGCGACCTGTTCTGGATCGTTACGCACGGCGAGTCCGGCGGCATGCCGTCCTTTGCGGAAGACCTGAATGAAACGCAGCGCTGGCAGGCTGTGACATTTCTTCGACGCATGGGCAAGGGCAGCGCGGCGCTGACCGCGCAGCTCCCCGCGGAGAAGCAGTGATGCGCGGACTCCGACTGCTCTCGCTAGGTGTTTTGTGCGGCGCGCTGGTGTCCGCGACAGGCTGCCATCCAAAATCTGCGCCGCCGAAGCCTTCCACTCAGGACGGGCACTACAAGCTGCACGGCAAGGTTGTGGATGTGGATGCAGCGCAGCAGAGCCTGGTGGTTTCCCACCAGGCCATTCCCGGATTCATGGGCGCGATGACGATGGCCTACAAGGTGAAAGACCCGGCGGTGCTGACTGAGGTCCATGCCGGCGACATCATCTTTGCTGCGCTCACGGTGCCGGAGTCCGGTGAAGCCTACCTGGAGCAGGTCGTCGTGACGGGCCAGGCGCGTCCCGATCCGAGGCCCACAACGGAATACCACGCGCCCGCTCCCGGCGATGCCGTTCCGGATTTTGCATTGCTGGACCAGAGCGACAGGAAGCTACGGATCGCCGACTTTCGCGGCAAAGTTCTTCTCGTCACGTTTATCTACACCCGCTGCCCGCTCAGCGATTACTGTCCCCGGATGAGCCGAAACTTCGCACAGGTGGACCGCGCGCTGGCGGCTGACCCGGCAGAGTACGCGAAAACCCATCTGCTCAGCATCAGCTTCGATCCTGAATATGACACGCCGAACGTGCTCAAGAGTTACGGCGAAGCCTACACCGGGCGCTACACAAGGGAAGATTTCTCCCACTGGACATTTGCCGCTCCAAACCAGAAAGACCTGACGCCGCTGGAGCAGTGGTTTGGCGTCGGCGTAACCCCCGGCGAAAACAATACATTGCAACATTCGCTCTCTACCTGCGTTATCGGTAAAGATGGAAAAGTGGTGGCGTGGTATCCGACCAATGACTGGACGGTCCAGCAGGTCTTGAGCGACGTAAGGAAGGCGCTGGCGGCATGATTGTCGTTCTGATGGGCGTGACTGCATCCGGCAAGACGACGCTGGGCCAGCGGCTGGCGCAGCGGCTGGAGTGGGTTTTCGTGGATGCGGACGACTATCACACCCAGGAAAACAAGGACAAGATGGCGGCCGGCATCCCGCTGACAGACGCGGACCGTGCGCCGTGGCTGGCGCAATTAAACGGGCTGCTGGAAAACTGGGAATCCAGCGGAATGAATGGCGTGCTGGCCTGCTCGGCACTCAAACAGGAATATCGCGAAGTCCTGACATCTTCCATTCCCCCGAAGCATGTTCAGTTTGTTTTCCTCGATCCGCCGCGCGAGGTCCTGGAAGAGCACATCCAGCATCGCGAGCACTCGTTCATGAAGCCGAGCCTTCTCGACTCCCAGATCCAGACCCTGGAAGCGCCCGAAGATGCCTTTCGTGTCGAATCCATGGCAAGCGATGGCCACGAAAACACCGTGGATGAGGAAGTGGAACAGATTATCCGCGGGCTTGGCCTGACTGCCGCCCGGTAACTATGTAAACGCTTCGTCCGCATGCCTGCCGACTTCCGGAAGCGCGCCCTTGCTCACGGCAAGAAAACTCAGCGGCCGGGCCCCCTTCTTCATCCGCGGCGATTCGAGCACGCGCGCCGCGTAGTTCTTTAGGGCAGGGAACGGCCGGAAATGCTTGTTCAGGGTGCAGACCAGTACCGTGTGTTCATTCATCAGCGGCGCCAGATCATCCAGATAGTGTTCGAGCGACCAATGAAAGCCAATGCTGTAGAAGCCGTAGATCAGGCCATAAGGCCCCGGCAGGGAAGACAGCGGCTGTGTCGCTGCATCGAAGACGCGGTAGTTTCTGACGCCGTTGTAGTCGAGGACAGTCGCGAGCAGCGGCAGGTTGCCGCAGAATGACGACACGTCCGGCCATTGCGGCGGGCGATCATAATGTTCCTGCTTGTACTTGGTAGCGGAGCCGGTCGTGTCGTAGGCGTGCAACTCGGCATCCGGCGTCCAGACGCCGAGCTTTGAAAAAACGACCAGCGAGCGCCCCAGCCCTGGGCCGACTTCCAGAACCTTGCGCGGTTTCGGCATGGCGTCGAACAGAGGCTTCAGAGCTTCATACTCGACCATGGAAGCATCGTTGCTCTCTGCCTGGAAAAGCAGGCGCGAACGCTCATCGGCCTTCAGCGCGAGCCGGGTGGAGATGAGCCGTACCGCCTCCACCACATCCTCGGTAAAGGGAGGGACCTGATACTGCGCGGGCGCGGCTTCCGCAGCGGAGCGCGCACCCGGAAGCAAGCTGCGCAAGCGGTTCAGCGAAGGGCGAAACATCCAAGGCGATGGTAGCAGCGCGCTTTGCTACACTCGTAAGGAACACCGGGAGAGATGGCCGAGTGGCTTAAGGCGCACGCTTGGAAAGCGTGTGTACCCTTACCGGTACCCAGGGTTCGAATCCCTGTCTCTCCGCCAGTTCTTCTTAAAATCAACGACATCGCTACCGCGAAACACTGGCGGCTCGATGTTTCTTTCGCTGCAAAAGCACGCCTCGACCGCTGCTCACCTCCTGTTTCCGGCATGTAATGTCGGCAAAATGACGTAACCAAACGAAAGCTCTATACTGGTAAAGGAAGAAGCCCTCCGCTTCGCTCGACTGCGTACTCGTGGCCAGGCCCGTACCTTCACCATCAGCCCTTCGCTGAATTGCACACGTTCCCGGTTCACGGGAGATGGTGTCGCCAGAATCGAGCTCCAGAAAATGCGCGTTCACCTGATCAACCCCAGCGATTCTTCGTTTGGAATCGGCGTCATTACTCCCCGCTGGTTATATGTTCTGGCCGCCGCGACACCCGCCATCTACGGTGACCCCGTTATCACGGACGAAACTCTCGAACAGATGCAGCCAGACCTGATCAAGGCAGGGGACGTTGTCGGCATAGGCATTCACACCGGCAACGCGCTGCGCGGCATGACGCTGGGACGCATGGCGCGGGACCGCGGCGCGTTCGTCGTCTTTGGCGGCATCCATGCCACCCTCTACCCGCAGGAAGCGCTGGAAATGGGAGGCGCCCACGCCGTAGTCAAAGGCGACGGCGACGTTATATGGGGTGAAGTTATCGCGGGCCTGCTTTCCGGAAGCGCCCGGACGATTTATGACGGGGGCCGGATTTCCGGCGATCAGTTTGTCGCCGCCCGGTGGGATCTGGCGCCGAAGTCGAAATACATGTGGGCTTCTGTGCAGACTGTTCGTGGCTGTCCCAAGCATTGCTCTTTCTGTTCGGTATGGCGCACAGATGGGCAAAAGCCGCGGCCCAGGACTTCAGACACGATCCTCCAGGAAATCGTTGATCTCCGGCGCAGAGGCTTCCGGTTTATCGCGCTGGCCGATGACAATTTTTATCCTGTGAGTCTGGAAGACCTTCGCCTGGCCAAGCAGCAGAACAATACGTCGCGCGTCGAGGAATTAGAGGGCATACGGGCGGAACGCTTCGAGCTGATGAGAAAGCTGGCCCAGCTCCCTCACGACATGGTCTTCTTCACGCAAATCACAATGGAAGCCGGCGAGGACACCGAGTTTCTGGACGCCATGCGGAAGGCAAACATCAAGGGTGCGCTTGTCGGCGTGGAGTCTGCCACCAAGGAAGGCCTGAAGGCTGTGTTCAAGGACTTCAATCTCTCCGGCGACAACCTGGTCAGGCGATTGCGGACATTCAAAGAACACGGAGTCCACGTCCTCGGCTCCTTCATCTTCGGCTTGTCTACGGACCGTGAAGATACGTTCGCCGCCACGGCAGACCTGGCGAAGCGCTCAGACCTTACATTCGCGCAGTTCGTCATGCTGACTCCGTTTCCGGGCACGGTGGATTTCGACAGGTGGGAAAAAGCCCAGGGCGAAAACTGTGAGCGCATCGGCGACATTCCGATAACGCGGCACTGGCTGATCCCGGCAGAAGTGCGGCCGAAGATGTTCAGCCCGCACGGAACCATGTCGTCCGCGGAAATTGGTGAGCGCACGCAGGGCGTCTGGGACAGCTTCTACAGTCCGCGCGAAATCTGGAAGCGCTCAAAATGCGTGCCGACGCTGCGCGGCCGCCTGGCCTTCCTGTTCGTTTCGAAACTCTACCGGCAGATGTATGCGAAGACCGGAATCTCGACCGACAGCGCCCGCCGCCAGAAAGCGACACGCATGGCGCGCTGGCTGGCCATCCCCTGCCGCAAGCTTTTCGAGGCCAAGCCGATGCCGGAATTGCAGATGCCGGAATCCACGTTCGGCCCGTCCGTTCTGCTGCCCATCCTGTAGGTTGACAGGTTCCATGCCCGCCCCTGGTCTGTTCTTTGCGAGGCGGGATATACGGCCCGCATTTCCCGCGCACCGGCGCTGCCGGCGCATCTTCTATAATCACGATGCACGGGGCGGCCCAGCCGTTTCGTTCTGCCCATAATGGCCACCGCTTCGACAGAAATCGCGATGCTGCTCACCGATGGCTCGGTGGAACGGCGCTGCGACCTCACGCATGTCCCATACACCATTGGCCGGTTGCAGGACCGCGACCTGATCCTGACGCACCCTTATGTCTCGCGCGAGCACGCGCAGATTGTCCGTGAGCCGGACGGCTATTACCTTGTTGACCCGGGCAGCCGCCATGGCACGTATGTCAACGGCCAGCGCATCTCCCGGGCCAAGCTCAACGCAGGCGACCAGATACGCTTTGGCTCGCAGACGGGCCCGCTGCTGGAGTTCGATCACCGCGGCGACACGTCAAGCTCCATCCGGGACCTGCTGGGCCAGTTCACCGGCGACAAGAGCACGGAGATCGCGAAGCTGCGCTGGTTTCTTGAGGCGGCGAGACGCCTGAATGATGGCGGCGCCGTGGAACAGATTCTTGCCGCGCTGGTGGAGACCACGCTGCAGCTCACGACGGTTGAGCGCGGCTACGTATTTCTTCGCAACGACGACGGCAATCTTGAACTGATTGTCGGTCGCAGCTCCTCGGGCGAAGTCCTGTCCGACGATTCCGCTGTCTCAAAGTCTGCCATGGCGCAGGCCATGCGCGCCCAGTCCGAGTTCATCGTCACAGACACGCTCTCCGCGGAAAGCGAGCAGCGGTCGGAGTCCATCGTTGCGCAGAGTATTCGCACCATCATCTGTATTCCGCTGCGTGGGCGTAAGAAGCTGCAGGGCGACACGGCAGAGATTCTTGGCGTGCTGTATCTCGACGACCGCCTGAAAGTGGGCAAGCTGACCCAGGTCGACACGGACCTTCTGCAGACCATCGCAACGGAAGCAGCCGCGCTTGTCGAGAACGCCAAGCTGGCCCGCGAAGAAGAAGCTGCGCGACTGTACCGCCAGGAACTGAATATTGCAGCCGCCATCCAGCAGGGCTTGATGAGCGTGCAGATTCCGCAATTGCCCTACGCGCAGCTGTCGTCTCGCAGTATTCCCTGCAAGGAAATCGGTGGCGATTTTTTTGACGTCGTCGCGACCGAAGACAGTCTCTCGATCGTCGTCGCGGACGTTTCCGGCAAGGGCGTTTCCGCCGCGCTGCTGGCTTCAACGCTGCAGGGCATGATTTATTCCCAGCTCGCGGCAGGGCAGAGCCTGGCGGCCATTGCCCAGATGGCGAACCGCTTTGTCTGCGCAAAGAACGTCAGCAAGTACGCCACCATGGTCATGCTTCGCCTGAACCGACGCGGCACGGTTGAGTACATCAATTGCGGACATGTGCAGCCCCTGCTGGTTCGCAATTGCAAGGCGCAGACGCTGCCCAACAGCAATCTTCCGGTCGGCCTCATTCCTGACGCAGACTACGATCCCGGCATGCTGAGCCTGGAGCCGGGCGACAGCCTGCTGCTCGTCACCGACGGCGTCACGGAGGCGGAAGATCCCGCCGGAGATTTCTACGGCGACCAGCGCCTGCAGGATGCGGCCGGCCGCTGCGAGACCATGGAAGAAATCTTTGAGGATGTGCTGCGCTATGCGGCCGGCGCACCCGCGACAGACGACTGCACGATGCTCGAAGTGCGTTACCGCCGCTAACTCAACTTCACGGATTCAGCGAAAGCGTGTTGTCCGGCTTCTTCCAGTATTCATGGAAGTTTGCCGCGGCCTTGCCTGCATTCAATTTGTCGCCGGTTGCGGCGTAGGCGCGGCTCATCTGCGCCAGCGCCATGGGGTAACAGAGCAGTCTGCCTGCAACAAAAGCGCCGCGGTGTTCGAGCACATTGTCGAGAGCGCCAGGCGCGAGTTGCGGCTTCTTTGCCGCGATGTAGGCCGCCCCCGTCAGGTATTGCGACTGTGAAGCCAGCGCGTAGCGGGCCGCCGGCTCAAGCGCCTTCACGGCTCCAGCAGGGTTCGCGGCAAGCATGGCAGCGCCGCGCATTTCCGGTACATAGATCTGTTGGACCATGGTGTCCTGCGGCCGGGATTTAGCCAGGCTGGATGCCATGCCCGCGGCGTCCCCCTGGTGGCAAAGACCGTAGGCAATGCCGACGCGGGCCGTCGTTCCCGGACCCGAGTCGAGCGACGCAGCAGTGCGGCCGAGAGAAGCGACATTGCTGCAATTGCCCGCCAGCGCGAAGGCCAGCGCCTCATCAGCCTGCACGACGGCGGCCACGTCCTGCAGGCCGGATGTCCTGGCCGTGGCGGCGCCCTTGTTCCACTCCGCCGCCGCCTGGCTCATTTCGCCGGAGTCGGCAAGCGCATAGCCGTGCGCGATCGTCACCAGGAACCCTGCGGGGCTGCCGGCCGCCCACTGCAACTGTTCGTTTTCGGCCGAACTGTCGTTCAGCAGGTGGGCAACCAGGACCTCCTGCGCGTGCAGGACCGCTGAGTCCTGCAGACCGGCCTTGATGCCGGCGTTGTAGATTTCACGCGCGGCCGTGTAGCGGTCAAGGCGCGCCAGCGCGTCCTGCTGCAGCGCGAAGCCGGCCTCCGATGTGGGCGAAACTTTCGCCAGCTTCTGTGCCAGCAGCAGGGCCTGGCTCAGGTTCCCGATGCGAAGGTCCAGCTCTGCGAGCATCGCCAGCGAACGCGCATCAAGAGGGAAGTCAGCAATCTCGGAGTTCAGCGCTTTGGCGGCTGCGTCGAGATCGCCGGTGACGCGAATGGCATAGAGCGCGTCCGCATAGTGGCGGGCCCGCGGGCCCAGATGGCTGTCCGCACGGTGCGCGGCGTCCAGAGCCGTGATGGATTTCTCCGGCTGCCCCAGTCGTGGATAAACGTCTGCCAGGGCTAGATTTGCGAGGGCAAACTTCGGGTCTAGCGTTAAGGCCTGGTTCAGCAGTGGGGCAGCGTCGGCAAACTTGCCGCCATTCGCGTCCGCCACTCCGTCAACGTAGGCCTTCATCGCGGCCATGTTGGTTGTGCCGGACTTTGTCAGGTTGGCGTCGAACTTGCGGATGGATTCCTTTGACTCGCCCAGCGCGGCGCGCAGCTTGTCGGCCAGACGGCTGGCTGCGTCGGCCATGTGTTCGACGTGGTCCGTGGTTTCCGTCACCGCAGCGAGCTGCGAATTGTTTGCCGGGTCCGTGACAGTCGCCGAAAGCTGGTACTTGCCGCCGCTCTTGCTCAGCGACCCGGTCACGACTCCGCGGGCCTGGACCTGTGTCGCGACTTTGGCGATGTTGTCCGCTGTGAATCCCGCGTCGGGCGGAAGGTTGGCGCGCGTCATAAGGCTGCGGATTTCAGAATCCGGCATAACCTGAACGGCGGGCGACTGCGCAAGCTGCAGGCTGAGGGCCTCGCGGAGAACGCCGTCGAGCTGCGGGTCTCCGGTCGTGTTCTGAAATGCCGAGAAGATGACAGCGGCATGTTGCGCCGGTGCGACGGTCGCATCAGCGGCCTCTGCATTCCGTGTGCCGGAACCGCGGAAGTGGAGCCACGCGAAGACGCCTCCCAGCACGACGATGATCGCGACGATGACGCCGATCATCTTGCCTTTGCCGCCGGAACTGGCGGCCGGGACTTCGACCGTGCTGATGGCGCCGGAAGACCCCGCAGGCACGTTCTCCGCTGCCGCGAATGTTCTTGAAGCCGCGCGCCGGTTCGCACCGGAGGAAACTCCGGACGAGTGAGCCGGAGCGCGTTTCGGGCGCGGAAGATGTGCGGATCGGCGGCGGCGCGTCGTTTGGCGCCGGCACCACCGTGGGCCGCTGGAAATGCGATGGGCCCCCGCGCTTCTGGAACGCCGGCCTGGTTTCAGGGTCCGCTCCCGGGCCACCCATGTACTCGACGACAGCTACCGGGGTGTTTCCGCTGGAGGCGTGTCCGGTCAGCTTGTGCAGCTCCTGCTTCAGCTCTTTTGCGGTGTGGATGCGGCGGTCGCGGTCCTTGATGAGGCACCTGAGAATGACTTTTTCGAGGTCACGCGGAAAATCAGGGACGGTGTCGCGAATCGGCACCGGCTCATGGCTGAGGAGCGCGACGAAAACGAGAGCCGAAGTCGCGCCGGGAAAAGGCAGCTTGCCCGTCGCCATCTCGTACAGCACCGCACCGAGCGAAAAAATGTCGGTCCGGGCGTCCAGCGGCTCGCCGCGTGCCTGCTCCGGGCTCATGTAGGCGATGGTCCCAACGGTTGAACCCGGTTGCGTTAATCCCCCGTCGTTCGCCATCTGCCCGCTGGACGTCATCATGGTGTCCAGGTTCGAGCCTTCCATCTTGGCGAGGCCGAAATCGAGCACTTTTATTTGCCCGGGATCCTCGGCGCTTTCGTGCTCGCCATGAACAACCATCAGGTTGGCGGACTTTATGTCGCGATGGACGATGCCGCGCAGGTGTGCCGCCGCAAGCGCATCCGCGGTCTGCATGCCGTAGTTGATGATCTGCTCGATTGGCAGGGGATGGCCGGTCGTCAACTCCTTGAGCGTCTTGCCGTGCAGCAATTCCATGACGATGTAGGGCGAGCCGTCGTGTTCACCCATGTCGAAGACCGTGCAGATGTTTGGATGGTTGAGCGACGACGCCGCGCGCGCCTCGCGCAGGAACCGCTCCTTCATCCCGGGAGTGTTCAGATGCGCGGCCAGCACCTTGATCGCAACTTCGCGCTGCAGACGCGTGTCCGTGGCACGGAACACCATGCCCATCCCGCCGCTGCCGAGCTGGTCAGCAATCTGGTACGGGCCGAAGTTATCTCCAGGCGCAGGCAGCATAGGAAAGCGAATGACTCCAGGAAGTGTCGGGCAGAAGCAGTTGGGAAAACGGAACCAGTCTAAATGTCTTAACGGGGGCTTCCAAGTTGAATTCGAAGCGGGCCAGCCGGAGGACGTGAGAGACTGCGGGTCGAGCGAAACCATGCGCGGCAAATTCACCGGCCAAAACCTTCTGCTGGATGCGGATGACACCCTCTGGGAAAACAATATCTATTTCGAGCGGGCGATCGCTGCTTTTCTTGAAGAGCTCGACCACACGCCGCACTCGCGCCACGACATTCGCGAACACCTGAACCATTGCGAGCACCACAACATTCAGCGCATGGGATATGGGTTGCGCAGTTTCGAGGCATCCCTGGTGCAGTGCTTTGAAGAAATGGCGCACGTTCCGCTGACGCCGGCGTTGCGCGTCCGGATCGCCAGTTTCGCGCATAACATCGCATCCCAGGAGATGGAGTTGATCGACGGCGTCGTCGAGACACTGGAATATCTGGCGCCGCGTCACCGGCTGCTGCTTGTCACCAAGGGCGTGGCAGAAGAGCAGCGCGACAAGCTGGAGCGCAGCGGGCTGGCCGCGTACTTCTCCGCGGCGGAGGTCCTGGCGGAAAAATCCCCCGCCGCGTATCGCGAACTCGTGGAACGCCACGCCCTTGCCCCGGCCAGCACATGGATGATCGGCAACAGTCCGAAATCGGACATCCATGCCGCGCTGTCTGCCGGGCTCAACGCGGTGCATGTGCCACACCCGATGACATGGGTGCTGGAAGAGTGTGAAATCTGCGCGCCCGCCGCCGGGCGGCAGGTCCTCGAGGTCCCGACGTTTGCCGCGCTGAGCGAGATGTTCTGACGCGAGACGCTATACTCGCCACAGGACCCTATGCCTGCAGCACCCGCCATCGAGAAGACGTTTTACATCGAGACTTTCGGGTGCCAGATGAACGTGCACGATTCCGAAAAAGTGATCGGCACGCTCGTGCAGCAGGGTTACCGACGCGTTGAGGAAGAATCCGACGCCGGGCTGATCCTCTACAACACCTGTTCCATCCGCGATAAAGCCGAGCAGAAGGTCTTCCACCGCCTGAACGACACGAAAGCGCTGAAGCGCCAGGGCAAGCGCTTTGGAGTACTCGGTTGCGTGGCGCAGCAGGAGGGCGAGCAGATTTTTGAACGCGCGCCCTATGTCTCGCTTGTCTCCGGCTCGGCCAGTTATCGGCGCCTTCCCGAGATGCTGGCGCGCCTCGAAGCGGGCGAAGAGCGCGTGACAGGTCTCGACGACCGCCAGACGGAAGAGACATTCGAGACGCCGTTCACGGAGCGTTCCACGGCACACAAGGGCTGGATCACGATCACGGAAGGCTGCGACAAGTTCTGCGCGTACTGTGTGGTCCCATACACGCGCGGCAAGGAGCGCAGCCGCACCGTCGCCAGCGTTGTTGATGAGGCCACGCGCATGGCCGTGAAGGCTATACGGAGATCCAGCTCCTCGGGCAGAACGTGAATTCCTGGCGCGACTCGGAAGGGAAGACGACCTTCGCGGGGCTGCTGCGGGAGGTCGCTGCCGTGCCGGGAATCCGCCGCGTACGCTTTACCACCAGCCACCCGCGCGACTTCACGCCGGACATCATCGCCGCCATGGAAGACACGCCGGCGATCTGCAATCACGTGCACCTGCCGTGCCAGTCGGGCTCGAGCAAAATCCTTGCCGCCATGCACCGCGAGTACACCCGCGAGCAATATTTAGAGCGTATCGGCTGGGTACAGTCTGCCCGGCGCAGCATTGCCTTGACGACGGACATCATCGTCGGCTTCCCGGGCGAAACGCGCGAAGACTTCGAACAGACAATCACGCTTCTCGACGAGGTGAAGTATGACGGCGTCTTCGCGTTCAAGTATTCGCCGCGGCCAAACACGCCGGCCTTGAAGCTGCACGACGAGATTACGGAAGAAGAAAAATCGCTGCGGCTGCAGATCCTGCTCGACCGGCAGCGCGAGATCCAGCGCGCCAAGTACGAACAGTTTGTCGGCAACACGCTGGAAGTGATGGTCGAAGGCAAAAGGGAAGCGCGCGGCCAGCTTACCGGCCACTCTTCTGACTTTGCCGTGGTCAATTTCACCAGCCCGCAACTCATCCAGCCGGCGATGGGCAGCTACGTAAACGTGCGCATCACCAAGGCATTCCCAAACTCGCTGCTCGGCGAACACGTAACCGTGGGAGTGAATTAGTCATGGAAGTCGAGATGAAAATCCGCGGACTGATGATCGATCCGGTGACGCGCATGCCCATCATTGTTCTCAAGGACGTGAACGGCGACGCCGTGCTCCCCATCTGGGTCGGCGAGTATGAGGCGAACGCGATCTGGCTGGAAATTGAAAAGATCGCGACACCGCGTCCCATGACGCATGACCTGCTGAAAAACGCCCTGACAGGACTGAATGCTCAGGTGCAGAAAGTCGTCGTCAGCGAACTGCGCGACGACACTTTCTACGCTGTCATCTGGATGGAGCAGGATGGCGAAACGGTAGCAATGGACGCGCGGCCATCGGATGCGCTGGCGCTGGCGCTGCGCGCTGACGCTCCTGTGTATGTGGACGAGCAGGTGTTGAAGACCAGCCGCATCGCCACCAGCGGCACGGAAAACGTCAGCGCGGAAGACCTGCGCCGCTGGCTCGAGAACCTGAATGACGAGGACATGGGCCGCTACAAGATGTAGTCCCGTCCTCGACCCATGAACGTAAAGCGTATCGTCAAACAGTTCGCCGCATCTATGACTTCGCAGGTCGTCATCCTGCTGGAGCGGCTGCTGCTTGCGCCGGTCTTCATCCACTTCTACAACCTGGCCGCTTACGGCGACTGGCTGACTCTTACCGCATCGGTCGGCTACCTGGCCACGCTCCAGTTCGGCGTGCAGACCTACGTCAACAACGAGCTGACCATGCAGTACAGCCGCGGCGAAATGGACACCTACCAGCACCTGCAGTCCACCGCGCTGCGCATGCTGCTCGGGGCCGGAGCGGTTGCATCCGCCATCATGGCGGTCGTCTTCTTTCTGCCGGTCGAGCGCTGGCTGCGCATGCCTCTGTCCCATGCCAACGTCACGACGGCGATGTATTTCATGGGGCTGCAGGTCATCGCGCTGATGCCGCTGAATTACTTTGCCGGGACCTTCATGGTGTTCGGCATGGCACACCGCGGCGTGAACTGGCAGAACGCGCAGCGCCTGATGCTTGTTGTCGCGGCTGCCGCTATGGCGATGTTCCGTGCGCCGTTTGCCGCCATTGCTATCGCCCAGTTCGTAATGGTGATGGTCTATTGCGTGTTCATGCTGATTGACCTTTACCGGCTCGAGCCGCAGATATTTCCGACGCTGCGTTACTGGGACCGCAAGCTGGCCGTGCAGATCCTCGCGCCCAGCGGCTACTTCGCCATGCTGACCAGCTATACCATCATTGTTTTCCAGTTCCCGATTCTGATCATCCGCCGCGTGCTCGGCGCGGACGCCGTCGTCATCTTCAGCGTCATGCGCACGCTCTTCTCCATGGCCAGGCAGGTGCTGCAGACGTTTACTGCTTCCATCGGGCCGGAAGTGACACTGCAATACGGACGTCGCGACTGGCGTTCGCTGGCAAAGATTTATCTGCTGTCGGAGCGCATTCTTTTCACCGCCATCCCAGTGCTGAATTTCACCGTGCTGCTGGCGGCGCCGATACTCCTGCAGGTCTGGCTGCACAAGCCCTGGCTGTTCTCACTGGGCCTTTACACGCTGATGGCGATCGCGTCCGCGGCAATTTCCGTGCGCGACCACAAGTTCCAGTTTCAGATTTCGACAAACACGCATCGCGAAACTGCGCGCAACGCCTTCGTGACCTACCTCATCATGATTCTCGCGACGCCGTGGCTGGTGAAACATTTCGGACTCGCGGGCTTCGTCCTGGCATGGATGACGGCGGAAATGATCCAGGCGGTTTATGTGCTGTATCTAAACCACAAACTGTTTGGCGAAGCCGGCGGCGTGGAGCTGATGCCTGTGCTGCGCCTTGCCGGATTGCTTGCTCTGGCCGGCACGTCCAGTTACTTTCTGGCAAGACATCTGCAGGGAAGCAGCCTCTTCCGCATTGCTGTCGCGACGTTTGTCTATGCGCTGGTGCTGATCCCAATCAGCGGGTGGACCTTTAACCTTCCCACGGTCTACAAACAATGGCGGGCATGGCGTGCGGCACGAGCGGCGTAGGCCGCGCTACGTGCTCCGGCGACTCCGGACTTCCGTGAACACGTTCGCGAGCGCTTCACCATAACTGTCCCAACCCCCAAGCGACTGCACGCGTCGCAGGGAAGCCTCCGCCATCCGTTGCCTGAGCTGGGTGTCATCCGCGAGCACACTAAGCCGCTCCAACAACGCTTCAGGCGAGCGGATCGGAACCAGAAAGCCTTCGACGCCGTCCGTGATCAGGTCGCTTCCGCCTGTGTTTACGGAGGCGATGCAGGGGCAGCCGCAAGCCATCGCTTCCGCCAGCACATAACCGAAGCCGTCTTCGACAGAGGGAAGCACGAAGACGTGGCTCGTGCTCATGCGCCGCCGCATCTCCGGTTGCCGGATCGCGCCCAGCACCTCGACGCCGGCCGTCATCAAACGTTCAAGCACTGGCCGGAAGGAAGGCTGCACCGCACCAGCGAGCAGCAGCCGCTTGTTCGGATGCTTAAGCTGCGCGAACGCCTGCAACAGGTAGACGACGCCCTTGCGGTAACTCACCTGGCCGCCAAACAGAATGTCGAACCGGTCCGGTTCCGGCGCGCCCTCGGGATAAAAGCGGTCGAGCTGCACGCCAAAGGGCACGCGAAATACCTTGTCCGGCGGCACGCCCATTTCAGCAAAGGAACGTGCGGCAAATTCAGAGGGAACCGTGATGGCGTCCGCTGCTTCGTACTCGGCCAGCTCCCGCGCAAGCACGCGGGGTTCCACCACCACCTGGCGAATGCCCCAGCGCTCGAACTCCTCGCGGAGGATCGCGTCCTGATATCGCGCATGGCTGGATGCCCGGTCGCAGACATAGGCAGCCCCGCGCTCCTGGGCGCGCCGGCCCGTCGCAAGACCGGCAGCGGACAGGGCAAAGACGAGGTCGCAGGCAGGAAGCCGACCCGCAACCCAGCGGTCATAGCCGATGAAGTTTGCCAGCAGCAGCTGCCGCATGACCGGCTGCGGAACCAGTCCCGGATGGCGGCCGGCCAGCATGTAAGGCGCATGCAGCCAGGGCCAGGTTTCCACCTTGTCCCGCGCCACGCCTTCGCGCGCGACGCGGCGCCACGGGAAGCTGGTGTAGAGCCGCTCCAGCCAGCCGCGCCGCTGCAACTGCTTGGCGGCCTGGAAATGATGGAAGACCCCGGCAACCGACTGGACGACTCGCAAACACGCTCCTGATAACCGACTCAGAATAGCAATGCCGGCGGAAGGGAACCCGGAATCCTGGATGAAAGGGGTCGGAACATCCGCCCATCCGGCTTTATTACAGAATATGCGTTATCAGACGTAGGGTAACTGGTGACAGGAGACACGTGCCAGCCGTTACCATCCTGAGAAATGTTCTCCCGCCGAACTCGCTGGGACCTCGAGCCCGATCCGCTGGCTGCGGAACTCACACGGCTCAGGAACGCCGGCCTGCCGGTCTATGACCTGACAGCTTCCAATCCTACGACTGCCGGGTTTGAGTATCCAATTGAGCAGATCCAGGCAGCCATCGCCGCCGGAGGCGCGCAACCATACGCTCCGGAACCGTTCGGCCTGCTGTCGGCCAGACGGGCCGTTGCGGAATATTACGCATCCAGCCATATGCTGGAGGTCGCGCCGGAACGCATCGTTCTGGCTGCCGGAACCAGCGAGCTCTACAGCTACTGCTTCCGGCTGCTGTGCGATCCGGGCGACGAGGTGCTGCTGGCCCAGCCCAGCTATCCGCTGTTCGACTACCTGGCTGCGCTGGACAACGTTAGTTTGCGGCAATTTTCCTTGGTCTACGAATCCGCCTGGCACCTTGACCGTCGCGGTGTTCAGCTTGCCGTGACGCCCCGTACCCGCGCGATTGCGGTTATCCACCCCAACAATCCGACCGGCCATTTCACCCCGGAAGCCGATCGCCTCTGGCTGGCGGAATTCTGTGCGGACCGCAAACTGGCGCTCATCGTTGACGAGGTGTTTCTGGACTATCCGCTGGAAGCGTTCCCGGGCTGTGAAACGGCAAGTTTTCTTGCCGCGCGAATGCCCTGCCTGACCCTGGTGATGAGCGGTTTGAGCAAAGTCTCCGGCCTGCCGCAGATGAAACTGGCCTGGCTTTGCCTGCACGGCCCGCAGGCTGTGGTCACGGAAGCTTCGGACCGGCTGGAAGTCATCGCCGACAGCTTTCTATCCCCTGGAACGCCGGTCCAGCATGCCGCCGGCGCCATGCTGGCGGTTCGCCACACGCTGCAGTCTCAGGTTGCGGCCCGGCTGCGTCGCAACCTGCGAACCCTCGATGCCACGCTGGCTGCCTGCCCGCAGGTTTCCCGGCTGAAGATCGAGGGCGGCTGGTACGCAATTCTGCGCACGTCCACGCGGCAGACTGGCAATGATGTGGCACTCGAACTCCTGCAGACATGCGGAGTGCATGTCCACCCGGGGTCATTTTTCGGTCTGCCCGATAGCGGATACCTCGTCGTGAGTCTGCTGACATCGCCGGAGACCCTGGGAACGGGCCTGAGCCTGGCGTTACACGAGCTCAGTCGGCGCAACTGTTGATCCGTCAACAGTTTATAAAGCCTTCCTAACAAGGGCGAAGGTATTGTTAAAACCTCAAGCACAGTTGAAGTCACACTTGAACCAAAGTGGTAAACAAAACGTACCACCTGCCTCGTGTCTTTATTGAACTATCACACGCAATTCATTCACATCTTTAGACTTGTCAGGAATGGGTTGCTTTCTGCTTCCTGCTCCATTGTCGTTTCCGGGCCGTGGCCGGGAACGACAACCGTCTTTCCGGGCAGGACCATCAGGCGGTCGCGGATAGACCGCAAGATAGCCCGGGAATCGCCGCCCGGAAGGTCGGTGCGGCCGATGCTTCCGGCGAACAGGGTGTCCCCGGCCAGGACGAGTTCCCTGTCTGGAAAGTAGACACAAAAGCTGCCCGGGGTATGACCGGGCGTCCGCAGAACCTCGCCCCGCCAGTTCCCTGCCGCCAAGGTTTCGCCTGGTGCGGCGGACAGATCGGGCGGCACGGTTTCCGGGACGTAGCGATAGCCGAGAAACTGCGCCTGCCAATCCATGATTTCGAGCAGCGGAAGGTCGCGCGGGTCCATGACCACGGGAGCGCCGGTTGCGCGCCGCAAGGCCGCTGCTCCGCCGACGTGGTCAATATGCGCGTGGGTGATGACGATGCAGGTCAGCTTGAGCCCGCGTGCAGCCAGAAAATCCAGCACGCGCTGCACGTCTCCGCGGTCGCCCGGGTCGATGACCATGGCTTCGCGGGCTTCGAGATCGGCAAGAATTGTGCAGTTGCACTGCAGCGGGCCGGTCGGAAACGTCTCCCTGACCAGCCGCTGCTCAGCCATCCTGAAAGGCTACTTTTTCGCGGGTGTCTTGGGAGCGGCCGGCGCGGTCGTGGCACTGCCGCTCAGCACGGAGCGGCTACGGCTGGAACGGGCCATCACTGAAGTCAGCGTAATCGCCAGGATCATAAACAGGATGGCGCTGATGGTCGTCAGCCGGGTCAACAGGTTGGCGGCGCCGCGCGGACCAAAGGCCGTCTGTGAGCCCTGACCGCCGAACGCGCCGGCAAGATCAGCGCTCTTGCCCTGCTGCAGCAGGACGACGCCGATAAGGAAGAAGCAAATGATGACGTAGACGACGATGAGCGCGGCAATCATGACTTTTTGGGACCAACTGTCTTTGGGAATCTTTGGTGCGGAAGAGGGGACTTGAACCCCTATGCCTCGCGGCGCCACCCCCTCAAGATGGTGTGTCTGCCAATTTCACCACTTCCGCAGGGTGCTTCAAGTATAGCAAGCAGGTGCGGGTTATCGGTGAGGTCATAGCGTGGCGCAGATGCGGCAGATGTCTTCGCCGAAGCGGTTGAGCTTGTCCGGGCCGATTCCAGGTATGCGGCGGAGTTCCGGCAGGGTGCGCGGCGCGGCGGCGGAGACGTTCAGCAACAGCTGGTCGCTGAGTACAAAAAACGCAGGCACCTGCAATTCGCGGGACTTCTCGACCCGCCACTCGCGCAGCGCGGCTTCGACAGCGCGGGCGGCCTCGCTCATTGTGCGACGGGATTCCTCTCTGGCTGTCTTGCGTTGCTGGGTGCGGTCGCGTTTGGCGGCGCGTTCTTCTGCAGTGAGCGATTGCTTGTTCTTGCCTGCCGGATTCGACAAGACGCGCTTTGTTTCGGTCAGTTTGCTTTCGAGCTCGTCCCAGCGGTTCCGGACGGAGTGCGCTTCCCGAACTTCCCTGCCGCTGTCGGGAACATACATCGCCGGCAACCCGGCATGCGGCGGCATGCATGCGGCGGAAGCTGTGCGCGAAATGTTGCGATAGCGGATGGTCTCTCCGGCGCGCGTGAACGTGGCCTCTTCGCTTAACAGCACATCGGCGCGCGCGGCGGCGCGCAGCAGAGCGTCCCACTGGTCGCGCGGCAGCCGTGCTGCTGCGGGAATTTCCTGCTGCAGCTTGCCGGAGGACATTGGCTCGCGCTGGGCGAGCAACGCGAGGGCATCGCGAACGATCTCCGCCTCGCGCACTTCGAGTTCGCGCATCACCTGCGTCTGCGAATCCTGCGGCGCACACCAATCGCAGATTCCGCAATCCCGGCTGGCGTCACGCGTGTCTCCGAAATGGTGGATCAGAGCGGCCATGCGGCAGCCATGCGCTCCGGTAAACGCGGTCAACTTGTGCAGCTGCTCGCGCCGGTGCTGCACGTGCGATGCGTAGGAATGTTCCCAGCGCGCGGCTCCCCGGACGAGCGACCACTCGTTGACCATCTGCGCGCCGCCATGCGCGACCAGGCGCTCCATGGCCGCCGTGAAGGATTCCGGCTCGATGGCCGAAAGCGACGCACGCAGGTCTTCAATGTCGAGCGGCTGATCGCTGAGCCGGCGATGCACCTGCGCCAGAACGTTGCTCTCCGGATAGTCCTGCTCGATGAAGAATTCCTGCGTCTTGACGTCCGCGAAGGAATGCAGCAGGATGGCGCGGCACGGCAGCCCGTCGCGCCCGGCGCGACCGATTTCCTGGTAGTAAGACTCAACCGTGGCGGGCAGCGCAGCATGAATGACCGCGCGAACATTTGCCTTGTCCACGCCCATGCCGAAGGCGACCGTCGCAACAATAATCTCCAGCTTGCCTGCGAGGAATTCCTGCTGGACGCGCGCGCGTGTCTCTGCGCTCAGGCCTGCGTGGTAGGCCGCCGCCGGGTGATCGTTGGCGAGAAGCAGCGCGAGCGATTCGGCGTCCCGGCGGGAAGCCGTGTAGACGATGGCCGGCCGGCGCTCCTGCGATTGCAGCAGACAGCGGATTTTGTCCGGGCGCTGCGGCTTCGGCGTCTCCGCAATTTCAATCGCGAGATTATGCCTCCGGAAGCCGTGCACGAAGCGTTTGGCGCTGACCATGCCGAGCTGCACGCAGATGTCCTGCTGGACAGCGGGCGTCGCCGTCGCGGTGAGCGCAATGACGGGAGCGGGTCGCAGCGCGGCGATGTGTCGGCCAAGCGTGCGGTAGTCGGCGCGAAAATCATGGCCCCACTGCGAAATGCAGTGCGCCTCATCGACAGCGATCAGCGCGGGAGGCTTCGCGCGAGCATCTCCGGAAAGCCGTTGACACGCAAACGCTCCGGCGCGATGAACAAAAAAATCCAGTTCGCCGTCGAGATAGTCGCGGCAGGCCGCGCGGGCCTGGTCGCGTTCCAGCCCGGAATGAATCCGCGCAACACGCATCCCATGCGAGACCAGGCTGGCGGCCTGGTCTTCCATGAGCGCGATGAGCGGGCTGATGACCAGCGTCGTGCCGCCGCGCGCCAGGCCGGGAACCTGGTAGCAGAGCGACTTTCCCGCCCCGGTCGGCATGACCAGCAGCGCGTCGCGGCCGTCGGCGACGTGTTCGCACACTTCCTGCTGGCCAGGGCGAAATGCAGCGTGGCCGAAGCGATCAAGCAGAATTGCCGTGATATCGAGAGAGGTCGCCGGGCCCATGCAGTCCTGCATTCAATCTATCGCGTGCAGCGAAGAGGAAGCGAAGGAAAACCGGGTGCCGAACCTTGCCCGCAACGCCGGTTTCCGCCGGGTTCCACGTAAGATGACAGCAAAGCCCGGATGGCGA
This sequence comes from uncultured Acidobacteriaceae bacterium, assembly GCA_963848685.1. Classification (GTDB taxonomy): domain Bacteria; phylum Acidobacteriota; class Terriglobia; order Terriglobales; family Acidobacteriaceae; genus CAWKED01. Next base: position 616,550 of record CAWKED010000002.1, on the reverse strand, counting down.
AACTGGCAGACGCAGCGGACTTAAAATCGTAAAAATAAAATTCATAACTCATGCTAATGCCATTAAAATCAGTCATATGGCGAAATCCTTGACGCCTGTGGTACACTTACACAAGTGTTACACATTTTGGCCGTTTCCGCAGCCTGAGCGCGATGCCAGAGAAACACACAATCCTCGGCGGCAAGGTCCACGTCTACCGGCGCGACAACAGCAGTCGCTGGCAGTGTGCCACCTACCTCGCCGGCAAGAACCGCCGGGTTTCCACCAAGGAAGACAGCCTCGCCAAGGCCAAGGACTTCGCCGAGGACTGGTATCTCAGCTGCGCGGCAAGGCCCGGAACGGCGAAATAACCAGCGAAAAAACCTTTCGCGAAGCCGCCGCGCAATTCGAGCGCGAATACCAGATCATCACCGAGGGCCAACGCAACGCCGAGTACGTTAAAGGCCACAGCACCCGCCTCCGGCTTCATCTGGTGCCCTTCTTCGGCAACATGGGACTGTCCGAGATCACGCCCGGCCAGATCCAGGAATACCGCATTCATCGCCACGAGGAAGCGGTGAAGGAACACGGAAAGCCGCCAGCCCGGAACACCATGCATCAGGAAATCGTCGTTCTGCGGCAGACGCTCAAAGCCGCCGTGCGCCACCGATGGCTGGACCGGCTGCCCGACATGTCCGAGCCCTACAGGGCGTCGGGCAAGATCTCGCACCGCGCGTGGTTTTCACCGGAGGAATACAAGAAGCTCTATGAAGCCACGCGCAGGCGCGCGCAGAGCCGAAGAACGCCCGCTACAAATGGGAATCGGAACAGCTTCACGACTACGTGCTGTTCATGGCCAATACCGGCCTGCGGCCGGACGAAGCGTGCCGCCTTGAATTTCGCGACGTGAAGATCGTCGAGGACGAAGGCAGCCAGCGAAACCATCCTTGAAATCGAGGTCCGCGGCAAACGCGGCGTCGGCTATTGCAAGAGCATGCCAGCGGGGCCGTAGCCGTTCCAGCGGCTGGTCGAGAGGAACAAGCGCCGCAGCCGACCGATCCGATTTTTCCCGAAGATGCCACCGCGAACTCTTCAACACCATCCTGGACGAAGAAAACCTCAAGAAAGACCGCGACGGACAACCCCGCACGGCTTACAGCCTGCGGCACACCTACATCTGCCTGCGTCTGATGGAAGGCGCGGACATTTACCAGATCGCGAAGAACTGCCGCACCAGCGTCGAGATGATCGAGAAATACTACGCCTCGCACCTCAAGAACACGCCTCGACGCCGCGGCGATCAACATCATGCGCCAGAAGAAGATGAAAAAGAAGAAGCGAACCAGCCACCGCACAAGGACTTAGCCATATACTTAATGTATGGCCACGCGGGCGTGGCGGAATCGGCAGACGCATCGGACTTAAGCGAAAACTTGAGTGCTCGCCGGGAAACCGGCGATGCAGAACTGCTCAAATTCGGGGAACCCTGTAACATGGCGATCCCGAGCCAAGCCCGGCCGGAGAATCAGGCGGGGAAGGTGTAGAGACTAGACGGGCAGCACCTGACACCGGAATGACCGGGCATGGTGAAGGGATAGTCCAGACCACAAACCCGCGCAGATCGCAGGCGGCGGCGAAAGCCGTAGAGGGTATGAAAATCCGTTGGGCCGCAAGGCCCGTGAGGGTTCAAGTCCCTCCGCCCGCACCAACTTCCCTTTGCCCTCGCTTCGAAGCCGAAAAGACTGCGGGTCACCATGATCCCGCTTCGGCGTAGGGGATGGCACCATCCCGCGCAGGGCAAATCGCTTTTGAACTGTCCGGCAATCTCTCCGCCCGTTCACAGTTCTTCGGGGTGCCGGGAAAAAGCGCGACACCTGCTCGCGCCCCGGCAGCCAAGGATGGAACCATCCTTGAACCCTTCCGTAATACCGATACCGCAGAATCAGGGAATGCCGCGGATGACGACGACAACCTGACCGAAGCACGGTTGCTTGGGACTCCAGTCCGTCTCTCAAAATCGAAGTTCGTAGTTGGTTCCAGTGTTTGACTCGGCAGTTGACTTGCGGACACGAATCACTGTCTCTTCTAAGCCATGGCGGACGACTTCCAGCCGACCCGACTCTGCGAGCTGCTCAGGAACAGACTCGATCGAGCTGGAAGGGAAACAGCAGGATGGCCCATTGACCAGGCTGCGAAAGTCCGTAGACTCCGTCCGGAATCGAAACAACGGCAGACTCCAGAGAGCCAGACCGCCAACTTCGGGTCCACCATTTGGAAGCGGCAGGCGCTGGCGAATACACTCCGCTTTCGAGATGATTCGACGATCACGCCCCAATCTGCGAAGGCTCGAAGGACGTACCGCGCCGATCTTGCGACCGCTTCCCTTTCACCCAGCAACTCCTTGACGCGCCGCTGAACCTGCATCGGAGCCGCAGTTCCTTGGAGGCGGAACAGGCGGCCCGTTACATCCGCCACTACCCGCCAGAACGGATAGGCAGCCATCGTCATACCCCAGTGCAGCGGCAACCTTCTGAGCGGCGCACTCCTTGCAAGAGATTGAACGCCGTCTTTCCGCAAATCTCGAAGCGCCGGCGGCACTCGGACCCAAGTCTTCATCAGGATCGTGATTGTCTTCTCCCGACTGCCGCGTTGGGCTGTGCTGCCCGACGGAGAGTTCGTCCTTTAGCCGTTCACGCAATGCCTCGTAGATGTCGGCGTCGGACATGCCGGCCAGGAAGAGGTCCAGCGTCTCATCCAGCCACGGAGTTTGACTGTCCGGTTGTATCCGATCATGCGCGGACGGTCGATCAAGATTTTCCTCCCACGACCCGAATGAAGGGAACGATTGTCTCTTCCAGCGTCACGCCGCCGTGAGCCACGGTCCGGTATCCTTCTGGCACAAAAGCGGTGCGATCCGCTGACAGCAGGGGCAGAAAGTCCTCCGGAAGCCCCATAGGCTTCCATGAAATCGCGGCTGGAAACCTGGCCGCGACATTAGCGCGGAGGACGGGGTCGGAGTAGATCCTCGCGCGTTCTCCGCGAATGTCGGCGGTCACACCCTCTTTCGGTCTTCCACAGCCAACGGACTCCACATTGCCGTGATCTGCGGTTAAGAACACGACGAACCCATTCGAAAGCAACAGTCCAGAAGCGCGGATAGGAATCCTTCAGCCGCCCACTGCCGCACTTGGTTATGCATCCCCGCCGCACCTAACTCCATGCCGTGCATGATACGGTCGACCTTATCCACCACGGCACCGATCACTTTGATCTTGGGCTCCGACAACGCCTCTTCGACCGCTTCGAGCGTCGATGGATCACCCAGCCCTTTCAAATATGCGACCTCGTGACTGGCGAGACCATGATCAACCCAGAACTGCTGCCAGAGGCTCGCCTCCCTGCCTGTGGAGTAGATGCTCGACGGAAAATAGAGCGGCGCCTTCCCGGCAAATATCGCCTGCCGCGACACGCTCGTAATAGTTGGCACCCAGGCGAAGGCAGCGTTTTCGTCGAACCGCCACGCGGGATGTTGCTGGCTGATTTCCTGCTGCACCACCAGCCACTGGTCGAACGCCAGCCCGTCCACTACAACAAGGGCCACCTTGCCCGCGCCATCGCGTTGCTGCGGCGAGGAAACGCGCAATGTGGTGGACCATCACTGGCGGGCTGGCCGGCAAGCTGTAGAGGCTGCCGAATCCGCTTTTGCAGCCACTGACTAAAACGGATATCGACCTGAGATCGAATGCTGGAGACTCGCGCGGCTACTTCCAGTGGATTTTGCACCGCATCTCACAAGATGCCAGCAGATTGACTTCCGCCCAGATTCTGGCGAAAGGAAAGCCAGTCCCCGTGGCGAGCTTCCTCCCCAGGTATTTCCCGCTCCGCAACCTCAGAAGGCCGCGAAACGGTGATCCTTGGTCCTGCTGCGGATCGTGGCGCACACCGGCAGCGGCCCATGCCTGTGGGATCCTGGTCCATTCGATGGGCTGCAGCATGCCTTCCACGAAAAGGTTGTCGATGTAGACGCGCACGTCCGGGTTATCGAACGGAAGATCCGCTGGACCTTCAATGGTTAACGGATGATGCTCGGGCAACTTTGCCGTCGACCAGGATCGCCGAGGAACATCGGCCAACGCTCCTGCAAAAATGCGTAAAACAGACTTCGGTCCGTGAGCAGCTCGGCCAGCGGCCAGTCTGCAAAGCGTCCACCTTGTGCAGAACCTGCACCAGACGTTCCACGAATGTCCGTGGAATCGACTGAAGCCCGATAGTGTCGCCGCAGCAGCGTTCGCAGGAGATCCGCATCAGTCTTTGATCAACTCCGCCGCGATCTCGAAGACATGGCGGAGAATGAAGTCTTTCGTGGCATTTTCGCCAAGTACCCCGGGGCTGAAACGAAGTTGCGCTTCATACAGCAGGTCGAGATACTGTGGCTCCAAGGCGCGCAGCACTGGATAGCTCAACTGGGGGAACACATCTGCCAGGACGAACGAGAGCTTCCGGGCCCTCAGCGAGGACATCGAATGGCAGCTTCACCAGCGAAGAGGCGTCATCGTGCGAACCAGCACAATGAAATCTACGCTCATCCCTGCGTCCAACCGCGAGCGGAAGCGGGACTCGTAAGCGAACCGGAAGGAGATCGAATCCTCAAACAAGAGCAACTCGAAGCCTCGTTCAGTCGAGTGCTTGGCTCATGCGCGGTTCGGTCAGCAATCCATCCGGATCGGCAACCGCCGTTATCGGCCGCACTCCGGGCGTGAACTCTTGCAGGATCTGCTCGCGCCAGTCAGGCATTGCCAAGGCCCTCCACGCGCAGTATCAACCGCGGAATGAGATCAGGATGGACGTGGGCGCGCGATTCCGATTCAAGGTTCCAAGCTGACTCTTCCTTGGCAAGTTCATTCAGTCGATGCTGGCGTACGGCAGGCAGCCCGATCCGCTCTATCGCGCGGCGACGGGCATCGAATGCATAGCGCTTATTCTCTCTCTCCCGCCGAGCCGCCCTTGGTGGAACCGCAACAGTTCTTCGTAGAGCGGATGGCCGTGACGCTCCGCAGCCGTTGTCACTTCCGCGAAGATCCGGGTGGATTCGCCGCCATCCAGGTAACGGCCCGGACTGGGCATCTGCTCCAGCAGCAGCGACCATAGGTGCCGCGCTGTTGGAGCCAGTACACGTCCATCGTCGTGCAGAAACAACGGCAGCACCCGCTCCTTGCACCATTCCGCACTGCGAATCGCGACTGTCCACAGAGACCAATAACCCCGGATTTCCCATGGGACACCGGTCACCTCGATAGAGGGAATCGGCTGGCCAGGCACAAAGCGCGGCACCCGCGTCGCAATTCCACGAATTCGCGGTTCCTCTAGTGTTAAATGGGCTGCTGCAGGCTGGCTCTCCGCGTCCGCGAGTGTGAAGACTGCGGATTCTGTGGTCGTTCCATCAGGCCACCGCAGCTTCCAGCCTGCTTTGGCCTTCTCCGCCGCGCCACCTGCATTTTCGAGGTAGTTCACCGTCATCCGTTCAACCCAGTAGGGCAGCGGATGGCCAAGCAGCCGTTGTGCCTCTGACGGGCTCAGCCCCTCCGTCTGCGCCAGTAGACTGGTACTTCGCCTCATGGCGTCTGCTTGCGCCCGGACCTTGGTGAGAACCGATTCCACCTTACTCTCGACGTCGGCAGGATTCATAGATGGCGTCGCGGTACAGCTCGTCAAAGATCTCTCCAGCATCAGCGGAATCGAGTACATCACCGGTCTTGTCGACGCCGAACTCGCGCAGGATCACGGCCAGCTTCTCTTCCAGGACCTCCCGCACGCGGAATTCGACGGTGTCCTCCAGGACCAAGTTCAAGGCCCGCACTACACGTGGCCTGGCCAATTCGGTCCACGCGGCCGATGCGCTGTTCGAGCCGCATAGGATTCCAAGGGATATCGAAGTTGACCACGACGTGGCAAAACTGCAAGTTCAGGCCCTCTCCGCCGGCATCGGTGGAAACCAGGATGCGCACGTCGCCAGCAAACGCCTGAAGAACCTGCTTGCGCGCATCCAAATCCATGCTGCCGTTCAAGCACGCGACCGAGAAGCCCCGCTCAGCAAGAAAGTCCCGCAGCATTTCCTGAGACGGTACGAACTCCGTGAACAGCAAGACCTTCAAGTCCGGATCGGATTCTTCCTGCTGCAAACGATAAATCCAATCGAGCAGCGCTTCGGCCTTGGCGTCCGCCGTGGTCGCCTCTGTGCGCTTCGCGAGGTCGAGCAGCAGTTGCACCTCGGCACGTTCATTCCGCAGCGCCTTGGTGCGCATCCGGAGCAGCATCTCGATCTGCTCCTGGCCATCCATGTCCGGCCACTCGTCGTCGAAGCCCGGCGGGAAAAGCGACAACTGCTCCTCCGGCGCCTGAAGCATCTCCAGCCTGCGCTCCAGTGTGGTCCGGATCGCGCGTGTGGAGGATGTCACCAGGCGCTGCATCAAGATCAGCAGGAAGCCCACATAGTTCTTCTTCTCCCGGATTGCCTGGTTGTAGCCGATTCGGACGTACTCCGAGATCGCTTCGTAGAGTTGCCTCTGAAGCAGGTGACGATCATTCCAGTGAACGGGCTACCAACTGCGTTCGCCGCGGCTTGAATAGTGGATTGCCCTGTGCGTCGATGGCCTTGCGCTTCTCGGTCCGAACCAAATACGGTTCCAGCCGCTCGCGACTGACCGAACCGGGATCGGGAAATGCCGTTTTGTCGAGAAGCGATACCAGGCGATGAAAAGCATCCGTCTTGCCTTGATGAGGCGTCGCGGTGAGGAGCAGAAGATATGGCGCGGATTCAGCCAAGCCTTGACCGAGTCTGAACCTGGCCACCTGGTCCGTCATCCCGCCCGAGGCGGTGCGCTTCATCGATCACGATCAAATCCCAGTTTGCCGCCAGCAGGTCTTCGAAGCGGTCCCGGTTGTACTCAGCGAGCTGCTCCTTTGACCACCCGCGCCGGTTGTCGATCGGGCTTCACTGCGTCCATTGGGCAGATGATCTGGTCGTACATCTTCCACACGTTGTCCTGCCCGGCGACACGACGGAATGCCGGGAAGTCACTCGGCAGCAGCAAGCCGGAACTCTTCACCGAAATGGGTCCGCATCTCGGCCGCCCACTGGCTCACCAAACCTTTCGGAGCGACGACGAGAACGCGGCGGATCAATCCGCGCAGCTTCAATTCCTTGATGATCAGGCCAGCTTCGATGGTTTTGCCCAGTCCCACTTCGTCGGCCAGAAGCAAGCCGCACCCGGTCTGAAGAGACGGCCTTTAGCAAAGCAAGAATCTGGTGGGGAAGAGGAATCACCGACGATTCAATCGGCGCCAGAAGCGTGTTCTCCTCCAGCGCGTCCGCGACTTTGGCGGCAGCGGTGATGTAGGCGATCTCCTGTGGGCTGGTGCGGAGATCCTCGACTGGCTTTAGTTGTTCAGGAGCGACGAGAAGAATGGTCTGGGCTTCCGGATACCAGACCCGCACCGCCGTCTGCCCCCAGGTATTGACCTGCTCCAACACCTGGCACCGCAGTTGCCGTCCCTCGTCAAAATGCCATGCTCCACTCGATCTCAAATCCTTTTACCTCGTTCTCCCGCACAGGCTAGTACCGTCAAAGCGGCTTGGCAGCTTGGTCAGTCACCAACCTACCCCGTTCTGAAGTCATTACTGTCGATGAACTCAATCGGGAATCGAGAAGTCGTTGTGCACAACGACGAGAGCCAATTCGACAGTACCTTTAGCGCACTCCCAATAATGCAGGTGGTACTCGTAATCCACGTCCCGGCGCCAGGCGGCATCCTCTCCCCGCATTCTTTGCGGGTCGTTTGCGCCACGACCTTTCCTGAGCGCGTGAGTCGCGCCAAGATTCTCGTGGCAGATTGTTTCGACGATCGCCCGGAAGAGCTTCTCGGCCAAGCCAGAATCCGCTGCGACATGATGAGTCTGGAGGCTGCCGAAGAACTCATGCCCAATCTCAAATGCTGGCAGCTCCTCCCACGGCAAAACGTTCCCGCTTGAAACGAACTTCTTGTAGACGCCAACTTTGACGGCGGTCGCGACGTGAACCGCGGTCTTCGCCCAACGCAAAATGCCTACCTCATCCAGTGTCATCAGGAGGCGATGAAAGCTGCTGCAGACGAAGGTAGAACCATCGAAATATGCCGGAGCCATCGGGAGTCCTCCGAGATCGTCGCGGCTGTGCGCTATTTCCAGAATGATGCCTCGTATCCGGAGGGCAGCCCCGACATCCGTCGCACGGATGGCGATTGCGTGGCACCGGAGACTGGGTTCATCGAGATAACGACTGGCAATAGAGACAACCGCTGCGCAACGTTGTGCTTCATCGCGGAGAGCGGCGGGAGAGTGAGACGCGAAGCAGTCTGGATCGACGGTAAGGTCGTCAACAAGAATGTCGGAGATGCCGAGCAGATCTTCGATTTTCGCTGAGCGGTTGAGGATCGTCTCTGCGAGCACGGCAACGGTGTTCGCGTCGTACTCGAACACTGCCGCCTGCCGTAGGAGCTCTTTCAAACGCGGACGAATCGGGTAGAGATCACAGTCCCCCAGTATTTCTGGAGCGTGAACGCTCGTGTAAACATCGAGGCGACCGTCGTTCATTGCATTCCGCCACTCCAGCAAGGTTGCGACGAAGCTATGCACGTCCTCTTCCGCAGAGCCGAGCGGCGGTGGGGCGAAAACCGCCGTGTCAATCGTGACGCTCAGCACGTGGCAGCCTCCCTACACGGGTCTGCCGTTTGCGAGTCGCCGCGCGCAGAATTTGCTCGGCCTCACTCTGGGATTGATCGAAAAAGCCTTCCGGCCAATCAGGGATGGCTCCGAACTCGTTTACGACCACCGGGCGGAAGATAGAAGTGTCTCCTTGCTTTTCAACGAAGTACATCTTCATGGCCTTTGCGAATTCGCTCTTCTCTTTTTCCGCAGCCGCACGAAAGCGAAGGCGGTTGATAAGGTATTCGCTGTGGGTCTCCAACACGCACTGCTTTCCGAGAAGGCCCATAGACAGAAAAAAGTCTCCGAGAAGGGTCTGGACCTTGGGGTGCAGGTGAAGCTCTGGTTGTTCGAACACCAAAGTCGTATCTGGTTCAGCCAGAAGACACATAACTAGAATCGGAAGTACCTGGCTAACCCCTACGCCGACGTGCGTAAGATCATGTGGTTGCGACAGGCCGGGCGGCACCACTTTGAGCTCGTGGCCGAGCTTTCCCTTGTCAACCGTCACGACGGATTCGGCAACACCAAGATACAGCAGCCAATCTGTGACAGCTGCCTCAAGCGTGCGCATCGAGGTCGTCGGCTTGACATCGGGCGATTGAAACGATGATGTCGGGAGGTATCGAATCCTTCTTGCCTTATGCAGGTCCAGAACCGCAGCGGTGTATTCACCGCGGAGGCCTACATCGGATGGATCGATCCCGGTTGCGAGCGGGTACAATGCCTTCGGCTCATCTCGGAGAGGGCCAAGATACTTAACCGCGTTCGTGAAGAAGTAGTCAAGGTACATGATGCCGTCCATCACGTCAGACGGCGGCGGATTTGGCACGACAATGAACCGAGTAGGCTTCCCTTCTTTGAACGCCGCCACGAGCCTGTCAGTCAATCCTTGAGCTCCTTGAATGCGCCTCCGGATTTCCACACGGCGATTGGGTGGAAGTCGCCTGACCTGCGTGCTCCATTCACGAAGCGTCACCACGGGCACCTTGTCACTAGCAAAAAAAACGGATTGCTCCGTTGCCGGCACGATCTGCGATAACAGCTCGTCGCCGAGTGCCTCCTTTAAGACCCCGAGGACCTGCGAAGGAATGGTGACTTCCCGATCCGGTCCCATTCGGCGCCGGAGGCCACGCGGTGATTCCTCGCAGATGGTGCTAACAATTGCGCGCGCTTCTTCCTCTGCCACATTGATCCGCAAGCCCAAGGTCTCTGGAAGGAAGTGCCGCGTAACACAGCCGACAGCCTCAGCTGTCACATACTCGCCTTTAATGGCTTCGAGAGAATCTTCGTCTAGGCTCACATCAAGTTCGAGACTCTTCTTCATTACTTCGTTTTCCGGGTCCTCCATGCCGAGGCTCCGGATCTTCTCAGCCACGCTGTCGGCGCTGGACAGAGCTGCTCTTCGAATTTCTATCCAGGATTTTTCGTCGATGTTGTCTTCACCCCGAACGGTTGCGCTGACACGGCAGGAATACAACTGTGGCTGCAATTGGTAGAGATCGCGCTGCGGGCTATCGATGTTTGCATCAAACGCCAACTCACAAGACACTCCCTTAAGTTGATCTGTACTCCTCCCATAGAAGACCGTGCGCCGCCCACTTGATTGAGGGCCTTCGAGCGCCATAATCGGGCTGTCCCCTCGGGGCTCACATTCGCAGCCTATTACAATCTGGTTGGCATCCCCGCCGTACGACTTAAGGTCGTCGAACTGGCCAAGCCGGGTGAGGGAGCCATTGAGAACAACCGAACGCGACCGCACGCGATTGGAGAGGGTTTGGCTCACAAGCAAGAGAGATTGAATCCACGTGCTCTTGCCGCTACTGTTGGGGCCTGCGAAGATAGTGAGCGGCCCGAACTCCAGGCTGGTGTCGCTCTTTACGGATTTGAAATTGAAAAGCCTCCAGCGGGTGATCATGACTGCCGCCCCGCCCGAGTGAGACTGTTCGTGTACCACATCAGCAGCATCGGGTCCTCCTGTAGAACATCCTCAGGAATCTTTTCCGCGACTTCCAAAATCGCCGCGTAGTCGTTTTGCTGCCAGGCGGAACGGAAGCCCACGCGAACAGCCTCAACCCGGAAGACTTTCAACTTCTTCTGCTTCGAGTCACGGTATTCACCGAACTCACGGAGAAGAGCCCGTTCCCGCAGCTTTTCCAAATCGCCGGCTTTTGCCGGATCTGGCACATACCACCGATCCAAGGCCTTCGTTCGCAGTGCTGCGTGTGTCTTCGGCAGGTTTCGCAAGTCTTTGAAGTTGCTGGATAGGTAAGCGTGGATCTGGCTGGGGACCTCACCGCTGTCATCGAATTTCAAGAAATTCTGCTCCAGCAGTATCGACAACTCCGGTTGTTTTTCGTACTTTTGCCAGCCACCCTGAGTCTCTTGCATGAACTGTGGTTGCAGCTCCATGAAAGTCTGAGGCTTGGACGTTAATTGCTGCTTGAGCCACTGGATGGCTGATGCCTCGTCCGAAACGAAGAGATCCAGCTGCAGTACCTCGCGCGCTGTCATTCGTTTGCGATCATACTCAGCCACTTGTTCAGTCAGAAAATAAATCCCGTCCCGTTCAGGAAATCTGTTCGCAAGTCCCTGGTAAAAGTCACCTGCCGACAGAGGTACGCTCACTCCCCGTTGGACATGAAATGCGACCATTCGATCAAAGAGCAGAATCCGCTGCCGTTCCGCGATCACTTGTAACTGCCCGTTCTTATTCAAGAACACTGGAAGCTGCCCAAGGTGGGTTCGGATGAAATCCCAAACGCCATCTTCGGTTCCTGCTTCCAAATGAAATCGCTGTTCAAGTCCGCCGTTCGGTTTGTACGCCGATATAACGAGATCTTTATCAACAGCCTTCGCGTGCATTTGTTTTTTTGTCTTCATGCCTTTATCGAGCACGCTGACGTCGGCGATGATGAAGCCGGCACGGCCTAGTGACTCCTGTATTGCTGTCCAGACTGCATTGCGCGAATTGTGAAATTCCACGGTCACCCATCGGCCCGGCTTGAGGATGCGGTACACCTCCTTTAAGCAGGCAGCCATCATGTCCGTGTACACCAGGAGATCCTTTTTTTGCGTCCCGCTGACCACCGCATCTTGACCCGAATTGGTGAATACTCGTAGCCAGGCTTCCCACAAGAAGTTCAATTCAGCGTATGGCAGGTTGTCACCGAATGGAGGGTCGATAAAGACGTAGTCGATTGAGTCGTCGGGTATGTCGACTTTTGCGAGCGATCCCGTCGTGACAATCGCCGACCTACCGTTAGAAGGGATTGCCCCCGCAAACCTCTTGATCTTTCCAGATAGCACGTAGGTCGGGCTTGGTTCGCTAATTGTAGATCCAACGTACAGGGTTCCACTGAGATTGGTGTTAACTTGCGAATAGGCCTGCTTTCGGAAACGATTCCGCCGAGTAAAGCTAACCATAATGCTCTGCAAGGTGAATCGCCATAACCGCCGCATCTGCTCGGTTGGCAGATCCTCGCTCATCTGCCACAGCAACGAAAACGCCACAAGTTGACGCCCGAGAAAGAAATCATGCGCACGGCTAATACCGTCGTGGTAGCCACGGTAAAGATCGCCCCATTCCTCACCTTCCTGAACGAACATTATTAATTCAGTGGGGTAGGACACGGAGTCTAAAAGCTTTTCTGCTCGGTCCAAAACTGCGAGATCATTCTGGTCCGGCTTCTTGCACTTCTTTTGGCCATTCTTTTGGTAGTGGATCTCGACTGGCCTAAGAAGTTGCCGCGTTCTGGTTTTTTGGAGTGCCTTGTCGAAATATGTAGTGGTCCGCCTAACGAGATTACGCTTGGACAACTCCTTGGAACAGTGTGGACACTTTAGGACTTCATCGATCTTGCCGGAGTCCTCATCGTATGCCAAGTCCCAGTATTCGAGTTCCCCTGAGCATTCCGGGCACGAGAAAAGTTCTGACCAGACGGTAAAATCAACCGGGCAGGTTGCACCGCCTTTGGGATCGTGTGTTTCGTACATCCACCCGTATTCGCTACTGAACCTGGCCAGAAGTGCCTTCGCGTAGCCGATGAAGCTCTCGGAGTCGTTGGTAAGGTTGTAGCCCGCGGTTATCAGTGTTGCCGCTGGAGAGAGGTCGTTGAGGATTGGAATTCGGGCTCCGCACCGCGAGAACACTTCCTGATTTTCATCCAGCACCTTGCCATCCGGCGTCAGCGTGTAACCCAGTGCCGAAATCGCGGCCCGGTCCGCGCACAATCTTGCCGCGACGCCCGCCATTCCAGTTCCGCAGAAGCCATCGAAAACAAGATCACCTGGTTCGGTATAGTGCAGCACATAACGCATTATTGCCTTGTGCGGGACCTTGGTGTGGTACGAGTGCGCGTTGTAGATGGGGTCGTTCTTTCCCTCGCTGACGTCGGCCGCGAACGGTTCGCGGCTGTACTTCGCCTGGGGGTCGTACTCCTTGCCGTAATGCCGAACGAAGTCCTGGAGGAATGGATTTGGGCACGCGGTGTAGTACGGAGGGTCTGACAGGCGGAGAATGTCTTCGTCAGCACCAATCGGAAAACCTGGAATGGCTCTGAATGTTGGCTCCTTGAGTTTCTCTTTGAGAATTTCAAGGAAGTGCGCGCGCCGGGCATCTTCGTTTGCGAAGCGTATCCCCAGGCATTCAACCGGACCCGATGCCGGAACCGCCTGGTCGGCCAGAAGAGACCCCTGCTGTTCTTGTTGCTTTGTAATCATGCATTCTCTCCAGTCGATGCTGGCTTCGCATCACTCCAGGACCACGCGAATCTTCGTTGGGTCTTTGCCTTTACTGATCTCAACTAAGTAATCCTCAAACCGCTTCTTCAACTCGGGAACAGTCGCGGGCGAACCACCAGCAAGCAGCGCCACGCGCAGCCCATCAGTGGTCACGACGACCTTGGACAGCCCAGACAGGGCCTCCTGGAGCGCAGCCACAAAGTCGTGGTTCACTGCTTCCGGCAGAGCGCGCGCTGTCAGGAAGGCATCAACGATCTTACGGGGCGGCGGCTTGAGAAGCGCCAGGTTCTGCTGCGTGGTCGGGTCCTCCAGATTGTTCAGGAGCGTCTTTGTCCAACCCTCATGCAACTGGTCCAGTTCATCCTCCAGCCTTCTGATCGCTTGACTCGCAGGAACGGAATCAGGTTCAGAGACCAGCCGAAAATTGCAGTGCGGGCATACAGGTGAAGCATCGAGATCCGGTTGGGTTAGGGCGAAACATGTTCGCAGACTACCAAGTCGGTTCTGGTAATCGCTGAGCTGCTGCCTGGGCATCAGCTCAATGGTCGAGAGTCTCTGCAACTGCCCCAGCCGCGCGTCCTTTAGCAAGTGCGCCTTCAACTTGTCGTCTTTCGCACCCAGCCGCGCCCGGCTGTGAGCCGTGACGTAAAGTTCCGAGTAGTCCTTCTTAAGTCCTGATAACGCCTGAAGGCCCTGTTGCCGGAATGCGTGCGATTCGCGCTTGCCGGCGTCAAGCATATCCGAGAGCAATTCGTAGCGCAGTGCCTGGACCTTCTTGATCCAAGCGTGATCACTGGGCAGTGCGGCTTCAGCGGTAGCCAGGTAGGACGCCAGCGGGCCAAACTCCGCTGCAATTGCCTGGAAGGCTTCCACTTGTTTCAGTGCCTCTAGCCCATCACGCTTGGCAGTCACATCTTGTGGTTCAAGGCGGAAGTTCTTCAGTTGCCCTGCGTTTGTGTAAGACTGCATCGACTCAAGAAACTGCTTGGAGTCATCCATTCGGACGCGCAGCGCTTCGGAATCCTCGGGGGAAAGCAGGTTGCGCGCCCAGAGCTTCATCCCGATTTGCAGCGCTTGCTGCGCCTGTACAATCCGCTCGGTAAGTCTCTTCGATTCACCGGCCAGAGTCCTCACCGCGTTGCCAGCCTGTTCGCCGCCTTGCGTCAGCGCCTGTGCAAGACCGGGAGGCTGGCCCAACAGCTCGAACAGAGCCTTCAGCGCGGGCAAATTCCAGTCTTTAGGCCGCTCGATGTGCTTGAAGTTGAGCAGTTCGTCGAGAGGCGTGGCCGTCAATTGGGCGAGATTTGTTGCGTCAAGTTTTTTGCCGGGGATAGCAAGCACCAGATCGCCAGAATGGACCAGCGCGGCGAGAAGGACCACCAGCCACTCGGGCTCCAGACGGAAATGGTCAGGCGCAAAGTATTCGACCCCGTGCACTTCGTGAACCAGCTCACTCCGGTTTACGACTTGGCCGTGGCCCTTCTTCTTCAGCGTGTCGACGACTTGGCCAGCGAACTTTGACTTCGCCGAATCAAGCCGCTCACCGTCCAGCAACTCCAACGCTTCGAGCACGGCAGTGCCGAGCTTCGTTCGCGCACCGCCAGCGATTGCCTTCAATGCATCCTGGGTCGCCAACTCGCGGTTGGCGGTAGTGATGAGAAGAGAGAACGCCGGGTAATTGGGTGCGAGGTCTTCGAAGTGCGGCGCCAGGCAGACAGAGCCAACCGTGTTCACGACGTCACGCACGTTGATACGGCTGCCGCTGCCCAACGGTTTGCCTTTCACCCAGCCCAGGAGAGGCTTGGCCTTCCCCTGATACGTGACTTCGAAGGCTGTGGTCATGTGCTCTTGCAGCCACTTGACCAGATCTCGAAGGAATCCGGTCCCCTTCCGTTCGTAAGTGTCCTTGGCATTCCCCGACGATGTCGATGCGAGATTTACCGCTGCGGAATAGCTGCGGAGGATCGTCCGGAATGCGTCATCAGCGCCCGTGAGGTTGAGTCGGAAGAATACTTCGTCCTTTCTTTTCTCATCCTGGTATCGTGGTGGATCGAAGGGCTGAAGGAAATATAAGTAGAAATCTCTGGGCGGCGCAGCCGTTGAACGCTCATTGGGAGCGCCGAAGAAAAGGTATCCACGGCGGGCAACCTTCCGCTCTATCCATTCAAGCTCGTGCTCCCAGATTCGGTAGCCGCTGACGTAGGTCTGGTCTGTGCACTCCATCACCCGTTTGAGCGCTTCGTAGTAATAGCGATCCAGTTGCGTCGAATCCAGCGATTCGGCACGCTTGTCGATGATGGCGTCGTAGTCCTCGGTCTTCTTCAGGTCGAGGTACCACTGGCCATTGTCATGATTCTGCGAGAGAAACTGACCGCTGACGGTATTCTTGATCTGACCAAGAACGTTTTCGACGTGTGTCAGAAGATCCGCGGCCCCGTCTCCACCCATCGCCGCGACCTCGGCCTGGTAGAGGCAAAGCGTGTCGCGCAATTCAGCCGCAGTGGGCCCAACTGGAACATAGATGTCTCCGGTCGTGAGCCGATGAACCGAAAGCGCTTGGATGATTCGCCGCGCCATAGGCTTGAAAGGCTTCATCGGGAAGGCAGCGTCGACGCGGGACTCAAGGACCTGGCTGCAGTCGATGACTTCACGGATATCGGGCACGGCACGGAACGACGGATTCTCCCCTAACGTATTCCAATAACTGTCGTAAGCAATCAGGCCGGGTTCGTTCGATGGCAAAGTGTCGGAGAGCCTTTTCCGCATTGCAATCGAGAGGCTCTTGAGCACCTCACGCTTTTCAATCGCGGTCACGCGCTCGAAGGTGTCGATGTAATCGGGATGCACAGGGAAGAGCCGCACGAACTCGTCCATGCGCTCATTCATGTTGCCGTAGAACTTCGCGAAAGGCAGAAGATATTCCCGAATCTGGGCCTGTTGCGCCGGGGTCTTTCGCAGGAGCCGCTCCGCGACAACGAATTTCACGTCGCTTCGGGCGATAAGGACCTGCTCGAAGCGATCCTTCACACGGCGCACGCTGTCCGCGACGAACGAGAATCGCGGGCTATCGAAAATGGCTTCCTGAATACCAGCGACGAATCGGAACCGCAGGTCTTTGCAAACTTCGCCCACTTCGCGGAGGAAATTCAGATCGAGAATCAGCTCCTGATCTTTCCGGCTTCGCAGATAGTCGAGCAGCTCGTCGACAACGACGAGGAGACCCTGGTCGGGATACTTCTGGTGGAACAGCGCCATCATCTCTTCGAAGCCACGCTTGTTGTTTGTAACCGTGGCTGCGGATGGGAAGGTGAAGCTGACGCCCAGCTTCGAGAGATGCTCTTCGATTTCCGCGGTGAGGATGTCGCGGAGGGACATCGTCACTGCGCCGATCTCGGTGCGGATCACTTTGAACTTGCCCGCGATCCGCTGGGCGGCCTTGGCTACCGGCGCGCACCGCACCAACGGCAGCGTGGCAGCATCTTCCGCGATGGCTGAAAGGACAGACATCAGGTGGGATTTACCTGTGCCGTAGTTGCCCACGACCATCAGCCCCTTGTTGTCGGATGGCGCGTCGAACTGAAGGTCCGGAATCACCAGACGACGTCAGCTTCTCCGCCATCTCGTCCGAGATGACGTAAGTGGACACGAGCTGCTTCGCGGCGTCCAACTGATCCGCGTTGCGGAGTTGAACCACCGACTCAATCGGTTCGAATTGGATTAGATCGCCGTATTTCATCGCTATACCTTCCGCGCGGGCTTTACGCACTCTGTCTGAGACGAACAACCAGTAAATCAGCCGACGGATATCGGCGAAACTCCGGGTGCTCCGGCACCGCATACGTCAAGTACCCGCCATCCACATCACCCAGCCACGTGGCGACAATGGTTTTATCTCTCGACAGCCCCTGCAGCAGACGCAGTGGATCTTGCTTGAGCACGGGGTTGAAAAGAACTTCAGTGTTGTCCAATAGAGTGAGATCGCCCGGATGTCCGGCAACCACCTCTTCCAGCAATTTGGGCAACTGTAGGACCCGCTGCCGCTCAGTCAGGTCCAGGAGCTTGCGGGAGATCTCTACACCAATGTTGATTGCTGGAGCATTTTCGGCATCAGCCAGCGCACGAAGAGCCTTCGTCCGACCGCTACCTGAAGGCCCGACGAGGAGCACCAGACGGTTGTACATGTCGGCGATTCCTGAGAGCCGCTGCCGAATTTGATCCACCGCACTCTGCGTCTGCATTTGCCTATTTTTCAGGGTCCCCGGCGGCCCCGCTCCTCACCCACGCGTCAATTTCTTCCTTTCTGAATTTCCACAGACGACCCACCTTGTGTGCGGGCATGCTGCGGCGGGTAATCCACTTGTAAACGGTGTCCCGCTTGATCCCGAGGTAACCAACCAGTTCGTCGACCGATAACCATCGGTCTTGCACCGGAGAGCTGGGCAACCTGTTCATATCGCTGTCCAATAGATCAGCATACAGCATATCTGGTTGGACATAATCCGGTTGATGAAATGTGCCGCAGGAGACCCATTGCGGAACGGGATGGCGCGGGCCAAAGCGCCCCGAGAGCCCTGGTCGACCACATCACCGCCGAGAGAGTTGTCCAATCCGCCGCCGAAACGCTGTAGTCCATCATCCCCGAGGGCGAGCGCCGCAATCCTGGCTTCCATTCGCTTCCGGGCCGTGAAACTGACGCTGAGCGTGAGCCTGTTTCGTGGTCAGTTTTTCAGAGTTGTCAGCTTTCGCCTTGCAATCCCCATCGGGCATGTTCGAGCCCCTTGCCATCCGCGATCGCTCCCCGCGTAAACAGGAAGCCTCGGTTCCCCCTAAAGGTTCCCCCCAATTTTCCTGTTGACGCCGCGCCCGCTATTGGCCTTTCAGGGGCACGCCCGGAAGGGCAATTGCAAAAAGGAGAAAGACCATGACAACCGAAAACACAGAGACCACGAAAAAGAAAGGCTCCCGCCCCACGCACGAGAACGGCCGGAGCAAGAGACCCGGTGGAACCGGGCCCCTCCCTCGGCATCGTTATTTCGACTTTGCCAGCTCCGCAATGACCGCATCGACTTTGTCGAGGATCTGGTTCCAGCCTTCCACCTGGCCGCTCTTGCTTGCGTCCTCCATGGACTCGTTGCCAATGAATGTGAGTTTTGTCCGGCCGTTTCCGAGGTCTTCGAACAGGGTCGTGTCGTACGCCCCTTCGATGGCCTCGTGTTCAATTCCATATTCCTCAGGCGCAACCTTGTTCCCGTTCGAATCGGAAAAGTACATGGTCGAGACGATCTTCTCGTGCAGGACAATCTCGTGGTATTCCCCGGCATTCCAGAATTCCTGGCCATCCGGCGTTCGCATGCAGCACAGGAACTTTCCACCTTCGCGAAAATCCATCTTGCAGACAGGCGCGGAAAAACCCTTCGGCCCCCACCACTGCATCACGTACTTGGGTTCAGTCCACGCCTTCCATACCAATTCGCGTGGGGCATCAAAAACTCTCGTGATCACCATGCGTTCAACTTCGTTCACCGTGCTATTCGCCATCTCCAGCCTCCGTTTTTTTCATTTGATTTAGAACGTCGCCCAGCTTGTCGAGACCCTCTTCCCAGAATCGGCGGTAGCTGATCGCCCATTCGTTTACGGCCCGGATTGCCTCTGGCCTGAGCGTGCATACGCTCTCCCGCCCACGCTTCGTCTTTACAACGATGCGTGCCCGAACCAGGTAAGCAATGTGTTTTGAGATCATCTGCTGCGACAGTGCGAACGGTTCCGTCAATCCATGCACCGAGGCAGGCCCGCGGGACAACCGTTCCACCATGGCCCGGCGGGTTGGATCAGAGAGAGCCGCGAATGTCGTATCAAGACTATCCACAACCATATGGTAGTGGATTCATCAGCATTGTCAAGAGAAAAGTCCCCAGCATTGTTAAGCCCAGCTCTTCTAGACTCGGGAATCCGCAGAATGCCAAGTCATGGGGGTCCAGATCCCCGTCCGGGCAAGGCTCAGGCGCGCGCATCTCACCGAATATGGCCAATGACCCCGAACGCCGAGCAGCCAACGCCGCCGCAATCGACGAATCGCAGTTCGACGCCCTGGTGTGCTCTTCCGCCAGCGCCGTGCTGCTGGTTACGGGCTATTGGCCGGTTATGGGCGGAAGTCTCGCCGTCTTGACGAGGGAAGGCGAGGCGTTCGCGCTGGTTCCGGAAGATGAGCATGAGCTGGCGACGGAGACTTCCGGCGCTGAGCTTATCGCGTATAAGCCTGCGGGGCTGGATTCGCTCGCAAGCCGCACGGAATCTCTGCATGCTCCGCTGCGCGATCTTCTGACGCGGCTCGGGTTGCGCTCCGCGCGCATCGGCTGCGAGCTGGAAGAGAGTATGCAGCCCTCGACCTATATCGCCGCGGTGCAGTTCCGCGCGGCGCTGCCGGAGTTGTTGACCGATCTCGAGAGTTCGAACAGCGTGGTTGCGTGTGATGCTTTGCTGGAGAGGTTGAAGGCTCGGAAGACACGCATCGAGCTCGAACAGATGCGTCTCGGCGCGCGCATTGCTTCGCATGGCTTCGCCCGCGCTGAAAAAGTGCTGCGTGCGGGCATGCGCGAGCCGGAAATTGCCGCGGAGGCACACGGTGCCTTCGATACCTCTGAAGAAGCGAAGCAGGCGCACCGCAGTTATGGCGGCTTCTACTGCATGTCCGGGCCGAACTCCGCGCTGGCCGCGGCTGCGTACGCGCGGACCCGGCAACGCACGATCGTAGACGGCGACCTGGTGATGCTGCACGCGAACAACTGCGCGGACGGCTACTGGACCGACATCACGAGAACGTGGACGGCCGGAACGCCGGTGGAGAGGCACGAGAAGATGCAAGCGGCGATCGCAAAGGCCCGGGCCCAGGCGCTTGCGACAGTCAAGCCGGGAGCGCGCGCCAGCGACGTGGACCGTGCGGCACGCGACGTCATGGCGGAGCATGGCTTCGGCGCAGCGTTCAAGCACGCTGCCGGCCATGGAGTTGGCTTTGCCGCCGCCAACCCGCACGGAATGCCGCGCATTCATCCGAGGTCGCCGGACATTCTCGAACAAGGCATGACATTCAACATCGAGCCGGCCGCGTATTTCGACGGCTACGGGGGAATGCGGCATTGCGATGTCGTTGCTGTGACGAAGGATGGCGTGGACGTGCTGACCGATTTCTAGCCGTCTATGTACGTTGCCCGCTCAGTCTGGCTGCGGCCGCGGCTTTCTGGTCTCCCTTTCGCTCGGCCTTTGTCTGGTGCTTCTTCGGGCGACAGCTTCCCTTCTCACCTTGCTCCTCGCCCGGACTCGGCTCGTAGCCGGGCCAGCACGCATTCGCGCTTGAAGAGTTCTTCCCCGAAGCCGATTTCTTCGCATTCGGATTGCCGGGAGTCTTTCCGGTGTCGGCGCCGCGGATATGTTTCCGGCCGGCCGCCGTTTTTGTGGCTGGAGATTTCGTCGCGCGCGCCTTCGTGGATTTCTTTGTTGCCATGACGGCTTAGATAGCTACCGCGGAGTCGTGCAAGCGGTCCCGGGCATTCAGCTTTGACGAAACCAAAGTGCCGCTACTGGAACTCCACTATGTAGCCGCGAGCGCGGACAAAGGCGTCATCGCTGACATGCACCGCTCCCTGGAAGGGCCGGTCGATGTCGGCAATCGCGATCAGGACCAGCGCGACCAGCAGCGAGAACGCGAACACCTGCATGGCGTGCAATTGAACCCGCGTGCAGGCAAACAGGCACGACGAACCGATGGTGAGCATGGCGCCGGCAACCAGCACGAACCACAGCACGCCGGGAAGCTTGCCTCCGCTCTCTACCTCACGGATGCGGCGGTGCGTGGACATGTCGCTGAGCTCGGACATGGCGTGGTCTACGGCGGTGGCCTGCGCGGGATTCGTGTTCTGCACGCTCAGCAGGATGTCCCACATGCGCTGCGTGGCGTCGTGGCTCTTGAGGTGGCGTACCGGGCCGGCGGCCATGGTCGGCCAGTCGTCGTTGATGACGATGTTGATGTAGTCTTTCGCGGCCTGGTGGAGCTGCGTCGACTGCGGCTGTGGAATGGCGTCGGCCAGGCGATAGACATTCATCAGCGCCCCGGCCTCCGCATCGGCATTCACTTCTGCAATGCCGAAATTCGACCACACGGTGTAGAGCATGAAGCCGAGGATGACGGCGTAGACCGTCCCGAGGACGCTGAGCTGCCAGCCGATGATGTCGTTATGGGTCGCGCGCCAGCTGAGGGCCCAGAAGCGGTAGACCAGCGCAAGCAGCCCTAGCGACGAAACGACGATCAGCGCAACCAGGAGCATGTCTTGGCCGAAGGAGAGCATGTATTTCCTTGCGAGGCAGTGTACCGTCTTGGACGTTCTGTTGCCCACGGGCCGAAATGGTTCAATGTCGAAAATCGGACAGAACCTTGTTCTTGCCGCGCATTGCAATTGCGGGTAGCATCCGTATCTGTCAGCCCTCTCCAGGCCGATGCCTTCAATGCTCTGCAGTTCGAAGGGACCGTAACTCGAGTCGCCAAAAATGCATCTGCGTGCTTACAAGCCGAGGATTCCATGGATCACAAGTTTCGCGCTTTGATCATCGATGACGATCCGACGCATCTGGAGATCTACGGCAAGATCGTCAATATTGCCGGATTTGAAGCGGAGACCTGCTGGGTCCTGCGCAACAGCATTCCCTATCCGGACGCGCGCGTGGATCTCGTTATCCTCGACTACCGGCTGAACAGCGAAGAGAGCACGCCAAGCATCGCCCAGCAGTTAAGGAAGCGCTACCCTGCGGCGCCGATCATTCTCCTCTCTGACGTAAGCGGCCTGCCGACCGACATCGCGCCTTTTGTTGATTCCTTCGTGCGCAAGGGGGAGCCCGAACAACTCATCGCCTGCCTGCGATCACATAAACCTGCCGCCACGCCGCCCAGCGGGTCTTAATGCTGCCTTGAACCTGCCCACTGCACATCCTGGCCGGCGGAGTTGCGGCAGCATACTGCGTCGCGTCGTGGCAACTCTCTCAATTTTGACCGCTTGCGCAGGTTCCACGGCAGGCTCCCAGCCTACCCAGCAGCAGATGTCGCAGTTCGATGTTGAAGCCGCGTACCTGTACAACTTTGCGAAGTTTGTCCGCTGGCCCGGCAGCGCTCCGGGTCGCCCGCTGGCGATCTGTATCGCCGGGCAGAACCCGTTCGGCGGCGTGCTGCCGGACCTGGTGCGAGGAGAGAAAATCGACGATCGCCCGGTGACCGTGCGTTCGATCGACCGGGCAGCAGAAGCCGCCGACTGTTCGCTGCTATTTATTGGCGCGAACCAGGGCCGCATGGCGAAGGGCTGGATTGACGCGGTTGCAGGCAGACCGGTGTTGACGGTTTCCGACAGCCCGGACTTTCTGGCCAGCGGCGGCATCATCCAGTTCGTGATTGCAGGAGACCGGGTCCGCTTCCAGGTTGACCTCGACGCGGCCATGGCGAACCACCTGGCGCTCAGCTCGCAACTGCTAAAAGTCGCCGTCAAGGTAGTCGGGCGTCAGGGCCTGGATGGAGGCAGCCGATGATTCGTCGCTCCTCGATATCGGCCAAGCTGCTGCGAACGAACCTGCTGGTGAGCGTTTCAGCATTGCTTCTTGCCGTGATTGCCTTTTTCTCTTTCGATCTGCTCACGTACCGGCAATACGTCCTCGAGAGCCTGAGGACCGAAGCTGCCATGGTTGGCGACAACAGCGCGTCAGCCGTGCTGTTCAATGATCCGCAGAGCGCGCACGCGACACTACAGACGCTTTGCGCTTCAGGAGACATCCATGCAGGCGCGCTCGCGTTGCGGGACGGCCGCACGTTCGCGCAATTTCATTGCCCCGGCTGGCCGGCCAGCGTCTCGCCGCGCCCCTTCCCTGCAGCCGAGCGCGTGCACACATGGTGGGACGGTCTGCACGTCCTGCTCGGCGAGCGGATCGTCTTCCAGGGCCAGGACGTCGGCATTGTTTACCTGGACGCTCAACTCGGCGGCATAGGCCAGCGGGCGCGGCGCTACGCCCTGATCGCAACCATCATTCTGCTGGTGGCCATTCTTGGGGCCGTTGTCATCAGCGCGGCGACGCGCCGGCGCATGGTGGCGCCCATCCTCGGGCTTGCGGAAACTGCCCGCGGAGTGAGTCGGGACAAGGATTATGCCCGGCGCGCCAGGACCAGTCCGGAGAGGGACGAGGTCTCCGACCTGATCGACACGTTCAACGAAATGCTCAACCAGATGCAGCAGCGCGACATCGCTCTCAGCCGCGCCAGGGACGAACTTGAATTGCGCGTTCGCGAGCGCACTGCCGAACTGCAGGCCGCCAACCGGGAGCTCGAAGCGTTCTCCTACACGGTGGCTCATGATCTTCGCGGCCCGCTGGACTCAATCTCCGCCATGGGTTTCCTGCTCCAGCAGGAACAGGGAGATTCGCTCAGCGCCGAATCACGCCAACTCGTCGCAGGCCTGCGCTCGTCTGTCCAGAACATGTCCGTGCTGATTGACGACCTGCTGCATTTCTCGCGTGCGACGACGACACGGATGGACAGGACTGAAGTGGATGTGGCAGGCATTGCGCGCGAGATCACGCGGGCCTTGCAGGAGTCTGCTCCTGGCCGCGTGGCGGATTTTGTTGTCGCCGATCTGCCGCCTGCGTTCGGTGACCCGTCGCTGCTGCGCGTTGTCTTCGACAACCTGCTGCGCAATGCCTGGAAGTACAGCTCCAAACGCGAGACAAGCAGGATCGAGGTGGGATCAGAATTTAGCGGCGGCGAAGCCGTGTATTTCGTCCGCGATAACGGCGCGGGTTTTGATCCGGCGCGCGCGGATGAACTGTTCCAGCCGTTCCAGAGGCTGCATTCGAACAGCGAGTTCCCTGGCACGGGTGTCGGGCTGGCGACCGTAAAGCGCATCGTGCAGAGACATGGTGGCCGCATCTGGACGAACGCCGCGGTCGACGGAGGCGCGACGTTTTACTTCACGCTCGGTGGGACAGACGCAGACCGTGCGGAGCGCATCTCATGAGACCAACTTGAATGTCATTGCGCGCCAGGCCGCGCCCGGGTGCGGCCGAGAGACCGCAATTGAACAGCAAACAGAGCAGATGCAGAGACATCATTCAAGAAAGGCCTGATGCGAGGACGATGAACCGCCAACCTCGAACCCATGCAGCCATCTGGGCGCTTCTGATCTCTCTTGTTTCCGCGACACCTTTCCGTCTTGTTGCCCAGGACGCGCAGCCGGTGCAGGCTGCGCCCGCGTTAAAAGACCTGAGTCTGGAAGAGCTTGGGCAGGTGCGGGTCACCACATTCAGCAAGACCCCGACGAACCTGTGGCAAACTCCGGCTGCGATCTACATCATCAGCTCCGAAGACATCCAGCGCTCCGGCGTGACCAACATCGCCGACGCCCTGCGGCTCGCGCCCGGCGTTGAAGTCGGAAGAATGAATTCCACGACGTGGGCGGTGGGAATACGCGGCCTGCAGAACAACTTCTCCAAGTCCGTTCTCGTCCTCATTGATGGAAGAAACGTCTACACGCCTCTGTTTGCCGGAGTGTACTGGGACGTGCAGGACATGCCTCTGGACGATATTGACCATATCGAGGTCATACGCGGGCCTGCCGGCACCATCTGGGGGCCGAACTCCGCCAACGGCGTCATCAACATCGTCACCAGGAAGGCGAGCGAGACCCAGCACACCCAGGCGAACGGGCTGGCGGGGACGCAGGACAAAACGATTGATGACCTGCAGTACGGCTCTTCCATCCGGGGCACGGACTTCCGCGTGTACGGCCGGGGTTTCGACCGCCGGCACGAATATCACACCGACGGCATCAACGATGATGACTGGCACCAGGAGCGCCTGGGTTTTCGTGTAGACCGCACCACGGGTCCGAGCGCATTTTTCACCGACGGAACCGTCTACCGCGGCAACTCCCCGCACATCATCGGCTCAACCCCGTTTAACGACGAGGTGTCTGGCGGCGACTTGAACTTCCGTTGGGAGCGGGCTCCGGCCTCCGGCTCCGACACCTATGTGCAGGCTTACTTCGACCGTACGCTTCGTACCAAGGGGCTGGTTGGAGAGACAAGGAATACCTGGGACATCGACTTCCTGCAGAACCTGCACGCAGGCGAAAAGCAGACATTCTCTGTGGGCGCGGGTTTGCGGTGGAGCCCTTATCGAATCAGCCCTCAAAACCCTGGCCAGACGCTGGTGCCGGCGACAAATCTGGACCACGTGTATACAGCGTTCGCGCAGGACGAGATCCATTTCAGTCCTCAGGTCGCTCTGACGCTGGGAGCAAAGCTGGAACATAACAACTACAGCGGGCTTGATGTTCTTCCCTCCGGCCGGCTGCTGTGGTCTCCGTCGGAACATCAGTCTCTGTGGATGGGCATCACCCGCTCGGTCACGACTCCGTCAGACATCGAACGCGGGTTCCTTCTCGAGGCCCCGGTGAGCCCGACCGTGGTCGTGCAGGTGCTTGGCAATCCCCATTTCCAATCCGAAAACGTGGTCGGTTACGAGCTGGGATACCGGCGGCTGCTCAATTCCCACCTCTACGTGGACATCGCGACGTTCTGGAACCAGTACAGCCGCCTGCAAAGCTTCAGTGCGGAGATGATGACGATGGTCGGAAACGTGACCTACTACACGATCCAATACGAGAACCAGATTGCCGGGTCAGCGTCGGGATTTGAAATTGCTCCGAAATTTACCCTCACGCGAAACTGGAAGCTCAACATGAGCTACTCCTACCTGAACTCGGACTTCACAGCAAACGGCGCGACTTCAGACATCAGCTCAACCGGCTCGGTGAATACCTACAACCACTCAAGCCCGAAGCATGACGTGTTCTTGCAGTCGGAGCTCGATCTTCCCGCAAAGTTTCAGTTCGACCAGACCTATCGCTACGTCAGCGCCCTTCCCGCGCAGAAGGTGGCCGCCTACCAGACGATGGATGCAAGGTTCGGCCGCCACCTGGGCAGCTATTTCAGCTTCGATGTCGTCGGCCAGAACCTGTTCCAACCCCACCACAATGAGTGGGGAACGGGAGACCCTACACAGCCGGTGATCGGAATCTACCGGGCCGCGTATGTGCAGATTTCATATCGCGGCAAGCCGTGACTCGGGCAAAACAATAAGCCACCCCGCCGGGGTGGCTCTGAGGCTTTGGAGAGCCAGATTCTTTTGGAATCTGGCGGGGACGACGGGGCTCGAACCCGCGACCTCCGCCGTGACAGGGCGGCATTCTAACCAACTGAACTACGTCCCCAACCGCGCGATTGCGCGCCCTGGGCGCTGCATTCGCAACTCTTTGAGTGTACCAGAGGATGCACGGAAACTTGGTGGGCAGTGAGGGACTCGAACCCCCGACATCCTGCTTGTAAGGCAGGCGCTCTAACCAGCTGAGCTAACCGCCCCACTGCACGGCACAGGCTGCAGTTTACCATCCGCGCGCCGCCTGCCCGGGCGTGCGAAAGGCCGCCACGCGGGCGGCCTGCTTCGCGCAACCTCGGCCCTGGTCAGATGACGTGCAGAAGGAACAGGATGATGACGATCAGAACAATCAAGCCCAGACCGCCGCTTGGGTAGTAGCCCCAGCCGCGGCTGTATGGCCAGGCGGGAACGGCGCCAATGAACAGCAGAACCAGAATGATGATGAGAATCAATTCCATTGCGGAAACTCCTCCGCGTGTGAAGATGGCAGGAACGGTCAGCCGAGTTGCACGTCAAGCAACAAAGCGTGCCAAAGCTTTCACCGCCTGCTGGCTGAACCGCTGCCTGACCTTGCCCATTTCGAGCCAGGGATCGCTGTCGAGGCGGCCGCGCCACTCGGAAAATCTGGCGACTTCGTACTTTGGCGCGGACTTGAGCCTGGGTAGTTCTTCCCATGTCAGCGGCACCGCGACCGTCGCGCCAGGCCGCGCGCGGGCCGACCATGCGGCTACGGCGGTTGCGCCGCGTTCGTTGCGCAGGTAATCCAGGAAGATCTTTCCCTTGCGCGCAGCCTTGCTCATTTTCGTCAGGTAAAGCCTGGGATTGTCGTGCTCCATGCGTAAGACAAACGCGTGGGCCAGCGCTTTGAATTCCGGCCATTCGAGCTGCGGGGTCAGCGGCGCGACGATGTGCAACCCCTTGCCGCCGGTGCTCTTTACAAAGCTCTGGAGCTTCAGCTCCGCGAGGTGCGCACGGACTTCTTCGGCGGCTTCGGCTACCGTCTTCCACGGCAGGGCTTCATCGGGGTCGAGATCGAAGATCAGCCGGTCGGGCTGCTCCAGCGTTTCATTGCGGGATCCCCACGGATGCAGTTCCAGAACGCCCATTTGCGCGAGGCCCGCGAGCGCTTCCACGGTGTGCAGCGTTACGAAGTCTTCTTCTTTTCCGGATTTCATCTTGACGGGAATTGGCTCGACACCTGCGGGCATGCCTTTGCCCATGTGTTTCTGGTAGAAGCATTGGCCGCTGGTTCCTTCCGGGCAGCGCACCATGGTCAGCGGCCGGTCCGCGATGTGCGGCAATATGTGTTCGCCCGCCGCGAGGATGTAGTCAAAGTACTGCTTTTTTGTCAGGCCACTGAGAGGATCGAGGGTCTTGTCGGGATTTGTGAGGCGCACGTTGACCCGTGGCAGCGGTGGCGCGGGCTTATTCGTTCTTGCCTGCTCCGCGGTCTCGCCGGCACCTTCGATGTTCGCGCTCCCGGCGTGCACTTCCTGTTCGGCGGCGCGTTCAACTTTGCGGACCGGTGCGGCATCTTCCTTGCGGACCTCGCGGGCTTTCTTGTCCTCCCGCATGCCCTGGAAGCTGGCCTGTCGGACCAGATCGTCCGCGGTCCAGGTTGCGAAGGCGACTTCGCAGACAAGTTCCGGCTTTACCCAGTGCGCATTCTTGCCGGCGCCCTGCGGCAATGTCCCGGCAAACGGCTTCCTGTCGGTTTCCATCTTCTGCAGGCGCTTGCAGATCGTGTCCGCCGAGGCATGGGTGAATCCGGTCCCCGTCCGGCCCGCGTAGATCAGTTCGCCATTGCGGTAGTAGCCGAGCAACAGTGCACCAATGCCACGGTTTCCCTTGTTCGGAGGAGTCCAGCCGCCGATGACGAATTCCTGCCGGCGAACACATTTCGCCTTGACCCAGCTCGGGTGGCGGCCGCCGGCATATTTCGAATCGGCGCGCTTTGAAATCAGTCCCTCGGCGCCCATCGTGCAGGCTTCGTCGAACAGCGTTTCGCCGTTGCCTTCAAGGTGTTCCGTGAAGCGGACCGCTGCCGGCGCGTTCTCGAGCAGTTCCAGCAGCCGGCGCTTGCGCTCCAACAGAGGCGATTGCCGCAGGTCCTGTCCATCGATCTGCAACACGTCGAAGACAAAATAGGTAAGCGGCTTGCGGACGTGGTCCTGAAAGGCAGCCTGCAGTTCGGCAAAGCTCGGCTGCCCGTCTTTGTCGAGGACGACAACTTCCCCGTCCAGCACAGCGGTATGCGCGGAAAGCGCAGCCAGCGCATCGGCAATCGGCTGCATGCGGTGCGTCCAGTCCAGGCCGCTGCGCGTGTAGAGAGACACGCCGGCGCGGCCGCGACGAATGTGCGCCTGGATCCGGTAGCCATCCAGCTTCAGCTCGTGAATCCATTCGCTCCCGCGTGGCGGAGCGTCCGCCTGCACGGCGAGCTGCGGTTCAAGAAAACGCGACGCGGCCGCAGGCGCGGGTTCTGTATCGGACTTCGGCGCCGACTTCGTGGACTTCTTCGTCCGTGCGGATTTTGTAGCTGCTTCGCGCGGAGCTGCCTGCGCCGCCGCCGTTTTTGCCGGCGCTTTCTTCGCGGCAAACTTTGCCCGCAACCGGTCGCGGAAATTGCTCTCGGCCGACTTGTGTTGCGGAACCTCCGGCCGGTTCGATTGCCAGACGTGGTCGCTGGCGTCGCCGATTTCTTCCATAGATCGCCCGGTCAGCGCGCTGTCCGGCTCGGCTTCCGTGATGGGTTCGTCGCCCTCGCTCCGCTCATACTGGTCGTGCTCCTTGATGAGCAGCCAGTTGGGCTTGGACTCCTGCGCGGCCTTGCCACCCATGCGGATGAGCGCCCACTTTCCCTGCAGCTTCTTGCCGTGAAGGATGAACTTGAGGCTGCCCTTCTTCAGGCCTTCGTCGAAGTCATGCTCAGCCTGCGGCTCCCACGTGCCTGTGTCCCACACCATTACGGTGCCGCCGCCATACTGTCCTTTCGGGATTGTGCCTTCAAAGCCGCCGTACTCGATGGGGTGGTCTTCCACTTCGACGGCCAGGCGCTTGTCACGCGTGACGTAGCTGGGGCCTTTGGCGACGGCCCAGCTTTTCAGCACGCCGTTCCAGCCCAGGCGGAAGTCATAGTGCAGACGCGTCGCGGCATGCTTCTGGATGACGAACGGCAGACCTTCCGGCGTCTTGTTTCTTGCCTGGCCGCCGGAGGGTTCCGCGGTGACGCCGAAGTCGCGCATGGAGCGATATTTCGCGAGCTGATCATCCACGATGTTCTGCGCGCTGGAGGCCGCTTTGGTACGGCCTCCGCCTGTTTTCGCGGCCGTGGACTTCTTCGCCGCGGACTTCTTCGCGGCCACGGCTTAACTCGCCTTCCGTGTGCGCGTCGTGCGGGCACGCTCTTCCTGCGCGGAAACCTTCTTTGCGGGCTTCTTGCGCTCTTTCGCGGTTTCGGGTTCGGCCTTTGGTGCGGCGGCCACGCGCTGCGGCGCCGCGCCTGCTTCCTTCCTGGCGACGCTACGCTTCAGCGCCTCCATCAGGTCGATGACAGGCGCAAGGTGCGGCTTGTCTATCGGGGCGGGGGCCTGCTTGCCTTCACCCTTGCTCTCGATCAGTTGCATGACGCGCTCTTCGTACGTGTCCTTGTATGCCCTGGCATCGAAGTCCGACGTCAGCGACGCGATAAATTGCTCCGCGAGCTGCAGTTCCTTGTCATTCACCTGCGCCTGGGTGTCCTGGCCATATTCGGCGACCTCGCGAACTTCGTCCGCGTAGTACAGGGTATGCAGGGTCAGGCCTTTGTCATAGGGGCGGATGGCGACGATGCGTTCGCGCTGATGCATGGTGATTTTCGCCACGGCGACGACCCGCTTCTCCTCCATCGCCTTGAAAAGCAGCGCGTAGGCACGCTTGCCGGCTTCTTCCGGCACGGAGTAATAGCTGGTTTCAAAGAAGACAGGATCCAGGTCGTCGAGCTGGACGAACTGCTGGATCTCCATGACCTCGCTCGACTCGGGCGCCAGCGCCTTCAATTCCTTGTCGTCCACCAGCACGTTCCTGTTCTTGTCCAGCGGAAATCCTTTTGTCAGTTCACTGCGTTCCACCACGCGCTGGTCATACGGGCAGTAGAGCTGCTGTTTGACCCTTGTCCCGCATTCCTTATGGATCATGTGGAAGCTGATGTGCTCATCACGCGCGGCGGCGAACAGGCGCACGGGAACACTGACCAGGCCGAACGAGATGTACCCCTTCCAGACTGTGGAAGCCATGTTTGAAATTCCTCCGACTAAACACAAGTAGATGAGCGGCGCGCGCTTCGGGTAGCCACGGATTGCACCAAATGTTGTGCTACGCCGTGGCGCTCGCCTGTCCTGCATCCCGCGCCGCGGAAATGGGCCTGAATTGAACCGCAGTACCGCGGATGACAACTTTAAACCGAACGGTGAAATGTGTCACTCCCGCCGGCGTGCCCGGTAGCCTGCAATGCAACTACAGCGGGTTGTTGTCGTTCGAGTCCGAATCCACTGCCTGTCGCGATGGCGCGGTCACCGCATCGTTCGGGGACGAGGGATTGATGGCGTGGACGCGATTCTCCGGCGTGTGGCTGCGCACACTGGTCTTATCCTTACCGGCCGTGGAGGGGTTTGTCCCCTCCGGGCCGGAAGGTTGCGGTTGGCCGCCGTGCTGGCTGGCTTTTGGATCTGCCATGTCGCTGCCTGTTACGCGGCGCGGCGGGAACGCGTGGAAGACTTCTTGCCGGTTGACGAGCTGGCCTTGCGGGAACCGCCGCGGGACGGGGAGGATTCCTCTGCCGGCTCCTCTTCCTCGGACTCCGCCTCCACGTTGATTTCCTGCGCGAGTCCGGTCAGCTTCTCGTCGGTTTCCTTCTCTTCGTTCAGGGTCTCTTCCAGCAGTTCAACGATGTCCTCTTCACCCAGCAGTTCGGCATAGGTGCGGACCGTCCCGTAGCCCGCGATTTCGTAGTGCTCGACGCGTTGCGCGGCGGAGATGAGTCCAGCGTCCTTGACCTCGGGCTCGGCATCCTCCTCAATCATTTCGGAGCCTTCTTCGATCAGGCCCTTCATGCCGTTGCAAGTCTTTCCGGTCGGCTTCTCGCCCAGGATTTCGGCGACGCGCTCCAAGCGCTCGACGTGGCCCTTCGTCTGCTCAAGGTGTTCTTCGAAGCCGGCCTTCAATTCCGGGTTTGTTGCGGCCTTCGCCATTTTGGGCAGCGCCTTGGTCAACTGCTTTTCCGCCGAGTACAAGTCCTTGATTTCTGCGACCAGCAGGTCGCGTAGTGATTCGAGCTCCATGTTCGTTATCTCTCCCTCGGGATTGTGTGTTGCAGCAACTGTGACGCCAGACACCGGAATGATGGTTGCGTCGGTGGGCATACACTCACGTTGATGCCACGCCTGATCGTGAACGCGGATGACTAT
The DNA here is from genome assembly GCA_963848685.1 of uncultured Acidobacteriaceae bacterium. Lineage (GTDB taxonomy): Bacteria > Acidobacteriota > Terriglobia > Terriglobales > Acidobacteriaceae > CAWKED01. The sequence continues at coordinate 584,404 of CAWKED010000002.1, read as the reverse complement.
GGCATGACCGCCGGCGTAAACCGCTCCGTTGGGGAGCTGTACGCGGCGGGCGTGTTGACATCCGCGACGCTCATGGCGGCCGCGCCCCGGGCCGCTGAAGCAGCGTCATTCTCCCGCGCCAACCCCGGGCTGGGCGTGGGTTGCCACATCGTCCTGGTGGATGGATCGCCGGTGGCGACGGCGGCGGAAGCCGGTTCCCTGCGGCAGCCCGGCAGCGAGAAGCTTTATGGGACGCTGAACAATTTTCTGCGGGCTTTGTGGCGCGGGCAAATCCGTGAAGATGACATCGAATTTGAGGCCGCTGCGCAGATCGCGCGCCTGCAGGCGATGGGTGTCATGGTGGACCATATCGACACCCATAAACACACCCACATGTTTCCGCAGGTCCTCGCGCCGGTGTTGCGGGCAGCCCGGGCGTGCGGCGTCGGTGCGGTCCGCAATCCGTTTGAACCTGCATGGAGCGCGCGGCGCACGCGTCACGGCGGCTTTGTCCGCGGCGTCCAGGTTGGCGCGTTACGCGCGCGATTCCGCAGGCCATTCCTGCAGGCCGTGTTCGAGTCCGGCTTTGTCACGACCGACGGAGCGATTGGCGTGCTGGCGACGGGAGTGCTTACCGAAAAGATTCTCACGCGGCTCTTGCGAAACCTGCCGGAAGGCACGTGGGAGCTGGTGTGTCATCCGGGCCACGCAGATGCTGAGCTACAACTGGCCGCGACGCGGCTGCGCGGCTCCCGCATGACCGAACATGCAGCTTTACTGGCGGCGGTGAAACCTTCTCAGCATCCGTTGACCAGTTTCGGCCATCTACTGAACACCGCATGAAAATCGGCATCACTTGCTATCCCACGTATGGCGGCAGCGGAGTTGTAGCGACGGAGCTCGGCATCGAGCTCGCGGAGCGCGGCCACGAAGTGCACTTCATTACCTATCAGCCGCCGTTCCGGCTGAGCGGCCGCGGGGCCCGCACGCAGTATCACGAGGTCACCGTTTCCGAGTATCCGCTGTTCGAGTTCCCGCCGTACGACCTGGCGCTCGCGACCCGGATGTCGGAAGTCGCGGACACGTATGCGTTGGACCTGCTGCATGTGCATTATGCGATTCCGCACGCTGTCAGCGCATTACTTGCGCGGCAGATGCTGGCCACCCGCGGCATCCGGCTGCCGTTCGTCACGACGCTGCATGGCACGGACATCACGATTGTCGGCTCCGACCCGACGTATCTGCCTGTGACGAAATACAGCATCGAGCAGTCCGACGGCGTGACCGCGATTTCCGATTACCTGCGGACGCGCACGCAACAGGTATTCGGCGTTGAGCGTGACATCGAGGTCATCGCGAATTTCGTCAATTGCGACCAGTACTCGCGCGCGGCCGCCGCACCGCGTGCGCAGTTCGCCGGCGCCAACGAGGCGTTGCTCGTTCATCTTTCAAATTTCCGGCCGGTAAAGCGCCCCCTCGATGTTGTTCGAGTTTTTGCGCGCGTGGCGCAGCGGATTCCCGCTCGCCTCCTGATGGTGGGCGATGGACCGGAGCGCGACGGCTGCGAGCGCCTGGCGCGGGAGCTAGGCGTTGCGCAGAGTGTGGACTTTATGGGCAAGCAGGAGCGCGTTGAACAGATCATCGCGGCCAGCGACCTGATGCTGATGCCGAGCGAGATGGAGTCATTCGGCCTGGTGGCGCTCGAGGCGATGGCGTGCGAGGTTCCGACGATTGGCACGCGCGTCGGCGGTGTTCCGGAAGTCGTCACTGACGGTGAAACCGGCCTGCTTTACGAGGTGGGCGATGTGGATGCGATGGCCAGCGGCGCGCTGTCGCTGCTCGAGGACCGCGATGCTTTGGCCGCCATGGGCAAGGCCGCGCGCAAGGCCGCAAGCGCGCGCTTCTGCGCGTCGCGAATCATTCCGATGTATGAGAAGTTTTACGAGCGCATCATCGCAGCCTGAGAAGTAATGGAAGCTTCGCCGACTTCGAGGCACGGCATTTCGATGGAGATGCGTGTTCCCCGGCCCGGCCGGCTCACCATGTCAAACCGCTCGGCGCCGCCGTACAACACATGTAACCGCTCGCGAACATTTCGCATGCCGATGCCCGTCCCGCGTTTCGGAGCGCTGTCGAGGTCGTCGCTTACGCCGACGCCGTCGTCTTCCACTTCAACCAGCAGCCGCCCGTCCTGGACACGGCTGCGCAGCGTTACCGTCCCGCCGCTGATGCGCGGCTCCAGCCCATGCTTGATGGAGTTCTCGATGAGCGGCTGCAGGAGCATGGACGGAACGAGCAGGTCCAAAGTGTCGGCTTCTATTTCCTTGGCGACGCGCAGCTTCTGCCCGAAGCGGGCCGTTTCGATATCCAGATAATCGTCCGTCAACGCCAGCTCTTCACGCAGCGGTACGAACGCCTCCCTGTCCTTGAGGACCGTGCGCAGGATGTTCGCCAGTTTTACGATCATGTCACGGGCCCGCTCCGGGTCGACACGCGTCAGCGTGGCAATCGAACTCAGCGTGTTGAAGAGAAAGTGCGGCTGGATCTGGCGCTGCAGCGCGTCCATGCGCGCCTCAAGCAGGACCTTGGTTTGTTCTTCGAGCTTGCGTTCGACGCGAAGAGCGTTCCAGATTTTCAGCGGGATGCCGACGACCATCGCCACGGTTGCAAACACGGCGAGCTTGATGAACCAGCGATTGCCTTCCACGTTGAACAGCAGGCGTGGATATTCCCGCGCCAGCACGGTGCGGCAAAGCTGCAGCAGCCCGATCAAACACAGCAGCAGGATCTGCCGGTCCATCCGCGGAGACTTGAGTGCGCGTCGGACCCAGCGGTACAGGCTGAGGTCGATGAACGGCGAGAACGACCAGACGTCTTCCTCGGTGACGAAGCCGCGATAGGTTCCGACCACGAACGCCACGGCGAGGTCGAATGGCAGCGATAGATATTCGTGATGCAGCATGGCCGGCAGTGACAGCACGGCGGCCCCGACAAGGCCGGGCCACAGCCCCAGCAGCAGCGCGCACAGGATCACAGTTTCAAACGCGATGTCGGCTGCCAGAAAGTTCGGAACGACGACGCGCACCCAGACGCCGAGCGTAAGCGGGATGCAGATAAACAGCAGCAGCCCGAGCGTTTGCGCTGGCGTGCGGCACTCGCGAAACAGCAGCTCCTTGAACACGCTGGAGCGCGCCAGTGCCGCGGAAACCGCGGCCGCGACGCCGAGCCGCACCAGCAGCGTAATAAGGACCAGCTTTTCGGGATACACGTGACGAGTCTACCGCTGCGACGAATCGTCGCGCCGCGCATCTTTACAATCAGAATGAACATGCAGATTGAGCAGGTCGCCGATGCAGACTTTCCGACACGATGGGGACATTTCCGCATCCTCGGATTTCGCGGGACAACGGGCAGCGGAGTCGCAGAAGAGGCCGTCGCGCTGGTAATGGGAGACATCCATGCCGCGCCGCCATTGGTGCGCGTGCATTCGCAATGCCTCACCGGGGACGTGTTCGGCTCGCTGCGCTGTGATTGCCGCGACCAGCTCGAATTGGCCCTTGAGAAAATCGCCGACGAAGGCGCTGGAGTTCTGCTCTACGAGCAAAAGGAAGGCCGCGGAATCGGCCTGCTGCCGAAACTCCGCGCGTACGAATTGCAGGACCAGGGCCTCGACACTGTGGAAGCAAACGAAAGGCTTGGCTTCGACGCCGATCTGCGCGAGTTTGAGTTGCCCGGCGCGATTCTGCGCCACATGGGACTCAACCAGGTGAAGCTGCTGTCGAACAATCCGCAGAAAGTGCAGGCGCTGGAAGATGCCGGCGTCCGGGTTGTGGAGCGGGTGTCGGCCGAAGTCCCCGAGCGCGCGACCACGGCCAGGTATCTGCGGGTGAAGAAAGAAAAGATGGGGCACCTCATCGGATAAGCGGGGCGGCGGCCAGCGCACGATCCGCGCGCATTGCCATTTCCAACTTCGCCGTAGTGACAAGCTGTCCAACGTGGCGCGAGGTGTGTTCTGCAACGTGGATGAGTAAGGCGCCGACTGTCGTTGGAATGCGTTTGCCGCCTACAAACGCCGCGCGTTCGAGATCGCCCTCCGCCAGCTGCTCCACCATGTATGGGTACGCGATCATCGCAGCTTTGAAGCAATCCATCTGGGCTGCTTTCGACCCCCACTCGATGTTTTCCTGCGCGGCGTAGTCGCGCTGCTGTTGCGTCAGCTCTTCGCCGCGCGCGTAGGCCAGCAGCCGGTCGCAGCTGCCGATAACGTGCTGCACGTGGAAGCTCGCGTTGTTCAGGCCGAATGGCCTGTCAAAATATTCCTGGTCCGTTAGCCCCTCGACTGCCATGGGAACGTCTTCTGCAGCCATTTCAAGAGCGTGAAGCACGCCCCGAATAATGAAGGGCTTGTCGGCATTCGTCCCCCGCAGCCACGGTTCGACGTAATCCTTGTCGTGCAGCATCACAATCCCTTCGATGCGCGGAAGGCGCGCACAACGTCTCCGACGTCGCGATGCTCGGTGTCCACGGCTTCATTCATCGCGCGCATGTCCTGCTCAGTCACCTTCCCGGCCAGCACCTGCATAGCCGCTGCAATCTGCGGCCACTTCTGCAGTGCGGCGTCCCGGAACAAGGGCACCGCTTCATAGGGTGGAAAAGCATGCTTGTCGTCTTCCAGCACGGCCAGGTGTTGCGCGGCAATCTGGCCATCGGTGGAATTGGCCGCGATGATATCCACCTGGCGCGAGGCGAGCGCGCGATACAGCAGGCCCAGGTCCATCGTCTCTGGCTCGTCGGCGAAGCGAATGCCATAGGTGGACTCGAGCCGCGGCAGGCCGTCGGGACGGGATTCGAATTCGTAGCCGACGCCGAGTTTCCAATGCAGCGCCGCGGGAACGGCCGCGCTGAGCGTCGTCGCCGGGAGCGACTGCGTTTCCTCTGGCCGCACCACCATGGCGAAGGTGTTCTCAAAGCCCAGCGACGCAAACTGGTGGACGTGAAATCGTTGTTCGTACAGGCGGGCGGTTGTGTTCCGAACGCTGGCCGCATCGCTGTTCAGCGGCTGTTTCAGGATCGCAGTCAGCGCTGTGCCGGTGTATTCGACGTAGCCGTCGATGCGTCCGGCGATGAGCGCCTGGTGCGCGATATAAGAGCCGGCGAGATAGAAGCGGCGCTCGACCGGGCCGCCGCCATGGGCTTCAATTTCCTGCGCGAGCAGCTCGCCCAGGACGACCTGCTCAGTGAAATTCTTTGCGCCGATGACGATATGGGCGCCGTGCGGCGGTGCGCAGGATACTGGGAGAAGAGTCAAGAGCAAGAGCAGGTTCTTCGCCGCCGCGCTTCTCAAAATGACAAGCCTCCCGGGCAGCTTCACTTGCCGACCCTGGCGTATCGCTCCGCGAGACCGAGCAGCGCATCGGCGGTCAGGGCGAGCAGCGCGGCCGGTATCGCCCCCGCAAGGACAAGGCGATTGTCCACCGACGCGACGCCGCGGAAGATGAGTTCGCCCAGCCCGCCCGCGCCCACTGCTGCAGCAATGGTTGCGATGCCAACGCAGATCACCGTAGCCGTGCGGATCCCCGCGAGAATGGTGCCGAACGCAAGCGGCAGGCGGACCATGCGCAGCCGCTGCCACCACGTCAGGCCAAGCGCCTCGGCTGCATCCAGCAAGCGGCCGTCAATACCGCGCAGTCCGGCGTACGTGTTGCGAAGGATCGGCAGCAGCGCGTAGCCGCACAGCGCGACAATCGCGATGCGCGCCGCCCGTTCTCCAAGCCATGGCAGCGGCAGCAGCAAGCCAAACAGGGCCAGGCTCGGGATCGTCTGCACGACGTTCGCGAAACCGATCACCCAGCGCGCCGTGCGCGGCCGGTCAGCAATCCAGATGCCGGTGGGCACCGCAATCGCGACGGCAAAGAGCATCGCGATGCCCGTCATCCAGAGATGCTCGAGCGTCAGGCGTCCGATCTGTGGCCAGAGCGAGTTCATCTGGCGAGCTCCAGCTTTGCCTCGAATGCTTCGCGATACTCGCGCACTTCCGGCTGAGCGCTCTCCGAAAACGCGCGCAACGGCAAATCCGCGACGACGCTCCCCTCTTCAAGCAGCACAATCCGCAATGCCAGCCGCATCGCCTCGGTCAAATCGTGGGTGACCAGCACGAGCGTCTTGTCCAGCTTGTCCAGCACCTCGTGAAGCATGCGCTGCATGTCGCGGCGCGTCAGCGGATCGAGCGCGCCAAACGGTTCGTCCATCAGCAGCAGAGGCGCGTCCCTGGCCAGCGCACGCGCCACACCGACGCGCTGCCGCTGCCCGCCGGAAAGCTCCCAGGGCATGCGTTGCGCGACGGCGGCAGCGTCCAGGCCAACCAGTGCGAGCAACTCACGCGCCTTCGTCCTGCGCTCGCTTGCGCCAATGCCCGCGGCTTCGAGCAGCAGGACGGTGTTGCGCTCCACCGTCATGTTCGGGAACAAGGCGCCTTCCTGGATGACATAGCCGCAGTGGCGGCGGAGTTCCAGCAGGTCCCAATCGCTGACATCGCGGCCTTCCACCGCGACTCTGCCCCCGGTCGGGCGGGCCATGCCGTTGATGGTGCGCAGCAGCGTGGTCTTGCCGGAACCTGAGCGGCCGAGCAGCGCCACGCGCTCGCCCGGCGCAATGCTCAGCGTGATGTCGCGCAGAATTTCCGCGCCAGAGGAGGCCCGCAAGCTCAGCGAGCGGAACGCGACCGCCTCGGCGGCCAACCTAGCCCTCGTGGTCGGCGGCAGATTCTGGCGCGCCCGCTGCGGCGCCGTCCTTCGGCTTCACTCGCACGACGGTGATCTTCGAAAAGCCTTCGCGGAAATGCGGCGGCTTCAAGCGGGCAGCCATGGTGCGCATCACGTCATCCCCTACACGCCGCTCGCGCTTTTGGTTGCGCTCCAGGCAGACCTCGAGGGGTACGTCGAAGAACACCGCCTGCACGTCGTAGCCGAAGCTCTTGGCCATCTTGATCCACTGGCGGCGTTCATGCGGCGAAAGGTTGGTCGCGTCGACGTAGTTCCACGGCATGCGGGCGACCAGGCGCGCGCGCAGCAGCGAACGCAGCGTAGAGAAAACGAGCCCCTGGTAGCGCTGCTCCGTGATGTCGTCGAACAGAATGTTACGCAGCATGTCGCTCGACAGCGGCGTTACCGCGCGGCGCTTGAACCATGTCGTCTTGCCGGAACCCGGCAGGCCGATCGCGAGCACGACGAAGCCCTTGGGCGCGCGGGCCGCCACGGCTGGCGCAGCGGCCGGCGGGGTCCCGAGCTCCGCGGGCTGGGTTTCGTGCTCCATGCGGCCGGAGTGGTCGTTGTCATCGCCGGCTTCCGAATCGTCGGAGGGTTCGTCGTCCGCGCCAATGCCGGCCTCTGCGTCGAAGTCCGACGCGGCGTCCTCTCCGCCGGAAGCGGCAACAGCTGGAGCAGTGCTTCGTCCTGCGCCGCCGCGCCTGCGCCGCCGCCTGCGGCGACGTCCGGTCGCACCGGCAGAAGCTTCCGCATCACCTTCAGCCACCGGTCCGTCTGGCGCGTCAGACTGCGCCTCTGGCGCATCGTCGCCGTCGTTGGTGTTCGAAGAAAAATTGTCGTCAGGATAGGCCGGCCGCAGGGGGGCCAGTTCGTTGTTGCCAAGTTGTGGGAGTTCCTGCCCTACTTTGCCTGTGGCCTCTGAATTGTTGGGGCCGCGCTTGCCGCGTCGTCTCATTGAATAAACTTTCCTGCCCTGCTTTTAGCACACGGGCTGGCAAGCCGCAATTCGCAGTCGGGTTCCTCCGCGCCGTTTGTTTCGCAACAGCGCCGGTGTTAGCATCCCGTTTGGAAGCAGCGCCTTCGGCACATCATTCCGCCCACTCCCGGCGCAGAACCCATCCCACCCCATCCGCAACACTCTTCGAGGAGAAACTCACGCAATGGCAGTGAAGGTAGGCATCAACGGATTTGGCCGCATTGGCCGCAACGTCTTTCGCGCCTCGCTCGGCAATCCGAACATTGACATCGTCGCCGTCAACGACCTGACCGACGCCAAAACGCTCGCACACCTGCTGAAATACGACTCCATTCTCGGCAACCTGAAGAACGACATCACGCACGGCGATGGCTTCATCTCTGTCGACGGCAAGCAGATCAAGGTGTTCGCGGAGCGCGACCCGGCCAAGCTCCCCTGGTCCGATGTTGGCGCGCAGGTTGTCGTCGAATCCACCGGCCACTTCACCGATGCCACGAAAGCCAAGGCGCACCTCGGAACGACGGTGAAGAAGGTCATCATCTCTGCCCCGGCGACGAACGAGGACGTGACTCTCGTGCTTGGCGTCAACCAGGACAAATATGATCCGGCGAAGCACCATGTCATCTCGAATGCATCCTGCACAACCAACTGTTTAGCGCCGGTTGTGAAAGTGCTGCATGAGACCTTTGGCATCGAGAGCGGCATCATGACTACGGTCCACAGCTACACCAATGACCAGGTCATCCTCGACTTCCCGCACAAGGACCTGCGGCGTGCCCGCGCTGCCGCGATCAATCTCATCCCGAGCTCAACCGGCGCAGCCAAGGCACTCAAGCTGGTCATTCCGGAGATGGATGGCAAGCTGGATGGATTTGCCATCCGTGTCCCCACGCCGAACGTCTCCGTCGTCGACCTGACCATCATCGCGCAGAAGCCTGCGGACGCGAAGGCCGTGAACGAAGCCTTCAGGCAGGCCGCTGACGGCGAGCTGAAAGGCATTCTCGGTTACGAAGCCGGCGAGCTGGTGTCGAGCGACTTCAAGGGCGATGCCCGCAGTTCCATCGTGGACGCGCCGCTGACGAAGGTCGTCGGCAAGAGCATCAAGGTCATCTCCTGGTACGACAACGAGTGGGGCTACTCCAACCGCGTTCGCGACCTCATCCTGTTTCTGGAACAGAAGGGCCTGTAAACAGAATTGACGCAGTCAAAGCCACAGTAGCTACAAAAGCCGGCAGGGGAACAACGTTCCCTTCCCGGCTTTTCTTCTTATCTCCCGAGGAGGACACACTATGTCCCGAATGGGAGCATTGCTCGTCATAGCTTCATTGGCTTTACCTGTCGCCGCAGTCGCGCAGGAACAAAGCAGCACCACCACCCGAACGCAGACGACGGTCATTCGCACCGCGCCTCCGGCGCCTATGAACGAGGCCGTTCCAACGGACTCTCCGTACGCAGGCGCCGTCTGGATTCCAGGCCATTTCGAATGGACCGGCGATACCTATACCTGGCGGCACGGCCATTGGGACCGCCCGCCGGCAAGCATGCATGTCTGGGTGCCGGGCCACTGGGATAACGTCGGCGGGTCCTGGGTCTGGACCGAAGGCCACTGGAGCGCAAGTTAGCCTTCACGCAAAGCATCCAACGAAAAAGCCCCGGCAATCGGGGCTTTTTCTATTCCACATCCAGGTCATTGGCGAGGACAACGTCTCCCTTGTACCCGGCATCGTGGATTTCTTTCACGATTGCTTCCTCAGGCTGCCCGAAGAACAGGACGTGCGTCAGGACGAGCTTGCGTGGATGCGCCTCCGTGGCGATCTTTGCCAGTTCCACTGTCGACGTGTGAAAGCTCTCGTGATATCCCCGCTCTCCCTTGGGAATTTTCTCGAATGCCGCCGCGGAATACACCTCGTGGACCAGCACATCACAGCCATCGCAGGCCTTGACCAGGGATTCTGCGGGCCGAGTGTCGCCCGAAATGACGACGCGGTGGCCGCCGCTGTCGAACGCATAGCCGAGAGATTCGTCCCAGTTACCGTGCAGAACCGCGATAGCCGTGACGGTCACGTTGGCGTCCTTGTAGACGACGCCCGGTTTTATGTCGTGGGCGTGGAAGTCATAGCGCGCCGGATCCTCATGCTCACCGTTCGGGGCTTCGTTGGTACGGATGTCTATGTCCCTGGCGTAAGCCTCGCGCAGGTACCGCACCATGTCCACGGTTCCGTTTGGCCCGTAGATTTCCATGCCGTCAGGGCGGCCGACAACGGCGGGCGTCAGCATCAGGTCCGGCAGCCCGGCGGTGTGGTCGGAATGCAGGTGCGTCAGGAAAAGCACATGCAGGCGCGAAGGCTGCAATGCCGGGATGTGGTCTTTCGCGGCGGCTTGCGCCGCGCGCCGCACAACGCCGGGGCCCGCGTCCACCAGGTAGGCCGTGCCGTTGACCACGACGGCGAGTGAAGGCCCGGAACGCGCCGGATCAGGGACCGGCGTTCCCGTTCCCAGCATGACAACGTGCATCGGTGACTGCGCCATAGCACTGCAGACCGCCAGCAAAATGGTCCCCGCAAAGATAATTCCGCGAATCTTCATCTCACCCCGCCGGCGCTGCACCGCAGGCGCGGAGAGTGCCAAGTACAATTTTCTTCAAACATGAGCAAGCTATCCATTCGCGATCTTGAGTTGAACAACAGGCGGGTCCTCATCCGTGTGGACTTCAACGTGCCGTTGAACGATTCCGGCAAGGAAATACTGGATGACACTCGCATCCGCGAAACACTGCCCACCATCGAGTATGCGCTGCGGCACCACGCCAAGGTGATTCTCGCGAGCCACCTTGGCCGCCCCAAAGGCAAGCCGAATCCGAAAATGAGTCTCCGGCCCGTCGTTGACCGCCTGCGCATGATGATTGACAAAGACCTCGGTCTCGGCGAGAACGTCGCCTTCTCGCCGGATTGTGTCGGCGAGATCGCCAGCGAAATGGCTCACAAGCTTGAGTCGGGCCAGGTCCTGCTTCTCGAAAACCTTCGCTTCCATGCGGAAGAGGAGGCCAACGACAAGGCCTTTGCGCAGAAGCTGGCGGGCCTCTGCGAAATCTATGTCAACGATGCCTTCGGCAGCGCGCACCGCGCGCACGCGTCCACGGAAGGTATTACGCACTTCGCCAAGCAGTCGGCCGCCGGGCTCTTGATGGAGAAAGAGTTGACCTACCTGGGCAAAGCCCTCGCTTCGCCTGAGAAGCCGTTCGTTGCCATTCTTGGCGGCGCGAAGGTGTCCGACAAGATTGCTGTCATCGAAAACCTGCTCGGCAGGGTGGATGCACTGCTCATTGGCGGCGGCATGGCGTACACTTTCCTGCGCGCGAAGGGCCAGGGCGTGGGCCAGTCTCTGGTTGAGGAAGACAAAATTCAGCTCGCGAAAGACACGATCAGCAAAGCCGGGAAGGCGGGAACCAGGCTCATGCTTCCTACCGACCATGTGCTTGCCGACCGGTTTGCACCCGATGCCAGGACTCAGGTGTTTGCCGGCACAGGCGACTTCCCTGCCGGCTGGATGGCGCTCGATATCGGCCCGGAAACTGTGGCGGCATTCACCGATGAAGTCTCCCGGGCACGGACGATCATCTGGAATGGCCCGATGGGAGTCTTCGAAATGCCCGCCTTCGCTCGCGGAACGATGGCTGTGGCAGACGCCGTGGCCGCGAACGCCGCCGCGGTTTCCATCGTCGGCGGCGGAGATTCTGTGTCGGCGGTCAACCAGGCCGGAGTGGCCGACCGCATCACGCATATCTCGACCGGGGGCGGCGCCAGCCTGGAGTTTCTGGAAGGCAAGAAACTGCCGGGCGTCGAAGCCTTGACGGAAAAGTAACTGGCAGTGCGAATCTCTCAAACAAGTGCATCGCAAACCCGGGCGCGGTGCTCTTATATACTGCGTCGTTGTTCCTAGATGGCAGAAACCACTCCAGCACGCTCGCGCAGAGGCGCTGTATGGTTCGTGCTTGCGTTGCTGGTGGTGGCTGGAATTGTCATCCTGGTGCGCCGCGCGAGCCATGCGGCTGTGCCGGTGCGTGTCGCCCAGGCCGTGGATGGTGACCTGACGTCCACCGTTTCCACCAACGGCGTTACCGAACCAGTGAATGATTTTGAAGCGCACAGCCCGTTGGCCGCGGTCGTCAGGAAGGTAACCGTGCGCGAGGGGGACCGCGTCGCGCGCGGACAACTCCTGCTGACACTCGACGACGCGAGCGCCGTCGCCGACATGGCCCGTGCAGTCGCGGCCGTCAAATCTGCGCAGGCAGAGCTTTCTGCTGTGGAACACGGTGGCACGCAGGATGAGCGCCTGGTCCTCGGCGGCCAGGTAAGCGCTCAGCGGGCAAACCGGGACGCCGCACAACGCAACCTGGACACTCTCAAACAGCTGGAGGCCACAGGCGCGGCATCACCCGCCGAGGTCGCCGCGGCCGAACAACGGCTGAGCGCGGCGACGGCGTCGCTCTCCGTTGACCAGACGCGGCAGACGCAGCGTTACGCCTCCGTGGACGTGCAGAAGGCCAGGGCTGCGCTGGTCGACGCACAGGCCCAGTACTCCGCAGCGGCGCAAACCATCTCCCAGGCAAACGTTCGTGCGCCGTTCGCCGGGACCGTTTATTCCCTGCCCGTGCATGCGACGGATTTTGTTTCCGTAGGGGAGAAACTGCTGGCCATGGCCGACCTCAGCCGGGTACGCGTGCGCGCGTATTTCGATGAGCCCGAGATCGGCAAACTGAAGACCGGGCAGACGGCGACATTCGTCTGGGCCGCGCATCCTGACCGGACATGGCATGGCCATGTCGGGGAGATGCCGTCCAGCATCATCCACTACGGCACGCGAAACGTAGGCCAAGTGCTGCTGAACGTCGACGAAACAGACGGCTCGCTGCTGCCATCGACAAATGTAACCGTGACGGTCACAACATTTTCCAGCCGCAATGTGCTGACGATTCCACGCGAAGCGCTGCATCTCGATGGCAAGGGGAATTACGTCTTTGTCCTGCAGGGCGACCACGCTCGCCGTCGAGACATAACGCTGGGCGCGCTGAACATGGTGCAGGCGCAGGTGCTCTCCGGGCTGAACAACGGCGACACCGTAGTGCTGGGCGCGGTGAGCGGTGTGCCGATTGAAAACAATATGCGCGTCCAATTGAGCGACTGAGGTTCCCCAGGGTGTCTTCCGCAGTTCCTGCTATCGCTGTACTGTTTGCCGCGAGCCTCGCGGTTGCGCAGGATACCGCTGCAATTGAGCAGATGATGCGGCGCGGTGAAGCCGACAACGCACTTGCGGCCCTGCAGCGGCGCATCAAACAACAATCAAGCGATGCCGCCGCGCAGAATCTTGCCTGCCGGATCGACCTTCAGCTTTCACGCCACGCCGAAGCAGCGGCAGCCTGCCAGATCGCTGCCAACCTGTCTCCGAACAATGCAGAGTATGCGTTGTGGCTCGGCCGCGCCCTGGGCGAGCAGGCTGAACATGCCAACCCTGTATCGGCATACCGTCTCGCCCGCCAGTCGCGCATCAGTTTTGAGAATGCTGTGCGGCTGGACCCGCGCAATGTTGATGCGTGGCACGATCTTGGCGAGTTTTACCTGGATGCTCCGGCAGTACTGGGCGGCGGCACGGCAAAGGCGCGGGAAGTGGCCGCAAAGCTCGACTCGATCGACCCCGCCGGTGCGCACTGGCTGCGCGCAAAAATTGCTGAGCAGCAGAAGGACCTGGGCGCCGCCGAGACGGAGTTCCTGGCGGCAACAAAGGTTTCGCGCAGTCCCGGCTCCGCGTGGATGGACCTGGCATCCTTTTTCCGCCGCCAGGGCCGGACCGACCAGATGCTGTGGGCGGTCCGCGAGGGCGAAAAGCGCGCGCAGCCGGGTTCCAGCGCCTTGTATGACGGCGCGGGATTGCTGCTCATGACAGGACGCGAACTGCCCCTGGCCGCTGAGATGCTGGAGCGATATATTCGCGACCGCGACTACAACGAAGGCGCCCCGCTTTTCGCGGCCGAAGCCCGCCTTGCGCAGATCTACCAGAAGCTCGGCAAGCCCCAGGACGCGGCGCGAGAACAGTCCGCATTCCACGCGCTGGCCGGCACGTACGTGATACCGGAGCAGCATGCGCACTGAAGCTAGAATGCGGAAGATGCCGGCACGCCGATTTCTGTGGATTTGCGCCTGCGCGTTCATCAGTGTCAGCGTGCACGCGCAGCTGTCGCTTGGTTCAGCAGTTGACCTGGCCCTGCGCAACAGCACCGCGGTCAAGATTGCGGAGGCCGACCGGGCCCACGCTGCGGCCTCGCTTTCCGAAGTGAAGGACGCCTACATTCCCGCGCTCGTGTTCGGTTCCGGGCTCGCCTACACGAACGGCTTCCCTATCGGCGATCCTTCCGTCGCCAGGCTTTCAGCCCAGAGCCTGATTTTCAACTTTTCGCAGCACGACAACGTCCGCGCCGCGCGCGCCGCGCTGGAAAGTTCATCACTGGGTGTCGAAGAGCAGCGACAGCAAATTATTCTCGATACGGCGCTGACATATACGGAGCTTGCCGTGACCCAGGATGCTGTGCGCGCACTCGCGCAGCAGGAGAGTGATGCGAACGACCTTGTGACCCAGATGCAGGACCGCCAGCGGGCCGGCGTGGAATCGGCACTGGAAGTAAAGCGGGCGCAATTGCGCGCCGCGCAGACGCGCCTCAAGCGGCTCAATCTGTCGTCACGCGCCGTTGAGTTGCGGCAGCACCTGTCCGGCCTGACCGGGTTTCCCGTCGCCAACATGGCGTTGGACATTGCATCGCTGCCGGCGTTTCCGGCTACTTCACCCGAAGACGACGCAACCCTGCCCGGGCTTGCGATTGCGAACAGCGTGTCGCTGAAGCAGGCCGAGAGGCAACGTGCGCAGAAAGAATTCGAATACTTTGCGGAGAAGCGCATCAACTGGCGGCCGGAGATCGACTTCGTCGCGCAGTATGGTTACTTCTCGAACATCAACAACTACTCGTCCTACTATCAACACTTCACAAACAGCAACGCAGCGATCGGTGTACAGATCACGATTCCGCTCTTCAACCGCATTAACAACGACCACGCACATGAAGCACGGGCAGACGCCGACAAAGCCGGCTTTCAAGTGGAAGCCATGCGCGACCAGGTGAAGGAAGCGACCGTAACCTTCGAGCGCAGTGTGAACCAGACGGCCGCCGCCGAAGACGTTGCCCGCCTGCAGCAGGAAATCGCGCAGGCCGACGCGCAGGCGCTGCAGACGCAGGCCACGAACGGCTCCGCGCAACCCGGCGCACCGCCAATAACGCCGCAGCAGGTCACGCAGGCGCGACTGAACGCAGGTTCCCTGGAGGCGGACTATCTCGCCGCACGCTTCGAGCACATCAAAGCGGAACTCAACCTGCTAAAGCAGACAGGTGGCCTTGAGGCCTGGGCGAAGAGCTCGCTGGCAACTTCGACCTCCACGCACCCATAGCGTGCGAATGGGCACACAAGAGGCTTGTCATTCCGACCGTAGCGAAGAATCGGTTGGCGCCCGCACTGCGGAATGGAACTGATTCTTCGCTATCCGCTTCGGCGGACTTCACAAAATGACGGAAATGAAAGCGCGGAGGAATTCATCCGCGCCTAGACGCCAATCACCCCGCACAGCTCCTTCACGGAATCCGCACTCTTCTGCAGCGCCGCCCTCTCTTCATCTGTGAGCTTGATCTCGATGATCTGCTCCAGGCCGCGCGCTCCGAGCTTGCATGGCACGCCGACATACAGGCCGGTGATGCCGTACTCGCCCTGCAGGTACGCCGCGCAGGGCAGGACCTTCTTCTTGTCCTTCAGGATCGCCTCCACCATTTCAACCGCGGCAGCGGAAGGTGCGTAGAACGCCGAGCCGGTCTTGAGGTGCTTCACAATTTCCGCACCGCCATCGCGAGTCCGCTGCACGATGCGGTCGATGGTGTCCTTGTCGAGCATCTCGGTGATTGGAATTCCTGCGACCGTGGAATATCGCGGCAGCGGGACCATGGTGTCGCCATGCCCGCCGAGCACAAAGCCGCTCACGTTCTCAACGGAAACCTTCAACTCCTCAGCCAGAAACGCGCGATAGCGGGCCGAATCGAGAATGCCGGCCATGCCGATGACGCGCTCGCGGTTGAACTTCGACAGCTTGAACGCCGCCTGCGCCATGGCGTCCAGCGGGTTCGAGACCACGATCAGGATGCAGTTCGGCGAAAATTCGACGACCTTGCCGACGACATCGGACATGATCTTGAAGTTCGTATGCAGCAGGTCGTCACGGCTCATGCCCGGCTTGCGCGGAATCCCGGCCGTGATGACGACGATGTCGGAGTTTGCGGTTTCCTCGTAGCCGTTCGAGCCGGTGACGTGCACGTCGCACTTTTCAATCGGCATGGCCTCGAGCAGGTCCAGGGCCTTGCCCTGTGGAATGCCCTCCGCTACGTCAACCAGCACGACATCCGCGAGTTCTTTCGAGGCGATCCAGTGTGCGGCCGTTGCGCCAACGTTCCCGGCGCCGATAATGCTTACCTTCTTACGCATGTTTCTCCTTATCTCATCACCACAACACTGTCATTCCGACCGGAGCGAAGTGGATTCGAGGAATGTGCTCTTTCTGGGGCTGAAGTCGTCTTGCCGGCTTCAGAGCGCTGCCATGTTTTCGATCATGCGAGTCGCAAATTCGCTCGTTTTCACTTTGGTTGCGCCCTGCATCTGCCGCTCGAAATCGTATGTGACAAATTTCTGCTGAATGGTCTTCGCCATCGAGTTTTCTATCAGGCGTGCCGCTTCAGTCCATCCCAGGAAATCGAACATCATGACGCCGCTCAGCATGACGGACCCGGGATTGATGACGTCCTTGTCCGCATATTTCGGCGCAGTGCCGTGGGTGGCTTCGAACACCGCGAAGCCGGCGCCGATGTTTGCCCCCGGCGCGATCCCGAGTCCGCCCACCTGCGCCGCGGCGGCGTCTGAAATGTAATCGCCATTCAGGTTCGACGTCGCGAGGACCTGGTAGTCCTCGGGGCGAATGATGATCTGCTGGAAGATGGAGTCGGCGATGCGGTCGTTGATCAGCACCTTTTGCTTCCATTTTCCGTTGCCGTGCGACTCGCCGATGGCTGCGAGTGTGTCGCGGACTTCCTCATACAGTGACTGTTTGAACGCGTCGTTGCCAAACTCAATGCCGGGCTCGATGAGCGCCGCGTTGGCTTCCACTGTCAGGCCGGGTTTGGCTTCCACGTTGCCAAGTATCCAGCTCTCGCGTTCGGTAACTACTTTGTCGCGGAATTGCTCAACAGCAACTTCATAGCCCCACTCGCGGAACGCGCCCTCGGTGAACTTCTGGATGTTGCCCTTGTGGACGAGGGTGACCCGGGTCAGCCCGTTCTCCAGCGCATATTCGATCGCGTATTTCACCAGCCGCTTGGTTCCGAAAATAGAGATCGGCTTGATGCCGACGCCGGAGTCCGTGCGCACCTTTTTCTTGCCGCCCTTCAGCATGTCGTCATTCAGGAATGAGATCAGCTTTGCGGCTTCAGGAGTGCCCTCGCGGAACTCGATGCCGGAGTACACGTCTTCCGTGTTCTCGCGGAAGATGACGACATTACAGCGCTCCGGATGCTTCACCGGGCTGGGCACGCCGTCGTAATACTTCACAGGGCGAATGCAGGCGTAGAGGTCGAGCGTCTGCCGCAGGGTCACGTTGAGCGATCGAATGCCGCCACCAACCGGCGTCGTGAGCGGGCCCTTGATGGAGACGCGCAGATCTCGCGCCGCGGCCACGGAGTCATCCGGCAGCCAGTTCTGGAATTTTCCGAAGGCCTTTTCGCCGGCGAAGATTTCATACCACTCGACCTTGCGCCGGCCCCCATAGGCCTTTTCGACGGCGGCGTCGAAGACGCGCTGCGAGGCGCGCCAGATGTCGCGGCCCGTCCCGTCGCCTTCAATGAACGGAATGATGGGATGGTCCGGCACTTGCCACTTGCCGCCGGCATACTGAATCGGCTCACCCGCCGCGGGCAGCGGCAGACCGTTATAGCTGGATTGCATTGCGGAGGTGATGCTCCTCGAACGAGGGAGTGGATAACAATCGAGGTTAGCACCCGCGATTCAGGAGTGGCAATGCCGCTCCACTTCACTGCTGCAGGTAATACTCGACCGTCGTGACGACGCGAACCTTTTTCATCAGGCTGGAAGTGTCGGAACCCGAGCCACCGTTCTCCTCTCCCGTTGTACTGCCGCCGTTCGCCGCGCTGATGGAGAACACGCCCTGTTGCGCCGTCCGGATGACGCCGACCCTGCTCCCTGAGTCGGCGGCGAAACGGTCGGCGGCAGCACGGGCGTTGCGGGTCGCTTCCGTGATCATGTCCGGCTTGATCTGGTTCAGGCCGTTGAAGACATACTGCACGCCGCCACTGCTTCCGTACTGCTGTGCGCTGGCCAGCACGATTCCCTTCTGCAGCAGCTCCAGCGTTTTCTGCGATGCGGCGGCGGCCTGGTCCACTTTTTGTGTGGAGAGTGTCAAAGTCTGCTTGACGATGAACCGATGCGGAGGCCGGTTGTTGCCGTACAGGTTAGTCGATGTGTCATCCACATTGATCACCCCGACTTCGACCTCTTCCGGCTGGAAGCCCTGGTCCTTGAAGAAGCTGAGGATGATGTCCTTGTCCGATGACGCGCGGCCGGTAACGCTGGTCAGGTCGTCGCCGGTCTCCTGAAAAGTGAGCGGCCAGATGGCGAGGTCTGCCTTCACCTGTCTCTCCACCAGGCCGCGAACCGTAATGTAGCGGTCTCCGAGGCGCATCGCTTTAATCTGCCCTCCGAGCAACCATCCACCGAAGACAATGCCGACGGCGAGGATGAGGGCGGCAACAACTGAGCTCGACGATGCCGAACGTGATTCAGGCGACATGGCTAGCGAGTGTGGCGAAGCGCCGGTTCCGTGTCAACAGCAAAGTCAATGTGAGCTGATGCTCAGGACGTTTCCGTCCGGGTCTGTGAACCATGCCACCTTGCTTCCGTTGGGGAATGTCATGATTCCGCTCGGGTCCTGGATCCAGGGATACTTCTGCAACTCGACGCCGCGGTCCGTCAGCCAGTGGGCCGTCGCCTCCAGGTCCTCAACGACCCAGCCGAGCACGGTGTGGCGCGCCGGCTCAAACTTCGCCGTCTTGCTTGCGCGGATAATGTTGCCGCCGCACCGCAGGACCAGCGCGAACTCGTCTTCGTCGACAAACTCCATCCCGAGCTTATCGATGTAGAACGCGCGCGAAGCACCGGAATCCGAAGTCAAGACGAAGCCGACAATTGGCGCTGAACTGAGCATGGCCGCGAGTATAGAGGCATCTGTAACGAAAAACCGCAAATTTCCATCAATATGCCATTGCAGTGTCGGGCCCCGTGTTTTAGAGTGTCCCGCGAATGGAGGTACTGCATGGGAACGACTCCAACGCCGGATCCTGGTTACATTCCACCACCACCGCACCCGCCCGGGAACGGGCCGCACCATCCGCCCGGGGACTACGTGCCGGCCGGCGAGGCGAGTGGCCTTGCGCCGAACATCGCCGGCGCCCTCTGCTACATAACGATCATTCCAGCGATTATTTTCCTCGCCCTGGCGCCATACAACCGCGACCGGTTTATCCGGTTCCATGCCTGGCAGAGCTTGATCTTCGGCATCATCGTTTTCATCATTGACATCGGACTGATGTTCATTCCGTTCATGGGATGGATCATTCGCGACTTGTTCAGCCTGCTGTTCTTTATCCTGTGGGTCATCGCCATCCTGAAAGCATTCCAGGGACAGGAGTGGAAGATTCCTATCGTGGGCGACATGGCTGCCCAGCAGGCGTCCAAAGGCGTCGTCTAAGTTCGTCCTGGTTCGTGATATGGGGCGCCGCTTCGGTGGCGCCCTTTTAGCGTTCCAGACCCCGCCCGGCGCGCGGAAGCATCGTATTAGAGTCGATATGATGTTGCCCATGGAACCGACGCCGAACGGAGGTGAAAGCCGCACCAAGCCGCTCCAGGTGCTGCTGGACTCTTCCGCGTTGCTGCTCGCGACATCCAGCGAGCAAGCCGTCCTTTCCGGCATCCTCGACATTGCCAGCGAAATCCTGGCGGCGGACGCCTACGCAGTCTGGCGCGACATGGATGCGCACGGTCACTGGCGCGCCGTTGCGACCCGCGGCCTGTCTCCAAACTATTCGACGGAAGTTGAGTCCTACGCCGGAGCCGTAGTCACTTCCCTTTGGATGGTTGAAGACGTACAGAGCGACATGACGCTCAGCAGGCGACAGGAGTTTTACGAGTCCGAAGGAATCCGCAGCATGTTGGTTGTGCCGCTGAAGCTTGAAGACAACCATAGCGGAACGATCACCTTCTACTGGCGCCGGAAGCGAAACTTTTCTGACCTGGACGGTGGCTATGCATCGGCGCTTGCCAATCTTGCTTCTGCCGCGCTGAACCAGAACGCGTTGCACGCGCAGAACCAGCGCGAACGCCAGCGGCTGACCTTCCTCGCCGAAGCCAGCGCCGTTCTGGCTTCCTCACTCGATTACGAAACCACGCTGAACCGCGTCGCCCAGCTCGCCGTTCCGCACATTGCCGACTGGTGCACGGTCCATGTTGTCGAAGGCGGCAAGCCGAGCCGCATCGTAACGGCGCATGGCGACCCCAGGATGCTGGAGCTGGCGAAGGAATTCTCGCGGCTCTACCCGGAAGAAATTCGAGACGACCGCGGCCTGGGCCTCGTCATGCGCACCCAGGAGACGGAAGTCTACGCTGACATCACGGACGAAATGATCGTGGCTGCTGCAAAGGACAAGCAGCATTTGCGGCTGCTTCGCGAACTCGGCATGCGGTCGAGCATCCTGGTGCCGCTGGTTTCGCGCGGCACTGTGCTCGGCGCCATCCGGCTGCTCGCCGCGGGCAGCCACCGCTATTTCACCGCGGACGATGTTCAGCTTGCCGAAGACCTGGCGCGTCGCGCCGCAGCGGCAATCGAAAACGCCAGGCTGCACCGGGCCGTCGTGAAACAGCAGGAAGAGCTTCGGCTCGCCCACGCGGCGGCCCGCATCGGCAGCTGGAACTGGGACCTGGTCAACAGCACGATCGCGTGGTCCCCGGAATTCCGCAGCCTGTTTGAGCTCCCCGAGGCGGCGGAATCCAGCCCCCGGTCGGGCGGCGAGATGGTGCATCCGGAAGACCGCGAGCGTGTACAGCAGGAACTGGAGGCGGCGCTGAAGTCCAATGCCGAACATGTGCGGATTGAGAACCGCGGCGTCACGGCGGGCGGGCGCTGCATCTGGATCCAGTCGCGGGGGACCATCCAGCGCGATGCCGGCGGCCGGGCGACAGCAATCTCAGGCATCACCATGGACATCACGGAATCCCGCCGCGCCGAGGATGCGCTGCGGCGCACGGAAAAGCTCGCCACCGCCGGCCGTCTGGCCGCAACCGTCGCTCACGAAGTCAACAATCCGCTCGAGTCGCTGACGAACCTTATCTATCTGATCTCTTCGCTGGAAGGCCTGCCCGGCGAGGCCAGGAATTACCTCGATGTCGCAGACCGCGAGCTGAACCGCATGGCGCATGTTGTCCGGCAAACGCTGGGCTTCTATCGCGAATCCGCGGTCCCGCGTCCTGTGGAATTAGGCACCGCGGTCGCAGAAATTCTCGACCTCTACCGCACCCGCGCAGACGGCCGCTCCGTCCGGCTGCTGCACACGGCCGAACCAGATATTTTCGTCATGGCTAACGTCGGCGAGATCAAGCAGGTCATCGCAAACCTGCTCGCCAACGCCATCGACGCCACCGTCAACGGCACCGTGGAGACGGCCGTCCGCCGCGAGGGGGAGATGGCGGTCATTACCGTGCGAGACTCCGGCGCCGGGATCAGCGAAGAGAACCTTGCGCGACTCTTCGAGCCTTTTTTTACAACCAAGGCTGACGTCGGCACAGGCCTGGGATTGTGGGTCTCCAAAGGGATCGCCGAAAAGCACAGCGGCACAATCCGGCTGACCAGCAGCACAACGTCCGGCAGCCGCGGCACAACGGCAAGCGTGAACCTTCCGGCAATCCAGGGAGCCAGCCCGGCCGCGTAGTTTCCCTGCGCGGAAAAGTTCGGGATTTCCTCGGCTGGACAGTCATGGCCGCTATATTCTAGTTACAGGAATTTCCCAACAATTCACAGGCCAACCCGCCCTTGAGGAGAGTGTTTTGAGCGAGCTGCGCAAGTTTCTTGAGTTGTCCTATGCCGAGCTTGAAGACCGCAACCTTGCCGCGAAGGAACAGCGCCGCAAGCGCGTTTCTCTCGACGAAGTTCGCGACGCGCGCCTGAAAGAACTGACCGACAGCAAGGAAGTGAAGGCGGTCACGGTGCTGTTCAGCGACCTCGAAGGCCGGCTGCACATGCTCGACTACGACAAGAAGTTCCTCGTCAAGAGCTGGGACAACCTGACGTTTGACGGCTCCTCCATCCGCGGCTTCACCGCGCAGCGGGAAAGCGATCTTCGCCTTGGCATCGATTGGAACGCTTTTTACTGGACGCCCGCGGACATGTTTGGCGCCGGCAAGGTCCTCGTTTTTGGCGACGTCATCGACAAGACCGGAGCCCCGTATGGTGCCGACATGCGCGGCGTGCTGAAGGCCTTCGCGCAGCAGCAGTACAAAGACAACGGCTACACGCTCAACGCGGCCAACGAGGTCGAGGGCTTTTTATTTCAAGGAGTGGACGCGGAGCAGAAATTCGGCGAAACCGGCCGCTTCGACTACGTAAACACCGGCGGCTATTACCATTCCCTGCCGGGCGACCCGCTGCGCAGCTTTATTGACACTTCCGCCGAAGTGATGCGCGCACTTGGCTTTGAAAACGAAAAAGACCATCCGGAAGTCGCGCCCAGCCAGTTTGAGATCAATTACGGCTACGGCGATGTGGTGAGCGCCGCCGACCAGATCCAGCTCTACAAGCTGGTATGCCGGCAGGTTGCGACGCGGATGGGCATGACGGCAAGTTTTCTGCCGAAGCCGGTCGTCGGCGTCAACGGCAACGGCATGCACACCAACATCTCCGTTTCTAAAGAAGGCAAGAACCAGTTCTGGAACCCGGACGGCGAAGAAAAGCTGAGCGACCTGGCCTGGAGTTTTGTCGACAAGATACTGAGTCAGGCAAACGACATGTGCCTGTTGCTGAACGCCAGCGTTAACAGCTACCGCCGTCTCGATCCGCATTTCGAGGCGCCGAACCAGATCAAGGCTTCCGCGGTAGACCGCGGGTCGATGGTCCGCATCCCGATTGGCAACGAGAAATCCAGCCGCGTGGAAGTTCGCAGCGTGGGCCCGGACGCGAACCCCTACATGGTTCTGTATGCCGTGTTCAAGGCTGGCCTGGAAGGCGAGATGTCGACTATCAAGAACCTGCGGCAGGCGCAACGCTACCTGCCCGACAATGTCTACACCGCCCTCGACCTCTTCAAGAAATCGAAATGGGCATCCCATGTCCTGGGTGAAGACGTGAAGACGCGCTATGCGGAATTGAAGCAGTCCGCTGCCGACCGCTGCCCGCGCCAGCTTGGGACCTTCGTCAAGACCGGCGAGGTCATTTACCACCACGAGGTCTACAACCAGTTCCTCTGGAACAAGTTTTAGCAAGCTGTTCGGCCCCATTGCGCAAGCGGGAGAATCCGCAGGCGTGGGCGAATCCTTGTGCGGCTTCTTTGTTAAAGATTCCGTCAATATCTCAGGACGCCTCTGGCCGCCCGCCCGCTATGGTACGGTGAACTTTGCGCGTTTCCCCCTCGCTAAAGGAGCAAATTAAATTGGGCAAAGACATGGTGCCGAAGCGGCTTTTTTTCACCAAGGGCGTCGGCAAACATAAAGAACGTCTCACATCCTTCGAGCTGGCGTTGCGTGATGCCGGGATAGCGGCGCAGAACCTTGTCCGCGTCTCGTCCATCTTTCCGCCGAACTGCAAAATGATCTCGCGCAAGGAAGGTTTGAAATATTTGTCACCGGGAGAGGTCGTGTTCGCGGTAGTCGCGGAGAACTCGACCCGGGAGCCGCATCGTCTTTGTGTATCGAGTATCGGTGTCGCCATTCCCACCGACCGCAACACGTATGGATATCTGAGCGAGCACCACAGTTTCGGCGAAACCGACGACCAGGCCGGCGATTACGCGGAAGAACTGGCTGCGGAAATGCTGGCAACCACGCTGGACGTCGATTTTGACCCGGACAAGAGCTGGGATGAAAAGAAAGAGATTTACCGGATTTCCAACAAGATCGTCCGCACGGCGAACGTCACGCAGTCCGCGGTCGGCGACAAGCGCGGCCTATGGACGACGACGATCGCGGCAGCAATCCTGATCTTCGAATAAGTGCAGTTGCGGTGACATGAACGCGCAGGCCGCAACTGGTTTGCGCGTTTTCAGTTACAGAAAGCAGACAACTTGGCAGATACAAGAACAATTCTCGGGCTGGTGCAGATGTCCTGCTCGCCCGATCCGGACGCAAATCTGCAGAAGGCCGCCGATCGCGTCCGCGAGGCCGCCCGCAGAGGCGCGACCGTGGTTTGCCTGCCCGAGCTTTTCCGGGCACAGTACTTTTGTCAGCGTGAAGACGCAAAGCTGTTTGACATCGCCGAGACAATTCCCGGACCCAGCACGGAGTTGCTCGGCAAGGTTGCCAGGGAAGAGAACGTGGTCGTCATCGCTTCCCTGTTTGAAAAGCGGGCGCCCGGCCTCTACCACAACACTGCAGCGGTGATTGAACACGATGGCACACTGCAGGGCACGTACCGCAAGATGCATATTCCGGATGACCCCCTCTATTACGAGAAGTACTACTTCACGCCCGGGGACCAGGGGTTCCGCAACTGGCCGACGTCACAAGGCAACCTCGGCGTGCTTGTCTGCTGGGACCAGTGGTACCCGGAGGGCGCGCGCATTACAGCGTTGAAGGGCGCGAACGTGTTGTTCTACCCGACGGCCATCGGCTGGCATCCGGCCGAGAAGGCCGAGTTCGGCGCAGCGCAGCATGATGCGTGGCGTACCATCCAGCGCGCGCACGCCATCGCCAATGGAGTCTACGTTGCCGTTGTGAATCGCGTCGGCAAGGAGTTCGGCGACGTC
This sequence comes from uncultured Acidobacteriaceae bacterium, assembly GCA_963848685.1. Lineage (GTDB taxonomy): Bacteria > Acidobacteriota > Terriglobia > Terriglobales > Acidobacteriaceae > CAWKED01. The sequence continues at coordinate 559,530 of CAWKED010000002.1, read as the reverse complement.
CGCGGTGACCGCGCGCAGGGTGAAGGCCTGGAATTCTGGGGCGCCTCGTTTGTCGCGGACCCGTTTGGCCGCGTCATCGCCGAAGCCTCGCACGATAAAGAAGAGATCCTTATCGCGGAAGTAGACGAGCGCGTCATCGAAGATACGCGACGCAACTGGCCCTTCCTGCGTGATCGCAGAGTGGATGCCTATGGCGGCATCACGTCGCGGTTCCTGGACGAATCGAAGTGAGCCCCGGGAACACTCCACGCGGGTCCGGCTTCCGCATGCCCGCGGAGTGGGAACCGCACGCTGCCACCTGGCTCGCATGGCCTCACAATCCTGAGGACTGGCCTGACCGGTTCGCCTCGATCCCCTACGTCTACGCCGATATCGTGCGATGCCTTGCCGCCGGAGAACGGGTTGAAATCTGCGTGCAGGATGCCGGCGAAGAGGAACAGGCGCGAGCGATCTTGCGGCACACAGGCGTACGCGATGACAACGTCCGCTTCCACCACTGGCCGACGAACCGCGTGTGGACGCGCGACTCAGGCCCGATCTTCGTGCGCAATGGTTCCGGCGAAATCGCGCTCACGGACTGGCGGTTCAACGCGTGGGCAAAGTACGACGACTGGCAGCTGGATGATACGTTGCCGGATAAAGTATCGGCGCTGTTACATATCAACCGGTGGCAGCCGCAGATTGGGAACCATCGCGTTGTATTGGAGGGCGGCAGCATCGACGTCAACGGCGCCGGAGTTCTGCTGACCACGGAAGAGTGCCTGCTCAGCGAAACCCAGCAGCGGAATCCCGGCATCTCGCGCGAGCAGATGGAGCGGTGCTTTGCCGAATATCTCGGCATTGAAAAAGTGATCTGGCTGCGCAAAGGCATCGTGGGCGACGACACGCACGGGCACGTGGATGACCTGGCACGCTTCGTCAGTGAGGACACGATCGTCATCGCAAGTGAGGACGACCGGGATGACGAGAACTACGCGATCCTCGCAGAAGATAAGGCCCTGCTCGAGCAGGCGAGAGACCAGCACGGCAAACCATTCCGCATCGTCACACTGCCTATGCCGGAACCGGTGATCATAGCCGACCAGCGGGTCCCCGCCAGCTATGCAAATTTCTACATCGCGAACGGCGCCGTGCTGGTCCCGACCTTCAGTGATGCAGCCGACCGCGTTGCATTGAACACACTGGCGGAATTGTTCCCTGCCCGGAAAGTCATCGGCATTCCCTGCCGCGAATTCATCTGGGGACTAGGCGCGCTGCACTGCATGACGCAACAGCAGCCCGCGTAGCTGTACTCTGGTTCGCATGACCGATGAAGACGCAATGCGCATGGCGCTCGCCCAGGCGCATGCCGCGGAGACTGCCGGCGAAGTGCCCATCGGGGCCGTCGTGCTGTACGACGGGCGGATCGTCGGTGTCGGGGAAAACCGGGTCATCCGCGAGAATGATGCGTCAGCGCACGCTGAGATTGTCGCTCTGCGTGCGGCGGGGCGCGCCCTCAGCAACTATCGGCTTTCTGGTTGCACAGTCGTCGCCACGCTGGAACCATGCACGATGTGCGCCGGCGCCCTGATGCACGCGCGGATCGCCCGCCTGGTTTACGCCGCGCCCGACCTGAAAGCCGGCGCAGACGGAAGCGTGCTCCAGGCGCTGAATTTTCCGGGAAGCAATCATCACGTTCAGGTAACGCGCGGAGTGCTGCACGATGAAGCTGCCGCTCTGCTGCGCGCATTCTTCGCGCGAAGACGTGCCAGTAGCCAGGAACGACCGTGATAAAATTCAGCAAGCAGTGGGTATTCGAACGCTGCTTCCCACCCAGGATGGACGCGTAGCTCAACTGGCAGAGCATTCGGCTCTTAACCGACAGGTTGTAGGTTCGATTCCTACCGCGTCCACCAAACTCTTCTTCTTCGCGCGTGCGCTGTGTCGACAATAATGAAAGCCATGCCCCTGCTGCGCAATGTCGGCGTCACGCTGGAGATGATCAAGTGGGAACACTCCATCTTCGCGTTGCCCTTTGCGCTTACTGCGGCCGTCCTCGCGGCTTCCGGCTGGCCGCAGCCGTGGCAGATCTTCTGGATCGTCGTCTGCATGGTGCTCGCGCGCTCCGCCGGAATGGCGTTCAACCGCTGGGCGGATGCGGAACTGGATGCGCGGAATCCCAGGACTAAGACGCGGGCCATACCGGCAGGACAGCTATCCAGGCGGTTTGTTGGGATGTTTGTTGTCGTCGCCTCTGTGCTGTTTGTCCTCGCCGCTTCCCGGTTGAACCGCCTGACTTTTCTCCTCGCGCCGATCGTACTCGCGCTCATTTTTCTTTACTCCTACACCAAGCGCTTCACGCGGTGGTCCCACCTGGTGCTGGGACTGGTTCTCGGCTCTGCACCCGCGGCTGCATGGATCGCCGTGCGCGGCTCGCTCGACCCGAGAATTCTGGTCCTCACCGTGATGGTGCTCTGCTGGGTGGGAGGATTCGACACGCTATACGCCTGCCAGGACGCTGAACACGACCGTCACGCGGGGTTGAAAAGTGTCCCGGCATCGATCGGAGTGAACGGAGCCTTCTGGCTGGCCCGCGGATTGCACGCGGCGATGCTCGCCTTTGCGGTCTGGCTGACGCTTCTATTCCAGCTCGGGGCGATCGCGTGGGTTGGAGTCTTGATCGTCGCAGCCCTGCTGCTCTACGAGCATTTGATTGTCTCCCCAGGCGACATGCGCAGAATGAACGCCGCGTTCTTTACGATGAATGGAATCATCTCGATCGTGTTCTTCGCATTTGTCGCCGGCGCCGTGTTTTTTCGAAAACTCCACGCCGGTTAGGCGAAGGCGTCAACATCCCGCCAAAGCCAACGCTAAGCCGGATCCGACGTGGCGGTCATCTTCGCCGACGGGTGCTCCATCTCGCGGATGCACAGGCGCAATTTTCCTGACGGAGCGCGCGGTATGTCATCGACGCGGAGCAGGTCAATCCGTACAGATTCCGGAAATACCTTGCTCAGCCCGTTTCGCATGCGTTCAAGTTCGCTGGTTGTTTCGCCGGCATCTCCGCGGGAAACATATTTGACGCAGATGAGGTCCATGGCTTTCTGGATAATCTGAACCTGCGTAATGCACCGATAGTTGTGGGTCAGTCCCATCAGGTGCGCGGCCACGGCCATGCCCGGAACCTCGCTGCCGTCTGCGAGCACGAGCGTATCAAGCACCCTGCCGAGAATGGATTTCACCCGCGGAAACGGGCGCCCGCATGCGCATGATCCTTCCTGCAACAGGACACAATCGCCCGTGTCGTAACGTATCAACGGCATCCCGTAATTGAGAAGGTCCGTGATAATCAGGCGGTACATCGGCCCGTCGGGGGACATCGCAAGGTATTCAAACTCCGGATAGCAACCGGCCGGATAAAAATGCAGGCCATTGTGCAGTTCGCATTCTGAAGCGACCATGCCCACTTCACGGCTGCCGTATTGTTCCGTGACCTCGCACCCGAACGCCGAGGCAATCGAGAACTTATCTGCTGCAGACGCCGGTTCCGCAGTAACAATTGCCAGCTTTGGCTTATGATGCGGCAGATTGCTGGCAGCAACATATTCTGCGAAGCGCGTCATGGTCACGCTGTAACCGAAGAGTACCTTCGGCTTGTAGGTATTCAGCCGCTGCAGGAACCTTGCGAACACTTCATCATTGATCTGTCCCGCCGGAGCTGGAATCTGCCGGCGGATTTTCTCTTCGTACAGCTTCCAGCGCCAGCTCGGATCGAGCTCCAGGTCGCGCTGCGCGCCCCACACCGCCATCATCTTGTCACCCTGGTCGAACCCGAACCACCGGTTCAGGTGGTACTGCATGGCAAGTTTGTTGCGCTGCGCCTCTATGTCCCGCTTCAGGATGACCGGCATGCTGGTTGTCCCGCCAGTAATCGCAGTCCTAAGCTGTTTCGGCAGATAGTTGCTGGACAGCATGCGCTGGCTGTCGTCGCGAATTGTCTCCCGGCTGATGATCGGCAGCGGCACTGGTTCGCCACTCTTCCAGTCATTCGGATGCGAACCTGCCTGTTTGAAAGCTTCGCGATACAACGGGACCGTTTCGTATGCATGCAGCAGCAGTTTTCTGATTTGCGCGCTCTGGTATGTCCGTTGCGCATCTTCAGGCAGTCTGTCAAAGCGTTCAAACTTTTTCAGTCTGTTGCCGAGTCCCCGATGCCTGTCACGCTCAAAAAGCGGAAGGACTACATTGTTTTGCAACCACGACACCGTCGAATTCTCGCACGCCGGCCTTGCCAAAGCGAGCGCATTCTAGCTCTGGCGTTCTCGGGGACTGCAGCAGCGTTCTTGAATCAAACACTGTGGCGCATGATTGATTTCTAGCTCGAGCGCGAGTCCGTGGTCGATGTCGTCGAACTGGGGCGCGCCGCCGCCATGCAGCGCTCACGCTGACCACGTTTAAGTCCTCCCGTCGAGCGAGGCTGCGGTTGCCGGGCCGCCCGCAGTTCCTCGCTGCAGAACGCTTCGCACAAGTAATGGCAGCAGCTGCACCGGCTCGACAAAGTAGCGGGAAGCCAGCCGCCGCGGTTCGCTGCACCAGCGGAACAGCCACTCCAGGCCAAGCTTCCCTGCCCAGCGCGGCGGACGGTACTTTATTCCGGCAAGATATTCAAACGCCGCGCCGCAGTTGAAGACAAGATGCGTCTGAATATGCGGCAGGGCCCGCAGAATCCACTCCTCCTGGCGTGGCATGCCCATGCCGACCATCACCACCTGGGCGCCGAAGTCACGAATGGCCGCGTGAAGCCTGTCATCGTCCTCCGGCCCGACATAGCCGTGGTGGCAGCGGAGCGCGAGCGACGGGTAGCGCTGCTGCAGGTAGTCCGCTAAAACCGCCGCAAACTCGGGCGGGCCACCGACGACAAAAATGCGCCACCCGCCCGCCTGCGCCATCTCCAGAAAATCTTCGATCCAGTCCAGATAGGTCGTGCGGTGTCGGCGATCCAGCGGCAGGCCGAGCAGTCTTCCCAGCGCAATGACCGACATGCCGTCCACATGCGTCAGATGGCAGAGGCGGTAGTACTGCCGCAGACGCGCGTTCTTATGAAAAAGGTGGATGCTGTGCAGGTTGTGGTTGCCGAAAATAAGGTTTCTCGCAGGCCCTGCCATGGCCCGCGAGGCGGCATCGAGCAGCTGCTGCCTGGTCAGCGCATCGATGCTTACGCCTAACAATGCGTGGCGGCTGGCTTCAGGCATGGTCCGTTACGCCTTCTGCGGCCACGTGAAAGGCCCGTGACTCTGTGCCGGCAGGAAAGGCATGCTCGGCAGATGAGCGGCACCCGCTCCGGACGCCGCGTAGACAGGCATGCGCCCCACGCTGAGGTAATCAAACCGTGCTGCCGCCATGGCTTGCCGGCTGTACATATTGCGGCCGTCAATCACGATTGGGTATCGCATGACGGCGCGGATGGCGGCGAGATCAAGCCGCGCGAATTCATCCCAGTTTGTCAAGATCAGCAGTGCGTCGGTATTGGTTGCCGCCGCGGAGACGCTGTCAACGTATTGGACCGCCGGGCCTTCGGGCATGACCATGCGGGCCCGCTCCATGGCCGCGGGATCGTACAGCTGAACGGCGCAGCCCTCGCGCAACAGCATCCGCACCATCGCGATCGCAGGTGAGTCGCGAATGTCGTCCGTGCCGCCCTTGAACGCCAGGCCAAGAATGCCGAGCCGCTTGCCCCGCAGCGTCCACAGCGCCGACGTGATCTTCTGCAGGAAGCGCGTCAGCTGGTTGTCGTTGATGCTCTGGACCTGTTGCAGCAGCCCGAAATTCACCCCAAGCTGTTCGGCGGCATAGCGGAAAGCCGCCACGTCCTTGGGAAAACACGACCCGCCATAGCCGATGCCGGGATTGAGAAAGCGCGCTCCGATGCGCGAATCCATCCCCAGGCCGCTCGCGACCTCGTCAATATCAGCCCCGGCTGCTTCACACACGTTGGCCACGGCGTTGACGAACGATATCTTCATGGCAAGAAACGCGTTGGAGGCGTGCTTGATCAATTCCGCGGATTTTGTAGAGGTCAGCAGCAGCCGTGGAGTGTCCCGCTCCCGCAGGTTCGGAATGCAACGCGAACTCGAACGGTAATAACTTCCCGAGGTCAGTGGCTCGTAGATGCGCTGCAGCACCTCCGTCGCCCGCGCGCTTCCGCAGCCGATAACGATGCGGTCAGGGGCCAGAAAGTCGTGGACCGCCGTGCCCTCGCGGAGAAATTCGGGGTTCGAAGCGACGTCAAATTTATCCATCGGTACCCCGTTGCGGACGAGCACGCGACGCACCCAGTCGCTGGTGCAAACCGGGACCGTGCTTTTTTCCACCAGTACCTTGTAACTGTCCACGCTGACGGAAATCTGGTTTGCGACCGCGTCGATATAAGACAGGTCAGCATTGCCGGACGAGTCCTGCGGTGTGCCGACAGCGATAAATACCGCCTCGGCATGCGCGCAGGCCTTTTTCAGGTCCGTGGTGAATTTCAGGCGCGTGTTGCGGTGCACGGCCAGCAGCTCCGGCAGCATGTCTTCGTGGATCGGTACATGCCCGCTGCTCAGCGCGCGAATCTTGTCTTCGTCATTGTCGACGCAGATGACCTCGTGGCCTATCTCGGCGAAACATGCCGCGGCGACAAGACCGACATAGCCAGAACCTACAATTGTGATTTTTACCGGCGCAGACATAGATAGCAACGCTCCTGGATCTATAAGGATTGGCACAGCAGACTGCAGTGAGGCGAGAAGAGTTGTGGATCTCGGATAGTCCACAGGGCGACTAAATGCCCCGCATGGCGAAAGCTGCGGTGTGCATCAGGATGGCAATGTCCAGGAACCAGCCACGGTTCCGCAGGTAGTAAAGGTCGTATTGCATGTTGTTGTGGATCAGGTCCTTGCGGTGTGCGCTGATCTGCCACAGCCCGGTGATACCTGGTTTGACTTCAAGCCGGCGGGACTCGAGCGGCGTGTAGCCGTCTGCGATGAACGGCATCTCCGGCCGCGGACCGACCAGCGACATGTCGCCGCACAGAACGTTGATGAGCTGAGGCAACTCATCCAGGCTCGTCTTTCGCAGCAGCCGGCCTATCCTGCTGGTGCGCGGATCGGCGCCCGAAGTCGGTGAGAAAGCATCACCGCAGGCATGCTGGTGCATGCTGCGAAACTTGAGCATGGTGAAGAGCTGCCCACCTTTGCCGACCCGTTGCTGGCGGAACAGTACGCTGCCGGGAGAAGTGAGTTTGATCGCTGCCGCGATGATCGCCATCAGGGGTGCGAGCAGGACCAGCAGCGTGGCGGCACACGCCATGTCGAAGGCCCGCTTCGCCATGCCGTACACGGGCCGGGCGCCGACGGCCTGCCGCCACAACATCATGCCGTCGAACTCCGCCCACTCCGCAGGCTGGCTTGCGCTGGTGATGTCGCCCGCGCAGATCTCCGCCTCCAGTCCCCAGGACCGGGCCTCGGCCATCATCTGCCGCTGCTCGCTCTCCGGAAACGATCCCGCGATGAACAGCACCCTCTTCACCCCGGCGTCGCGGATTGCCTTGCAGTCAAACTGCTTCATCACGATCTCCGCGCTGCGCAGTTGACCATGGTTACTCTCCACCACCCGCCCTTTGGCGGAAGGATCCACCACCACTTTCGGCCACAGCCCGGCGCGCGGAGAGTTGATTAACGTGGTAAACAACCGGCGGCAGCACAGGCCGGTACCGCATAACGCTGTCTTGAGCGAAGTCGAACCCCGGGCGTGCAGCTTGTCCTCAAGAACATGGACCGCGGTCTTTTCAACCAGCAGGAATGCGAACAGGACCAGCAGTGTCAGCAGAACGTCTATTGCCGGCATCGCCAGCCAGCCTGCAACATCGCCGGCCAGCAGCACCAGGCCGGTCTTGACGCAGGCCGACATTAGGTTGGCGGTCTCACGCACCTGCAGGAGGCTGCGCGCCGGCCGGTAGGCACCGGCGTGGTCGAGCAGCAGGCAGACCATCGCCGCCACCACGACGGAGAGCGCCATGCCCGGTCGCGCGTAATCAGCCGCCGAAGCTGTCGATGCTACGGACGACGCATGCGCCAGCCCGGAGATTGCCCAGGAAGCCTGCAGAGCGAGCGCCGCGGCGCCGGCATCACACGCCTTCTCCATGACGCCGAGAGCGGCCCTGGCCTGAGAGCGGAAGTCCGCTGCTGCCTCGCCCCCGGCGATGCAGGTGGAAGGTAGCTCGAGAACGGAGGTGCCGGCAAAGTCGAGTTGAAAGTCGGCCTTCATGCAAACGTACCTGCCCATGTCGCGGAATTTGGTTGCGGCTGGGTCCTTTATCGGAGCGAAGAGAAAACACTTTCGTGGATTCAAAAAAAATGCAGCGGCGTTTTCACAAACGGGAAAGGCGTTGAGCCGCTCGAGAATAAGAGGCCGGGCGCTTCAGGCCGCCGACGTTGGGCCAACGACGGAAAATGTTCGCCGGCAGCTGCGCCGGTGAAGCATAAGTAACGTGACCCAGTTGATTGCGCCGAGGCTGCCATCGGTGATCAGGCTGGCGACGGCTGCGCCCTTCCATGACCATTGCGGCAGCAGCGCAAGGTTCAGCGCGACGTTCAGCAGGGCGGCAAAGATCTGCGCCGAGGTCCGGTACCACTGTGAGGCGCAGCCGGAAATGGCGTTGCCCGCTGAGTAATGAAAGCAGCGCAGCAGCGGCAGAAAAGCAAGAATCCGGATTGCCCCGACCGACCCGGCGAATGACTTGCCCAGCACGATAGGAAAAAGCGGCGCTGTCCAGTACATCAGCGCGCACACACCCACGGAATAGAGCGCGGTCCAGCGCAGCAGAGACGCCGAAAAGCCCAGCACTGCTGCTGTTCCCTTCTCGCCTTGTTGAAAGATCCGCGGCATGGCGGCGGTATAGAGAGCACGGATCGGCGCCGTTGCCACCTCAATCACGCGGTATGCGGCGGAATACGTTCCCGCCGCTTCAATAAAGCCGTAGCTCGTCAGCAGCGTCTTATCAATGTCGTTATAGATGGAGTACGACGAGTTCGAGAGAGCGAAACTGAGCCCTTCGCGTACGTCCCGCAGGCTCGCCCTGCTGAAGGCGGGACGCACCAGTTTCCAGTGCACGACGGCCAGCGCCGCCAGGGCTGCGACCACCGAGAACGCGGCATAGAGCAACGCCCATGTCAGCAGAGGAGCCGGCCCGCCACGATGCCAGCACCAGACGGCAAGACAGGCAGCAGCCAGCGTCCTCGCTACTCCCATCAGGGTATTCAGCCGGGCCGTCCAGGCGAGAAGATCAACGGCCTGGAATGCCTGCCCGGCGAGCTCCGTCGCGCGCGCACAGAAGGCGTCCGAGACGGCGACGCACAGGATAATCAGCAGAACGTCCCGGTGCAGCAGGAAATGTCCCGCCAGCAGCGAAAGAGCGACGATAACCGCGCTGCCGGCCGCAAGCGCGGCCAGGGCCCGGCCCCATCCAGGAGCCAGCCGGCTCCGGTCGCGGCTGGCGTCGCGCAGCATCAGCATGCCGAAGCCCAGCGAGCTGTACGGGCTCAGCACGGCGACCAGCGAGTAGATGCCGACGAAAAGGCCATACTCATAGCTGCCGAGCGTGCGGCCAATCAGCACGAAGTAGACAGCCTGCAGCGCAATGCTGATGGCCTGCCCGCAGGTCGTCCAGAACGTATTTCTCCGCAGGGATTGCTGCCCGGTCACAGGACACCCAGGTAGGCATCCGCCATGGCGTGGGCAGTGAACTCCCGCGAGCGGGCCTGTGCCCTCCGCCCGAGCGCGTTGCCGGCCTCTTTCTGCGCGAGAGCGCGCTCGATGGCCGAAGCCAGGTTTTCCGCGGAAGTGTCGGCAAGAACCGCGCAGCCATCCGCAACTTCGCGATGGGCAGCGATGTCGCTCGCCACGATCGCCATACCGGCACGCATGGCCTCGAGCAGCGCCATCGGCATGGCCTCAAACAGCGACGGGAAGACAAAGGCATCGGCGCGCCGCATCCAGGCCGCGACGCGTTCAGAACTGACCTCGCCGAGCAGCAATACCCGCTGGCCAATCCCGAGTTCTTCGGCCTGTCTGCGCAGCGCGGCTTCGAGCGGCCCGCAGCCGGCAATCACCGCCGCACAGCCTGGCAGGTAGGGCAGAGCGCTGACCAGGGCCTGATGGTTTTTCTGCGCGGCCAGGCGGCCAACGCTGAACAATATTCTGCTGCCCTTGAGATCCGCGGCCAGGTCGACACCGTCCGCCGCGGGCGCAGGGCCGGCGTCGCCAAGCCCGTTGTAGATGCAGGACGTCGTGCCGTTGTATGCGGCCGCGTTCCATGCCAGCAGCGATGCTTCAACATCCCGGCTGACGGCCACCGTGCGGGTTGGCAGCCCGAGCCGCCTGCTGCACGCTTCAAGCATGCGCGCCAGCCACGGGTAGGTGCGGATGGCGTTATGGTGGACGGCGATACGCGACCGGACGCGACACGCCCAGGCCGCCGCCAGCCCTGCCGCATTCGCATAGTGAGTGTGCGTGATGACCGCGCGCGGCCGGCTTCGGAGAAGCCACCCGAGCAGGCGGCCAAACATCGCGGGAGTTTCATGCAACCGGGGACGACGCGGCCAGAGCGCGTACACGTGGGGTTCGTCGTTGAACGCGGACGTGCGCCGGTAAAGGAACCAAACCTCGGAGCGCAGGCCGCGCGCCAGCAGCTCATGGTGGAGCAGCAGAGCAACACGCTGCGCCCCGCCCGCCTCCTGTTGCGTCACGATCTGAACAATGCCGTTTCTCATCACGTCCTCCGGTCTAGGCGGCAGCGTTCGCTGTGCCGATCAGCATCGTTGTCCGCGCGGCAGCAAGAGGTCTTGCACGGGCCGTGGACGCCTGCAGTTCCAGACCGCAGACGGCCGCCGCGAACAGCGTCCACATCAGGCTGGGCGCCGCAATGAGCACGCTTTCATCCATGTTGTAGGCCAGCACCAGCAGGACCACGCAGATCAGCCACAGGTTCTGCCTGAGACCGCTGGACAGCAGCAGGCGCCATATTCTTCGCAGCGCCCGGCTGAGTGCGTAACCAATCGCCGCCAGGCCGACAGCCCCAAGCGACAGCCAGACATCAAGAAAGCCGTTGTGCGCGTTCGGGATTGCCCACTTGACCGCCAGCACGACATTGGCCGATTCGCCTTTCAGGCCCAGCCAGAAAGCCCCGTACCCGTAGCCGAGCAGGGGGTGTTTGAAAATGGACTGCAGCACCGCCTTCCAGATATCGGTGCGGCCGGTGAGCGTAGGGTCGCGGTTCAGCAGCTTCAGCAACACCGGCAGATACGTCACCACGGCAATGGCCAGCAGTGAGCCGGCCAGGAACAGCAGGCTCAGGAGCACGGCGCGGGTCGGCTTCTGGTACCGCGCAAGGTGCGCCAGCACGGGGAGCGAAATCCACAGCAGGGCGATGACAACCAGCGCGCTGCTCGAGTCCGCCATCAGGATGATGCCGGCAAACATAGCCATCAGGCAGACTTTCAGGCACCGCAGCACCGGGCCCCGCGGCCGGTAAACAATGGCCGCGGCCAGGCCCACGGCCATCACCATGGCGCAGGTGTTCTTGCCGGCAAACACACCCTGCCAGGCTCCGGCATGCTGGTTGTGGTCCACCGCGGCCCCCGGCGCCAGAACCACCAGCGCCACGGAAGCGACCGCCAGCAGCGACGTCGCGATCAGCACCATTCGGACCTGGCTCCGGGCAGAAAAGCGCGCCGCGAAGTAAAAGGCAAATGCGGTCGTGAGCAGGAAGCTCAGCAGCTTCCGCAACGAGACTTCCGCATCCTGCGACCACGCCACGGAGGCGACCGCGACCGCGATATAGGGCAGCAGCGGGTAGACAGCGCGGCGGTAACGGAGCAGCCGGAATTGACGAACCATCGGCAACAGCGTGCCGCCAATCATCAGCAAGATGACGGCGCGGCTTACCGGGCTCGATGCTGCCGTGTCGTAGTGGAAGCGGCTGTCGGCCGAGTTGAGGCCGTTCATCGCAATCGGAACGTACCCGCCCATGGCGAAGAGCATCAGCAGAAACGTGCACCAGATCTCTTCGAGGTCCCATCCTCGCATCGCCGTCGTCTCCTTTAGGCCCGTGTCAGCGGTAGACAGCGGCCGAGCTCGCCGCCCCGACGATGGAGGATCCCGTAAGGACCAGGTTCTTGCCATAGCTGAACGGCACCCACAGAATGTCGTCATGCTGGAGCGCCATATCGGGCGCGTCGCCCTTTTCCATCGCGCGCAGCGGAACGGAAATCTCTGTGAAGCCGCTCGCCGTGCGCCTGACCAGGCGGGCGTGGCCTTCCGCGGCCGTGCGATTGGCGCCGGAGGCCATCGCAATCGCCTGCAGCACGGTTAGGGCTGAGTCGTCCTGCATGACGTATCCGCCGGGCCTGCCGACATCGCCCAGCACATACACAATGCCCGCGCGCGGCACCACGACAATGTCCCCGGGGCGAACGTCCACCTGCGCCTTCAGGTCCTGCTCCGCGTTGTTGGGAAGGTAGATGGCCTGCTTGATGGTTTCAGCGCCGCGGTGTTCGATAACGATATGGCGGTCCGCAGACGGCGTCAGGCCGCCGGCAAGTGCCAGCACGTCCATCACGCTGCGCGGCGTCGCCAGCGGGTAATTTCCAGGATGCTCGACCTCGCCCAGCACCGACACCGCTGCGGTTGCGAACTGTTCCACCAGGACGGAGACCTGCGGGTTCCTCAGGAAGCGGCCGTCCGCGTATTTCTGCTGGATGAGGCGGGCAGCCAGCGGCGGCGTCAACCCGGAAACATCGACGTTGCCCGCCAGCGGCAGTGTGATTGCTCCACGGTCAGAGACGCGCGCGTGCGTGTCCAGCTCCGGCGCAAGAAAAATGGACACATGCAGCAGGTCGCCCGGCCCGATCCGCAGGCTCTCGGCGTCCGCCGCCTGCGTGGTGGCAGGGCCGCCAGCTGCAGCCGCGCCTGCGGACAGCGACTGTGCGCGCGCCGTGCCAGCCATCAGTGAAACCGGGACAAGCAGCGTCAGTGCGATAGAAATCCGCCGGATCATGCGGCACCCCCTGAGGTCAGTGATTGGTAGGTGTAGCCCTTGTAGCCGAAATACTGGGAGTACTCCTGGGAACGCTGCCGGAACGAATTCATGACAATGCCGATCGTTCCCGGTTCGGCCTGCTGGCTGATGGCCTGGTAGGCGCGCCGAAAGGCAGCTTTTGGCGTGCTCGCGAAGCGCACAACCAGAAGATGAAAGTCGGTGAACCGGTTCAGCACCATCGAGTCCGTCACCGGCAGCACGGGCGGGCTGTCAATCAGGATGAAGTCGTAGCGGTCGCGCATCTGCTCGATCAGCGATTTCATGCGCTGGGAACCGAGCAGCTCGGCGGGAAACGGCGGCACGGGGCCGGAAGCGAGCAGATCCAGGCCCGGAACGCCGCTCACCGTCTGGATTGCGGAGTCAATCGGCTCAGAGGAAGACAGCAGCGAAGACAGCCCGTTGCCGCGCGGCCCGGAGGTCATGCCATGCAGCTTCGGCCGCCGCAGGTCTGCGTCGATCAGCAGCACTCTCGCGCCTTGCTGGGTCAGGATGGTGCCGAGGTTCATGACAAGGGTGGACTTGCCTTCGCCGGCCAGCGGGCTGGTGATCTTGATGACCTTCGGCGGCACAGTGCTGCGGGACAGCATGAGCGAAGTGCGCAGCGCGCGTACCGCTTCCACATAGAAGGACCCGGGATCCAGCGAGGCAATCGGCTTCAACAATTCCGGCTCAAAGCGGGACAGGCTCAGTTCGCGACGCGCAGGCGCCGGCGGGGCGGCAATCGCATATTGCGGCAGCACGGCAATCACCGGCCTGTGCGACACATTCTCCAGCTCATCGATGGAATGGATACGCGTGTCTGTGAGGTCGATGAACAGCGCCAGGACGATGCCGAGAAGCAGGCCGGCAAACAACGATGCCGGCAGATACACAGGCGCGTACGGGCGGCTGGGCTGCGCCGGCACCCGGCCCTGGTCCACCACCGTAATGTTGGTGGAACGCAGCCCCTCCAGGACGCCGGCCTCTTTCAGCTTCTTCAGCATGTCTTCATACAGGTCCCGGCTGTCATCGGCTTCCTGCTTGGCCAGCGCGAACTGGATGGCCTTGTCATTGGTCTGCAGCGCGATCTTCTTCTGGGCTTCAAATTCCTGCCGCGCCTGGCGTTCCGATTCCTGCGCAATCGCCAGGTCGGAGCGGGCGCGCGCGCTGACGCGATCCAGCTCGTCATGCAGGGCCGCCCGGACGCTGGCCAGACGGCCGTTCAGTTCCGCGATCATCGGATAGGCCGGACCGTACTTCGTCGAATCGTCGGCCAGTTCCGCCTGCAGCGAAGCCTCCTGCAGCCGCAGCGACTGCACCAGCGACAGGCTGTTGGGCATCGCGGCCAGCGACGAGCCGGTCGCCGGCGCGTTGCCCGCCAGGTTTGACACCGTCTCCGGATCGCCGTTCTGCACGGCGTGGAAAATCGCTTCCTTCAGGATGCGGTTGCCTTCGGCCTGGCTGACGCCGGAATTCAACTCCTCCAGCTTCGCCAGGATGATGTTGTGGTCCTGGCTGTCGCCGAACATGCCCGTATCACGCTGCAGCCCGATGGCCTTGGCCTGCAGCGCTTCCGTGTCCTTCTTCAAATCGGCAATCTGGCTGCTGAGCCATCCCGAGGCCTGCACGGTGACCATGTACCGGGTTTGGAAGGTGTACTCCTGAAAGTCCCGGATCAAAGCATTGACGACTTCGGCGGCCAGCTTCGGGTCGGGGTTCGTATAGCGGATTGTGATCAGCCGCGTGCCGGAAACCGTCTCCACGCTCAGGCGGTCGCCAAACTGCTTCAGCAGCTTGTACCGCCGCAGCGGCGCCTGCTCGAGCGGCACGCTTGCCGGCTCCGGCCGCGGCTCCCACGGCTTCATCCACGCCGGGATGTGAAACAGCCTGTTGCTGCCGGAGAAGTCAGGCGTGTTTTCCAGGTTGAGCTCGCGGGCCACCTGCAGGGCCAGCGTGTCTGACTGCAGGATGTTGGCCTGCGTCTCCAGCGTGACGTTATAGTCCAGCGCGTCGGAGGCGCTGTCCGCGGCCCCGGAGAGCGCGCCCTCGAGGCCAAATGCGTCGGAGTTCTCCTTCTGGATCTGGATCTGTCCGGTCGCGCGATACTGCTTGGTGCCAAACACGCACCACGCCAGGCAGGCGGCAACCAGAACCGCGGTCGTGAGCAGAATCACGGCCCGGCGGCGAACAAAAAATCCAAGCATGTCCTGCAGCGTCAACACTTCAACCGGCTGCACGTCCAGGGAGTCGTCGGAAGGGTGCTTGAGTGTCTTCATAGATAGGGGCGGCCTCAGAGTTGTATTTCGTCCGTTCCGGAGGTAACCACTAGGCAATTTTGGGAAATTGTCAGGTGGGAACCCGGAAAATCCAGATTTTCCCGAAACGGAATTCCCGGAAGGGCTGCGACCTCGATGACGAAGGATTGCCGGAACGCCGATTCCCGGCTCAGGGTCCGGCAGCTGTGCGTATGCCCCGCACCACGCCACGCAGCCAGAATCCGGTAAACAGAAGCGCGGCCATGGCCCCCGGCCGCCCGGCGCAGAATTCACCGGCCAGGGTCCGCATCACCGGCCAGCGGCAGCATTCCCCAACCGTCAGGCGCGGTACGCACTGCGTCGCGATAAAGAACGAATACGTCTTGCCACACCGCGGCTTCACGGCTTCATTCGCCCATGCGAGCGAGACTCTCCACCCGCGCCCGCGGCTGATGGAGGGGCCGGAACCAGCGTGATAGACCGTCAGCGGCTCTTCGACCGGCACGATGCGGAAACCCGGCAACGACTCCAGCCGCAGGAGCCAGTCCCAGTCCTGGTGCCGGGCGAGCCCCTCGCGGAACGGCACGCGCAGCGCCAGCGCACGCGCCAGCAGGCAGGTCGAAGTCTGCAGGAAAGCGTCTCCCTGGCGGAGACGGCGGCGGCAGAAAAGATACCGGCAGAGCCGCTCGCCGGGCGCCGGAAAGCGGCGCGGCCAGACAACGCTCCGGCGGGGCGAGACAACCCGCGCCCGGCAGACCACCAGGAAATCCTCCCCGGCCTGTCGGCTGGCCGCCGCCAGTTGCAGTTCCAGTTTTCGCGGCAGAAACTCATCGTCATCATCCAGGAAGGCTATCCAGTTTCCCCGCGCGGCCCTGACACCGGCATTGCGCGCCGCGGAGCCTCCACCCGACTGCTCCAGCGTGATGACGCGTACCCGCACGTCGCCGAGGCCTGCGGCCGCGCGCCGCGTCTCCTCGTCCGGGCCGTCGAGCACCACCACGACTTCGAGTTCCGTCATGCTCTGCTGCAGCACGCTGCGGATGGCGCGGACCAGCGCTCGCGGCCGGGAGCGCGTCGGGATCACCACGCTGACCAGGGGGGCGGCCGCGGGACCCTGGCCCTGCGTCATGGCGCGGCCACCCGGGCCGTTGCTGCCACGCCCCGCAAACCAGCCATTGTCCTGTCGAGAATCGAAATGCGCTCACGTCCGACAGCAGGCCAGCCGGAAACCTGCGGGTAGACGAGCGCGGCGCGATACAGCAGCGGCCCGGCTTCGGCCGGGTCCCACGGCTTCTGCTGAAACTCCGGCATTCCGGCCTCTGCCCGGATTTTGTCAAAGGCAACCGGCGGCGCCAGGGCAACGTCCGGGAGTTGAAATTCGACGTAGCTCCGCTGCCCTGCCGCGTATGGCAGAAGGAATTCGATCGCCGCGCGGAGGCGCAGGTCATCTTCCGGCAGAAATGCTCCGGGGACCAGGAGCCGCAGCCAGACCATAGGCTCCAGGTCATAGACCTGGTAATGCAGCGAGCCCCGCCGCCGGAAGTCCCACGTACGGCCGTCGCCGTCGAGGTTGGCAGCGCAATGGCTGTGCCACTGCCGCGTCAGCGCCTCGACTTCACCCGTGTCATGAAGGACCGATGCGGCGACCAGCGCGAGCATCAGCCGCCAGCTCTCCCAGTTGTCCTGCGGCGTTGCATAGCGGCTGCCAAGTTCCTTGCGCCGCGCCGCGTCGGACGCATCCAGCAGCGAGCGGATCCAGCGCCCGGACGGCTCGCGCTTTGCGGCGTCCCACGTTGGAGACAACAGGTCAACTGCCAGCAGCACCGGGAGCAGATTGCTCTCGTCAATCGGATTGCCAGTCGGCGTGTATGTGCCGACCCAGGCGGAAACGCCTTCATTGGCACGCCGCCCGCAAATCTGCCTCAAATCCAGCCGGCCAACGCGCGCGCAGAGCGCCAGCGGCACCAGCCATTTCGCAGTCCGCGCCGCAGCCACAGACTGCGCGAACCCGGCATCGGAAGGCAGGCGGCCCTCAATCTCGATCCGGCTGACGACGGGAAACGTATTGTCCCCGGCCGCCCAGGCCTCGGCATCGCGCAGCACCGCGGCCAGTCCGGGGTTGTCGCCGCGGGCGAGTGAATCCGCAAGGGCCGAATCGTCCCACGGTTTGCCGGTGGCAGGATCATCGCCCCAGAAGAGATGTCCCAGCGGCATCCCGGCCCTGACCGTACCCGCGGGCTGGCCCTGCGCCGCGAAGGCCGCGAGCAGCATGCACCCCGCGGCGAGCATCCGGAGTTTCACAACACAGCCGCGCCGCATGCGGCTACCCGGCCAGCCGCGCGGCCGGCGCCAGAGCGTGTTCGCGGAAGTAGTCCAGGCTCAGCGCCAGGCCCTGGCGCAACTCAACTTCCGGTTGCCAGCCCAGCCGCTCCATGGCGCGGGAAATGTCCGGCCGCCGCTGCCGGGGGTCGTCTTCCGGCAACGGACAGAAGCGTAAGCCGGCTCGACGAGCCTGTCACTTCAAGAACACGTTCGGCGCATTCGAGCAACGTGAACTCCGCAGGATTGCCGATGTTCACAGGAAGGTGCTCCTCGCTGTCGGCAAGCAGCAGTATGCCGCGCACTTCATCGTCCACGTAGCAGAAGCTTCGCGTCTGCGATCCGTCGCCGTAGATGGTCAGCGGCTCGCCGCGCAGCGCCTGCGCCATGAAATTTGGAATTACCCGGCCATCGTCAATCTGCATGCGGCTGCCGTAGGTGTTGAAGATCCGAACCAGCCCCGTGTCGACGCCGTAATAACGGTGATAGGCCATGACCAGGGATTCCGCGTAGCGCTTGGCTTCGTCATAGACAGAACGCGGGCCGATGGGGTTGACATTGCCCCAGTAACTCTCGTCCTGGGGATGCACCAGAGGGTCGCCGTAACACTCCGATGTCGAGGCCTGCACGAAGCGCGCGCGGTATTCTTTGGCCAGCCGCAGGACATTTTCCGTGCCGATGGCGCCGACCCGCAGCGTCTCAATGCCCAGCCGCGCGTATTCCCGGGGGCTGGCCGGAGAGGCAAAATTCAACACAAGATCAAAGGGTCCCGGGTCAAACGGCACGCAGATGTCATGTTCAAGAAAGATGAAGCCGGGATGGTCGACGAAGCCGGCAAGGTTGTTCAGGCTCCCCGTGCAGAGATTGTCCACCCCGATAACGGAATGGCCCCGGCGCAGCAGTTCCTGCGATAGATGTGAACCCAGAAAGCCCGCTGCGCCGGTAACCAGTGTTCGCAATTGTCCTCCCCGGCCCGGCCGGAATCGCTTTGCGGGAGGCAAAGAGGACCGGGCGTACGTGCTTCATCGAACGGAAGCCGCGGCTCCGGGAGTATTGAAAGAAACTTTTCCGGCGGCCATTTCGTTTTTGGGAAAACCTTTGCGCCGGCCGGGATTCGGCGGCCGGCTACTGCACCGTCACCTGCACAGGGGGCGAGACGGAAGCCGCATCGCCGGAATCGCCGCTGTATTGCGCGGTCACGCCGTACGTTCCGGCAGGAACCCCGGCGGCCGAAGCCGTGTATGTCGCGAACCCGAACCGGTTCAGCGCGACCGTTGCCAGCCGTTCGGACTGGTAATAGAAGGTAACGCTGCCGCCGGGCGCTCCACTGCCCGCTGTCCGCGCGACGGTCGCCTGCAGGGTTGTCGTCGAGTTCGCCGGCACCGTGGTGGGGGTCGCCGTCAGCGACGTTGTCGTAGCCATCCTGCTGACAACCACGCTGGCGGTGCTGCTCGAAGAGGCGCCGTTGCTGTCTCCGGAATATTTCGCCGTGATGGGATACGAGTTCGGTGGAATGCCCGCGCTCGAAGCCGCGACCGACGCGACTCCGGAAGAATTGACCGTGCCGCTGCCGAGCAGCGTACTGCCGTAATAGAAGCCGACACTGCCGGTCGGCGTGACATTGACTGCGTTTGCGACGGAAGCATTCAGCGTCACAGGCGATCCGACGGGAACGGCATTGGGTGTCGCCGTCAGCGCGACCGTGCTGCCGGGCGTCACGCCGTCGAACCACTGCGGAAGAACGATGGTCCCGGCCGGCTTGCCATCCATGACCCAGCCCTGGTCGTTACCGCCCGCGACTGGAACCGGCAGTTGCAGCGCCCACCAGAAAACGCCCCGCATCCACGACGACTGCGGCGCAAAGACATTGAAAAATGCCGTGTAGCAGTTTTCCTGTTCGGTCGGATCGTAGCCATTGTCGATGCCCGCATAGGGCTGCTGGTTCGTCCCGGTGGAACTCTCGTAGCCCACCTCGGTAAACACGACGGGCTTGTTGTATTCCGAGCTCAGGTTCTTGAGCGCCGCGACTGCGTTGAATCCCGGCCCGGTATAGCGGCTGCTGCTGTCCGTCCACGCGGTTTCAAGCTGCGCGACCGTGGGATTGTTCAGGTCGGTCAACCCGAAATAGCCGTCCACGCCAAGGATGTCCACCAGGCTCCAGAAAGACACTGTCGTGAATTCGTCACCGGCGCCGGTTGCGTTGGCGCCGTACATCAGCGGGCCTGTGTAGTCAGAACGCACTGCGGCAATCACCGTCTGCCAGTACGACAGATTGCTTGCCACCGAGAGTGACTTCAATTCCGTACCGACGCTGAAGGCTTCCACGCCGTATTGCTGTGCGATGTCGGCATAGTGCTCCAGATATGCCTGGTAGCTGGCGAACCAAGCGGCCAGGTCGGTCGGCGCCAGCTGGCCGCGCCAGGTGCTGTAGTTGATGAGGTCGACATGCGGCTTGAGCACAACCTTGATGCCGAGCGCGTGGTACTGCTGGATCGCGGCGATGAGCTGCGCGTCGGTTGCGGTCTGGGTACTCGACGGCGAAATCGTGTTCGAAGTCGCTGTCGGCACGAACCATTCAATCGTGATGGCCACGTAGCCGGCTCCGGTGCCGTCGAGAAAGTTCACATACTCGCTGTCGCCGGGCGTGCCGAGGTCGTCGTCGCTATACACGGCGCGCACAATGCCGTCGTACGTGAATCCGGTCCTGCTTTGCGCGATTACGGGCGCGGCCCCAAGCGCCAGAGCAACGCCTGCCGCGACACAGTTGCGGAACTTCATGGCTTCACCCCGGTCTCTGTCAGGCACCAGCTCGGCACTGTGACTCGGCTTCCGGCATGAATGCCCGCAGCGACGCCGACCCGTTGGCCCGCGGAGCATTCCGCGCGCGCGACGCAGCCGTTGCTGCAGCCGATGATCTTCGTCACTTCGAGGTCCACGGCCCTGATACGGAACGCGGTTACTCTGCCGCAGAAACCTTCGCCGCCCCACGGGCGCACGCACACTGTATCGTTCACGGATTCTCCCGTAGAATGCGCGCCCGAAGCCAGCAGCAGCCGGGCGACGTCAGGATGCCCGTTGCGTTCCGCAGCATCCAGCGCCGTGCCGGCGCGCGTGGCGAAGTTCAGATCAGCGTGCGCGGCAATCAGGGCGCGTGTCGCGGCCATGTTCCCCGCCTGCGCCGCAGCGATCAGCGGCGTGCGGCCATCGGCGCCACGCGCGTTCGGATCCGCCCCTTCGGCCAGCAGCGCCCGCACCCGCGCGATGTCACCGCCATCCACGGCTGCCATCAGGGCTGCACCCTGCAGCCCGCCCCGGACTGATTGCGCAACTGCAGGTATCACGATGCCGCACAAACACAGCGCCAGTACCGCTGCAGAACAACCCCGCCGCAACACACTTGAAAGACTCCCCACCGCGCCCATTAGGCCTCCGAACAGAGAGATTCTACCCGCTATGGAAACGATTTCATAACGGCCCTGTTGAGCACGCCAACGCGCGCTTCACCGGCTGCGGGGAACCACGGCACGCGCGAGCGCGTACTGCTGCATAACGCGTTGCAGTGACAACCAGCACTGCATCGCGTCCAACGCCACGATTATGCCCGCGCTTGAAATCCTCAAACAGACGCTCGCAGCCCTTTGGGACAACAAGCTGCGCAGCTTTCTGACGATGTTCGGCATCGTGTGGGGAATCATGAGCGTGATCCTGCTGGTCGGGCTCGGCATCGGCTTCAACCGCGACCAGCACGAGCGCATGAAAGGCCTCGGCGTGGACATCGCCATCATCTGGGGCGGAAAGACGGGCGCGCCGTTCGGCGGCTACGCTGCGGGCCGCAACATTGCGCTCAATATTGACGATGCCTACGCGATACGCGCGCGCTGCCCGCTGATCAAGGCCGTCAGCCCGGAGTTGTCGCACAGTGCAAACGAGGTGAGCGCGCACAACGCAGCAAACGCCACAGTGCACGGCATCTGGCCCGAGTACCAGGACTTTCGCAATGTCCGCGTTGCTCAGGGTCGCGCCATTTCGCAGAATGACGAAGACACCGCGGCGCGTGTCGTCATCCTCGGCAACAAAGTGCGCCAGCAGCTCTTCGCAGGAACCGCCGCCATCGGACAAAAACTGGCTTTGAATGGCAGTCCGTACATCGTCATCGGCACCCTTCCGGAGAAGAAGCAGAACTCCAGTTACGGCGATCGCGACGAGAACCTTCTCTTCATCCCGTTCTCGGCGATGGAACGGGACATTCCGCCAACCAAGCAGGGCGGCGACAGCGACAACTCCGCGGCTGCGGCCACGGGCGTCGAACGCGGCTGGATCAACAACCTGGTTGTGCAGCCCAGGTCCCCGGCGCAACACGACGCGGCCGTGCGCGAAATCTACAACGTCCTCGGAAACATCCACCAGTTCGATCCACAGGACAAGGAAGCGTTGTTCATCTGGGACACGCTCGAAGGTTCGGAGATGACGGAAAACATCTTCCGCGTCATGACCATTTTCTTCGGGGTGGTCGCTGTCCTGACGCTCGCGCTGGGCGGCATCGGCGTGATGAACATCATGCTGGTCGCGGTCACCGAGCGCACCCGGGAGATCGGCGTTCGCAAGGCGCTCGGCGCCCGGGCGCGAGACATCCAGCGGCAGTTCCTCGCGGAGTCGGCCATCATCACGCTGCTCAGCGGCGGCCTCGGCCTGCTGCTTGGCGTCGGCGTCTGTGTTCTTGCGGCGCACATCCCGCTGCCGGATTTTGTTCCGCATCCGGTTGTCTCCACGCCGGCCATCATCGCCTCCCTGCTGACCCTGGCGGCCATCACGCTGTTTGCCGGAACGCTTCCCGCGCGCCGCGCCCGCGAGCTGAGCCCGATGGAATGCCTGAGGACGGACTGACGATGGGGATCGCAGAAATCTTCCGTCAGGGACTGGCCGCGCTGAACCGCAATCGCCTGCGTTCCGGTCTGACCATGCTCGGCATTGCCTGGGGCCTTGTCACCGTTGTGCTGCTGCTCAGCTACGGCAGCTCCTTGTCGAGCGTCATCATGAACGCTTTCCTCGGGATCGGAAACAGCGTGGAGATGTTGTTTGGCGGCCAGACCAGCATGCAGGCCGGTGGCCAGCGCGATGGCAAGAAAGTCGTGCTCAAATATGCCGACGTCGACGCCATCCGCAAAGAGGTGCCGCTGGTGCGCGCCGTCAGCGCGGAAACCGACGACACCATGCTGTTCAAGTTCGGTCCGCGGGCTGTAAACCTGCAGATCAAGGCCGTCGAGTTTCCCTACGGCCGCATGCGGAATTTGAAGGTCGCTGAAGGCCGGTACTTTGATCCATCGGATTTCACTGAACACCGCCAGGTCTGCATCTTCGGCCCGCAGGCGGCGAAGAAACTTTTCTCCGGCCTGCCGCCGGTGGGCCAGCAGATCACCATCGAAGGCCACTCGTTTGAGGTGATCGGCGTGCTCGAGAGCAAGATCCAGGACAGCTACAACAACGGCCCGGACAACGTGAATGTCTTCCTGCCGTTCGAGCTGATGCGCGACCTGCGCAACCAGCGCGACCCCGACTCGATCGTCTTCTCGCCGCTCGACCCTTCGCTGCACACCAAGGCGAAGCTCGCCGTGCGCGCCGTCCTGGCTTCGCGGCACGACTTCAATCCCGCGGACGAGAAAGCCACGCCGACGTGGGACACCATTGAGAACCAGCAGGAGCTCGCGCAATTCGGCATTGCGCTGACCGCCATGCTTGGCATGATCGGCGCCATGACGCTCGCGGTAGGAGGCGTCGGCGTGATGAACATCATGCTGGTCAGCGTCACGGAACGAACGCGGGAGATCGGCATCATGAAATCGCTCGGCGCGCGGAAGCGCGACGTGCTGCGGCAGTTTCTGCTGGAGGGACTCGTGCTGACATTCCTCGCTGGAATCGCCGGCATGGTGCTCAGCTTCGCCATCGGCTGGCTGACGCCGGCCATGCCGCTCTACGGAGCGCAGTTCAAGACGGCACATCACGAAGGCGACATCGTGCTCCATCCGTCCCTGCTGGTCCTGTTCGTGTCCTTCACCATTCTGGCGGTCGTCGGCATCGTTTCCGGAATGCTGCCCGCCATGCGTGCAGCAAACATGGACCCGGTCGAAGCGCTACGCCACGATAAGTAGTTAGAGCCTGGCCGCTATCGTCATGTTCTGCGACAGCACCGCGCCCCGCGTGCCCGTCTCGGCCAACAGGAGCAGCCGCCAGTTCAGGGTGCCGAGTTCCCACAGCAGCCACCGGGCGGCGCTCGCCAGGCCATGCACCGCGGGCTTGTCCTCAAAACACTTCACACTCTTGAAACCCGCGGTCAAAAACACCTGCCGCACTGAACTCGGCGTAAAAGCCTGCTCATGCGTGAAATCACCAAAGCGGATGCGCATGCCGAAAATCCCTTCCGCGTTGGGCACATGGGCCAGGCACATGCCGCCGGGCTTCAGCACGCGGCGAATGTTGTCCAGTGTGTCGAACAATTCGCTCGCTGTCAGGTGTTCAAAAACATCCATCGCCAGCACAACGTCCACGCTGCCGTCTCCCTCGCGTGCCAGAACATCGGCCAACGTGCCGAGCCGAGCCTGAGGGATGCCGAGCCGGTGCGCGATGTCTATCTGCTCGGCGGAAAGGTCCACGCCCTCAATGTTCTGGTAGCCCATCCGGGCGAGAAAGTAGAGCAGCGTGCCATGGCCGCAGCCGAGGTCGAGCACACGGATGGACCGGTCGGTCGGAAGGTGTTGGTTGAGCAGATGGGTCAGGAAAGCCCGGCGAGGCCGGAACATCTCCTCGGCGGATTGCAGGCTGCCGTGAGCGGCCTGACCGCTCGAAACGTACGCGCCGTAAAGCCGCTCTTTCCAGTCCGCCGCCATGCGGCAAGCCTAACAAACTGCGGGACAAATTCCATCCGGACGGTAAAGGAGCCGGAACAGCGACCAATTCCGTCCGAGTTCGATGTATCCTGACTTACAGCATGTTACAGGCGCTCATCGTCACGCTGCGGGAAGGAGTCGAGGCCGCACTCATCGTCGGCATCGTGTTCGCCTGCCTGACGAAAATCGGCCGCCACGACCTGAAGCGTACTGTTCTGGCCGCCGTGGCCAGCGCCTTTGTGGCCAGCGTCCTCGGAGCCGTCATCCTGTCGCACTACGCCTTTAACCAGGACATTTTCGAAGGCTTCGTCATGCTGATTGCCGCCGGCTTCGTCATCAGCATGATCGTCTACATGCGCCGCGCGGCCAGGACCATGAAAGGCGATATCGAGCGCAAAATCTCCGGAATGCTCGGCAGCGGCTCCCGCTGGGGTGTCTTTCTGTTCGTCTTCCTGATGGTGCTGCGCGAGGGCGTCGAGACGGTGCTTATCCTGTCGGCCGTGTCGCTCAACACAACGGCGCTCTTGAGTTTCCTGGGAACATTGACCGGCGTCATTCTGTCGATCGTCTTTGGTTACATGTTTATTCGCGGGACCGTGCGCATCAACCTTGCGCGGTTCTTCCGCATGACGACGGTCATTCTTTATTTTGTTGCCTTCCAGCTTGCCCTGAGCGGCCTGCATGAACTCAGCGAGAACGGCGTGCTTCCCTCTTCGAAATGGGAAATGTCCGTCATCGGCCCGATTGTCCGCAACGAGTTGTTCTTTTTCCTGACCATCCTGGCGCTGGCGGCCCTGATGGTGCTGTTCGAGATGCGCCGCCGCAACGCCGAAACTACAGCCACCGCGCAGGCCGCGGGCGAACTCACGGCCGCACAGCGTCGCCGCCTCGCCTCCGCCGCGCGGCGCGAGAAGCTCTGGATGTCGGCGGTCTACACGTTCAGCTTCCTCGTGATATTCCTGTTGACGGCGCAGTACATTTACGCGCGCAGCACAACATCGCTTTCCGCCGCGACGCCGGTCGTGCTCACCGGCAACCAGGTCGCCGTTCCGGTATCGCAGGTCACCGGCGACGACCTCCACCGCTATACCGTCAACGTGGATGGCACAAGCGTGCGCTTCCTCCTTTTCAAGAAGCCCGATGGCAACATCGTCACGGTCAACGATGCGTGCACTATCTGCGGCCCGGTGGGTTTCTACAAAGCTTCCGACGGAACGGTTACCTGCAAGATGTGCGCGTCTCCGCTGGCGCCGCAGTTCGTAGGGCAGCCCGGCGGCTGCAATCCTGTCCCGCTCAAATCCTCCATCGCCGGCGGCGAAGTCATCATCATGGCAGCAGACCTTCGCGCCGCCGAGCCGCTGTTCCGCAAGTAAGCCGTGTTCGCGCGACTCCTTTTCGAAAGCTTCCGCCGGCAGCGACGCCGCAAGCTGCTGGCCGCGGCGGCGATCCTGCTCGGCACGACCGCTATTGCCGCCATGGCCGCGCTCGCGCTCGGCATCGGAGACAACCTGGCGCGAGAACTCAACGCCACCTACGGCGCGAACCTTGTCATCTACCCGAAAGCCGCGCAGGTCGAAGCCAGCGTGGGGGGCATCGCCGTCAAACCGGCCCGGACACCGCTGCTGCGCGAACAGGACCTCGGCAAGTTGAAGTCAATTTTCTGGCGCAACAACATCACCGCTGTTTCGCCGGAACTCTCCGTGCCTGCGACCATCCACGCGAACGGACAAGCCGTAGACGCGACTCTGCTCGGGACGTGGTTCCATCACGCGCTCGACAATGCGCCGCCGGACTTTCGCACCGGGGCGCCCGTCACCCATCCCTGGTGGAAGCTCCAGGGCGCATGGCCGAAGGATGACAGCATTGATGACGTAGTCCTCGGGTCGGCACTCGCTTCGAAACTTGGCGTCCACATGGGCGGCGCCGTCGCGATCGGGAATCTGCCTTCGCGCGTCACCGGAATCGTCTCGACTGGCGACACAACCGACGATGACATCATCGTTCCCCTTGCCGTTGCGCAGCAAATAGCAAACGAGCCGGGCGGAGTGGATCGCGTTCTGGTCACTGCTGTCACGAAGCGTGAAGACGCCTTCGCGCGACGCGACCCGAACACGCTGGGGCCGCACGACCGCGACCGCTGGTACTGCTCGCCGTATGCCAACTCCATCGCATTCCAGATGAATGAAGCCATTCCGGATGCCGACGCCTCGCAGCTTCGCCGCATTGCGCAGGGAGAGAGCGAAGTGCTTGCGCGCATCTCCGGCCTGATGCTGCTGATCGGAATCGGCGCGCTGATTGGCGCGGTGCTCGCGGTCTCTTCCGCCATGTCCGCGGCGATCCTCGAGCGCGCGGAAGAGATGGCGCTGATGCGCTCCATCGGAGCGACTCGCGCCACCATCGCAGGACTGTTTTTTTCAGAGGTCGCACTCCTGGCTGTCGCCGCGAGTTTTCTTGGATGGCTCGGCGGCTCGCTTCTCGCCTGGTCGGTCGCGCGACATCTGTTCTCCGCTGCTGCGCCGTTTTCCTTCGCACTGCTGCCGGTCGTGCTGCTGCTGGGGCTGCTGGTTGCGACCCTTGGCGCGGCTGTCCCGATACGCCGCACTCTTAACCTTGCTCCGGCGCTCGTCCTCCACGGAGGCCGCTAGGTGCCGCTCTCCACTCGCCTGCTGCTGCGTCGAGCCCTTCTGCATCGCCGCGGCAGGCTCGCGGCCGCGCTGGCCGGCCTGACGATCTCTGCCGCTCTGGTCACCGCGCTGCTTACTCTCTACGCCGACCTCGGCCAGAAACTCAACCGCTCCTTTTCTGCATTCGGGCCGAATGTTGTCTTGAGCACACGAGACGGCGCCGCGCTGCCGGCCGGCATCCAGCAGCAAATCGATGCCATCGCGCGCGAACCTGTAGACACACTCGAATCCGGGGCCGTCGTCGCGACCGCAAACGGAACCGCGGTGCCTGTTATCGGCACAGACCTCGAGCTGCTTGCAAAGCTCCATCCTTCATGGCAACTGACGGAAATTTCATCACCACGCCGCGCCGTCGCGGCGGCTGGGCCCGACGCCTCTCCCGCTTCTTCTCTCGCAAGCGCGGTCGTCGGCCGCCGCTTTTATGCAACCGCCGGCTCGGCAAAAGAAATTGCTCTTGCCCTGAACGGCCGCAATGTCAGCGTGTTTCCTGCCCAGGTCTTGTCGTCCGGCGGGCCGGAGGACGCGCAGATCTACATACCCGCAACCGCTTTCACGCAATGGGCCGGTGTGCCAATGACGACGCTCGAGGCGCACATTCCCGGCTCCGCCGGGCAGGTCGACGCGGTCATCGCACAACTGCATGCCGCCATGCCGGAACTCGATGTCCGGCCGGTCCGCGAGCTCGTCGAAGGCCAGCAACACATCGTCAGCCGCACGCACGGCCTGATGATTGCAGCCACAGCGATCATCATCGCGACAATTGCCATTGCAATCCTCGCCACGCTCTCCACCATGGTCCTTGACCGGCGCCGTGACTACGCGGTCATGAAAGCGCTCGGCTGCCCGGCCGCGCGGCTGCATAAACTCTTCCTGCTGGAAGCCGGCACGCTCGCGTTGCTCGGGGCCTGCGCGGGACTTGTGATCGGACTCGCCGCGGCGTTCGCCCTTGCAGAAATAAATTTCCATACACGCCTCGCGGTTCACTGGCAGGTCTTGCCGGCGCCGCTCGTCGTCAACCTGCTGATCGCGGCCCTCGCCGCCTACTGGCCGCTGCGTTCCCTGTCCGCGCTGGAACCCGCCGCGCTGCTCCGTGGAGAATAGACACAGCGTGGACCATGCCGGCCAGAACGCAACCTCCAAAGCGCCGCTGCCAGCCGGCGGCGGCCCGATCATTGCGCTCGAACAGGTCTCCCGGCTCTATCAGACGGAAGGCCTCGCGACCGTTCATGCCCTGGACCGCGTGTCCATCAGCATCCGCCGCGGCGAGTGGATCGCCATCATGGGCCCGTCCGGCTCCGGCAAGTCAACGCTTGTCAATCTGGTCGGCTGTCTCGATCACGCCACATCCGGAACCCTGCGTGTCGCGGGCCAGGACACGCGCAAGCTGCGCGGCACCGCGCTCGACCACTTCCGCTCGGAAACGATCGGCTTCATCTTCCAGCAGTTCCACCTGGTGCCGTACCTCACCGCGCTTGAAAACGTAATGCTCGCGCAGTATTTCCACTCCATGAGCGACGCCGGGGAAGCCGCGGCGGCTCTGGCCGACGTTGGCCTGGCCCACCGCGCAGACCACCTTCCTGCACAACTGTCCGGCGGCGAGCAGCAGCGCGTCTGCATTGCCCGCGCGCTTATCAATCAGCCGCCTGTCCTGCTGGCGGACGAGCCGACCGGAAATCTTGACGAAGTGAACGAGCAGATTGTGCTGCGGCTGTTACAGCGACAGCACAAGGCGGGCCACACAATTGTCATGGTCACGCACGATGCTTCCATCGCAAAGTACGCCGACCGCACGATCCGCCTTGAACACGGCCGCCTGGCGCAGCAGCAGCTGAAAGAACTTTGCTCGGTGGAAGGCTGCCCGCGCGGGCCGCACACGCATCCTGCACACACTCTCGTGACAATCAAGTAGCCGCGGCGGGTCTTCCGCTGCGCCGATAGCGTCCGTGTATCGTATCGGCTATGTTTCCTGCGGCAAGGAATGCGGCCAGTCCCGCTGCGTCATCGCACATCTACCGCTGGGTACGCATCTGGCTGTGGGTGGGCGGCGTGCTGTCGCTCCTGCTCGTTGTGAATTCCGCGCGGGACTATCTGTTTGTTTCGCACCTGATCGCGGTCCAGCAGACACGGCACGAGGTCAATCAACGTGTCTATGCGTTTGAACGCGATCTGCGCACGAATCCGCAAGTGTCATCGCGCGCCGCACTGCTCACCCAGGAGCTGGAAAGCCTGCCCGACCGGGCCGCCTGGATCGTAATTCGAGACAATGATGGCCATGTCCTGGAGCAAGCGGGCACGCCGGAGCGCGCGCCGTTCACCGCCGCGCAGGAAGAAGAACACTTCCGGACACACGAGCCGCTGTTCAGTTCGTTCAAGACTTCCCGCGGCCCGGTGGTGGACGAGATGTTTCTCGTTTTTCCCGGGCCTCCGCGCACGCCGCCAGCGGGGGCGGGCGTCCCCGGCCGAGGGCGCCGGGAAAGCCTGGCAATAGAGATTGCCATGCCGGTGCGCAGCGCGGACGCGGCAAGTCTCTGGCCGATCCGGCGCAACCTGCTGATCAACATCGCCTCCGCTGTCGCGCTTCTGCTTACCGTTTTCCTGACATGGCGGGGGTTCCGGTCTTATGTCCGCGGCAAGCGCCTGGAGCAGCAGGTTGAAATCGCCCGTGAAGTCCAGGCAAATTTATTGCCGCGTGATCTTCGCCATGTCGGCGGCGTTGAGCTGGCAGTGCGGTATCAACCCGCCGATGAAGTGGCGGGAGACATCTATGACGTCTTCGAAACGCCGCGCGGCGTCGCGCTGGTAATCGGCGATGTGTCCGGCAAAGGGATTCCGGCCGCGCTGCTGATGGGCGTCATGCACGGCGCGGTGCGCTCTTCTGACTGGACCAGCTCCGCCGCCGACCACGAGCGTGAGACCGCGACCCTGAACCGGCTCCTCTGCGAACGCGCCGCGGGGGCGCAGTTTGCCAGCATGTTCTGGTGCGTTCGCGATGCAGCCGGAATCCTGCACTACGTCAATGCGGGGCATCTCGCGCCGCTGTTGTTCCATGCGGGGGGCGACCACGAGTGTCTCGCCACCGGCGGCCCGGTCCTGGGAGTTCTGCCGGCCGCGAGCTACACACAGGGACGGGCGGCCGTGCAGTCCGGCGACCTGATGGTTCTCTACTCCGACGGCCTGGTCGAAGCCACCAACGCGGCGGGAGATGAATTCGGCGAGCGGCGTCTCACCGACTTGCTTTCGCAAAATCTGTCGCGCGAGCCGGAGCAAATCCTGGATGCGGTCGTTCGCGAGGTGCAGGCATTCCTTGGCGGTCTCGCCTGCCATGACGACCTGACCTGCGTAATCGCGAAGTTCTGACGGCGGTTCGCTCCCCGGAAGCAAGAAGACGCTCCCGAATGGAGAGGGTCCTGGGCCGGCAAAGCGCTAGTAGATGTGGAAAGTAACTTCGACGGTCATGATGACCGGGACGGGTTTTCCATCCTTCAACCCGGGCTTGAACTTGTACTGCTTAACTGCTTCTACCGCCTTCTCATCCAGGCCCATGCCGAGTTGCCGCACGACCTTGACATTGTGCGGCAGTCCGTCCGGGCCGACGATGATCTGGACCAGGACGGTTCCTTCGTAGTGCGCCTTGCGAGCCTCGTCGGAAAACTCCGGTTCAATGGAATAGACCAGCTGCGGCTCGCTGACGCCGTTGCCCGGCCGGTAAACTCCGCCGCCCGTGCCATGCCCGGAACCCGGCCCCAGGCCCTGTCCGTTGCCGGAACCAATGCCTCCACCCGACCCCGAGCCAATACCCGCGCCGCTGCCGGAACCGTTGCTCATCGCAGAGGAAAGCGCGCCGTTGGGAACGCCGATATTCGGCAGGTTCATCGGCGGCGGGGCCTTATCAATATTAATGGTCGGCGTCACGGCCAGCTTCGGCTGCACTTCTGGCGGCCGCACGGTTGGCGGCGTGATGGTCACCTTCGCGATGTCCGGGAGCTTGCCCTTCGGCGGAGGAATGGGATTGTGCTCACCGCCGCCGCCACCACCGCCGCCCGGCTTGCCCACAGGCTGCGGCATCTTGTAGTCCGTCAGTTCGACGTTCTCTGTCGTCGCCGGCTTGTTCACTACCTGCACGATCTTGCGGATAGCCAGCACGACCATCAGCGTAATCATGAGCGCGTTGATGACGACAGCGCCGATGATTGCGCCCCTGCTCCACTTGGTCTTGCCGACTTCCTCGCCCAGGCCTTCGACCGGCTTCGAGGTCAGCTCGAGCGCCGGGCGGGTGTCCTTGGAAAAGGCGTCGCGAACATTCGCGACCAGCGAATCCCACAGCGACGGCTCCTTGGCGGTCGCTGTTTCCCAGCGCAGTTCAACTTCGCCTCTGTAGACGGAATGCGCCGGACGCGCATGTGGCGCGGACGGGCGAGGAGCCTCGCTGTTCTCTGTGGTCTCGGTCTCCGGTGGCATCAAAACCTGGTTTGCCATAGCACCCTTGGACGCTTCCGCGCGGCGTTCGTAACCGCGGCCGATCACACCGGCTCTTTCGAAAGTCTTGGTTTCGCCTGAACTTCTCTCTCGTATGACGCTGGAGAGCGGGTTCCGGTTTCATTGCGTCGTGCTGGCAGGCAAGCGTGCAGCCTGCTCCTTATTCTACCGTCGCCGCAAGGGCCGTCCGCAAGTGGTGCCGATACAATGTGGATACCGCACCACATGCCAGAATCCGCCCAGACCCCTGCCGCTTTCGACCTGAAAGCCACCCTGCAGCTTCCCCAGACCGCGTTTGCCATGAAGGCCAACCTGCCGCAGCGCGAGCCGGAACGGCTGGCGAAGTGGCAGGCCGAGGACCTCTACGGCCAGATCCGCCGCGCCCGCGCCGGCCGCGAGAAGTACATCCTGCACGACGGGCCGCCGTATGCCAACGGCGCGCTGCACTTCGGCCACGCCCTCAACAAGTGCCTGAAGGATTTTGTCGTCAAGACAAAAACAATGGCCGGTTATGACTCGCCGTACGTTCCGGGTTGGGACTGCCACGGGTTGCCGATTGAAATCAAGGTGGACGAAAAACTCGGCCGCAAGAAACTGGAAATGCCGCCGCTCGCTGTCCGGGCAGCCTGCCGCGAGTACGCACAGAAGTTCATTGACCTGCAGCGCAGCCAGTTCAAGCGCCTCGGCGTATTCGGCGACTGGGATGACCCCTACTCGACCATGGATGCGAGCTATGAAGCCCGCATCGTCGAGACGTTCTTCACGTTCTTTGAGCGCGGCTTCGTCTACAAGGGCCTGAAGCCGGTCTACTGGTGCATCCATGACCGCACCGCGCTGGCCGAGGCAGAGGTCGAGTATGCCATGCACACCTCACCCAGCGTGTATGTGAAATACGCGCTGAGCAGCGACCCCGCCGCGATTGACGCCGCCCTGGCCGGGCGCAGGGTCAACACCATTATCTGGACGACAACGCCGTGGACGCTGCCCGCGTCGCTGGCTGTCGCGTTTCACCCGGAGCTCGAATACGTTGCGCTGGAGCATGACGGCGAAGCCTACATCGTCGCGGAGGCGCTCGCCAGCGCGACGCGCGAAGTCTGCGGCTGGAGCGAGGAGTCTTCCCCGGTCATCGCGCGCTTCAAGGGCGTGAAGCTCGACCGCGTCATCTTCCGGCATCCGTTTCTGGACCGCGAAATATTGGGAGTGAACGCCGACTACGTCACCACCGACGCGGGAACCGGCGCTGTGCACACCGCCCCGGCGCATGGCGCGGACGATTTCTACACCGGCGCGCGCTACGGCTTGTCCCAGCTCTGCAATGTGGATGATGCCGGCCGCATGCGCAACGCTCTTCCGGAATACGAGGGCAAGACGGTGTTCCAGGC
The DNA here is from genome assembly GCA_963848685.1 of uncultured Acidobacteriaceae bacterium. GTDB lineage: Bacteria > Acidobacteriota > Terriglobia > Terriglobales > Acidobacteriaceae > CAWKED01. The sequence continues at coordinate 526,440 of CAWKED010000002.1, read as the reverse complement.
GAACGCGCCCATCATCGAAATCCTGAAAGAGCGCGGCGCCCTGATGGCGCAACGCGAAATCCAGCACAGTTACCCGCACTGCTGGCGCTGCCACAATCCCGTCATCTTCCGCGCGACGGAGCAGTGGTTTATCTCGATGGAAACCGAGATGGACGCGCCCGGCGGCGGCAGAGCAACGTTCCGCCAGCGCGTTCTCGACACCATCCAGGAAATTCAGTGGGACCCGGCGTGGGGCCGCGAACGCATCACCAACATGATCAAAGACCGCCCTGACTGGTGCATTTCGCGGCAGCGCATCTGGGGCGTGCCGATTGCAGTATTCCTCTGCCAGAAGTGCCACGAGCCGCTGCGCTCTCCTGCAGTGAATAAACGCGTCGTTGAACTCTTCGCGAAGGAAAGCGCCGACGCATGGTACGTCCATTCCGCCGAACAGCTGCTGCCCGCGGGAATGAAATGTAACTGCGGCAGTGGCGAATTCCGCAAGGAGATGGACATCCTCGACGTCTGGTTCGAGTCCGGCGTGTCGCAGACCGCCGTGCTCGATAACCCGCGCTGGCCTGATTTGCGCTGGCCCGCAGACCTGTATCTCGAAGGCGGAGATCAGCACCGCGGCTGGTTCCAGTCCTCACTGCTCGATGGCGTGGCCGAACGCAACTCCGCCCCGTACCGGAAGGCCGCGACCGTCGGCTGGGTGCTGGACGAGCAGGGCCGCGCGCTTTCAAAGTCGCTCGGCAACGGCGAGGATCCCGCGAAGATTGCTGACCGGCTGGGCGGAGAAATTATCCGGCTCTGGGTCGCAAGCGTTGACTTCCGCGAAGATGTCGCGATCAGCGAGAACCTGCTTTCACGCAATGCGGAGACGTATCGCAAGCTGCGCAACACATTCCGCTTCCTGCTTGGGTCGCTGCATGGATTCGCGCCCGAGCGCGATGCCGTGCCGTTCGACGACATGGAGCCGCTCGACCGCTACATCCTGCTGCGCGCCGCTGCCCTGACCGAGAAAGTGCGTGGCTGGTACGACACGTTTGAGTTTCATCGCGCCTACCAGGCGCTGAACGAGTTCTGCACGGTAGATTTGTCCGCCGTGTATCTCGACCTGCTCAAGGACCGGCTGTACACATTCGCCCCGCACAGCCGGGCGCGACGCTCCGGCCAGACGGCTATCTGGAAAATCGCCGAAGCGCTGACGCGCCTGACCGCGCCGATCCTGACATTCACTGCGGAAGAAGTTTGGGAGGCGCTGCCGTTCTCCCGCTCGCGCGAGGCCAGCGTGCATCTGGCGCGCTTCCCCACCGTGGAAGATATCGCGCACATCGCCGATGAAGCCGAGCTTGCCGACTGGCACCAGCTCTTCGCCGTCCGCGATGTCGCACTTCTCTCGCTCGAAGCCGCGCGCAGGGACAAGCGCATCGGCAAGTCGCTGGAAGCGAAGCTGCGCATCTCGTCTCCTGAAATTTCCCTCTTGCGCAAGTACGAGCACGCGCTCAAAGAGTTCTTCAACGTCAGCCAGGTCGAACTCGCAGGCCAATCGGACGAGCTTATCGTTGAAACGCTGCCCGCGGACGGGGCAAAATGCGAGCGCTGCTGGAATTACCGCACCGACCTCGGCGTGGATTCCCGCTGGCCGACCGTGTGCGGACGCTGCGTCGAAGCGCTGAAAGAAATCACCGCGCAGGAGGCCGCATAATGGCCCGCCCGCGTGACTGGCGTCTGACGCTTCTCGTTCTCTCGCTCGTGGTCTTTCTGCTCGACCGCCTGACCAAGGCCTGGATTGTCGCGCACGTCCCTGTGGGCACCGAACGAGTCGTCATTCCCGGCTTCTTCCGCATTTCGCATGTCTTGAATACCGGCGCCGCTTTCAGCATGTTTGCGGAATCTCCAAACATGCAGCACGTCCGCTGGGGACTGATCATTTTCTCCATCGCGGTCGCGCTGCTCATGCTGGCGCTGGTGCTCAAGCTCGGCAAACGCATCACGCCGAGCACGGTCGCGTTTGCGCTGGTGCTGGGCGGCGCGTGCGGCAACCTGGTGGACCGTGTGCGTACCGGGCAGGTGGTGGACTTCATCCAGGTGCACATCGTGCATTACCACTATCCGGATTTCAATATCGCCGATTCCGCCATCGTGATCGGCGGAATCCTGATTGTCGGCGACGCACTGCGTCCGCAGAAGAAGAAGCGCCAGCCGGTAGCTTGATTCAAGCTTTGGCGCGGTGGAGCATGCAACCCGTTCAGCCGCTAAAATAGAGAATGCGGGACTGCGCTCCGGACCTTCCTGCGCGTTCCGTATGGCTGCCGAAGAAATCCCGACACTGACCGCGAACGACACGATCATCGTTCGCGGCGCCCGCACGCACAACCTGAAAAACCTCGACGCCGAGCTGCCGCACAATGCGCTGACGGTAGTCACGGGTGTCTCAGGTTCGGGCAAGAGCTCGCTCGCGTTCGACACCATCTACGCCGAGGGCCAGCGGCGGTATGTCGAGTCACTGTCCGCGTATGCCCGGCAGTTCCTGGAACGCATCGAAAAGCCCGATGTCGACTCGCTGGAAGGCCTTGCGCCGTCCATCGCGATCAAGCAGAAGAACCAGACGCGCAACCCGCGGTCCACCGTCGCCACGGCAACGGAAATCTACGACTACATGCGCCTGCTCTGGGCGCGCGTCGGCACCACCTACTGCGTGGTCTGCGGCAACGTCGTCAAGCGGGACACTGTGGATGAAATCGCCACCGCCGTACTCGCGCTCGAAGAAGGCACGCGGCTGCACGCTTTGTTCCCGCTCCAGGTCCCCGCCGCCGCGCCCGCAGAAAAGATAAAGAAGATCGTCGCGAAGAAATCTGCCGCGAGGTCCGCCGTTGTAATGGCGCCGGCGATTCCCGAATCCCTGCGCGAGAAACTCGCGGACCTCCGCAGCAGGGGTTTCAATCGCCTGCTGCAGAACGGCCACATGTTCGAGTTCTCCACGCCCGAATCCCTGCTCGATATGGATTTCTTACAGCCGGTCTTTCTGCTCGTGGACCGCCTGGTTGTCTCGCCGGACATTCGGTCGCGCATCGCAGATGCCACGGAAATTGCCTTTCGCGAAACCGGCGAAGTCATCTTTGAAACTGTGCCGCGCGGCAGCGACGATGGCACGAATGAAGAGCCGCCCCGCCGTCTGCGGTTCTCACGCGCATTCGAGTGCAAGCATTGCGGCACGCCGGCGCCGGAACCCGAGCCGCGCATGTTCTCGTTCAACAACCCGGCTGGCGCGTGCCCGCGCTGTCAGGGCTTCGGCAACACGATTGATTTCGATCTCGCGCTGGCCATTCCGGCGCCTGGAAAAACGCTCGAGGAAGGCGCCATCGATCCGTTCCAGCGGCCGAAATACAAGACCATGCAGACGGAGTTGCGCCGCTTCTGCCGCGAACATGCGATCCCCTTCAATGTGCCGTGGGAAGACCTGGAAGAAGACCAGCGGGAGCTGATTCTGCATGGCGGCCGCGGATTTCCCGGCGTCATGGGCTTCTTCAATCAGCTTGAAGAAAAGAAATACAAGCTGCATGTTCGTGTCTTTCTCAGCAGGTATCGCGGCTACGCCATTTGCCCGGAGTGCCGCGGCCAGCGGCTGTCTGCACAGGCGCGCGCCGTCCGTATTGACGACCAGAACATCGCCGACGTCGCTGCGCTGCCGGTACGCGAGGCGCTCGCGTTTTTTCAGGGCCTGCGCCTCTCGGCGATGCAGATGGAGATCGCCGGGCTGGCGCTCCAGGAAATCGCGCAGCGCCTCGGCTTCCTGGACCAGGTCGGACTCGAATACCTCACGCTCGACCGGCTCGCATCCACGCTTTCCGGCGGCGAATCGCAGCGCATTCAGCTCGCGACGTCACTCGGCTCGCGGCTCGTCGGCGCCCTATATGTGCTCGATGAGCCATCCATCGGCCTGCACAGCCGCGACACATCGCGGCTCATCCGCATTCTTGAAGACTTGCGAGACCTCGGTAACACCATCCTCGTCGTCGAGCACGATCCGGACGTCATTCGCGCCGCCGATTACCTGCTTGACCTCGGCCCGGGCGCCGGTGAACTCGGCGGCAAGCTGCTGGCTTCGGGAACTGTAACCGAAGTTGAGCAGAACCCCGCTTCGCTGACGGGCCGCTACCTTTCCGGCCGGCAGAGCATTCCTGTCCCCACGCGCCGCCGCGCTCCGGGCAAGGAGTGGCTGCGCCTGAAAGGTGCGCGCGCCAACAACATCCGCAACGTGAGTGTCGATATTCCGCTGCGCACACTGGCCTGCATCACCGGCGTGTCCGGCTCCGGCAAATCCACGCTGGTGCATCAGGTGCTGGCCAGGGCGCTCGCGCACGAACTCCATACCGATGAGGGCGCGGCGCAGCCGACGAGTTACAAGTCTCTCGCCGGGGCGCAGTTTTTGAACGAAGTCGTTCTCGTTGACCAGTCCCCGATCGGACGCACTCCGCGCTCGAACCCGGTCACGTACATCCGCGCCTTCGACGCCGTGCGCGAGCTGTTCGCTTCGCTGCCGGAATCGCAGCGCCGCGGCTACACGCCCGGTTATTTTTCCTTCAACGTCGCCGGCGGCCGCTGCGAGGTCTGCCAGGGCGACGGCACGGTCACGGTCGAAATGCAGTTCCTCGCCGATGTTGAGCTGCCATGCGAGGAATGCGGCGGCCAGCGTTACAAGGCTTCCACGCTCGAGATCAAGTACAAGAACCGCAATATCTACGACGTGTTGCATATGACGGTCCGCGAAGCTGTCAGCTTCTTTGCCGGCAATCCGAAAATTGTTGACCGTCTCGCGGTGCTCGAAGAAGTGGGACTCGGCTATGTCCGCCTGGGGCAGTCGGCGACGACGCTCTCCGGCGGCGAAGCGCAGCGCGTCAAACTGGCCTCCCATCTCGCAAACACGCGCACCGACGCCGCGAGGAAGGGCGGCAGCCGCATCCTCTACGTTCTCGATGAACCGACGACCGGACTGCATTTTGAGGATGTGTCCCGCCTGCTCGCGGCGCTGCGCAAGCTGCTCGATGCGGGCGGTTCCCTGCTGGTCATCGAACACAATCTCGACGTACTGAAGTCCGCGGACTGGATCGTGGACATGGGCCCGGAAGGCGGCAGCGGCGGCGGCAACATCGTCGCCGAAGGCACGCCGGAGCAGGTCGCGGCGGTCGCGGAAAGTTACACCGGCCAATGGCTGGCGAAAGTTCTTGCGCACCGCCGCGCCTCGCAATCGGAAGCGGCAGAGCCGGCGGAAGCGGTGCACGCATGATTGCGCTGGTCCTGTGCGCCGCTGTCCTGCAGGCCCAGGCGCAAGGCCCATCAGTACTGGACCGCGCGGAAGATGCCATCGACAAACAGGATTATTCCGCCGCACGCACATTCGTCGCGCAGGCGTTACAAAAGCAGCCGGAGAATCCCCGCGCTCTCTACGACCTCGGCTATATCGAGCTTGAATCCGGCCACGCGCCTGAAGCTGAGACCGACCTGCGTCGCGCCCTGAAAGCGCAGCCTGAACTGCCGCAGGCGCAGATCGCTCTGGGCCGTGCGCTGGCCGCGCAAAACAAACCGGACGAAGCCATCGCCGCATGGCGCACCGTGACCGGCAGCACGACCGCCAGCCCCGCGTTACACGCAGAAGCCTACCGCGCGATCGCGGCCACGCAGGCGGACCGGAAGGACTACGAATCCGCCCGCAACGCCTTGGTGGAAGCCCTCAAGCTCACTCCCGAGACTCCGGCGGACACCCTTCTTGCCGCGCAGCTGGCAGAAGCCATGGACGACAGCGCCGCAGCCGCAGCCGAATACCGCAAGGTCCTGGCATCGGCGCCCGGTAACGTCGCCGCATCGGCGGCGCTCGGTCGCATTCTGCGTTCCCAGGAGAAATATCCGGAGGCCGAAACCGTCCTGCGCGACGCCCTCAAGGCATCACCCGACAACGTCATCCTGGAAGCGCAATTGGCGAGCACGCTTGCGCTCGAAGACAAGGCCCCGGAAGCGATCACCCTGCTCAAGGCCGCGCACGCCCGCGACCCGCAAAATCAGGCGATAACGCGCCTGCTGGCCGACATCGCCAACCAGCAGGGGGCCGATCCTGCGCTGGCCGTTGACCTGAACACGGAACTGCTCAAAGCCCAGCCCGGCGATCCGGTTCTGCTCGCCGCTCTCGGCGCGTCGTTAATCCGCGCCCAGCGCTATCCAGAAGCAATCACGGCACTTAAGCAGTCCCTGGCCGCAGGACCCGACAATCCTGAGGCCTGGGGCGGCCTGGCATTCGCCGCTGAGCAGACACGGCAATGGCCCCTGGTGATACAGGCTTTGACAGAGCGAACAAAATATGCAGCCCAGAATGCGTCTACCTACTTCCTATTAGGCCAGGCTTACGATAAGCTTCGGCACAATAAGGAAGCGGCGGAAAACTACCGCCAGTTTCTGGCATTGGCCGGCGGAAAGTTCCCGGACCAGGAGTTTCAAGTGCGTCACCGCTTGATCGCGATGGCGCATGAAGGCAAGTAACAAGTCAACGGCATCAATGGGAGGCCCCCGATGCGCCGTCTTGTTCGAAATTTCGCAGTTGCGCTGCTGGGGACAACCTTCCTCACAGCCTCGGCTTCGGGCTATACCGGCAATGGCAAGCTGCTGAACGATCAGCAGATCGCCGACCTGGAATCCCGCGCCGAGCGTGCGCAAGCCAAAGACCAGCCCTATCTGTACGCCGAAATCATCGCGCAGATGACCGTGCGTCTGGATTCGGAAATGGCTGCCGGCCAGCTGGACAAAGCGACAACCCACCTCAACCGCGTCGCCGAATATACGCGGCGCCTGCACTCCGCGATTGGGGCCGACGCACGCAAACTGCGCGACGCTGAAATCCTGATTCGCGAAACCAGCTTGCGCATGGACCAGATGGTGAAGCAGTCGTCGCTGGACAACCGCGATACCCTGCACGCGGTCGCAGCCAAGCTGAACGAGGTGCAGTCGGAGTTGATGCTGAAGGTCTTCGCGCACTGATGCGGCGGCAGGTTCTTCTGGGCGGCGCGGCTCTCGCGCTGTGGCTGATATCTAATCCTGTCCCCGCGCAGGCGCACCACGATCCTCTCTCCGCCGCTGACGAAGAGGCCGTACGCGAAGTCACCGACGTCCCCCCCAAGCGCGTGGAACTCTACGCGAAGTTCATCTCTGCCCGGGTCGCGAAGCTGGACCTGCTCGCGAGGAGCCCCGGCAAGGGTGATAACGCACAGCAGATCCACGACACGCTCGAGGACTACACCTCGCTGGTGGATGAATTCCAGACGAATTTTGAGGAGTACGAATCGTGGGAGACAAACAGCCGCTTTCCCGTGCCTGACCTGCGCAAGACGCTCGAGAAATTAAAGCCCGATATCGATCACTGGGTCGCGACTGTGAGCGCTCTGCCGCCCAACGAATCCTACGACTTCGTGAAAGAAGCGGCCGTGGACGCCAACGACTCGCTGAAGCAGGGTTATGCGGATTTTGTGAAGCGCCAGGCGGATTGGTTTAAGCAGAAACATGACAAGCCGGCCGAGGACCCGAACCTCCGCTCTCCGAATATCCGGTGAGTGATTAGAATTTCTCTGTGATTGTAATCAGCAGGCGAGCGGGGGCACCGGTCTGAGCTGGCTCTCCTTGTTCCCTTCCCTGTTCGAACGCACGCCGCCGCCATCGCAGCCGCAAATGCGGGCCGCTGTTGTCCGCAAGCGGCAGCCGGATCCCGCTCCACCGATCCAAATGGTGTTTGCGACAACCTATCGCGAACTTCGCCCGCGTGCGCCCATGCCGCGCATGCATGTCCGCTTCTACCCATACACCGGCGTCAACAACACGATCCGTCTTCGCGATGGAGAACTTCACATCCGCCTGTCGGACGCGCTCGAGGGCGCGCCGCACTCCGTTCTTCACGCCATCGCGCATGTCCTGCTGGCCAAGCTCTACCGCAAGCCCATCTCCGCGGCGCATTCCGCGCGCTTCCGGCAATATGTCTCGTCGGAGAAAGTGAGCCGTCATGTCGAGCGTATGCGCCAGCAGCGTGGCCGAAAGATTCTGTCCGGCGCGAAGGGCCGCACCTGGGACCTCGATGAAGTCTTCGACGCACTGAATGCACGCTTCTTCCACGGCCTGATGGCGAAGCCGACCCTGACATGGAGCATGCACCATGGCAAGCGGCTCCTCGGCCACTACGACGCCGCGCACAACACCATCGTCGTCAGCAAAGTTTTCGACCGCCCGGCAACACCGCGCTTCGCCATTGAATATCTGCTCTATCACGAGATGCTCCACCTCAAGCATCCGGTCAAGCTGCGCGGCACGCGACGATGTGTGCACCCGCGGGCATTTCAGGAAGATGAGAAACGCTTTCCGCAGCTCGCGGAGGCCAAGGCGTATTTGAAGACGCTTTAGGCTGAAACTGGCTTGGGCTTCGCCACGGCACGCACTCGAGAAGTAGCTCCGCGGCGCAAGCTCCACGCGATCAACGCGCCGCCCGCGATCATCGAAGCCACGCTGGCGAGCTGCGCGTTGCTGAGGCCGATAAGAATCTTCGGATTGCGGCGAATGAATTCCACCAGGAACCGCGCCAGCCCGCTCCATAGAAGATACTCACCTGTCAACCGCCCAAGCGGCTGCGTCTTGCCGCCACGCATCCACAGGTACCCCGCGAGCAGGCAGCCAAACAGAAACTCATAGATTGGCGTCGGATGTACGGTGTCTGTCGTCGGAACAAGACCGTGCGGATAGCTGACGCCCCATGGCAGGTTCGTGTGGATGCCGTAATCGCCGTCGCCGGAAAGGTGGCAGCCGATGCGTCCGACACCGTAGCCCAGCGCAGCCGAAGGCGCAGCCAGGTCGAGCATCGCCAGCGGCCTCAGTCCGGCAGAGCGGCCCATCCACAGCAACGTCAGAATGGCCGCGAGCAGGCCGCCGAACCAGGCAAAACCGGCCTGCACCCAGTTATAGAACTGCGACAGAAACGCCGCCGGGTGGCCGGCGAGCAGAACGCCCAGCTGCCGCATCTCGGAAAAGAATTCGGCGGGAGTCTCCAGTTCGTGCCACAGCTTCGCGCCGAGAACTCCCATCACTGTCGCGGTGGCGACAATGGTCAGAGCGTCGGCTTTCACACCGTGCCTCTGAAAATTCATATGCAACACAAGTGCTGCGACGACGGCTGCCAGCCAGAGCATCAAACCAAAGGTTGGCAGCGCAAAACTTCCGATGTGGATGTACGGCACCATGGGGATTGTTCACTCCAGTATAAGTGGCCGCCGCATTGGTCTTTTTGTGTAGGCCGGCCGTCACGCGAAAGTTACTTGCATGTTGTGGGAGCGTTTGGCTATCCTCGCGCGTTTGTCTGAATAGGATCACCCAGGGAGCAGTCCACCCGATGTCGGTTTCACTTTTTGAAGCACCCGTTTCGCAGCAGGAAAGTTACGACGCCACATCTTTTGCTGCACAGGCCCTGTCTCACTGGCAGAACCTTGCCGCAGTTCTCGACCACAGCCTCCTGCGTCCCGATGCCACGGAAGCACAGGTCATCCGGCTGTGCGAGGAGAGCCTGCACTACGGCTTTGCCGCCGTGGTCACGCATTCCTGCTGGACCGCAATTGCGCACTCCGTGCTGGCAGGAACCCCGGTCCGCGTGGCCTCCACCATCGGCTTCCCTCTCGGCGCAACGCTGAGCACGACCAAGCGCCAGGAAGCGGAAGAGGCCATCCGGCTCGGCGCGCGCGAACTCGACGTCGTCATGAACATCGGCGCGCTGAAGAGCGGACATCGCACCTACGTCCAGCATGATCTCCATGGCGTAGTCCAGGTGGCGAACGAAGTCGGGGCCCGCGTAAAAGTGATTCTCGAAACGGCATTGCTCTCGATAGACGAGAAAATTCTCGCTTCAGAGATCGCCATCGCGGCAGGCGCGCACTTTCTGAAAACCAGTACAGGCTTTTCGACCGGCGGCGCAGCCGTGCAGGACGTGCAACTCCTGCGCGGGGTCGCCGGCACGCGCTGCGAAGTCAAGGCCTCCGGCGGCATCCGCACGCTCGCCGACGCGCGCCGGATGCTGGAAGCAGGGGCCAGCCGCATCGGCGCAAGCGCCAGCATTTCCATAGTTCGCGAACTCGGCGCGCCGGAATTTTCCGCCGCCGAATTCGCGGCCCGTTAGTTTTCCCTGCCGGCAACTTCGCGGAAGTCGTTACCGAGCATCAACTCTTCGAGCGCCGGCTGGACGTGCGCCACAGCCTTGACCAGCCTCGCCTGCAAGGGCATCTGCTCCGTCGAAGGGGCCTCGGTGTAGATGTACTCCAGCCGGACAACGCGATACACGCCGCCATTTTCTCCGTTGCCGTCACCGGGAAGCATGCAGATAGCGCCCGGCAGCGGTAACGAGTACCGTCCTGAAAGCGGCACCAGGTTGATCCACGTTCCGTCCTCCAGCACGAACTCAATCGAATCCTGCGTCAGCACCATGGAAGCCTGCGCCTTCTCGGCCTCGCGCCGGGCCCGGTGCGCTTCACGGTACGTCGCAATGACCGTCGGCACGCCGATCAGAAACGAGACGACGCCGGCCAGGTTCGAGAACCTGCCGATCCAGGGCCACATATGCAGCGGAATGTGGAAGAAGGACATGCGGAATTGCGGTCATCTTATCAATAACGGCGGCGGCGCGATATTCCCCGCAGCCCCGTGAAAACCTGCTGCGCTATGATGGCTGGTCTTGGCGCGAAAGACTTCCATCCCCGGGCCGGAAACGGCCGCGCTGGCGCCTGCCATTTCGCCGGAAACCGGCATCACGCGCGAACAGCTGGAATTCCTCTGGCAGCTCGCCGAAGCGCTGAATACCACCCTCGACCTGGAGACGCTGCTGCACCGCGTCGCCCACCTGGTCCGCGCTGTCATTGATTACCGCATCTTCGCCATCCTGCTGGTCAATGAACGTGGCAGGGACCTGCGGATGCGCTTCCAGATCGGCCACACGCCGGAGATCGAGCGCCTGCGCATTCCGCTGGGACGAGGCATCGTGGGCCAGGCAGCCGAGCAGCGCACCTCGATCCTCGTTTCCGACACGAGCAAGGTGGAGAACTACATTCCCGCCAATCCCGACGTTGTTTCGGAGCTCGCCATCCCGCTCATGACGCGGAACCGCGTCATCGGCGTGATCGATATTCAGTCCACGCAGCCGGCAGCGTTCACGCCGCAGCAGCAGCGCCTGCTGGAGATGACGGCCTCCCGCGTCGCCGTCGCGGTTGAGAATGCGCGCCTGTACACGCGCGTCGCGCGGCAGGCGAACACACTTGCCGTGCTGAACGACATCTCGCGCGAGATCAGCTCCATCCTCGATCTCGATCAGCTCCTGGTCCGCATTGGCGAACTGCTGAACCGCGTCATCGACTACCGCATGTACTCCATCCTGCTGATGAACCAGCGCACGCAACTGCTGGAACACCGGCTGAGCGTGCGCTTCGGCAAGGTGGAACATTTTGGCGAGGACAATATTCCGCTGTCGCAGGGCCTGGTCGGCGCGGCCGTGCGTGAAGGCCACGCGATTCTTGCCAGCGATGTCCGGCGCGACCCGCGCTATCGCATGGTGAACCCTGAGACGCGCTCGGAGCTTGCCGTGCCGCTCATCTTCAAGGGCAAGGTCACAGGCGTGCTCGATCTCGAACACACGCGGCGCAACTACTTCACCGAAGAGCATGTGCGAACACTCAGTACGCTCTCCACGCAGATCGCCGTCGCCATCGAGAACGCGCAGTTGTACCAGCGCGTCGCGCAGGAAGAAGCGCGCATGGAACACGATCTCCAGATGGCGCGCGAAGTGCAGCTTCGCCTCCTGCCGCCGAACGTGCCGCGCGTCGCCAATGCGGAATTCGCGGCGCGCTTTCTGCCGGCGCGCTCCATCGGCGGCGATCTCTACGACTTCCTCGACTACGGCGACGGCCGCATCGGCATCGCGATGGGCGACGTCAGCGGCAAGGCCGCGCCGGCCGCGCTGCTCGCCGCGCTGGTCAGCGGAATCATGCGCGCGCAGACCAGCCTCAAGCCCTCCCCGGCCGTCATGCTGCAATGCCTCAACTCCAGCCTGATGGACCGCAAGCTCGACGCACAGTACGTGACGATGCTCTACAGCGTATGGGACGACAAATCCCGCACGCTCACGATTGCCAACGCCGGAGCCATCCAGCCGCTCTACGCCACGGCGAATGGCATCAAGACGATTGACGTCGCCGGCTTCCCGCTCGGCATGTTCCCTTCCCCGGAGTACGACGAGCAAAGCATTACCGCGAAGGCGGGCGAGGCAATTGTCTTCTTCTCCGACGGCATGGTGGACGCGGAGAACGACAACGAGGACATGTTCGGCGATGACCGTCTGGAAAAGACTATCGCCGCAAACCGCAAGCGCTCCGCCAGCCAGATGGTCGATGCCGTCCTGACTGCCGTCACGGCGTTCCAGGGCGGACGCGAGCATTTTGATGACGAGACGATTCTGGCGCTGCGGGTGCTGTAGTTTTCTTGCTTGTCGTTCTGAGTTGAGCGAAGTGAGGCGAAGAATCTGCTCTCCCGCACGCAACGCGCATCGCCGGCGAAGAACAGATTCTCCGCTTCGCTCAGAATGACAAACAGTTGGTGACACAATAACTGGGTGCAAGGCTCCCGAACCGAAACCATCCGTCCCGCGCGCAACATCTCTGGCGTGCTTCGCCTGCCGGGAGACAAGTCCATCTCGCACCGCTACGCCATGCTTGCCGCGTTTGCGGAAGGCACGTCGCGCATTGCGAACTATGCGACCGGGCAGGACTGCGCCTCCACGCTCGCCTGCATGCAGGCGCTCGGCGCCAACGCGGAGCAGCGCGACGGCGTGCTCTACATCACCGGATGCGAAGGCGCATTCACCGCGCCGGGCCATCCGCTGGATTGCGGCAACTCCGGCTCGACCATGCGCATGCTTTCAGGATTGCTCGCCGGGCAGCCGCACGCATTCACGCTGACCGGAGACGCTTCCCTTTCGCAGCGACCGATGAAGCGTGTCGCCGAACCACTGTCCCAGATGGGTGCGCGCGTGGAACTCACCGACGGCCATGCGCCGCTGAAGCTTCACGGCACACGCGATCTGAAGGCGATCCGGTACGCGCCCGCCGTCGCCAGCGCGCAGGTCAAGTCTGCCGTTCTGTTCGGCGGAATCCAGGCGGACGGCGAAACCGTTGTTGAAGAAAAACTTCGCACCCGCGACCATGGAGAACTTGCGTTGCGCGCTTTCGGGGCGGAACTTTCCCGCACGCTGACGGAAGTGAGCGTGCGCGGTCCGCAGCAACTCCGCGCGCAGGAGCTTACCGTGCCGGGCGACATTTCTTCTGCCACATTCTTCCTCGCCGCCGCACTGCTCTTCCCCGAAGCGTCGCTCACGCTCGACGGCATTGGCATGAACCCGACCCGCGCCGGAATTCTCGACGTCATGGTTTCGCTCGGACTGCGGGTTCGTGTGCTTGCGCTTGAGGAGCAACATCACGAACTTGTCGGCACACTGCACGTCGAGGGCGCGCCCGACGGCCCACTCGGCGCGGAGATTGCCGGCGGCATTGCAGCGCAGTTGATTGACGAACTGCCGGTGCTGGCCGCCATCGCGCCATATTCGCGCGACGGCGTTCGCATCCGCGATGCGGCGGAATTGCGCGTCAAGGAGAGCGACCGCCTCGCGCTGGTCGCGCGGAACTTGAAAGCCATGGGCGCGGAATTCACCGAATATCCCGACGGCCTTGATGTGCCCGGCGGCCAGCAGCTTCACGGCGCGGAGATTGAGACGGGCGGAGACCACCGCATCGCAATGGCCTTCAGCATCGCCGCGTTACGGGCCGACGGCGAGTCGCGAATTCATGACGCGGACTGCGCGGCGGTCTCGTGCCCCGAGTTCTACGAATTGCTGCATGCCGTTCGCGAAGACTGACAACCAGGAGCAGATTTCTCCGGCGCAGCGGCGGGCTGCGGAATGAAAGCCAGATGCGTCTGCGGAAGGACAGGCCAAGAAATGGAGATAAGAAAACGGCCGCGTTCACAGCGGCCGTTCCTGATTGTCATTCCGCAGGCGCGAAGCGCCGGAGGAATCTGCAGTGTGTTCTCGGCCTACTGCGGCCCGTTTCCCGGAGGATGATCATCAGCCGGCGGCGGTGGCGCAGCCATGACGGGCGAAGGCTGCGGCGCTGTCGCCGGCATCTTGTTCAGGTCGTTCTGCGGGTTCGTCACTTCGGGCGTCAGGTTCTGCTGCTGCGACGCCGGTTGTGACGCCGGGTTCATCGGAATCTGACGCTCCTGCATCTCTGTCGGGCTGGGCTGCGTGACCGGCGGCTGCAGGCCCGGGATGACGGGCGTCTGGGTAACGACGCCGCGCGCGGTATCGGCCAGGTTGATGTTGTACTTGTCCAGCGTGTTCGCCAGGATCTGCGACAGCGAGGCGCGGTCACGCGCGTAGGTGGTCTCCGCGGTGATCAGGTTGTCCTGCGCGCTGGCCAGGTTGCGCTGCTGGGACAGGACATTCGCTGTTGTGCTGGCGCCCAGGCGGTACTTTTTGCGCTCGGCATCCAGAGACTTGGTGGCGTAATCGTTTGCGGCACGCGCGGCCTGCACGCTGGCGCGGTCCTGCGTCAGCGCGAACTGCGCGTTGATGACCTGGATCCGCACCTGCGTCAACGTCTGCGCAAGCTTCATCTGCTGCTGACGGTATTCCAGCTGCGCGCGCGCCTGGTCAGCCTGCGCCGCACGGTTGCGGATGATGATGTTCATGTTCACGCCGACTCCCTTGTCCGGGCCGGAGTTGTTGAACAGGTTGCTGAACACGGAACCGTAGCCAACGCTGGGATAGGTGTTCGGCGGACATGGAACGATCGAGCCGCCTACAAACGTGGTGCAATTCGGGCTTTGCGCGCCACCCACAGCGTTGCCGCCGTAGTAGCCGTAAACGTCCAGCGTAGGCAGCAGACCGTTCTTGTAAGCCCTGACGGTCAGCTCCTGGTTCTTGAGAGCAAGATCAGCCTGTTCCACTTCCGGCCGGTTCTGGTCGGCCATGCGGACAAGGTCTTCGACCGGCATCTGCTCTTCCGGCGTCGGGTCCAGAGAAATGCGGTCGGTCGGAATAATCGGCGCTGCCGTCAGGACAGGATCGCTCAGGTTGCGGGCCACGGCCTGCTTCATGATGAGCTGCTGGTATTCGAGCGTCGTCTGCGAGGTCGTCAGGTTCTGCTGGTCGGTTGCGACAGTCGAATCGGCATTGACGACATCGAGAGGCGCAAGAGTTCCAATCTGCAACTGTTTGCGGTTGTCCGCGGCGAGCTGCCTGGACTGCTCCAGCGCCCGCTCTTTGGCCTGCTCATCTTCATACGCGCTGACCAGTCCCCAGTAGATGTTCTCCACCTGGTTGACCGTGTACAGGACCTGCTGGCGGAAAGCCGAATCGGTAATCTGGCGGTCGCGCTTGGCCTGCACGATAAAGCGCCGGTTGATGAAGGTGCCGAAGCCCTGCAGCAGGTGTTGCGTACCCTGGATGCGCATGCTGGACGTCAGCGATGGGCTGTAGGTCGAAAAGGTGCTGTTGGTGGTGGCGCGCGAATTGTCGAACGTCACGGCCAGCTGCTCGCCGCCGGTGAACCCCTGCGTGTAGCCAAAGTTATACGTCTGCGTATTGTTGTTCAGCGACGACGAGCCCGAAAGAGCAGAGGTCTGGGGCGTGGTCGCGTAATCAAACGTCAGGCCGCCAGTAAGAACCGGGTCGAGATATTCCGGAGCCGGACCACCGCCGTTGGTGCTGGAGACGATGCCTGCAGAGCCCGTAGCCGCGCCGCCGGAGGCAACGCTGGTTCCACCCGGGCCGCCGCCCGAGGTGATGAGCGACTGGGCTCCGCCGAGAGTTCCTGCAACCACGCCAACGTTTACGCCGCGGATGCTCGAACCTGACTTGGCACGGAGAATGTCCGTGTCCGCAATGTCGAGGTTGTAACGCTGGATGGCGATGTCGAAATTGTTCTCAAGCGCCAGCGCAATGGCGTCGCTCAAGCTGAGGTAGATCTTGCCGTCCCTGACCATCTGGTCCAGGCGCGGCGAGTTGTTCAACGGCGGCGTGGAGACGTCAATCGGCTTGTACGGGGCAAACGGGTTCGGCAGCGGCGGGTTCGGCCGCGTGTAGTCGCGCGCCGTTGGCCGCATGTCAAAAGGCTTGGTGAACACCGGCAGCGGAACATTCGGCAGCTCTTTTTGCGCGCCGCTGGGCTCGGTGATGATCGGCTCCGCGGCTTTGCCGGTCTGTCCGCCGCCTGTGGCTGCCTGGCCGGTCGCCTGCTGTGCGGCAGCCCAGGGGCCGCCGCTCATCAACATCAATGCCACCGCGGCCGCACCGCGCAACTTCTCTGTCGTCACACTCACTCGTCGTCTCCAGCCTCGTAAATCGTTCAACGCCGGGCACTCCGGCCACAGCAGCAGCGTCGGTTGGACGCCGCCCGCCGCCCGTAAGACTCTTTTGCAGCCATTGCGTCAACCAGCGAAGCGTTCCTTCGCCGCCGGCTTGCCACTCAGAGCAGGTACGGAAGCAGTCCCACCGCGGTTCCCGTCGTTACGCGGGGCGAAACCTTTCTACATGCGAAACTTGGCAGAGTATATCGTGACCACGCCGCCACAATCGCCTGACAATTGCCATCCGTCGCGGGAAGAAAAGCGCACCCGACGGATGCCGGCGGCTTCCCGGAACTGGAAATTGACGCTCGCGTACGACGGTTCAGGGTTCTCCGGTTGGCAGATTCAGCCCGGATTGCGGACTGTTCAGGGTGAACTGGCCGACGCGCTGCAGCGCATTACCGGCGAGCGGGTGCTGCCCCAGGGCTCCGGCCGGACCGATGCCGGGGTGCATGCGCTGGGGCAGGTGGCGTCGTTCTCCCTGCTGGCGCCGCTGCCGCCGGAGAACCTGCTGCGCGCGCTCCGGCTCACCCTGCCAGAGGACGTGCGGCCGTTGTCGGTGGACCCGGCAGGCGTGGATTTCCACGCCAGGCACTCGGCCCGGGGCAAGACGTACGAATATCGCATCCTGCAATCGGGCGATGTGTCGCCGTTTGAAGCCCGCTATATCTATGCGACCGGCTATCCGCTCGATGTTGCTGCCATGCAGGCAGGGGCGCAGTGCGTCGTCGGCGAGCATGACTTCACGTCTTTCGCGGCGGTTGACCCGGACGCTGCGGAACGCCGCTCCGGCGATGCGGATGCTGCGGAGCGGACACTCGCAGCAACACATGTCCGCGCAATTTCCTGCTCCTGTTGGCAGCAGGACGGCGCGCGGCTCACCTATCGCGTTACCGGGAACGGCTTTCTGCACCACATGGTCCGCAACCTGGTCGGAACCTTTCTGGAAATTGGCCGCGGCCGCCTGGCTGCCGACGCGATGCCGCGCATCCTGGCCGCCAGGAGCCGCTCCGCCGCTGGACCGACCGCTCCGGCGCGCGGTCTCTTTCTTGTCAGTGTGGACTACGGAGACGCGCCATGATGCCCTCAGCGCACGCTCTGGTCACAGAGGCCGCGCAGCGCCGCGAAGTCCACGCCGCGTTCCAGTTCTTTCACCTGCGCGAGCCGACAGTTTTTCTCTGGCAGATGGAGGCGACGCAGGTCCCGTCGCCGCCGTTTGGCGAGCAGGCGCGCGCCGCGTGGCTGCTCGAAAGGTTCGCCGCACTTGGCCTGGACGGTCCGCGGCTGGATGACGAGGGCAACTGTCTCGCCGAACTTGCGGGTGCGAACCCTGACGCGCCGCGGCTGCTCATCTCGGCTCACATCGATACTGTCTTTGCCGCCGACACGCCTCTCGAAGTTCGCGCGGAAGCCGAACGCACCTACCTTCCCGGCCTGGCCGACAACGGCACGGGCATCGCGGCGCTGCTTGCCATCGCGGCTGCCTGCAAGGCTGCGGAGTTGATGCCTCCCGTGCCAATACTTTTTTGCGGCAACGTCGGCGAGGAAGGCATCGGCAACCTGCGCGGCATGCGGCGAATCTTTCGCGACCGTGACGAACACACCATCGGCGCCGCGCTTGTTCTCGATGGAACAGGCACGACGCCGGTCGTCACGCAGGCGCTGGGCAGCCGGCGGTTCCAGATCACCATCAGCGGGCCCGGCGGCCACTCCTGGACGGACGCCGCGAACCCGAACCCGGTCGTCGCGCTCAGCCGCGCCATCACGACGATGATGTCCCAGACGCTGCCGGAATCGCCGCGCACGACGGTCAATTTCGCGAGCGTCAGCGGTGGAGATTCCATCAACGCCATACCCGCCACCGTCACCGCGCAGGTGGACATTCGGTCGGAAGAAGGCGGCGAGATGATCCGCCAGGAAGTGTTTCTCTACCGCGCTGTGGAAGATGCGGTCGCGGAAACTTCCGCGGCAAACGCCCAGGCTGCGGCCCTCGCTGCGCCGCCGACCTCCGGCGCGGGCGCTGCCGGTTCACTCGGCGCCAGCCGAGTGCCGGGGCTGGCATTCCAGATCACGCCGCTCGGCGAACGCCCGTCCGGCGCGCTGCCGCAGGATTCTTTCCTCATCGAAGCCGTCCGTGCTGTCGACCGCCATCTGCAGATCCGTACGCACTGGCGCGCAGCTTCGACCGACGCAAACATTCCGCTCTCTCTCGGTGTTCCGGCTGTCTCGCTCGGCGCGGGCGGAAGTTCCGGCGGCACCCACACGCTGAACGAGTGGTTCGAGCCGACCGGCCGCGGCCTGGCTCTGCGCCGTATCCTTCTGCTCGCACTCGTTACCGCGGAACATCTCGCCCGCGAACAGCCATGAAGCTCTCCCGCGGCGCGCTTGCGCACATCCTGCTCGTCCTGACCGTCATGGTGTGGGGCGCGACGTTTGTCGTCGTCCAGTCGGCCCTGCGGGATTCTTCACCCGCCGTTTTTAACCTGTGCCGCATGGTGCTGGCTGCACTGGTTCTTGTGGCGATGTTTCCCAGGGAGATCCCACGCATCACGCGCCGCCAACTGGTTGGCGGCATTACCGTGGGTGCCTGCCTGGCGATCGGATACGCCTTCCAGACCACCGGCCTCCTCTACACCACGCCGTCGCGGTCGGCCTTCATCACCGGGACAGTGGTCGTTCTGGTTCCGCTGCTCTCCGTCTTCCCGTTCCTGCGCGCGACCCGCACCTCTCAGCCCACATGGGCCGCGGTCGCCGGCGCGATCGTCGCCTTCGCGGGACTCGCCTTTCTCACTACGCCGCCCGGAACGCCAATCTCGGGCATCCTGCACGGCGTCAACCGCGGCGACTGGCTGACCCTGGGCTGCGCGTTCGGTTTTGCCCTGCACCTGCTGTCCATCGCGCGGACGTCCCGCTTCACCGACTTCCGGCGGCTCGCCCTGCTGCAGACTTCCGCCGGCAGCGTCTTTCTTGCGCTCCTGCTGCCGTTCTCCGGACCACTGCGGCTGCACGTCACGCCCGGGTGGCTGGCGGCAGTTGTGGTCACGGCGGTTTTCGCGACGTCGCTGGCGTTCCTGGTGCAAAGCTGGGCGCAGAGCTTTCTGCCCGCGACCCATGCGGCGCTCATCTTTACGCTGGAACCGGTGTTTGCCGCTGTCACGTCATTTCTTGTCATTGGGGAGCGCCTCGGGGCCCGCGGATTTGGCGGCGCCGCGCTGGTTCTATGCGGCATTGCGATCACGGAATTCCTGTCACCAAAGGCCGAGGAAGGCACCGCCGAAGCGTAACGTGACATCGTCACAATCAGGATTAGGAACACTTCGCGAGTTCGTGCGTCTAACCCGGTAACAGGGCTATCGGCCTCTATACTGGAGAGTTGCGTGCTCCGGCTTGTCATCAAGCATCGGCCCCGCCCTGGAAAGAGGACCTACGTACATGAATGCACTGTTTGGACGGCTGCGCAGTCACCGTCTTGCCTCCACCTTTACGGTTCTTTTCACTCTTTCGGCGGGAATCCTGATTGGTTCCATCGCCGCGCACGGCGTTCACGGCCAGGAAGCCAAGGTCGATTCCTCGGACGCCCGACCGCTGCATGTCCCGGCCGCGCAGGCGATTTCGAATGAATTCGCCGCAATCTCGAAGGAAGTGGCCCCGGCCGTGGTCAACATCACGGCGGAATCGCTTCCGAAAAACACCCCGCATCGCCGCCAGCGCATGATGCCCAACCAGCCGCAGTCGCCGGACGACAACGGTGGTGACGGCAGCGATGACGACGACCAGCAACAGCAGCAGGGGCCCGGCCAGGGCGGCGACAACGGCATGCAGGACTTCTTCAACCGCTTCTTCGGCGGACAGATGCCGCAGCAGCAGGGCCCGCAGGAATCGCTCGGCTCCGGCTTTATCGTGGACCCGCGCGGCTACATCGTCACCAACAACCACGTCGTGGACAAGGCCGACCGGCTGCTCGTCAAGCTGGCCTCCGATCCCGATGGCGACATCGGCCGCCCGGCGAAGGTTGTCGGCGTGGACAAGTCAACCGACCTTGCCGTCATCAAGATTGACCCGCGCGGCATGTCGCTGCCCACGGTCAAGCTCGGCAACTCCGACGCCATGGAAGTGGGCGACTGGGTGCTGGCCATCGGCAGCCCGTTCGGCCTGCAGCACACCGTTACCGCCGGCATCGTCTCCAGCATGAACCGCGATCTTGGCGGCGGCGCGGCCACCCAGTTCCAGCGCTTTATCCAGACCGATGCGGCCATCAATCCCGGAAACTCGGGCGGCCCCCTGGTCAACATGCGCGGCGAAGTCATCGGCGTCAACACGGCCATTTACACGCAGTCGGCCGGCTATCAGGGCGTCGGTTTCGCGATGCCGTCGAACACGGTCGTCGACACCTACAACGACCTTATCGGCCCAATGCACAAGGTCGTTCGCGGCTCCATCGGCATCGGCTTCCAGCCGCAGGCCAGCACGTCCACCGCTGTCGGCCGCGTCTACGGGTTCAAGCAGGGCGTGCTGATTTCAAGCGTTGACCCAGGACAGCCCGCCGAAAAGGCAGGATTGCGCACCGGCGACATCATCACCTCGGTGGACGGCATTCCCATCAAGGACGGTGACCAGCTTGTGTCAGTCATCTCCGCGAAAAAGCCGGGTTCGAGCGTCAAGATCGGCTACATGCGCGATGGCAAGCCGATGACCACAGTCTGCGGAATTGGCGATCGCGAAAAAGTTCTCGCCGCCCGCACGAACAGCGGCCCCGGCGACAACGACGCCACCCCGGACGAAGGCAACGCCACTTCCGCCAAGCTGGGGATTGGCGTTCGCACACTCACGCAGCAGCAGCTTTCCCGCATGAACCTGAAAGGCGGCGTGCAGGTCCAGTCCGTGACGCCGGGCAGCTTCGCCGACGAAATCGGCCTGCAGCCCAGCATGATCATCACGGAGCTGAACCGTCACGCGGTGAACAGCGACGCCGACCTGAAGTCGCTGGCCGCCGGACTGAAGAGCGGCGACGACGTGGTCTTCGTCGTCCACTTCCCGAACGACCGGACGGGCAACTCCAGCTACATCGGCGGAACCCTGCCGTAATCACGAACGAGCATGAAGGAAAGCGCCGGAGCGATCCGGCGCTTTTGCTTTGCAGCTATTTCTGCAGCTCGGACTCCGCCAGCAGTTCCACGAGATAGCTTTTCCAGATTGCCGGCAGCGAGTGCGTGCCATGGCCGCGCGTCTGGTCGGTAATCGGCAGCAGCACGAACTTCGCGCGCGGCATCAGCGGCGTCAGTTTTTCCGCAATGCCAAGTTCCGGCGGATTGATGAAGTCGTCCGCAGAATTGATGAACATCACCGGCACGGTGATCGTAGAAAGCTTCGCGCTCGGGTCGTAGTTGCGCGAGGCGTTGATGTAGTAGAGAAAATCGTTCGCGTCTGTCCGCGAATCCGCCCGCTCCAGGAAGCCGTCAATATATTTCTCGGCGGCTTCGCGCGTCGGCGCGGCTTTCTGCAATTGCAGCGGCGAGGAACTCATGACGAAAAGCAACTCATCCGCGGTGCGAAGTCCCAGCTCTGGCTCGGCAGTGTAATTCCCCTGCTGCCAGGCTGGGTCGCGCATGATGTTTTCCATCGTCATGTAGCGCATCTCGCGATTGCGGCCCGCGATTTGTGTCGGCAAGCAGGCCAGCGGCATCAGCGCCCTCGCTTCACCGGGATACATCTCGCCCCACACGAACGCGTGCATGCAGCCCATGGAAGTGCCCATGATCAGCCGCAGGTGTTGGATGTGCAGGCCGTCCGTGACCAGCGCATGCTGCAGCCGCACCATGTCATCGTAATCGTATTTCGGGAACTTCATCCGCAGGCCGTCCGATGGCCTTGACGACTTCCCGTGGCCGACATTGTCCGGCAGGATGATGAAGTAGCGCGACGCATCGAGGGGCTGGCCGGCGCCGTAGAGTTCGCCAGCGAACTGTGGCGTGAGAAAATTCGCGCCGCTGCCGCCGGTGCCATGCAGGATCAGAACGGCGTTGTCAATGTTTCCCGCCGCGTCGCGGTGCGGGCTGCCGACGGTGCGGTAGTGGATGCGGACTTCCGGCAGCGTCTCGCCGCTGCCGAAGTGGAAATTGCGCGCGACATAATCGGCCTCCTTGGCCGGCCATGCGCCTGCCGCGGTTGCCGGCGTGAAACTCTGCGCGACGCCGGAAACGCAACACCCCAATAGGAAAACTGAACGGAGAATCATCCTGCACCTCACGGCGCCCAGCCTAATCGAAGAGCGGACCACGCGTCAGAGGCTGTGCCAGGAAAGCGACTTTTCCACAGCCTGGAGGGTCGCGATGGCACGCTCCGCAGCTCTGCCTGTATCTGGCTTAGAAAGAACGACATAGAGGAACCAGAAGCCTGGCTTCGTTTACGTCCTTGGCACCCGCTTTGGCAAATCAAAAAACGGTTGTATACGGTCACCCCTTCTTTGCATAGACTGTGGCGGGCAGGTTATCCTAGAGTGAATAACCCCTGACAAATGAGGACTTCCTTAGCTATGGCTTTTCTGCGCACCGGTTCGGTTTTGGCTTCTGCTCTGCTACTCGTTTGCACCGCCAACGCCGCCCGTCCGCACCATAAGGCTTCTGCCGCGAAATCCGGCAAGCACGCCAGGACCCACCACGCGAGCTTCGCGCACCCGGCCGGCATCGGCTCGGCCCGGGCCACGGAAATCCAGACCGCACTGATTCGTGAGCACTACATGGGCGGCTCGCCCAGCGGTGTCTGGGATGACGCCAGCAAGGACGCCATGGCGCGCTACCAGGCAGCGAACGGGATTCCGACCAGGGTCACGCCGGACAGCCGCGCGCTGATCAAGCTCGGCCTGGGGCCGGACCAGACAGGCGCCGCGCCCGTTCAGGCTGCGGAAACCTCTTCCCCAGCCGCGGCAACCACCGGCGGCAGCGCGACGTTCACGACCAGCTCGGCCACCCGGAATACACTCGGCTCGGCAATTGCGGCCCAGCAGAATTTCATGCAGTAGTTCGCTCTTGAATAACAGAGGCGCGGCCAGTGGTCGCGCCTTTGCTTTGCACGGTGGTCTAGTTCTCGAGTGCGATGAGTTCTGAAGTTGTCTCGCGCTTCCCGATCACGACAAGACGGCTGCCTTCGACCAGAACTTCCGCGGCACGTCCGCGCGAGTTGTAATTCGAAGCCAGCGACATGCCATACGCTCCTGCATCGAGGATCGCGAGCAGGTCGCCGGGCTCAACCGGCGGCAGCCTTGTATCTCGCGCGAAGAAATCTCCCGTCTCGCACACCGGCCCGACCACATCGACTGTGCGCATGGCGCCCGGACGCGGTTTGACCGGCACAATCGAATGCTTCGCGCCATAGAGCGCCGGCCGGATGAGATCGTTCATGCCGGCGTCAGTAATCACGAATGTCTTCCGGCCGTTGCGCTTGACATACAGCACGCGGGTGAGCAGAGCCCCTGCCTGGGCGACGATGAACCTGCCCGGCTCCAGAAGCAAATGCGCGGAACCGTCACCCGCAGCGCCGTGGACCGCTTTCGCGTACTCGGTCGCTTTTGCGGTCGCGCCGAAAGGCTTACGCGCGTCGTACTCGATGCCTAAACCGCCGCCGGCGTCGAGATACTTGAGCGGCAGGCCTTCCGCGCGCAGTTCATCGAACAGTTCGCGCGCACGCCGCGCTGCGTCCGCAAACGGCGCTGCAGAACGAATCTGCGAGCCGATGTGGACGCTGATGCCGCTCGCTGTCAGCCAGCGGTTGCCCTGCAGCGACCGATAGAGCCGCCGCGCATCGCGCACGGAGACGCCGAACTTGTGTTCGCGAAGCCCGGTAGAAATGTAGGGATGCGTGTCCGCAAAAACATCGGGGTTGACACGCAGCGATACGCGCGCCCGGGTCTTTGCTGCGCGCGCCCGCGCAGCCAGCAGCGCCAGCTCTCCTTCGCTCTCGACATGGAACAGCAGGATGCCCGCGGCCAGGGCCGCATCCATTTCGGCGGCCGTTTTCCCCACACCCGAAAAGACAACGCGCCCCAGCGCGTCAGGAGCGGCGACGCGGACACGATCCAGTTCCCCGCCGGAGACGATGTCGAAGCCGGCGCCTTCAGCCGCGAGCAACTTCAAAATAGAGAGATTGGAGTTCGCCTTGACCGCATAGCAGACCGTGTGCGGCCGGGCGGCAAACGCGGAATCGAGCAGGCGATAGCGTTCACGAATCGCCGCCGCGCCGTAGACATAGAGAGGCGTTCCGAACTTCGCGACCACAGCCGCCAGCGGAGCGCCGTCACAGTAGAGCGCGCCGCGGCGGTAGGCGAACGGACGTCCGCCCTTTGGGTTCAGCAGCTCAGCCAGTTACGCCACCCTGCGGCGTGGCCGGAGCGGGCGCCCGGAGCAGCAGTTCCTCTTCAGGAAGCATTGCCCACAGGATGCCATACGCAATCAGGCCGAGCGGGAAGGTGAACAGCGCGATCAGCACCGTACACAGGCGGACAAGCGAAACGTCCCAGTTGTAACGCCTGGCGATCCCGGCGCACACTCCCGCTACCTTGCGGTCTGTCCGTGAACGCAGGATGCCGTCAAAATTCACCGGCGCCGCATACGCAACTGCGCGCCCGCATCCCGGGCAGAATCGTGCTCCCGGTGAGAGTTCTTTTCCACAACCAGCGCAATATCCCATCGCAGTTACCTCTTTCAGTTCAGAATACGCGCGGCAGCGACGCGCGGTTCCGTGACGAATGTCAGTGCAGCGCGTTCAGCGCGTCCTGGGCCCGCTTCTTGATGTCCGCACTGGCCGTCGGCTGCGCCAGCACCTGCTGAAAGGCCTGTCTGGCACCATTGCTGTCGTTCTGGCCCCGCAAAGTCTCCCCCAGGCCGAACCAGGCCAGCTCCGGATGGATGTTCGGGTAATAGCCCGGCTGCTTCGCCTTGTCGAGCACAGACCGATATTCCCGGACCGCGCCCGCGCCGTCGCCGGAATCCTTGCGCAGGTTCGCCACCTCCAGCGCGTACAGGTAGTCATGCGGAAACTGCTGCGACAACGCCTGCGCTGTCTGCACGGCTTCGGCGTAGCGCGCGTCGTGGCGGTAGAAAATCATCAGCGTCGTGCGCGCCTCGATATTGGTAATTACGCCGCGGCGCGCGCAGTCCTGCAGCATGGCAATGCCTTCGTCCTTGTTGCCGTGGATGCCGAAAACACCGGCCATGATCTTCAGCGCGCGCGGCAGCACGCCGACGACGTACTCGTGAATGCCGACGACGAGCTTGGCATCGACATAATTCGGATCTATCTGCAGCACTCTCTCGTCGTCACTGCGAGCCGACAGCGCCAGATGCAGTCCGCTGACAAAGGACCGTTCTGCCAACCCGAGATAGGTCGCCTTCAGGGACTTCGCCATGCCGCGGGCAAATAATGCGTTCGTGTCGTTGGGATTTTTCTTCAGCGCGCCATCGGCCAGTCCGTCAGCGCGGTCCGCCAGGGCGTCTACCTGGTTGCGGACCTGGGGGTTCGGCTGCACAACATGCTTTGCCGTCAGGAACCCCTCGTGCGCATACAGCGTGGTGTCGAGCAGGTCCTGACGGTAGAGCTCCCGGAACACGACGATGTTCAGCACGTAATCAATGGCCTGGGGATCGTCGGGGTGCTGGGCCAGTACTTCCTGGAACGTCTTGTACGCAGCCTCGTAGTCCAGGTTGTAGAACTGGTTGTAGCCGCGCTGCACCGCCGGATCCCTGTTCAGCGGGTTGGTGTGAACAGTGGA
This sequence comes from uncultured Acidobacteriaceae bacterium, assembly GCA_963848685.1. Taxonomy (GTDB): domain Bacteria; phylum Acidobacteriota; class Terriglobia; order Terriglobales; family Acidobacteriaceae; genus CAWKED01. The sequence continues at coordinate 500,237 of CAWKED010000002.1, read as the reverse complement.
GTCAGCCTGCGCCGATGCGCAGCAAAGCATCGTCATTACGGCAATGCGCTTCAGGGTGCGGACCATTCCTTGGCATGATAGACGCCGCTCGTGTCCATGCGCGTGAACGTCGGAACTTAAGGAATCCAGGCCTGCGAAATTTGGTTGCATGTGCCTGTCGCCGTTGGCAGAATCGCCCTTGCGATGCCCCTCACGCGAATTCAGGTTCTGGAGTTGCTGATCCAGCAAGCCGCGCACAACGGATTTGAGTTTCCCCGCTGGTGGGGACAGACCATGCAGACAGAATGGCCCGGACGCGACAAGGCGCTCGTTCTGCTGGGGCAGGACCGCCGCTATTACGCCCTGTTGTTTTCGCATTCCTTCGCGAAGGCGTTCTGGAAACAGGGCTCGAAGATGAACTTCGCCGTCGCGGCGACCACGTACACCATGCGCAAACCTACCGGGGAGCTGGTGACCGTGACCCGCCGGCCATATACCCGGCGAACCTTGAAGGCAGACGCCTGGCAGTACCACCTGCGGGAAATGACCAGCCAGGAGGAGCCGTTACGGTACATCCGGCGGTTCCTGCAGCCGGTCCCCAAGGCGAAATTCAGCGTGTAGCGTCCTCCAGGCTTGCCGGAACCGGACGCCAGAAATGTTCCATCGGCCCGGCCCCGCGCCCAATGCCCGGGGCGTGCCGCAGCGCGCCTTCGATGTAGCGTTTGGCGGCTATGACCCATCGGGCAGGCACAGCTTCCGGCCACCGGGCCATGCACACGGCAATGGCGGAAGCCAGCGTGCAGCCCGTTCCATGGGTCGAGGTCGTCGCGACATGCTCGCCCGGAATCCACGAGCCGCGGTGCTCATTTGGCAGCAGCAGGTAGTCGCTTGGCTGCTCCAGCTCGCCCCCCGTGGCCAGGACCGTGAGCCTGGGAAATTCCTGCTGCAGCGATTCCGCAGCAGCTTCCATCTGGCTCGCGGTGGACGCAGACCGCCCGGTCAACGCAGCCATCTCGGAGCCGTTCGGAGTAACCCAGGCGACGAGCGGAAAGAGCTCCGCCCGAAGCATTCCGACGTCTGCGGCCGCCAAAAGTTCGCGCCCGGAACTCGAGCGCAGGACCGGATCCAGGATGACCGGGACTTCCGGCAGGGACCGCAGGAACCCGGCGACGACCTTGACCGCGTCGGCCGAACCCAGCATTCCGATCTTGATGACCGCTGGCGGCGCGTCCTCGGCAAGGGCGCGGAGCGAATCCGCGAGGATTCCGGGCGCAACAGGCGTTACGGACGCGACGCCGAGGGTGTTCTGAACGGTCAGCGCCGTCAGGGCAGCCTGACCGTACGCACCCCATGCCGCGAAGGTCTTGAGGTCGGCAGCCGCCCCAGCCCCGCAGGAGGGGTCCCATCCGGCTATCGTGAGAGCTATTGTCTTCATTTACAACAAGTTATACAGGTTTAACCTGTGTTGCTGCGGCCAAATTCAAGGCCAAAATAAAGGCAACCCGGTTTGACCCTGCCCGCTGAAAACCCTAAACTAGATAGAACGAATGCAGAAATTTTATTCAATCTTCTCCCACCCCCTTCGCGTCCCCATGCTCGCAGCCGGACTCTTCTTCCCCATGGTCATGGGATCGGCGCAGGCCGAATCTCCGACCTCCATGGTGAACAAGGACATCAAGCACTCCTGGTTTCAGGTTGGCCGGGCTTCCTGGTACGGGCTGAAGTTCATGGGCAAGCGCACCGCCAACGGCGAAAAGTTCGACTCGAACGCCATGACGGCGGCGCACCGCACGCTCCCCCTTGGCTCCTGGGTCAAGGTGACGAACCTGCGCAACAAGAAGTCGGTCGTCGTGAAGATCAACGACCGCGGGCCTTATGTCGGCTCACGCATGCTCGACCTTTCCCAGGCGGCGGCGCGCGTGCTTGGCTTCAGCGGTACGGCTTCCGTCAAGATGGAACTCGTCTCGCCGGGCTCAACGGTCGCCTCTCTCAACTCGCCCGCTTTCGCGCACTAAATCCAGCCATGACGACGCTTTCAGCTTCCGCCGGCGCGCGGGACAGGCTGATTGTCGCGCTCGATTTCCCTTCCGCCGAACCGGCGCTGGAGCTTGCTCACCAGTTATCCGGAGTCGTGCGGTGGCTGAAAGTGGGGCTGGAGCTCTATACGGCGGCCGGCCCTGAAATCGTGCGCAAGCTGCGTGGGCTCGGCTTCGATGTCTTTCTCGACCTGAAGCTTTATGACATTCCCAACACGGTCGCCGGAGCGGTGCGCTCGGCCGCGCAGACCGGCGCTGGAATGCTCACCGTGCATGCTTCGGGCGGCCCGGCCATGCTGCGCGCGGCGCAGGCAGAAGCTGCGAAGTCAGAGTTGAAGCTCCTCGCCGTGACCGTGCTGACCAGCATGGATTCGAGCGAACTTTTCGCGACCGGCATCACCCAGAAACCCGCCGCCCAGGTTGAGCGGCTCGCCCACATGGCTGCCGGCTGCGGCATCCATGGCCTGGTCTGCTCCGCCGAAGAAGTGAGCTCACTGCGCCGGCTCCTGGGGGAATCGGCAATCCTGGTGACTCCGGGCATTCGTCCCGCCGGCAGCGATGCCGGGGACCAGAAACGCATCGCGACCCCGGCAGCAGCCCTTGCCGGTGGCGCCAGCTATCTCGTGGTCGGGCGCCCGGTCACCCAGGCGGCAGACCCCGTCGGCGCTGCGCGAGCCATTCTGGATGAAATGCAGGCAGCAAAAAGCCCGGCCTGAGCCGGGCCCGCCTGTTCAGATATGACTTAAAGCTTTTCGTAGAAGTCGCACGCAGAGCAGGAGATATAGACTCCGCCCGGAACGCCGCGTTCCCGGTCCTTGACCCGCTTGACGATCCGGGTCGGCTTGCTGCACTTGGGGCAGTCCGTGCTCTTGGTGGTGTCCATGACCTTCTTGCGGTCAGCCGTCTTCGCAATTTTTGCCATTGTCGTTCCTTAATCCTTGAATGATTTGGAGCCGGCCGCGGTGTGCAGCTGTGGGGCGCGGCGATGGCACGCGCTACCAGGAGCTCCTGCTTCCAGTGTACACGGGAACCGCCGGGCTAAATCACGCCGAAGTTCTGCGTCCCGGGCGGCATCTGGACCGGCTGCGGCGCGTCCGCCGGCACGGGTTCGCTGGGCTTGCGCAGCGTCGGTGGCGCGCGGTGCTCGGCGCTGGTGTCGCCCTCAGGAACGTCCCGTGTCGGCGGTCCCTTGCTTGCGAGGTAGCCGTCCGTTTCGTCCGTGTCGCGGATGACGGGCTCCTTGCCGATGGCTGCGGTTTCTACCCGGACGACCCGGTCGCCGTAGAAGCGCACCAGCTGGATGTCGTGCGGCGCAGTCCCGTAAATCCATTCGTCGTACAGGTTGCCCTGGCCGTCTTTCTCATGCACTTTGCGGTCGGGCTGGTTCACCGCCTGCAGGACCATTTCACGGTCCATGCCGACCAGCACACGGTGTTCCAGCACAGCTTTCTTCAGCTTTGGTGGAAGCGTATCGGTATAGGCCTGGAGCGGCGATTTCAGCGAAAAATCGAGGACAGGCCGCAGCAGCGACTTGATCTGCGCTCCGGTCAGCTCAGGAACGTAGTCCTTGAATATCAGGGTCACGCGGCAGCCGGTGGCGTCAGGTTCGTCCGGAGCAAGCTGGCGCGACCCGCCTGCGCCGCCGATGGCGATGTGCTGCAGCCAGTGGTGCTTCTTATCGGGCCCACCGTTCAGGTCAAAGATGATGCGGTCGCTTTCGATGACGACGTTCGTGACCAGGGCCTTTTTCCCCGGCTCCACGGAGACGCCAAAATCCTGAATGGCTTTGCGGTAGTCCGCTCCGTCCGGAGTGACGGCGCCGTTCGCGTGGATGACCATACCGTGATGCCCGAGGGGCAGCGCACGCATGCTGAACGCTGTTTCGGCCTGCATGATGCGCAGCACTTCCTGCCGGGTGCGGGTGGTGATGTGCTGCTGGCTGAGCGCGATGTTGGTCTTTTCGTACGGTTGCGGCGTCAGCTTTGGATCGAAGCTGCCGACGACGAAAACCTGGGCCGGCGCCGCGGTAACGAGCAATCCCGCGGCCGCGATTGCGGCATAAACAACGTGGCGGAAAGAGAAGTATGGACGCATGACGGGCCCCCGCTGCTTGCCCATAAGAATGCTCCCGCCGGGAGCGTTTCGCAAGTGCGTTAGTCTTCCGGCGGTGATGAACGCGGCGGGACGGGCGACTCTCCCGCGACGGGAAGAATCTGGACCAGCGGCACAGGCGGCGGATCGTTGTAAGCGGCGTGGGTCGGATTGGGAGCGCGGTTCGCGTCGAGATCCACGGGATAACCTGCGCCGCGAATTTCCGCAATCGCATCGCGTTCCGTGAGACGGAACACGACGACCAGGGCCAGGAAGGCTACAACAGGAGCCAGCGCCGATGCGGCCGGCCCGTTGTCGCCGCCGGTGAGCCATACCGGCCCGGAAGCCACTGACTGCACAATTCCCAGACTGTTTACGCCGGGCAACGGCAGGCCAAATAGCGCGACCACGCCGGCCCGCATGCCCCACGCGATGGCGGTCGAGAACCACAGGCTGCGCGTGCGCAGCAGCGCCACGCAAAGCACCGTCTGCTCGATCATGGTGAAGATCAGTTCGCCGCGCGATTCGCCGGTGGCGCGATACTGGATCAGCGAAAAACAGATCGCGACCAGCAGAGTCGCGGCCGTCGGGCCGGCGAGTTCCACCAGGCGCTGAAACGGGTAGCCGCGAAAGATGGTTTCCCGCGCGGCCAGGCCGAGCAGCCAGCCGCCCAGCGCGAGCAGCGTGAGGCCAAATGCTCCGGCCGAGAAATCGGTCAGCGGGTAAAGATTTCCTGTCAGCGCGAGTGGGGCGACCAGCAGGACAGCCATTCCCCAGCCGACGGCGAGGCCGAGCCTGGCCGCGCCACCCTTGCGCTGCCAGAAATACCGGCGGTCGCCGGAAGCCTCGCGCCACCACCACCCCATCTCCCGCACCGGCTTGCGCTCGTGCTGGAACAGGCGGCCGAACACGATGAACCCGGCCAGCAGCAGCAGGAGAGCGACGCCGTTGCGGACAATGTCGAACCAGTTTGCGCCGGCAAAACGCAATGCGACCAGTTTTGCGAACGACCACGCCGTCGCCGCATAGACCGCCGCAACTGCCAGTGAAAATGCAGCGCGAAGTTTCACTCGGTGTAGAACTGCGCCATGTTGCGGAACTTTTCGTACCGCGCGGCCAGCATGGCGTCGAGCGGCATGGCTTCGAGCTCGGCCAGGTGCCGGCGCAGACTGTCGCCGAGCTGCGCAAACGCGGACTGCGCGTTGACGTGCGCGCCGCCGTTCGGCTCGGGAATAATGTCGTCGCAGCAACCCAGCGCGCGAACGTCCGTTGCGGTAATGCGCAGGGCCTCCGCGGCGCGCTGGCGCTTTGCCGGGTCACGCCACATGATGCTTGCGCAGCCTTCCGGCGAAATGACGGAATAGATTGCGTTCTCCATCAGCAGCACCCGGTCCGCGACGGCGAGAGCCAGAGCGCCGCCGGAACCGCCTTCACCGGTAATCGTTGCGATGGTGGGGACGTTCAGCAGCGACATTTCCTTCAGGTTGCGCGCAATGGCTTCGCCCTGGCCGCGCTCTTCTGCGCCGAGGCCGGGATTGGCGCCGGCAAGGTCAATGAATGTGAAAACGGGCCGCGAAAACTTTTCCGCCAGCTTCATGCAGCGGAGGGACTTCCGATACCCTTCCGGATTCGGCATGCCGAAGTTGCGCGCCGCGCGTTCCTTTGTCGTGCGCCCCTTTTGGTTGCAGATGACCATGACTTCGCGGTCATCCAGGCGCGCCATGTAGCAGGTCATGGCGGCATCATCGGCAAAACCACGGTCGCCGTGGATTTCGCTCAGGTCGGTGAACACGCTGTGGATGAAATCCATCGGGTGCGGCCGTTGCGGATTGCGCGCCAGCTCCGTCTTGCGCCACGCCGGGTTCGATTCCGGCTGCGGCTGCACTGTTGTGGTCTCTGCCATGCCTGCGGTTTAGCCCGAGGTTGATTCTATGGCTTTGCAGCGGGTGGGACAAACGGACGCTGTTGATGCGCTTCCCTGGCTGTCATTCCGCAGCGCAACGAAGGAACACACATCTTGAGGATGGGACGAGCGGAAGGATAGAGAAGAGCGGGTCCCACGCTTGCATTGCGATTCTCCTTGGGCGCGGACAAAGGGAGGAAATCGCGAAAACCCCCGCCCCGCTCTCTTCTCTGCCCGTTTAAGAATGCAGAACCGCAGAAGCCGTTGCCTCGCGCGCTGGCGCGGCGATGATGCCGGTCAAAATTTCCGCTGCCTTGACGCAGTCGGATGAAGAAACATCGTTGTGTGTGACCAGGCGAATGCTCCGCGTGCCGAATGCGCTGATCAGCACCCCCCTGGCGCGCGCAGCGGCGACCACTTCCTGCGGAGACTTTTTGTGCAGGTGGAAGATGACAATGTTCGTCTCAACCGTCGCCAGGTCGAGTTCCACGCCGTCCGCCGCAGCCAGGGTTTCGCCCAGGGCGCGCGCATTCGCGTGGTCTTCATGCAGGCGCTGCGTCATGGCGTCGAGTGAGATTAATCCGGCGGCGGCAAGAACACCTGCCTGCCGCATGCCTCCTCCGAACGCCTTGCGGATGGACCGTGCCCGTTCGATGTGCGCGCGCGACCCGACGAGCAGCGAACCCACCGGCGCACCCAGTCCCTTCGACAGGCAGAACATCACGGTGTCGCAGCCGCGCGTCAATCTTGCGACGGATACGCCGAGCGCCGTGGCCGCGTTGAACACGCGCGCGCCGTCCAGGTGCACCGGCAGGCCGGCTCCATGCGCGCCCTCGCAAATCTCATCCATCACGGCGAGAGGCATAACGGTCCCGCCGGCCATGTTGTGGGTGTTTTCGATCGAAACCAGCGCGGTCGGCGCTCGGTAATAGATCTTCGGCGCGATGGCGGCCTTTATCTGCTCCCAGCGCAGCACGCCGTTGTGACCGGCGACGGTGCGCGGCATCACGCCGCTCAGTTGCGACATCGCGGCCATTTCCCACTCGACGATGTGCGAGCGCGCTTCGCAGATCACTTCCGTGCCGGGCCGCGTGTGGAGCTGGATCGCGATCTGGTTGCCCATGGTTCCGGAAGGCACAAAGATCGCGGCTTCGCGTTCGAAGATCTCCGCCGCGCGCATCTCCAGCCGGTTGATCGTCGGGTCTTCGCCGTAGACGTCGTCGCCGACTTCCGCGGCAGCCATGGCGGCGCGCATCTCCGCCGTGGGCCGCGTCACGGTATCGCTGCGCAGGTCAATCGTGTGCCCAGAAGTTTCAGGCAAGTGCAGGCTCCTCCAGCAGGAATCTTGCGAATACGTCATTGGACAACATAAGTCCGCGCGAAGTCAGGGCAACGTGGTCGGCGGTGCGGGCTAGCAGGCCGTCGCTTTCGAGTTCGCGCAGCGTGCCGTGGAATGCTTCCACCGCGCTCCAGCCGAATTCTTCGCGCAGCTCGCGCAGGTCCACTCCACGGCAACGCCGCAAGCCGAGAAAAAGCGCTTCCTCCAATTCCTCACGCGCCGTCAGAACATGCGGCGCGTCGGCCATTTCGCCGCGTTCACAGGCGTCGAGCGTGTCGGCGTTGGCGAAGCGTACCGCTTCTCCGCGCTTGGTCCGCAGCATCGAGTGAGCGTCCAACCCGGTCCCGAGATACGGCCGCCGCTCCCAGTAGCGAAGATTGTGGCGCGAAGCAAAGGACAGCTCCGTCGACTCCGTTTCGCTGCGCTCAGGATGACAATTCCGGCCATGAAAACCACTGTCATTCCGACCGGAGCGGTCGCGCGAAGCGTGCCGCGAAGTGGAGGAACCTGCTTGCTGTTCTCGATTGCGAGCGAAGTTGGAGATCTCATACTGCGACAATCCGCCTGCCTCAAGAATTTCCCGCGCCTCCTCATACATCGCGGCGATGGTGTCGTCGTCCGGCACCTCGGCGGCGCGGTAGCGCGAGCCGCCCGCCAGCATTTCCCGCCCGAGGCGCGAATCCTCATCCACTTCCAGCATGTAGACGCTGGCGTGCGGCACGGCGAGTTCAAGCAGCGCGCGAACCGAACTGCGGAAACTTTCGCGAGTCTGGTGCGGCAGGCCCGCAATCAGGTCCACGCTGATGTTTTCTATCCCTGCAGCTCGCACCTGCTCCACGCCGGCGAAGGTTTCTTCCGGAGAGTGCAGGCGCCCGACGGCAGCCGTCTCGCGATGGACGAAGCTCTGCGCGCCGAAGCTGATGCGGTTCACCCCCGCGGCAACCATCGCGGCAAGCGTCTCGCCGGAGAGCTGGCCGGGAGCGCACTCAATTGTCCACTCGCAATGCCGCGCAATGTCGAAGTTCTGCCGCAGCACGCTTGCGATTTGCGTCAACAATTCCGGAGGCAGCAGGCTCGGAGTTCCGCCGCCGAAATAAATTGTGTCCACGGTGCGCGGCAAAACCGCTTCCATCGCGGTTGCGGCCTCTCTCGCGCGCGCTAGTTCATCACACAATCGTGCAACATAGGTGGCCATGCGGTCGCGGGCAAAGACTCCGCTGGCAAAATTGCAGTAGCTGCATTTCGACGCGCAGAACGGCACGGAAACGTATATCCCGACTGTTTCGTCGCGCCTGTTCACTCGACGTTATTGTTTCACGCAAGCGGGTTTGGGTGCGGCATCATACCGGCGGTTCCATTTCATAAAATGTTCGCGTGCTTCCCTTTTCGCTGGTGTATCGCGACGACTTCTATCTGCCGATGGGCCCGCACGTGTTCCCCGGCGAGAAGTACCGGCTGATCCATCAGCGGCTTCTGCAATCCGGACTCGCGTCCGCGCAGGACTTTGTCGCGTCCGAGCCGGCAAGCCGCGAAGACCTGGCGCGAGTCCACGACGCGGGTTTTCTTGACCGGCTCCTGAACGGGACTCTGGCGCTTGCGGAGATCCGCCGGATGGAGCTTCCGTATTCGCGCGAACTTGTCGACGCGACCGTCTCCGGCTGCGGCGGTACGCTGCTGGCCGCCAGGCTGGCGCTGAAGAATGGCGTCGCGTGCTGCATCGGTGGAGGATTTCACCACGCGCATCCAGAGCACGGCGAAGGGTTCTGCATGCTGCACGATGTCGCGATTGCAGTTCGCCGCCTGCAGGCGGACCGCGCGATTGGCTATGCCATGGTCGTTGACCTCGACGTGCACCACGGCAATGGCACCGCCGCCATCTTTCCGCCGATTGCCGCCGGTGCACCGGTAAGGCAGCCGCTGCCGTGTGGTGTTCTTGTGGGGCCGTGCCAGCCAAGCATAGATGGCGTGTTCACCGTGTCGCTGCACCAGTACAACAACTATCCCGGTTACAAACCGCACTCGTCGCTGGATGGGCATCTGGACGATGGGTGTGGCGACGCGGGATATCTTGCGGCGCTCGATGCCGCGCTCTGCAAGGCGCTTGAATGTTTCCGGCCGGAGCTGATCGTCTACATAGCCGGCGCCGATCCGTATGTGGAGGACAAGCTTGGCGGCCTCGCGCTGACCTTCGATGGCCTGTATCGACGCGATCTGCGCGTCTTTCGCGCCGCGCAGGCCAGCGGAATTCCGATTGTCAGCGTCTTTGCCGGAGGCTATGCTCGCCGCGTGGAAGATACGGTCGGGATTCACTCGAACACGGTGAAGGCCGCCGCGGAAGTGTTCGCGCACCACGGCGCCACAAGCTGCTGATGACTATTCGCGTCTTGTCATCCTGAGCGTAGCGAAGGACCCGAGCAAGAGCTGGCCGATTGAACCCCTGGGGAAGCTTCGGTCTGTCGGCTCAGCATCCTGAAAAGAAGACGCAGGTCCTTCGCTTCGCTCAGGATGACAAACCATGTGGCCAGGCGGAGAACAGCTAAACTGTAATCAGCATGTTTGAAAATCTCTCCGAACGCCTGCAACGCGCCTTCAAGAACCTGCGCGGACAGGGCTCCATCACTGAAGAAAATATCGCCGAGGCGCTCCGCGAAATCCGCCTTGCGCTGCTCGAAGCCGACGTCAACCTTGAAGTCGTCAAGGAGCTGATCGACCACATTCGCGACAAGGCCGTCGGCCAGGAAGTGATGACCGCGCTTTCGCCGACCGAGCAGGTCATCAAGATTGTTCGCGACGAGCTGGTCGCCATCCTCGGCAAGGACACCGCGCGCTTCAAGTTCGCCTCGCAACCGCCAACGGTCATCCTGATGGCCGGCCTGCAGGGCTCCGGCAAAGACGACAACCTCGGGCAAGCTCGCGACGTGGCTCAAGAAGGGCGGCCACCGCCCCATGCTCGTCTCTGTAGACGTCTACCGGCCCGCCGCCCGCGAGCAGTTGCGCGTCGTCGCCAAGCAGGTCGGCGTGCCGATTTACGAAGGCGATATCAAGAACGAACCCGCGGGCACGCCGCTTGTCATCCGGCTCGCGAAAGAAGCGAAGCGAGAAGCCGTAATCACCGGCAGCGACACCCTGATCGTGGATACCGCCGGACGCCTGGCCCTCGACGCGGACCTGATGGCGGAAATGCGCGAGCTGAAGTCGCTGCTCAATCCACCGGAGATTCTGTTCGTAGCCGACGCCATGACCGGCCAGGACGCGGTGAATTCCGCCAGCGAATTCAATCGCCAGCTTGCGCTCACCGGCAGCGTTCTGACCAAGATGGATGGCGACGCGCGCGGCGGCGCGGCGCTCAGCATCCGCCACGTAACGGGCCAGCCGGTCAAGTTCATCGGCACCGGCGAAAAGCCGGACGCGTTCGAGCCGTTCCACCCGGACCGCATCGTCGGCCGCATTCTCGGCATGGGCGACATCATGACGCTCATCGAGCACGCCGAAGAAAAGCTCGACAAGAAGAAGTCAGAGGAGTTCGCCAAGGAAGGCCCTGTCGCGGCGACGGCTTTTCGCTGGAAGACTTCCGCGACCAGCTTCGGCAGATCAAGAAGCTGGGCTCGATGTCCGGCATCCTGAAGATGCTGCCGAGCGTCGGGCCGTTCCAGGGCCTGCAGCAGGCCGCGGGCGCGGTGGATGACTCGCAGCTGACGCGGACCGAGGCGATCATCAACTCCATGACGCAAAAGGAGCGCACGCATCACGAGATCATCTCCGGCTCGCGACGCAAGCGCATTGCCAATGGCAGCGGGACCAGCGTGCAGGAAGTGAACCAGCTGCTGCGGCAGTACGCGCAGATGCGCAAGATGTTCAAGCAGGTCGGCAAGGGCGGCAACATGCAGCGCCGGATGATGGGCACGCTCGCCGGCATGAAGGGCATGGGCGGCGGCGGCTTCGGGCGATAAGTGACTACACCGCTGCAGCCGCAACTCGACCGCATCACCGAGCAGACGCGCCGCCTGGTTCCGGAGGAACGCTTCGCTCCGGCGGAACGCTCCATTGCGGAATTGCTCGACGGCGGTTACGAATCGCATCTGCCCGCCGTTGGCTCCGGGATGCCGCCGTTCTCTCTGCCGGACGCCCAGGGCCGGAGCGTGAGTTCGACCGACCTGCTCGCGCTTGGTCCGCTCATCGTCAGCTTCTTCCGCGGCCGATGGGACCCGTACTGCGTGACGGAACTCGAAGCCTGGCGCGATCTCTACCCCCGGGTTCGTGAGCGCGGCGGGCTGGTGGTGGCAATTTCCCCGCAGACGTTGCGGCAGAACGATTTCCTTGTCCAGCAGCACGGTTTGCAGTTCCCTGTTCTGCGCGATGAGGACTGCGGCTACGCCTCGGAACTCGGGCTCGCCTACAGCATTCCGGAATATCTCGAGGCGTATTACTCCTCCATCCTGGTGAACATTCCGTTCCTGCACAGCGGCAAGAACTCGCTCGGCACACCGTTCAGCGACAAGTGGAAGCTTCCGGTGCCGGCAACGCTGCTTGTGGACCGCGCGGGCATCGTGCGGCTCGCGCAGGGCTTCGCGGATTTCCGCGTGCGGCCGGAGCCGGAGCAATTTTTGCAGGCGCTCGCCGGGTTGTAAGGGAAGAAGAGCGAAGTGCATGTCTTTCCCTGCGGTCGCCTGCGGCGACCTCCGGTCGGGATGACTGTCTTGTAGTTGGTGCAGTTCGCCTTGGCAGACTGCGGAGATAGCCGATAATCGTGCCTATGGCGACATTGGATGGCAAGCGTGTGGCGCTACTCGGCGCAGGCAAGATGGGCGGCATTCTCATTGAGGCATTCCTGCGCACCGGACTGCTTGCGCCGGCGCAGATCCACGCGACCGTCGCGCATTCCGTGAGCGGGCCGCGGCGTTGCATGAGAAATTTGGCGTGGAAGTTTCGACCGACAATGCTGCCGCCGTCCGCAGCGCCGACATCGTGCTCATCGGCGTAAAGCCGTTCCAGGTACCGGGGCTGCTGCGCGAGATTGGTCCCGCGCTCAAAGCAGGCGCGCTTGTCATCTCCTTTGCCGCGAGCGTTACCACGTCTGCGATGCGGGAGTCGCTCAGCGTTGCGATGCAAACTACCGTCATTCGCGCCATGCCGAACACGCCGTGTGCGCTGGGCGTGGGAATCACCGCGCTCTCCGCGGGCGCGGGTGTTTCCCCGGAGCAGATCGCGATGGCGACGGAAATGTTCTCGACCATCGGCCGCACCGTAACAGTCGACGAAAAACATATGGACGCCGTCACCGGGCTGTCGGCCAGCGGGCCGGCGTTTGTCTACATCATCCTGGAATCGCTCGCCGAGGGCGGCGTCAAGGTCGGGCTGCCGCGAGACATCGCGACACTGCTTGCTGCGCAGACCGTTCTGGGCGCCGCGCAAATGGTCCTCGAAACCGGCAAGCATCCTGCCCTGCTGAAGGACGAGGTGACGACGCCTGCCGGCTGCACCATCGATGGGATCCTCGAGCTCGAAGAAGGCGGCCTGCGCGTGACCCTGATCAAGGCCGTCATGAAAGCCGCCAGCCGCGCCAGGGAACTTGCCGCCGGTTAGCGCGCTCACGTTTCCGCGCGCTCCGCCGATAAAGTCACGCATGGAAAGCGCCCCGGAAATTCTCATCCTTGATACCGACCGCAAGCGGTACCAGCAAACCAGGCTGCTCCTGAAAGACTGGGGCTATGGGTCCGACGTTGCGACAAACGCGCGGGCGGCCGACGACCTGTTGCGTCGCTCGGACGGTCCCGGCATTGTCCTGTTGTTTCTCACAAGCTTCGCAGTCGGTGCGGACGAGGTGCTCGCGCACGCCATGCGCGCGAAACAGGCCCGGCCACTTCTTATCCTTGCAGGGCTGGACAAGGTAACCCGTCGCGAAGGGCGGCAGTTACCGGAGATCGCGCCCGGTTTCCGTCCGGACGACGCGATGTCGCTGCCGCTGGAACCGAGGATGCTGCGATCGAAGCTGTACTCGGCGGAGCGCATTCTGGCCGGCAAGGTTGAGCTGGCCGAAGCTGCCAGGGCGCTGAATTTTTTCTCGTCGCACGATGCCTTGACTTCACTGCCGCATCGCGCCGCCGCCATGGAATGTATCGCGCGGGAAATCAACCGGTGCGCGCGCGCCGGCTCGCCGCTCAGCGCTGTCATCTTCGACCTGGACATGTTCTCCCAGTTCAATGTCTCCATGGGCTTTCAGACCGGCAGCCGTGTGCTGCGCGAACTTGGCCTGCGGCTTCGCCGCTGTCTCCAGGAGCATGAGGCAGCCGCGCGCTATGGCAACGATGAGTTTCTGCTCCTGTTGCCGCAATGCCGCGGCCAGCAGGCCGCGGTCCGTGCCGCCCGGCTGGCCGCGGAAGTCCTCGCCGCGCCTTTCGATGTTGCACCGAATGCCGCACCGGTGCGGCTGACCGCCTGCTTTGGTGTGGCAGAAAGCGCCGGAGGCAACGCCGACCTCGTACTGCGCGAGGCCGAACGGTCACTGCGCGAGGCCCGGCAACAGGGGCCCGGCAGCATCGTGGTCGCAAGTCCGCCTCCAGATTCACCGGCGACAAATTGGGCTGCTCCACGCCAGCCCCAACACCTGCAGCTGCAATGGGGCCTCAGCTAGACTCACAACAGTGGTCTGGCAGTGCGAATACTAAGCCGCTACATTCTGTCCGAAGTGTTGTCGCACGCGCTGCTGGGCGGCGTGCTGTTCACGTTCATTCTCTTTCTGCAGAACCTCGGCCAGATTCTTGAGCTTGTCGTGCGCGACAGCGCGCCGCTTTCTGCCGTCGTCCAGACGTTCTGGTACACGCTTCCGAATACTTTTACGGTCACGCTGCCCATGGCTGTTCTGGTTGGCGTGCTGCTCGGCCTGAGCCGCATGGCCGCCGACAGCGAGATCATCGCCATGCGCGCGGCTGGCATGGGCGTTACTCGCTTCGTCGCCATCACGACTGTCGTCGGAGTGCTGGCCTGCGGGCTGGGGCTGGCGAATACGCTGTATTTCGCGCCACACTCCACTGCCGCGCTCTTGCGGCTTGAGAACGATCTCAAGACTTCGCAGGCCTCATTCCAGGTGGAGCCGCGCGTCTTCTATGAGGACTTCCACAACTACGTGCTGTACGTGCAGGACGTAGTCGCAACGTCCCACGTCGCGTCATGGCGCAAGGTCTTTCTCGCCGATCTTTCCCAACCCGGCTCGCCGCGCATAACCACCGCCAGTGAAGCGACCGTCATCTCGACTCCTGACGGCGTGCAGATGCGGCTGCGGAACGGCGCCGTGCATGAAACGCAGGCCGACGATCCCGCGCAGTACAGCATTTCGACGTTCAACGAAACAGAACTGCCGATGCAGTTCACCGCGACGCGCGATGTGCGGATGGGCCACAGCGACGCCCCGATTCTCGCCATGCCGACGCGGGAGCTGTGGCAACGCTCCCGCCAGGCGGACGGCCGGTGGTTCGCCATTGAATTGCAGAAGAGGCTGTCGTATCCGTTCGCGTGCGTGGCGCTGATGCTGCTCGGCGTTCCGCTGGGCATGAGCAGCCGCCGTGGCGGCAAGGGCGCGGGATTCGTCCTGACGCTTGTCCTCGTGTTCGCGTACTACTTCCTGTCGTCGATGGGAATCGCGCTGGCGCGCCAGGGAAAGACTCCTGTATGGCTCGGCGTTTGGGCGGCGAACATTATCGTCGCCATTTCGGCCGGTATTCTGCTTCGCCAGATGACGCGCGGCTCGTTAAGCATCGGCCCGCTGAAGAACATCTTCCGCCGCCGCGCGCCGGAACCTGTCACCGAGCGCGATGCCGAAACCGCAGAGGCCCGGCGACGCGGCGCAAACCGCTTCCCGATGATCCTGGACCAGTACGTGCTGCGCAGCTTCACCGCGAACTTTGCGCTGGTACTGTCCTCTTTTGTTCTGCTGATGCTGATCTTCACGTTCTTCGAGCTGCTCGGCGACATCATTCGCAACCGCTCGCCGCTGGTGGAAGTCGGCTCCTACCTGCTGAATCTGATGCCTTCCATGGTCTACATCATGGCGCCGCTGGCCGTGCTGATTGCCGTTGTCGGCACCTTCGGCACGCTCGAACGCACCAGCGAGCTGACCGCCATGAAAGCCACCGGGACCAGCCTCTACCGGGTCATCGTCCCCGTGGTTGCGCTGGCGGCTGTGCTGGCGTGCGCATTGTTTATCGTGGATGACCTCTACCTGCCGATTACCAACCGCCGGCAGGAAGCGCTCCGCATGAGCATCAAGGGCAAGCCCGCGCAGACGTTCCTGCGGCCGGACCGCGAATGGATTTTCGGCGAACAGAAGCCCGGCCAGCCCGGGCGAATTTACTACTACCAGTTCTTCGACATGGACCGCGACCAGTTCGCGAACCTCACAGTGTTTGAATTCAATCCCGACACTTTTCTGCTGTCCCGGCGAATCTTTGCCAGCCATGTCCGCTGGGACGTGATTCTGCAACGCTGGGTTTTCGACAACGGCTGGATGCGGACATTCAACAATGACGAACTTGCAGGTTTCCGCACGTTCGATGTCGCAACCTTTCCTGAGCTCAACGAAGACCCGCAATACTTCAAGAAGGAAGTCCACCAGTCGTCAGAGATGAGTGTCGGCGAGCTCCGTCGCTACACCAAGGACCTTCAGCAGAGCGGTTTCGACGTCGTCCGCCTGCGCGTGGCGCTGTTCCACAAATTCGCCTACCCACTGATCGCGCTGGTGATGTGTGTGCTGGCGGTGCCGTTCGCCATGCGTGTCGGCCGCAAGAGTTCGCTCACCGGAGTGGCGGCGGCCATCGGAATCGCGATCGCCTACTGGGTCATCGCCAACCTGTTTGAAGCTCTGGGCAATGCAAGCGTTCTACCGCCTGCGCTGGCGGCATGGTCGCCGGATGTGCTGTTCGCGCTGCTGGGCGGATATCTCCTGCTGCGCGCTCCGACGTAATTCTCGCATCCGGCGGATGACCAGCGGCATTTATAGAATGAAGACTTCCGCGTGACGACCCGGCTCAAACCGCTGTTCCCCTATCTCGCCCGCTACAAGGCGCAATTCGCCTGGAGCGCGGTCTACGTGCTGGTCAGCAACATCACGTATTCCCTGCTGCCGCTGGCCATAGGGCGCGCCACCGACGATATCCTGCGTGGCACTACCGCGCGCCACCTGGAGACGTTCGCTGCGATCATCATCACGATTGCGCTGGTGCGCGGCATATTCCTTTACCTGACCCGCTGGACTTTGATCGGCATCTCGCGCGAGATCGAGTTCGATCTGCGCAATGACCTCTTCCGCACTCTCGAAACGCAGTCGCCCGACTTCTACCAGAAGAACCGCACCGGCGACATCATGGCGCGCATGACGAACGACCTGAACGCCGTTCGCATGCTGCTGGGTCCGGCAATCATGTACACGGCGAACACGATCGTGTTCTCCGCGGCCGCGCTCTACTTCATGATTCGCATGAGTCCGCTGCTGACCCTGCTGGTCTTCCTGCCGCTTGTGCTGTGCAGCGCGTTCATCCAGAAATTCGGCCGCGCCATCCACCAGCGTTTCGAGCGCATCCAGGCCATGTTCTCTGAGATTTCCGCGCGCGCGCAGGAGAATTTTTCCGGCGCCCGGCTGGTCAGGGCCTTCGCGCAGGAAGACTTCGAAGCCGAGAGGTTTGAAGAAGCCAATCGCGAGTACATTCGTCGCGGACTGCGGCTGGCGCGCATCGCAAGCATGTTGTGGCCGGTGCTGGAATTCCTGCTCGGTATTTCGCTGGTGATTTTGCTCGGCTCTTCCGGCTGGATTCTTGCGCACTGGCCGCGGGACCGCAGCGTCGGGATTTTCACGGCGTTCAGCACGTATATTTTCCAGCTCATGATGCCGGTCATCGCGCTCGGTTACGTCATCAACCTGTTCCAGCGCGGCACCGCTTCCGTCGTTCGCATCCACGAATTGCTGGTCGCGAAGCCTACGGTGGACAACGCAGCCGCGGATGCAAGTCTGGCGGGAGCGCGGCTGGATGGCGACATCCAGTTCCGCAACCTGAGTTTTCGCTATGGGGACCGGGAGATTCTGCGCAACGTGTCCCTGCATGTTCCCGCCGGCAGCAGCCTGGCGATCGTCGGGCCTACCGGAAGCGGCAAGACGACCCTGGTCAGCCTGATTCCGCGCCTGCAGGACGTGTCGCCCGGATCGCTTCTCCTGGATGGGCGGCCCGTCCGCGAGTATCCGCTGGAGACGCTGCGCCAAAACATCGGGTTCGTGCCGCAGGAGACCTATCTGTTTTCAGAGACGATCGCGGAAAACATCCGGTTTGGAAACTCGAAGGCGAACGACACGGAAGTCCAGCAGGCCGCGGCGTCCGCGCACATTGCCGAAGACATTCGCGAATTCCCCCGCGGCTTCGAGACCATCGTCGGCGAGCGCGGACTGACGCTTTCCGGCGGCCAGAAGCAGCGCACTGCCATCGCGCGTGCCCTTGTCCGGGAGCCGCGAATTCTGGTCCTGGACGACGCGCTGGCCAGCGTGGACACGCAAACGGAGGAGCGCATTCTTGAAGACCTGCGGCGGCGCATGATCGGCCGTACCACTCTTTTCATTTCGCACCGGGTTTCAACGGCGCGTCACGCGGACATGGTCGCAGTCCTGGTGGACGGCCGGATCGCCGAGCATGGCACGCATGAAGAACTGCTCGCGCGCGGCGGCTACTACACGGAGCTGTACCAGAAGCAGTTGCTTGAGGAAGAACTGGCAGTGGTCAGCTAAACAGCAGGCCCCACGAAGCGATCCGGCGCACGGCGCTTCGCGAAACAGGGCGGGCCCGCTCCCCGCTGTGAAACTCGCCCCATCGGTCTAAGGTACCGAGAACTTAAACCTTGCCGTAGAACAGCAACGCAAGCGCGCTGCATACGACAACAGTTCCCGCAACCCCTAAAACGGCTGTCCGCAGTGCGGACAACGCCAATAGGGAACCTCTCTCCATCTGGATTACTACGCGCATACATGGCCTCGGCGGAAGGGCGTCCAAACCCATATTGCGGTTCGACTCGCCTAAATGTGCTGCTCTGATTCAGCTGTGCAGAATCAGTTTAGTAAACAGATGGGTAAGGTTACAACTTAGGTTGGATTGACCCACCCGACATAGGCGTAGTTAATGGAACTTTAGTAACGGGTTGCCGAGACGCCGGACCGATCGGCGCGGGTTCTGAATTTGCGCCGCATTCCGCACGCTAGGATGCCA
Source organism: uncultured Acidobacteriaceae bacterium (assembly GCA_963848685.1). Classification (GTDB taxonomy): domain Bacteria; phylum Acidobacteriota; class Terriglobia; order Terriglobales; family Acidobacteriaceae; genus CAWKED01. The sequence goes on along the minus strand of CAWKED010000002.1, from coordinate 481,652 downwards.
GGGATGGCACTTCCTGCTCCGCTCTACCGGTACTTCCAGGCGTTGCTGGAAGCCTATGGACCGCAACAATGGTGGCCGTCTGACACCGCGCTCGAAACAGTCGTAGGCGCATATCTGACTCAGGCGACAAACTGGCGCAACGTTGAGCCGTCCATCCTGCAGCTGAAAGCCGCCGGGGTGATGACCGTCGAGGGATTGCGCACTATTGAAGAATCTGCATTGCGGGAACTGATCCGCCCAAGCGGCTTTGTCATCCGCAAGGCGGCGTCGTTGAAAGCTTTTGTCGCGTGGCTCGACGCAAACTTCGCCGGGTCGCTGGAACAGGCAGCCCGCGCCGACACGCCAACCCTGCGCGCCGGACTGCTCGCGCTACCGGGCGTGGGAGCGGAGACGGCGGACGTCATCCTGCTCTATGCCCTCGGCAAGCCGGTCGCGGTGGTCGATGAGTATCTGCGCCGCGTCATGGTCCGGCATGGCCTCGCGCCGTTGCGTTCGAACTATGCCGCGCTGCAGAAGCCGGCAGATGCGGCGTTTGCGCAGCTGCCAAACCGCGACCGCCTGCAGGAGTTGAACGAGTTTCACGCGCTGATTGTCGAGGTCGGAAAGCGCCATTGCGGCGTCGTGCCCAGGTGCGATGGCTGCCCGCTGCGGAAGTTTCTGCCGGACGGCGGGCCATTGCCCGCGTGATGCCGCTCGGGATTTGAAAGAGCGAACGTAATGCAGAAAAGAGCAGCGACGAAGAACCTGTTCCCGTCTGCACTGCAGGAAAGAACAGACTCTTCGGCGCGCTCAGAATGACATCCGCTGTCCGGAAGACAGCCTTACTTGCCCAGCCCGCTCAACTGCGGCGGCAGCGTAACGCCGTCGATCTTCGCCTGGTAAGCGATGATCTGCTGCAACACCTCGTAGCTGACGTTAGGGCTGAGCGGAATCGCCCGGCCGTTCACAAACAGCGTTGGCGTGGATTCGATACCGAGTTCCTGGGCCAGCGCGACGGATGCGCGGACCTTCGCCGCCGCCTCCGGGCCGGCCGCACAGGCCGCGGCCTTCGCGGGGTCAGCGCCGGCCTTGGTTACGGCATTCTTCATCATCTCGGCGACGTTCTCGTCGTTGACCTGTTCCTGCTCGTCGAACACCGCGCCGACAAACGCAAAGAATTTAGCGTTGTCCTCCTGGGCAACGCAAACGCCGTATTCAGCCGCTTTGGTCGCCCACTTGTGAATGTTGTCCAGCGGATAGTTCTCGTATACGAAGCGTGCGGTCGGATAATCGCGGCGGAGCTTTTCCATGGTCGCTTCGGCGGCCTTGCAGTGCGGGCACTGTAAGTCGCTGAACTCGACGAACATCATGTTCTTGCTTGCGACGCCGCTGTAGGGGCCGTCCGCTTTCTCGCGAAGAGCCTGCCGCGCGCCGGCGAACGGGTCCGCGCCAAACGGGAGCACGGTGGTTCCCAGCAGCGCGTACTTGTCGTCCGCCGTGACGAGAAAGCGAAGCGGCTCGATCTTGTCAGGAGAGGTGCGTGTCGCCAGCAGCACGAGCACCTCGCTGATTCCGGGCGCCATTGTCTTGCGGATGGCCTGCACCTGCCACGTGCGGTTCGTGTCAAAACCAAACTGCGCGCGCAGGAAAGAGTCCACAATCTCTTTGGAAGGATGGCTGGTGGTGAAGTCCGCCGCACCCACCGGAGGAAAGCCCTGGGGCCTGGCAGCTTCATTCTGCTGCACAGGCCCGGTCGGGGCCGCGGTTTGGGCAAAGCCCGTTGTGGTCAGGCAAAGCCCGGCAAGAAGCGCCGCACAGAAATTTCGAGAGATCCGATACATCAATGACATGACCATCCTTTGTCGCGTGAGAGTGATTAAACCTGGGCCCGAGCGGCGATAGGAAAACGCCGCCCCGGACCGAATGATTTGCGGCTGACCTTCAGAACCGGCGCAGCCTGCTGCCGCTTGTACTCGGCGCCCTCCACCAGCTTCAGCACCTGGCGAACCAGTTCCGGCGCGGCGCCAGTGATCCGCGCGATGTCTTCTCCGCTGCAGTAGTCCTCGACATAAAGCCGCAGGATCGGGTCCAGGATTTCATACGGCGGCAGCGAGTCGCTGTCCTGCTGCCCCGGCCGCAGTTCGGCGCTTGGCGGCTTGTCCATTGTCGCCTGCGGAATCCGCACCCGGTCCCGGTTCAGCCACCGCGCCACGCGATAGCAATCCGTCTTGAAAACGTCGCCGATGACCGCCAGCGCTCCGGCCATGTCCCCGTACAGGGTGGCATAACCGACGGCCATCTCGGACTTGTTTCCTGTTGTCAGGACCAGCGCTCCGAACTTGTTGCTCAGCGCCATCAGTAATGTGCCGCGAATGCGCGACTGCAGATTTTCCTCGGTGATGTCATGAGCGCGGCCTTCAAACGCCGGGGCCAGCGCCGCTTCAAATTCCCGGTATGTGCCTTCGATCCCGATCCGGTGCGATCGAATGCCGAGATTTTTTGCCGCTGCTTCCGCATCAGAAATGGATCCCGGTGACGAATACTGGCTGGGCATCAGGATGCCGAGCACATTTTCCGGGCCAAGCGCGTCGGCGGCAATCGTAGCCACCAGCGCGGAATCCAGGCCGCCGCTCAATCCGACAATCGCCTGCCGGAACCCGCATTTCTTGACGTAGTCGCGGGTGCCCAGGACCAGCGCTTCCGCGATGCTGGGGATGACGCTGTCGGCCGGGCGACCGCGCGGCACATGCGGCCGGTCCATCTGTGCGCCGTGCCGTGAAATCGCCTCCCCGGACGGCTTGCGGGGAGCATGGCCGCGCATAGCGGGCAAGTCGACGCAGACGATGTCTTCCGCAAAGCCGCGGCCTTCGGCCAGGACTGCGCCATCCGCGCCAAACACCAGCGAGTGGCCGTCGAACACCAGCGAATCGTCGCCGCCCACCTGGTTCACCATCGCGACCGGCACGCCGTGCCTGCGGGCGATGGCCGCCAGCATTTCGCGGCGCAGTTCCGGCTTGCCCGCCCAGAAGGGCGACGCTGATATGTTCAGCACGATGTCCGCACCCTGCTGCAGCAGCGCGTCTACCGGATCGGTCTCATACAGCGGGCGCGGCCAGAAGCCTTTGTCGTTCCACGCGTCCTCGCAGATCGTTATGGCCAGCCTTCGGCCATGGAACTCGAACACCCGCTGGCTTTCCGCCGGCTCGAAATAGCGCTGCTCGTCGAAGACGTCGTAGTAGGGCAGCAGCATTTTGTGCTGCTCGAAGATGATTTCGCCACCATGCAGCAGCGCTGCGGCGTTGGCGACACGCTTGCCGGCGCCGGGGGATGCGGCCGCGTAACCAGCAAGGATTGCAATGTCCGGAAGTGCGACCGCGATCTGTTCCAGCGATTCCCTGCAGCGACGGAGGAACGCGTCTTTTTCCAGCAGATCAGCAGGCGGATAGCCGCAGATCGCCAGCTCAGGAAATGCGACGAGTTCGGCGTCCAGGGCCGCGGCCTGCCGCGCCATGGCGAGGATTTTCTGTTGATTGCCCGCGAAATCCCCGACAGTGGGGTTCATCTGGGCCAGGGCCAGCTTCACCCTTCCAGTGTATCGGGTTAGGTGCCGGTCCCGGCCAGAACGACGCCGATGGTGCGGATGAGAATCTTGAAGTCCAGGAAAAGGCTCCAGTTCTCGACGTAGGCCGTATCGAACGAGATATAGCTGTCAAACGACGGGTCCTGCCGCGCCTCCACCTGCCACAGTCCCGTGATGCCGGGAGAAACGGCAAGGCGGCGCAGGTGAATCAGCTCATACTGGCTGACTTCGCTCGCAATCGGCGGACGGGGCCCGACGAGACTCATTTCCCCGCGCAGTACGTTCCACAGCTGCGGCAGCTCATCCAGAGAGTAACGCCGCAGAGTGCGGCCCAGCCGGGTGATGCGCGGATCGTCCTTGATCTTGAACAGAATGCCTTCCCGCTCATTCAAGTGGGACAGGTCCTGCAACTGCGCATCGGCATTCACAACCATGGTGCGGAACTTGACGCAGCGGAACTTGCGCCCTTTCTTGCCGATGCGTTCGGCCGAATAGAACATCGGGCCGGGCGAATCCATCTTGACGAGAAGGCCGACGACGAGCAGAACGGGCGCCAGAAAGAACAGTCCTGCCCCGGCCACTGCAATGTCCATCACGCGCTTGGCAAACTGCTCCGCGATCGGAAGGTCGCGGCGATGCAGCGGAATTGTCGGAAACTGGCCCAGATATTCCACCGGAGCGCCCCAGGCCAGGCCGTCGTAGAGATCAGGCACGACGCGGACGTCGATTTTTGCCTCCATCGCCTCCGACACGATGTTCTTCACCGTGCCCCGCTCGCATGGCGTGGCAACAAATATCTCGTCAATAAAATGCGTGCGCACCAGGGACAGCAGCTCGTGTACGCCGCCGAGAATTTCCCCCGCAGGCGCATCACGGTCGCTGGGAGAAAATTGCACGAATCCCTTGAAATTGAACCCCAGGTGGCGAATGGTTTCCAGATGGCTGCGCAGGCTGCGGCTGACGTCCCCGGTGCCGACGATGAGAATGTTGCGCATCTCGATGCCGCGTTCGTGACGCTGGTAAACGATGTACCGCCACCAGCCTCGCCTGGCCGATAAGAGCACCCAGGTCAGGGCGATCGTGAGCAGAATCAGCCCGCGGGGAATCAGTTCCAGACGAACGACATACAGAACGCCGGCCAGCATCAGTCCGGCGGTCAGTACAGCCTGGAAATTCAGCCGCTGCTCGTGCAGTCCGCTACAGCGGGTCAGCGGTCCATACAGACCCTGCGCCTTGCTGACGATGATCAGCACTAGATGCGAAGCCGGCGAGCGCCAGAAGTGTCCCGAAACGGGCCGGCGCGCCGATGAAGTCTATGGGGGTGCCGGGACGGTGTTCAAAAACGCGAGTGCGGATTCCCAGGGCTGCGGCCGCCGCAATGGCAACGCACAGAATATCGGCAAGAATCCAGAGCAGAGTAATCACGCCGGAGCGGCGCTGCGCTTGTCCCCGTGCTGCGACTGCCCGATGACCCTGTGCGGTTAACAGGGACTCCGGAAAGGGACTCGTATTGATGAGCCGGCCAGTGGCCATCTTGCGTCACATCTCCCAAGTGGTTGGCAGAACTCGAAAGGAGTCCGAATTGCGTGGACTAGCGGGTCCAGGACCCACGATGGCGCTTCTTTCAACTTCTTCTATCTTCGAGCAATGAAGCGCCTTTTTCAATAGTGGAAGGCCGGGTCGATAGCCTTTGGTAATGTCGATGCGGATACGTTGCCAAAAGACCAGATGTGTGGCTTAGGCCCCCAAGGCGGGGCGTCCCGCAGCCTCGTGCGGGCTCACTCCCGGCAGGTTGAGCTGGTCCAGGTCCAGGAATTGCCGCAGAATCTCGTCCTGGCTGGCCTGCATTTCCTCCATCGTCCCAAAAAAATGTGCCTTCGCCTGGTGCAGAAAGACCACCCGGTCCGCCAGTTTTTCCGCAAACCGCATGTCGTGCGTCACCACGATGCTGGTCAGCCGGAGCTGCAGCTTCAGCTTCTGGATAAGGTCGCCCAGCCGAGCTCGCCATCAGCGGGTCCACCATGGTTGTCGGCTCGTCGTAAAGAATGGCTTCCGGCTGCGCCGCCAGCGACCGCGCGATGGCGACCGAGCGCTTCATCCCGGTTGAAAGGTCCGACGGCATAACGGCGACATGCCGGCCAGTCCGACCATATCCAGCAATCCGTTCACGACCTGCTGCACCTGGTCTTCTATCAGGTCGCGCCGCTCGCGCAGCGGAAACGCAACATTCTCGCCGACCGAAAGGGAGTCAAACAGCGCGCCGCTTTGAAACACCATCGTCACCTTGCGGCGGACCTTCTGCATCTCCGCTTCGGTGTAGCCGGTGATGTCCTCTTCGGCAACAGTAATCGTGCCGGAATCCGGCTTGAGAAACCCCATGATGCAGCCGAGCGAAACCGACTTCCCTACGCCCGAGCGGCCGAGGATGCAGAGCGTCTCGCCGGGGTTGACGAAGAAACTTACATCGTCCAGCACGTCAAGCGAGCCAAAGGACTTCGAGACGTGGTCGAAGGCGATGTACGGTTTTACCTCTTCAGGCATTGTGCTCAAGGATACCGGAGACGCGGCGAAACGTGGGCACGCTCTCTCGCGTTACTTTGCGGTCCAGCGGCGCTCTGCTTCCGCGAATTCCTCCGGCGTGTTCAGGTTCATGAACGCGGCCTCGGCCTGCTGCGGCGGCAGCGATTGCGGCGTGAACTCATCGAGTGCGCCCGGGCCGGCCTTGGCGCAACACAAGCGCACCGCGGCCAGAACGCGTCGCTCTCCAAGATCAAATGCCTTTCGGACGGGGCCGGCCAGCGAGGCCCGGTACGCCGCGCAAAGCGGCTGCTGTTGGCCGCCGGCAACCGGAATCACGGCCAGCGACGTCGCCTTGCGGGCCCGCTCGGCAACTTCTTTCAACAGCGCCTGCGGAACAAACGGGATGTCCACGCTGCTCACCAGGGCAATTTCGTCATCGCCGGAAGCGGCGGCATCCGCCAGCGCCGCGGCCAGCGCGGACAGCGGCCCTTCGCCGGGCTGAACGTCGGCAATGCAGGCGTTGTCGCAGATGCGCACGTCTTCGCAGAGCGGCGCAAGCCGCGATACGGCGATGTCCAGCAGCGAACGGCCGCCCAGGGTCAGCGATGACTTGTCGCGCCCCATCCGGGAACTGCGTCCGCCGGCGAAAACGTAGCCGATCATGCCCAAGAGTAACCCGGAGCCGCCGGATTGCAAGGCGGATTTCTCAGGAAAATCGCGTTAATTGAGAAGCAGCGAACGACCAGCTCTTCGCCGGAAATGTCGCAGACTACAGTCGCATCGCCGACGCAGCTCGAAGCCCGAAACGAGTGCAATCACGCCGCGCCGAGGTCCTCAAACAGCGTGATGATGCTCGCAATTCCGCGATGGAAATTCGGGATGTGGAACTTCTCGTTTGGGGCATGGAGATTGTCGTCCGGCAAACCGAATCCCATCAGCACGCTCGGAATTTTCAACTCGCGCTCGAAGTCGCCGACGATTGGGATGGATCCGCCGCCGCGAATGAATACCGCCTGCTTGCCCCAGTCTTGTTCAACGCAGCGACGGCGGCGCGAATGTACGGATTGTCGGTGCCGATCACGATCGGGTCGCCGGAATGGATCAGCCTAACGTCCAGCGTCACGCCCTTCGGCGCGAGCGACTTCGACATATTTCTTGAACTGGGCGAACGCTTCCTGGGTGGTCATGTCGGGCACCAGCCGCATGGAAATCTTGGCCTTCGCCTTTGCCGGAATCACGGTCTTCGCGCCCTCGCCAATAAAGCCGCCGGGCATGCCGTGAACTTCCAGAGTCGGCCGCGCCCACAGCCGTTCCAGCACGGAATATCCTGGCTCGCCGGTCAGCTCGCTGCGAGCCAACTTCTGCCTCGCGAAATGTTCTTCGCTGAAAGGCAGACGCTTCCACGCGTCCAGCTCCGCGGCGGTCGGCTGCTTTACCTTGTCGTAGAAGCCGGGAATCAGGATGCGGCCGTCTGCGTCTTTCAGCTGCGCGATGATCTGCGCCAGCGCGACGAACGGATTCGGCGCCGCGCCGCCATACATCCCGGAGTGCAAGTCAGTCTTCGCGCCGCGCACTTCCATTTCCGTGTAGATCATGCCGCGCAGCCCGACGCACAGCGTCGGCAGTTCGGGCGCGAACATCTCCGTGTCGGAAACCAGCGCGAAGTCAGCCTTCAGCCGGTCGCCGTGCTCGCGCACGAACTCCGCGATGCCCTCGCCGCCGACCTCTTCTTCGCCTTCGAGAATGACGCGCACATTCAGCGGCAGCTTGCCGCCATGCCGCGGCGAACAGCGATTCCAGCGCCTTGACATGCATGTACATCTGGCCCTTGTCGTCCACTGCGCCGCGCGCATAAATGTTGCCGTTCGCGCTCAGCCGGCTCGAACGGCGGCGATTCCACTCCTCCAGCGGGTCCGGCGGCTGCACGTCGTAGTGTCCGTAACAGAGCGCCGTCGGGCTTGCCTCCGGCATGCAGCCAATCGGCATAGACCAGTGGATGGCCTGCCGTTTCAATGATCTCCACATGTTCCATGCCGATGCGTTCGAGTTCCGCCGGCAAGCACTTCCGCGCAGTGGCGGACGTCTTTCGCATGTTCAGGCAGCGTGGAGACAGAAGGGATGCGGAGCAGGTCTTTCAGCTCATTCAGGAAGCGGTCGGAATTCTGGCGGGCAAATTCAAGCGCAGTCGGCATGACGGACTAGTGTAGCCGTCATCGCCAGCTCACCGCGAGATGCCACCGCAGCCTGCGCGCAGCCGCTTTCTCCAGCACGACGCGATACTCGTCCAGCTCAGCCTGCGCTTCGCCGGTTTCAACGCCGAGGTATTCCGGGTCCATCGCCAGGTATGCGTGCAACGCCGACACTGTTTCCAAACCTTCTTCCGGCGAGAACCATTGCGTGGGCAGCAGGCGGTCGCGATCGATGGGAAACTCGAAGCCTTCCTGCTGCAGCAGCGCCATGGAGTCCGCGTCCGCGGAGAAGAAATCCAGCAACGGCCTCACTCCCAGCCGCTCCGCCAGCCGCGACAGCGTATCTTCCGCCTGTGCCAGCAGGCGGCCATTGACGAAGGTATCGAAGCCGGGATCTTCGCCCTCAATCACGATATATAGCGTCGCGCTCACTCTTCGGAAGCGACAGAATAGGTGGTCTGGAAAATCCTAAGAAAACCGAAAAAAGCGGCAAGTCACCATTGATTTTCGTCAGGCTGCGCGATGGTTTCTGCACTGCCGTCGGGCAAGTTACCCGCGGCGACACTCAGGTAACTGTCATCGTTCTCCGGCACGCGCAAGATGAGCCACGTCGATGCAAGAACCGCCGCGCCTCCGATGAGCGAAATGAGCGGAATGCGTTCGTGCAGCAATACCGCGCCCTCGACGACCGCAATCAGCGGCACAACATATTGAATGGTCGCCACGCGGAAGGGCTGCACTTCTGTCAGCAGCCAGTAGTAGAGCGTGAACGCGAGCATGCTGCCGACAAAAATCAGGAACAGCAGCGCGATCACTTCCTGCCGCACCCAGACGGACGGCATGTGGCGCTCGAGTGTCGCGCTCAGGACGGCTAGCACCGCGCCGCCTACGGCAAATTGCATACCCGCGGTTACGAATGCGGGCAGGTCTCGCAGCTCACGCCGGACGTAGAGCGACCCAATCGCGGCAATGATGACCGCAGCCAGCATCGTGATGGCGGGAATGAGCTGCGACGCGGAGGTCGAAAGAATTCCACCCAGAATCGCGGCCAGGCCGCCGACCGCAACCAGCATCGCAGAGAACGCGGACCGTGGCACGTTCCCACCGATGATGCGCGGCGTCAGGATGCCGACGACGACCGGCAACATCGCATAGAGGATCGCGGTCACGCCGGAAGAGATGTAGCGGTCGGCCGAGAATACGAGCGCGTACTGGATGCCAATCATTCCCGCGCCAATCAGCAGCACGGCGCGCAGCTCCCGGCCGCGCGGAAGGCGCATCCGCCGCAGACGCGCGATGCCGAGCATCAGCAGGCCGGCGATGAGGAAGCGGATCGCCGCGACGCGCATCGGCGGAAGCTGGTCAACCGCCATGCGAATCGCCGCCCAGGTGCTTCCCCAGATGACGGCGACAATCAGGAATGCGGCGAGCTGCTTGCGGTTCATCTGTGTCTATTGTCGGGCCACGATCTGCTCCGGCCCGGCAATGGACACATTTAGTTTCGACGGTGCACTGCGGGAAACTAGCGGCCGGTCATCTTCTCAAGATGCTCCGGATACCGCCCGCCTTCCGGCTTGATGCTTGCGGAGCCTTCCGTGAGCTGCGTGAGTTCTTCGCCGCTGAGTTCGACTTTCTCGGCGCCGATGTTTTCTTCCAGCCGATGCAGCTTGGTCGTTCCCGGAATCGGCACAATCCACGGCTTCTGCGCGAGCAGCCAGGCCAGAGCGATTTGCGCAGGTGTCGCGTGCTTCTTCTTCGCGATCTCGTCCAGCAGGTCTACGAAGGCCTGGTTCTTCTTGAGCGCGTCCGGCTTGAAGCGCGGCAGCGTGCTGCGGAAATCATTGCTCGCGAATTCAGAGTTCTCGTCAATCTTTCCGGTCAGGAACCCCTTGCCGAGCGGACTGTACGGCACCAGGCCGATGCCGAGTTCCCCCAGCAGCGGAATGATTTCCTGCTCCGGTTTGCGCCACCACAGCGAGTACTCACTTTGCAGCGCGGTGACCGGCTGCACGGCATGCGCGCGGCGTATGGTCTGCGCGCCGGCTTCCGACAGGCCGAAGTGTTTGACCTTGCCCTGCTCGATAAGGTCCTTTACGGCGCCGGCAACATCCTCAATCGGCACGTCGGGATCGACACGGTGCTGATAGAGGAGATCGATCCGGTCCGTGCGGAGCCGCTTCAGCGATTCATCTGTGACTTTCCTGATGTGTTCCGGCCTGCTGTTCAGGGTCTGGCCGCCAGGCTTGCCACCGGCTACCGTGTTGAAGCCGAACTTTGTCGCGATAACAACGTTGTCGCGCACCGGCTGCAGGCCCTCGCCGACCAGCTCTTCATTGGTCCACGGGCCGTAGACTTCCGCGGTATCAAAGAAAGTGATGCCGCGGTCCACCGCCGCGCGGAGCAGCGTGATCATCTCCTGCTTGTCTTTGGCTTCGCCGTAGGAAAAGCTCATGCCCATACATCCGAGGCCGATCGCTGATACTTCGAGGCTTCCGCCGAGTTTCCGCTTCTGCATTTTTCCTCCTGCGCTTTTAGATGGCAGGCGCGGGAACTGCGGCACAAAAGCTGAGGGGCTGCGTTTGCAGCCCCTCAAAGTGGATTAGCGGTTTCCGCCGTTCCCGCCTGGACGGCGGCCTCTGCCTCCGCGCCGGCGGCGGCGCTTGTTGCCACCACCCGGCTGCTGCGGCTGACCATTGCCCGCGGCAACTGGTGCGGTGGTGCCGGCGGTCTCTTCCCCGCCCTCTGCTTCCTCGAAATCGCCCTCATCGTCGCCGTCCTCGAAGTCCTCTTCGAAGTCATCGTCGCCGACCGTGATGGTGTCGCCGGTCGCCTCCTGCGGGGCAGGCTCGGCAGGCCGCTGCGGACGCTCTTCGCGTTGCGGCCGTTCGCTGCGTTCACCACGCTCGCGACGGTCGCCGCGGCCACGGCCTTCTTCTTCGCCGCCGGACTGCTCGGCGCCTTCACTCGCGGGCAGGCCCATCTTGGCCCGCTGCTCCTTGATGACGGCCTTGCGCGACAGCTTGATGCGGTTGCCTTCCATGGACAAGACCTTCACCATGATCTGGTCGCCCTCTTCGAGCTCGTCCTTGACGTCCTTGACGCGGTGCTCGGCAACTTCGGAGATATGCAGCAGGCCGTCTGTGCCGGGGAAGATTTCGACAAACGCGCCGAACTCCGCGAGGCGAACGACCTTGCCGAGATACGTCTTGCCGACTTCCGGCACTGCGGTCAGGTCGCTGATCATCTGCAGCGCGCGGCTCAAACCGTCAGCGTCAGACGACGCAACGTTGACGCGGCCGGAATCTTCAACATCAATCTTGACGCCGGTCTGCTTCAATGATGCCGCGGATCGTCTTGCCGCCCGGCCCGATGAGGTCGCGAATCTTGTCGGTCGGAATCTGCAGCGTCTCGATGCGGGGAGCGTATTCGCTCTTCTTCTCGCTCGGCGTCGCGATGACCTCATCCATCTTGTCGAGGATGAACAGCCTTCCGCGGCGGGCCTGCTCCAGCGCCTCGCGCATGATCTGGCTGGTGATGCCGGTGATCTTGATGTCCATCTGCAGGGCGGTGATGCCGTTGCGCGTGCCGGCGACCTTGAAGTCCATGTCGCCGTAATGGTCTTCTGCTCCGGCGATGTCGGTCAGGATGGCGTAGTCATCGCCTTCCTTGACGAGGCCCATGGCAACGCCGGCGACGTTTGACTTGAGCGGAATGCCCGCCTGCATCAACGCCAGCGACTGCGCCGCAGATCGAGGCCATCGAGGAAGAGCCGTTCGACTCCAGAATGTCGGAGACGATGCGCAGCGTGTACGGCGACTGCTCTTCGTTCGGCAGCACCGCTTCCATCGCGCGGTCCGGCCAGTGCGCCGTGGCCGATTTCGCGGCGGCCGACGCCGCCCATGCGGCCAACTTCACCCACCGAGAACGGCGGGAAGTTGTAATGCAGCATGAAGCGCCTCTTCTGCTCGCCTTCGTAGCTTTCAACGCGCTGCGCGTCATCCGTGGTGCCGAGGGTCGCGGAAACCAGCGCCTGCGTCTCGCCGCGGGTAAACAGCGCAGAGCCGTGGACGCGCGGCAGCACGCCGACTTCGATCGTGATGTTGCGGATCTGGTCGAACGCGCGGCGGTCGGGACGGACGCGGTCCTTGGTGACCTGCTGCGCGGAAGATGTTTTCGCGCAGCAGCTCGTAGTACTTCGAAAGCTTTTTCGCGGCAGCCGGATCATCGGCGGGAAGGCTTGCCTTCAGCTCATCCTTGATCTCCTTGACCAGCGCATAGCTCTCCGTCTTCGGATGCTTCTGCGTGTCAAGCGCGTCCGCCAGGCGGTCGCCGATGCGTGACTTGAGCTCGTTGTAATAGGCCTCGTCGTTTTCCGGCATCAGGACGGCGCGCTTCTGCTTGCCGCTCTTCGACACCAGCTCTTCAATGGCGGCGACGATTTTCTTTATCTCGCCATGACCGAACTCGATGGCATCGGCGACGAGGTCTTCCGAGACTTCCTGCGCGCCGGACTCCACCATCACGATGCCGTCTTTCAAGCCGGCGACCGTGATGTTGATCTTCGATTCCTTGCGTTCGGAGTACGTCGGGATTGATGACGAACTCGCCGTTGACCTGGCCGACGCGCACGGCGCCAATCGGGCCGTTGAACGGGATGTCGGACAGCGCGAGCGCGCAGCTCGCCGCATTCATCGCGATAACGTCTGGATCGTTTTCCTTGTCGGCGGAAAGTACCCAGCCGACGACTTGCGTCTCGTTGCGGAATGTCTCGGGGAACAGCGGGCGGATGGGGCGGTCAATCTGGCGCGCCGTCAGGATTTCCTTTTCGGAAGGGCGGCCTTCGCGCTTGATGAAGCCGCCGGGGATTCGGCCGCCCGCGTAGGTGTATTCGCGGTACTCGACCGTCAGCGGGAAGAAATCAATTCCCTCTTTTGGGTCGGGAGAGGCGACGGCGGAGCCGAGCACCATGGTTTCGCCGCTGGAAGCGACGCAGGAGCCGGAGGCCTGCTTGGCCATGCGGCCAGTCTCAAAGGTGATGCGTTTGCCGCCGTGTAGTTCGACGGTCACGTCCTGCTTCATTCTGTTTTCCTCGTTTTCTTCTAAAGAGACGGTGGCCCGCCGTCGCGACATGCGCGAGCGCCGTGGAGAAGAATTTCGGGAGCGAGGAATTCAGATTTGGGCGGGTGCGCCCGGGTCTGCGGGACGGTGCAAAAGCACCCATCCCGCCGAACTGCGCCGCTCCTTTTGTCTCCACCTTGGCGCGGAGAGCGAGCGGTTACTTGCGGATGCCCAGCTTGCCGATGACTTCGCGGTAACGGTCGCCGTCGTTCACCTTCAGGTAGTCCAGAAGGCGGCGGCGCTTGCTGACCATCATCAGCAGGCCACGGCGCGAGGCGAAGTCCTTTTTGTGGGTCTTGAAATGCTCGGTCAGCTCGCCGATGCGTTCGCTCAGGACCGCAATCTGCACTTCCGGGCTGCCGGTATCGGATTCGTGAATCCGGTACTTGCCAATAATTTCCGATTTCTTCTCAGTTGCCAGCACGATGCTGCATACCTCTCTAACAGTTCAGTCCACTCTAAGTGTCTGATTCATCATAGCATGCGATGGGGCGTTTTGACCCGATTCCGGGGCACTTCTCGGCCATGGAATTCTCTTTGCGTCATTCTGAGCGAAGCGAAGCGTGACACCGCGAAATACCAGGAGCGGCGCAGCCGGCCGCCTAGATCCGAGTCTTCTTAATCGCCTTCAGAGCCACTTCCGCGCCCTTTACGCCCAGAAGCTTGTACTGCTTGCCCTCCATCTTGTGATAATTGACGAAGAACTCCTCGAGCTCGTCCACGAAGTGCTTCGGCAGGTCGCTCATGCGATGGATGTTCTTGTACTGATGGTTCGCCACCGCCGCTGCAACCAGGCGGTCGTTGCGAATGCGCTTCTTGCCGTCAATCTGCTCGCCCTGGATGACGCCTACCAGCCGCGCTGGTACAACCAGCCCCGGAAACGCCGGCTCATCCATCAGCAGCAGAACGTCCGTTCCGTCGCCGTCTTCGGCCCTGGTGCGCGGCACAAAGCCGAACTCGTACGGGAAAACCATGCCGGCAGGCAAGACTGCTTTCAGAGTAAAAACTTCGCGCTTCGGATCGAAGGCAAACTTGTTGCGGCTTCCCTTTGGCGTCTCGACCACGACCTGCAACAGGCCGGTCTTCGGGTCGAACGGCTGGATGCGAGTCGGATCGGCGAGCTTCTTTGCGCTTCGTTTGGCCACAGGCCTCTGTATGGATGCAGAATTCCGGCCGCGCGGAAAAATTACTCCGCGGCTTCGTGCGAATCGCTCTCGTGAAACACGGGCTGGGACTTCTGGAGTTCCTTGGCCCAGCGCAGGAAGCGGAAAATCTGCTTCCGCTCGCTCCAGCTGAACTGCGCGAAATCGCGCAGGGTGATGTCTTCCGCATGCAAGCCCGAATAGGTTTCGAGACGCCAGCGCAGGTACGGGCTCTCCCACGGCGCGAAGCGATGCCCGCGCGTGGCTGACCATAAGAACCGGATGCCTGCCCACATGCCGCTCCTGAGTGTACTCGGGCTCAGCCGGAAGTTCGATTGTTCGCTTCGGCCACGCTCACTACAATCAGGAGTGCCGCTCATGAAAAAGCTGCTGTACGTCTGGATTCCGCTTACCGTCGCGCTGCTGACCTACAGCTTTGTGCAGGCGATCTACATCGCCCCGACGGAAGCGACGATGGGCAACATCCAGCGCATCTTCTATTACCACTTCGCGTTCGCGAACCTGATGTTCCTGTTCCTGTTCTTCAGCTTCGCGGCCTCCATTGCGTTCCTGGTGCAGCGTACACGGAACCCGATCGCCGCGCAGGCGTGCGACGCCTTCGCGCTGGCGAACGCGGAAATCGGAACGCTGTTCTGCGGCACCGTTCTTGCCCAGGGCATGCTTTGGGCGCGGCCGGTGTGGGGAATCTGGTGGACGTGGGACGCGCGCCTGACCTCGACGCTTGTGCTTTTCCTTATCTATCTCAGCTACCTGATGGTGCGGCGCTTTGCGCTGACCGGGCAGACACAGGTGCTTGCCGCGGTTGTCGCCATCTTCGGCTACCTCGACGTACCGATTGTCTACATGTCGATTCGCTGGTGGCGCACACAGCATCCTTCGCCTGTCATTGGCGGCGGTCCGGATTCCGGCCTTGACCCGCGCATGTGGGTCGCGGTGTTGTGGAACCTTGGCGCGTGGCTGGCCTGGGGGTTGATGCTGATGATGCTTCGCTACCGCAGCCTTCGCGAAGAACACACCCGCGAGCAGGCGCGCGCGCTGGCCGTGCTCGAAGCCAGCCTTGCCGCCGACGAGGAGAACACGCGATGACCCTGCTTGAACTTGAATCGCCCATGGCGCACCGCCATCTCGTGCTGGCCTATGTCGTGACGTGGGCCGGGCAGCTTGGCTATCTGGCGTGGGTGCTGGTGCGCTGGCGCAGGGCCCGCTCGAAGTAGTCCGCTGACTCTTGCATCAACCGCTACCTTCTGCATCTGTCCGCTGACTTTTTTTGAATACGACGCCGTAGCGTGCCGCGTTGACAAAGCCCGGCAGCCGAACAAAAATCAATCTTCACTTCGTCTCAGGAACCGCGCAGACCCTTGCCAGACACTCTTCTCCACACCGACTTCCCGACGCTGACGCTGTATGCGCGCGGCAAGGTCCGCGACCTCTACAACGTCGGCGAGCATCTGCTGTTTGTCGCGACCGACCGCATCTCCGCGTTCGACCACGTACTCGGCTCCGGCATTCCCGACAAGGGCCGCGTGCTCACGCAGCTTTCACTGTTCTGGTTCGACCTGCTGCATGACATCGTTCCGAACCACCTGATCACTGCTGACGTAGACGCCTACCCGGCGGAGCTCGCGCCATACCGCGATCAGCTGCGCGGCCGTTCCATGCTGGTCGCGAAAGCGCAGATGTTCCCTGTCGAGTGCGTCGTGCGCGGCTACCTTTCCGGCAGCGGCTGGAAGGATTACCAGAAAACCGGCGCCGTCTGCGGCATCGCGCTGCCGAGTGGTTTGAAGGAAAGCTCGCAGCTTCCGGAGCCAATCTTTACGCCGGCGACCAAGTCCGCCGACGGCGAGCATGACATCAACATTTCGTTTGAAGACATGACGGCACGCGTCGGCGCGGAAAAGTCGAACAGGCTGCGCGAACTCAGCATCGCTATCTACAGCAAGGCCGCGAAACATGCCGAATCCAGAGGGCTGATTCTTGCCGACACAAAATTCGAATTCGGCACGACCTCGAAAGGCATCATCCTCGCGGATGAAGTTCTCACCCCGGACTCTTCGCGGTTCTGGCCGCGGGCCGGCTATGAGCCCGGTCACGGCCAGCCGTCGTTTGACAAGCAGTTCGTGCGCGACTATCTCGAGCAGATCCAGTGGAACAAGCAGGCGCCCGCTCCAGGTCTGCCGGACGACGTTATCCAGAAGACCCGCGAAAAATACCTGGAAGCATTTCGCTTGCTGACCGGCAAGGAGCTGGCATGAATGACCGCGCTCGACTGGCTGTTGCTGCTGGTACTTGGAATCAGCGTGGCGCAAGGGTTGCGGCACGGCCTGTTACGCGAGGTGTTTGCGCTGGCCGGATGGGTCGCAGGATGGATTCTCGCCTGCCGCTTTTCTCCCTTGTTGACGCCGTTCTGCCTGCGAGTTACTCACGCGTATTACCTCGCCGAAATTTTTTCTTTCCTAGTTGTGCTTCTGGCGACTATGCTCATCGCTCACTTGGCGGCGCGCGTGCTCGCCGGGGGCGTACGGACCATCGGCCTGGGCTGGCTGGACAGGCTCGGCGGAGCTTTATTCGGCCTGGTGCGGGGCATCCTGTTCGTGGCATTCGGGTTCCTGATCATTGCGCTGTTTTTTCCCAACAGCGACTGGGTGCGGCACTCGCGGCTGGCGCCCGCAGGAATCAACGCCGCCCACAGGCTGGCAGCAGCCATGCCTGCGCAACTGGCGCAGCGGGTCCGCAGCGGCACACAGTTTTTGCACCTGGGCGTGCAAGGTTGGCAGTGAATTGAGACAATACGAATTCGATAGCGTGGGGGAGAGCAAGGTGAGGCGAGAATTGGAAGCGCTTGTGACGCAGATGCATTCCAGCGGTGTGGACTACGCAACGGCTGTTCGCGAGTTCAAGAAGCGATACATTCTGGAAGTTATGGCGAACCACAAGGGCAACCAGTGCAAGGCCGCGCGCGAGCTCGGCATGCACCGCAACACTCTCAGCCGGACCATCACCGAGCTCGAACTCGATCCGGTTCAGATTAAAATGGGACTGAAGCGGCCGGCGGCTAGCGCCCGCCCGCAGGAAGCGCCGGGGTTCGGAAGAATCGCGCGTTCCTGAGTTCTGCCGCGTCTATAAAGCGGATGTTTTCCATTTCCAGGCGGCCGTGGTGTCTGCGGCCAATGGCTCTTCTTGTGTTCGGCATTGCCGGATGCTCGCTGGCGTGCGCTCAAACCGCTCCCGCCCCTGACGCATCTGCGCCTTCCCCTGTCTCGGCTTTGCCGCAGCAGGCGCCCGCTTCTGAAACATCGAACGCCTCGCCGGTCCCGGCGAATCCCGTCATGCAGCCTGCCACGATGGTCTCCAGGCACGACCAGCGGGAGGCAGAGCACGCTTTCCACGAAGGCGAGCGGTTGATGAAGAAGGGCGACCTCGTCGCCGCGGAAGGCGAGCTCGCGGCAGCGGAGCGGCTGGAACCATCGAACCTCAGCTATATCAAGCTCCATGCCGAGGTCCGCGCCGCCGCCATTCGCAAGCTGCTGGAAGACGCTGCCGCCGCGCGCAATGGTGGCGATCGCGAGGCCGCGTCGCGCGACCTCGCGGTGGCCGAACGGATAGATCCTGCAAACTCGCTCGTGCAGCAGGAGGCCGAGGTGCAGTCCACGTTCAGCCAGAACTCGCTTCCCGTCGCCCACGATGCGTCAAAGCTGCGCATCGAAAGCGGCCTGATAACGCTCGCCCCGAAGCCCGGCAAGCAGGAGATCCACTACCGGGGCAGCCAGCGCGACCTTGTCATCCAGGTCTTCCGCCAGTTCGGCATTACCGCGACCGTGGACCAGTCCGTGCCGACGCTGGCCACCCGCGCGGAGACTGAGCCGCTCGACTTCGCGCACGCCGCAAAGATTGTCATGATGCTCGCGGACAGCTTTTACGTACCGCTCGATCCGCATCGCGTGCTGGTCGCGCACGACACCAAGGAAAACCGCGCAAAGTTTGAGCGCGAGTTCGTGGAAACGGTCTACCTGCCCGGCCTGACCAACAATGAAATGCAGGACACGCAGAACATCCTGCGTAATATTCTCCAGGTCACGCAGGTTGCGAACCTGGCAAACTCCGACCGGCTCGAGATTCGCGCGCCGCAACATACGCTCGAACTGGCAAACAGCCTGCTGGCCGACTTGTGGAAAGGCAATTCGCAGGTGCTGCTCACCATGACCGTCTTCGAAGTGCAGACACATCATGAGAACGACGTTGGCGCGCAGCTTCCGTCGCAGGTCTCCCTCTACAACATTCCCTCTCTTGAAGCTTCGCTGTTCTCGCAGTATGCAGCGGAAATTCAACAGCTGATCGCCAGCGGGGCCGTGCCGGCAGACAATCCGCTTGCGATCCTCGCGGCCCTGGTCGCTGCCGGCGTGCTGAATACCCCGCCGTTCAACGAAGGATTCGTCGTCTTTGGCGGCGGCCTGACGGCGACGGCGGCCACGACATCAGGCGCCACCGGAAACTTCAGCCTGAATTCGAGCGAAGTCCGCCAGGTAGACAAGATCCAGATGCGCGTCGGCAACCAGGAGCAGGCGACGTTCCGCGACGGATCGCGCTATCCCATCATCACGTCGTCCTTCAGCGCGGCCGCAACCGTCAGTCCGCTCGCAGGCGCGAACATTCCGGGCTACTCTGCCCTGGTCAATTCTGCAAACACTCTGGCCGCCGCGCCGCCGAGCATTCAGTATGAGGACCTCGGCCTGACGCTCAAAGCCAAGCCCACGGTCGAGAAAGACCGCGGCATGAGCCTGCAACTCGAGCTGACGATTTCCTCGCTCGGAGGCAGTTCGCTGAACGGCAACCCGATACTGAACAACCGCGAACTCAAGACCACGGTCAGCCTGAAAGACGGCGAACAGAGCGTGCTGGCCGGCACCATGAGCAAGAACGAAATGAAGTCTCTGACCGGTATCCCGTTCCTGAATGACATTCCCGGCTTCCCCGCCACAAATGTGGACAAGGCGGTCACGACCGATGAACTCGTTATTGTTCTGACGCCGCACATCGTGCGGCTGGACCACGCCGAAGGCGCAAGCCCGCTCTATCCTGTCCCGCTCCACTAGCCGCGGGTTGAAGCGTTCCAGCCGGCCATCGCGCGCGCGCTGGTACGCTTACGGCTACTTAACGCTTCTTCTTTTTCGCCGGCGCCATCTTCCTGGCGGCCGGCTTCTGTGGAGCGGCTTTCTTTGCAGAAGATTTCTTCGCGGGAGCAGCCTTCTTCGCCGCCGGCTTCGCCATCTTCTTCGCAGGCGCGGCTTTCTTCGCGACGGCTTTCTTGACTGGCTTCGCGGGCGGTTTCGCCGCCGGCTTCTTTGCCGCCTTGACGACGACGGGCGTGGCCTTGGGAGATTTCTTTCCAGTCTCAGACGGAGCGTTACCGGTCTTTTCCTTGGCCGCCAGGGCAGACTTTGCATCGGCAACGATCTTGGCTGAGGGATGCTTCGTGTCGACCAGCTTCCGCTCGGCAGATGTTGGCGTAGCAGGGCCGCCGGCTGCGTCCGGGTTCGGCGCGGCAGCCGCTTCGTGCTGCTTGACCTGCGCCGGAACGGCGGCCTTGCGGGCGCGCGATTTCGACTCCGCCGCCTTCTTCGGGCGCGGACGCCGCAGGCTCGGCGGAGGCGGAGGCGCGGGCGGCGAGTACGGCTCCAGGAACCTGCGCACTTCTTCCTCGGTCTTCAGCTTGTTGTCCATGAACTGGTAGAACAACTCGCGCTGCAGGTCCTGATAGCCGGGCAACTCCGGCGTAATCCGCATCTCCTGCATGATGGCGTACGGGATGCGCTGCCGCGATTCCGGCCACACGCTGAAGAAGTTGCGGAACTTGGTCTGGATGGCCGCGCCCTTGCCGGTCATCGCAAGCCAGAGAACGGCTTCCGGCCTGTAGCTGGTAATCAACTTCCACGTGGCGGAAGGCGTTGCGACATCTTTCCCGGTCAACGCCGTTGCGAACTTCTTCGCGTCGCTATCCAGCGATTCCCACTCCTCGACAAAGCCCTTCGCAGGCAGCAGCTTCTTGAGCGCCGAAATATCCTTGGGCTGCAGCTTGGCCGTGAGGTATTGCATGTGCGCCGCGGACGCATCCGGGTTGATGCCCTGGCCCTGCAGCGCGTGCAGCGTCTCGCGCAACTCCTCCAGACGACCGGCATCGGCTTTGCTCGCATGCCAGGCCGGGAACAGCGCCTTCATCCAGCCTTCCGCCTCAAGGTGCTTCAGGACGCGCAGTGCGTCTTCCTCGTGCGCAATCTCCTCCAGCTCATAGCCCTTGGTGTAGTTGGAGATATAGCTGATGACGTCCTCAGTCTTCGCATTTTCGTAACGCTGCTGCGTGCGGTCATCCATCGCCCAGCCGTAGCGGGAAATCAGCCTGGCGGCACGGACCAGGCGCGACGGATCGTCGTAAAAGCCCGTGTTGGTGATCAGTCGAATCGTGCGGGACTCGATGTCCGCAACCCCGTTCAAGGGGTCAAGCAGCAGGCCGTAGGAGCCCTCGTTGAGGGACAGCGCCATGGCGTTGACGGTAAAGTCGCGACGCCGCAGGTCATCCAGAATGGACGCAGGATGATATTCAGCCTTTCCCGGTTTGGGAAAGCGCTCGGTGCGGGTCGCTGAAACTTCAACACGGATGCCGCCGGGAAACTTCAGCAACAGCGTCTGCGATGGCTCGTGCGTGCCGTAGACCGCTGCTCCGGATTTCTCCAGGTCTTTCTTTAACTTGAGTGCGTTTCCCTGAACCGAAATATCAAGGTCGCGGACCGGAAAGCCGCTGGTAAAGTCGCGCACAGCGCCGCCGGCGAGGAAGACGGTAAGGCCATGGCTGCGGGCGGCATCCACAGTCTTGCGGATGGCGGACTGCTGATCGGACGATAGACGGTTTTCCAGCAGGTAAATGTAATCAGGCATGCGTGCGGAGCGGCCGCGGGGCGGCTGTCACTAACTCCTTCCAAGTCAACGGCTTAGCGGGCGGGGACGGTTCGCGCCAACCGATACAGTAGCACAGCGGATACGCATTTGGCTAGGAACCTGCACAAATCATGCGGCGGTGAGCCGTGCGCATGCGAGAATCGGCGCGAATGGCGCAGGCGCAAAAACGCGTGATTGTTCGCCGCTTCAGCTTCGGCTTTCTGCCGGGCTTCATGGCGGCCAAGGGTTTTGTCCGCGACGGGTCGCTCGAAGTCCTGGACACGGGCGGTACCGTGCAACGCATTCCCCTGGACGACGTCAAGATGGCCTGCTTCGTCCGTGATTTCGGCGTTCCGGGCCAGCCGGACCCGGAAAAACTCGGCAAGCGGCTCTTCACTGTCCGTCCTAGGGCAGCGGGGCTGGTCGTCCGGGTCCGCTTCACGGACGAAGACCTGATGGAAGGCCTGGCAGCCAACGACGCTTCCCTGCTGGAACACGATGGCCTGCTGCTGACTCCGCCCGATACGCGCTCCAACACGCAGCGTGTCTTCATTCCGCGCTGCGCGGTCGCTGAGCTCGAAGTGACCGCAGTGATCCGGCCGCCGCGGCGGCGTGAGGCCCACCTTTCGCAGCAGGACCTGTTCGACGCCCATAATCCGAACAGCGGCCGCATTCAGTAGAATCGCCAACGTGCAACTGAAAGCCATTGCGGAGCAGCTTGGGGCAGAGCTTTCCGGTGATGGCTCAATTGAAATTACCGGCGTTGCCGGTATTGAAGAGGCCGGCCCGGGACACCTCACCTTCGTCGCCAATCCCAAGTACGCCGCTGCCGCCAAAACGACGCGTGCCTCCGCGGTGCTGGTGACGCCGGATTTCCCCGGCATCGCCGCCGCCACGCTGCGGTTGAAGAACCCCTACCTGGCGTTTTCCCAGGCGATTGCCCTGTTCCACAACGCGCCGCAGTATCCGCCCGGCATCCACGCGACGTCTGCCATTGCGGAAACGGCAACCGTCGGCCCGGGCGCGCACATCGGCGCCTATGTCGTCATCATGGACGGGGCCCAGGTTGGGGCGCGGGCGACGCTGCTGCCGCACGCGGTCATATACCCGGGCGCCAAAATCGGTGACGATTTCTTTGCACACGCGCATGCCGTTGTCCGTGAAGGCTGCCGCATCGGCGACCGGGTCACCCTGCAGAACAGCGTCGTGATTGGCGGCGACGGCTTCGGATTCGCCAAGGACGAGACCGGCGCATGGCGGAAGATTCCGCAGTCCGGCGTGGCCGTGCTGGGCGACGACGTTGAGGTACAGGCCTTGACCGCCATTGATCGCGCCAGCATCGGGGAGACGCGTATTGATTCCGGCGCAAAAATTGACAACCTGGTCCAGGTCGGACACGGTTCCACTGTCGGCAGAAATACATTGCTCTGCTCGCAGGTCGGCCTCGCCGGGTCGTCACATATTGGCAGGAACGTCATCCTGGCGGGCCAGGTCGGAATTTCCGGCCATCTGACGATCGGTGACGGGGCCATCGTTACGGCCCAGGCTGGCGTTCCGGGCGATGTCGCGCCGGGGTCGGTGGTCAGCGGGTCACCGTCGTTTGAGAACGGACGCTGGCTGCGAGCAGTGGCTATCTATAACAAGCTGCCGGAGTTGGCGCGCCGCTGGAACAGGGCGGCCGCTGCCGTCGAGAATTTACTGGCGAACAAGAAGGATGACGGGGCCCCAGGGTGACCTTTTGCCTGAATATGCATCTGATTCCATAACAATTTATGAAAGATGAAACCACGCTCGAGGCAGTTCCAGACACTGCCCACGAGCAGCGGCCCATCCGGGTCCTGCTGCTGGACGACCACGAAGAGAACCTCGTTCTCCGTTCGGCCATCCTCCGGCAGCACGGTTATGAGGCGCTGCCTTCTTCCTCGATCGAGGAAGCGCTTGCCATGCTCGATTCCATCGACATCGCGGTGCTCGACTATCACCTCGGAGCCGGCAAATTTGGCACGGAGGTCGCGGCGCGTCTGCGGCAGGAACACCCTGAAGTGCCGATCATCATCCTGTCCGCGACGCTCGAGCGGCGCTTCGGCGGCGTCGAAGACATGCATCTGCTCAAGGGCTACAGCTCGGTCGACGACCTGATCGCCGCGCTGCGCAACTTTGAAGCCAAGCGTCGCGGCAAGCCGGTTGTCGTCGATGCGCGGGACTTTTTCTACTCGCGCATCCAGATGGCAGTCGGCGACGATGTGGTCCTGGAAATCCTCGACGCAGAGGGCAACTGGATGTACGTCAACGAGGCCTGCGCGCAGGTGCTGGGCCAGGACCGGTCATGGTTCGTGCACCGGAACATGTTTGACGCCCTGCCCGACCTGGCGCCCGACTGGGCCGAGATTCTGGAGGGCGTGGCGCTGCGCCGCGATACCTACATTGACCGTACCAACCGCGGCCTGTTGAATCTGCCCAGGCGGGGCGAGGAATGGATATGGAGCATCATCTCTTTCCCGATCCAGCTGCACGACAACCGTCCGGGCGCTGTCATCATGGCTCGCGCGCTGGAGCGCCGGCCCGCCCTGTGAACCGATGGCGCGCAACACTCTGCGCGGGTGCGCTGCTGGGCGCGTTTTTCGTTTCCGGATGCCACGCTTCGCCTTACGTAACCATCACGGTGACAAATGTGAGCGGCGGCGATATCCACCAGATGGAGCTCGATTACCCCGGCGCGAGCATGGGAACAAACTATCTCGCGAACGGGGCGTCGTATCACCAGAGCGTGCAGTTCCGCGGCACGGCCAACGCCAGGCTGATTTATAACGACATGGCGGGCAAGCCGCGGCAGTCGAGTGGCCCGTCGCTGCATGAAGGCGAGCGCGGAAGCCTGAATGTTCGGCTGACGCCGGGCGGCTCTGTGGCGTGGGCTGCCGATGTAAGCGATGCGCCTCGCTGAGTAGAGCCAGGCTTCCCAGGGATTGATTATCCGCGCGCCGGTGTCACTAACATCGAGAGCGTTCCGCGTAACCAGCGTCAGATCGTGAACAATTGCGGTGGCCGCGAGCAAGGTATCCACAACCGGGCGCGACCTTGCCGACTGGAGCTTTCCTCAAACGAGACCAACCGGCAAATCCACGCCGAGAACACGATCTTCGAATCGAAGCATCAGCAGTTTGAGCCAGTCCTGAAGTACTTCTCTTCTGGCGAGTGGGATATTGGGTTTCGAAATGCCTTTCTGGATTTTTCTGAGGACGGCCAGCCAGCAGACGGGCCACAATTCGGCCGCCTCCTGGCTGCTACTTCTGAACCACCGTCGTGAACAGGTTGGAACCCAGCAGGCTGGCGAACTGGTTGTCGCTGGCGCTGTAGCGCACCTGCAGGTTGTTCGCGTCGGAATTAACTTTGGTCGCTTCCAGCGCGGCTTTTTCACTGTCCGAACCGCTGACTTTCTTGTACAGCACGGCGGCGTTCAGGATGGCCGACATGGTGGTGGCCGACATGCGGTCCGACGAGATGACATCGAGCTGGAAATGCACGCCGTTGTCAAAATCCAAACCGTAGCGTGAGCCCTGCATGCGCTTCTTGATCGTGTCGTAATCGGCAAGGCTGGCGCCCGGTCCCTGGCTGAGCAGGGACTTCATCATGGTCTGGGTTCCCTTGGCGTCCAGCACGCTCCATACGGCATCGTTCTGCACACTCGGCATCAGGTTCAGCACGTCGGAATTGCTCAGCAGCGAGCGCGTAATGCCGTCCCGGGCGTCGAGCGCGGCGCGCACTGCGTTGTCCTGGCCAAAGACAAACGTCGTCGGGTCCAGGAAGCAGATGCGCATGCCGCTCGCGCCCATCGGATAGATCTTGTTCGTCCGCAGCACTTCCGGCTTGACCTTGTTCTTGCGCATGTTCGCCAGCACCGTGCGCATTTCAAACTGGCCACTCGCAATGCCGACTGTGCGGGTCATGGTGTCAGAACCGTTGACGCGGAAAGCCGCAAACGCGAGCTGGTCCACATCCTCGCCGGGGTTCAGGCCAATGGTGCGCAGCGAAGCTTCCAGCTTCTTCAGCTCCGGCGGAACGACACGATTGCGCAACTCCATGGCCGGCTGCGAATTCTGCATCGCGCGATAGTCAATGACGATGACCTGCTGCAGGTCGGCCGGGATGGAGGCGCGCGCGTCTCCGCTAAGCTGTCCGGCATGCAGGTTGGGCATGCAGGCGCAAACGAGCGCAGCCGGCAATAAAAACTTAAGCATCTGCTTCACTGGGTATGAAAACCTTTCGGCGGCGAGCCAGCCCTGCACGCATCCTGCACGCGGGCACAAACTCACACACTTATTTTACGCCTTCGGCAGCCTGAAATTCGAGGTCCTGCATGCTCGCAGGCCACGCCATCGGGTGCTGCAGACGTTCTTCCACAATGCGTTCCTGCTGGGTAAAACCCGGAACCGTCGTATGCCACTCGCTTTCCGCAAGAAAAGCTGCTCGCGGGACCAGCCCGATCAGCTCGCCGCGAAGGATTCCAATGCCCAGCGCGGCCGAGCGTTGTTTGACTGCCTGAAAAACCTGTTCGACAGGGCTGACTCTGTAGTTCGTGATATTCATCGTTACCTGCGCATGGCCCTGCACTTCGACGCCCAATGCTTTGACGGACGGAAACCCTCCCGCGGAAGCCCGGATTTCCTTCGCGATGGCGCGAGCGGTGCGGACATCGTCCGTTTCAAGCAGAAGATTGAAGGCGACGAGAAAATCTCTCGCGCCGACGATGGAAGCGCCTGCCGTGCCATGCAGCTCAGGTCCGCCGATATCGGGACGTCTCGCTTCCTGCCGCGCGCCTTCAAACTGGCCGCGGCGAACATTTTCCAGCAGCCGCCTTTCAAAAACCATGGCCGCTGCTTCATACAGAAAAACCGGAACGCCGTGGCGCCGCCAGATTTCCTCACCTGCTAGACGCGCGAGTTCCGCGGTCTGCTCAAGAGAAATGTTTTTCAGAGGCACAAACGGCACGACATCCGCCGCGCCCATGCGGGGGTGGACGCCGCGCTGCTGCGTCAGATCGATGCGCTCGGCCGCGACGCCGGTCGCGCGCACGACCGCTTCCTTCACCGCTTCCGGGGGGCCGGCGATGGTGGCGACCATGCGGTTGTGGTCGCGGTCGGCGGAGTAGTCCAGCAGCAGAACGCCCGGCACGTGCAGCGCGTTCAGGATGGCGAAGATGCTCTCCAGGCTGCGGCCTTCGGAGAAGTTCGGGACACACTCGACCAGCGCGCCGTCGTTAAACTTGCCGGTCACTTCCACCAGGAGTAGCCCGCCGTGAACATGACGGCGGCATTGACGCCGGGATTGTGGTCGCCCAGCGAGGCCGAGGAAATGTGCACTGCGTTGGCGGAGAAATCCAGCGAGCGCCGGCCGCCGTTGAGAAAGTAATGCGTGCCGATGCCGAACTGCGGCGTGAAGTTCCACACGCTTGTATCCGGGGGCGGCGTCGGGAACTTGTGCGTGGTCCACACCACGCCGCCCGCGCCCTGGATCCAGGGCATAAAGCGGCGGCTGGTCGTGAAGTTCCAGCGCAGGTTTATGGGAGTAATGCTGACGCCGGTCGCCGTTCCGCCCTGCGCCCCGACGGTGCCGTCGGGATAGGTGTACGCGACCTTGGGCTGGTAAGCCTGCCAGAAGGGATAGACCTCAACAGCCGCCTCAAACTGTCCCCGCAGAAACGCCGGTCCTGCCGGAGCGGTCAGCACTTTGCCGGCGCGAAGGCCGGCCGAGAAGAAGTGGTCGCCGTCATCGCGCACCGTTCCCGTGCCGCCTTCGACGAAGACGCCGTAGTCCCACGGTTTGACGGAAGCCGGACCGGCCGGCGGGACGGCCTGGGCGACGGCGGGTGCGGTGGACGATAAGACGGCGGCGGCAAAAAGAACTAGCGTGCGCATGCGGTTTCGATTTTAGCGTTTGCCAACCGCAACTGCAGATTCCTCCGGCGCTCGCGCCTGCGGAATGACAACCACACCCGTGTTGCTGCTCAACCAGTGCTGCTCACTGCCGCTTCGCTTCTACGCCATCTCGGGAACTTCATCCATATCGAAGTTCGAATACACGTTCTGCACGTCGTCGTGGTCTTCAAAGACTTCGAGCATGCGCATCATGGCCGCGGCCTGCGCGCCTTCGAGCTTCTGATACGTGGACGCGACCTGCGTCACTTCTGAAACCACCGGCGTAATGCCGGCCTTGCGGATGGCTTCATCCACGGCGTGGAAAGCGTTGGGGTCGGTATAGATCTCCCAGTTGTCGCCTTCGTCGCGAATGTCGTCGCCGCCGGCTTCGAGGCCAACTTCCATCAGCTTGTCTTCTGCGGCTTCAGACTTGGGGACGATGATCATGCCCTTCTTGGCGAACATCCAGCCGACGGAACCGGTTTCGCCCATGTTGCCGCCGTTCTTCGAGAAGGCATGGCGGATGTCGCTGACCGTGCGGTTGCGGTTGTCGGTCGAGACTTCGACGATGACCGCGACGCCGCCGGGGCCGTAGCCCTCGAACGTGATTTCCTCATACGTGGCTCCGGGCAACTCGCCGGTGCCGCGCTGGATGGCCCGCTTGATGTTGTCCTGCGGCATGTTCTCCGCCTTGGCCGCGGCGACGGCCGAGCGAAGCCGCGCATTGCCGTTCACATCGCCGCCGCCCTGCTTGGCGGCCATGACGAGTTCCTTGATCAGGCGGGTGAATATCTTGCCGCGCTTGGCGTCCAGCGCGCCCTTCTTGTGCTTAATCGAATGCCATTTGGAGTGGCCGGACATGCAGATTTTCCCTCGAAGAAATCCAGTCGCGGCGAAAACATCGCCCGCACCGGTTGACATGGCAGTGTAGCAAATCCGACTGCTGCATTTTCTGGCGATGCGAGGCAAGTTCGACGTCAGCCGACAGTGACGCGACTCGAACATGGGCGACGCCGTGATGGCAGCAACATAAGACTTGCAAAGCGTCACGGGAAATCTATGATGAAAGCCCCCAGCGGTGAATTCACTGCGAAATCCGTTCCCGGGAAGGCCGTATGCGCTGGACTCCTTTTCTCAGCTTGCTGCTCGCGGGCGCTCCGCTCATCGCCCAGACGCCAACGGCGACGTTGTTCAAGACCTATGACTTTGCCAACGACGCATCGCAGGGCGCAGGAGCCTACGGCGGCGTGATTCAGGCAACCGACGGGAACATCTACGGCGTTACCCAATATGGCGGCGCCGGCAATAATGGCACCCTGTTTCGCATCACGCCGTCCGGAGTTGTGTCGGTGGTCCACTCGTTCGCCGGAGGCACCTCGGATGGCGTTTCCCCGAACGCTGTGATTGAGCTGCCGGATGGAAACCTTTACGGGACGACAACGTTTGGCGGCACGTCGAATCGGGGGACAATTTTCAAGATCACATTCGGCGGCGCCGAGACAATTCTGTACAACTTCACCAACCAGCTCACCGACGGCGACAATCCGTACGGTTCGATTATTTATGACGGCACTTACATCTACGGCACGACGTATGCCGATGACAACGACGCGACCAGTTCCGGAACGCTTTGGAAATTCAATCCGGATTCGCCGTCAGGGTCCGGCAACCCGTTCGTCATTCTGCTTTTTGACAACAGCAGCAACAAAGCGTTCGGCCAGTACCCCTGGAATGGCGTAACGGACATCGACGGCGTTCTGTACGGCACAAGCTGGACCGGCGGAACCGATAACTGCGGCGCTTTATGGTCTGCTGCCATCAATGGGCTGGATAACCAGTTGTTGCATAGCTTTACGAACGGCACCGACGGCTGCAATCCCTATGCCGCGCCCCGTTACAGCTCTGCCGGATTGCTTTTCGGGACGACCAACCAATACCAGGCCAGCAAGACTGATTTCGGTTCGGTCTACAGCTCCGGTCTGGAACCGGACCAGTTGACGGATAACGCCAGCTATAGTTCCGCCGCGTATCCTGACGGTCCTGTCGCTTTTGATAGCAGCGGAGACGCTCTGTTTGCGACCGGCCAGGGAGGTTCCTCTGAAAACGGCGCGCTGGCCTGGATGCATATTTCATCCTCTTTGCCGAACGCGACAGAGGTGCTGTACTCGTTTCCTGCATCGGGTGCGCCGGGAAATCTGCCGACCAGCGTCCCGTTCATCGACAACCAGGGGCACCTGTGGCTGGAGTTGTACGACGGCGGCCTGAGCAAAGGCTATGGGGGCGTAGCTGTATTGAATGTTTCGACCATATCCGGCGCTCCCATCCAGGTCTCGATTTCGCCCGCGTCGCCCTCGGCGGGTTCGCCGGCAACTGTCTCCTGGAAGGTGACGAACGCCTTCAGCACGAACGAACAATACTGCTTCGCCACGGGAGGCCCGGGTGCGTGGGCTGGCCATCAAACCGGGACCTATGCCAGCGGCGTCTATTCCGGCTCTGCGAGCGTAACGTTTCCTGCCAGGGGAACATATTCGCTCGCGCTGAATTGTGGCGGCACGGAAACCGGACTCGTGACCGCAACCGTAACGTCGGCAAGAACCACCACTGCGCTTGCAGCTTCGCCCAACCCCGTTGCCTACGGTCAGAACATCACCCTGACAGCCACAGTTTCGACTGCCACCGGCACCCCGACCGGGACAGTGACATTTTCCGCGGCAGGCAGCCCGCTGGCGACCGTGGCATTGAATTCCTCCGGCGTGGCCAGGCTCACCGCCCCAACCAGCGGAGAGCCGCTCGGCACCTACCCGATCACCGCCGCATACTCGGGCGACTCCAACAATCTGGCATCGACTTCGACAAGTCAGAACGTCGTTCTGACGAAAGATTCCACGGCAACCGCACTGACCGTGAGCCCGACCACCGTCACGCCACCCGCGGACGTCACCCTGACGGCCAAGGTGACAAAGTCCTCCAGCGGGGTGACCGGAACTCCGGGCGGATCGGTCACGTTCAAGGCGAATGGGGTTCCGCTGGCTACCGTCGCGCTGGTTTCCGGGACCGCGACCCTGAAAGCGAGCAGCCAGGGCCAGGCCGCCGGCAAATATTCCGTGACGGCCGTCTACTCCGGCGACAGCGTGGACAATACATCCACTTCAACGCCGGTAAGCGTGACCTTGCAGTGACCGGGCATCAAGTCATTCCGCCGCGGTGAGGCCGCGGGCATTCGCGCGCGTCGGCGTGGCAAACAGGACATTTCCACGCGCGTGCCCCGTATCGTCCCCTAATGTCCCGATTCGTCACTTTGAATTGCCTCATGGCCACAGTACTTTTCAGGCTGGGGGACCATCCATGTACCGTTTGCTTCGCACGCTCTTCGCTGTTTCGCTGGCTGCCTGCCTGTCCTTAGCCGCCGGGGCCCAGACCTGGTCAGAGACCGTTCTGTATGACTTCGACTTCACCCACGGCGGCTTCTCAACCGCGCCGCTCATCCATGCCAACGACGGCAACTTCTACGGCGTGAACTACACCGGAGGCGCGAACGGCAATGGTGAAGCGTTCAAGCTGTCTGCATCCGGGGCCGTGACGCCGCTGCATGCGTTCCTCAGTTCTGCGGAGGGTGCGGGCCCGGGCGGCCTGGTGGAAGGTCCGGACGGCAATTTCTACGGCGCGACCGGCGACGGCGGCGCCAACGGCTTTGGCTCGATCTTCAAAATGACCTCGTCAGGTACCGTGACGGTGATCTATCCGTTCACCTTCTCGACGGGCGGCGTTTCAACTCTTGTCCTGGGCAATGACGGCAACTTCTGGGGATCGACCGGCGCCGGAGAGAACGGCGCCGTCGGCACGGTCTTCAAGGTCACGCCAGCCGGCGGTTTCAGCATCGTGGTCGAGTTTCCATCCGACGGTTCGTATGGCTATTCGCCGCAGAACGCGCTGGTGCAGGCCAGCGACGGCAAGTTCTACGGCACCGCGCTGCAGACCCCGCCCAACGAAATCATTCTGTCGAAGCCGCAGGCAGGGCCAACGCCCTCGTCCAGCGACGGCGGGCTGGTCTTTTCCGTGGACACCTCCGGGCATTTCGGCATTGTCTACTCGTTCACCGCAAATGATGGCAACGACCCCGACACAACGCTCGTGGAAGGCAGCGATGGCCGGCTGTACGGCGAGACTTTCTACGGCGTAGCCGGATACGGAAGCATTTTTGCTACAACGCTTGGCGGAGGCTTCACCGACCTGTACTCCTTTACCGGTGGAACCGACAACGGCAGTCCGGAAGGCGATCTGTATCCCGGCTCCGACGGCAACCTGTATGGAACGGCCAGCTCCGCCGGGGTAACCAGCGGATTCGGCGGTGGCGGCACTGTCTTCAAGCTGACAACCAAGGGCGCGCTGTCCACTCTCTATACCTTCGGCAGCAATTCCGGCGACATCGGCAACCCGGACGCGGGCGTGCAGCAGGGCACGGACGGAAACCTTTACGGAACGGCAGACACGCAGGGTTCTTACGCCGGGGAATGCAACCAGTTCGGCTGCGGCGGCATTTACAAGCTGACCGCGTCTTCGCCCACACTGTCGGCGCCGGTCCAGCTGTCGTTGAGCGCATCCACCGCGAAACCGGATGCGGCCGTCACGCTGACCTGGAAAGTCCTGAACGCCTACTCTGACACGCTGCAGGTCTGCTATGGATATCAGTCCGGCGGCAGCGGCGGCGGCAACACCTGGGCCGGCAAGCAGACAGGAAAGCTGAGCGGCGGAGTGTATTCCGGTTCCGTGGCGATAACGCCGACCGCAGATGGCACGTATACGTACTCGCTGACCTGCGGCGGGCGCGAATCGGGCTCGGTCAGCCTTACCGTTTCCGGCCAGGGCAAGGACGACTCGACGACGAAACTCGCCGCAACTCCTGCCAGCCTGGCGGTCGGTCAAAAAGTGACGCTGAAGGCTACGGTTTCCGGCTCAGGCAGCACGCCGACCGGCACCATCACGTTCGCGACCGACGGGCTGACGATCGGCTCCGTGGCTTTGAGCTCCGGGACGGCATCGCTTTCCGCCTCCTCGGCCGGGCAGCCGGTCGGGACCTACCCGGTGACGGCGAGCTACTCCGGCGACAGCAACTACAACAGCTCGGAATCACCCGCGACGAACGTGACCCTGACCAGAGACACGACCTCGACGACCATGACCGCGACGCCGACATCCATCACTCCACCGGCGAACGTCACACTGACGGCCACGGTCAAGAACACATCGAGCGGAGTGACGGGAACGCCGACGGGCTCCGTCACGTTCAAAGCGGATGGTGAACCGCTGGCGACTGTGAATCTCAAGTCAGGGGTCGCGACCCTGACGGCATCGAGCAGCGGCCAGAAGGCCGCCACGTATTCCGTGACCGCGACCTACAACGGCGACGGTGCGGACGCTGCCTCCACTTCAACCGGGGTGAATGTCACGGTCAAGTAGTATCGAGTGCAACCAGATGGCGGGCTGACAAGGCGCGCCATCTGGTTTTGCGCAACCGCGCGGGGGGGCCATACAGCGAAGGATTGTTAAACTTTAAGCATGAAATTCGGCGTGCTCGTCTTTCCCGGCTCGAACTGCGACCATGACACCGCCAATGTGCTGGAAAACATCGCCGGCCAGCCGGTCGCGATGCTCTGGCATGATTCTTCCGACCTTGAAAATTGCGACGCCATCCTGGTCCCCGGCGGCTTTGCCTACGGCGATTACCTGCGCACGGGCGCGATAGCGCGCTTCTCGCCCATCATGCAATCCGTAAAGAAATTTGCCGACGCCGGCGGCCTGGTGCTGGGCATCTGCAACGGCTTCCAGATCCTCACCGAGTCGGGCCTGCTTCCCGGAGCGCTGATGCGCAATGCCGGCCTGAAATACGTCTGCAAGCAAGTCTGGCTGCGCACGGAAACGACAAACTCCCCCTTCACGCAAGGCATGACGAAGGTTGAGGTGGTGAAGATTCCCATCGGCCACATGGAAGGCAATTACACCTGTGACGCGGCCACGCTCGCCGCGCTGAACCGTGAGGACCGCGTCGCGTTCCGGTACTGCACGCCGAGCGGCGAGATCACCGCCGATGCCAATCCGAACGGGTCGCTCGAAAATATTGCCGGCGTGATGAACGAAGGCCGCAACGTCATGGGAATGATGCCGCATCCGGACAGGTCGAGCGAGGCGATGCTCGGTTCCGCGGACGGCTTCAGGATTTTCTCTTCACTGGTGGAAGCGCTGGCCGCCCGATGATGGCTGCGCTGCGCCTGATACGCTGAATTCAGCACAATGTACGACATTCACCACCATCTTCTTTACGGTCTGGACGACGGGCCCCGCGATATCGAAGCTTCCGTTGCGCAAGCGCGCATGGCCGCCGAAGACGGTATTACGCACATTGTCTGCACGCCGCACGCGAGCAGCAGCTTCCCGTTTCGCCCGGAAGAGAACGCGCGCCGCGTCGCCGAAATCAGCGAACGCATGGGCGGCGCCGTGACGCTCGGGCTGGGATGCGACTTCCACCTCAGCTACGACAACATTGAAGACGCGCTCGCCAATCCGTCGAAATATACGGTGAACGGCGGCCAGTACCTGCTGATCGAGTTCCCCGACTTCGGCATCCCTCCGCAGATTACGGAGGCGATGTACGAGCTTCGCGTTCACGGCCTGACGCTTGTTATCACGCACCCGGAGCGCAATCCAACTTTGCAGACCAGGCCCGCGATGCTTGCCGACTGGTTGCGCGCCGGGCACCTGATCCAGGTCACCGCAGGTGCGCTGGACGGAAAATTCGGCCGCACGGCGCAACGCACCGCAAATGACCTGCTGGCGAAGCACTGGGTGCATTTTCTGGCAACGGACGCGCACGACACCGAGCGCCGGCCGCCAAAGCTTCGTGCCGCGCACGAGCTGGTCGCACGCAGTTACGGCCGCGACTATGCGGACCTGCTGTGCATCGCGAACCCGAAGGCCGTCTTCAATAACGCGGAGTTGCCGGAACAGCTGGAAATGCTGGAAGTGTTCGACGACGAACTGCCGAAGGAAAAAAAGAAGGGCCTCTTCAGCCGTTTCTTTTCACCGATTTAGCGCTCGCCCCACTTCAGCTTCTGTCGCAGGACATCGAAGAACCCGTTCTTCTCCAGCCGGATCAGCCGCACGGAGTTCTCCGAGCGCCGGCACAGCACCTCATCACCGACCTGGAGTTCGACAGCCTCCTGGCCATCAATGGTCAGATAGGTCACGCCGGGAACGCCCTCGACCTTGAGGACGACTTCCGCGTCGCCATGCACAACCAGCGGCCGAATCGTGAGCAGGTGCGGGCACACCGGCGTGATGACGGTCGCGTTCATGTTGGGGGCCAGGATCGGCCCGTTCGCCGCCAGCGAATACGCGGTCGAGCCGGTCGGCGTCGAAACGATCACGCCGTCCGCCCGGTAGGAGGCCACAGGCTTGCCATCCAGCGTGATGGAAAACTGCGCCATGCGCGCAATCGCTCCCTTGCTAAGGACGACGTCGTTCAGCGCGTGGAAGGTGTTGGCCACGCTGCCGCCGCGCCGCAGCTCGGCATGCAGCATGGAACGCTCTTCAATCTCGCAGCAGTCCTGGCACCAGCCCTCCAGCGTCGGATAAAGCTGGTTGAGCGCGACTTCCGTAAGAAAACCGAGCGAACCCAGGTTGACGCTGAGGATCGGCACCCTCGCCTGCGCAAGCACGCGCGCCGCTGCGAGCAAGGTGCCGTCTCCGCCGAGAACAATCGCCAGCTCCGGCTGCTCGGCCGCCAGGGATTCGCGAGGGATGATCTCCGCATCGTTGGCGTAATTGCCGCTGACCGGGTCGAGGACCACGCGAAACCCGCGGGCTTTTAACCAGAGTATGAGCTGCGGCAGGATGGTGGAGAGTTCCTGCTTCTGCGGCTTGGAAATAATGGCGACGGTCTTCATGCGCGAATATCAGTCTATGATGCGCGACCGAATTGAGTGTGGAGAAGATACTCGACATTGCCTTCAGCGCCGGTGATGGGCGACGGGATGACGCCGGGCGTCCGGCCGCCGAGTTCAGTCACGCACGCGGTGACACGCGCGATCGCCGCCTGCCGTGCGGACTCGTCCCGCACGATGCCGCCCTTGCCCACGGCTTCCCTGCCGGCCTCAAATTGCGGCTTCACGAGAATGACGGCCCCGGCATCGCGACCCGGCGAAGCCGCAGTCTTGTCCGCGAACGGCTGCCAGCCGAGCGCAGCGATTACCGACGGAAGGACCAGCGTCGCGGAGATGAACGAAACATCCATCGCCAGGAAGGTTGCGTCGTGCGGCAACTCACCCGCGGCGAGCAGCCGCGCATTCGTGCGCTCGGCGAGAGTCACCCGCGCGTCCGTGCGAATGCTGTGCGCCATCTGGCCGTAGCCGGTATCCACCGCATGCACGCGGGCCGCGCCGTGCTGCAGCATGCAATCCGTAAAACCGCCGGTGGAAGCGCCGATGTCCACGCATGTGCGGCCGGTCAGATCCATCTGCCAGTGCACGAGCGCGGCTTCCAGCTTCACGCCGCCGCGGCTGACATAACGCAGGTCGTTGCCAAGCATCCGCAGCGCTGCATCTTCAGCCACGGGCGCGCCGGGCTTCTCCACTTTCTGATCGTTGACGAGCACGCGCCCGGCCAGCACCAGGGCCTGCGCGCGTTCGCGGGAAGCGGCAAGGCCGCGCTCGACCAGCAGCTTGTCCAGCCGCTGCCGCGCCACGGCTACCGGGACGGCGTCAGAGCGATCCAGCGCGGCGTGCCATTCACCGGGATCTGCGCTTCGATCGTGTCCGCGCTGCCGAATTCGTTTGTATAGGTGCGCACCACTGTAAGGATGGGGTTCACCGGCGGGGTAGAACAACCTGCCGGCGGGTTGGCACATGCCGGCGGCGTCGTATACGTCAGCGCGTAAACCTTGGCCAGCGTCGTGGTACTCGAAATCGTAACTTCAAAGGGATAATATCCCGCCGGCAGGTCGACGGTCGTCGCCGCACCGAAGTCCGAGTTGCCGGTCGCGATATTGATGACGCCGATGGACGGCTGATCCGAGGCAGTGCGGCCCACGTTCGCCGTGTACGCCTTGGCGCCGTCCTGCCGGACGACGATGTTGACCGGGTTCGCTCCGTCTGCGAGATGGACTGTTTTCAGGACCGTGCCGAAGGTGTCGGAATTCTCCGCTGCGTCAATTACGCTCACCGTGTCATCGCCGGAATTGGCGACGACCAGAACGCTGCCCGCGTTGTATTCATCCGCCCAGACCGGCGCGCTGCCGACCGGAATGGTCGCAATGACCTGGTTCGTCTGGACGTTGATGGCCGTCACGGAATTGCTGCCTTTGTTCACGATGAATGCGCGCCGGCCGTCTACCGCCATCACGCCATAGACCGGGTTCGTGCCTACCGGGACGGGGGAGCCCACCGGCGTATCCACGCCGCTCGTATTCTGCTGAAACGCTTCCACCTGGTTGGCTGAAGATTCAATGCCATAGATGATCGGCCCGATGCTGGTTCCGGCAAATGCATTGACAGGGGCCTGCACGGCGATCTGTCCAATCTCGGCATACGGCGCGGAAGAGACGGACGACAGCTCGTCAATCACCGGGCCGCCGGTCGCGGTCGGTTCCGTAACGTACAACCGGTTCGCCGACCAGAACGCGGGGACCGAGGTGCCCGATCCCGGAACGCCGCCCGGCGAGGAGCCGTTGGCCAGGGTCGTCGTCAGCACGGACGAGCTCAGCGTGTTCTGCCCAAGCGTGTAAATGCTCACCGAACCATTCGCCTTGTTGGCCGGCGCCTGGTTGATGGAAAAGGACTGTGAACCACCCGACGTGACCACCGTATAGACAGGGCTGTTGCCAATCTGGAGCACCGGCAGCACGGAATCTCCCGCGACATCAATGACGCTGGCCAGACCGTAGCCCTGGTTGGTGCTCGTGGTGAGCGAGCAGTCCGGATCGGCGTTCGGACAGGTTGACGACACGAGCGACGCAAACTGGATCGGCTGGCCCGGCGGCGGAATGGGATTTGTCGGCCCGACAATGGCGTGGACGCCCGTATCGCAGCTGCTGAGCAGGGGCGCAAGTCCCGCGACGGCTAAAAGGAGAGCGGCACGGCGCGTGGTGATGCGCAAAGAGGCGAGGGCACTGCGGTTCATTACTGACATTGACGGATACCTGATTGTAAAGGAACCTCAGTGACAGATGCGGCTGCGGCAGGTAGCCATTCCGGTTCTCGCGGCGGCCTGCGCGGCAGCGGCTGCTTTGAACCTCGACCGCTGCAGCCTGCGGGCCGGAATCGAAGCAGCGGCCGCTTCTTTGGCACTCGGAATACTTGTCGTTGTGGCGCGTGCCGGAACCTGGCGCGCCGCGCTCGCTGGAACTACTTGCGCACTGGCGATAAGCGCCGCGCCGAACGGAATCCTGCACAGCGCGTTACCGTGCCTGCTGGCCGTGATGCTGCTGACAACGCTCGCCACCCGCGCCGGCCGAGAACGCAAGCCGCAGCATGAGGCCGGCGGCCGCGATGCGGCACAGGTCTTTTCCAACCTGAGCGTCGCGGTGATCGCGAGCGCTCTGCCCGCGCCGTGGGGACCGATGGCGGCCGTGGCGGCGCTGGCAGAGTGCGCGGCCGATACGCTGGCATCCGAGATCGGCGTTCTCTTCCCCGACCGCGTATGGAACATCACCGGCGGCTGGGTTTCGCCCGGCAGCGATGGCGGCGTCACGCTGCCGGGAACGCTCGCCGGAATCTGCGGCGCGGCAGTTGTCGCCGCCGTCGCGATGCCAACGCTTGGCCTGGGAGTAAATCTCGCTGTCGCGGCGGCTGCGTGCGGCGTGTTGGGATGCTTTGTGGACAGCCTGCTCGGCGCGACGCTGGAACGACCAGGGCGTTTGCGGAACAACGCCGTCAACTGGCTCTCCACCCTGGCGGCTGGTCTCGCAGCGGTCGCGTTCGTCGCCTACTCGTCGTCGTAGAGCGAGGAAAGGTGCAGCTTCCAGGCGGTGTAACTCAATACCTCGTGCTGGATGCGCCGCATTCGCTCGGCGGCGGGAATGGCGTGCCATGCGCGCGGCGAGGTGTACACGGTCAATCCCGCAGCACGGCACATTTCGCGGATGCGGAACAGGTGCGTCGCGTCGCTGACGACAACTATCGTCTGGAAATGGTGCGTCCGCGCGATCGTCGCCAGCTGCTCGACGGCTTCCTGCGTGTTCTGGCTCATCGTCTCGGCGATGATGGCGTCCAGCGGCACGCCGTGTTCGGTAAGGTAATCGCGGCTGACGCCGCCCTCGGAATGCTCCGTGTCGCCCTGACCGCCTGTCGTGATGATGATGGGCGCGATGTGCTGCTGGTAAAGCTGCAGCGTGTGTTCCAGTCGGGCGCGCAGGACGGGAGACGGCTTGCCTTCATACTCCGCCGCTCCGAAGACCGCGATGGCATCCGCCGGCCGCGCCAGGTCGTGCGTCCCGACGGCATGGATTTCCGCGATGACATAGAGGCACCACACGGCGAGCACCAGCAGGACGAGCGACAGGATACGCAGCACGGGATGGCCGCGGCGCGCGCCCCGGAGGTTGCTCCGCGGCACGATCATGACTGCAGCGCAAGCGCGATCTGGTGGGTCGGGATGGCGCCCTCGCGCAGAAGGTTCCATCCGGTAGCCGACGTCAGGTCGACAATGGTCGTTGCCACCGCGCCGCTCGACGAGATGCCGCCATCCACAATCATCGGCAGCAGGTGGCCGAGTTGCTCTTCGAGCGAGATAGGGTCGGTGCATTCCGGCTCATCGCGCAGGTTCGCGGACGTTGCCGTGACCGGGCGGCCGAGTTCGCGGACGACGGCACGCGGAATCTCCGCCGCCGGGACGCGCAGCGCAACGTTGCCCGTGTTGGCCGTGACGCGCAGCGGCAGCTTGGTCCCGGCCTTGACGATCAGCGTCATGGGGCCCGGCCAGAAGCGCTCCGCGAGAGCATCGAACCGCCAGTCGAGTTCCCGCGCGAGCTCGGTCGCCATGGCAACGTCGTCCATGATCAGCGACAGCGGCTTGTGCTTGGCGCGGGACTTGATGTCGTAGATCTTCTCGACAGCACGCAGGTTCAGCGGGTCCACGGCAAGGCCGTAAAACGTGTCCGTGGGCATGCCAACGACCACGCCGCTGTCGAGCCGCCTGGCAACATATTCCACCAGCGCGGCTTCCGGCGCGGCAGGCTGCATTCTTACGATTTCACAGGACAATGCGGGCGCGCTTCCTTCTGTATGAAAGTACCACCTGGGCCGCGCTACCTTCCGGAATCGGTGAGGTAGGCCACAAACGCGCGCGCCAGCTCACGCGCCAGTTGCTCGTCCTGGAGCTGCAGCACCACGCTCCACAACGTGTTTTGTTCCAGCGCAATCGCTTCCACGGCGCTGGCCGCATGCAGGACCGCGAACTGTAGCGCCCGGCGGGGGCTCGTGCGACGGATCTCCTCGCGGTGCGCCATGAGAACGTCCGCGATAGAGCGAACGTTCTCCGCCACCAGGGCGTGCGCTTCCCGGCGAAACGATACGTTGTCATCCGCATCCATGAAGCGCACGAGCGCGCGCAAGAGGTGTGGATGGCGGCGATAGTCCTGAAACAGCAGCCGCAGTAACCGTTCCGCGCTGGCGGCCAGCGTGCGGCGCAGAAGAACGCGCGGCAGATGCTGCCTGTTCCCGGCATTCGTCAGGCGCAGAAATTGCAGGAACGCCTCCCGCATCAGCGCGTCCTTGTCGGCGAAGCGGCGGTAGACGCTGGCCGGCGCAACGCCCGCGGCGGCCGCAATGGCGGGAATGGTCGCGCCATCCAGCCCCTCCTGATGCAGCACTTTGATGGCGGCGACCAGCAGTTTTTCGAGCGTCTGCCCGGCCTCATGTTTGGCCTGCTCGTGTTGGTCACGCACGGCCTGGTTGTGCCGATGGTGGTGCATGCGCTCGTGGACCTGCAACTCCTGGCGATGTACAACCCACTGCGAGATGCGCCGGAATTTGCCGCGCGGCTCCTCGAAGGCGCGGAGCCGATGCCGTTCATCCAGCCGTCGAGCGCGTAGAATCTCGCCTGAATGGAAGTGATCCGCAGCCGGCAGAATGCGCGCGTCAAGCAGCTCCGTGCCGCTGCCGCAGACAACGGCCGCGCCGGCGATGGCGCGTGGCTCGTTGAAGGATGGCACCTGCTCGAAGAAGCCGCGCGGAACGGCGCTGCGCTGGAGCAAGTCTTCGTCCGCGAAGACGCCGTCGTTCGCTGGGACGACTTCGCGCATGAGAACCTGCTGTCGCTCTCGCCGGTCGTGCTCGCAGCCGATGTCTTCGACCCGGCCGTGTCGACGGATTCGCCGCAGGGTGTCGCGGCGTTTGCCCGGCCGCGTGTGGATTCTGTCGGCGAAGCGCTGCGCGTGCCCGCGCCGCTCGCAGTCGCCCTGGCCGGCATCCAGGACCCCGGCAACGCGGGGACCATCGTGCGTTCCGCGCAGGCTTTCGGCGCGAACGCTTTGTTCTGCCTGCCGGGAAGCGCGAACGTCTACGGCACGAAGGCGCTGCGCGCTTCGGCAGGGGCGGTGTTCTCGCTGCCGGTGTTCTCGCTCGACTGGCCGGAGCTGAACACGCTCGCGCGCGAGAACAAGTTGGTCACGCTGGCAACCGTACCGCGCGATGGCGTAGCGCCATCAGATGTCCCGTGGCAGGAAGGTTTGCTGCTGCTCATCGGCGCGGAAGGCGCGGGATTGCCCGATGACATCGTGCGCGATTCCCTGCTCCGCGTCACGATTCCGATGCCCGGCGAAACCGAGTCGCTGAACGCGGCGGTCGCGGCGAGCATCCTGTTGTATGAGGCTGCCCGCGTGCGATGAGCCTGTTCAATCCAACCCCGGACATCAGCGGCGTTTCGCCCGACGCGCCGCTTGCCGAGCGCATGCGGCCTCGCACGCTCGATGGCTTTTCCGGGCAGGAACACTTGCTCGGCCCGGGAAAACCGCTGCGTGCGCAGATTGAAAACGACGACGCGACGTCGATGATCTTCTGGGGACCGCCGGGCGTGGGAAAGACAACGCTGGCCAAGCTGATTGCCGGCTCCAGCCGCGCGCAGTTCGTTGAGTTCTCCGCTGTCCTGGCC
The DNA here is from genome assembly GCA_963848685.1 of uncultured Acidobacteriaceae bacterium. GTDB lineage: Bacteria > Acidobacteriota > Terriglobia > Terriglobales > Acidobacteriaceae > CAWKED01. The sequence goes on along the minus strand of CAWKED010000002.1, from coordinate 440,125 downwards.
GGCATCAAGGAGATCAAGCAGGTGATGGTGGAGGCCGAGCGCGCGGCGCAATACGGGCAGCGCACGCTGCTGTTTGTGGATGAGATCCATCGCTTCAACAAGGCGCAGCAGGACGCTTTCCTTCCGTATGTCGAGCGCGGCGCGATTCGGCTGATCGGCGCGACGACGGAAAATCCTTCGTTCGAAGTAAACGCCGCGTTGCTCAGCCGGTGCCGTGTGTACGTGCTGCGTTCGCTGCCGCGCGGGCAGGTGGTGGAACTGCTGGCGCGCGCGCTGACCGATGAGCGCGGGCTCGGCGGACGCGGCGTTTCCGCCGGCGAAGGCGCGCTGGAGTTGATCGCCGACTACGCGAGCGGGGATGTTCGCCAGGCGTACAACGCGCTCGAGGTTGCCGCGCAGCTTGCCGTGAAGGCTGGCGGCGAGTTGACGCGCGATATCGCGGCGGAAGCGCTGCAGCAGCGCGTGCTGATGTATGACAAGTCCGGCGAAGAGCATTACAACCTGATCTCCGCGCTGCATAAGTCGGTGCGGAACTCCGACGCGGATGCTGCGCTGTACTGGCTGGCGCGAATGCTGAAGGCCGGTGAAGATCCGCTGTATGTCGCGCGGCGCGTCGTCCGGATGGCGGTCGAGGACATTGGCCTCGCCGCGCCGGAGGCGCTGAACCTGACGCTTTCCGCGCGCGACGCGATGCACTTTCTCGGTTCGCCGGAAGGCGACCTCGCGCTCGCGCAGGCGGTTGTGTATCTGTGTCTCGCGCCCAAGTCGAATGCGTTGTACTCGGCGTACAGCCAGGTCTCCGATGATGTGGAGCGCACCGCGCAGCAACCGGTCCCGTTGCATCTGCGCAACGCTCCGACGGGATTGATGAAGAACCTCGGTTACAGCAAGGGCTATCAGTACGCGCACGATGTCGAGGGCAAAGTCGCGGCGATGGAATGTCTGCCGGAGAGTCTGGCTGACCGCAGATATTACGTTCCGACCGGGGAAGGCCGCGAGAAGCAGTTAGCGGCGCGGATGGAAGAGATTCGCCACCTGAAGGCGGGCGATTCTAAAGGATGAGTGACCCCCCCCACCCCCCCTGTTCTCGCTAAGAATTACTTTCTAAACGACTTAAGGAGACTTATTCCGTAAGTATTACTTTCAACAAGACTTACGGCAATAGGGCCGTTTTCTCCCAAGGGCACGTTCCACCCCAATCTCCATGATAGTGGCTGGGGCCGGGATTCATGACATGCCCATGTAGTCGTTTAAATCCTTTGGATCCCGCCGGTTGGGCGCTTCCAGTGAACTTCCTGGGCTTGACACGCTCAAAGATTGAAGCGCCGGGAGTATGCTTCATTCGCGATCTGAAGAGGAGAGAAACAATGGCACAAGTGATATTTCCACACCTGGTTCAGGAAAACTGCGCGGCGGCGCTGGACTGGTACGTCGAGGCCCTTGGCGCGAAGGAGTTGATGCGCATGCCGACGCCGGACGGCCGGATGATGCATGCGGCCATCGAGCTGTACGGCGAGCGCGTGCTGATGAACGACGACTTTCCGGAGATGAGCCCGAACAAGACTTCGCTGACGCCGAAAGCGCGTGGCGGATCGGCGGTGACGATTCACATCCAGGTCCCGGACGATGTGGATGTTGACGCGGTCTGGAAGCGCGCGATGGATGCGGGCGGGATTGTGATGATGCCGCTCGGCGACCAGTTCTGGGGTGACCGCTACGGCATGTTCTTCGATCCGTTCGGACACCGCTGGTCGGTTGGCAAGACGGTGAAGAAGATGAGTCCGGACGAGCAGATGGAGGCCGGCAAGAACTTCAAGATGTAATTTGGAGCGATGCGCTGGCCCATCCTTTCTGTTGCGACGACGAATGCGGGCAAGCTGCGGGATTTTGCCGCGGCTGCGGGGGCGATGGGCGTTCGGATGGCGCCGCTGCCTGGGCTGGCCGCGATGCCGGAGGCGGTCGAGGACGCGCCGACTTTCCTGGCGAATGCGATCAGGAAGGCCGAGCATTATTCCCGGCTGGCGCCGGGGCTGGATGTTTTGGCGGACGATTCCGGGCTGGAAGTGGACGCGCTGGGCGGAGCGCCGGGCGTACGCAGCGCGCGCTTTGCGTCGGACGCCGGTTTTGCGGGCGCGCCGGGAGATTCCAACGATGCGCGCAACAATGCCTTGTTGCTGGAGCGGCTGCGCGGGGTTCCGGAGCCGAGGCCGGCGCGCTACCGCGCGGCGCTGGCGGTGGCGCGCGATGGAGCGGTGACGGCGACCGCGGAGGGTTCCGTCGAGGGAGAGATTCTGCGCGAACCGCGGGGCAGCGGCGGATTCGGCTATGACCCGCTGTTCTGGCTGCCGCAGTCAGGGCTGACGATGGCCGAGGTAGATCCGGCTACGAAGCAGCGGTTGAGTCATCGAGGGATGGCTTTGCGGCGCTTGTTATCCGATTAACGGGTCGTATCTTTCGGCACGAAGATGAGGACGGACATGTTGTCCGTGTGCGAAGACGGTCTTGTCCCAGAGACCTTGCGGCCACTTAGTGATGGCTGGGAGCGGGAGATTCTCGAGGGTGGATTTGGGGTGATGTGCATGCTCTTATACTTTCGCACTAAGCTTGAGGTCATAGATTGATCGGAGTCATCGCGTGACACAAGGGCGTCTATCAGGATTTGAATCCCAGAACGAGAGCAGTTGCTTCCCTTACTTCACCGCGGTTATCCAAGGGCGCATTTCACACATCAACAGGCTGTCGTTTCGGCGTGTCAGGGTGTATCCTCATTGCACAAGTCTTCGTTACAAATCTGAAGATTTAAGATCGGAAGATCCATGCCTGACTCGAAAATCGAGATCAAAGTTGGTGCCGTGTCCTTCTCTGGGGAAGGATCAGGTGAGTGGCTGTCAAAGCAGTTGGACAAGGTACTGGCGAAACTGCCTGAACTGACGCATGTCGCTCCGGCTGAAGAACCTGACGCTGATGGTTCCGCAGGGGCGGCTCCCCAAGGCAAGCGTCATAAGAAACTCAATGTGACTCTGGCGGCCTTCCTCAAGGACAAGAAGGCAACGTCGAATCAGGTAAAGAAGTTTCTGGCGACAGCGACTTGGCTGCATGACCATGAAGGCAAGAACCGTGTGTCAACAGCGGAGGTTACGACCGCGCTGAATACGCACAATCAAGGAAAGTTGACTAATCCCGCTCAGTGCCTTGCACGTAACGTATCCAAGGGACATACCGTAAAGGATGGAAATCAGTTTTACGTATCGGACGACGGACGTACGGAGCTTGGTAATTGATAACGGCATCCACAGCGTTGTCTTCCATCCCATCAGGACTGCGCACGCCGCTTGTAGGCGAATACCAGACAATCGTTCAGAACTTCTCTGAGCAGCGCTGGCTACCGTCCGAATTGAGCGGGGGACGCTTCAGCGAAATCGTGTACACGATTCTTGACGGTCATGCGAAGTCATCATATGCGAGCAGACCTACCAAACCTGGAGATTTTGTAGCAGCGTGTAGAAGGCTCGAAAACAACGCCCACGTGCCCCGCAGCTTCCAAATCCTCATACCGCGCATTCTTCCAGCATTGTATGAAATACGAAACAATCGCAACGTGGGTCACGTAGGCGGTGAGGTCGATCCGAATCACATGGATTCTACCGCCGTAATTTCTATGTGTAATTGGATCATGGGCGAGCTTGTCCGGGTGTATCACGGATTGCCAGTCGCAGACGCGCAGAAGGTCGTCGACGCCCTCGCCGAAATTCGCATACCTGCTGTATGGTCTGACGGCACGGTGAAGCGCGTCCTGACTCCTAACCTAAAACTGCCTGACCAGATTCTATTGCTCATCGCAACGTCGCCGCCATCCGTAACTTCAAAGCAGCTGATTGAATGGACAGAAGCACCGAACAAGAAATACTTCATGACGATACTTCGTGGGTTTCATAAGTCGCGTTACATTGAGTTCAATGAACGAGCCGACAAGCTGCATATTCTGCATCCCGGAACGCTCTATGTTCAAGAGCTCGTTCGGTCGAATAATCTTACGAACATTATCTAATCATCCGCTGTCGTTCACCCTTGTTTAACTGGCGTATCTTACTTGTTCTCAATGGGAGCGCGCTAACTTCCTTCAAGCGCAGTCGTGCCCTGCAGCAAGGTTCCACCCTAGCCAGTCGGCCAGCCTGAATCAATTGAGCATGACTCGAGGCGGAGATATACAGGTCAAACACAGCTTGCAGAGGTCATCTGTCGCCGAAGAATTAACCTCGTAACCATACCTTCGCAACATGAGGAACGAGATGTCGGCTCGTGGGTAGTAAGCGGATGACTTCCGCAATGGTTCTTGACGGCGTCCGACGGGATTGTGTCCCTGTTTACGACTCCACCTTGACGAGCGGTTCTGGCGCAAAGGGGCTTTCGCCGGTGTCGTGCCATTTCCACCACTTGTAGCGTGGCGTCTTGGGGTAATTGGCGGGTGAGTCTTCCCAGTCTTCCTGGCGGCCGAGGGCGGTCATGTCGAGGTAGTTCCAGACGGTCCCCATGGCTTCATCGCCGCGATTGTTGATGTAGTACGTGCGGAAGATCCGGTCGTTCTCGTCGCGGATGAAGATGTTGTGGCCGTGCCACTCGTGGACGTTGTGGTCACGGTCCCAGTCGTCTGTGATGGTGTACCAGGGGATTTGCTGCCAGCCCATGCGCTGCTTGAGGGTGGCGATGCGTTCCTGCGGGGCGCGGGAGGCGTAGGCGAGCGTGGTGTCGCGCTGGTGGAGATGGAAGAGGTTCCCGACCTGGTCTGTGCCGAGGGAGCAGCCGATGCAGGCGTGTTCCGGGTAGCCGCGGACGTCGGGATCGTAGAAGGCGCGATAGACGATGAGCTGGCGGCGGCCTTCGAAGAGTTCGAGCAGGGAGGCTTTGCCGTTGGGGCCTTCGAATACATATTGCTTTTCGACGGCGAGCCAGGGCATGCGGCGGCGCGCGGCGGCCATGGCATCCCTCGTGCGGGTGAGTTCCTTTTCCTTGATGAGGAGCTGCTCCCAGGAGCGCTGCCATTCTTCTGCGGAGACGACAGGTGGCTTTTGCATGGCGGCGATTTCGGCGTTGGTGGGCATGGGTGGAATTTAATGTACCGGACGGCGGGGCGAAGCAGATTCCTCCGTCCGCCGCGGCGGACTGCGGAATGACAAGCAGGGGAGCGAACCGCAGGATGACAAAAAGCAGGGGGAGCGAACCGCCGGGTCCTTCCCTTCGCTGCGCTCGGAATGACAGTGCCTGGGATTCCGAAAGGATGGCGCCGCCTTGTGAATGCCATCGCAACCAAATTTGACCCCCGTTCCCTGCATCCCCGATAATCGCAAGTTGAAGTCCCACCGCCACTTCCCGCTTGGAGCCCTCTGATGGCTACTGCTGTGCATCCTGCGCCGTCTGTGCGCGGCGTTCCTCCTCTGCGTGCCGGGGAGGGCCACTCCTTCCTGCTGCGGCGGCTGCATTCGCTGATGGGCATCATTCCCATCGGCGCGTTCCTGGTCGAGCACCTCGATCTCCAACTTCGAAGCGCTGAAGGGCCCTGCCGCGTATGCCGCGCAGGTCAAGTTCCTGAACGGGCTGCCGTTCGTTCGCATCCTGGAGTGGACGTTCATCTTTCTGCCGATTGCCTACCACGCGCTGTACGGCCTCTGGATATGGTGGCGTGGCAAATCGAACGTCGTCTACTACCCGTGGGCGGGCAACTGGATGTATGTCGCGCAGCGCTGGACAGGGCTGGTTGCTTTCGCGTACATCGCGCAGCACATCTGGCGGCAGCGGTTCTCGGGGGTTTCCCTGCCGGAGCATCCGGGCGCGGCTTTTCATAAAGTGCAGGTCGAGCTGTCCAACCCGTGGATGCTGGCCGTGTACGTCATCGCGATGATCGCGATCTGCTGGCATTTTGCCTATGGCGTGTGGCTGTTCGCGGCGAAGTGGGGCATTACGCCGGGCGAGCGGGCGCGCAAGAACTTTGGCATTGTGTGTGCGGTTGGTGGATTCATTCTGTGCGTGGTGGGGCTAGCGAGCATCTGGGCGTTCGTTTCTCCGAAGTATGCGAACGCGCCGACGGATTTGACTCCGCAGCAAATTTCCTCGGGAAGTTTGGCCGGAGGGGACGCGGGTGGTTCGACTCCGGCGGACAAGTAATCGAAGGGAGTGCGGCAGAGTGCAGGGCAGGTCCCTCCACTTCGCTTCGCTTCGGTCGGGATGACAGTCTGGTGGGACATGAAGGCAGGCGTAAGAGCAGATTCCTGCGGTCGCCGCGGCGGCCTGGGAAGTGACAACACGTAGAGAGTGCGGACAATCTAGAGAATTGCGGTAGCAAGAGAAATTACGGGAGAACGATGGCAGCAGCAGCGAAAAAGATCATTGTTGTCGGGGGCGGGCTGGCGGGGCTTTCCGCCGTCATCAAGATTGCCGAGGCCGGCGGCAGCGTGGACCTGTTCTCCATCGTTCCGGTGAAGCGCAGCCACTCGGTGTGCGCGCAGGGCGGCATCAACGCTGCCAAGAATCTGAAAGGCGAAGGCGATACCACCGACAAGCACTTCGACGACACGATTTATGGCGGCGACTTTCTGGCGAACCAGACTCCCGTGAAAGCAGATGTGCGAAGCCGCGCCGGGCATTATTGATCTGCTCGATCGCATGGGGGTTCCGTTCAACCGGACGACCGAAGGGCTGCTGGATTTTCGCCGCTTCGGCGGCACGCTGTATCACCGCACGGCGTTTGCCGGCGCCACCACGGGCCAGCAGCTTTTGTATGCGCTGGATGAGCAGGTGCGGCGCTTCGAGAGCGAGAAGAAAGTCACCAAATACGAAGGCTGGGAGTTCCTGAGCATCATCAAGGATTCGGGCGGTGTTTGCCGCGGCATTTGCGCGATGGACCTTCGCTCGATGGAAGTGCGGACGTTCGCTGCGGACGCGGTGATTCTGGCCACCGGCGGCAACGGCGCGATTTTTGGCAAGAGCACGAACTCTGTGGTGTGTACAGGTTCCGCGCAGGCGGCGGTGTATCAGCAGGGCGCGGTCTATGCGAACGGCGAGTTCATCCAGGTGCATCCGACGGCAATTCCTGGCGAAGACAAGCTGCGGCTGATGAGCGAGAGCGCGCGCGGCGAAGGCGGCCGCGTATGGGTTCCGAAGACTGCCGGCGACAACCGCGTCGCGAAGTCGATCCCGGAGAATGAGCGCTGGTATTTCCTCGAGGAGTGGTATCCGAAGTACGGCAACCTGGTGCCGCGCGATGTTGCGACGCGTGCCATTCACAAGGTTGTCTATGAGCACGGGCTGGGCGTGGACGGGCAGCCGCAGGTGTATCTCGACCTGACGCACATTGACCGCGCGACGCTGGACCGGAAGCTCGAAGGCATTCTCGAGATTTACGAAAAGTTTGTCGGCGACGATCCGCGCGAAGTTCCGATGAAGATTTTCCCGGGCATGCATTACACGATGGGCGGCCTGTGGGTGGACTTCGACCAGATGACGAACATTCCGGGCCTGTACGCGGTGGGCGAGTGCGATTACTCGATCCACGGCGCCAACCGGCTGGGCGCGAATTCGCTGATGAGCTGCATCTACGCTGGATTTGTTGCCGGGCCGAAGGCGATGGAGTATGCCAGGGCTCTGAGCGCGGCGGACGGCGATGGCGGCGCGGCGGCGGAGAAAGCTCGGCAGGAGGCTCTGAACCAGCAGCTGATGACTTCGAGCGGCGACGAGAATCCGTTCCGCATCTGGCGCGAGCTTGGAGAAATTATGACGGCGAACGTTACCGTCATCCGTTACAACGACAAGCTGAAAGCGACGGACGCGAAGATTGTCGACCTGCAGCGGCGGTACAGGAACATCAACCTGAGCGACAAATCGCAGTGGGCCAACACGAGCTTCGCGTTCACGCGGCAGCTGGGCAACATGCTGCATCTGGCCCGCGTGATTACGCAGGGCGCACTGCTGCGCGATGAGAGCCGCGGCGCGCACTACAAGCCCGACTTCCCTGAACGCAACGACGAAAAGTTTTTGAAGACGACGAAGGCTTCGTTTGCTGGCGAAGCTGAAGGCCCGCGTTTTGAGTTTGAAGCCGTGGACACCGAGTACATTCCACCGCGCCCGCGGCGCTACGACGCAGCCAAGTAGGAGACGAACGATGGCAGAGCGCAAGGTTCAGATCGAGATCAGGCGGCAGGCTTCCGGCACGGCGGAGGCCGTGTGGGAGAAATTCGAGCTGCCGTGGAAGCCGGGCATGAACGTGATTTCCGCGATGATGGATATTGCGGCGAATCCTGTTACAAAAGACGGCAAGCAGACGACGCCGATTGCCTACGACGCGAACTGCCTGGAAGAGGTGTGCGGCTCGTGCGCGATGGTAATTAACGGCAAGGCGCGCATGGCGTGCTCCGCGCTGATCGACAAGCTGGAGCAGCCCGTGAAAATCCAGGCGCTGACGAAGTTCCCGGTGGTGCGGGACTTGTCGGTGGACCGCAGCGTTCTGTTCGAGAACCTGAAGAAAGTGAAGGCGTGGGTGCCGCTCGACGGCTCCTACGATCTCGGACCCGGGCCACGGCAGAAGCCGCAGCTGCAGGAAGACCGCTATCCGTATTCGCGCTGCATTTCCTGCACGTGTTGCATGGAAGTATGTCCGCAGTTCAACGCGGAGACGGGTTTTGTGGGCGCTGCAACAATCGGCCAGGTGAAGCTGTTCAACGAAGACCCGCTGGGCGGCGTGCTGAAGGACGAACGGCTGCGCGCGCTGATGGGCGATGGCGGCATTCAGGAGTGCGGCTTCGCGCAAAACTGCGTGGAAGCCTGCCCGAAGGACATTCCGCTGACGACTGCGATTTCAGACGTGGGGCGCGACGTGATGGTGCGTGCAATCAAGGACGTTTTTGTCCGCTAATATTCTTGGAGTCGAACGATGCGATTTGTAACCGCTTCACTGCTTTTTGCCGCCGCAATGACGTGCGCGACGGCTGCCCATGCGCAGGATTCCCTTCCCGATGGCCCGACGCCGCAGGCTTCTGCTGCGCCGGCTCCCGCTCCGAACGGGCCGTATGCGATTTTTCACACGTCCATGGGCGACATGACTTGCCAGTTTTTCCAGGCGCAGGCTCCTGAGACGGTTGCGAATTTTATCGGTCTCGCGAAGGGCACCAAATCATGGGAAGACCCGAAGACGCACAAGAAGGTCACGGGCAAGCCGCTGTACAGCGGCACGATTTTCCATCGCGTGATTCCAGGCTTCATGATCCAGGGCGGCGACCCGGAAGGCACGGGCGAGGGCGACCCCGGCTATCAGTTCAAGGACGAGTTCTACCCGGGGCTGACGTTTGCGCAGCCGGGCATGCTGGCCATGGCGAACTCCGGGCCGGGGACGAACGGTTCGCAGTTTTTCATTACGATTGCTCCGACGGAGCATTTGAATAATCACCACACGATTTTTGGTCAGTGCGATCCGCATTCTGTTGTGGTGGCGGAGTCGATTGCGGCGGTGCCGCGCAATGGCGAGGACAAGCCGGACACGGATGTTGTGCTGAAGTCTGTGGAGATTGTGGATGCGTTGCCGGCCGAGCGCTGCGCCGGCTACTGCTCCGGCGGCAAAGTAGAGTAGCTGCAGATTCCTCCGCTTCGCTGCGGATGACAACCACGGGAGATTCGCCGCTAAAGCGATCTCGAATATCCCAACTGAGAAACAGGAGTTCCATGATGGCGAAGACCGCCGGTACGTACGCAACTTTCCAGACCAACCACGGCACGATCGTGTGCCGTCTCTTTCCTGATGTCGCGCCGAAGACGGTCGAGAATTTTGTCTCGCTCGCCGAGGGCACGCGTGAGTGGACGCACCCGGTGACGGGCGAGAAGAACGCGAACAAGAGCCTGTACGACGGCACGATTTTTCATCGCGTGATTCCTGACTTCATGATCCAGGGCGGCGATCCGGCGGGTTCCGGTTTTGGCGGGCCGGGCTATAAGTTCGCCGATGAGACGAAGGGTTCGCCGCACAAATTCGACAAGCCGGGCAAGCTGGCGATGGCGAACGCGGGCCCGAACACGAACGGTTCGCAGTTCTTCATCACGCTGGCGCCGACCGAGTGGCTGACGGGCAAGCACACGATTTTCGGCGAAGTCGTCGAGGGCCAGGACGTCGTTGAGAAGATCGGCAAGGTCAAGCGCGGCGCGCAGGACAAGCCGGTCGAGCCCATTGTTGTGGAGTCTGTGACGATTGAGCGTGTCGAGTAGGTTTTGTCGGCACGAGCGGTGTCATTCTGAGAGCAGTGAAGTATCTGCTCCTTGTTCGCGAATGAGTGAGAGCAGATTCTTCGTCGTTCCGCTCCTCAGCATGACACCCTTGTTTTTCCTGCTTTAAAGGGAAAAGGTCGCCGCAGGCTTTTACTTCTTGAGAAACATTCCCGTCGGGAAGATGTCTTCATTGAACTGGCCGCGTTCGATGTCGTCGTAATACTGCGTCTTGTCCTCGTAGAAGACGTGGCAGAACTTCGCGACGGGCCGGGCGACGGTGGTTTGGGTCGCGCCGTCTACGACTGGCGAGCTGGCCAGCCGGACGAACATCGTGAGATTTGCGGCCAGCAGTGCGAGCGCCGCGATGCCGGCAATCCAACTGGCTTTTGTCGCGAAGCGCGAAGTGTCGGCTGCGAGAAATATGACAATCCAGAGGGCGACCTGCAGCGCGCGGGAGCCGGGGTCGCTGACGCCAAGCGCGATTCCCGGCGCGAGGATGTAGACGATCCCGAAGACGAGGGCTGTCCACCAGAGAAAGCGTTCCGCCAGGTGCTGCTTGAATGCCAGCCGTGCGCGGCGCGCGATAAGGACAGCGAAGATTCCGGCCAGCAGCGCATTGAATAGGAACAGGACGCGGAAGAGCTGATCGCCCAAGAGCCGGAGCGCGACGGAATGATCGTCGTTGGTGGACGGGTTGACGAAACCGAAGCTCTTGAGCCAGGAATTGATTTTGTACGCAACGAAAGCACCGGAGCCGTAGCGGACCGGGGCTTCAATGTGGGCGGCGGCGTCTGCGTTGTGGGCCGCGAAGAAGCGTCCGGCGATGTACCAGAGCGTGAGCAGTGCGACCGGGATCAGGGCGAGAAGGAGTTTGTTTGGGGAATCAGCCATAGAGCGCCCAGGCTGAAGCTCCTCGTCTTTTCGAGCGGCATTCACCGGGCTGAAGCCCGGCGCTCCGTCCGGTTCCCTTCTGCGCTGCCAGATGAACAACACGAACGCCAGCCCGGCGAATGCGGTCGGAATCATGTGCGTGAAAAAGATCAGCACGAACAGCAGGGAGTACTTCCAGATGCTGCGGTCCCCGCGCAGGAGCAGCGAGCAGATGAGCATGGCCCAAGCGACTCCGACCTGAAAGTTCGTGAAGCCGTACCAGAAATTGAGGCCGCAGAAGATTCCGGGCAGTACGAGCCACAGCGCAGGGTTCGGCCGGACAGTTCGGGCCAGGTGCAGCGCGCAGAAGAAGCCGATCGCGAGCTGGAGGCAGAGGTAGAGCTTCGCGGCAAGGTGCCAGCCGGTCACAAATGAAAGCAGGGCGATGACGACCGTGTTGAAGCTGTTTGGCACGGGATAGTGCTTGAAGATGTAGCCCGCGTGGGCGTGGCCGGCGATGAGATCGCGCAGCAGAACGGCTTCGTAGGTCCAGTCGCCGAAGTCTCCGAGCGCCGGCATGCGGGGGTGCAGCAACAGGCTCGCACAGAAGGCTGCGAGGGAGAGAGCGCAGACCGCGGTCGGCACATTCAGGAAGCGGCTGGCGGAGGTTTGAGCCATCTACGCTAGACAGTGTAGTGTGTCGCCCAAGAAGCGTAGTGAAATCAGAGATATACGCATTGTTAGACGTGCAGAAGTCGTTAACCCAAAAAGCTGGCTTTAGGGCTCCGGACTGGTAAAATTGAAGCATCATCATGCCATTGAAAACGCTGTTCCTGAATCCGCCCTCGTTTGAGAATTTCGATGGCGGCGCCAGCTCCCGCTGGCCCGCTACCCGCGAAATTGAGTCGTACTGGTACCCCGTGTGGCTGGCCTACCCGGCCGGCATGCTGGAGGGTTCGCGGCTGCTCGATGCGCCGCCGCACCACGTTTCCGCCGACGAGACGATCAAGATCTGCAAGGACTACGAGTTCCTCGTGCTGTTTACCTCCACTGTGGGCTGGGAGGGCGACCAGCGGCTTGCTGAAGCGATCAAGGCGGCGAACCCGACGATCGAGGTCGCGTTTGTCGGTCCGCCGGTTACGACCGACCCTGATCGCGCGCTGAATGAGTGCCCCGCGCTTGATTTTGTCTGCCGCCGCGAATTTGACTTTTCCGTCGTCGAGTTTGCCCAGGGCAAGCCGCTGAACGAGATTCTCGGCATCAGCTACAAGCGACGGCAACGGCGAGTTCGTCCACACATCCGGACCGCCCGCAGGTCCTCCGAAGAGCTCGACGCGATGCCATGGGCGACCGAAGATGTACAAGCGCGACATGGACGTGACGAAGTACAACGTGCCGTTCCTGCTGCATCCGTATATCTCGCTTTACTCGACGCGCGGCTGCCCGGCGCAGTGCACGTTCTGCCTGTGGCCGCAGACACTGAGCGGGCATGCGTGGCGCAAGCGTTCCACCGATGACGTTGCGGCCGAGATGGCGAGCGCGAAGAAGCTCTTCCCGGAAGTGAAGGAGTTCTTCTTCGACGACGACACGTTCAACATCCAGAAGGCCCGCACCATCGAGCTCTGCGAGAAGCTGAAGCCGCTGGGCCTGACGTGGAGCTGCACGTCGCGCGTCACCACCGACCGCGACACGCTGAAGGCCATGCGTGAGGCGGGGTGCCGGCTGCTGATCGTCGGCTTCGAGTCGGGCGATCCGCAGATCCTGAAGAACATCAAGAAGGGCGCGACGGTGGAGCGCGCCCGCGACTTCACGAAGGATTGCCACGACCTCGGGCTGACCATCCACGGCGACTTTATTCTTGGCCTGCCGGGTGAGACGAAGGAATCCATTCGCAACACGATCAACTTTGCCAAGGCGCTGGATATCGAGACCATCCAGGTTTCGATCGCGCATGCGTATCCGGGCACCGAGTTCTACGACTTCGCGAAGGCCAACGGCTTCATCATCAATGACGGAAAGATGGTCGATGACGAAGGCCACCAGCTGGCGCACATCGAGTATCCCGGTCTGCCGACCGAATACGTTCTCGAGATGGTGCACCGCTTCTACGACGAGTATTACTTCCGCCCCAAGGCGGCGTGGCGCGTTGTGTCAAAAGCTATCGTGAACCGCGACCTGGGCCGGCTGTACCAGGAGTCGAAGAGCTTCCTGAAGCTCCGATCGCAGCGCAACAAGCTGGTGAAGGAAACCAAGCGGCAGAATGCGGCGAAGCCTTCTGAGCCGGCGAAGGTTAGCGTTTAGCGTAGGGCAGATTCCTCCACTCCGCTGCGCTCCGGTCGGAATGACAGCGGCGTGGGAAAGACAGAGACACGGCTCCGCGCCGTGTTTCTTTTTGTAACTAACGATGGCACATACTTTGACACCCCGGCGCTGGCTTGTCCTGATCGCAGTCGCGCTGTGCGCATCGCTGGGCGACACGTGCCTGACGCTCGGCATGCGTCATGTCGGCGCGGTTTCGCTGCACCAGTGGTGGACGCTGGTTTTTGCGCTGAAGCAGCCATGGGTTCTGCTCGGCATTGCCCTGCTGCTCGGATTTTTCGGCTGCTACCTGACGGCGATTTCGTGGGCTGACCTGACGTTCGTTCTGCCGGCGACATCGTTTGGCTACATCGTAATGGCGCTGATGGGCCGCTTCGTTTTGCATGAGCATGTTTCGCCGGCCCGCTGGCTAGGCGTCGTCCTGATCACGATTGGGATTGGGTTTGTCGCCACGGGGCCTTCGCTGACGGAAGCGGACAAACAGCCGGGAGTTGCGTTATGAGCCCGCTCCACACCTGGCCGATGATTGCCGCGGTCGTCGTGACGGCAACAGCCGGCGACGTGCTGACGGCGGCGGCGATGAAACGCATCGGCGACCTGGATGCAATTCGCGCGCAATCCGGACTGGGCGGCGCGGTGCGAGCGGTCGTCGGTACTCCGCTGTTTTTTGCCGGAGTCGGCTGCATGGCGCTGAGTTTCTTTTCGCTGCTGTTTGCGCTGAGCTGGGCGGATTTATCGCTGGTCGGCCCCGCGGCGGCTTCGCTGACCTTCGTGACGAATGCCGCGGCCGCGAAATTCTTTCTGAATGAAAATGTCGACCGGCGGCGGTGGATAGCCGCGCTGTGTATCTGCGCCGGCGTGGGGTTATTGAGCCGATGAGTTTTGGATATTTTCGTGGGGGGTTGAACGCGATGCGAGGCCTTTCCGTGGCGGCGCTGGCCTGCACCCTGATTGCGGCGTTTGTGCCGCTGGCGCCGAAGTGGCGCGACTTTGCCGGCGGGATGGCGGTGGGCCTTCTGCTTGCCCTGACGGTGTCGCTGTTTCGCGCGCCGCAGGCTGAGGTCGAGCATCTGCCGCACGAGACGACCGATCAGCCGTAGGTTTCGCGCTCGTTCTGGGCCTTGCGGTCGGCCCACCGCATAAGGCCTTTGGCGGGGAGGTCCGGCACGAGAACTTTGCATTGCCTGCCCGCGACGGAGCACAGCGCCTCTGCCGCGAGATAACCCGAGCGCACCGCAGATTCCATCGTCGAAGGCCAGCCGGTTGCGGTCCAGTCTCCCGCGAGGAACGTGCGGGGCCACGGGCTGATCGCCCCGGGGCGCGCGGCGTCGAGTCCGGGCGTGACCGAGAATGTCGCGTGGACTTCCTTGACGACCGCGGCCTTGACGACGCCTGCGCCGAGCGCGGCGGGAAAGAATTGCGGCAGTTCCTGCATGGCGAGGTCGATGATTTCCTGCCGCGCCATGCCCACCATGTCGCGCGAGGCGGAGACGACGAGTTCCACATAACTGCCCTTGGTGCTGGCGCGGGTCGCCGGCTGCAGCTTCGATTTCTGAAACAGCCACTGGATCGGCGAATCGAGCAAGGCGGCGTGCGGAAGGTCTGTGATCTTCCGGTCAAGCCACAGGTGGATGCCGGTGATCGGCGACGTCTCAAACTGGTCCAGGTTGTAGCTGAGAGTTTCCAGCGCCTGCGGTTCCCCGCCCGGGATGGCCGGCATCAGTTTTCGCAACGCGTCGAAAGGCACCGCGAAGACAAGCGCGTCAGCGGTGAACTCATTGTCGAGGGTCTGGACGCGCCACACCCGCTCCGCCGGGTCATAGCGAAAACGCTCAGCCGTGGCCCGCAGCGTGACTTCGCTGTTGCGCTCGCGCAGAAAATCCACGGCGCGGGAATAGATTTCGCCAAGCGGCACGCTGGCCAGGCCAACGTATCCGCCCGCGGCGGAGTTCAGGAACGACTTGCGGAAGACATCCGCCGCGTACCGGCTGCTGACGCGGTCGAGATCGTCATTGAGCGCGCTGACGATGACGGGACGCCAGATGTGGTCGATGGCGCGCGCGGTCTGGCGGTGGCGTGTGAGCCAGTCCTGGAAATTTTCGCCGTCATCGGCAGGCAGGTGCTGGGCAAGCGCCATCATGGCCTTGCCGACAGCGAGCTTGTCTTCCAGGCTCAGCATGGGCGCCGTGAGAAAACTGACTGCTGAATGGAACGGCGGCGGAAACAGCCCCGGGCGCAGCACGGATTGACGGCCACCGGGTTCCACCATGGTGATGCGGTTGGTCCACTGGATTTTGTCGTCGGCGCCGATGCGCTTGTAGAAGTCGCGCAGGTTGGTGCAACAGCCGAGCAGCAGGTGCTGGCAGTTGTCGATGATTTCGCCGGTGCCCGGGTGTTCGTAGGAAGAGGCGCGGCCGCCGACGTAAGGCCGGCGCTCGAGCACGCGGACGCGGAACTTCTTTTCCGCAAGCGTTGTCGCCGCGGCGAGTCCGGCGAGGCCGCCGCCGATGACGATCACTTCCCGGATGGCCCGGTCGGTCACACGGAGTCCCGGGACGGCCGCGGCCGCCGCGCTTTGATTGTTCGCCATATCCCCCGAATCAGAATTGCTATTTTCTCATGCGTTGGTACAGATACATGCCTGGCGAAAACGTTGTAGTTGGCATCATCAATTCGCTCGAGCAGGCGGCGGTAAATCTGCACCAGGACCCACAGCGCGCCTTGCGAGTCCGGGGCGATGAGCGGGATGAGCTCCTCGGCTGCCTGGTAGTAGGCACGGGCACGGTCCGCTTCCAGCTGCATCAGCCCGCGGAAAAAGAGCGGGACGGGCATGTCCCGGGTGTACCTGGCGATTTCTTCCGGCGTCAGGTTGAAGCGCGCTATATCGTCGCGCGGGATGTAGACGCGGCCGAGAGCGGCGTCTTCGCGGACATCGCGCAGGATGTTCGTAAGCTGGAAGGCGATGCCGGTGCGTTCGGCAAGCGGTTCCGCCTCGGGGTTTTCGTAACCGAAAATGCGAATAGAGACCAGGCCGACGACGGACGCGACGAGGTAGCAATAGCGGTAGAGGTCATCGAACGTGGTGTAAGGTGCGAGCTGGCTTGCGCCTTCGTCTTCGCGCAGGTCCATGGTTGTGCCTTCGACCAGCTCATCGAGCAGGCGCGGTTCGATGGTGAACTTCTGCGCGGTATCGCGGAGCGCGAGGAAGACAGGATCATCCGTGGGCAGGCCCGCTTGCGCGGCGTGCCATGCGGCCAGCCACTTCTCCGTGGCCGCGCGTCGTTCCGCAAGCGAGCGGCCGGGGTCGTCGGCAAGATCATCAGCTTGCCGCATGAAAGCGTAGACGGCGCAGATGGCATCACGCTTCCGTGCGGGCAGCGCGATGAAAGCGAAGTAGAAATTGCGCGCGCGGTAACGGGCGATCTTTCTGCAGACGTCATAGGCTTCGCGAAGCGCGGCGTCCTGTGCGGGGGGGTTCACGCGGTGCGCGCTCCACCGAAGAAGCGCGTGGCAAGGGCGTGCAGCATTAACATGGCCTTCCGCGGCTTCGAGATTGCGGGGCGAACTGCCGCGGTGTTGTAGCCGTCGCGTTCCATAGCGTTCAGGATTTCCAGGCCGCCTCGGCTGAAAAGGTCGAGGTCCATCCCGAGTTCGCGGTCCACCATTTTGATAAGCGGCAGACCGCGCTGGAACATCTGGCGGGCATACTCGACTTCATAGCGAAGCAGTTGACGAACACTTTCCGAAGTGCGCCCGGCGGCGATGTCCGCAGCGATTCCGGCATCGGTCACGCCGAAGCGGGCCATATCCTGCTGGGGAAGATAAATCCGGCCGCGTTCGGTGAAGTCGCTACGAATATCCTGCCAGAAATTGGCGAGCTGCAACGCAGAACAGGTTTCGTCCGACAGCGCGAAGCGTTCCGCGTCACTATAGCCGCAGCAATAGAGCACCAGATGACCGACCGGGTTCGCGGAGCACCGGCAGTAGTCGAGCACGTCCGCCATGGTCGCGTAGCGCGTCTGTACCTGGTCGCGCCGGAAAGCGATAAGCAGGTCGTCGAATGGTTTCCGGGGGATGTTGCAGGCGCGAATGGTTTCCGCCAATGCGACGAATACGGGGTGGCGCGCCTGGCCGCGATAGCAGGCGTCGAGTTCCTGCTGCCAGGCGTTGAGGAGCGCAAGCGCCATCGCAGGGTCGCCTACTTCGTCACCGAGATCATCGGAAACGCGGCAGTAGGCGTAGATGGCGTAGAAATGCGGGCGAAAGCGCTTTGGCAGTAACCAAGTTCCGACATGGAAGTTCTCGTAATGGGAGGTCGCAAGAGCGCGGCACCATGCGCGGGCTTCATCGAGAGTCGGCGTGCGGTCAGGCGTCCGGTAGCCGGCCGGAAGCCTGCTCCACGCTGCCTGCAGCAGCGCGGCGTCATTCGTATTTGTAACCGCGACTGTAGTCATTGGCGGTGCGGCAGAATAATAGTCTTTATGTTGCCGTTGCGTTGCTCGAATGCCTGCATGACCGCCGGCAGCTCGTCCAGCGGGGCCGTGGAAGTCAGAAAATCCTGTGCGTGAAAGCGGCCGCTTGCGATGAGTTCAAAGGCACGTCGCACCGTTTGAGGCGTGTGGTGAAACGTTGCCTTGAGCGTGATGTCCGAGTAGTGCAGCAGGTTGGTGTCGAGTTCGACCCTGGTGCCGGCCGGCGGCCCGCCGAAAAAATTGACACGGCCGCCCTTGCGGACCATTTCGACTGCCCACTGCCAGGTTTGCGGCAGCGCAACACACTCGATGACGACGTCGGGGCCGCGCTGGTCCGGCGTGAGCCCGCGAACTGCGGCGATCGCGTTCGCGGTCTCGCTGGTCAGCACAACCTCACTTGCGCCGAAGCGACGCGCGAGCTCAACCTGCTTTGCGTGTTTGACTACGGCGATGACGCGCGCGCCGAGGAGAGATGCGGCGCGCATCATGAGAAGGCCAATTGGGCCGGCGCCGATGACCGCGAGGGTATCGTTTGCGGAGACGCGGGTCTGCTCCAGGCCAAGCAGCACACAAGCCAGCGGCTCAGTCAGGGCAGCGTGCTCCAGCGGGACGCCCTCCGGCACGGGCAGAGTATTTTTCTCAACGATGCGTGCCGGGATGCGAATGTATTCCGCGTAGGCGCCGTTGTTGAAGAGTAGATCGTCGCAAAGGTTCTGCTGGCCGTTGATGCAGAAAAAACACCTGTCACACGGCGCGGAGTTGAGCGCGACAACGCGATCCCCAATAGCGAACTGCGTTACGCCTTGGCCTGACGCGGATACCGTTCCGGCGAGTTCGTGACCAAACGCGATAGGCGGCTTGAGCATACGGGCGTGGTAGCCGCGTCGCCAGACTTTGAGGTCCGTGCCGCAGGTCAGTGCGGCGGTGACGCGGACGACGATTTCTCCACTCGCCGGTTGCGGAATGGGGAGTTCTTCGACGCGCAGGTCTTTCGCGCCGTAGAGGACAGCCGCGCGCATGGTGTTCACTGCGAAGCCTCGTTGGTGAAGAAAATCTTCATCGAGTCGGGCCGCGGGTTCGACGCGAGCGCAATCGCTTCCCTTGCCTGCGCGAGTGGAAAGCGGTGGGAGATCAGGCGCGTCAGGTCGAAGCCGTTCGCGTATCCGTCGAGCACGAGATGCGCGCCTTCGTGCTGCACATCGATGGAGGAGCTGTAGCTGCCGAGCAGCGCCTTTTCATCCATGCAGACTGCGGCGGGATCGATTGGCGCGACTCCGTGCTGCGTATGGGCAAACAGCATCACTTTGCCGCCAGGCCGCGCGGAGTTCATGGCGACCTGGATCAGCGGATCGGCGGCCACGGCAAGCAGTACCGCGTCCGCGCCGCGGCCTTCCGTTACGCGCTTCAGCTCCGCGGCTATGTCGCTGCGCGCATCGAGCGGGTGCTCTAATCCGAACTGCGCCGCAACGGCGTGGCGCTCCGGGTAAAGGTCAGAGGTATAGACGGTGGCGCCTTCGCGCTGCGCGAGAGCGGCCAGCAGGATGCCGATTGGTCCCTGGCCGATGACGAGCACAGTTTCGTCTTTCTGCAGATGCAGCGAGCGCACAGCTTTCAGGCATGTGTTGACCGGCTCAATCCACGCGGCCTGCTCAAATGGCACGCCGGGCGGAACGCGCACCAGTCCGCGCTCGACGATCCACGGCGTGACGCGGATGTATTCCGCAAAGCCGCCGCCTGCCGCTGCAAAACCGGCAGTTGTGCCTACGCGCCTGTACGTTTCACATTGCGCGTAGGTGCGCTTGCTGCAGTAGTAGCATTCGCCACACGGGATGTGGTGGAACGCCATGACGCGGTCCCCGACCTTCCAGTCGTGAACACCTTCGCCGGTCGCGACAATGACGCCAGCCATTTCGTGGCCGAAGATGCGCGGCGCGGCGTGCGAACCGGTGTGGATCTTCTTGAGGTCTGTGCCGCAGATGCCGCAGGCCGCGATGCGGACCAGCACTTCGCCGGCCTCAATTGCGGGAACAGGTACTTCTTCGCAACGAACCTCGTCCACGCCGCGATAAACCGCGGCCCGCATGGTAGCGGGCACGCGACATTCCGGCTCGGCAGCGAGTGCTTGCGAACTGATAGATGCGGCGGGCACTGCTTCTATTTTAGTGCGGAGAGTTACAGTTGCCGCGAAAGTTCCTCGCACAGGTTCCGGGTGGCCTGCGCGCTGTTGCGGCCCATCGCGAGCATCATGCGCCAGAGTGCCGGGCGTACCGCGGCGCTGGCAGCAAATGCCCGAGTGCGGAACTGGCCTTCGCTATCCACGAAGCGCTCGAGGTTCGGCATGTCGAAGTCGTGCGAATCCGACACTGCCTTGACACAGCGGAACGGAATGGACTGTTGGGCCGCCATGCGGGCCACGGTGGAGGCTTCCATATCGACAAGGTCGGCGGCGTACGTTTCGAGCAGGCGCTTCTTTTCGGCGCGGTCGGCAATGACCGGCGATGTGACGAGGACGCCTTCTCCCATGCTGCAGTTGAAGCGCTCGCCGGTCCTGACATCGATGACTTCGCACGACTGATAGACGCGGCCGCAGTCCACGCCGTGACGGAGCGCGCCGGCCAGGCCCGCGGAAACAAGTTCGCGCGCCGGGCCGACTTCCAACGCAGCAGAGACAGCGTATGCGACGCGATTTGCTCCCATGCCGGCCGTTGCGACGATGGCGCGGTCATTCCACCAGACATGGACGCCACGCCCGGGCTGCATGGATTGCCAGCCGCGGACCAGCGGTGCGATTTCTCGCGGGAGCGCCGCGATGACGACGGTGCGCGCCGTCATGGTGCGTACCCATGGGCGCGGAACCACGCGATTGCGTCGCGCAGGGCTCCATCCACGGGAAGTACGCGCAGGCCCAATTCATTCACCGCTTTGTCAGAGGAGGCAAACATTTTCTTCTTCCCCATGCGCACGGCTTCCACTGTGGCGCGGGGTTCCCTACCTAAGATGCTCCCGGTGATAGTTTGGTCGAAGAAAGCGAAGGTCATTGCAACTGCGTTCGGGACCCGGATGGTCGGCGATGGCAGCCCGGTGATGGCCGCCATGCGGTCCAGAATCTGCTTGAGAGTCAGGTTCTCGCCGCCGAGTATGTAACGCTCGCCCGGCGTCCCGCGTTCCAGGGCCTCTGCATGGATGCGCGCAACTTCCGCGACAGCGACCAGGTTCAGGCCGGTGTCCATGTAGGCGGGAAACTTGCGTTTCAGGAAGTCAACGACAATCTGGCCGGTCGGCGTCGGCTTGCGGTCTTCCGCGCCGACAGGTGTGGTCGGGTTCAGGATGATGACGTCCTGGCCTGCGCGCGCTGCGCTGATGGCTTCCTGCTCGGCGAGGAACTTTGACCGCTTGTAGTGGCCGACCATGTCGTCCATCGTGACGGAGGTATTTTCGTCAACGATGGTCCCGTCGGTCTTGAAGGCCATGGTTGCGACGGACGATGTATAGACAAAGCGTGGTACGCCGACTTCCCGCGCGATGCGGAGGAGTTCCCGCGTGCCGGTAACGTTGGCGCGGTACATGGCGTCGGGATCACGCACCCAGAGGCGATAGTCGGCGGCGACGTGCATCACGGCATCGCAGCCGGCGATGGCGCTGCGGAGATTTTCCGGCTGCGCGAGTTCGCCGGTGACGCGCTCGAGCGCCGGGGAGTTAAGGCCGTCGAGGTTGGCGGGATTGCTGGTCGCGCGCGTGAGCGCGCGGATGGAAGCGCCGCGCGACAGCAGCTCGCGAGCCACATGGCCGCCGACGAAGCCGGTAGCGCCGGTGAGAAATACTTTCATCGGGGCGACAGCCTACAGCGCTTCGCTCTCGATGCCGATGTTCTGTTCGCCTGCCGCTTTTTTCTCCCAGTACTTCTTCACCCAGGCGTCGAAGCTCTTGCCGGCCGCTGTGTCTCGGCCGGTAAAGGCGAGCTCCGCGATTTCCGAGTAGCGGATGTTCAGCTTCTCGTCTGAACCCTTCGGATAGAGGCGCAGAACGGAGTCGTCCAGCGTCGCGCCGTTCTGGCGGTCGAACTGGTAGCCCTCGATCTTCGAGCCGTCCTTGCGCGTGACAGTTATGTCGCCGCGGTAATCGAACGCCTTTTCGAGCGCATCGCGGACTTCGGCTTCGCTGGCCAGCGTCGGCATCCAGCCCTCGAGCTTGTTGTGCTCGAAGCCGGGTGCGTGTTCAAGCGCGTCCGCCTGTTCGCGCGCAATCTTTGCGTGCTGGTCCGGCGTCGGGCCATCGGCGGACTGCATCGTGACGCCGGCGATATTGATCAGCGGCGCATGTGCGTTCGCAGGAGCGAAGTCTTCATTCAGCAGGCGCGCGCGTCCGGGTCGTTATGCGGGTTGAACATCGCCTTCACGGTCGCCCACATGCCTTTCACGGAGCCGAAGCTGTAATCCACGCCGGTCGCTTCATAGCCGGAATGCACCATGCAGTTCGCGCAGCGCGGGTTGCCGCTCTCCGTGCCGTAGTTCGCCCACTCGGTGGCTTCCATCAGCTCTTTGAAGGTTGCGGCGTAGCCGTCCTGCAGCAGGTAGCAAGGCTTCTGCCAGCCGAAGATGTTGTAGGTCGGCATGCCCCACGGCGTGCAGGTGAACTCGCGCTTGCCCATCAGGAATTCGAGGAACATGACGTGCGAGTTGAACTTCCACGACTTCTTGCGGTTCGACAGGATGGCGCGGAACAGCTTCTTCGAGCGAGCGCGGCCGAGGAAGTGCTTCTGGTCGGGCGCCTTGTCGTAGGTGTAGCCGGGCGAGAGCATCATGCCTTCGACGCCTGCTGCCATCATGTCGTCAAAAAATGCGCGGACGGAATTTGGATCGGCGCCGTCGAACAGCGTCGTGTTCGTCGTGACACGAAAGCCGCGGTCCACGGCCTTGCGGATGCCTTCGAGCGCCTTGTCGTAGGTACCTTCGCGGCAGACGGAGAAATCGTGGTGCTCGCGCTCGCCATCCATGTGGACGGAAAAGCTGAGGTACTTCGACGGCGTGAACTGGTCGAGTTTTTCCGCGAGCAGCAGCGCGTTGGTGCACATGTAGACGTACTTCTTGCGCGCGACCAGGCCGGCGACAATCTCCGGCATCTGCGGATGCAGCAACGGTTCACCGCCGGGAATCGAAACCATCGGCGTGCCGCACTCTTCAACGGCGGCGAAACATTCTTCCGGCGTGAGCTCCTTCTTCAGGATGTGCGCCGGATACTGAATCTTGCCGCAGCCCGCGCAGGCGAGGTTGCAGCGAAACAGCGGCTCCAGCATGAGGACGAGCGGGTAGCGCTTGCGCCCGGAGAGCTTCTGCTTCATGACATAGGTGGCGACGGTGGCCATCTGGGATACGGGTACTGGCATGCTTGGTCGTCGTCTCCTTAGCTGTGTTGTCGGGTCATCGCGCGCTCATACGTCGTCAGCGCGAGCATGGGGAAATAGTGTTTGTACATCGTGTAGCCGAGGTAGAACACGCGCGGGAAACCTGTTCCGGTGTAGAAATTCTGGCCGCGCACGCTGTCGAGGACGTTGGCATTCGCGGCTTCGACCGGCCAGGTCCCATTGTCGTCCTGGTGGTCGAGCAGCCAGCGGATTCCCTTTGCAACGGAATCTGATCGGTCATCGCCGGCGGCGAGCAGCGCCAGCACGGCCCATGCCGTCTGGCTAGGCGTTGAAGCGCCGATGCCGCGCTGCAGCGGGTCATCGTAGCTGCCGCAGGTCTCTCCCCAGCCGCCGTCGGCGTTCTGCACCATGCGGACCCATTCCGCAGCCTGCTGAATTTGCGGCTCGTGGTTCCACACGCCAATGGCTTCCAGGCCGCGCAGCACGAGGAACGTGCCGTACAAATAGTTCACGCCCCAGCGGCCGAACCAGCTTCCGTCGGGCTCCTGCTCCTTGTAGATAAATTCAACCGCCTTCTGGATGCGCTTGTCTTCGCGCGTGTAGCCGTAGGCGGCGAACATTTCGAGCAGCCGTCCGGTGATATCCACGGTCGGCGGGTCCAGCATCGCGTTGTGGTCGGCGAACGGAATGTACTGGAAGATCATCTTGGTGTTGTCTTTGTCGAAGCTGGCCCAGCCGCCGTTGCGGCACTGCATGGCGAAAATCCATTCGATGGCGCGCTGGCAGACTTCGTGCTGGTAGCGTTCGCGCGGATTGTCCACGCACTTCAGCGCAAGCAGCACCTGGCCGGTGTCGTCGACATCGGGATACCACTCGTTGTTGTGCTCGAAATACCAGCCGCCCGGGGGCGTCTTCGGCAGCTTGACGCTCCAGTCGCCCTTGTCGCGGACTTCCTTGGACAGAATCCAGTCTGCGGCACGCAACATGCGCGGGTCGTTCCTGGGCACGCCACATTCGCCCAGCGCAAAGATGGCCTGCGCGGTGTCCCACACGGGAGACATGCAGGGCTGCATGCGGAAGGTATTCGTTTCCGGCTCTTCGATGCCGAGCTTTTCGAATTCATCCATGGCGCGGATGACCTGCGGATCGTCGGCCGAGTAGCCGAGGCAGCGCAGCGCGATGATGGCGTTGAGCATGGCGGGATAGATGGCGCCGAGTCCGTCGGATTTCTCAAAGCGCGCCAGCATCCATTTTTCGGCGTGCTTCAGCGCGAGCGTGCGAAGCGGCCGGATGTGCACGCGTTCCGCCCAATGCACCATGCGGTCAAGCACGAGGAAGAAGTTGCGCCACGAAAAGAAGTTCTTGTCCCACTTCAGGTGAAGGTCCGCGTTCTCGCGGCCGCCGACGAAGAGCTCGTCAATGCCCTGTCCGGGCGCAATTTTCTTGAACGGCTTTTTTGCGTACGCGATGGACAGCGGCACCAGAATGCCGCGCGACCAGGAGGAGATTTCGTAAATGTTGAAGTAGAACCATTTCGGCGCGAGCACGATTTCCGGCGGCACTGCCGGGACGGCTTCGTAGTCATACTGGCCCATGAAGCAGAGATAGATCTTGGTGAAGGTGTTGCACTGCACCACGCCGCCGTTGGCAAGGATCCACTCGCGCGCCTTGACCAGCTTTGGGTGGTCCTGCGACCAGCCCATCAGTTTGAAAGCGAAGTAGCACTTGACCGAAAGCGAGATGTTCGACGGGCCGCCGGGATAAATCTACCAGCCGCCGTCGTCTTTCTGGTAGCGCTCGATTTCGTTGAGCGCGCGCTGCAGCCGCGCCGGGTCCCCGGTGCCGAACAGCATGTGGCCGAAGATGTAATCGGCCTCGAGCATGGAATCGGCTTCGAGTTCACCGCACCAGTAGCCTTCCGCATTCTGGCAGCCCAGCAACCACTCGGTCGCAGCGTTTTTTGCGCGCGCGACAGCCTCAAGCGGGGCGTCGAGCCTGCCATGCCGGGGTGCGGTTGAAACGGTCGCCATTGATTGCTCCTTTGCGTTCAATACTGCGGGTAAAGGAACTAGCGGGATATGGAAGCGCTGGCCGCGGGCGCCGCGGCTATGGCCTGAACTATTTCCGGCGGCAGGCCGAAGCGAACATGCTCCGGCATGACCTCCACCTCTTCGACCGACGAGAAGCCGCGGCCATCGAGATAGCGCACCACCTGCTCCACCAGCACCTCGGGCGCGGAAGCGCCTGCCGTGACCGCGACGGTTGACACGTTCTCCAGCCACTCCGGGCGGATGTCGTCGGCGGTGTCAATGAGGTAGCTGTGCGTGCCAAGGTTCTGGGAAACCTCGACCAGGCGGTTGGAGTTGGAGCTGTTGCGGCTGCCGACGACCAGAACCAGATCGGCGCCGTGCGCGACGTTCTTGACGGCGGTCTGGCGGTTCTCAGTGGCGTAGCAGATGTCCTGGGCGTGCGGGCCGGCGATGTTCGGAAACTTCTTCTTCAGCGCGTCAATCATGATGCCGGCTTCGTCGAGCGACAAGGTCGTCTGCGTCAGATACGCGACCCGGTCCGGGTCGGGAACCTGGAGTTGTTCAACCTCTTCCACAGTCGAGACGACCTGCGTGACCGTGGGGGCCTCACCCTGCGTGCCTTCCACTTCCTCGTGGTCGCGATGGCCGACCAGCACGAGCGAATAGCCCTGCTTGGCGAACTTGATGGCTTCCACGTGGACCTTGGTGACCAGCGGGCAGGTGGCGTCAATGACCTTCAGGCCGCGCTGCCGGGCCAGTTCCCGGACCGCCGGCGACACGCCGTGGGCGGAGTAGACAACGCGCTGGCCCTCGGGGACCTCATCCAGCTCATTGACGAAGATGGCACCCTTCTGCGCCAGGTCGTCAACAACGTAGCGGTTGTGGACGATCTCCTTGCGGACGTAGATGGGCGCGCCATAGGCTTCCAGCGCAATGCGGACGATATCAATCGCGCGAACCACTCCGGCGCAGAATCCGCGAGGCTTGAGCAGCAGGACCCGGCGGGTCTGGGTCCCGGTCTGTGCAGCCCCAGGAGCGGCATTGACGGGCACGGAGGGAGGGTCAATTGTGAGGGTGGTCACGTCTTCCAGTATAAACCGCGCCAGCCTCGAAATGCACCAGGGATTGTGCAGTTCGGTACCGCGAAGACTAGCTGGCCGACCGAGGTCATGAAGTTGCCGTGTTCAACCCCGCGCCAGCACTTGCAAACGACCTGGGCCTGCCAACCCGTCTGGTGCCAAGCATCATTGTAAAAGGAACTTTGCCATGGTGTCTCCGGTCGCTCATCCTTTCGCCTTTGCGCCATGAGGTAAGCCTCCTGGCTTCGCAGCTCTTTCGGCCATCGCTTCCTGGCGTCGCTTTTCCCATGCCTCCAGGAACTCCGGCGGGAGAACTTCACGAGCGTGACCGGCGTTCGCGGAAGTCCTCGTCGGTCCATTCCGGATTGTCCACATCAATCAACTCGGGATTTGGCTTTTTCATATTTCCGCTCCGCTCGTGAATTCGCTTTCGCGCGCACTCTTTGACTTCTCATATTCGAGGTTGCACAGATCAAACATGGCCGTCATTTTGCCGGAGCAGTGCTCCCCGGCCGCGCGACCGCGTACATCTGCCACATGATTTCCTTGAACAGGCCGGCGCGGTCGTCTCCAACTTTGTAGAGGTCGAAATGCGTTCTGCCGGGGATGAACGTGAAGCTCGCGTTCGCACCGACGCCTTGCAGGGCTGCCTGCAGCTTATGCGCGGCGCCGTCCAGATAAAACGTGTCCGCAGTGCCGACGTAGAGGTGGATTTTGCCGTCGAGGTCCGGCTTGAGCGTCGCCCAGTTGGCCGTGACCAGGTGCGCGATGTCGAAATGGTCGTGCCAGTACTGGACTACCTCGGGGTTGACGTCGCCGGTATCGCGATTGAACATCGGCTGCGGCCGGCCGTCCGGACCGCGCGGCGAAAACACCCAGTCAAATGAAGAAATCTGACCGCCGTAGGCGCCGAGCACGCGTTCCATCCTGGCGAACTGTTCCATGGTCGCGATCACTTTGCCGTTCTCCCGCACGAGGGGATAGGGAGTGCCGTCGGGCCGCTTGTAGACATTGGCGTGCGGCGCGTACAGGTCCGGCCCGGTGAAGTCGTGGAAGTCGGTCGGGTCGGGCGAGGTGGACCATGTCCCGCCGAAGACCTTCGGATAGCGCGTCTGCAGCCACATGGTTGCCCATCCGCCGGAAGAGTGGCCGTTCAGGAACCGGCCTGTGACCTTCGCGTCCATGCGGTACTTGCTTTCGAGATACGGGATGAACTCCGTGGTCAGCGCCTCGCCCCAGGGACCGTTGTTCTTCGAGTCGGCGAACTCGTGCGTGCCGCCGGGGCAGCTTTCATCGAGGCCGACAACGATCATCGGCGGATACTTTTTCGCGGCCATGCCTGCCGCGAGCGCGGCCATCTGGAACTGAATGTTCTGGATGTTTCCGCCGAAGCCATGCGTGTAGTACATGACAGGGAAAGTTTCCTGCGACTGCTCGTAGCCGGGCGGGCGAACGACCCAGGCTTTCATCGTGATGGGCCGGCCAAAGAACGCGCTCAGCGAGGGGCTGACGAAGTCCACGCGGTCGAGGCGGTTGCGCGCCGCGCGCGACTCCGCCGACATGCGCGGGCTGTTCCAGATTTTGTCCGCATCGAACGGCGGCACCGTCTGGTTGAGCGTCAGCGTCGGGCCGTCGTTCGTGGTTGCGTCGAGGTGGATCGGCACGACTTCTGAAATCAGGTCGCCTTCGCCGCGGCCTCCATAGGCGTAGTTGTGATTGCCGTCGAGCACGACCTGGGCCAGATAGTCTCCGGGCGGCAGATGCGAGAAGCCACTTGGATACGCGACATTATCGGTATCCACATCAACGGTTGCGCCGGGAGCGAGGTAGGTGACTTCCTTCGCGGCGACGTCAACGTCCGTCGGGTGAAACGGATTGAAATCGATCTGGTCAACTTTGCCGTCCCTGGTTTCGGCTTTCGCGGCATCCGCCTTCTCCATGAAGACGAGCATGCGGCCGCCGGCCGGAGCATTGTCCCTGGGCAGGCGGACGTGAAAAAAGATGTGGCGCTGCGCCGCGGTGCTTGCCGGCGGGGCGCTCTGGGCGAATGACAACGAAGCAGCAAGCAGCAGGACGGGCAGAAAAAAACGCGAGCGGAACATGGCTCGGAGTTTACGCCGTGTGTTGGCGGATGTCATGAAACACGCGGCAAGCCGAAGTGCAGATTCCTCAGCTCCGCTGCGGAATGACAGCCCCTGGCGTGTGTTGTGACTTACTGGTGGCGATCTCCTGGCTGCGACTTCATGGCTGCGACTTCCTAACCGCGGCTGGCTGCGATCATCTCGCGCGCATGCTTGCGGCTGGCGTCTGTCAGGGTCGCGCCGGAAAGCATGCGCGCGATTTCGTCGGTGCGCTCCTTGTCGGTCAGCACGCGCACGCTCGTCGTCGTCTTGCCGCGCGCTTCCTGCTTCTCGACAACCAGATGCTGGTCGGCGAAGGCCGCGATCTGCGGCAGGTGGGTGACGCACAGCACCTGCTGGCCGCGCGCGAGTTCTTTCAGTTTCTGACCGACGGCTTCCGCGGCGCGACCGCCGATGCCGATGTCAATTTCGTCAAAGACCAGCGTCCGCGGCAGTGCAATTTTGCGCCGCCTGCCTGCATGTTCTTCTACCGCAACTTTGAGCGCGAGCAGCACGCGGGACATTTCGCCGCCACTGGCGATGTCCACCAGCGGACGCAGCGGCGCGCCTGCCGCGGTCGCGATGCGGCATTCGACCGTGTCCCAGCCATGCTGGGTCCAGGCGCTCCTGTCTTCGGATGGCGTGACGGAAATGGCGAACCGCGCCTGCATTGCCAGGTCCTTGATGTGTTTCTCGGTAGTCTTCTCGAGCTTTCCCGCAACGGCCTGGCGCAGCCTGCTCAAAGTGCGCGCCTCGGTTACATATTTTCTTGCGGCCTCGGCCGCTTCCGCCCGCAACCCGGCGAGCAGGGCGTCGCGGTTCTCAACTTCTGAAAGTTTCCCGCGCACTTGCTCGCCGAACGCGATGACCTGGGCGAGCGAGTCTTCCGCGCGCGGTTCGCCAGCGTATTTGCGCTTCAGCGAATCGAGCAGTGCGAGCCGGTCTTCGATTTCCGCGATGCGTTCCGGCGAGGCGCTGATGTTGCTCGCGTAATCGCGCGCGGTTGCGGCAACGTCTTCCAGGGTGGCCGCGGCCGTGTCGAGCTGCTGCACCGAATCCAGCCACCTGGGGTCGAGACGAGAGAGTTCCTGTGCCTGCTTTTGCGCCGTGCGCACCAGCGCCAATGCGGACGGCTCCGCTTCATACAATTCCTCGTTGATGGCGTTGGCGGCAGTAAAGACACGCTCGGCGTTGGCCAGCACGCGCTTCTCTGCTTCGAGTTCTGCGTCTTCGCCTGCGCGCAAATCGGCCGCGTCGAGTTCCTTTTGCTGGAACTGCCAGAGGTCGAGCATGCGCAGGCGTTCCTGCTCGCCCTGCTCCAGTTCGGCCAGTTTTTCGCTCGCTTCGCGCCAGGCATGGAAGGCATTCGCAACCGAAGCAGTGGCGATTTCGCCGAAGCGGTCGACGAGCCCGCGCTGCTGCTCTGCATCGAAGGCGCTGAGCGTGTCGGCCTGCT
Organism: uncultured Acidobacteriaceae bacterium; assembly: GCA_963848685.1. Lineage (GTDB taxonomy): Bacteria > Acidobacteriota > Terriglobia > Terriglobales > Acidobacteriaceae > CAWKED01. The sequence continues at coordinate 410,175 of CAWKED010000002.1, read as the reverse complement.
GGTGGATGAGCACCAGCTCCGGCGCAAGGCGTTTGAGCACGCCGGCCGTGGCGAGCTGGTTGTCTACAAAAACGCGTCCCTTGCCGCTGGCTGAGATTTCTCGGCGCAGCAGGATTTCCCCGCCCTGCGGCTCGACGCCGTTTTCACTCAACACGGTTTCCGCTCCGTCGGTGCTTTCAAACACGCAGGCCACGGCGGCGCGCTCCGCGCCGTGGCGCACAAGTTCCGAGGAGGCTTTTTCGCCGGTCAGCAGTGCGAGCGCATCGACCAGCAGAGACTTGCCCGCGCCGGTTTCCCCGGTCAACAGGTTCAGCCCCGGGCCGAAGGCCGCAATGGCGTGGTCAATGACGGCGTAATTTTCGACGCGGAGTTCCAGCAGCATGGGCGGAAGATTGTGCGCAGCATAGCACCTTGCGGGCGCCGGTTGCCCCCTCCGCAAGGGCAGCAGTTTTCTACCACTGACGAGGCAGCGTCCCGGCGCTCAAGAACCTTTCTCTACGCGCCGCGTCTCTGCTAGGTTGGAAACCAGGTGATGACACTCTCAATTGTTCTTTCGACCCTCTGGCAGGCGGCCGCGCAGACTGCGCCGGCGAACGCTTCTGCTCCGCCGCCGTCGCACGCCCTGTCTTCGAGCGCCATCGTGGAAATGCTTCGCAACAGCGGCCCGGTGGCGCTGACCGTACTCGGGCTTTTGCTGATCACCAGCGTCTACTCGTGGGCCATCATGCTGGGCAAGTGGAGCAGCATGCGGCGCGCCCGCGTGCAGAGCGGGCGTTTTGTCCGCGCCTTTCGCAAGGCGGCCCGGCTGGAAGAAGTCGCGGCCGTCTCCGGTCAGTTCCAGCCAAGCCCGCTGGTGCCGCTGTTTAACGAGACGTTCGAAGAATACGAGCGGCAGACCCAGGGCGGCGCGGCTCCGCTGCGTTCGATTCCGGCACTGGAACGTACGGCGCAGACCGCGGCCAGCGAAGCGCTGACGACCCTGGAAAGCCGCATGACGTGGCTCGCGACCATTGGCGCCGTGGCCCCGTTCCTCGGTCTTTTCGGAACGATCTGGGGCATCATTGACGCCTTTCATGGCCTGGGAACGGCGGGCGCGGCAACCCTTCGCGCGGTCGCTCCGGGCGTCTCCGAGGCGCTCATCACGACTGCCGCCGGGCTGGCCGTCGCGGTGCCGGCAGTTGTCGGTTACAACCAGTTCAACGCGCAGCTTCGCGAGTTCGGCGCGCGGCTGGATGACTTCGGCCGCGAGCTGCTGAATGTCATGGAATCCACCGCGCTGCAGGCTTTCTACCCGCAGCAGATGTTCCAGCCGCAGGTTCAGGAAGGCCCGCGCCCATCGATTCGGCAGCCGGAACCTTCGCCGCAACCGGGCGGCCGCACCTACGCCGGCCACAGCAATCTTCCGCGGTACTAGGGAGGCGCAACTATGGCTTTCTCCATGAATGGCAGGACCCAGACCGCGATGGCGGACATCAACATCACGCCCCTGGTGGACGTGGTGCTGGTACTTCTCGTCATCTTTATGCTGACCGCGCCGGTGCTTCAATCAGGAATTGAAGTTGCTGTGCCTAAAACAAAGACAGTTAAAGAGATCACAGAACAGCGACAGGTGCTGACCATCGACCGCGACCAGCAGGTTTTCCTCGGCGAAAAGCCGATTGCCCTGGCGGACGTGGCGGCCAAGCTGGCGGACACCGCCATCCAGGACCCGGAACATCGCGTGGTCTACGTTCGCGCGGATGAGCGGGTGCCGTTCGGCGCGTTTGCCGCCGTCATGGATGCAGTGAAGCAGGCAGGAATCACCAACGTCAGCATTGTCACGCAACCTGTGGCATCACCCGGCGCCGGAGCCCGGTAAAGGCCGTGCTGCCCGCAGGCTGGACCACGCCCGGACGCGCTTCGCTGTCGCCGCGGACCGCGCCGGAGCCTTTTTCCGGCGCCGGCGGCGGCCTGAAGTCATGGCTTGGGGGCTCCGCGGCGTTGCATGCCGGGATTGCGGCTGCGGTCATCGGCGCCAGCGTCTGGTTTGCCATGCACCATGGCGAAGCATGGGGCGGCGCGGCGGTAAATGCGGGAGCCATCCAGGCGACACTGGTTTCAAACGCCCCGTCGCTGCCGATTCCGACGCCGCAGACGCCGACGGACAATGTACTGGCGACGGAGAACCCCAGCCCGGCGCCCACGCCTCCGCAACCCGCGCCGAAAGCGGCCGCGCCGGAACCGGATGCGATCGCGATTCCGGAAAAGACGGCTCCCCCGCCAAAGGCCAAGCCGCAGCCGAAGGAGACGCCTGCGACGAAGTCCGCGGCCAATGCTCCGCCGCAGCCAAAACCGCTGACCAAGCCGCTGCCGATTCCGAAGCCTGCAAACCGCGTGCCGACCGGGGAAGCCGCGCCGGCGAACATTCCGCGCGCCAACCCGAATGCACCGACCGGCAACAGTCCGGTCACGGTGGGAGGAGACTTCGGCTTCCGGTTCGGCTGGTATGTGGACGGTATAAAGCGAAAAGCTGCGCAGAACTGGTATCGCCAGCTGGTAGACCCGAGGACGCCCGCCGGCGCCAGAGTCTTCCTGACGTTCGACATTTCTCGTGACGGCCAGCCGAGCAATATCCGGGTGGAGAAGTCGAGCGGCTCGGCGACGCTGGATTCGACCGCGATCCAGGCGCTGCAGCGTGTGGACACCTTTGGACCGCTGCCGCCTGGCTACAACGGTTCGCGGCTGAATGTGGAGTATTACTTCCAGTATTAAATTGTCGAGGCATCGCGACTGCCGATTCCCTGCAAGGATGTCGCCTTTGCTTCCCTGAACAATTTCTGCCACAACTCCCACAACCTTCAGCCGTCTAAACTTGCAGATATGGTGGCTTTGCGTCGGTCTGTTTTCCCTTCCCTTCTGGTGCTCGTGGTTGCATTTGCCGGCGCTCCCGCGCTGGCGCAGGACTGGGTCCGCACCGGCACCAACCTCGGCGTCGAGAAGATCCGGATCGCCGTGGCCGATTTCAAGCCGGCGTCCGGCGATCCGCAAACCCTGCCGCTGAAGCGCGTGTTCGACGAGACTCTCTATCGCGATCTCGACAATGCGGGCATCTTCGACATGGTTTCGAAGAGCTTCAACCCGCGCGGAACGCCGGGTTCTCCGCAGGAAATCCAGCTTGCGAGCTGGGCCGCCGAGCCGGCGAACGCCGCGATGGTCGCCTTTGGCGCGATGAGCGTGGACAACGGGCGCGTCTCCGTCTACGGCTACCTGTATGACGCGAAGAACCCGGGCGCGCCGCAGGTGCTTGGCAAGCAGTACAACGAAGCCGCAAACCCGGACAGCGCGCGAACCATCGCGCACCGCTTTGCCGACGAGATCATCTTCCGGCTGGGCGGCGGGCTGCAGGGCATCGCGGAGACGAAGATCTATTTCGTCTCCAACCACGGCGGCGCCAAGCAGATCTGGGTGATGGATTATGACGGCGAAAACGCCCACCAGCTCACCCGCACAAATGGCATAGCATTGTCACCGCATGTTTCGCCCGACAACAGCAGGGTAGTGTATTCGTCGTTGTCGAACCGCGGCTGGTCGATTGAGATGTATTCGCTCGAGCTGAACCGCAACGTCGCGTTCCAGAACCCCGGCGGCACGAGCATATCGCCGTCGTGGAGCGCGGACGGCGCGCGCATCGCGTTGTCGTCGTCGGTCAGCGGCGATCCGGAAATCTACACCTGCACCCCGTCCGGCGCGGGCCTGCACAGGCTGACGCAATATCGCGGTCCCGACGTTTCCCCGGTCTACAACCCGAAGAACGACGCGCAGATTGCCTGGATCAGCGGGCGCACCGGATTGCCGCAGCTTTACATCATGGATTCCGACGGCTCCAACGTGCAGCGCATGACGGACGGCGGGTATGCGACGTCTCCCAGCTGGTCGCCGAACGGGCAGTTCATCGCGTTCGCGTGGGACCGCAAGTATGGCCCGGGCGCTCCCGGCGGCCAGGACATCTACATCATGGACGTCGCCAGCAAGCGCTGGATCCAGCTGACGCATGGCATGGGGCGGAACGATTTTCCGTCATGGTCACCGGACGGGCGGCATATCACGTTTGAGAGTGATCATGGCGGCCAGGGCTCTGTCTGGACGATGTTGGCAGACGGGACACGGATGCAGCAACTGACGCACGGAGCGTCGAGTTCTATGCCAAACTGGAGTTGGAAGTAATTCTGCCGCAAGTGTCTGATTCGGCGGCCATGATGGAGTTTTGAGCAAGGAGTGATGAAAATGCCGGTTCCCCTCTCGAATCGCAGCCGTACGCTGCGCCTCGCTGCCTGCGCGCTCGCCGCCCTAGCCGTTGCGGGCTGCCACGGCAAATCGAAGTCGTCCCGCGCCGATGTTCCCCAGCTTCCTGCCGCGCCGACGCCGACCGCGACCATCACGTCCACGCCCCAGAATGTAGACAAGGGCGATGCCGTGGTGCTGGTATGGCGCACCACCGATGCGACCGAGGTTTCCATTGACCAGATTGGCCCCGTGAACCCGAACGACCAGAAAATGGTCCAGCCGCAGGTCACAACCACCTATCACCTGATGGCCAAGGGCGACGGCGGCACGGCGGATGCCAGCGTGACCGTAACCGTCAACGGACCGTCCACTGCGCCGGCGGCCAGCTCCACCGCTACCGATACGTCCAGCATGACGGACGAGCAGGCCTTCCACCAGAACGTGCAGGACCTCTTCTTTGACTACGACAGTTACGATATCCGGCCGGACGCTTCGGGCACAGTGACAAGCAATGCCTCGTGGCTGAATGCGCACCCGAACGTTCGCGTAGTCATCGGCGGCTATTGCGATGATCGCGGCTCGACGGAGTACAACATTGCGCTGGGCGAAAACCGCGCGAACGCCGTCAAGGCCGCACTCGTGAAGGCCGGCGTCAGCTCCAGCCGCCTGCGCGTGGTCAGCTACGGGAAAGAAAAGCAGTTCTGCACGGAAGAAACCGAAAGCTGCTGGCAGCAGAACCGCCGCGCCGCTTTCTCTCTGGACCAATGATCGTCTAATCCAACCGATAGAGCGGCAGAGCGGGCACTTCCCTCTGCCGCTTTACCGTTTGTAACCACAGGTGACAGCTATGCGAAACATGCGCACGATTTTCTGCTCGCTTCTGCTTGGCGGAAGCTTCTTTTTCGCGTCCGCGCAGCCCGCTTCCGCGACGGACAAGAACGTCATCGCGCTGCAGGTCCAGGTGCAGCAGTTGCAGGACGCGCTGGCGCGGCTGCAGCAGTCCAGCGATGAGCGCTGGGCGCTGACCAAGGCGACAATGGATTCCAACACGGATTCACTGAACCGCATTGCGACGGCGCTGAACGCGCTGCAGCAGCAGATCGCGGCGCAAAGCGACACCGGCCAGCAGCAGCAGTTGTCGTCGCAGATCCAGTCCACGCACGACGCGGTGGACGAGGTGAAGGCCCGGCTTTCGCGGCTGGAAAAACTCATCAACGACATGCAGGGGCAGTTGAACAATCTGCCTGCGCAGGGTGCGCCGCAGACAGCCGCACCCTCCGGGCCGCCGCAGGGGCAGGCGATGCCGCAGGAACCGCTGCCGCAGCAGCAGTCCGACGCGCAGCTGGCGCAGCAGGAGCCGGCTCCCGCGCCGCAGACGGCGGCCGCTCCGCCGGTCCGTGAGCTGTACCAGGCTGCGTATCGTGACTACACCGGCGCGCGCTACGACCTGTCGTCGCAGGAATTTCAGCAGGTCATCCAGGCGTACCCGCAGGACGATCTCGCCGGCAACGCGCAGTTCTACCTGGGAGAAATTGCCTACCGGCAGGGACACTATCGCGATGCGGCCAAGGCGTATGACGCAGTGCTGCAGAATTATCCGGGCAACGCGAAGTCTTCCGTAGCGCTGTTGCGCAAGGGCGATTCGTTGATCCAGATCGGCAAGCGGCAGGAAGGCATCAACGATCTGCGCGCGCTGATTTCACGCTATCCGCAGTCTCCGGAGGCAGTGCAGGCGCGCTCGACATTGAACGGCATGGGAGTGAACCCGACGCCGCATTCCCGCGCGGTTGCGCAGTAGGGCAACTGGTGATCCGGTGCTCAGGGATCGTTGGCTTCGTCTTTGCCGCCGGGGTCGTCACGGCGGCCCAGCAGGCTTCCCCGCCCGCGCAGGATGCGCCGAAGATGCACCTCGGCCATATGCCCGCGACCACACCCGCGGTGGTGAAGAGCGATGCCGACGCCGGGGAAACTCCTGCCGCACCGCAGTTGCGTGACTATGTCGGAACGCTCGGCAGCGAGCCGATTGGCGCGACCCTGATGGTCGCAGGTAAAGACGTCAGCGGAAGTTATTTCCGGGTCGCCGACCTCAAAGACATCGCACTGGCCGGGCACACCAACGACAGTGCAGTGGAGATTTCGCTCGGCGAGACAGGTGACGATGGCAGGCCGCACGCGGAAGTTTTTCTGCGGCGGGAGAACGAGACAACGCGGCGCGGTACGGATTCCCCGGAACGCTATACCGGGACGTGGACCAGCGAAGACCGCACCCGGACATTGCCAATCGAACTGTCACTCCGCGACACGATGTCTGCCGCTGCAAATGCGCAGCGCTACGCGATCACCGGCGCAACGGACTTTGCCGCAGTCGAGCAGAATGCGCAGGCGTTTGTTGCCGCCGTGCTGGCTGGGGATCCGTCCGCGGCGGCGGCGCATGTTTCCTTTCCTCTGGTCGTGACGATCAACGGGCGGCGCTTGCTGCTGCATTCTGCCCAGGACTTGAGCGCGCGGTGGAGAGACATCATGACGCCGCAGTTCGTGGCGGCTGTGCGGGGTTCGCCCGCGCACAATATGTTTGCCACCGAGCGGGGCATTCGACTTGGCAGCGGCGAAGTGTGGTTCAATGCCGAGGGACGCGCTTTCGCGATGGATAGCTCGCCAGTGAAAATGTTTGCGGGCAAGCGCTTCCTGTCCAACCGCGGCTATAGTCCAGCACCGAAGAAGGCGAAATGACTGACACGAAGCATCCAGACGGCGACGAACACAAGGGCGCGGTGGAAGACGACTCCGCTCCACACAAGGGAGACCATGAGCCTGGCAATGTTTCCCGAACCGGACAGATCGGGCATCGCTCCGCGGATACCCTTGTTGGCGGAGTTGGCGACGGCGAAGATTCCGATTTTCCGGAGCCCGGCAGCAACCCGGAACACACCTAGGCGGCCGCTCACGCGCCGTCGTCTTGCAAAGCGCATAGACGGCCCGAAGCAGGGGCGCAATTCCGGCAGGTTCTGCTTCAAAATCCCTTGCCGCGAAAAATTTCTACCCCTTGGCAACTTCGATGCCGCTTGTGCGCAGCAGTCCCAGCTCCGTCAGCTTTTCGCGACCGTTCTCACTCACCAGGATCAGCAGCCGGTCGTTGCAGTGCAGTGTCAGGTCCGGGGTCAGCTCCTGCGCCTGCTCGCCGTGGAAGACAGCGACGATGCGGCAACATCCGGCGAGTTTCTGGTCGCGGGCCTGGTTCAGGGTGAGGTTGTCGAGTGGGCTGGTTTCGGCAATCACGACGGTGATCAAAGACTGACCCGCGCCTGCTTCAATGGCGATGCCCGTGCTGAGCAGCGACATCAGGTCTACAGAGCCCAGGTCGGTCGAATCGCGCACGTAGCCGCGCTGCACGACGTCGATGGCGGTGCGGATGCCTTCCACATAATGCGCGGCAGACTGCTGACGGGTCGGCACCTGGGCTTCATACAGGCTGCGATATTTGAACGGCGAGCTGCCGACGTACTGCACCATGTACGCGATCGTCACGGCCATCCCGGCCGGGACGAGCAGCTGATAGCCGCCCGTCATTTCGACAATCATCAGCAGGGTGGCGAACGGGACGCGCGCCGCAGCGCCGAACAGCGCTGCCATGCCGACGATGGCAAATTCCGCAACGGGCTGATGCAGCAATCCGGCCAGCGAAGCGCCGACCATGCAGCCGACGAACAGGCTCGGCGCAAATACGCCGCCGGAGCCGCCCGACGACACCGTGAAGGACAGCGTGACAATTTTCAGCAGGCCGAGAACGAGCGCCGTCTTGAGCAGCAGTTCCCCGTTGATGGCGAGCTGCATGGATGCGTAACCGCCGCCAAGCAGATCCGGGAAGCGCAGCGCGACGATGCCGACCGCCAGGCCTCCCAGCGCAGGTTTGAGTTTTTGCGGCATCGGCAAGCGGCGGAACAGATCGCGCATGCCGTAGAAAACCAGCGGCAGCACAATGGCCAGCACGCCGCAAATAACGCCAAGAATCGCGTACCAGCCATAGGCTCGGTCGCCTGGCTGGCGCAGCGAGGCCGGAACGGCAAACATCGGATTGAGGCCGACGAAGATTCCGTTGACCGCGTACGCGATGATGCTCGCCAGCATCGTGTAGATGAGCAGCGAGCTCTCGAAGTCCATCGTGGAATAAAGGACTTCCATCGCAAAGACGGCAGTGCCGATGGGCGAGCGAAACGACGGCAGACAAGCCGGCGGCCATGCCGACAACGAGCAGGAAGCGGCGGTCTTCATCGGAGCGCTTGAACCAGCCGCCGTACATGGATCCAAAGCCGGCGGTAATGAGCGCGGTCGGGCCTTCGCGACCGGCGGAGCCGCCCGAGCCGATCGTGATGGCCGAGGCAATCATCTTGAGCGGCGGAACGCGGTCGCGGATTTTTCCTGCTGCGCGATGGTAGGCGGCGACGACCGTGTCGGTGCCGTGGCCTTCCGATTCCGGCGCGAAGGTGTAGACCAGGAAGCCGGTGATGAGGCCGCCCAGTGTTGTCGAAACCGGGATCAACCAGTGGCCGTAATGACCGATGACGGCAGGATAGACACGGCCATCGTCTCCGAGGGATGCGGGCAGATAATGCGCGATCTTGCCGAGGAACATTGTCTGCGCGACTCGCAGGAGCCAGCCAAAAAGCAGCGACGCACCCGCGCCCGCGACGCCCAGGACGACGACGTCGGTCATGCGACGGAATTCCTGCTTCTGGCGAGGGGAGAGTTTGGCCCAGGGCGGCATCCGGTTATATCGTACCGCGATAGGTTGCAGGCTGACTCGATGGCTCGTCGGCCGACGCTGCTAAGGCAATCTCTTAGCGATCATGGGCGCCCTCCCGGAGGCCGGAAGTTCAACTGCAGATTCCTCCGGACGCCGCGGCGACCTGCGGAATGACAGCCAAAGGATGTGCGCCGGGAGGACAGCGAAAGAATGGTGTGGCGGGAACTAGCGCAGCCGCTCCATCACATCATCCAGCACGGACTTCGCCGGGCGCGTGATGGATTCCGGCAACTGGCCGAGCGGCTCGTCGACGATGTTCAGCAGGTCTGTGAACGCAGGCTTCTTTGTGTCTACAAAAAAAACTCCGGTCAGCACCTCGCCTTTGGCGTGGGCTTCCATCAGTGCTTTGACGGCCGCGATTCTGTCGTTCGGGTTGAAGCTGTCGTGCAGCTTGCGCAGGCGCAGATGACTGCCGTCGTGCATCTGGACGTCGTACGTTGTGCCGGCGTCGTAGTCGACGGCGATGTCTTCAAAATGCGGAACGAAGCCGGCTTCGCTGATGGCCTCTTCGTGCTCCTGCATGTACTTGTAGCTCTTGGTCGAGCCTTCGTGATCGTTGAAGGTCACGCAGGGCGAGATGACATCGAGCATCACGGTTCCCTTGTGCGCGATGGCGGCCTTGAGCATCGTCAGCAACTGCTTCTTGTCGCCGGAAAAGCTGCGGCCGACAAACGTCGCGCCGAGCTGGATGGCGAGCGTGCAGGTATCAATCGCGGGCAGGTCGTTGATGACTCCGGTCTTGAGCGTTGAACCAATGTCGGCGGTGGCGGAGAACTGGCCCTTCGTCAGGCCGTACACGCCGTTGTCTTCGATGATGTAAATCATCGGCACATTGCGGCGCATCAGGTGCGCGAACTGTCCCATGCCGATCGAGGCGGTGTCGCCGTCGCCGCTGACGCCGATGGACTTCATCGTGTGGTTCGCGAGCATGGCCCCGGTGGCGACGGAAGGCATGCGGCCGTGCACGCTGTTGAAGCTGTGCGAGCGGTTCATGAAATACGCTGGAGACTTGGAGGAGCAGCCGATGCCGCTGAGCTTCATGACGCGCTCGGGCTGGACGCCCATTTCGTAGAAGGCGTCGATGATGCGCTCGGAGATGGCGTTGTGGCCGCAGCCGGCGCAGAGCGTCGTTTTGGCGCCGCGGTAGTCAAGCACCTGCAGGCCAATGCGGTTGATCTTCGGCGCGCGGGGCGCGGCAGGAGGCGGCGTGGCAGGCGCGCCGGGAGCGGTCGGTTGCGTGCTCATTTAGATTTCCTCCTGCATGACGAACTCGTCGGTGACGCTGCGCGCATCGAGTGGCAGCCCGTTGTAATGGCGAATGCTGCGCAGCTTCGTCACCAGTTCCGGCGCAATGTCGAGCTTGAGCAGCGACAGCATTTGCGCATCGCGGTTCTGTTCGACGATGTAGACGCGATCATGCTTCGCAATAAAGTCGTGGATGGCGCGCGAGAAGGGATACGCGCGGATGCGCATGTAGTCGGTGGCGGCGCCGAACTCCTTCAGCAACTGGTCACGCGATTCCATGACGGCGAAATCGCTCGAGCCGTAGGCGAGGATGCCGATGCGGCTGGTTCCGTTCGCCACGATGACCGGTTCCGGAACCATGGTGCGCGCAGTTTCAAACTTGCGCGCCAGGCGCTCCAGATTGTTCTGGTAATCATCAGGCCGTTCGGAGTAGCCGGCGCGTTCGTTATGGCCCGTGCCGCGCGTGAAGTAGGCGGCCATGGGATGCGCGGTCCCCGGCAGCGTGCGGTACGTGATGGCGTCGCCATCCACATCGCGGTAGCGCGCGAAGTCGCCGGCCGCGACGATCTGCTCGGCGGTCATCACCTTGCCGCGGTCGAGCGGCTTGTCGGGATACGCGAAGGGCTCAGACATCCAGTTGTTCATGCCGAGATCGAGATCACTCAGCACAAACACCGGAGTCTGCAGGCGTTCGGTCAGGTTGAAGGCGTCCTGCGTGAGTTCGTAGCACTCCTTGACGCTGCCCGGGAACAGGCAGACGTGCTTTGTGTCGCCGTGGCTGAGGAACGCGATTGAGAGCACATCGCCCTGCGCGGTGCGCGTGGGCAGGCCGGTGGACGGGCCGACACGCTGCACATCCACGATGACGCCGGGGATTTCCGCGTAGTAGCCAAGGCCGGCGAACTCCGCCATGAGCGAGATTCCCGGCCCACTGGTTGCGGTCATGCTGCGGGCGCCGGCCCAGCCAGCGCCGAGCACCATGCCGACTGCGGCGAGTTCATCCTCCGCCTGGACAACGGCAAACGTAGCCTTGCCGTCCGGAGATAGACGGTATTTCTTCAAGTAGTCGATGAGGGTTTCTACGACCGAGGAGGACGGCGTAATCGGATACCAGGTGACCACGGTGACGCCCGCGAACATCGCGCCCAGCGCGATGGCGGCATTGCCGTCCACGATGATCTTGCCGTCGGTCGCGTGCATGCGCTCGATGACGAACGGGTCGCTCTTGTTCAGTGATTCCTGTGCATAGGCAAAGCCGGCCTGCACGGCGGCCCAGTTCAGGTCCGCGGCTTTCTGCTTGCGCGCGAACTGCTTGCGCAGAGCAGCTTCCACCATCGCCATGTCGAGCGACAGCAGCTGCGCCAGCACGCCAACGTACAGCATGTTCTTGACCAGCTTGCGCAGGCGCGCTTCCGGACAAACCTGCGCGGTCAGCTTGTCGAACGGCACGGGATAGCTGATGACGTCGGCACGCACCCCGGACACATCGAAACCCGCTTCATGCACCACGACGGAACCGGCGGGCAGCGACTTGACGTCTTCTGTCGCGGTCTCGGGGTTCATCGCGACCAGGATGTCGATTTCCTTCTTGCGAGCGACGTAGCCCTGCCTGCTGGCGCGGATGGTGTACCAGGTGGGCAGGCCGGCGATGTTCGAGGGAAAGAGGTTCTTGCCGGACGTGGGTACGCCCATGCGGAAAATCGAGCGCAGCAGCACGTTGTTCGCCGACTGCGAGCCGGAACCATTCACCGTCGCGACCTGGATGGCGAAGTCGTTGACGACACGCGGCCGCGCCGGCTGGGCGGCCTGCTCTGTCCGGGTTAGAGTCGCGGCTTCGGGGGTCATCCGCGTGCACTTCCTGCATTCTTCATCACCCTTCATTTTACTTTTCCAGCGCGCATCCCCGGAGCCTGCGCAGCCGAATGGTGCGCACAGGTGTTGAACGGGTGAATGTGCACAGTGAACGGCGATGCCGCGCAGCCGATGACCTTGCGTGCATCTAAAACTTCCGACGCATGCCTTCCAGGGTTTCCATCGCGCTGCGCGCTCTGCAGCACCGAAAATTCCGGCTGTTCTTTTTCGGGCAGATGATTTCCGTCATCGGCACGTGGATGACGCGCGTGGCGACCAGCTGGCTGGTGTACAAGTTGACCGGTTCCGCGTGGATGCTGGGCGTAGTCGGGTTTGCGGGGCAGATTCCGACGTTTCTGCTGGCGCCATTTGCCGGCGTCTGGGTAGACCGCTGGAACAAGCACCGCGTGCTGGTCGTGACGCAGACACTCGCCATGGTGCAGAGCTTCGCGCTGGCCGCGCTGACGCTGACGCACCGCATTACTGTCTGGGAAATTCTTGGGCTCAGCATCATGCAGGGGCTGATCAACGCTTTCGATATGCCGGGCAGGCAGTCGTTCCTGGTGCAGATGGTCGAAGGGCGCGATGACCTGTCGAGCGCGATTGCGCTGAATTCCTCGATCGTGAACCTGGCGCGGCTGCTCGGGCCTTCGATTGCCGGCGTGGTCATCGCACTTGCGGGCGAGGGATGGTGCTTCTTCTCCGACGGCGTCAGCTATCTGGCCGTCATCGCTTCCCTGCTGATGATGCACGTCGTCAAGGAGAACGTTCGCGCGACGGAGCGGCCTTCCATGTTTGAAGAGATGCGCGAGGGCTGGGCCTACGTGCGCGGCTCCGTGCCCCTGATGGCGATCCTGCTGCTGTTCGCGCTGGTCAGCCTGATGGGGATTCCCTACATGGTGCTGATGCCGGTGTTTGCGTCAAAGGTCTTGCACGGTGGCGCGCACACGCTGGGCTTCCTGATGGCCGCGGCGGGGTGCGGCGCGCTGGCCGCGGCCGTGCACCTGGCGATGCGGCGGAGCGTTCTTGGCCTGGGCAGGATTATCGGCCTGTCCGCTGCAATTTTCGGCGCGGCGCTGATTGCGTTTTCCTTCTCGCGGAATTTGTACCTGTCGCTGGCGCTGCTGCTGTTCACCGGCTACGGCATGGTCGAGCAGATGTCGGCGTCGAACACGGTCATCCAGACGCTGGTCTCCGACGAAGTGCGCGGCCGCGTGATGAGTTACTACACGATGGCGTTTGTCGGCATGGCCCCGTTTGGTTCGCTGCTGGCCGGTGGCCTGGCTTCAAAGTTCGGCGCGCCGCACACGCTGGTCGTCACCGGGAGCTGCTGCATCGTGGGAGCGGCGTTCTACTTCTCGAAGCTGAAAGTCATCCGCGAGCACATCCGCCCTGTGTATCGCGAACTCGGGATCCTGCCCGCGAAGCGCGAGCAGCTGGAAGGCCAGGTCGTGACGCAGACGACGTCGAACGGTTGATGCCGGCGCTGGAAGCTTCCGCTGCAAAACGTGAAACGGGACGCCTCGCGGCGCCCCGTTTCAGTTGCGTTGCTGGATGGCTACTACCGGATGCCGACGACCCCTCTGGGCAGTCCAGTGACTCCGCTCATGCTCTTGAGGATCGCCTTGCCGCACAGGATGGCGGGGAAGGACGTGGGGCCGGAGCGTGTCGTTGTCAGGGTGGAGCCGCTCGGGATACCGATACCGGTAATGGTGCCGGTGTTGCCCGTCACGCTCCACGTGGCCTGCTCGTAGAAGCCGCATGTGTTGGCCGGTGTGCAGCCCGGATAACCGGTGCCATCGCCCAGCGGCGGGTTGTAGTAGAAGGTGATGACGCAGCTCGCGCCCGAGGCCAGGGTCGTGCCGCAGGTGGTCACCGAGCTGAATGCGCCGGACGCCGCGTTGGTGAACGACGAATGCAGTGTCTGGGTGGCCGGCGTGAAGTTGAACACGCCGATGACATACGGTGTTGTGCAGGTTGAGTTCGGCGTGCCGTTGGAGCCGTTGCAGACCGGCGAACCCTCTACAACGCCCGGATCGGTGCTGAAGTTGTGCTTCAGATCGATGGTGAACAGCAGGCCCTGGTAGAAGGTGTTGACCGTGTTCGACGTGACCGAGGTATTGCCGCTGTAGACGGCGCTAAAGGAGTTGACGCCGCCCGAGATGCCGCTTGTGAGCGACGGCGTGATGGTGGCCGTGCTGACGCCGCCCGCTCCCGGAACCAGTGTGACGGTAAAGGTCTGGGTCGGGATGACCGGGCTGGTGTAGACGGTATTGGTGTCGGTTATGGTCACCGTTCCGGTCGGCGCGGTACCGCCGCTGTTGGTGACTGTCACCTTCAGGGTGGCGGCGGTCGTGCCCAGGCTCGACGTGCCGCAGTTCGCGGTGCAGGACAGCGCGGTGGTCAGCGTGCCGGTACCGTTGATGACCAGGGTGCCGATGGTTACCGCGGTGGCCGGTGCGTAGTTGGTGTCGGTCGCGAAGCCGAACTTGACCGGGTAGCTTCCCGTCGGCAGAGCGGCGATGGTTCCCGCCGGTACCGTGACGGTGCAGCTGTCAGAGTCGCCGGTGGTCGTGCAGGACGAAGCGTTGTACGTCGCGCCGTTCAGCAGGAAGTAGAAGTTGCCCGAGGTCGGCGGATTGCCCGAGCCGGCCCAGGTTGCGGTTCCGGTCAGAACAACCGGCGTGCTGCTTCCCTGCGCGACCGGGTTGGGAGTAATGGTTCCCGTGCCGATGGTTACGGTCGCCTTGCTGATGGTGAAGTTACGCGTGGCGCTCGAGGTGTTGTAGACCGCGCTGCCCGAATACGTCGCCGTGATGGTGTACGTTCCGGCCGGCGTTGTCGGCGGAATGACCGGCGACCAGGTGCAGGTCTTGGTCGTGGTGCCGGTGCAGGACGTCAGCTGGATGGTTGTCGCAGCGACGCCACCGCTGATGGATGCGGCGATGGAGCCGGTCGGATTGCCATGGCCGCCGCTGCCGGCCACCGTGATGGTGATGGTTGGCGTCTCCGGCGTTCCGTAGACCCAGCCGTTCGGGTTGATGGAAACCACCGTCGTGGTGCTGGTGTAGCTGCTGCTTTTCGTGACGGTGGTCGTACCCGAGGAAGTGTGGTAGACGGTGTTGCCGTAGTACGTCGCCGTGATGGTGTTGGCGCCGGCAGCCAGCAGCGCGTAGATATTCGTGTCGGTAATCTGACACGTGATATTGCCGCCGCTGCCGGTGGTTGTGGTGGCGCAGGAGTATGTGAATGTATATGTTCCGCCGTCATAGTTTCCGGAACCGATGCTGGTGGTGGCGCCGGTAATCGGGAATACTGCCGCTCCGATGCTCGCGCCTGCGTAGGTGACGGACAGGTTGCCGGTCGGCGCCGCTGCTGTACCGCTCCAGGACGTGACCGTGGTAAAGGTCGTTCCCGGGCTGCCGGCGCTGACAAAGTTTGGATTGGCGGTGACGGTTGTTGTCGTCGGGGTGGACCCGCTACCCGTGACCGTGTAATTCGTGTCCTGATATGCGGATTCGTACGAGGTATTTCCGCTGTACGCCGCCGTCAGGAGATACACGCCCGGCAACAGCGAGTTCGACGGATGCCATGTGAATGTATTGTTGAAGTAGCAGAACAGAAACCCAAAGATACAGCCTTGGACATTTGTTGGCGCGTAGTAGATGCTACCGATGCCACCATTTCCCGCTACCAGCAGTTGTCCCGTTGGACCCCCACCGAATGCGAATACATCACCGCTCTCTACTTCGACGGTGACCGGACCCTGCGCGCCCACTGGCTGATTGTTCGGCGTGTCTGTAAACGAGTTGAATCCGATGAAGTTTGGTCCGCCGCCGGGATTGGTGGTGATGGTAAGCGAAGTCGTTCCGGTAGACGAGTTGTAGTTACTATCACCCGAGTACACGGCATAGATGGTGTCCGGGCTGGGCTGCGCAACGGAGGCCGCGGTCCAGTTGTATGTACAAGTGTAGGTTCCAGAACCGGCGGTGCAGGCGCTGAGCAGCATCTGGACGCCGAGGTAGCCGTCGGCGTCATAGAAAGTGATGGTGCCGGTCGGCGTGGCACCCGAGTAGCTGAGGACGCCGGTGATCAGGTCGCTTTGCGTGCTTGCGTAGTTGACTGTGTTAGTGGCGAGCGAAACGGACATGGCGGTGGAAACGAGGTTCGGGTTCGCAATGACGCTGGCGCGACGGCTGACGATGGCACCGTCCGAATTGTCGTCTGGATCAAGCGAGCTGGTGATGACTGCGCCGCCGTTATGGAACTCGATGACGCCGGGCGGAGTCGCCTGCGCCGGCAAGCCCTCGGTTGGCGTCGGGGCCTGCGCACCGGCTGGTGGCGGCAGAGCGGAAACGGGGCCATCGAAGTTGGGGATGGTCCGCATGTAGAAGTTATCGAGGCCGGTGATGCCGCGCACCGCCGCTGCGTAGAGCGCGGGAAGCTGCGGTCCGGACACCGGGCCATAGTGCACGGAGCCGTCGGTCGCCGTGTAGGTGTGGATCTGCGTATGGAAGGTCGCTTCCGCCGCGGCAACCGTCCCGGTGAAGCCGATGTAGCGGCGGCCGCCATCGGCGCCTTCAATCGTGAAGCCCTGCGACGCGATGATGCTCGCATACTGATTGAGGTCGCTGGTCGAGATGCCGAACTGCTGCGTGAACTCCGCCGGCGTGAGCAGCTGCTGATACAGCGGATTGCCCGGAGTCTGCGTCGCCTGAATGTAAGCATTCAGCGCCGCCTGCTGGGCCGCGGAGCGGTTCAGCAGGACTGTCATGTGCAGGACCTGCGAGGACGGAGCGGGGCCTTCGTCTCGAGAATTGGCCTGTGCTGCCGACATTGTCCACGGCAGCGCGAGATATTGCAGGCTTCCGCCGGCGCCAAGGACAGATGGGGCCGTCTGGGAGCCGACGATTACGGGCCGGGAGGGTTCGGATGGCAGCCGGGCTTCAGATGACTGGGCTATTGCAGTCAAGCCAGCTGAAAAGAGGACTAAGCAGGAAAGAGACAGCGCTGCAAAACGACACTTCATTAAGCACCTCACAGGTATTGCCTGTTTGAGACGACCGCCAGTAGGCCCAAAGCGGACCGGAACAAAATCCTACCGCCAAAAAACGACACAAGATAGGGCAATTTTGCGTAATGTGCCCAAAATGTGACTAAAGTACTAGCCCCATACACAATCCTGTTAAGGGGGTGAAAAGGGGCTGCCGACGTCGGAAGTGGCTCCCCAGCGGGCCGATTCAGCGGACATAATTAAAGGTCCCGCAGAGGTCGGAGGAATTGGCGACGGCGTCATGGGTGAAGACGGGCGCGCGGGCGCCGCTGAAAAACGCCAGCCAGAGCATGGGTTTGGCATCCGGCGTGATGTAGCTGACCATCCATTCGACGTCGGCCGAGCCGCAGAGCGTGTTCCCCCGCATGAATTTCTGCCTGCCGGAGATGGCCAGCCGGTAGAGCGTGGCGGTCGCGGGCGCGTTGCTGTCGATGTCGAAAACGGACGCCGCCTCGGCCGGGGTGAGCTTGCGGACTTCCCCAATTGGGAAACTGAGGAAGTTCAAGGTGACCTTTGCGTCGGTCAGCGACACGTCTCCGGTGATGGAGCGGGCGGTCGTGCTGGCAGATTGCCACATGGCGCGAGACTGCGCGAGGGCCGGCAGAGTCGCGAAGAAGGCCGCAATAACGCAGAGCAGAATTCCTTTTCGAAGAGAGAGCATGCAGCCAGCGTGACAGAGGCGTAACGCAGTACGCAAGCCATGTCCCGGCAGAACGTCAGACCGGCGAGTACGTTCGGCTAGAATGGCGCACACATGACGATCAGCCCTGGCACGAAACTGGGCCCTTATGAAGTCCGTTCCCTGCTGGGTGAAGGTGGCATGGGACAGGTCTTCCGCGCGCGCGACACGCGACTGCAGCGCGATGTCGCAATCAAGGTCCTGCCGCAGTCGTTCTCCCGGGATGCGGACCGGCTGCGCCGCTTCGAACAGGAATCCCGCGCTGTCGCCGCGCTGAACCACGCCAACCTGCTGATTGTTTTCGACTCCGGCACGATGCCGCTGCCGGGCGGTTCGGCGGACGAGACGGTCCCCTACCTGGTTTCTGAACTTCTCGAAGGCTCGACGCTGCGCGACCGGATGCATGCCGGCAGAATTCCCGAGCGGAAAGTCCTGGACTACGCCACGCAGATTGCCCGCGGTCTGGCGGCCGCGCATGAACACGGCATCATTCATCGCGACATCAAGCCGGAAAACATTTTCATCACGACGGACGGCCGCGCGAAGATCCTGGATTTCGGACTGGCCAAGCTGGTGCAGGCCGGAACGGCGATCAGCAACGAGACCGTGATCGAGACGCACGTGCAGGGCACGCGGCCGGACATGGTCCTCGGCACCGCGGGCTACATGGCACCGGAGCAGCTTCGCGGCCAGCAGGTTGATGCACGCGCGGACATCTTCAGCTTTGGCGCGGTGCTGTACGAAATGCTCTCCGGGCATCGCGCGTTCCGCGGTGACAGCGGCGCGGATGTGATGAGCGCGATCCTGCACCAGGAGCCGCCGGACCTGGTCGAGCAGCAGATCAATGTTTCCCCTGCTCTAGACCACATCGTGCGCCGCTGCCTGGAAAAAGATCCGGGCCAGCGCTTTCAGTCCGCGGGCGACCTGGCGTTCGCACTGCAGGAGTTGAGCGGCGCGCGCACGTCGTCTTCGGGTTCCGGCGTGATGAAGCGACCCGACATCGCGGGCCGCGGGCTTTCGCGCTGGCTTGTTCCCGCCGCCGTGGCGGCCGCGTTCGTCATCGCGGTGGGCGCCACGTGGTTCATCACGCGGCGGACGTCGCGTCCCGTGCCACCGAAATTCTCGCAGCTCACGTACCAGCAGGGTTTCGTCCGCTATGCGCGGTTCCTTGCGGATGGCCACACGTTTATCACCGCTTCGCGCTGGGGGTTCGAGCCGGAGTTCGGGCTGCATGTCGGCTCGCTGGACACGCCGGGATTGCGTTCGCTGGACACGCCGGCGCAGGAACTGGCGTCCGTTTCGTCGAAGGACGACATCCTGCTGCTCAACAAGCTCACGTCGATTGGGCCAGGGTACGTCGAAGCCGGGACGCTCTACCTTATGCATTACGGCGGAGGGGCGCCCAGGCCCATCCTGGAGAATGTGCATTACGCGGACTGGGACCCGGCCGGTGAAAAATTCGCCGTCGTCCGCTTTAACCCGCAGAAGCACGTGCATACGCTCGAGTATCCCGTCGGGACAGTGCTCTACCAGACCGAGGGATGGATCAGCAACCCGCGCTTTTCGCGAGACGGCCAGCGCATTGCGTTTCTTGACCATCCGCTGTTTGGCGATGACCTGGGTTCCGTCGCGTACACAGACCTGCAAGGAAAAGTAAAGAAGTTCGGCAAGGTGTTTGGCAGCGTGCAGAACGTGGCGTGGTCGCCGGACAGTTCGGAGATTTGGTTTAGCGCCTCAGACAGCGGCGTGGCGCGCACCATCTGGGCCGTGGACCTGAGCGGCCATCACCGCCAGTTACTGAACGCTCCGGGGACCATGGACATTGAAGATGTACTGCCCAACGGCAAAGTGATCGTCAGCAACCTGAGCGAGCGTCGTGTCCAGATGATTGTGACGCCGGAGTTTCCGCAGGCCCGCGACTTTACCTGGATGGACTGGGCGTATATGAACCGGTTCTCGGCGGACGGCAAGTTTCTGCTCTTTGGCGACCAGCACAGCCAGAGCTACGGCGCGTTCCTCCGGAATGTCGACGGCACACCCGCGGTGAGGCTGGGAGACGGCGACCCGTTTGATCTTTCTCCGGACGGCAAGCTGGCGGTGAGCAGGCTGCCGACCGCCGACGAGCAGCTGGAACTGCTGCCGACAGACGCCGGAGAACCGCACCAGCTCACGCATTCCAACATTCAATTCTCGAGTGCGCGCTTTGTGACCAACGACCGCCTGATGGGATACGGCAATGAGCCGGGCCATCGCCCGCGCGCGTTCAGCATCGATTTAAACGGCAACATGAAGCCGATGACCGCGGAAGGCGTTCGTGTGTACGCGTTTACGACTGACGGCAAACGCATGCTAGTAGGCGGCCACGATGAAAGCGACCATTCGGTTGGCCAGAACCATGGGAATCTGACCGGCCTTCGCGTGATGGATGTGGACGGCGGAACGGTGGCTCCTGTCCTGGGGGCCGAGCCAAAAGACTTGCCGCTAGATTTCAACACCGATGGCACCATTATTTATGTCGAGCAGGTCCTGGGAGCCACCCGCGCGGAGCTGATCGGGCTGGAATGGGCGACCGGCAAACGCACGCTGCTGCACGACGTCGTGGCGCCCGGAATTCCGGCGATCTCAAACGGCCTGGGCGCGACGATTTCCCGCGACGGCAAGAGTTACGCGTATCAATATCATCCAGCGCTTTCCACGGAATACCTGGTGGAAGGGCTGCGCTAATCAAGCCTAGGGAAGATTGGTAGCGCCATCGGGGATCGAACCCGAACTCTCCGCCTTGAGAGGGCGGCGTGTTAACCAATTACACCATGGCGCCATCGCGGCGATTGCGGCCGGAAATGTTCACGGCCAGCATGAAAAGTATAGCTGAACGGCGGAATCAACCGGCCTGCGGGATGCCGAGGCGTCGCACTTCGTCGTTGTAATACTTGCGGTAGAGGATCTCCCACTCCTTCGAGCCTTCAGGGATGATCTTGCGCTGCGACTGGATTTTCAGGCGCGCTGCCTGGTCGAGCTTGGTTTCGTCGCCGAGCAGATGTTCCATGATGGCGCGCGCAGCCTGGCGCACGGTGTTGCGGTCTTCGCGAAATTCGACTTCGTCAATTTCCGCCAGGGTGTCGGCGACGGTGTGGCCGATTTTGTTCAGCTTGTCGCGGGAGATTCGCATGGGCTAGAGGACCGCCTTGTACTTGAGCACGAGCTTGGCCTTCATCTTCTTGAACATCTCGGGATACTGCGCGCCGGTGCGGTGCATTTCGTCGCGGATGGCTTCAAGAATCGTGCGCACTTCCTCGTTGATGCGGTCCTCGACCTGCATCTCGTCGAGCAGCGCGGCCGACACGCGCTCGATGACCTTGTTCTCGTCTTCCTGGCGCACGACGATGACGCCCTGCTTGATCAACTGCCTGACCGTCTGCTTGCCCAGGTGCTGCACGTATTCGCGGGAAAAAATCATGACGAAACATCGAGAATAGCACAGCGAAGTGTGCGTTTCGCGGCTGGCCTTGTTGCTCGCGTTGCTGTCATTCCGCAGCGAAGCGGAGGAATCTGCTTTTGCCCCGACTTCACAGAAGCTGCAGATTCCTCCGGCGTTTTGCGCCTGCGGAATGACAGCAAGAGAAATGCAGGTGTGGGGTTAGTCCCAAAGCCCGTAACGAGTCTGCTCGGCCATATCGTCCACAACCTTCTTCAGGTCGTGCGTCTCTTCCCAGACCCTGAGCTGGCGGTCGGCGCCGGTGCCCGTCTCGAGCATTTCGTGGATGACGTTGATCTCTTCCCTGCTGCCGAGCTCGTCCACCATGTCGTCGATGAAAGCGAGATATTCGCGCAACAGATCGCGCTCGTCTACCTCCGTCTGCTTGCCGAAATCGATCAGCTTGCCGTCAAGCCCATACCTGACGGCGCGCCACTTGTTCTCCATCAGCAGCGATCGACCGTACTGCCGGTAGTCCTGGTTGGCGGCGTGCAGGCGGACGAGCTTTGCAGCCGTTGCCTGGATGAGTGCCGCGATTGCAATCGTGTGGTCGGCGCGCGTCGGAATGTCGCAGGCCCGCACTTCCACCGTGCCGAAGAACGGATGCGGCCGGATGTCCCACCAGATTTTCTTGCCGTTATCGATGCAGCCGGTCTTGATGAGCAGGTTGACGTACGCCTCGAATTCGGAATAGCTCTCGAAATGGTCCGGCAGGTTTGTGCGCGGGAAGCGTTCAAACACTTTCGCGCGATAGCTCTTGAAGCCGGTGTTCATGCCGAGCCAGAACGGCGAGTTCGTGCTGAGCGCGAGAATGTGCGGGAGAAAATAGCGCATCGTGTTCATGACGCGGATGCTCTCTTCCTTGTCGTCGATGCCGACGTGCACGTGCAGGCCGAAGATGAGGTTGGCGCGCGCGACCATCTGGAGGTCTTCGACGACGCGGGCGTAGCGCGGGTCAGGATAGATTTCCTGCGCGCGCCAGTCCGCAAAGGGGTGCGTGGCGCCGGCGACCAGGAGCAGGCCGTGCGCTTCTGCCAGGCCAATCATCTCGCGGCGCAGCTCGTAGAGGTCTTCCTTGGCTTCCTTGATGTTCTGGCAGACGCGCGTGCCCACTTCGACGACGGACTGGTGCATCTCCGCCTTGACGCGCTCTTCCAGGCGCAGCTTGCCCTGGGCCAGCATTTCCGTCGCAATGTGGGAGCGCAGGTCGCGTGTCTCCGGGTCTACCGTCTGGTATTCCTCTTCGATACCGATGGTGAAGGACTTCTGCATGGGGAGAGGTTACACCCTGCGCCCTAGTGCCCCAGGCCGCTGCGGCGCAATGGCTGCGCGGTGCCTTCCACCGGCTCAGGAACAGGTTTCGGCTTGCGGCGGCTGAGCGCCAGCATGATTGCGCCGAAGACAGCCAGCGCGATTCCCCAGTCGAGGTTCACGTTGACGCCCAGCGAGCGTGCGTAGATGGCGCTGCCATGCGTCACCAGTCCGTAGACGAGCATCAGCGCGCCGGTGATCAGGAACAGCAGGCCCAGTGGCAGCCGTATGTCGAGTCCCATTGGTTAACTCCTCTGCGAAAGACGAGGAACGGATTCTTCGCTTCGCTCAGAATGACAAATCAAATACAACTACAGATTCCTCCGGTCGCAGAGGCGACCTGCGGAACGACAACCAGGTACAACGCTCGCACCACGGAATCGCTATGCGAACACCAGATTCAAAACCACCAGCAACGCGAGCACAACAATTGCCAGCGTCGAAGGCTTCTCCCACCAGCGCATGTGTGTTCCACCGGCTTTGGGGTGAGCGAGTAGACGAGGCCGACGAGCTCTTTCTCATCGCGCGGCTTTGTAAACAGTCGTGACGACGATCGGTGATGACCAGGTTTGCGGTGAAGGCCCAGATCGCCGTCCAGAAGTTCTGTGCCATCTCGCTGGGATATTGATGGACGACCGCAATCCAGCCGCCGTGAATTCCCGGCGCATCGTTAATCGGAAGAGTGAGCCCGTGGTGGACAACGGCGGCGCATGTTCCGCCGATCAACCCGGTGAATGCGGCGTGTCCGGTCGTGCGCTTCCAGAACATGCCCAGCAGAAAAGTCGCGAACAGCGGCGCGTTGACGAAGCTGAACACGAGCTGCAGCGAATCCATGATGTTGTTGAACGCGGTCGCAAGATACGCCGCGCCGATCGACAGCACGATGCCGCCGACGGTCGCAACGCGGCCCATCCAGAGGTAGTGTTCGTCCGTCGCCGTCTTGTTGATGTAGCCCTGGTAGATGTCGTAGGTCCAGACGGTGTTGAACGCCGTTACGTTGCCGGCCATCCCGGACATAAAGCTCGCGAGCAAGGCGGTCAGCCCCAGGCCGAGGATGCCTGTCGGGAAGAAGCGCAGCAGCAGGTTGGGAATTGCGAGGTCGTAGTCGAGGACCGGCTGGCCGTCGGCGCCGAGCATCGGCTTGCCGTTGACCGGATCGATTTTCGCCGGGATGAGTCCGCGGCCTTCCACATTCCCGACGGGCGACTGGTCAGAGACAACCGGGTTCTGTCCATGGCCTCCGGACCCTTCGAGGCCCTCCTGCGAGAACACAACTCCGCGACGCAGCGCGGCGTGCTGCGCGGTCGGCACAGCAATGGCAATCAATCCCGGCAGGATGACCAGAAAGGGGAAGAACATTTTTGGTAACGCGGCAATCAATGGCACGCGGCGGGCGGACTCTTCAGAATTGGCCGCCATGGCGCGCTGGATGACGAGGAAGTCCGTGCACCAGTATCCGAAGCTGAGCACGAATCCCAGCCCCATCAGCAGCGAGAACCATTCGACGCCGAGCGGGTTCGTGCTGGCGTGACTCCATGCCGCGCCACGAGTGCGTCATCGCCGGGCCGAGCGTCGTCTTCAAGCCCTGCCAGCCGCCAACGTCACGCAGGCCAATCCACACCAGCGGGGTAAAGCCGGCGACGATCAGGAAGAACTGCAGCACCTCGTTGTAAATCGCGCTCGTCAGCCCGCCGAGAAAGATATAGCCCAGCACGATCACCGCGGAGATGACGATGGAGACGTGGAAGACGGCGGTCTGCGGGATTCCCATGTGCGAGAACAGCTTGTCGAAAATGTGCAGCACCTGGATGAGGCGCGCCATGGCGTACATGCTGATGCCGGAGCTGAACACCGTCATGATGGCGAAGGAAAACGCGTTGACGGCGCGGGTTTTCTCATCGAAGCGCATCCGCAGGTATTCCGGCACGGAACGCGCCTTGGAGCCGTAATAGAACGGCATCATGAAGATGCCGACGAACACCATCGCCGGAATCGCGCCGATCCAATAGAAGTGGCTGGTAGCGATTCCATACTTGGCGCCGCTGAGCGCCCATGCCGATGACTTCCTGCGCACCCAGGTTTGCGGAGATGAATGCGAGGCCGGCAACCCATGCGGGAATGGCGCGGCCGGCCAGGAAGAAATCATTGCTGGTCCGCATGTAGCGCTTGAGCGCAAACCCGATGCCCAGCACGAAGACGAAATAGACCAGCATGATCAGCCAGTCAATGAAAGTTAGGTTCACGCGTATGCCTCAGGCCCGAATATTCGCGAAGAACACCGCGCCAAACACTCTACGGCAAATCATGCGCACTTGCGTATCGCATGACTGCAGGACATGCCTACCGGGCTGCTTTTCCTACGCTGCTGCTTTGGTGGAGTTGCGCAGAAAGTCGACTTTGCTTAGTCTCGGATTCAGAGTGTAGTGGCGCCGACGTCGGCCCCGTACCAAGATCGGTTCCTTGCAAACCCGAGGCAACGTTTTGTCGTACGATTCCATCGAAGTACGTAAGCCCCAGTGTGAACGCATGATCCTTTTAGTTGACGACAATCCCGTCCAGTTGAATTCGCGCACGGCGATCCTTTCCCGCGCGGGATTTTCGGTGACTACCGCGGCTACAGCTGTTTCCGCACTGGAAATACTGGATGCGCACCTGTCGCGGCTGCAGCTCATCCTGACGGACCACATCATGCCTGGGATGGACGGCGTTCAATTTGTCACTGAGCTGCGCAAGCGCGCGCCGCATGTACCTGTCCTGGTCATCAGCGGTCTTCCGGATGCAGAGGACCAGTACACCGGGCTGGGCGTTTACTCCCTGCAGAAACCATGCCCGCCGGAGACGCTCATCGCGAAGGTGACAGAGTTGTCAGGTTTGTCTCTCCCCCGCAGCGCATAGGCTCTTCAATATTTGTTCCGCCGGCAGCCACCAGGCGCGCCGGCTTTTGTTTTTTGCGCGCAGAGTCACAACATCGTCACAACGCCCGACTCGATGTCGTAGTAGGCGGCGTCAATCCGTATCTGGCCTTCGCGTAATCGCGAAGACATGACCACGCTCTCTCTCAGCTTTGCCGCCTGCAGAACCGCGTTCGCGCGGACGCTCGGCTCCCACTCCGACTTCCCTGCCGCGACGGCGGGCGCAAGGTGCGGAAACAGGGAGCCGATCTCTCCCGGCACTTCGGCGCCCTGAATGGCGGCCTGCACGGCCCCGCAACCGCGATGTCCCAGCACAAGCACAAGCCGGACGCCGAGGACCGCGACGGCGTATTCCAGGCTGCCGGTGATTTCCGGCGTCGCGATGTTGCCCGCAACACGTGTGACGAACAGCGAGCCGATGAGCTGGTCAAAGACAATCTCCACCGGCACGCGGGAGTCTGCACAGGCCAGAATGGCTGCAAACGGGTGCTGGGTCTTGACGGTCAATTCCCGCATGCTCTTCAGGTCGCAGCCAAGGCTGGTCAGCTCATTGGCGACGAAGCGGGCGTTGCCTTCGGCAAGGCTTTGCAGTGCTTCTTCAGGGGATCGCGAGGGCATATGCGTTCACGAGACTACATCATGGGCCGCGCCATTTCCGTGGATTTGAAGAGCGCGCGTTTACACTAGAGCCATGCTCGTTGTCATGAAATCGCACGCCACGCCTGCCCAGGTGCAGGCCGTATGCGAGCGCATAGAGACGCTGGGTTTCAAGCCGCATGCCATGCCCGGCGCGCAGCGCACCGCGATCGGAATCACCGGCAACCAGGGCATGGTCGAGAACGGCGGCCTGGCCGAAATGCCGGGCGTGCAGGAAGTCATCCGCGTCACCAAGCCGTACAAGCTGGTCAGCCGCGACGTCAAGGAAGACTCAACCGTCATCCGCTTCCCCGGCACGGACGCGACCATCGGCGGACGAAAGCTGGCGATCATGGCGGGCCCGTGTTCTGTCGAAGGACGCGAGGCGATGTTCCGCGTGGCAGACGTTGTCGCGAAGGGCGGCGCGCAGTTCCTGCGCGGCGGCGCGTACAAGCCGCGAACTTCGCCGTATGCGTTTCAGGGCCTGGGCGAGGAGGCATTACAGATCCTGGCCGAGGTGCGCGAACAGTTCGGGCTGCGGATTGTCACAGAAGCCATTGACCACGAGACGCTCGCGCTGGTCGAGCAGTACGCGGACATGATCCAGATTGGCGCCCGCAACATGCAGAACTACTCGTTGCTGAAGCGGGCCGGGCGCAGCCATCTGCCCGTGCTGCTCAAGCGCGGCATGTCGGCCACGCTTGAAGAACTCCTGATGGCGGCGGAATACATCATGAGCGAGGGCAACTACAACGTTGCGCTGGTAGAGCGCGGCGTGCGCACGTTCATAGACCACACGCGCAATCAGCTTGACCTTGCGATTGTTCCTGCCGTACAGAAGCTCAGTCACCTGCCGATCCTGGTGGACCCGAGCCACGGCACCGGCAAGCGTGACAAGGTCCTCGCGATGGCGCGCGCCGGCATCGCGGCAGGCGCGGACGGTCTGATGGTCGAAGTGCATCCCAACCCCGACCTGGCGCTCACCGACGGCGCCCAGACGATCACACCCGAGCAGTACATGCAGCTCATGGAAGACGCCGCCGCGATTGCACGCGTTGTCGGTCGAGAAGTACCGAACGGCATCCGCTTGACACAGGAGCTGAGTGCGGCTGGCTGACCGGCGCGTCGCCGGCTTCTTTCTGATTGCCGGCGTCGCGTTGCTGACCGGCGGCTGCCGGCGAACCGACTTCCCTGCTTTTCCTGCGAATTATCGTGAATTCGCGTATGTGGCGAACGGCGCCAGCGACACGGTCGCCGTGATTGACCTTGTGCATTTGCGATCGGACCGCACGCTGGCCGTCGGCAGGAATCCCACCGGCCTCGCTGTGAATCCAGTGCGCAACGAAGTGTATGCCGTCAACAGCGGCAGCGATTCCATAAGCGTGATTGACGCTGCGCGCAATCAGGTGGTGGCGACCATCGCAGCCGGTCGAAGGCCGTTCGCGATTTCCGTGAGCCGTGACGGCGACTGGGGCTACGTTGCGGATTCCACCGGCAACAGCGTTTCGGTCCTGGACCTGCGGGCGCGCAAGCTGCTGCAGACGGCGGGCGCAGGCGAAAGGCCGGGCGTCGCGAAAGTTTCCCCGGACGGCCGGTCCGTGGTGGTGGCAAATTACGCAGGCGGCAGCTTGAGCATCTTCGACACCGGCATTGCGGACGGTGAAACCAATGCGAAGCCACGACTCAAACTGCGCGCGGTGATTTCCGGATGCAAAGGGGCGACGGACGTCGCGGTGCTGCCGGACTCGACGAAGGCATTCGTAGCGTGCTCCGGCTCCCGCCAGGTCATGGCCGCAGCGCTGGCGCAGCGCGCGGGAACCGGCACTCCGGCAACCACAGATGCCCTGCTTGCCATGCTCGATGTCGGCGACACACCGGCCTCACTCGCGATGAAGCCCGACGGCGGCGAGATTTTCGTCATCAATTACGGCGGCAATTCGATTTCAGAAATCGCCACCGGAGCAAACGAAGTCGGCGGCACCTACATGATCGGCGCGAACCCTTCGCGCGGCCTGGTGGACGCGACAGGCGCGATGCTTTACGTCAGCAATTTCGGGGCGGACAACATCACGGCCTACGGGATCGACGACGGCCACATTGAGCCGCCGGCGATGCCTTCCGGCCATCAGCCCGACGCCTTGGCATTGTCCGCGGAAGGCCATCTGCTGCTGGTGGCGAATGCCGGCTCAGGCGATGTCACTTTGCTCAGGACGAAGTCTCAGTCCATGTTCACGCAGATGCCGGCGGGCTCGCACCCGAATGACATTGTCGTGAAGGCGTTCACGATTCCATAGCGGCTCACAGCTGCCGGGCAAGGACCAGAGTGATGTCGTCAGGCTGCTCCTGGCCGCCGATCCAATCGGTCAGCGACTGCATGACGTGGGAAGAAATTGTTTCGAGCGAAGCCGTACGGTGCTGTCGCACGATGTCTACCAGCCGGTCTTCGCCGAAGTCTCCGAAGTCATTTTCCGGCTCCGTGACGCCGTCGGAATACGCGATGACAATGTCGCCGGACGACAGCGTGACTGTTCCTTCGTCATAAACGCAGCCGTCAATCAGTCCAACGACCGTGCCGCCGCGGTCCAGCCGCTTTACTTCCCCATCTGTGCAAAGAACCAGCGGGGGAAGCTGGCCGCCATTCGAGTACGTGAGCCGCGAGCGCGTGCCGTCATAGTGCCCCAGCCACAGCGTGGCGTATTTTTCCGGCTGCGTGCTGCGGTAGAGGTGGCGATTGAGCAGTGACAGAATCTTGCCCGGCGACTGGAACATGTCGGCGCAGTCAATTTCGTTTTGCAGCGGGGCTCCGTTGCGGCGCAGCGCGTTGGCTACCATTTCCGCGTCCACAAGTTCTTCGGCGGCGAAACGATAGGCGCGCACCGCGGAATGCAGCGTCGCCATCAGGAGAGCCGCGCTGATCCCCTTGCCGCTGATATCACCGAGCGCAAGCCCAAGGCTGGTCGGGCCGAACATCAGGAAGTCGTAGTAGTCGCCGCTGACGGTGCGCGCGGGACGGCAGACTCCATGCACCTCAAGGGAGCTTACGGCGACGTCGCCTGCCGGAAACAGGTTCGCCTGCACTTCCTGGGCAATGTTCAGCTCGTTCTGCAGGCGCTCCTTCTCTTTGGATTCCGCGAGCAGCCGCAGCATGGAAGCAGTCATCTGGTTGAACGAGTGGCTGAGCTGGCCTAGCTGGTCGTTCTGGCGCACGGCAATCTGGTGTGTCAGGTCGCCGGAATCTACCCGCACGGTCGCCTGATAGAGGTTCGCAATACTGCGGGTGATGCTGCGGTTCAGGCTTCCGGCCATAAGGAGCGCCACCAGCTCGATCAGGGCGAACAGAATCGCTATGCCGATCAACGCGCCGCGAATGATGGCGCCCAGCAGGATCGACGAAGAAAAGAGCCTGTGATACAGAAGCGAAGGCCGCGAAGCGACGCTGAGCGTCGTCGTCATGGCATCGCCATTTGCCCAGTCCTTGACGCTGAGCAGCGTCAGGAACGACACGTTGATGTCGTACCAGGCAGATTTCGGCGCCAGCACGCCGCCGGAGAGTGAGCGTCGTTGCAGGTCGGCGTCATTCATCGAAGCGCCGGGAGTCTTGATGCTGACGGATGTGCCCGAGTCGGTGCTGTAACGCATGCCCACGGACTCATGGGTCTGGGCGTCTTTTTCGTCTTTTGTCTGCTTGCCTTCGTCCTGGTGGACGGCAAAATTAACGATGGTGACGACGCCCAGACCTTCCGCAGCCCTGGCCAGAATGCGCGAGGACAGCGGCTCAGAACTTATGACCGTGACGCTGTGTTCGCCTAGCTGTCGAGTCGAGACGGCCCGCACGAACAGTGAGCCGTGGTCACGCACAATACCGGTAAAGTTCTGCCCGAGCCATTTCGGGGTCGCCTGGATGGAGGGGTCCGGCGGCGGCATGTCATTGGCCGTCGAGATCAGGGCGCCATCGCGAAAGATGTTCAGCGTGCGGGCCGGAACAATCGCGTTTGGGTCCACGGCGGCCTCGGGAACTTCGATTTTCGGCACCCGCCAGGCGGCCGCATCCATGTGCAGCAGGTGCAGCGCAAATTCCGACGTCTCCGTTGCCATGTGGGTGGCCTGATGGTCGAGTTCATCGGAGGCGGCAAAAACGGCGAACTGTCCCGCGAGCATGTAGCCGATGAGTCCGAACAAAATCGTGAGCAGCGCAAAGGGCGCCAGGCCGACCAGCAGATACGTCACGACCAGCCGGTTGCGCAGCCGCCACAGCAGTCGGCGGCGAATCCAGCGGATCGTCCACGGGATTCCCGCGCAGATAAGGACGACCCACGCCAGCAGCCACAGCAGGCCGAAGATATCGGCTGCGGAGTTGTGCATCTTCTCGAGCGGCCAGAAAACGATCACCGCAAGCAGCGACCACCAGCTCACCTTGCCGAGCTTGGTCCGCGGACGCGGCCACCAGCGGCGCTTCGTCTTCCCTGGCAATGCGAGAGGCATCTTCTGGGAGTGTAAATCGCCGCCGCGTTACGTTCTCCGGCCCGCCATATCTTTGAGCTCCGCGAGGCGCGCCTGGCGCAACGTATACCGGTTCGCCGAGAAGTGCGCGCCTGCGAGCAGCAGCAGCCCCGTCAGGAAGGCCCAGAACATCAGCGACACCGAGACCGAGAACGGCCCGTACACGGACTGAAAATCCAGCCAGGGCAAGGCGTGGATGTAGATCAGCTTCATCACTTCCCACGCGATGCCGGTGAAGATTGCCGTCGGCAACACGGCGCGCGCCGGCACATGTGTGTTCGGCAAGACCCAATAAATCAGAAAGAACGACGTCACGCTCATCAGCAGCGCAAGCGGAACAAGGAGCCAGTACGGGCTGGCCATCCAGGCAAAATGTGGATGGTTGGCCGTGATGCGGTCAATGGCCGCGGACTGCGTTGCCGTAATCGCGACCGAGCCCAGCGCCAGCAGCCCGGTGGCAAAGGCGAGACCAAGCGACACAAGCTGGTTCATCAGGTAGGAACGGTTTTTTGGCGCACGCCACACCTGGTTCAGCGCCACTTCCAGCGGCAGAAAAATTCCCGTCGAGGAAATGACCAGCATGAAGATGCTGAACACGGCCGCCTTGTGCCCGCGAGCCAGCGCCTGCATGTGGCGCACGACGGAGTCCTGTCCGACAGGCAAGACGTAGCGGAACAGGTCTCCGACTACGGCCTGCATTTTCGAAGAGTGGAAGACGTTGCGGGAGATGTTGAGCAGCACCAGGATGAACGGGAACAGCGAAAGAATGGCGTTCGCCGCTACCGAAAAAGCGTAGGTGTGGACCTCGGTCTGTGCGAGATACTGCGCCAGAGCAATCAGCTCGCGTCCCAGGGTAGGTGGCGGGGAGCCCATCGGCGGCGGTGTGGGCGGCACTCCTGCCCGCGGGTCCAGTTCCGGATCTTCGGCGCGATGGCCGGAGCCGGTACTCCAAACACTGACCGGCCTGCGCGCCCCGAACAAAGCCACGCCTAGATGCTAGCAGTGACGATGGAAGAAAGATTTGTCGTCTCTCTGCAGAATTTACTTGCTCTCGAAGGCACAATCTTCCTACTATGGGCAGGAATTTCGTGCTCGAGGGCCAGAAACCTTGGAACGGAATCGATTTCACAAAAGGTTCGTACGAAATTTGTTGCATTTTCTCCAAGGCTCTCCTGGGTGTCATGAAGCCGCCGCCGGCCACGCACGTTTGCGCCGCGGCGGCTTTTACCGTCCTGGAATGCCGCGGAATAACCAGTGATTGAGAGGAGTTAGTTGTGGCTGAGCAAGGAACTGTGAAGTGGTTCAACGGCGCCAAGGGTTACGGGTTCATTCAACGCGCGACCGGCGAGGACGTCTTCGTGCATTTCTCCGCGATTCAGGAAAACGGGTACAAGTCGCTCAACGAAGGCGAGTCGGTTTCTTTTGAATGTCAGCAGGGACCAAAGGGATTGAACGCGGCCAACGTCGTCCGCAATTAGTTCAAGAACAGCAATGGCCGGCGAGGCATGTGTGCTCGCCGGCCATTTCTTTCACGCGGCATCAATTTTTTCCAGCGCCCATGCGGCTGCTTCCGCAAGTGTCGCGTCTTCAGATTGCTCCGACCATGCACGCAGCCTGGCGCGGTACTCCGGCAGGCCCGCGTTTCCCATCGCAATGGCGATGTTCCGCAGCAGGCCCGCGCGCTTGGCGCGGCGCATCGGCGTGCGTCGGAACCAGCCGCGAAACTGCTCTTCGTCCATTGCGCCCAGTTCCGCCAGTGACGGATTGATCATCGCCGCGCGCGGTTGCAGCTCCGGATCAACCGTGAAGCGTCCGTTGCGTGCCGCGCGATCATTCCAGGGGCATACGTCCTGGCAAATATCGCAGCCGAAAATCTGCCTGCCTATCGGCGCCCGCAGGTGTTCGGCGATTGCGCCGCGCTTCTCAATTGTCAGGTACGCAATGCAGACGCTGGCGTCCATGCGATAGGGCTGGTCGAGTGCACGGGTCGGACACGCCTCGATGCACCGCGTGCAGGAGCCGCATCGGTCGGGTTGCAACGCAATCGCTTCGGCGGCGGCGTCAAGTTCAAGCGACGTCACGATCGTGGCAAGAAAGAGCCACGAGCCGAGTTCCGGATTAATCAGGCAGGTGTTCTTCGCCTGCCATCCGAGCCCGGCCTCCACTGCCAGCGTGCGCTCTACAAATGGTCCGGTGTCAACAAACGAGCGCGAATGGAATTCGCTCACTTGCGGTTGCAATCTCTGGTGGAGGTCATCTTCCATCGCACGCAACTTTGCAAGCAGGACATCGTGGTAGTCCGATCCCCGGCCATCTGCGCTGCCCGTAGCCGCGTATCGCGCGACCCACGCCTGACCGGGTTCGTGAGGTTCGAGCGAACCGGGAGTATCTGCGCGGTAGTTCGCAGCCAGAACAATGACGCTCTTCGCCCACGGCATCGGATGGCGCACATCTTCCCGCAGCAGATGACCTTTGTCATCCCGCCGCGCAAGATATTCCATTTCTCCGGCGCGGCCCTCGGCAATCCACTGCGGAAAATATTCCAGCAAAGAAAATTTCGCGCCCGCATCCGGAATGGCAACTACACTGCATGCGTCAAAACCCCTTTGTTTGGCGAGCGTCTGCGCAATTTCACGCAATGTTTGCAAAGCGACGCGCGCGTTTGTGGAACTCTCGACAGCCATCGTCCGTACAGTAAAGGTAACCACGCAAGAAACAGCATGGGCGAAATTGTTTGAGTACTTTGCTTCACCGGGAACGTCTAAAACCCGAAAGTCGAACCGTTCAAGAAGGAGAACAGAGATGGCCGCGCAACCCGTAATCTACGCAACCGAGCCCTACAACGACCCGGCCAGCACCATCTTCTGCCCTCCGGCCCTGGTTCGGGGATGCGAACCGATGCTGCTGGCGCGCGCATTGCCGGCCGTCGAGCGCGGCGACGCGACGCTCGACCTGTCGAACGTCAAGCAGATGGATGCAGCCGGACTCGGCGCCCTGGTCGTTCTTCACCAGGTCGCGCAGCAGCATGGCAACACACTGCGCTTCATCAATCCCTCGCCGCGCGTCCGGCAGTTGCTGACGCTGACCAAGCTCGATTCCGTTTTCACGCGCTGACGGGCGAATCTTCCGCCAACGCCCCTTCTGCGATGACGCGCGGCGCCTCATAGTCAACCAGCGGAAACCCAAGCGATTTCCAGGCTTCGAAGCCGCCCGCGAGCGGACGTACGCGTTCTATGCCGACGCGCCGCAGCTTGAGCGCGGAAGCAGCGGAGCTCGCATCGCTCGGACACGTGCAATACAAAATGATGTCGCGATCACGCGGCAGCTCTTCCCTGCGCGCCTGCAGTTCATCCGGAGACAGCCGCAGTGCGCCGGGCAGTACGCGAGGGTCCGGCAGGTAATCCAGGGGATGGCGCAGGTCCACGATGAACGGAGTCTCGCCGAGGTCCAGCATTTCCTTCAGCTCTTCCGGCTTCAGGCGTGAGGTTGCAACGCGCTTGAGAAAACGCCGCTGCTTGGTCACGCGATAGACAAAGAACGCGAGCACCAGTGCAAGGAATAACGCGACCGCGAACCGCGATAAATAATGCAGCAGCAGCGCGTGGTGCAGGATTTCGTCGCCGAAGAACCGGCCGAGCAGAAGGAACGACCCGGCCCACAGCACCGAGCCGGCGCCATCAAACAGCAGGAACTTGTAGTACGGCATGCCGCTCTGGCCGGCGATGGGCGCAGCGACTGCGCTTAAACCCGGAACAAATTTCGCCCATAGCAGTGCGCGGGCGCCGTCTCTGGCGAAGACGGTCTGCGTCTTGCGCACGCAGGTCGCCGGTTCCAGCGTAATGCGGCACAGCAGCTTCACCATTGCGCCGCCGTAGCGGCCCCCCAGCACGAACCACGCAGAGTCGCTGACCAGGCACGCCAGCACGGCGCAGAACAGCGCACCCGCGGGATGCATCCTGTGCGTCGCGGTCAAGGTTCCTGCCGTGAGCAGCAGCGGAACGCTCGGCACCGGCAGGCCAATCTGCTCCAGCAGCACCCAGGCGAACAGGATCGCGTAGCCGTACTTGAGCAGGAATGGGAGCGCGACAGCCATGGCTGGAGAATAGGATGAACTTCGCGCCGCCGGGTCGCAAGACTTTCCGTTCAGGGGTCGTTCGAATGGGTTTTCGTGTTTTCGCTTCGCTCTTCCTTGTCGGCTCGATGGCTCTCCCGCTGGCGTGCTTCGCACAGTATCAGGGCCTGCCACCAGCCCTCGCCGCTGCCGCGCGTGAGTACGATCGCGCCCAGGTTGCAGGAGACCGCGCCGCCCTTGAACGGCTGGTGGCTGACGACTACATGCTGATGCGCGGTAACGGCGAGTTAGCAGACAAGAAGCGGCTGATCGAAATTGTCGCCGGCGACGGCGTGAAGAACAATCCGTACAAGATCGAAAAGCCGTTCCAGCGTCACTATGGCAGTATCGTGATCCTCGGAGGATGGGTGCATCTGACCGGAACAGACCACGGCACTCCCTACATGCAGAACTCGCGATTTGAGGATACGTGGACGAAACGAAACGGCAAGTGGCAGGTAGTCTTCACTTCCGTGGTCAACGGCGTCGACAAGCCCTAAGGAGACAGGCGCGGCCGAAGCCGCGCCTTGTGTGAATGCCGGACCGCGGGTTATCGCGCAATCACCAGCGGCATGTCCACCAGGTGCTCGCTCAGGAACCAGACCTGCAGCTCATTTGTGCGGAGCACGTTGGACACAAGTATGTCGTTCGAGCCGTCATCGCCCAGGTCGTCCGTCTTCTTCGCTGCCTGGCGGGTTTCCTCGATGACAATCTTGTGGCCTTCCAATAGTCGGGAAATCTGTGCGGGGACTTCTTCGCGGCCCTTTGGCGGGCGAGGAATATTTGTGGTCTCCGCAACGTCGGCGGCCATCGCGATGCTGACGCCCCCGAGCGTCTGGATGCGCTCGGCGAGGAGATCGACCAGCTCGGACTGCTCCTCGTAATGCTTGTCAAAAAGCAGATGCAACTGGTAGAACGTCGGCCCCTTCAACTGCCAATGACACTTCTTGTAGAGGTCACGCATGGTCGCCGTGTCGGCGAGGATCTGGTTCAGGATCGCGGTAATCTGCTCGCGCTTCCTGTCTTCGAGACCAATCGGCAGGTCAGGCACGACAGTGCCGAACTTCTGGATCTCGGGCGCCGTCTGGTGCCAGCGAATGTTGATCATCTGCGCGGCGGCCGGGCCGGGTGTAACTTTCACGCCATTTTTCCTTGCGGCCCTGGCCAGCTTGTCAGTCTTCTTGCTCATGATGTGTGTTCTTGCTCCTTGACCGGTTGGATGCCGGAGGCTTAGGGAGCGGTTATGCCGCAGTTCTTTTGCGTGTTGTCGCTACGCCAGTCCTTGATCCGCACCTTGGGTTCGACGGACAAGCCTGGTCGCAGCGAGTATCCGGGGTCCTGCTGACGGATATTTGTGAAGTCCAGCCGGACCGGCACGCGCTGCACCACCTTGACGTAATTCCCGGTCGCGTTTTCCGGCGGAAACAGGCTCAACTCGGAACCCGTGGCGCCGCCAACCTGCGTGACCTTGGCGTCGAATTCCTTGCCGTAGGCGTCCACCTTTACCGTGACCGGCTGGCAGGGCTGCATGTGGCGAAGCTGCGTCTCCTTGAAGTTCGCCTCTACCCACAGGTCATCGAGTGAAACCAGCGTCATCACGGCCTGGCCGACGCCGATATTCTGCCCGACTTCGACGCTCTTCTTGCTCACGATGCCGGTATACGGCGCATAGATTTTCGTGTAGGTCAGGTTCAGCTCTGCCTGCTCCTGCTGCGCCTTGGCCTGCAGATACTGGGCTTCAGCCTGGTCGGCGCGGCTGCGCTGAATATCGACCTGCTTCGGGCCCGTCTGCGCGTTGCGAAGATCGGCCTCCGATTGCAGCAGCTTGTCGCGCGCCACGCGGATCTGCTGCTGCTGCGCGAGGACCTGCGCCTGGGCCTGATTCACGGCGGCGTCGTTGGCCTGCGCCGCGGCTACCGCCTGGTCGTATTGCTGCTTGCTGATGACATCTTTCTGCACGAGCGGGGTGTAGCGCTCCAGGTCGAGCTTCGACTTGTTGGCGTTGGCCTGCGCGGATGCGACCTGCGCACTTACGGCGTCGAGCTGCTTCTGTGCCTGGTCAATCTGCGCGGCCGAGCTGCGGACCGTGGCCTCCGCCGAACTGATATTCGAGCCGGTGGTAATGCTTTGCACCGGGACATTCTGCTGGGCGGCGTGCCAGGCGGCTTCCGCCGCGGAGACATTCGCCTTGGCCTGATCGAGCGCAACCTGGTAGTCGCGCGGATCGATTTCCAGCAGCAGCTGGCCCTTCTGCACTTTCTGCTCTTCTTCCACGGCGACGTTGATGACATGGCCGGTGACGCGCGGGCTGATCTGGTCAATGTGGCCGGCGATTTCCGCGTCGTCCGTGTCTTCGTAATACGTCGAGTGCCAGTAGAAAAGGCCGGCGACGATAATCAGCAGGGCCACCGCACCGATGATGACGAAGGGCGGGACCTTGCGCTTCTTCTTCTTCGGCTGATCGTCATCTTTCTCACCAGGCCCCTGGTTGTTGTCGCCCTGCCCTTGCTGGCCGCCCTGCTGGCCCTGTGCACCCTTGTCGCCGCCCTGCTTGATCTGCACAGTTCCGTGAATTTCAGCAGTCTGGCCTTCGCCTCCCTGCTGCTTCGGGTCGCCTTGCTGGTTCTGCTCCTGCCCGTTGTCGTCTGCCACGGTCACTTTCCTCCAAGAAACTGCTGATACGACTGATAGACCACGCCCATCGCGCGCGCCAGTTCCAGCTTGGCCAGGTTGTGCTGGTAAAGACTGGCAATGTACTGCTCGTTGGCCTGTGCGACGCTGGCCTGCGCCTGCACGACAGCCAGGTTGTCACTGACGCCGGCGGCAAACCGCTGCTGCGCTTCGCTGAGCGCTTCTTTCGCAAGGTCCACGTTGCTGCGCGCCACTTCCACGCTCTTCTGCGCGCTCTCGAGGTCCAGCAGGCTGTCGCGGACGTCCGCTACGACCTGGCCCTGCGTGCTGGAATACTGCGCCTCAAGCTGGCGCTTCTGTGCGTCGGCAATCTTTTCATCACCGCGAATCTTGAATTCCTCGAAGATCGGCACCTGCCCCTGCCCGATGGCTTCGCCCGATCCGTGGATGGTTCCAAGGTTTACGCCGGCGAGCCCGTAGTCTCCAACCGCCGCTAAAGACGGCAGCCGCTCCTCATGCGCGCCTCTTGCGGCGGAAGCTCCGGCCTTCGCGCCTTCCCGCTGCGCTGCCAGGTCTTTCCTGTTCTTGAATGCGGACTCCTCCGCCTGCTGCGGCGTGATGTTGTCCAGCGGCGCGTAGGGGGCATCCTCTGTCAGCGTGAATTTCTGGTCGAGCGGCAGCCCAATGGCGCGGGCCAGCGCAATCTTGTCTTTCTCGAACGCATTCTGCGCGGCGATAAGCTGCTGCTGCTGCGTCTGGTAGTCCACGCGTGCGCGGACTTCATCGAGCAGCGGCGAGGTCCCGGCCTGGTGGTTCGCTACCGCCTGGTCCAGCGATGCCTTGGTTGAATCCACCTGCGCCTGCGTCGCCGTCACGCGCGACGCATCGGCGATCACGGTCAGATACGCATTGCCGACGCTCAACACCACGAGCTCGCGCGCGTCTTCGATGGAAAGTTTCGCGCTTTCATAATTATGGTGGGCGGCAAGATAGGTCTCGAGCGCCGGAAGGTTCAGCACAGCCCACGACAGCGAGGCCCGGATGTCCACAGAACCGAAGGGGCCGAGTACCTGCGGAAAGCCGGGGATGCGCAGGCCTTCCGCGGCAAGGTCAATCTGCTGCACAGAGACACGCGCGGAACCCAACACCGTCGGCAACAGCGGCTGCAGCATCTGGAGCTTCTGGCCGGCGGCATTCTCCGCCGTCGCGCTCTGCAACACGTAGCCAAGGTTGTAACGAAGGCCGCGGTCGATTGCGTCCTTTATGGACAGCGACAACACGCCGTCGGTCGCCTTGTCTTTCACGACGGAGGACTGAAACTGGGAAGGCGGCTGCTCCACGGCAGGCGTCTGCACCTGCACGGTCGGCGAAGGCGGCGCCGGGGCATTGGAAGCGCCCAGCTGGGCGCGCGCCGCCACCGGCACGAGACAGCCCAGGACCGCAACAGCGCGCATCCAGCTTGCATTTCGAGTGAAAAAGTTCAAATCAGAGGTCCGGGAAACTCCCGATTGTCCTTTAGATGAGCGAAGTTGCGACCAGGGACGCAAAATTTCCCCCGCCGCGGCCCCCGGTGCCACAGTCGCTTTCATCTGCCGAACTGCGGCATGCCTGGCGCGGCTTTCCTTCACTCGCCTATTATCGCAATCCGGGCACTCAGTCCAAAATTCATGCAGTTGGAACACGGAAACTGTACCGTTCCCGCTGCGAGATACTGAAAGCGGCATGTCGCCACCCAGACCAGAAAACGCGCCGAAGCGGGCCGCGAAGCGCCGCATCGCCACGCCGCATCCTGAAGTGCGCGTTTTCGGCCGCGACGAGTCATGGCTGGCGTTTAACCACCGTGTGCTGGAGGAGGCGCAGGACACCCGCAATCCTCTGCTGGAACGGGTGAAGTTCCTTGCCATCACGGCGAGCAACCTGGACGAATTCTGGGAGATCCGCCTGGCCTCGATCCTGCAGAAACTGGAAGACGGGCAGAACGAGGTTGGCCCGGACGGCCTGACAATCGAGCAATCGCTGGAACGCCTGAAGAGCCAGCTCGCCCTGCTCAACGCCGGGCAATACAAATGCTGGAACGAGCTGCTGCCGGAGTTAAGCTCGGCCGGAATCCATGTCGTGACATGGGAGGAGCTGTCTGCCCCCGACCGGCAGTACGCCCGCAATTACTACGAAACAGAAGTCGATCCGCTGCTGACGCCGGTCACCATTGACCCGGCGCACCCGTTTCCGCGCGTGCTGAACAAAGCACTGTGCGTTGCCTTGCTGCTGCGCCGCAAGCGCCGGGGTTCCCAGCCGCTGCTGGGGGTTGTGACGGTGCCTCGGTCCCTGCCTCGCCTGGTAAAACTCCCGTCCGCAAAGGGCGAATCGAACTATATTTTTCTGCACGATCTCATTGAGGCCCGCGCCGAATCCCTCTACCGCGGCTATGAAGTGATGGCCACCGCCGCTTTTCGCGTGACGCGTAATTCCAACCTGTACATGCAGGAGGAAGAGCAGCGTTCCGTGCTGGAAAGCGTGCGCGCCGAGCTGCACAACCGCCGCAAGGGCGACGCTGTACGGATGGAGGTCGATTCCGACGCGCATCCGGAGATCATCGAGCAGTTGCGCACGAATTTCGAACTCGATCCCTGGCAGATCTACCCGAGCGACGGCCCGGTAAACCTCAACCGGCTCATGATGCTCTACTCGGAGAGTGCGCGGCCCGAGCTGAAATTCAGGCCATTCTCCGGCCGCGAGTACAAGCTGCATCGCGATTCCCCGGACATTTTTGCCGAACTCCGCCGCAACGACATCCTGCTGCATCACCCGTTCGATTCGTACGAAACGGTAACAGCCTTCATTGAGTCCGCCGCGGAAGACGAGCGCATTGCGTCCATCAAGCAGACGCTTTATCGGACCAGCGAAGATTCGTCGATGTTCCAGGCGCTGGTCGATGCCGCACCGTCAACGGAAGTCACC
Source organism: uncultured Acidobacteriaceae bacterium (assembly GCA_963848685.1). Lineage (GTDB taxonomy): Bacteria > Acidobacteriota > Terriglobia > Terriglobales > Acidobacteriaceae > CAWKED01. The sequence goes on along the minus strand of CAWKED010000002.1, from coordinate 369,749 downwards.
GTTGTCGTCGAGCTGATGGCGCGCTTTGATGAGGCTTCGAACATCCGCTGGGCGCGCAAGCTGGAAGATGCCGGCGTGCAGGTCTTCCACGGCATCCTCGGGCTGAAAACGCACTGCAAGCTCGCCCTGATCGTACGTCGCGACCCTGACGGCGTGACGCGCAGCTACGCGCACCTTGGCACGGGAAACTACAACCCAATCACGGCGCGGTTCTACACAGACATCAGCCTATTGACCGCCGATCCTGCCATCACCGATGCCGTGCACGGCGTTTTTAACTACCTGACCGCGGACGCCGAGCGGCCGAGCTATGCGCCATTGCAGGTGGCGCCGCTCACGATGAGCCGCGAGCAGCTTGCGCTGATTGATCGTGAAACAGCGCACGCCAGGGCGGGCCGCCCGGCGCGCATTATCGCCAAAATGAATTCCCTGCTCGACGGCAACATTATCGAAGCGCTGTACCGCGCATCGCAGGCCGGGGTGCAGATCGACCTGATCGTTCGCGGCATTTGCGCGCTGCGGCCCGGCGTAAAAGGCATGAGCGAGCGCATCCGTGTGCGCTCTGTCGTTGGCCGCTTTCTCGAGCACAGCCGCATATACTGCTTTGCCAATGGCGGCCGCGAAGAAATCTATTGCGGCTCCGCGGACTGGATGCCGCGTAACCTGTTCGAGCGTTGCGAGACCATTTTCCCGGTAAAAGACGCGAAGCTGCGCAACCGACTGCGCAACGAAATTCTGGCCGCATACCTGGCAGACACCGGCAAGGCTCGCGTTCTCAAGCCGAATGGCGTCTATGTAAGACCCAAGGCTGCAGCCGAGACATTTATCGCGCAGGAGTTCCTGATGCGCGTTTCTGAAGGCCGAGCCGATGCAAGCGAAATTCCAGGCAGTGCACACCGCGCGAACCCTGTGGCGCCCGACGCATCCAAAAGTGGTGCAGAACGAGCTCCGGCTGCCCGCCGCAACAGCAATGAGGCCGCGGTGAGTGAACCAGAAGCTTTGGAAATGGGCGCCGCTGCAATCACCGAAGAGCTCGAAACCGCGTAGCAACGCCGGCAGCCATTGGTCTTGCCGAAAGGCATTTGCCGCACACGGCCAACCTGGCGGAAATTCTGCGCCCGCGGCCAGTACCCTAAAGACTAGGGATGTCATCTGCAGCCATCGCAGTCGGGCCGTCGCGCGTGCCCGCGGCCCTGCGCCTGTGGCATCTGCTTTCGCTCGATGCTCCGACGGTCTGCGCGGCGTGGCTTGTCTCGCTGGCAACGGCGATGCACATTCGTGTCCCGTGGCATGCCGTCGCCGCAATCTTCGCCGCCGTGTGGATGGTCTACGCCACCGACCGCCTGCTGGACGCGCACGCTGCAGGAAAGCGCCGGACCCGACTGCATGAGCGCCATCATTTTCACGCCTCGAATCGCCGGGCGTTCCTGACAGCGATCGCGATGACGGGGGGCGCCCTGGCTGCGCTGCTTGTGTATGACCTTCGCTTTTCTTCTCGCGCCTGCCTGGCAGGAGACGTAGTCCTGGGGCTTGGACTCGCCGCTTATTTCGCCGTCGAACACTTCGCGCCGCAGAATTTGTTGCCCCGTTGGGCGCCCGTAAAGAACTTCGCGATGGTCGCGCTCCTCGGCGCGGCAATCGCGTCGCCGGTCGCCGCGCTCCGGCCGCACTCCGCACTGCCATGGATTGCGGGCGCCGCGTACGCGGCGACGTGCTGGCTCAACTGCCGCCTCATCGCCGCCTGGGAGCACGAGGAGACGGAATTGCCGCGCCTGCCGGTCCGCACGTTGAACGCCATGCTTTTCCTTTGGCTGGTTGCGGCAATTTTCAGCAACTCATTGCTGGCATGGCTTGGACTTTCCGCCTGCCTGTTGTTCTGGCTCGACAGCCGGCGTGGTTCGCTTCCGCGACTTGCGTTGCGAATCTACGCAGACGCCGCGCTGCTCGCGCCTCTCTTTCTCCTCTTCGGTCGCGCGGCAGCGCACCTGTGAGCGCGCCAAACTTCGACCGTGTCGCGCGAATCTATCGTGCCTGCGAGTACCTCGCGCTGGGGCGGCTGCTGGAGCGTATCCGCTTCTGCCGCATCGGCGAAGTCGCGCATTGCAGGCGTGCGCTGGTGCTGGGAGACGGCGACGGCCGCTTTATCGCAAAGCTGTTGGCAGCAAGCCCGCGCATGGAAATCCACGCGGTGGACGGAAGCGCCGGAATGCTGAAACTGGCACGCGGCCGCGTGCAGGCAGCCGGAGCGGCCAGCCGTGCCAGCTTCGAACAGGCTGACCTGCGGGCATGGAGGCCGGCTGGCTCTTTCGAGCTCGTCACCACTCACTTTGTGCTCGATTGCTTTACCAACGCCGAGCTGGAAGCCTTTCTTCCACGAACCGCAGCCGTTCTGGAACCCGGAGGCCTGTGGCTGCACTCCGACTTCCGGCTGCCCGGCAACCGCGCCTGGCGGCCCTTCGCCCGCGCCTACATTGCAGCCCTGTATGCCGCGTTCCGCGTACTCACGGGAATCCGCGTCCGCTCCCTGCCGGACGACGCGCGCGCGCTGCGCAAATGCGGACTTGTCCGGATAAGGCAGCGGGATTACCTCGGCGGCATGCTGGTTTCTGAACTCTGGCAAAAACCGCACAAGCCGGACCAGTGACGAAAATCATCCCCGCAGAGCGGCGCGCGCACTTTAGAATGCCAGCCATGGTGCGATGGAAGCTTTCCGGCGCCGCTCTGCTTCTGCTCGGCGCCGCCGCCGCAGGCCAGATGCTCCCTGCGCCGACCCGCGCCATCAATTCCGCGACGCCACTCAGCGAGCGCGTGGTGGCCTACACGATCTCCGCAAAGCTGAACACCAAAGACAAGACCATCGACGCCACCGAGGTCCTTGCGTACCGCAACCTCACCGGCCAGCCCCAGGACACGTTCCCGTTCCACATGTATCTCAACGCCTTCCGGCCGGAATCCACCCAGGCCACGGAGATCCATGCCGGGGGCACGCGCGATGCCGTGGCCGACTGGAACAACCCGAAGACGCTTGGCTCGATCGACATCAGCCAGATGACGGTGGACGGCATGGGCGATGTCACGTCGCAGATGCAGTACACAGCCCCCGACGACGGCAATCTTCTCGACCATACCGTCATGCAGGTGCATCTTCCCCGCCCCGCAGCGCCGGGCGAAACCGTGACGTTCCGCATGAATTTCCACGACAAGCTGCCGGAATCCGGCGGGCGCAACGGCTGGAAGCGTGACTTCTTTATGGGCGCGCAGTGGTTTCCGAAAGTGGGAGTGTGGTGGAAAGGCGCGTGGAACTGCCACCAGTTCCATGCCAATACAGAATTCTTCGCCGACTTCGGCACGTACGACGTAAAGCTCACTCTGCCAAAGCGCTACATCGTCGGCTCCAGCGGCGTGCAGCTTGGCGAGCAGCAGAACAGCGACGGCACAAAAACTCTCGTCCTGCACGGCGAGGACATTCACGACTTCGCCTGGGCCGCCTCACCTCGCTTCACCGAGACAGACAGAATTTTCCAGGGGCAGATGGGGCCGGTACGCCTGCGCGCGCTCGTTCTGGAGGTCCACAAGGGCCAGCGCGAGCGCTATCTCGACTGCCTGCAGGGGACGATGGGCAAGTTCGAGGACTGGTATGGCCCGTATCCCTATACCCAGATCACGCTGATTGATCCTGAACCCGACTCCGGGATGGAGGGGATGGAGTATCCCACGCTGTTCACCGCCGGCACCGTGGCAGGGATTCCGGAGTGGATCCATCTGCCGGAGCTGGTCACCGAGCACGAGTACGGCCACCAGTACTGGTACGGCATGGTTGCGACCAACGAGTTTGAAGAGGCGTGGCTGGACGAGGGCATTAACTCCTACACGGAGCAGAAAATTCTTGGCTCGCTTTACGGCGCAAACACTTCCGTCCTGAATGCGAAGACCGTGTATATGAGCGACACTTCCCTGCAGCGGACGTCCTACCTCGGACAAAAAGATTGGACGCCGATCGCGACCCCGGCGTGGAAGTTCGCGAGCAACGGCGACTATGGCGCCGTGACGTACGGCAAGACCGCAACTGTTCTGCAGACGCTCGCCAACATTGTTGGCGAAGACGTGATGAACCGCGCGATGCGCACGTATTTCATGACGTACCGCTTCAAACACCCGACCGGCACGGATTTTCTGAACACCGTCAAACAAGTCATCAACCGGCCGGACCTCGACAGCTTCTTCGACCAGGCCATTTACAGGACGGCGGTGCTCGATTACGCAATCGACGACGTGGACTCTGTACCGAACCACTGGTGGAAGCGTTCCAGCGACTGCAGGCAGGGTTGCGTGGACACGGTCACGGTCCGGCGCAAGGGCGACTTCATTCTTCCGGTCACTGTCGAGGTGCGCTTCTCTGACGGCAGCAGCCAGCGCGCACAGTGGGACGGGACGGCGCGGTGGACGCGCATGGAGTTTGCTAAGAACGCGAGCATCGTCTCGGCAACTGTCGACCCGGACCACAAGATCCTGCTCGATGCCAACTACTTCAACAACAGCTTCCAGGTGGATGCAGCGCCGCTGGCAGCCCGGAAGCTTTCTGGCTATTGGTGGTTCGGCCACCAGTTGCTGGCACAACTCATGGCGTTCTTCTCTTGAGCCCGACGATGACTCCTGACCTCAATCCCGGCTGGTCCTTCCGCACTGCGACGCGTCGCGGCTTTTTCTTCCGAGGCCTCGGCATTGCCGTCTGCAACTGGCGCTGCCTGGTGTGGATGTGGGTCATCAACCTGGTTCTCGCCGGCCTTGCAACGGTTGCGTTCTCCGCGCAGGCCCACACGCTTCTCGACCACAGCCTGGCGTCGCAGCCCGTCGTCCATACGCTGAACTTGAGCTATATCGCGGAATTCGCAGCGCAGTCGCAGAAGGAGATGGCCATCGCCACTCCGGGCGCCCTGGCGCTGGACTTCATGTTCTTTGTCATCATGTTCGTCGCGTGGCCGGGAGTCATCGCGATCAATCTTGGTGACGAAATCGCCTCCTTCGGCAACATGGTCCGCACCGGACTGCGGTTCTTCTGGCGCTTCGTCCGCTTCGGCATCGTCGCCGCGCTGATCGCGGGCGCCGTAATGGGGCTGCTCCACATGCTGCGGGTCGCGCTCCTCAAACCCATCGACGCGGCCGGCGCTACCACTTTTTATCTGTGGTTCTCCGGCGCAACGCTCGTCCTCAGTTACGCGGTGCTGGCTTTCTTCCGGGTCTGGTTCGACCTATGTGAAGTCATCATCGTCGAACGCGGCGGCTACCGGCTGGGCCGCATGGAAGACCGCCGCGTCGTGCGCACCCTCGGCACGGGATGGCGGCTGCTGTTCCGCGGCTTCTGGCGCGTGTACCTGTCGTTTCTCCTGATTGGCGCGCTCGGCTGGGCCGTGCTGCTCTTCTTTATCATGCTGTGGCACGCGCTTCCTCCGTTCGCACCCTGGCGCGCGTTCTTCCTTAGCGAAATTGGATTGTTCTTCCTGCTCGGCGCCCGCTTCTGGCAGCGCGGGATGGAAGTAGCATGGTTTGAGAAGGAAGGTTCCATGCTGACCGCTGAAGCTGTCGATCTGGTCGGGCCGCCTGTGTTTGCCGTCGGCCCGGATGTTATCGGGGTCCCTCCGCAGGAGCCGGTCAGCTGGCCGGCGCCGGAGCCCGATCCAATCCCCGCGCCGGGAACGCCGGAGCCCCAGCCTCCGCACGCGCCGCCCGCGGACGTTCCTCCGGGGACGCTGCCGCCCGAGCCCGACGAGCCTTCACCGCTTCCGGGCGGACCGGAACCTCTGCCTGCATGAAGGTGTGTAACCGGAAATGAACTTATTCTTTCTCAGGCACGGCAGCGCCGGGAAAAGCCGCGCCAATCCTGTCGTGGACCGCAAGCGTCCGCTGGACGTCGAAGGCAAGCAGCAGTGCCGCCTGGTCGCGCAGCTGCTCAACGCGCTCGACCTGCAGATGGACGTGATCCTGTCCAGTCCGCTCAAGCGCGCCCTGCAGACGGCGTCCATGGTCGCGAACGAAATCGGCTACGATGCGCCCGTTGTCGCCACGCGCGAACTTATGCCCGGCGCGGCGGTCAGCGACTTCCGCCTCATGTTAGCCAGCCACGCCCAGTCGGAAAACATTCTCGTCGTCGGCCACAACCCCAACCTGGCCCGGTTTTTGACCGCGACCATCGGCGGCGACAGCCATGCGCATATCCGGCTGCGAAAAGGCGCGCTCGCCAAGGTTGACATGGAAACGCGTCCGCCGACGCTGCAGTGGCTGGTTGATCCGCGGGTGTTGACACGTGCCTACGCCAGCGGGGCAAAGAATCCGAAGCGCAAGACCGGAAAGAGATAGCCCTCCGGCCACTGTATCAATCAGGCGATCTCAGCCACCAATTGCCTGCCGAAGACATCGCGGAAATAGGCTGCTTCCTTGCGCAGCGCCCAGAGTTCCAGCTCGGCGCCGGTGCGCCCGGGCACGATGTTCAGCACGACGCGCTTGGGATAGATCTTCACGCGCACCCGCAGGACGTCCGATGCGCGGTCCTGGTTGAGCGCGCGCGCCAGCCGCAACAGCACAACCGCACGTTCCACGTTGGCGTGGTCGCTCGGCGGAACCATCCGCATCACGCGGTCGCCTTCCGAGGGCCGCGATTTGCCCAGATATCGCGCGATTGCGGAGACCGTTGCGCGCTCCTCCGGCGTAAAGCCGAACAGTTCCGAATTGGCCACGATGTACTGCGTGTGCCGGTGCCAGCCTTGATAGTTGATGAACTTGCCGGCCTCCTCCATCATCGCGGCAAAATCCAGCCAGCTCGCGAAAATGGGCGGCAGGTCGTGGAGCGGCTTCAGGTCGCGGAAGAGTTGCGCGGCGTGTTCCCGGATCGGTTCGTAGGTGTTCGGCTCAAGCTTGTACAGCCGGCAGAGCTGCAGCACGGCCTCGCGGCGTTCGGCCTCGAAGCGGGCATGTGCGCTGGTGCGCGTGTCTTCCTGCGCCAGCATCTGCGCCAGGATTCCGTCCCTCAGACCCATCGGCGAATAGCGGTAGCCCTTCAGACCGAGCATCGAAAGCAGGTCCGCGTAGACATGCGCGCCCGCGACGACAATTTCCGAACGCTTAGGCCCGATGCCGGGGACCTGGGCGCGCTTGGCGTTGTCGAGTCTGGTCAGCTTATCGGCCAGCTTGCGTACGCTGCGCGCGGTCGCCTCATCCTTCGCCAGCTTGTGCTGCTTGTCCGCGAAACTGCTTGCCTCGGCGAGCGCAGCTGCCGTTCCGGACGTGGCGAGCACCGCGCGCACGTCCGTGCCTTCGACGCGTCGGTGTGCCTTGCGCAGTTCGCGCTGGATGAACTGGCGCATGCGCGCCACGTCCTCGGCATCCGGCGGATCGGAGCGGAGAAAATCCTGCGTCAGCCGCACCGCGCCAAGCGGCAGCGAAACCATCTCGCGGATGCGGCCGTTCTCGGTCAGCGTGACTTCGCACGAGCCGCCGCCGAGATCAATCAATATGGAATTGCCGCGTGGCAGCTTCTCGTTGCTGACAACTCCGCTGTGAATCAGCCGGCCTTCTTCGAGGCCGGAGATCACTTCCACCTTCCACCCGGTCGCGGACTTCACCCACTGCAGAAACGCCGCGGCGTTGCGCGCGTCCCGCGTTGCGCTGGTCGCAACCACGCGCAGCCTGTCGACCGAGTGCTGCTGCACGGCCTTGTGAAAGCGCTTCAGCGCCTTGATGGTGTTCGCCATCGCCTCCGGCGAAATGACGCCGGTATCAAAAACGCTCTCGCCCAGACGTGTCACTTCGCGGTCTTCGTGCAGCGTCTTGAGCGTGTGCTGCTGCACCCGCGCAATCTTGAGCCGGCATGAGTTGGAACCGATATCCACCGCGGCAAAAACAGGCATGTTGCATGGAAGATTACACTCCCGGGCGGCGAGGTTGTGTGCGTCGCGCGTGAAACTTCCCTGCTGGGCTACGATGTGTGCGATGGCTTCGCACTCGGATTCGCGGCCGCGCGCCAGCCGCTGGTGGTACGCACTGCTTCTGCCGCCGTACATCGCCCTGCTGCTGCCGGCGATCTTTGCGCGCTCCAGCCCCGCCATCCGGGGCATTCCGTTCTTCTACTGGTGGCAGTTCCTGTGGATCGGGCTGACGGCGCTCTTGACAGCCGTCGTCTACTGGCGCACTGCGGGCCGCAACTGACCTCTCAACGTACTTGCGCGCCGTCGTGGTCCAGTGACGCAAAGATGACTTCGACCGGCTCCCCGGCAAGCTCTGCAATTGTGCCGGACAATGCCGCGCGGTCGGCCGGCTTTTTCCCTTCATTCAGCAGGAGCAGTACCGAAGGCCCCGCCCCGCTCAGGGTGACGCTGATCACGCTCTCCTCGTCACGCATCGGCTCCATCCGGGAGTAGAGGGGACACAGTTCCGACCGGTACGGCTGGTGCAGCATGTCGCGCGTTGCCTCGCGCATCAGCCACGTGTCCGACTGTGCGAACGCAGCGGCCAGCAATGCCGTGCGCTGCACATTGTGGACCGCGCTTGCCAGGTGCAGCGAGGTCGGCACGACGCCCCGCGCCCTGGTGGTGGGCACCGGCTTCTCGGGAAGAACGATCGCTGCCGACCAGCCCGCCGGCGGCGGCAATGTTGCGCATTCCAACAGCGCCGATCCGTTTGTTGCCACGAAGGTCAACCCGCCATGCCAGCACGCAGCGACATTGTCCGCGTGGCCTTCAAAGGCGGCCGCCTGGGCGACAACTTCCTCCCACTTCATCTTCATGTCAAGCGCCTGGTTTGCCATGTACACGCCTGCCAGCAGGGCGGCGGCAGAGGAACCCAGCCCCATGCCGAACGGAATCTCATTCGTCATTCGCATCGCAAGCGGCGGAGGCTCCACGCCTGCCGCGACACAGACGTCGCAATACTTGCGAACGATAAGGCTGTTCTCCACGTCTTCGCACTGCCGCGCGTTCCGGCCACTCGCCACGATCGACCAGTTCTCGGCGACCTCCGCTTCCACTTCCAGCCAAAGCCCGAGCGCGAGTGCGGCCGCGTCAAACGCCGGGCCAAGGTTGGCGGAGGTCGCCGGCAGCCGGAGCTTCATCGCGGACTCCGGTCGTCCGCGTCGAGCGCGCGAAGCACGGCATCTGCGCCGGCTTCGAGCGTGAGTGGCGCTCGCAGCAACCGCGTCTCATCGTTGCGCTGTTCGTCGTTCATGATTGCGCGCTCTTCCCGGGTCAGCAGTTCGCCGCGATGAAAGGCAATCGTGTAATCCGCGTCTTTCAACAGGTGCCCGGTCAGCACCAGCACAACAGTATCGCCGCGACGGACCCGGCCATCGCGGACAAGATGGCGCAGACCGGCCAGCGTCACGGCGGAAGCAGGCTCGCAACCGATGCCTTCCGCGCCGATCTGTGCCTTTGCTATCGCAATCTCCGTCTCCGTCACGTCCAGGGCCCAGCCGCCCGTCGCGCGCAGAACACGCACCGCCTTCTTCCAGCTGGCAGGATTGCCAATCCGGATGGCGCTGGCGCGCGTTTGCGCCGTGACGGCATCCAGGCTTGCGCCGCCGTCGCGCTCCATGGCACGCACCAGCGGGTTCGCGCCCGAGGCCTGCACGATCGATATCTTCGGCATGCGGGAAATCCAACCCGCATCGACAAGCTGCTGAAAGCCGATGCCCAGCGCGGAGGAGTTCGCCAGGTTGCCGCCAGGAACAATGACGTGGTCGGGAACGTTCCATGCCATCGTCTCTGCAATTTCAAACGCGGGAGTCTTCTGGCCCTCCAGCCTGTAAGGGTTCACCGAATTCAGCAGATACGCGGCGCCCCGCCGCACGACCTCGTTCAGCACGCGCACGCAGCCGTCAAAATCTGTCGGCAACTGGATGGTCAGCGCGCCCGCATCCATGGCCTGGCTCAGCTTGCCCCACGCAATCTTGCCTTCCGGCAGCAGCACGAGCGAACGCATGCCAGCACGTGCGGCGTATGCCGCCATCGCGGCCGACGTGTTGCCGGTAGAAGCGCAGGCCACCCAGCGAGCGCCGTGTTCCCGGGCGACGCTGAGAGCGGCCGTCATGCCCGTGTCTTTGAAAGATCCAGTCGGATTCATGCCCTGGTGCTTCGCCCACAACAGGTCCACGCCGGCCCACGCGGCGCATTGCGGCATGGCGAACAGCGGCGTGTTCCCTTCCTGCCAGGTCACCGCTTTCGCCGGATCGCTCAGGATCGGCAGGGCCTCGCGAAACCGCCACACGCCGCTCGCGTCTTCTGCCGCCGCGGAGCTCCGCCGCTGCGCCCAGACCGGCGCAAGCTGCTCGCGCGGTGCAAGCGGCTGCTTGTACCGCACGTCGAACAGCCCGCCGCAGGCACAGCGAAAATCCGCCGCGGCCTGCCCCGGCGAGATGTCCGCCGCGCAGTCTACGCAGCGCAACGTGTGAGTTTGTCCAGCGAATACGCTCATAGCAGGAATCCCTTCACGTTAGCACTCGCCCTCGCTTCGCTCCGCAGCCATTCGACGGGGACCGATCGAACCGCCGGGATTGTTGTTTCGGGTCGTGAACGCAACCGCCTGAATTCGTATAAAATCGCTGATGTCCATGGCAGAACTTCTCACCCCCAGGCAGGCTGCAGCACGGCTCGGCATCAGCTATCCGACCGTCAAGCAATGGCTCTATCGCGGCAAGCTCGAAGCCGTGCGCACCCCGGGCGGCCACTACCGCATTCCAGGCGACCAGGTAGACGCCGCGCTGAAGCCTGCTCGAGGCGGCCGCCGCACGGCTTCGCGCAAGGCGGAGATCAGCGGCCGCAACCAGCTTCGCGGCACGGTGGAAGAAATCCGCACCGAAGGCCTGCTCGCGCAGGTCAAAATTTCTCTCGGCGAACAGAGCGTAACGGCCATCATCACGGCAGATGCAGTCAGAGACATGCGCCTGCGCGTCGGCCAGAAAGCTTCCGCCCTCATCAAGTCAACAGAAGTGATGGTGATCAAGGGATGAGCGCACGCCGGATCAAGCGGACCGAAAGTCCTGCTGCCGTCGCTGCCCGCACCCCGCGTGCGTGGCTCGCCGCGGTCATGCTCACGCTGTGCCTGCTTTCGGCGACAACACAAACCAGCGCGCAGCAACCGGACATCCGCATCGCCTCCGCGGCCGACCTGCAGCCTGTGATGCCGTCGCTGATCGAAGCATGGCAAAAGAGCACCGGCAGGCACGCGGAAGCTTCGTACGGATCATCGGCCACGCTTACCACACAGATCGAAAATGGCGCTCCGTTCGACCTGTTTCTTTCGGCGGACATGGGCTACCCGCAGCAACTCGCCGCCAAAGGGCTGGCGCAAACTCCGGTTGCTTATGCGCGCGGCACGCTGGTCCTGTGGGCGCGCAAGGATTCGCCCGTGCAGCCTTTATCCAGGGATGTTGCCGCTGACCTCGCCAACCCAAAGCTGACGAAGCTCGCCGTGGCAAATCCTTCCCACGCGCCTTATGGCCGCGCAGCGCAAGCCTATCTCGACAAGGCAGGTCTCAACGCGAAGATGAGCGGCAGAATCGTTACGGCAGAAAACATCGGCCAGGCGGCGGAGTTCGCGCTCAGCGGCAACGCGCAGGCCGGACTCATTTCGCTCACCGCCGCGGTTACGCCCGCGTTCCAGTCCGCGGGCAACTACGTGGAAGCACCGCGAGACTATCCTCCGCTATTGCAGGGCGGCTCCGTGCTCACCAAAGCAGCGCACCCAGCCATTGCCGCGTCGTTTCTCGCTTTCCTCAACTCTTCCGAGGGCCGCGCCATGCTGAAGGCGCGCGGCCTGATGCCGCCTGACTAAATGGACTGGCAGGCCCTCGGCGTCTCGCTTCGGCTGGCCGGGCTCACCACCCTGCTGCTGGCCGCCTTCGGCCTGCCGCTGAGCTGGTGGATCGCACAATCGCCTTCCACGCCGCGCCGGCTCGTCGCGGCCGTGACCCTGCTCCCGCTCATGCTGCCGCCGACCGTCCTCGGTTTCTACCTGCTGCTCGCGCTTGGGCCGACGACGGCGTTCGGACGCGTGCTGATTCGCATCACCGGACATCCGCTGGCGTTCACGTTTACCGGACTCGTGATTGGCTCCATGCTCTACAGCCTGCCTTTTGCCGTGCAGCCGCTGGTCGCCGGATTTTCCGCGCTCGACCGTGAATCGCTTGACGCCGCCGCAACCTTAGGCGCCGGCCCGTGGCAGCGTTTCTGGCGCGTCGGCGTGCCGGGAACACGTTCCGCCCTGATGGCTTCGCTGCTGCTGATTTTTGCCCACACGATGGGCGAGTTCGGCGTCGTCCTGATGATTGGCGGCAGTATCCCCGGCCAAACACGCACGCTGGCCCTTGCCCTGTATGACCAGGTGCAGGACTTTCAATATGCACAGGCGCAGCACACGGCCTTGCTGCTGATCGGGGTGTCCGCGCTGGCGCTGCTCGCGCTCTACCGGCTGACACCAATCAGGAGTCCGCGATGACTCCGCCCAATGCTGAAGTCGCGGTGTCGCATCACTTCGGCCACTTCTCTCTGGAATTCGCCGCGGCTCTCGCTCCCGGCTGGACAGTATTGTTCGGCCCGTCGGGTGCCGGCAAGACGACGGTGCTGCGAAGCGTCGCCGGCCTGCTCGCGCCCGAACGCGGCAGCATCACCGTGGGCAATGAGATGTGGCTCGATACCGCGAGAGACATCAACATGCCCGCGCATCGGCGGCGCTGTGGCTGGGTGGCGCAGCATGCCGGCTTGTTCGCGCATCTCGATGTCGCGGCGAACGTCGCTTTCGGCCTGCGCGGCCTGCAGGAATCCGAACGCTGCGAACGCATGAACAAAGTCATGCGCGTCTTCCACTGCGAGCAGTTTGCTGCCCGCCGCCCGGCTGAACTTTCCGGCGGAGAGCGGCAACGCATCGCGCTGGCCCGCGCGCTGGCGCCCGCGCCCCGGGTCCTGCTGCTCGACGAACCCTTCCGCGGACTGGACCTGGAATTGCGCGCTGCCGTGCTCGATGACTTGCTCGCCTGGCACGCGGACCATCCGATGATCGTGCTGGCTGTCTTCCACGATCCGCTGGAGGCGCTGGCCGTGAGGGCACGCGTCCTGCGTCTGCACGCGGGACACATCGTTGCGGATGGGCCGGCGGAGGAGGTCCTCGCCCCGGAGCGCGCGTACCTGGCCTGGCGACTCAGTGCGGCGGAGGAACCACTCCGGAACCCGGCGTCAGGCGAACGGGTTCCATCTCAAGCGTGACTCCGAACGCATCGCGCACGCCTGCAACAATCGCGTCGCGCAGCGCCAGGATTTCCCCGCAGCTCGCGCCACCGCGATTCACCAGCGCGAGGGAGTGCCGCGACGATACCCCGGCCCGCCCCATTCCATAGCCCTTGCCGAATCCCGCGTGCTCGACCAGCCATGCCGCTGACAGCTTTGTCCGGCCGGGCGCAGCGGGCCACGCAGCAACCGCAGCAGGCGCAACAGCCTGCCGGACAGCCTCAGCTACCGAGTCGGCAACAACCGGGTTCTTGAAAAACGAGCCTGCGCTGTGGTCATCGGAATGGGGCGGCACGAGCACCATCCCCTTACGCAGCCGGACAGACAGAACGGCCTGGCGGACCTCAGGCAGGGTTGGCTGAGCGATCTTTCTTTCTTGAAAGTATTGCTTTAAGTCTGCGTACAAAACTTCAACCTTTTTAGTAGCTTGTAGCGCCAACGACACACCCGTAATCACGAACTTGCCCGCATCTTCCGCGTTGAAGCGGCTGCGGCGATACGCGAAGCCGCAGTCCGCGGCCGCGAATTCCACCGCCTCCCCGGTCAAGACCGAGACGGCCCGGACACTGCGCACAGTCTGGGACGCCTCTTGTCCGTACGCACCGACGTTCTGCACCGGGACTCCGCCGGTGGTGCCCGGAATGCCGCTCAGGCACTGAACTCCGGCATCGCCGGCCGCGACAGTTTTTTCGACCAGCCCGTCCCAGTCTTCTCCAGCCCCAACCTCATACAAAACGCTGTCCTGCAACACTTTTCGCACGACCCCGGTAATCTCCACTTTCAGGATCAGGCCCGGGAAACCTTCATCGGCGGCCAGCAGGTTGCTGCCGCCGCCCAGCACGAAGAGCGGCAACCTGCCTTCGCTGGCGAAGGCAATCGCCTCGCGCACGTCCTCTTCGGAACGGGCGTGCGCCAGCCAGCGAGCAGGCCCGCCGACGCCGAGCGTGGTCAGCCGGGAGAGCGGGACGTTCTCTTCCATCAGCACGAAGTTCAGACTAAACGGAAGCGGCTACAATGGAGACAGTCCATCCAAGGAGCCGCACCTAAGCATGTACCCGGAAATCATGGTCATCCCGATGCGCGAAGAGCTTGTCCGCGCGGGCATCAAGGAAGCAAGAACTGCTGCCGACGTTGACGCAGCAATCGCCCAGCCCGGCACCACGATGGTCGTGGTCAACTCCATCTGCGGTTGCGCAGCGGGGAAAATGCGCCCCGGCGTCCGCATGGCGCTCCAGCACACGGCCAGGCCCGACAACATGATCACCGTCTTCGCTGGGCAGGACCGGGAAGCCACCGAGCGGGCGCGCAGCTATTTCACCGGCCAGCCACCGACGTCGCCGGCAATTGCCATCCTGCGCGACGGCAAGCTGGTGTACCTGATGCAGCGTTCAGCGATTGAAACATCCACCGCCCCGGCGATCGCCCAGGAGCTGGCTTCGGCATTCGACAAAGTCTGCGTTCCGCAAACGGTATAGTTTTTCTCACCAGCGAGAGGCGGAGGCTACGGCCTCCGCCCTTTTGTTTGCTGCGCAAGGCTGTCAAACAACCTTCGCCGGTGTCTTCGGCTCTGCCAGGATCGCCTTCAGCGAAGCTTCCAGCTGGCGAAGGCTGAACGGCTTGGAGAGCAAGGGCACATTGCCCAGCTGCTTGCCGCGCCGTGCCATGGCGCCGCCTGTGAATCCCGACATGACAATGACGGGCAGCGACGGCTTCCGCTGCCGGAGCATGAGCGCCAGCTCGAAGCCGTCCGTGACGGGCATGACAACGTCCGTCAGCACGACGTCAATCTGGTCGAGGACAGGCAGCGCCACCCGCAAGGCCTCGTCCGCGTTCCCGGCCGTTAACACGCGGTGACCGAGCCGGCGGACAAAATCTGAAACCATCTGCCGGATTTCCGGCTCATCGTCCACTACCAGCACGGTCCCCTTTTCTGGAGTCTCGTCGGCCGCGGCCGGTGGAACAGGAGCCGCAGGCGCACCGGCGACCGGCAACGCGAGTCGAAACGTCGTTCCTTGCCCGACTGCGCTGTCTACCTCAAGGGTGCCGCCGTACTGCGTCACGATTCCATATACCAGGGCGAGCCCGAGGCCCGTGCCGCGGCCACGGGATTTCGTCGTGTAGAAGGGTTCGAAGATGTGGGCACGGGTGTCCGCATCCATTCCAATTCCCGTATCACTGACCTCAAGGACTGCCCACCCGTTGCTGCTCTGCGCGTCGGGCCCGCGGTAGCGCGTTCGAATGCTCAGCCGTCCGCCCTGCGGCATGGCATCGCGCGCATTGACGGAGAGGTTCAGCAGGAGCTGCTCGATGTGCGCCTCGAGCGCGATCACTGCAAGGTCCTGCTCTGCGAGTTCCATGTCGAGCACAATGCCGGGGCACAGCAGGCTCGGCAGCACCTCCGCCGCGGCCTGCAGCGTGCGGTTCAACTCCAGCGGAACGAGAGGATGAGGTTCCTGGCGGCTGAACGTGAGCAGCGTCCGCGTGATGTCCGCCGCCTGCCGCGACGCGCTGATGAGCTTGCTGGTATGCGCTCGCAGGTCGGCCCTGTCCGCGAGCGCTTCCTCCAGCAGCTCCGCATGGCCGCGAAGGATGAGCAGCAGGTTATTGAAATCGTGCGCCACGCCGCCTGCCATGCGTCCGAGCGCCTCCATCTTCTGGGACTGGCGCGCGTTGAGCTCGGCCCGCAACTCCGGTCCGGCGTCATGGGCATAGAGCAGCACTTCGGTTCCGGCGGGGGTGCGGACCGGCGTGGCCTGCAGATGCATATGGGCGCGGCTGCCGTCCGGCAGCCGCCAGAGGCATTTCTGCGTAAATGGCCTGCCCGCGGCGGCACGCGAAAGAAATTCTGCCCACTGTTCGACTTCGACAAACACCCGCTGCAACAGGTCCCCTGCCCGGCCGGAAAATTTCTGCGCCTGCGCCGTCCGGGGCTGCGTGCATCCCAGATCTTCGGCAAGAGCTCCCGCTATGCCCATCAGGGCCGTCATCGGGCGGTTCGCGTAGACCATGCGATGGCGCGCGACCGAGTATCTGCCGAGCGCCGCCCCCCCATTTTCCAGCAGCTCCTCCATGGAACCGGGTGGCGCCGCGGCATGATGAGCGCAGTGGCTTTCCACCACCGACAACTCTGCCGGCCTTCCCTGCCACAACACGCTCGAAGAGTGGAGCCGGAGCGGAAGCCAGGAACCATCCCCGCGGCGGACCTTGCGCTCCCATGTCAGCCACCGCGGAACGGGTTGCTCCTCGCGCAGCGTGATCCACCGGCTGTAGTCTTCCGGCGAACATAAATCTGCCATTCGCTGGGACAGAAACTTCTGTTCAGAGATCCCCAGCAGTTCCAGCGCGCGGGCATTCGCCGCCAGGCAATGGAAGCCAGTGCAGTCGATGACCCAGGAAGCCTGCGGAAAGTCTCCGTAAGCCCGGCGGAAGGATTGCGGATCCATGGCGCGCAACGACGTTTTCCTTGCCGTGCCGATAACCCTGTTTGCGCCCGGCCCCTGCATTTTCGTTTCAGAGACGCTGGCCTGCAAGTGCGGCTGAGAGTCGGCTGCAGCGTGGTCCTCAAGTGCCAATCCGGTTCGCCGCCCCTTTGCGTAGGGAAAATGTGCGACTCGTGGAATCAAGCCGCGCGAGGGGTCATGGGCGGCTTTTCCGAATGCAGCAGACGATGGCGCTGCAGCACCGCGCAGACCAGTTTGTCGACAAAAGGCAGAAAGGGCGCGGCCGGAGCCACTTCCGGCTGATTCGCCGGGTGCGCAGGGGGCTGCGGAGTGGATGGGTTCGTCGTCACGGAGTCTTCTCCCTGGCCTGGATATCGGCCTGCGACACGACCGGCAATAGTCCGCAGTCGTTACCATGGTGTGGTGACTCCGCTGTCCCGAGCACTCCTCCGGCTCGTCTCCTCCGCGCTGTGCATTGCAATCCTGCCCGGCGTGGCGCTTCCGGCACGAGCACAGAATGCTGCTGTCGCGGCTGACAACCGCAAGGCCCTGGCGCAGATGTTCGACGAATACTGGCAAGACCAGCTCCGGGATGCCCCGGACTTTGCCTCGACCATTGGGGACAACCGGTACGCGACAGAGCTGCCGGATGACTCGCCGGCAACCCGCAACGCACGCCTGGAGCGGGACGCCGGATTGCTCGAGCGCATCGGCGCCGCCGACGTCAACGGCGTGCCGCAGGATTTTGTCCAGGCGCGCGAACTCGTCATGTCTGAACTGCTTCGCGAACAGGAAGACTCCCGCTTCAACGCGTGGCAAGCCCCGTTGCGTGATGCCGGCGGCTTTCCAGTCGAATTGTCAGAGCTTTGGCAACAACTGAGCTTCACGACCGCCCAGGACTACGACGACTACATCGCGCGGATGAAACAGGTGCCGCGGGTTATCGAGCAGCAGACAGACAACATGCAGGCCGGCGCCGACGACGGGCGCTTCCCGCCTGTCGGCGGCCTCGAGGCTGCTTTGGCCGCGATCAAGAGCATTGCCGCAAAGAACGGCGAAGCCAGCCCTTTCGCGGGACCGCTGGCCGAGATGCCCGAAAACATCACGCCAAAGACACGCCAGCGCATCCACGATGCATTGCTGGATGTGGTCTCGGGACAGGTCGTCCCCGCGTATAAGCGGCTGGCGCGGTATCTTGAGGTCGCCTACATCCCGCTCGCCGCCGCCAGGCCCGCGCCGGACGACGCCGACGCAACGCCTCTCGAACCGCTGCCTGCGCCGGGCCCTCCATCCCAACTCAAGACGCAGGCGCTGGCGCTGCGCGATGCAGCGCGAAAGCAACTGGGGGCGAAGTTTTCCCTGCACGATTTTTTTGCCCAGGTGCTGGCCACGGGCATCCTTCCGTTCGACGAGGCGGAGGCCCGCGAACGGGCGTTCACCGCGAAAAGCGCCGTGCCGCCGCACCCGTGATAGAAAGAGTCAAGCAGTCGCCATCCCTATGGAAAAAGTCCTGATTGTCGAGGACGAGCCGAACACACGCAGCGGGCTCGCCGAACTGGTTTCCGGGTGGGGCTATCGCACCGAGGTGGCCGAGGACGGCGTGGCGGGCTGGGAGCGCGCCGAGGCGTGGATGCCCGGAGTGGTGCTGACCGATCTGCGGATGCCGCGCGCCGGCGGACTGGAACTTCTGACAAAGCTGCGGGAAGGCGATTTATCTCCGACCGTCATTGTTGTCACGGCGCAGGGTTCCATTGAATCCGCCGTGGAAGCGATGCGGCTGGGGGCCTACGACTACATCCAGAAGCCGATCGATCCCGTCCGCCTCAAAACCATTCTCGCCAACGCGACCCGGCAGCGTTCCAGCGACCGTGAACTGATCGCGGTACGGCGGCGGCTGAAGGAGAGCGGAGCGCTTGGCCCGCTGGTCGGCAGCTCCTCCGTCATGCAGCAGACTTTCTCGATGATCGAGCAGATCGCGCCGAGCACGGTCAGCGTGCTCATCACCGGGGAAAGCGGTACCGGCAAGGAACTTGTCGCGCGGACGCTGCATGAACTGAGTCCCCGCAAGGCCCGGCCCTTTGTCGCCGTGAACTGCGCCGCCATACCGGAGACGCTGATCGAAAGCGAGATCTTCGGCCATGAGAAAGGCGCGTTCACCGGCGCAGTAGAACGACGGGCCGGCTGCTTCGAGCTGGCCGAGGAAGGCACGCTGCTGCTGGACGAAATCGGCGAAATGCCGATTGCAACCCAGGCGAAGCTGCTGCGCGTGCTGGAGGACCATAAGCTGCGCCGGCTCGGATCGCGGACAGAATCGGAGGTCAACGTGCGCGTCCTGGCGGCAACCAACAAGGACCCGCAGACCGCCGTCGCCGACGGGCACCTGCGCGGAGATCTGTACTACCGGCTGAATGTGTTCAACATCCACATGCCGCCGCTGCGCGAACACAAGCAGGACATTCCGGCGATCGTCGACGCCATGCTCAGGGACATGAATGCGCGGCATAACTGCGCCGCCACCGGAGTATCTCCCGTGATGCTGGAACGGCTGATGCAGTATGACTGGCCGGGCAATGTTCGCGAACTGCGCAACACCATGGAGCGGGCCGTCATCCTCTGTCCGGAAGGCGATATCGACGTCCGCCACCTGCCACCGGGATTCGGGGCCGGGGCGCGAAAGACCGTGCTCCAGACCACCAATGGCGATGCCGTGACGATTCCGATCGGCACGACGGTGGATGAAGGCGAGCGGCAACTCATCATGAAAACGCTCGAGGCCACTCACAACAACAAGACCAAGGCCGCCGAGATTCTCCAGATAAGCCTGAAGACACTGCACAACAAGCTCAAGGAATATGCTCCTTCTGACGCCGACACCAGCGGGGCCACCCGGTAGATGCGTCTGAAAACCAAGCTCCTGCTGGCGTTCCTGGGAAGTTTCGCTCTCATCATGCTGGCCCTGTCGGCGCTGTTCCTGGGCCAGCTGATGCAGCAGCGTGTCGAGACCGCGTACGGCAACAACAACGTGGTCGCGCACCAGATCCTGTACGCCGTGCGCCATGCCCTGGAAATCGGGCTGCGCGGCGAACATATTGATGTCAACAACCCCGAGCAGCTCAGCGAGGCGGTGGAAAGCGCGCTGGCAAAAGACGACGATCTAACCGCGACGCTGAATTCCGTCATCCGCTATTCGCCAGCGGTCTACGACGTCAACATCGTGGACTGGAAAAACCGCGTGCTCGTCTCCACGGACCCCACGCTGGGCGGACAGACGCTTCCGCCGCGGCCTGACTTTGCCGGCATGCAGTCCGCTGGCTTGAGGACGCAGATTCGCGGCGTCTTCGGAAGGCCGCGCGTGTACGACGTTTCTGTTCCGCTGGAACGCAACGGCAGCCCGTTCATCACCGTGCGCGTCGGCGTGCGGTCCACCTTCGTCCGCGCGGAAGTCCTGCCTTCCCTGCGACGTGCCTTTCTGTACTCGCTGGTGCTCATCGGCGCGGCCTTCGTGCTGGCCATCATTCTTTCCAACATCGCGCTGCGACCGCTGACCGTCATCAGCGCGCGGCTGGATGAGCTCGAAGCCGGCGCCGCGGAAGATGCACCGCAGGAACGGGACGAGGTCGCCGCCGTTTCCGGCAAGATTGAACGCCTCGGGCGCCGCATGCGCTCCGTCGAAGAAGTCTTCACTGAGCTCAAGGGCAATCTCGACCAGATTCTCGCCAGCCTGCAGGACGGCCTGGTGCTCTTTACCCAGGACGGTCGCGCGGTGCTGGTCAGCGATTCCGCCGCACGCTTTCTCGGCGTGAACGCGGACGAGATTCTGGGCGGCAACATCATGGACGTCCTCGACCGGAAGACTGTTCTGGGTCACATGATTCTGGACGCGTTCGGCGCGCACGTCGCCCTTCTCGGCGAGGAAGTCGTGACTGAAGAAGGCCGCCGCGTCCAGGTTTCACTGGATTTTGTGCATGAAGAATCCGGCCACCACTCCGCGCTGGGCGCGTTGCTTACGCTGCACGACCCTGAAACCGCGCAGCAGCTCGAAACCGAACTGGAGATGTCGCGTCGCCTCGCCGGCATCGGCCGGCTGACCGCCGGAGTCGGGCACGAGGTCAAGAACCCGATCAACGCCATCGTCGTCCACATGGAACTCCTGCGTAACAAGCTGGCCGGCGCAACCCCGGAGGCGCAGCGCCACCTGGACGTCATCCAGGGTGAAATTCAGCGGCTGAACCGCGTCGTTGGAATGCTGGTTGACTTCACGCGGCCGGTCGAAGTCAGGCTCGTTGAAGAAGACCTCCGGACCGTCGTCGAAGAAGTTCTTACCCTGACCGCGGCCGAGCTCGCGACCAGGAATGTGGTCCTCGAAAGGCAGTTCTGGCCGTCACCCCTGCCCGTCCACGTCGATCGCGACCTGTTGAAGCAGGCCCTGCTGAACATAATTCAGAATGCCGCGCAGTCCATGCCGGACGGCGGCCGGGTGGATGTAGCGACCCGCCGCGACGGGCGCATGGCGCGGGTTTCCATAAAGGATTCAGGCGCGGGCATACCTCCGGAACTGCTGGACAAGATTTTTAACCTGTATTTCACGACCAAGCCGACCGGCAGCGGGATTGGGCTGGCCATGACTTTTCGGATACTCCAGTTACACAATGGGCGCGTGCTGGTAGATTCAGAGGTTGGAGTGGGAACTACATTTACTCTGGAAATACCGTTAACGCCGTCGGACAATCGCTTGGCCGGAAAAACTGTTCCGCAACTCGCTTTGGGTAATGTCAACTCGTGAAGACCCTCCGCACCAGCTCGGCTGTTGTCGCAACGCTCGCCTGCATTCTGGCGACGGGATGCGCTCATTTCGGGCACCACAAGACCGTGACGCCGCCGCCGCAGCCCCCGCCGGCAACCAATGTTGACGCTAACGGCAACCCGCTGCCGCCGCCGAAGCCCGCGGTCCAGACACCGCCTCCCGCGCCGCCGCCCGCTCCCGCCCCTGAACCTGCCCCGGCAGAAGACACCAACGCCGCCCAGCCCGTGCATCATCACAAAGCGAAGCCTTCTCCTGCGACGCCGCTCGACCAGAGTTCGACTGCGACGCCGGCCCCCACGACGGGCGGCGAAACACCCAAGCCTGCGGAAACCCCCGCCACGACGGTCGCCCACAACGACCAGCCGGAAGGGGCTTCGCCTATCGGCCAGCTCTCGGCGGGCGATGAAGAGAACTCCGGAGCCCTGCGAACGCAGACGCTGGACCTGCTGGCCAGCAATGACCGGCACCTGCACAGCATCCATCGCTCGCTTTCAACCGACGAACAACACACGGTGGCGCAGGTGAAAAAATTCCAGCAGCAGGCAAGACAGGCTTTGGCAGGCCAGGACCTGCATGCCGCGAACACGCTGGCCACCAAGGCGAAGCTGCTTCTCGACGAACTGTTGAAATAGCCGTTAGGTCAGCAGACCAAGGCCACCATCGACCGCGACGATCTGGCCCGTGATGAACGGCGGCGCTGTCGAGAAAAACAACACCGCCGCTGCCACGTCCGCAACACTGCCATTGCGCTGCATCGGCGTTTTCTCAGCGAGGCCCGTGAACACTTCGCTGTCATGCTCCTGCTGGATCATTCCGGGCGCGACACAATTCGCGCTCACCTGCGGCGCCCATGCCTTGGCCATCGTCAGGGTGAGCATGTGCAGCGCGGCTTTCGACGAGCAATAGTGTGCGTGCTCCGCCCAGGGCCGGATGCCTCCGAGCGAACCGATGTTCACAATGCGCCCGCGCGACGCACGCAATGCGGGCAGGCAGGCCTGCGCGACCAGCAGCGGTCCGCGCGTGTTAGTTGCGAACATGTCGTCCCACGCTTCCACGCTGACCGCCGCCAGGTCCGCCGAGTGATAACTCGCGGCGTTGTTGATCAGCACGTCCAGGCCGCCGAGCGTTGTCAGGATTTCGTCGCAGGCCGCGCGTACGCTCACCGCGTCGCGAACATCAGCCCGGACGGCGAGCGCTTCCCTGTCCAGCGCCGCGATGTCCCGCACAGTCTGCTCTGCTGAATCGGCTGAGTGGAGATAGGTAATCGCAACGTCTGCGCCTTCGCGTGCGCACGCCAGGGCCAGGGCACGGCCGATGCGGCGGCCGCCTCCGGTCACCAGCACGCGCTTGCCCTCAAGCATCATGGCAGCAGCTATCTGGGCGTTGAGGCCGGGGCCTCGGAAGACGCCGGTGGCACCGGCGCCAGGGGATGCTCTTCTGCCGGCTTGGGAGGGGCCACCTGAGACTGCCCCTGATACGCGGAATACTGCGCCACCGGCTTGGCCATCGCGACGCTGATGTCCTGGCTGTCCCCGTGAATCTGATAGTCCTGCCCATAGGTGCGGAAACCCTGGGCAATCACCTGCAGCCGTACCGTCGAGTCCTGCGGAATCATATCGATCTCCGCGATTCCGTCCTGGTTCGTCTTGAGCTCCATGGCCCCGGTGTCCTTGCCATCTTTCAGGGGGTGAAAGATGACCTCGGCATTCTCGATCGGCTTGCCGTTGTAACCCTTGGTGACGTGCACAGCAATATGCGTCGTCACCGGCGGCGGCGTGTAGTGGCGGCCCCGATGCGTCTCCTGCGCGCCTGCCACAGCGCAGCAGGCACATGCGGTGACGGCAAAAGTGAACGGCAGATTCCGGAAGACCATATCAAAAATTATAATCGTCCGCCATTTCCAACTCGCCGGGAACGGCCGCGATCCATGCAGCGGGCCGACGTCCCTGTCCGGGCAATCATGCAAAGCGTCCCGGCTGCCGATAGTTGCCGTAATGGCGTCCAGATTTCAGTTGGCGGTGCTGGCGCTCTGCCTGTTGTCTCCATTGGTTTCCACGGCGCAGACGTCTGCGGCGGAGACGCAAATTGCCAGCTTCACCAGCGGTGTCACACCGGTGAGCTCGCTTGTCCACGCCGCGGACGGCAATTTCTACGGCGTAACGTACGAAGGCGGGGCCAATGGTCTCGGCAGCATCTACCGTGTAACCCAGGGCGCGTCGACGACGACGCTGTACAGCTTTACAGGAAGCGCGGACGGCGGCCTGCCTGCTTCGGGGATCGTTCAGGGCGTGGATGGAAAGCTCTACGGAACCACGCTCGTCGGGGGCGCAAACGGCTTCGGTACGCTGTATTCGATTTCGCTCGCCGGGCAGATAGAAGTTCTGCACTCCTTCGATTCGGCGGTGGACGGCAACTCTCCCAACGGCACGCTGGCCCTCGGTTCCGACGGGACCCTGTATGGAACGCTGGCCGGGGGAGCGTATGACGCCGCGACGCAAGCCTACGCCGGCGGGACGATTTTCTCTCTCGGCACAGACGGAACGTACACCAATCTCTACAGCTTCCCGGCAGACGGCTCGCTCGGTTCCGTACCCGCGTCCAGGCTGGTCCAGGCGAGCGATGGCAACCTCTGGGGGTCTACCAGCAGTGATGGAGCCAACGGTTACGGCACTCTGTTCCGTTACAACCTGTCGGCCGGCACCTTGTCGAAAATGTACGACCTGGCAGTGGCGGACGGCATGGTGCTGAATGGACTGGTCGAGCAGAACAGCGTCCTCTACGGCGTGACATTTCCCGGCGTACTCGACAACGGCGAAATTTTCGCGCTGTCGCTCAACGGCAATTTTTCGGTTGTCTACACCTTCTCCGGAACGGCGACCGACGGCGGCATGCCAGCGACGGCGCTTTATCCCGGCAGCGACGGTCAGTTGTACGGCATAACGCAAAGCGGCGGCGCATATGGCACCGGCACGTTCTTTGTCGTGGGTCCGTCCAGAACGCCCGTGACGCTGTTCAGCTTCCCGGCAGGGACCATGAACACGCTCGCCGACGGCGCGCTCCTTGAAGCCACAGATGGATCGTTCTACGTTCCGGTTGAGTTCGACGCGACAGCGGGGCTGCAGATCAACCAGCTGGACGGCGCCGGCTATCTCTTTCGCCTCGCACCAAACTATTCCTCCACGCCTGCGCCCCCGGTTGCGCTCACCATGACGCCGTCCACTCCCATCGCCGGCAAGCCCGCGACCTTGTCGTGGAGCGCAAGCAACGCAGGCAGTGACACTGCCGGAACCTGCGTCGCCGGTGGCGCGTGGAGCGGCATCAAGCCGCCATCAGGAAGCACCAGCGTGACCCTGCCTGCCGGCTCCGCGAGCTACACACTTACTTGCGGCGGCTCCGTGAGCAACACACTGACCGTCACCGCGCAGAACCCTTCGCTGACAATCACACTCACGGGTCCGTCGTCTGTCACGCAGGGCCAGAACGCTTCACTCGCCGTCACCGCGACCGCTGGCAGCGGCTGGCCGACGCCAACCGGCTCAGTTACCTATGTTGTGAACAACTCCTTGTCACTGGCAACGCTCGCACTGTCAAACGGAAAGGCGAGCCTGACCGCCAGCGCCGATGTTCCTGCCGGAACCTACTCCGCCGTCGCAAACTACTCCGGCGACAGCAACTATGCGGCGGCCAAATCAAACACGATTTCGGTCACAGTCGTATCCTCCGTCGCTGCCACACAGACGGTTCTGACAGCCAGCCCGAATCCCGTTCCTCACAACGGGACCGCGACCCTGGCCGCCACTGTTTCACGCAAGAGCGGCTCCGGATCGCCAACCGGCACAGTGCAGTTCTGGTGTGAAAACCTGTTGCTCGGCCAAGCGGCACTATCCAGCGGAACAGCCAGGCTGACCGCCAGCGCCAAAGGCGTTGCGGCGGGAAAGTATCCCGTAGTAGCCAAATACTTGGGAGATTCCGGAGATTCGGCTTCAGCTTCGGGCGTCCTTTACGTCACAGCTGAATAAGTCTTTTGCTTTCTTCGTTGCTTAGAGTGGTCTCCGCAAACCCGGGCAGCGGGTACATCTGAGCGCAATTCACTCAAATTTTGCATCCGCGGCTTGACGCCGGGCGTCTCATAACCGTAGTCTTAGCAGTCGGAGCATCGGAGTGCTAAGCCGCATCCTGCGGCCGCCCGGAGCCCGATTCCTGACCAAAGGTTTGGAACAACCGGCGTTGAGGGACACCCCTCGCGCCCAACCTATCGAGGAGAACGAAGAGAGCTATGGCAAAGAAACTGACTCCCCTGCACGATCGCGTGCTCATCCGCCGCATTGACGAGGGCGAGACCATTCGCGGCGGCATCATCCTGCCCGACTCCGCCAAGGAAAAGCCGCAGGAAGGCGAAGTCATCGCCGTCGGCAAGGGCAAGTCTAATGACGAAGGCAAGGTCTTCCCGCTCGATGTGAAGAAGGGCGACCGCGTGCTGTTCGGCAAGTATGCCGGCACGGAAATCAAGATTGACGGCGAAGAGTTCCTCATCCTGCGTGAAGAGGAAGTTCTCGGCATCCTCGCGTAGTTCCCCCTGGTTTTCATTTCGCAGGTCGCCGCGGCGACCGGAGAAATCTGCAATCGCAGCGTGAATGACAACGCCAGGTTCGTACATGTCCTCCGGCCGTACGCGACCTAAGGACTAACACCAAGTTTGATTTTGTGCCGCGCGACATGCTCGGCAAGGAGAGAAAGAGAAATGGCAAAGCAGATTCTGCACGGAGAAGACTCCCGCCAGGCGATCCTGCGCGGCGTCAACATTCTGGCCGATGCGGTGAAGGTCACGCTCGGCCCCAAGGGCCGCAACGTAGTTATCGAGAAGAAGTTCGGCTCGCCGACCATCACCAAGGACGGCGTCACTGTCGCGAAGGAAATCGAGCTGAAGGATTCCCTCGAGAACATGGGCGCCCAGATGGTGCGCGAAGTTGCTTCAAAGACCAGCGACGTTGCCGGTGACGGCACCACGACCGCGACCGTTCTGGCGCAGGCCATCTACCGCGAAGGCGTGAAGACGGTTGCCGCCGGCGCAAACCCGATGGCGCTCAAGCGCGGCATCGACAAGGCCGTGGAAGCGATTGTCGGGACGGTGAACAGCGACGGCGAACGCACCGGCGGTGCGCTGTCGAAGCATTCCAACCCCGTCAAGGACAACGACACCGTGGCGCAGGTCGGCACGATCTCCGCGAACAATGACTCGACCATCGGCAAGATCATCGCGGAAGCGATGAAGAAGGTCGGCAAGGACGGCGTCATCACGGTCGAAGAATCAAAGACCATGGAAACACAGCTTGACGTTGTCGAAGGCATGCAGTTCGACCGCGGCTACCTGAGCCCGTATTTCGTCACCGATGCCGAGCGCATGGAAGCCGTGCTCGACGAGCCGTTCATCCTCATCTACGAGAAGAAGATCTCGAACATGAAGGACCTGCTGCCGCTGCTCGAGCAGGTAGCCCGCCTCAGCAAGCCGCTGCTCATCGTTGCGGAAGATGTCGACGGCGAAGCGCTTGCCACCCTGGTCGTGAACAAGCTGCGTGGCACGCTGAACGTCGCGGCCGTCAAGGCCCCCGGCTTCGGCGACCGCCGCAAGGCCATGCTCGGCGACATTGCAACCCTGACCGGCGGCAATGCCATCACGGAAGACCTCGGCATCAAGCTCGAGAACGTGAAGGTGGAGGACCTCGGCAAGGCGAAGCGCATCGTCATCGACAAGGACAACACGACCATCGTCGAAGGCAAGGGCGAGGACGCCAAGATCGAAGGCCGCGTCAAGGAAATCCGCGGACAGATCGAGAAGACCACGTCCGACTACGATCGCGAGAAGCTGCAGGAGCGCCTGGCCAAGCTGGTCGGCGGTGTTGCTGTCATCAAGGTCGGTGCAGCAACCGAGACGGAAATGAAGGAGAAAAAGGCCCGCGTGGAAGACGCGATGCATGCAACGCGCGCGGCCGTCGAAGAAGGCATCGTCCCGGGCGGCGGTGTTGCCCTGGTCCGCTGCACCAGGGAAGTGGAAGAACTCGCCAAGACGCTCGAAGGCGACGAAAAAATCGGCGCGAACATCATTCGCCGCGCGATTGAAGAGCCGTTGCGCATGATCGTCAAGAACGCCGGCGAAGAAGGCGCAGTCGTCATCGGCAAGATCCTCGACTCGAAGGTGGACAACTACGGCTACAACGCCGCCACCAACAAGTTCGAAGACCTGGTCAAGGCCGGCGTCATTGACCCGACGAAGGTCACGCGCACGGCCCTGCAGAACGCGGCCTCCATCGCCGGCCTGATGCTGACGACAGAAGCCATGGTCTCCGAGATTCCGGAGAAGTCGAACAACTCCGGCGCCGGTCACAGCCACGGCGGCGGCATGGGCGACATGTACTAAGCACCTGCGGTGCGCCAGTCGCTCCTTGCGTCGCAAGAGAGTAGCTGGCTATGTCCACTCCAGAGCCCCGTCTTCGGACGGGGCTTTGTTGTTGAGCAATTAGGTTGCCAACGGTGTCTACTTTTCCAACGGGTCTTATGGCCGCCGTCATCCTCACCGGTTTGCTTTCGCTACGTTATTCGGCCGTTTCGCAATCTTCAGTTCCCTGGCGCGACACGTTGCCCAGGAAAGTCGACGTGGTTATGACGTTCGCCAGGGCTGAATGCATTCGCCGCCGCTCAGCCGCGGGCGAGAGTTATCAAGATCTCTGGCGCAAACTACTATGTTTTTCTATCCAACGCGGCAGAAGTCCAGACGGCGATGGACACATTTCTGGAGGGGCTCGGCAGCAGCGCATTAACAAATAGGCACGCCCGCAAGAAAAAGGGAGCGCTTTCGCGCTCCCCTTTCCCACACGAGGCACCAGGTCCCTGCGCCCTGGAGTCGCAGAGATCAGCCGAATGGATGTCGGATCAAATCCGGCCTTGCTTCATAAGAACGGACACGCGACGCCGCTGGATTGCCTCGCGCTCAATATTTTGAAGATCGAAGGTGCGTATCATCATGCAGCGGCATCTGAGCAGGCAGCCCACTGTTCAATCTGATTGGAGCGCCGGATCGTTCTGACACCAAGCGACACAATGCGCGAAACACAAAGCGGCCTAATCGACGGCGAGCTGCTGCGGCGCATCCGCGAACGGGATGAAGGCGCCATGGCTGCGGTCTACGACAAATATTCGCGACTGGTGTACACGGTCGGGCTGCGCGTGCTGCAGGATGTGGCCGCCGCCGAGGACCTGACGCATGACATCTTTCTCGGATTATGGAAGAAGCCGGTCGAAAAGATTTCCGATGGCGGCCTGGCTCCGTGGCTGGCGGTAGTCGCTCGCAATCGCGCCATTGACGTCATTCGCCGCCGCAAGTTCACAGCCGACGTTGCCGAGGACTCGCCCGCGCTTGAGCCAAGCGTGACGCCGCGCATGGAGGAAGCGCAGCTCGCTGGCCGCGCCCGCACCGCGATTGCTGCATTGGGCGCAGAGCAGCGCGAGGCCCTCGAACTGGCTTATTTCGAAGGCCTGTCTCACAGTGAAATTGCGGCGCGAACCGGCGTGCCGCTGGGTACCATCAAGACTAGAATTCGCGCGGGTCTGCAATCACTGCGCAAGGAGTTCCATTGTTAGGCGGCGCGCACATTCCGGAAGACGAACTCTACGCCTACGTGTTGGGCGAGGGCGACGCGAAATCGCGCGCGGAGTTCCGCGAACACTTGCGCACTTGTCCCCAATGCTCGAGTGAAGCTGCGGAGACGCAACTCGCACTGAGCGCCCTTTCGCTCGCATTGCCTGAAGCCGAGCCGGACTTGTCGGTGCGCCGCCGGGTCATGCAGGAGATTTCTCCTGCAGCCGGGACCAATCGCGAAGCGCGAGCAACATTTTTCGGATGGCGCTGGGCGTTTGGCCTCGCCGCCTGCGCCGCAGTTGTGTTCGCGGTTATGGCGGGAGGCGCGTGGCAGCGCAACCACAATCTCGCCGCACAACTGCAGGACGCTCAGGCGCGCAATGCCGGTCTCCAGGCTGCGCAGGCGGAAAGCGCGAACAACAGCGCGCGCGCGGTCGCCGTCCTAAGCGCCCTGACCGCCGCAGACACTGCGAAATTTGTTCTAACGCGGGCGGATGCCAGGCCGGAGCCGCAGGTCCGGGCTTACTATCGCCGCTCGACCGGCCAGGTCCTCCTTACCGCGGCGGCACTGCCCGCCGCTGCCGAACGGCAAGGTTTACGAACTCTGGCTGCTGGGCGAAAAATCTCCGCGTCCGGCAGGCACTTTCACGCCGGATGCGAGCGGGGCCGTGAGCCTCATGGCCATTTCCCTGCCGCACGATCTGCCGGTAAAGGGCTTTGGCGTCACGATAGAGGACGACGGCGGGTCACCTGTTCCGACGCCGCCGGTCCTGTATGCCTCGAAGTGATTGATCCCTTACTCACCGCGCCCAAGCGTGAAGCGCAGTCCGCCGCGCGCCGTTAACGGCAGCGCCGGATAACCGATCACTCCCGCGCGCTGCTGGTTCAGCAGGTTGTCAACCTGCGTGTAGACCGAAACAAATCTGTTGACAGAAAAACTCGCTGCGAAATCCAGCTTCTCGTAACTCGGGTCGAGGTTCCTGTTGGGCAACAGCAAAGAGTTGCCGAAATTCGAGTCGGAGTATTCGAGAAAAGTCGAGTCGTCGGAACGGCTCGCCACGGCGCCCATAAACTGCGCATACCAGCGAGGCCGCGTGTAGGTGACCGAAAAGAATCCTGTGTGCGGCGGGCGCCGGAATGGCCGTGCGCCAATCAATGGACCGTTCGCGCCGATGATTACGCCCGTGTTCTGGAAGTAAATACACCCGGAGGCATACTGCGTATTGCACAGCGCGTCGGATGAAAAAGAATGCTGAACCACCGCATCGAGATAGGCATAGCCTGCCCGCACAAACACGTGCGCAACAGGCTGGTACTCGAAATCGACTTCCGCGCCCTGGGCTTTGTAGGTAAGTGAGTTCACGTACGTGCCAAACACCCCGGCGTCTTCGAGCGCCGTGATGACGGCCTGGTTGATTTGCAGAGCGGCGAGCGCCTGTGTGTCCACATATTCAGCCTGGCGGCCAAACTCATTATGAAAATAGCGCGCGCGCAGCACCGCGCGCTGGTGAAACAAAGTCTGCTCGACACCGCCGTCGTAGTTCCGCACGTCTTCCGCGCCAATCGGCGTGATGTGGAACTGCTGAATCAGTTCCGGCCCGTTGGGGTTGTCGGTGCTTGGAATCGCCGTGAGGAGTGTGTCGTACAGCGATGCCAGCTGGGTGCCGATGTCCGCTTCCTGCACGCCGCGCGCAAAGTTGAAGACAAGCTTGGTGCCGCTGAACCATGCAGGGCCGGGACGGTTGATGTAATACGCGAGCCCGACGCGCGGCGTACCTTCGGTGCCGAAGACCTCATTATGCTGAATGCCGCCGCCAAGCGTGTAGAACAGCCGGTTCCAGAAGTCCCCGGAAAACTGCAGCGTGTAATCGTAGTTATGACGCTCAATGGACCCGTAATAGGAGTTCAGCGCGCGCTCGTCCTGGTAGCGAAATCCCGCGAGCGCAACCATGTGCGGAGAAAAGCGGTAGTCGGTCTCGTATTGCACCAGGTCGCGGTTCGAAGCTTCCTGCGTGGCATAACAGCAGTCGTAGTCGAGAACCGCCTGCCCGGTCGCGGAGTAGCCATTCGCGCCGCGGATTGTCACCGTATTGCCGAGCGTTACGCCGAGGTCAGGGTCATACGTTCCGGCCAGTGTGAACTGCTGCGCCTGTTCGCGCTTCCGCGCTGCTCCGTATCGAATCAGGTTGTGCCAGCGCGAAGTGGTCTGCTGGTCCAGTGTCGCAGAGAGAAAAATCTGCTGGTCGCTTTGTTTCGCGTTATCTGCAACGCCGTAAAAGTCCCAGGCATTCGGCAGTCCAGAAGCATAGGTGAGAGTCGTCGCCATGGCCCGCAGGCTTGTGTTCGAGTTCAGCGAGTAACCGACGTTCGCCGTGCCGGTGATGTTGTGATACGCATCGTTCGGCAGCGCGTTTGCGGTATTGAACAGCGAGAACCCGCCGAAGTAGTCGAAGCGGCCGGCGGCGCCGTTCAACGTTGCTTCGGAATGGACTGTGTGCAGCGTGCCGCCGTCGGCCGCAAAGGTGAGCAGCGGTGTTGCGCCAGAACCACGCGGCGGATTCATGACAATCACGCTCGCCAGCGCGTCCGCGCCGTACAAAACGCTGTCCGCCCCGCGATGCACTTCGATCGTGTCGAGCCCCACGGTCGGGATTCCGGAAAGGTCAAATCGTCCGCCGACATCTTCGGCTTCGACACCGTTGATCAGGACTTTATTTGCAGTCGAATTTCCGCCGCGCACAAAGATGGACGTCACCCCGCCCTGCTGGCCCTGCTGCACTACGGCAACACCCGGTACAAGACGCATCGGATCGACAGTGAAAGTGTGTTCGCCGAGGTCCTGCTGGTCGAGCACGGTCACGGCCGCGCTAACCTGGGCCTGCGGCGTGGGCAATCCGGTTGCCGTGACCGTGACCTGCGAATTCACCGCGGCCACGGAGAGTGTCAGCGGCTGATCGAGCGTCGCGTTCGCCCCGAGGAAGAAGCTTTCGAGTGTCGCAGTCGAGAATCCCGGCGAAGATGCGCTGATCGTGCAGCGCGCCGCTTGCGGCTGTGACGCGGTGTATTCGCCCGTCGCAGATGCTTTGACCACGATGGCGGGCGAGCCTCCGCAGGCCAGCGTGACAGAAGCGCCGGCAATCCTGGCTCCAAGCGGGTCTGTCACGACCCCGCGAACGGTCCCGGCACGGGAGCTGCCAGGGAAGGCAAGAATGAGTAACAGGAGGGCGGTGGCTCGCGCGAACGCGCGGCCAGAAACGACGGTCATAGGTTCCTCCATTCCCCCGCGGGAATAGTGGCTGGGTCAGCAGCTAAGGACCGGTCTCCTGACTTACGCGTCTGCCGCTCCGCCTTCCCAGCGCTCTCGCGCCAGTGGCCTATGGAGAAGCAGTTGCCGCTCGACGATTGAGCGGCCCGCGCTTACAGTTGCGGGGCAGTGGCGGATTTACACCGCCTTCCCGAGCATCCGGCTGCGGAAGTTTGGTTTTGCGCAGCAAGCTGCGCAGCCTTGTTGATGAGGCTGGAAAGATTGTAGACGCAGCGACTGTGGAGGACTAGCTTTCGCGCAGCATCGGCTCTTCCGGGGCGCGCAGGCGCAGGATTCGGTCCACCGCGTACGGCGCGCGGTGTGACTGCGGCGCGTGGAAGTGGCGCACCTGCAGCTCGCCCAGCAGTCCGATGCCGAGAAGCTGGATTCCGGCCAGCAGCAGCACGCCGGCAATGACGAACAACGGACCGTGCTGGTCCATCACGTGCCCGCCGACAAACACTTTCAGCCCGAGCAGCCACAGGCTGAACAGGCAGCCGCTGACAATCGAAGTCGCCCCGATGGCGCCGAAGAAATGCAGTGGGCGCGTCATATAGCGCAGCAGGAAGCGGATCGTCATCAGGTCGAACAGCACGCGGAAAGTCCGGCTGATGCCGTAGTGGCTCTTCCCTGCCGGGCGATGGATGTTCTTGATGGAAATTTCGCAGATGCTTGCGCCGTAAAAGCTGGCCAGCGCCGGGATAAAGCGATGCATCTCGCCGTACAGCGGGATGGCGTGGATGACTTCGCGGCGGTAGGCCTTGAACGTCGTGCCGAAGTCGTGGATGTCTACGCCGCTCAACTTCGCCATCAGCCAGTTGGCAATGCGGGAAGGAATGCGCCGCATGACCAGGTTGTCCACGCGCTGCTCGCGCCAGCCGGAGACGACGTCGTAGCCTTCGTCCAGCTTCGCGAGGAAATTCGGGATCTCGTGCGGATCGTGCTGCAGGTCGCCGTCCATGGCGAGAATGTAGTCGCCGGAGGCATGGTCGAAGCCGGCCGCCAGCGCCGAAGTCTGGCCGAAGTTGCGGCGCAGCTTGATGACGAGCACGCGGGAATCCACCGCGGCAATTTCGCTCAGCAGCTTGAACGTGCGGTCCCGCGAGCCATCGTCCACAAACACCAGCTCAAAGCTGTCCCCCATGGTCTCCATCACAGCTTTCAGCTGGTCATAGAGGGCAGTGACAGACTCTTCTTCATTATGAAACGGGACGACGATGGAATACTTCGGCATGACTCTTCCATTCTAAACGGGCGTGGCATCGTCTCCGCTCCCGCCTGCAAGGAAGCGGACACGACGAAACGCTTCTGCAAACTTCAGGATATGGCACCCTCGGTCTTTGCTTCCGCGACCGTGTAGAGTCTGGCGTGAACAGCTTCGAGCCGTGGATGTGGCTCGCTCCACTGGAGGAATCGCGGGATGAATATTCAACCTTTGCTGGCGCTCGGCGTGATGGCGTCAACGGCGCTGACGGACGCGGTCTATGTACTTTTCACGGCGGCAGTGACATCGCGCCTCCGTGTGAGGGCCGCGACCTGGAGCAGTCTCTGGTATCTGCTGTCGGCGTTTGCGGTGATCAGTTACACGAGGAACTGGGCGTATGTCGTGTTCGCGGCGGCTGGTTCGTGGGTGGGCGCGTTCGCTTCCGTCACCTGGCTGAATTCAAGAGGCGAGGAGCCGTTGCGGCGCAGTTGAGGTCGTCTCTATCGGGCGGAATGAGCGAATCGCATGCCTTGCGAAGCGCGGTAACTCAGTTCTTGCCGGACTGGTCCTGGATCAGGGCAACATTCGACGTGGTGCTGCGGCGCAGGATGGCGATCTGTTTGCCGTCCGGACTGTAGGTTACGAACATGATCGGCACAGGCGACGCATCGAACACTTTGGCTGCCGGCCCTCCCTGGAAGCTCTGCGTGAGCAGGCTTTCCTGTCCGTCGCCTTTACCCGGGTAGATGATGCCGTTGCCGTCCGGGGTAAAATCCAGGGTCTGCAGAGTCATGCGCAGGTCAATCGGAAGCCGCTGCGGCCTGGCGCCGGGGGTAGTGAGGTCATACCGGTCGGCGTAGAGACTCTCCCCGGCGCCTACGCCAACCACGACATACCTGCCATCGTTGGACGGCACAAAGCCGAACGCTCCAGTAACGATGGGCAATTTGACCGGGCTTGGGTTACCCAATTTGAGCATCCAGACCTGCTGAGTGGTGGTGGTCGGCACGGGTTTGCCATAGAAGACTACATTGCCGGCGACGCAGGCGGAGACGCGCACCGGGCCGTCCGTGGTGAGTTGCTTCATGCCCTGACCGTTCTGCTGAATGCTGTATAGGACAGAGTGGTTGACGCCTTTCGGGACGGCCGCAAAGACGACCGTGCCGTCTGGACAGATGGAGGCTGACGAGGTCGGCTGCAGACCTGCGAAGGTAAGCGGGGTGATGGCCTGCGTGTCCAAGTTGAGCAGGCTGGAGCGCAAGGTGCTGGTGAGAAGCATTGCGCCACCCGGCAGCCATTGAATACGCGATGGCGTTACGCGCAGGTCCAGCGTGCGCACCGGAACCGATTCGCCGACGTTGAAGATGGAGACCGTGGACTTGATCTCGGACGCGATAACGCCCACGATTTTTCCGTCTGCCGAAGAGGATGGCTGATCATACGTCGTCAGGTCGTTGGTGACGGCATGGGACGCGCCGTTGACCGTGCTGATGGTGAGTACCTGTGCTGTATCGGAATCGGGCGTGGACGCGACGGTTGCGGTGAATTCGCCTGGCAGCGGGTCCTGCCAGCGACGGATTAACTTCCCTTCCGGTTCCGGAAGCGAACGTGTCTTGTTGGTCGCAACGTCTAGCACCATCAGCGTCGTGTCGCCGCCGACGGGCCTCTCATCCCAGACAATGCTTTTCCCACCCCTGGACCAGCGCGGGAATGAGGTTGAGTTCGGCCCCTGGTATGCGATGGTGTCGGAGCTCAGGTCTGTGTTGCTGATGTGCATTTCAGCAAAGTGTCCTGAGTCCTGTGGGGTCTGCCGCAGATAGACGAAGCGGGAGCCATCGGGCGAGAAGCTGGCGCTGGAATCTGCGTCGTGGATGAGCGCTTGCGGCGTGCCGCCGAAGACGGAAACGCGATACAGGGTGCGGATGTAGCGGCTGTCCGGTGGCTCGGCGCTGTAGTAAATCTGGTTGCCGTCTACGGAGAAGGTGACATCCACGTAGCCCTGGCCGGAAGGCGGGATGACCTGCGTGTCCTGGTTCGTGGGAATGTTGCGAATCCAGAGGCTGCGCTGGCCTTTGTCGTTTTTTATCTCGGCGAGGGTTTTGCCGTCGGGGGACATGGCAATGCGCTCGATGTTGCCGGAATCAGTGAGCTGCTTGAGAGAAATGTTGGTGAGCGGCCAGGCTGGCTGGCGCAGGAACCACCATGCCCCTGCTGCAGCGGCGACAAGCACGAGTGCGGCGATTGAGATCCAGAGGCCGGTTCTTCCCTGCTGAACCGGCGCAGCGGCAGCGGTGGAGGCGCTGCTTCCCGGGTCGGCTGCGCGGAGCGTTGCGGAAGCTGCGACCGCGCCGGACGCGCTCGACACGGCCGCGGCGTGGTGGCCGGACGACGAATTGCGCGCGAGGCGCTTGAGGTCTGCGCGCAGGTCTGCCGCGGACTGGTAGCGCAGTTCGCGGTCTTTCTCAAGCGCCTTTTCCAGGATGCCGTCGATCTCATGGGGCAATGCCTGGTTCTTCTCGTCAGCAGGCGCAGGGTCGCGGTTCAGTATCTGGTCAAAGATGACAGCCGTTGTCGCGCCCGGGAAACGGATGCTGCCCGGTCGCGAGTTGATACAGCACCGTGCCGAGCGAAAAGATATCCGTCCGCGCATCCAGCGTCTCGCCGCGGGCCTGTTCCGGCGACATGTACGCGATGGTGCCCACTGCGGAACCCGCGCTCGTGATGTCAGGCCCTGCGATGGTGCCATCCGAAGTTGCGTCGCTGGCCGCTTCCTCCAGCTTCGCCAACCCGAAGTCGAGCAGCTTTACCTGGTCTTTGCCGACGATGAAGATGTTGGCCGGCTTGATGTCCCGGTGGATGATGCCTTTCCTGTGCGCCGCATCCAGCGCGTCGGCAGCCTGGATGCCGATGTCGAGGAGACGCGTGAGCGGCGTGGGGCTTCCCGTCAGCAGCGTATCCAGCGTTACGCCGTCGAGCAGTTCCATTGCGAGAAAGGGATGGCCTTCGTGCTCGCCGAATTCGTAGATCGTGCAGATGTTCGGGTGATTGAGGGCGGACGCGGACTTGGCCTCGCGAAGAAAGCGCTGGACCGAGGCCGGGTCCGCAGTGGTGCTGTCCGTCAGGAACTTTATGGCAGCCTTGCGGCCCAGCGAAAGGTCTTCCGCCGCATAGACGACGCCCATCCCGCCCTTGCCCAGGCGGGAAAGAATGCGATAGTGCGAAATCGTGCTGCCTACACGCGGGTCATTCGACATTGGTTGGCTGTGTCGCCGATTTTACCTCACGCGGAGAATCGTGCTGTTGGTATCACGGGTCCCAAAGGGAGCCTGAATTCCTTGTCCGCTTCTTCTTGCCGGAGCGAAGTGCAAGGCATTGCTTAGCCTTTTGACTTACCGATTCGAGAGAAAAGGGCGCGTCTCGCGACGCGCCCTTCTCTTTTGCCGCTTCCAAAAAACTACTCTTCTTTCGAAGCCAGCGTGTTGATCAGCCCCGCGCCATTCGGGCTGCCCCAGCCGGTTACGTCGTCATAGCCGGTGACAGCATTGAACGTGTACTTCGGGCTGCCTTCCGATGACGGGTTGGAACCGCTCGTGATGTCGTGGAAGTCGCCCTTGTACGTCGCGCTTTCACCGACAGCGTAGAGATGCGTGTTCAGGAAGCCGATGGAGCCATTGCCATCCGCCTTCATCTGCTGGTTGATCATCGCGATGTAGCCAGCCCACTGCGGCGCGGCATAACTGGTGCCGCCGTAGCCGTCCACGCACTTGCCGTTGGAGCAGCTCAGGTTGTCAAAATCCGCTTCGGCCGCAACGTCAGGATCATTGCGGTAGGTTGTCGAACCCTTGTTGTTGCTGTTGATGGCCGCCGTCTGCCAGGTGGGAATGGCGTAGGCATCGGCCTTGGGCGGATAACCGCCGCCGCTGTATGTCCACCCGGATTCAGACTTCCACGCCCCGCCGCGGCTCGCCGTGACCAGGCTGCTGCCGCCGACTTCCGTGATGTACGGATCGCCGGAGGGAAAGTCCCAGGTGCTGGAGTTGTAGGCCCCGTCATCGCCGGTGGCGTTGACGAAGCTCTGGCCCTGCGCCTGCATTTCCTTGAAGTCGTTGTCTTCCGCCGTGTGGTTGGAGAATCCCCAGCCCCACGATGAGCTGTAGACCGACGACGCGGTGTTCGACGCCTCTGCGTTGATGATGGTCAGGTCGTTGGAGGCGTTCGAGAAGAAGTTGATCTCGGTGACGCCGGGCGCCATGCCGAACGAGTAGATGATGTCCAGCACCTGTTCGCCGTCAGAGCCGCAACGGGTTGCTGCAGAGCCGAGCTTGTAGACAACGGTCGGTGTTGCGATGCCTTCCTGGGTGGCCATCAGGCTGACGTCGCTGGTACACGCTCCGCCAAAGCCGAGGATGCCGATCTGCTGGCCGCTGCCATTCAGCGAGCCCGTTCCGTAATAGGCCGTCCGGTCGTTGGTTGGCGAGTAGGTGCCGCAGGGGCCCGTGCCGACATTCACGTTGTAGCTGCACGTCGTGGTCGCCTTCGCCGCTGCCTGGGCCGTCGGGCCGGAAGGCGGCAGCGGGTTCCGCTTCAGGCGCGGATGCGGCAGAACGAAGTTTTCCAGACCGGCAATGCGCAGCACCGGAACGCTCAAGCCTTCGATTGTCGGCTCGCGGTCCGGCGCGTAGAAATTACGGTATTCCGTCGGATGCGCGTAGTTGTTCATCTGCACGTTGAAGGCGTGCTCCACCTGCTCCGACGTTCCGGTAAAGCTGACGGCGAGGCGGTTGGCATGCTCGACAGTCACGTTGAAGCCGTTATCGCGCGCGTATTTCACGACCTGGGCATACTCCTCTTTGGTCGGCGCGAAGCGGTCGGCAAACTGCTCGACCGTCAGATAGTGGTGAAATTTCGGGCTGGAGGGATCGTAAAGGTCTTTCAGCAGCTGGTTGAGTTCCGCCTCATGGCGCAAAGGCAGCGCAATGGCAAGTTCGAACTTCTGCGACGGCGCGACGCGCGAAACGAGCGAAGCGTGTCCGCTGGTTACGGCTTCGGGAACGTGCTTTTCCTGGAACTGCGTGCGCTCGGCCTGGACGGCGGAAGCGGCAAAGACAAGCGTGGAGGCGAAAAACGCTCCTGCTGCGAAGCGTGACCGGATGTGACTGCGAAAGTACATGCGTGCTCCTGTGGTTGTGTTGAGACAGCGTGATGCTTACCGCACTCGATTGCAGGGGAGGACGGGCCTTCTGGCAGCGGGCTGCTGCGCTTAACCAAATTTGCGCACTGCTGGTTTCGAAAGCATAGAGACCAGAGGGATGGGTGGCAAGAAAGTTTTTTGCGGAAAAGCAGGAGGCGCGCCCAAATTGAGCGCGCCTCCTGGGTTAGTTATGGATGCGTTACTGGCCGAGGCCCTTGAGCGTAACGCCCGTGACGGTGGATGCCGGTGAACCGGTCGTGATCGTGACCGGGCTGCCGTTCACGGTGGCGGTGATGCCTACCGTTTCCACCGACCAGCCAGTGACCGCCGGCTTGAACTCGAACTGCAGGTTGCAGCTTCCGTTCGCAGGCAGGGTGGAACCGCAGTTGTTCACCACGGTGACGAAGTCAGCCGTGTTGCCTGTGATGTCGAGATGCTCAGCGTCGCAGGCGAGGAGTAGCTGTTCGTCAACACCGTGCCGTAGACCACCGACGTAGTGCCAACCGACTGCGTGCCGAAGTTGTGGCCCGCCGTCGCCAGCGTGACTGCCGCGGACGCAACACCGGTCCCGGACAACGTGCCGCCGTCAAACGGAACGTAGTTCGTGCTGGATGTTGCGCCGGTGATCTGCCAGGTGGCGGATTGCGCGCCTGTTGTGGTCGGTTTGTACTGGAACAGAAGTTCGCAGCTCTTGCCGACGGCAACATTGGTGCAGTTGTTGCCGGCCAGCGAGAAGGCGCTGGAGCCGCTGAACGAGACACCCAGCGTGACCGCCGCAGTGGTGTTGTTCGTCACCTTGACGCCGAAGTTCGAGGAACCGGTGGTGCTGGTTCCCGACACGACCGAGCCGAAGTTATGGCTCGTTGCGGAGAAGGTGATGTTCGACGTCGGGAAAGCCTTGCCCCAGTTCACGGCGAGGTTGTAGGCGTTCACGGAGCCGAGACCGGTTGCAAAATCCCAACCCGAACCTGCGTTGTAAGCGGGCGTAGCGAAGCTGCTGTTGCTGGTTGAGGTCGAGCCGTATGTACCACCGCTGTTGTAGCAGTCGTAGTACGTGTACACAGGCTTGCTGCGTGTTCCGGTGTTCAGCGGTTCGCAGTCGACAACGATGTCGCTGGTCGTGATGTCGTTGAAGACGCAGGACGATGAGCTGCCGTTGGCGGCGTTGCAGGAAGAATTTCCGCTGGCGCCGTACTCAGCTGCAGCAAGCTTGTACAGGGCGTAGTTCGGGTTGCCCTGTGGGCCGCCCTGCGACTGGTTGATGAGGGCCTGGATGCCGGCCATCATGGGGCTGGAGCCGGACGTACCGCCGATTCCGGTCCAGGTGTCAGGTGTGCCCGCGCAGGAGGTACCGCCCGCAGCACTGGAGGTGTCCGAAATGCACTCCGTGATGTAGTGGTTCCAGACGCCGTTCGCCGCGAACAGCGAGACGTCAGGAATGTCACGGACGCTATCGGCCGGATTGCCGTATACCGACTGCCAGGAAGGCTTCGGCTGGCCGGCGCATGTGCCACTGGCGACGCCGCTCGTACTGGCGGTGCCGGAGTAGCAGTTGCTGGGGCCGCCGGAACCGGATCCGGTTGTGCGGAAGTAGCTGATGAAGCTGTTTGAACTGTTGCAGAAGCTCGTCGTACCGTTCTGCGTATAGCCGGTGAGGTAGTCGACAATCAGCGAGTTGGCGCAGGAATCGTTCCACGGGATTTCAGGAACATACTTCTTTGCCGAGGTGTAGTTCGCAGTGTTTGTCGTGTTCCAGTAGTTTGCTTCGTTACCCGCCGCGATGTCGCCGAAGTCCGTGCCGCCGACCGAGACGTTATAGGGCGTGGACGTGAAGCCGCTCACCGTGATGCCGTGGGAGGCGTAGGCCTTGTTCGCATCGGTGGATGCGGAACCTTCGTCACCGGAGGAGACGAACACCGAGATGCCGCGTGCCGCAGCCTGCTGATACGCAGCCACGTACTGGGCATTGCGGGTGGCGCCGTTGGAAACTTCCGATTCACCGTAGCTGATGCTCAGGATCTGGGTGGCGATTGTGTTGGCGTTGGCCAGGTTCTGCACTGCGATGAGTCCGCCGAAGGTGGTGCCGGAGTCAGCACAGGATTCAATAGCGACCTTCGCGGCAGGAGCCGTGGCTGTCGCGTACTCGATGTCCAGTTCGACTTCGACGTCCGTTCCATTCGCCGGGGTTCCGGGGTTGGTGCAGGTGGTGGAACCAGTCGGATGCACGGTGCTCAGGTTGCCCGCGGCCGCGCCGTAGTTCTGTGAACCTGTCGGGAAGAATACCGACACAAAGCGGCTGTAGTCCGCGTCTGTGTAGTCATTCGAATCCTCAATCAGGCCAATGGTCTGCCCTGCGCCGGTGTAGCCGGCGTTGTAAAGAGGAAGCGTGTTGTAGATGATGGCCAGGTCGCCAGGCGTAGGCGAATAGCAGTTGCTGTCGTAGTTCGTCTGGTTCTTGACGTAGTCCACAAAGCCGCAATCGCCGGCGTAGGTCGCGTTTCCGTGAACGCCGTTGGCGCTGTCCGTCTTCATCTGGCGGTCCGTGACGGCCTTTTCCGGCGTCTGGATCTTGTTCACCAGGTGGTAGAGCGGCTTCGGCATGTAGTTGTTCAGCGGCGCACCCACCACTACGCCGGCGAGCGCAACAGGAATCTTCGGCTCGGTGATGTTCGAGAAGTGCGTCTCGTTCTGGCTGTTGACGATGGAGTGGATCTCAGCGTGGAACACGTCGCGGATGGCTGCGGCGGATCCGCTGACGTTGATCACCAGGCCGTCCGGCGTGATGCCTTTGACCTCGAGGCCGTGGCTGCTCAGCCAGGCGCTCACCTTTGCGACGTCCTTGCTGTTGACGCCGAAGCTCTCAGCCCACTGCTGTTCAGAAAGCCAGCGGTGGAAGTTCGGGTTGCCCGGGGTATGCAGCTGGTCCATCAGGATGGCAAGTGCCTTTTCCTGCTCCGGAGACCGCTTGAGCAGTACCTGTGTCTCGACCTTGAAGTCCTCCGCGACTGCGCCACGATCGTATCTGGCGACCTGCGCCTCGTGCGGCACGTTCCCGTAGAGGGTTACGAGCTTCGAATCGTCAATCTTCTGCGTGATCAAGGGCCGAGCGGACTCGGAACCACGCACTTCTGCATGAGAAGCAAGATTGAAGGTGAGTACGCATGCAAGGGACAGACCGATACTTCCGGCTTTTGCCAAAGACAAATTGTTGCTCCAGAACCCTGGCAGCATGAGCGGGGAGATAGTCAGCTTCAGGGGAATTGTGAATCGAACGTAAATTGCAGCGACCGCTTCGTCAATCGGAAACGGAATGGATGAATCCCTATTGTCGAAACGCGGCCGGAAAGTTGACGCTACGGAATGCGCTTTGCACACCGTGCAATTCTTTCCACAAAGTAAAGGGCGTGTCCGTTGTGGACACGCCCTTCTGTTCTGTTCGTTGGAGTGGTTACTGACCGAAGCCCTTGAGCGCAATGCCCGTGACGGGTGTCGCGGGTGAACCGGTCGTGATCGTGACCGGGCTGCCGCCTACGGTGGCCGTGATGCCCACCGTCTCGGCCGACCAGCCAGTGACGCCCGGCTTGAACTCGAACTGC
Source organism: uncultured Acidobacteriaceae bacterium (assembly GCA_963848685.1). Taxonomy (GTDB): domain Bacteria; phylum Acidobacteriota; class Terriglobia; order Terriglobales; family Acidobacteriaceae; genus CAWKED01. Next base: position 327,312 of record CAWKED010000002.1, on the reverse strand, counting down.
AGGTTGCAGCTTCCGTTTGCCGGCAGGGTGGAACCGCAGTTGTTCAGCACGGTGACGAAGTCAGCCGTGTTGCCCGTGATCGAGATGCTCACCGCCGCAGCCGCCGAGTAGCTGTTCGTCAACACCGTGCCGTAAACCACCGACGTGGTGCCAACCGACTGCGTGCCGAAGTTATGGCCCGCCGTCGCCAGCGTGATTGCCTGGCTCGCCGCGCCCGTACCGCTGAGCGTGCCGCCGTTGGTCGGCGAGTAGATGGTTCCACTCGGACCCGTGAGCGACCAGGTCGTGCTCTGCGCTCCCGTTGCCGTCGGCTTGAAGGCGAACAGGATTTCGCAGCTCGCGCCTGCTCCAACCGAACCACCAAAGCAGTTGTTGGTCTGGCTGAAGTTTGAAGGACCAGCGATGCCGATCGTGAAGCTGATCGCCGACGCCGTGTTGTTCGTCACTTTGACGCCGTAGGTGGCTGTTTGGCCAATCGCGACGCTGCCGAAGTTGTGCGTGGTTGACGAGAACGTAATGTCCGCGCCGACCGACAGGGGTGTGGTGCCGCTGGAGGCGGTCCACTCCGATGTCGCCGGAGCGTACGTTGCCGTGATGGTGAACGAGCCGCCACCCAGGGTGCTGCCGGAGACCGGTGTCGAGCATGTGCCGCCCGACAACGTGCAGCCGCCAAGCGCCGTGGCTCCGGCCTTGAACGTGATCGTGCCAGCCGGTGTGTTGGCCGGCGTGGTCGTATCGCTGACCGTGGCCTTCAGGGTCGAAGAACCGCTGCCGGTGATGGTGCTCGGCGTCGCCGTTACCGCGGTCGATGTCGAGTCCTGCGTGACCGTCACGGACGTCGAGTTTGACGACGCCGCAAAGTCAGTGGAGCCTGCAAAGCTGATCGTCACGCTGTTGCTGCCCAGCGCGAACGCTGAACCCGCTACGGACGTCGAGCAGCTGCCGGAGCTCAGAGTGCAGCTTCCGATGGTCGACGAACCCAGTTTGAAGTTCACGGTGCCTGTCGGTTTCAACGCCGAGTTGATCGAATCCGTCACGGTGGCCGACAGCGAGGTCGAGCCGTTCGGGAAGATCGAGCTCGGGCTCGCTGAGCCGGAGGTGGCAGTCGTGTCCGCGCTGATCGTAAAGGCCACGTTTGCCGAGGTCTTGCTCACAGTGCGGGTCGTGCCATGGTAGGTTTCCGACTCCGTGTAGACCACGTAGCCGTTGTAGCTGCCCAGACCGAGCGTCGATCCGTTGAAGTTCGCCGAGCAGGTGCTGGTGGTCAGCGTGCAGGAACCGACCTGGACGGCTGTGTTCGAGCCCTGCTTGGCGTAGAACTTCGAGGTGCCGCTGGCATCCGGGAAGTTAATGCTTGCAGCGAACGACGTGCCGTAGTACCCCGTCGTCGGCGTCAGGCTGAAACCCGGAACCGTGAGCGAGGAAATCAGCGACGAGCCGTTCGGAGAGCCCCAGCCGGTGACGCCGTCATATCCGGCAACAGGGTTATAGCCCTGCTTCGGATAAGTGCCGCTGGACAGAGTGGACGAGTTGCAGTTCGGTCCCGGACCTTCGTTCGCATCCACGCCACCGCAAGCGGTCACGTCATGGAAGATGCCGGTGAAGCCGCTGCTGGCATTGCCGGCAGCATACAGCTGGTAGTTCACGAAGCCGAGACTGCCATTGCTGGCAGCGACGGAAACGGTGTTCATGCCGGCAACGATTCCGGCCCACAGAGGCGTCGCGTAGCTGGTGCCGCCGTAGGTGTCCTCGCAGCTGCCGTTGGTACAACCGATGTACTCGTAATCCGCCTCAGCGGCGATGTCCGGGTCGGTACGGTTGGTGGCTGAAACGCCGTTGCTGGAGTTGGAAACGCCCGACTGCCAGCTCGGCTGCGCATAGTTCACGCCATAGTTGGTGCTGGTGCCATACTTCGCCGTCGCAGGAGCAACGCCGCCGCCGCCATCCGGCCAGCCCTCTTCGTTCGACCACGAGCCGCCGTTGCCGTTGGTGATCAGCTGCGTGCCGCCGACTTCAACGATGTACGGATCGCCCGCCGGGTAGTACCAGGGGCTGCCGTTCGTTCTGCTGTAGTAGCCGTTGTAGCCGCCGTCGTCGCCCGTCGCCTTCAGGAAGGTCTGGCCCTGAGCGGCCATCTCCTGGAAGTCAATATCTTCTGTGGTGTAGTTGCCGGAAGCCCAGCCCCACGAGCACGAATAAACCGATGACGTGGTGTCCGACGCCATGGCGTTGATGATGGTCAGGTCGTTGCTGGCGTTGGAGAAGAAGTTGATGGAGGCGCTGGGGGCCATGCCGTGCGCCATGTCAATGTCCAGAACCTGTTCGCCAGTGGAGCAGCCGGTCGTGCAGGCTGTACCTAGCTTGTAGGTAACGGTCGGCGTCGTAATGCCCCACTGACCGGCCATAAGGGCTACGTCAGAAGTAAGCGCACCACCAAAGCCGAAGATGCCGATGGCCTGACCGGAACCCGTAAGCGAGGTCACGCCATACGCTGTGCGAAGATCGCCCGGCGTATACGTGCCGCAAGGGCCGGTGCCGACGTTCACTGTGTACGGCGAGCCGTAGCAAGTGGTCACCGCTTCCGGGGACTTGATGACATCACCCTTCTTGTCGAGTCCCAGTTTGTGTGCAAGGCTCTTCTGCATGGAAACCGGCAGGATGAAGTTGTCCAGGCCGGCGACCAGCTGCAGCTTGACGCCCAGCCCTTCCACCGTCGGTTCACGGTCGGGCGCGTAGAAGGTGCGGTCTTCCGTCGGGTGCTGGTAAAGGCCCATCTTGACGTTGAACGCACGATCAATCGTCTCAGCGTCGCCGGTGAAGCTGACCGCCAAGCGGTTCGCGTGCTGCACGGTGACGTTGAAGCCATTGGCGCGGAGATACTTGACGATCTTCGCGTAGTCTTCCTTGCTTGCGCCGAAGTTGTCAGCGAACTGGGAGACAGTGATGTAGTGGTGATAGTTCGGGCTGGACGGGTTGTAGACGTCCTCGATCAGCTTGGTCAGGGCTTCCTGGTTGCGGACCGGAACGGAGACGGCGAGTTCAAACTGACGGCTCGCTTCCACATCGCCTACGCGCTTGGCAGCGCCGGAAGTGACCACATCAGGAACACGCTTTTCTTTCGCTAGAAAAGTAGCGCGCTGCGCCATTGCAGCCGCGCCGGAAAAGGTCAAAAAGGAAACCAGCACAGCGCTGGCTACCCATTTCGACGGGGCGAATTTCAAAACTTGCATCGGGGAACTCCTTAAATTCGAAAATCTTGATAAAGGGGTCGCACGGCGCAGACGCTATAACACGTGTTCTGCTGCGGCAAAGACAATCTTCGGGGAGAGGGAAACCAGTCACAGGCGAACGGGCAAGCCGCAAAGTCATGCAATTCTTCAAATTTTTTTTTGAAGAAAAAGTAAACGTAGACTAAGGTTTGCCGTTCCATTCGGCAAGAAATTTCTTGTACGACTTGTGGGTATTCTTCCTTGGTAACGTGACTTCGGAATAAGCTCCTGGCCCCAGATGGGGAGCATCCCAGCCCCGGCGCGGGGTTGGTAAACTTGGCGCAAGGCCCCGTAGCTCAGGTGGATAGAGCAGCAGTTTCCTAAACTGCGTGTCGGAAGTTCGAATCTTCCCGGGGTCACCATTCTTAGCCTGCGGCCTTGGCGCGGTGGCCCGCCGGCGGCCCGGCACAGGCAAACGAAAAGGCCCGCTTGAAGCGGGCCTTTGCCGGCATTCGGAGTCGAACGCCTTAGCCGATAACCTTGTTCACGCTCTTTTCGATCGTGTCCTTCGGTACGAAGCCGACAATCTGGTCGGCAACTTTGCCGTCCTTGAAGAAGAGAAGCGCCGGAATGCCGCGGATGCCGTAGCGGCTCGGCGTGGAACGGTTGTTGTCCACGTTCATCTTCATGACCTTCAGCTTGCCGTTGAACTGCTTCGCCACTTCATCCACGGTCGGAGCCAGCGCCTTGCACGGACCACACCACCCCGCCCAGAAATCCACCAGCACGGGCGTCTCGGATTTCAGAACTTCCGCCTCAAAGTTTTGATCTGTAACTTCCGTGACTTCAGCAACTGTGCTCATGAACCCTCCAGGCCGAATTTGCCTTGCACAGTATAGGATGCGGCGCGTTTGAAAACGACTCGCCGCAACTGGCGCGTGTGGAAAGCGGGACGAAGGGATATATCCGCAAAAGCAAAAAGCGCCCAGGGCCGAAAACGGCCACCGGGCGCTTAGAGCAGCCCTCCCCCAGAACTGCCCACCGGGGAAGACTAGACACGGGAATCAGACTCGTAAAGGAAACTTCGGTAACTTAAGCGTAACTTTTGGTTACGTTTCCATTCAGTCAACGCCTACCTCGATAACCTAAAACCCTCCGGATGACGCTGTTGCGGTTGGCGGCGGCGCCGGCTGGGTGCCGGTGTTTGACAGCAGCCGGATGGCCACCCGCCGGTTCTGGGCGCGGCCGGAAGCGTTGCGGTTGGTCGCCACAGACTGGTCCTTGCCGATGCCGATGAGGTAGAAGCGGCGCGGCTCGACGTTATATTTCGTCGCCAGATACTGGACGACGGCATGGGCGCGACGCTGGCTCAGGTCGTAATTCAGCTCGGCGCTGCCGGTGGAATCGGTCGCCCCGGTGACTTCGAGGATGTAGCCGTGCGCCTGGGAGATCTGCTCGCCGAGGCCATCAAGCTGCTCGCGGTCTTTCCGGCTCAACTCCGCGCTGCCCGTGGCAAAGTGCACGTCCACCGATGACAATGTCTTGTAGCTGTCGAGGTTCGCGATCACGTCACGCAGGGAACCGACCTGCTGGATGGAGTTATCGGCGGACTGCTGGGCCGTATTCGCGGCGGACTGGGCCGAGTTGGCGTTCTGCTGCGCCTGGTCGGCGGCGGACTGCGCACCCGCAATGCCGTGCTGGGCGCGGGAGTCAACGTCATGGATGGCGTTGTTGTTCGTGCGCGCCTGCGCATCGAGCTGGTTTGCCTTGTCAGCCAATGGCGCTGTCTGGCTGCGGACGTAATTCTTGGTGGTGCAGCCGGCCATGATAAAGACGAGGGCGGCAGCCACGAGGATGGGAACGAGCACACGTGGTCTCATACTGCGTACCGCTGCAAGCCAATCGCCAAAGTGAATCGCCATTTAAACCATTGCATCTAAACAATTTGGGCGAACCGGCCGTCGAGCCTTCCGGCGACCTGACGTGTAATTTCTACATAACCGGCCGCTTTCGATCAAACTACTACACTGGCTATCAGGTTGGACCTCCAGGACAAAATCCGCACTCTGCCCACGCAGCCGGGCGTGTATCTGTACAAGAACGCCGAAGGCGAAGTTATTTACGTCGGCAAGGCGAAGAACCTCAGGTCGCGGGTGCGTTCCTACCTGCTGGAAGCGTCCCAGGCCAACGCCAAGACCGGCTCGCTGATGCGCGAGGCCGTGGACGTGGACTACATCACGGTCGCCAATGAGCACGAGGCCCTGGCGCTTGAAAACAACCTGATCAAGCAGCGCAAGCCGCGCTTCAACATCCTGCTGCGCGATGACAAGACGTACCCCTACGTCAAGCTGACTCTCAAAGACCGCTATCCCAAGGTGTTCGTCACGCGCCGGCTGAAGAAGGACGGCAGCGTCTATTACGGGCCGTATTTTCCCGGGAACCTCGCCCACCGCATCGTGGACCTGGTGCACAGGAATTTTCTGCTTCCCAGTTGCAAACTGGATTTGTCGCGCTACTACGCGCGGCCGTGCCTGCAGTACTACATCAAGCGCTGCCTCGGGCCATGCGTGGAGGACCTGACGACTCCTGAAATCTACGCGCAGGCCGTGCGTGATGTGCAGTGGTTCCTCGAAGGCCGGCAAAGCGATCTGCGGAAGTCTCTTGAGCAGCGCATGCACGCGGCCGCAGGCAGCGAACAGTTCGAGCTCGCGGCGAAGTTTCGCGACCTGATTGTGACGGTCGAGCAACTGCAGGAGAAGCAGCGCATCGCCAGCGCGGAGACACGACGACGCGGAGGTGTTCGGCTACCACTACGAAAAGGGCATGCTCGCTGTGAACCTGTTCCACATGCGAGGCGGCAAGATTGTGGACCGCAGGGATTTTTTCTGGGAAGAGCTGCCGGAGTTTCCCGACGAGGAAGCGCCCATTCACGCAGGGTCGAACGGCGCGGCGGAGTTTCGGCCGGACGCGTTCTTCTCTTCCCTGCTCAAGCAGCTCTATATCGATCAGGCGTACGTCGCGCGCAGCGTGTACGTTCCGGTGGACTTCGCCGATCGCGAAGCCTTGAACACGCTGCTGACCGAGCGCACCGGCCGCAAGGTTGAAATTCTCGTGCCGCAGCGCGGCGACAAGCGTTCGCTGGTGGATTTAGTCACCCAGAACGCGCGGCAATCCTATGATCAGCGCTTTCGCGTGCTGCAGCCATCGCGTGATGCGATTGCGGCGGCGCTCGAAGACGTGCTCACGCTCCCGGAGAAGCCGCGCCGCATCGAGTGCTTCGACATCTCCCACATCCAGGGCGCGGAGACCGTGGCCTCCATGGTCGTGTGGGAAGACGGCGACATGAAGAAGAGCGAGTACCGCAAGTTCAAGATTCGCGGCGTGGATGGCGTGGACGATTTCGCCTCGATGCGCGAAGTGATTTCGCGCCGCTACGCGCGTGTGAAGAATCAGGAACTGAAGATGCCCAGCCTGGTGCTGGTGGACGGCGGCCTGGGCCAGCTGCACGCTGCTGCCGGCGCGCTCGACGAACTCGGCTATACAACGCAGCCGCTGGCTTCCATTGCGAAGCGCGAGGAAGTGATTTACGTCTACGGGGCGGAGGAAGATCCTGTCGTGCTCGAGCGTCGCTCGCCGGTCCTTCACCTGGTTCAGCGCATTCGCGACGAGAGCCACCGCTTCGCCGTCACCTATCACCGCAAGCGGCGTGAGATGCGAGACCGTGAGAGCGAACTGCTGGAGGTTCCCGGCGTGGGAGCGCTGACGCGCCAACGCCTCATCAGCCATTTCGGCAGCGTGCGCGGCGTCAAGGATGCGAGCTACGAAGCGCTGCGCGCCATGGTGAGCGAGAAAGTGGCGAAGGCAATCTGGCAGCAGTTTCATCCCGAGGACACCGAGTCCGCGCTCGACCCTGACGCCGCACTGGTGCAAATTTCACCGGGCCATCACGATTGATTCGAACTTGTGTACGCTTGTGTACACAACGGAGGACGTATGAGTACGGTGTCGGTGGGCATCCGGGAATTTCGCGAGAACCTTACCTCGTACCTGGAGGCAGATGGGCCGATAGAGATCACGCGACATGGCGAAGCGGTAGGTCTCTATGTCCCGAGAAAGAAGCAGTGGACGGAGGCAGACCGGGCCGCTTTTTTGCAGTCCCATGAAGCCGTCCAGCGCGAACTACAAAGCAAAGGCGTGCGTAAGGAAGACCTGATGCGCGAAGCACAGCGCATTCGCAAGGCGAAGCGCAGGTGATTGCGCGTCCGCGCATCGTCCTCGACACGAGGGACTTCTAAGGTGACAAACAAAGCGCCTCTCGGACAGAACTTCCTCGTGGACCCCTCCGCCGTCCGCGCGATTGTGGACGCTATCGGCCCAATCGAAGATCGCCTCGTCCTGGAGATCGGTCCCGGCGGCGGGGCCTTGACCTCCCTGCTCGCTGCGCGCGCGGGACAGCTCATCGCCATCGAATACGACCGCGCGCTGGCCGCATCACTCGCAATCAAATATTCCGCGAAGCAAAATGTCCGCGTGCTCCCGGACAGCGTGCTCGATGCCGACCTGACCGCGATCATCTCGGGCGGGCACACTCCCGACCACGCTCGCGCACTCGTCATTGGCAACCTGCCGTACTACATCACGTCGGACATCCTGCTTCATCTCGTAGCCCACCAGTCCGCGATTGAAACCGCCGTCGTCATGATGCAGCGCGAGGTCGCCGAACGCGTCACCGCGGCGCCGGGTTCGCGCGACTACGGCCTGTTGTCTGTCACTATCCAGATGGCCGCGGAAGCGGAATTGCTTTTTACGCTGCCGCCGGAGGCGTTTTCGCCGCCGCCCCAGGTGCATTCCTCGGTGGTGCGTCTGCACATGCGTCCGCGCTATGCGGAACTGGGCGTTGACCGCGTGGCATTCGAGAAATTTGTGCGAACCTGTTTTGCGCAGAAGCGCAAGACGCTCGCCAGCAACCTGCGCGCGGCTGGCCACGAACGCGACGCGATAGAGTGCGCCGTCGCGTCGACCGGGGCGAGCGCCACCATTCGCGCAGAGGCTCTCTCGGCGGAACAGCTTGCCGCCGCGTTCCACGCGCTCGGCTGACTACTTTTTGCCGCCGCCGTCCGAATGCGACGCCGGCGGGGGCGCGCTGTGCGGAGGCGGGCTGGATCGCGGCGGTGCGCTGAAGTGCTGCTGGTTGCGCTGCGGCATGGGAGCAGAGCCATGCCACGGAGATCCTGGCTGACCGCCGGGACGGGGCGGGGTCCCCATGTGCAGTCCCTGGGTGCCGCCAAGGCCGGAGGTCCGGCCAGTGACCGTAGCGCGCGGCGCGGCAAACACCGGCTGCACCGTGTGGCCGGCGATGGTGGCCGATGGGGCATCCACGCGATGCGGCGAAGGATGCGCGGGCGCCATACCGTGAGGCCCGGTTGGCGGTTTGCCGACAGGAATCAGCCGGCCGCGGCCACCGCCCGGCTGGCCCGGGCGCGGCGCCCACGGCCGCTTCCAGCCGTGTGGCGGATGATGTACCGGGGGGAACGGATACCAGATGCCGACGCCGCAGCCGCCGGGCACCCAGCCCCAGCCGAAGCCATTCCACCAGCCCCAGTAGCCGCAGTGGAAGGGCGTCCATCCCCACGGATACGCCGAAACCCACGAATATCCCCATGGGTAATACGCCCAGTAACCGGAGTCGAACGGATCGAAATCGTCGCCATAGCCGAAAGGCTGCCACACCGAGCCGACGCCCGGAACCGGATACCAGGTCCCGTAGTAATCCATATCGGACCAGCCGGAAGCGTCGCCGCCCTGCTGCTGGTCAGTGGTTGCGGAGGCTTCCTGGTTCAGCTGCTGGTCGCGGTCCTCGTTCCACTGGTCGAAGGGTTCAGAGACAGTTCCGGGAACAACGCTGACGCTGCCGTTCTGGCCTGTCGCGGTCTGGTTGGCCGTCACGTTGCTCGCATTGCCGGAACCGTCCTGGATCCGCACGGAACCGTCCGCGACGGCCACCTGCGCGCTGTCTCCGTTCAGATCCACCCGGAAGCTGCCCTTGTCCGGAATCGAAAGGCTGAGACCACCCGCGGTCACGGTGAAAACATCGTTGCCGGTCGGGTCAATTTCGAAATAGCCGGTACCGGCCCGCAACTCGACCGTCGTCACCAGGCTGCCGATGTCTGCGCCTTCCAGCTCAGCCAGCGCCATCTGTGACCCGGGCACGAGGCGGGCGATCGAGCCATCCTCGAACTGCACCTCGGCCTTGCCGCCTGTGCCGGTCTGCACGACGGAACCCTGCGTCAGCGGCATGTTCGCCACGGCCCGGTCGAATTGGGTGTCGTCGGACCCGAGAACCTGCACGTCACCTTCCACATAGCGCAGCCGGACAATGCGTCCCTGGGGCCGGGATTGCGGCAACGGCATCGCGGAAGCGTCCGGCGCCGGCGCCGGTGCGCCATCCTGGGCCCGCGCGTAGCCGGCCAGAAGCGCCGACACGAACATCAGCGCGAGCAGAACTTTCAGCAGCGTATAGAACGGCCGGTGGCAATTACAGCCTGCGGAGTGGCGATGCGATGTCATGTTCCTGGTCCCCGAAGTATCAGACGCCTGGCGGGCGCACTATGTTGCGGAAACAGAAGAGCCCACCCCCCGGGGCGGGCCCTTCTCTGCTCAGGCTGGGTGTTCAGTTGATCGTCACGGTAATCGGCGCCGACTGCGTGGGGACATAGGTGCTGTCGCCGCTGTAGACGACGTAGACCTGGTAGGGGCCCGAAAAGCCGGCCGTTGAATCCGAGAAGCTGGCCGTGCCGTTCGCCAGCGTCTTCTGCTCAAGATTGATGCCGTAGGCCTCGAACTTCACCGTGCCGGTTGGTACCGCCGAGGAACCTACACCGCTCAGTGTCGCGGTCAGCGTCACGCTCGAACCCTCCTTTACCGGGTTCGGCGTCGCGGTCAGAACGATCTTGACCGCCGGGGCGATCCGCACCGACACCGTTCCCGAGGATGGATTGTTTGCTGTGTCGCCGCTGTAGCTCGCCGTCAGGGTGTATGTTCCCGGAGGCGCCTGTGCCGGGAAGACGAGCGGGGCGACGGCTCCGTTGCTTCCCACCTTCGCGGACCCAAGGCTGAGTCCGCTTCCCGTATACGCAACCGTGCCGGTCGGGCTGGAACCCTTCACGGTGGCCGTGAGCGTGAGATTGGCATTTTGCACAACAGGGTTCGGCGCGACTGCCACGGTGGTCGTCGAATTCGCTTTCGCCGCGCTGATCGTGATCGTCGTGGAGGAAGACGCTGAGGCCAGGTAATTCGAATCTCCGGAGTAGCTGGCCTCGACGACATACTTCCCGATCGGGTAGCCAGAGGTGCTGGCCGGGAAGGTGACGCTGCCATTGCTGCCCAGGGAAACCGTGCCGACGGAAGACAGGCTATTGACATTCGGCCCTGCGAGCAGAGTCGCGCTGCCGGTCGGCGTTCCGGCAGAGCCTGTGACTTTGATTGTCACCGTCACGCTGCCGCCCGTCTGCACGGTTGTGGGTGAAACGGTGAGTGCAGTCGAGGACGAAGACTTCGACCCGGCGGCGTTGACCTTGAGGGTTGCAGAACCGGATTCGATGCCGCCGCAGGTCAGCGAGTAGGAATAGGTTCCAGTCGCAGTCGGCTTGATGGTTGCGGAGCCGGTGTAGACGCCACCGCTCACCTTGCCGCTTTGCAGGCCGCTCCAGCTTCCCGCGCCGGCAGGAGCAACGGCAGAGCAGACCTGCATGGAAGTCGAGAAGGCGTTCAACACCTTCCAGGTAAGGGTGACCGCCGATCCGACATTGACCGTCGAGGCCGACAGGCTCAGCTGCACCGCGGGGGCCAGCGCGGGGGAATCCACATAGCGCAGGATTGCGCTGGTGTAGTACCCGTCGGCGTAGACGTCAACATAGTTTGACGGCACATAAAGGGAGCCGTCTGCGCCCTGGACCGGGTCTCCGGAAGGACTAATGACTACCCCCGTTGGGTCCGAATTGGTGTCCGGAATGGAAGCCTGCACCACGTCGTAGTTGCCTGCCGTGTCCAACCGGTAGACCATGCCCTGCTCCGATAGCGTGTACGAACCCGGCGCGGAAATGTAGAACTTGCCATCCGAGCCTGGATAAAGTCCAAGGCCGCCGTTCGGATACCCCGACGTCTGGCTGAGTGGACCAAACTCATAGACCGAGCTCACCTGATTCGAACTGTTGATCTTGAGCAGCCCGTCCACGGAGTCGTTAGAGGCAAACTGCCCGACGTAATTGCCGTAGATGTTGCCGTCCGCCTCCTCGGCCAGGGTTCCGCGCACATTCGGGCCCAGGGCGTACGTCTGCGGAAGGTTCTCGACCAGCGTCAGCTTGCCGGCGGATGTCAGCGTGTCCAGGTTGTCTCCACCATTGCCGTCGGGAGCAAAGAAGTAAAAGACGCCGGGCGTTTTTTCAAGCATCGGAGTTTCCGGCGTGACGAAGCCTGCATAGACAGTTTCCAGAGTGCCGCCCGTCGAGATGCGATAGATGTCGTAATCCTGGTTGGCGTCCTCGCCGTAAACGTAGAACTTGCCGTCCGAGCCCAGCGTCATGTAGTTCTGCTTATATGGGCCGTTCGGGTCTGCGATTCCTCCGGAGGTGTTCTGGCTGGCCTGATAGGCATAGACCAGTGAACCCTGGCCTGTCGCAAGCGAGAAGCGGACAAGACCGCCGCGTGGCGTGGCCGTAGCACTGCCCGCCGGAACCAGCCCGTACAGGTAACCGTCCGGGCCCTCTTTCAGGTTGACCGGCACACCGCCCAGGGGGTCCGTGTAATCCACATAAAGATGCAGCGCGCTGAGTACGCCGGCCGGGGTCAGTTTGAAAACGGTCCCGCTTCCCTGCGTGGATTGCGACACGCCGTAAAGATTGCCATCGTGCGCGAGCACCATCTGTCCGGTCGGATAGACCATGCCGCCGCTTTCCGTCCCGTCCATGTTGATGTAGCTGCTCTGGTAGATTGAGCCGGCGGGCAACACGTTGACCGTGATGGTTGTCTTGGTCGCTGTCCCCTCAAAATCACCAAGTATGTCCACCGACGTGGAGCCTTGCGCTACGTTTGCCGAGGCCGTCAACGTCAGGGTGCTCGACGTCGTCGCGCTGGCCGGACTGAAGCTGGCGGTGACGCCGCTGGGCAGCCCTACCGCGCTCAGGTTTACGGCTCCGACAAATTCGCCGTTCTGCGGCGTGATGGTAATTGTCGTCGTCGCGGAGACGCCACCCTCGAGCTGGACCGTGGTGAAACTCGGCGTCAGAGTGAAGGATGGAGGCTCAAGGCCGAGCAGCTCATAAATAAAGAACACGGAATTCGGGCTGCCCCAGCCGGTCACGAGATCGTAACCGGAAATGGCGTTGTACGTGGACCCCGTCCCGCTCGAAGGAGGATTGCTGCCCGAAGCGATGTCGTGAAACGGCAGCGGGTAGTTCGCCGGCGGATTCAGGCCCAGGCTGTACAGCGTGGGATTGATGTAGCCAACGGCGGTTTCGTCGTCCTTGGCCCCGAGTTCATTTGCCAGCGCGATCATGCCTGCCCAGCGCGGCGTGGCAATGCTGGTCCCGTACCAGCTTCCGCTGCAAACGCCGTTGGTGCAGTTGTAGTTGTCTCCGTTGCCTTCCGCCGCGACGTCGGGCGAATTGCGGTACTGTGTCGACCCGCCATTCTGCGTGGTGATGACCCCGGACTGCTGCTGGTAGTCGGGAATCGTGATGTTGCCGGAATAGCCGCCGCCGCTGTGGGCCCACGCCGTTTCAGAACTCCAGCTGCCGCCCGCGCCGCTGGTCGTCAGGTCCGTCCCGCCGACCTGGACGATCCTGCCTTCATCACTCGGCCAGCCGTATGTGCTCGAGTTGAAAGCACCGGAGTCTCCGGAGGAATGGAAAACAGTCTGCCCCTGGACCGCCATCTCGTCGAATGTCGAGTGGTCGGTCTGCAGGTTCGCCGCGCTCCACGTCCAGGAGATGCTGACAACCTTGGACGAAGTGTCGCTGGCAATCGCGCTCAGCAGCGCCTGCGGATTGGTGTCCTGGTAGAAGTTGATCTGGCTGAGACCGGGCGCCACGCCTTCCAGCGACACGACGTCGATGACCTGTTCCCCGTCATCGCAGGATTTATCCCCGGAGTACGGAAGGCATGCTCCATTGAAGCCGCCAACGTTGATCAGGCTGACCGGCACCGGAAGCGGCATGCCCGTGTTCTTTGAGTACAGGGTAAGGTCGCTGGTCTGGATGCCATCCAGCGAAAAGATGGCCACTGTCTGCCCCGCCCCGGTCAACTGCGTTCCGCCGTAATAGATGGCGCGCATGTCCGAGCCGATGTAGGAGCCACCGGGGCCGCTGCCGTTCACTGCCGGGACCGCCTCCGGGCCGTGATGAATGCCAGGCCGGGGCAGGACGAAGTTGTCCAGGCCGCTGATGGTCAGGCCCGGCAGCGCAACGTCGGGCGTGGGTTCCCGGTCCGGCGAGTAAAACGTGCGCGGTTCCGACGGATGCTGAAATTCCGCCATGGTGACATGCAGCGCACGGTTAACGTCCGCAACCGACGCGCGCACGTACACCAGCCTGCGGTTCCGCGGCGTGTCTACGATTTCGAATCCGCTGGCCGCGGCGTAGTTCTTCAGCGTGTCGTAATCAGCCTGAATCGGGCCGAAGCGCTCCGCAAATTCATCCACGCTCAGGTAGCGGTGGTAATTCGGGCTCTGGCGGTTGTAGATGTCGGCAATGGTCGCATCGAGTTCTGCCTCGTTCCTTCCCGGCAGGATGAGTGCGAAGCGGAGTTGTTCCTCCGGTCCCAGGATGCGCGTCGGCTTCGCGCCCCCGGACAGGACCAGGCCGGGAACGTGAGCGACGCTGCGTTGCGCAAAGGCGGGAAGCGCGGAAGCAATCATCGCGAAGCAGAAAAGATTGAGGGAGAGGCGGGAAAGACTGCCAAGACTGCCGCGCGAACGCGTGGACCGGAAAACCATTGAGACCCCAGAAGCAGAACACAGAATATGTAACAACGGTGCGATACTACTGGCGCGCGGCGCATATTTGCTACAAAAAATGCACGTACCGTGGAAGATTGGTCGGATTGGAAGCTACCGGCTCTTCGAAGGCGCGCCGCTCAGGGCGGAATTCGCCCCGCGCCGGACCCGCGACAAAACTTCCTGATCATCGCTGATGCGCTGCAGCACGTCGGAAATGGCCTCGGGATTGGACGCCTGCTGCGACGACAGCTGGTCCTGCCAGGCGCGCATGTCTTCATCCAGCCGCATGCGCTGGAAGCGAAGGTCTGCGGCGAACTGCTGTCCGGCCTCGAGTGTCGCCGCCAGGCCCTGGGCGGCGGTCGTCATGTCGATAAGCGGCGCATCTTTCGGACTGACGAATTCCAGCGTCTGCGAACCGCTGCCGCTGGATATCACCAGTTTCTTCCGTCCCATGAAGGCGACTTTTTTCATCTCCGCCGGCGCATGGATCCCGCGGCACTTCGCGGCCAGCGACATCCAGCGCATGGCCGTCTCCGGCTGCACATGAAACTGGATCGGCTCAGAAACGGGAGCATCCCCAGTCGAAAACTTGTACTCGCCGCTGCCGTCCGCCCGCACGGTGAGTTCATACCAGGGCACAGCCTGCCCGGGAAAGTCCATCGTGAACGTCACAACCTGCGGAGCGCCGTCGCTCGAAGGCGCGCGCTCCGCATACGCGGCCGCGCTGATCGCGATGAGGAGAACAACAAGCGCGAGAAGCTTCACACCGCAGCCGCCGCGACCATATTCTGAAAACTGTGACGCCCCGCCGTCTCCGCGTGATGTAGATGGCAGATGGCAATCGCGAGAGCGTCGGCGGCATCGGGTTGCTCCGGCGGCGACGACATCTCCAGCAGCCGCGCCACCATGAACTGCACCTGGCTTTTCTGCGCGAGTCCGTAGCCGACAACGGCGGACTTGATGGCCAGCGGCGCGTACTCCGCAATGGGGAGGCCGGCCGAAGCCGCGGCGAGCAGCGCCACCCCGCGCACCTGGCCCAGCTTCAGCGCCGACTTCGCGTTGGCTGCGTAGAACACTTCTTCGATGGCCACGACTTCCGGCTGTGACTCAACCAGCAGTTGCGTCAGCTCGGCGTAGAGCGCGCAGAGCCGTTCGGGCAGTGACTGCTTCTTGCTGAGGCGGATCGCGCCGAAGCGCAACGGAACCATCTGGCGGCGACGCGGCGTTTCGATGACCTCGATGACGCCGAAGCCCGTGAATTCCGTACCGCAATCGATGCCAAAAACCCGCACGCGGTGAGTATAGTCGCGGGCGCGGGCGCGGCGCGATGAATGTTGGCGGCCACGGCACGGCTCGGTAACTAGGCCACGCCTTCCTTGCCGTCCAGCCGGGTCATGGCTTCTTCCTTGATCTTCGCCAGCTCGAATTGCGCCTGGTGCGTGCGGTCTGTCACGTCCATCAGCGTTGCCAGCTTCTGCGCATCGTCGGCGCGAAGCTGGTCAGGCGTAAAGCGCCATGACCAGTTGCCCTCGCCGCCGGAAGGGACATTCATCCGCGCGTCGCTGCCCAGGCCCATGACGTCCTGCAGCGGCATCATGCACAGGTCGGCGACAGACGTTGCCGCCGCGCGGATCATCGCCCAGACAATGCCTTCGTTGTCCGGCCGCAGGTAGGTGAGCGCGGCGGCCTTCTCGAGATCGCTGGCGCCGTTGTGCCACCAGCCGAGCGTGGTGTCGTTGTCGTGCGTGCCCGTGTATACGACGGTGTTGCGCGTGTAGCTGTGCGGCAGATACATGTGTCCGCCACGGTCGCCGAATGCGAATTGCAGAATGCACATGCCCGGCATATTGAAGCGCTCGCGCAGCGCAACTACCTCCGGTGTAATCAGCCCGAGATCTTCCGCAATAAAAGGCATTTCGCCCAGGTCCTGGATGAATGCGGAGAACAACTCATCTCCAGGCGCCTTGACCCACTTGCCGTTGATCGCTGTCTCCTCGGCCGCATCAATGCGCCAGTACGCCTCAAAGCCGCGGAAGTGGTCGAGGCGAATCAGGTCGTACAGCTCTCTTGCACGGCGAACACGATGGAGCCACCAGTCAAACTTGCGCTCTTTCAGCACATCCCACTTGTACAGAGGATTGCCCCACCGCTGGCCCATGGCGCTGAAGTAGTCCGGCGGAACTCCGGACACAAAAATCGGCTGCAGGCTTTCATCCAGATCAAAAATGTCGGCGTGTGTCCACACGTCCACGCTGTCAAAGCTGACGAAGATGGCGATGTCGCCCATCAGCTTGATGCCGCGCTGCGCGCAGTAATTTCGAAGGTCGCGCCACTGGCTGTCAAACGCAAACTGGATGACCTGCTCGATGGCGAGTTCCTCGCCGTTCTCGAGTTCAAATTTCGCCAGCGCCGCCGGGTCGCGCCGCACGAACTCAGGTGACCAGTGCGGCCAGCCCTTGTCGAAGAACTTTCTTCGCAGCACCACGGCCTGCGCGTACGGATTCAGCCAATGGGCCTGCTGCCCGCAGTAGCTTTCAAACCATCCCCATACTTCCCCGTTGCCCGCCCCGCGCTGCATGAAGTTCCTTGCTGCTTCGATGAGCAACGGCGCCTTATGAAAGCTCGCTTCCGCGTAGTCCACCCGTCCCTTGCCCTGTGGAAGGTCCCTCAGCCGGTCGTGCGAAATCCAGCCCCAGTCGGCCAGCTTTTCGAGCGAAATAAGCAGCGGATTGCCGGCGAAAGCCGAAGTCGCGGCGTACGGAGAATCGCCCCAGCCGGTCGGGTTGAGCGGCAGCACCTGCCAGACGCGTTGACCGGCGGCGGCAAGATAGTCGGCGAAGACATACGCCGCCGGGCCAAGGTCACCGATGCCTCCAATCGAAGGCAGACTGGTGGGATGAAGAATGATTCCAGACGAGCGTTCCAAGGGCATAAAGAAAGACTAGCGAACTATGGGATGCAGAAAGCTGTTGGACGAAGCAGTGGAACATCGGTTGTCATCGTGCGATAAAGCAAACAAAAATGCGCGGACCGCAGCCCGCGCATTTCGTGGAAAGCAAACGGCGGTTACATGCCGGTGTCGAGCGCGCTCCGGCCCTTGCGCTTCATGACCAGGATGCGCTTTTCCTTGTCATAGCGCGACTGCAGGTCGCTGACGTAGAGCTCGAAAATCTGCTCGCGCTTGTCGTTCAGCAGCTTTTCGCGGGTCTCGTCAAAGTGCGCCTGGATGTCCTGCTGTGCAGGTTCCTGCTTGTCGAGCAGCTTGACGATGAAAACGCCGCCCGCGCCGCTCAGCGGCCCGCTGACCTGGCCCTGGTTCAGGGCGAAGATGGCGTCGGCATTCTGCGATACCGCGCCAACCTGCGGAACCTGTCCGTCACGCCCGACCAGGTCGCTGGTGCCGACGGTCGCGCCCGCGGCCTGCGCTGCCTTTTCGAGGTCGCCGGAAGACTTCGCTGCATCCGCAACCTGCTGCATCTTCTGCTGCATCAGTTCGGTCGCCTTGTCGTTGCGGTAATCCTGCAGAACGTGGTCCTTGTAGCTGGCAAAGTCGGGCGCATGCGCCGCCTTGGTATCCGTCACGCCAAACACGACCCAGCCTTCGCCCGTGGGCGCAACCTGCGGCGCAGAACCCGGCTTCGCCTTGAAGGCCTGCGCCATCACCTGGGTTGATTCCGGCAGGCTGGAGATGATGCCGTTGCGCTGCAGGTAATCTGTCGTCTCGACATTCAGGTGGTACTTCGCGGCAACCTTCGCCAGTCCGCCGGACTTCGCCTCATCGGCAATCTTGATCGCGAAATCCTGCGCGGCCTTCAGTTCCCGCTCACGCTGCACCTGCGGCAGGAGCTGCGCCTTGACCTCGTCGAATGACTTCGTCTGGGCCGGCTGCTTCTCTTCCGTCTGAATGATGTGATAGCCGAACTGCGTCTTGACCGGCGCGGAAATCTGCCCCGGCTGCTGGGAGAACGCAACCTGCTCAAATTCCGGTACAGTCACGCCCTTCTGGATGAACCCGAGGTCCCCGCCCTTGGCCTTTGACCCCGGGTCATCGGAATTTTCCTCGGCCAGCTTGGCAAAGTCTCCGCCGTTCTTAAGCTGCTTCTCGATGTCCTGCGCCTTCTTGAGAGCGGCCGCGTCCTGCGATGGATCCTTGACCGCGATCAGGATGTGACGGACTTTGACCTGCTCCTTCGTCTGGAACTGGGCAATGTGCTGCTGGTAGTAGGCGCGCAGGTCGGAATCGGTGACCGGCGGCACGCCACCCGGCACCTTGGCCGGATCAACGTTCACGAACTGGACCCTGCGCGACTCCCCGACGGCGTTGGCGTATTGCGCGGAGTGCGCCTTGAAGAAGCTTTGCAGTTCCGCATCGCTTGGATTGATCTGGCTGCGAACGTCGCCCGGACTGATAACGGCGTACTGGAACTTAACCTTGGTGTTGGCGCCCAGGTATTCCTTGCGGACGTCGCCGGCCGTGACCGTCACAGGAGCCGTAACAAACTGCTGCAGCCGCTGAATTTCCATTTCCTTCTTCAGTTCGCTCTCAAACTTCTCCACCGACATGTTGAACTGCGTCGAGATGAAGTTCGCGTACTGGTCGTCGCCGATGAAGGTCCCGTTGGGGAAAAGATATTCGCCGAACTGGCCGGTCTTGAGTTCTCCGCGCAGGTCGTTGTCCGTGACCGCCAGGCCCATCTTGTCGGCCTGGTGCTTCAACATCGCCGTTTGGATAAGCTGCTGGGCCGCGCGGCTCTCGATAAACGGCAGGTAGGCTTCCGGCAGTTTCTGCTGCTGCAACTGGCGCTCGGCCAGGCGCTGCACGTCCTGCTGCTCAATCGGCTCGGAGTGGGCGAAGAATCGGCCACCAAGAATCCCGCCCATGCGCACGACAGCGTAGTCGGTGCTGCTGTCGCCGCTGGACTGGTAAATGCCGGGGACCAGCGTGATGACCATAAAGGCCGAGACGCCAACAATGATGAGCCAGAAAACGGCCTTGACGACGCGGTTGTCCTGCTGCAGAAAACGAATCATGTGCGGAGAAAACCTTCTAGACGAAACGCATTTCAGGTGCGTGGGATGGCCCGCCGGTAGCCGGAATTTGCGGCATATCTACAGCCAGGGGCTCAAATGGATTATAAAGCAGCCGGAAGCGGTCCGCTCAAATCGCGTCGGTCGGACAAGGCATTCGAAAACTGGCGTGTAAGACGCAACGGCCCCGCCCGAAGGCGAGGCCATTGTTCAGGAATGGAAGTCTAGTAAGGGCCGTAGTACGGACCATACGGCCGGTAATACGGGCGCGGCGGTCCCGGCGGACGGTTCGGCTGCAGCGGAGGCGCGGACGCGGCAAGCATCTTGGCCTGGTCCGGGCTGACCGTGGTGAAGGTCAGCGGAGTCGTCAGCCGGAAGGTGACGATGCCTTCCGCCGGAATATAGGCCTGCGGGCGGGGGTTGGCGCCGCTCAGGGCCGCGCCGGTTGCTCCACCGGCCGCTGCGCCGATGGCCGCACCGGGCCCGCCGCCGGCGATGGCTCCCAGCAGCGCGCCAAAGGCTGCGCCGCCGACCGTGTTGCCGGCCGTGCGGCCGCCGTTGCCGTAGCTCTGCTGGCCCCAGACGTCCGACGCCAGCGGATAGCTCGCGTTGCCAAGCTGCATGTTCGCCAGTTTCAGCGTGAGCACAGCGCCGCCCTTGTAGTGGCCGGCTTCCTTGGAGCTGACAATCTGCATCGTGACCGGCGCGCCGCGCGGCAGGATAATGCCGTTCGCGCCCGGGATGTCGTGGGCAATCACGCCGCGAACGAAGCTGCCGACCGGGTTCTTACCGGCGACAACCTGTTCGAGCGAGCGAACGCTGATGACCGTTCCCGCGGGAAGCGTAACTGCATTTCCGCCAACGTCATAGTGCATGGGGCGCTGGTTGTTATAGCCCGCGCCGTACCCGCCCTGCCTATTGCCATTCGGCGGGGGCGGCGGGACGTTGTCGCCATAGCCATTCGGCGGACCAGGCTGGTTATACGGCTGGTTACCGTACCCGGGCTGCGGAGGCGGACCGGGCTGGTTGTAGCCGTTATTGTCCATCCCTGGCTGGCCATTTTCCGGCGCTCCCTGGTCGCCATACTGCTGCTGATCATCGTTGGCGTTGGCGGGCGGCTGCGCATTCTGTGCGGCTGCCGCGGCCTCATTCTGTGCGTTCGACGGAGCAGAGTTGTAGTTCGTCGGCGCGGACTGCACGGCCAGGTTGTCCTGGATCTGCGTGATGCCCTGGATCGACGAAATGTCGTTCTCCGCCTGCGTCAACTGGTCTTCACTGGCCGCATTGCCGGTCAGGGTGACGACGCCGTTTTGCACGTTGACCCCGATGGCGAGCTGAGAAAGCTGCTCATCGCTGTGCAGCTTCGACTCCACGTCCGCTTTAATCTGCGCGTCGGAACGGCCGCTCTGCGCGAGCAGTGCGCCGGGAGCGGCCAGCAGCGCCGCGATTGAAATCTTTACCAAGAACCGAGAAGGCATGGTTTCCTCCGAGCCGGATTGGCTCTGTGAACATAAACTCCGGTCTACGGCAAAAGTTGCGCCGGGGTCGTGTCCTGTCTATGAGATGCGGCTGGCGGCACGCAAGGCGGAAAGCCGGAACGGCGGCTAAATCGTAACCCCAAGCGCGTCCGCAATGGCCCAGTTCAGCTTCCGCAGGCCGTTTGCCGGGTTCTTGCCAAGATGCACCCGCAGCGCCCGGCGCCCGCGCTGCTCCAGCACCGCGAGATCGCCGGCCGCCTGCGCGGCAATCACCACGCCGAAGGTGTACTTCGCCCCCGGGACCTGCAGGTCGCGCTCGTGGTCAGAAGTGATCTGCAGAAAGACGCCGGTGTTCGGGCCGCCCTTGTAGTCCTGCCCGGTCGAGTGCAGGAAGCGCGGGCCAAAGCCAAGGCACGTCGCAACCTTCCTGATGTCGCGGACCTGGGTGCGCGGCACGGTCAGGGCCTCCTCGTTGCGCTGGTTATGCTCGATGTAGGCGAGCATCGCGAAATAGTCGCCCGGGTTCAGCTGGTTCAAATGAGCAGCCAGGATGGCGCGCAGGCTTCCGGTGCCGCCCGCGCCGTGCAGCCTGGCCGCGTACGTGCGGTTTGCGAAAACGCTGATGTCGCCATCGACAAGAATCGGCGACTTCTCGTCCAGCTTGCCGGTCTCTTCATATTCAGAAGTCAGCTTGCGCGTTTCGATCTTGCTGGCTTCCACATCCGGCTGGTTGAACGCATCAATGCCGAGGACAGAGCCGGCAACCGCGGTGGCAATTTCCCACGTAAAGAACTGCTGGCCGACTTCATAAATATCGTCCAGAACGAAGCGCACCACCGGCTGTCCGGCGGCTTCGAGCGCGTCTACCGCGTCATCCAGCTTCTTGTCGCTGGAACTTGCCAGCTTCACATAAGCGAAGACGCGGTCGTCGCCATACACTTCCGGCGGCCCGATGGGTTCGCGGTCGACAGGAGTGATTCCCTTGCCCTGCTTGCCGGTTGATTCCGCGATAAGCTGCTCGAACCACGCGCCCAGATCGCCGATTTCCTTCGACGTGAAAAAAGTGATCTTGTCGCGGCCATGGACGGCGGCCGTTCCCAGGATGAGGCCGAGCATGACGCCGGGATTGCGCTCAACAGACGCGGTGGTCTGGCAGGATGCAATCGCAACCTTGGTTTCTGCAAGAAACCTGTCGAGGTCAATGCCGATAATCGCCGCCGGAACCAGGCCGAAGTTTGAAAGTGCCGAGTAGCGGCCGCCAATCGATGGGTCACCATAAAAAATGTGCCGGAAGCCGTCCTGTTTTGCGACTTTCTCCATCTGCGAGCCGGGGTCTGTCACCGCGATAAAGTGCGGCCCGGCATTGCCTGCTTCCTCGGCCATCCGGGTAAAGAAGTATTGCTTCAGGATGTTCGGTTCGAGCGTGGAACCCGACTTCGACGAAACAACGCACAGCGTCTTCTTCAGCTTGACGGATTTTTCCGCGGCCAGAACCTGCGCCGGGTCGGTGGAATCCACGATGCCCAGCTTCGGATGGCCGGCGATGGGGCCGAATGTCTTGCTCAGAACTTCCGGACAGAGGCTGCTGCCGCCCATGCCGAGCAGCAACGCGTATTCGAAGCCCGCGTCTGCCACTTCCTGCTGCAGCGCCTTCAAAGCGGGAACATCGGCGCGCTCGACAATGTCCATCCAGCCCAGCCACTTGTCTTCGTCGGAATTTGTCCAGAGCGACTTGTCGCGCGCC
This sequence comes from uncultured Acidobacteriaceae bacterium, assembly GCA_963848685.1. Classification (GTDB taxonomy): domain Bacteria; phylum Acidobacteriota; class Terriglobia; order Terriglobales; family Acidobacteriaceae; genus CAWKED01. The sequence goes on along the minus strand of CAWKED010000002.1, from coordinate 304,860 downwards.
CACAATTTCGCAATGCGGCCCTCGTTCTGCCATGTGTCTACGGCCTGCTGGACCCGGGCGGCGAGGTCGGACGGAAGGTTATAGCGGAGCTCTCTCATTGGGGGCGTTCTCCTTGCGGGGATGAGTCTATTGGATGCCGGCTCAACCGTGGTGAAGCGGACGCGATTTTTGCAGGATTTGCCGGTACTTCTCCGGCGGCTCGGTGAGAAGCGAATCCGCAACCGCGCGCCGGTAGCCATGGTGGTAGATGCTGTACATCACGGCCAGCGCGCAACCGGCCCCCAGCGAAAAGCCGAAAAAGAAGCCGATCATCACCGTCCAGATGTCCATGCTGCTACGAGTGTAGAAAACCCGGCAAATCCGCCGCGCGTGCTGTATAGATTCAGTCTGGAATCAACACGAGCCGCGCCGGTCGCTCTGCGGCCGCGCCGCAAGGAGACCATGCCATGAAGCCGGACTTCATCACCCGCGGGCTGTTGCTTGTCATCGCCGCCGCACTTGTCACGATCGCGCTGCGTCCTTATATAGCGCCTCCACCGGTCCAGGCCCAGGGCGGACGTGATATCTACATCGAGCCAGGAACGCAGATGCTGCGCCAGCCCGACGGCCGACGCCAGGTCTATGGACGCGTGATGGTGGACCTGCAGACCGGAAACATCTGGGGATTCCCGACCAACACGCCCGACGTTTATCCCGTGGACGCGCTCAAGAGCTCGCCACCGACTTCCGTCCCGTTCAAACTGGGAAGGTTTGCGCTGGACCAGATGCAGTAGTGAGGATTTCCCGTAGAAATACAGAGCCTTGTTTTCCCGGAAAAACATTTTGATGGCTCGCACGACAGTTTCCTGACCGGAATCGCAGTCAGGAATTGGACCGCAAATTTCTCGTTATAGTGGACTCATCCAAGGGAGGCCAGGGGGCCTTCCTCATAGTTCATGCAACCTCTGCATCTCATGCCGCATGCGGTCTGCTGGTCGGCCGCGCCACGACTCATCTGGACGATGGTCGTGACGAACCTCATCACGTTCCTCAGCTACCTGACAATCTGCCTGACGCTGCTGTACATGGTGCGTCGCACCGGGCGCGTGATCGCGAAAGACTGGGCGTACTTCGTCGTCGGCTTTGCGCTGTTTATCGTTGCCTGCGGTTCCACGCACCTGATGGAAGTTGTCACGACGTGGATCCCCGTCTTCTGGGTGGATGCGTGGACGAACATCATCACGGCGGCGCTGTCCGCCTGGGTAGCGGTGATGCTGGTTCGGCGCGCTTCGCTGATTTCCTTCGGCATCAATGACTACGCGGCGCGGGTCGCCAATGCTGAAATTGAGAACCAGCAGATGCAGGAGCGGCTGATCGGCGCCCAGAAGCTCGAAGACTGGAGCCGGATGTCGGCCGCCGTCAGCCACGAAATCCGCAATCCTCTTGAGGCCATCCAGAACATGCAGTACCTGATCGAGACCGCGCCCGGCGTCTCAACGGAAGTGGCCGCGCTGGCCCGCGCAACGTCAGAGGAAGCCGCGCGCGTGCTGACGATTTCCGATTCCGCGCTGTCGTTCATCCGGCAGGCGCGCAAGCCGGAGATCGTTGACCTGCGCGAGGCGGCGGAGTCCGTCGAGTTCCTGCTCGGCGCCATGATCCGCGATCGCGGAATCGATTACTCGATGGAGGCTTCCGGCGACTGCGTAGTGGAGGCATACGCCGGCGAGGCGCGCCAGGTGCTGCTGAACGTCGTGCGCAACGCGTGTGAGGCTGTCGCGCAATCCAGGGCCAGGGTCCGCGTCGTCATCACCGGCCGCGAAGACGGCGTGCAGGTCGTCGTCCACGACGAAGGCAGCGGCATCCAGCCGGAAGCCATGCCGACGCTGTTCCATTTCGGCCAGAGCACGAAGGGCAGCCAGGGCAACGGCATGGGCCTGTGGACTTCGAAGCAGATCATGGACCGCCACAAAGGCACAATCGCGGTCGAGAGCGAGCCCGGGCGCGGGACACAATTCACGTTGTGGTGGCCAAGAAAATTCCCAGTCTGATCCAGGGAACTCGAGCCAGTCTGGCGAGCCACGATTGTTCAAAAAACGAAATGGCGGAGAGTGAGGGATTCGAACCCCCGGTACCCTTGCGAGTACGTCTGATTTCGAGTCAGGTGCATTCAACCGGGCTCTGCCAACTCTCCGCTCGTCTGTCAGTTTAGTCGATGTTCCGCGGCTATCCAAGGAACCCGAGATCATGCACTGGGAAGTTGCCGATGTACGGCAGCACGGCGCTCAGGTCGGCTGCATTCACGCCGTACCACTGCGCAAGCGTGGCCGCATACTGGCTGGCGGCGGTGGTCGGAATCCAGCGGCCATTCGAGCCGGCATCGTTTGCTCCGCCCAGTTCCAGTGTCGGGAACGTGCCGTACAGCGCGCCGCCTTTTACCGCTCCGCCCATCACGATGTGGTGGCTGCCCCATGCGTGGTCTGAGCCGGAGGTCGAGTTCGGCTGCAGCGCGCGCGCGAAATCCGAACACGTGAACGCCGTGACGTTGTCCTGCATGCTGATCTCTTCCATCGCGGAATAGAACGCGCCGAGTGCCGAGCTGAGGTTGGCAAGCAGCGTGGACTGCTGGTTCAGCTGGTTGGAATGGGTGTCGAAGTTGCCGGCGCCGACGAAGAAAATCTGGCGTGTCACTTCCAGCGCGGACTGGACCTGGATCAGCTTGGCGACTTCAAGCAGTTGCGAGCTGAACGGATTGTTGCTGGTGGGAAACTGCGTCTGGAAGCCCGCGCCGCCGGCCAGCGCGCTGGACAGCACGCCGTTGTACGTCACCGCGTTGTTGGTGATGGCGTTGTCCGCCTGCACCAGCGTGACTCCGCTGCTCATCGCCGCCAGCTGCTGCGCCGTCGCCTGGCGCAGGCTGCAGTAGCCGCTGACCGCGCATGCGGCAGAAGAAGGCCCGGCGGTCGCGACCGACACCGGTCCGGTAACGGCGCCGTTGCAGAACAACGCGTCGCCGTCGAGGGAAGCAATCATCGGCACGATGGCGCCGGGGTTCATCTGGGTCGTCAGCTGGTCGGCAATGCGGCCGGCCCAGCCGGAACCGGTCGCCGCGCTGTCCGCCTGGTTCTGCCACTCCAGCTGCTGATCGGAGTGCGAGAAAAGGTTCACGGGAGTCTCAACACTGGCCGCCAGGTATTGCGCGCGGGTTGTCGGCGTCAGCAGGGTGCCGACATTGGCCACCAGCGCGGCGTTCTTGTTGTTGTAGAGCGACTGCAGCTCCGGCATGTTGGGGTTCAGCGCGAATTTGCCGTCGGTGCCGAGCGGCAGCAGCGTCTTCTGCGCCAGCGCGAGATTGCCGCGGAGGGATGCGTAGTTGCTGTATCCGGCCGATTCGTTCTGGACAAGCATGTTGTTCGCATCGTTGCCCCCGTAGAGAAAGACGCACACCAGGGCGCGGTATCCGGACGTGCTCTTGCCTGTTGCAGCCAGGGCGTTGAGAGCGCCGAACGGTCGCAGGCCCATGGCATTGCCGGCGGCCAGCATGGCGGCGGAAGAAAGAAAACTGCGGCGTGTTATCGGCATGGTCTGGGGCCTCTCGACTAGTGAAGGATCTTGTATTGGCTGGAAGTCAGGACGAGGAATGCAGCCAGTTCTGCGCGCGTGGTTCCGTCCGCCGCAGGCACCACCGTGACCGCGTTGATGATGGCCTCGCGCATATCGGAAGGCATCTGGCTGTGCATGAAGATTTCGCCCAGATAATCGACCATTGCAGGTATGTTGCCGCCCAGCTTGCCGATCGGACTGGTCGCGCCCAGATCAATGGACAGGCCTGTGGTCTTGCCGGACAGCAGGCGGTCCACGATGGTCTCGCGGGGAACGATGGTCCCGGTGTTTTCCAGGGCAAATTCCGGCGCCAGCCAGGGCTGCGACGGCGCCTGTCCCGCCGCGAAATCGGATTCAGGAATCACGTATCCCGGGGGAAAGTAATTGAATACGCTCGGCTGGTCAAACGCCGCTTCATTCAGATTGCTGCTGTAGCCGTTGGCGAGCGTAACCCAGGGGTAGGGGTCGCTGGCCGAGGTTGGTGTAACTCCGAGCCCGCGAACGACGGCCGCGCTGAACAGAAGCGGCTCGCGCAGGTGCCCGCCGTTCACCTCCGGGGAGCTCGACGCCTGGTCGCCGGTCTGCACGTCGCCCGCGCGCGCCTCTTCGTCCATCAGGATTGCGGTTAGTACGGCCTTCATGTCGCCACGCACGCCGCTGCCGTTGTCGGCAAAGACAGTCGCGACACGCTGCACGTAACCGGGACTGGGGTTGCCCGTGACCAGGTGCTGGATCAACTGCTTGCAGACAAACGGCGGAACATTCCGCTGCGCAAAAATATTGTCCAGCGCGGCCTTGAAATCCTGCTGCGCCGTCTGCCCGGAGGGCAGCGTGGTCCCGCCCAGCAGCGTCTTTGCGGACGTGTCGTGTTCCGCCGCCACTGCGACCATCGGATAGAGCCAGTTCGGGGTGTAGTTGAACCGCGCCGGGGCGCTGCCATCGCTGTTGACATAGGTCCATCCCGTGTACGCCCGGGCAAAGGCCTGGACGTCGGCCTCCGTATACGCCGGGATGGTGTTGCCGGAAGAATCTCTCTGGGGCGTGCCATCGTCGTTCAGCAGGTTGGGGCCGGTCGAAAAAAGCTGCATCATCTCGCGGCCGAAATTCTCGTTCGCAATCTCTCCGGACGGCGGCTTGGCGCTGTTCACCATGTCCAGGTACTGCCCCATGGCGGGAGACAGGGCAAGGTCGTTCATGATGGTCCGGTAGTTCGTGAAGGCGTCCGCCGCAATCGTGTTCAGCCATGTCGGCAGAGCGTTGTCGGAGTGGACAGGCGCGACCCATATTTCGCTCAAGGCCATCGCAACACGCTGCCGGAGCTGGTCGTTGCCCGAAACCGCGACCCCGAACCAGTCGGACTGCGTGCAGTGCCAGTTGCTTGTGAAACACTCCGACGGCGGCGGCGAGGGCGGCTCCGGCAATTTGGTTGTCGCGGCATTGAACTGCTCAGCCAGAGCAGCCGCGAAGCCGATGTTCTGGACATGCTGGATCGAAGCATCCGTCGGGCCGAAGCTGCTCTGGTCAAGAAAGCGGGCCGCCGCGGTCGCGCTGACCGCGGCCGGTTCCAGAACGACCTGCTGCACCGCGGAACTGGCGCCGACATAGTGGTCATCCCCGGCGTAGCTCGCCGTCAGCGAATAGGTACCGGGCGGATAATTCCCGCTTGACACCGCGATGCTGGCCGAGCCGTTGCTGAGCTGGGCTGAAGTGAGCGGCTGGCCCTGATACGCCAGCGAAACTTCACCCGTTGGCGTGCCTGCCGTTCCAGAGACCGAGATCACGACCGTCGTATTCGCGCCGGCCAGCACCGTGTTCGGCAAGAACGTGACAGCCACAGACGGAACGTTCCGCACCTCGACAGTCAGCGGGGGAGACTGCGCGGCCTGGTGGCTGGCGTCGCCACTGTACTTCGCGACCAGCGAATACGCTCCGGCCGGATAGTCTGCCGCGGCTGCGAACGTCGCGGTGCCGCCGGCGCCGACCGGCCCGGACGCAACCGGCTGCCCATTGGCGAGCAGGGTCACGCTGCCCCCGGGACTCACCCCTCCCGATTCCACCCTGACTGTCACCACCACCTGGCGGCCGGCGCCGACCGGATTGGGTGTCGCGCTGGCCGTCACGGAAGCAATCTGGGTCTGCGCGCGGGCTGCAGGCGCCAAGGCGGCGCACAACAGCAAGGCCGCCGCGATTTGCCGGAAGGGGTACCGGTTTGAAACACACTGCATCTGGCGCTCCAAAAAAATGCGAATGATGGCTTGCGTCCTTCCGCGGCAGACACATGCGGCGTCCGGACAGGGCTTTCCCAGGCTGGGTGGGTAATGACTTTCCGCTATCGTGCATGATGGCGGCGCGAACAATCAGTCATTTTTTCTACCGAACAGTTACTTAAGGAATGCCTTGTTCCCGTGAACACGTCAGTCTTGCGAAAGTTTCCCGAGACCGGAAAAAATCGTGGCGGATTCCCCATTTGTTGTAGCGTCTGTCCGGGAACCAACTTGGCCGCGGAAACCCGGCATCGTAGCCCGGAAGGGTTTTCCCGTTCATTGCATGGCAGCCACATCAACTTCCGCGCGCGAGGTCGAGTCCTCGTCTACGCTCGCAGCGTGGCGGGACAGAATCCGCGCGCTGAAAAACGTGCCCGCGGTCCTGCGGATCCTCTGGGAATCCGGCCCTGCGGTCGTCACCTGGGGCATTGCGATGCGCGTCGTGGTGGCGACCATGCCGTTCGCAATTGGTGTCGTCGCGGCGTGGATCCTCGACGCCGTCAACCTGGTCTTTCGCCATCAGCCGCTGCGGCCGCACTTCTGGTGGGTGGTCGGCCTGGAAGCCGCGCTGAACATCGCCAACGGGCTGCTGATGCGCGGCATCGATTATTCCGACTCGCTGCTGAGTGATCGCTACACGCACCACGTCAGCGTCAAGGTCATGCGCCACGCCGCGCAGCTCGACCTGACCACGTATGAAGATCCAGTCTTCTACGACCGCCTGGAGCGCGCGCGCGTGCAGGCGACCGACCGGCTCGCGATGATTCAGCAGATGGGCCGCGTGCTGCAGCTCACGCTGACCACAGCCATCTGGACCGGATACCTGATCTGGCATTCGCCATGGCTGGCGCTGCTGCTTGCGCTCGGCGTGCTGCCGACCTTCGTCGGGGAAACACATTTCGCGTTCCTGAATTACGCGAAGAACTTCCGCCAGACCCCAGCCAAGCGGCTGATGGATTACCTGCGACAGGTCGCGGGCAGCCGCGAAGGCGCAAAGGAGATGAAGCTGTTCAGCCTGGACCGCTTCTTTGCCGGGCGCTTCGACCAGCTGTCGCGACATATCTATGAAGAGAACGTCGCGTTCTCCCGCCGCAAGCTCGTCGCCGGCGGGCTGCTGAATATCGTCGGGACGCTCGGCTACTACGGCTCCTACGCGTTCATTATTTATCGCGCCATCACGGGACACTATTCTTCCATCGGCGTCTTCTACCTGCTGACGAACGCCGTCATTCAGGCCTCCAGCAACCTGCAGCAGGTTTTCACGACAGCCAGCGGCATCGCCGACCAGGCGCTGTTTCTCACAGATCTGGTCGCATTTTTCGAGATGCGGCCGACCGTGGAATCGAAGCTTGACGCGCGCCCGGTCCCACGTCCCGTCCGTCGCGGCTTCGAGTTCCGCAACGTATCGTTCGCATACCCGGGCAGCGAGCGACGCGTCCTGAAAGACTTCAACTTCACGCTGCATGCCGGGGAACGCATCGCGCTCATCGGAGAAAACGGCCAGGGCAAGACGACGATCGTCAAGCTCATCACACGTCTTTACGATCCGACGGAAGGCGAAATCCTGCTCGATGGCGTGGACCTGCGCGAATACTCGCTCAAAGACCTGCATCATGAGATTGGCGTGATCTTCCAGGACTTCATGCGGTATGAAATGACGGCGCGGGAAAACATCGCGGTCGGCGCTCTCCAGGACTTCGAGCTGCCGGAAGACGTACCGCAGCCGATGCTCGATGTCGCCTCGCATAAGAGCCTTGCTGAAAATGTCATCCAGAAACTTCCGGCCGGCTATGAGCAGACTCTTGGCCGGCGGTTTGAAGGCGGCGTTGACCTGAGCGGCGGCGAGTGGCAGCGCATGGCGCTGGCGCGTGCCTATCTTCGCGATTCGCAACTGCTTATCCTGGATGAACCCACGGCCGCGCTGGACGCGCGCAGCGAGCAGCAGGTCTTCGAGCGTTTCGCGGAACTCACGCAGGGCAAGATGGCGCTGCTCATCAGCCACCGCTTCTCTACCGTGCGGATGGCGGACCGGATTGTCGTCCTTGAGGGCGGCCGGATTGTCGAAGAAGGCACGCACGCCACGCTGATCGCGCAGGCCGGCCGCTACGCGACCATGTTTGAAATGCAGGCGGCAAGCTACCGATGAGCGACAGCATGCAGCAGCAGGCCGCGCGCGCCGGCGCAGAGTGGAAAGCCGGCGCTGCGCCGCCCGGCGAGACAGAGTGGCAGCAGCGCTTCCGCGCCAACGCGAAAGACCTGCAGGAGCTGATGGACCGGGCGGCGAAGCTTTCGGTCGGCGTCATGCCCGGTTCGACCGCCCCGACGCAGCTCGACGAAAACGAACAGGACGCGCGCATGTGGGTGAAGGAGAACGGCCGCCTGGTGCGCGCGGCCATCGTTGAGGCGCAGGGCGCGCTCGCCAACATCCAGACGCTTGACTTTGTCGCCAAAGTGCCGCGTGTCGTCAAACTCGGCGCGCTGTACTGCGAAGCGACAAGCGACACCTGGCACCGTGCAAAGCTGGAACAATTTGTCGCCGCGTTCCAACGCCACCAGGCCTTGAAGCTGCGCGAAACCTGGGCACTGCCCGTCGGCATCAAGATGGGCCTGCTCGCGCGTCTGGCGGCGCCGGTGCGCAGGCTTCTTGATGGGAACGCTTCGACAGAAGAAGCCGCGCAGGTGCCGCGCATCATGAAGAGCCTGCTCGCCATGAGCGTTGTCGTCTGGGCCCCGGCGGTCGAACCGCTGGTCGCCTTTGAACCGATCCTGCGCCACGACCCTGTCTACCCGCGGATGGATGACGCCACGCGGGACCGCTATCGCAACATCGTCGCCCATCTGGCGCGGCGTTCGGATTGCTCGGAAGTCCAGGTCGCTCAAGTTGCCGTGGACCTCGCGCGGCGGCAGCCGGCACTCACGCCCGGCACAGACCTGCGCAAGCAGTCGCGACACTCGCATGTCGGCTATTACCTGATGGACCGCGGCCGCCGCCATCTTGAGCGCGCCATCGGCTATCACGCAACCGGCGGCGAACGCATCAGCCGATTCCTGCATGCCCACGCCGCGGATTTCTACATCAGCGGCGCGCAATTGCTCCTGCTCCTGCTGACCGCGGTCCTCATGGTGCGGCTCGTCAGCTACAGCGGCGCGCTGTTCGGCGTGGCCCTGGCGTTCCTTTTTCTGATTATCCCGGCATCGCAGGGCGCCGTCGAGATCATGAACCACATCGTCTCCGCAATCTTCCCTGCGGAAGCGCTGCCAAAACTTGATTTCTCGCGCGGCGTTCCGGCAGAAGCGGCCACGCTGGTCGCAGTACCGGCCCTGCTGATCTCTGAAAAGCAGACCCGGCGGCTGGTCGAAGACCTTGAAGTCCGCTACCTCGCGAACATAGACAAGCATCTGCATTTCTGCCTGCTCACGGACCTGCCCGACTCCACCGAGCCGCCGGAGGAACGCGACTCGCACCCGCTGGTGCAGCTTGCGGTGCGGCTGATTGAGGAAGCCAACGTTCGCAACCACGCCGACGGCGGCGGCGGCTTTCTGCTGCTGCATCGCCACCGCGTGTACAACGCGCGCGAGGGCGCGTGGATTGGCTGGGAGCGCAAACGCGGCAAACTGCTCGACCTCAACCAGCTCCTGTCTGGCGCCCATGATGCGTTCCCGATCAAAGCCGGCCGTCTGGAGTGCCTGCCTTCCATCCGTTATGTCCTTACGCTCGACGCCGACACGCAGCTGCCGCGCGAAGCCGCGCGCCGCCTCGTCGGCACCATCGAGCATCCCCTGAACCACGCCGTCATCGATCCGGAAAAGCGCATCGTTGTCGAGGGCTACGGAATTCTGCAGCCGCGCATCGGCATCAGCATCCAGTCCGCATCACGCTCGCGGCTGGCTTCGCTGTTCTCCGGAGAAACCGGCCTCGACATTTACTCGCGCGCGGTTTCAGACGTCTATCAGGATTTATTCGGCGAAGCCATCTTCACGGGCAAAGGCCTCTACGACGTCGAGGCCCTGCAGCAGGTCCTGCAGGGACGCTTTCCGCGCAATGCCCTGCTGTCGCACGACCTGATTGAAGGTTCGTACGCGCGCGCCGGACTGGTGAGCGACATCGAGCTGATCGACGACTACCCTTCGCACCTCAGCGCCTGGAGCCGGCGCAAGCACCGCTGGGTCCGCGGGGACTGGCAGATTTCGCAGTGGCTGTTTGCCCACGTGCCAGACGAGAAGCGCCGCCAGGTGCCAAACCCGATCTCTCCCATTTCGCGCTGGAAGATTTTTGATAACCTGCGCCGCTCGCTCGTCGAGCCGGCCATGTTGCTGCTGTTTATCGCCGGATGGTTCGGATTGCCGGGCGGCCCGCTCTACTGGACCTCGGCCGTACTGCTGCTGATCTTTTTGCCGGTGTTTGTCCAGCTCTTCGCTTCCCTGCTGCGTGCCGCATTGAATCCGGTCCCCGGCGCAGTGGTCGATGCGATGGAAGGCTTCTACAAGGCCATCGCGACGCAGGCCCTGGCCGTTGCACTGCTTCCCGCGCAGGCGTTTCTGTCCATCGACGCCGTCGTACGAACGCTCGTGCGGCGCTTCGTCACCGGCCGGCGCCTGCTCGAATGGGAGACCGCCGCGCAGGCTGAAGTCGGAGCAAAATCCGGCACGCGCAATCCGGTGGATTTGTATCTGAAGCTGTTGCCTTTGTTCTCGCTCGTCACCGGCGTCCTGCTTGCCTTCCTGCAGCCCTATGCGCTTCCCTTTGCGGTGCCTGTTCTGCTTGTCTGGGGAGCGGCGCGCCCGCTTACCGGCTGGCTGAACCGCGCGCCCGGCGAGCCCGAGCAGCGCATCTCCGCCACCCAACGCGACATGCTGCGCGAACTCACGCTGCGAACGTGGCGTTACTTCGCCGACTTCTCCACCGCAGAACACAACTGGCTCATCCCCGACAACGTCGAGGAAACAAACTGGAAAGTCGCCGCGCGCGTCTCGCCGACAAACATTGGCCTGCTGTTGAATGCGCGCCAGGTCGCCCTGGAGTTTGGTTACCTCACGCTGCCGGAATTCGCCGCGTTGTCCGCCAACACGACCCGGACGCTGACGCGCATGGAACGCCACCACGGCCATCTGCTGAACTGGTATGAAACCGACACGCTGAACGCGCTGACGCCGCGCATCATCTCCAGCGTGGACAACGGCAACCTGATGGCCAGCTTGTGGACCCTGCGCCATCACTGCCTGGAATTGCGGCGGACGCCGCTCTTCCGCGATCCGATGCATGCCGGCTTGCTGGACCATTTTCGCCTTTACCTGAAAGAAGACACCCCCGGGCAAGGCCTGGCGCCACTCGCGTCCCGCGGCGGCGATGAGAGCGGGCGAATCAACAGCCTGGTTACGTTCGCGGTCATGCAGACGCCGGAATTCATGCAGCAACTTCATCCCGCCATCGCGGCCCGTCTGCACGCCATCGCAGAGATGACCCGCGGCCACGCGCCCTGGCTGCTGCCGGAATTCGCCGCCCTGCGCAATGCGCTGGAACCCGCCCCGCAACTGCCCCTGACGCCCGCCGCCGGCGATGCATATATCGATCAGCTTGAGGCCAAACTGCATACGGCTCCGGCACGGTTCGAGTCTTCGCCGGAGCTGAACATCCAGGCGGAAAAGCTTCGCCAGCTGCTCCCTGCGGCGCGGGGCCGGCTGGCCGAGCTCAACGACTCGCTCGCGGAAATCGCGGCTGCCTGCGAGCGGCTGGCCTGCGACATGGACTTCTCACTGCTGCACAATCCCGCCCGCGGCCTGCTGAGCATCGCCTATAACGTCGACGAGCAGCGCCTGGAAGACGCATGCTACGACCTGCTTGCTTCAGAGGCCCGCACCGCGACCTTTCTCGCCATCGCCAAGGGAGACATTCCGCAGAGCACCTGGTTCCGGCTGGGTCGAGTCCACACCTTCGCCGGCGAAACTCCGCTGCTCATCTCCTGGACCGGCACGATGTTCGAATACCTTATGCCCGGCCTGTGGATGCGAAGCTTTCGCGGCAGCATGCTCGCGCGCACGGAGCTGGCGGTCGTCGCCGCGCAGCAATCGCACGTCGCCCGGCTGCGCATCCCGTGGGGAATTTCGGAGTCGGCCTGCGACGCACGCGATGTCGCCGGACACTACCAGTACCACGCGTTCGGGCTGGCAGAGATCGCCTCCAGCGCCAACGCTACCGACGGCGGGCCCGTGATCGCGCCATATGCATCGTGTCTCGCACTGCAACACGATCCGGCCGCCGCCAATCGCAACATCGAGCGCATGATCGCGTCCGGATGGCTGAGCGATTACGGCCTGTATGAAGCTGCGGACTACGCGCCCGGGACGGAAGACCGCGCCCACATGCCGCCGCCATCAGCCGCCAGACTGCCGCAGCCAGGCATCGTGCGTTCGTGGATGGCCCACCACCACGGCATGTCTCTGCTGGCGCTCTGCAACACTCTGGCCAACGGCGCAGTGCAGCGGTGGTTCCATGCCGACCGCCGCGTGCAGGCCACGGAGTTGCTGCTGCATGAACGTCCCATGCGCGCCGCGTCGCTTGCCGCAGTGCGCGCCACGATGCCAAGGCGCCCGCGAACTCCAGCGTAAATTTTCTAGGACGGCGGGAGAATCTGGCGAACGCCGGAGACGAATGCTTCCGGATTGAACTCCGTGCGGATCACGTCATCCGGGCAATCGCTGTGCACGGAAACACGCCAGTTGCAGGCGAACGCAACGCTCTGCTCCGGCTGGCTTTTTTTCACCTCGGAACAGAACTTCTCCGCGTCCCGCGCCTGCTTCTCGTCTTCCACATCAATCAGGATCAGGTTGTAGTGATTACGCCAGAAATGCTGGAACGCCTCCGTAACGCTGCCTACGGAGTCGACTTTATATCCCGAAACTTTCAGTACCTGGTCACGCAGCGGACGCAGATACTCCCGGGGACACACGTGCAAAATCGAGGCCTGGGAGTTCACGATGCTAAGCATAATGCAACCGCCTCATACGACAAAGTATTTCGCTTGTGGGTGATGCACGACAATCGCGTTCGTGCTCTGTTCCGGTTCCAGGTGGAAGCCTTCCGTCAGGTGGACGCCGATCGACTCTTCCGGCTTGAGCAGCCGGAAAATGACAGTCTGGTCCTCAAGATTCGGACACGCCGGATAACCGAACGAGAATCGCGAACCCTGGTACTTCTGGTGGAACAGGTCGCGAATTTCCGGCGCATCCGCCTGCGCTATGTCGAGTTCCTGACGCATGCGGACGTGCACCAGCTCGGCCAGCGCTTCGGCAGTTTCAACACTCAAACCGTGCAGGTAGAGATAGCGCGTGAACTCGCCCGCATCGAACATCTGCTTCGTGACCTCGCTCGCGCGCTGACCGACCGTGACGATCGAGAAGCCGATCACGTCCATGCGGCCGCTGTCGCGCGGCGAAAAGAAATCCGCAATGGAAAGCCTGCGGCCGTCTTTCTGGCGTGGGAACGTGATGGTCTCCAGCACGTCCGGCTTCGCGTTGGTCTCCGTGCCCGGCCGGTAGATCAACACGTCGTTGCCAAGCGCCTGTGCCGGCCACCAGCCCCATACGGCCTTCGGGTGGAACCAGTCGTTGGCTTTCACTTCCTGCTGCAGCCCGGCAAGAATCGGCTGGTATTTCTCGCTGACAAGCCGCGCGTAGTCGGTCGCACTCGCAGTCTTGAGCTGCCACTGGTTCTTGAACAGCGCCGTGGGATTGATGTAGCGAAACACTTCGTCGAGGGGGAAATCCTTGTACGTCCGCGGTCCAAAGAACGGCGCCTGCGGAATGCGCTCTGCGTCCTGCACAACCTGCGAGCGGACGGCCGGAGCTTCCGGCGCTGCGGCGCGTTCCGCCGCTGCATCCTGCGCCGCGGCCACGGCGGCTGTGCGCTCCTGTCGCGTCGCGCCTTCGCGCAGACGTGCATCGCGAACGCTTTCGTCGGCGTCCGTCAGGTCCGTCATGACATGCAATCCCGCAAACGCGTCCTCCGCGTAATACACGGCGCTCGAATACTCCTTGCGCAGGTCGCTTTCAACATACTTGCGCGTCAGCGCGGCCCCGCCGCAGATTACGGGAATCTGTAACTGCATCCGCTCTAAATCCTGGATAACGTACTTCATCTCCAGAGTGGACTTGACCAGCAGCCCGCTCAGTCCGATCGCGTCCGCCTTGTGCTCCCTGGCGGCGGCGATGATGACATCGCCCGGCTGCTTGATGCCCAGGTTCACCACCTTGTACCCGTTGTTGGAAAGAATTATGTCCACAAGGTTCTTGCCGATGTCGTGAACGTCGCCCTTCACCGTAGCCAGAACAATCGTTCCCTTCTGCGAACCTTCAATCTTTTCCATCTTCGGCTCGAGATATGCGACTGCCGCTTTCATCACCGCCGCGGAATCCAGCACCGAAGGCAGCTGCATCTTGCGCGCGCCAAACAGTTCGCCGACCGTCTTCATGCCATCGAGCAGAACGGTATTGATCAAATCCAGTGGCGAATAGGTTTCAAGCGCAGTGCTCAGTGTTTGTTCAAGCGACTCGGGCGAGTTCTTGTGGCCGACCTGGCGCTCGCCATGGATGATCATGTGCTTCAGCTTGTCTTCCACCGGCAACAACGCCGTGGCGTCAGCTTCTGCTTCGTCCGCTGTCGCCATCGACTTGCCGCCGAAAGCAGCCATGTAGTTCTGCAGCGGGTCGCCTTCGCCGGTGCGGAAAATCAGCGCGCGCGCCAGCTCCACTTCCTGCTCGGGAATCTTGTACAGCGGGTAAATCTTCGAGTAGTTGACGATGGCGCAATCCAGGCCGCGGTCTACAGCTTCTTTCAGGAAAACGGAATTCAGTACCCGGCGCGCATACGTGTTCAATCCAAAACTGATGTTCGACACGCCGAGAATCGTCTTCGCCTCCGGCAGTTCTTCCTTGATGCGCCGCACCGCCTCCAGCGTTTCCATGCCGGCCGTGCGGTAGTCTTCCTGGCCGGTTGAAATCGGCAACGTCAGCGCGTCAAAAATCAGGTCGCGACCGTCGAGCCCGTACTTCTCCGTCGCCAGCTTGTAGATGCGTTTCGCAATCGCGACCTTCCTGTCCGCGGTCAGCGCCATGCCTTCTTCATCAATCGTCAGCGCAACCACGGCCGCGCCGTAACGCCGCGCCATTGGCAGGACCTGCGACGTGCGCTTTTCGCCGTCTTCGAGGTTGATGGAGTTAATCACCGGCTTGCCGGGAATGCGCTTCAGCGCCTCCTCAATCACGTCCGCCTCGGTTGAATCGACCACGATAGGCGCGGGAACGCGCGTCGCAATCTTCTCGAGGATCGAGTTCATGTAGCCCTTCTCGTCCTCGCCAACAATCGCGCAGCACAGGTCGAGCATCTGGCTGCCTTCCGCGATCAGCCGCTTGGCCATCGTCAGGATGCCGTCGTAATCCCCACCGCGCACCATGTTGCGGAAATGCTCCATGCGTGTCGTCGTGTTCATCTCTTCCGCAACAACGACAGGCTGGCCATCAATCTCCAGCGGCACGGCGGAGTAAGCGCTCGCCGCAACGGACTGCATCTGCGGATGGCGTGCGGCCGGTGTTGCATTCTGCACCCGCTCTACTACGGCACGAATGTGTTCCGGAGTGGTGCCGCAGCATCCGCCAACCACGCGGACGCCGTACTCCGTTACAAAGCGATAGTGCGCGTCCGCCAGCGCGTCCGGGGTCAGCGTGTACACGGCGTGGCCGCCGACGTTCTGCGGCAGCCCGGCGTTGGGCAACACGCTGACGGGCGCGCGCGAATTCTGACAAAGAAAGCGCACCGCGTCGTTCATCTCTGCCGGGCCGGTCGCGCAGTTCAGGCCAATCAGGTCCGGCCGAAAGCATTCGAGCGAAGCCAGCGCCGCGCCAATTTCTGAACCCAGCAGCATCGTGCCCGTCGCTTCCAGCGTGACCTGCATCTGCACCGGAACGCGCCGTCCCGCGGCACGCATGGAATCCTCCGCCGCGGCCAGCGCAATCTTGGCCTGCAGCAGGTCCTGGCT
This sequence comes from uncultured Acidobacteriaceae bacterium, assembly GCA_963848685.1. Classification (GTDB taxonomy): domain Bacteria; phylum Acidobacteriota; class Terriglobia; order Terriglobales; family Acidobacteriaceae; genus CAWKED01. Next base: position 288,986 of record CAWKED010000002.1, on the reverse strand, counting down.
CGTCTCAATCAGCAGAACATCCACGCCCGCTTCCAGCAGCGCGTCCATCTGCTCCCGGAACGCCGCCGCCATGGCGTCGTAGGTGATATGGCCAAGCGATGGCAGCTTCGTCGTCGGCCCAATGGAACCAGCGACAAACCGCGGCCGCTCCGGCGTCGAGAAATCCGCCGCCACTTCCTTTGCCAGCTTTACCGCCGCGACGTTCAACTCGCGAACTTTGTCCTGCAGGTCATATTCAGCCAGGACAATGCTGGTCGAACCGAACGTGTCCGTCTCAACAATGTCGGCACCGACTTCAAAAAAACTGGCGTGCAACTGGCGCACAACGTCCGGCCGGCTCAGAACAAGCAGTTCGTTGCAGCCTTCCTTGCCCCAGAAATCGTCCGGTCCCAGGTTGTGCTTCTGAATATTTGTGCCGGTCGCGCCGTCATACACGACAACCCGCTCGCGCACCTGTGAAAGAAAATCAGCCATCGTTACTACAAGGATAGCGTGACCCTTCGGTCCCGCCCCGCCGCGCAAGCCATCTATGTTTCAGTGCATCGCATACCGGGCGGTCCGGTCCCGCCGCTTCCCGGTGATGTGACTCTGCTAAGCTGGTGCTCGCTTTTAGAGACATTTTTTTGTGACAGGAGAGAGGCCAACCATGAGCGTAGACCGCGAAGACGTTACCCCGGAAGGAACAGGAGAAGCTGGAGCACCGGAGCCAAAGGGCGCCGGCGACATCAACCTCGGCAAGACCCCCGACCAGCGGCTGAATATCGAGGCCGACAAGGCGGCGCGCAAAGGCCTGGATGAAGAGCGCGGGGACGATAACCAGATCTTTTCGAAGTAACTTCCGCGACAGCGCTTGTGGCCGCTAAACCGTGGCGTGGTCTGCCGTGGCTGCCGCCGGAGTGTCCGGAAGTGCTTTCCCGGGCAGCGGCACAAGCATGTCTTCCTTGCGCATGATCAGCGTCGTCGCGTTGATGGTCGCGAGCTCAAAACCGTGGCCATGCGTGATTGCGTCAGTCGGGCAGGCTTCCACGCAATAGCCGCAGAAAATGCAGCGGTTGTAATCAATGTTGTAGACCTTCGCGTAGCGCTCGGCGCTCGAGATGCGCTCGACTTCGGTGTTCTCCGCCGCTTCAATGTAAATGCAGTTCGAAGGGCACGCCGCCGCGCACAGGAAGCACGCTACGCATTTCTCCAGGCCGTTCTCGTCCCGCTGCAGAACATGCTGCCCGCGAAAGCGCTGCTCAAAACGCGCGCCCTTGTTCGGCCCCGGCCCGTCCGGATAGTTCTCCACCTCGGTCGGCTTGAACATCTCCCCAAACGTGATGGACATGCCCTTGACGATGGCGGCCGTGTTTTTCAATACGGACATGGAGACAGTTTACTGCACACTCCATGTGTAGCGGGTGCACTCGAGGAGAAGGTTTCCACCCGCCGACATGCATTCAGGGCCAGTTACCCGCAGCCCGCGGAAATATTCGCGATAGAATCCGCGGTCCCTGGTAAGCAATTGCTCTGCTTGAAAGGTCGCATGCGCACCTATCAAAAAATCCGGCAGCACATTCTGACGCGGGCCGCCGGCTTTTCTATAACGTGCAAAGTCCTGCCCGCTCTCAAATGCAGCTCTGCGCGAAACATGTTCGAAAACCATACGCAGTCAACTCACTTCTCGGCGATCTCCCGCCACACCTTCTCCATCCGCCGCTTCACCTCGTCCGGCATGCGCAGTTCTTCCGGCCACTCCCGCGTAAAGCCCTCCGCGGCCCACTTCCGCGTCGCATCTATACCCATCTTGCTCCCGAAATTCGGCAGGCGGCTGGAGTGGTCGAGCGAATCCACGGGTCCCAAAGTGAACTGAATGTCCCGCTCCGGATCAATGTTGTTCGTCACTCGCAGCACGACGTCACGAATGTCCTGCACGTCGCAGTCCTCATCCACCACGATCACGCACTTCGTGAACATCGCCTGGCCCAGCGACCAGATGCCGTGCATGACCTTGCGCGCGTGGCCCGCGTAGCTCTTGCGAATGCTGACGATCATCAGGTTGTGGAACTGGCCTTCCGGCGGCAGGTTGATGTCCACAATCTCCGGCAGCGTCAGCCGCATCAGCGGCAGAAAAATCCGCTCCACAGCCTTGCCCATGTACGCGTCTTCCATCGGAGGCTTGCCGACAATCGTCGCGCTGTACACCGGATCTTTGCGGTGCGTGATGCACGTAATGTGAAACACCGGATATTCATCCGCCGCGGTGTAAAAGCCGGTGTGGTCGCCGAAGGGGCCTTCCGTACGCAGCTCATCGAGCTGCACGTAGCCCTCAAGAATAATTTCCGCGTGAGCCGGAACTTCCAGGTCCACCGTCTCGCACTTCACCAGCTCAAGCGGAGACTGCCGCAGAAATCCGGAGATGACGAACTCCTCAACTTCCGGTGGCGCCGGCACAATCGCGCTGAACGTCGTCGCCGGGTCGCAGCCCAGGGCAACGGCAACTTCCATGCGCGTGTTCCCCGTCGCGCGCAGGTGCTCGCGCGCAGCATCGCTCAATGCAGAGCCGCCGCCTGTCTCGGCCATCATGCGAACGCCGGAATCTGCCCTGTCACCTGCCGCCGCGCGCAGCCGCTGACGATAGTGCTCGGCCGCAACCTTCTGCCGCTGCCAGTGCATGCCTGTCGTCTGGCCGTCGTACACCTGCATGCGATACATTCCCATGTTGCGTTTGCCACTCGCCGGGTCGCGCGTAACCACGCATGGCAGCGTGATGAATTTCCCCGCGTCTCCCGGCCATGTCTGGAGGATGGGAAAATCTGCCAGCGAGAAGTTCTCGCGCAGAATCACCTGCTTGCACGGCGCGTCCTTTGCGCTGACCGTCTTTGGAAAAAACCGCCCCATCTCGGCTAGCTGCGGCAGCATCTTCATCTTGCCAAGCAGGCCTTCCGGCGCTTTCAGGTTCAGCAACGTCTCAATGCGCGAAGCGACATCATCCAGAGAGTCCACGCCCAGCGCCATTTTCATGCGCCGCTCGGAACCGAACTGGTTCATCAGAACGCGCGCGCCAGGATGGCCTTTCACGTTCTCGAACAGCAGCGCCGGGCCGCCGGCTTTCACCGCGCGGTCAGCAATCTCCGGAATCTCCAGCACCGGGTCCAGGCTGGCACGCACATGCTTCAGTTCGCCCGCGCGGTCCAGCGCCTTGATCCACTCTCGTAAGTCGTTGAACGCCATGCCCACTGCCGAAAGTAGCACAGCGGGCGTATCCTGAACGGCAGCATGACACCTGTTTCCACGGCATCACCATCGCGCCTCGCTCTCAGCAATCTGTCTCCGGAAGTCGTTCAGTCGGAAATCCGCGCCATGACGGTGGAATGCGCCGCAGTTAACGGCGTGAACCTGGCGCAGGGAGTCTGCGACACGCCCGTCCCGCCGCTCGTCATCGAAGCGGCGAGGCGCGCCATGGACGCCGGCCACAACATCTACACCCGCCTCGATGGCATCGAGCCGCTGCGCGAAGCCATCGCGCGCAAGCTCGCCGCCTATAACAAGCTCGAGGTTGACCCGCAGAGCGAAATCCTGGTCAGCGCGGGCGCCACCGGAGCGTTCTACTCCGCCATGATGGCGCTGCTCAATCCCGGTGACGAAGTTCTGCTGTTCGAGCCCTTTTACGGCTACCACCTCAACACGCTGCGCGCCGCCGGAATGGTTCCCGTGTCCGTCGCGCTGCGCGGCGCAGAATTCGCGCTGGACCGCGAAGCGCTCTCCGCTGCCCTGACCTCCAGGACGCGCGCCATCGTCATCAACACGCCGTCGAATCCGGCTGGCAAAGTCTTCTCGCGCGATGAACTGGGATTCCTTGCCGAAATCGCCCGCGACCGCGACCTGTTCGTGCTGACCGACGAGATTTACGAATACTTTCTTTACGACGGCCGCGAACACGTAAGCATGGCGACACTGCCCGGCATGCGCGAACGCACCGTCACCATCAGCGGCTTTTCGAAGACGTACTCCATCACGGGCTGGCGCGTCGGTTACCTTGCGGCGGCCGCGCGCTGGACCGGCGCGATGGGCTACTTCAGCGACCTGACCTACATCTGCGCGCCGTCGCCGTTCCAGTTTGCCTGCGCTGCGGGGCTGAACGAGCTGCCGCAAAGTTTCTATACGGAACTCGCCGCCGACCACCAGCGCAAACGCGACCAGTTGTGCAACGCGCTCAACGCTGCTGGCATGACGCCAAGCATTCCCGGCGGCGCGTATTACGTGCTGGCGGATTCAACTGCGCTTCCCGGAGCGGATGCAAAGAAAAAAGCACGCTGGCTGCTGAAGGAGACCGGCGTGGCGAGCGTGCCAGGCTCTGCGTTCTATCGGCCCGGCGCGCCGGAAGGCGAGAACCTGCTGCGCTTCTGCTTCGGCAAGACGCAGAGTGATTTGGACCGCGCGTGCGAGGCTCTCACAAAGTTGCAGCTATAACAGCCCGCCAACGAAAAACACTGTCATTTCCGGAATCTGCCCTTTGACAACAAGAGGCCTTAGCGCTAAAGCTTCGGCAAATCCTGCGCCCGCTCCCACCCTCCGCCCAGCGCCATCACCAGGTTCACCGTGGACATGTAATGCCGAGTCATCACGTCCGTCGCCGTGCGCTGCGCGGTCAGCACTGCAGCCTGCGCGGTAATGACGTCGAGATACGTTCCCAGGCCACCCTTGTAGCGGTTGACGGCTAATTCCAGATAGCGCTGCGAAGCGGCCACGGCAGATTCCTCCACCGTCTGCTCCTGCTGGAGAATCCGCACCGCGGCAAGATTGTCCTCAACCTGCTGGAAAGCCGTCAGCGTCGTCTGCCGGTACAACGCCACCTCCGCGTCGTACTGCGCTCTGGCCTGATCGTTCAGCGCGTGCCGGCGCCCCGCGTCGAAAATTGTTTCGATCGCCGTCGCCCCGAACGACCATAGCGAGCTCGGTCCCTGAATCAAATTGCCCAGCCGCGTGCTCTCAAAACCGCCGTTCGCGATCAGCGTAATCGTCGGAAAATACGCGGCACGCTGAATGCCGATGTTCTCGTTGGCCGCCGCGACCAGCCGCTCCTGCGCGGCAACATCCGGGCGCCTTTCCACCAGTTGCGAAGGCATGCCCGGCGGAACGATCGGCGGCGGATTCACGAAAACCGCCGGCGCAATCGTGACCGTACTCGCTGTCTGGCCGATCAGTGTCGCGATGGCGTGCTCCAGCGCGGCGCGCTGAATTCCTACATCAATCAGTGCGTTGCGCGTCGTCTCTAATTGCGTCCGAGCCTGCGCAACGTCAAGCTCCGTCGCAACGCCACCATGGAAGCGGTTCAGCGTCAGTTCCAGCGACCGCTCATAAGCTTTTACCGTGGAATCCAGCAGCGCCGCCTGCGAGTCCAGCCCGCGCATCTGGAAATAATCCAAAGCCAGTTGCGAATGCACGCTCAGATTGATCGTCGCCAGGTCCGCGGCGGAAGCCTGCGCTTGTTCGCGCGCCTCGGCCACCTGATGCCGGATGCGCCCCCAGGCGTCAACTTCGTAATTAAATCCGCCGGAGAGGACAAAATCGTTTTCGGTGAATTCCGGCACCGGTTGTCCGGCGACGGTCGTGCTGTTCACAAACGGCCGGTGTTGCGACTCCTTTTCGCGAAGCGCCTGCGGTCCGGCATTAATCGTTGGGAACAGGTACGACCGCGCCACCTTCGCCTGGTCCAGCGCGGAGCGATAATTTGCTTCTGCCTGCGCCAGGTTCTGGTTGTTTACGTCGACCTGGTCTTCAAGCTTGTTCAGTTCTTCGTCCTTGAAGATCGTCCACCACTTGCCGCGAAGCTGGTTTTCCGCGGGCTGAACGGGCAGCCATCCAGCGGGCGGCGGCGGAGTTTCCTGGTAGATCGGCGGAATCTTCGCCGCCTGAGGCACCGCCGACGGCCGAACATATTTCGGCCCGACGGAGCAGCCCGCCATCGCGCATGCCGCCGTCGCCGCGACTATTTGTAACCGCCACCGTTGCATTAGTGCTGCTGCCCCTGCTGGCCGCTTCCCTGGCCCTGTTGCGTGCCTTGCGAATTCCCCGTGTTCGCTCGCGTACCCTGCAGCCCCGCGCCCTTCTCCTGCCCGGAGTCCGCTGCGCCGCCCTGTTTGCCCTGGCCGCCACCGTTGCCCTGCTGTGGCGAGCCGTTCGGCGCGTTCGCCGGCTGCACAATCCGCACAGCTCCGCCGTCCACCGCGGAATCCGGCGGGTTTGTAATCACCTGGTCGGATGGCTTCAGCCCGCTGATGACTTCAATCTGCGTGCCGAAATCGCGGCCCGGCACTATCGGAACCATCTTCACCTTGCCCGGCGTGCCCTGGTTCTCGTTGTTCCTGCCATTGTTGTCGCCGTCAGATTTTTCGCCCCTGTTCGGCTCCTGATTGCTGCGGCTGTCGTCAATCACCGTCGCAACGCGCAGGCCTTCTGACCGGAACATCAGCGCGCTTACAGGAATCACATACGTGTTCTGCGCGGAGTGTACGGGCAGATGCACCGCGGCATACGCGCCGGCGAGCAGCGTGCCCTTGGGATTGTCCAGATCCACTTCGACGTTCAGCGTGCGGCTCGCCACATCAATCGAGTTCGCCGTGCGCACGACCACTCCCCAGAACTTCTGCTGCGGGTACTCATCGAGCGTGATGTAAGCGGGCAGGCCGGGGCGCGCATCCAGCGCATATGTCTGCGGCACGCTGATAAAGACGCGCAGCCTGTGAATGTCCTGCTCGTGGAACAGCTCTTGAGCGGAGCCTCCGTTGCCCGCATTTATAAGCTGGCCAACGTCGGTGTTGCGCTGTGTCACAATGCCGTCGAAAGGCGCGCGCACTTTTTCGAAATCCACAAGCTGCTGCAGGCGGTCCACGTTGGCCTGTTGCGCTTTCACGTTGGAATTCTGCGCCGCCGCATTCTGCACGGCATTGTCTGTGTCCTGCTTGGAAACCGAATCCGATTTCAGCAAATCCACGTAGCGCGTCGCCGTGACGTTCGCAAGGTGCGCGTTGGCGAGCGTTGTCTGCAGGTCCGCTTTGGCCTGGGAAAGTTGCTGGTCAACTTCAGGAGATTCGATGACAGCCATCAACTGGCCGCGCTTCACATGGGAACCGATATCGAAAAACCAGCTCTTCACGTAGCCACTCGTGCGGGCGTAGATGGGCGCGTCCATGAACGCCTGGATGTTCGATGGCAGCACGATTTCCTGCGCGGGCGCCGACGGCTGCGGGTGCGTAACTGTAACCGTGGGCGCCGCAATTGCAGCCGTATCGGTCTTCAGCTTGTCGTTGTGCCGCCTGCGGGAAACGATTCCCCAGATCAAGATGATCGCGGCCACCAGCACGACCACGATGACGATCGTCCATAGCGTGCGGCGACGCACCGGCCTGGCTTTCGGCAGCGGGCCCTCGCCGTGGTAATGCTCGTTCAGCTCGCCCCACGGGTGGTCCTGCTTGCCTTGCTCGCCGTTATGCCGGCCGTGCTGTTGCTCCTCGCTCATCGCTCTCCCTTGCTCGCTCATGTTGCTGCCACGCCGCTCAGGTCTTCTTTCTTGCGCCGCTTTTCAAGATGCGTATGCACCATCGCAAAGATGGATGGCACGAAGAACAGGGTGGACACCGTCGCCAGCAGCAGCCCTCCAATGACCGCGCGCCCCAGCGGCGCGTTCTGTTCGCCGCCTTCACCCAGGCCGAGCGCCATCGGCATCATGCCGATAATCATCGCCAGCGCCGTCATCAGCACGGGGCGGAAACGGGTGAAACCCGCGGAAATTGCGGCTTCGCGCGGAGACAGCTGCGCTTCCATCTGCTCCCGCGCAAAGCTGACCACCAGGATGCTGTTCGCCGTCGCTACGCCCATGCACATGATCGCGCCGGTCAGCGCGGGCACGCTGATGCGTGTGTGCGTCAGAAACAGGAACCACACAATGCCTGCAAGCGCAGCCGGCAGCGCGGAAATAATGATGAAAGGATCGAGCCAGCTCTGGAAATTCACCACGATGAGCATGTAAACCAGAATGACGGAGAACAACAGGCCGACCAGCAGCCCGGTAAACGATGACCGCATCGTCTGCACCTGGCCGCGCACCACCACCCGCGAACCGCGAGGTATCTCGTCCTTCCGCCGCTCAACGATCTTGTCTACCTGCTTCGCAATCGAGCCGAGGTCCGTGTTGTTCACGTTGCCGTAGATGTCCAGCACCGGCGCAATGTTGTAGTGCGAAACCGTTCCCATTTCGGCCGTGCGGCTGATGGACGCGACGTTGGACAGAAGTTGCTGTTGGACCCCGCCGCCGCTTGCCGTCAGCGGAATATTGTTCAGGTCCTGCAGCGTGTCCATCTCGTATTGCGGCGTCTGCGCGGCGATGTTGTAGCTGACGCCGTTCTTCGGGTCGAGAAAAAATGTCGGCGAAGTCTGGAAGCTGCCTGACAGGGCCACGAGCAGACTCTGCGAGATGTCGCGATCATTCAGCCCGACGAGCTGCGCCTTGGTGCGGTCTACATTCACCTTCAGCTCGGGATAGTTGAATGGCTGCTGAATCCGCAGGTCCGCGGTCCCCGGAACACTGCGGATATCGTTCAGCAGCTTGTCCGCGAGGACGCGGTTTCCTTCAAGATTGTTGCCGATCACCTGGACATCCACCGGCGCGGGCAAACCGAAATTGAGAATCTGGGTCACGATGTCAACCGGCAGCGAGTAGAACAGCACGCCCGGGAAACGCCGCTCCAGGTCAGCGCGCAAGGACTCCAGGTACTCGTTGGTGTCGCCGTGTTTTTCCGTGAGCTGCACCTGGACGTCGGCGTCACTTGGCCCAATCACCGCCGTGTTCGAATACGACAGGTTCAAGCCGGAATACGGCACACCTATGTTGTCAATGATGGTTACAAGTTCCTTGGCGGGTATGTGCTGGCGCACAACCTGGTCCACCTGGTCGCACAGCCTCGCCGTGTCTTCAATGCGCGTTCCGGTCGGCGCTCGCAGGTGCAGCTTGAACTGCCCGCTGTCCACGCTCGGGAAGAAATCCTGCCCGAGCCACGGATAAATGACCACTGCGGTCAGCGCGCAGAGGCCGATAAACACGATGCCGAAAATAAGCGCGTGTTCCACCGCAATTTCCAGCAGCGAATGATAACCAGCCCGGAACTTCGCGAAGAACCGTTCAAATGCCAGCTGGAACCGCGTGAACGGGTTGCGGCTCTTCTTCTTTTTTTCCTCCTGCTGCGGATCGTGTTCCTTCAACAGATACTTCGCCATCGTCGGCACGACCGTGCGCGAGAGCAGGTAGCTCGCCATCATGGCAAAGACAACAGCCTCCGCCAGCGGGACAAACAAATAGCGCGCGACGCCCTTCAGGGCGAACATCGGCACAAACACGATGCAGATGGACAGCGTCGAGACGAATGCCGGCACGGCGATTTGCGCCGCGCCGTCCAGAATGGCCTGCTCGATTTCCTTGCCCAGTTCGAGATTGCGGTTGATGTTTTCAATCTCAACCGTCGCGTCATCCACCAGGATGCCGACCGCAAGCGCCAGCCCGCCCAGCGTCATGATGTTGATCGTCTCGCCGAGCAGCGACAGCAGAATGAGCGAACACAGGATCGACAGCGGAATCGAAACCGCAATAATCACCGTCGAGCGCCAGCTCCCCAGAAACAGCAAAATCATCAGCCCGGTCAGCACGGCCGCGATTGTCGCTTCACGGACCACGCCGGAAATCGAGGCGCGCACGAAAATTCCCTGGTCAGAAAGCGGGTGGATGACCAGGTTCGCCGGCAGTTGCGCCTTGATCTGCGGCAGCATGGCGCGCACGTCGTCAATCACGTTCAGCGTGGAAGCATCGCCCGCCTTCTGGATTGTCAGCAAGGTGGCGCGCTGGCCATCGACGCGCACAATGTTTGTCTGCGGCGGAAAGCCGTCGCGGACATTCGCAACATCGTGGATGTAAATCGTCGCGCCATTGACTGTCTTGATTGGCAGGTCGTTCAGCGCCTGTATGGTCTGCGGGCTGGAATTCGACTCCACCGTGTATTCGTACGAGCCAATCTTCGTCGTGCCGGACGGCAGGATCAGGTTCTGGTTGCCGAGCGTGTTCACCACGTCCTGCGGGCTCAGGCCCTTGGCCTGCAACGCGCGAATGTTCAAATCCACCTGCACCTGGCGCTGTTTGCCACCGTAGGGATACGGAATAGCGGCGCCGTCCACGGTGACAAGCTGCGTGCGGACAAAGTTCAGACCGAAATCGTTCAGTTGCTGTTCCGTAAGGCCCTGGCCGCTCAGCGCAAGCTGGATAATCGGCACGCTGGAAGCGCTGTACTGGATGATGAGCGGCGGAGTTGTGCCCTGCGGCAACTGGCGCAACTGCGTCTGCGAGATCGCCGTCACCTGTGCCACAGCCGTCGGCACCTTGGCCTTCGGCTGAAAGTAGATCTTCGTGACTGCAATGCCGTTCAGGCACTGGCTCTCGATGTGTTCAATATCGTTGACCGTAGTCGTCAGCGACCGCTCGGTCAGCGTGACGATGCGAGAACACATCTGTTCCGGCGCAAAGCCCGTGTAGTTCCAGATGACGCTGACGACCGGAATATCAATGTTTGGAAAAATATCGGTCGGCGTCGTGATGATGACACCCACGCCCGCAATCAGAATCAAGATGGCGAGAACGGCAAAGGTATACGGCCGCCTGAGCGCCAGCCTGACTATCCACATATTTCAGGAACTCCCGCTGGATAAGAGCTGCTTAGGTTGACAGGAAACACCGCAAGGGACAACGCTACTTGTCTGACAATATCAAGAAATTGGACGCAATTCGCGCCGTTTGGGACTCAGGAACTGCGCCCGCTGAAATCCGCATCACATTCACCACATCGCACGCGGAAGGAACCAGGAAACAATATGTCGTTACAGGGCAAGACCGCCATCGTCACCGGCTCCGGCTCCGGAATCGGCCAGGGTATCGCAATACGACTGGCAAAAGAAGGCGCCAACCTCGTCGTTGATTACAACGGCAGCGACCAGGGAGCGGACCAGACGCGCGACACCATAGCGAAGGCCGGCGGCAAGGCCATCGTCGTCCAGGCAGACGTCACCGACCCCGCCCAGACGCGCACGCTCGTCGAGCAGGCCTGGTCCAGCTTCGGCAGCGCCGACATTCTGGTCAACAACGCCGGCGTTGAAAAAGGCGCGCCTTTCTGGGAAGTCACAGAGAAAGACTTCGACCTCGTCATGAGCGTCAACCTGCGCGGCGCATTCTTTCTCACCCAGGCGTTCGTCCAAAAACTCAAAGCCGCCGGCAAACCCGGCCGCATCATCAACATCAGTTCCGTGCACGAAGACATGGCCTTCCCGCACTTCGCCAGCTACTGCATGTCCAAGGGAGGCATGCGCATGATGACGCGGGACCTGTGCGTGGAACTCGCGCCGCTCGGCATCCTTATCAACAACGTCGCGCCGGGAGCAATCCAGACCCCGATCAACGCGAGCCTGATGCAGAACAAGCCGGAACTCGACGCGCTGCTCAGGAACATCCCGCTCGGCCGTATGGGCACCATTGACGACGTTGCGGGATTGGTCGCCTTCCTGGCCGGAGACGAAGCCGGCTACATGACAGGCAGCACCTATGTCGTCGACGGCGGCCTGTTGCGGAATTACCACGAGCAGTAGTTACCGGCCAGGGTGCCGTTCCGGTTGCATCTGCTCGTGCAGGATGCGGACCACTACGACACCGGCGCGCAGTTTCCGGTAGAAAATGACAAAGCTGCCGCTCTTGATTTTCCGCTCGACAAGAGGGTCGAGCCCGGCGGAAAGGCTCACGTTCCGGGTCGGCATGGTGCGAATATACTGCGGGTTGGCAGGTTTGCCATTGCGAAAGGCCCGTCGAAAGTTGTTGTAATAATTGTCGAAGAAACATGCCGGAATCCAAGGAAATCACCGTCTACACAGCCACCTGGTGCCGCGACTGCCGCGAAGCCAAGCGCTTCCTCGTCGAGCACAAGATTCCCTTTCGTGAAGTGGACGTCGAACACACTCCCGGCGCCATTGAAGAAGTGCTGGACAACGTCGGCAAGCGCGCCATTCCGCAGTTCGTAATCGATGGCAAGTGGGTGCAGCCGTATCGCCCCGGCCAGGGCTTCCTTTACAAGGAAATGTCAGAGCTTCTCGGCGTTTCCTGATCCAGCCTCGGCCACGGCCTCCGGCCCACCCACCAGGCCGTCCAGCCCGACGCCGTCGGCCAGCAGCGTGGCTCCTGCGTTGGCGCCTCTGCGCCGGGCAAACGGCCAGCGCAGCCGCAGAACGCGTTCCCTGTCGAACTCACGCTTGTGACTGCGGGCGCGCGCCTGCAGCATGTCATTAAAGCCCAGGATGCCAAGCATCTGCCCTGTGTCGCTCGTCACGACCGGAAGCGTGGTCACGCCGGTCGCGGCCATGTCTTCCGCGACAGAACGCAGCGTCCTGTCAGGATCCACGGAGCGGCCCTTGCGCGCGCGGTCTCGCAGCAATGTGGTTTCCCCGCCAGTCTCTGCCGCTGCCAGGCGCAGATCGTTGCGCGTCAGCACGCCCAGCATCTGGCCGGTTTCATCCACCACCGGAAAAAGCAACTGCCGCTGCCGGAATTTGCCGTCCTCGTCATAGGTGTCGCGCATCCCCCCGGCTTCCAGCCAGCGCTGGGCGTCCTGGCTCGTGGCATCCGGCGGAATGGCGAGCACGCTGGTGCGCATCACGTCGCGTACCGTCAGCACTTCCAGCGGGTCCACGCCATATTCGCGAATCAGGTGGTGCCCGCTCTTTGCCAGCCTTTCCGTCAGCATGCCGCGCGGCTGGATCAGCACCGTGACCGCATGTGCGGTCATCGCGGCCACCAGCAGCGGCAGCAGCATGCCGCCGTTGTGGGTCAACTCCATCCCCATGACGGCGGAAGTCAGCGGCGCCCCCAGTGACCCGCTCAGCATGGCGGCCGCGCCCAGCAGCGGCCACCCGCCGGCATCAATCGGCGGCAGGATATGCAGCATCGCCGCGCCCAGTGCCGCGCCAATCATCAGCAGCGGAGCCAATACGCCGCCCGCCGTCCCTGATCCCAGCGAGAAGACCCAGATCACCAGCTTCACGATCAGGATTCCGGCAATCAGCTTCCAGCCAAAGCTGCCGCGAAAGAACTGCGCAATCACGTCATAGCCGACACCCAGCGCGCGCGGGTATATGTAACCGCCGATGCCGATGCCCAGGCCGCCAATGGCCGGATACCACATCCAGTGGATTGGAATTTTCTCGAACTGGCTTTCTGTCCACGCGATCGACCGGCTGACAACGGCGGAAAGCAGGCCCGCAGCGATCCCGATAATCAGCGCACCCGCCATGGTCCTCAGGCTGAACAAAGTGGTCGTCAGCGGCATCGGAAATATCGGGCCCGGCGCCAGAAGCAACGCGCGCGTCACGCTCGCCGTGGCGGACGCCACCGCAACCGGCACCAGCGACCGCGGCCGCCATTCAAACAGCAGCAGTTCCACCGCCAGCAAAACGGCCGTCATCGGCGCGGCAAATGTTGCCGCTATACCGGCCGCGGCGCCGGCCACCATCAGCGTCGTCCGCTCGGCGTCCGACAACCGGAACAGCTGCGCAATCAACGACCCGCTGGAGCCGGCCGTGACAATGATCGGGCCTTCCGCGCCAAACGGGCCGCCGGAACCAATCGACAGCGCCGTCGCAATCGGCTTGAAAAACGCCACCCGCGCATCCACCCGCGCGCCGCGAAGCACAATTGCCTCCAGGGCTTCCGGAATGCCATGCCCACGAACCTGGTCCGAGCCGAAGCGGGCGATCACGCCAATCAGCAGCCCGCCAATGACGGGGATAAAAACCATGTGCCAGCTGTGCACGCCATCGCCCGGAGAGTGATACACAAACGACCAGCGGTGCAGGTAGAAGACGTTCGTCGCGAGGTTGATCAGGCTCAGCAGCAGCCACGCCAGCACGCTGCCCAGCCCGCCCAGCACAAGCGCGATCGCGCTCAGCAGCAGCATGCGCGAGTCTGCCGTAAAGTCACGCAGCTTGTGCGTCGTTACCGCCACGGGGGACCCTCAGGAGCCGAATTCGTCTGGTACGGGTTGATCAATGGCCTGCAGCGTGGACCGCGAGCTCCGCTTCATCGTGCTCGACGTTGTGACGGTGGTCACGCGCTTCCATCCGCATGGAAAGCACGCGCTTCAGCGACTTGATCAGGTCGGGGCCAAGTTCCTCCAGCTCGCGCAGGTGGAACTCCACCAGCGAAGCCAGGACCTGCTCGCCCATCGGCGTCATCTGCAGCAGCAGCCGGCGATGATCAATCGGGTCCGGGCACTTTTTCAGCAGCCCCTGCTCAATCGTCCGGTTGACCAGCTCGACCGCGCTGTTGTGCCGCAGGCACAGCCGCTGCGCTACCGCGGCAATCGTCGGAGACATGTCCTCCGGCATTCCCGCTACCGCCTGCAGCAACTGGTATTGCTGCGTATGCATGCCGGCGCCGCCGGCTGCAATCTTCGAGGCATGGAGAAACTTCCGCAGAACGTACCGGAATTCCGCCAGCCGCCGGTATTGCTCATGACCAAAAATGGAGCCGGCCGCCGCCGAGGCATGCCTGTGCTCCCCGTTCGAATGTGGCATTTCAGTGACATTGCCGCGCATAAGAGCTATCGTAGCACGATATACTTCGTGCTCCTCCCTCTAGTCTTACCGGAAGGTCCGGCGGCCGCCCGACTTCTATACTCGCTAGTCAGATGCAGGAAACCGTAGCCGCGCGCCTCACAGGCGTCTCAAGGCTGTTCGGGGAGTTCGCCGCCCTGCGCAACGTCACCCACACGTTCGCCCGGGGCCGCGCTTACCTTGTTACCGGCGAAAACGGTGCCGGCAAGTCCACCCTGCTGCACATCCTCGCCGGCCTCAGCCGGCCTTCCGCGGGAAAAGCGGACCGGCCGCTTGCCGGGAGCACCGCCTACATGGCACACGATTCCATGCTCTACGAGGAACTGACCGCGGAAGAAAATCTGCGCTACTTCGCCGCCATGTATCCACCCGGCGCTACCCTGGCTGCCGCAGATGCGCTGGCCGAGGTCGGCCTTGCAGGGCCGCCGCTGCTCCGTCCCGTCGGCAAGTATTCCCAGGGGATGCGCCAGCGCGTCTCGCTGGGCCGCGCGCTGATGTCCCGCTCGCAACTCCTGCTGCTCGACGAACCGTTTTCCAATCTCGACCGGCCCGGCGCGGAACTGGTCGTCGGCCTGCTGGCGCGGTTGCGGGACGCCGGCCGCACCATCATCTTCACCACCCATCAGCCGGAACTCGCCAAGCACTTGCCGGATGTTCGCCTGCGCATGCATCGCGGGGAGCTGACCGCGGCATGAAAACCAATGCCGCCCGCATCCTCGACTCGCTCGGCATCGCCTACGAACTGCGTCCGTACAAGGTCGAACCCGACGACCTCACGGCCGCCTCCGTGGCACAAAAAATTGGCCTGCCCCTGCCCTCCGTTTTCAAGACCCTGCTGACGCGCATCGATGCCTCACAACCCGTGTTCGCCGTGGTTCCTGGAGACATGGAGGTCGCGCTCAAACGTCTCGCCACACAGTCGGGCGCACGCAAGGCCGAACTGGTCCCGCTGAAAGAAGTCGAGCCGTTGACCGGATACATCCGAGGTGGCGTGACGGTCCTTGGCGCGCGGAAGCCCTTCCCCGTCTTCGTCCACACCACGCTGCCGGCGTTTGAACACGTCAGCGTCTCCGCAGGTGCGCGCGGGCTGCAGATAGTTCTTTCGCCGCAGGAATACCTGCGCGCCATCAGGGCGAACACCGGACAGGAACCCACTGTCGCCGACATCGCGAAGCCGATGGAGCAACACTCGTGAGCCAGATGCTGCGCGAACTGCTCGCGCACCTCGGCAAGGACCTCCGCCTGGAGTGGCGCAGCCGCGACGCCATCAACGGCATGCTGTTCTTCTCGCTGCTGGTCGTGGTCCTGTTTTCCTTCGCCTTCGACCCGACGTCTGCGCAATCGCGCCAGATTGCAGGCGGAATCCTGTGGGTCGCGCTGCTTTTTGCCACTGTCATCGCGCTGAACCAGGCCTGGGTCCGCGAATCCCGCCATCACGTTCTTGATGCACTGCGGCTCACGCCGGCCTCGCCCGCGATGCTTTTCCTCGCGAAGGCGCTCGCCAACTTCCTCTTCGTTACCGCGCTTGAAATCGTGCTGGCCCCGCTGTTTGCCGTGTTTTACAACCTGCACGTCCTGGGCAACGGATGGCTCCTGTGGCTGCTGCTGCCGCTTGGCACCTGGGCGCTGATCGTCAACGGCACTTTTTTTGCGGCGCTCAGCCTCCGCACCCGCAATCGCGAACTCATGCTGCCGCTCGTTCTCTTCCCTGTCAGCATCCCCGCGCTGCTCGGCAGCGTCGAAGCCACCACTTCCATCCTCACGGGCGAAGGCTCGGCCGCGCTCTGGATGCAGATGCTTGCCGGCTACGACATCATCTTCACCACCCTCGGACTCCTGCTGTTCGCGACCATCCTGAATGCGGACTAGCCCAGGCCGGCTTTGACGTGGCAATCACAATCGGCTCGCGCCTCCATCATGCTGACGATGATCTTGTCCGCTACAGCGCCCGAGTCCACACAATACTTCCCGGAATCAATGGCAGCCTTCAGGGACTGCACCTTGTCCCAGCGCACGTCGAAATCCGTTTCAGGCACTGCAGAACTTGGCGTCACGAAAAGCAAAACATTGCTGCACATGTTCATCGAACTCCTTCTCACTGACTGCATCGGCAGAAGATGAGAAAGCCTTTAGAAAATATTTGGTGTCTGGCCGAAAACATTAGAAACCGCTGAGGAGCGGCCCGGCAGGCGGAGGGAAGCCTGAGGCCCGGGCCGCACGGCTCCCTACGCTGCCGCCGGGGTATTGCGTCGCGCAAGCCTGGGCCGTGGGTCGTTGCGCAGGAAGCCCTTCCGCTCACCTGCCGCCAGCGCCGTCCGCAGGCGGAGTACGGCGGAGGAGTGTATCTGCGATACCCGCGATTCCACCACACCAAGCGCCAGCCCGATTTCCTTCATGGTCAGCTCTTCGAAGTAATAGAGCGTCAGCACCATGCGCTCGCGCTCCGGCAGGCCTTCAATGGCCTGCCGCAGCCGGTCGCGCATCTCGCCTTTCAGGCAGATAAACAAAGGGTTTTCTTCAACGGGCGCGGGAACGTACGCCAGCTCCTCGTCGCCGGAATCCTCGTTGCGCTCCGCGTGCAGCGTGCCGATCTCAAGCGACTTCAGCTCCGAGAGCAACTGCTGGTAGTTCGCCAGCGGCACCGCCATCTGGTCGGCAATTTCCTGCTCGCTGGGTGCGCGGCCCAGGCGGGCCGTGCAGTTGCGGATCGCCTCTTCCACCGCGCGGCCCTTGCGGCGCAATTCGCGGGGGCTCCAGTCCAGCTCGCGCAGGCTGTCCAGTATCGCCCCCCGGACGCGGAACTGCGCGTAGCTCCTGAATTGAACGTTCTTCGTTGCGTCGAACTTGTTGAATGCGTCCACCAGCCCGATGACGCCGGCGGAAACGAGATCTTCCATCTCCACGTGCTGGGGCAGCCGTTCGTGGATGCGGCGCGCGATGAAGCGAACGGTCGGCAGATGCTCGACCAGCAACGCATCACGCTCTGCCTGGGTAATTGCAGGCGCAGAAACCTGTTGGGCGTCGGTGGAGACACGCACCGGCAGCGGTGCCGAAGTTATAGGCGTTATGACAGCATGCGACATTTTGGCCTCTTGACAGATTGGGGATTGCCCGACCGCATTCGCCTTGTCGCCACAGGAAGGAGTCGCTCCTGTCGGCGCCGCGGTGGATGTGCGTCAGACACTCGTGGTAATGCAACCGAATGGCCGAAGTCCGGCCGCGAACATTAGCGGTTTCATAACTTTGGTTTTGTACGAACGGGTCGCAACCCGGCCTGTTTCGGGATTGAAAAAGCGGAGCGAGGCGTGTGTGTGATACCGCCTCACCCCAAATGCAGATCTGCCGCCACAATCTCGGGACTGGCATCGGCCAGAATGTAGGCGCGCTCGATGACGTGCTCCAGCTCACGCACGTTGCCCGGCCACGCATAGTCGAGCAAAGCCGCCATCGCCTCCGGCGCCAGGGTCTTCGCCGGTCCATCCATCGCGTGCCTGCGCAAAAAATGCTCCGCCAGCCGCGGAATGTCCTGTCTGCGCTCCGCCAGCGACGGCGCCCGGACAGGGAACACCGACAACCGGTAATACAGGTCCGGGCGGAACGTGCCCTCCGCGGAACGCTTCGCCAGGGGCTGGTGCGTCGCCGCAATGACCCGCACATCGACCTTGACCGGCTCGTTCTCCCCGACCCGCTGCAACTCGCCGCACTCGAGAAAGCGCAGCAGCTTCGACTGCAGCGGCAGCGGCATCTCGCCAATTTCATCCAGGAACAGGGTGCCGCCGTCAGCCGCCTCGATCCGCCCGACGCGGTTCGACACCGCTCCGGTGAATGCGCCGCGCGTGTGCCCGAACAATTCGGCCTCCAGTAAAGCTTCAGGGATCGCAGCGCAATTGATTACGACCATTGGCTTCTTGGCACGCGGGCCTAGGCGGTGCAGGGCCCGCGCCACAAGCTCTTTCCCCGCGCCGGTCGGTCCATCAATCAGGACAGTGGTGCGGCGCGGCGCCACCAGCCGGACCATCCTGCAGAGCTCGATCATGGCCGGCGTTTCGCCAACAAGCTCGGGCAACGGTTCAAACCGCCGCGCAGGCACTTCTGCCGTGGCAGGCAGACCTTGCCCGGCTGCCTCCTTGCCCTCCGGCTCGGCCGCGGACCGGACGGGATAACTGTGCGTCGCTGGTTCCACGCCGTTGCGCAGCGCCATCAACAATTCCTGGCGGCGCGGATTTCTGCGTCCGTCGGCGTGGCCGTCGCCGTTCAGCATCACCAGGTCAACATCGGGATGACGCTCGCGGCATTCCCGGACGACTTCGCTGATCTCCAGGTCCGGAAGCCAGGAATCCAGCAGCAACGCCTCGCACCGCCCGGATGCCAGGTGAAACAGCGCCTCGGCGCCGCCGCTCGCTTCGGCAACATTCCAGCGGAGGCCGGACAGAAATTGGGACACGCGCTGCCGCGTGGACGCGTCGGGCAAAGCAACCACGGCGGTTGGCAGTGTGGTGGAACGGGGGGCGATCGCGAGCATAGGGTCCTGAAATTCCTTTGCGTGGTTGAGGTCAGGCAGATTTTGAGGCGATTTCATGGTCTTGGTCGCCGACAGGCAGCGAGAAGGAAACCTTGACGGAATCTTCCCCGAAAGCAACCGACAGACCGATGCCCATCGCCGCCAGCCGGCTGCGGAGCAGCAGTGCGGGCGGAGTCGGGACCGTGTAGTCGAAGCCGGCAGCTTCAAACGGCGAAAAGCAGGCCGCGAACTGCTTTCGCACGGCGATCTGCGGCGCGGCGTTCATCAGCAGGGTGAACGACAGGGCGCGCCCGGAAAGCTCCGCGACCAGGGTGTCGCCGTCCGCAGCAAGAGTCAGCATCTGCTCGATCAGCTGCGCGGCGGAGTCAGAAAGCCGGGACGGGTCGAGCCTGGGTTCGCTCATGCCGGAAATTCTGACCCGGAGGCAAACATCCCTGGCCGCGCACAACTGCGACCAGCCGTTCTGCTGTGCTTTAAGCCAGGCCGCACCATCCAGCGTCACGCCGTCGCCGGCGTCCGTTGCCATCGCTTCGCGCAGCATGCGAAGCACGTCGATCGCGCGGCGCAACTCGTCACCCAGCCGTGCCAGCTCTGCCGGGCTCGCCGCGCGAGATTCCGCGTCTTCCACCAGCCAGAGCGAGACCGTGATCGGCTGCGCCAGCCTGTGCAGTCCTTCAGAAACAATGTCCATAGTGGGGTTGGTGGCCATGGCGACGGATCCAGTCACGCGCTGAGCACGGCCACGTTACAGGCCGGCCTCGGAGTTAGCGGCGTTACCTTGCAAACCTTTGCCGCGGCCGGCTGCTGGGCCAGCCGGTAACCAATCCCGCGGACCGTCTCAATCAGCGGCGTCGTCCTTCCGGCTTCCAGCTTGCGGCGCAGATAGTTGATGTAAACGTCAACCACGTTTGTCTCCGCCTCGGCCGGCATCTGCCAGACCTGTTCCAGCAGCGTGGCGCGGGGGACGCTGCGGCCTTCATGCTGCATCAGGCACAGCAGCAGCGCGAATTCCTTCGCCGTCAGCTCGACCGGCTCGCCGTTCCGCCGCACCGTGCGGTGCATGCAGTCAAGCTCCAGGTCGGCATAGTGCAGAACGGAGCCGGCGGCTCGCTCCGCCCGCCGCTCGACCGCACGCACCCTTGCGCACAGCTCGCTCAGCGCAAACGGCTTCAGCAGGACATCGTCCGCGCCCTTTTCCAGGCACCGCACCCGCTCCTCCAGGCCCGCGCGCCCCGTGACCACCATGACCGCTGTGCGGTCACCGGCAGCCCGCACTTCGGTAAGCACCTCCATGCCGTCAAGCTCGGGAAGATTCAGGTCGAGGACCAGCATGTCGTAGCTTTCGTCGTGAACTTTGCGTAGCGCATCTACGCCGTCAAATGCGGCTGCACACGAGTGGCCCTCGGCGGTCAGCCGCCGCACCATGCAGTAGGACAATGCAGGATCATCTTCCACAACCAGCAGATTCATCGCGTGTCACGCTCCAAGGAAATGAAACCGGGGACTTCTGTTCTTTTCGTGTCGTCGCTCGCCTCATATGCCCGGCGAACCCCTTCACGTTCTCGCGAGTTACTACCGATAACAAGGGTGATGACGAATACTTTCGCCGCGCTCGACCACATCGGGAAGACTCCACGCCGCGAGTTCCAAAATGGCGATTGCCGCCTACACCCTTTGTGGGACGCACCCTCGCCGGTTCTGCGAAACGCTCCTGAGGATCGATGCAGCCCTCGCTGAAACCGAGGCTCCTGCTGGTCGACAGCGACCCGGCCTCGGCCGGCGCTTCCGCAGCTGGCCTGGCTGAAGAAGCCCACGACATCGCCATCGCCGGCTCGTGTTCCCAGGCGCTCAGTCATCTGCGCGCATCGCCGTGCGACGTTGTCATTGCCGATCTCCGTCTCAGCGACGGCTCTGCGCTGGACCTGCTTGCGGCCATGCGGGCGGAGAAGCTCGATGCCGGCGTGGTCATCCTGAGCCGCACGCCGGATTGCAAGGCCCTGGCGCGTGCCGTGAGGCTGGGCGCGTCCGATTTCGTCCTGCAGCCCGCGTCCCCGGCATCGCTCCGGCTGCCGGTGCTGCACACTTTCCACGCCACCCAGGTCCGCCGCTCCCACGAGCAGCAGTTCGAGGAACACGTCGCCCTGCTGGCAGAGGAACGCGCCCGCACCAGGACCCTCGAGCAGGGACTGGAACAGATGCAGAATGCCGTGATGGAAGCATTCCTTGCCGCGCTGGGCGCCCGCGAAAGCGACACCCTGCGCCACTCGCTTCGCATCCGCGCCTACGCTCTCCATCTTGCGCAGAGACTTGGGTACCCCGCCTGCCAGCAGAAACACCTGGAGCACGCCGCGCTGCTGCACGACGTCGGCAAAATCGGGCTGTCGGACGCGCTGCTCTTCCACACCGGCCCGTACACGGCCTCCGATCTCGAGCGGATGAAGCCGCACGCCGTCCTGGGCGAACACATCCTGAACAGCGTTGACTTCCTGCGGCCGGCCGCGCTTATCGTTCGCCACCACCACGAGCGCTACGACGGCTCCGGATATCCGGACAAGCTCACGTGCCGCAACATCCCTCTCGGCTCACGAATCCTGGCCATCGCGGACACTCTCGACGCGCTGACCAATCCGCAGATCTACCGGCCGGCGCAGACATTTGAAGACGCCATCGAGGAAATCGGGCGATGGGCAGGCAAGCAGTTTGATCCGGCGGTTGTGGAAGAGTTCCGGCAAGTCCCGGCAGCCACATGGAGACGGCTGCGCTCGGCGGCCGAGGCATCGCTCGCCGGCGCCGCCCCCTTGCGAATCCTGGACGGGCACAATTTTCAGCTTTTTGAAAATGACGTCGCTCTGGTTGGCTAGCCGACCAAACATTTCCGGCCTGCCCGTGCATCTGAATTACCTATCTCAAAATAGGAGAGACTCGAACGATGCAAGGCACTTTGGAAAAGGTGGAGCGAAAGTATGCCGTCGGGCTGGAACGCGTTCCCGAGGGCATGCACTACCGTATCTGGGCGCCGGACGCGACAAAACTTGGCCTGATTGTCAAGACAGGCCACGCCGGCCGTTTCGAACTGGAGCGCGAGCCTGACGGCTACTGGAGCGGGTTCATCTCGCTCAAGGAAGAGCACCCGGCCATCCGCTACCGGCTCGTCTTTACAGGCGCGGACGGCAAGGAACAGGAGATCCCGGACCCGCTGTCCCGCTATTCCCCCGACGGCCCGCACGGCGACTCCGTCCTCGAAGAATCGAATTTCGCCTGGCACGACCAGGCCTGGCAGGGTGTGGAGCTGAAGGGCCAGATCATCACGGAAATCCATATCGGCACCTTCACGCCGGAAGGAACATACAAAGCCGCGGCAGCCAAGCTTCCGCTGCTCAAGGACGCCGGCATCACGGTGGTCGAGCTCATGCCGCTTTCCGAATTCCCCGGTGAGTTCGGCTGGGGTTATGACGGCGTGCAGATGTTCGCGCCCTACCACGTCTATGGTCACCCGGACGAGCTGCGCGCCTTTGTCGACCGCGCGCATGAGCTCGGCCTCGGGGTTGCGCTCGACGTCGTCTACAACCACTTCGGGCCGGACGCCAACTACATCTGGATGATGGCGAAGGAATTCTTCACCGACAAATATCCCACCCCGTGGGGCTCCGCCATCAACTTCGACCAGGCCGGCAGCAGTGCGGTGCGCGAATACTTCCGCGAAGTCACCGCCCACTGGATACGCGAGTTTCACATCGACGGCCTGCGCCTGGACGCGACCCAGTCCATCTTTGACGAAGCCGCCCACCGCGGCGAGCATCCGCACATTCTGGCAGAAGTCGCGCGCGCCATGCGCGAGGCCGCCAACGGGCGAAAGACCTTCATCGTTGCGGAAAATGACGAGCGCGATACCCGCCTGATCAACGAATACGGCATCGACGGCGTCTGGGATGACGACATGCACCACGCCGCGCGCGTGGCCGCCACCGGCCGCAATGCTTTCTACCTGTCCCCGTTCCGCGGCACCGCCCAGGAACTGCTCTCCGCCGCGCGGCACGGTTACCTGTTTCAGGGCCAGACCATGGTGGCACACGCCGGGCAAACCACGCCGCGCCCCGGCGACAGCAAGCGTCACCGCATGGGCTGCTCGGCTCGCGGCATTCCCCTGTGGCGCTTCGTTACCTATATCGAGAACCACGACCAGGTTTCCTCGGAAGCCCAGGGCTCCCGCCTCGCGGAGTTGACCAGCCGCGCCCAGTACCGGGCCCTTGTCGCCTACATCCTGCTTGGCCCCGGCACGCCGCAGCTTTTCCAGGGCCAGGAATTCGGCTCACGCTCGCCCTTTCCGTTCTTCTCCGACCACGGCATGGACCTGCAGGCCATGGTCAAGTCCGGCCGCTACGACTTCCTGTCCCGCTTCATGCATGGCGACAAGGACGTCTTCGAAGCCGGCTATCCGGACCCCGGCTCCCGCGAAACCTTTCAGAAAGCCGTCCTCAAGTGGGAAGAACTCAACGACTGCCCCGGCCTGCGCAATCTCTTCCATGACCTGATGTGGCTGCGCCGCGGGGAAACACTGCTCTGGGACGACAACCTGCAGATCGACGGGACGCTCCTCGGCCAGGACGCATTTCTCCTGCACTACTACTGCGGCGAGGACGAGCGGCTGCTCGCCATCAACCTCGGCGGCGATTTCAACTGCGTGCAGGCCGCCAACCCGATCCTTGCGCCGCCGGCCGGTAAGCAGTGGAAGGTCGCCCTTTCCACGGAAGACGCGAGGTATGGCGGCCACTCTTACCCGGCGTTCGAGGATGAAGACGGCTACCACCTGGCCGCGCACTCAGGCCTGTACCTCAAATCCGTGCCGGGCGATCCGGAGCAGAACCTCATCCTGCAAACGGAGGAAGCTGTGAAACAGCAATAATCCGCGCTGAAACAAGAAGGCGAAGCCCGCGGGCTTCGCTTTCTCGTCTTGCACGGAAGAACCTAGACGATGAGCTTCGCCTTCGCACGCGCCGGCGCGGCAACCATGGGCTCCGAAGGCCGCAGGGCGGCGAACAGCGCGGAACACAGCGAATACGCAAGCACCACACCCAGCGTAAGACAGGTAAGAATCGCGCACAGCAGAAGCACTACGTTGATGACATTCGCCATAATCCGCCGGGTCCCTTCAATCCACTCATTCGATGCAATCCGCCGCCGTTGCGGGTTTCTCGCGTGACAGCAAAACCGAGTCTCGCAAAACTTCGATGCGAGCGCACCAGGAATCTTGCTTATCGGCCTGCAACTTCTGTTGCTGATTCTGGTTCGAGGCAGGACGCAGGGACCAGGCAGTGGGCACCAGGCAGTAGAGCGCTACGCAGCAACTGTCATCCCGACCGGAGCGGGCACACCGTGCTCGCGCAGTGGTGGGACCTTCCCTTGCTTTCTGCCCCGGCAAAGGACAGGTCCCTCGACTTCGCTCGGGATGACACGCGATTGCGCCTTCTCCCTGATCCCCTAATCGCTATTGCCTACTCCCCACTCGCACTCCCCACGCATCGCGGATAATAGAACCAGCGAACCATGCCCATTTCCGATATCACCGTCCGGGGCGCCCGGCAGCACAATCTGCGCAACGTGGACGTCGTGATTCCCCGCAACTCGTTCACCGTTATCACCGGCCTGTCGGGATCCGGCAAGTCGTCGCTTGCCTTTGACACCATCTACGCCGAGGGCCAGCGCCGTTACGTCGAGACCCTTTCCGCCTACGCGCGCCAGTTCCTCGACCAGATGGAGCGCCCCGAGGTGGACTCCATCGAAGGCCTGTCGCCGGCCATCTCCATCGAACAGAAGACGACTTCGCGCTCGCCGCGCTCCACCGTCGGCACCATTACCGAAATCTACGACTACCTGCGGCTTCTCTACGCCTCGGTCGGAGTCCCGCACTGCCCTAACTGCGGCCTGCCGATTCGCCGGCAGTCTCCAGAGCAGATTGCCGCCCAGGTCGGCCAGTGGCAGGGCGTGGAACGCGTCATCGTCTACGCGCCGATCGTCCGCGGCCGCAAGGGCGAGTTCAAGGACGAGCTCGACGAACTCGACCAGCAGGGCTTCCGCGCCCGCGTAGACGGGACCGTCGTCGAGCCCGCCGACCTGCCGCGACTCGACAAGAAGAAGAACCACACCATTGAAGCCATCGTCGACCGTATCGTCCTCAAATCCGGCCCGGACGCGGAGAAAACCCAGAAGCGGCTCGAAGCCAGCATCACCAAGGCGCTCCAGATGGCCAACGGCCTGGTTCTGATTGGCCTGCTTGGCGCCGGCGAACCCGAAGAGCGGCTCTTCTCCTCCGCCATGGCCTGTCCGGATTGCGGCATCTCCGTCGCCAAGCTCGAACCGCGCTCCTTCAGCTTCAACTCAACCTACGGCGCCTGCCCTGCCTGCCACGGGCTCGGCAGCATTTACGACTTCGATCCCGCGAAGTTCATCACCGACTGGTCCAAGCCGCTGTTTGAAGGCGCGCTCGGTCCGGGCTCGAGTTCCAACTACCTGCATCGCGTCGCATCGCTCGCGGCCGACAAGTACAAGATCAACCTTGACCTGCCGTTTGAAAAGCTCTCGCGCCGCGACCAGGAAATCATGCTCTACGGGCCGCCGAAGAACGAGCAGGGCCGCACCGGCTTCCACGGCATCGCAGGCTTTCTGCGCGGCATGCTCGACGACATGAAGTCCGACGGCGGCCGCGAGTACATGCTCAACTACATGTCCGCGTCCACCTGCCCGGACTGCAAGGGCAAGCGGCTGCGCCCGGAGTCGCTCGCCGTCACGGTGCAGGGCAAGAGCATCGCGGACTTTACCGCGCTGCCGCTGGGTCGCGCGCTGGCCGCCGCCAGGTCGTGGGAATTCTCCGCACGCGACGCCATGATCGCCTCACGCCTGCAGCGCGAAGTCATCGAGCGGCTGGAATTCCTCGCCGCCGTCGGCCTCGGCTACCTGTCGCTCAATCGCGGCGCCCAGACCATTTCCGGCGGCGAAGGCCAGCGCATCCGGCTCGCCACGCAGATCGGCTCGCGCCTGCGCGGCGTCCTCTATGTCCTCGACGAACCCTCCATCGGCCTGCACCAGCGCGACAACCAGAAACTGATCGGCGCGCTCACCTCGCTGCGCGACCTTGGCAACACCGTGCTCGTCGTCGAGCATGATGAAGACACCATCCGGCGCGCCGACCACGTCATCGACCTCGGCCCCGGCGCCGGCAAGCTGGGCGGAGAGATCATCGCGCAGGGCAAGCCGCAGGACGTCATGGAGACAGCCGCTTCCCTGACCGGCCAGTACCTCGCCGGCAATATCGAAATCGTCGCGCGGGCGCATCCGCGCCCCGCGCTCGACCGCTGGATTACGGTCGAAGGCGCGCGCAGCCACAATCTGCAGAACGTGACGGCAAAGTTCCCGCTCGGCGTCATGACCGTTGTCACCGGAGTCAGCGGCTCCGGCAAAAGCACGCTGGTCAACGACATCCTGTATCGCGCGCTTGCCAAGGAACTCTACGGCTCCCGCGAAGAACCCGGCGAGTACGACCGCCTGCTCGGCGCCGACCAGATCGACAAGGTCGTCCGCATTGACCAGTCGCCCATTGGCCGCACGCCGCGTTCCAACCCGGCGACGTACACCGGAGTCTTTACCGCCATCCGCGACCTGTTCGCCATGCTGCCGGAGAGCCGCCAGCGCGGCTACAAAGCCGGCCGCTTCAGCTTCAACGTCGCCGGCGGACGCTGCGAAGCCTGCCAGGGCGACGGCCAGCGGCGCATCCAGATGAACTTTCTGCCGGACGCCTACGTTGTCTGCGAAGTCTGCAACGGCCGGCGCTACAACCAGGAAACGCTCGCCGTAAAGTTCAAGGGCTTCTCCATCGCCGACGTCCTCGACATGACCATCGCGGACGCGCTGCCGGTGCTGGAAGACATTCCCGCCGCGAAGAACAAGCTGCAGACGCTGGTGGATGTCGGGCTCGGCTATGTGCATCTCGGCCAGTCCGCGACCACTCTCAGCGGCGGCGAAGCGCAGCGCATGAAGCTGGCCCGCGAACTGTCCAAGCGGCAGACCGGCCGCACGCTCTACCTGCTCGACGAGCCGACCACCGGGCTGCATTTCGATGAC
The DNA here is from genome assembly GCA_963848685.1 of uncultured Acidobacteriaceae bacterium. GTDB lineage: Bacteria > Acidobacteriota > Terriglobia > Terriglobales > Acidobacteriaceae > CAWKED01. Next base: position 261,676 of record CAWKED010000002.1, on the reverse strand, counting down.
GTGCGCAAGCTGCTCGAAGTGCTGCACCGCCTGACAGATCTCGGCAACACCATCATCATCATCGAGCACAATCTCGACGTCATTCGCAACGCGGACTGGATTCTCGACCTCGGTCCCGACGGCGGCGAAGGCGGCGGACTGATTGTCTGCGAAGGCCCGCCGTCGCAAATCGCAAGAACGGCCGCGTCCCACACGGGAGAATTTCTGTCGCGCTACCAGCTCACCGAGCCGCCTGCCGCGCCGGTCCAGATGGAGCTCGCCGTCGCGGAAGCGGAAGCCGCCCGGCCCCCGCGCCGCGGCAAGAAAGTGGCCGCGGTGCTTGAAGCCCACGCACCCAAGCCCGCGCGCGCCGCAAAATCCGCAACGAAATCCACCAATGGAAAAGCGGCGAAAAAACGCGCATGAGCGACTTCCCCGAATCCAATCCGCAGCCGGAAACGCTCCCCGCCATCATCTCGGAATCGGCCACGCCCATCTCGCCGCCGCTCCAACCGGCGTGGACGTGGGCGACGCCCGCGCCGCCAAGAGAAACACCTTCTATCGGCGATCTTGGAATCTTCCTGCTCGTCCTCGCCGGCTCGTGCGTCCTGGCGATTGTCGCGGCCGTCGCCGCCGCTTTCGCCTGGAAGGCGCTCCACCCGGGCTTCTCGCTGCAGAAGCTGTCGAAGCAGCAGATGATTGGCCTCGGCATTCCCGCGCAGGGCTTGTGGTATTTACTCGCGCTGGTGTGCCTGGCCCTCGTCTTCCGCATGGTCTGGGAACGCCCGTTCGCCGAAGGGCTGCACTGGAACGGCGCCGTCGCCCGTCGCCACGCGTGGAAGCTCATCCTCGGCGGCGTCGTGCTCTCGATTGCCGTGCAGCTGGCCTCCACGCGCATACCCGTGCCGAAAGAAGCACCCATCATGCAGCTCTTCCAGGCCCGCTGGCTGGCGTGGATGGCGCTCGTCTTCGGCGTCTTTATCGCGCCCGCGTGCGAGGAAATCTGTTTCCGCGGCTTCCTGCTGCCGTCGCTGGCGCGCGTCTTCGGCGCCGTCATCTCGACGCTCGTCACGTCCGTCCTGTTCGGCCTGATGCACGCCGGGCAACTCGCCCACGCCTGGGCGGTGGTGGCCGTGCTGTTCTGCGTCTCGATTGTGCTCTGCGAAGTGCGCCTGCGGCTGAACTCCGTCGCAGCGTCATCCCTGGTCCACGCCAGCTACAACGGCTTCATCTTCGTCGTAATGCTGATAGCAACCCACGGCTTCACGCATCTGGAGCTCATGAAGTAGCGCGCCTGCCCGTCTTCAGTTCGCCTGGTTTGCTGTCATTCCGCAGGGAGCGAAGGGACCGGAGGAATCTGCCAGTCCTGAAGCAGGCGTGCTTCAGCCCGCGCACCCTGTTTCGCGTAGAAATTTTTGATCGCGACGGACGGCTTCAGCCCTCCCTGGGCGACACGCAGTTCCCTGTGTCAAGACCCGACCACGCAAATCCCCAGCAGAGACGCGGCTTTCCGCATGTCATGAATTCCGCCTCCAACCACTATCATGGAATAAGCGACACCCGGAGAATAAGCGACACCCGGACCGAGAACGCCCAGAAGGAAACCACGAACCCTAAGTCCTTTGGAAAGTGATTCTTACGGAGGAAAGCCTACTAACTCCTTTAGAAAGTAATTCTTAGCCGAAACAGGGGGGGTGGGGGTGGGTCAGCGAGTGAAAACAGCCTCGCGGAACTTGTCCCGCGCCAGTACCAGCTTTGAGGACGAGAACGCCGCGAACAGCTTCTCCACCTGGCGGTTCTGCAGCGTCCGGCGCAGCGTGTAGCCGGTCCCGGCCTGCCCTTCCACCTCGTCCTTGTCGCCGACGTGGAAGCGGCGATGCGCCTCCGCACCCTCGATCGCGGTGTGGAAGTAGGCGAGCAGGACGCCGCCCGGCTCCATCGCCGCAGCCAGGCGGTCCACCATGGGCTGCAGCAGCTCTTCCGGCAGGTAGTCCAGCGCGTCCCACAGCAGCACCAGCTCGAAGCGGCGGCCTGCAATCTTCAGGCTGTCATCGAGAAATTTTTCCGCATCCACCGGCTGGTCCGGCTGTTGCCAGTCGCCGGTCGCCAGGTCATGCAGCGGATCGGCCATGTAAACGCTGCAGCCCTTCTCGGTGAGGAAGTTGATGTTGCTCGAAGACGTCGGCCCGATATCGAGTACAGTCGTGCATTCCGCATTGTTCAGCGCCTTGCGCACCGTCGCCCAGCCGCCGGAATGGCGCGCCACCCGCGGCCCCGAGGGCGCTTTCGGCACAAACTTGTCATCGGCTTTCGCAGCTCCGCCGGAGCTGAACAGTCGTCCCAGCAATGCGTTGTCTCCGCTTTCTCGCTCCAGTGTAAAACCGGCGAGCTATATTCAGCGTCTCACCTTTGCAGATGCTCCGCAGCGCGATATCCACATTTGTTGCCGCCATCGCGGTCTGTTCGCTGCCGGTTTCCGCCCCGGCGCAGCAAACCATGTCGCCGCAGCATATACAGCAGCTCGTCAGCGACGCCGTCCATAACGAGCTGGCGCCGGGAAACACCTACGTCCATTTCTACCTGCGGAAGAAGAACCAGAAGGGCGACACGACCAAGCTGATCGTGGAGACTAAGGACGGCGACGTCGCGCGGCTGGTCCAGAAAGACGGCAAACCGCTGAGCGCGGAAGACGACCAGGCGGAAATCGACCGGCTGAACCGCGTGCTCGCGCATCCGGAAGAGCAGGCGCGCCGGCACAAGCGGGAGCAGGAGGACGCGCAGCACAGCAATGTCGTCGTCGGGAACCTGGGCGCGGCGTTCGACTTCACCTACGCCGGCGAAGGTTCCGGCCCGACCGGCACAGTGATCAAGCTGAACTTCACGCCGAAGCCCAGTTACAGCCCGCCGCACATCGAAGACGGCGTGCTGAAAGGCATGGCCGGGCAGCTCTGGATTGACCAGCGGCAGAAGCGCATCGTCCGCCTGGACGCGCATCTGATCAGCGACGTGAACTTCGGCTGGGGGATCCTCGGCAAGCTCTACAAGGGCGGGACCATCCTGGTCGAGCAGAACGACCAGGTGCCCGGCCACTGGGAGCCGACGCTGCTCAAGCTGGACCTTCATGGCAAGGAAGTCATGATGATCTCGCTGAACGAGAGCGACAACGAGCAATCGTGGGGATTCCAGAGGTCGGACCCGAACTGGAGCTATCAGGACGCGATCCACTGGCTGCTGAGCAAGCCCCTGCAGCAGTGGCAGCCGTAATTACAAATCCCCAACAGGATTGTCATTCTGAGCGCAGCCAAGAATGACACACTCATCACTCCTCGGCTTTCGCCTTTGCCCACAGCGCTTCCAGCTCGTTCGCCGGCAAATTGCGCAATTCTTTGCCCTCATCCGCCTGCGCGCGCTCCATGGCGGCGAAGCGCGACCGGAACCGCGCGTTTGTGCCGCGGAGCGCCATCTCCGCGTTCACTCCTAAATGCCGAGCCAACTGCACGGTTGTGAACAGCAGGTCACCGACCTCGGACGCGACCCGCGCCTCACGTTCGCCTTCGGGCAACGCCATCGCTTCGCGCAATTCACGCGTTTCCTCGGCCAGCTTGGCGAACAAACCCTCTTCGTCAGGCCAGTCAAAGCCCACTTTCGCGGCCCTGGACCCAAGCTTCTGTGCCTCTTGCGCGGCAGGCATTCCGCGCGGGACTTCATCCAGCAGTGACGAAGGCTTGTCCGCCACCTTCGCCGCCCTCTCCTGCTGCTTGAGCTGCTCCCAGTTGTGGACGACGCGCTCGGCGGTATCCGCTTTCACATCGCCAAAGACATGCGGATGACGGCGAACCAGCTTGCGATGCAGACTCCGTGCGACGTCGCCGATGTCGAACTCGCCCATTTCGCGCGCCATCTCGGCATAGAACAGCACCTGCAACAGCAGGTCGCCAAGCTCGTCCTTAAGGTCGTTCCAGTTGCGGCGCTCGATGGCGTCGAAGACTTCGTAGGTCTCCTCGAGCGTGTACTGCCGGATGGAATCCATGGTCTGCTCGCGGTCCCACGGACATCCGCCGGGCGCGCGCAGCCGCTCCATGGTCTCAATCGCGTTGCCGAAGGCTTCCATTGTGTCGTTGGTGAATGGCATAACTGTGATTAGCGTAGCGGAGATTGCCTGGACGGCATCTCACAGGACGTGCACTTTCTGCACATCCAGTTTGTCGGCCCGCAGCATGGCCTGGAAGTCTTTGGCGTGCGCCTGCTCGGCTTCAACGCGCAGAACACGCGCAAGCTGCTGTTTACCCTCGCGCTGTTTGTGTTGCTGTACGTCATCAGCAAGTTACTGCGAACGATCGCGAAGGCTGTCACCTCGAACCGCAAAGAACACCGCATCAGCTTCTGGGCGCGGCAAGGCATCAGCCTGCTGACCTTCGTTCTTGGCATCATCGGCTTCCTCTCCATCTGGTTCGACAACCCCTCGCGGCTCGCAACAGGGGCTGGACTGGTGGCCGCCGGCGTGGCGTTTGCACTGCAGAAGGTCATCACCAGCATGGCGGGATACTTCGTCATCCTGCGCGGCAACACGTTCAACGTCGGCGACCGCATCACGATGGGCGGGGTTCGCGGCGACGTTGTGAAGCTGAACTTTATGCAGACGGTGATCATGGAAATGGGACAGCCGCCGAGCGTGCAGGACGCGGCCCCGAGCATCTGGGTGCAATCGCGGCAGTTTACCGGGCGCATCGTGACGGTGAGCAATTCCACCGTGTTCGATACCCCGGTGTACAACTACACACGCGACTTCCCTTACCTGTGGGAGGAGATGCATATTCCCATCGCGTACCGCGACAACCGTGCGCGCGCGGAGGAAATTCTGCTCGAAGCTGCCGGCAAGGAATCGCTCGACATCGCGAAGATGGCGGCGGCGGACCTGAAAGCCTTGGAAGACCGGTTTTTCCTGCGCCCCGCCGACCTGAAACCGCGCGTTTACTGGCGGCTGACCGACAACTGGGTCGAACTGACGGTGCGCTTCCTGGTCAAAGACCACGACATTCGCGGCGTGAAAGACCGGATGAGCCGCGAGATTATCAGCGAACTGGACAAGGCCGGCATTGGCATCGCGTCCGGCACGTATGAAATCGTTGGCCTTCCACCCGTGCGGGTCGAGATGCAGGCCGCGCCGAGGGCTTGAAGTTGTTAGCCTGAGAGCAGCATGATCCAAACGCTGTTCGGCTCGCTGGAGCCGCCGCCTAAAGACGAATCCCTGTTCGGACGGATGAAAGATGCGCTGTCGCGCACGCGCGACTCGCTCGAACAGAAAGTGGAAGACATAGTCGCGCTCACTCGGCCGATTGATGAGGCGACACTTGATGAGCTGGAAGCGTCGCTGATTTCCGCCGACCTGGGCGTGCCGACGGTGACGCGTATCCTTGACGACCTGCGCGCGAAACTTCGCCGCCAGCAGTTGCAGGATGGAGCCGCGCTTCGGGATGCTCTGCGCGAGGAAATCGAGACACTGCTCGACGACGTGCGCACCCCGGACGTGCATGTTCCGCAGCCTCCGGCGGTGCTGTTCCTGGTGGGCGTGAACGGAACGGGCAAGACGACCACTGCAGGAAAGCTGTCTGCGCGGCTGGAGCGTGAAGGACGGAAGGTCGTGCTGTGCGCTGCGGACACGTTCCGCGCGGCGGCGATTGAACAGCTCGAAGTGTGGTCGCAGCGTTCCGGCGTGTCGCTCATCAAGTCGAAGCCGGGCGCGGACCCTTCCAGCGTGCTGTTCGACGCGTTGAACTCCGCGCGCTCGCAGAACATGGACACCGTGATCGTGGACACGGCCGGTCGTTTGCACACCAAGCAGGGCCTGATGGCGGAGCTCGACAAGATGCGCCGCACGGCGCAGCGCTTTTCGCCGGGCGCGCCGCACGAGATCCTTCTCGTGATGGACGCGACCACCGGGCAGAACGGGCTGCAGCAGGCGAAGCTGTTCACCGAGAGCGCGGGAGTGACGGGCATCGTGCTGACCAAGCTCGACGGGACGGCGAAGGGCGGCATCGTGGTCGCCATCGCACAGCAGTTGCGGCTGCCGGTAAAGTTCGTCGGCATCGGTGAGAAATTAGATGACCTGATTCCGTTCGACTCGAAGGCGTTTGCCGCGAGCCTGCTGGGTTCCTAGTGCTGTTGGCGAGGAGCCCGCCTTACGGCGATGAAGCCGCCGTAGAACGGGGCACCCGGGCTTTCTATGGCAACGCGTGGTCGCGACGCGGATACTGGTAACGAATGCGAACGCATGACGAATTGCATATGGCTGGCGCGCTTGCGCTGGCGAATGCCGGCGCGACGCTGGCTTCGCCGAACCCGACGGTCGGCTGCGCGCTGATTCGTGACCGCGAAGTTGTCGGCGAAGGCTTTCATCGCTATGAACAGCGCGACCATGCAGAAATCGTCGCGCTGGAGGCGGCCGGTGACAAGGCGCGCGGCGCGACCGCTTATGTAACGCTGGAGCCGTGCAGCCATCACGGGCGCACTCCGCCTTGCGCCGACGCGTTGATTGCCGCGGGGGTTGCGCGCGTCGTTGTGGCGACTCGTGATCCGAATCCGCTGGTCTCCGGTTCCGGATTGCGGAAGCTGCGCGATGCCGGCGTCGAGGTTACGGAAGATGTTTTGCGCGAACCTGCGAGGCAGCGAAATAACGCGTTTGCGAAATTCATCACGACCGGATTGCCGTTCGTCACGCAGAAGATCGCCGTCAGCCGCGACTTGAAGATTGCGCCCGCACGCGGCTCACTGGAGCGCGGCCAGCGGGTTCGGCTGACGAGCGATGAAGCGAACGCTTATGTCCAGGACATGCGTGCAGAATCCGACGCGGTGCTGACCGGTGCCGGCACGGTGCTGGCCGATGATCCCCTGCTGACGGACCGCAGCGGTCGCAACCGCCGCCGTCCGCTGTTGCGCGTCGTGCTGGATTCTGAATTGCGTACGCCTTTGGATAGCAAGCTCGTACAGTCCGCGCAGGATGATGTGTTGATCTTCCATGCCTGCGATGATCCCTCGCTCATTGGCGCGATGGAGGAGCGCGGTGTCCGGTTGCAGCGTGTTCCGCGTGGCGAGGACGCACTGAGCCTGCCCGCGGTTTTGCAGTCGCTGGCGGCGCTCCAGATCACGAGTGTTCTTACCGAGGCTGGAGCCAGGCTGAATACTGCGCTGTTTCACTTCGCGGACGCGCTCGCGATGCTCACCGCGCCGGTAGAGATCGGCGAGGACGGTATGCCGTGGATGTTCGGGGAGTTTCTTGAACTGCCTCCACCGGTGGAAACGCAACTTGGGCCGGATCGGCTTGCGTGGCGGCTGCTGCGGGATCCCTGGCGTTCGCCTGCGCGCTGAAAAGGTAACTGCAGATTCCTCCGGTCGCTTCGCTCCCTGCGAAATGACATCAAATGGAAATGTCTTGCACGCAGCGGCGTGGCGTATCTGTGGAATGACAACGAAGAAGTGAAATGACGATTTGAGATTATTTGCGCCTGAACGAGAATGGGGCGCGGACGTCAGTGCTTCTAAACTGGAGACTGCATGTTCACCGGGATTATTCAGGCGACCGGCAACATCGTTTCGCTGACGCGAGGTCACGGAGCGGCGCGGCTTGTCGTTTCAGGGCCGGAAGATTTTCTCGCCGTGTTGCGCGAGGGAGACTCCATTGCCGTGAACGGCGTCTGCCTGACCGCCATCGAGCCGGGCGCGGGACGGTTCTCCGCCGACCTGGCGCAGGAGACGCTGCGCATTACTACGCTGGGAGACCTGGCGCCGCATGCGCTGGTGAACCTCGAGTTGCCGACCCCGGAAGGCTCGCCGCTGGGCGGCCACATCGTTCTCGGCCATGTGGAAGGCTTCGGCCGCATTGTTTCGCTCGAGCCGACGGAAACCGACACGGCGCGGCCGGACTGGCGCCTTCGCGTCTGGCTGCCGCGCGGGGTGGATGCGCATGTGGTTCCGAAGGGCTCGATCGCAATCGATGGAATTTCGCTGACCATTGCTGCGTTGAAAGACGCCGAGGACGAAGGCCTGCGCACCGGCACGGTTGTCGAAGTGGCCATCATTCCGCACACGTATGAAGCGACACGGCTCCACGCGCTGACGACGGGCGACTCCGTCAATGTCGAGACGGACGTGCTGCTGCGGCAGGCTTCGCGAGCCAGGACCGCGGCGGAGAATTTCGAAGTCACGCTCGAATACCTTGTCGCGCAAGGTTATTGAAACGATGCCCATCCGCCTTATCGCGCTCGACATTGACGGAACCCTGACGGACAGCCACCAACAGCTTGCGCCACGCACCATTGCCGCCGCCCATGCTGCGCGCGAGGCCGGGCTCCGCCTGGTTCTGGCAACCGGACGCCGGCATGACTATGCCTGGCCCATCGCGCAGGCGCTTGGCTTCGCGCCGGACGATGTGTTGATTACTTCGACCGGAACAGTCGTGCGGCAGTTCGACGGCACGCTGCTGGAACGAACTCCGCTGGGCCCGAAATGTTCGCTCGCCCTGGCGGCCGCGCTGGACGCGCACCGCGACACGCTGGTTTACACGTTTGACGACGTGGACGAGCCCGCGGCGGGACAGTTTCCTGACCAGTCGCTGCTGATGGAGACGACAGCGACGCTGGACCGCGTCATTCCGCGCTGGATGGAATTCAACCGGCATGACATCGCCCTGGTGCGGCCGGTTGAAGACGGGCTGCGCGGCCGCGAACCCATTCAAGCAATGGTTTGCGGCACTGTTGAAGGAATGCGGCGCGTGCACGCCGAACTCAAGGCACATCCGGTAAGCGAGCACCTGGTCATTCTGCGAACGGAGTATCGTGACCGCGACATTGGCTTCATGGACATTCTTCCCGTCGGGGTGGGCAAAGGCGTTGCGCTGGCACGCCTGGGGGAATCGCTCGGGGTTGCGCGCGGGGAAATTGCCGCCATTGGTGACAACCACAACGATTTGGACATGCTGCGTTTCGCGGGGCGAGCGTTTGTTGTCGCCAACGCGTCTGTTGCTGTGATGGAAGAAGCCCAGGCCAAAGGCTGGCATTGTGCGGATAGTCACGACAATTGCGGTGCAGCGCAGGTGCTGGAGATGCTGGCTGATGAAGCCCTGGCAGGTGCTTCGGTGGCTTCGGGAGGGTAAAATGGTGGGAGTGTCCCGCCGATTCAAGCTGCTGCGCGTTGCCGGCTCCGCGGCCTTTCTGGCTGCCGTGTGCGCGCGCGCCGCTATGCCTGCCGCGGCGCCTGCAAAGGCACTGCAAGTGACGCTGCGTTCCGGCTTTGACATTACCTGCGACCACGTGGAGCAGGTCGGCGACAAGGCGCGGCTCTACCTGCATTCCGGCGGAAATGATTTTCTCGATGTGGCGCAGGCGGACATTGTGACAACGCAGACGGTCGAGTTGCCGCAGGCCCCTGTTGCAAACGAAGCGCATGTGCTGAAGGCCGTCCTGCCGCTGGACGGCTCCCGCGCTGTGGATCTCGAAAAGCTCACTTCTTCCGCGGGCGCACACAACAATCTCGATGCGGACCTGATTGCTTCCATCGTGCGGCAGGAGTCGGCCGGCAATCCGCATGCGGTTTCCCGCGCCGGGGCGCGCGGGCTGATGCAATTAATGCCGGGAACGGCGGCACGGCAGGGCGTGTCCGACAGCTTCGATCCTTCACAGAATGTCGAAGGCGGTACGGCGTACTTCAATAGCCTGCTGCTGAAATATCACGACAATCTGCCGCTTGCGCTGGCTGCCTACAACGCCGGGCCCGCCGCGGTGGACAGGTATCACGGCATTCCGCCGTACCGTGAGACGCGCGCTTACGTCGCGCGCATCATCCGCGACTTCAACCGCCGCAAGGCTGAGCTGGCGCGCGCGCAGAGAGCCGCCGCATCGCACGCCCCTGTTGCGCTTGCCGCGGTCGTACTCCACTAACCTTCGTGACTGTCAAGAAAGTCATCGTGTGGGCCGCGCTTGCCCTGCTGCTTGCCGGCGTCGTGTATGCGCTGCGGCATGTGCACTTTGAGTGGGGGGTGTTCGTCGCACAGCTGAAAAGCGCGCGGCCGCTGAATTTAGTGCTCGGCGTCGTTCTGATCTATATCGGTTACGTGTTTCGCGCCTGGCGGTGGTCGGTGCTGCTTCGACCGCAGAAAGCGGTTGCGGCGACGAAGCTCATCGGCACGCAGGTCATCGGCTTTACCGCGGTCGCACTTTTTGGGCGCCTGGCAGATTTGGCGCGTCCATATCTGGTCGCAAAACGCGTCGATGTCTCCGTTTCTTCGCAGGTCGCCGTCTATGCCATTGAGCGCATGTTCGACGCGCTCGCGATGGCGCTGATATTTTCCGGGGCACTGGCTCTGGCACCGGACAGCCGGACTCTGCCGCACCACGAAGCGTTTATCCATGCGGGATTTTTCGGACTGGCAGTTGCGGTTGGCGGCGGACTTTTCGCGATACTCGTTCGCCTGCGGGGCGTCCAGATTGCGGCATCGTCGCGGCGGGCGTTCGGCCGCCTGGGACCGGCGGTTGAACAGCGCATCCTGGCGTTTCGCGATGGCATGCGCGTACTGCGCTCGTTCGGCGATTTTGCGCTGGTGCTGGGGCAGTCACTCGGCATGTGGGCGCTGATTCTTGGCGCATATTTTGCCGTCGTCCATGCCTTTGCGCCGCTGGCGTATTTCAATCTCTCCCGCATCATGCTGCTGTCCGCGGCCAGCCTCGGCGGCTCCGCCGTTCAGCTGCCGGTGCTGGGATGGTTTACCCAGATCACAATCGTTTCTGCCGCGATGCGCGGCCTGGGCGCGCCCCTGGAACCGGCGATCGGTTGCGCGGCCCTGCTGCTCATCGTCACATTCATGAGCGTCATCCCAGTGGGTCTGATTTACGCGCGCGTCGAAGGCGTTTCCCTGCGGCAGGTGACCAGGGCCAGCGAAGAACTGGAAGCGGCCGCCGTCGAAGGCTGAACCGCTCACGCTGCTAAACTGAATCCACTCGATGAAGTGCCCGTTCTGCGGTTTTGCACAAGACAAAGTGGTGGATTCGCGCGAGAGCCGCGAGGCGGACGCTATTCGCCGCCGCCGCGAATGCGAAAAGTGCGGACGCCGCTTTACTACTTACGAACGCATCGATGAAATTCCCTACATGGTGGTCAAGAAAGACGGACGCCGCGAGCGTTTCGACCGCCAGAAAGTTCTGGCCGGACTGATGCGCGCCTGCGAGAAGCGGCCGGTGAAATCAAGCGCGCTCGAATCCGCCGTAAACGAAGTTGAGAATTACGTCATTGAGTCGCCTGACCGCGAGCGCTCCACCGTGGAGATTGGCGAGCGCATCATGGAGCGGCTCCGGCATCTCGACATGGTGTCTTACATTCGCTTCGCCAGCGTGTATCGGGAATTCACCGATGTCGGCGAGTTCAAGGCCGAGCTGGACAAACTCTCCGGGCACAGCGGCTCTCAGCCGCATGCGCCGGCGCGCACGACCAAGAGGACTTCGTAAACCGGTATGAGCAAGACACACGCAATCACCTTGATCCCCGGCGACGGGATCGGCCCGGAAGTCAGCTCCGCGGTCACGCGCATTCTGGATGCTGCCGGCGGCAGGACCGGAGTTCGCTTCGAATGGGAGCCTTACGCGGCGGGAGCCGAGGCCTTCGAGAAATTTCATGAGTACATCCCCGCGGACCTGATGTCCGCCATCGAACGCAACAAGGTCGCGCTCAAAGGGCCGGTTACGACGCCTGTGGGCGGCGGCTTCCCTTCCATCAACGTTGCGCTGCGCAAACACTTCGAGCTTTTTGCGAACTTCAGGCCAATCAAAAACCTGCCGGGACTGGAGACGCGCTACCCGGGCGTGGACCTGATCATCGTTCGCGAGAATACGGAAGGCCTGTACGTCGGGCTGGAGCATGAAGTTGTCCCCGGCGTTGTCGAGTCGCTGAAGATCTGCACCGCGAAGGCCTCGACGCGGATCTCGAAATTTGCTTTTGAGTTCGCGCGGCGGGAGAAGCGCAAGAAGATCCACGCCATCCACAAGGCGAACATCATGAAGATGTCTGACGGGCTGTTCCTGCGCTGCGCGCGCGATGTTGCCAGGGAATTTCCCGAAATCACCTACGGCGAGCACATTGTGGACAACACCTGCATGCAGCTCGTCATGAATCCTTACCAGTACGACATGCTGCTGATGGAAAACCTGTACGGCGACATTGTCAGCGACCTGTGCGCGGCATTCGTCGGCGGCCTGGGGCTGGTTCCGGGCGCGAACATCGGGACGGAGATTTCGATTTTCGAAGCGGTGCACGGTTCCGCGCCGGACATTGCCGGCAAGGACATCGCCAATCCGACAGCGCTCTTGCAGTCCGGCGTGCTTATGCTGCGGCACATCGGCGCTGTGGACACCGCGGACCTGGTGCAGCGTGCACTCGAGTCCACGTATTCCGCAAAGCAATCGCTGACGCGCGACGTCGGCGGTCACAGCGGCACGCAGGCGTTTGCGGATGCGGTCATCGCGGCACTGGACGACCGGGGGAACTGAACTTGAAGACTTTCCGCATGAGCGCGGCATTTGTCTCGGCCACCTTGTTGATCGTGACCACGGGGTGCCGGAAGCCGTCAACCGCGCAGCAGGCGACGGAAACCTCGCAGTACACAGCCGTCGATCCGGCTACCGCGGGCTCCGTGTCTGGAGTCGTTCATTTCAAGGGAGAAGCGCCGGCGCCCATAAAGATTGACATGGACCAGGACCCTGCGTGTGCGCTCGGCTCCGACCGGCCGAACATGACGGAGCAATACGTCGTCCGCGATGACAAGCTGCAGAACGTGTACCTGTACATAAAGTCGGGGCTCGGCGGCCGGAGGTATCAGCCGCCGGCGGCGGTCATAGTGCTGGACCAGCAGGGATGCCGTTACGAGCCGCACGTGGTCGCCATCATGGCGGGACAACAGCTGGAGATTCGTAACAATGATTCGACCATGCACAATGTGCATCCTGAGCCCGATGTTCCCGGCAACAAAGCGTGGGACGTCTCGCAGGCGCCGAAAGGCAAGCCGGTGATCGAGACATTCGACAGGCCGGAGGTGATGATGCCTGTCCGCTGCAACAACCATCCATGGATGGAAGCGTTCCTGAACATTGCGCCGAATCCGTTTTTCGCGGTGTCTGATTCTGCGGGCGCGTACTCGATCCATGGCTTGCCACCAGGGACCTATACGTTGGCGGCGGTGCATGAAAAGCTCGGCGAGCAGGACGCGACGATCACGGTAACCACAGGTAAGGAAGCGCAGCAGGACTTCTCCTTCGGGATGAAGTAGCCGCCGTTTCCGCAGGGCCGGGCACGGGAGCTGGTTTTTTCTTGGCGCTTATGTGCAAGCTCTACTACAAATACGGGGGGGTACGGTGACCTTTACCGGCCAGGGCATTACGTTCGGCAGCGCCACCGTAAAGAATGGAACCGCGACGTTGACGTTTACCTTGCCGACCAGCGGAAGCTACCAGGTCAAGCCGGGCAACTACTCTGTCAGCGCGAGCTACAGCGGCGACGCGGCCAACAGCGCTTCAACGTCCTCCGCTTACACGCTGAGCGTGCATGTCGCGACGGTGAAAATAACCGCCACGCCTGCCACCATTCACCAGGGCAACACGGTAACTCTCAGTGCCGGCGCCACGGGTGCCGGGTCTTCCGCAGTGCCGACGGGCACGGTTACGTTCAAGGCTTATGGCGTGAAATCCACACGGTCACGCTGTCCAACGGTTCCGGCGGCTACACGTATAACGACGTGGAGTCGCCGGTGACCGGTCCCATCACGATTGAGGGCGACTACAGCGGGGACGCAAATTATCCCGCTGCCAGCGGCACAACAACCGTCACTGTGGAATAAGTGCCCTTGCGCTGAGCTGCAGGGGAGACTTCGATCTCCCTGTCATTTGCGCGCACAGTCTTTTGGGTACGATAGAGGCATGGCTTCTGTTTCTGCCCCGCCCGAATCTGCCGAGAGCTCCAAACACGCGCGCCAGGAAGCGCCGCTCGTCCGGCAGTCTGTTCGCTTCACCATGCTGCAGGTTCTTCCCGAATGGCGGCGTCTTCCCTCGGCCGAACGTGCCGCCCACAAGCAGGCGTTTGCCGAGGCGCTGGAGAGGTGGCAGCGTCCCGGCGAGATGCTTACGCTGACCTATTCCTGCACCGGGCTGCGGCCGGACTGCGACATCGTTCTTTGGACCATCTGCTATTCGATGGACGAGCTGAACCGCATGATGGCGGACCTGCTGGCGACGCCGCTCGGCGGCTACCTGCGCACGACGCACAATTTCATCGCGATGACCAAGCGGTCGCAATACCTCATCGGACACGAGCATGACGGCCAGCATGATTCGCGCGGCACGATTCGCCCAGGCGGCCAGAAATACATCTTCATTTACCCGTTCTGGAAAACCCGCGCATGGTACCTGCTGCCGATGGACGAGCGGCAGCGGTTGATGAGTGAACACATTCGCATTGGCCATCTTTATCCACGCGTCAAGCTGAACACGACATACTCCTTCGGGCTGGATGACCAGGAATTTGTCGTCGCGTTCGAGTCGAACTTCCCCGAGGATTTTCTGGATCTTGTGCAGCAGCTTCGCGAAACGGAAATCAGCATGTACACGTTGAAGGACACGCCGATCTTCACCTGCGTGCGGCTGACCACGCAGGCAATGCTCGACCGCCTGGGCTGATGCGCCTCAAGAAGATCGTCGCGCGCAAGCCGGCAGCGAATACTGCCGCCCGTAAGGCTGTCGCCATCGCGGACATTGCCGTTGCGCCGAAGGTGAAACGTGGAGCGCCGCGCGGCTACAAGCCTTTGGAAGCGGAGCGTGTTGCAACGCTGCTGCGGCTGCTGCACGAACGCTATCCCGAAGTTGTCTGCGCGCTGCACCACGATTCGGCGTGGCAGCTGGTTGTGGCCACCATTCTCTCCGCACAATGCACGGATGCGCGCGTGAACATGGTTACGCCTGCGCTGTTCGCGCGCTTCCCTGCTCCAAAGTCTCTGGCTGAGGCCGATCCGGCGGAAGTCGAGGAAATGATCAAGCCCACCGGCTTCTTTCGCAACAAGACAAAGTCGATCATCGGCGCGGCCAAGGCGCTTGGGGAAAAGTTCGGCGGCGAAGTCCCGGACACAATGGATGAGCTGTTGACGCTGCCGGGCGTCGCGCGGAAGACCGCGAATGTTGTGCTGGGCAGCTGGTTCGGGAAAAATGAAGGCGTCGTCGTCGACACGCATGTCTACCGGATTTCGCGGCGACTCGACCTGACGCGCAGTGACACTCCGGAAAAAATCGAACTCGACCTGCAGAAGATCGTTCCGCGTGAGCACTGGACCGCGTTCTCGCACGAAGTGATTCACCACGGCCGCGAGTTATGCGTTGCGCGCGGCCCAAAGTGTGCCGACTGCCCGCTCGAACCGCATTGCCATGCCGCGGACAAGACGTGGTCAACCGTCTGGCAGCACAAGGGCTAGGGCATCTTTAGCCAACACCATCGCGCGCAGGCTTCTGCCAGTGACCGCGCGGTGGTTTGTTCGGCGATTAACGTTGGTGGAAAGCCCACACGCCCCAGGTGCTTCGCAGTTTCCGGACCAATGGCAATCGTTGCCACGCTCTCCGGCAGCGCAAGCTTGTTGCGCGCGAGCACCGTGTAGAAGTTTTCGCCGGTTCTGCCGCTGGCAAACGTTATGATGTCGGCGTTGCACTCCGGCGTGAAAAGTTTACGGATGTTTTCGTCCGCGTCGGCCGGGATGCGGGATTTGTAGGCGTCTACCTCGGTAACGATGGCGCCGGCACGCGTCAGCGAATGGGTGAGCAGATCGTCGTTATCTTCGGCTCCCACCGCGAGAATGCGTTTGCCTTGCACGCGACCCACGATGGCTTTGAACAGAGCGGCCGCGTTGCCGTTCCCGGCCGGGCAGGTCACCTCCAAGCCTGCGGCTTCGAGTGGTCGAGCGGTTGCGGCGCCGACGGCCAGCACTTCGACAGAACCCCGCGACGGCAACGGAATGTTGTCTTGCCCGAGCGCTGCAAGGACGGCGTCCGCGCCGTTGGCGCTCGTCACAATCAGGATGTCGAAGACATTCAGGTTGCGGAGTGCGCGGAGCAATGCTTCCGGATCGCTGGGAGGCACGATTTCGAGCATTGGCACCAGCACCGGTTCGGCCCCCAATTCGCGCAGGCAGTCGATAAACTCCTGCGCCTGATGTGCCGCGCGCGTCACGACAACACGCTTGCCGGCGAGCGATTTGGCTGCGGTCATGGCGCGAGCATTTCTTCAGCCCCTTGTTGCCGGAGCTCGATAGCCACCCTCTGCGCAACAGCGTGAGAAGAAGATTCTTCTGCCTCGCCTTGGAATGACAGCAAGGAAACACTTTCCTCGAGTCGAACGATGCCGCTTCCATCGGGTTTGCAGACAGCGGCGTATACGCGACAGGATTCGGCCTGTGGCGCGCAGTAAACGCCGACCGGGATCGAACATCCGCCGCCAAGCTCCGCCAGAACATCGCGCTCAACCTCCACCGCAAAGCGGGTCGCGGCGTGTTCCAAAGCTTGTAACTGCGCCAGCACTTTTTCGTCCCCTGTGCGTGCTTCGACGGCGAGCGCGCCCTGGCCGGGGCACGGACAGACAACTTGCGGCGCGATGTGCTCGCGCACAAGCGCGGTCAGACCAAGCCGCTCGGCGCCGGCTGCCGCCAGCACGATCGCGTCGTATTCGCCCGCTTCCAGCTTGCGGATGCGCGTGTCTACATTGCCGCGCAGGTCGAGTATTTCGAGATCGCTTCTCACGGCGCGCAACTGTCCGGCGCGGCGCGGCGAACTGGTCCCGACACGCGCGCCCCGCGGCAAGGAAGCGAGAGTAAACGGCCCAACGGCGAGCAGAACGTCGCGGGCGTCCGCGCGCGCCGGAACAGCACCAATAACGAATTCCGGCGGCAGCCCGGTCGGCAGGTCTTTGAGCGAATGCACAGCGACGTCGATGTTTCCTTCGCGGAGCGCGGCTTCGAGTTCAGCAGTAAACAGGCCCTTGCCGCCGATCTGCGGCAGCGGAACGTTCTGCACCTTGTCGCCGCGCGTGCGAATGATTTCTATTTCCGCTTCGCAACCAAGTTCCTGCAGCCGCGACCGTATCCAGCGCGCCTGCCACAGCGCCAGCGCGGAACCACGCGTGCCGATGCGCAAGCTAGTCTTCGCCCTCGCGGCCATGCGTTGTGCCGCGCGTCCAGCCCTCGCTCAGCGCGTGCTCTATGGCTTCCATCGCGGCGGCATCGCCTTCTTCCGCGGCGGAACGCAGCGCCGTCATAGGGCCATGCAGGATTTTCTTCACCAATCCGCGAGTCAACAGGTCCACAACTGTTCGCTGTTCCTCGCTCAGCGACGAAAGCCGCGCAGCGTTGCGCAACAATTCTGCCGCGCGCAGCTGCTCGATCGATCGCTGCATGTTCGCGATCGCGGACGCCGTTTCGAGCGCGCCGGCGCGCTGGCGAAAGCGCTCGACTTCGCGCTCGATGAGCTGCTCGGCGCGGGCGGCTTCGGATTCGCGCTGACCACGATGCCCGGCCGCGACCTGCTGCAGATCGTCAATGTCATAGACGAAGACGCCGTCCAGCTTGTTCATTCCCGCATCAACATCACGCGGCACGGCGATATCGATAAAGAAGATGGGCCGGTTGCGGCGCTTCTGTAACAGTTTCTGCCCATGTTCCTGCCGGAAGATGGGCTGCGGCGAACCGGTCGTCGTGATGATGATGTCCGCGACGTCGAGCCGGTCAAACATGCTCTCGAAGGGAAATACTTCCCCGCCACACTTGGCGGCGACGCGTTCGGCACTGCCGAGTGTGCGGTTCGTAACCAGCAGATGCTGGGCCCCTTGCGCCAGTAGATGCCGCGCGGCCAGCTCTCCCATCTTGCCGGTGCCGACCAGGCAGACAGTCTTGCCGCGGAGTGAGCCAAATATTTTCTTTGCAAGTTCGGCCGCGACGGAGGCTATGGAAACCGACGACGCCCCGATGCGGGTCTCGGTGCGAACACGTTTGGCAACCGCGAGTGTGCGGCGCAGCAGCGGATCGAGTTCGCCACCCATGGCGCCGACTTCCCGCGCGACGGAGTAGGACTGCCGCACCTGGCCGAGTATCTGCGGCTCGCCGACAACCATCGAGTCCAGGCTGGAAGCGACGCGGAAGAGATGCCGCATGGCATCGGTTTCACGGTAGCGGTACAAGTGTGGTTCGAGCGTTTCTGCACGGATGGAGAAGAAATCTTCGACGAACGGCAGCAGGTCTGCGACGCCATCCTGCGCGGTCAGGAACTCAACGCGGTTGCAGGTGGAAAGAATCAATCCTTCCCGCACGCCGGGATGCTTGACCAGCGAGCGCGTGGCCTCCGCGAGATTTGAATCGGCAATGGCGAGGCGCTCGCGCACCTCGACCGGCGCGGTCTTATGGTTTACGCCAAGCAGGCTCACGCTCACGGCGCACCGAACCTGTGCACGGAGCTGAGCGCATTCGCAGCCCAGACGCTTACGGCGACAATTGCCATGGCACCGGCAAAGTAGGCGGCGCGGCGGCCGCGTACTCCAGCCGAGCGGCGCACGTAGACAAGAAACGCGAACAGGAGCCACAGCGCGAAGCTGAGCAGGACCTTCGGATCGCGGAAATAGGCCGGCCCGGTTGTGCTTTCCGCGAGCAGGCTGCCGGTAAGCAGGCCGAGCGTCATGCAGAAGAATCCGAACATCAGCGTGTGACCCGCCATCTGCTCCATGGTTTCGAGCGAAGGCAACCGCCGCAGGAACCCGCCCATGCGTTTGTGTTTGAGCCGCTGTTCTTCAAGCAGGTAGACCGAACTGGCTACCAGCGAAAACAGCAGCGCGGCATACGCGGTCAGGATGAGCGCGATGTGGAGCAGCACCCAGCCGTTACGCAGCCGCGGAGAAAAGAAATTGCTGAAATCCGGGCCGATGGCCGGCGGCAGGCTAAGCAGGAAAACCAGCGGCAGGATGAATAATCCGATCGATGCAGAGCTGTAGCGGTAGATGCTCCAGGCGAAGATTCCGGCGAGCATGAGTCCCAGCAGCGACTCGAGCTCGTGGGCAAACATCGGCATCCAGTGGTGGTTCTGGTTGAGCAGCTCGACCAGGCTGACGAAGTGAAACAGCATGCCGCCGGTGAGCAGTATGGGCAGCAGGCGGCGGGTGCGGGAGTCCGGACGCCACGCCCAGACGGCAGCCGTGAGCGCCGCGCCTCCGTAGAGCGCTACCGCAATGCGCATCCATAGCAGAGACATCGTCATAATTGGGCCGGGGCCATTGGTCAGTATAGCGTTCCAGCGTGCCGGCCGGCCTGATTGTGGTCTCGCGAACGGCTGGCCGTGACAGCTTTCATGACAGAAAACCTCTTGTGGACGGTCGCAAGGCCGGCCTTCCGCCCAACCGCATCCGAATGGACAAGACTTCGTTTATGAAAGGCACACAGAAAATGACGGACTATCGCGTACACGCGGGAGATTCCCACGAAGACCAGTTCACGGCGGCACTGGAGAGCTACTCCTCCAAAGCGCCGAGCAGCTTTTTCCTCGGCGCAGCGCTGGCTTCTATCGGCGCATCGCTGGCGTTCAAGCTGGCCGGCAAGGACCACCAAGCGTTGTTTGTCGGCCAGTGGGCGGCCCCGTTCCTGCTGCTTGGCATTTACAACAAGATGGTGAAGCAGCACGGTTCCGACGCAGATGCGCAACCCGTGCGGCATCCGCACCCGCCGGGCAACTAGGGCCGGGATTTCCACGCGTTAGGAACGGGAGGCCGGGCTGTATTCTGGCCTTTCCGTGACTGCCGGAACCACATTGGCCCCAGTGGCCCGTACGCCTCAGTCCGGCCAGACGCCGGAGTTGAGCCCCGCCATGCGGCAATATGCGGCGGCGAAGGAACTCCATCCGGACGCCTTGCTGCTGTTCCGCATGGGCGACTTCTACGAACTTTTTTTCGAGGACGCCAAAACCGCCGCGCGCGAACTGCAGTTAACCCTTACGGCGCGCGACCGTGAGCGAGCCGTGCCGATGTGCGGCGTACCGTACCATGCGGCAGAAGGCTATATTACGCGGCTGCTGCGCAAGGGCTACCGCGTCGCCATTTGCGAGCAGATGGAAGAGCCTGGCCCCGGCAAGAAAGTACTTCGCCGCGAAGTGACGCGCGTGTTGACCCCGGGCACGGCGGCCGATCCGGCGCTGGCTCCGCAAGACAGCAATTTTCTTTGCGCGGCAGTGCAACACGGCCAAGGCGAAGCCGCACGCATCGGCGTAGCGGTGTTGGACCTCTCAACCGGCGACTTTACCGCGACGGAGTTGGCCGGGACGAATGCAGCAAATCTGGCCGCTGATGAACTGGCGCGGATTGCCCCGCGCGAACTGTTGCTCGTCGGCGACTCGCCGTTATATGCAGAAGACAGCGGAGATTCTTCCTTCACGCGTACAGCAGTCGAAAGCTGGGCGTGGACCGCGGACTACGCCGTCCCGCTGCTCCTTCGTACCCTCGGTGCGGCTTCGCTCGATGGCTTCGGACTGAACACCAGGCCGGCCGCGGCTTGCGCGGCGGGGGCCCTGCTGCACTACGTCAAGTCGACGCAGCCGGGTTCGCTGGCGCACCTGCATGGAATCCGAGCGTGGTCTCGAAACGAATTCCTGGAACTCGACTCTGTCACGGTGCGCAATCTCGAACTGGTTGAGCCACTGTTTACTGGCAGCAGCCGGGACGCGACGTTGTTTCACGCGCTGGATGCGTGTCATACCGCGATGGGAAAGCGCATGTTGCGGGCGACGATTCTGCAGCCTCTGCTTGACGCCGCGGCCATCGCGGAGCGGCTTGAATCCGTTGCCGCGCTGCATTCCAGCCTGCTCGCCCGGGAAGAGATGCGCGAGGCTTTGAGCGGCATCGCTGACCAGGAGCGGCTGCTTTCCCGCGTGGCGCTTGAAACTTCGACGCCGCGCGAAGTTGCTGCGCTGGCGCAGTCGCTGGCGCGTACGCCGCGGGTGCGCGAACTGGTCACAAAACATACAGCACCGGCCTGGCAGAAGCTGCTCGCAGGCTTGCATCCGCACACGGAGCTTTGCGCGCTGGTGGCGCGCGCGGTGTCCGATGCTGCGCCGCTTAACTTCGCCGACGGTGGCGTGATCCGCTCCGGTTACAACGCCGAACTCGACGAACTGCGGACGCTGCAGCAGAATTCCCGCCAGACAATTGCCGCAATGGAAGAGCGCGAGCGGCAGCGGACAGGCATCCATTCCTTGAAGGTGCGGTTCAACTCCGTCTTTGGCTACTACATCGAGATCACGAAATCGAACTTGAACCATGTTCCGGGCGACTACGAACGCAAGCAGACCCTGGTCAATGCTGAACGCTTCACTACGCCGGAGCTGAAGGAATACGAAACGCGCGTCCTGACTGCTGAAGAACAGTGCCTTGCGCTCGAAAAGAAGCTGTTCGCGGAAGTGCGACTAGCTGTGCTGGCAGAGGCGCAGGCGATTCGCGAAACGTCGCGCGCCATTGCGGAGGCGGACTTGCTGACCTGTTTCGCGCACCTTGCGGCCGAGCGCGGCTATGTTCGTCCCGTGTTGAGTGACGATTGCGTGTTTGAAGCCGCAGCGTCGCGACATCCCGTCGTGGAGCAGTTGTGCCTGGCGCGCGGGCAGCGCTTTGTTCCCAACGATATTTTCCTGGATGCGCGCGACCGCAGCATTCTGCTGATCACCGGGCCGAACATGGGGGGCAAGTCCACGTATCTGCGCCAGGCCGCGCTCTTGCTGCTGATGGCGCAGATGGGCAGCTTTGTTCCGGCAGCGAGTTTTCGCTTTGCGCCGGCCGACCGCATTTACACCCGCATTGGCGCCGCAGACAATGTGCTGCGCGGCGCGTCTACCTTCATGGTGGAGATGACTGAAACTGCGACCATCCTGAACACGGCTACGGACCGTTCCCTGATTCTGCTCGACGAGATGGGGCGCGGCACGGCGACGTTCGACGGACTGTCACTGGCCTGGGCCACGCTCGAATACCTGCATCGCAAGCTAGGCGCGCGGACCCTGTTTGCGACGCATTATCACGAACTGACCTTGCTGGCCGAGCAATTGGAAGGCCTGCGCAACCTGCATGTGACGTGTCGCGAATCAAGGGAAGGCATTGTGTTTCTGCATTCGATTGAGGACGGCGCCGCGAGCAAGAGCTATGGCATCGAGGTCGCTCGCCTGGCCGGCCTGCCGGACGCGGTGTTGCGGCGCGCGCGCGAGGTCCTGCGCGAGCATGAGTCCGCCGAAAAGCGCACGGTTGCGCGTGAAACGGACGCGCCGCAGATGCAGATGACGATGTTCACGCCGCTGTCGCAACGCATCGTCGACCGCCTGCGCGGGGTTGACCTGAACGCGCTGACTCCACTGCAGGCGATGAACCTGCTTGGCGAGCTGCAGACCGAGCTGGAGGAACGGCCGTGACGCTCCGAGAGGCTGTCGGACAATGCTTTATCGTCGGAGTTGGCGGCGCGGAACTTTCCGCTGAAGAAGCCGCGTGGCTTCGACTGCTGCAGCCGGGCGGAGTGATTCTGTTCGCGCGGAATATCGTCTCCGCTGAACAAACGCGCGCACTGCTGGACGCAGCACAAGAAGAAGTTCGAACACCACTGTTCTGCTGTGTTGATCTGGAAGGCGGCAGCGTGGACCGGTTGCGCACGCCTCTGGCCCCGACACCGTCCGTGGCAGCGGTCGCCGCCACGCGTAGTAGAAGAAACGCGCGCACACATGGCCGGCTGATCGGCGAAGCGGCCTCATTGTTTGGCTTTAACGTGACGTTCGCGCCGGTGCTCGACCTGGGGCTGCCCGACAGCGCGCACGTGATGGGCGCCCGCACCGCGGGGGCCACGGCGCGGGAAGTCGTTGCGTATGCCGAGCCATTCCTTCGCGGACTGCGCGACGAAAATGTGCTCGGCTGCGGCAAGCATTTTCCCGGCCTGGGTGGAGGCACGCTGGATTCGCATCTGCAGCTGCCGCGGATACGCCGCACACGCGAGCAAATGCAGGAAGACATGCTTCCCTATCGTGACTTGCGTCGCGACCTGCCGATGGTGATGGTTTCGCATGCCGCATACCCCGCGATTACCGGCGATGATGAGCCGGCGAGCCTGTCACGCTGGTGGATCGAGACGATACTGCGCGGCAAGATCGGCTATCGAGGGCTGGTAGTGTCGGACGACCTTGAAATGCAGGCCGTGCTGACGCGTGGTATTGAAGCCGTCGCGCTGGGCGCCATGGAAGCAGGCGCCGATATGGCGCTCATCTGCCACAAGCCGGAATTGATTCTCCGCGGCTATGAGAGCGTGTTGCGCGCGGCGGAACATTCGAAAGCATTGCGCGAACAAGTCTCCGCAAGCAGAAAGCGGATTGCCAAGGCAAAGAAGGCAATCCCTGCGAGAAGCAAATTCTCGGCAAATCACGCGGCCGATTTGAAAAAGAAGATGCAAGCCTTTGCGCGCGCGATCGGCGCGCTGGCATGATAGAGCGCGCGATGCACGTCGCCGGTGTGATGAGCGGCACTTCGGCCGACGGCGTGGACGTGGCGCTGGTCAGGATTCGGCCACGCAAGTCTGCGAACCGTATCCGGCTGATGGCGCATGAGCAGTTTCCGTACCCACCGTCTTTGCGGCGCGCTGTTTTGTGCGCCATGGACGCGCAAGCTATCGAAATGGCGGCCCTTTCACGACTGCATACGCGGCTCGGCATGTTCTATGCCGACTGCGTGGCCACCGCCGCCGACAGACACAACCGAAAGCCGCAGCTCATCGGCTGTCACGGGCAGACGGTGTACCACCAGGCCGCAGCGGCGAAATTCCTGGGCGCGAACGTCGCGACCACGCTGCAGATTGGTGACCCGGCGCTGATTGCCGAGCGCATGCGTGTGCCGGTAGTCAGCGATTTTCGTCCGGCTGACATGGCCGCTGGGGGCCAGGGCGCGCCGCTGGTCCCGCTGTTGGACTACGAGTTCTTTCGCCACCCCACAAGGGCGCGTGTGCTGCAGAATCTCGGGGGTATCGGCAACCTTACCCTGTTGCCGCCGAACACAAAACCGAATCACGTGCTCGCTTTCGATACCGGCCCGGGCAACATGGTTATGGATGCGCTGGCGAGCCGTCTGTTCGGGAAGCCGTATGACGCCGGCGGCCGCCTGGCAGCACGCGGAAAGCCAATCGAGGCCGTTGTTGATGCGCTTCTGCGGAGCCCTTTTTTCTCTGCCGAACCGCCAAAGTCATGCGGTCGAGAGCAGTTCGGAAACGCGTTCGTCGACAAGTTCCTGGCCCGCTGCCGCAAGCATTCGCAATTGCCGCATGACGCGATGGCAACAGCGACGCTGCTGACCGCACGCAGCCTCCGTGAAGCCGCAGAACGATTTGTGCTGCCCCGGTTACATAATGCGCCGGCAGATTACGTCCTTTCCGGAGGCGGCGCTCGGAACGCAACGCTGGTTGCGATGATCCGGCGCGAGCTCGAGGCGCTCGGCTTTCGCGTGACAGACGCGGAGGAGTTCGGCATGCCGGCCGCGGCGAAGGAAGCAATCGCGTTCGCGCTGCTCGCATGGAATACATGGAACCGTTTGCCGGGAAATCTCCCGTCCGCGACGGGAGCTTCGCGTCCCGTAGTTCTGGGGCGCATCAGCCATGTGTAGGCGCTGGCTGCTGCTGTTTGCGGCATGTCTGCCGTTCGCGACGAGCTGCCACCGCGTGCATCCTGATCCGCAGACGTTGACCGTAATCATCGAAAGCAGTCCGACGAATCTTGACCCGAGAATCGGGACCGATGCCAATTCGCAGCACATTGACGAGCTGATTTTCGACGGCCTGTTGAGCCGTGATGAAACTTTTCACCTCATCCCGGCCCTTGCTGAATCGTGGGAACATCCCGACCCGTTGAATTGGATATTTCACATACGCCACGGCGTGCAATTTCACAATGGCCAGCCGCTGACTTCGCGGGACGTCGTATACACGCTGAACTCGGTCCGCGACGGCAGCATTACGACCGGCAAAGCCGGCGCGTACAAATCCGTTGCGAGCGTCTCCGCGCCGGATGACTTTACGGTCGTCATCAAACTAAGGCAGCCCGACCCGGCGCTGCTTTGGAACCTATCGAGCGGGGCCGCGCTTGGCATCGTGCCTGCAGGCAGCGGCAAGGATTTTGGCAAGCAACTGAATGGCACAGGACCCTTCAAATTTGTCCGGGCGGAAGTCGACCAGGAGGTCGTGCTCGAACGCGCGACGAACTCCTGGCATGCGCCGGCCGGGGTGGCGCGGATACGATTTGCCGTAGTTCCGGACGTGATCACGGCGGCGCTGGAACTTCGCAAGGGGTCTGCGGATTTGTCCTTGAATTTCCTGACACCGGACATCGTGCATTCGCTCGCTGCAGACCGCAGGCTGGCAGTCCTGACGTCTCCGGGCACGCGCGTCCAGTACCTCGGCTTCAATGTGCAGGATGCAGAGTTGCGCGATGTTCGCGTGCGGCAGGCAATAGCGCTGGCGATTGACCGCAACGCCATCATCGCGTCGCTGCTTGGCGGGTACGCGCGGCCGGCGAATTCCGTGTTGCCGCCGAACCACTGGGCATACGACAAGTTGCTGGCGCCGATTCCATACGATCCGGCCCGGGCGAGCGCCATTCTGGACGCCGCTGGTTACAAACGCGGGGCTGACGGAACGCGCTTCCGGCTGACAATGAAGACTTCAACCGATGAGAACGCGCGTCTGCTGGCCGTGGTATTGCAACAGCAGTTGCGCAATATCGGCATCGCGCTTGACGTCCGCAGCTTCGAATTCGCCACATTTTATGCCGACGTCGTCCGCGGCGCATTTCAGATGTATTCGCTGCGGTGGGTCGGTGGAAATGAAGATCCCGACATCCTGCGCTACCAGTTCGACACGACATCAAGGCCGCCGAACGGCGCGAACCGCGGGGGATATTCCAGTGCGGCGCTGGATGCAAAACTCGCCGACGCCCGCAACGCCCTCACCGATGAGCAGCGGCTGGCTGACTACGACGCCATTCAGCAGATGCTGGCCCGGGAATTGCCGACGGTGAACCTCTGGTATCTCGATAACGTTGCGGTGGCGAACCGCCGCGTCACCGGCATCGCCTTGTCACCGAGCGGCGATTTCGAGTTTCTGAAGACCGTCCGACTCCAGCCGTAAATCTGCATCTCAAGTGCGAAAACATCTCGTAAACGGGGAGAGACAATGAAGGGCACAGCGATTGCAGGAGTGCTGCTGATTATTCTTGGCGTGGCGGCGATGATCTATGGCGGATTCAACTTTTCTACGAAGAAGAATGTCGTAGATGCCGGACCTATCCAGATCAACAAGACAGAACATCATTCGGTGCCGATTCCGCCAATTCTTGGCGGCGTGTGTGTGATCGGCGGCATTGTCCTGTTGGTGATGGGCGCGAAGAAATCCTAAGACAACGCGGCGAAAAGTTGACCCGCGTGACGGGCGTTTCGTACACTGAAATGCGAGCGGTCGCGGCAACATCACGCGGCCGTACTCGCCTGTGTTGCCTCCTCGTTCAATGGTAGGACAGCTGCCTCTGGAGCAGCCTATCGGGGTTCGAATCCCTGGGAGGCAACCAACCCTTTCTTTCCTGCAATGTTGAGCTTTCGCGCTCTCCACGCGTGCTACCATCGCGCTAAGTGGAACTCCTGCTCAATCTGGGCTGGATCGCGTTGTCTGTTTGCGCGCTGACCGGTTGGTATTTCTCTGCAGGACGGCATCTTGCGCCGCGTGACCGTGCGCTGCAGGCTGTGGCCCTGGTCGTACTGCTGGCGTTGCTGTTCCCTGTTATTTCGCTTACAGACGATCTTCAAGCGGCCGCGACACTGGCCGAGACGGAGCATCCCGGCCGCAAGCTGCTTACGGGCCACGAGCATGTGATTGCTCCCGTGCCCGCCTTTGCCCTTCTGCTGGAGTCAGCATTGGTCCTTATGCTGGTCGGCACCGCGCAGCGGATCGCGACTACAAGTGCGATGGGTTCCAGGCATCCGGCGATGGGTTGCAGTCTCCCGGAGCGTGGGCCGCCGTCGCCCGCCTCCGCCTGATCCGTTTCCGTAAAGCTGTTTCCGCATTCAGCAGGGAGTGTCGCGCGTGCTCGCTCGTGCGCTAAAACTATGTCTCGCAACGGTGTCCGTCTGTGCCGCCGCGTCGCTCTGCGTTGCACAGGCGCCGGCGCCGGCGGTCGCAGCGCCTGGGGCGCCCCTGTCCCTGGCGGAATGCGTCGCATTTGCGAAAGCCCATAATCCTACGCTTGCTGCGGCGCGCGCCCATGCGGCCGGAATTCACGCCAACGAAATCACCGCCAGCCTCCGGCAAAATCCCGAACTGAACCTTGGCGGCACGGACGTCTCCCTGCCTGCGAACAATCCCAGCAGCCCGTATTCCTATTCTGTGGGAGTGTCGCGACTGTTTGAACGTGGCCAGAAACGGCGCTGGCGCATGGAGTCGGCAGCGAACTATTCCAAGGCAGCCGACGCGCAATTGGCCGATACCGAACGGCAAACCGTGCTCGATGTGAAGCAGAATTTCACGCAAATGCTCGAAGCCCAGGCCAAACTGGACCTGGCGAAACAGGACCTGGACAGTTATTCGAAAACTCTGGATCTGAGCAAAGCTCGCCTGAATGCCGGAGACATCAGCGGCACGGACTATTCGCAACTGGATCTGCAGATGGCCCAATTCGAATCGGACTACGAAGATGCTTTCGTGGACCTCAGGCAGCAAAGCGATCAATTGCAGTTAGCGCTTGGCATCGAGCATCCATCGACAAGATTTGCAATTATCGGCGACCTCGCGCCGCCTGCGCTGGATCATGATCTTGCCGCGCTGATCACGCTGGCGGAAAAAGCGCGGCCGGATGTTATCGAAGCGGAAGCCAATGCGGCTGCGGCACAATTCGACTTGAAACTCGCGGTCGCAAACGGCACCGCAGATCCGACGCTGGCCGGCGAGTATGACCGCACCGGCGTCTACAACTCGGCGGGCTTCAGTATTTCCATTCCGCTGCGCATCTTTGACCGCAACCAGGGCGAGAAGCAGCGGACCGCCATGGAAGCGCAATCGCAGCAACTGACCGCCGTCGCGACGCGCAACCAGGCGGAATCCGACGTGGACCAGGCGTGGGCGCAGTATGTTTCCGCTTCGAAGCTTTCGGCACGTTACCGCACGCATTACCTGGATGAGGCGCAGACAGTGCGCAACAATCTTGAGTTCAGTTTTCAGCATGGCAGCGCCACGCTGCTCGATTTTCTGCAGTCGTTACGCGACTACCGGCAAACCCGGCTGAACGCCGTGCAGGCCGACGCTCAGGTCTGGCTCGCAATCCATCAGCTTAGCTTTGCCACCGCTACGGAGTTGGCGCCATGAAGAAATCTCAAAGTTATCTGCTGCTCGCGGGGTTCGTGATGGCGGCAGGCTGCTCACACAAGACTGCTCCTGCCGCGGACAACACAGTGCCACAGCAGACCATCGTGGAAACGACCACCGTGCATCCTGAGGTCATCACCGACAAGCTGGACCTTCCGGCCCAGGTCGCCGCCGACCCCTCGCGCACAGTACATATCTATCCGCCACTCAGCGGCCGCGTGTTGAACCTGTATGTTCGCCCCGGCCAGGAAGTGACCAAGGGGCAGCCGGTCGCGCTGCTGCAGAGCGGCGATCTGGCGCAGGCACGGTCGGATTTTGAGAAGGCAAAGATCGAGGCAGCGCGCTCCGACTTGCAGCTGGACCGCGCGAAGCAACTTCTCGCACACCAGGTAATGGCGCAGAAGGACTACGACGACCTGAAGGCCGCGGATGAGGCGGCGCATTCGGAACTGGAGCGCACGCGTCAGCGCATTCACGAGTTGGGCTTCTCGGAGACAGCGACAACCGATGAGGCGACGCTTCGCTCGCCAATCTCCGGCGCGGTATTGGATATCGGCACTGCGGCAGGCGAATTGCAGAAGTCGCTCGACAACGCAACTTCCATCGCCACCATTGCGAACCTCGATACCGTCTGGGTTCTTGGCGATGTGTACGAGCGGGACCTGGCGCTCGTCAAGCCCGGCGCCACAGTAACGGTAACGGTGCCGGCCTATCCGGAATTTCGCGTGCAGGCAAAGATCGACAATATCTCGGACGCATTCGACCCGACCACCCGCACATTAAAGGCGCGCGTCGTGCTGCCCAACCCGGGACACAAACTCAAGCCGCAGATGTTTGCGCAGATTTCCATTTTGCGGAGCCAGCAGACGGGATTTTCTTTGCCTTCGACCGCGGTTTTGCGCGAAGGCAATACGGCATTTGTGTTCGTCAGGAACAGCCAGGGCAAGTTCGACCGGCGCGCAGTGACCGTCGGCGCCACGCACGGCAGCAACACGGACGTCCTTGGCGGATTGAACGACGGCGACCAGGTCGTAACCACCGGCGCAGCGCTGCTGCGGGAACCGGCGCAGGGAGACTGAGGACGCAATGCAGTCTCTTATCCGGACGCTTATTCGCTACCGCGCGATCGTATTGATCGTGTTCGCCGCCGCGCTGGCGGTCGGTGGCTATGCGTTCACGCAGCTTGATATTGAAGCGTATCCTGACCCGTCGCCGCCACTCGTCGAAGTGATCACGCAGAATCCATCGTGGTCCGCCGAAGAGATGGAACAGCAGGTCACGGTGCCCGTCGAGACAAACCTCTCCGGTGTACCGCATCTCGACGCCGTACGCTCCATCTCGATCTTCGGGCTCAGCGACGTCAAGCTTTACTTCACGTTCGACAGCGACTACTTCCGCGACAAGCAGGAGGTGCTGAACCGCCTGCAGACGCTCTCGCTGCCGAACAACCTGCAGCCGCAGCTGTCGCCATGGTCGCCGATTGGCGAGATCTATCGCTATGAACTCGTGGGCAAAGGCTACTCGCTGAACGAACTCAAAGCCACGCAGGACTGGCTGGTAACGCGGCAAATCAAGCAGGTGCCGGGGATCATCGATGTCACGACGTTTGGCGGCACCACGCGGCAATACCAGGTGGAAGTCGACCCGGAAAAACTGCTTTCCTACAACGTGACGCTTCCGCAGGTCATCACCGCGCTGTCGAATTCCAACGCCAACGCGGGCGGAAACTATTTGACGCTTGGCAGCCAGAGCGTAAACGTTCGCGCCATCGGCCTGTTGCAGAACATCAACGACATTTCCAACGTTGTTGTCGCGGAACGTAACGGTTCGCCCGTCCTCGTCTCAGACATTGCGACCGTGAAAGAGGGCTACCAGCCGCGCCTCGGCAAAGTGGGACGCAACGCCGATCCTGACATCGTCCTTGGCATTGTGCTGCTGCAGAAAGAGGAGCAGTCGCTGCCGGCGCTGGAAGGCCTGAAGAAGAAAATCGCGCAACTGAATCACGGCGGACTGCTGCCGCCTGGCATGCACATTCGCACGCTCTACGACCGCACCAGGCTGATTGAGACGACGACCCACACGGTGCGCCACATCATCCTGATGGGGCTGGTGCTGGTCACGCTGGTCCTGCTCGTCACCCTCGGCGACCTGCGCCTGACGTTCATCGCCGCGGCCACGATTCCCTTCGCGGTCCTGTTCGCGTTCACCATGATGGTGTTCACCGGCCGCTCGGCAAACCTGATCTCGATCGGCGCAATTGACTTCGGCATTCTGGTGGACGCCAGCATTGTCGTGCTCGAAAGCATCTTCCGCAAATTTTCACGCCGCCTGGAAGGTGAAAGCACTACGGACCTCATTCTCGAAGGCGTGACGGACGCAGCGCGGCCCGTTCTGTTCTCGACCATCATCATCCTGGTTGCATTCATTCCGTTGTTCACCATGCAAGGCGTGCCCGGCAAGATTTTCGCGCCGATGTCTGTAACGTACGGGTTTGCGCTGACTGGTGCGTTGATTTTTGCCCTCATCTTCGCTCCGGTGCTCGGTTACATTACCGCGCCGAAGGACATGAGCAAGATCAAGGGCCAGACGTGGTTCAGCAATTTCCTGAACCGCCATTACTCTGCCGGCCTGCCGAAAGCGCTTTCGCGCCGCTGGATGGTCTGGACTGTCGCGGGGCTGTCACTGGCCGGCGCGATTGTGGTTTTCATCTTCGTCGGCGGCGAGTTTATGCCGCCTCTCGAAGAAGGCAACCTGTGGATTCGCGCCACCCTGCCGCAGGACATCAGCTTTGATCAATCATCCGCAATTGCGGATGAGTTGCGCGCCATCCTGGGACGTTTCCCGGAAATAACCCAGACCGTGTCGCAACTGGGCCGCCCCGACGACGGCACCGACGTCACCACGTTCAACAATATTGAAATCAGCGCCGACCTTCAGCCGAGCAACAGATGGCCCCGCGTCGATCACCGCAATAAAGATGTGTTGATCGATCGCATCCAGAAGCAATTTGATATTTTTCCGAACGTTGATTTCAACTTTTCGCAAAACATCCAGGACAACGTCGAAGAGGCTATGTCCGGCGTCAAAGGCGAGAACTCGCTCAAGCTGTTCGGCGACGACTTTGACACGCTGACCAAGCTCGCCGGACAGGTTTCCGACGTGATGAACCATGTCCGCGGCGTGACAGACGTCGGCGTGTTCAAAGTAGGCGGGCAGCCGAGCATGATTATCCGGATTGACCGCGACAAGGCTGCCCGCTACGGCATTCAGTCGCAGGACATCAATGCCGCAGTCCAGGCTGCGGTTGGCGGCGCGGCGGTGACACAGGTCATCCAGGGTGACCGTCGCTTCGATCTCGCGGTCCGCTATCCGGCGCGCGACCGGCAGGATGTCGATGCTGTGTCGAACATCCTGCTGCCCACGCCTGACGGCAGCAAGGTCCCGCTGGCCCAGGTTGCAGACATCGGCATACGCGACGGGAGCTTCATGATTTATCGCGAAAACGGTCGGCGATATATCCCCATCAAATTCAGCGTGCGCGGCCGGGACCTTGCGACGACCATTACGGACCTGCAATCCGAGCTTGAGGAAAAAGTAAAACTGCCGAACGGTTACACAATGGATTGGGCCGGAGAATTCGACAGCCTGCGCAAGGAACAGCGCCGACTGGCCTTGATCATTCCCGTCAGCCTGCTGGCGATTTTTGTTCTGCTGTACATACAGTTTGCGAGCTGGCGCGACGCGGGAATCGTTCTGGCCACGCTGCCATTCGCCGCCATTGGCGGAATTTTGTCACTCTTTGTGACGCATACCGACTTCAGTATCTCCGCGGCGGTCGGGTTTACTTCCCTGACGGGCGTGGCCACGCTTGGCGCGGTTGTTTTCCTTTCAGGAATCCGCCGCGCGCAGGCAGAGTACGGCGATGAGCGCGGGCTCGTACATGGCTGCGTCGACGAGATGCGTCCGGTCGTCATGGCGTGCATGGCCGCGGCGCTGGGGCTGCTGCCGGCGGCAGTATCGAACGGCATCGGCGCGCAGGCGCAGCAGCCCTTGGCGCGCGTCGTGGTGGGGGGCATGGTCACTACAGTGCTGGCCATCCTGTTCGTCATGCCCATGATGGCGCGGCACCGCTCCCGCGGCGTGAAGCCCGACGAGGATTCTCACGAGGAGTAGCGGTTACTCTTCGCGCAGCACGCTGAGCGGCTTCTGGCCAAGAATGCGGAAGCATGCCGCCCACCCGGCGCCGGCGGCAAGCAGCGCCGTGCATACGATCGCCAGCGCAACAGCGCGCGGCTCGAGGTGGAACGGCAGCTTCATCAGGCCGACAAGGGTCCGCGCCAGCAGTTCCGCAAACAACAGGCCGACCGCCGCGCCGAGAGCGCCAAGCAACAGGAACTCCGTGCTGAGCACCGCGCCGATGCGCGCCCGCGTGGCGCCGAGCGTCTTCAGCACAACGATTTCCCGTATGCGGCGAAAGCGCGTTCCGGCAACGCTGGAGGCAAGCAGAATCACCGCGGAGAAGATGCAGAACGCGGCCAGGAACTCGATGGTGCGCGCAATGTTAGCGACCACGGCCTGAAAGATGGCGAGCGCGTCCGCGAGGTTGACCACCGTTACGCTTGGGTATTTCTGGAACAGCGTGCGTTGCACGGTGCTGACGGCCGCCGGACTGAAATGGGCTGTGCCATACCAGATGGCAGGAAAGCCCTGGAGAGCATGCTCCGGAAAAAGAAATTCGCTGCGACTGCCGGCGCGCAGACTGTTGTATTTGTGCAGCGCAACAACGTTCGCGATAAAGTCTCGACCATCGGCGTTGAAGGCGAGACTGGAACCGACATGGATTCCATAGCGCTGAGCGGTCCGCTCCGATACAGAAACAACGCTTCCCCGTTCGCCTGCCTGCCACCAGTTGCCGGCGACAATTTTTAATCCATCCGGCTGCTGCTCTGACCAGCTAAGGTTCATGGTGCGGCGGCGGCGATTACCGAGTGGCGGTTCGCCGGCTTCACGATGCTCTGTCGGCGGCTGACCATCAACGGAATCCATGCGCGCGGCAACAACCGGGATACTTTGCACCTTGCCTTCGAGGCCCGGAAGCGAACCGACGAGTTGCACGACTCCGTTGATTTCCTGCGGGCTGATGTCTACCAGGTAGACGTTGGGAAGATCACGCGGCGACGAGATGGCGAGGTCGCGCACGACACTTCGCTCGACGAGATACACCGTCATGCTCAGCATTACGCCGAGGCCGAGGGCCGTCAGGACAGAAGCTGTCTGGTTTCCGGGCCGATACAGGTTCGCGAGGCCGTGCCGCAACGAACTGGGAAGACGGAGTCCGGTCCTGCGCAAGACGACGCGAAGCACGCGCAACAACACCCAGGCCGCGGCCAGCAGCCCAAGGACCGCTCCGGCTAGTCCCGCCGCAAAACGAATGCCGTTCGCCGCTGAGTCTGTGAGCAACGCCGCAACTGCGGCAAGCGATGCCATGAGCAGCAGCGCCGCGCCGATCTGGGGCGCGCGCTGACGTATTCCAGCGGCAGTCAGTGGCGGCGCATAGTTCGACTCCTCATCCGCCATGGCGCGGCGCAGAACGTGGCTCGGCTTGACGCGGCGCACGCTCAGAAGCGCAGGCAGCGTGAACAATTGCGTCGTCACCAGTCCTGTGAAAAATCCAATTGCGCCTGCAGACCATGAAATCCGCGACGTAGGATGCAGGTCAATAAAGCGCACGATAAGCAGCGGGAGAAGTCGATCCACGCCGATGCCGAGCGCCACTCCGAGAATTCCGCCAGCACACCCGAGCATGAGCGTTTGCAGCACATAAATTCGCAGGATGTGGCTGCTCGTCGCGCCGAGCGACTTCATCATCGCAATATTGTCCAGGCGCTGTTGCAAATGCGCATGCATCGCCATCGCGACGGCTATGGCGCCAAGCACCAGCGCGACCAGGCTGACCAGCGACAGCACACTCGTCGCGCGCTCCAGCGCTTCCGTAATCGTCGGGTTGCTTTCGCGAAAATCGGCGATGCTCGCTTCCGGCAGCGCTTTCGACAGCGCGATGCGGAACGTCTGCAGGTCAGTGCCCGGCGCGAGCTTAAACAGATAGCGTTCCGTGGCGCGGCTGCCGGCACTCAGCAGCCCGGCCTTCTCGGCGGCAGCAGGAGTAATCAGCACGCGCGGACCCAGCCCGAAACTCTCGGTCAACGCGTCGGGTTCGCCTGTCACAACGTCAGCTATCGTGAGCTTGCTCCCTCCAACCTGCAGGGTTGAGCCGACGTGTGTGCTCAGACGAATCAGCAAGTCCTGGCCGACCACCACAGAGTTGTCATTCAGAACATTCCGCAGCGCGCGCCCACTCGCCAGCGTGACCTTGCCGTAATAGGGATACTGCTGCGGATCCACGATTTTTAGAGCAACAAGCAGCGGGTTCTGGTCTTCCGCGCTCGACGCCATGGAGACGGTGCTGCTGACGCGGGTCATCGTGATCCCGTTCGTCGTCAATGCGGCGACCTGCTGTTGTTCGTGAGCCGACAGGGTGCGGGTCTGCGTTGCGGACAAGTCTGCCGCGAGAATACTGCGGGCGCGGCTAAGCAGTTCCGCACGAAACGCCTGTGAAAATGCGCGAACCCCGGTGAGCGCCCCGACACCAACCGCGACCGCCAGCACGACAAAGACGAACCGCGTCATGGAAGCGCGCGTCTCCCGCCACGCAATCCGCGCGGCGATGCGCAATGGCAATGACGCAGACTTCAAGCGAGGGCCTCATCGCTGACTACACGACCGTCGCGCAGCGTAATCCGCCTCGAAGCCTCAGCAGCCAGCGCGGCGTCATGCGTCACAACGATCAGCGTCGCACCTTCCTGCGCATTTATTTCACGCAACAACGCGAGTACCTGGGCGCCATTTGCAGAATCGAGATTGCCGGTGGGTTCGTCGCAAAGAACAATCGGCGGCTTGAGCATAAAGGCGCGCGCCAGCGCCACGCGCTGTTGCTCGCCACCGCTGAGCTGCACAGGATAGTGATGCATCCGGTCGTGCAAACCTACACGGGCCAGCAATTCGCGCGCGCGGGCTTCTCCGCTGCCGCTCGCGTTCAAATCATGTGGCAGGAGAACGTTTTCCAGCGCCGTCAGGGTCGGCAGCAGCTGGTAGCTCTGAAAAACAAATCCGACAAGCCGGCCGCGCAGCCGCGCGGTTGCGTCCTCTGCAAGGCCG
This sequence comes from uncultured Acidobacteriaceae bacterium, assembly GCA_963848685.1. GTDB lineage: Bacteria > Acidobacteriota > Terriglobia > Terriglobales > Acidobacteriaceae > CAWKED01. The sequence continues at coordinate 226,029 of CAWKED010000002.1, read as the reverse complement.
GCAATTTCCTGGCCGGCGAGGCGAATACTGCCGCTCGATACATCGTCGAGACCGGCCATCAGTCCGAGCAAGGTCGATTTGCCGCTGCCTGAGGCGCCAACGATCGCGACATATTCTCCCTGCGCGATGGTAAAAGAAATATCGCACAGGATGTTGAGCGGCGTGCCGCCGCTGGACATCGTCTTGTTCACGCCGCTTACTTCAACGGCTGGCTTGCTCACAATCGGTCTCCTGCTACAGTCGAACTCAGGTTATGCTCGCACGCCGGGTTGCGGTATTCATTCTGTTGCTGGCGGGATGCTCGCGCACTCCTGCCCCCGTCGCGGATGCGAACAACACAATCGCGCCCGCAGCAAGCGTTCCGTCGCAGGCGACGGCTCTCAACGCTGGCGTGGATACGCACTCCGCGCAGCCTTCGCGCGCCGGCCTGCCCGTGGTTGCCGCATTTGGAGATTCGCTCACCGCCGGCTACGGGCTCGAGCCGGGGCAGAGCTATCCCGACTTTCTGCAGCGCGATCTCGACCGCGATGGTTATCACGTCAGGGTCGTCAACCTGGGGGTGAGCGGGAATACTACTAAGGACGGCGTCGCGCGCCTGCAGGACGCATTGCGGCTGCATCCGGCGGTGGCCATCGTTGGCTTTGGCGGCAACGACGGCCTGCGCGGAATTCCCGCCGCGGAAATGCAGCGCAGCCTGGCGACAATACTCACCGCATTTCAGCGCGCACATATCCCAGTGGTGATGGGCGGCATCACGCTGCCACCGAACTACGGACAGGCCTATATTCAGAAGTTCAACGCGGTGTTCCCCACGCTTGCCGCGCAGTATAAAGTGCCGTTGCTGCCGTTCATGCTGCAGGGTATCTGGAACGAGCCTGGCATGGTCCAGGACGACGGTATTCATCCCACGGCCGAAGGCGCACAACTGCTGGCGAAGAATTTTGTACCACTGGTCGAACCGCTTTTGAAGAAATACTAGCGCGCAGGAAACATGACATGCGGCGCGAACAACGATCCGGCGGTTCTGCGGCCGATGCCGATCAGCTCCGACGGCCGGATAGCCAGCCTGACAAGAGGCGCGCTTGTGAATTCGCTCAGGTTCACGCTCATGCCGTTGCGCAGCTTCACGGCAAATTCTTCTGACACGAACACAAGCGGCAGTTCAGGAAGAACTTCGCGCAGCGGCCTGCGGAGTTGGGCGACTTCGCCGGACTCAAAGGCTCGAATGGCCTCCAGAGTTACAGCATCATCGAGCGACCACGCTCCGACGCGCGTCCGGCGCAGTGAGGCCAGGTGCGCGCCGCAACCCAGCGCTTCTCCCAGGGAATGCGCCAGCGAACGTATGTAGCTCCCCGAGGAAACGTCCGCGAAGAATTGCGCGCGGTCCGGCGCAGTTCGTTCCACGTCGAATCGCGCAACTTCGATCTCTACCGGCTTCAATTCCGGCGCCTCGCCTTTGCGCGCAAGTTTGTATGCGGGCACACCATTAATCTTCTTTGCCGAAAACGGCGGCGGCATTTGCTGAATCTTTCCCCGCAGTGCGGCTACAGCGAACTGCAGGTCGTCGTCTTTGAAGGCAGGCTCGCGGGATTCCCCAACCTGCTCGCCCTCCGCATCGTAGGTGTCGGTTGAGAATCCGAAACGGATTTCGCCTTCATACGTCTTGCCGGACGATGCAAAGAACTGCGCCAGCCGTGTATAGCGCCCGAGCAACAGCGGCAGCACGCCGGTCGCCATTGGGTCGAGCGTGCCAAGATGCCCGACGGACTTTTCGCCGGCAGCGCGCCGCACAATGTTCACGACATCGTGCGAAGTCATGCCGGTCGGCTTGTCTACGATGAGCAGTCCGTCCAAGCGGAGAGTTTACAGCGGCGCGAGCGCGGGTTTGCGGACCAGGCTCAGGAATTCGTGCCGTGTTTGCGGATGGTCGCGAAAAACGCCAAGCATGGCGCTGGTCACGGTCGCGGAATGCTGCTTTTCGACGCCGCGCATCATCATGCACAGGTGCCGCGCTTCCACCACAACGCCGACGCCCTGCGGTTCAATGGCGTCCTGGATGGCTTCGGCAATTTCGCGTGTCAGGCGCTCCTGCACCTGTAGACGCCGCGCAAAGACATCGACAAGGCGCGGCAGCTTGCTCAGGCCAAGCACTTTGCCGTTTGGAATGTATGCAATGTGCACCTTGCCGAAAAACGGCAGCATGTGGTGTTCGCACAGCGAGAACATCTCAATGTCTTTGACGATCACCATCTCGTCGTACGTGACGTCGAACAGCGCGCCGCGAAGGATCGCCGCCGGGTCCTGCTGGTACCCCTTGGTCAGGTAGGCCTGCGCCTTGGCCACACGTTCCGGAGTCAGCAAAAGTCCGTCGCGGGTCACGTCTTCGCCGAGACGGCGCAGGATTTCGCGGTGCAGTTCTTCGGTTGAAATGCGCGACAGCGCCGCGTTCTGCTCGAGCGCGTCGGCAGGCATTATGGTGTGCGCGTCACGCTGGTCTCCGGTTTCGGCCACATCGACCACGCCGGTGCCGGGAATTCCGTTCCTGCGATTACTGTCTGCCATATACGAATGTGTTGTTGCCGGTCTCCTCAATCCTTATCTCTTCCAGCAGCCGTTCGGGCAATGCGCCCGAGAGCAGCTTGTATATCACCCGGCTTAGATTCTCTGTCGTGGGAACAGTATGCATAAATTCCGGGTCGCAATTCAGATTGGCAAGATCAAATCGCGACACTACCTGCCGGTTTACCGCCGCGTCCAGGTCAACAATGTTCATCACCATGCCGGTTGTCGCATCGGGCTCGCCCGCAACAGTCACTTCCGCAACGTAGTTGTGGCCGTGGCCATGCGGATTGGCACACTTGCCGTAAATTGCCCTGTTCTCTTCAAGCGACAGCTCCTCGCAATGCAGGCGATGGCTTGCGGAGAATTTGTACTTGCGATGCAGGTGTGCGCGCGCCATTGTCATTCTCCGTAATAACTCGCTGCAAGGCCCCACATCTCTTCCACGCGGACGGAATGCAGCGTCGCGCCTTCCAGCTTGCCCTCGAGCCGCCTCCACACCGCAATCGCGATGTTTTCCGTCGTGGGCTGCACACCTTTGAACTCCGGCACTTCAAGGTTAAGGTGGCGATGGTCGTACACGCTGACGACTTCAGTCTCCATGATGTCTTTCAGCCGCTTCAGGTCCACGACAAAGCCAGTCTTCGGGTCGGGCTCGCCTTTAACCGTGACATGCAGAACATAATTGTGCCCGTGACCGTTGCGATTGGCGCACTTGCCGAAAACGCGCTCGTTCTCGGCGTCAGACCAGTCGGAAACCCAGTAGTAATGCGCGGCGGAAAATTCCGCCTTGCGCGTGAGATAGACCATGCTCACCCTTTGAACCTGTAGCTTCTTCCCTTCCAGCTTACTTCGCGAACAACATTGCGGCGAAACCAGCTGTTCCAGAGCAGCCAGCAGTAGACCGGGAGCCCGATAATTCCAAGAAGCTGATCGACAACGGGAAAATTGGATTTTGCGGTATAGCGAAAGAACCTCCAGAGCACGCGCAGCCACAACAAGATCAGCGCCGCGCGCCAGATCCAGAGCGGCATTGCGAGCGCAACCAGCGGCAGGCACCAGAGCAGGAGAAAATCCAGGACACGCATACCGGCAATCGCCAGCGGATTGCCGAAGAGCAGCGCCAGATTTTTTGTCCAGCCTTCCATCATGGCGCCCGTGGAACGATACATGTGCGCGGCCAGCGCATCCGGAGCGTAGCGAAATCGCATCGGCACGCCGCGGCGCTTTGCCAGCCGCGCCAGTTCAACGTCTTCGAGAACGCGTTCCGCGACGGCGCTATGGCCTCCAATAGCAAAGTACGTCTCGCTTTCCATCAGCAGGAACTGCCCGTTCGCCGCTGCCAGCCGCGATGCGGGATCGCTGACTTTGTCCGGCGGATACGTTCGCGCAAGTTCCGCAAAGACGAGTGGCATCACCATCCTGGGCAGCAGGCCGTGAACGATTTGCTTTGGCGAATACGACAGCAGCTTTACCTGGTTCTTTTCCGCTTCATGCAGGGCGCGCCGCAGGTCGCCGTGCTCGTGGATGGTGTCCGCATCCGTAAACAGCAGCCAGGCGCCACGCGCCTTCCCGGCCCCGAACCAGCAGGCGTTGGCCTTGCCTGTCCAGCCTTCCGGCATTTCCGGGGCGCGCAGCACGGTTACGCCGGCGATGCCAAGAGCGATCGCAGCAGTGTCGTCGGTTGAGCCGTCATCGACGACTATCAGTTCCCAGTCCGTTCCGAGCGAAAAAAAATCCTCACGCTGTGAGACGAGAGAAGCGAGGCACGCGGCAAGAACATCTGCCTCGTTGCGGGCCGGGATGATTACGCTGAGTTCCAAGCTTCTATCATGGTAGCGATGCTTCGCCGCTTCCTGCCTGTCCTGTTTCTCTTCTGTTTCATCAACGGCTGCGACCGCGGCGGCCATCCCGCCATGGTGGGCCGCGATGCGCCCGACTTCTCCATTCGCGACGGAAGCCGCACGGTCACGCTCAGCCATCTGCGCGGCAAGCCCGTTCTGCTGAATTTCTGGGCGAGCTGGTGCGCTCCCTGCCTGGAGGAGATTCCCGCCATGCAGGAACTTCATCGCGAGCTTCCCGGATTGCAGATCCTGGCTGTTGCGACGGACACCGACCAGGCTGCCTACGCGAGCTACATGCAGGCACACCCGCTCGGCTTCGACAACGTGCTCGATCCCGGCCAGCAGGCTTGCCGTGCGTATCCCACAACCGGCGTGCCAGAAACCTACGTGATCGACAGCCAGGGAAAAATCGTGCGGAAATTCATCGGCCCGCAGGACTGGACGAGTCCGGCCATCGTGAACTACCTGAAGTCGCTTTAGCGGCTGCTATCATCGTTCACGATGACGACTGTTGACGTCACTTTCAGCTATACACGCCGTCCCGATGAGACGATGCTGCGCGCCGTCAACTCTATCCGCGAGGTCTACGGTATTCGCAAGATCGTCTTTCGCGAAGCAGCCGGCCAGGTGACGGTTGAATATGACGCGACACGCCTCACTCCGGCGGTCGTCCGGCAGCTATTAAGGGGCGCCGGGCTGGATGCGACAGAGCTGCCCGCGCCGGTCGAGCTCGCGACGCCGATAGCGGAATCGGCGCCTGCCGGCGCGCCTCCTGCGCCCGCGAAGTAGCCGAAAAAGTCTGGTAAACTCAACAGAGCAGCACCGTTGCGCCCGTAGCTCAGTTGGATAGAGCGATTGACTACGAATCAATAGGTCGGAGGTTCGAATCCTTCCGGGCGCACCATCTTCCCGCCATGCCTTTCAAAGCTGGAACCGATAGCAGGGGAGGAATTCCGCCCTGTTCGCCGCGCTGCGGCTGTAGAGTATCGGCGTGCTCCCAAAATCCACCGTGGAAGACCTGCCGCTCCCGGTAAATCCGCGCGCCACCCGGCTGGAATCCGTGGACATGCTGCGCGGCCTGCTGATGGTCCTGATGGCGCTCGACCACATCCGCGATTACCTGTCGTCGGCGCGCGTCAATCCTGTCAACCCCGCGGACAGCTGGCCGGCGCTCTACCTCACGCGCTGGGTGACCCATCTCTGCGCGCCCGGATTCATCGCCCTCGCCGGGGCTTCCATCTATCTCCAGCGCCAGCGTGGCAAGACGCCCGCCCAGCTGACCCGGCTGCTTGTCACGCGCGGCCTCTGGCTCATGCTGCTCGACATCACGCTGATCAGCTTTGGCTGGTCGTTTGTCTGGGACGGCATGCTGCTCCAGGTCATCTGGTGCATCGGCGCCTGCATGGTTCTGTTCGCCCTGGTGGTGCGCCTGCCCACGTGTGTCATCGCCGGCATCGGCGCCGCGATTGTCTGCCTGCACGACCTGGCCGATAAGCTGGTCTTACACCTCAGCGGTGGTGCGGCCACGCTGGGCGACATTTTCTTTCTGCCGAATATGCTTGCATTCCACGGCAAGACCTTCGCGCTGGATATCTATCCGATCCTGCCGTGGTTCGGGGTCATGTGTATCGGCTATGCCTTCGGCGTCGTTGCGAACCTGCCGCAGCCAGCCGCCCGCCGCGGCCGCGCGGCGCTGCTCGGCACCGGGTTCCTGGTGGCGTTCGTCATCCTGCGCTTCGTGTTCCCGTATGCCAACCTCGATTCTTTTCGGCATTTCCCGGAGTTTTCGAGGACGTTGATGTCGTTCTTCAATGTCTCCAAATATCCGCCGTCCATCGATTATGTGCTGGCGACACTGGGCGTGAACCTGTTGATCTATTGCCTGTTCGATGTCCTGGTATCCCGGAACCAGCTGCTACCGGCCCGGACTTTTTTTACTACGTACGGCCGCGTTCCATTCTTCTACTACGTGTTGCACATCTATCTTTGCCATCTGACCGCGATCGGGCTGGCCATCTTCACGCATCACGACTGGCGGATGTGGGTCGCGCCTGTCTATGTGGCTACGAACAATCTGCCGCCCGACTGGGGCGTGGGACTGCCTGGGGTTTACGCAGCGTGGGCCTTTGTGGTGCTGTTGCTGTTCGCGCCCTGCCTGTGGTTCAGCCACGTCAAGGCGACAAGGCGCGACTGGTGGTTGAGTTACCTCTAAAAAAAAGGGCTGCCCCGAGGGGCAGCCCAAACCCGTGCGTTCGCCTGTCTTGCTCACTGGCAGGATCAGCGTGTTACCAGGATGGAATGAAGTGTGACGGAGAGCTGGTTCGACGTACTTGAATCGTCGGATGCATCACCGTTATAAAGCGCCGTTACGAGGTAAGTCCCGGGTGTGTACCGGCCCGTGGGGACTGTAAGCTCTGCGACCCCGTTCCTGACCGGCACCGTCGCGAGCGGGCCGTAGCCCTGCACGCTGAACGTCACCGTCCCGCCTGGCAGGCCGGAACCCTGGAGCCGGGCCAGCGTGTCAGTCAGGTGAACGGTGTCGCCCCGGGTTGGGTCGGAATTGTCCACAGTCAGCGAGCTCGACACCTGGTCGCTGTAGAGCACGATGCCGGTGCCGGTACTGGAACCGCTCACCGCTCCATTGCCGTTGTAGGTCGCATAGACCAGGAACGTGCCCTGCGGGAACGTTGAGGTGTCCACGGAAACCTGCCCGACTCCGCTTACCAGTGTGGCACTGGCGATCTGGTATGTGTTGTTTGCGCTGTCTTTTGCGGTGATGTAGACCGTTCCCGTCGGCGTCGAATACTGGCCGGAAACCGTCACCGTAATCTGGGCCGGCATCCCGATATTCAGGTCGTACTGGTTGAACTGCAATGCGGTGGTGCTGGTGTCACGGACGATCGTTACCGGTGCGCTGCCCGAAGAGGCGGCGTAGTAGGTACCCTGGTCGCCGGAGTAGGCCGCCGAGCAGCTATAGCTTCCCGCCGGGACTCCCGCTGTGGCGATGGAAAACGTTGCCTGTCCATTGCTCAGCGTCTGCGTTCCCTGGCTTCTGCCGCCGCATGTCAAGGAGACTGTTCCGGCAGACGGCGTCGTGCTGTCCGCCCCGGCCACGGTCACCGTGACCGCGGCAGTCTGGCCGGAAACGTAACTCTGTGCGCCGGCCGCCACCGTCGTTGTTGTCGCTACGTTGCCAACCTGGACCGTGAGGGCTGCCGATTCCAAACCGCCGCAGTTGTAACCGTACGTATAGCTCCCTGGCGTCTGCGGAGCGGTGACGTTGAGCGAGCCGGACTGATTCACAGACTGCGGAAAGTTCTGGTCCTGGGGGTTGTTGTCGGTGATGAAGCAGGTATTCATACTGCTGAAGTCGTTCGTCACCAGATACGTGAGGGTGAACGAGGATCCAGGTCTTGCGGTGGCGGGACCCGTGAGGGTGATTGGCGATTGAACTCCCGCGGAAAGCTGGTACAGGGAGCCTGGGTCGCGGGGAATGTCGGGGTCTCCGTCGCTGGTGGTGCCGTAGAAGGAGTTGCCGGAGCCGAGCAACACATCAGAAGCCGGACCTGTGGGGGAGTCCGAAAAGCCGAATGCGTAGACCATGCTGATACTTTCTGAGGAAATGGGCAGCGTTGCGCTGGCTACGCCGCCGCCAAGGAATTCACCAATTGCGAAATACAACGTGCCATTCGCATCCACCTGCGGTGTCCCGGCGTAGACGGGGCCAGCGAGGTTGCCAAGACTCGCGACCTCCGTGACAGTCGGCTGGCCCGAGGTAACGATCTGGAAGATGCCGCCGTCGGAGCCGTATGCCCTCGCAACGCCGTATAGATTGCCGTCCTCCGACATGGCCAGGCCGCCGGTGGGAAAAATCAGGCTGTAGGTTCCAGCGCCGAAGGTGTACAGCGTAGTGAAGTTGGAGCCATCCGGATGGATACTCCAGACCGTGCCGCAGTCAGGGTCTGTCGAGCCGCTGCACTCAATGCCCTGCGTGGTGCCGTACAGAACGCCGTCCAGTCCGAACGCGGGTGAGCCGATGGGGATCTCGCTGTCACTGCCGCCGCCGAAGTTGTGCAGCACCGTCAGCGTCGCCGACTCCAGGTTGTATTTGAAAATCGTGCCGTAAGCGCTCGTTCCTCCACTGAGTGTGACTCCGTAGAGGTTGCCGTTGCCGTCTGGGACCATGGAAGACGCGCTCGTGGCTGAGTCGGGAAAGGAGGCCATCGTCGAAACGTCTGTGGAGCCGGGGAGCTGCCTCCAGATGACACCATTTCCTACCGCATAAAGATATCCGTCTTGTGCTTCGACGAAAGGTCCGGAAGTTACCCATTGCCCAAACGCGACGCCCAGCGCGTAGCTGCCTGCCGAAGGGGAATACGAGTAGGAAGATCCGTAGCCGGTGGGACCGTTGCTCGAAGCGACGCCATAGAGGTTGCCGTCGGTGGCCTGCATAAGGTTGTACTGGGGACTTCCGACGTCGGCCTGGTTTCCGCCGAAGCTGTGCAACACCGTTACCGTCGCCGAGTTCGGATCGTATGCCGGACGGGCCTTGTGCTGCCGCGCCAGCTGCTTTCCGCGTGCGGCGATACTGGCGGGTGTGACCGCGGTGTGCTGAGCGGTCTGGGCATGGACTGGCCACGACAGAAGTATGGCAATGGACAAGAGTGAGATTCTGGATGGAACGGCCAGACGCAAGGCTGACACCTCGTGGGAATGGATTCGCCGCCTTCCGGACAGCAGTCGGAGGCCACGCATCCTGTATCGGTGTTGCAGCCTTTCAGATGAGCCATCCATCGGGGCGATGGAGTGATGAGTCCCGCAATGGGAAAAGGCTGCCGGAATTGGCAGCCTTTATTCCCCAAAGCACGCTTGCGCTATTTCGTGAAGGATCCGATCGCGCTCGTTTCGTCGTCCTTGACGTCGAACACGGTGTAGAGCTTCGTGATCTGCAGAAGATCGTGGACCTTCTTGGTCAGGTTCAACAGCTTCAGTTCGCCACCCTGGTTCTTGACCGTGGTGAACGCGCTTACCAGTTCGCCAATGCCCGACGAGTCGATGTAGTTCACGTCTCCCAGGTTCAGCAGGATTTTCTTGTTCCCCTTCGCCAGCAGATCACGTACGGTATCGCGCAACTGCACACTGCCTTCGCCCAGGGTGATGCGCCCGCTGAGGTCCACTATGGTGACTCCGTCCACCTGACGGGTACTTACTTTCATGCTCACGACGACTTCCTCCTTATGCGCCCGCAGGGGCGGTGGGTAAATTCTTGACCAGAGTCATCTCTGTGCCGGGACTCAGCTTTCGAAACCTTACATCATCCATAAACGACCGGATGAGAAAAATACCACGTCCGGAGCCGCGAAGTATGTTTTCCGGCGCCAGGGGGTCCGGCAGGTGCTCCACGTCGACCCCGGGCCCCTGGTCACAAATGGTGATGATAAGGGACTTGCCTTCCACGGCGAACGAAATCGTGACCTTCTTGCCGGGGTCATAGGCGTTGCCATGCATGACCGCGTTGACCATCGCTTCCCGGACGGCCATGGTGACCTGGTAACGGTCGTCTTCCGGAATGCCCGCCTCGGCGGCCACCTTCTCAGCCGTGGCTTCGGCTGTATCCACGCTGTCGAGCGTGGATTCTAGGGTGAAGGTCTTTGGCTTCAAAGTCGAATCGGGCAAGCCCCGGGCTCCTCGTGTTTGCCGCGCAACGACGAAAGCCAGGCGCGTCTCCGAGGAAAATCTTCTTCTTAGACGCGCCTTGTGTCAAGGAAACTCGGAAACCGCCATCCGGGACAAACAGCCCAGGCACCCGCTCGAATATCATTCGGACTATGCGTTCGCCGCTTCTTCGTCCTGCCATCATTGCCGGAATCCTTCTTCTATGGGCGCCGGCCGGTCTCTTTTCCCAGGCGGTCCAGTCCTCCGCTCCCCCGCACACCCCGCTCAAGGCGCCCTCGATTCCCTTCGAGCAGTACACGCTGCCGAACGGGCTGCAGGTCATCCTGACGGAAGACCATCGGCTGCCGCTGGTCGCGATCAACATCTGGTATCACGTTGGCCCGCTTAACGAACGGCCCGGGCGGACCGGCTTCGCGCACCTGTTCGAACACATGATGTTCGAGGGCTCAAAAAACGTCGGCGAAAAGGCCCACATCAAGTATCTGGAGCAGGCCGGGGCCAGCGACATCAACGGCACCACCGATTTCGACCGCACAAACTACTTCGAGACATTGCCGTCGAACGAACTTGACCTGGCGCTCTGGCTGGAATCCGATCGCATGGGCTTTCTGCTCGACAGGCTGACCGCGGACAACCTGAAGAACCAGCGCGACACGGTCCGCAACGAGCGCCGCCAGTCCATCGAGAACCAGCCCTACGGCATCGTGGACGAGGCGGTGTATCACGAACTTTTCCCTGCCGGGCACCCCTACCACGCCGACATCATGGGCTCGCATGCCGACGTTGAGTCCGCGCGGATCAAAGATGTTCGCGATTTTTTTACGCAGTACTACACGCCGAACAACGCGACCCTGGTCATCGCCGGCGACTTTAGCAAACCTCAAGCAAAGCAACTGGTCGAGAAATATTTCGGTCCACTCCTGCGGCGGCCGGCTCCCCCGGCGGTAAACGTCGCCACGCCGCCAATCACAAAGGAACGCCGCCTGGTTGTCACCGACCAGGTTCAACTGCCGAAGGTCATCCTTGCCTGGCTGACGCCGTCGGCCTTCACGATGGACGACGCTGTCGGCGACAATCTGGCCCACATTCTCGGCCAGGGCCGCTCCAGCCGCCTATACAAGGCGCTTGTCTATGACAAGCAGATTGCCCAGTCCGTGCAGTGTGAGCACAACTCGCAGAAACTGACGTCGCCGCTGATCTGCGAAATTGTGGCGCGGCCCAACGTCAAGCCGGAAGACCTGGAGAAAGCAGCCGAAGCCGAGATCGAGAAATTGCGCACAACCGCGCCCACCCAGGCGGAAGTGGACGGCGCGCGAAATGTAACCGAAACCGGCCTGATCACTGGACTGCAGCGCGTAGGCCAGCGCGCCAACATGTTGAACGAGTTCAACCAGTACACCGGCGACCCGGGTTTTCTGCCAAAGCAAATCGCCCAGATTGAAGCCGTCACGCCGGACGCCGACCTCAAGTTTGCCGAAAGCTTTCTCGGACCGAACCAGCGCGTTGTCGTCTACGGCATCCCCGGCAAAAAGGAAGTCAACGACGTTCCGCGCAGCCCGGAAAACACCGATGCGGACGTGAAGATTGAGCCCGCGTATCCCCCGGCGTTCTACGCGTCGCAGGCCTGGCGCGCGACCGCACCGAAGCCCGGCCCCGAGCCGGTGTTCCACCTGCCGGAGCCGCAAACCTTTACGCTGGCCAACGGGCTGAAGGTGTATTTCGTGCCCCAGCATGAGTTGCCGGTCTTCTCGGCTTTCCTGCTGACGCGCGCCGGCAGTGTGGATGACCCGGCGAACCGCTTCGGCGCGGCAACGTTTGCGGCGGCAATGCTGTCGCGCGGCACGACGACGCGCTCTGCCTTGCAGATTGCGGCAGAGCAGGACGAGCTCGGCGCGACTGTCGGCGCAGCAGCCAGCCGAGAGGAGGCTTCCGTCAATGCAGTCTCGCTGAGCAACAATGCGACGCCCGTGCTGGCGCTGATGTCCGATGTCGCGCTGCATCCGGCGTTCGCGCAAGGCGAAGTTGACCGCCTGCGCCGCCAGCGGCTGACCAGCCTGATGCAGATGCGTGACGACCCGAACACGATCGCAGGCACTGTCGCGCGCAAAGGGCTCTATGGCGTGGACACTCCGCTTGGCCATCAGATGATCGGCACGGAAGCCTCGTTGAAAGCTATGTCGAGCGCGGACCTCGCCGGTTTCTACAACTCGAACTACAAGCCCGCCGATGCCGCTCTGGTCATCGTGGGAGACGTTACGAGCGAGCAGGCCAGGCAGCTGGCGGAAACGAGCTTTGGCAGGTGGAAAGCGACCCCCTCGGGCGAGCCAATGGGCCAGGCTTCCTTCGGCAAGGACACCGCGCCACGCATTCTCGCCGTGGACATGCCGGGGGCGCCACAATCCACACTGTTGGCCGTGACAGAAGGACCGGCGCGCAACACTCCCGATTATGCCGCGCTCGAAACCATGAACAGCGGACTCGGCGGTCTGTTCAGCTCGCGCATCAATATGAACCTGCGCGAGAAGAACGGCTTCACCTACGGTGCATTTTCCGAATTCAGCTACGCCCGGTCCAGCAGTGTCTTCATTTCCGGCGCAGATGTACGCGCAGAAACCACTGTGCCTGCGCTGGAACAGCTTTCGCTGGAACTTAAGCGCATCACCACCGATCCGCTGACCGAGACCGAGTTGACACTCGCACGCGAGTCCAACCTTCGTATCCTGCCGGGACTATTCGCAACGGCCGGAGATGTCGCCGGCCAGATCGCCGAGCTTTGGATTTACGACCTGCCGCTCGATTATTTCCAGAAGCTTCCGGCGCAGTTTGAAGCGGTGACTCCGGCCCAGGTTGAAGCTGCCGCGAAGAAATACATCCATTCGAACCAGATGTTCTACGTCGTGGTCGGCGACAGGAAACAATTCGCAGAAGGAGTCGGCAGGCTGAACCTCGGCCCGATCCAGTGGTGGAACACCGATGCCATGCCGGTCAGCGTTGCAAAATAGCGACGCACAAATCAAAGGCGCGGCTCAAGAGCCGCGCCTTCTGCTTTGCAAAGATCACCGCGTAGCCAGCTCAACGCCCGTCTGCAGGTACTCGCTGTACGGCCCTTTGAAGTCCTCAATGCCGTCCTTCTCAAAGTGCCAGATGCGTGTCGCGACCTCATCGATCAGGTCTTCGTCATGCGTGACCAGCAGCACCGTGCCCGGGTACTTCTGCAGCGCCTCATTCAACGCGTTAATGCTTTCAAGATCGAGATGGTTGGTCGGCTCGTCCAGGATCAGCACGTTCGGCTTCTGCATCATCAGCTTGCAGAAGAGCAGCCGCGCGGCCTCGCCGCCCGACAACGCTTCCGTCTTCTTCAAGCCCTCGTCGCCGGAGAACAACATCTGCCCCAGCACGCCGCGAATTTCCTCGCGCGAAGCCTTCGGCTGAAACGAATGCAGCCACTCGGCCGCAGTCGTTCCCTTCGGAATCTCCGCCGTGTGGTCCTGCGCGAAGTAGCCGATCTGCGCCTCGTGGCCCCACTTCACCGTGCCGGAATCGCGGTCTTCCGGATGCGCCGGCATGTTCGGCGCATCGGCCAGCAGCGCCTTGAGCAGCGTCGTCTTGCCGGTCGCGTTGCGTCCAATCAACACCAGCTTGTCGCCCCGCATGACTGCGCTCGAGAAGTTCCTGATGACCTGGTTGTCGCCAAACGCCTTCGATACTTGATCGAGTTCCAGAAGATGCTTGCCGCTCGGCCGTTCGATATCGAAACGGATGTACGGACGCGCGATGTTCGACCGCGCCAGCTCTGCCGTCTGCAGCCGCTCCACTTCCTTCTTGCGGCTCGCAACCTGCGTGGAACGCGTGCCGGCGGCAAAGCGCGCAATAAAGTCATTCAACTGCGCAATCTTCTTTTCCTTGGCCTCGTTCTGCGCCTCAAGCCGCGAACGCACCTGCGTCTTGGCCAGAACCATGTCGTCATAACCGCCGGTGTACGTGATGATGGTCTCGTAGTCGATATCCGCAATGTGCGTGCAGACGTTGTTCAGAAAGTGCCGGTCGTGCGAAATGGTGATGACAGTGCCTTCGCGCCGCGCCAGAAAATCTTCCAGCCAGTGGATGGAGTCCAGATCGAGGTAGTTCGTCGGCTCATCCAGCAGCAGCGCGTCCGGGTTGCCGAACAACGCCTGCGCCAGCAGCACGCGGACTTTCTGGCCGCCCTGCAGCTCGCCCATCTTGCGTTCATGCAGCTCGTCAGGAATATCGAGCCCCTGCAGAAGAATGGCGGCATCGCTCTCCGCCGTGTAGCCGTCTTCCTCGCCGACAACGCCTTCGAGCTCGCCCAGGCGAATGCCGTCAGCATCCGTCAGCTCCGCTTTCTCGTACAGCTTGTCGCGCTCATGCAGTGCGTCCCATAGACGCTTGTTGCCCATGATGACCGTGTCCACCACGCGAAACGCGTCGAACTGGTACTGGTCCTGGCGTAGCACGCCCAGCTTGCGCGGACGCACGACGTTGCCCTTCTGCGGCTCAAGGTCGCCGGAAAGGATCTTCATGAAAGTGGATTTGCCCGCACCATTGGGGCCCGTGAGACCGTACCGCCGCCCGGCGGTGAACGTCACCGAAACATCTTCAAATAAAAGCTTGGCGCCGTAGCGCATCGTGATATTGCTGACTGAAAGCATCACTCCTATTGTTTCATGGATGCCGGGTCCTGCAGCTTTATGGTCCGTCCAGTCCGGGCACTTTCCCGCGCAGCGGTGAGAATCTTCATTACGGTCACGTTCGTATCCAGCGCGTTCAAATCGCCATGCGGTGTTTTGCCCGAGCGCAGCACATGCACCAGGAAATGCAGCGGGTCGTCTTCCGTCGCAGGCAGGGGCGGGGCAGTTTCTGCATGCGCGCGTGGCTCGCCCTTCAACCGCACCATCATGCGGTCGCGGATGGCGTAGTCCACATACACGGTGTCGGCGTAGCCGGTCGCGCCGTACACTTCCATGTCCTTGCGGTCGAACGGCCAGTTCCAGCTTGCCTGGATGATAACGACCGCATCCTTGTAGCGCAGGATGACGTTCGCATCGTCATCCACATTCGGATAGATGTCCGGCTTCAACTGCTCAGTCACCGCCGTCACGCTAATGGGCTGCTGGCCGTGCATGATCCAAGTCGCCAGGTCCGCACCGTAGCAGCCGAAATCAAACAGCGCGCCCGCACCGTTCTTCGCCGGATCGGTGAGCCAGTTCAGGAACTCCGGGCCAACACCAATTTCC
Source organism: uncultured Acidobacteriaceae bacterium (assembly GCA_963848685.1). GTDB lineage: Bacteria > Acidobacteriota > Terriglobia > Terriglobales > Acidobacteriaceae > CAWKED01. The sequence goes on along the minus strand of CAWKED010000002.1, from coordinate 210,695 downwards.
TTCGGCCCGCGATGGCCGTCGTGGACGACAATGCGCCGCACCGGGCCGAACCGGCCTTCGTCTGCCATCGCCTTGACCTGGCGATTGTTTGCATACCAGGTGGTCTCGTAATTCACCAGAACGGGCACGTTGTACTTCTGCGCGAGGTCGCGGATGGCGTCGGTATCTTCCATCGTGGTCGCGAGCGGCTTCTCGACCATGCTCGCGATGTGCTGCTTTGCCGCGATTTCAATCGCGCGACGGTGTTCCACGATGGACGTGTACACGAGCACGGCCTGCGGATGCACATGCGCGAGCATGTCTTCTTCGCTGGCAAAGAACAACGACGGGGGCAGGTTGTATTTCTGCTGATACCGGGCGCGCAACGCGGCGTCGGGTTCTGCAACGCCGACCAGGATAATTTCAGGATGCGTGCGGAACCCATCGAACCAGCCCTGCACATGCCCATGCGTAAGCCCGACAATGGCGACCGGAACCGGTGCTTGGGAGTCCGCAACCTGAGCCCGGGCAAAGCCGGTTGAAAGTAGAGCCGCAGCAATGAGAAGAGCTTTCATAACGCATCCAGCCTAGCGCAGACCGGTAAGCTTCATCAGGCGCAGCGCGTTCCCCAGCGCGTGGCTATAGGCCGTGTTGTCGAAGATGACCCAGGTTTCCTTCGCGCCGCCTTGCTGAATGTTCGCCGCGAGCCGGGCCAGATACTCTTCGCCGTAATCGGAGTAATACATGCGCGGCGATCCATGAAGCCGGTAATACGCAAGCGAGGTATCGCCGCCCGGTTGGCCAGCCCCTGGATGCCGCGCCGGGTCAGCGGCTGCACGCGCCGCCGTGAAGTCGCAAAGTACTTTGTCCGCGTCGGGCGTAAACCAGCTCGCGTTGCGGGGCTCCAGCGCAAGTCGTCCCGTCCATTCCTTTCTCACGGAGGACAGAAATTTGCTCGCAGTCTTGCGCTGGTAATTCTGCGCCGGCGGTAACTGGATGAGAACCGGGCCCACTTTCGAACGGATCGGTGCAAGCTGCGCGAAAAAATCCGCGAGCACGCTTCCGGCCGGGCACAGATCGCATTCGTGCGTGATGCTCCGCGGCATTTTCACAGCAAAGCGGAAGTTCTCCGGAACAGATTCCGCCCAGCGAGCCCACGTAGATTCCCGATGCGGCCGATAAAAAGACGAATTGATCTCCGCGCAATTCAGTTCGCAGGCATACCGTTCAAGATGCGAACCTTCGCCGGCAAAGCGTTCGCTATGCCGCGACGCAACACTCCACCCAGCCGTCCCGATCCGAATCACCCGCAGTAAGATGCGCTGCTAGAACTTACGCAGCTCCACCATCGCCTTCAGCAAATCATCCGGCTGAGGCAGAATCACATCCTCCAGAATCGGCTGGTACGCAACGAACGTATCCTTCGCGGCGACGCGCTTCACCGGCGCGTCGAGTTCTTCAAACAGCTCATCGGCGATGCGCGCGGCGATTTCCGCGCCGTAACCCCAGCTCAGCATGTCTTCATGCGCCACGATGACGCGAGACGTCTTGCGGACAGATTCCGCGATGCCTTCCCAGTCGTACGGAGCCAGCGTCCGCAGGTCTAGAACTTCCACCTGGATGCCGTGGTCGCGCTCGGCGCGTTGCGCGGCCTGCAATGCTCGCGGCACGACCGCGCCGTAGGTAATCACGGTCAGGTCTGTTCCCTCTCGTGCAATGGCGAGCTTTCCGAACGGAACCATGTAGTCCGGCCCTGGGTATGGCGCGCGGCCGTACGGTTCGCGATACAGGCGCTTGTGCTCGAGGAACAACACAGGATCATCGCAGCGGATCGCGGTGCGAAGAAGACCGTTGGCGTCCAGCGCGTTGGACGGAAAGACAACCCGCATGCCCGGTGTATGCGTGAAAATGCTCTCGCCACACTGCGAGTGGTAAATCGAGCCGCCGGTCAGGTAACCGCCAATGGCGACGCGAATGACAGCGGGCGCGGCAAATTTACCGTTGGAGCGCCAGCGGACCAGCGGGAGTTCATCGCGAAGCTGCTGCATGGCCGTCCAGATGTAATCGAAGAACTGCACCTCGGCTACCGGCTTCAGCCCGCGCTGCGCCATGCCGAGGGCACGGCCAACGATATTGGCTTCCGCGAGCGGGGAGTTGAAGACCCGCTCGGCGCCAAAATCGCACTGCAAGCCGGCCGTCAGCTTGAACACGCCACCTTTGCCTTTGACGGCCTTGTCTTTCAGGTACGCTTCGCGGCTGCAGTCAGCGACGTCCTCGCCAAAAACGACGATCCGCGGGTCGCGCGACATCTCGTCTTTGAGGCAAGTGTTGATCAGGTCGGCCATCGTGCGCTCGGCACCGTCCCTCTTTGCCTGCGTAGAGAATGCGCTGGACGTGGGATCTAACTCTTCCGAATAGACAAATGTCATTACGGAATCCGTCGCCGGCAGCGGCGCGGCCAGCGCGCGGTCTGCCGCGGCCTGCACCTCTTCATCCACACCGGCTTCCAGCGCCGCAACCGCCGCCTGGTCGAGGATTCCCTCGCGCACCAGCCACGCCTGCATCTTGCTGATCGGGTCGCGCAGCGCATCGGCATCGCGCTCCGTGTCCGGGCGGTAGAGCTTTTCATCGTCACTCAACGAGTGCGAATACGGCCGGATAACGTGGCCATGAACGAACGCCGGACCGTTGCCGGCGCGGCAATGCGCCACCGCCGCCCGCATCGCACGCGTGGACTCGATCGGATCGGTACCGTCAATTTCTGCGAAGTGGAAATTCGGGAAATTCGCAACCAGCTTTGAAATGTTTCCACCCGCCGTGTTGACTTCCACCGGGACGCTGATCGCGTAGCCGTTGTCTTCAATCACAAACAGCACGGGCAGCTTCAGGTTCGACGCGGAGTTCATCGCCTCCCAGAACTCACCCTGGCTGGTCGTGCCATCGCCGAGCGAGCAATAAACCACTTCGTCTCCGGCGAACCTTATGTCGCGGAACTGGCGGTAATCGCCGTCGTGCTTCGCTGCTGCTTCAGGATTGGCGGCGAAATAACGCCCTGCCTCAGCGCACCCCACCGCCTGCAGGCATTGTGATCCGGTCGGCGAGGACTGGGTCGGGATGTTCAGCGGCAGCGAGCCCCAGTGCGAAGGCATCTGGCGGCCGCCGCTGGCCGGGTCCGTGGCCGCGCCAAGCGCCTGCAGCAGCATGTCCTCCGGCGTTACGCCCAGCGCCAGGCAAAATGCGCGGTCGCGGTAGTACGGAAACGCCCAGTCCTTGCCCGAAACAAGCGCCTTGCCAGCCGCGACAAGCATCGCCTCGTGGCCCGCGCCGGAAATCTGGAAGAATATCTTCTGCTGCCGCTTGAGCAGAATTTCGCGGTCATCCAGCTTGCGGCTCAGCACCATCAGCCGGTAGAACTCGATGAGTTCGTCCGGCGACAAGCCGCCATGTTTTGCCTCAGATTGAACGCTGGCCGTCGCCATTCCCGATGTCCCCTTTGTAGAGAGCTGAACAAGGGATTGTATCGTTCACAGGCGACGGCCGCTCATCGTTACGCCAACTTATTGCGCAGCCGACAACGCCGCAGCAGCGCTGACCTGCGGCATACCCGGCACGGCCAGCGACGCCGTCGTGCGCAGCAGGTTCGCGATCTGCGTGGGTGAAAGGTGGGGCTGCGCTCCTTTGATCAGCGCGGCCACGCCTGCCACCAGCGGCGCCGCGGCGCTGGTGCCCATCGCTTCGACATATTGCGCATGGCCCTGGTCAAAGCAGCCAAAGCTGTGGCCACGCAGCGCCGGCAGCCCGTTCGCCGTGTGCGGAAGCCCCATGGAACAGGCGCCGCGGACAAAACCTGTTTCCCCTGTCGCAGTGCTTGTCTCCGGATAGCTGCCGCCAGGGGCCGCGACCGCATTCAGCGTCACGCCATAGTTGGAGTAATAGGCCAGCGCCGCGCTTCCCTCCTGGCACGTTGCGCCAGAGTTCAGGTTCTGCGCACACGCAGGATTGGTAGAAGCCATGACGGCAACCACGTCGGTGGCCTGCGCGGGCATTTCCATGTAACGGCTGTTGTCGAGCGATTGTCCATCGTTGCCGAGCGCGGCCACGACAAGGGACCCGTTCTGCGTGGCCTGGTAGGTCGCACGGTCAAACATCGCGATCAGGCCCGCGTCTTCCCCGGAGTAGGTGTCCAGTAGGCCGCCCACCGACAGCGAGATGATGTCGGCATGCGCGGCGGAAGCCGCCTCGATGCCCGCCAGCACCCAGCTCATCAGCCCGGCCGGAGCCCCGTTGGTGCAGAGCGTTGTCGTGTCCGCGGCGCCGGCGGCGGGCATGCGTTCCAGAACCTTCACGCTCATCAACTCCGCCTGCGGCGCGACGCCAACCATCAGACCGGTTCTTGCCCCCAGGGCCCCGGCGGCCAGCGAGGCTGCCCATGTCCCGTGCCCGTCCTGGTCCTGGGGCGAGCCGTCGTCACATGGCGACGGCATCACGCTCTGGTCGACCAGGCTCGCGGCGCCAACAAGATTCGGGGCAATGTCCGGGTGGGTGGAGTCCACGCCGCTGTCCACAATGGCGATGGTTACACCCTTGCCCATGCTTGCGTCCCAGGCTCCGTGCGCGGGGCCGCCAGGCACGCGGGCCCCGTAGCCCCCGGCCTGCTTGACGGCCCAGTCCTGCTCGGAGGCCGTATAGAAGCTGTCCGGCGTCATTGCGCCCTTGGTGTCAAGATGCGCCGCCACCGGGCGGACACGGAGAGCGCTGCCCTGCAGCACCCGGTCGTGCGCCACCCAGGCTATCTCCGGCCGGGCCGCCAGCACGCGGCGAAGGTTTTCGCCGTCGCCGGGCTGCGCCTGGACCACGGCGATACCGAAGGATTCCAGCCGGCCTGCCACCGCGCCGTGACGCGCGCGGACCTGCGCCGCAAGCTGCGGGTCAACGGCAGTTGTCCGGTACATCACCAGAAGGCGGTCCGGCAGGCTCCCCTGCTGCGAAAAATGCTCCGTGTTTTGGTTCGGCATGCTGACAGTTCCGCTTTGTAACGGCGCTCCTGGACCCCAGATGCTCAGGAGCAGGATCCAGGCGCCGCTCAATACCCGGACGAAAATCCACTTGTATCGATTTACGTTCGTGCACCCACGCGCAACGGTTTGTTCCAACGGCCAAGCCACAGGTTTTTCCTCCCGTGGCTCTTAATCGCCAAAAGCTCGTTGAAATATAGGATTCAATAGAAAAATTCGGCTTACCAAAGTCCTATTACGCGCGAATAGAAATTAGACCGCGCTGGCCAACCTATTTCTGCCAATGCCAAATGCGGCGAAAGACGACTGGCGGAACAAGCGGAGCAAGCCGCGCAGCTGGTCCGTCCTCCCCTGTTTTGTCCGCGAAACCTGGCTGCGTGCGCGGTCCACGTGCGCCTGCTTCCAGCCATGCCGAGAAACAAGAAATTTTCTGCCGCGGTGGATTCCAAAGCCGCCTCGCCACCTGCCGCGCACAGAACGTGCCCGGATCCCCAGGTCGGGAACGCCGGCCAGTCACGCACCACCGGCGGCGTGCATTACGCTTATGTGGAGCGTCCCACATTGACCCTCGCGCTTTCGGCATGCTTCAATACCACGTTCCGCTATCTATTCGCGGCCAGCCGGCCGCGGAGCCTTTCCGGTACGTATCGAGCAAGAATTCCCGCTTCGAAAAATGCCTGACCTATCGCGGAAGCTGCGCAGCACCCGGTCCCCGTCTGCCGCTCGATTGCAGCGCCTGACGGTACCGGAAACGACTTTGGAGGAGTGAGAAACCATGCAGTTCGGATTCGCCCTGTGGCAGGTTCCAACCGCGGCCACGACGGACGGAAGTACCTTTCTTTGGATAGCGATGGGCGTGGGAGTTCTAGCGCTGGTTGTAGCGCTGCTATTTGCCCGCACCGTCATTGCCGCCGACAAAGGCACAACCGAAATGCAGGCCATTTCCAACGCCATCCGCGAAGGTGCGGAGGCGTTCATGAGCCGGCAATACCGCGCCATCGGGCTCATCGCCCTGGTGCTGGCCGTCCTGCTCTTCTTCGGCTACAAGCTTTCGCCGCGCACGTCGCCTTACGCCGTCAAGACGGTGGTCAGCTTCCTCGTCGGCGCGATTTGTTCCGGCCTGTCCGGATTCACCGGCATGTACGTTTCCATCCGGGCAAATCTGCGCACGGCCTCCGCGGCGCGCAGCAGCCTGAACCGCGCGCTGCAGATGGCGCTCCGAGGCGGCGCTGTAACCGGTCTTGTGGTGGTCGCTTTATCGCTGCTCGGCATCGGCGTCCTCTTTCTCGCATTCGGCGGCCTGCAGAACCCTCAGGCTGTCCCGTATGAACTGGTCGGCTTCGGCTTCGGCGCTTCGCTGATTGCGCTGTTCGCCCAGCTCGGCGGCGGAATCTACACCAAGGCCGCCGACGTCGGCGCTGACCTCGTCGGCAAGGTCGAGGCCGGAATCCCCGAGGACGACCCGCGCAACCCCGCCGTCATCGCGGACCTGGTCGGCGACAACGTGGGCGATTGCGCCGGCCGCGGAGCTGACATCTTCGAATCCACCGCCGCGGAAAACGTCGGCGCCATGATTCTTGGCGCGGCGTTGTATCCGGTCTTCGGCCTGAAGGGAATCCTCTTCCCGCTGGTCGTGCACGCGATCAACCTCATCGCCTCCACGCTCGGCGTCATTGTCGTCAAGGCGAAGGAGACGGAAGACCCGATGCACGCGCTGAACCGCGGATACTACGTCACCACCTTCCTGGCGCTGATCGGCTTTGCAGGCGCGGTCTATGCAATGCTCCAGGGACGCTGGTGGCTGCTCGGCGCAGGCGTCGTCGGCATCGTCACCAGCTTCCTGTTCGTCTACATCACGGAGTACTACACCGAGACGCGCTTCCGCCCCGTGCGCTCCATCGCGGAAGCTTCCCTCACCGGCCCGGCAACGAACATCATCTCGGGCCTCGCGGTCGGCATGGAAACCCCCGCGCTGCCGGTCATCGTCATCAGCGTTGCCCTGCTGCTGGCGTATTACTGCGGCGTCCGCGCGCTGGCAGATGTTGCCGACATTCCGAACTACGCCAAGGGAATTTACGGCACCGCCATCGCGACAATGGGCATGCTGAGCTCCGCGGTCTACATCCTGGCCATGGATACCTTCGGCCCTATTACCGACAACGCCGGCGGCATCATCGAGATGTCGAACCAGCCGGACGCCATCCGCGAGAAGACAGACAAGCTCGACGCGGCGGGCAACACCACCAAGGCTCTGACCAAGGGCTACGCCATCGGCTCCGCCTCGCTCGCGGCTTTCCTGCTGTTCTCGGCCTACCTCGAGGAAGTGCGCGACATCGTCTACCGCAAGGTGCAGGCTGCGTCCGCGGCGGGCATTCCGACCTACTGGCCGGACGGCTGGACGTTCTCAAACATCAACCTCGCGAGCGTCCCGGTGTTTGTCGGCGCGCTGCTTGGCGCGATGCTGGTGTTCCTGTTCAGCTCCATGGCCATCAAAGCGGTCGGGCGCGCGGCGCAATACGTGATCAGCGACGTGCGTAAGCAGTTCCAGGAGAACCCCGGCATCATGCTCGGGACCAGCAAGCCGGATTACGGCCGCTGCGTCCGCATCGTGACCGGAGCCGCCCTGAAGGAAATGGTTCTGCCGGGCCTGCTGGTTGTGTGCATGCCGGTCGTCGTCGGCATGATTTTCCGCCTGTTCAGCGAGACCTATCATCCATACAGCGCGATCAACATGCCAACCATCAACGGCGTGCCGGTCAACGTCGGCGGAGCCGAAGCTGTAGCCGCTCTTCTGATGGTCGGCACAATTACCGGAATCCTGATGGCGATGCTGATGAACAACGCCGGCGGCGCCTGGGACAATGCGAAGAAGTTCATCGAGACAGGCCAGTACGGCGGCAAGCGCAGCGAGCCACACAAGGCCGCGGTCGTCGGCGACACGGTCGGCGATCCGTTCAAAGACACCGCCGGCCCAAGCCTGCACGTGCTGATCAAACTGCTGGCGACGATCACGCTGGTTCTGGCGCCGCTGTTCCTCTAATTCAGTTCGGTTGAGTGCGAAAAGAGACGCCTTCGGGCGTCTCTTTCCATTTCACCCAATCCTGCCCCCTGCACATGCATCACGACAGGGACTCCGTCCGTTCGAGAAGTTTCCCGGTCTGCAAACCGTCAACACGCGACGGGACTGACCTAGCTCGCTTTCACATGTTCGGCCCGCACGTCGCTCGCTGTGAAGGCCGCCAGGAACGGCACGCCGGGGCCCGCGGCGGCTTCGACAGCCGGCCGCCCGTTGTGCTCTTCCCGCTCGACCAGGCAAAGAACCGCGACAACTTCCATGCCGGACTCGCGCGCCGCTTCGATGGCCGTAATGGTGCTGGCGCCTGTCGTGCAGACATCATCCACAATGACAACCCTGGCGCCTTCCCGGTGGAAACCCTCGATCCTGCGGCCCATGCCGTGCGTCTTCTCGGCCTTGCGGACAAGAAAGCCGTGAATCAGGTGCTTTTCGTCGTTGGAATCCGCGGCCATCGCCCACCACGCGCTGCCGCTGGCAATGTTTGATACCAGCGGATCCGCGCCCATGGTCAGGCCGCCGACCGCTTCGGCAGCTATGCGGTGCCCGCGAATCATGTCCAGAAGGACCAGGCCAGCAAGGCGGCCGCCCTCGGCATGCAGCGTGGTCGTGCGGCAGTCAATGTAATAGTCCGATTTGGCGCCGGAGGATAGCGTGAACTCACCCAGCCGGAAAGAGAGTTGGGAGAGCAGTTTGAGCAAGGCGGAGCGGTTCGCAGACGGCAATGAAAATCTCCTGTCTCCGCCGATTCTATTGGCTGCCGGTTGAGGATAAAAAGCCCCGCGGTCCGCGCACAATGCGAAAGGGCAGCCATTGGCTGCCCTTCCGGTAGTTGGAGTGCGTGTTAGCGGTGCTTTTCGCCGCCGCCCTCATGTTCTGCGGGAGCAGGGTGCGGAGCGGCGTGCGGAGCCGGGGCCGGGTGCGCCATCGGCGCCGGATGCGACTGCGGCGCCGGACGCGGCTGGCTCATGTGCTCTGCCGGGGCAGGTTGGGACGGGCGCGCCATGTTCTCACGCGGAGGCGTGCTGCGCATCGTGTTCGGCTGCGCGGCCGGTGGACGGCTCGCCATGGAGTTGTTGCGGTTTTCCATGGTGTTGCCGCGGTTGACTTCCGGCTTGCTGGCCATCGTGTTGCGGTTGTTTTCCATGGCATTGTTATGGTTCGCCATGGTGTTGCCACGATTCACTTCAGGCTTGGCTGCCGTGTTGGTGTGTTCCATCGCGTTTGTGTTGCGGTTGGCCATCGTGTTGCCGCGGTTAACCTCAGGCTTGTTGCCGGCAGCAGTCGCGCCAGGGCGCGCCGCGCCGGGCTTGGCATTGGCCGCATTGGCATGCAGGGTTTCCGGTGAGATCTTGCCACCGGCGTTGGTTGCGCGCGTTACTCCAGGGCCGCTAAATGAAGCCGGCTTGGCTGTTGCCGCGATAGGCGGTTTGCCCTGGTTGTTGGCCAGGCGAAGCTGCGGGTTCTTTGCCGCTTCGTTGATGTGCTGCGTCTGCATGGCCGTCGGGCCGGGGTGGTTCTGGTGTGCGTAACGTTCCTGTTCGGGAGTCGGCCGCGCGTTGATGCCGCCGTTGGGGCCGTTAAAGGACGTGTGGTTGTTATTGATGATCGTCGTGTTGTGAATGTAGGTGTTGTTCACGTACGTGTTGTGCCATCCGCCGCCCACATGCCACGCCGCGGAGTTGTAGAAGAACGAGCCGCCGCGCCATTCGCCGCCGTAGAAGCCGGTGCCGACATAGCCGAAGCCGTAGTTGATGCCGCCGTAGAAGCCGACGGTCGGGCCCCAGTAGCCGGCGTTAAACAGGTAAGCGCCGCCGCTCCAGCCCCAGTAGCCGGGCGTCCAGAGCAGGCCGACGGTCGGCGGCTGGACCCAGGTTCCGGGAACCCAGTAGTAGCCGTCATCTCCCCAGCCCCAGTAACCGGGAGTCCAGAGGTATCCGGGAGACGGGCAGACGGGCTGCGCGTAAACCGGCAGTGGCGGCGGGGCGATGCCGACTGAGATGAACACCGGCTCGGCCGCCGTGGCGGTCAGAGGCAGCGCGACCAGAAAGGCCGCCAACGCCATCACCGAAAGATATTTTGCAATTCGCATGGAGCAATTCTCCTCCGCGCCATCCTTCGTTTTCCCGCTACTACGAGCGCTGCACGGGCTTGCGAGGCGGACGCGATCGGGCGCCGGAACTCAAAACTTGAACTGGCCCCGATGTACCGCGAGGTTAGAACCACTCCATCCCGGTAAGGTTGCCAATCCGACGCCTGCCAAAGTGGACACCCTGTCGCACAGGGTGTTGCGGTCGGACCCGGCCAAGTTTTCTGCCTGGAAAAGTTGCGATTCCGCCGACGGATTATTTCGTCGCCGGAAAAAGATACTTCAGGAACGGACCGACCCGCTGGCTCCAGGCCTGTTCATCGTGGGTGCCGCCGCGAATCCGCATGTACGTCAGGTCCTCGCCCTCGCGCCAACCCTGCTTTTGCAGCAGTTTGTAAAGCAGATTGCAGTCCCGCAGGCCGCCGCGGCTTTCATTCGTGCCCATGTCAAGCCATATCCGCAGGTCCGGCTTTTCGGTCAGAGCGTTGACGAAGCTCAGAATGATCTTGTTGTCCCACCAGATGCTGGGGCTCAGGACTGCCAGCTTGCCCCAGATTTCCGGATGCGTCAGCCCCAGGTAGAGCGTCACCAGCCCTCCCAGGCTGCTGCCGCCAAGGCCGGTGTGGGAAGCATCCGGCAGCGTGCGGTATGCGCCGTCAATAAACGGCTTCAGTTCATGGGCCAGCAGCTGGCCGTACAGTTCCGCCTTGCCGCCACCCATCCGGAAGTTGGCCGTCGGCGTGTATTCCCCGAGCCGGTGGGTGCCGGTGTTGTAGACCCCGACGATGATGAGCGGCTCGACTTCCCCGTCGGCAATCAAACGGTCTGCGGTGGAATGGACTTCCCACGCCCGGCCTCGAATGTAGGCGGTTTCGCCGTCGAACAGGTTCTGGCCATCATGCAGGTAAAGCACAGGAAAACGCCGCTCCGGCTCCGCCGCATAGTTCTCCGGCAAATACACGATGACATCGCGATCGTCCGGAAGGATGGCGCTGTGGAAACGCGGATGCACGATCAGCCGGGGATTTTCCCCGGAATGCGCCGGCCGTGTTTCCGGCGGCACGGCGACAGGCGTCTGCGGCTCAGGCGGCATGGGATGGGTAAAGATGTCGTTCACAGAAGGATTTGGATGACGCTCCAGAGCGGAGCGGGAGATGCTTTCTACTGCGCGGAGCAGGGATTGTGCTTCACCGTAATTTTATCGCGGCGTCACGCGCCTGATACAGTTCCAACAACATCAGCGCGAAGGAAACTCTGCAGAAATTGAATCGCGAATATCACAAATGGCACTCCGGCCGCCTCGGTCGCGACATGGAACTGCTCATCTTCGGACACGCCGGCCTGCCCATCATCGTTTTTCCCACCTCCGGCGGCCGCTTTTTCGAGTTTGAAGATCGCCGCATGGTCGCCGCCATCGGCGACAAGATCGAACGCGGCGAAGTCCAGCTTTACTGCGTGGATTCCGTCGACGGTGAGAGCTGGTACAACCGCCACGCCAGCGGCCGGCACAAGATCTGGGTGCAGATGCGCTTCCAGGAATACATCTCGGATGAAGTGGTGCCGCTCATCCGCAGCAAGAACCGCTCGCCGCACCTGATCACGCTCGGATGCAGCTTCGGCGGCTATCACGCCGTCAACATCGCGCTGCGCCGCCCGGACATCTACACCGGGTTCTTCTCCATGTCGGGAGCGTTCGATATGAAGAACTTCCTGCACGGCTACTACGACCAGGACGTCTACTTCAACACCCCGCCGCATTACATGGCCAACATGCATGACCGCGGCTTTCTTGACCAGTACCGGCGCGGGAAATACCTGCTGTGCACCGGATGGGACGACCAGTGCCTGGGCTGGAACCGCGAATTGTCGACCATCCTTGGCCGCGCGGGCGTGCCGCACGAGCTCTGGATATGGGAAACCTACAACAGCCACGACTGGCCGACCTGGGCCATGCAGATGCAGCACTACTTGTGACCGGAGTGACAGCAACTACCAGGTTGTCATGCCGCAGTCCGCAGCCGCGGACGGAGGAATCTGCATTTTGCCGTTGATGAACATCACGCGCGGCCAGCGCATCGGGCTCGGCATTGTCGGCATGTTCTACGGCCACGCGGTCGCGGCCGTCCTGCTCGGAGTTGCCATCGTGCTGCGCAACGTCCGCGATATTGGATTCGTCGTGCATCACTGGCCGTTCATGGCAGCGCAGATTCTCGCCAGCGTCGCGCTGGAGGCCTGCGTCGCCGGGCTGACCTGGCTTCTCTTTGTGGCCCCCGCCCTGGCATGGGTTACCCCGCAACGTCTGCGGGATTTCGGCGCGTGGCTCTACGGTTTCGTCATCGTCGTCGCCGCGCTCTCCATCGGCGTCATGTGGCTCGCGCTGTTTGTCGAACTGCGCCGCAGCCATATCCCGGTCAGGCCACACATTCCCGCAATCACCGCCGGAGTCACGTTCGTCTACACCGCCGTCGTCTGCGGCGTGAGCCTGTGGCGCTATTTCGTGCTGGCGGGTAATGCCGAAACCCTGCTTGAAGCAAAGCGGCGATTGCGGTAACGCAACTACACTGGAGCGTGAACCAACTCTCGCAGTCATCCTCCGCGTATCTTCGCTCCGCCGCACATCAGCCCGTCTACTGGCGCCCCTGGGGCGCGGAAGCTTTTGCCGCCGCAAAGGCTGAAGACAAGCCCATCCTGCTGGACATCGGCGCGGTATGGTGCCACTGGTGCCACGTCATGGACCGCGAGTCGTATGAAGACCCTGCCGTCGCCGCGCTGATTAACCAATACTTCATCGCCATAAAGGTCGACCGCGACGAGCGTCCGGACGTGGACGCCCGCTACCAGTCCGCGATTTCGGCCATTAGCGGACAGGGCGGCTGGCCGCTTACCGGATTTCTGACTCCGGACGGCCGGCCGTTTTTTGGCGGAACCTACTTCCCGCCTGCCGATCACTACGGCCGGCCGGGTTTTCCGCGCGTCCTCGCGACCATGGTCGAAGTCTTCCGCGACAAGAAAGCGGAGATGGAGGATTCCGCGCGAAGCGTCATGGCGGCAGTCGCGCATAATGAAGGCTTCGCGGGACGCTCCGGCGATTTAACGCCTTCGCTGTTACAGAAGATGGTCGCTTCCGCGGTCGCCCAGTATGACACGCGCAACGGAGGCTTTGGCTCGCAGCCGAAATTCCCGCACGCCAGCGCGATTGATCTGCTGCTCGACCAGGCCGCGCGTACCGGCGATGGCGCCGCGCGCGAAGCCGCCCTGGGCACATTGCGCGGCATGGCGCGCGGAGGCATGCATGACCAGCTTGCCGGCGGCTTCCACCGTTATTCGGTCGACGAGCGCTGGATTGTGCCGCACTTTGAAAAGATGTCCTACGACAACGCGGAACTGCTGCGCAATTACGTTCACGCCTTCCTGACGTTCGGTGACGCCGAATGCGCCGAAACCGCGCTCGGCATCCTGCGCTTCTTCGAGCAAGTGCTGAGCGATCGCGATCGCGGCGGCTTCTACGCCTCCCAGGACGCAGACATCTCGCTGGATGACGACGGCGACTACTTCACCTGGACGAAAGCCGAATTCCGGGAGGTGCTGAACGACGAGGAGTTCAGCACTGCAGCCGCTTTCTTCAACGTCCGCGATGTCGGCGACATGCACCACGATCCCGCGCGCAATGTTCTGCACACGCCAAAGCCGCTCGAAGAGTTCGCAAAACACGCAACAGAAGACCGGGTGCCCCATACTTCCGAAGAAAGCGTGGCGTCAACAAAGGAAGTTGTCACTCGGGCCAGGCAGAAGCTCTACGCCGCGCGCCTGAAGCGGAAGACTCCCTACGTGGACAAGACCATCTACACACACTGGAACGGCCTCTGCATCGCCGCCTGTTTCGAGGCCGCTGAAGCGCTCGCGATGCCGCAGGTCGCCGAATTCGCGCGCAAGTCGCTGGACCGTGTTCTCGCCGAAGCGTGGGATGGTTCTGACTTGTCGCACGTTGTCGCTTACGGCGAGACGGACGCGTCCCGCGCGCACGTCCCCGGGATGCTTGATGACTATGCATTCCTGGCGCACGCGTGCCTGACCGCGTGGGAAGCGACTGCGGAGTCAAAATATTTTCACGCTGCCGTAGAGCTGGCCGACGCGATGGTTGCGAAACTCTACGACCCGGTCACTCCCGGCTTTTTCGACACGCCGCCCGATGCGAATGCCATGGGAGCGCTCAGCGTTCCGCGCAAGCCATTGCAGGATTCGCCGACCCCGGCGGGCAATCCGGCCGCCGCCGCCATACTTCTGCGCCTGCACGCGCTGGGCGCGCCGGACAGCTACCGCGACATCGCCGAGCAGACGCTCGAATCCTTCGCCGGTGTCGTAGAGCACTTTGGCCTGTACGCAGGGACGTACGCGCTTGCGCTGTCGCGGCTGTTGTATCCGTCGCTGCAGGTGATCGTCGTTGGAGAAGACGCTGCCGCTAAGAAGCTCTCGAGCGCTGCGATGACACCATGGCTGGTGAATAAGACCGCACTGCGCTTCACGCATTCCCAGGCCCAGTCAGAGGGACTGCCCCCCACGCTGGCGGAGACGTTGCCACATCTCCCGAGCACGCAATCGCTCGCGCTGGTCTGCACTGGCCGCGAGTGCCTGCCGCCGATTACGGAAGCGGAATCGCTCGGGAGATTTCTTGCCGCCGCCGCGAGTACTTTCGGAGAGATATCCGCTAAACGGAAGGTATGATTGCCCAGCATGCAACTTCGCCAACTGCTCCTCGTATGTCTTACGGCTTTCGTTACCTGCGCTGCGCATGCCGCGTCCCTTTCCGATATTGATAAGAAAAAGCTTCCCGCCGACCCGCAGCTGACTCTCGCCTTAGCGAAGATCTCAAAATTGGAACCTTATGTGCAGTATTTCTCGCCGAACTGGCAAGCGCCGTTTACAAAAGAAGAAGCTGCATCTGAGCTAAGAAATGCATCCGCAATTGTTGATGCATTCCGGCAGAAGGACGCCGCCAACGAGGAGCTGGCGCTGCTGGCCGGTTTGATCCATACCTACGCCTACAACTTGGATTTGGAAAACGCCTCAGAGGCAGCGACAAAAGACTTCCAAGACGCTGAAAAGCTTAATCCGACGGATGTTCGTCCCAGGTGGTTCCTGGCAGATCATCAATGCGAGACGACAGAATATTTAAAACAGGGTATGGAGTCCATGCTGTCACTTGGCGATGCTGCGCCGAGTAATGCTTTACCGATTGCTTTCTGGGAGGACTACATCAACTGCGCTGGGGAAACGATGATGCCTGCCCATGCGCTAAGAGCATCATCGAACCTTGATCCTCAAGCGAGAGGGAATACCCTCATGAATGCCGTCCTTGGCAAGGTACGCGCGAATGCCTCATCAGCAAAAACTTACAAGCCCGAAGAGCTATGGATCACGTATGACATTCCAAACGGCGTTCAATTTCGCACTTATGCATGCGGAATGAGTTTCGAACTTCCGCAAGGTTGGAAACCTAAATTTTTTCCGATCAAGGATGGGAAGTGTGCAGTGCAGATTGAACTGCCGCCAATCAAGGGAAACGATGGCGATTGGACGCCTAATATTTTTCTTCTCGTAATGCCGCCTGCCGGAAACGAGAAGTTTGACGATTTCGCAGCAAAATTCGAAACCCGTGGAGTGAAACAGGAGAGCGCTGAGCTTGCAGCATTATGTCCCGTGGCAAAGTGCGTCTCAGTTGATATGTTCGACACAAAAACATATCCGACCGCAGGTGGCGGACATGGCTGGATTCTGATGTTCCAGCGCGGCCAACCACTGAACCCTGGTATTGCCCTCGAAACGGAGCCGGTTCCGCCACCGGCTCACGGAGATGGCGGTTTCTTCCATCCTCCCGACTATCTATTCCGGTTCCCTGGAACGCTTAATTACGTCATCCTGCTTGACACCGCGGCCTCCATACTTCCACAGGCGAAGTTAGAGTTTTCACAGTTCGTTAAGACTCTGCGGGTTGATTAACTCGGCTTCGCACCTGGAGTCTGGTCGAGCGCCGCGGACGAGTTGCCCGGCGTGCCGCTGTTTCCGCCGCCCTGCGGCGCGGCCGGTGGTTGCGCCGTCGCTGCACCACCTCCGGACAACGGCATATTGACGACGCGCGAGTATCCGGAAAGCTGGATGCCTTCCTTGTTGAAAGCCAGCAGCACGCGCCGCCGGAAGTCCCGGCTCAACGCCCACTGCTGCTGCACGTCCGTCACAAACACAACCGGGATCGTCATGGAAGACCCATCCACCTGGTCCACGCCCCACACTTCGGGCGGCTGACGCAGGCTCTTGGCGAACTGCGGTTCCGCGGCCACCTCTGCCGCTACGCGCTTCAGAATGGCGAGCACACGGTCCGGGTCTTCGCCGTTGTCCACCGGAATCTTGACGATGACCTTGCCCAGGTCACGCGTCCGGTTGGTCAGCGTCGTGATCTGGCTGTTCGGGATAATGTAGAGCGCGCCCGTATCGCCGTCGCGCAGCACGATGCGCCGCAGGCTGATCTGCTCGACAAACCCTGTGGAACCGGCGGCCGTAACCAGGTCGCCGACATTCAGCCAGTTTTCGACCAGTAGCAACATGCCGTTGATGACGTCTTTGACAATCGTCTGCGCGCCAAAGCCGATCGCTACGCCCGCTACGCCGGCGGAGGCGAGCAGCGGAGTTACGTTGATGTTGAAGATGACCAGGATTTCGACCAGCGCATGGAATATCAGGATTCCGTAACCCGCGGCCTTGATGACGGACGAGAGCGTCTTGATCTGCGCGCTTCGCCCGGCGGCGGCGCTGGTATCCGCAAAACGCTTGATCTTGTTTGTAAAGAAGTTCAACAGCCAGATCAGCAGCCACGTTAACAGAACAACGAAGATGATCTTCGGCAGGTCCCGGTGCAGAAAGTTGAGGAAATCGCTCTCAAAGCCGACCCCGAGCGCACGCCAGAAGTGCGCCTTGTCCAGCACCGTCACCGGCGGCGGGGCGGCAGGAGCGGGGGCAGGCTTCTGCGTTGTTGTGGCCGTGCCTGTCAGGCCAAATTGCAACATGTTCAGCAGAGTCAATCGGTTCTCCTATAATCCCGCTTATCGGGTGTCTGGGTTATGGAAAGAGGGCTATTTCTAGGATGCAAACTGGGGCGGCTCGCGCTGCTGGGCGGCCTGCTTCTGTCTCCGGCCGGCGCACAGCAGCGGACCACTCCGCCGAACGGGCAGATTCCGGGTTCGCAGTTTCCCGGCTCTCCCATCGCAAACCCGTTGCAGCTTCCTCCCGACCCATACTCTGAAAAGCTCGAGCGTCAGGCGCAGGCCCGCAGCGTACTCGACCGCTATCACAAGATGCAGAAGGACAGTAACAAGCTGGTAGCAATCGCGGGTGCGCTGAAAAAAGACGAGGGGCAGAAGCCTTCCGCCGCGGAACTGGACCGTGAGCTCGCCCAGGTGGCGAAGCTTTCGCACGAAGTCCAGGAACTGATGCGACAGGAGTAGAATTCCGCGTTGCTCTGCAGGGTTGTCCGCTATGACGCGAAAACAAATTACTTGGATTGCATCCGTTGCGCTCGCGCTTGGCGCCGTGACAACCAACGCTCAGATGACGAATGAGGGCATGCGCAGCGGCCAGAGCGGGTCCCGCCCCGGCTTTACGACGTTGCCGCCAATCCAGCAATCGCACGACGAACCGGCATCCGCTTCCGCTCAGCGCCAGGAGAAGATCAGGCGCGACACTGATCGCATTGCCGAGCTTTCCGTCGAGTTGAAAAAAGCCGTTGATGCAGCCGGGCCAGGGCAACTGTCGCTCGATGTCATCCGCAAAGCCGCCGAGATCGAGCGTCTGTCGAAGGAAGTGCGCGACCTCATGAAAGCGCAATGACTCGGTAAACTGATAGCAGAATGATCCCCACACTGGAATGGACCGCAGAAGGCGTTCGCTTTCTCGACCAGACAAAGCTGCCCCTCGAAGAGACCTACGAGCTCGCGAAGACATATCAGGATGTCGCACGCATCATCGTGACCATGGTCGTTCGCGGCGCGCCGGCCATCGGTGTCTCCGCCGCCATGGGGGTGGCCCTGGCCGCGCAGGAAGCTGCTCCGCGCGTAGCTTCCGCGCAGCTGCTGGTGGCTGAACTCGAGGCGCATGCCATTCCCCAGCTCGCCGCAACCCGGCCGACGGCCGTCAATCTTTTCTGGGGACTCGAACGCATGCGCGACGCCGCGCAGCGGTTTGCCGCGGAGCCCGGCGCCACGCCGCACTCTGTCGCGGAGGAACTCGCCCGCGAAGCCCAGGCCATGTACGACGAGGACATCTCGGCATGCAAAGCCATGGGAGCGCTGGGCGGCCCGCTGCTTCCCGAACACGGCGGCGTGCTTACGCACTGCAACGCCGGCGCATTGGCGACGTGCGGCTACGGCACCGCACTGGGAGTCATACGGGGCGCGGTCGAGCGCGGCCACACCATTCACGTCTACGCGGACGAGACGCGCCCGTTCCTGCAGGGTGCGCGGCTTACCGCGTGGGAATTGCAACACGACGGCATACCCACCTCCGTCATCTGCGACAACATGTCCGCAACCTTAATGGCACAGGGCAGGATCCAGGCCGTCGTTGTCGGCGCGGACCGCATCGCCGCCAACGGCGATGTTGCCAACAAAATCGGAACCTACGGCGTCGCGATCCTGGCAAAGGAGCACGGCATTCCGTTCTACGTCGCTGCCCCGTGGAGCACGATTGATCTCGCAACCGCGTCCGGCGCGGACATCACCATCGAGCAGCGCAACCCACAGGAAGTCACGCACCACGGCGGCAAGCAGATGACGCCGCACGGCATAGGAATCGAGAACCCCGCGTTCGACGTCACACCGGCGAAATATGTCACCGCCATCATCACAGAACGCGGAGTACTGCGCGCGCCTTATTCAGAAAGCCTGCGCGAGCACGCCGTGGCGCGCAGCAGCGCGTAGCCATCACTGCGGCAGAGTGTAATCAAACGTGTAGTTGTGCTGGCCATTCTCGATTCTTATATCGAATGTCCCTGCAATTCCCTGCAGTTCCCCCGTGCCGGAACCGGGCGTAACTTTGCATTGCAATTCGCGTCCGCTCTTGTCCATCGTCGCGATCTGCTGCAGAACAAAGCTCCCGCTCTTGCCGTCCACCTTGCCCGTTACGCGCTCGATCGCGACATATCCGGCTGCGCCTGCCTTCGGATCTCCGGCGCTCAGCATCTCGCCGGCGCTCGTGCCTTCAATGCCGCCGTGGATCTGTTTTTCCAAGGTAAACCGGCTGATATTTTCCGCCGGGCCCGCGCCGCCGGGCTGGACCTTCACGTCAAATGTCCCGCTAGTGTGATGCTCCAATCGAGTCTCCTTGTGCGCCATTGGCGTCGCCGTCTGTTGAGCAAACAATGTGCCGCCGGGCGGCAGCAGACAGGCAAAGGCCAGAAAAGCAGAACGCGGATCGCGGCGCATCACGCAATTCTAGCCTCGCCCGGAGTAAACTGCATCCCACAAACCCATATGCCAACCGAACATGAAGGAATGTCCACCGTCGCCGTTTTTGACACCCTGACCGAAGCCGAACTCGCGCAGGGGCTCCTGCAGTCCGCCGGAATCGAAGCTGTCCTGGACGACCATGATCTCTTTCACGGCGTGTCAGACGCACTGCCCGCCGAAGGCGCTGTCAGCATTGTCGCGCCCGAAGACCAGGTGGAAGACGCGAAGCTCATCCTGGCCGACGCGCAGGCCAGCGGCGGAACAACCGCGCAGGATGTCGCCGACGCCGCCGCCGGTTCCCAGGAAATTTCCTAATTCATTCCGGAAGCAGAAGGCGCGTTGCTCGCAGAGGTCTGCGCGCCTCCGCCATTCTGCTGCGCGGGAGCATATTTGCTGGCGCATTTCGCCTGAATCTGATTGGCGTGGAAGACGCCGTCGCGGCCAAATGTGCCAATGGCCAGCGCCTGCGCGTTGTCTTTGAATGTGTCCGGCGGCGGCTCCGCGCCCTGGTAATCGACCGGCAGCGTCCTGCCGAGTTCCACCAGCGTGAACTGCGCGCTTGACCCGACTCGATGGATCGAGCCGGGCTGCACATTTCCGGCGACGCGGAGGTGGCGCGTGTACTTGTTGCCGCCCATGCCCTGCAGTTCGGAAATGGTGACGTAATAGCTCTTGTTGGCCCTGACGCCGGTCACAGCCAGATAGGCAATCACGCCGAGAATGATCACAACGGCCGCGCCGATGCGCAGCGATGCTCCGCCCTGCTTCATTGCTTCCATTATCGCTCGCCGCACGACAGATGCACCCATCCTTCGGGCGATATACTTCCCGTACCGCAACAAAAGATTTCGCTGAGGTGAGCATGCAAAACGGCAACGGGAACGGCCACGTGAACGCCAACGGAAACTCCGGCGGCCACGCCGCGAACGGCAATGGACACGCTCCTTTCGGCGGCTATGACGTCCCGAAACCACGGAAGGAGTGGATTGCCAACCGCCGCGAGCACGTCGCGCGCACCGGCGATTCCAACGTCAGCCAGATGCACTTCGCTCGCCACGGCCTCATCACGGAGGAGATGGCTTTCGTCGCAGCAAAAGAAAAGCTTGCTCCGCCGAGCTGGTGCGCGATGAGATCGCCACGCGGCACGATGATCATCCCGGCAAACATCAACCATCCCGAGCTTGAGCCGATGGCCATCGGCGTGGCATCGCTTTGCAAGATCAACGCCAACATCGGCAACTCCGCCGTCACCTCCGACGTCGACGAAGAGCTGCGCAAGCTGCACACGGCCGTTCACTACGGGGCCGATACCGTGATGGACCTCTCGACCGGCGGCGATATCCGCGGCATTCGCGAACAGATTCTGCGCCACTCGCCCGTGCCCATCGGCACGGTTCCCATTTACGAGGCGCTGAACCGCGTCAAGCGTGTCGAGGACCTGAACATCGACCTCTACCTCGAAGTCATCGAGGAGCAGGCCGAACAGGGCGTGGACTACTTCACCGTCCATGCCGGCGTGCTCATCCAGTACGTTCCGATGGTCGCGAAGCGCATCACCGGAATCGTCTCCCGCGGTGGCGCCATCCTTGCCCAGTGGATGACGCACCACCACCGGCAGAACTTTCTGTACGAGAATTTCGACCGCATCGTCAAAGTCATGGCGAAGCACGATGTCAGCTTCTCGCTCGGCGACGGCCTGCGGCCCGGCTGCATCGCCGATGCCAGCGATGAGGCGCAGTTTGCGGAACTGAAAACCCTTGGCGAACTCACCGCGGTCGCATGGAAGTCCGACGTGCAGACGATGATCGAGGGCCCCGGCCACGTGCCGCTCGACAAGATCAAGGAGCAGGTGGACAAGGAAGTGGAATACTGCTTCGGCGCGCCCTTTTACACTCTCGGCCCGCTCGTCACCGACATCGCTCCCGGCTATGACCACATCACCAGCGCCATCGGCGCCGCAATGATCGGCTGGCACGGCGCCGCCATGCTCTGCTACGTCACACCGAAGGAGCACCTCGGCCTGCCGAACGAGAAGGACGTGAAGGACGGCATCATCGCGTACAAAATTGCCGCGCACGCGGCTGACCTCGCGCGGCACCGCCCCGGAGCGCGCGATCGCGACGACGCCATCAGCTACGCGCGCTACACCTTCGACTGGGAAAAGCAGTTCGCCCTGTCGCTCGATCCGGAAACCGCGCGCGGCATGCACGATGAGACGCTGCCCGACGACTACTACAAGGAAGCCGCCTTCTGCAGCATGTGCGGGCCGAAATTCTGCTCCATGAACTGGTCCAGCAAGGTGGACGACTACAACCGCGAAAAGCACGGCCTGGCAAAGCAGGACCTGACACAGCTCGTCACGGCCCAGATGGCCGCGGCTGGCCGCAATTGATTTGAGTCCGCTCGGGGCCCGGGCAGAACAAAGGCGCGAACCGACTGGTTCGCGCCTTGCTGTTTGACACGGAACTAGATCGCGCGATACATGCGCGCAGCGGAACGGTGTTCCCTGTTGCGCGAAGGCTCCCGCGACGCCATGTACTGCGGTCCGGACGGCGGATAGTACGGAACCTGCGGGTAGTTGTAGGAAGGCTGCACCGGGAAACCCTGCGTCGGCGGCGGGAATGCCTGCGGCGGCCGCGTCGGGTCGTATTGCGGGTAGGCAGCGTAAGGCTGCATCTGCATCGGCATCTGCATCGGCATCTGCATCGGGTAAGGCATGCCGTACGCGAACGGATGGGCAAACATCACCGGGTAAGGCGCCGGATAGCCAAACCCGTAGGGCGGCATCGGCCAGGGGGCCGCCGGACCATACGGCGACATCATGGGGTACGGGGCCGGGTAGCCCTGCGCCCAGGCCGGATTCTGGTAGGCCGGATTCTGGTAAGCCGGATTCGGCGCGGGCGGCGGAGCCGACGCCGGCGCACGCCGTAGGCTGTCTTCCTCGACAAACGGCACAGGCGCGGCGTGGGTGAAAGCAACTTCCTTCCACTGCGGGTTTTTCGCCGACTGGCTCTTGGCTTCTGAAGCTGCCGCGACAGGCGATTTCGTGAGGTATTCGGCGGCCTTCTTTACCGCCGCGCGGGCAGCCTGCATCATGGCCGGTGCGGAACGGGGTTCCGGCCGGACTTCGGCCACGGGCTGCAGCTCCGGCTGCTCGTGCGGCTGTTCTTCCTGCGCGAGCGATGCGATCTGCGGAAGCTCGACCGGCCCCATGTAAGCAGGCTGTTGCACCACCACAATCTCGGACTGGGCGGCCGCAGCGCCGCCGCCGTAACCCAGGGTCCTGGAGGCAAAAACCTGCTCGGCATCCCGATCGATGTCGCGAAGGCTGGGTTTTCTGCGTTTTACCTTGGTGATGACCGCCAGCTGCGGCAAATAGGGCTTCAAGGTCTGGGCCGATCGCGCTGCTACAAGACCCGGCACCACAACCATCAAAACAAAAAGACCAGCGATCGCAACGCTATGAAAATCCACGAAGCCTCCCACAGAACTTCACCTGCAACTCATGTCACGTCTGGGAGCCCGGGGATGACTCTTCCGTGTTACCAGAACATAGCACGCCCCGCAGGGGGTGGAAGGCAATTGTTGGGTACATCAAACGACACAAAAGTAATCACCCGGCCCCGGAAGACCCGCCAAAACCGCCGCGGATGTTCCGGGACCGGAAAAGTTCATTTGTTCTCCGAGTCTTGACCCGCCTCCCGGCTGGAATGGGCCGCCACAATGCATGGCGCGACAACGAAGGACACGAAACACAGAGCAAGCAGCAAATCGTGCATGGAAGTGCACCTCCAGGATGCTGGAGGTATCGGCGCGGAAAGGAGTGCCTTTAGCGCTTGCTCGTCTTCTTGGGTTCCCTTGCGGAGCCGGAGGCGACGAATGCGGGAACGATGACCATGGCGAGGAAAGAACCGGCAACTACGATGTCATGCATGGAGATATCTCCTAAGCGACCATTGCAGGGCTGCTTGGCAACCGCTGGTCGTCTGCCTAGGAGAAAGTTTTTCGTGACAAAACTACATAGCACTCGGGACGTAAGCCACTACGTAAAAAGTGTCGTTACGATGGAATTTTTTTCACGGTTACCTATGGAATGCCTTACTTTTCAGCTACTTCCCGCGCTGCCCTTCGCAAGCATTCCGCTACCTGGGCCAGAGCCTGCTGCGCCGCCGCCCCGTCTTTGTTATCCAACGCGTCCGCAAGGCCGGGCAGGGTCACGGCAGCATAGCCGGTGGTTTCGCCCGGCGCAAATATCGTATTGCGATACCACGGACGGTCTTTCAAGCCCTGCGGCGAAGCCAGAGCCAGCTCGGCGCGAAGCTGCGCGCGGCCATCGCCGGCCGGGGCCGACTTCGTGGCGGCCAGGAAAGCAGCTGCGGACGCTTTCGCCTCAGAAAAATCTACATTCAGTTTGAGCGCCTGGGAGCGGCTTTCCGCTTCGTCCAGGTAATGCTGAATGTCGGTGGCATAGGCCACCTCATCCAGAGGCAGGTTTGGAGACTCCGACATCCGCAGCATCTCCATGCCGAGGAACCTCGCCTGCTGCTGCAAGAGGTGAAATCCCGGGTCAGCGAAGCGCGTGAACCACACGTAGTCGTCAAAGACGGAGTGGTAGACACCGGACGGTCCACCGGAGCCAAAGTCCGTGGACGGAATGCCGAGGTGCTGGAAGAACGGGGTGAAATCAGAGCCGCTGCCCAGGTTTCCCACGCGGATGGTTGCCGGGGCGTCTGTTTCGGTTTTCTCTCCGGAGATTCTTGGCCGGCCGCGGTACGTTCGCGCCGCCAGCCACGCGTCGTAGACGCTGCCTCCAGCGGCGGCCGGCGTGGCATGCGCCACATTCAGCAGAAACCCGCGCAGGCTCGGCACCGCGGAAGCGTTGAAATTCGGGCCATCCACCGCAACGTCAGTATTCAGGTACGCGACGGCATGGGACGACAGGGCATCCGCATTCTGTTCCACCCACTCGGTGGAACCGATCAGGCCCTGCTCTTCCGCGTCCCAGCTTCCAAAAATGAGTGTGCGCTTCGGGTGCCAGCCTTTCTTGAGCAGCGCGCCAATGCCGTGCACAGTCTCGAGCATGGCCGCCGTGCCGCTGTTCGGGTCGGACGCGCCATAGACCCAAGCGTCGCGGTGATTGCCGGCGACAATCCATTGCGAATTGTCTTCGCCGCGGACGCGCCCGATCACGTCCCAGATGGTGTGCAGGTCGTAGCTGAGCTTGATTGTCAGGTGGACGCGGACCGGGCCCGGGCCAATGCGGTATTCCCCGCCCAGGCCGCCCTGCCACTCGCGCGGCGCAAGCGGCCCTGCAAGGTGGGCCATCAGGGGAGCGGCATCCGCCGCGGAAATCGGCACCGCGAGCACGCGTGGTTCGGAGGCGGCCTTGTCCAGCGAAATGCGCTTCGACATTGGAAGATTGGGTGTCGAGGCGATGCCCGGAGTCTCCGGATCGCCGGGATATTCAAAGATGTAGCCAATGGAGCCGCGCTGCACGCCGGTCTCCGGACGCCACGGACCCTCCGGATACACCTTGCCCTGCTGCGCGCCGTCATCCGCCGGGTCGGAGTAGATGATCACTCCGGCAGCGCCGGAACGCTGCGCAAGAAACGCCTTGACGCCGCGGAAGTTTCCGCCGTAGCGCACGAGGATGAGCTTGCCGCGCAGGTCGATGCCCAGATCGGCCAGGTGTTCAAAATCCTTCGGCGTGCCATAGTTCGCGTAGACGACTTCGGCCGTCACATCGCCCGATGCCGAGGAACTGTTGAACGGCGGCAGCACGCGCGGATCGTTCTGGCCCGGGTCCTGCGGCAGGTCGGCGGGAATCTCCACATGCTCGCGGTGCGGACCGTCAGAGTGAAAGCCACCCGGCGCGGACGCCTCGAACTTCACGACCTCCGGAAATGTCAGCACGACGCGATACGGAACAATCTCCGTCTCCAGGCCAGCTTCGCGGAACTTCTTCGCGACGTACTGCGCATCGGCGTAATCTTCCGGCGAGCTCGCCGGATGCGGTGCCCTGGTGAGGATTCGAAGGTGTTCGCCGGCAAGCTTCGCATCCGGCACGGCGAGAAAAGCGGCTTCGGTCTTGCTGACCGGCGTCTGCTGCCCCAGCGCAATCGGGGCCAGGGCGAGAGGAAGTACGAATAAGGCTCGGCGCATGAGCCAACATCATAGACAACATAGAAAAGCCGTGGCCGGGGAACTACAGGAGAGCCTGCTTAAAGCGGTGTCATTCAACTGCCTGCAATGACGCTCGGGAAAACGGACCACGCGGCCGGGTGTCCCATCCTGCGAGCGCTGTTGGCTCGCAGGATGGGGTAACAATAATTATGGAAGCAAGACTGACTTTCGAGAACCCCGCCCTGGGGCTTAGCCGTAGAACGGCGCACCCTGACAAACGGAACGCCCTGACCATGGTGTCTAACTAACCGGCACAACCGCGGATGTGCAGAACTTGCAGCGCTTCGCTTCCTTGGGAATATCGCTGATGCACTCCGGGCACGGCCGCGTGGTTGCCGGCGGCGTGGGCTTGGAGAAATGCTTCAGCAGCGTAGAAAACGGCAGCACGAACAGGAAATAAACGGCCGACGCGTTGAGGACAAATGCAATAACGGCATTCAGAAAGTTGCCGTACTTGACTTGCCCGCCATGCACTGTCGCGACCAGGTAAGAGAAATTCGGCTTGCCCACGATGGCGGCGATCAGCGGGTTGATGATGTCGCCGACGAGCGAGTTCACAATCGCGACGAATGCCGCGCCGATCACGACTGCCACCGCCAGATCCACCACATTGCCGCGGAGCAGAAAATCCCTGAAGCCCTTTATCATTTGCGTCTCCTGTCAGGCGGTTGGAATCGCCGTCTCAAAACCTTACGGAGAGGCCGCCGTGAGCGCAAGCGCCCACGCTGCAGCGGTTCAAGGCGATGCGATATCCTCGCCTGTTGACTTCACTCGTCTTGACTCCCCATCAGCGCGCTGCTTTTGCGCAATTCCACGTGCTCATCCAGCCGGGCTGGCACGATTCCGGCCCGGAGCACTGGCAGACGCACTGGCAGAACGCGCTCGGCTCCGACGCTTCGCGCATCCAGCACGCAGACTGGGAAACACCGCGGCTGGCCGAGTGGCTGGCCACGGCGGAACGCGCCATCGTGGACGCCCATAGACCCGCAATTCTGGTCGGCCATAGCCTGGGCTGCATCCTGGCCGCTTATCTTGCGACAGGCGCGCAGCGGGCGAACATCGCGGCAGCATTTCTTGCCGCACCAGCGGATGTAGAACGCCCCACGCGCCCGGACGAGCTCGCCAACTTCGCGCCCATCCCGATGGCGAAGCTGCCTTTCCCGACCGTGCTGGTGGGCAGCGACGATGATCCCTATTGCACGCTGCATCGCTCGCGCCAGTTTGCCGAGGCCTGGGGCGCGGAGTTCGTAACGCTGCACAATGCAGGACATATCACCGCCGGCACCGGCTACGGGCCGTGGCCGGAAGGCTTTGCGCGCCTGGCCGCGCTGGCCGGCAGCGTGAAAGGTGGACGATGAACAAGGTCCTCGCTTCCTTCGATGAAGCTGTCGCGGACATCTCCGACGGCACAACGCTGATGCTTGGCGGCTTCGGGCTGTGCGGCATTCCGGAAAACCTGATCACGGCGCTGGTGCGCAAAGGCGTGAAGGGCCTGCACACCATTTCAAACAACATGGGCGTGGACGGTTTCGGCATGGGTCTGATGCTCGAAGCCGGAATGATTCAAAGCCACATCGGCAGCTACGTTGGAGAGAACAAGCTGCTCGCGAAGATGGTGATCGCAAACGAACTCGACCTGACGCTGGTTCCGCAGGGCACGCTGGCGGAGAGGATTCGCGCGGGCGGCGCCGGCATTCCTGCGTTTTTCACGCCGGCCGGCGCTGGAACCATGGTCGCCGAAGGCAAGGAGACGCGCGAGTTCAACGGCAAGCTCTACGTCATGGAACGCTGGCTGAAGGCCGACTTCGCGCTGGTAAAGGCGTGGAAGGGCGACCGCCACGGCAACCTCATCTACCGCAAGACCGCGCGCAACTTCAATCCGATGATGGCGACCGCGGGCAAGGTAACGATCGCGGAGGTGGAAGAGCTGGTTGAGCCCGGCGAACTTGACGCCGACGCGATTGTGACGCCCGGCGTTTATGTGAAGCGCATCGTGCAGGGCCGCGGCGAGAAGCGCATCGAGCGGCGTTGCATCGCCACACCGCACCTGACACGCGACCTTCTATAAGAACCACCGCGTGTAAGGCCATGCCAGCAAAAAGAAGATGACGGAATCCACCATCAGATGCATGTAGAGCGAAATCATCACCGCGCCATGGTAGAAGTTCCAGACGCGGCGCATGCAGCGCACCGCTTCCACCGAGCCTGCCAGCGCGACGACGAGCGGCAGCACCATCCACGGGTTGGTGTGCACATCGGGAAAGCCCGACATCCAGAATGCCGCGGCAAAGCTGGCGAGCACCAGCAGATTCGCCCGCAGCAGAGACTTCGAACGCAGGTGCAGCAGGCTGTGAACCGTTTCATTGCCGAAACCGTTCAGCGCCCGGCGCGCATACGATGAAGAGGACACAACATGGCTAGCTTAGACCAAACCGCCGCCGCCGCGTCAGGGACGCCGCGCACACTTTCGGCGGATGAAAAGCGGGAGCTCATCGTGCGCCGCGTGGCGCGCGAGCTGCGCGACGGTTTCTACGTCAACCTCGGCATTGGCATGCCGACGCTCGTCGCAAACCACGTACCCGCCGGCATGGAAGTCGTTCTGCAGAGCGAGAACGGCATGCTCGGCGTCGGGCCGTATCCAGCCGAAGAGCACGTGGACCCTGACCTGATCAACGCCGGCAAGGAAACCGTGACGGAAATTCCCGGCACGGCCTACTTCTCCAGCGCGGATTCGTTCGCGATGATCCGCGGCGGCCACATTGACCTGAGCATTCTGGGCGCCATGGAAGTGGACGAGGAAGGCTGCATCGCAAACTGGATGGTCCCCGGCAAAATGGTCAAGGGCATGGGCGGCGCCATGGACCTCGTCGCCAGCGCGCGCCGCGTCGTCGTCGCCATGGAACACACGACCAAGGACGGCGCGCCGAAGATTCTGAATAAGTGCACGCTGCCGATTACCGGGATCCATTGCGTGGATACCATAGTGACCGAGATGGGCTACATGCGGGTCACTCCAGCCGGAATCGTGCTGGATGAGATCGCGCCTGGGCTGACCCCGGAAGACGTGCAGAAGGCTACAGAGGCGAAGCTGATCGTCAGCCCGGATTTGAAAGAGATGCGCGCTTAGCTGGTCGAGCAAGCGGCTAGAATCATCTGTTACACCGCGCATCCATGCGCGTGCCTGGAGGGTGATTGATCGCGCGCTATACGCGGCCGGTGATGGGCCGCATCTGGACGGACCGCAGCAAGTACGAAAAGTGGCTCGAGGTTGAAGCCGCGGCCAGCGATGTTCTGTCCGAGGACGGCATCGTTCCGCCGGAAGCCGCGCGGGCCATCCGCGAACGCGGCAAGGACTTTGAGGTCGCGCGCATTGACGAGATTGAGGCCGAAGTCCGCCATGACATCATCGCCTTCACCCAGGCGGTCGCCGAGAAAGTCGGCCAGCCCGAAGCGCGCTGGCTGCATTATGGGCTGACCTCGAATGACATCGTAGACACCGCGCAGGCGCTGCTGGTCAAGGAAGCCAGCGCCATCATCCGCGAAGACATCGTCAAGCTGAGCGATGTTCTCAAGCGTCGCGCCATCGAGTTCAAGCACACGCCGGCGATTGGCCGCACGCACGGCATTCACGCGGAGCCAACGACCTTCGGGCTGAAGCTGCTGAACTGGTACGCGGAAATGCAGCGCAACCTCTTGCGCTTCGACGCCGCTGCAGAAGACATGCGCGTCGGCAAATTGAGCGGCGCGGTCGGCACGTTCGGGCACCTGAAGCCGGAGCACGAGGAGCGCATCTGCGCGACGCTCGGACTCAAGCCCGCAGCGGTCGCGACGCAGGTCGTGCAGCGCGATCGCCACGCCGCCTACATCGCGACCCTGGGCGTTCTTACAGCGACGCTCGACAAGATTGCAACCGAAATCCGGCATTTGCAGCGTACGGAAGTCCGCGAGGCGCAGGAGTACTTCAGCGAGAAGCAGAAGGGTTCCAGCGCAATGCCGCACAAGAAGAACCCGATCACGAGCGAGCAGATTTCCGGCCTGGCACGCGTCGTTCGCGCCAACGCCCAGGCAGCGTTTGAGAATGTCGCGCTGTGGCACGAGCGCGATATTTCACATTCCTCGGTGGAGCGCATCATCTTCCCTGACTCGACAATCCTTGCGGACTACTTGCTCGCAAAGACGACCGACCTGATCGATCGCCTGCTTGTCTATCCCGAGCGCATGCAGAAGAACCTCGAATCTACGGGCGGATTGATCTTCAGCGGCCAGTTGCTGCTGGAACTCGCGGAAGCCGGCATGAGCCGCGAGGACGCGTATCGCCTGGTGCAGAAGCACGCCATGCGCGCGTGGAAGGAAGACCTCGTCTTCCGCGATGAAGTGGCGAAGGACCCAGAGATTACAGGCATGCTGTCGCCGGAAAAGCTGGCGCACGCGTTTGACCTGCATCGTCAGCTTGGCAACGTGGACGCGATCTTCACGCGTGTGCTCGGCGAGCGCGAGTACGGCCCGTGAGGCTGGTTGTCGCCCTGACCGGTGCGAGCGGGACCATAGCCGCGCGGGAACTGCTGCGGGCCTGCGCGCAGAGACGCGCGCGTGGAGCGGGTGGATTTTCTGCCCAGCGATGCGAGTTTGCGCGTTCTCGGTGACGAGTTCCAGCCGGTCGCTCGCAGCGAAGCGTTGCCAGACGCTGCTTGGCGAAAAGCCCGGCGACAAGTTCCACCAGCACGCGCAGAACGACATCGGCGCGGGCCCCGCGTCCGGCAGCTATCCGGTAGACGCGATGATCGTGCTTCCCTGCTCGATGGGAACGCTCAGCGGCATTGCGCGCGGCACCAGCGAGAACCTGATCGAGCGCGCAGCCGACGTCACGCTCAAGGAGCGGCGGCCGCTGCTGCTCTGCATCCGCGAAACGCCGCTGAACCTGATCCATCTCCGCAACATGCTCGCCGCCGCGGAAGCCGGCGCGACCATGTTCCCGCTCATGCCGGCTTTTTACGCTGCGCCGCAGACGATGGAAGACGCCGCGCGGCAATTCGCTTTCCGCGTGCTCGCGCACATCGGGCTCGCACAGCCGGAAGGCTATCGCTGGCGCGAGGAGTAGTCAGCGCTGCTGCGAGCTTGCGGCCTTGGCGGAATGCTTCTTCCTGGGTTCCGCGATCGTTTGCACTTCGCCGCGCGGCGCAGGGTTCGCGGTCAGGAAGGATACTGTTGCGGGCGTCACTTTCTCAGAGCAGCGCGCCGGTGCAAGATGTCCGCAGCCTTCGAAGATGTTCAGGTTTGCGCCTGGAATCAACGCCGCCGTTTTCTTCCCTACATTGAGCGGAATCAGCAGGTCTTCGGTCCCCCAGTTGACCAGCGTCGGCACGTCGAGGTGCGGCAATTGCGCGTCCATCACTTCCTTGCGCGTCTCAAAGGTCTTCACCGAGCGGCCCACGACATCGCGCTTGGTATGCAGCATGCGCAGGTAATCACGCATGACGAAAGGTGGAAAGCGCGGCATGCTCGGTTCCAGCAGATGCATCAACTGGGCCGCGGTATCGGCATCGCCCGGCGTAAAAACGGCGGGGCTGAACGATGGTTCGAAGTTCACGCCCGCCGCGTCATCGAGGACCAGCCGCCGCACCTGCTGCTCGTGGTCGAGTGCGTAGCGCATGGCAATCCAGCCGCCCATGGACCAGCCGACAATGTCCTGCCGGCAATTGGTGCGCGGATCGGGCTGCGGATTGCATGCTCCGACGGCGTGGATGAACCCGTTGACGAAGTCCGCCTGCTCCGCGATGGAGTAGTCGATGTCCGGATGCGAACTCTTGCCGTAACCGAGCAGGTCGGGCGCGTAGACGCGGTATCCGGCCCTGGCGAAGGCGGGCATCATCGGCGCCCAGTCCAGCGCGGAGCCGCCGAGGCCATGAATCAGCACAACCACCGGAGCGTCGGGCCTGCCGGCGTTCATCTCGTAGTAGTGGACGCGATAGTTGCCGGCGTGCGCGATGTGGCTTCTGCCGCCGTGCCAGGCGAGCGACAGCCGGGTCTGCGCGCGCAGCATTTCCAGCGGGCGGAAATAGAATGCCAGGCCGAACGCAACGACGACGAGCAGCAGTGTGGCCAGAACGACTTTGATCCGATGGGCCAAACCTGAATCATCGCACGAAATGCGGCTGCAGCCGGTCCGGGTGCGGCGCCACCCCCACCCCCCGGGTGTTTTTGCGCAAGATCAACGTAGTAAAGGAGATAGGTGCAGAAAGCGCATATTTCAGCGCTAAAGAACAGATTCCACCAGACTTATCGACCGAGTTACGGGATGTTAGCGCTGGCGCGGTCTCTATCCTTAATTCAAGTATAGAGATTTGTCGGGAGCTTTATGACATTCCGCGGCAGATTTCTTCGAGTTACTTTTTCGGGCGCCCGAAGAACAGGATGTAGCCGTCGGGATCGCGGATTTCGAAGCCGCGCAGGCCATCGTGCGTATCTTTCAGCGGCTGGCTGAACATTGTGCCGCGGCCTGTGAATTCGGCGGCGAGGGCGTCGGGGTCTTCAACGTAGACAAAGGCGTCCAGCCGCAGGTGCGGGTGACGCGTGCAGTTCGGCTGGGGCGAAATGTCTCGCTCGGACTTGATGAAGATCTGCGCACCGTCGCGGCCGATGATGGCGAAGAAGGGCTGCTGATCGGGGTGGCGAAAGCGTGTCTCAAAGCCGAGCTTGTCGCGGTAGAACGCGATGGTTCGCTCGACATCGGTGACGATGAAGCACGGCGAAATCGCCTGCAAGGTTGGCCGGGAGGTTGACATGGTCATTGGTCAACAGGGATTCCATCGTAGCGTTAGCAACTGCATTGAACAACAGCAGGGGGGCGCTCACGGACGGCTTCGCCGCGGCAACTAACTACGGCTTGAACGGCTTCGGGTATTCCTCTTCGAATGTTGTTCGTGACAGCGGGAAGCGCTGGCCGTTGAACTTATCCTTGCCCTGCCGCTTGCCTATGGCCAGCAGCGCGACCACCTTGAAGCGCAGCGGCAGGCGCAGCATGTCGTGGACTTTTTCGAATTCGCAGCCTTCCATGGGCGCGGTGTCGTAGCCCAGCGCTTCCGCCATCAGCATCATGTGCGTGAACGCGATCATGACCTGGCGGTTGAGCCAGGCTTCCATGTCGGGCAGGTTGGCGAGGAAGTGCGGTACCTGCTCTTCGACCTGGGCGGCGTAGCTTTCCGGCATGCCGCCCTCGCGGCCTTCGCGGAGAACTTCTTCAAGGTCGCCGCTGCGCCAGCCATCTGCGTCGCCGCACGCGACGATGACAACCGGCGCCTCTTCCACCTTGGCCTGGTTGAAGCAGACGGCGCGCAGCTTTTTCTTCTGCGCGGCGGAGCGGACGACGATGAACCGCCACGGCTGCATGTTGTAACCGCTGGGCGCGTGCCGGCCTGCTTCGAGAATCCGTTCGAGGTCTTCCGGCTCGACAGGCTCATCGGAGAAGCTTGGCGTGGCGCGACGTTCCGCGATGATCTGGTCGAGCGGTTTGAGTTCTTTCGCCATTACAAGCTCTTCATCGGGACGACGGCCGTAACGGCGTCTCCCTGCGCATGAATGTAGATGCCGGTGAAGGCGGACTTGAGTTCGGGGACGCGGGCGAGCAGCGCGGCGGCGACGGCATCCGCAGGAACGCGAAGGCCGGCGGGCGGGGCTCCCTGCGGCGGCGCGGGCGCGGGAACCAGGGTCGGGGTCGGCGCGTTGCCTTCCGGCGACAAGGAAGCGCCCGGCAGCGGCGCCGGTTTGGACGCGACAGTATCGACAGAAATCATCGGATCGTTGCCATCGAAGGCCGGATTGACGGATGCAACATCCACCTGCTTGCCTGCGACGGTCAATGGAAGCGGCCTGGCGGCGGAAGGCCAGTCGACCGGCAACGCGTTCTGCTGCTCGTCGGCGAGTTTTTCTGAATTCGCGCTGGAAAGGAAGCCGACCGGGAGGACAAGCTGCCGCGCGAGTTCGTAGTAGATGGAGGCGTTCCAGAGTTCGTGGCTTTTCTGGAACTGCCGGGCGCGCGACCAGTACCAGACGCCGTCGTGGCCGGCGAAAGTCAGCGGGCGGTTGATGAAGCCGGCGAGCTTCCAGGAATCCTGCGTGGCCGGCGCGGGCGCGGTGACATCCTGAAGGACAAAGCTGATGTGGCGCGGAAGCTCGATGCCGGTCGCGTCCGTAAGGATGAGCGCGTAGCGGCCGGGCGCAAGGCCGGAAAGTGTCAGGGTGGCGTGGCCGGGGGTGTTGTACGCCCCGCAGTAGAACTGCGCGGAGCCTTCCACGCCGCCGGTGGCGGGCTGGGTGGCTTCAAACAGGAACATTCCGGTGATGGTGATCGCGGCCTTGTCGTCGCCATGCAGGGTGCGGACGGCTTCTTCGACTCCGCCGAAGGACTGCGCGAGGTCCGGGACGGACGCGCTACGCAGGGCGTCGAGCTTGCCCGTAAGGGCCCAGCCGGAGAGCTGGCGGCCGCGTGCGGCAAGCAGATCCCGCGTGGCGGGCGGCAGCTGGGACTGGGTGGAGCAGCTTTCTGCGCGGGCCTGCGGAACGAGAGCCAAAGCCGGGGCAAGAAAGGCGCAACACGCCCATAGCCAGCCGCGTCTGTTGTTCCAGGGATTGTGCATTTGGCGCGCGAAACCCGCGAGCACGAACAGCGGGGCCGTTGTTAGTCTAGTACACAAGCTTGCTCGTGCTCACTATGGGTTGGACGACGAGAATTTTCGCAGGCGCGCTCCTGGCTGTCGGGGCGGGCGCCACGGTGGTCGCGCAGCAGGCGGCCCAGCCGCTGCCATTGCTCAATGGCGGGCAGGCCGCGGGGCAGGCGACGGCGCCTCCGGCAGCCACGCCCGGTGCGGCAGCGTGGGCGCGCGCCAATCCGCAACCTCCGGCGCAGAAGCCCCCGGCAAGCACGCACGCGCACAGTCGCAGGCAGAAGAATTCGCCCGCTGCACCGGCGCCGGTCGCGCTTGCGCCGCCAACGCCGCCGCGTCCCAGCACGCCGGGCGAACTGCCTCCGCAGGCCGCACAGGTCAGTTATGGAAACGGTCAGTTGTATATCGTGGCGAACAATTCCTCGCTGGCGCAGATCCTGCGCAAGGCCGCGGACAGCACCGGCATGACGATTGAGGGCGCACCGCCGGACGAGCGCGTGTTCGGAAAGTTCGGCCCGGCGGCTGCAGGCACGGTGCTGTCAGAATTGCTGGACGGAACGCATACGAATTACGCCATTCTCGGTTCTGACGCAAAGCACAAGCCGACGACGCTGGTTTTGTCGGCCGAGGGAGCCGGCGGCACCACCGCCGGTCAACAGCCGGTACAGCAGGCGCAGAACGGCGATGAGGACGAGGACGACAGCGACAATCCGCCGCCGCGCCCGGTGCCGTTCCGGCCGATCAATCCGAATCCGCCGCAGAACCGGTTGAACGGAGCGACGCGGACCCCGGAGCAGGTCCTGCAGGACCTGCAGCGGCGTCGCGCGCAGTCGCCGGAAAGTGGCGGCGTAGTGGAAGATCCGACGCAGCAGTAGCGGCGCGCGGGTTCCGAATCGAGCGGTTCGGGTTCCGAATCGGGTTCGCGTTGATTTTTTCCGCAGGCCGGGTGCTGGACATTTCGCCTTTCCTTCACTAGAGTGGCAATCGTTATGGCGATCACGCGCAGGCAGAAGGAAGTGCTGGACTTCATCGGCAGCTTTGTCGAACGCAATGGCTACTCGCCGTCGTTTGAGGAGATAGCCCGGGGGCTGAACGTGAGCTCGCTGGCAACCGTGCACAAGCACATCAATAACCTGCAGAACAAGGGGCTGTTGCAGCGGGCTCATAACCGCAGCCGGTCGATTGATGTTCTGCCGGCGCGCAGCGGGCGCTCCAGGGAGCGCCTGCCGCTGATGGGCCGGATTGCGGCGGGCATGCCGGTCGAGCAGGTGGCGACGTCTGAAACGATTTCGCTGTCGGACATCACCGGGAACCGCGAGGTGTATGCGCTGCAGGTGCGCGGCGATTCCATGCGGGACGAGCACATCATTGACGGCGACTTCGTGCTGGTGGAAAGCACGGAGACAGCGCGCCAGGGCGAGATCGTGGTGGCGCTGATTGATAACTCCGAGACAACGCTGAAGCGGTATTTCCGCGAGGGCGACCAGGTTCGGCTGCAGCCTTCAAACGTTGAGATGGACCCGATATACGTTCACGCCGCGCAACTCGCCATCCAGGGCCGCGTGCTCGGCGTGGTGCGGCGCTACTAGCGCTCAGCCCTGCGCGGCCCAGTAGTCGGCGGAGCTCATCACCGGGATTACCTCAAAGCGCATCAGGTCTTCCCATCGCTGCTGCCAGGGGCGCAGCGCGTCCTGCGATGGCGCTTCCATGATCTGGAAGCATGTTGTTCCTGCGCGGTCGAGCCAGCTCGCGATGTAACGCACGTCCTCCGGCATCATGCGGCCGTTGGATTCAAAGCGCTCGGCGATACGGCGGGTGTTTCCGTCGCGAAATCTTTCGATGACCATGAATGTCATGCGCGGCATTCTATGCCGCGCATGCGTGGCGTGAGTAGGCCAATTTTTTAATTCCCAAGGTAGTGGAGGAAGCAAGTGAAAGGGCGCGCCCAGCCAGGGTGCGCCCTTTTCGGTTATGCCGCGTTACTAACTTACTTGCCGGTCCCGACCAGGGTCAGGCCGCTTACCGTGTTGCCCTGCGCGGTGACCGGAACCGAAGACGTGATTCCGATCAGCGCCGAGGAAAAGCCACTGACTGTTGGCGCGAACTGATATTGCAGGTTGCAGGTCTTGCCGGCAACCAGGACGGCGGGGCAGTTGTTCAGCACGGTCTTGAACTGGCCGGTTGCGCCCGAAGGCGTGATGGTGAGGCTCAGCGGATTCGGGGTGGCGTTGGTCAACACCGCGCCGAACGTCGCCGAGGAGGTTCCCACGGTCTGGGAGCCGAAGTTGTGCTTGCCGGTGGTCAAGGTGAGGGTTCCGCCGGAAGCGATGCCGGTTCCCTTCAGCGTGCCGCCGTTGGCGGGCGCGAACGTGAAGTCGCCCTGCTGCGTGAGCGTCCAGGCGGCGGAGACGGCTCCGGGTGCCGTCGGCTTGAAGACGAACTGGATGTCACAGCTCTTGCCGGCCTTGATAACGGAACCGCAGCCGTTGTACTGCGAGAATTCCGGGCTGCCCGCGAGGTTGAGAGTGAACGGGAAATCCGTAGTCCCCTGGTTGGTGACGTAGACGCCGTAGTTTGCGACGCCGACGCCGCCCTGCACGGTGGACGATCCGACCGCGACGCTGCCGAAGTTATGCGACACCGATGTGAACTTGATCTGGTCACCGGTGGCAACGACTGTCACGCTGGCCACGGCGGTCTGGTTGCCGCCGCAGGTAAAGGCGAAGTTGTACGTGCCTGGAGAGGTGGGAGTGACCATCGCGGTGCCTGTGGACGGGACCGCGCCGGTCCACAGGCCGCCCGAGACGTTGTTGGTGAAGGCATAGCACTGCATCGCGGTGGTGCTGACCGCATTCAACGCGCTGAAGGTCAGGTCGATCGGCTGGCCGGTGGTTCCGGACGCCGAGGTTGCGGTCAGGCTGATGTTGGGCGTGATCGCGGGGGAGCCGACCTCCGTCCAGATATTGCCGGACCCATTGGCGCCACCGGTAATCGAAGCGCCCCATAACGTGCCATGCGAATCCTGAACGACATCACCGTAGGGGCTGGTGCCATCCGGTCCGCTGAACTCGTAAAGGTCTGTAACGGCAGTCGAGTTGTATTGGAAAATGTTGCCGTAGGCCAGGTCATTCCCGTAGGCGGTGACGCCGTAAAGGTTCTGGTCTCCGGCAATGAACGGGCTGCCCAGCCAGGGGTACACTCCCAGGCCGTCCTCGAAGTAATCGGCAACCTGGGTGTATTCTCCGTCGGAGATAACGAACAGGTCCCCGCCACCGACGCCGCCTTCTTCACTGTGCCCGAGGAAGGCGCCCGGTGAAGCTTCTACAAGGGTCGTGGTCGGGTAGATGCAGTCTCCATCGGCCTGGCACTGGTAGACGAGCTGGAAGCCGTTCGCCGAACTCCAACTGAAGATGGCCCCGGACTGCGTATTGCCGCCGGCCTGGTCAGCGCCGTAGAACTGGCCGTCGCTTCCCTGCGTCAATCCGCCTTCCGGATACGCGCAGTCCGCGTTGCAGTCGTGAAGGTCGGTGAAGGTGGAACCGTCCGCACTGACCTCGTAGATTTCGCCGGTGTCGGTTGAGCCGGTGTTGAACATCGTCCCGTAGAAATTGCCCGCAGCATCCTGAATGATCCCGGAAACCGGAAAGCCGTCCGTGCCGGTGCTTCCAAAGGTATGCACCACCGAGAAGCCGCCTGCGGTCGTGATTTTGTACAACACGCCTGCGCCTGTGGCGCCGCCGCTGGTTGCGACGCCGTACATGGCGCCGTCCTGGCCGACGTAGAGCGTTGAGATCGGGAAGCCGCCGTCATTGCCGCCGGTAAAGTCGTAGACGTCGGTCAGCGCTCCTGCCGGGGTGATCTTGAATATCTCTCCGGCTGAGTTGGCGCCGGTTGCGTAGGAAACGCCCCACAGGTTGCCATCCGGCCCCTCGACCGGCGGATACCACGGGCCGTCATAGCCTGTGCCGGCGCCGGCGGGAAAGTCGTAAACGTCTGTGAAGGCGTACGTGGCGGCCTGCGGAGATGCGGCGGTCTTCCTGCGCGTGGCCTTCGCGGCCAGCTTCTGCCTGAGTTCTGCCTTGTTGACATGGGCGCCGGCTACGGACCGCTTCGCGGCCGCCCGGTGGGCAGGCTTTGCTGCCGAATGAAGAGCGGGCGCGGCACTGAACAGAAATGCGGCACAGGTGAGGAGGGTGGCAACGTTACGGGCCATGGAAGGGATGACTCCAAAGGACAATTTCTCGACGGCACGCCCGGTCAAAACGACTTCTGCCGGCTCGAACGCCTACCGCCTGAGTTGCGGAAAACACTACTCCACGACGATGACAAATGCCAGTATCGACAAAGGTTTCCCGCGCTGACGGCGTACAGCTTACGGGCCATGCCGGCACCGGATATCCGTCTTATGAAAGCGCGCCGCCCTCTAGGACAACTGCAGTCTGCCGATGCCCGCACTGGCGCGGAGCGTGTAGCAGAGGGCGGCCCGTATCCATGCGGCAAGGCAACGGGGTGGTCGGCGCAGGTTCCGGATTTCGCCTGGCCGGCAAAGGACGGGCAGAGTAAGACGGCGGGAGCAATATCTGGCCGATCATGGCGGGGATACAAAGGTTTCAAGATAGCGCTTCCAGTGAAACCAAAGTTCAGTCCTGGAAAGTAACCACTGGGCGGTTGCACTTTAGTACATAGCTGTGTATGTTCACCATCCAGAGGCGCCAGTTAGACAGCGCGCCCCAAACAGGAGAGCCATCTTGATGGAAGTTAGCCGATTGCTTCAGGAAATTGATGCCGAAATCAGCCGTTTACAGCAGGCGCGAGCGCTGTTGTCGGGCGGGTCTGTTCCCGCGCGCCGCGGCCGCAAACCAGGTATTGCCGCATCTGTTTCCTCCAGTGCAGCCCAGTCAAAACCCGGAAAGAAGCGTCGTAAACGTAACCTCAGCCCTGAAGGACGCGCGGCGATTCAGGAAGCCATGCGCAAGCGCTGGGCGGAACACCGGAAAAACAATCCGAAGTAAGCGGGCCCCCTGGAACAAGGAAGAAGACCGGCGATGGCCGGTCTTTTTTTTGATCCATGGCTAGAGCGAATAGGACTCACCCGGCCGCCAGGTATGTACCTCCGCTTTACCGCCGCGCCTGGCTATCTCGTCGCGGAGCAACTCCGGCGTGCCGGTGAGGACGGGAAATGTTCCGAAGTGCATGGGAAGAATGACGGGGTTGCCGAGATACTCCGCCGCGAGTGCGGCCTGCCTTGGGCCCATGGTGTAGTGGTCGCCAATTGGCAGCATGGCAATTTTCGGCGCGTAGAGTTCGGCGAGAATGCGCATGTCGCCGAACACGCAGGTATCTCCGGCGTGATAGAGAGTCGGCGCGCCGTCTATCTCGAGGACATAACCTGCGGGATTGCCTCCGGGAATGATTGTGCCGTCGCTTTCGACGCCTGACGAGTGCCGTGCGTCCGTCATGACGATGTTGACGTCTGCAATGCGCTGCTGACCTCCGATATTCATGCCCGAGACGTTGTCTACGCCTTCCGACGCAAGGTAGGCGCCGAGTTCCGGCATGCAGACGACCTGCGGGGAGAACTTTTTCGCCACTTGAACCGCGGAACCGATGTGGTCGCTGTGGCCATGCGTGCAGAGCAGGATATCCAGCTTCTCGAGCTTTGGTGCGGTCTTTGGATACGCCGGGTTGCCTTCCAGCCAGGGGTCGATCAGGACTGAGGTGCCGGCCGGGGTCATGATGTGCATCGTGGCGTGGCCGAGCCAGGTGATGGTGGGTGTCACAGGTGCTTTTCCTCCGGATTTCCTTGGTGTTGGCGAGTGAGATGCGGGGCGGGGGAAAGAACGTCATGCTTGCGCTTGACGGGACGACAGGGCGGGACTAGTTTGGAACCAGCGAGGCGAAGATATGGCGAAACTAAACGAAAAGACCGTCCAGACCGGGTTCCTGTTCCCGACCCTGCCGCAGGCGGCAAAGCCGGCGGGCCTGGCCGGACTGGCGGCTTCGGCGGTGCATGCTTCCGACGGGCACGAGGTAGAGTATCGCTACCTGGAATCGCGCTCCGCGCTGAACCGCACGAGTTCGCGCCGGGGCTTCAATTTCAAGTGGAGCGTGAACCCGTATCGCGGATGCGAATTCGGGTGCCGCTACTGTTATGCGCGCTACACGCACGAGTTCATGGAACTGCGGAAGCCGGAAGACTTCGAGCAGCAGATCTTTATCAAGAAGAACGCCGCCGTGCAGTTTGACCGCGAGCTGGCGACGCTGCCTGCCGGCGAAGGCATAGCCATCGGAACGGCGACCGATCCATACCAGCCCATCGAGCGCCGCGAGCAGGTGACGCGTTCATTGCTCGAAGCGCTGGCGCGGCGCAGCGGCTTTCGCGTGGGCGTTGTGACGAAGTCCGTCCTGGTGCTTCGCGACATCGATCTGCTGTCCAAGGTCGCCTCGAAGCACGATTTGACGCTGAACATGACGATCACGACGGACAATGTCGAACTGGCGCGGAAGCTCGAACCCCGCGCGCCGCGGCCGGACCTGCGCTTTCGCGCGGTGCGTCGGCTGCGCGAGGCGGGCCTGCAGTGCGGCATCCTGGTTTCGCCCGCAATGCCGGGCATCAACGATTCCCTGGCGCAGCTGGACCGCATGGGGTGGCTGGCGGCAGCGGCCAGGGCGAGCCATTTCACCTCGGGCGCGCTGTTTCTCAAGCCCTGCTCGAAGCATGTCTTTCAGGACTTCGTGGTGAAGAACTTTCCGCATCTTGCGGCGGATTACGAGCGCCGCTTTGCCGATCATGCGTTCCAGTCCGCACAGGCCCAGGCAGAGCTGGCGAAGAAGGTGGAAATCGTGAGCCGGAAGCACAAGCTCAACCTGCGGCCGGACGAGGACCTGATACCGAGTGATCCCGGCGCGAAGCCGGTGCAGCGCGCGGAACCGCAACTGGATTTGTCGGGGATATTTCCGGTGTCGCGACTGCTTGCCACGGCGTGAAGCGGTGCAGCGGGCGTTCGATTACCCGCGCTTCTCGTCTTTCTTTCTGCCCATCGGGACCACCTGCACGGTCGCGTCTTTGACTTCGCTGAGGAAACGATTGATGACGGAGCCGTGGATGAGTACGTCCCAGCGGCTGCGCGCGGACTGGCCGAAAATGACGTGCGAAATGGCTTCGCGCTTGGCGAAGTTAATCAGCGCGTCGGCAACTTTTTCGTCTTTCAGCACGACGACCTTCGCGCCGAGGCCTTCGGCCATTTTTCGTGTGGCATCGAGCCGTACGGCGGCTTCAGGATCGCGACGCCGCTCATCGTCCTTGCTGGATTCGACCAGCACGGCGTACCAGTCTGAGTTGAGGCGGCCGGCGATGCGCGCGCCGTTGCGAATCAGGCGTTCCGTGCCGGGGCGGGACGAGATGCAGACCATCACCTTTTCCGGCATGGGAGCGGTTTCCAGCCCCTGGACGCGGCGGTACTGCGCGGCCTGCGCGCCGACTTCTTCCGCCACGGTCCGCAGCGCGAGCTCGCGCAGCAGGTTCAGGTTTCCTTTGCGGAAGAAGTTGCCGAGGGCCTGCTCGATCTTTTCCTGCGGGTAGACCTTGCCCTGCTTGAGGCGGGTGCGGAGCTCGTCGACCGTGACGTCGACGTTGACGACTTCGTCTGCGCGCTTGAGGAATGCGTCGGGAACGGTTTCCCGTACGCGGGTGTTGCTGGATTTCGCGACTGCGTCGTTGAGCGTCTCGATGTGCTGGATGTTGACGGCGGTCATGACGGAGATTCCGGCGTCGAGCAGGTCGAGGACGTCTTCATACCGCTTGCGGCGACG
Organism: uncultured Acidobacteriaceae bacterium; assembly: GCA_963848685.1. Classification (GTDB taxonomy): domain Bacteria; phylum Acidobacteriota; class Terriglobia; order Terriglobales; family Acidobacteriaceae; genus CAWKED01. The sequence continues at coordinate 168,390 of CAWKED010000002.1, read as the reverse complement.
GGAACCCGGCACGTTGGAGTGCGCGAGCTCGTCGACGATTACCATCTCCGGCCGTCGCGCGATGATGGCGTCGACATCCATTTCGCGCAGCTTGAGGCCGTGATACTCGATTTCGCGAAGCGGAATCTGCTCGAGTTCGCCGAGCTGGGCAACGGTTTCCGTGCGGCCATGGGGCTCAATCAGGCCGATGACGATGTCCTTGCCGCCGCGGCGCAGCGCGTTGCCTTCTTCGAGCATCTGGTAGGTTTTGCCCACGCCGGGCGCTGCCCCGATGTAGATGCGCAGGCGCGCGGGCGCAAGCTCTTCCGGCAGCTGCAGGTCACGGTCCTGAGCGAGGTCGGTCATCAACCCATCTCCACGGGGTGGCGGCTGATCAGCGCGGCGGCAGTCGGCAGAGTGAAGCTGAAGGTGCTGCCCTGGCCGGGGCGGCTTTCGGCGGCGGTCTGGCCGCCCATGCTTTCCACCAGCCTGCGGACAAGGGCCAGCCCGAGGCCGGTTCCCTTGCCGTCGCCTCCGGTATTGAAGCGCGCGAAGATGCTGGGCATGCGTTCCGGAGAAATTCCGGGGCCGCCGTCGCGCACAAAGAAGAGCACGCTGGTCTGCTGCTCCTTTGCGCCAACCAGCACGCTGCCGCCTTCCGGCGTGTAGCGCAGCGCATTCGAGATGAGGTTGTCGAGAATGCTTCGTTGCGCGCGGCGGTCGGTGAGGACATAGGAGAGATCGGCGTAGGCTTCAAATTCGAGCGTGATGCCGCGGCTGCGCGCTTCCGCGGCGTGGCGCTGCACGGCGGACGCGACCATGTCCACGGGGCGCAGCGGTTCCTGCCGGAGTTCACGCGCGCCTGTATCGAGTTCGCCGAGCTCGATGAGGTCGCCCATGAGTTCGTCGAGCTGCTCGGCTTGCGCGTGCGCTTCTTCGACAATCTCGGACTGCAGGGGCTTGAGTTCTCCGGCCATGCCGCGCCGCAGCGTGTAGAGCCCCATCCGGATGGCCTGCAGTGGTTTCGAGATGCGTTGCGAGGCCGCGGTAAGGAAGCCGGTCTTGAAGCGATCGATTTCTCGCAGGTCGGTCACGTCTTCAAGCACGGTGACGGCGCCGATGAGCTTACCGGCCGCGTTGCGCATGGGCGTGGTGCGCATGCGATAACTGCGTTCGGCGTTGCGCAGGCGCATGGGCAGGAACGCTGCCTCGCCTTCCTGCTGGGTAGGCTGCTGCATGGCGACGGCGTCGCGAACGGCATTGAGAATGCGTTCGCCGGCGGGCGAGTTGACCAGCGTGGCCGGAGATTCCCCGGCAGCGCCGAGCAGCTCCATGGCGGCGCGGTTGAGCTTGACGACTTCACCCTTGGCATCGGCGACGATGACGGGCTCGAAGATGGATTGCAGGACAGCGTCGGAGAGTTCCCGTTCGAGCGTCAGGCGGCCGGCCTGCGTCTCATGCAGTTCGCGCAGCCGCACGGCCATGCGGTTGAACTCGACAGCGAGCGTTCCGATTTCATCGCGTGACCGGACTTCGATGTTCTGGTCGAGGTTGCCGTCGGCAATAGCGCGCGTACCGCGCACGAGCTGGCGCAATGGCCGCACCGTGGTCCAGGTGAACTCCGCGGCAAACAGAACGCCGACGCCGATGCCGATGAGCATGGCGATGAAGATGGTCAGCTCTTCATGGCGGGCGATTCTGGCGGCGGACTGCTGCGCGTGCCCCATGGCTTGCGGAGAATCGAGGGTGATGGCATCAATGGCGCGCTCGACACGCTGTGAGCTGCGAATGCTGTATGTGCCTACGGCGGCGATGACCGCGAGGAACAGAACGTAACTCAGGACGAGCTTCTGGCGCAGCGTCAGCATTGCGTATTCCAAGGATAGAAGATTGCTTGCCCGGCAGCGCTGTTGGTGGGGCTGGTGAGGCAAAGGGCGGTCCCTCCACTGCGCGGGCCGCTTCGCGACTCCGCTCCGGTCGGGATGACAGTATTGTTTGTTGGTCGTGACGACAGTTTCGCTTGGTGGGCGGGACGACAGGCTGTGCTGTGGTAGATTGACCGCTGCTATGCGGAAATTCGTAATGGCTGCGTGGATTGCGGCGGGAGCAGTGAATCTCGCGGCGCAGGCGACGCCGTCCACTTCTGCCCACGTCCTGAACGGCCCCTGGCAGACGCAATACAGCGGAACGCATGCGAGCCTGCGCGGCATTCACGCTGTAAGTGACAGGATTGCGTGGGCGAGCGGATCGCACGGCACGGTGCTGCGCACGCTCGACGGCGGCGCGACGTGGACGCAGTGCGCGGTCCCGGAAGACGCCGAGAAATCCGACTTCCGCAGCGTATGGGCGTGGAGCGCCGACATGGCGCTGATCGTCAGCGCGGGGCCGGGCTACCAATCCCGCGTTTACAAGACCACGGACGGCTGCAAGACATGGAAGCTGCGCGCCTATAGCCCGGAGATGAACGGATTCTGGGACGGCGTAGTTTTTCTCACGAGCAAGATTGGCTTCCTGTTGGGAGATCCGGTCAATGGCCACTGGGACGTTCGAACGACCACGGACGGTGGCGACACGTGGGATGCGGAGGGCGATCCGGGGCTGGAGGCAGACGCGAAATCGGAAGGTGCGTTTGCGGCCAGCAACAGCGCCATCACGGCGCTCGGGCCAAATCTCTGGTTTGGGTCAGGGGGGACCGGGGGCGCGGCGGTGCATCGCAGCGTGGAAGACTGCTCGCGCAAGGACGCGTCCGGGCAGTGCCTGATTGCGTGGGAGAAGGTAAGCGTTCCGATGGCGGGCGGTTCCGCAGCGGCCGGAGTTTTTTCCGTGGGCGCGCGGCCGGTTCCTGCGCTGCGGAACATTGCAGTCGTCGCGGCCGGCGGCAACTACGAGAAGCCGAACGACACGACCGGCATTGCGGCGTATTCGCTGGACGCGGGAAAGACGTGGAAGCCGACGGAACTTCCGCCGCATGGCTATCGTTCCGCCGTCGAGTGGGACAGGGACCGCGGCGTGTGGATTACGGTTGGGACCAATGGCAGCGATGTTTCGCGGGACAACGGCAAGACCTGGTCGCCGGTGGATGACAATTCCTGGAACGCGCTGGGCCTGCCGTGGGTGGTCGGGCCGGACGGCGCGATTGCGAAGCTGCCGCCTGGTGCTCTGAAGTAGTTATTCAGGTTGTTTGGTCGTGCGAGCTAAGAGCAAGGGCAGGTCCCTCCGCTGCGCGGGTCGCTTCGCGACTCCGCTCCGGTCGGGATGGAAATTTTGTTGCTGGTTGGATACTCCAGAATTCCTCTGCTTCGCTGCGAACGACAGCCAGAAGCTTGGGACGCGGCAGACTACTGCACCTGGGCGTGGGGACGCAGGGCGCGGAGTGATTCCGCTGCAGCCACGGCGTGCAGCACGCTCAGGCGCAGATTGTCCGCGGCGACCCAAAGCTTGAAGTCGCGGGTGTCGTCTTCGCCGGTCGCGAATGCGGGGCGCGCTCGCACCAGGATTTCCGCCTGGCCGGAGGCGGCCAGGTTGGACGGCGCTTCTTCGGTGACGACGTCCACGTGTTCGCCGGCGAGCGCCTGCTTGAGTTCGCCGGGCGACACCGGTTTCTGTAACCGAAAGTGAACAGACATCACGTACGCGTGAAAAACCGGCGCCTGCGCGACCAGCAGGGAGGGCTGCGGCAGGCGGCCCGCGGAAAGTTCCTGATATTGGCGGGCGATCCGGGATTCCGTGTCTTCGATCTTGATTTCCGCGTTCTCGCCTGACTCGGTGATGAGGTTGAAGGCAATCTGCGCGTCGAAAATATCTTTCGGCAGCGGCTGGAAGCTGAGCAGCTTGATGGTTTGCTGATGCAGTTCGTCCATGGCTAGACGGCCCTGCTCGGATGCGGGCTCGAGAACGGTCGCGGCGAAAAACTCGACCGGAGAAAGTTTTGTCAGGCGCTCCGCCAGCAGCCCCAGCGTGGCCGCCGCGGGGTGGGCGATGACGACGGCCTTGGTATCGAGACGCGCTTCTGGGCCGCTCTGCTCGAGCCAGGGAGATTGCAGGAGCGCGCCATCGCGACCGTCGAGCGCGCCGCTGAGGTCGACCACCGTTGCGCCGGAAGCCTCCGCGCGCTCGACGAGGTCTGCCGTAGTTGCGGCAGAGCCGGCGAAAAAGACGAAGTCGGCGTTTTCAAATGAATCGGGTTCGAGTTCGCGGACGAACGTGATTTCGTCGCCAACCGCTTCCAGTCGGCCGAGGGCATCTGCGTCATCGAGCAGGATGAAATCGCTGCCGGCGAAGACGGAATCGCCAAGCGCTTCGGCCAGCTCCTTGCCCTTCAAGGAAGCCGCTCCGGCGACAGCAATACGAAATTTTCTGGACATAACGGCTCCCTGGCTACGCGGTGCGCGTACCGGTTAGATGATCGCGCCGGCCGCGGCGACGGGCCACGCTGTACGCTCCCCGGGCAAGAATTCCGGAACACATGTAGGCCAGCCCGACACCGAGCAGCGTCTGGCGGTGGAACAGCAGCAGGAGGACGCCGGCCGAGACAAGGACAAGCAGGACGCGGAACGGCATGCGCCTCGAGAAATTGATTTCCTTGCCGCTCCAGAAGCGCCATGTGCTGACCATGAGGAAGCCGATCATGCCGACCATGCCGATCCATCCCACAGCCCATGGCCACCACTGGATGGGCTGGCCGTCGTTGAGATGAACGAAGGCGGCGATGATGCCGGCGGCGGCCGGAATGGGCATGCCGACGAAATATTTTCTTCCGGGCCGGCCGGGATTTTTCGGCTCGGGATGGAGCGTTACGTTGAAGCGCGCGAGCCGGCTGGCGCCGCAGAGAAGCAGCAGGAAGCAGACGGCGATTCCTACCTGCAGCAGCTTGTGCTTCAGGGTATGCGGCGTGCCCGCCGACAGCATGCGGAAGCCCCACGTGTAGGCAAGAACGCTGGGCGCGACGCCGAAGGTGATGACGTCGGCGAGCGAGTCGAACTCGCGCCCGAACTCGCTGGCGGTGTTCGTCATGCGGGCCACGCGGCCGTCGAGCGAGTCAAACGGAATGGCGAGAAGGATGGCGATGGCGGCATGGTTGAAGTGCCACTGCTCCTGCACGCTGGCCTGCAGGCATTGCACGATTGCGTAAAACCCCGCGCCGATGTTGCCCGCCGTGAACAGCGAGGGCAGAATGTATGCGCCGCGCCTGCGGGGCCGGGGAGTCACGCGGGGCCCGTTCCTGCGAGGGAAGCCAGCACGGAGGAGCCGCCATAGCACCGTGTCGCCGAGCTTGACCCGGACCTGCGCGTCCGGAGGCAGAACAACGTCCACACGCGAGCCGAACTTGATCATGCCCATGCGCTCTCCGCGGCGGACCGTGTCGCCCGCCTTGAGGCGGCAGACGATGCGGCGCGCCAGCAGGCCGGCGATCTGGGTGAACGTAACGATGACGCCCTCCGGCGACTCGGATGGCGACGAGGTTGCGCTCATTCTGCACGGCGGAATTTGCGTTCAGGGCGTTGAGGTAGAGGCCCTTGGTATACACAACTTCGGTCACGGTTCCCGCGACGGGAACGCGGTTGACATGAACGTTGAAAACGCTGAGGAAGATGCTGAGCCGGGTCCGTGGGCCGAGAGCGGTTTCTATCTGCTCGACGGCGGTAACTTTGCCGTCCGCGGGGGAAACGACCAGTCCGCCGGCGGTAGGGACCTCACGCTGCGGATCACGGAAGAACCACAGAAAAAATGCGGCCAGCAGCAGGCACATGACAGGAAAAACCAGCATGTGGCTGAACAGGTAGAGCAGGGCTCCAACGGCAAACAGGGCCAGCGCGTAATAGATTCCGTCTCGGACCATAGGCAAACACACTGATTCTACCGTGGGGGCATCGGTGTCTCCGCCGAAGAAAACCTGTTGTGTTTTCGAGAAGCTAAACGGCGTGCTGCACGCGGGCGCCGGCGCGGCTGAACGTCTCCATCTGGTCTCGCAGCCGCAGCTTTTCCTTCTTCAGCCGCATTTCTTCAATCTGCTGATCGGTGTTGGGAAAAGGAACTGAGAGCAGTTCCTGCAGGCGCTGTTCGCGCTGTGTGTGTTCCTCGGCCAGGCGGCGAAACTCTGGGTCCGCCGCCAAAAGCTGTTCCCGAGTGGAAGCTTCCATCTCGAAACACCTCCGGTGTGGAAGCCAAGCTACCATGCCCGGCCCACTGGTGGAAAGACGCTTTGCGCTGTGGAGAAGTTTGCACCGGTGGCGAAGCCGTGGGATTGACTTTTATGCCGGCGAAAGGCGTTTTTCCATCAGGATGGCGTCGTCGGCCGGGTTCGTGTAGTAAGCCGTGCGGCGAGCTGTTTCGGTGAAACCCAATTCTTTATAAGTGGCGGTTGCAGTGCGGTTTGCGGCACGGACTTCAAGCCTGACCAGAACGGCCTGCTGGTCGGCGGCCCATCCGGCGAAGGCTCGAAATAATGCCCGCGCGATTCCCTGCCGCTTAGCGTCGGCGGCGACTGCAAGGTTCTCCAACTCGGCTTCCGGCGGCAGGAGCCGGCCGGCCAGGAAGCCGCGCAGCTGAGCGGTTTCTGTGCATGCGACGAGGCACACGCGCCGCACAATTTCCGGCGCGGGCTGGAGATAGGGGGCGAGCTGCGACTCGGTCCATTGGGCGGCCTGGGATTGTTCGTGAATCAGAGCGAGAATCGCTTCCATGTCTGCGGCTGTCGCCCGGCGAACCTCAATCATGGGAACAATCCGGCGTCGCGCCTGGCCTCAGCCTCCGCCCGGCGCAGATAGTTGGCGTCGAGCGTCGCCGGGTCGGAACGCTTCCCTGCGATGAGTTGAGGGGCGGCAAATTTCGCCAGCGCGATGGCATCCGGCGGCCCCACTTGCTGCGTCGGGATTCCCAGCCCGGCGAGCGCGCCCTGCACGCTCGATTCGCAGATTACGACCGGCGCAGCTGCGCAAAATTCTGCAATGCCACTTGCTGAGATGAGCGCTTCGTGCGCGGCCGGAAAGCGGGCCGCGTATAACTCGCCGCGCCCGGCGTCGAGGAGCGCGCAACGCTCGCCATCACTCGTGTGTTGCGCCGCCAGCAGCGCGAGCGAAGAGACAGCGAGAAGGGGAACGTTCCTGCTCTCGACCAGGCCCTTGGCGGTCGCGAGGCCGATTCTGACGCCCGTGAACGAGCCCGGGCCTGCCGTCACGGCAACACCTTCTATCTCCGACGGCTGCCACGCGGCTTCCTGCAGCATGGACTGCAACGCGGGAATTAATTCGGCGGCGGCGTTGCGGTGCGACAGCCTGCGCTGCGTGGAAAAACTGATTGCGTCATCGCTGAAATCTGCGAGCGCGACCGAAGATTCCGCGCCGGCCGTTTCGATGGCGACGATCTTCACTCCGGCTGCACCACTTCCACCAGAACGCCGCCTGCGGACGACGGATGCACGAAGAAATACTGGTGGCCACCGGCACCGCGCTTGATTTCATCTGAAACCAGCCGGACACCGGCTGCTTTCATCGCCGCGAAGGTGCGCGCGATGTCATCCGTCGCGAGCGCGACGTGGTGGATTCCCTGCCCGCGCTTTGCGAGATATCTGCCGACGGTCGTGTCCGGAGACGTTGGTTCCAGCAACTCGACGCGGCTTTCGCCGACCGGAATCATGGCGGTGCGGACGCCTTCATGCTCGACGGTTTCTTCATTCTCGACGTGCAGGCCCATGGACTCGTAGAACTGGCGCGCCTGCGCGATGCTTTCGACCGCGATGCCGAGGTGATCAATCTTCATACTGGCCTCGCAGGATTTCCTGAAGCAGGCCGGGCACGGCGGTATAGGGATCGGCTTCGCGGCCGGCGACCGCGGCTGCCAGGGCATCGAGCCTGGCTTCGCCTTCGCGTGTACCCAATGAGTTCTCGACGAACTGCTGCTTCAGCATTTCGACGATGCGCGTTCTCCAGTTCTGGCGGCGGCGCACGTTGCGCAGGCCGTGATGATTCAGGTAATCGCGATAGCGGAGAGCCTGCTCGAGCAGCTTGCCGGTGCCTTCCCCGGTGCTGGCGATGGTGCGGACGACGGGCGCGATCCAGTCATCGGCGGCGTGGGACGCGACGAGCGACTGCATGGTGCGGATCTCGCGCTCGACGCGGTCGGCGCCTTCGCGGTCCGCCTTGTTGATGACGAAGACGTGCGCGATTTCCATGATGCCCGCCTTGATGGTCTGGACATCGTCTCCCATGCCCGGAACGAGCAGCACGACGGTGACATCGGCAAGGCGCACAATGTCCACTTCGTCCTGGCCGACGCCGACGGTTTCAATCAGGATGACGTCGCGGCCGCTCGCCTCCATGACGGTGACGGCATCTGCCGTGGTGCGCGCCAGGCCGCCGAGAAAGCCGCGCGTGGCCATGCTGCGAATGTAGAGCCCGGTGTCTTCTTCCTGGCCCTGCATGCGGATCCTGTCGCCGAGAATTGCGCCGCCCGTGAACGGGCTGGTGGGATCGACCGCGATGACGCCGACGGTCAGGCCTTGTTCGCGCAGCCGAAGCGCGATGCGGTGGGTGAGCGTGCTCTTGCCTGCCCCGGGCGCGCCCGTAAGGCCGAGGATGAGCGATTTGCCGGTGTGCGGGAAGCAGGCGGAGAGCAGCGCGGGCGCGTCCGGCGACTGGTTTTCGACCAGCGAAATGGCGCGCGACAGCGAGCGCACGTCTCCGGCGCGCAGCTTTTCGACCAGCACCGAGACGGCGGGACGAGTGGATGCCGGGCTTTCGGTTGCGACGCTCATGCCAACTGATGATGATAGCTGGCTGCGGGTGGCCAGGCTCCCACTCTTGCCGCCATTCCGCAGCCGGGCGGAGGAATCTGCATTCCCCTGTTGCGGATTGAAATGCAGATTCCTCCGGCGCTGCGCGCCTGCGGATGACAGCGACAAAGACAGCCGGGCATATCGCGCGCGTTCGCTGCCTGCGGCATGATGACAAGCCGGCGACCGCAGCGGATCTACTTCAACAGTTCCCGTGCGATGACCATGCGCTGGATTTCGCTTGTGCCTTCGCCGATGGTGCAGAGCTTGACGTCGCGATAGAACTTCTCCGCCGGATAATCCTTGATGAAGCCGTAGCCGCCGTGGATCTGCACGCCCTCGTCGCAGATGCGGACCGCGGCTTCACTGGCGAAAAGTTTTGCCATGGAGGATTCGCGTGTGAGCTTGAGGCCCAGGTCCTTCATCTGCGCGGCACGCAGGGTGAGCAGGCGTGCGGCTTCCAGCTGCGTAGCCATGTCGGCGAGCTTGAACTGAATGGCCTGAAATTCCGCGATGGCTTTGCCGAATTGGCGGCGCTCGGTTGCATATTTCAGCGCGGCGTCGAGCGCGCCCTGCGCCATGCCGAGCGACAGCGCCGCGATGGAGATGCGGCCGCCGTCAAGGACGCGCATGGCGTCCTTGAAGCCTTCGCCGACCTTGCCGAGAAGATTTTCTTCCGGGATTTCGCAGTCTTCGAAGATGAGCTCCGAGGTATCGCTGGCGCGCAGCCCGAGCTTGTTTTCTTTCTTGCCGGCGCGGAAGCCGGGTGTGCCCTTTTCCACGAGAAATGCCGAGATGCCGCGCGTTCCGTGCTGGCGGTCGGTGACAGCGAGAATGACGGCGAGTTCTGCGTAGTGGCCGTTGGTGATGAAGGTCTTGCTGCCGTTCAGGACCCATTTGCTGCCACGCTTGACGGCGGTTGTGCGCGCGCCGGCGGCATCGGATCCGGAATTTGGCTCGGTGAGGCCCCATGCGCCCAGCCACTCGCCGCTGGTCAGGTGCGGCAGGTAGCGCCGCTTCTGCTCTTCGTTACCGGCGAGGTAGAGGTGGTTCGAACACAGCGAATTGTGTGCGGCGACCGTGATGCCGATCGAGCCGTCAACGCGCGACAGCTCTTCAATCGCGAGAACGTATTCGATGTAGCCGAGTCCCGCGCCGCCATATTCCGGCGGGAAGATGATGCCGAGCAAGCCCATCCGGCCGAGCTGCTTGATGACGTCGAGCGGAAACTCGCTGGCTTCGTCCCAGCGCATGACGTTGGGCGCGATTTCGCGTGCGGCGAAGTCGCGGATTTCCTTGCGTAGATGCGCCTGCTCCTCGGTGTCGCGCCAGAGCAGTTGCGGCTCCGCCGCGATTTCGGTCATGAGTGCCATGCATACCTGTGCTTGAAGAATTTGCGTGCGAGAAAACTGTTTAAGCTAGCACACACGCTGCAGGTCTGGCACCTCGATACGATGCAACCAGTTATGAGTGAACAGCAAACGGAACTGGAACTGGCCATTCGCGGGGACAGCGCGCATACGCCGCCTTCTCACATCCTGGAATCGCTGCCGGAGGAACTGGCGCATGCCGCTGCTGCCGGGGCGCCGCATACGGTTTACCAGGAGCTTTGGCACATCACGTTCTGGCAGCAGATTTCGCTGGAATGGATTGCGGGTATCGACACTGCATTTCCGGAGCGGCCGGAGTTTGCCTTTCCGGATGAGGAGCAAACGACACGCGAGCCGTGGAGTGAGCTGTGCGCGCGGTTCTTCCGCGGCAACGCGAAGGCGGCGGAGATGGCGAGGAATGTTGATGCGCTGCCGACAGAGGTTCAGTGCCCATCGGTGCCCGGCAAGCCGCCGCGCACCATGACTGTTAAGGACCAGCTGATCAGCATGGCCGCGCACAATGCGTATCACTTCGGGCGGATCGTTTTGCTGCGGCAGATGCTGGGTGCGTGGCCTCCGCCGAGTGGCGGGTTTACGTGGTAGTCATCCGGTCAGTTGAGATCGGCTTGCACGGATAGAGTTCCGACGAAGATCCACGAGCAGTGAGTCCGCCTTGCGGAGCGCGATACACCCGAAGAACAGCACACGACTGACCATTGGCGAAGACTTCGACGACGGAGCCGTCTATCCAGGTCTCCAGCTTGAGGCCTTTCGCGTACAGATTGCCGGCCATCGGCAGCTGTTTGTCTCCGATGGAAAGAATTCCGTCGGCGGGATTGTACTTCCATGAGAAGAACTCTCGTTCGCCCGCGTCCGTTACCGTACTCTGCCACGGGCCCGCATCTGTCAGAGTCCAGCGAATGACGCCGCATGCGTTTTGCATTGCTGAGACGGGCCTGGACGGAATGAGTGAGCTCGTCTCCGTCGCCGGAAGCATGCGTAGGGAACCATCCGGCCCGACCGTCAACACGCGCGGCAGGCTCATGCACCCGGCCCACCCAGCGGCTTTGAACTCCGCTTCGGGGCGAGTCTCGTTAATCCACCCCCACAGGATTCTGTTCCCATGCGCGTCGAGCTGGCTCTTTGGCGCGTAGAACGCGCCGTAATCGAGCATGCCTTCCTTCTGCTTGTGAAAACGTAACTCTTTCTTGTCAAATTCGCCGGTCTGCCAGTACACCTTGCGTTCTGTCGAGTAGAGCAGCACATGCTTGTTACCCAGTGCAAAGAAATCCGGACACTCCCACATGTCGCCGCTGTCCACCGTGTCCGGCGTGTTCTTGCCGTTGCCTGGGCCTTCGGCGAGCGGGTGCAGGTATTCCCAGTTGTGCAGGTCGGTCGAGCGGTAGAGCAGCGCCATGCCTCCCTTGCCCATGACGCCGGAGCCGACGACCATGTACCACTGGTCGCCATCGCGCCACGGCGCCGGGTCGCGAAAACCTCCGATAGTTGCGATCGGCAGCGGCGGCCTGGCGATGACCACTTCGGGCGCAGACCATCGTTCGAGCATCGGGTCGCTGCTCGCGCGCAGACACTGCTGTTCCTTGTAGGGATGCCTGGGGTCCTTGAGCGTAGCCTCGCTCATCGGTGAATTGGAGATTCCGGTGTAGAGCGCGTACGCTTTGCCGTCGCTCTGCACGATGGACCCGGAGAAAACGCCTTCAGCATCGGGGCCGCCGGGCGTTGGCGACATGGCGACAGGAAGATGCCGCCAGTGAATCATGTCCGGCGAGACGGCGTGGCCCCAGTGCATGTCTCCCCAGACGGAATCGTGCGGATTGAGTTGATAGAAGAGGTGGTACCTGCCCTGCCAGTAGACCGGGCCGTTGGGATCATTCATCCACTGGCCGGGCGGCAGCAGGTGGTATTGCGGGCGCAATGGGTCGGCGGCAAGCTTCGACGCGGGAAGCTGATCTGCCAGCAGCCTGAGCCGCGGAGACAAGACCGCAGCGGCGCCTGCCGCTGCACTGGTTTTCAGAAAACGCCGACGGCCGCTATGCATACGGCCACCAGATTACGCCATCAGCGCCTGGTCAAGATCGGCCTGGATGTCGTCGGCATCCTCAATGCCGACCGATATGCGGACCATGCCATCGGTCAGGCCGATCTTGCTGCGGCCCGCTTCGCCGAGAGCGGCGTGCGTCATGGTTGCGGGATGCGAGACGAGCGTCTCCACGCCGCCGAGCGATTCACCCAGCACGCAGAGCTTGAGCGCCTTCAGCATGCGGGCCGCGTTCTCGCGCGAGCCGGTTTCGATCGTGATCAGCGCGCCGAAGCCTGTCATCTGCTGCTTTGCCAGCTCGTGCTGGGGATGGTCCGGCAGGCCAGGGTAGAAAACGCGCTGCACCTTCGGGTGCTGCGCCAGCCATGCGGCAATGCGGCGGCCGTTGGCTTCGTGCTGCTTCATGCGGACGGCGAGCGTCTTGACACCGCGCAGAATCAGCCAGCTTTCAAACGGACTCAGGATGCCGCCGGTGCATTTCTGTACGAACTTGAATGTCTCTGCATGTTCCGGCTTAGTGCCGACGAGGACGCCGCCTAGCCCGTCGGAGTGGCCGTTCAGGAATTTCGTCGTCGAGTGCATGACGATGTCCGCGCCGAGCGCGATGGGCTGCTGGAAGTACGGCGACATGAACGTGTTGTCCACGCTGAGGTCAATGTTGCGGCCGTTGCTGTGGCAGATTCCGGCGACGGCGCGAATGTCCGTAATTCCCATGAGCGGGTTGGTCGGCGTTTCGATGTGGACAAGTTTCGTGCGCGGCGTAATGGCGCGCTCGACGCTGGCCGCATCGCTTGTGTCTACATAGGTGAATTCGAGGCCGTAGCGCGTGAGCACCTGGTCGAACAGGCGCACGGTTCCGCCGTACATGTTGTGGCTGGCGACGATGTGGTCGCCGGTGCGGAGCATGGTGAAGAGCGCGGTGATGGCGGCCATGCCTGAGCCGAAGACGTGTGCGGACGCGCCGCCTTCAAGCGCGGCAAGGTTGGTTTCAAGGGCATCGCGGGTGGGGTTTGAGACGCGGGCGTACTCATAGCCGCGGTCCTTGCCGAGCTCGTCCTGCTGGTAGGTGCTGGTCGCGTAGATCGGCACGGAGACGGCGCCTGTGCGCCCGTCCGGTTCCTGCCCGGCGTGGATGGCGCGGGTGGCGAAGCCTAACTCTTTGTCTGTCCTTTTCATTTCAACTTTCTCTTGAGCGCCCGTCGGTTGTCATTCTGGCGCAGCGAAGAATCTGTTCCTTCTCGCCGCTGCGAAAACAAATGCAGGTCCCTTCGCTTCGCTCAGGATGACAAACACGAGACTGAGCGATGACTGAACAGATGCTTAAATACCGCCTTCAAAAATTTTCTTTGATAGATAACGTTCGGCGGAATCGGGAATGATGGTCACGATGCGCGCTCCGGGGCCCAGTTCTTTCGCCAGCTCGACGGAAGCAAAAACCGCGGCGCCGGCGCTGGAGCCTCCGAGCAGGCCTTCGGTGCGCGCGAGTTTCGCCACCATGTTGAAGGCGTCCGTATCCATTACCTTGACGATGCGGTCAGCGACGGAGTAGTCGAACGTTGCCGGGATGAAGCTGGCGCCGATGCCTTCCACTTTGTGCGGGCCTTTTTCACCGCCGCCGAGTATGGAACCCTGTGTTTCGACGGCCACGCAGAGCACGCGGCCGAGTTCGCGCTTGAGCGTCCGCGACACGCCGCTGAAAGTCCCGCCGGTGCCGCTGCCGGCGACGAAGGCGTCGATGCGGCCTTCCATTTGTTCCAGGATTTCGCGCGCAGTGGTTTCTGCATGGTAGTCCGGGTTCGCCTGGTTTTCGAACTGGCGCGCCATGTAGCCGTTCGGTGTCGCGGCCATTTCCGCCTTGGCGCGTGCGATGGCGCCGGCCATGCCTTCGGCCTCGGGGGTACGGACGACTTCGGCGCCGAGCGCGCGCATCAGAATGGCTTTTTCCTCGGAAAATCCCTCCGGCACGAACAGGCGCACTTTGTAGCCGCGGTTGACGCCGATCAGCGCGAGCCCGACGCCGGTGTTCCCTGCTGTTGCCTCGAAGATGGTTGCGCCGGGCAGCAGCTCGCCGCGGTTCTCCGCGTCGAGGACAATGCCAAGCGCGGCGCGGTCCTTGACGCTGCCGCCCGGGTTCAGTGATTCCAGCTTGGCGTAGATTTCGCTGGCGCCCTCCGGCCGCAAACGGCGCAGGTGCAGCATCGGCGTGTGGCCGATGATGTCGGCCAGGTCTTCCGCCACGGGCGGAGTTGCGCGGGCGTTCAGGGTCTGCAGGGAGCGGGGCACAGGACGGGTGAGTATATCAGCCGCCCGCGTGCGCAGGCTCGGCGGAATTCTTCGCCGCAGCCGGCTTTCCCGCGCCGGATTTTTCGGGATAGTAACCGGTGCGCGTCCGGACGCTCAGCTTGCCGTAGCCGCGCGCTTTGACGTCCACATGCACGGTGCGGTAACCGCCCAGCTCGGGAGGCTTGGTGGATACGTAACCAACAACGTACTGATTGCGGATGTCGCGCGCGACCTGCGTGGCGACGTCATCCACCTGGCCCAGGTCTTTCGGGAAATAGGCGACGCCGCCGGTTTCCTGCGCGAGCAGCTTCAGCGTTCGCGTGGCCTGGCGCTCCTCGTTGCGCGGGCTGTCGTGGAACATCAGGCCGATGGCGTACACCACCGGGCCGTTGAGCTGCTGCACGCGCTTGACTGTCTCTTCAAGGGTGGTCATGGACGAGTTGTCTTCGCCGTCGGTGATGAGCAGCAGGACCTGGCGCGAACGCTTTGCCGTCTGCGCCATGTGATCGGCCGAGGCGTACACGGCGTCATAAATCGCCGTCCCGCCCCGTGAGTCCACATAGCCGAGCGCGTGGTTGAGCTTGGCCAGATCGCTGGTGAAGTCCTGGTCGAGATTGATGTCGTCGGAAAAGTTCACGATGAAGGTCTCGTCCTGCGGATTGGAGAGCCGGACGAGATCGAGCGCGGCCTTGTTGACGGCGGCGCGTTTTGGCTGCATGGAGCCGGAGTCGTCAATCAGGATGCCGAGCGAAACCGGAAGGTCTTCATGCCGGAAGGAGTTGATTTTCTGCAGCACGCCATCTTCATAGACGCGGAAGTCGTCCTTGGTCAGCGAGGAGATGAGGCGGTCCTTATCGTCAAGGACCGTGATGTTCAGGTCGACTTCGTTGACTTCCCGCTTGAGTATGAAGCCGCCGGAGCCTTTCTCCACCTGGCCCTTTGCGCCTGGCTGCGGCGCTGCATCATCGGGGGATGCGACCGGGTCGCGGTCCTCGGTGAGAGGACCTTGTTGCGCGGCCGGGTAGATATTCGGCGTGGCCTGCTGCGGCACGGCAGGCGCAGACTGCGCGCCGAGGCAGGCCGGCAGCAGCACAGCGGCGAAGACACTCAGGACCAGTGGGGCGCGGGACGGGGACACTCTGCTTTCCAGTATAGAAAGCGTGTCAGTCCAGCGGGGCGTAATAACCGTTGCGGGCGTGCACGGTCAACTCCGGCAGGCCGGCCGGCGGGGCGATGCGGACTTTCAGCTTGCGCCACTTGCCGTCATGCTTGTCGTTGCTGGGCTTGAAGCCGAGGACATACTCATTACGCAACGAAGCGCTGATTTTGGAAGCAATGTCCGGAAGGTCGTTCAGGTCTTCCACCTTGAAAAGGCGGCCGCCGGTGACGATGCTGTAGTCGTTGAGCAGCTCGGGGCCGTGGACTTCTTCCGGCGTGGAAGCGTACTGGTCGAAGATTCCGATGGAAAAGATCTGCGTATCGGCTTCGCGCAGCAGGTTGAAGACGTCGGCATTGGTGTAGCGGCTGCGGTTGTCGCCGCCATCGGAGACGACGATCAGAGCGCGACGGCGGTATTTGGCCCCGCGCATCTTGACCAGCCCGTAGTACATCGCGTCGAGCAATGCAGTGCGGTGGCCGGGCTTGAGCGTGAGCAGGTGGGAGCGGACCTCGGCCTCTGAGGAGGTAAAGTCCGCGGTCAGCTCCGGGCGGTCGTTGAACGTGATGACGAAGTATTCATCCTGCGGGTTCGACGTCTTGAGCAATTCGAAGATGGCTTCCTTGGCCTTTTCGACTTTGTTGACCATGCTGCCGCTCAGGTCGAGCACGATGCCGACGGACACGGGAGCGTCTTCCGTGGAAAACGTCTGGATGCGTTGCAGGGTGTTGTCGTCGTAGATGAAGAAGTTTTCTTTTTCGAGCCCGGTGACGAGGCGGTTCAGGCCATCGGTGACGGTGACGGGAACCAGCACCAGATTCACGTCCACGCGCAGCCGTTCGTTCGGCTTGAGCTGCAGGTTTGGCGTAATGGGGACGGCTTTGGGTTCGTTCGAGTGGACCGGCGGAGGCTCCGGGGTGTTGACTTCGGATGACGGGGCGTCCTGCGCCAAGGCGCTTAACGAACACGCCAGCAAAGCAGCCGGCGACAGTGTGACCAGGAACGCGACACGCGCCCATCGCTTGCTGCGGCCCGTGCGCTCGAATTTGGAGCGCCGAAACATCTATAAACCTCGCGGTGCGGGAATGGTAGCACGAAGATCCGGCGAAGGCAGAAGACTTGCGGCCCGGCCGTGGACGAACCTGCAAAATTCCGGGACGGGAGCCGGGAACGTAAAATAGCTGCAACACCGAATGAGAATCAGCCGCGCCCCAGGGCGCGAAGGTCTGGAGCACCCCACCACCCGCATGGCCCGCGTTTACCCTTTTCGAGCATTCCGTTATAACCCCAACCGTGTCCGGCTGGACGATGTTGTTACCCAGCCCTACGACAAGATTTCCCCGGCCATGCAGCAGGCCTACTACGAGCGCAGCCCGTACAACCTGGTGCGCATCATCCTCGGCCTGCCGGAGCTGTTCGACGACGAAAACAACAACGTGTACACGCGCGCCGCGCGGGACTTCGGCGAGTGGCGCAAGGAAGGCATCCTGGTGCGCGAGCACGAGCCGGCGTTCTATGCCTACTCCCAGCTTTACGCCGTTCCGGGCCAGCCAGGGACGTTCCGCGAGCGGCGCGGCTTTATCGGGCTGGGCGACGTAGTGGACTACCAGGAAGGCATCGTTTTCCGCCACGAGCGCACGCTTTCCAAGCCGAAGAGCGACCGGCTGAACCTGCTGCGGGCGACGCGGGCGCATTTCGGCCAGATTTTCATGCTTTACTCCGACCCGGCGCAGACGGTTGAAGGCCTGCTGTTCCGCAATCCGGGCGCGCCGGACCTGGAAGTGACCGACGACTACGGTGTGAAGCACCGCGTCTGGAAGGTCAGCGATGCGGCGACGGCGAACCTTATCGCGGGAGCGATGGCCGACAAGAAGCTGATCATTGCCGACGGTCACCATCGTTATGAGACGGCGCTGAATTATTCTCGCGAACACACGCCGCCGGGCTACACACCGCGAGATCCGCGCGGCATCTACCAGCAACCGGGCTTTCCTGAGGCTGCTGTCATGATGACCTTCGTCAATATGGACGGCGAAGGGCTCACGATTCTTCCGACGCACCGCGTTGTTCGAGACGTTTCCGGATTTGACTTTGCGCGGTTTCTGGACAAGGCGCATGCCTACTTTGAAGTTCTCGATCTGGCTCTGGACGAGTCTCCGCCGGCGGCGCTGGCCGGTCTGCCGGCAGGACGTTCCGGGCTGGCTGCCGTGACGGTGGACCGCCGCGTGCTGCTGCTGGCGCGGGCGGAAAAACTGGCCGAGGCGCTTCCCGAATTAAGCGACCGCCAGCGTCGGCTGGATGTTGCGCAGCTCCACGGCATTGTCCTGGAAAAGCTGCTCGGCCTGTCGCAGGAATCCATCGCGAACCAGCAGAACCTGAGCTATGTGCGCGAGGCGAACGATGCCGTCGCGATGGTGACCGACGGGGGCGCGCAGGTGGCATTTCTGATGAACCCGGCGACGCTGACGCAGCTCCGCGATGTCGCGTTCGCCGGAGAGGTCATGCCGCAGAAATCCACGGACTTCTACCCGAAACTGCTGAGTGGCCTGGCAATCTATGCGCTGGAGGGGTAGCGCATTCTGGGCGTGCGCTGCACTGGCGCTGGCGATCGTGTGCGCCGGCGGCCGCGTGCGCGCCCAGGCTGCGCAATCCGGGGATGCAGCATCGCCGGCGGTTTCTGCGCCGATTGCGAAGGGAAAGCCCGCTGCCGAGATAGCTACACCAGCCTCCAAACCGGCGAAGGCTGCTTCGCCGGATTCCACCCCTGCCCAGGCAACGATTGCGGCGCCGGTTCCGCCGGACAAGCCTGCGCCGCGCGGTTTCCTGGTGCTGCTGGACCCGGCGCACGGCGGCGAGGAGCCCGGCGCGCGGCTCAGTGATTCTGCCCTGGAAAAGGACATCAACCTGGCGATTGCGGCGCGTCTTGCCGCCGCCCTCAGCCAGCGTGGCATGGAATCGAAAGCAACGCGCAGTGGCGATGCGACGCTTTCGAGCGAGCAGCGCGATGCCACGGCGACAAACGACGGCGCCAGCATCTGCCTGATTTTGCACGCGACAGCCAGCGGGACGGGCGTGCATGTCTACACCGCGTTGGCGCCGGTTACGGACCTGTCCGGGCCGTTGATGACGCCGTGGGGCGGCGTGCAGCATTCCGTCGTCAGCCAGAGCCGCAGCCTCGCGATGGCGCTTGGGCAGTCTTTGCGTGACGCCGGCCTGACAGTCCTGAGCGGCGAAGCCAGCCTGCCGGCGCTGGACGGATACAACTGCCCGGCCGTGGCGATTGAACTTGCGCCGATCGTGGGCGCGAACGGAAAGCCGGACAGCGCCACAGATTCCGCTTATCAACAGCGCGCCGCGGACGCGATTGCCACCGCTATCGTGCTGTGGCGGGCGCAGCCGAGACACATCCGGGGGATACTGTGATTCCCCGCTCCCAGCAGGTGATTTTCTTTGTGCTGCTCATCGGCTGTGCCGTGATGGGCGGATATCTGTTCCACCTGCGGGGCCGGACCGAGGCGCGTTTGCATGACATGGCCGCCGATGCTCCGATGATCGCCCCTTCCACGGAACCGGGACGCGACGTCAAGCTGGTGATGGCGGCAGATTCCAACGGACACCTTTCCTCGGTGAGCAAGACGCTCGCGCTGCCGACTTCAGAAAATGGCCAGGCGCGTGTGCTGCTTGTCTCGCTGATGGCGGAGTATGCCAAACCCTTGTCGCAACATCCTTTGAGTGCGGGGCCTTCCGTTGAAGATGTTTTTCTGCTGCCGCTGCGCCGCGTCGAGCCGGAGGCCGAAGGCGATGAAGATACCGAGAAGACTCCACCGCAAGTCGCCATCGTCAATCTGAGCCGCGCATTTGTTGATGCCCATCCCTCCGGGATCGAGCCGGAAATGCTGACCATCCGGTCCATCGTTGCGACCTTGCATGAAAACCTGCCGGCGATAAAGCAGGTCCGCTTCCTCGTTGAAGGCCAGGAGCGGGAGACGCTGGCCGGCCACGCGAGCCTGATGCGCGTCTACGATGGGTTGGAAGACACGAGCGATCCGGTGAACGGGAGCATCCAGTGACAAGGGTCGGCGTATTCGATTCCGGCTTTGGCGGCCTGACCGTGCTGCGCGATTTGTTGCCCCGCCTGCCCGGCGTTGAATTTCTCTATCTCGGCGACACGGCGCGTTTGCCGTACGGATCGAAATCGCAGGAGACGATTGCGCGCTATGCGTGTTCTGCCGCGAAGTTTCTTGAGGATTCCGGCGCACAGTATCTGGTGATTGCCTGCAACACGGCGAGCGCGCTCGCCCTGCCAGAGTTGCGCGCTGCCGCACGCGTTCCCGTGCTGGGCGTGATTGAAACGGGAGCAACTGCAGCGAAAGAAGCGACGACTTCCGGCGACGTGCTGGTGATCGCGACAGAAGCGACCGTCGCCAGCGGCGCGTATTCCGCGGCGCTTTCAAGACAAGGACTTCGCGCCCACGAGATGGCTTGCCCGTTGCTGGTCCCGCTGGTCGAGGAGGGCTGGCAGGACCACGCGGTCACGCGGCAGGTGGTGGACGTATACCTCGCGCAGGCATGGGAGCAGGCGCGCGCGGCGGGTTTGACGCCTGACGTTCTTCTGCTGGGCTGCACGCACTATCCACTGCTGCGCCAGGTGTTGGAAGCCGCGCTGCCGGGCGGGATACGCGTTGTCGATGCCGCGGCGACGACGGCTGAGCGGGTTGCGGCAGACCTGGGAGATTCTCGCAGCGAGCCCCGAGAAGCAGCCGTTCCGCCGGTGTTCTTCGCAACCGATTCGGTTACAAAATTTCAGCGCATGGGGTCGCGTTTTCTGGGCCAGCCCATTGGCGCCGTCCGGCACGTGCGCTTCCCTGAATAATTGCTATGCTTCATTGCGGGAGAAACGACACCAATGATTGACCTGAAGGGCAAGACCGCCGTTGTCTTCGGCCTGGCCAACAAGCGCAGCATCGCGTGGGCCATCGCGCAGAACCTGCACGCCGCCGGCGCGCACATGGCCATCAGCTACCAGAACGAGCGCATGCGCCAGGAGGCCGAAGGCATCATCGGCGACCTCCCGGGCGCCGAAGCTTTCCAGTGCGACGTCGGGCTGGACAGCGACATTGACGCGGTGTTCGCAAAGCTCAAGGAGCGCTACGGCAAGCTGGACATCCTCGTTCACAGCATCGGCTTTGCTCCAGCGGAAGCGATGAAGGGCGAGTTCATCAACACCACGCGGGAAGACTTCCGCATCGCGCATGATGTCAGCGTGTATTCGCTGCTGGCGCTGGCGCGGGCCGCGGAGCCGCTGATGACCGACGGCGGCTCCATCATCACGCTGACCTACTACGGCGCTGAGAAAGTTGTGCCGAAGTACAACGTGATGGGCGTAGCGAAGGCGGCGCTCGAAGCGACGGTGCGCTACCTGGCCTCGAGCCTGGGCGCGAAGAACATTCGCGTGAATGCGATTTCTGCCGGCGCGCTGAAAACCCTTGCCGCGCGCGGCGTTGGCGGCTTGAGCGAAATGATCAAGGAAAGCGCGGAGCGCGCGCCGCTGAAGCGGCCGATTGACCAGAACGAAGTCGGCAAGACTGCCCTGTACCTGGCCAGCGATCTCGCAAGCGGCGTGACGGGCGAGACGATTTATGTCGATGCCGGTTACAACATCATGGGGTTTTAGGTAGTAGGGAGTAGGGAGTAGGAGTAGGCACTAGGGCCAGGCACTAGAGATTACGGACTATGGACTGCAGTTAGCTGGTTTGCAGTTGAATTGACCGCGCGCTTCCCTGGCTGGCGATGCGAAAAATAAAGTCGGCGCGCGATGCCAGCAACGGGAACTTTTCGCCCCACTCGATGAAGACCAGCGCGTCGCGATCATCGAGCATTTCGTCGAGCCCCAGCGGCAGCAGCTCGCGTTCGTGTTCCAGGCGATAGAGATCGAGGTGGAGGAGCCTGACGGGGCGGCCATCGCGCTCGCCGCTGTATTCGTGCACGAGCGTGAAGGTCGGGCTGGTCACTGCATCGGCGTCGGCTCCGTTAAGTGCAGATACGACGCCCTTCATTAGCGTTGTCTTCCCTGCGCCGAGCGTTCCCTCTAGCAGAACGAGCGACGGCGCCGGGATGAGTCGCGCGATTTCCGCTCCTGCCGCGATGGTCTGGTCCGCGGAAGCGGCGCGCCATTCCCGCATTACTCTCAAAAGCCCTGCAGCCATGTCCAGCCGTCCTGCTGGACGCGGAATTTGTAACCGCGCGCGAGGAATTCCAGCGCATCGGTGGCGAGCAGCGTATGCTCGTCGCCGCCGGCGACACACATGTCCGCGCTCAGGCCGTGCAGGTAGACGGCCGCCTCCACGGCTTCGCCGGGGGTTGCGCAGTACGCTTTCGACTGGGCGAGCATGGCGGCAACCATCCCGGTCAGCAGATCGCCGCTGCCTCCCTTGGCCATGCCGGGGTTGCCGGTCGTGTTGACTGCGACGCGGCCGTCGGGATGCGCGACCAGCGTGCGCCAGCCTTTCAGTACGAGGATGAGCTCATGTTTGGTTGCGAATTTTCGCGCGATGTTGGTGCGGTCCGCTTCAACTTCCTTCACGCTGACGCCGAGCAGGCGCGCCATTTCGCCGGGATGCGGCGTAAGGACGAGCACACGCTTGCCGCCGCGAAGTTCCTTGGCTTTGCCGGCGTCATAGGCATTCAGCCCATCGGCGTCCAGAACGAGCGGCACGGCGGAATTCGCAACCATCTTGTGCACAAATTCCTGCGTCTCGGTGGATTGTCCCAGTCCCGGTCCCATCGCGAGCACGGTAATTTTGTCGAGCAGCCTTTCACGATGCTCGGAGTCTGCGTTGCCGGCCGCGACTGCGCCCTCACTCGTTTCCGCCAGCGGGACGGTCATCAGTTCCGGCGCGATGCGCGCGACGGTCGGGAGAATGCTCTTGACGATGGCTGCTGTGGTCAGGCCGGCGCCGGTACGCATGCAGGCCAGAGCGGACATGCTGGGTGCGCCGGCCTTGCCTTCCGCGCCGCCGATGACCAGGACATGGCCGAAGCGGCCCTTGTTGTTGTCGCGGGCGCGAGGCGTCTGGAATTTCGCGAGCGACGTGCCCGTGAAGGTGAGTTGCGATTGAGATTGCACTGCCTCCGCGGGCGAACCGATGTCCGCGACCAGGATGGGGCCGGTGCTCATCTCGCCGAAAACGTGCGCGGGTTTCGGCGCAGTGAATGTGACGACGGCATCGGCGCGAAACGCCTCGGCATGCGCGGCGTCGGAATCCGCATCCCAGCCGCTGGGCAGGTCGACCGCAAGCACCCTGGCGCGTGATGCGTTGACCAGACCTTTCACGCGCGACACAAAAGCGTCGAGCGGGGGACGGAACCCGGTTCCAAAGACTGCGTCCACTATGAGATCAGCGTCGCGAAACAGGCCGCTCTTCTCGGCGTCTTCCAACTTGTCCGGGGTTGCGGCGACGCGAACTTCGCCGGTGAAACGATCAAGCATGATGGCCGCTTGACCCCGCACGGATTCACGCGGCGCAAGCAGCAGGACGCGAACTGCGCGACCGGCCTCCGACAGGCACCGCGCCGCGACCAGGCCATCGCCGCCGTTGTTGCCTTTGCCTGCGATGACCAGGATTTTTTCTGCCTTCGGAAAGAGTTTTCCCACGGCCTCGGCAACGGCGCGGCCCGCGTTCTCCATGAGTCGTTCGAAAGAGCTGCCAAAGCGCTCGACCGTCGCGCGGTCGGCGGCCTTCATTTCCGCTGCGGTGAGGACTTGCATGGGGCGCACTACTTAAGATGCGCGACGGGCGAATGGAAATGCAAACGGGGCGGTGCGCTGCGCGCAGCAGAGCAGATTCTTCGCTTCGCTCAGAATGACAAAAAAGCCGACGAAATTCTGGAATTCCGACTGATGTTGATCTGGCGATTACTGGACGCCGATGGTTCCGGTCGTCGCGCCCAGCACGGCCAGCGGCGCTTTGGAGGCGAAGTAGCTGTGCTCGTAGAGGTTCCGGTAGAAAACGCCGGTCAACTCCGCTGCCTTGGGGCCAAAGGTCGGGCGGCCGCCTTCCAGGAAGAACACGGTGACGATGCGGCCGAAGTTCGTGTTGGCGTAGCTTGCGAACCAGCCGAAGCGGGTGCCGTTGTCGCTGCACGTGCCGGTCTTGCCGAGCACGGGAATCTGGCTGAAGTTGGTGTGCAGGCTGCGCGCGGTGCCGTAGTCCACTGCGGCTTCCATGCCGGGGCTCAGGTCCTTGAGGTAGGGCTTGATGTCGAGCTGGCGCTTGATTTTCGGCTGGAAGGCCAGGACCTGCTCGGGAGTCGTGGGGTGCTGCAGGTAATACAGCGTGCCGCCGTTGGCGATGGCGGTGACCAGCGCGCCAAGCTGCAGGGGCGTCATGTCGACGCTCTGGCCGAAGCTGCACATCTTGCCGACTCCGCCTTCTTTTTCGGGCAGGGGCGTATCCGGATAGCGGCCGAGCTGTTCGCCGGGGATGTTATAGCCGGCGAGTTCTCCGAGCCCGAACATGTTGGCGTACTTTTTTACGCGCTCAAAGCCAAGCTCGCGGCCGAGGGTTTCAAAATAAAGATTGTTGGAGTGGGCCAGCGCCTCGGTGAGCGTCATGTGAAAGCCGCGGCCGAGTTGCAGCGGCGTGTCCTTGGTCACCAGGTGTTCGGACAGGCCGGCCAGCGCGACGGAAACCTTGATGGTCGAGCATGGCTCCGCGCCGGAGCTGAGCGCGAGCTTCTGGTTGACCATGGCGAGGATGCGGCCCGTGTCGGGATCGATGGCCACGGCAGTGCCGTTCATGTCGCCGAGCGCGTCAATGGCGGCCTGGCGGACGACGGGGTCTTCCCCGGCCGTGACGTCTCCCTGCTGGGTCATGGCGGCCTCCGTAAAGGAGTGCCCGGTGAAATGCTCGTAATAATGATGACGGCGGCCGCGGCCATAGGATACGCGGTGGACGCCGGCACGCACAGCCAGATGGCGATGGCCGACCCGGGCCGCTGAAACATAGGCCCCATGGGTGCGACGCGCGTGTGTGCTTCGGGAAATCGCCCAGGTGAACGGGGCGCTTGCCACGAGAACAATTCCAAGGAGAAATGCTGCAATCCGAAGCAGAGGTCTGGTCATCGCCTGAAGGGGTGTCCTTTCGCCAATGTACACACTTGGGGCGCAGCCCTCAAAACAAAAGATGCGCCCAACGGGCCGGGACGCCGTATCCCCGGCCGCCTTACAGTTTCGGGAACCGCTGCTTTATGACTGGCCTCTCCGCATAAACGCCGGAATATCGAAATTGTCGTGCCTTGCATCGTCATCCTGCACTGGCGCGAAGGTGGTAGCTGCTACGGCTTCCTGTTCGCGAATGACCGCCCGGGCTTCCGCGAAGATATTGCCGCGGGTTTCGGGCTCGGGGTCGGGATGGAATTCCATCGCGACCGGCTCATCGTTCTCCGCGCCGCGCGACTCCTGTCGCCAGTCTGACGGCCCTTCCTCCTCGTCCTCGTCTTCACTGGCGAAGCGCGGCATGGACGTTGTGACGACGATGGGCGGGTCCGCGTGAGTGTGCAGCATGCGGTCGCGGCGCTGCGGCTGGTCGGCGCGGAAGCCGGTGGCGATGACCGTGATCTTCACGTTCTCGCCCATGGCTTCGTCGAGCACGGCGCCGAAGATGATGTTCGCGTCTTCATGCGCGGCGGACTGGATGATGGTGGAGGCTTCGTTGACCTCATTCAGCTTGAGCGAGGATGAGCCGCTGATGTTGATCAGGATGCCGCGCGCGCCGTCAATGGCGCCGGCTTCGAGCAGCGGCGAAGCCATGGCCTGCCGCGCGGCCGTGAGGGCGCGGTCCGGGCCCGTCGCGATAGCGGTGCCCATGACCGCGTAGCCCATGCCGGCCATGGTGGTTTTTACGTCGGCAAAGTCGCGATTGATGATGCCCGGGATCGTGATGATGTCCGAGATTCCCTGCACGCCCTGGCGCAGCACATCGTCGGCGACGCGGAAGCTCTCGAAGAAGCCGGCGTCCTTGGCGACCGCGAGCAGCTTCTCGTTGGGAATCACGATCATCGTGTCTACGCTCTCGAGCAGTTCCTGCATGCCGCGGTCGGCCTGCGCCTGGCGCCGCTTGCCTTCAAAGCCGAACGGCTTGGTGACGACAGCGACGGTCAGCGCGCCCATCTCGCTGGCCAGCGAGGCGATGACCGGCGCGGCGCCGGTGCCGGTGCCTCCGCCCAGCCCGGCCGTGACGAACACCATGTCGGCATCTTCAAGGGCCTCGATGATCTTGTCGGAGTCTTCGAGCGCGGCCTTGCGGCCGATGTCAGGGTTCGCGCCCGCGCCAAGGCCGCTCGTCAGCCGCACGCCGAGTTGCAGTTTGACCGGCGCCTGCGAGCTCTGCAGCGCCTGCATGTCGGTGTTGGCGGCGATGAACTCCACGCCTTCCACGCCGGCCTGGATCATGCGGTTGACGGCGTTGCCGCCGCCGCCGCCGACGCCGATGACCTTGATGCGCGCGCCCTTGCGGACCTCGTCCTGGAACTGAATGCGGATATCGCTCGGCGACATTTGCTCTCCTTCTGTTTCGAATTACGACATGCCCGCAAGAAGCTTGCGCTTCCAGCGGGAACCAAAACCTATGCCATCGCCGGCGCGGGACTGGCGGCGACGGTGCGTGTACAGCAACAATCCAACCGCAGTAGCGAACTCGGGTCCGCAGAGTTCCGCCGGCAGCTTCGAAATGCGGATCGGCGAGCCGAGGCGCGCGGCGTGATGCAGGATGCTCTCGAAGGTGTCGAGCAGGCCGGGCAGCTTGGCGCCGCCGCCGGTAACAACGCAGCCGTTGCCAAGCGCATCGAGCACCCCACCCTGGCGCAGGTTGTCGCGGAGCATTGCGGCGAGTTCGTTGGCGCGCGCTTCCAGGATTTCGCTGATCAGGCGCTGGGAAACGACGCGCGGCTCGCGCCCCGGTTCGGTCGGCAGCTCGATCTGGCTGATCTGCGGCACGGCCGTCACGATCGCGTGACCGTGTTCGAGCTTGACGCGCTCAGCTTCCGCCGCGGAGATGTGCAGCCCGACGGCGAGATCGTTCGTGAAATGGTCGCCGCCGATTGGCAGCACGGCCGTGTGGGCGACGGCGCCTTCATAGAAAACGATGAGTTCGCTCGAGCCTGCGCCGATGTCGACGACACACGTGCCGTACTCGCGCTCGTCGCCGATGACGGTGGATTCCGCCGCGGCAATGCCTTCGTAGACCGTGTCGGTAACTTCCACGCCGGCATGGTTGGCGGCAGTGACGACGCTCTGCATGGCGCCTGCGCCGCAGGTGCTCATGTGGAGATGCACTTCGAGACGGCAGCCGACCATGTCCAGCGGGTCGCGGATGCCTGCCTGGTCGTCGAGCAGAAATTCCTGCGGCAGCAGATGCAGCACTTCGCGGTCGGCGGGCAGTTCTACGCTGCGCGCGCGGTCGATGGCGGCGGCAATTTCCTCACGCTTGATTTCGCGCAGGCGGTTGCCCAGCGTGATGCCGCCGCGGCTGTTGACACCGCGCACGTGCGGGCCGCCGATGCCGACAATCGCATGCGCAATCATGGCGTTCGCGGAGCGCTCGGCCGCATCCACGGCGGCTTTTATGGCTTTGGTCGCCGGTTCAAGCTCGCTGATGACGCCGCGCCGCACGCCGCGTGTTTCCGCAATGCCGTGGCCGCGGTATCGCAGCGCTCCATCGTGGAGCTCGGCGGTGAGCGCGCAAACTTTCGCGCTGCCGAAATCGAGGACCGTGATCAGTCCGTCGTCGCGGCGCTTCATTGCTCACCCGCCTGCGTGCCGGTGGATTGCTGCGGGGACATGTGCAGCGCCATCTTGTGCTGGGGAACGGTTTGGGGCGCCGCGCTGCGGAATGTAGCCAGCGCATCGCTATTCGTCTGGGCCGATGGGTTCATCCGGACGGCGGGCGAGGTCTTGCCATGCGCGACTGCGGGCGGCGGAAGCGGTCGAGGCGCCGCCGGCTTCACCAGCTTTGCGGTAACAACCGCTGGCTTCTTCGGAGGCGCAGGTTTCCTCGCGTTGACAGGTTTCGGAGAAGAAGATCTGGCGGCGCTGTTTTTTGCAACAAGAGCGACCGGCCTGGCGGCAACGGGTGCGGGAGATGCACTCGCAGCATCGCTGCTCTCACGGCTGTCATTGCGAACCGGCTCGGGAACATCAGCTTCCGCCTTTTCAGCCGAGGCTGCATCAGGCACCGGCGCCGGGGCCGGGACCGGCGCAGCATCGGCAACCGGCGACGACTTCTTGCTCATGCCCAGCGTGACCTGCGGAGCGTTGCGCAAATCCACCGTCGCGAGGTTCGAATATTGCTGACGCCACTCGCCGAGGTGCGCCTGGTAGGTCTTGTAGCGGCCGAGGTAGTCCGCGTCGCCGAAGTGGACGGTGAGCGGCACGCCATCTTCCGGAATGGTGGCGATGACATCTTCCGGGTCGGTGAGGTCAATTTCGCTGATGCGCGCACTTACACTTGCGCCGCCCGAATCCACCTGGCGAATGAACTCGTCGTAGACAGCCATGCGGGCGACGCGTGTAGTCTGCGGCACGTCGGAGCCGACGCCGGTCACAACGGGAAAGGAATATTTCGCGGCCAGCGACGCCGGCATGTCGAGGACAACGCCGTCGGAATCCACCAGTTCAACAGAGCCGTTGTTCTGCACGAAGGCCGAGGGCACCCGTTCCGAGATGGCGACGGCGATGCGATCGGGCAGCAGACGTTCCACCGTGGCGTGATGTACCCAGGGCAGCGCTTCCAGCTGGGCGCGGCGTTCGGCCAGTGGAACGTGGAAAATGTTGCGACCGATATCTTCCGCAAAGACGGCGTGAATGTCGTCTTCCGTGACCTGCTGATTTCCCGTCACGCGAATGTCGTCGGACGCGGCGACGGTGAAGCGCGCGTCATGCAGAAAGAAGCTGCGGACCTCGTAGACCCCGAAGCCGATTCCGGCGAGAAGCACAACGCCGGCGACTCCGACTGCCCAGCGGGCCCACGTGGCTTCCGGCCAGCGCAGGCGGAAGCTGCCGCGCCTGACGGCGGTACGCCTGGCTGCGCGGCCGGAGGGGGCCTCTGCGGACTGGTCGCGCGAGAAATCGCCGAAGTCGTCAAAGCGCGAGGAGCGCGGCATCGTCTCCGGCTCGACTTTTCGCCCGCGACGCCGCGGCTGGTCGGATTGCTGACCGAATTCAAGCTCCGCTATGGCCGAATTTGACCCGTTTTTGCGCACGCTGACCGATTCCGACTATAGCTGGCTGTGTGCGGGAATTACAGGTTTTTTCCGGCTATCTTCGGGAGTTTTCCACCAATGGTTCCCGTTCCGTAACGGGTGCCGGGGAGTGCAGCCGTTCCAGCACCGTGGCGGACAGGCTGGAGACATTGCCGGCGCCGAGCGTCAGGATGACGTCTCCAGGCCGGGCCGCTTGCGTCACCATCGCGACGGCCTCGTCAAAGCCCTGGGCGTAGGAAACCGTGGGCCGCGCAATGGCCGCGACGAGCGCGGGCGTGTGTATGCCGGGAATCGGTTCCTCGCTGGCCGGATAAATGTCCAGCAGGGCAACGGAGTCTGCATCGTCGAATGCGGACTTGAACTCTTCCATCAGGTCGCGCGTGCGCGTGTAGCGGTGCGGCTGGAAGATGACATGGATGCGGTCGTAGCCGCAGTCGCGCGCCGCCCGGAGGGTCGCACGAATTTCCGTCGGGTGATGGCCGTAGTCGTCCACCACGGTAACGCCGCGTTCGGTCCCTTTGACCTGGAAGCGCCGGTCCACGCCGCGAAAAGCCTTCAGGCCCTCTGCAATGCGTGTCTGGGGGATGCCCAGCAGCGTGCCAATCGCAATGGCCGCGGTGGCATTCAGAACATTGTGCTTGCCGGGCACATGCAGCTCGAACTCGCCTAGCGCGAGCTTGTCGAAGGTCACTTCAAAGCAGGCGCGCGCGTCGGAATGGACGTCGACATGGCGCAGCAGGAAGTGGGATTCCGGGCGTTCGCCGTAGGTAAAAACCCGACGCCGCGCCTTGCGAGAGAGCTCACGCAGCGCGGGGTCATCCCCGCAGATCACCGTGCTGCCGTAGAACGGGACTTTATCCATGAACTCGAGAAAGGCCGCGTGGACATCGTCCATGTCGCGATAACAGTCCATGTGTTCGCGATCAAGGTTGGTGATGACGCTCAGGATGGGCGACAGCTTGAGGAAGGAGCGGTCGCTTTCGTCGGCTTCGGCGACGAGATGTTCGCCGCGGCCAAGACGGGCGTTGGATCCGAAGGCCTCGACGCGGCCGCCGACGACGACCGTCGGGTCCAGCCCGGCGGCGGCAAGGATCATGCCGACCATGGAAGTTGTCGTCGTCTTGCCGTGCATGCCGGCGATGGCAATGCCGTACTTGAGGCGCATGAGTTCGGCCAGCATCTCCGCGCGCTGAATGACGGGAACCTGCTGGGCGCGGGCGGCGGCGACTTCCTGGTTGCTGGCGGTTACGGCGGAGCTGGTGACGACGACGTCCGCGCCGAGAGCATTGGCGGCGGTATGGCCCTCGAAGATCCGCGCTCCCATGGCCGCCAGCCGGTCAGTGACAGAGGAACGTCTCAGGTCCGAACCGGTGACCGTATAGCCCAGCGACAGAAGCACTTCCGCGATGCCGCTCATGCCGATACCGCCGATTCCGATGAAATGCACGCGCTGTGGTTTGGCAAACATGGGCGGCTTACATCTTACAGAGAGCAGACAGGTTGCGCCCCCTGAACCGCCATTCGCTTCGACCGCAACATTTGTTGCAAAGTACCATCTAACCATTTGGAAGCGCTGAAGCCGGCACGTTAGAAGGCCGGCGGCAGCGTTCGGGGGTTCACCGGCTCGGAGCCGCGCACGCAGGCGGACAGAAACGACAACCGGCGGCCCAGAGGACTACAAAATGCGGACGCTTCGATATGGATTACTTGCCGCGGTACTGGTGGCGGTTTCCTTTGCCGCGGTTCCGGCCCACGCTCAGGTTGCGGTTGGAATCAGCGTTGCGCCGCCCGTTGCACCGGTTGTTGCCGTTCCGGCGGCGCCTGGAGATGGTTACATCTGGGCCCCCGGCTACTGGGCGTGGGGTCAGGACGGCTACTACTGGACGCAGGGCAGCTGGGTGCTTGCTCCCTATGTCGGCGCGGTGTGGACACCGGGCTGGTGGGGCTGGGGCCTGGGCGGCTGGTACTGGCGGACAGGTTTCTGGGGCTACGGCGGCTGGGGCTGGGGCTGGCACGGCTGGGGCCGGTATAACGGCTGGCGCTGGGGCGGGGGCCGGGGATACAACTGCCGCGGCTTCTCGGGCGCGACCTTCGCGCACACGTCGTACGGCGCCTCGATGTACCGTGGCGGCGGCAACCTGCAGCCGCACTGGGCGAACTCCACGCTGCAGCACAACGCGAGCTATAACCGCGGCGGCACGAACGGCTACAACCGCGGCGGCGCCAACGGCGTAAACCGTGGTGGAACCACTTCTACACGGAACGGCGTGGCTGTAAACCGCGGCGGGAGCAGCTACGGAAACCGTGGCGGCTACTCCAATGGCTACGCGGCGCGCGGCAACAGCTTTGCCGGCAGCAACGGGTATGGAAACCGCGGCAGCTACGGCAATGCCTACGGCGCCAATCGGGGCTATGCGGGCAGCTATGGCGGCAGCCGCGGCTACTCAGGTGGATACTCTGGCGGACGCAGCTACGGCGGCGGCAGCTACGGTGGTCACTCCGGCTACTCGGGTGGCGGCGGACACAGCTTCGGCGGTGGCGGCGGTCACGGCGGCGGCGGACACCGCTAAACGGAATACCGCGAACTGCGGTATGTAAGACAAACGAAAAGCCCCGGCAAACTGCCGGGGCTTTTCTGTCTGGCGACGCCCACATGGGCCGCGGGTCATCCTGAGCGTCGCGAATCATCTGTTACAGCATGCGGCGGCACAGGTAACCCGCGCAGAGAGCAGATTCTTCGCTTCACTCAGAATGACAGCGCCGGTGGGATAACGAGCCTTACCGAGCCGTGGCTGCCACGGCCAGTTCTGCGATGCGTCTGGCGGCGTTGGGTTTCGCCTGGGCCTTTGCCGCTGCAGCCATGCGCGCCAGCCGGTCGCGATCGCTGAGCAGCGCGGTGAGTTCCGCCAGCAGCCGTTCGTGGGTCAATTCGCCCTCCGGCAGCACGACGGCAGCGCCCTCTGCTGCGAATGCCTCCGCGTTCCTGCGCTGATGGTCGTCGGCGGCGGCGGCGAACGGGACCAGCAGCGCGGGTTTGCCGGCGGCGGCGAGTTCCGCGACGGTGCTCGCGCCGGAGCGGCACAGCACCAGGTCCGCGCGCGCGAATCCTTCGGCCATGTCCTCGACGAACGCGACCGACTCGACCCGCTCCGGCGCGATTCCTACTTCGAGATAGGCATGGGCAACCGCGTCGGCGTGACTGGCTCCGGCCTGGTGGAGCACGGACAGTCCGGGGACAGCAGCGAGGAGCTCGGGCAGAACGTCAGGCAGAGCGTTGTTCAGAATGCGCGCGCCCTGGCTGCCGCCGAAAACAAGCAGGTGCGGCGCGGCGCCGGGCGGCTTCGGCCCAATGGCGAAAAACTCCGCGCGGACCGGAATGCCGGTGACTTCAAAGCGCGGAAAGAACCTGCCTGCCTCGGCGAAGTTCACGGCGGCGACGCGGGCCCAGCGGCCGGCGATGCGGTTCGTGATTCCCGGCTGCGCATTGGGTTCAAAGACAATGCTCGGGATGCGAAGAAGCTTCGCTGCAGCCATGGCGGGGCCGGCGGCGTAGCCTCCGACGCTGACGACAACCTGCGCGCGATGCTTTCGCAGCAGCGCCATCGCCTGCGCGATGCCTCGCGGTATCGCCCACAGTGACTTGACCCGGGTCAGCGGCGAGACGCGGTTCAGCGGGCCGGATGCGATGAGATCGAGCGGAAAGCCGCCGGCCGGAACCAGGCGCGACTCCATGCCACGCGACGTGCCGATGAAGCGAATGTCTGCTCCGTGGGCATCGCGCAGCTCACGGGCAATGGCAAGCCCGGGCAGGATGTGGCCGCCCGTTCCTCCGCCCGCAATGATGGCCTTGAGCTCACTCAATTTCGCGTGTCACGTTGAGTAGAACACCCATCATGGCCATCGTGATAAACAGCGACGTTCCGCCGGACGAGATGAACGGCAGCGGGATGCCTTTCGTCGGCACCAGGCTGAGAACGACCGAAATATTGAAACAGGCCTGGATGATGATGGTGCTGGTAATTCCCACCACGAGGAACTGGGCGAACGGATCGCTGGCACGGAGCGCGGTGCGCATGCCCCGCCACGCCAGGAAGCCGAACAGCGCGACGACGAAGATGGCGCCGATCAGGCCGACTTCCTCCGCCAGGTTCGCGAATATGAAGTCGGTGTGCGGCTCGGGCAGGTAGAAGAGTTTCTGCTTGCCTTCCATGTAGCCCTGTCCTGTGATTCCGCCTGTGCCGACGGCGATGAGCGACTGCATGACGTGGAAGCCGGCGCCACGCGGATCTGCATCCGGATGCAGGAACGCTTCGATGCGGGCCCTGCGCCAGCCCACGGCGAACAGCAGGTGGTAAAACACGGGCACGGAAGCCAGCGCAGCCATGCCGTAGTACTTCCACGGCATGCGCGCCAGGTAGAGCAAAATCGCGCTGGCGAGGAGGATGACGAGCGTGGTGCCAAGATCGGGTTCCAGCAGAATGAGCGCGGCAAAAACGACGACCGGCCCCGCAGCCATCGCGACCGAGCGCCACTCATCCATTGCGTGGACGCGGTTCTGCAGGAACCATGCGAGAAACAGGATGAGGACCGGTTTGGCAATTTCTGAAGGCTGAAAGCTAAGCAGCGGCCCAAGGCGGAACCAGCGGTGCGTGTGGTGCGAGTCGTGCATGGCAAACACGGCGATCAGGACCAGCAGCGTGATTCCCATGCTCGTGAAAACCAGCGGTTGCGAGTTTAGTTTGCGGTAGTCCACGTGCATCAGGACAGACATGGCGATGAGTCCGAGCACGGCCCACACGGCCTGCTTGGCGACAAATGTGGATGCGGAGTGGTAGCGCTCTTCGGCGACAACGGCGGATGCGGAGAACACCATCAGCAGCCCTATGGTGACGAGGACCACGACTGCGCCGTATAGAAACTTGTCTACGCCAACCCGCTTCGCCATCCGCGCCTTACGCGCGGACCACCTGGGCTGCCGCGCGCTCCTTCACAAGGTCTTTGAACACCCGGCCGCGATGCTCGTAGTTTTCGAACTGGTCAAAGCTCGAGCAGGCCGGCGCCAGCAGAACGATTTCTCCCGGCTGCGCCGCGCCGGCTGCGCGCTCTACTGCCGCGACCAGCGTGCCGCACGAAATCAGCTTCGCATCGGCGGCGAGGGCGCGCTGGATTTTCTCTGCCGCGGAACCAATGGTATACACGGCGACGGCCCGTTCCCGGACCAAGGCGCGGAGGAGCGTGTAGTCCGAGTCCTTGTCCTTACCGCCGAGGATGAGGTGGACGGTCGCGCGGCCGGGCTCGCCAAAGCTGGCGAGCGCCTTACGGGTGGCATCCACATTGGTCGCCTTGGAGTCGTTGTAATACTCGACGCCGTTCACGGTGGCGACGAGTTCCAGGCGGTGTTCGACGGCGTGGAAGCCGGCGACGGCGCGGCGAATGTCTCCGGCCTGGATGCCGGCGAGACGCGACGCGCAGACTGCGGCCAGCACGTTCTCGACGTTGTGCGCGCCTTTGAGCGGAATTTCGCTGAGCGGCAGGATGGGCTCGGCGGCGGCGGATTCGCCGGCGCGGAACATTACGACGCCGTCATGGATGAAGCATCCCTGCCGGATGACGCGCGTGGCGCTGAACCAGAAGACGCGGTCGGCGTGCGGCGCTTTGGCGGCCAGGCGGTGCGTGGTGTCGTCGTCGGCGTTCAGGACGAGCGCATCTTCCGGCTGCTGGGTCGCGAAAATTTTCGCCTTGGCTGCGACGTAGTTCTCGAAACTGCCGTGGCGGTCGAGATGGTCCGGCGTGATGTTGAGGATCACGGCGACATTGGCGCGGAAACTCTCCGTCGTTTCGAGCTGGAAGCTCGAAACTTCGAGGATGCTCCACGTCTCGGGCGAGGACTGCTCGACGGTGGAGATGACGGGCAGGCCGATGTTTCCCCCGACGATGTGCGGCACTTGTGCGGCGGCGAAGATTTCGCCGGCCAGCGTCGTCGTGGTGGTCTTGCCGTTCGAGCCGGTGATGGCAAGGACCTTGCCCAGCAGGAAGCGGCTGGCAAGTTCCAGTTCGCCGATGACGGGCGTTCCCATGCGGCGCGCCTGCGCGAGTTCGGGCGTTTCCAGCGGCACGCCGGGCGAAACGACGATCAGATCCTGGCGGCGGAAGGTGAGGACGCCGTGGCCGCCGGTTTCTACCGCAATGCCGCGGTCGAGCAGCGCTGGCAGCTCCGCCGCGAGCGCGACTGCGGAGCGCTGGTCGCTGACTGTGACGTGGGCGCCGCGCGACTGCAAGAACAACGCCGCCGCGAGCCCGGATTTTCCCAGGCCGACGACGAGCACTCTCTTGTTGCGCAATTCCATGCGTGGATGAGTTTACTAGGGTGAAAGGAATTGTTCCCCTTGCCGCCATTCCGCTGGCCGCCGCGGCGACCGGAGGAATCTGCTTCGGGCTACTCAAGCACAAGCAGATTCCTGCAACGCGCCGACGGAATGACAGCAAGAGAAGAACTGCCGGCGGACGTGCCGACAGCGGCCGCCCTGCATGTCACCGCAGCTTTAACGTCGTCAGCGCGAAGAGCGCGAAAATCAGTGCGCCGATCCAGAAGCGCGTGATGACCTTGCTTTCGCTCCAGCCGGACATTTCGAAATGGTGGTGCAGCGGCGCCATCTTGAAAATGCGTTTGCCGCCGCGCAGCTTGAAGCTGCCGACCTGCAGGATGACGCTGAGCGCTTCCAGCACGAAGATTCCGCCGATGAACGGCAGCAGCAGTTCCTGCTTGAGGATGACCGCGACCGTGCCGATGGCGCCGCCGAGTGCGAGCGAGCCGACGTCTCCCATAAAGACTTCCGCCGGGTGCGCGTTGTACCAGAGAAAGCCGATGGATGAGCCCATGAGCGCGCCGCAGAACACGGTCACTTCTCCGACGAGCGGCATGCGCTGCAGCTCGAGATAATCCGAGAAAACAATGTGGCCGCTGACGTAGGTCAGCATGGTCAGCGCTCCGGCGGCGACGATGGTGCAGCCGATGGCGAGGCCGTCCAGACCGTCGGTGAGGTTGACGGCGTTTGATGAGAACACGATGACGAGCACCGTAAAAATAACGAACGGCAGGAATGCGAGCCACCAGAAGTGTGGCGAGTTGTGCAGCGCCCCGATGACCAGGTCGGGCCGGAAGCGCTTGATGAACGGCACGACCAGCCGCGTGGAATACGCTCCCTGCGTCTGCAGAAACACGAGCGCGACCGAGATGATGAGCGCGACCAGGCATTGCAGCGAGAACTTGGCGCGAGCGGTCAGGCCGAGGCTCCGCTTGTTGGCGACCTTCAGGTAGTCATCCATAAACCCGATGGCGCCGAATGCCGTCATGGAAAACAGCGCAATCCAGACGAAAGGATTGCCGAGGTCAGCCCAGAGCAGCGTCGGCACAATGACCGCGATGCCGATCAGGACGCCTCCCATGGTCGGCGTGCCGGCTTTTTTCTGGTGCTCCTTCGGGCCGTCTTCGCGAATGTACTGGCCGAGATGGAACTGGCGCAGGCGGTCAATGACCCACGGGCCGATCAGCAGCGCGATCAGCAGCGCCGTGATGGTGGAGAACGCAGTCCGGAACGTGAGATAGCGGAAGATGCGGAATGGCCGGAAGTAGGGAAAAAGCTTCTGGTAAAGCAGCCAGTAAAACACTCAGCCTCCGCGAAGTTTGATTTTACTGAGTGCATTTCGCCGAAAATCGAAAATTTATGCGCGAACATCAGTTGTCATTCGGTTGCTACTGCTGCAGGCGATCCAGCGCGCGCTCAAGTCTGACGCCGCGGCTGGCTTTCAGCAGGACGGCGTCCGCTTGCTGCAGGTTCGCAGATAGCCAATCGCCGGCTTCTTCCGGCGTTGGGAAAAAATGCGCTTCGAGGCCGCGTCTTGCGGCGGCGTCAACGATCGCGCACGCGAGGCCCCGGACGCCGATGACAATATCCATGCCGCGGTCCGCGATGTGTTCCCCGCACGCGGCGTGCATGGCATCGGCGCCAGGGCCGAGTTCAAGCATTTCTCCGGCGACCACGATGCGCCGCTTCGCCGGCACCTGCGCGAGAGCGTCCACCATGGCGTTCAGGGCGCGCGGATTGGAGTTGTAACAATCGTTGATAACGATGGCCCCGGCGATATGCAGCGTCTCGCCGCGCTTGTCGGGAGGCCGCATTGTGCCGAGAGCTTCCGCGATTTCCTGCGTGGAGAGGCCTGCCTGGATGCCGACAGCGGCCGCGGCAAGCGCGTTGGTGACGTTGTGCTCGCCGATAAGGTGCAGGCGCACGTATGCCGTTTCGCCGTCTGCCACCAGCCTGAATTCAACGCCATCCGCGCCGAGCGAGCGGACTTCAGCTGCGCGGACAGCAACGTTGTCTTCGCGGCCGAAGCTGATGACCGGGCATTTCGCATACGCGGCGAAGGCGCGCACGCGTTCATCGTCGAAATTCAGAAATGCAACGCCGTCCGGCGGAAGCGCTTCGATAAGTTCACGCTTGGCGCGTGCCACTCCCTCAATGCCGTCGGCGAAAAATTCCGTATGGACGGCGGCGACCGTGTTCACCACGCCCCACTGCGGCTTCGCGATGGCCGCGAGGCGCGCAATTTCACCGGCGGAGCTCATGCCCATCTCGAGCACAGCGTACTGGTCGTCCGGCTGCAGGCGCAGCAATTGCAATGGCAATCCGAAATGGTTATTCAGATTGCCGCTTGATTTGAGCACGCGGTAGCGCGCGCTGAGGACCTGCGCGACGGCTTCCTTCGTCGTCGTTTTGCCCACGCTGCCGGTGATGCCGATCGCGGTTCCCTGCCAGCGCTCGCGCGCGGCCATGGCGAGCGTTTGCAGTGCGTCGAGCGTGTTGCCGACCGCCACCAGCTGGCTCCGGCTGATGCCGGCAAAGCCAGCCAGCTTTTCGCGCTCCACAACTGCCGCCGTCGCGCCATTGGCCAGAGCTGAAGCGACAAAGTCGTGGCCGTCGAAGTGCTCACCGCGAATCGCGAAGAACAGGTCGCCGGGCGCGCTCGTGCGCGAATCAATCGAATACCCGGTCGTGACCGCGTCATCGCCCGCGAGCGGGTCCTGCAGGCGGCCGCGCACTTCTTCCGTGCGGAAATTCATTGCGCGGCTCCGGCCCGCAATACGCGCAGGGCTTCTTCTGCAACCATGACATCGTCGAACGGAATGGTTCCGGTGGCCAGGGTCTGCGTTTTCTCATGGCCTTTGCCTGCGAGCAGAACGATGTCCCCTGCGCGGGCTTCGGCAATGGCCGCGCGAATTGCCTCCGCGCGGTCTTCAATGATTTTGTATGGCGTGGTGGAGAGAGCGAAACCGACCTCGGCATCCTGCAGAATGGCACGAGGATCTTCGCTGCGCGGATTGTCGCTGGTCAGGATGATGAAGTCGCTGTTCTCCGCCGCCGCGGCGGCCATACGCGGACGCTTGGTGCGGTCGCGGTCTCCGCCGCAGCCAAAAAGCGTGATCACTCTGCCGTTGCCCGCGACGAGTTCGCGCGCGAGTTGGGTGAGGTTGCGGAGCGCGTCGTCTGTGTGCGCGTAGTCAACGACGACCGTGAACGGCTGGTCGCCGCGCACGCGCTGGAACCGTCCTGGAACGTAAGCGAGCTGCGCCGCGCCTGCCACGGCCTGCTGCAGCGAAACACCACGAGCGGTTGCCGCAGCCAGCGCGGCCAGTGTGTTCAGCACGTTCACGCGTCCGACGAGGCTGGTCCGGACCTGCGCTGCGCCGAGCGGCGATGCGAGAAGGAAGTCTGTGCCGGCCGCCGTCATAAGGACATCGCTGGAGCGCCAGTCTCCGCGCTCCAAACCAAAAGTTTCGACCCGCCGGCCCTGCGCGACAAGCTCCGCCGCGAGTTCTGCGACAGCGGGGTCTTCCGCCCACAGGATGGACACTCTCGGTGCCCCTTCGCCGGTCCCCCCGGGCTCGAAGAGTTTTTTCTTTGCGGCAAAGTAATACTCCATGGAGCCGTGAAAGTCGAGATGGTCGCGCGTGAAGTTGGTGAATACGGCGACATCGAACGGCACTCCCCAGACGCGCCGTTGCTCCAGCGCATGCGAGCTGACTTCCATGACCGCTTCGGTGGCTCCGGCTGCAACCCCTTGCGCAAACAGGGACAGCAGATCACTTGACTCCGGCGTGGTGTGGGGCGCGGCAACTTCGCCCCCGGCGACCCGGTAGGCAATGGTGCCGACCAGCACCGTCTTGCGCAAAGCCGCGGCCAGCATGGCTTCGATCAGCCAGGTCGTGGTGGTCTTGCCGTTGGTTCCGGTTACGCCCGTGACGGAAAGTGTTTGTTCAGGATGGCCGAGCAGGTTCGAGGCGATGCGCGCCAGCGCCTCGCGACCTTGCGTGCAGAGACCTAGCGCGACGTCCGGATTTGCAACTGTGTTTGCGCGGAATGCTTCCGGCGAATCCGTGACTATCGCTGAAGCGCCTGCCGCAATCGCGTTCGCGATAAACCGATTGCCGTTGACCGATTCGCCTCGCATGGCGAGAAAGCAATCGCCCGGCGCGATGCGGCGCGAGTCGTACTGAACAGCGCGGACGTCGTTATCCGGACCGGCGGTTTCGACCAGCCCGGCATTGGTCACGGCTTGGGAAAACTTCATGCGCTCTTATTGTAGGCAGCGTGCTTAGCGAGCAAACTGCACGACGACCGGCGTTCCCGGCGGCACATGCGCTCCGGCGGCGGGGGCCTGCGCGCGGGCCATGCCGCTTCCGCTGGCCTGCAAACGCAATCCGGACCCGGCAGCCAGCTCCACCACCGCGCGCAGCGGCTTGCCGGTCAGGACGGGCACGATCACGCCTGCACCGGGGGAAACAGTTGGGATTCGCAGCGAAGCGTTCTCGACATGCGCGGCAGGCGGGGTCGCGGGTTCTGTTGCCGCTGCTGAAGTCGCGGCAGTCATGGAATATTTTGCCGGGACAACCGCGGCGGCTGGTCTGGCCGCCCTGGCCTGGGCCTCCACCGACTGCCGGAGCGGGTCATCCTTGGGCAGGTCGTTGACCTCGGCGAGCAGACCGGCGACATCACTCACACCGTCCTGCGGTGCGTCTTCCGCCACGTCCTGCGGCTTTGCATGTCTGGCAGGCGTGGCCTGCACATCTTCGTCGTACGGCACGCCCAGGTATTCCAGCGCCTGCTGTGCGATCTCGCGGAACACCGGCGCGGAAACCGTTCCGCCGTACTGGTTGCCTTCCGGCTGATCAATCACCACAGCCACGGTAATTGCAGGATTGCTGACCGGCGCCATGCCGGCGAAGCTCGCAACGTGCTTTGTCTTCGAATACGTGTGGGTCGCCACGTCAATTTTCTGCGCGGTGCCGGTCTTGCCGCCGCTCGAATAACCGTTGAGCCGCGCTTCCGTGCCGGTCCCTTCGAGCACGATGCCCTGCATCATCTTGCGCATCTCGGCGGAAGTCAGCTCGCTGATGACGCGGTGCGCGCCATCCGGCAGCGGGTTTGGCACGCCGGTGCCCGCGCGCATGGGGTGCGGCTTGCCGTCCTGCTCAGACATCAGGATGCGCGCCGGCAGATACGTTCCGCCGTTCGCAATCGCGGAAACCATGGTGACGAGCTGCACCGGAGTGACGCCGACTTCCTGACCGATGGCGATTGACCCAATGGAAGTAGCGCCCCAGCGCCGCACGGGCCGCAGCAGTCCGCGGGTCTCGCTCGGCAATTCGATCCCGGTGCGGCTGCCGAAACCAAAGGCGTTGGCATAGTGCCAGAACTTCTCCGGCCCAAGCTTGAGCGCCATCTTTACCGCGGCGACATCGCTCGATTTCTCGAGCGCCCGCTGCACCGTGACCGTGCCCATGCCCATGTCGGATTTGTCGTCGTGAATCAGGCGTCCGTAGAGGTTGATGACTCCGCCCTGGCAGTCGACCAGATCGGTCGGCTTGACGCCGGCGGCGTCCAGCGCGGCGGAATAGGTCACGAGCTTGAAGGTCGAGCCCGGCTCATAGACATTGCTGATCGCGGAGTTCTGCAGCACGGAGGGGTCGGAGTGCCGCAGCGAATTCGGGCTGAAGCTCGGGCGAACAGCCAGCGCGAGAATCTGTCCCGTGTGGGGGTCCTGGACCACGGCAGTTGCGCGCAGCGCGTGCGTCCTGGCCATGGCTTCATCCAGCGCGCGTTCTGCGATGAACTGAATATTCTGGTCGATGGTGAGCGTCAGGTTCTCGCCGGGTTCGGG
Source organism: uncultured Acidobacteriaceae bacterium (assembly GCA_963848685.1). Taxonomy (GTDB): domain Bacteria; phylum Acidobacteriota; class Terriglobia; order Terriglobales; family Acidobacteriaceae; genus CAWKED01. The sequence continues at coordinate 127,294 of CAWKED010000002.1, read as the reverse complement.
CTCGCGCTCCACGCTGGAAAGCGATTTGCGGCGCGCGTCCACGGCTGTCAATTTGCGGCCGGGGGCGCCATGCAGTTCGTCATCGAACTGCAACTCGATGCCGCCGAGACCGGTATCATCCGTGCCGACATAGCCCAGGACCTGCGCGGCGAGCTGATCGTCCGGGTAAAAGCGCTTGAACTCTTTGGTCGTGTAAACGCCCTTGATGCCGAGCGCCATCACCTTGCCGGCCGTGTCCGCGTCAACGCGTCGCGCAACCCAGGCAAACGCCCTGGAGGCATTGAGCCGCGCGTCCACCGCAGCCGCGGTTGAGAAATTGTCACCGGCGTCTGTGTGGACTACGCTAGCGAGTTCCGCCGCGGCGGTATCGCGCGTATCGCCCAGCTCGCTCGGCACAGCGTAGATGGAATCGACAAGCACGGTCGTGGCGAACTCGTGCTGGTTGCGGTCATATAAGACACCGCGGCGCGGCGCGACCTCATACATCTTGAGTTGCTGGTGGCGTGCCAGTTCGACGTACTTGCTGTGTTCAAAGACCTGCAGCATGACGAGCCGGCCGCCGATGAGTGCGATCCAGGCGAAAAATACGCCGACAAGAATCCACAGGCTGATGCGGCGGATCGGCGCCGAACCGTCCTTGAAGTTGCCGGACTGCGGGATGTGACGGGGCACGTTGCTCCACCTGTATCTACTGAGGAAGTTGAGGCGTTACAACCCTGGCTTCTACCGGAGCGGAGCCGGCGCCTGGGTTCTGGCGGACAAGCTGCAGAGGCGTTGGAGCATCCATCCCGAGGGCGCGGGCGTACTGGTCCAGCCGGGTCGGCGAGCTGAGCTGGGCTTCCTGCAGGTGGAGCCGGCGATTGTTCTCCGCCAGCTGGTCGAGCACCTGCTTCTGGCTTTCGATCCTGTAGCCGGCCTCGATGGAGTTGTAGTGCTGCCAGCCGTACACCATGACCAGCGCAAACAGGACGATCATGGCCGCGACAAAATTGCGCATCTCGCGAATACGCTGCGGGTCAGCCACGGCCTGCAGCCGCGTGTTGTCGAGGTGCTTGACGAAGCTGATTTCCGGTGTGGGTCCGCGGCGCGCGTTGCGCTGGGCCGCGTACATCTTCGCGTTCCTGTCTTCGGGGGCCTCGGCTACCGGCCGCATCCCCCACACTGCCGTAATCGCCTGCGTTGCCATACTGTCTGCCTCACTCCAAAAGCTTGTGTTTCGTCTTACTTCTTTATTGCCGCTCGTAACTTCGCACTGCGGGCCCGAGGGTTCTTTTCTGTCTCTTCTTCACCCGCGGTTACCGGCTTGCGGGTGAGTACTTCCCAAAATCCATCGCGGGCGCCGTCGCGCATCGCGTCTTTCACTATCCGGTCCTCGAGCGAGTGGAAGCTGATGCACACCAGCCTTCCGCCCGGCCTGAGCAACCCCGGCGCGGCTTTCAGCAGCGCCTCTATTTCCTCCAGCTCGCGATTTACGTAAATCCGGAGAGCCTGAAACGTCCTGGTCGCGGGATGAATCCTGTCCTGTTTCATTGGCGGGGCCGCGGCCGATACCACTCTGGCTAACTGCGCCGTCGTATGTATCGGCCGGGCCCTGACAATGGCTCTGGCGATTCTCCGCGATCTCCTTTCCTCTCCAAATTCGTAAATCAGATCAGCGAGATTGCTCTCGCCGAGCTGGTTTACCACCTGTTCGGCCGTCTGCCCCCGGCGCGTATCCATGCGCATATCCAGCGGGCCTTCGGCCTGAAAACTGAATCCCCTGCCGGCTTCGTCGAACTGCATGGAGCTGACTCCGAAGTCAGCCAGCAGCCCGTCGAGCGACTCCGGCGGAACCACCTGCGCGGCGCTGGAGAACGGTTCATTGCTCAGAACCAGCTCCGGAGCGTCCGCTAATTTCTGCAGCCGTTCGCTCGCGGCTTCAAACGCCGCCGGGTCGCGGTCAAAGCCATACAGCCTGCCGCTGCCGCCGATACGCTCCGCGATACCGGAAGCGTGTCCGCCGAGCCCGAGCGTGGCGTCCATGACGGCTTCGCCGGGCCTGGGATCCAAGAATCTCAGCACTTCTTCAAAAAGAACTGGCACATGCCGGTCTTCCGGCCTGCGTCCCCGCTCAGGGGAATTCACCTTGCTAGAGTCCCCATCGGTCCGCCAGCGCCTCTTCATCAGCCGGCGTCAGCGGATCGTTCTGCATCTCCTGCTCAATGCTCGGCCGCTGGATCACTTCCAGCTGCCCGGTCTTGCCAAATACCACAACGTCGCCATTCAGGCCGGCGCTCTCGCGAAGAATCTGCGGCAGCAACACGCGGCCCTGGTTGTCCATCTCCACTTCCTGGCCGTAATAGCTCAGCCGGTCCGTCAGCTTGCGCACCTGCGGGTTCGACTTCGGCGCCTCGGAAAGCTTTGCTTCGTACTTCTGCCATTCCTCCAGCGGGTGCACTTCGGCGCGCTTGCCGTCGCGGCTGGTAATGAAGAACCGCGTGCCGTAGTTGGCATCGAGCAGGCGCTTGAATTCAGCAGGCACTTTCAGCCTGCCTTTCTCGTCCACGCGCGCTGGGTGATTGCCACGGAACATCGGCGACTTCTTTCCTTGCCAGGCAGCCCGGCCTGGGCGATGGTTGTTGAGCGGCGATGTGTGGGTTGTGAACCATTCCACTCCACTTTCGACCACTTCTGACCCCTTGATTGTGCGGCTGAGTGAAATGGCACGCAATGTGGATTTCCGCGAAAGTGGTTTGATTTGCTGAAGATGTGGTGCATGCGGGCGGCGAAAGCCCTTTCCATTGTGTATATGCCTGATCAAAAGCCCTATATCTTGTATTAACTAAAGGGGTTCCTGCCTCTTGCCAAACCCTTTGGGCGAATGTATGGCGAAACTACTTCCCCCAGGTCCTCGCGGCATGGTCTGCGCTACACTTCTTCGCGCCATGCAATACCTCCGGAAACTCCTTCCTTGCCTCGCGCTTTGTGCTGTCGTGCCGGCGCAGAGCATTCCGATCCGTCCTGCGATTACAGGCATTGCGTTCTTTCGCGCCGTAACGACACAGCCCGAGGAGGCCCGCAGCTTCTATGAAGGCACCCTGGGGTACGCGCCGGCGTCGAAGGGCCAGATCGAGGTGTACCCCGTCAACCCGCTGCAGTGGATTGAAGTGGTGCACAGGGTCCCGCTGCAGCCGGCTGTGCGGATGGACGCGGTTGGCTTTACGACGCGGGATGCGGCGGCGCTGGCCGCTTACCTGCATGCGCGCGGCGTGGCCACGACGCCATTGAGCGGCGGAGAGTTTTCTGTCCACGATCCGGAAGGGAATTTGATTGTCTTTGTGCAGCAGGGCTCCCGTGATGGTGTCCCCGGTCTGGTTGCGTCCGCTCAGCCTTCACTTCGCGCGGCGAGCCATCGCATGATCCATGTCGGCTTTGTTGTGCACGATGCGCCGAAGGAAGATGGTTTTTACCGCGACATCCTCGGCTTTAAACCGTACTGGCACGGCGGCATGAAGCCGGGCACGACGGACTGGGTCAGCCTGCAGGTCCCGGACGGCACGGACTGGCTGGAGTACATGCTGAACCAGCCGCCGAATATTGATCTCCGCCAGACCGGCGTGATGGACCACTTCTCTCTCGGCGTCACGCACATGGCCGATGCAGTCGCGCAACTCAAGAAGAACGGCTGCAATTCCCACGATTGCACGACGACGCAGATGGGCAAGGACGGCAAGGTGCAGCTGAATGTTTTCGATCCGGACCTGACGCGGGTGGAGTTTATGGAATTTGAGCCGAGCGGGACGCCGTGCTGCTCGCCGTTTAACGGACCGCAGCCGGGCGCAGAAGAGAACCGCTAGATTTCGGCCGCGGCCATGGCGCGCTGGTGACGCAGGGCGCGCTTGCGGCGGATGTGCCAGGCCAGATACCAGGCGATAAGCGCGTTCGCGACGGTGAAGACGAGTTTCGGCCATGAGAAGCGCCGGGCAGTTTCGAAGATGTCGAACGGCAGCATGGCGATCGTGAAGGAAAGCGTCATGTATTCCGCCCAGAGGCGGCGGCGCAGCAGGCCATAGCCTTCGACAATTTCCGTCAGGGCGTAGATGAATGCGAACAGCGCCAGTCGCTCGAGGCTCCGGTCGGTGAGGACGGATGCCTTGTCGAAGATGACAGTGAAAATCCGCGACACCGTGGAGTAGCGCAGGATGTCGGCGAGCTGTGCCATCTGCTCGCCGAAGTTGGTGTTGACCAGGCGCAGCACTCCGATGCCGATGGCGACGAGGGCAAGCGCCTTGAGCGCCTTGCCTGCACCGATAAGGCGAAGCCAAACGGAATCGTGTCCGGCCGGATGAAGAGAGTGCGCGCCACGCATGGCTTCATTGTCCCCTTTTTAGAAGACGCATAGAAGCGGCTTTTGTTTGGGGCACGTTCCCCGGCAATCAACCCTGTGGGCATCTGCCCGAAAAGAATTGACCCCTTGGGCAATCCAACCGTGATGCGTGGTCGTTCTCCATACGCAACGAGTGTTGCTCATTAAAGGAGAGACAACGCAATGAAGAAGCTTAAATTTGCTGTGCTGGCCGCGGGCGTCGCGATGTTCGCCGCTACTGCGGCACACGCGCAGAACCCAATGGTCGGCGGCGCGCCGATGTATGCCAACAAGAACATTGTCGAGAACGCGGTGAACTCCAAAGACCACACCACGCTGGTCGCGGCCGTGAAAGCTGCCGGACTTGTGGACACACTGGAATCACCCGGCCCGTTCACCGTGTTCGCGCCGACGAATGAAGCGTTTGACAAGCTGCCCGCCGGCACGGTGGACACCCTCCTCAAGCCGGAAAACAAAGACACGCTGGTCAAGGTGTTGACCTATCACGTGGTCAAGGGCAAATACACCGCCAAAGACATCGAGAAGATGATCAAGAAGGGTGGCGGCAAGGCAACGCTGACGACCGTTGAAGGCGAGCCGCTGACGGCAACAATGTCCGACGGCAAGCTGATGCTCACCGACGCCAAGGGTGGAATGGCGACGGTGACCATTGCGAACGTCATGCAGTCCAACGGCGTAATCCACGTCATTGATACCGTGCTGATGCCGTAGTTTTCCTCCTCGTGCGGCAGGCACACGGAAAGGCGTCCGCTTCGGCGGACGCCTTTTCTATCAATGTGCGGCGGCTTCGCTTCGTTCAGCATGACAGCGCAACAGGAACGCATCGCCGACAGGTTCGCGTACTCTCTTGTTTTATGCCGTCGCAGGAAATTCCTGATCCATACCGGTTCGCCGCGGAACAATGGCTGCCGTATCCGGTCGAGGTAGTGTTCGCGTTTTTCGCGATGCCGGAAAACCTGCCGCGCATCTCTCCGCCATGGCAGAAAGTGCGGATTGAGGAAGCGATGTTCCGCGCACCGGGGCCGCGGCCTGCTTCATCCATGTCGTTCCGCAGCTTTGCTGCCGGAGCGGGGACGCGGCTGACCATCAGCATGCGACCGTTCCCATTCAGCCCGATTCGTTTGCCGTGGCGGATACGCATCTCGGAATTTCTCTGGAACGAATATTTCGCGGATGAGCAGGAAGACGGGCCATTCCGCATGTGGAGGCAGGTGCATCGCTTCGCGGCGGAAGAGCGCGCCGGCAGACCGGGCACGCTGCTGCGCGACTCGATTGAGTACGCGCTGCCATTGGAGCCGGTGGCGGGCATGCTGCAGCCCATGCTCATTAGACCTGTGTTGCAGCGCATGTTTGCCGTGCGACATACTCGGACGGGGCAGTTACTGGCGAAGCTGGCGCCGCAGTTCAAAGCCACTTAAGCGCCGTTGAATGCGTCGCCTCGCCATTCGCGCGACATGAACCTTGTTACCCCCGGTGAATGCTAAAATTGAGCTATTCCCTTCTATCAAATTGAGGATTAATGGCAACCAGCACTGTTGTGAACTGTGACGTAAAGAGCCTGGAGCTCGCCGACAAAGGCAAGAAGCGCATTGAGTGGGCGAACCAGTCCATGCCGGTGCTGCAGAGCATCCGCAAGGAGTTCATCAAGAACCAGCCGCTCAAGGGCATTCGCGTCGCGGCATGCCTGCATGTGACCACTGAAACGGCGAACCTGATGATCACCATGCGCGACGGCGGCGCGGAGATTGCGCTGTGCGCGTCAAACCCGCTGAGCACGCAGGACGACGTTGCGGCAGCGCTGGCCGCGCATTACGGCATCTCCACCTTCGCGATCAAGGGCGAGAACAACGACAGCTACTACAACCACATCCTGGCTGCGATTGACACCAAGCCGCATATGACGATGGATGACGGCTGCGACCTGGTGCACATGCTGCACACCAAGCGCACGGATGCGCTCGACGGCATCATCGCCGGCACCGAAGAGACGACGACCGGTGTCATCCGCCTGCGCGCGATGGCCAAGGAAGGCGTGCTGAAGTATCCCGTCATCGCGGTCAACGACGCGCTGACCAAGCACATGTTCGACAACCGCTATGGGACAGGCCAGTCCACCATGGATGGCGTGATCCGCTGTACGAACATGCTGATCGCGGGTTCGAAGTTTGTCATCGCCGGCTACGGCTGGTGCGGCCGCGGCCTGGCTTCGCGCGCGAAGGGCATGGGCGCGGACGTTATCGTGACTGAAATTGATCCGACCCGGGCTCTCGAAGCCGTGATGGACGGCTATCGCGCCATGAGCATGGCGGAAGCGGCCAAGATCGGTGACATCTTTGTCACCGTGACGGGCAACAAGAGCGTTCTGCGCCAGGAACACTTCGAGCAGATGAAGAACGGCGCCGTGATCGCGAATTCCGGCCACTTCAACGTTGAAATTGACATCCCGGCGCTCGAGCGCATGTCGAATTCTCATCGCCAGACGCGCGAATTCGTCGATGAATACGCGATGCGCGACGGCCGCAAGATCTACATTCTCGGCGAAGGCCGTCTCATCAACCTTGCTGCTGCGGAAGGCCATCCGGCGAGCGTGATGGACATGAGCTTCGCCAACCAGGCGCTGTCCGCCGAGTTCCTGGTAAACAACTACAAGAACATGGAGAAGCGCGTTTACTCGGTGCCGCTCGATCTCGACCAGCGCGTTGCCAAGCTGAAGCTTGAGGCGATGGGCATCGGCATTGACCGCCTTACGCACGAGCAGGAAGAGTACCTGGCGAGCTGGGGCGAAGGCACGTAGTCTCCGCACAATCTCAACAGAAAGCCCCGCTATCCAGCGGGGCTTTTCCTTTGCTGCCCGGGATCATGCACAATTTCTGGAGATGCGCGCAGTCGCAGTGTTGCTGGCCATTCTCGCGGGCTTCGCCGTTTCGAGCGCGCAGCAGCCGTGTGTCTCGCGCCACGGAGAACTCATCCCGCAGGCGTCCATGCAGGCGTTGCCGTTTACTGCGGTTGACCCGGGGACCCGGACGCTGGACGCGACGTTCCGCGTCGTGTCGTCGCCGTTTATTGCGCCGAAAGACCGCTTCTCCGAGAATCCGCGGCTGTCGCGGATGGATGCGAAGGTTCGGGCGGCGCTGGAACTTGATCCCACCGGCTGGCTCGACACGCACATCCTGGTCATCCCCGGCGACCGCATCAACGTCACGGCGATCGGCACGATGCAGCTTCCAGACGGCCGCACGGTGACGCCGGACGGCGTCCCTCGCGGCTGGAAGGACCTGCTACGGCTGTTTCCGGACAACTCCGCGAACGCGGGCGCGCTGATTGCGCGTGTCGGGAACTCTGATGTGTCCGTGCCGTTCGTGGTCGGGTCGTTTCGCGAAGTTGTGATTCACGAAGCCGGCGAACTGCTGTTGCGCATCAATCTCAGCCAGGATTTGGAGGCCGAGGGTTCGTATGCGGTCAAGATGCACTTCGACGTCCAGGGCACGCCGGCGACGGCGGAGACTCCCGCGCTGGTTCTCAATCCAAACATCTTCAACAGGCTGCCGCGGCACGTTACAGATTTACAGGGGCGGCCGGGCGACATGGTGAACTTCGCGCTGCTTGGCACACGCGAGCAGGTGAAGCAAGCCTTTGACGCGGCAGGATGGGTGCAGGTGGACCGCACGAAAAAGGGCGCAGTCATGCACGGCGTCGAGTCCACGATCAGGAAAGATCCCTACCTCGAAATGCCGATGAGTATTCTGTATTTGTTTAGCAGACCACAGGACTTGAGCTACGCCAGGGCCAATCCCATCGCAGTCGCGGCCGTGCGTCATCATCTGCGCGTGTGGGACAGCGGGCTGGTTGTCAACGGCGTGCCGTTGTGGGTGGGTTCCGCGACGCACGATATTGGTTTTGAGCGCGACCAGCGGAACGACCTTGTAACGCACAAGATCGATCCTGACATTGACAGGGAGCGCGACTACATCCTCGCGACATTCCAAGCCGCCGGAGATGTGACGGCGGCGGCGTACGTGACGCCAGGCAATCCCTTGCGCGAAGCCAGGACCGCCACGGGAGGGTCGTTTTACTCCGATGGCCGCATTGTTGTGATGGAGTTGCGTTAGGCTAAGACGCTTTGGCCTTCTTGATTTCTTCGGTCAGCGCAGGAACCACTTCGAACAGGTTGCCGACCACGCCGTAGTCGGCGATTTCAAAGATCGGCGCCTCGGCGTCTTTGTTGATGGCGAGGATCGCGCGCGAGCCTTTCATGCCGACCAGGTGCTGGATCGCCCCGCTGATGCCGAGTGCGACGTAGAGCTTTGGGGAAACGGTTTGCCCGGAGCTGCCGATCTGCCGCTCGATGGGCAGCCAGCCTGCATCGCAAATCGGACGTGATGCGGCAAGTTCTCCACCCAGCGCCTCGGCGAGGGCTTCCGCCATTGCGATGTTCTTCTGTTCCTTGATGCCGCGCCCGACCGAGACGATGATCTCTGCCTGCGTCAGGTCTACCGCGGACTTTGCTTCCTTGAACTGTTCGTGCGGCGTTACGCGAATTGTTCCGGCCGGGATGGTTGCGGTCGTCGCCTCGACGGCAGCTGTTCCCGGCTGCACCTGGTCGGCGCGGAAGCTTCCGTTCTGGAACGTCGCGATGTGCGGCGCTTCTCCGGTAAAGGAGACGTCGGCCGAAAACTTTCCCTGAAACATCTGGCGCGTCAGCAGGATTCTGCCGCCTTCGTACTTATGGCCTGTGCAATCGCTGATGAGCGTGCGGCCCAGCCGCAGCGCCAGGCGCGGAGCAAAGTCGCGCACCTGGTAGGTGTGCGGCAGCAAAACGTATTCCGGTCGCAGCTTGTTGATGAGCTCGGCGAGCACGTGGACGTAGGCGTCCGATGTGTACAAATTGAGCTCCGGCGCGGAAATAGCGTGGACTTTGGCGACATTCGTCTGCGCAAGTTCTTCCGCTGCGGCCTGCGGGGAGCCGCCGAGCACGGCAACTTCTACGGAACCGCTTATTGCGCCGGCGATTTGCTGTGCGGCGACAATGGTTTCGAGCGAAACGCGGACAAGCTTGTTGTCGCGCTGTTCTGCGATGACGAGGACAAGGTTAGCCATCTTCGGAGAGAGAACTGCCTTTCTTAAACTTGTTGGCGAAACGAGCCGCTAGTCGAGCCGCGGCTGGCCACGGCGCATGGCCGTGCCCGTGATTCCGAAAAAGATGGACGCTACGGCGGTGATGCAGAAGAAATACGCGATCAGGTGGCCGTGCGGCCGGGCGTACACCAGGTCCTGGCCAATCCACCACGTCAACAGAACAGAAATAATCGCCGTCTGTCCGCTGATGACCTGAAAGACGAGTCCCATCTGGCGGCGGTAATCCACGCGCTCGACTTCTGAAGGCTGAAGATTGTGCTCAGTGGCGGGAATGTTCGGGTTGGCCATGGTCAGTTTTCTCTCCGCTGCTATTCCATCACAGAGTTTTGTTGATTGCTAGAAGGCGCGGACTTCATTGCGTAGACGCTCGACCAGCTTCTTCGCAATGTCGGCCGGAGCCCCGTCGAGGAGTTCGGTTTTCTTCTGCTTGAGCGGTACGTAAAGCTTTTCGACCTTCTGGGCATTGGCGCCCAGTCTGGCTTCGACGTCCGCCTTGCCGACTTTCTTCAGCGGCTTGTTCTTGGCCTGCTTAATTCCCATAAGGGACGCGTACCGCAGCTTGTTGATGCCGCTTTGGATGGTCAGGACCGCCGGCAGCGGCGTGTCAATGAACTGGTAGAAGCCTGATTCGAGTTCACGCTTGAGCCGCAGACCGGAATCAGTCTTCTCGATGCCGATGATAATGGTCGCGTGCGGGCAGCCGAGCAGTTCGGCAAGCAGCACGCCGGTCTGTGCGTAGCCGTAATCGTCCGACTGCAGGCCGGTGAAGACCAGGTCGAAGTTCTCGCCTTCAATAGCGGCTGCAATGGCGCGCGCGGTGTTGATGCTGTCGAGCGTCGCAAATGATTCGTCCTCGACGTGGATGGCGCGGTCAGCGCCCTTGGCCAGCGCCTCGCGCAGCGCGGTTTGCGCGCGCGCCGGGCCAACCGTGATGGCGACCACTTCGCCGCCATGTTTTTCCTTGGTGCGCAGAGCTTCTTCCAGCGCGTAGGCGTCCGGCTCGTTGACTTCATAGGCGACATTGTCCTGAATCCAGGTTCCGGATTCGTTCAGTTTCAGGGTCGCGTCTTTCTGGGGAACTTGCTTGATGCAGACTAGGATTTTCATGGGTTCCGGGAAGGCCGGCGAATGGGCTCGCCGGCGACTAGCCAGTATAAGCTGAGCGGCCATTCATTGGCACAGCAACCGAAAATCCTGAGAGCCAGGAATCGCAACCCAGGCCGCTGCCTGCGTCACGCGAGGCCCGAGGCGCGAGGGAAAATTGTTAACCGCAGCCGCGCGCACCCGTAAGGCACCAGCGTCACCATCTCCTTCTCGGCTGCCAACGAAAACTTGCCATTTGAAGCCTCTGGAAGCGGCGGCGTAAAGACGAACTTGCCTTTACGGGTAAAGATCTGTTGAGGGTGGGACCACTCGCCCTGCTGTTGGATTTCGTCCTCTTCCACGAGGCTCCATCCATGGATCCGACGGGCCGGAACCCTCAGCATCACCGGCGGTGCCGCGGAGCTCCAGGGGGCGCTGTCTTCCCAATCCAGCTCGTTGACCTCAATGGCGTGCGCGTCCCGGTCGGATTCGACTGACAGCGCGTAGTTCCAGGCGCTGCCGGGAGACGCGTTACGCCCCAGCAGTCCGGGGAAGCGAAAATCCGTGTAGTAGATGCCAAGGACGTCGCGCACCATCCGCTCTGTATCTTCAGGGCTCTGCCAGTTCTCCTTGATTTGAAGCGAATAGACCAGTGGTCCGCGTTCCACTGCGACACCATCCATAGGCCAATGGGTCAAGCGAACCGTCTGCGGCAACTCGACGTGCACGACATCTCCATCGTGGAAGGTCTGATGAAGCGTGACGTATTCTCCGGCGGAAATCTTCTGCGAGACCGCTTGACCATTCACTGTCACCTTCGCATCTGCACTCCAGGCCGGAATGCGCACAGTGAACGGGAACTCGGTGGCCTGGTCCATCCGCATGACAAAACGCACGGTGTTCCGGAACGGATAGCGCGTCTCCTCGGTGATGGTGACCGGCCGGTTATCTTTTCCGACATTCCAAGTCACTTTTGAAGGCCCGTACAGCGCCGCTACCAGGCCGCCCTTGCCGTCTTTCATCCACATGCGGGCAACGTAGTTCGGCATGATGCGGTTGACGTTACCCGAACAGCATTGCGCAATGTGATTGCCTGCGTAGGCCATCGTCCGGTCGCCGTGGTAGTACAGATTGTGGTTTGAATTGTGCGCGGCAATGACCTGGTTCGGGCACGAGAAGTACTGGAGAGCGGAAAAGTCTTCCGTTACGGCGCCGGGGGCCGCGTTGAAGCAGGCACGCTCGATCTTGTCCGCATAATCGACCTCGCCGGTCGCCATCAGTAGATAGCCGACGCTCCACGAATAATCAGAAATGTCACACGTCTCATGCGATGCGAGCGGGGTCACCTCCCGAATGAGCTCGGTGGACGTGTTGACGCCGTCTGGCAGCATGTGGAACCTGTCGAGCTTTCGGTAAGCCTCGCGCGAAACCTCCAGATGCTGCGCGTTGCCGGTTTGCATGTACAGGATCGCGCCCAGCTTTGCCATTTCGTTATACGAAACGCCGTGCGCGTTCGTAGGCTTCCCGTCGGTAAAAGTTGCAGCAGAAAAGCCCCATTGCGGTGGCGCGATCAGGAACCGGGCATAGCTGTCGACGGCCATGGCAAGCAGCGCAGGATCTCCGTCGCGCTCGTAAGTCCAGACCATGGTTTCGACGTTGCAGACATCGCGGCCTGAATCGTGCGGATACGGAGACTGATATAATGGCGACGGAGCGCGGTCACGATGCTATCGTTTCCGGTCGCCTCATATTCGGCAGAGAGCGCGCGAAAAAAAACAGCGTGGGGCCAGCGTGAAGTCTTCTTCAGCGTCTGCGGACCCAGATACCCGTCAGGGTCGGGATTATCCAGAACATGCTGGGTTTGCATCCGCGCCTTTGCGATCAGCTTTTCGTCCCGCAGAAGGTGGCCGCACCGTGTCATGCCATCGGCCCAGTAACCGGTCTGCTCATACGACCACCAGTCGGGTGGAGTTCGCGCCGGAGGTCCCGCCCAGCCCAGCGTGTTGAATGGGTGGCCTCCTAGCTGATCGAGGTTTCCGGTAATCCGTTCTCTGCCTGGTCAGATAGGCCTTCAGCCATCCCTGCGGCTCGACTGCGGTCAAGGGCAATTCACTGAAGGCAGCGTGCGCGGGGTGCGGCGACTTGGGAGGGGCCGCCGGCGTTTGCAACGAGCTTGATTTCGTGACGTCAGCCAGCCCTTTGTTCAGGCCTAGAACGGATGCTGTGCCAGCCGCCGCTCCGGCGACGAAATTCCTTCGAGTGATGGAACGACCCATGAGTAACCCCTTGAAACGTATCCGGAACGGAACTCCCGGGTTGAAGCAGTCCGGTGGCAGGCCCGCTGCCACCGAACTTTACAGGAACGCTACAGACTGCAGCGTGCTGATTTCGAAACGCTTGCGGCAGCGGACGTTCTGGCAGGCGAGCCGGTCGTCACGCCGGACCATGTAGCTTTGCGCCTTGGCAAAGCGGGCACGGTCACGCTCGTCTCCGCCGCGCGGAAGCTGCTGCTTTTTGCGACGGACCAGCCAGGTTACGCCGTATTCCGCCTCCTGCCGACAGTGCGGGCACATCAGGGTGTGTTTGCGCTGCTCGGGCCGCTCGTCGAAGAAAGCTTTCTCATCCATCGCTAACCATTTTGCGCCTTTTTGCTGGCACGTGGGCGGCCCCGGCGGCATACTAAGCCGGAAATGCCCAGCCGAGGGAACAAACCGAAGAAATTTTCCGTAACCAAGGCCGTGAAGGCGAATGCGCGGGACCGCGTTGGGCAGCCGAAGGTGGAGCGCGTGATTCCGGACGAGACGAAAACGCAGCAGCGCGAACGCAAGCACAAGGAAACGCTCGCCGATTTGCTGACGAAGGAGGACTGATGAATCGGCGGCAAATGTTGGTGAGTTTGGCTGCTCTCTGGTCCTTCCCCGTCTTGGCCGCGACGAATGGCGAGTCCCAACAGAAAGGCCAAGCGGATTGTTTGGACACGGCCAACACTCAAAGGGACCTGAACCAATGCGCTTCATCAAAAGCCCTTGCTGCGGAGACTGCGATGCAAGCTGCTTACACTAAATTGCTGCGCCGGTTCAGCCATGATCCGGTCGTGAAACATAACCTCGTCACCAGTCAATTGTCGTGGGAAGGTTACCGCAAAGCGCAGATGAAACTTCTGTACTCGCACTATGGTGATGCCGGCGGACAATCAATTAACGGGTCTAGCACACCCATGTGTTTCGATCTGGCCGAACAAAGCTTCTTCGAAATGCGTAGAAAAGAGTTGGAGCGGCTAACAAAAACGGGAGAAGGCGATGTCTGCGCCTTCCCATTCAGATAAGGAAGAATATGGACCCGAGTATGGTGACGACGGCCTTGGAAGTGCCGGGCTACAAAATTGTTCGTAACGTTGGAGTGGTGCGCGGCATTATCGTGCGGTCGCGCAACCTTTTCGGCATGCTGGGCGGCGTTCTGCAGACCATGATGGGCGGCAATATCACCGTCTACATGAACATGTGCGAGCGCACGCGGCAGGACGCCTTCACGATGATGATGACGCACGCTGACCAGATGGGCGCCAACGCCATCATCTCGGCACGGTATGATGCGACAGAAATCATGAGCGGCGTCAGCGAGGTGCTGGCCTACGGGACTGCTGTGATTGTGGAGAAAGCCTAATGGCGAAAGTTACCGGTGTCGGCGGTGTCTTTTTGAAGGCGCGCGATCCAAAGGCTCTTATGAAGTGGTACGCGGACAATCTCGGCGTGCCGGTAAGCGAGTGGGGGCACGCGCAGTTCATGTGGAACGAGAGCGACCAGCCGGAGAGCGAAGGCGGCTCGACGGCGTTCGCCATGTTCCCACAGGACACGAAACATTTCGGCGCCAGCGGCCAGACCGCGATGATCAATTTCCGCGTGGATGATCTCGATGCGCTGCTCGAACAGCTTCGCCAGGCCGGCGTGGAAATTGATCCGAAACGTGACGAAGCCGAGTACGGAAAGTTTGCCTGGATTCTGGATGGCGAGGGCAATCGCGTGGAGCTTTGGCAGCCGTTAAAGCACTAACTGTTTCTATGGTTGTCATTCCGCAGCGCAGCGGAGGAATCTGTTTCTGCCACCATTAAGGAAGAGCAGATTCCTCCGGTCGCCGCGGCCCTGCGGAATGAAAACCCAGCCAGGTGTCGTTACTTCGCCGCCGGCAGGTCCTTCTTCGATAGATACCAGGCGCTGACTTCCAGGCCAGCCCCGCCGCCGTTGGTGCGCTTGCGCGCGTCGTCCACGGTCTGCGGCGACGGTACGACGACCTTCTGCCCGGGAGTCCAGTTCGCCGGACAACTCACGCCGTTGGCGTCAATCGTCTGCAGCGCTTCGATGGCACGCAGCAGCTCATCCACGTTGCGGCCGAGCTGCTGTGGGTAATACAGAAGCGCGCGCACTTTCTGCTTGGGATCGATGATGAAGACGGCGCGAACCGTCGAAGTGTCCGACGCAGCTTCATGCAGCAACCCATATTGCTGTGAGACTTTCTGATCGAGATCGGCGACTACCGGAAACGTGATGTCCACGCCGGAATGGGCCTCGATGTCGCGAATCCACGCAATGTGCGATGGCACCGAATCCACCGAGACGCCGATGAGCTGCGTGTTCAGGCGCTCAAAGTCCTTGGCGCGGCGCGCGAACTCGATGAATTCCGTCGTGCAGACAGGCGTGAAGTCGGACGGATGGCTGAACAGCAACACCCACTTCCCGGCGGACGTGTAGTTGCTCAGGCGGATGAGGCCGTGCGTGGACTTGGCTTCGAAATCGGGCGCGATGTCCTGAATGCGAGGAACTCGGTTTGCGACGGGTGCTTCTGCAACGCTCATGGGAGTGGCTCCTTTGGGGTTGGATTGCGGAGAGGGCCGGGAGGCTGCGGAAATGCAAAGCCCACCGGCGCCGGCGGTGGGCGAGTAGACCAAAACTGTTGGTTCGTCAGCTCGCACACGCGCGCATCGGCATACACATATACCGACAAGCGCAAGTGGCGAAACGAACCATTGCTGGGAGATTAGCCGTGACAGAGCGATGTGTCAACCTTTGGCGCATGAAGTAATACACTCGCTGACAATGAACCTTGGGCACCCCAACCAGTGCGTTTTGTTTATCGCAACGAGCGCCTTGTGCGCTGCAGCTTTAACGGCATCTGCCCGCTCGGAATCCTTTGATAGGCCGACACGCACCATAAAGCTGAACCTTGGGCGCTCCAAGTACTTGCTGAAAGGCAGTCCGAGCCACGCAACGCTGCAATGCTTTTACTACCAGAATTTCATGATTAAGGATCTGAACGATCCAGGATTAAAGGGAGCATGGACCACGATCGTACCGGTCACGCAAGGCACCTTCCCTAGATGTTCGAGGGCCAAAGCAGACGGCGAACGAAGTTTCAATTCGGACTCTACGGGAGATTTCCTCGGAGTCAAAGGCGAACTTGTATTTCTGGGCTCCGCGGATGCAGACGGTTTCGCGGCATTCGATGCCAAGACTTGCCAAAACGTATTTCACGATACTGCTGAGATGTACGCGTCGGGCTGGAAACTCGAATTTGACCGATCTCGTAATGGAGAAATGGTTTTGCTGTATGACCGCGCCTTCGAAGGTGACTGTTCAATTCCGGATACCGGTGAAGTGTGCTGGACAAAATTCAAGGAGCAGACAAGGATACGGTTTCCAACCGTACCCCAATGCAGCGGCTATACAGAGGCGGGGGCTAAGGAACGATCCGTCTGTCATCGTGTACCCGGTCGCAGTTACCCTTTTCTCGAAGCCAGTCATTTCGCAACGGCCGGGACCGCTAACATGCCACGCGGCCGAGTGACGTAAATCTAACGGTCACCCCTCCCTGTCTCCTCGCGCAGAATCTCAATCTCGCGCTCGCGATAGGGTTTACCGTCCGCGTAAAAGACATCGTGGTGCCATACCGCTGGCTGGTCCAGCACGTACGGATGCTGCCATGAGTCCCACGGCAGGTACGTCTGCGTCTTGCCGGCGACGAGTCCCCAGTTGATGGCTGCGACGTGGTGCTTCTTTGCTATGGGCAGAATCGTGTCGAATGTCGAACCCGCACCGCGCGCCATGTATTCCGTGCAAAGAATCGGGCGGTGCAGCTTCTCGAGCTCCACGATGCGACGCTCAAAGTTCTCCGGCCAGCTGTAGTTGTGGAACGAGATGACATCGGACTCGGTGAGCTGAATGCGCGTCGTCTCGCTCCACTTCGCTGGGTCCGACCAGTTCCCCGTGAAAACACCGCTGGTCAACGGCTGCGTGGGATGCGCCGACCGCGCCCACGCGAAGACCTGCGGCAGCAATGCATCCACGCGCGCGGTCTTGTCTCTTGGTTCCTCGTGTTCATACATGTTGCCGCCGTTATCGCCGTCGGGTTCATTCCACACATCCCAAGCGAGGATGCGGTTGTCGCTCGCGAACGCGCCGATGATGCCCTTCACGTACGCTTCGAGCCGCGGATATTGCGCGGGATCCTCCAGCGCGATTGCGCCGGGAGACTGCACCCATCCGGAGTTGTGCACGCCTGGAATCGGCGGATGCTGTGGCCCGAGCTTCGGAAACGGGTCCCAGCACGAATCGAAAATGACCAGCATCGGCTTGATGTGGTGCCTGGCGGCGATGTCCAGGAAAACGTTCAGCCGCTTCTGAAAACCAACCGGGTCCTGCTGCCATAGCAGATCGTGCAGAAACACCCGCATCGTGTTCATGCCTGCAGATTGCGCCCAGCCGAGTTCTTTATCGATCTGCGCGGGATCAAACGTGTCTGGCTGCCACATCTCGAGCTGATTGATTGCGTTGGCCGGAATGTAGTCCGCGCCGACCAGCCAGGGCTGTCCTGCATACCAATCGTTGGCCTGCTGCGCTGTCCATCGCTGCGCCTGCAGCGGGCCGGAACATGCCGCGACAAGCGCGATGACGAAACCACAAACCCAAAATCGTCTCGCGGGAAACATGACGAGAAATGTACCCCGTCCCGGAAACGCGCGCACATCGCTGGATGACCGCACACCCGTTCGTGCAACTTCCGGTGATTTCCGAAAGCGATTCACACGCTTTCAACATTCCGTACACAGCGCAGTCGCAAACAACACGCGGGTTTCCGATAGATAGTGAAAAAGCAAGAGCAAACTTGCGCTGCCTTTCGCCCACATTTCGCCGTTGCGAGTCTGGTTCCTGGTTCGTACTCTTGGCAAGCGTTTCAGTAGTCGATCAGTTTGCCCCGGAAATCTTGTAACAAAGGGTTCAGCCGCAAAGCGGGACTGAAGACGCACAGGACACACCAGCAAAGCGCTGCCCGGCATTCCGGCAGCGAGGACCGGCCTGGGAGACTTCCTGTGCGCACTTCGGTTTTGCAAACGCGCAGTAGCCCGGCGCAGCTCTAAAGCACTCGCTTATCGCACGTGCCGCGAAAATTCTTCGCGGCGCGAACAGCTGAAGTGTTGCCCGAAAGGCAGGATGCGCGAACCACCCTGCGGCCGCGCCACGACGCGGAGAAGATGAGGAACCATTTTGAGGCCGAAGAAAAACATCCTGGTGATCGACGACAACGAACAAGCCCTGAGCGTGCGGAAGTTTCTCCTGGAAACACGCGGCTACCGCGTGCATTGCGCGCTCAGCGCCGAGGATGCGATCAAGCGCTTTTCCGAGGGCAACCTCGATCTCGTGATCTGTGACCTCGTGATGCCGAACGTGGATGGCATGGAGTTGATTCGCCGTATGAAGCAGTTGAATCCTGAGGTGCCGGCGCTGCTTATTTCCGGCGCCGTCAAGCATCTCGAACACGACAGCTCGGCGGACGCCTTCCTGCCGAAGGGCGCGAGCTCACCGCTGGAGATGCTGGAGCGCATCCGTCTACTCGTCGCGCGCAAGCGTGGCCCGCGCAAACAAGTCGCGCGAGCGCTGCCTGACGCATTGCCGCAGACGTCCGCGGTCCTCAACACGGTCCAGCCTGCCGTGGCCGCAGGCTGAGCCGCTACAATCAACTCTTGGTCAATTCCGCGCCAGAACCCATCATCCGCGCCGAACATCTCGGCAAAACCTATCGCTCGGGACAGCTCGATGTACCCGCCGTGCGCGACGCTTCGTTCGCAATTGGGCGGGGCGAGTTTGTCAGCATTGTCGGTCCGAGCGGCAGCGGCAAGAGCACGCTGTTTTACCTCCTCGGCGGCCTGACGCGTGCAACGACCGGTTCCATCTGGATTGACGGCGTGAATTTCGCGGCGCTCGATGACGCGGAACGGACAAAGATGCGCCGCGCCCGCATCGGCTTTGTCTTTCAGCGGTTCAACCTGCTGCCGACGCTTTCCGCTTTGGGCAACATCGAGATTGCGCACGAAATCTCCGGCACCAAGGGCCCGGTCGACCGCGCGTTTCTCAAGCGGCTGACCGACATGCTCGGCATCGGCGGCCGGCTGCATCATCGCCCCAGCGAACTCAGCGGAGGCGAGCAGCAGCGCGTCGCACTGGCGCGCGCGCTCATCACCCGGCCGGCGATAGTGCTGGCGGACGAGCCGACCGGCAATCTCGACACGAAAAATTCCGAAGCCGTGCTCAAGATGCTGTTCGAGAGCGGCCGGGAACTCGGCCAGACCATCCTGATGATCACGCACAACCTGGAAGCGGCCGCCATCGGCGACCGCGTCCTGCACATGCGCGACGGAGTGATGAGCGAATAGTTCCTGCTTTCCCTGATACCTGTTGCACGCGGGACGGCACCAGCGAACGCCTGTGGCGACTTCGACCGCAATTTCGAGACAGCTCAAGCCGTCCTTGCGTAGAGTATGTAGTTTGTTGCCAGAATCCAGTGTCGATACGGGGCCGGGCCAGCCGCCCGGGGAAAATGCCTCGCTGCTGCGCGCCATGGCGTTTCGGCGCGATCCTCTGGAGTTTTTCCCGATGCTTGCGGCCAAATACGGTCCGGTGGCGCGGTTGACCGTCGGCCCTGTGCAAGTTGTCCTGGTCAACGAGCCGGAACTCATTCAGCAGATCCTGATCACGGACAACTGGAACTTCACCAAAGGCCGCGGGCTGGAGCGCGCCAAACGGCTGCTGGGCGAAGGCCTGCTGACCAGCGAGGGCGAACTGCACCGCCGGCAGCGGCGTCTTATGCAGCCAGGATTCAGCCATGACCGGCTGCGCAGCTACGCCGGCCTGATGGTCGGTGAGTCGGAGCAGACAGCGCTCCGTTGGCAACCGGGCGCGATTGTAGACATGCACGCGGAAATGATGCGGCTGACGCTGCAGATTGTCGCCGCAACCCTGTTTGGCGCAGACATCGGGCCCGAGGCGCTGTCGGTTGGCGAAAGCCTGAATGAAATTCTCGGCCTGTTCAATGTGCTCGCGTCGCCGCTCGCGGAAAAGCTGGAGCGTTTTCAGACAAGAAAACTTCGCCGGTTCGAGAAGGCCAAGGCAAACCTGGATGCCATCGTGTACAAGCTGATCGAATTGCGCAGGCAGAACCCGGGCGAGCGTGACGACCTGCTGTCACTGCTGGTTGGCTCGCACGAGGAAGGTGAAACGGCGCCGGCGATGTCCGACGTGCTGCTGCGCGATGAGGTGATGACGCTTTTTCTCGCCGGGCACGAAACAACCGCCAACGCGCTGACCTACACATGGTGGCTGCTGGCACAGAATCCCGATGCCGAAGCCAGGCTTCACGCGGAGCTTGAAACGGTGCTTAATGGCCGCGCGCCCGGCTTTGAAGACATGCCGCGACTCATTTACGCGCGGCAGGTGTTCGCGGAAGCGATGCGGCTCTATCCTCCGGCATGGATCGTCGGCCGGCGCGTCGTCACGCCCTATCGGCTGGCTGGTTACGAGTTGCAGCCGGAGACGATTGTGATTGTCAGCCAGTGGGTAACCCATCGCGACGAGAAGTACTTCGAGCGCGCGCTGCAGTTTGACCCATCACGCTGGGAGCCGGAGGCAGCCGCGGCCCGACCCAGGTTCAGCTACTTCCCTTTCGGCGCCGGCGCGCGCATCTGCATCGGCGAACACTTTGCATGGATGGAAGGCGTGCTCGCGCTGGCGACGCTGGCGCAGCAGTGGCGTCCGGTGCTGGCGGCAGATTCGCCAAGGAAGTTGGAATTGTCGCCGGCCATCACGCTGCGGCCAAAGGGCGGCCTGCGGATGCAGCTTGTGAAGCGTTGATGCTTGCCGCATGCCGCGCACGGCTGGTACGATGAATCCATAAGCGGGAGTAGCTCAGTGGTAGAGCATTGCCTTGCCAAGGCAAGGGTCGCGGGTTCAAGTCCCGTCTCCCGCTCCAGATGTCTCCTCCATCTGGTTGCGACGACCTAAGGCGCGGTACCCAAGTGGTAAGGGAGAGGTCTGCAAAACCTTTATGCGTGGGTTCGATCCCCACCCGCGCCTCCAATTTCTTCCAAAGCATGACAGCCAGACGCAGCTCGCGAGTGGGCCCGATATGGCTCCTGGCTGCTTTGCTATTGGTCTGCATGGGTTCGATCCCCACCCGCGCGCTGCCGGCCAACAAGCCGCTTTCGCAATTCACAGTGCAGAACTGGCAGAGCGATTCCGGGCTGCCGCAGAACACCGTCAACGCCATCCTGCAGACCCAGGACGGCTTTCTGTGGATTGGGACCGACGGCGGCCTTGCGCGCTTCGACGGCTACACATTCCGCGTGTTCGACAGCTCGAACACGCCGGCCATGCGCAGCGATTCGGTGCGCACATTGTCCGTTGATGGGACCGGCGCCCTGATCCTCGTGACCGCAGAAGGCACGCTGCGCTACCGCGATGGAATTTTCTCCGCTTCCGGACATGCGGTCGCTCCAGGTGACGCTTCTGCCGCCAGCGACATCCTTTCCGTGACCTCAGGCGGCGCGAAGTGGACAGGCAGCATCCAGGGCCTGTCGGTGACGCGAGGCCCGAAGACCCGGAGCATCCTCGCCAATGAGCGCATCACTGCGCTGTTCGCGAACCGCGAAGGCTCTGTGTGGGCATCGACGTCGCGGGGGCTTGTGCGCATCTCGCCCGACGGCGGCATCGAGCGGCTTGAGCGTTCCGACCTTACTTCCGCCCATGCCCTGTTTGAGGACCGCGAAGGCAATCTATGGATCGGGACGGAGAGTGCCGGCCTCACAATCCTGCGTGACGCCGCGGTGACGACCATTGCCGGCGCCGGCGGCCTGGGAACCGTGCGGACGCTTGTGCAGGATTCGAGCGGAACAATCTGGCTCGGGCAGAACGGCGGGCTCAGCCGCATTGGCCCGGACGGCACGGCCGAACCGGCTTCGCCTGCAATCCATGCGCAGGTTCTGGCGCTGGCTGCCGGCCGGGAAGTGCTTTGGATCGGGACTTCCGCAGGCCTGGTTCGACGTGATGCGGCGGGCTCTCGCGTCTTCACGACAGCGGACGGACTGGCAGACGACTTCGTGCGCAGTCTTTTTTCCGATCCCGATGGTTCACTCTGGATTGGCACGCGGCATGGGCTTAGTCATTTCTTAAACGGCAAGTTTGTCAATTTTTCGCGTATGGACGGACTGGCGTCGGACTTTATAGGCAGCATCCTTCGCGACCGCGACGGAACCTTGTGGGTCGGCACGCTTGCGGGGCTGGACAGCATGGCCGGTGACCACTTCGCGCCCGCGGCAAACGTTGCTGTTGCCGCAGTAACGTCGTTGTACGCGGACGCCGGGGGAGAACTCTGGGTTGGCATGCAGAAGCTCGGCATGACGCGGCTGCGCGGCACAGATGTAACAACATTTGCACCAAACAGCGGAATGCCGGAAATCATTTACAGCATTCTTGGTGACGATTCCGGACATCTTTGGCTGAACACCCGGCACGGCATCGTGCGGGTTGCGTTAAACGATCTCAAGCAGAACGCGCAGATTCCGACCCGCGCTTTCAGCACGAGCGAGGCGAGTACGGGCGGTCATCCTTCCGCATGGCGCATGCGCGATGGCAGCCTGTGGTTCGCTACGCTGCGGGGCGTGGCCCGCGTTGCCCCGCAGGATGCAGACCGCGCGACGACACGTCCACTGACTGTCATAGAGAGCGTGGAACTCGATGACCGGGCGGTTCCGCTCACAGGTGGCGACGATCACGTTGATATACCTCCGGGCGCGCACCGACTGGCGATCCACTACGCGGGACTGAGTTTTGCGGCGCCATCGCAAGTGACCTATCGCTACACGCTGCGCGGCGTCGATCGCGGCTGGGTGCAGGCAGGCACGCGCCGCGAAGCCGACTACACCAACATTTCGCCGGGCCGTTACAATTTTGCCGTCTACAGCGCGAACCCCGACGGCGAGTGGAGCGAGCGGGCTGCCGAACTTGGCATCGTCGCGCAGCCGCATTATTTCCAGACCCTCTGGTTCTACTTCGCGCTTGCGGTTTTCTTCCTGCTGCTCGCGGCGGCCGCATACCTGTGGCGGGCTTCGTATGTGGAGTCGCGTCACCAGGCGGTGCTCGATGAGCGCCTGCGCATCGCGCGCGAGATCCATGACACGCTGGCGCAGGGCTACGTGGCCGTTGCAGTGCAGCTCGAAGTAGCGCAGCGACTGCTGCGCACGTCGCAGGACGCGGCGACGGAACAACTGCAGGCCACGCGGCAGCTCGTCCGCGATGGACTGGAGCAGGCGCGGAATTCCATCTGGAACCTGCGCTCGCAGACAGACGCGAAGACTCTGCCATCGCGTCTCACCACGCTTGTCGAAGTCCACACCGGCGACGGGTCTCCACAAGTCGCATTCAAGGTTCACGGGCAGTATCGGCCTTTGCCGGCTGATTATGAAGATTGCGTCGTCCGCGTCTGCGAGGAGGCGCTCAATAACGCCACGCGGCACGCCGCCGCGACGCAAATCGCGGTTCAGCTAAGCTATGACGCATCCATGGTGTGCCTTGAAGTTCGTGACAATGGCCGCGGCCTGCCTGCGGAAGAGCAGCGAGCCCGCGGACGCTTCGGCATCGTCGGCATGCGCGAGCGTGCCGCGAAGCTGCATGGATCGCTGCGCATCGAAACGGCGCCCGGCGCCGGAACAAGCGTCGTGCTGGAGTTGCCGATCGAGAAGGGGCCGGCATGAGCGGGACCATACGGCTGCTCATCGTGGAAGACCACAACATCGTGCGCCATGGCCTGGTTGCGCTGCTGCACACCGTTCCCGGCATGGAAGTCGTCGCCCAGGCCGCGCGGGGCGAGGATGGTGTGAAGCTGTTCGAGCAGCACGCGCCCGATATCACGCTGATGGACCTTCGGCTGCCGGGACAGGATGGGGTCGCGACCATCGCGGCCATTCGCGCGAAACATCCCGAGGCACGCATTATTGTCCTGACAACGTTTGACGGCGACGAAAACATCTACCGCGCGCTCCATGCGGGCGCAGCGGGCTATCTGCTGAAAGGCATGGAAATTGAAGAACTCGTGGCTGCCATTCGCGATGTCCATCGCGGCACTGCCAAACTGCCTCGGGCCGTAAGGGAACGCCTGGCGGAGCGGATGCCCGGCCAGGAACTCACCGACCGCGAGCTGGACGTGCTGCGAGAGATCGTCGCCGGCAAGAGTAACAAGGAAATCTCCGCGGCGCTGTTCATTTCAGAATCCACGGTCAAGACCCACATCAACAGCCTGCTCGGCAAGCTGGGCGTGAGCGACCGCACGCAGGCCACAACCACCGCGCTGCAGCGGGGAATCGTCCACCTTGATTAGTCCAGCCCCGTGCCGGGTTGCGGCCGCACTCGCGATTGCCTGCTCGATGATGGCACTCGCGCAGAGTGCATCCGGATGGCGCACCGCCACACCGAAGGAACTGGACGCACTGGTTCCCGCCAAAGCGCAGGTCGTCGCAGAGCGTGTCGAAACCGAACGCACGTCCATGTCCGGCATTGTGGACCACGACGGCCACGCGATTGCTGCCGCGGTTCTGATCACGGCTGGATATTCCGCTGCTGGAAAGTACTCCGACTTTCTGCTGACGCAGGTGCCGATCGAAATAAACGGAATCCGGCTGCCTGCCGGCCATTACCTGCTGGGATGGACCCGCGGCGCCGACGGACTGGATGTCCAGGTATTCGCGGCGGAGTCCGGCAAACAGGTCACGGCCATAAGCGCACGGCTCGACCCTTCCGTGCACAAGGTTGAGCAGGTCCGGGTCTGGCCCCCCGAACCGCAGGCCCGGGTGCAGCTTGGCCGATTCGCCTTTCGGTTCGCGATAGCAAAATAAAAAGCGCCCCGTGGGGAGCGCTTGAGGGTTAGTGTTGCTTACAGGAATGAGAGTAAGCGCGGCGCAGGATGCCGCCATCCATCGAAAGGTGGATTCTGGCATGGTTTGATGGACTGAACCGCCATTCACGATTCCGCGCCCCGTCCTGTACCATTGCGAGTCACACCCCACTGCCTGAGGTTAGCCCGCACATGCATTTCTCCTGGCCGGAGACACTGATTTTTGTCCTCCTGACTCTGACATCGCTCGGGCTGTTCTTCTATCGCTTCCTGCCAATCCTGGGGCGCATTCTCGAGGCGAAGCGCGATCCGTCCTTCCGCTGGGGCTCGATGCCGAAGCGCATCTGGAAGTTTGTTTCCGAAGTCCTGCTGCAGACGAAGGTCATCTCCCAGCGGCCGCTGCCGGGCCTGACGCACGCGCTCGTTTTCTGGGGATTCCTCGCCTTCGGGCTGGTGACGACGACGGATTTCATGGAAGGCGCGCACGTCCACCTTCTCGCCCGCGAGGGCCTCGGCCGCTTCTACTTCGGTTTCGCGGCAGTATTCGCGTTCTTCGTTGCCATTTCCATCGCGTATCTTGCCTTCCGGCGCTTTGTGCTGCGACCGAAGTGGCTGGGCAAGTTGAGCTATGAGTCCGGCTTCATCGCATTGCTCATCTTCACCCTGATGGTCACCTACCTCGCCACCTACATCCCCGGCTACGAGCACAACAAAGCACTGTGGTGGGCTCACGTGCTGACCATCCTCATCTTTCTTCCGCTGATTCCGCACACCAAGCACCTGCACCTTGTGCTCTCGCCGTTCGCGATTTTCTTTGACCGGCCCGGCTTCTCTGACATTCCCAAGCTTGAGGGGGATGAAGACTTTGGCCTGATCAACGGCAAGGACATCACGCAGATTGTCGCGCTGCAGGCCTACAGTTGCGTGGAGTGCGGCCGCTGCACAGAACACTGCCCCGCAAACCTGACCGGCAAGGAATTGAATCCGAAGGAAATTGCCCTGGGCGTGCGGCGCTACTTGAATGACCTCGGCCCGGGTTCCGAGGAGAACATCCTGGCGACGCACATCTCGCAAACCGCGGCATTCCAGTGCACGACATGCGGCGCGTGCGAATTCCAGTGTCCGGTCGGGATCCAGCACCTGCCGATCATCGTCGGGCTGCGGCGCGGCGCAGTGAATACCGGCCAGTGGGATGACGAGTACGGCGGCTCGCTGTTCCTGAATCTCGAGCGCCAGGGCAACGCGCTTGGCCTGGGCACCAGCGACCGCGACAAGTTCATCGAGAAACAGAAATTCCCGGTATTCGACGGCTCACAGGAGTTCTGCCTGTGGCTCGGCTGCATGGGCGCGTATGACCCCAAGGGCCGCGAGATCATCATCAGCTTCGCGCGCGTGATGGATTATCTCGGCGTCACGTATGGCGTGCTGTCGAAAGAAAAGTGCACCGGCGACCCGGCGCGGCGTCTTGGCAACGACCTTGCCTTTGGAGTGCTCGCCGAGGAAAACATGGAGACGCTGAAGGAGAACAACGTCAAGAAGATTGTCGCGATCTGCCCGCATTGCGTGCGCACCATTGGCACGGACTGGGCGGAAGTGGGCGTGACGCCGCAGATTGAACACCACTCCGAATTCATGGCGCGGTACGAAGACAAGCTGCCGAAACCGAGCGACAACAAGAAAATCGTGTATCACGACCCCTGCTATCTCGGTCGCTATCGCAACGTTTACGACGAGCCTCGCCAGGTAATCGAGCACTTCGGCACACTGGTTGAACCGAAGCGTACCCGTGAAAAAAGCTTCTGCTGCGGCGCCGGCGGCGGGCTGGCTTTCCTGGGCGAGGAACACGGCGAACGCGTGAGCCACAACCGCGCGGCGGAACTGGCGAGCTCGGGTGCTGAAGTAGTTGGCGCGGCCTGTCCATTCTGCAACACCATGTTCCGCGATGCTTTCGCAGCGATGCCGGAAGGCACAGCGCCGCAGTTGCTGGACATCGCGCAGATTGCAGCGGCAAGCCTGCCGGCAGAAACATCTCCGGGAATGATCCCTCCCGCATAAGAAGGCCACACTGCGCAAACTCCACTTCGCGAATATCGAGAGTCCGCCGGGCGACGCGCCGCGTGCGCCGGACGTGCTGCGCATGCGTGTCGGGATGGGAATCCTGTGCGGCGTTTTCTTTGCGGTCTTGGCGGTCGTCGCGTTTCAACTGCTGGTACGGCATATCTGGTGGATTACAGGTGAACTCGCCGTTGCCGCGCTCTCCTGGTACAGCTTCAAATCAGCATGGCGCGCGTGGCGATGGCTGAGGAAACCGCCTCCGGCGCGCGTCGCCATTACTAAACCGCGCCGCTAGTCTCTGAAACTCCGGACCGTGACGCGATGCGTCGACTGCTGGACGACATACGCAAACTCATACTGCAGCCGCCCGCGCCGCCGGTTTCCTGCGGAACTCCACATGGATAGCCGAGCGGTGGGCCGCATGCAACAGCGCGTGGAGCTTTCGGCAACCTTTTTGTTTTCGAGGCATCTCATTTTCAGATTTAAGAGACAACCCAAGCAGTTTGCCCCGCCTGTCCTGTAGTTCCTCAGTTTTCGCGCCTCCCGGCGCATTCAATTCGACCCACCCGACACCCCACCCCAATGTCTCTTAAGCTGAACCCGCCGGAGGGCGGGTTCTTTGCTTTTCGGGCTGCGATTCACGGCACTTAAAATGGATATGGTGACGCGCAAAATTCCTGCCCAGGCTGAATCGCCGGAAGCCATTGCCGCCGTGGACGCGCTCCTCGGCTCTGTCGGCCTGGAACATGGCCGCCGGTCGACGCGCGGCAGGCCATCACAAGCCGCTGTCGTCCGCAAGTCGAACAAGGCTGGCCGCGCGAAGCGGGCCATCAAACCTCAAGTGGTTGGCGTACCCGGCTGGGAGCGCTTTCCCTGGCTGGTGCACGGCTTCTCGACGCGCAGCTGCGGGGAGTCGCGGATTTACTCCCGGGACCGCGCAACCGGCGAGCTGAATCTCGGCTACTCCGCTTCCGATAGCCGCGAGAATGTTGATCGCAATCGCCGCCAATTCCAGCAGGCCCTGGATGCCGCCGCCTGTGAATTGATCACGCTGCAGCAGGTGCATTCCGGCCTGGTTCGCGGCGGCGTGCTTGCAGGCAGCGCCAAACCGGCAAAGGGCGACGGCATGGTCACGCAGACTCCGGGGCAGCTGCTCGCGATCCAGACCGCGGATTGCGTGCCGATTCTCATTGTCGACCCGCGGAACCGCGCGGTTGGCGCGTTTCATGCCGGCTGGCGCGGGACGGTGAAGCGCATCGTCGAGCGCGGCGTCGGGCGCATGCGCGTTGACTTCGGATCGCGGCCGCAGGACTTGCTGGCCGCCATTGGCCCCGCGATCGGGCCGTGCTGCTATGCAGTGGGCGAAGAAGTTGTCGCGGAATTCACCTCGCAGTTCGCCTACGCGCAGAAATTGTTCCACGAGGTTTCAGACTCCGATCCGGTTCGCGAAAAGTATCCGCTCCTGTTCATGACGGCGCGCGCACCGGGGCACAGCAATATCGGCCCGCAGATTCACCTGGATCTATGGGAGGCAAACCGCCGTCAACTGCTGGATGCCGGTCTGCGCGAGAAAAATATCTGGGTCGCGGCGGAGTGCACATCGTGCAACAACGACAGGTATTTTTCTTATCGCGCGGAACATGGCTTTACCGGCCGCATGTTGTCCGTAGCAGGTATCCGCAGGTGAGCGAGTTTAGCCCCCGCCACGCCAGGCTGCTGAGCGGCTTGTCGCTCTTGTTTGTCGCGTGCGCCTCCGTTTGGGCGTTTTCTGCTCCGCTCAGGCATTTTGCGAGCGCCATGCCGTACTTCGCCGACGACTTCTACTACTACGCGAAAATCGCTCACAACATCGCAGCCGGGCATGGCTCGACGTTCGATGGCACGACGCCGACCAATGGCTACCACCCGCTCTTCACGCTGGCGCTGGTGCCGTTTGCACGCGCCGGCAGCCTGGCGCCGATCATGTGGTTCCAGTTCGTCCTCATGATTGCCGCGGCGATTGTGACGTTCGTTTTTGCGCGGCGTATCTATGCACGCGCGGGCGCGGACGTGCTGGTTGCCAATGCCCTCGCGATGTTCACGCTCCTGCTTCCCTTCCGCACGTTCTTTCAGGGAATGGAAGTGACGATCACGATCCCGCTTGCAGTCGTTCTCATGTCCGAGATGTTGACCTTGCTTGAAACGCCTCGAATCGGGCTGGCCGCCGGAGCGGGACTACTGGCGGCCGCCATGGCTCTCTCGCGCCTGGATTCCGCGCTGTTTGTCTTTTTGCTTGCTGCGGCCATTCTGCTCGCGCCGTCGTTGCGCCGCCGGCTGGGAATCGCAAATGTCGCCGCATTCGCCACGGCGTTTGGGCTGCCGCTGCTCTTGTACATCGCGTACAACCGGGCGAAATTTGGCGCCTGGATGCCGGTGAGCGGGATGGCGAAGCAGATGCGTTCCACGCATGTCCCCAGTTCCATCGCGCTGCACAGCGTTGTTCTAGGGGTGAACGGCAAGCTGCTCGCCTTGATGGCGGTTTGCGCGCTTCTGGCATGGTTCTGGCAGCGACGCAGTCTGCGTCCAGAGTGGCGCGCCGTGTTGCTCGCCGCCGCGCTCTTCCCTTTCGTGCACGTCCTGCTGCTCAGCGTTCTAAGCGACTGGCAGATGTGGGGCTGGTATCACTATTCGTATGTGCCGGCATTTGTCGCGCTGTTTTCTGTCGGGATCGTTGCGCTGCGCAGATCGCAGATGCTGCGCTCACCTTCCGTTGGCTATGCGCTGCTCGCCATTGCATGCGTGGTCACGCTGGCGAACCGCTGGAGGCTCGACCCTGAAATGGTTCAGATTGCCGAAACTGCAGAAGCAATGCAGCCATTCATCGCGGCCCATCCGGGGCTGTACGCGATGGGCGACCGAGCCGGCATGGTTGCGTGGCTGTCTCCGCAGCCGTTTTTTCAGACAGAAGGCCTGGTCGAAGATCGCGCGTGGCTGAATACGCTTCGGAGTCAGGGTGCTTTGGTGAGTGCGTTACGCGCGCGGGGTGTTCGGTATTACGTGACAACGGTTTGGCCGGGTGGGGCACACTCCACCGGCTTTGCTGAACAAACATCGCTCCCGCATAGCTGCATTCTTGCCGGAGAACCATTACAGGCAGGACCAAGTGCGCCCCATCTTCGCTCTGTGATTTGCGATAAACCGGTTGCGATATTCAAGATCGACGACGCAGGTCCGCCGAAATCCGCACTTATTTTCGATCTTCAGCAGTAGCTGTTCAAGCCCAGACCATCTCTTCCTGCGAATTCGAGAACACGCCTGGCGGCTTCGGCTCAGCGCACAAATCGATGACCAGCCGCTCCAGGACCAGCCGCTTGTCCGGCGGCGACGACCGCAGCTCCAAATCCGCGCGCGCAACCAGGCGAATCGCGCGCAGCAGTTCTCTGCGTGACTTGTAGCGCCGCGCCTGGCGAATCAAATCTTCTGCCGCGAACGGCGGCATGCGGAAGCCCTGCCACAATGCCTGCCAGATGGCCCGCGAGTCGCGAACGTTCTTCTCAAGGATCACCAGCATCTGGCGGAAAGTTTTTGCCAGCATGAAGATGTGACCAATGGCGGAATCTTCCGCGCCGTCACCCGCGTTGAGCAGGCCATCGAGCAGGGCCAGCGCGCGTGACCGGTCTTTCGCGGAAATCGCGTCGGTCAACTCATACAGCGAGCGCTGCTTGGCCGCGAGCACCATCGTTTCAACATCACCCAGTGTGATTTGCGCGCGTTCCGCCGTGTACAGAACCAGCTTTTCAAGTTCGCTGGCGAGCAGCATCAGGTCGCCGCCGAGCGAATCCACGAGTTCCCGCGCGGCGTCAGCGTCTAGCTTCGCGCCTTCGCGGATGGCCGCTTCGGTAAGCCACGCAATAGCATCCTGCTCTGAGGGCCGCGCCAGCTCAACCATCGTGCAGGAGTCGCCGAGCGTTTCGCGCAGGCGCTCGTATTTGTCCTTGTCCTGCATGTCCATGCGGCGGACATCGGCGGGAATGTGGATGTGGTCTGCGACAAAAATCACCACGGCCTGCGGATTCGGCGCAGAGAAATAGTCCGCAATGGCCGCAAACTCTTCCTTCTTGGCGCCGCGCGTGTACAGCGTACGAACGTTGCGTACAAACACGACCTGCATCGGCGCCATCAGGCTGGGCGTGCGCGCCCGGTCCAGCGCGTCAAACAGGCTCGTCTCGGCAAGATCAATGTCGTGGACCGCAAAGTCGCGCGCCCCGGGATCGGTCAGCGCATCCAGCGCTGCGCGGCGGCATCGCTCATACAAATACACCTCGTCGCCGGCCAGCACGTAGCCCGCCGCGTGCTGGGGCGACGAAATCTCCGCCACAAAGCGGTCCACCGGAGCGAAGCTGCGCAGGGCTGGCATTGTGCGGTTAAAACGACTCCAGCATATCGCTCACCGCGGCGTTCGCGAAGTCCCGCGCCAGCCGCTTTCTTGCGGGGGTATCTTCCTGGATAAAGCTCGACAGCTGCTCCGTGCTCTCGTACGTCTGGCGGAACTGGTAGCGGTCGTTCTTGTAAAGCACGCGGTGGTCGGCGTCCGTCAGTTCGATTTTGGCCGTGATGATGACCAGGTAGCTCGACGTCGAAGTCTGTGTCGTGGTGGAGTTATAGGTCAGCGGCGTGACCTGCTCGGTCAGAATGGTACCGCGCAGCGTCGCGTCCGCAGGCCCGTCTGTACGAAGGACGCGCAGCCCGGCGCGTGTCTGCAGCTCGTAGGACACGGCATTTGTGAACCACGTCTCCAGGCGCGGCGTCTGCGTCTGGTTGGCAAACACGGGAAGCGCAATGGTGTGCAGCGAGTTCGGCAGGTGCGTCCGGGTCGAGTCCACCGTGTGGTAGCCGCAGCCGCCCGCGGCAAGAAGACCTGCGACGGACGCGGCGATGATCGTCCTGCGAAGCACACCTGATTGTCGCATTCCGCGCAGAAAGCTCCGGCTGCGGAAAACGCGCCGGCACGGAGCGTCATCTTAATGGAATGAGGTGATTTGTCATGTCGAACACGAGCCAGGAAAACCACGGCAGGCTGAATGCGGAAGAGCGCGACGAGATGCCCGATTCCGAGTATGCCTTCCCGAAACAGCGTAAGGAGCCGCTCAGCGACGCTTCTCACGTGCGCAACGCGATTGCGCGCTTCGATCAAGTCAAGGACGTAAGCGACTCTGACCGCGATGAGGCGTTCAAGCGCATCAAGACTGCGGCAAAAAAGCATGGCGTGGACATGCCGGAATCGCACTGGCGCGATCTGGGCAAGAAGCCGCACACGAGCAATCCCGCACACGAAAAAAAGAGCGCATAAACGAGAAAGGCGGCCCGAAAGCCGCCCTTCCTTTTTGTTCAGGTAATCAGCGTTAGGCCGGGCTGGGCTGTTCGCCGGCGCCCCAAGCTGCAGGTTTGCTTTCCGGCTTGATGACCGTCTGCACCGCCGGAGCCGAACCGCCGTCATTCGGTTTGTTTACCGGCGGCAGTGGGGTTCCGTCAATCACCTGGCGAATCTCATAGCCGTCCAGCGTCTCGCGCTCGAGCAGGGCGGTCGCCAGGCGATGCATGATTTCGGGGTTCCCCTCCAGGATCGAGTGCGCCGATTTGTAGGCGGAATCCACCAGGCCGCGGACTTCGGCGTCAATCTGCCGAGCCGTCTCTTCAGAGAAATCGCGGTGCTGTGAAATCTCACGCCCGAGGAAGATCTGCTCTTCCTTCTTGCCGAAGGTCAGCGGGCCCATGTTGCTCATCCCGTATTCGCAGACCATCTTGCGGGCGAGATCGGTCGCGCGCTCAATGTCATTGCCTGCGCCGGTCGTCATGCGGTGCATGAAGATCTCTTCCGCGCAGCGGCCGCCCATCAGGATGGCGAGCTGCGTCTCCAGATAGTCCTTGGTCACCGTGTGCTTGTCATTTTCCGGAAGCTGCATGGTCACACCCAGCGCCATGCCGCGCGGGATGATCGTCACCTTGTGCAACGGGTCCGCGTGGTCGCGCATGGCGGCCACCAGGACGTGTCCCGCCTCGTGATACGCGGTGTCGCGCTTGTCGTCCTCGGTCAGCAGCATGGAACGCCGCTCGGCGCCCATCATCACCTTGTCCTTGGCGACTTCAAAGTCATACATCAGCACATGCTTGCGATTGGCGCGCGCCGCGTTGAGCGCGGCTTCGTTGACCATATTCGCCAGGTCTGCGCCGGAGAAGCCCGGTGTTCCGCGGGCCAGCACGCGAAGGTCGACATCATCGGCCAGCGGGACTTTCTTGGCGTGGACCTGCAGAACTTCCTCGCGGCCGCGAACATCTGGGCGTCCGACGACAACGCGGCGGTCAAAGCGGCCAGGGCGCAGCAGCGCGGGATCGAGCACGTCAGGACGATTGGTTGCGGCGACGAGGATGACGCCTTCGTTCGATTCAAAGCCGTCCATCTCGACGAGGAGCTGGTTCAGGGTCTGTTCGCGCTCGTCGTGGCCGCCGCCCAGTCCGGCGCCGCGATGGCGGCCGACTGCGTCAATTTCGTCGATAAAGATGATGCACGGCGCGTTCTTCTTGCCCTGCTCGAACAGGTCGCGGACGCGGCTTGCGCCGACGCCGACAAACATTTCCACGAAGTCAGAGCCCGAGATGGAGAAGAACGGTACGTTGGCTTCTCCGGCAACAGCGCGGGCAAGCAGCGTCTTGCCGGTTCCCGGAGGCCCGACCAGCAGCACGCCCTTCGGGATGCGCCCGCCGAGCTTCTGGAACTTCTGCGCCTCGCGCAGGAACTCGATGATCTCGCGCAGCTCTTCCTTGGCTTCGTCCACGCCGGCCACGTCTTTGAACGTAATCTTCTTCTGCTGCATGGAGAGAAGGCGGGCCCGGCTCTTGCCGAAGCTCAGCGCCTTGTTCCCGCCCGACTGCATCTGCCGCATCATGAAGAACAGGTAGCCGCCCAGCAGCAGGAAGGGCGAGAAGTTGATCAGCAGCGGCCAGATGGAATTCGACTGCTCGTTCTTGACCGTCAGCTCGACATTGTGGTCCAGCATGGCCTTGGACAGGTCGGTGTAGTTCTGCGGCACCGTGGAATGGAACTGCTTGGCCTTGTCGGCGCGATAGTGGCCGCGGACTTCGTTGCCCGTAATGGTGGCGTCCTGCACCAGGCCTTTGTTCACGTCGCTCATCAGCGTGGAATACGCAACTTCCGTATCGCGCGCGCCGGAGGTGGACTTAACGACAAACGCCCACAGCAGGATCATGCATCCCGCGACGGAGACCCAGAAAATCGTGGTTTTGACCTTCGAATTCACTCCTGCTCCCTTTTGCAGCCAGCCGGAAACCCTGCCGACACACACCTGATTAGACGCGCGCCGACGGGAAAAGCTCCGGGCGGCCGGCAGCCCGGAATGCTCCTCCTATTCTACGCCGCTGTGCCGGCTCCGCCAGGGGAACTGTTTTCCGGGAGTAACCGGATTTCTCTACCCCATCGAGTCAAGCTTCCAGCCGGAAATGGCCAAACGGGCTTCGTGCGCCGATGGCAATCCACAAGCCAAACGCGGCGACAACAAGAATCAGGCCGATATCCGCGGCGACATAAGGCACCAGCCATGAAGACCACGAATGGGTCCACGGCAGGGCGTCTGAAAACTCGCTGAAGAAGAAGGCGATGGCCGCCGCAGTCACCCCATACCGCAGCAGCACATACACAACGGGGGCAAACAATCCCAGGGCAATCGCCGCGCCGAGAAAAACGTTGGCCCGCGCATCCGCAATCCAGATGACTCCGGGGGTGAGCAGTATCGCGGCCAGCCACGGCCGACGCACAACCACCAGCAGGAGAGTAAACAAGACCGCAATTTCCGCTACAGTTCCCAGCGCATTCATGAAATTGAAGGACCAGCCCGCAACCAACGACGAGGCGCCATTCAGTACCGCTGCGGGAAACACATCCAGACTGGCCGTCTTGAAGAAGGGCCAAAGCGCGGCATGGCACACCTGAAAATAAAGTGAACTAAGAACTCCCAGGAGCATGCCTACGAGGACCTCTTTTCCGATTCTCGGGCTCTTCCAACGGTTTTGTAACAGCAGCGAAGATGCGAGCAAGAGGCTTGGCAGGCGGCGGCGTGTCAACGGTTCCACCGCCACATACGCGAGCCATAGCAGTGCAGCCGCCACCATGCCGGTCGCCACGGTGCTGAAAAGGGCCCCCAGCCAGTCGGCGAAATTGCCAGCGGAAAACGGCACGGCGAACAGCCCAAAGAGCACAACAGACACGAACAGCAAGGATGCCAATCGCGTGGCGCTGCGCAGATCTCCTTTGCCATTGCGGAAATTGGCAAAGGCAAGCAATACCGATACCGCAAAGCCGGCAAACTGGAAGCTGTCAGTGCCAATCTCGGTAAACCGGTTGTAGCCCAGGTGAGGGATCGCCCAGGGCGACCCCAGAACGGCGAAACGGGTTACGCGTCCCTGCCATGCCGATGCTTCGATGGGAAATATGAATTCCGGATGGCCGGGATAGGAGCCAGTCCAGGCGTGCCGTTCTGTTTCCGGAAAGAGCGGAGTAAAGTCCGCCTTCGCCGGCTTGATTGTGGAAGGATCCATTCCCGTTGCGACGAGAAGTTTGTTCCAATCCACCGCGGAGCCTGCGGCCGGCGGCGGAAGCCCTACAGGGTCCGCCAGCAGATCCAGCACATGCCCATTGCTGTCCAGTTGCACAGATTGAATCCCGGTCGAAGCGGGTGGCTTTAGAGGCACTCCAAGCAAGCTCATCGTCAGGTGCGTTGGTGTCAGGCTTTCTGTCGCAGACTGCTGATAGGTGTCGAGCAGGGAGCCTTGCGGCGCCTGCGCGAACTGTGTCCGCTGGTCACGCGTTGCGGAAGTGGAATACCAGTCCAGCATGGGGAAGTTCTCCGCGACAAAGGAACCCCGATTGACGTTCCGGGTGGGAAAGCCCTGGTCGCGCAGGATCTCTTTCGCCTGTTGCACCATTTCCTCCGGGCTTAGCACGGGAGGGAGGAATTGCAGAAATCCTCCATAACTCGAGATCGCCCATGTCACAAGCAGGACCGCGCAGATGCCGCCGAGCAGCGTCCAAGCTTTCCAGAGCGGCATCGGCTCTTCGTCAGCGGATTCCGCGACCATCTCCGGGCTGGGCGTCTCGCCGCGGGCAAGCGCGGCTTCCAAGGCGTTCTGCACGGGGAAAGCTTCAGCCACCTCCGCAGCGCTGGCTGGACGCTTTGCCGGATCTGGCTCAACGCAGGCGAGCACGGCGCGCTCAGCTTCCGGCGAAACATCTGGTGCATATTGGCGAATGCTGCCGGTGACCGGCTTGCCGTCTTTCACCGCACGGCGGCCGGTCAGCAGCTCGTACAGAACCAGGCCGAGCGCATACAAATCACTGCGTCCGGTCGCGACATGGCCGCGCAGCAATTCCGGAGCTATATAGCCCGGCGTGCCGGCGACCTCCGCTTCCGGGGCCGCTTCCCGGCCGAGCGCCAGCCCGAAATCCGCCAGCTTCGCCTGCCCGCGGCCGTCAATCAATACATTCGCCGGCTTGATATCGCGATGCAGCACGCCACGCGCATGCGCCGCCGCCAGCGCGGCCGTAATCTGCGCGGCAATCTCCATGGCCTTCCCGGTCGGCAGACGCCCGAAGCGGCGGATCAGGTCTGCGAGATTCTCGCCATCCACATATTCCATCGTCAGGAAATTGAGAGGATGGCCGGACCCGTCCGTCGTTTCCACCACGTCGTGGACGCGGCAGACGTTGGGGTGCGTGACTTCGCGCGCCGTGCGGACTTCCAGGAAAAACCGGTTGAGCCAGACGGGGTCGTTGGCGAGCGACTCCGGAAGAAACTTCAGCGCGACGGTTTCGCCCAGCTTCAGGTCTTCGGCGCGGTACACCTGTCCCATCCCGCCGCGGCCGATTGGCGCGACAATGCGGTACCGCGACGCCAGCAGCGTTCCCGGGACCAGCCCGAGGCTGTCGCCACGCCCGGAATCTGACGACGCATTCCCGCCGCCGGGGCGCAGTCCGGCGGACGTTCGTGGCGAATTTCCGTCCGGCGCGGAGACTACGCCTGCCCCCGCCGGTGCGCCCGAGCTGTCAGGACGCGGCGCGAAGACTGTGGGCGCGCTGCCGTCGCGTTCGCAATGCTGACAATAGCCGCCGCTCACTGCGTTGCCGCAGGCGGGACACTGTTCCGTGGTTGCTGCCAAGTTAGACCTCCACCCTGAGCGCGCTGAACGGGTTCTGCCTGCCGGTTGCCAGCCACATGGCCACGAAGGTCGCGGCCAGCAATCCGAAGATGTTCAGAGCCATATGCGGCGCGAGCCACGAACGCAAACTGTAGGTCCACGCACACGTGTCCAGAAACTGGCTGCCGATGAAAAAGCATGTGCTGGCCACAATCCCCA
Organism: uncultured Acidobacteriaceae bacterium; assembly: GCA_963848685.1. GTDB lineage: Bacteria > Acidobacteriota > Terriglobia > Terriglobales > Acidobacteriaceae > CAWKED01. Next base: position 90,042 of record CAWKED010000002.1, on the reverse strand, counting down.
GCCGCACCATCAGGACGACGACAGGAATGAACAGAAGCACGCCGATGGAGGCGCCCACAGCCAGCGAACCATGGGTATTCCCCATCCATACGGCAAAGCAGACGACGATTATCGCCGCAAGCCAGAGCCTTCGCACCGCAATCAGGCAGAACGTGAGCATGACGGCGATTTCGGCAACGCGGTCAATACCGACATAGGAGACCGCTGCGAACGTTCCCAGGGCCGCGCGCATGGAGAGCAGTCCTTGAGCTGGGAAAATATCCAGGCTGCCGCGATAGCCATATCGCCACGAAAATACGTGCAGCAGTTCGAAGCAGAGTGCGCTGCATGAGCCCAACACGAGGCCGATAAGGATTTCCTTGCCGACGCGCGCGCTCTTCCACTTGTTCTGCAGCAGCAGCGAGGAGGCGATGAGCAATTGCGGCAGGCGGCGGCGGGTCAGGGGTTCGATTGCGACATAGGTGAGCCACAGAACACACCCGCCCACCAGGGCCGTGCCGGTCGTGGTGATGTAGTAGTACACGTAATCCGCGCTGCGGGAGCCTCCGAGCGGCATTACGCAGATGGTGTACGCCATGCCGATAAGGAACAGCATGACCCCGGCCCGTGTCGCGCTCCGGACGTCACCCTTGCCATTGCGAAGATTGAGGATTGCCAGCAGCACAGAGACCACGAACGCAAGCGCCTGAAAGACGTTGCTCGCCGTCACGCCAAGCTCGCTATAGCCGCTCTCCGGGGCATTCTGGGCCGCTTCCAGCTGGAGATAGTTGATCCGGCCGGCATTTTCCGCGGCGTTCACACGGAAGACCATTTGCGGGTTACTGCGATAGCTTCCAATCCAGGACCGCTTGCTCGTGGCGTAAGAGGGCGGCGTGAACGACGGGTCTGCCGGCTTGATCGATGCCGCGTCCAGCCCCGTCCAACCGATGGCCTGGTTCCAGTCAACGCCGCTCGCATTTGCCGCCGGCAGCGTCGCATTGGACCGCAGCGCGAGCAGGTGACCGGCGCTGTCCACTTCCGCAAATTGCGAGTTCTCCAGGGTCACGGACCGGAGCCGCTGCCCCAGAACGTCGGAAAGCAGTGGATTGTCCGGCATGACATTGCCCGTCTGCGACTGCCAGTACGACAGTTCAAGAGAGCCGAGAGGGGCGTCCTGGAACCGTCGCCGAAGATCGCGGCCTGCGTTCGCCGTGTACCAGTCCAGCATGTCGAAGTTTTCTGTGATGGCCGCCCTGCTCGGCAGGTCCCGCGATGGGTAGCCGGATTGCTCGAGGATGGATTTGGCCCGCAACTCCATCTCCTGCGCGCTGAGTGTGGGCGGCAGCACCTGGATATAGCCGCCCCAGCGCGCCGCGCACCACGTCAACACGATCACCACCGCGCACGCTGCGACCCATGACCAGGCCTGCCACTGTGGCATCGGTGTCTCGTCCGCGGAGTCGGCGACCATCTCCGGGCTGGGCGTTTCGCCGCGGGCGAGCGCGGCCTCCATCGCATTGCGCAGGGGGAAAACCGCAGCGACTTCCGCCGCGCTGGATGGACGCCGGGCCGGGTCAGGGTCCGCACAGGCGAGAACCATGGACTCGGCATCCGCTGGAACTTCAGGCGCGTACTGGCGAATGCTGCCGAGGCTGGGCTTGCCGTCCTTGATCGCGCGGCGGCCGGTCAGCAGCTCATACAGGACGAGACCCAACGCATAGAGATCGCTGCGCCCGGTGGCCGCCCCGCCCTGGAGCATCTCCGGAGCAATGTATCCCGGCGTCCCGGCAACCTCGGCACTCTCCAGAGAACCGCTGCCCAGCGCCAAACCAAAGTCTGCCAGCTTTGCATTGCCGCGGCCGTCGATGAGAACGTTCGCCGGCTTGATGTCGCGATGCAGCACGCCGCGGGCGTGCGAGGCGGCAAGCGCCGCGCTGATCTGCCCGGCGAGTTCCATCGCCTTGTCGTCGGGAAGACGCCCGAAGCGGCGTATGAGGTCGGCAAGGTTTTCGCCGTCCACATATTCCATGGTCAGAAAATTGAGTGGCCGTCCGGCTTCATCTTTCGTCTCCACGATGTCGTGAACGCGACAAACGTTGGGGTGAGTAACTTCCCGTGCCGTCCGCACTTCAACCAGGAACCGGCCGAGCCAGACAGGATCATTCGCGAGCGATTCCGGCAGGAACTTTAGCGCGACGGTTTCATTCAGCTTCAGGTCTTCTGCACGGAAGACATGGCCCATACCGCCGCGCCCAATCTGCGCGACGATCCGGTAGCGTCCGGCGAGCAGGGTTCCCGGCGCCATGCGGACGCCTCCGTGTGTGCTCCCGCCGGGCGAAGAGCGGTCGCCTGACCCGGGTGAGCGCGGCACATGGTTTCCATTGCTGGCTGGAGGAGCGAAAAGTGTCGGGCCACTGGAGCTTTCGACAGGAATTGCCGCCAGCGTCGGCCCGCTGGAATCCGCGTCACACGCCGCGCAGATTCCAGTGCCGTTCAACAGGGCCCCACAAGACACGCAGTGTCGGACAGTCATGGGAAAGATGCGATGAGTGTATTCCATTCCGTTTCGCAGCCCGCAAAGTCCCGAAGCCGGCCACCCGGCCGTCGTGCAAGACGAATTTTGCTTCTTTGGAAATGCAGTGTTGACATTATGGATAGAGAACGCACGCAGCGAACTATCTCGCAGTCGCAAGTCGCATCTATCTCCGAGACCGAAGCAGTTATCTGCGCGGCGAACAATTCCCCTCAACCCTTGGAGAAACTCTCATGGTGCGCACGAACTTAGTTTTGACGGCGGCATTTTGCGCCGGATTCGCCTGCCTGGCGCCGGCCTCGGCCCAGGCGCAGCAGTCACAGCAGATTCTGAACGGGACCACAACCATCGCCCTGGACCCGACTTTCTATAACGATCTGATCACCAGCGGCATCACTGTTTCGGCTGCTTCACCCGCAACTTTCACGTCCAATCAGTCCGAAACGACCTTGAGTGTGCCAATCGTCGCGGGCGGCATTGATCTCAGCACTGGCCTCGGAACGGCCTTTCACAAAGGCGGCATCACGTTCACGTCAAGCAGCCTGAGCCTTGTAGTCACAGTCGGGAGCCTGGCGCTGGTCAATGGCGGCAACGGTTCCCCCATGCAGCTCTACGGTCTCGTCAGCGCCAACAACCAGGTGTACGGACTCTATCCGCTGTTCAATTTCCAGGCCGGATCCGTTCTGCCGATTCCGGAAAACGGCGGCGTCTTCAACCTGTCCAACGTGAAGCTGAAGCTGACCCCACAAACGGCAGCGCTTCTCAACAACGTATTTCAATACAACGGCTTCTCGGCCGGCATGACCATCGGCACGGCGCAGATTACCGGTCAGGCAGCCGAATATACCTCTTCAGTCCAGCCCAAGCGCTAGACCCTTCCACTCGATGCCTTCGGCGGCCGTTCGCGGCCGCTTTTTTTTGCTGCATATCAATTCGGCCGGGAATTTACCTGTTTCGTGAAATGCCGCGCCTTCACGCCCGGGCGGGGTGGACATTTCTGCAATCCATGGTTTCTTATGTTCACGCCCTGGACGGTCTAATTCTTTTGGCCGCGGGCAAAGGAGAGGTATAGATGAAACTTCAAGTTACAGCGATTGCGCTTTCCGCCATTCTCACCCTGGGCACGGCTGCTGTCGCGCAGTCTTCCGGCAGCGGCAGCAGCGGCCAGTCCGGCAGCAGCGGCCAGTCCGGCAACAGCGGGACGATGAGCGGCGGCAACGGTTCCATGAGCAGCGGGCAGAGCGGCACCATGTCCGGCTCGAACGGCTCCATGAGCAATGACAGCTCAAGCACGATGAAGAAGAAGCACAAGAAGAAGAGCACCAGCACTAACTCGAGCACAGGCACGATGAGCGGCGACAGCAGCAAGTGCACCATGCAGCACTGATCGTCTGTTTTAACAATAAGAAGGGCGGCCGCGCGCCGCCCTTTCCCATTGGCGGACGGGTCTGAAATCGCCGCGGGCTCAAGTTTGCGAATACCAACTGTCTACTTCCGCAACCCCGCTGCAAATTTCTCCACCCCGTCGTTGACCCCGCAAAGCTGCCCAAGCGAACTTTGGACGCAACAGCAGGGGATCGGCCCGTCAGCTATGACGCCAACACGGAGGGGATGCTGGGCCGCGAACAGGCGATCTGGGATGCGTGGAAGGACCGGGACGCGAAACGGCTCGACGCTCTCATGCCACAAGAGGTCCAATTCATTGATATCTTCGGCACGCACATCGGTACGCGGGCCGAGTCGATCAGTGCCTGGTCCGGGCGGGGCTGCGACGTCAAGAGCTTCCAGCTTGCCGATGCCCGGGCTACAATGTTCACTCCGGATTTTGGAATCCTCACCTTGTATGCCACCGTGGACGGAAGCTGTTTTGGTCAACCCGTCATCCCGGTCTGGACATCATCGTTCTACGTCAGGCACGGAGACACCTGGGTCTGGAGCTTCGGCATCAACATTCCGGCGCACGGAGGTTCGATCTGACTCCGGATGGGCACGCCGCGGAAACGCGCAACGCCTTTTAACTTTGACTGCCATTCGCGGCGCACGCAATCGGCACAACGGACTCGGCTGTACCCACATTCGCCCTCCCCAGTCGCGTAAGGTTCCCATGGACGCAGATGAACTAAAGGACTTCGGTAGGAGATATGCGGCTGCCTGGTGCAGTCGGAGCCCCGCAGGCGTGGCTGCATTTTACGAGGAAGAGGGCTCCCTTCAAATTAACGGCGGGCCGCCATCGAAGGGCCGTGTGGCTATCACAGCGGCAGTGCAATCCTTCATGACGGCGTTTCCCGATATGGTCGTTTCCCTGGATGACGTAAGCATGCACGGACATGATGCGGTATTCAAGTGGACGCTGATCGGAACCAACACTGGTCCAGGCGGTAAGGGTAGGTCTGTTTTCATCAGAGGCTACGAGGAGTGGCGGTTTGGGAAAACAAGCTTGATCGGCGAATCCAAAGGACATTTCGACGACGCTGACTATCAACGCCAGTTGATTGGGAGGTGAAGTCGAGCGAAATCTACCCATAAACGGGCTTCACGCCAGAGCCTGTCGATGATTTGCGTTGGCCTGTTACCGCCAGTCGAAACTACTGCTTCCGAAATACCCTGGAATCTCAATGTTTTTCCTCGAATGCTCTAAATGCTCCTCGCACAGCAACTGAAGTTTTTTCCTGACGGGACGAATGACGTTCGGCAACCAGCCACTTCTCGTTTCGAAGGACCCAAATGTCTGTAATCAGAAAGTCGCCACTGATGTCGCGTTCATTCAGGGGCTCTGCATCTTGGGTAATTGCGAGCGTCACGACTGCAAGGTCGTTCCAGATAGACACATGCATATCCGTAATTCTGTGGCCATGGATTACATAACGGGGAAGCACTGAGAGCCAAAGCTCCCTTGGTATCACCTGCAGAGATTGACCCTCGACCCCAATGACTAATTTGTATTCTGGCGCCAGAAAACTTGCAGCAGAGTCGACATTCCTTCTCAGAATGGCGTCATTCCATAACCGCTCTGTGTTTTCGATATCCAGAACCTTCGCATCTCTTGACTGCGCTATGTCTGCCATGGTGACGGCCTCCATCCCTGCAACGAGTGTTGGATTCTCAACTGCTTTCGGGTCCAACCCGGATGATACACAACGCATTGCAATTCGCGCCTGATGGCGAATCGTCTTCTACTCGCCAATTACCGCTTCGTTATTGACGGGGCGGCGGTGATTGGCCCGGAACCCCGCATTGGAAAAGGCAAAGCACTCATTGACATGCGACTAGGTAGTACCAGCAAGCTACTTCCTGATAAAGGCGCTTTAGGAAGGAGCCCCTATGGATTGGTGCAAAATCGCCAATGTGCGTTTAAAGACGTTCTCGGGCTGGAAACGTGCTTTGGCCTGAAGTCAACAGTGGAGAGTCTGGTTGCCCGGATCGGTGAACACAGGCCGCGCGGCCGATCTCATACCCCTACGATCGCCTGGGTCGCCGCCTTCCACCAATCAGGATTTCCGAGCGCTAGGTAGGTGGCCCATCCCTGAAAAACAATCATCGCAGGGAATCCGTAAACATAAACCTTGTTGACCTGGCCTTCGACGACGACGTCACACAAGATTCCAGCCACGATCAGTACGTCCAGCGCCGGAAAGAACAGATTGTGAATGCCAATGTATGGAAGCCTGACGAAGGCGGCTTGCATCAATTGGCAACTAGCCATGAAAACCAGGCGCCGATGATACTGCGGCCGCTTGCGAAAATAAACAGCCAGGGCCATGCACGCGCCGAAGAGGATCATGTCGCACCACAAAATCGACAGGAACGCTTTAACCTGTGGCCCGTGGAGCATGGCCTCGAAACGCAGCATCACTGGCGACACCACCATGCCAGAGACGAACATGGTTGCAGCCAACGCCGCGCCAAACCAGCCCAGTGCACGGTGGAGGCTGACCTTGCGCACGCGTACCAGGGCGGATTGCACGATGAACAGCACGACCCAGGCTGAGAACACGGCGCCGTGAAACCATAAGATGCCCGGTTTTGGCGGGCTGGCATGCAGCAGTCTGACATCCACCGTACGGCTGAAGCCCCAGACCACGAGTGCGGCCATCACCAGTGACATGCACAAGTAGAAGTATCGGCTCAGGAAGTTCTTTAACTGCTTCGTCGCACTTGCTGCTCTTTCGATAGGAACAGGAACGGACGCACTTTCCGGATGCCATAGAAACCTTTCTAAGAACGAGGGTAACTGCAGGCCGTTGTCTCAATGTCAGTGGACTTCGTGCCCATACTGCTACCCCCAGCGCCCCAGCCGGTCGGGTGGCAGACCGCGATCCATTCAGAGGCCCCGGTCTTCCGTACTGCGATCTTCCGCGCGTCGTCAACGAGTAAATCATCACCAATGTGCGTTTCGAGCGAAGATCGACCTGGAAACGTGCATTAGCCTGTTGTCATAAACCGACGAATGGGCGCAAGCCCTATTGTCAACCTACGAATACCGACTGTCCGTTACTTGCGAAACCCAGCCGCAAATTTCTCCACCTTGTCTGCGGCTGCCTTTGCCCCGCCGTACCCCTGCATCGATTCTGAGACACGCTGCGCTGAGCGGCGGTACGCCGGGTCGTTCAGCACTCGGAGTACAGCAGCCTCAAACTCGCTAGCGTCGATCGTCTTCTCTCCGTTCAAGCCGTCCACCGGCATTACGATCTCACCCGCTCCTAGAGCCACCAGACGTCGCGCATTGCTCTCCCGTTCGGTGATCGTCGGCATGATTACCGCCGGAGTACCGGCCTTCAAACCGGTCATCACCGAACCATGACCGCCGTGGTGCACCATCAGTTCACATTGGGCAGCCATAACGTTGCCTGGCAAGTAGGGCGCATGAGAGAAGTTTGGTGGCAAGGTTCCGAGTTCCACGGGGAGGTCCTGGAAGCCGGTCGTCAGCACCACATGTACGGGCGCATCTTTGAGAGCAGCGATAGCTGCACGAATAACAACGATTGAATCGATCGGAGTGGGAACCGGAGCATACCTGGGATTGCCGGAGTAGACCCAAACGATCGGCTTGTCGGGATCGAGCCGGGTCACCCATCCAGGCAAAGTGTCACCGCTGCGCTGCCAGACAATGGGTCCGACATACTCCACGTTCGTGCCCGACGGAAGGGGATCTGTCTCAGGCGTGCCGAGGATAAGCGAAAGGTCACCGGCCATGAAGTCAGCGCAACGCTCGACGGGTGCCACTCCGTTCTCGGACGCAAGCCTGTTGATCAACGCGACCGCGCTCGGTAGATCTACCGGACGGTCCTTCTTCCACCACAGGAATCCATCGCTGGCGGGATGAATATTGCCTTGCAGGACTGTTATCAATGGTACAGAGAGGGCGCGCGCGGCCACACAAGTCAGCAGCCCGAAAGAATCGACGACAACATCTGGATCGAAGTCGCGAATCACATCCATATAGACCGCTAACTCCTCTCGCGTTGTTTCTTCGTCGAGATACAGAGCCGCGAAGAACTCCTCCACATCCCATGCAGCCCCAGCCTGGGCCAAATCCATCACCGGAGATGGCATAGCCCGCGAGGGCATGGGGAGGTTACGCAGGCCCGCCTCCGCAATCAGCTTCGAGGGGGCCGGCGCAGGGTTGAACACGCCCACTTCGTGACCGGAGTCAGCGAGCTCTCGTGCAATTGGCACCAGACGTGTGGGCAAGCCGAGGTCGTTCGCGAGCATCATCGTGAAAAGGAACTTCGCCATTGTTTCTCCGGGCCATCATCCTTTCACCTTCCCCTACGGTGGTAAAGCCGCAACTCTGCGACAGTTCCTCCGGGCTCATATTCCAGAAGAAGAGAGGCTATTCGGACGCAAGTGAATTGCTAAGCACGCCAAGGGCCTGGATCAATCGCCGCGGGCTCCGGGCCCGCCTTCGCCATGCATGGGAGTGATTGGTGGGCACAGCAGGATTCGAACCTACGACTTCCACCGTGTGAAGGTGGCACTCTACCGCTGAGTTATGCGCCCGGAAAAGGAAGTTGATCGCGCTTTGCGACGCTTGCGCGCAATTGCGAGTTTAGCATTCTGCGCTTCATGTGCTCAACATGCGGGCCCGCCGCGCAACCCAGCCGCAGTTCCCTCCCGCGCGATGGCGGCATCCCATTTTCACGCTCGCCGCTTTGCACGTCGCGGCGGCAGGATGAGGTCACTGGCAATGAAGAAAATGACGATGGCAGCAATCGTGCTGTCAGGAGCATTGGCATGCACCACCGCTGCGATGGCGCAGTCGGGTGGTGGTGCCGCGGGTTCAGGTGGAAGCGGCGGCGCAGCGACGGGCGGCGCAACATCTGGCGCAGGCGGCGCCGCAGGCTCGGCCGGAACTTCCGGCTCGATGGGTGGAACCATGAGCGGCGGCACGATGGGCACCAACGGCACGAACAGCTCTGGCGCAAACAATGGCATGACCGGCTCAACCAGCGGCTCCATGGGCGGGGCGATGAGCAACGGTCAGCCGGGCTCCGGTTCTGCGACCGGCACGACCGGCTCCATGCAGACCGGGACAACAGGTTCGGCGACGGGCACCAGCGGCTCCATGCAGACAGGCACGACCGGCACCGGCACTTCAGGCACCGGCACCACTGGAAGCAGTTCAGGCAACAACGGCAACATGAACTCCGGCACAGGCACGTCCGGCTCACAACGGTAGAAATCCCTCCTCCAAGGGAAAGCGGCGCGCTTCTGACCGAGGCGCGCCGCTTCTCTTGAAAAAGACGCTTACGCGGGTTGTGCCGGCAGTTCACGCTGGGCGCGCGGGCCCGCCATGCGCGCCACGGCGGTGCTGCTGTGGCGAAGTCCATTCCAGGTCTCAGCCAGGACAATGGAGTTCATCGGATTGTGCGGATCGTAGCGCACGCTTGCCGGGAAGCCGGGCTTGGAAGTGGCCTCTGCCATCTGCGCGTCCAGCTGCGATACATCCTGCGACGACTCGTAACTCACGCCGGCAATCTCGTACTTGTAGAAAACGACGCATTCGACAGACTTGCCGGGACCGGAGGAAAAGCGCTCATCAATATCCAGCACCGTGCCGTCAATGATGCGGCCGTTCAGGAACAGAAAGTCGCGGCGCGCTCTCTCGATCTCCTCCGGCGTGGGCCGTTTGCGCCGGGAAAAATAGGCGCCTGTACCCGCCGCCAGCAGGACAAGGGCAGCAGCCGTGCCAATCACGGCGGGCTCTCGCAGGAGTTGGGAGTTCATCGGCGGCGTCTCTCGCTTCCTTTTCAGCTTATCGCGGCGTCTGTTGCAATCGCGTTGCTATACTTTCAGATGTTCCATGCGGCGAAATCGTACACATAGCGACACTGCGGGCAATTCCCGGGCTTCTGAGACGGCGCCGCGCATCCGTTCGACGACGGTTCTGTGCGTGCGCCGTAACGGGCAGGTTGTAATGGCCGCCGACGGCCAGGTGACGATGGGCGAAAGCGTGTTCAAGCACAAGGCGCGCAAGCTGCGGCGGTTGTACCAGGACAAGGTGCTGGCCGGGTTTGCGGGATCGACCGCGGACGCTTTCTCGCTGTTCACGCGTTTTGAGTCGAAGCTCGAACAGTTTCAGGGAAACCTCGGGCGTTCCGCTGTCGAGCTCGCCAAAGACTGGCGCACCGACAAGATGCTGCGCTCGCTGCAGGCCCTGCTCGTCGTCGCGGACAAGGACAACACGTTCCTGCTTTCCGGCACAGGCGACGTCATCGAGCCGGACGAAGGTATCGCCGCAATCGGCAGTGGCGGCAGCTTTGCCCACGCCGCCGCCAAGGCGCTGATGGACAACACCCAGCTCAGCGCGCGTGAAATCACCGAGAAATCGCTCGCAATAGCCGCCGACATCTGCATCTTCACCAACAGCCAGATCACGCTGGAAGAGCTTGCGGCCCAGTGACGGCGACCGCCGTCTGTTCGTTAAGGAGTTTGTAGCAGGATGGCCATTTATCTACCCTCCACGGCCGCTGAACAGGAACTGGCTCTCGATGATCTGACTCCGCGGCAGATTGTTGCCGAGCTGGACAAACATGTCATCGGCCAGCATGCGGCCAAGCGCGCGGTATCGATTGCGTTGCGCAACCGCATGCGCCGGCAGAAGCTTTCCCCCGAGCTAGCCGACGAAATCATGCCGAAGAACATCATCATGATCGGCGCGACCGGGGTGGGTAAGACTGAAATCGCGCGCCGGCTCGCAAAGCTGGCCAACTCTCCGTTCCTGAAAGTGGAAGCGAGCAAGTTCACCGAAGTCGGCTACGTGGGCCGCGATGTGGAATCCATTGTCCGCGACCTGGTGGAAATCGCGATTGACATGATCCGCGAAGAAAAAATGGAGGAGGTCGAGGACAAGGCCGAGCTCAACGCCGAGGAACGCCTGCTCGACCTGCTGCTTCCGCCCGTTCCTTCGCCCGCCGTTCCGCCGGGCTCGAATGCGGCAAATGTCCTTCTGCCGCCGCCCGCTCCCGGCCAGGAAGAGAGTTCCACGCGGACGCGCGAGAAGCTTCGCCAGCAGTTCCGGGACGGCAAACTGGACGACCGCACCGTCGAGATGGATGTCCGCGAGCGCAATACGCCACAGTTCGAGATCATTTCGAACCAGGGCATCGAGGAAATGGACATCAACCTCAAGGACATGCTGCCGAACCTGTTCGGCCAGCGCACAAAGAAGCGCACCATGAAAGTCAGCGAGGCATTTGACTACCTCGTCACCGAAGAAGAGCAGCGCCTGATTGACATGGAGCAGGTGACGCGGACCGCGGTCGAGCGCGTGGAGCAGTCCGGCATTGTTTTTCTGGATGAGATTGACAAGATCGCCGGCCGCGAAGGCGGCCACGGCCCCGACGTCAGCCGCGAAGGCGTGCAGCGCGACATTCTGCCGATTGTCGAAGGCACAACCGTGAATACCCGCTACGGCATGGTGAAGACCGACCACATCCTGTTCATCGCCGCCGGAGCATTTCATGTCTCGAAGCCAAGTGATCTCATTCCGGAGCTGCAGGGCCGCTTCCCTATCCGGGTCGAGCTGCAGTCGTTGACCGTGCAGGATTTTATCCGCATCCTTACCGAACCGAAGTCTTCACTGGTGAAGCAGTACACGGCCCTGCTCGAAACAGAAGGCCTGCAACTGGAGTTCACCAAGGAGGCGCTCGAAGAGATTGCTACCTTCGCGTTCAGGGTGAATGAATCGACGGAAAACATTGGCGCCCGGCGCCTGCACACCATCATGGAGCGCGTGCTGGACGAAATCAGCTTTGCCGCGCCTGAGCTGGCCAAGGGAATCCGGAATGATCCGACACCCCAGACGGTTGACCTGGCCGCCGCAGCCGCCGAACGGCAACGGGCGCCTGACCGCAGGGATGCCTCCCGCGCAGCCAGTGCCGCTCGAAGAACGCGGCAACCAGAAAATCGTAACCATCAGCGCGGAGTATGTGCAGGCCGCGGTGGCCTCCATCGTGAAGAACCATGATTTGAGCCGCTACATTTTGTAAGGCTGCAGCTTTTCACGGCGTCATTTTTTGTCGCGCGGCATGCAAAATCGCAGTTACGGTAACTCGCTTCGGTGAAACTTCGTATGCGATCAATCAGGGGGTCTGGCAGCGGCAAAATGCGGGTTTGAGGTCTTTGTCGCGACCTGCGTCCCTGATAGGCACGTCGAGCGCAATTTCTCGAAGCCTGGATTCGGCGGCCGCACTCAATTCGACAGTGAACGTATTGGTCGCTCCCGTCGATCGTAAGAGAAAAGGCAGCCAGGATTGGCTGCCTTTTCTTTCCTAATGCTGCTTTATGCGCCGACCGCCGCCGGCTGTTCGATCTCGCTCAGGCGCTTCGCGAGAATGCCTTCGAGCTTTTCCAGCGCCTCGCTGAAGCCCTTGATGCCTTCCGTCAGCTTGTCGTTGGCCATGGGGTCTTCCTTGTGCATCTTCTCGAAGATCTCCTGGTTCATCTCGATCTTTTCGATGTTCTGCTGGCGCGCCTTTTCGGGGTCCAGCCTGCGTTCGAGCGTGTCCGTCTTCTTTGACAGCTCGCCCAGAAGCTGCGGGCTGATGGTCAGAAGATCGCAGCCGGCGAGGTGTTCGATTTCCCCAATGTTTCGGAAACTCGCGCCCATCACCTGCGTCTTGTAGCCAAACTTCTTGTAGTAGTTGTAAATCGTCGTCACGGATTGCACGCCCGGGTCATCGGCGCCCTGGTAGTCCTTGCCGGTGTCCTTCTTGTACCAATCCAGGATGCGGCCGACGAACGGCGAGATGAGAGTCACTTTCGCCTCCGCGCAGGCCACCGCCTGGTGCAGGCCGAACAGCAGCGTCAGGTTGCAGTGGATGCCTTCCTGCTCAAGGTCGCGCGCGGCCTGGATGCCTTCCCATGTGGACGCAATCTTGATCAGCACGCGATCACGGCCGACACCGGCCTTCTCATACTTGCCGATGATTTCCCGCGCCATCGCCTTCGTCTTTTCCTTGTCGTAGGAGATGCGGGCGTCCACTTCGGTCGAGACGCGGCCCGGAACAATCTTCAGGATTTTCAGCCCGAAGGCAACCGCCAGGTTCTTGAACCCCAGGTTCGCGACGTCTTTATCGCTGGCGTTGTCGCCCAGCTCTTTGCGGGCCGCCTTCAGCGTGTCATCCATGATGGGCTTGTACTGTTCCATCTGTACGGCTGTGGTGATCAGCGAAGGGTTCGTCGTCGAATCCTGCGGCTTGAACTCCTGGATTGCCTCGAAGTCGCCCGTGTCCGCCACGACGAATGTCCACTGCTTCAGTTGCTCAAGTTCGTTCTGTGCCATCAGAAATCTCCTCCTGGGCCTCACGTCTGCGGGCTAACTTTACCAGAAGCCCGTTGCTGCTTCGTTCCGGACGGGGTCTCGTTTATTAGATGCCTTCCGGCGCGGTTTCGCTATTGGACCGTGTTTCGCAGCGTTCCTACGCCGGATATCGCGACTTCCACGCTGTCTCCCGCCGCCAACGGGCCGACACCTGCCGGCGTTCCCGTGGCAATCAGGTCGCCCGGAACCAGGGTCATAATGTTCGATATGTAACGCAGCAAAAACGGTATGTCGAAGATGAGGTCGCGCGTGTTGCCACGCTGCTTCACTTCGCCGTTCACAGTGGTGGTCAGGTCCAGTTCCAGCTTTCCCGTGGCGGAAAAGCCCAGTTCGGCAGGCGTGACGAGCCACGGGCCTACCGGGCAAAAGGTGTCGAAGCCCTTGGCGCGCGTCCACTGACCGTCTGTTTTCTGCAGGTCGCGGGCGGTGACATCGTTCACGCAGGTGAACCCGCGCACGTAGTGCCAGGCATCGTCGCTGTCCGCAAGCGAGACGCAGCGCCTGCCAATCACGACGCCGAGTTCGCCTTCAAAATCCACGCGCTGGGAAACCGCGGGGCGGTGGATGGCTGCGGCCGGCGCCAGTAACGCCGATGGCGGCTTGAAAAACAGCAGCGGCTCCTTCGGCACTTCGTTGCCGAGCTCAGCCGCGTGATCGCGGTAATTGCGGCCAACGCAGACGATTTTTGACGGCACGACCGGCGGCAGCAGTGCTGCGTCGCGCATCGGGACGGGCTTAAACGCTTCATGAAAGGGCTGCACGCGGTCCTCTTCCGCAGAGGAAACGATATGCGTCAGCCACGGCTCGCCATCGCGGATTTCCGCGGCAACGTATTGGGGGCCCTGGTCAGTAGAAATGCGGCAGATAGGCATGGTCCAAGTCAGATGCTACGGCTGCGGCGCGGTTTCCGAAACCGGGAGCGACGGCGCGCTCTGGTTGCCGCTTGTGTCGATCGCCACAACTTGATAACTGTACGACCCGCCGGCAGCGACATGGCTGTCATGGAATGTGGTGCTGACGATCGGCGAGGCCGTGACCGTCTCCGCCGCCCCGTTCGCGCTCCGGCGGATGACTTTGTATCCGGCGAGGTCCGGCTCGTCGTTCGGCTCCCAACTGAGGTCAACGTATGGCCTGCCCTGCTCCATGCCCCCAACGGCTGCCAGGCCCCGCGGAGGCGCTGGAGGAAAGCTGTCCCGCGTGGTTACTTCGACCGGCCCCAGGGCAGGCCCTGCGATTTCGAGATAATGCGCGCCGGCCGCGTCCGACATCTGCTCCCGGACGAATGGCTGCACGGTATAGCTGTAGCGGGCGTTCCGCTCAGCGGAAGCGTCCAGCACGCTATCACCGGCTGATTCAACTTCCAGCGTCTGGTCTGGGACTGCTTTTGGCGGCCCCTGCAGCAGGTGGCGATGGATTCGCACCATCGCGGGAGCATTTGCGGCAGAGTTCCATGACAAGACCACGCCGTCCGCCGTATAGGCCGCTTGCAGGTTCGAGATCGCCGCGGTTGCACTTCCGGAAGCCGCGCGGGCGATGTTGCTTTCCCCGGCCGTGGCTCCGCCGCGCTTCTTCAAGCGAACGCTGTACGCGAGGACTTCCGGCTTACCGGCCAACAGCTCCGGCGGCAGAGAATCGGCAAAATCCTGCTGCTTTCCCGGAGGAGCACTCACAGACCCGACGACCTCGCACTGCGGGTGGGAAGCCTGGCGGCGGCAGATTTCTGCCGTGACGGGGTGGCGGATCGCCGTCCCGTCCGTATTGTTTACCGGGTTTGTCCAGTGCAGCAGGACTCGATTGCCGGAGCGTCCGGCTGTCAGGTCCGCGACACTTTGCGGAAGTTCCAGCGATGGCGGCAGCGGCGGACCGGGCAGGCCGCATCCGACTACACACGCAAGCGCTGTCGCAGCAAGCAGTCCAGACCATCGTTGGTGCGCAGGAAATGGCATCCGCGTCCCAGCCTAACAAAGGAGTTAACAACTTCTGTCGGGCGGCGGAGGTTACCCATCCGAAGGCGGCCAACATTCGTTAGCTTGATGGCATCGTAAGAGTCGTTGAAGTCGTTTCAACAGATTTGACCCTGGGGGCATGCAAATGGCCAAAGCAGTAGAAACAGCGGAACGCGCAGAAACCAAGACAAGCACGATTGAAACGCCGGCCCACCTGCCGTTGCAGCAGGTTGATCCAGACACGGCAGAACTCTTCATCTCCGAAAAGAAGATTGGCGAACGCATCAAGAAGCTCCGCCTGAAGAAATCCATGGGGCTGGTCGAGCTGGGGCGCCATACCGGGCTGTCGGCTAGCTTCCTGTCGCAGCTGGAAACCGGCCGCGTGGTCCCGACCCTGCGCAACCTGGCCCGCATCGCGATGGTGTTCAGCAAGGACCTGTCCTACTTCTTCGAGCCGGAAGCCCACACCCTGTTCCGTCTGCACCGCAAGAGCGACCGCCTGCGGCTGCCCCAGACCGGAACCGACGACCCGACGTATTTCTTTGAAAGCCTCGGCTACCTGGTTCCTGACCGGGGCGTGGACCCGTATCTGGCGGAATTCATTCCGCTGAAGAAGCCGACCGAGGTCAAGACGCACCAGCATCCCGGACATGAATTCCTGTATGTGTCGCAGGGCTGCCTGGAATTGCAGCACGGAGAGACGCGGAGCGTTCTGGCGGCAGGCGACGCAGTCTATTTCGACGCCAGCACGCCCCACTCCTACCGCTGCTCAGGCAGCGAAAAGTGCTGCGCGCTCATCGTGACGGTCCAGGCCCAGACGTACAACGGATCCAACTCGCGCACGACCGTGCCGCAGCGCACTCCGGCGCCTGCCGGGGCTGCGAACGGAAGCGGCGCAACGCCCGGTCTCCGCCCCGCGGCCACTGGAACTGCCGGGCCGGCGCCGTTCGGCCGCGTCGTTCGCTAGGGAACGTCCCACTGGCCCGCTGCCTTGGCCGCAACAGCCGTGTCGTGGGCTTCGTCGTAGTACAGCATGCGGCCGCACGACTCGCATTTCATCTCTTCGCCCGCCCGCAACTGGTTCCACTGGTGCGGGCGGAGCCGCATATGGCAGGCCTGGCACTCACCATCAACCACTTCCGCCACGGCCGTCCGTCGCGTTCTTGCAAGATTGTCGTACCTGGCCAGCCAATCGTCTCCAGCCTGGGAACGGAACCCGCTCCGCGTCCCCCGCAGCGACGCAAGTTCGGTATGCAGCTTTTCCGCGGCGCTGCGAACGTAATGCTGCTCATCCGCCAGCGCCTTCCTGGCGGAAGCGAGCGTTTCTGCCAGTTTCGACTGCTCGCCTTCGAGAATCTCTGACTGTTCGAGGCTTTCCAATTCCCGTGTCTCGATCGTGGCAATCTCATGTTCGGCGAACTCGATCTCGTGCAGGAGCGCCTTGTATTGCTCGTTGGTCTTAACGCTGTCGGTCTGTGCCCGATACTTCGCGATCTTGCCACGAAGGTCCGTGATGTCGCTCTCCATGCGGCGGCGTTCAGCTTCCTTTGCCCGTTGGCCGGCGGCGTTGGCTTCCAGATTGCGTTGCGCGGTTTTTACCTGGTCTTCGACCGCGGTCACGCGCTTTGGCAGTGCAGTGATTTCCGTTTCAAGCGTTCGAATGCGCTGATCGGCTTGTTGCAACGCGACTAAGACCCGCATGTGCTCGTGCATTTGTCTGAGACTAGCACGCGGTCGCCGCCGTCTCCCTGTAAGGTATTGCTACACTTTTCCCACTCGGTTTTCGCAGCACAGGAGTCTCGTTTGAACTTTATCCGCGCCGCCGCGGTAGCGTCTCTTGCCGTGCCCACACTGCTCGCCGCCCAGGCACAAACCACAACAAACCGCGCCTGGAAAGTCGACGACCTGATGCGGCAAAGCTACGCTGTGGCGTTATCGCCGAATGAGCCGATTTGGTCACCGGACAATCGCACGTTGACCTATCTTGACCCGGCGACCGACAACCTGATGGCCGTGGATCCCGCCACTGCCAGGACCAGCCTGCTGGTTTCGCACGACAAGCTGGACAGCATCATGCATCCGCAGATCAGCGAGAAAGACCGCGACCATCGTAACCGCTACGAGACCGCAAGCTATGTTTTCGCGCCGGATCCCAACCACATTCTGTTCGACGCGGGCGGCGAGTTGTGGGTGTACAACCTGCAGAACGGTACAGGTGTAAATGTCGCCAGCTCCGGCTCGGGTTCCGGCGATGATCCGAAGTTTTCCCCGGATGCCCAGTACGTCTCCTACGTGAAAGACCACAATCTGTTCATCCGCTCGCTGCACGGCGCGCCGGAAACCAACCTGAGCAACACCAAAGAGCCGTCCTTGCTCAACGGCGAGGTTGACTGGGTCTACGAGGAAGAGCTTGACGTCCGCAGCAACTACTTCTGGTCGCCGGACTCGAAGAACCTGGCATACCTGCAGGCGAACGAGGCGCGCGTGCCGCTCTACCCGATCGTGGACTGGATTCCGACGCACCCGACCACGGACCAGCAGCGCTACCCGCAGCCGGGTGATCCGAATCCCGATGTGCGCGTTGGCGTGGTCGGCATGAATGGCGGGGCCACACGCTGGATCAAGTTGCCGCTCAGCCCGGGCAACGATTACATTCCGCGCTTTGGCTGGCTGAACGCGCACACCCTATGGATCGAAACGCTGACCCGCGATCACCGGCACCGCACGATCTGGTTTGCTGACACGCGCACAGGCAACGCAAAGCCGGCGATAGAGGAATCCTGCGAAAAGTTTTTTGACGAGAACTACGACGTCATGCTGCTCAAGCGCGCGTCGCTGATTTTGTTTACCAGCTGGCGCGACGGGCACAACCATATCTATGCGTACCGGTTCGACGCCAACGACCCCATGGCCGCGCAGCCAGCGCTTGTCGGGGAGCTCGATAAAGGCGACTACGACGTAGATGAAATGGAAGGCGCGGACGAAACACATGGCCTCGTCTTCTACAACTCCAACCAGAGTGACCCGCGCGAGCGGCAGGTCTACGCCGCGAAACTCGATGGCAGCGGCCAGAAGAGAATCACCACGACGCATGGCTTCAACAAGGGGACCTTTTCCGAGAACGGTGCGTTGTTCGCCGATGAAACTTCCGACACTATCGTTCCCCCCACGATGAACGTCTGCACGGCAGCGGGCGCGTGCCAACAGTACTGGCACGGCCCACAGGTCGAGGCCGGGCTGACCGTGCGCGAACCCCAGCAGATGGAGCTGAAGGCCCCGGACGGCGTCACGCTCTACGCGACCCTGCTGATGCCTCAAAGCGCGACGTCTGCGGCCAGCGTGCCGCTGATCAACAATCCCTACGGCGGCCCGCACGCGCAGGAAGTTGAGTTCCGCTTCAACCCGGGAATCTTTCTCGATCAGCTCCTGACGGAGCGCGGCTTCGCAGTATTGCATGCCGATAACGAGGGCATGGGCATGCGGGGCCGCGATTTTGCCTGGAAGGCGTATCGCAATTTCGGGCCGATCCAGTTCGCGGACCAGCAGGCGGTGATTGACCAGGTGCTTGCAAAGTATCCGCAACTCGACGCCAAGCGCCTGGGCTGGTGGGGATGGAGTTGGGGCGGCACGTTTACCCTGTACGCAATGACGCATTCGGACCGCTTCCGCGCCGGCGTTGCCGTTGCGCCGGTCACGAACTGGCGCAACTATGACTCCATCTACACGGAGCGTTACATGGGCCTGCCGGACAAGGAAGCAGACGAGTACAACAACGACTCTGTAACCACTTCTGCAAAAGATTTAAGCGGCCGACTGCTGCTGGTCCACGGTACCGGCGACGACAACGTGCACATGCAGAACTCCATCCAGTTCATCGAGGAATTGGTCCAGCACGACATTCCCTACGACCTGCAGCTTTATCCGCGAAAGACGCACTCGATAGCCGGTATCGCCGACCGCACGCACCTGTATGACCGCATCGTGCGCCACTTTGAACAGAACCTGAGGGACGCGAAGCAGCCATGATTGCGGACGATGCGCAACTAGTTCGAGCCCAAACGAAGCTGGGTGAGTTCGACATCACGATCTGCACCGACGGCACGTACTACCTCGACGGCGGCGCCATGTTCGGCGTGGTGCCGAAGCCGTTGTGGGAGAAGCGCGCGCCGGCTGATGCACAAAACCGCATCCTGCTCGGCTGCAATACAGCGATCGTGCGCACCGGCTCCGAAACAGTGCTGATTGAGACCGGCATCGGCAACAAGCTTCCGCCAAAGCTCGAAGAGATCTACGGCAACAAGCAGTGGCTGCCGAAGTCTCTGGCCGCGGCCGGAATAGACCCCGCCGATGTCGACATTGTCATCAATACGCACCTGCATTTTGACCACTGCGGCTGGAACACGACCAGGCGTGAAGACGGTTCGATTTCGCCGACGTTTCCGAACGCGCGGTACTTCGCCCAACGAGGCGAAGTGGAGCACGGACACAAGCAGCTGGAACGCGACAAGGTCAGTTACATTTCCGAAAACTACGATCCGCTTGTAGCTTCCGGCCAGATGACCCTGATCGATGGCAATGCGGAAATCTGTCCGGGCATTTCCGTTGAACTCTTTCCCGGCCACACGGCCCAGATGCAGGTTGTCCATATTGAATCCGCCGGAAAACATGCGTGTTACATCGGCGACCTGGTTCCCACAAGCGCGCACCTCGACATCACCTGGGTGATGGGTTACGACTTGTTTCCGCTGACATGCATCGAGCAGCGCAAGCGCCTGTATGAACGCGCGATTCCGGAAGAATGGCTGCTGCTCTTCACGCATGATCACCGCGTAGCGATGGGGCAGGTTGTACTGAATGACAAGGGCAAGCCGGTCCTCAAGGCTTAATCGCCGGGCGCGGGCTGAGAAGCCGGCAGCTGTCCACCGGCCCAGTAGAAGTTGCGCGCGCGCACCGTCACCGCGCGGCCGGGAACTTCGACGCGAATGCGGTGCAGCCCGGGCAGCGGGTTCTGCGGGGTGAAACTGAGCGCATACAGTGCCGGCACATCGTTCGCGATATGCAGCGCGTCGCCGCTGATTTTGCCGCGCCGGCCAACGGCGAGCACTTCTCCGCCGGTCGCTTCGGCAAGATGCCGCGGCACATCTTTCCGCACCCAGTCCCCGGCGTGAACAAGCAGGCTGAACAGGTTGAGCGAAATCGCCGCGCGGTCCATGTCGTGCCAGTAATCGCTCATGCCCAGCTTGACGCGCTGCATCTCGATCGCATCGACGACGATATTGTTCGCTTCCACGTAGGCAAGCACTTCTTCAGATTCATGCGCGCTCTTCCATGCAGTGCGCTTCTTCTTCGAATATCCCTGGACACGCTCAATTCCCGCGCCGAGAGCTGCGGCGCTGTCGCCGTCGTGCGGTCCGCTGACCAGCAGGATGAATTTCTGCCGCTTCGGATACGCAGCCTGCAGCAGTTCCGCCGCACGGTACACGCCGTCCAGAATCTGCGGACCGCCCGCGTCCCGGTCTGTGGTGAGATAGCGCACGCTCCGGATTGCCTGCTCGCGGTCCGACGTGAACGGCAGATGAACGTTTACCCGCGCTCCGGCAGTCAGCACGGTCACCGGAATGTCGCCGTCCGGCAGCGCGTTGAGAAAATCCACCAGCGCGCCGTTCAGCGACGTCGAAAGAAGTTCTGTCTCGTCGCTGTCCTCGACAACAATCGCGATGGCGCGGTCCGGCGGCAGCGGCGACTCATCCAGCCGCACGCGCTGCGGCACACCGTTGTCTCGAATGGAAAAATCGGCTGCGTCAAGCGCCCAGACATGCGCCCCATGCTTGTCCCGCACAAGTGTCGGCACGGTAACCAGAGTGGTCTGCACGCGCAGCGGCGCCCCGACCGCGCCCGGCTGCGCGTCGGGATACTCCTGCGACTGCACAGGCGGGCTTTGCGGAGGCGTGGCCTGCGCGAGACAAGAGACCGCGACGAGCGGCAGCGCGCACACGATTGCGGCAATCAGTCCGCGCATGGTCATCACTGGAGTATCAGACGCTTCGGGCGCGCAATTAGTAACGCCAGCTTTTTGTGTCGGCCCCGGCAGGAGCAGTCGCGAGCATGTGGTCCACCATCAGTGGCAGAATGCGTTCTTCAGCATCCAGCCCGTGACTCTGGTCCCAGTCAGGCAGCGCGCCGGTGTAACAGTGTGGCGCCCACATGCCGTAGTCGAACGTGGCGTCGGAGTGCGGGTTCTGCGTCTTCTTCAGGTTCTGCTCCATGAGATGGACGGCATTGTTCAAGTAAAATGTGTCGCTCAGCCCGACGGCGATATGCAGCTTGCCTTCCAGCTTCGGCCCGAGTGTCGGCCAGTCGCGCATCAGGATGGCGTCGAGATCGTAGTGGTCGTGCCAGTAGGCAACGGTCTGTTTATCAATGACGCCCGTGACCTGGTTGTAGACATTGCGCGGATACCCATCCGGTCCCGGTGGCGAAAAAACCGCCTGCCAGATGTCGTACTGTTCCGTTGAGCGGCCATGTGTGCCGAGCAGTTGCTCGTAAGCATTCACCTGCTCCATGGTCGCGGTCACGTCTCCGTCATCTTCCCGGTCGCTCGGCGTCATCGTCTTGCCGAACGGTCCGCTGCGGAAGTACGCGTTCGTGTCGTCGTAGAGATTGGTGACCTGGTAGGCGTGAAAATCCACCGGGTCAGGACAAAGTCCCCACGCCCCGTTGTAGAAATCCGGATAGAAAATCTGTGAAGCCAGCGCCTCCCACCCGCCTGTGGATCCGCCGAGTGTGCCACGGGCCCACCCCTGGCCGATACCGCGATACCGCCGCTCGATTTCAGGAATCACTTCCTGCGTGATGGCGTCGCCGTAGGGCCCGAGGTTTGCTGAATTCACCGCGTAGCTGTCGTCGTAGTACGGATTCGGATGGTCGAGCACGACCAGGATGACGTGCGGCAGAATTCCGTACATCCAGTCGTTATAAAAACGGTAGGACCAGCGCTGCATAAATTTCTCCGACGCGTTCCTGTATCCGGCAGGCGGGGTGTCGCGCCATCGCGCGGGTACGCGGAAATGGGCCTGGAAGTGGTCCTGCCAGACAACCAGCGGATACCGCGCGTCAGGATGTTCTTCAAACCCGGCGGGCAGCAGCACCATCGCGCCAATACTCACATCGCGTCCCCAGAAGCTGCTCAACATCGCGCTTCGGATCGTGATGTGCTTCAGCTCTTTGGTGTCGGCATCAGCCGGCGCGACAGGAGGCAACGCATGGTCGAGCGTGATAGCCACGTCGCCACTGCTTGCATCCAGGTGAACTTCACGCACCGTCGAAGCCGGATTGCCAGGCTTCGTACTCCAGTGCTGGCCTTCGCCGCGGTCCGGGGGCAGCCATAGATCACGGCCATCGGCTAGGTGAAACTCTTCATAGCGATTCAGAATGGCTTCGACGCGATAGTCGCCGGACGGCAGATCGCTTACGTTACGCAGCGGGTAGCCCCACGCCGATGCATCGACCATCACAGAGCTGCCCGGAGCGGCGGCCTTCACATCGACCGCGAAACCCTGCTGCGAGCGGAAGCTTTCATCAATCTGCGTGCATGGGCGGTCGTCGGGATCGGGCCTGGCCGTCGTCCCCGGCTTTTCGACGCAAACGATCAATCGCCCGGTTAAGGGGCTGTCGCCGGGCGGCAGCTTAACGACAAAACGCAGTGGCGCCGCAACAGAAAGGGCGGCACAGAAGACTGGAAGCAGCGCGGGAAGGAGGCGGCGGAGCATGGGCTCCATCATCTCACTGCTGGATGGAAAAGCGCGCGCGCCCCGTTTGGTCAGCGTGCTGGATTGCTCCGCTGAAGTGGTTTCCGCGCACCATGAATGTAGGCGAACCCACCGGACCGACATTCGTCATGCTCAGGGCGACCGGAAACGGGTCACTTCCGCCGCAGGTGTTCCCTTCCACCACATAGTTTCCGGGCGGCTTCTGGTGCGGCGCGACGGAAGTGATGTGAATGCACTCCGACCCGTCGGGCTGCCGCGCGTTGCTCAGGATGGTGTTGTTCTGAATGTCGGTATATGCGCCGGCAATCTGGCCGCCGCCATCAATTGCGTAGAACGGTTCGCTCGCCGACAACGTGTAGGTGAACGTGTTGTTCTGGATCTTCGTTCCCTGCTGCCATAGCGTGACCGGCTTCATGATGCCATTCGTCACCTCGTTGTGGACGAAGGAAAAGTTCTGCGTGTTCTCGTATTTGATAAGGCATGGGGTCTGCGTGTCCCGGCAAACCATGACGTTGCCTTCCAGCGTGACGTCGCTTGCTTTTTCGGCCGCCACGGCGTTGTTGAACAGCGAAAACAGCGGATATTTCGCGGTCGTTGCAGTCATGCGGTTGTTCAAGATGCGGATGTTTGCCTGTCGGCTCAGCAGTGCAATCGCTCCATTGCCACCGTCGGTGGAGTCATTGTCGGCAAGAACAACGTCCTTGCTCCACTCAACATCCAGACATGCATCCCCGCAATTCTCTGCATGGTTGCGCAGGAACTGGACGCGTTCGCCCATCGTCCCCCAGAAGCAGGAACCGCGAACGTCATGGCAGTCGTTGTCGCTGATCTCGAGGTCGGTGACCCAGCGAAGAATCTCGCCCGACGCCTTGTTATGGATGTTGTCATTGCCCCAGTACTGCACGCCGTGCGCCCCGCCGCGAAACTCGTTGTGCGTGACTTTGCTGTTGGCTGCAAAATAAATCATGACGCCCGTCGCCTGGTGACGCATGTAGCCGGGCGAACTCAGGACGACAGTATTGTGGTCCACAACAATGTTGTGCGACTGCTTTGCCGCAGACAGGTTTGCGTAGTCACGGTCCGCGGAATCCACAAACACGAGTGGCACGTCATCGCTGTGGCAATCCACGATTCGGACTCCGTCAACGCCGTGGGCGTGGAGGAACATGTAATCACCCCCAGCATTCAAAGCGGAGATGGAGCAATGCTGCACCGTGATTTTCTGCGTGCTGGTCGCAGACATGAAGTTGCCATGCCCGGTCGGCTGCGGGAGGTTCAGAATGAATTTCCCCGCGCCGGGCCTGCACTCGATAGCGTTGTTGCCGGCCAGCGTGATCGTGGTCGCGAATGTCGCAGCCGCATTCAACCGCAGACCGTGGCCCTGCGATAACTGGACCGGCGTTGTCGCTTCCGCCGCGCGATCAACCACGATGACACCCGCGCCTGGCCCCAGCTTCTGGTCCGCGGCATTGATTTGCGCGCCGAGATCGCCCGAAAAATCTGACGTGCGTAGGGTTTGCTGCGCAAGCGCAGGCGATGCGACGGACAGGAATGCGGCGGCCAGTACAAAGCACTTCATGCCGAAAGCATACGTCCTGGCCGCGGGATTTACCTGCCGCCGGACGGTTGTGCGCCTGCCGCCGGAGCCGCGGCGGGTGGTGCGGGCGCCCCAGGTGCCGCGTCGCGCACCAGCATGGCAACCCGCGGGAATGTGTATGCACCGGCCGAATCGTCAATGACGTTGATCTGGCACGTGTACAGTCCCGGCTTGATGCTGGCCAGCGGCACGTCGAGCTGGAACGCGACAGCGTCCTTGCCCGGATCGTTCAGCTGCGTGGCCTGCACGACCGGGGTTTCAAACACCTTCTGCGAGCCGTTAAGGAATTCAATGGAAGTCAGGACCTTCACGCCGCTCGCCGGCACCGCGGACGCAGCATCTTCCTGCTTCTTGCGGCCCTTCGCGGCGCTGGCCGGCGAGCCTGCGCTGCCTTTCGGGTCGTAGACCTCGTACAGCAGATACAGGTGCTGGTCCTGCCGGAAGACGTGTGCGACGTTCGGCACCCATTCCTGGCCGTCGCGGATCAGCGGGTCGTCGCCGGCCTTCTTGCTGGCCGGAATACGCTGGCTCGCCAGGACAACAGAACTCATCTTCAGCGGCAACTTCGTCAGGTCGGGAATGACGATGTCTGCCTCGAACGAACCCATCTTGCCGGTAATGTTTTCGCGCACGACAAACTTCACATGGTACTTGCCCGGCGCCAGCATGAATCCCGTCGTGTACTGGATGTTGCGCGAACGGGCCTGCTGCGATTGGTCGAGCGCCAGCTTCACCGTGTCGCGCGCATCCGCCACACTGTGCCCGGCGGAATCCTTGACTTCGCCGATGACATCCAGCGTCGCCTTGTCGCGATTGCCGCTGGTCTGGAACGGAATCTCCGAGCCCGGAACGACCAGCGAAATCGGCGTGTAATAACGGTCTTTATCGAGGCGGAAATAGAGCGCCTGCATGTACACAGGCAAATCTGTAGAAGGCAGGTCGCTGGCCAGCTCCTGCTCAAGCTGCCGCTCGCGATCGGAGTTGTTGGAATGCCTGAAGTCCGCGGGCGCGTAATAGCCGGGGCGGGCTTCGATCTTCGCGTTCGGATTGTTGACCTTGATGGTCAATTTGCGGAAAGCGCCGTCCCGCGCCTGGTTGGTGGAGTGGAAGCCGAGGACGTAATACTCCGCCGTGTCTTTCTGGAGCTGCGTAAACGCGGGCGCGAAATCGTTGGAATCGAAGAACGCCTTGCCGCCGGTATCGGTCGAAAGCGAGCTGAGCGTTTCCTGCGACTGGAAATTTGCATCAAGCTGGTTCTGCATGGCGACGCCGTTGTATGCCGCGGAGCCACGCAGGCTGCCGGTTGTTGCGTCGCCCACGGGCGGCAGCGCGTCGAGTCCCGTCGTATCCACCGAGTAAATCGACATGTTGCCGCGCACGGCGGCATTGGTCGCGGCCCGCAGGCTCGCCTGGTTTTCGATGCCGGTCTTGGTCAGGCCTCCGGAAAAATACAGCAGGGCCTTTTTCTGCGTGATGCGCGACAAAGACTGCGCAATGGAAGCGATGGCGTAGAGCTTGCGGTCTGTGTTGACGGCGTTGTATTCGCTCTCGTCCGGGGTGTAGTCGGCGGAGGTGTCGGCGGTTCCATTCGTCGTGCCGTCGCTGCCGTTGGCAAAACCTGCGCCCTCTGCGCCGGTATAGCGGTCAAGCGCGCGCAGCAGCATTGGCTTGTCGGCGGAAAAATCCTGATCGAGCGTCACAGCATTGCCCAGCGAAATCAGCGCGACAAGATCGGCCGGCGACATCTGCGTGTTGATGAACTTCTTCGCCGCGTCTACGGAACGCTTCACGTCTTCAAACTGCATCGAGGTCAGGTCGAAGAACATGACGATCAGGCGGTGATTGCGGAGCGTCTCCGGATCGAAAGCGCTCGCGGCATTCTGCAGATTCGGCGCGGAAGACTTGCCGCTGACGGTCTGTTCCTGGAGCGCGGCCACCTGGTCCACGTTTTCGAAATCGAAGGACGTGATTTTTTGCGGCTTGCCGTTTTCGAGCAGCGTGAAGTCCGATGCTTTCAGCCCTTCCATGACCTTGCCGGTGCGTTTATCGCGCACGACAACATTGGTCAGAACAAGGTCGCTGTTGACCTTCAGCGTGAAATCCCGCGGCCCTTGCGGCTGCACGATGTCCGTCGAGCCCGGAGCCGGCTGCGACGGCGCCGACTGCTGCTGGGCGAAGACGCCCGTCGGCAAAAGCAGCGTGCCGACCAGCGCCGCCGCCACGACCTGCGTTGTCATTCTGAGCGAAGCGGAGAATCTGCTCTTGTTTTTCATCATCGTCCCCCTCAGAACCTGTACCGGGCCGTCAGCACGACCTGCCGCATGGCGCGGGCAGACAGCACTTTGCCGAAAGACGGGTTGCCGAACGTCGTGCCTACGTCCTCATACTGCACGATGTTCAGCGCGTTGTTGGCCTGGAAGCGGAACTCGAGCGACTTGGTATCGCCGAACTGCACGAACTTCGATAGCGCCATGTCGACGACCGTCGTCCCCGGCCCAAAAATGGAGTACCGGCCCGAATCGCCGAAATGGCAGTTCGTATAGGAGGGCGGTGTGCCCGCGCACGGCGCGACGAACGCAGATGTGTTGAACCACTCGTTCAACTGCGAGACCCCGCCTGGCGGCTGAATGCCGGTTCCCGGCACTCGGTCCGGCCGCAGCGAGCCAACCGTGCCGCTGGCTGCTTCTGCCGCCGCCGCCGCAAAACTCGGATTGAGCGGCGTGCCGGTCGAGAACGTGAAGTCGCCCGACCACTGGATGCCGGCCAGCGCATGCGAAGCCCAGTTGTTGTTTGTCAGGTAGCGGGCGTTCGGCCCGAACGGAAGCTGGTACAGCCAATCGCCCTTTGCTACATGCCGCTGGTCGAAAGAAGAATTGCCCCGGTCAGCCACCAGGTTCCGCGGGTCCTGCGCAACGATTTGTGAGCCAGCGCCAACAGAAGACGCATCGTCAATCGAATGCGAATACGTGTAGGTAAGCCCGATCGACAGATTGTTCTGATAACGCTTGCGCAGCCGCACCGCCAGCGCATTAAAGCTCGATGTGCCGTCGGCGATTTCATAATTGAAGACTTCCGCGTTCGGCGTCGTCGGGCCGGCATTCAACTGCCGGTTCGGCGCCAGCAGGGCATCCAGCGCCGTTCCCTTGGAACCGTTGTAACCAACATTGAGCACAATCCCCTTCGGCAATGTCTGCTGAATGTCGAGGTTGTACACCTGCACGTAGCCCAGCCGGTAGTTCTTATCCACGGCGTAATTGTTGGTGATGCATGGCGTCACCGTGCATGTCGTCGAGCTGGCATTCGCGGTCAGGCCGTTCTCTGTCGTAAAGCCCGGCGTCGTCTGGGAATTGTTGACCGCTGTCGCGAAGGGCGGCTGATAGCCAAGCCGCTGGATGAACGCTCCATACTGCGCCGTGTTGTAGTTCACGCCGTATCCGGTGCGAACAACGGTGTTTTTCAGCGCCTTCCACGCGACGCCGAGCCGCGGCGCGAAATTGTTCGGGTCAGAATTCACCAGCGGGCGCGGATAACCGTTCTGGTGCGGCAGCACCACCGATACGTCCGTAAAGTCAGCGTTCGGATCAAGGTTCGCAATGTGGTCGAACTTTTCCGAATACGGGGAAAAGTATTCGTAACGAATCCCGGCGAGAATCGTAATCGATGGGCTCATCCGCCAGGTGTCCTGCACATAGGCGTCCATCACATTTGCGCGAAAGTAGAACTTCTGCACATCACTGACGCCGCCGGTCTGCACGTTTGCGAGCTGCGGATAGCCGGCCTCGAAATCGGCCAGATCGCTTCCGCCCGTGCAGGAGCCGGTGACCGCATTGCAGGCTTGCGTCGCGAAACCTGTATAGCTGAACGCGCCAGTAGCGTTGACTCCACCAATAACGTCCAGATTGATCCGCTTGATGTCCCCGCCAAAGCGGACATTGTGGCTTCCCTTCGACCACGACGTGTTGTCGCTCAAACCCAGAACCTGGTTGACGCGGTTGTTCGCCTGCGTCTCGTTTCCACTGGAGATCGTGTTGAACTGCACGCTCGGCAGTCCATAGAAAAACGGGACCTGGCCGACACCCTGAATTCCAAGCGCTCCGGCGATGTTGTTGACGTTGGTATAGGGATTTGTTTCCTGCGTGTCGCTTCGGTTCACGCTCGCGCCCAGGTTCCAGTTCCAGTTGCCCTTGCCGATCGTGTAGCCCAGCGTGCCGCTGACCTGGTGGACTTGCTCCTTGCCGCGAAAATCCGGATAGAGAGTGAGGATGTCCGAGCCGGTGTGACTGTAGTTGAAGTTGGCGTTGAAATTCTGCCGCCATGCATTGGAGCCGGCGCGGTTCGACATCCACGGCGGCAGCGGCATCCCGCCACCGCCGGAGCTGCCGAAGGTGCGGATGAATCGCGCGCCCACTGTGTCCGTGTTCGTCGTTGTGCTGGTCAGCAGGCGATAGTTTCGGCCGCTCGAATCTGCGTTCTGGTTCGGCAGCGGAATCAGCGGGTTTGCGCCCTGCAAGTACGCCGCCGCGACTTTGTCCACGCCGGGAAGCATGTAACAGGAGCCACCCGCTGTCGGGCAGTTGACGACCGGATAGAGCGTGTTGGTTCCCGGCATGTAAATTCCGCCCGGGAAACTCGCCGTCGGAAAATAGCCGTTGCGTTCATCCGCAATCGGCACCGTCCCGTATTGATCAAACGGTGTTGAGCCGTGATTGCCGAACGCGGAGAGAAACAGAAAGTTCTTCGTCGAAGTCAGCAGTCCGGGAATGACGGGTCCGACGTAAACCCCGCCGTAGCGAAGGTTTCCGTAATCAGGCTGCGGCTCCTCGGTCCCGTTGACAGAAAAATCCCGCGCATTCAGGGCGGAATTTTGCGCAGCCAGCACAATCGAGCCGTGCGGCGAATTCGGATTGAAGCGCCGGAACGAACTGCGTCCGCCACCGCCGGGTCCCGGGCCGCCAAATGCAAAGCCCATGTTGCCGCCGCCGGGGCCCCCGCGGCCGCCCTCGTTTCTTGATTCCGTCGTTCCCTGCAACGCACGCTGATCTTCAAAACCCTGCCGCGCCTGCTCAAAGTTGAACCCCGCGCTGGTCGAGCCACTGGCGCCGGACACGGCAACGCTGTCGCCGCCCGAATCTGCGCCGCCGATGCTGGGTAGCGCGGCCTCCTGCTGGTTGCCGAACCCTGCGGCCAGCGCCCCCGCCGCTGCCGAATTCAGGCTGAGAGATTGCGTGCCCCGGCCACTGAAGCCCATCGCGGACAGGCCCGCGTTTTCCGTCCCTGCGCTCTGTGAAACGCGCGACGCCAGCTCCATGCCGATGTCCGCCGAGCCCTGCCGCGACGTAGCGTTGAGCAACACTTCCTTGGTGCCGGCGGCGAAGGCGGCCAGTTCCGCGCGCACTACATAGCGGCCGTTTTTTGGAATGGCGAGCCCGTAGTTTCCGTAGACGTCCGTCACGGTTGCGTATTTGTCGCCGGTCAAACTGTTCGTCGCCGTTACGCTGACGCCGGGCAGCGGCGTGCCGCCCTTCCCATCCTTGCCGCCGGCAGTTACGCGTCCGCGAATGGTTCCACCGTCCTTCAAACCCGCGAGCGCCTGCTGGGCAGCCGCGTCCAGCGTCGCGGGCGTGCCCGGCGCCGGCGCAGCGGCGGGAGCGTTGTCCGCGGGGAGAACGTAGTCACCGTTGGCATCCTGGGCGGGACCGTTGGAGTTGGCGGGACCTGGCGTTTGCGTGGAGGGCTGCGTCGCCTGCGGCTTTGCAGGCCTGGCCGTCTGCGGCGAAGACTGCTGCGGCTGCGCGTCAGGCGGCGGGCCACCCGGAGGCGGGCCGGGCGGAGGTCCGCCTGCATCGCCGCCCGGCGGCGGTCCGCCATCCTGTGCATGCGCGAACCCCGGCAACAGCAGCAAAGCGCCGCCAAGCAGCAGCGTCGTGACCGCGAAGAAAAAAGACTTCCTGAAAGCGCCTGGCGGCAATCGTCGGCTCCTCATCGTTAAAGACCTGTGTCGTGTATTGAGCGGATACGGTTACATTTTTGGCGTGGGCGGCGGTGGCGGCAGTTGCTTGCCTTGGGGCGGTTGCTGCGCTCCGCCGTTCGCGCCGGTCGCAGGCGGTCCCCCCGGATGCTGCCGGCGTTCGCCGGGCGTTCGCGCCTGCAGCGTCGTCGGCGTAAAGAACCCGTCCTTCACTTGCCCCTGGCCCATCACCATGTCGCCGGCATGAATGTCCGCCAGCGTGATGCTGTCTCGCCCCCGCTTGAATGAAGTGTTCTCGTCAACCTGGATGACTTGCTCCTGCTCGCCGGTCTGGCCGGGCGTCATGGTGCTCAGCGTCAGCCTGGTTCCGTTCACGGATTTCACGCGCCCCGCGATCCAGGTCTTGCCGAAGGTCGCGGCACGCTCGTGCACTTCCGCAGACGTCTCATAGGCGATAAAGACCGCGCGCACCGTCTGCGGAGAAGCCGCGTCCGGCTGCCCGAAAGCCATCACGCCGTAGCCGGGCTTGACGTCGGCCAGCTTGCCGGGATCGCGCTCGTGCGTCACGCGTGTGTTCGGCCCGGTCATTACCTGGTACTGGTCACCTTCCAGTGTCTTCACGGTGAGCGTATCGCCGTTGACCGCAGTCACCGTACCCGCCACCCGCGCGCCACCGGGTAGCTCTCGCGCTCCTGGATTGGCGCTGTCGCGCTGGGCAACTGCCCCGGCGGTGCATGCGAGCGAGAAAAGGACGAGCGGGACGAGACGTTTCATAGGTTTTTCCGGTCGCGCGGTTGGATGCATTCGCGCATGTCTGGATAGACGCGGCGGCCTGCGATTCAGTTTCGCGGTGCGCGAACCCTTTACACTGCCCAGAATGGCGCCCCACCACCATGAATCGCACTTCCGCTCATCGGACTTTGTCCGGGACGTCGTTATCGGCATGGCGGACGGTCTTACCGTGCCGTTCGCGCTGGCGGCCGGCCTGTCCGGCGCGGCTGCGGGTCTGCGGCTGGTCGTGCTCGCCGGCCTGGCGGAAATTGCCGCCGGTTCCATCGCGATGGGTCTGGGCGGCTACCTGGCCGCGCACGGAGATGCGGAGTTCTACCGCAGCGAGCGCGCCCGCGAAGAGCGCGAGATCGTGGAAAAAACGCGTGACGAGGAAGAAGAAATCTACGAAATTTTCGAGGAGTATGGCGTCTCGCGGCAAAGCGCGGCGCCTGTGCTGAAAGCCCTCAAGGACAATCCCAAAGCCTGGGTGGACTTCATGATGCGGTTTGAGCTGGGCCTTGAAGCCCCGGTGCGCTGGCGCGCCGCGCAATCTGCCGCCACGATCGCGGTCTCCTACATTGTCGGCGGACTCATACCGCTCGCTCCTTATATGTTGTCGAGCGTCTTCCCTGACGTGCATCACGCGCTGCAGGCTTCTGTGGTGATCACGATGGCAGCGCTGGCGGTATTCGGCGCCGTGAAAGGCCGCGCCACAGGCTCAAATGCGCTGCGCAGTGCGGCGCAGACGCTGTTTGTGGGCGGACTGGCAGCCGGCGCTGCGTTTGGACTGGCACGCCTGCTGAGCGGCCACTCCTGAGCCCTTTTTCGCCCTGTCCAAAGAATGTCCCGCCCCGCGACCGATTCCTTCTATCGGACCGGTGTATAACCGAACGCGTGTCCAGCGGCATCCAAGACGGGGCCATGGTATCCACGGAAGCGCACTGTTACGCCTCACCCGCGTCCAGCGAACCTGTTTCGCTGGCCCAGGCCTTTGCCGCAGTCCGCGAATTTACTGAGACCTGGTCCGCGATGCTGTCTCCCGAAGACCAGATGGTGCAGTCTTGCCCGCAGGCAAGTCCGGTCAAATGGCACCTGGCGCATACCACGTGGTTTTTCGAGACGTTCCTGCTGCGCGAGTTCGCGCCTGACTACGTTCCGCCTGACCCGGAATTTCTATGGCTCTTTAACAGCTACTACAAGAGCCTGGGTGAGCATCCCGAGAAATCTTTGCGGTCGAGCTTCTCGCGGCCTTCGCTCGATGCGATAAGGGCGTACCGCGAAACTGTTAACGCGGCGATGCAGGACCTGATCGCATCGCTCGACGCGCGCCCCGAGGTCGAAGCCGAGGAAATTCGCGACCGCATCGAGATTGGGCTGCATCACGAGCAGCAGCATCAGGAGCTGATCGCGACCGACATCAAACATGCCCTGTGGACCAACCCCCTGCACCCCGCGCTGCGACCGCTTCCCCAATTCCCACCGGCATTGCGCGATGAGCAGCCGCTCTGGCGCAGCATGGATGGCGGCATGGTCACAATCGGGCACGACGGCCGAGGATTTGCATTCGACAACGAGTCCCCGCGGCACCGCTATTTCCTGGAACCGTACCGCATCGCAAATCATCTCGTCACGGTGCGCGAATTCCTGGCTTTCATCGACGACGGCGGCTACGCACAGGCGCAGCTGTGGCTTTCGGAAGGCTGGGATGCCGTCACCGCCAACGGATGGCGCGCCCCCCTCTACTGGATGATGCACGAGGGTGCGTGGCACATATTCACGCTGCACGGCCTGCTTCCGTTGTCTGGACTTCTTGACACGCCTGTCTGCCACGTCAGCTACTTTGAGGCGGACGCGTATGCGCGCTGGGCGGGTGCACGGCTGCCCTCAGAATTTGAGTGGGAACACGCCGCCGGTAAGGCGCCGGTTAAGGACGCTGGCGTGTTGACCGCGGCCGGCCTGCGTTTCGGCTGCCTGCATCCGACCGGCCATCCGTCGATTTACGGCGGCGCGTGGCAGTGGACGCAGTCGGCGTATACGCCGTATCCGGGCTTCAAACCGCTGGAGGGAGCGTTGGGCGAATACAACGGCAAATTCATGAGCGGGCAAATGGTGTTGCGCGGCGGCTCCGTCGTCACGCCAAGCGGACACATGCGCGCGACCTATCGGAATTTCTTCCACGCGCCAACCCGCTGGCAATTTTCCGGCATCCGGCTTGCGAAGGACGGGACAGCGTGAGCGCGCACCCAACCATTCCGGAGAGACAGCCGCGGCCCCTCACGCCGCGCAAGGCGCCTGCCCTCGTGCTCGTCAAGGGCGGCGCTCAAGAGTCATTTGTCGCAAGCGAAGTCCGTCGCGGCCTGACTGCGCAGCCGAAAACTCTCTGCCCGGCGCTTTTTTATGACGCACACGGCTCCGCGTTGTTTGAGGAAATTACCCGTCAGCCGGAGTATTACCTGACCCGCGCGGAGCGTTCCATCTTCGCGGCAAACGCCGATGCGATCATCCGTGCGGCGCGTGGCGGCCAGCGCCTGAGCATTGTTGAACTCGGCGCCGGCACGGCGGAAAAAACCGGAATTCTTCTCGACGCGGCGATCCGCGCCCAGGGTGAAGTGATCTATCAGCCGGTTGACGTCTCCGCCTCGGCACTGGACGAAGCTGTGGGCACCTTGAGCGAATCTCTGCCCGGCGCGCGCGTCCAGCCGCTGGTCGCCGACTACACCGAGGGCTATCAGAACCTGCCGCGTCCCTCCGGCCGCCGGCTGGCGCTCTACATCGGCTCAAGCATCGGCAACTTCGAGCCGGATGCCGCAAAGAACGTCCTGCAGCAGTTGCGCGGTGAACTGCGCGCGGGCGACCACCTGCTGCTCGGCACCGATCTGCGCAAGGAAGAAGCTACGTTGCTGGCCGCGTATGACGATGCGGCCGGAGTCACTGCCGCATTTAACAAGAACGTGCTGGCGCGCATCAACGCGGAACTCGGCGCAGATTTCGACCTGGATCGCTTCACGCACCAGGCCCGCTGGAACCGCGAAGCTTCGCGGATGGAGATGCACCTGGTCAGCCGCGGCGGGCAGCGTGTTTCCATACCGGCGCTGAAATTGGACGTCGACTTCGCGAACGGCGAGAGCATTCATACCGAAAACAGTTACAAGTTTTCGCGCAAGTCTGTAGCGTCGCTACTGAATTCGGGTGGTTTTCGAGCCGCGCAGCAGTGGACTGACCCCGAAGGCCGCTTCCTCGTCACGCTCGCCGCAGCAGCACTGTAAGATTTGCCAAGCATGCGCTGGCACGCAAAGTTTCTCCTCTCCGCGCTTTCCCCGGAGCAGTTCCCGGAACCGGGTCCGCCGGAAATTGCTTTCCTTGGCCGCTCCAATGTCGGCAAGAGTTCGCTGATCAACGCGCTGCTTCGCACGGCAGCCGCAAAGGTTTCCTCGACGCCGGGACGCACCCGCGCCATCAACTTTTTTTCCCTGCACTCCAGACCGGAGCGGAATCCGGAACTTATGTTTGCGGACTTGCCGGGCTATGGCTACGCGAAAATCTCAAAGTCCATTTCGTCGGAATGGCCCGCGTTCATTGAGCCATACCTCGAATTTCGCGAGACACTTGCCCTGTGCTGCTGCCTGATCGACATGAACATCCCGCCGCAACAGAGCGACCTGGCCCTGCAGGATGCGCTGCGGCGCTGGCAGCGTCCCGTCCTGCTGGTCGCCACCAAGGCCGACCGCCTCTCCGGCAACAAGCGCACACAGCAACTCAAGCTGTTGACGGAAGCTTTCGGCCATCCAATCCTGCCCTGCTCGGCGGAAACCGGGCGCGGCCTGAATGAAATCTGGGCGCAGGTGGATAGGCTGGCGCAGGCCTAAGCCTGCTCACCAAGAACGGAACTTTCGCCGTACGCCTCAACACAGATCGGCCCGTTGATTTCCCCCGCCATCACCCGCCCGGAAAGCACGTTCACAAATTCGGCTGCTTCGCCGCGCTCCATCGAGCACACATGTTTCAGCGGACGCATGCGCGGCAGATACCGCGGCGACGCGCTTATCCACCGGCGGCGCAAGCGGTCCGCCTGGGGCAGGATGCTGATTGCCGCTTCATCCACACGCAGCAGCCCGGGGCCGGACCACCTGACAATTTCGTCGGGCAGTCCTTCAGGGGGCCCGGCCAGGTCAAGCAGGGCTCCCTTGCCGGACCGGGCAATATTTCCGAGTGGCGCGCCGGGCAATTCGACCAGGATGTCCGGTGCGACGCCGCGCTCGGCCATCTCCCCGGCTACGGAGGAAAAGTCGTCCGTCACGCAGACGGAAACCGGCTGCTTCTTGCGGATCTCGTTTTTCAGAATGCGCAGCGATTCATCCAGGGTCCGAACGACAAAGTCGCAAAGGCCCATGCGCAGCATCAGGCTGCCCTGGGCTTCGTCACACGTCACGCTCAGGCTGGCAGCGCCGGCAATCGAGGCCGCCAGCGGCAGCGGAGGAGCCTGGCTTTGGCCCAGTCGAGTAAAGACGAAGCGCCCCGCCAGCAGGCCGGAACCGTCGCTGCCGGGCGCAGATCGCGAAACAGGCGCGCGCTGCAGCGCCATGTAGGTGAGGAATGCTGCCTCAGCAAAGGCCGAAGGCACCGCGAGAGCAACGTAGGGCTCGGCCATCCTTATGTCTGAAGCAGGACACTCACCAGGTGTTGTACTGGCTGCCGTCCGCACTCGTTTCCTGGCTCCCGCTGTGGACGTCCGTGATGCCAGGCTCGGTCTGGTCGGGAGAGCGCAGGCTGTCATCCGTGGTCGTCTGCCAGGTGTCGTTGCGCTGCGTCATCGGGTCCTTCGGAACAGAGCGCAAGTAGCCTGCTTCCACCAGATCATCGAGAGATTGCGGCGCTTTCTGCTTGTCCATCGTGTAGGAATCAATGGCCTGCCGCATGACCTGGAGGTCTTCGCGCAGGGACGATTCCTTTGCAGATTTGATGGCCTGGGTGTACTTGGGCACGGCCAGCGCCAGCAGGATGACGATGATGCTGAGCACGACAAGCAGCTCGACCAGCGTGAATCCCGCCTGCGCGAGGCGCGACCGGTGGCCGCGACTGGCGCGCGCGTTGGACAGCCGAATCTGAAGGTTTCTCACCATGTCGAATACTTCGTCCCGTCCAGACCTGTGCCCTGGGATTTGGTGTAGACGTCGAAGACATTCTGCCCGCCCCAGGAGTCTGAATCCACTTCGTCCTGCATCGAACGCAGGCCCCACTCCGTGGTCCCCGTCATCGGGTCACGCGGAATGGAGCGGAGAAACCGGATTTTCTTCCCCTGCACATCCACGCCCTTGACCAGCGTTTCCAGGTCCGGCGGATAACCAAAGCTGTCCACCTTGGTCTGGAAGGCATTGCGGTCCGCCAGGTCCTTGTAATGGTCAATGGCGTCGCGCATCGTCCACAAGTCGTAGCGCAGCTCGCGCTCCTTCTGCCGCTGCACGGTGAATTTCGCGACCGGGATTGCCATGACGGCGAGCACGCCGAGAATGGCAACCGAAACGATGAGTTCGACCAGCGTCAGACCGGCTTCATTGCGGCGGCGGCGCTGCAACCCATGTCCCGTGGGCCGAATGTGAGAACAGGAAGCCATTTTCCCTTACTGGATCTGCACGGTCGCCTCTCCCAACGTAGCGGGAATAGGCTGCTGTGCGCTGTCTCGCGGCATGGCGCTGGTCACGGAAATGGTGGCAGCCCCGGGGGTCTTGGCGACAAACGTCGCCGTGCAGACCGTACCGTTGCCGGTGATTCCCTTTACTCCCGGAGGACGCGCGGCGTTGACCACCAGCTTGCCGTTGCCGTCATCACGATGCACCAGCGCCACGGCCTGGCCATCGCGCTCCAGCAGGTCGCCGGAATCGACGTTGATCAGCGTGAGCCTGGCGGGATCGTAATGCAGTTCCATCGGAACGGAGTACACGTCCTTGCCGTTGGCGAGGTTGACCTTGACCTGGAATGTCGTGCCGGGCTTCTCGGGCGTCACAGGAGCGTCCACGGTCAGGTTGACTGCCGCAGGATTCGCCACCGTCGCGGGCGCCGGATGCGCAGGCGTAAACGGCGCCGGGCCGGTCGGAGGCATCGGGCCACCGGGCTGCGCGGGACGAAGCGCCGCAGGGCTCGCGCTGCTCGCGGGGGTGTCATGCATAGGCGTCCCGCTGACGTTGCCGTCCAGTGAACTGATGGGGAACGACGCGTGACGCAGTTCAACCGTGTTGCCGGTTCCCGTATCAATCGTGCGCAGGTTCAGCGGTGTCAACTCATGCGCGCGGACGACGTGAGGGATCAGGACGAAAACGATCTCGTCGTCCGTCACTTCATGCGTACGCGAGCTGAACAGGTACTTGAGCACCGGCAATTCTCCGATGCCGGGCCAGCCGCCGGCACTCCGCGAATCGTTATCGGAGAAGATGCCGCCGAGAATGTTCGCCTCGCCTTCCTTCAGGCGAATGGTGTGCTCGATCGAGCGCTGGCCGATAATCGGTTCCGTCACGCCGGAGATAGTGGACGAACCGTTCTCGCTCAGGTCTTCAATCTTGAGCTTTAGCGTGACGTCGCGGTCGTAGTGCACGGTCGGCGTAACTTCAACGTTGACGCCAATGTCCAGGTACTGGAACTGCGTGTTCACAAGTCCGGAGACGGCCGTCGTGGCCGCGCTTGTCTGGTAGCTGCCGGTCGCAACCGGGATGCGCGAACCAATCTTCAGCGTCGCCTTCTGGTTGTCGCTGGCGCGGATGCGCGGCTCTTCCAGGATGCGGGTGTCACTGTCGCTCAGCAGCAGGTTCGCGGTTGCGGATGAAATGGTGACGGCAAAGTTGGTCGCATTCAGGCCGCGGAAATCGTCCAGCGTCAGGTTCGTGCCCGTGGTCGAGCAGTTCGTGCTGCCATCGGTACAGGTGCCGCTGCTGTTTGTGGCGCTGGCGTTTGAAGGTTGCAGCTGAAAGCCGACCGTTCCCGGCAGCTGGATACCAATCGTACGCAGCTTGTCCTTGCTTACTTCCATCACCGCGATGTCGAGTTCAACCTCGGCGCGCGGCTTGTCCAGGTCGTCAATGATCTTCTCGGCCAGTAAAAGCTGGTCCGGCGTGCCGCGTCCGACAATCGCGTTCTGGCTGGGCACGTTGAAGAACTTCGGGCCCTCGCCCAGGACATTGCGCAGCGCGGTCTGCACGTCGTTCAGGTCCTGCTGCTGCGAAGGGTTCGTCAGGTAAAACGTGCGGACCGCCTGCTGCTCCAGCTGGCTGCGCTTGGAACGGTTGTCCTGCGCGACGAAGATGGTGTTCGGCGTTACAGGCTTCCAGAACGTACCGGTGATCGCGCCGACAATGCGCAACGCGTCGTAGAGCGTGGTGTTCGTCAGGTCGACTTCCACGCGCTTGCTCGTGTAGTCGGAATCAAACAGCACATTCAGGCCCGCGAGCTTGCCGATCGTCTGATAAACAAGCTTCGAATCTTCGTTTTCGTGGATGGTCAACGGCTCGTTTGAAATCGGCTTGAGTTCAACCGGAGCTTCGGCGGACTCAAGAAGCTGCTCTTCGGTCGGCTGCACACCGGCGTCGGAGCCGGGCTTGAGCTCAACCGGCGGCGTCGCGTTCTGCTTGCGACGGATGGCGTCGATCTCCTGCTTGGCGATTTCCAGCGAGGGGTCAATGGAAAGCGCGCGAAGGAATTCCGTGACCGCTCCGGTCATGTCGCCGTCATCCTTCAGCTTGCGGCCGATCTTGATGTGGACAAACGCAGCCTCGGGCCGCATGCGTGCCGCGGAAGTCTTGTACCGCGCGTCTTTGGGACTCTTCAGCCAGGCTTGGTTGTAGTAGCTGTATGCAGCGTCATAGTCCTGCCGCGCTTCCGCGTCCCGGCCCTTGTTGAACAACGACTTCGCGCTGTCGGAGGCGTGCAGTGGCGTCGCGAGCAGGCAGAAAACAGCAGCAAGCGCACACAGGACACAGGCTCGGCGCAGGACAGAAAAACCGCGGGTCATGAAGCTCCAGGAGGGATGTTCGAGGTCAATGTCTTCCGGCCGGAGATACGCCGTCGCGTGCGCGGAAGGGGCAGAAATCCTGCTCAAGTATAACAAACCGCGGCGGGCAGAAGAGTCGCGGATTCCGCGTGCTAGCATGAGCTTTCGCCTCCGGAATGCCCCGCCAGACTACGCAGCCGACCGCCGCTTCCATCCCAGCCAAACCGGCGAAACCCAAGCCGCGAGACCCCGTCGCCAGCGGTGAGCGGGACGCAGCCCAGAACCGCGCCGCCGCCCACAACTACTTCCTCACCGACCGCTTTGAGGCCGGACTGATGCTGCGCGGCACGGAAGTCAAATCCATTCGCGAGGGCAAGGCCAACCTGAAAGACGCCTACGGACTGGTGCGCGACGGGCAGGCCTACCTGCTGAACGCGCACATCGGCCCGTACAGCCACGGGAATGCGGCAAACCACGACGCCGTACGGACTCGAAAGCTGCTTCTGCATAAGGAGGAGTTGCGCAAACTTTCTTCAAAGACGCAGGAGAAGGGGTTAACGCTCATCCCTACACGGCTTTATTTCAAGCACGGCCGGGTGAAGTGCGAATTGGCTGTGGCCAAGGGCAAGCAGGATTGGGACAAGCGGGAAACCGTACGAAAACGCGAAGCCGACCGGGAAGCGAAAGCCGCGATAGCCGCCAGCAAACGGCGTAACAGCAGCTGACGATCTGGTTGTGGAATTTCTGTTGAAAACAAGTACCGTCACGCTGGCACCTGTGACCATTAAGTAGCTTGAAAAGGAATGACATGAAGATAACTCTTGAAAGCAAAGCTATAAATACGGTTTCCGCCCCGCTGCTGGTTGTCTTCGCGGCGGACGCATCGTCCAAGCCGGACGGCAAGCCAGGCAAGACTTCCAAGCTCTCGCCCCAGCCAAAGCTGTTGACCGGTGATACCGCAATCCAGAAAGCTGTGGCGAAAGTTCTTGCGTCGGGCGAATTCAAGGCCACTGCCCTGGAGACTCTGCTGTTGCATGCGCCTGCGGGCGTGGCGGCCGAACGCCTCCTGATCGTCGGACTCGGCAAGGCTTCCTCGGCCGGCGTTCACGACGCGCGCAAGGGGGCCGGGACCGCCGTGCGTTTTGCCAAGACGAAGAACATCCGCGACATCGCGATTGCACTGCCGGAAGGCGACGCTTCCCTGCTGCCGCCGGGGCCATGCATCCGCGCCATGGCAGAGGGCGCACTGGTCGGCGATTTTGACTCCGACACCTATCGCTCGGACCGCGAGGACAAGTCCCTCGACACGGTGACAATTCTGGCGGCAAACACCAAGTCGGGCGACCTTCGCCGCGCTCTTGAAGAAGGCGTCATCCTCGGCGAGAGCCAGAACTTCGCCCGCGAAATGGTCAATGAGCCCGGCAACAAGCTGACGCCAACCATCTTCGGGGAGCGCGTCGCGAAAATGTCAAAGAAGGTCGGGCTCGAGTGCCAGGTGTACTCAACCAGGAAGCTCAGGGAACTCGGCATGGGGGCGTTCCTGTCTGTAGCGCAGGGTTCCGACGAGCCGCCCGCCATGATGGTGATGACCTATGAGCCGAAGCGCACGCCGAAGAAAGGCGCGCCGGTGCTGGGCCTCGTCGGCAAGGGCATCACGTTCGACACGGGCGGCATCTCCATCAAGCCGTCCGAGGGCATGGAGAAGATGAAATACGACATGGCCGGCGGCGCTGCCATGGCCGGAGCCATGCGCGCCATCGCGCTGATGCGGCCGGACGTGAAGGTGATCGGCATCATCTGCGCGGCGGAAAACATGCCGTCCGGCAAGGCGCAGAAGCCGGGCGATATCCAGACCGCGATGTCCGGCAAGACGATTGAAATTATGAATACGGACGCAGAAGGCCGCCTGGTGCTTGCCGACGGCATAGCCTACGCAAAACAGCTCGGCGCGACGCACCTGATTGACGCGGCCACCCTGACCGGCGCCTGCGTCGTCGCGCTCGGCATGGTCAACGCGGGTATGTTCACCAATGACGAAGCATCGCTGGCGAAGTTCAAGGAGGGCCTCAAGGTCAGCGGCGAAAAGTTCTGGGAACTGCCCGCCGAGGATGACTACCGCGAACACATCCGCAGCTCCATTGCCGACATCATGAACACGGGCGATTCCCGCTGGGGCGGCGCAATCACGGCGGCCATGTTCCTCAAGGAGTTCGCCGAGGACACGCCGTGGATCCACCTTGACATCGCCGGCGTCGCCTGGGTGGAAGCGGCCAGGCCGTGGATTGCGAAGGGCCCGAGCGGCGTCGCAGTGCGCAGCATTTATGAGTGGGTGAAAAGCTACACCGCGTAGGTTCTGTGGCGGTATTTGTTCTCTGGTTGTCATTCCCGTGGCGGCTTGCGGATTGGGTTGTCGTTCCGCAGGTCGCCGCGGCGACCGGAGGACTTGCTCTCCAGATAAAACGAAGTTCGCTGCCTGTGCGCCGTTCTTGCGTCACCGGGCGTCTCACAGGTATGCGAATCTGCCATGCAGCGCTGCTGCTACCGCTCCTCGCCGTCTTTGCCGCTGCCCAGACGGTTCCGCCGGGATTCGACGTCTCGACCGAAAACAGCGTTGCCGATTCCGGCTACATCGCGCAGAATTCAGCGCCGCCGTCCGCGGCCGTCGTTCTGCATAAGCCGATCCCGCCGGTCACCGCGCAGGACGGCGCGCTGACGCTGAACATTGCCGTCACGGATGCAAACGGGCGCGCCGTGGCGGGCCTTGCCGGGTCTGATTTCACCGTATTCGATAACGGTCAGCCCGTTCCGTTCACGGGATTTCGCGCACCCGGCGCGAACGGTACCGATCGCATCATCCTTGTCATTGACGCCGTCAACCAGCCGTTCTCGCAGACTGCCTATGTTCGCGACCAGGTCGTGAAATTCCTCCGCCAGGCAGGCGGAACGCTCGGCGTGCCTGTCTCCATCCAGTTGCTTACAGACAGCGGCGTGCAGCAGGTTGCTGCTTCGACAACCGACTCCGCACAACTCGCCGCAGCCGTCAGCAGCAACGCCGGTCCATTGCGTGCGATCAGCCGGTCGGCCGGATTCTACGGCGCGGAAGATCGTCTCGGCATCTCGCTGCACGGCCTGGAACAGCTCGCGGAAAACGAAGCCGACCGCCCCGGACATAAGTTGATGATCTGGATCAGTCCAGGCTGGCCGCTGCTCGATTTGCCCAACCAGTTCTATACACGCAACGACCAGCGAACGATGTTCGGCGCCGTTGTGGCCCTGACAACGCGACTGCAACGATCCGACATCACCGTTTATCACGTCAATGCGCAAAGCGCGGCAGAATCCGCAGACTTGCGGAACACCCTGTACGAGTCTTTCCTCAAGCCCGTTGCTGCGGAGAGAAGCTCCGCGTTCGGCAATCTCGGGCTGCCGGTGTTTGCCGTGCACAGCGGAGGCCTGGCTTTTCAGCCGACGAACGACTTGACGAGCTACATAGCCACTGCCGCGGCGGACGCGGACCGAACGTATTCACTGGAAATAACACCACAACGCGGGACCGAGCGTCCGGTCTTCCACAAGCTTGAGGTTAAGGTCAACCGCCCCGGCGTGAAAGTGCGCACGGCCTTCGGTTATTACGCTTTGCCGTAGCGGAACAAAAGCCCCGGGGAAACCGGGGCTTTGCGATACCTGCCGACAGATCACGAAGCTTTGCGCAGCTTCTGTGAACTCTCCGCTTGCGACGGCTTTGCGCCGCTCGAAAGCGTGCGCAGAATCGCCTCATTGAATGCGGGAATGTCGTCCGGCTTGCGGCTGGTGATCAGGCCGTTGTCTTCGACCACCGTTTCATCCACCCAGTTCGCGCCGGCGTTGCGAAGGTCCGTCTGCAGCGATGGCCAGCTTGTCATCTGCTTGCCGCGCACGGCTCCCGCTTCAATCAGCGTCCACGGGCCGTGACAGATTGCGGCGACCGGCTTGCCCGCGTCGACAAACTTTTTCACAAACGATACCGCGTTCTTGCACTGCCTCAGCTTGTCCGGATTCATGACGCCGCCCGGCAAAACCAGCATGTCGAAGCTCGCCGCATCGCTGTCCTCAAGCCTGGCGTCGGCGTCAATCGTCTTGCCCCAGTCGGTCTTGTCCCATGCCTTGATCTTGCCGGAACTCTGCGTCTTTGCCGGGCCCTCAGACGGCGCGATGACGGTCACGTCCACGCCGGCCGCAACCAGCGCCTCCTTCGGCTCAAGCAATTCCGCCTGTTCAAAACCATCTGTCGCCAGAATTGCGACGCGCTTGCCACTTACGTTTGCCATTGCACATTTCTCCTCATGGAATGAGAAGCCGTCAGGTCTGGGTCGCGTTGCTGTGCTCCCCCTGCGTGAGTTTTGTATGGCGAAGCCTACATAACTGCCGGGACGCTTACGCCAAGCAACCCCAGGCCGGCTACGATCGCGCCGCGCGCGGCCGAGGCTGTCGCGAGCAGCAATCGCTTTCGGGCCTCGTCTTCTTCCGTCAGGATGTGGTGCCGGTGATAGAAGTTGTTGAACCGCTGCGCCGTCTCGAAGATGTACTTTGCGAGATACGCCGGCTCTTCCGATTTCACGCACTGCTCGCGCACCAGCGCCAGCTTCGCGGAAAGCAGCCAAAGCTCCCAGATATCGTCCGGGACATCCGTGACATCGCCTGCCTGCAACGCTCGGATAGACTCCGCCT
Source organism: uncultured Acidobacteriaceae bacterium (assembly GCA_963848685.1). Taxonomy (GTDB): domain Bacteria; phylum Acidobacteriota; class Terriglobia; order Terriglobales; family Acidobacteriaceae; genus CAWKED01. The sequence continues at coordinate 45,972 of CAWKED010000002.1, read as the reverse complement.
CGGTCGTCCCGGCCTTGCGGAAGATATTCGCGGCGCGCACGGCGGCGTACTGCGCATAGGGTCCGGTCTCGCCCTCAAAACTCAACGCATCGGCGAAATCGAACGCAATCATGGAATTCCGCGTGTAGCGCAGCATGTAATACCGGAGTGCGCCAATCGCGATCGCCTCCGAGATTTCACACTGTTCCGCATGCGAAAGCTCGGGATGCCGGGACGCAACTTCCGACCTGGCGGCGGCAATCAGTTTGTCGATCAAATCGTCTGCCTTGACGCCGAAGCCCTTGCGCCCGGAAACCTCGACAAATGGCCGCTGGCTGTCTTCTTCGCTAAGCGTGTAGCCAAGCTCAGCCGCACAGCGCGGCGTAAGCGCCACCATGGCGTAACTGAAATGGTGATAATTTTCCGCCTGCGGCGTATAGCCCATGCCGCGGATGGCTTCGCGAACGTTGTTCTGCGGGTCGGCCTGGCGCGCGTCAATCACGTTGTAGATTGACGCTGCATCACCGAAATGCGGATGCGTCGGCTCGCCCTCACGCGCGGAAATCCACGCCGCGCGGCCGTCGCCGTATTCATGGAAAAGCCTGTAACCAAAGTCCTTGCCAGGCAGCAGGCCGAACTTCCAGAGGTGGTACGCAATGTCCTTGCCAACGTAGGTCACGGTGCCGTTTGAGCGCACGATGACCTTGGCCTCTTCATCCGGCGCGCCATCTGCCGCCGCTCCTTCAGTGCCTGCGCGGCGCATCACCCAGCAGCCGGCGTTCTTGCCCTGCTGCTCTAGATACAGCACACCCTTCCGTTTCATCTCCTCGAACGCCGCGTCCCAGAAATGCAGCTGAAGAATATCGCTCTCGCGCGGCAGGAAATCGTATTCGATACCCAGGCGCTCCATGGTTTCCAGGTGGCGATGCAAAACTGCCGTTGCAACCATTTCGGCGATGTCCGCGGTCTCGTTGCCGCCCGTTTCGAGCGCATGCAGGGCATCGCGGCGAAGCTGTTTGCGCGCCGCAGCCTGCTCCGGGTCGGCGTCGTACCACTGCGACACGCGCGCATACAGATCCCACAGATAAAAATCGATGCGCTCGCCTGCGTCGCGAAGGTCGGCAAGCAGCGCGCGGACACCTTCCAGGTTGCGGCCTTCGAGTTGCTGCAGCGCGACGACAACGTCCGCAACCTGCACGCCGGTGTTGTCGATGTAATTCTGCACGGAGATTTCCGCGCCATCGGCCTTGAGCAGCCGCACGAACGTGTCGCCCAGGATGGCGTTGCGCAGGTGTCCGATATGCGCGGCCTTGTTGGGATTGATGGACGTGTGTTCGATGATGACGCGATCACCGCCTGCGCTGGCGGGTGCGTCGTCTTCGCCGCCGCGCGCTGCTGCGGCAATCGCCAACGACCGGTCCAGCTTTGCATTGATATACCCAGCCCCGGCTATCTCGACGGACGCAAATCCATCCGGCAGGGACGCGCCCAGCGCCGCAACCATTTCTTCTGCAATCTTGCGCGGAGCCTTGCGCAGCGTGCGCGCAAGTTCAAACGCGACCGGCAGCGCATAGTCCCCCAACTCCACGCGAGGGGGCTGCTCGACGAGCACATGCGTGTCCGCCAGGCCGTAGAGCCCGGCGAGAAGCTGCTGCACGCGCTCCACCAGGGCACGCTGAAATTGCAGATACAAAGCAGGAAACCTCTGAGGCAGGAAGTGAAGTCAAGTGTAACAACGCATTCCGCCAGCTCATGCCTTGCACCGTGGAAAGCGCATCTCACCGGGTGAGGAGCAAGAACCATGAAGGCAGTTGTGTTTGAAAAATTCGGCGGCCCGGAAGTGCTCGTCATGAAGGAAGTGCCGACGCCGGAGCCGAAGGGCGATGAAGTGTTGATTCGCAGCAGGGCGATCTCCGTAAACCCGGTTGACTACAAGATTCGCAGCGGATCGGCAAAGGACCGTATTCCGGTCTTTCCGCCAACCATCCTGGGCCGCGATGTCGCCGGAGAAGTTTCCGCTGTCGGCTCGCAGTGCACAGACGTCAAACCCGGCGACCGTGTGATGGCGCTCACCAGCCACACTTACGCGGAGTACGTCTGCGTAAAGCACACGGAATACAACACCATTCCCGACGGCATGGATTTTGAGACCGCAGCTTCCCTGCCGCTGGTGCTTGCTACCGGATCGCAGCTCATAGAACGTGCCATTCAACTCAAGCCCGGGCAGTCCGTGTTAATCACCGGCGCGGTCGGCAGCGTGGGGAGAGTCGCTGTGCATGTGGCCAGGAAGCTCGGCGCGCGCGTCATTGCCGGCGTCAGACTTTCGCAAAAAGAGGAAGCACGCGAGTTGGGTGTGGACGACGTCGTGGCCATCGATCACATTGACCGCCTGAACACCATTCGCGGTATGGACGCCGTTGCCGATACCGTGGGCGGAGACCTGAGCATGGAGTTTATGAAGACCATCAAGGGCGGCGGCGTGTACGGCAGCCTCGTCGGGCCGCCGAAGAATGCGGATGACTTCCCCGACATCCGCGTCGCGCTGATGATGGCGCAGCCGGACCGTCAACGCATGCGCGAACTGGCCGAGGACGTTGCCCGCGGGGAGTTCACAGTTCCCATCGGCGCGCGTTTTCCGCTTGCCGAGGCAGCGGAGGCGCAACGCCAGTTCGAAGCACACAGAATCAGCGGCAAGGTGCTGCTGGTCCCGTAGCCAGGCGCGGCGAACGATACAATCAACATTCGTTCGCCGCATGCATCCCAAGCCCTATTACCTCACCACGCCGATCTATTACGTGAATGCGCGCCCGCACCTCGGGCACACCTACACGACAGTCGTCGCCGACGTGCTCGCGCGCTTCCACCGCACGCAGGGCGAGGACGTGTGGTTCCTGACCGGAACCGATGAGCATGGGCAGAAAATCCAGCGCAGCGCCAGGGCGCGCGGCGAATCGCCACAGCAGTTCACCGATGAAGTCGCGGCAGAATTCCGCGGCCTGTGGGACCGGATGCGGCTGACATATGACGACTTCATCCGCACCACGGAGCCGCGTCACCAGCGCGGCGCACAGAAGCTCTTCGCGCTCCTGCGCGACCGCGGCTTCATCTACAAGGGAAGCTACACCGGGCAATACTGCGTGTTTGACGAACTCTACGTGGACGGCCCGCCGGGAACGTTCTGCCCGGACTGCGGCCGCCTGACCGAGACAGTCAGCGAAGAAAACTATTACTTCAAGCTCTCGGCATTTGAGCGCATTCTCGACGAGCGCATTTACCAGCCGCAGCGGGACGGCGCCGCGCCGCGCGAAGGTCAATTTCGCATTGAGCCGGAGACGCGTCGCAACGAGGTCTTGAGTTTCGTGCGCGGCGGCCTTCGCGACCTCAGCGTCTCGCGCACCAGCTTCGACTGGGGCGTCCCCGTTCCGGGCGATGAGAAGCACATCATCTATGTATGGCTCGACGCGCTGGCAAACTACATTACCGCGCTTGGCTGGGGTTCTGACAACGCCGGCAAGTTTGCCAGGTACTGGCCGGCCGACCTGCACATCATCGGCAAGGAGATTTCGCGCTTCCACTGCGTGTACTGGCCCGCGTTTTTGATTGCCGCCGGCCTGCCGCTGCCAAAGCAGATTGTGGCCCACGGCTGGCTGCTGTTCGAGCAGTCGAAAATGTCAAAGTCGCGTGGCAACATTGTGCGCGCGGAAACCGTGCTGGAAGTTCTCGGCTCCGACGCGCTGCGCTATTTCCTGCTGCGCGAGATTCCGTTCGGCCAGGACGGCAGCTTCAGCTTTGACGCGCTGGTGCAGCGCTACAACGCCGACCTCGCCAACGGCTACGGCAATCTCGCCAGCCGAACGCTCGCGATGATTGCAAAATATTTTGACGGGATTGCGCCGGAGTATGGCGCTTCCGCGCCGCTCGATGCGACATTGGGCGTGACGCCGGTGCAGATATCGCGAGCGATTGCGGAATTACGGTTCACAGAGGCGCTGGAAAACATCTGGAGCCTGGTGTCAATAACAGACGGCTACTTGACGCGCGAGCAGCCGTGGAAAGTTGCCGCGGATGCGTCCCCCGAGGCTCGTGAGAAGTTATCGCAGGTGCTGGGTTCCGCGGCGGAAGCGATCCGCATCATCACCGCTCTCGCGCATCCAATCCTTCCAGAAGGAACGGCAAAGGTCTGGGAGCAACTTGGTCTCGGCGATATCGCACAGGCCGACCTCAAAAACATTCGCTGGGGGGGACTGGAGCCCGGCACAAAGCTTGGCGCGCTCGGGCCTGTCTACCCGCGCGCCGAAAAAGATGCAGTGACAAGGATGCAGACCATGGAAGAACAGAACAATCCGAAGCCGGCAGCTGAGCCGGCGGAGCATTCCACAGACGCGCAGTCGGGTAATCCGCACTCCCCGCGCAATCCGGCGGACCCGAGCGGCGCGCTGGCGACTCCGCCCGCGGCCCAGTTGGCGTCAAGCTACTCATCGTCCGCCGAACCGAACGTTGCTGAAGGCACCGTGCCAGCCTCACCCGCGCCGCCGAAAGCGGAAACTGCGCCCGCGACGCCGGCCCAAAGCCAGGTCCCCGCAGGCGTGCAGACCATCAGCATCGAGGACTTCACCAAGGTCGAGTTGCGCGTCGCGCAAATCAAGGTTGCCGAGCGCGTACCCAAAGCCGACAAGCTGCTGCGCCTGGAAGTCGACCTCGGGTATGAGCAGCGCCAGATCCTGGCCGGCATTGCGGAGCACTACGCGCCGGAATCGCTCATCGGCCGCAGGATTGTCATCGTCGCCAACCTCGCCCCGCGCAAAATGCGCGGCCTTGAATCGCAGGGCATGCTGCTTGCGGCATCCGTGGAAGGCGGCAAGCCCGTGCTTGCCACGTTTGCCGAAGACATCGAGCTCGGCGCGCGCCTCAAGTAGCGATGATCGATTCGCACGCGCACCTCGACTCGCCGCGGTACGACGAAGACCGTCACGCGATGCTCGAACGCGCGCATGCAGCCGGGGTGGAAGCCATTCTCTCGATCGGAATCGGCGACGGCGCGGCGACCATGCATCGTGCCGCCGATCTCGCCGGGCAATACGAAGGCCGCGCCGGAGTGCCGCGCATCTTCGCAACCGCGGGCGTTCATCCGCACGACGCTTCGCAGTGGAACGACGCCGTGTCGGAAGACCTGAAGCGTCTGCTCGAACGCGGGCACATGCTCGCCGTCGGGGAAATCGGCCTCGACTACTTCTATGACAATTCGCCGCGCGAACAGCAGCGCGAGGTCTTCGCCGCACAAATGCGAATTGCCGCGGAAGCCGGACTGCCGATCATCATTCACTGCCGGCCATCACAGGACTCCACCAACGCCTGGGACGATACGCTTTCCGTGCTTGAAACCGGGTGGGCCCGGTACAACCTCGGCGGCGTGCTGCACTGCTTTACCGGCACCCTGGAACACGCACAGCGCGCGCTGGCCATCGGCTTCATGATCAGCTTCGCGACCAACATCACGTTTCCCAAAGCGGCCGACATTCGCGCTGTAAGTGCCGCAATTCCGGAAGACCGTTTCCTGATCGAAACCGACGCTCCCTTCCTGGCGCCCGTTCCCTTTCGCGGCAAGCGCAATGAGCCCGCCTACGTGGTTCGCGCGGCGGAGACGATTGCCGCGGAACGCAGAACCACCCCGGAACACATTCGCGCCGTCACAACAGAAAACTTCTACCGCTTCTTCTCCAGGGCCCGCGAGGTAGCATAAAGACATGGCAGCAGAGAATTCGTTCGACATTGTCAGCAAGCTCGATATCCAGGAAGTGCGCAACGCCGTAGACCAGGCGACCAAGGAAGTGCACGCGCGCTTTGACCTGAAGAACACCAAGTCAGAAATCAAGCTCGAGGGCGATAAGGAAATTCAGCTCGCTTCCAGCGATGAATACAAACTCGACGCCGTCAAGGAAATCCTGTCGCAGAAGCTGGTCAAGCGCGGCATCTCGCTCAAGAACCTGAAGTTCGAAAAGCTCGAGGAAGCCAGCGGCAGTTCTGTACGGCAAAAGATAACGCTGCAGCAGGGCATTCCCGGCGAAAAGGCGAAAGAGATCGTCAAGGCCATCAAGGATTCCAAAGCCAGGGTCAACGCTTCCATTCAGGGCGAGACGGTGCGCGTCAGCGGCAAAGACCGCGACACACTGCAGCAGGTCATCGCGCTGATCAAGGGCAAGGATTTCGGCATCGACACGCAGTTCACCAACTACCGCAACAACTAACCGCCGGGAGGGTTTCCGTGACGCCGCTGGCCACCGCAACCGCGCATGAAGTGTTCGCGCTCCTGCATGACGATCTGGCGGCCATCGAGCGCGAGTTCGAAGCAGCATCGGTTTCAAGCGTCGGAACAATCACGGAAATCAGCAGCTATCTGCGCGAAGGCGGCGGGAAGCGCATCCGGCCTTCGCTGCTCCTGCTGGCCGCGCACGCCATGGGTTATGAGGGCAGTGCATCGCTCGCGCTTGGCGCGGTCGTCGAAATGATCCACACCGCCACGCTCGTCCACGACGACATCATCGACGACGCGCGCACGCGCCGCGGCCGCCCGAGCGCCAACACAACGTTCGGCAACTCGCGCTGCGTCCTCACCGGCGACTGGCTGTACATGCAGGCGTTCCGCGTCGCGCTGGAGCAGCGCAACTTCCACATCCTTGACCTGCTCATCGGCCTGACGCAGAAAATGGTGGAAGGCGAACTGCTGCAAATGGAGAAGCTCGGCCACCTCATCAACGAGCAGGAATATTTCGACCTTATCTATCGCAAGACGGCTTGCCTGTTCCGGGTCTGCATGCGGCTTGGCGCAACTCTCGCGTTGACGAACGACAACTTCGCGCTGCCCGCCGGCATGTCGTCCGACGAAGCAGAAACCATGCTCGGGGACTTCGGCCGCCACGTCGGGCTCGCGTTCCAGATTGTGGACGACGTGCTGGACCTGACGGCGGATGAATCCGTCCTCGGCAAGCCCGTCGCCAGCGACCTGCGCGAAGGCAAGGCGACGCTGGCTGTTATCCACGCACTGGAGCAGGGCACCGGAGCGGAGCGCGAGAAAATCCGCATGGTGCTGGCCGATCGCAGCTTCGCACGGGTGTCTCATGCTGAAATTCTGGAGATCGTCGAGCGCTACGGCTCCATTGACTACGCCATGGCCGCGGCAATCACCTATGCGGAATCCGCCCGCGCCTGCCTGGAGTTTCTGCCGTCCAGCGACTACAAGCGCGCACTGGTTTTTCTTGCGGACTTCGTGGTGGCAAGAGACAGGTAAGCTCTAGAGCATGATCGGCAAGACAATCTCCCGCTACCGCATCATCGAAAAACTCGGCGGCGGCGGGATGGGCGTTGTCTACAAGGCGGAAGACCTTTCGCTGCACCGCTTCGTCGCGCTGAAGTTTCTCGCCGAAAACATGGCGCATGAGCCGGAAGTGCTTGCGCGTTTTCAGCGTGAGGCGCGCGCCGCCTCCATGCTCAACCATCCGCACATCTGCACCATCTACGAGATCGGCGAGGACGACGGGCACCCGTTCATCGCCATGGAATTCCTCGACGGCGTGACTCTTGGCCGACGCATCGCCGGCAAGGCAATGGAGATGGGCGAGCTGCTGCCGCTGGCCATCGAAATCACGGACGCGCTGGACGCGGCGCACTCGGCCGGCGTTGTGCATCGCGACATCAAGCCCGCCAATATTTTCGTAACCAAGCACGGCGCCAAGATCCTCGACTTCGGACTGGCGAGCGTTTCAGATTTCGCGCACGGCAGCGCCGCAGACGAAACCGCAGTCCCCGACTACAAGACCAACGCCGGCGCGGTTCTGGGCACCGTCGGTTACATGTCGCCGGAGCAGGTCCGTGGCAAGGAACTTGACGCGCGCACCGACCTGTTCTCTTTCGGCGCGGTGCTGTACGAAATGGCGACCGGCACGCAGCCATTCCGCGGCGACACCTCCGCTGTCACGTGCGAGGCCATTCTGAACCGCGACCCTGTACCGCCGGTGCGGCTGAAGCCGGATGTTCCGGCCGAGCTGGAGCGCGTGATCGAAAAAGCTCTCGAGAAAGACCGCACGCTGCGCTACCAGCATGCCGCCGACCTCCGCGCAGACCTCAAGCGGATGCGGCGCGACAGTGGGCGCCTGAGTTGGGACGCCTCTGCCGTGCCGGAGCGCGCCAGCAGCGGCAGACGTTCGCCCGCGAAGGCTGCGGAGCCGGCGAAATCGAATCGCCCGCTCTACGGCTTGCTCGCGGCCGTTGTGCTGCTCACCGCCGCCGGTGTTGGATATTTCCTGGTCCGCGGCTCACAGCCGGCAAAGCCAATCGCCAGCAGCCAGTGGGAGCAGCTCACTTTTTTCACGGACTCCGTCGTCTACCCGGCGCTCTCGTCCGACGGCCGCATGCTGGCATTCATCCGCGGCAGCAGCTCCTTTCTCACCGAGGGCGACCTGTACGTCAAGCTCCTCCCGGGCGGTGAGCCGGTGCAGCTCACCCATGACGATCGCGGCAAGCTGGCGCCCGTCTTTACGCCTGACAATGCATCCCTCGCGTACAGCGTGTACGAACCGTGGGACACCTGGGAAGTTCCCGTACTCGGCGGGCAGCCAAAGATGTTTCTGCCAAACTCTTCGTCGGTGTCCTGGATTGATGGCGGCAAGCGGCTGCTGTTCTCTGAATTGCAGCAGGGCTTCCACATGGTGCTTGTCACCACTGACCTCGGCCGCGGCGACAGCCGCAATGTCTACGTTCCGGCCGGTGAGCGCAGCATGGTGCACCATTCCTACCTGTCGCCGGATGGCGAGTCTGTCCTGATCGTTCAAATGGATAATCGCGGCGACATTGTGCCGTGCCGCGTTGCTCCCTTTCAAGGCGGTGGCGACGCCAAGGTTGTCGGGCCGCCGGGCCGCGCCTGTCTTTCCGGCGCGTGGTCTCCGGATGGCCGGTATGTCTACGTCACCGCCGGCCGTTCCGAATCGCACATCTGGCGCCAGGCTTTTCCCGGCGGCCAGCCGGAGCAGCTCACCTTCGGGCCGACCACCCAGGAAGGCATCGCGATGGCCGCCGACGGCAAGTCGCTCATCACCTCCGTCGGAACCACGGACACTGCCGTGTGGCTGCACGACGCAGGCGGCGAACACCAGGTCTCCGCGGAAGGCAACACGGTGTCGCCGCGCTACTCGGCCGATGGGCAGACGCTCTACTACATCCTGCAGAATGGCCAGACGAACGCGAACGAGTTGTGGTCGCGCAGCCTGGCGGACGGCGCCACCCAGGCGGTGCTGCCGGGAATTTCCATCGACGACTACGCGGTCTCCCGCGACGGCAGGAAAATTGCATACACGGTGGCCGACACGGCTGGCCACCCGGCGTTGTGGATTGTGCCGGCGAGCCGCCGCACATCGCCGGTCCGCATTTCCGCCGATGTTGTCCTGGATGCGCCTGAGTTTCTGCCTGACGGAGAATTGCTTGTCCGCGGCAGCGAAAACGGCTCCAACTTTCTCTATCGCATGAACGCGGACGGCAGCAATCGCCGCAAGGCGCTGGTCAATCCAATCTTAGAGGCCGAGAGGGTTTCACCGAATGGCAACTGGGTTATCGCGGCCATGCCCGGCAATGATGAAGAGCATTCCGTTTCGACCAGGGCGTTTGCGCTCGACGGCAGCGCAACGGCAAATGTCTGCGTGGACTGGTGTGACGTCTTCTGGTCGCCGAACCGAGATTATTTATTTGTCCGCCTGAATACCGCTCGGGACGACGCGCTGGCAATTCCCGTAAAGCCGGACCGCCCCTTCGCGGACTTTCCCCCTGCAGGCCTAGCATCCGCTCAGGATGGGCTACACATACGAGGCGCGGTGATGATTCCGGCCGCGGTTGCGGCGGGAATCGATAGCACCAGCTACGCTGCCATAAAGGAAACCACGCGGCGAAACCTGTTTCGCATTCCCCTGCAATAGTGCCCGTCCAGGCAACCGCGACATTAAGCTGCATATTTCCGATTTTCATTTCCACGCGGCCTGCTGAGCGGTACTGTCATGCCAGGAGGCGCGACATGGTTCCGTCCCGCAAAGCGGCAAGGATCGCCGGCGTCTTCTACCTGACGAGCGCAGCCGCCGCCGGCTTCCCCTTGCTGTATGTTCCGGGGCTCATCGTGCCGGGCGATCCCACTGCGACAGCGGCAAAGGTCCTCAGCGCGGAAAACGTATTCCGCGGCGCGATGGCAAGCGAAATGCTGGGCGAAGTGCTCTTTCTCCTGCTCGTCCTGGCGCTCTACCGGCTGCTCAGCAGCGTCAGCAAGGCAAACGCTTCCCTGATGGTGGTTCTTGCGGTCGTGCCTGTCCCCATCGTCTTCCTGAATATCGTGAACGAAATCGCCACGCTCAACCTGCTGCACGGCACATATTTCGTTTCCGCTTTCACCGGACCGCAGCGAGATGCGCTGGCCATGCTGTTCCTCGGCCTGCACGGCGATGGCGCCAATCTCGCGAACGTTTTCTTCGGCCTATGGCTGCTTCCGTTCGGTGCGCTCGTCATCCAGTGCGGTTTCATCCCGAAGTTTCTCGGCTACTGGCTTCTCGTGGACGGCGCAGCGCTGGTGTGTGTCAGCCTGACCGGGTTGCTCGCGCCCGCGCACGCGGACCTGGTTTCAAAGATCGCCCTGCCGCCGGAGTTCGGCGAACTGGCCATGATGGGGTGGCTGTTGATCTGGGGCGTGCGAAAAGTTCCCGCTGCAGACGGGGCCGTGTAACCACTGGACTGGCTACCCGATGTCGAACGGCTCGGCCTTGAGCTTCCCGTTCCGCTGCTTGACCAGGATTTCGATCTTGCCCTCGGCTTCTTCGAGCTGCTTGCGGCAATTCTCGGCCAGCCTGCTTCCCTGCTCGAATAGTGCGAGCGATTCTTCCAGGGTCGTGTCGCCGTGCTCCAGCTTGTCCACAATCTTCTCCAGCTGCGCCATCGCATGCTCGAAGCTCGGCTGCTTGGTCTGCTCTTCAGGCAATGGAAGCCTCCTCACCGGCGCGCACCGAACCGATAACGCTCAGCACATCGAGCGCACTCTGGTAGCGGCCAAAAGGCGCGGACACCTGGACGCCTTCGACCATGCCGCGCACCTCGGCCAGCATATCGCGGGCAATGGCGACGCCTTCCGCGCGGCCTGCCTCCGGCGAGCTGGACGTCTTCTGCATCCGCGCCATGATCTCGTCCGGCACGGCAACACGAAGATCGTTCTTCATGAACTCCGCGTTGCGCAGGCTGGTCAGCGGCCATATTCCCGCAATGACCGGGATGCGGAATTCGCGGACTCTCTCAAGAAATTGTTCCAGCAGCCGCAGGTCGAACACCGGCTGCGTAACAGCGAATTCCGCGCCGGCTTCCACCTTGAACGCGAAGCGGCGGATCTCCTGCTCAAGATCCGGCATGCCGGGGTTTGCGGCGCAGCCAATCGTAAAGCCGGCGCTGGCGCCAATCCCGTTGCCGCCCAGGTCGAGACCGTGGTTCAGGTTGCGCACGAGGTTCACCAGGCCAATGGAATCCACGTCGAACACCGCCGTAGCATCGGGATAGTTGCCCAGCTTTGGCGGGTCACCCGTGACGCAGAGAATGTTCTTCAGGCCCAGCGAGGAAGCCCCCAGCAGATCGCTCTGCATGGAAAGAACGTTTCGGTCGCGGCAGGTGTAGTGCAGCAGCGTTTCGATTCCGCTCTCGCGCTGAATGTGCAGGCACAGGCTCTGCGCGGACATGCGCGCCGAGGCACGCGGCGAGTCGGGCACGTTGATGATGTGGACGCCGGCTTCGGCCAGCAGCCGCGCGCCGTCCACTTCCTTCTGCGGGTCGACGCCGCGCGGCGAGACAATCTCGACCATCGTAATGAATGTGCCGTCCTGCACGAGGCGTCCCAGCGAAGACCGCGAGCCGAGCGGCGACGGCGGCGTTTCTTCACCCTTCGCGGCGCGCACAACGGTCGTGCGAGAGGTTGAGCCGGCCATCGCGTCCAGCGCCCGCAATGCCGAGCGCATGGAGCGGATATGCTCCGGCGTTGTGCCGCAACAGCCGCCGATCATCTGCACGCCCGCGCGCGCGAATTTTCGCGCAAAGCTGGCCATGTATTCCGGCGAGGTCAGGTAGATGTTGCGCCCGTCGACCACGCGCGGCACGCCGGCATTCGGCATGGCCGCAAGAGGCAGCATGGTGGCTTCGCGCATCCGCTCCACCGCGGTCAGCACCGTTGCCGGGCCGGTCGAGCAATTGCAGCCCACGGCATCGGCGCCGGCTCGCGCCAGTTCCTCGGCGAAAACCTCGGGCGACGTCCCGTCCAGGCCGTTCGCGTCGTCATCAACCGTCATCATGACGAGCACCGGCAGGTGCGGAGCGGTTTCCTTCGCAGCCTGCAGGGCCTGCATCGCCTCCGCCAGGGAAGGCATGGTTTCGAGCGCCAGCAGGTCAACACCCGCTTCCGAGAGGGCTGCGATCTGCTCGGCGTAGGCCGAGCGGGCTTCATCCAGACCGACCTTGCCGAGCGGCTCAAGCCGCACGCCGAGCGGCCCCACCGCGCCGGCCAGGAATGCGCGTGACCCTTGCTTCTCGGTGTGAAAAGCAATCGCCTCGCGGGCCAGCCGGACCGCGGCCCAGTTCAGATCGCGGACCTGCCGCTCGAGTGAAAACCGGCCGAGACGAAAGCGGTTCGCGCCAAACGTGTTGGTTTCGATCAACTCCGCGCCGGCCTGGAGGTAGGCATCGTGGACGCCCCGCACCATCTCCGGCTGCGAGGTGTTCAGCTCGTCATAGCAGCGGCCTATGAACACGCCCCGCGCGTAAAGCATTGTGCCCATGGCGCCATCGCAGAGCAGGGGCTCCGTGCCGAGCAGCGCGGTAAGTCTTTGGGTTGTTTTTTCCGTCATTGGGAGACAATTCCATCGTAGCCGAGTAGCGCACGCGCAGCCAGCCGTGAGGTATACTTGGCACGTTCACCCGGACAATTCCTTGTCACCTGCACGCCGATTCTGTTGGAGTTTTGCGCATTGAATAAACCGCTTCCCGGCCTGCTGATTTCCGGCGCCACGCTGCTCGCCCTTCTCGCCGCTGGATGCGGTACCGTTCCCACGATTGGCGGCCGCACCACGCCGCCGGACTTTGACGGCATCAACTATCCGCGCGCCATGGTCCTGGTCCAGAATGTCGGCATCGGCAACGCAGGCGAGGCGCAGTTTCTCGACGTGCTGCACAACACTGCCTCGAACCGCGAGAACAACGTCCACCAGTACGTCGTCAGCGGCTACTCGGCGGCAAACCCGCTCACCATTCAGGATTTCCCCGGGCGGCAGATCGCTTTCCTGTACTCGCTGACGGGCACATTTACCCTTGTCAACACTGCCACGGACTCCGTCGGCACCTCTACGTCCGGCTTGCTCGGCGTGTCATCCAGCATTTACGAGTCACCCGACCTGGCCTACACGTACGCGGCTGTTCCGAATTTCAATGGCGGCATCGTCGAGATCATCCGCGCCAGTGACGGCTATGTAAAGAAAATCCCGCTGCCCAACATCGCCAAGCTCGCCATGAGCCCGGGCGGGACAACTCTGCTCGCCTTCCAGCTCAATTCTGATAACGTCTGGCAGGTCAACAATCTCAATGGCGATATTCCCAATGCCACGGTGACACAGCTCACCGGGACGTTCGACCGGCCCATCAATGCCGTGTTTTCGGCCGATGGCGCGTATTTCTATGTCATGAACTGCGGACCGCAGTGCGGCGGGACGACTGCCAGCGTTTCCATCTTCTCCACCACCCAGCAGAACGGTGTGTACCCGCAACTGGCGAATATCCCCGTCCCGGGCGGTGTCCACTTCGCCCTGCAGAACGGCACGAACCTCTACGTCGCCGGCATGACGCCAACTTCCGACGGCAGCTTTACCGGCACGCTGACGCAGATTTCAACGGCGACAAATTCCATCGTCAACACCCTTGCAATCGGCGACGGAAACCACTTTCGCATGAGCATCGGTGACGACAACACTCTCTGGATCGGCGCGACCAACTGCACCACCTTCGAGCGCGGCATCCAGGGAACGGGCACCGGCTGCCTCACCATGGTCAAGCTGGACGCAAGCGGCAACCTCAGCTCGGCAATGATCGAAGGCTCGCACGGCGACATTGGCGGCATTGCGCCCATCCAGCAGACCGGCACGGAATACACCTTCGGCCATGAGCTGTATTCGACGGAAGGCGGCCAGGTTTATATCTATTCCACCGTGGACGGCTCGGCGATTGACGCCTCGCTGGTCCAGGTCGTCGGCTACGCCAGCGACATCGCCTTCGTGGACGGAATTTACAACACCCAGCCCTGACCGTTGACGAAAGGCGATAGCCGATGGAAGAAATAGCCGCCAGCGATTTCCTTTGGGTTTCGCTCGGCGCAATCCTCGGCGCGAACCTTCGCTATTTTGTCGCCCGGCTGGTTGGCCGCTGGTTTGACCACCCCTTCCCCTGGGCAACACTGGCCATCAACATTACCGGCAGCTTCCTTCTCGGGATGTTCTTCATGTGGGCGCGGCAACGGATGCAGCTCGACCTGCGGTGGCGGCTGATTGTCGCGGTCGGTTTTTGCGGCGGCTACACCACGTTTTCCAGCTTCACCTGGGAGAGCCTGGATCTGCTTCGCCAGGGCCGCTGGGGACTGTGCGCGGCAAACATCCTCGCCAGTAACATTCTCGGAATGCTGGCCGTGTTGGCCGGAGCTGCCGCCGGCGAGCGTATCTAGCGGCTGCTGGCCAGGAAGCGGTTTCCGCCGCAACTGACACACTTTAAATAACTTAGTGGGAAAACTTGCGATTGAAATGATTTCGCGCGAATATCTTGCGTAACTGTGGCTTTCCCGCCACACCGCAACTCTCGCACACCGGCGAGCATCTCTATATACGTGCATGCGGCCTTACTGCCGCCGTGCCGGGGGAGGCAAGATGAACATGCTGGCCAATGCTATCGACCGTGTTATGGATACCCTGTTCGGCTGCCGCCATCAGGATGTCTCGCGGCCCTTCACCCTGCGCCGCCGCACATACAAAGTCTGCCTGGAATGCGGCCGCGAACTGCGCTACTCGCTTCGCACCATGTCCTATGTGTCTGACCGGGCCGCGGCAGCGCCGCAGGTTCGCCAGCCGGCTACAGTTCTGGCCTTTCAGCCGCGTCCCCTGGCCGCGGACGGCGACGTGCGCAACACCAGCGTTGCCGCCTGATTCTTCTCTCTTCACTGATTCTTTTTTCCATCCGGGCGCCGAAACTGCGGCGCCCTTTCTTTTGCCCCATCAAAGGTGCGTTCGCCGCCAAACCTATAATCAGCCGAGATGATTGTGGAATTGCGCGAGGTTGAGAAGCTCTACCCCGGCGAGCCGCCCGTGCACGCCGTCCGGGGCATCAACCTGGACATTCCCGAGGGCGGAATCTTTGGCCTGCTGGGCCCCAACGGGGCCGGCAAAACGACCACGATCGGCATCTGCACGACGCGGGTCATGCCGACCCGCGGCCACGTCCACATCGCAGGCAGGGACGTCCTGAAGCAGCCGGCCACGGTGCGACGCACCATTGGCGTCGTCACGCAGTACAACACGCTCGACCGCTCCATTACGGTTTTCGAGAACCTCTACCTGCACTGCCGGTATTTCGGATTTGACGCCGCTGCGGCGAGCGACAGGGCCAACGAGCTGCTGACGCAGTTCCTGCTGACCGACAAAGCCAAAGCCATGCCATGGGCGCTGTCCGGTGGCCTGGCGCAGCGTGTCCAGATCGCCCGCAGCATCGCCCACAGGCCTTCCGTGCTGTTTCTCGACGAACCCTCCGCTGGGCTCGATCCGCAAAGCCGCCTGACCATGTGGGAACTCGTGCGCGGGCTTCGCGACCAGGGCATTACAGTCGTGCTGACCACCCATTACATGGAAGAAGCCGACGCTCTCTGCGACCAGCTCGCCATCATGGACCACGGCAAGATTCTGGTCTGCGACGCTCCGCATTCCTTAAAGAACAGCATTGGCAGCGAAAGCATCTACCGGCTGGATCTGCGGGACAAGCTCCGGCGCGCAGCAACTCGTGGAGGAAGTCTGCAAGCTGCCGCAAGTGCAGCGCGCGGAAGTCTCCGCTGAAGGCGTGCGCGTGTTTGCCTCCTGCCGCCGACGGATTGTTGCCGCAGGTGGTCAGCGCGGCCGCACCGTATCGGTCTTCGTGACCTGACGGTTTCCGAGCCGACCCTGGAAGAAGTTTTCATCCGCCTGACCGGGAGGGAGCTGCGTGACTAACCCGCCTTCCCGCGCCGTGATGTACAGCCGGGCATTTGCCGGCCTGCTGCTGCGCGATTTTCGCGTCCTGCGCCGGGAAATCGGCCCGTTCCTGCTGCGCACTGTCATGAACCCGTTGCTGTTCCTGTTCGTGTTTACGTATATCTTTCCGCGCATCGGCCAGGCCGGCGGGATGCCGCATGGCGGCGGCGTGAGCTTCGGCACCGTCCTGCTGCCGGGCCTGATGGCGGTCGCGATCTTGTTCAGCGGCATCGCCGGAGTCGCCCTGCCGCTGGCCACCGAGTTCGGCATCACGCGCGAGATCGAAGACCGCGTCATGTGTCCCATTCCGGTTGCAGCCGTGGCGTTTGAAAAAATCTGCTTCTCGGCGATGCAGAGCATCCTTGCAGCCGCCGTCGTCTTTCCGCTGGCGTACTACATTCCCACGGATCCGGTTTCTGTCCACGTCAGCAACTGGTTCCTGCTGTTTTTCGTGCTGGTCATGTCCGGACTGGTTTCCGGCTCGCTTGGGCTGGCGATTGGCACCACGGTACAACCGCGCCAGATCGGGCTCATTTTTTCCATTGTTGTTATACCCATAACCTTTCTGGGTTGCGTCTACTATCCGTGGGCGCTGCTGGACAAAGTGAAATGGCTGAAATATGCGACGCTCATCAATCCGATCGTCTACATAAGCGAGGGGTTACGCGCTTCGTTGACGCCGAAGCTTCCGCACATGCCGATCTGGGCGATTGCTACCGCGTTAGTTGTATCGCTTGCCGCACTTGGTTCCTTTGGCGCACGAGGCTTCCTGAAACGCGTACAAAGCTAGCTCCGCGCCTTGCAGCCACGCGTACCATGAAGGCTCGGGATGCGTGCATTTCACTCCATTGCCGGGATAACCGCGGCGGCCACGCTGGCTGCCGGCTGCGGTTCCGCGCTCAACCTGAACACGCACAACGAAGTCTTCGCCATCTCCGCGGCCGCCGATCACGCGACCACCACCCAGACCGTCGCCCTGAAGGCCGAGCGTTACTCGGGCGGCGCCGCTGACGTGGAGTGGACCGTCCGCAGCGAAAATCCCGGCGAAGACGCCGGGCGCGTGGATGACAAGGGCGTCTATACTCCGCCTGCCTACCTGGAACACGATGTCCTGCACGTTCAGGTCGCAGCCCAGCTCGCGAATGACCCGAATTCGGCCGCGACCTACGATCTGGATGTTTATCCGGCTGTTTCGCTCGCCCCGGAGAATGTTGCGCTGACTCCGGGCGCAACCACGACCCTCTACGCAACCATCGCGGAAACCGGCGGCGGCGCGCTGACCTGGTCCGTGACCCGCACGCCGGGCACAGCGTCGCTGCCTGCTTCCTATGGCCGCTTTTCGCAGCCGCACTGCAGGACTTCCGGAGAAAGTTTTACGCAATGCAGCGTTCTGTTCACGGCGCCAGCCGCACTTGCCGGCGATAACCCGAGCCTGCTGTACGCGCAAGCCGCGCTGCGTGCGAACCCGACCGCCTACACAGCGGCCCGGGTACTGCTGAACGGTTCGTCGGACGCGACACCGCTCGACAATGAGGCGCTGCAGACCGGCGGAAACGCGGCGCTTGGCACCAGCGGCGGAAACGCGAACGATTCCGCGGGCCAATACTGTTGCGGCGGGACACTGGGCGCGCTGGTCCACATCGGCGGCGCGGACTACATTCTCGGCAACAACCACGTGCTTGCTCGCTCCGATGAGGCCGCTCCCGGAGAGGCGATCACGCAGCCCGGGCTCACGGACACGCAGTGCGGCTATGACCCGAGCTATACCGTCGGCGAACTGAGTTATGCGCCGAAGCTGCATGATGCGGCCACAAACGTCGATGCTGCCATCGCGAAGGTGACGCCGGGTACCGTGCGCCCGGATGGCGCTGTCATCGGCCTGGGCGAGTCTGCAAGTGGCCGTTCCCCGGAAGCCGCGCCACCTGCCGCGGACCCTGAAGATATCACCGCAGCCGGGCACACACTGCCCCTGATCGTGAAGTCCGGCCGCTCGACCGGGCTTACCTGCGCTCCTGTCGCGGAAATTGCCGTGGATCTCAAGGTCGCCTACAACGCCGCCTGCGATGGCAGCGGCGATGGCTTCACCAAGGTGTTCCATGACCAGATTGCGATAGCAGGCGCGGCCTTCAGCGACACAGGCGACTCCGGCTCGCTGCTGGTAGACCAGCAGACGGCACAGCCCGTCGGCATGATGTTCGCGGGGAACGCGAACGAGACGTTCGCGAACCCTATCGATGACGTGCTGCGCTCGCTGGAGCCGTTCGCACAGAGCCACGGGGCGGCGGAGCCAGCACTGGCGGGCGGCGCGCACCATGCCGTCACCTGCCTGGATTATGACGCGCTGGCAAAGCCTGCGTCCACGCCGGCCTCGCAACTTTCCAGCGCCGAGCAGGCAAGAGCCGGGCAGGCACTGGCTGCCATCCAGGCCGGCGTTACAGACTTGCATCTCGGAAACGCCACGGCAACCATCACGAGCAGCCGTGACGCTCCCGGCGAAGCCGCCATCGTTGTCCATGTGGTGGAAGGCGAAGCCGTCCCGCCGCTGCCCGTTTCGGTGAACGGCGTGCGCACGATGCTGGATGCAGGCCAGACTGCCGCCCGTGAGCAGAACGCGCTGAGCACGCTGCCGCGCAGCGTCGTTGACCGCGCCATTGCGGTCAAGCAGCGTGTCGCAGCGGAATGGCTCTCCGACCCGGCAGTCCTCGGCATCGGCGTCGGCAAGAGCCGCGACAACCCGCTGGATGCCGCGATTGTGGTCTACATCGCCGAAGGCAGCACGCCGCGCGCGACTCCCGCGGCAGCCGACGGCATTCGGATCGCCTACCGCACGTCGGATCCGCCGCGCGCATTCCACTGGAAGCAACGCGCGGAAGCTGCGCCCCGGCTCTGCTCACCGCGCGCGGCTACTGCTTCGGCGCTTCCGGAGCTGTCACGCTGACGGCGTTCACGATGTTGCGCAGCGCATCATGCGGGAAAAACATGTAGAACACCGTTCCGGTGCCGACGCGACTGCGAATCTGCAGAACGGCCTTATGCTTTTCCAGGATTTCCGAGCTGACCCATAGACCGAGCCCCGTGCCCGTAGCTTCCTTGGTTGTGAAGAACGGCTCGAAGATACGCTTGCGCGTCGCGGCATCCATACCGCAACCAGTGTCCGCGACGGTGACACGCACACCCTGCTCGCCGGTTCTCCAGTGCTTTGAAGGCTGCGTGCGAAGGTAGAGCACGCCACCGCCTGGCGTCGCATCCATGGCGTTGCCGACCAGGTTGGCAATGAGCTGGCGCAGTTCCCCGCTGTACCCGTAAATCTCCGCTGGCACACGGAAGCGCCGCCGCACCGAAATCTGCGACGAAGTCAGGCGCCCCTGGTAGAGGGACAGCACCGAGGTGAACAACTCGTCCAGTGCGGACATCATGGGCGCGGTGGACTGGCGATAGAAGCGCAATGTCTGCTGCGTGATCTCCGAAACACGGGCCACCTCGTGCTGCGCCATCTCGATGTACTTCCGCGAGACCTCATCGAGCGGCTGGTGTTGCAGCAGGTAAAGCAGGTTCGTCACGCCTTCCAGCGGATTGTTGATTTCATGCGCGATGGACGCGGCCAGGCGGCCGGCGGCTGCCAGCTTCTCGGTGCGGCGCAGGGTTTCTTCCGTCTTGCGGCGCTCGGTGACCTCGACCACGATCATGCCGACCCAGCGGACCATTCCGTCGGCGGTGCGCACGGCAAAGAAGTTCGCCAGCCAGGTGCGGATGCGATCGTGCGCAGAGGAGAAGCCGGCCAGCTCGACGTCTCGCAGGGTCTCGCCCGTATCGAGGACGTGCTGCACCTTGGTCTCCGCCAGCGCGGCAAATTCCGGCAGCAGCATCTCCTTCAACGGCCGGCCGAGATGCCGGGCCACGGACGTGCCGTGAATGTCGGCGATGTCCTGGTTCAAGCGCACGAACCTGTGCTTGCGGTCGAAGAAAGCAAACCCGACGGGAGCGTTGGTCAGCATCGAATCGAGCAGCGACAATGTGTCGTTCAGCCCGGCGCGCTGCTTCTCAAGCGTTTGCGCCATGGCGTTGAAGGCGTCGATCAGCCGGCCGACCTCGTTCGAAGTCTGGTGCGCCACCGGGAACACTTCCGATATGTCCGACCCCTGGGCCACCTGTTGCGTGCCGGCCAGCAGCCGCATGACCGGCCGGGAAACGCTGCGCGCGATCAACGTTGACGCGATCGCGTTGGCCAGGATGGCGAGCAGCCCGTAAAGAACGCTCAGCCGCACGAGAAGCACCGTCTGGTCATGGTCCGGCTTCCAGTTGGGAGTCACGACCGCGACCGCCATCAGTCTTCCGTTTTCCGTGACCGGCGACACGCCGATCATCCCGAGCCCGTTGCCGAGCACTGCCCGACGTTCCGGATGCGCGAGAATTTCGTCGTGTTCCCCGCCGAGCGTATCGCTGCCGACGAGCGAGGGGTCCGTATCGACGATCGCGCGGCCCTGCAGATCGACAATTTGCGCGTTCTCCACCGAGCGGGCGCGGCGTTCGACCGCCATGGTCCGTTCCAGGCCGCCGATATCGTGTTGCGCGAGCTCAAGGGCGGAGGTCTGCGCCAGAAGGTCGGCCTGCAGCTGTAGGCGCTGGACCGCGCGCAGGTCCTGGTCCCGGTACTGCCAGAACAGGATGAGCGCGATGAAACCCAGCACCAGCACCGACTGCGTGAGCACGGTACTGAGCAGCAGCTGGCGGCGCAGCGAGCCGCCGCTGTTGTCCTGCTGCTTGATCCGCCTGAGGTGGTGCGCCAAGGGCATGAGGAGACCGAAAAACCTCTATCTCTGACGTTATCGCGGCTGAAGTTGTTGCCGCGCAGCTAAATCTCGCGCAATTTGCTCGCCATGAAAGCGGCCGTTCTCAATAAATATCTCGTGCGTCCGCGCTCCGGCGACAATCACGCCCGCCAGATAGATGCCGGGCACATTGCTCTCCAGTGTCTCAGGGTTGTAGGCCGGCTGATGATCGCCCTCCCGCAATTGAATGCCCAGCGAAGTCAAAAACGAATAGTCAGGATGGTATCCGGTCATCGCGAAAACAAAGTCGTTCGCGATGATTCTCTCGCCTTCCGGCGTGTTCAGGCGCACGGCCCGCGGCAGAACTTCAACGACGTCCGTTGAAAAATACGCCGTGACCTGGCCGCTCCTGACGCGGTTTTCGATGTCGGGCAGGATCCAGTACTTCACATGGCGATGCATGGATTCGCCGCGATATGCCAGCGTGACGCGCGCGCCGTGGCGCCACAGGTCCAGCGCCGCAATGGCCGCGGAATTACGTCCCCCGACAACCAGAACGTCCTGCGCATAGTACGGATGCGGGTCGCCGTAGTAGTGCATGACCTTGGGCAGGTCCTCGCCCGGAATATTCATCCTGTTCGGCAGATCGTAGTAGCCGGTCGCCAGAATCAGCTTGCGGGAGCGGTAGAAGTGCGCGCAGCCGTTCGCGTCCATGGTGTCGACGCGAAAGTTTCCATCGCTGCCGGAAATGCGCACCACGCGCTGATACGCGCGTACGTCGAGACGGTAATGGTCCGCCACCTTCCGGTAGTACTCCAGCGCCTCGTTACGGCTGGGCTTGGTGTTGACGCTGCTGAAAGGAATATCGCCGATCTCGAGCAGCTCCGGCGTGGTGAAGAACGTCATGTTCGACGGATAGTGGAACAGCGAGTTGCACAGGCAGCCTTTGTCGATCGCCGCGGCGCGCAATCCCGCGCGTTGCGCCGCAATCGCACAGGCAAGCCCGGTCGGCCCCGCCCCGACGACGAGAACGTCGAGCACCTCGTCATCGGCAGCGCGTTGTGCGCACGGCTCGAGAATGTTCGCTGTCGCCATGATGGTTAGCCGAGAGCCGCGAAAAACTTCTTCATGCGCGCTATGCCTTCATCCACCTGCTGGTGCGTGACGGCATAGCTGAGCCTGATGTGCTCCTGGGTGCCGAACGCCTCGCCCGGAACGACGACGACATGGGCCTCATGCAGCAGCCGGCGCGCCAGCTCGGTCGTGTTCGCAACGCCGCTTCCGCCCAGATGCGCGCTTACATTCGGATAGGCGTAGAACGCGCCTTCGGGCATGGTGCACGTCACGCCCGGAATGCCGGCCAGCCCAGCGACTGTCCGGTCGCGCAGCGCGCGATAGTCCTGCCGCATGGTTTCCACACACTGCTGGTCCCCGGTCAGCGCCGCGATGGCGGCTTTCTGTACGGGCGCGGCCGTCGAAGACGTGCTTTGCGATTGCAGTTTGCCCATTTCCTTCACAACAGCCGCCGGCGCCAGAGCGTACCCGGCGCGCCATCCTGTCATCGCATACGTTTTCGACAGTGAACCAAGCACAACCGTCGTGCTCTTGCAGTCTGTAAACGAGCCGCCCGAAATACGCTGGCCGGAATAGAGCAGGTACGCGTAACACTCATCGAGCAGGCACCAGATGCCGCGCCGGTGCGCGAGCCGCACAATGGCTTCGAGGTCTTCCGCGGAAACAACCGCCCCGGAGGGGTTCGACGGCGAGTTGAGAATGATCGCGCGCGTGCGGTCGGTGAGTTTGCTCTCGATGGCGCGCGCCGTGATACGGAAGTTTTCGTCTTCACGCGTTTCGATATACACCGGCACGCCGCCCGCATATTGAATGATGTCCTTGAACGACACCCAGTACGGCACCGGCAGAATCACTTCATCGCCGTGGTCCACCAGCACCTGCAGCGCCTCAAACAAGGCCAGCTTGCCGCCGGTGGTAAAGATGGCTTCGTCGGGAGAGTAGTTCGAGCCGAAGTCCGCGGCATGGCGTTCCACAATGGCCTGCCGGACCTGCGGAATGCCGTTCACCATCGTGTAGCGGGTAAAGTTTTCTTCGATGGCCCGGATGGCCGCATCTTTGATATGTCGCGGCGTGGGAAAGTGCGGTTCGCCCGCGCCGAAATCAACCAGGTCCGCTCCGCTCGCGCGCAGTTTCGCGGCCTCCGCGGTTATGGCCAGGGTGGCGGAGATTTCTATCCGCGAAAGACGCGGTGCAAACGTGTGAGGAGCGACGACCGGCTCGGCTACGGGAGTCATGCTGCTAGTTTCGCAGATTTCCGGTTGCCCAAAAAACTGTCAATCTGAGCGAAGTGAAGATTCTGCTTTACCTGCGGCCAATTATTCGACGGCGGCCGGGCTGGCCTTCAGCCGTTCGAGCACAATCGGCGGCACCAGCCCTTCCACCGACCCACCCAGCCGGAAGACCTGCTTGATCAGCCGCGAGCTGACATAGGAATATTTCTCGGCCGGCATCATGAAAATCGTCTCGAGCTCGGGCGACAGGCGGCGGTTCATCAGGGCCATCTGCAGTTCATACTCGTAGTCGCTGATGGCGCGGATGCCGCGCAACACCATCGTCGCCTGGTGACTGCGCGCGAAATCCACCAGCAGGCCGTCGAAGACTTCGATGCGGACGTTCGTCATGCCGTGGGTGGATTCACGCAACATCTCAACGCGTTCCGGCACGCTGAACAGCGGGTGCTTGTCTTCGTTCTTGAGGATCGCGACGATGAGTTCGTCGGCCACGCGGCAGCCGCGCGCGATCAGGTCAAGATGACCATTGGTGAGCGGATCGAAGCTGCCCGGATAGATGGCGCGAACGGTATGCATCGCAGTAATACTAGCTGACCATGCGATGACCACCGTGGCAACCGATCGGAGCCTTACCCCCTGGCACGCCTAAAGCCATATCGCAAAAACGACGAATAAAATGCGAGTCTTCATCCCTGTCCGCGGTTTGGTAGCTGTAACTGCCGAGGGAATTCAACAACGGAAAACCCGCCACAATCAACTCGCGAATGATACGGCGCTCCTTATAAACTCGGTCAAGCTTCAGCGCGCCGATTGGTATAGACCGCATATCCAATGTGGCGCCAGGTTCATAAGGTATTTGCAGGCATTAACCGACGCGAAAATCCATGCACGCTCCCCACTGAGAATCCTTGTGCCGCCAAACCGGCGAACCATGTTTGTTGTTTCACCCACATACAACGGGAAGCCCAGACCGCCGATCAACACTAAATAACGTAGACGTAGCTGCCACTCTCCTGACACAGAAAACCAGGACATGCTGCCCATTCCACCTGCTGATAATTGCGCAGCAACTCCTCAACATCCTGAATTTCGGGGTTCAGGTCACCGCAGCTACGTCAGACGTCACTTGCCGATCATCTCTACTTGCGTACCGCGGCTCGCGGGGCCTCGGTACTCGGCGGCGGCGGCGCAGGCAAGGGCGCCGCGCCGTTCGGCGCAGGCTGCGGAGCTACTCCAACACCCATTTTCTTGCGCAGCTCAGTGTTGATGCGCGCGTACACGTCCTTGTTCTCCTTCAGGAAGTTGCGCACGGTCTCGCGGCCCTGGCCGATGCGCTCGCCCTGGAAGCTGTACCACGCGCCGGATTTGTCCACTACGTTGTGGGTAGCCGCGAGGTCGAGCACGTCGCCTTCCTTGGAGATGCCTTCGCCATAAAGAATGTCGAACTCCGCCTCGCGGAACGGCGCGGCAACCTTGTTCTTGACGACCTTCGCCCTGGTGCGCGAGCCAACAACAACATCACCGTCCTTGACGGCTCCGATGCGGCGGATGTCCACGCGCACGGACGAATAGAACTTCAGTGCGCGGCCACCGGTCGTGGTTTCCGGATTACCAAACATGACGCCGATCTTCTCGCGGATCTGGTTAATGAAGATCAGGCAGGTGCGGGACTTGGAAACGGTTCCGGTCAGCTTGCGCAGCGCCTGGCTCATCAGGCGGGCCTGCAACCCAACGTGGCTGTCTCCCATCTCGCCGTCCAGTTCTGCCTTCGGGACGAGGGCCGCGACGGAATCTACGACCAGAACGTCAATCGCGCCCGAGCGGACGAGCGCCTCTGTGATCTCAAGAGCCTGCTCGCCATAATCCGGCTGCGAAACGAGGAGATTGTCCACGTCCACGCCGAGCTTGGCGGCGTAGGCGGGGTCCAGCGCGTGTTCTGCGTCGACGAACGCGGCCAGGCCGCCGGCCTTCTGGGCCTCAGCAATAACTTGCAGCGTGATGGTGGTCTTACCCGAGGATTCCGGGCCAAAGACCTCTACCACGCGGCCTCGCGGCAGGCCGCCAACGCCAAGCGCAGCGTCGAGCGAAATTGAACCGGTCGATATGACCGAGATCGGCACGATGGCCTCTTTAGAGCCGAGGCGCATGATCGAGCCCTTGCCAAACTGCTTTTCTATCTGTGAAAGCGCCGATTCAACAGCGCGGGAGCGTTCTTTGTCGTCAGCCACGGGGGATGTGTTCTCCAATTCGGAAGGTTGGTGCGGGAATTTCCAGAGAGTGTAGCATCACAACAAAGTTCTTGGCGAACAAAAAGTGAAGAGCTTCACCATACTCGGCACATCTTTGCCGGCGCCATCGGCTGACCCACCTTGCAGCCGAACGCCTTCCGGAATTCCGGCATATTCACCACCACGCCGTTCACGCGCGCATAGGCAGGCGAATGCGGGTCCGTCATGGCGCGCAGGCGAAGGTTTTCCGGGCGGTCGTTCTCACAGGCCCACTGCGCGAAGCCGACGAAGAACCGCTGGTCCGGAGTCAGCCCGCCCTCATCGTGCAATTGCTTGTTTTCGGTTTCGGCCTTCCAGGCAATATAGGCGAGTAACTCGCCGCCAAGGTCCGCGATATCTTCCCCGCTGGTCAACTTGCTGTTGATGTGGATGTCGTCGACTACAACATAGCTGGCATACTGGTCGCGGATACACTGCACGCGGTCGGTGAATTTCCTGGCATCCTCGTCGGTCCACCAGTCCTTCAAGTTACCGTTGGCGTCAAACTGGCGGCCCTCGTCATCGAAGCCGTGGGTCAGCTCGTGGCCGATGGTCCCGCCAGTGTCGCCATAGTTTGGCGCGTCGTCGGATTTCACGTCATACAGCGGCGGCTGTAACACTCCGGCGGGAAAGTTGATGTCGTTCATCTGGCCGTTGAAATATGCGTTGACGGTCGGCGCCGACATGCCCCACTCGTCGCGGTTCAACGGCCTGCCTACCTTGTTCCAGTCGTAATCGTTTTCAAACCGGATGGCACGCATGGCATTGCCGAAATAATCGTCCGGCTTGATGGTGACATTCGAGTAATCGCGCCACTTGTTCGGATAGCCAATCTTGTTCCGAATATTATGCAGCTTCAACAGCGCCTGTTTCTTTGTTTCCGGAGACATCCAGTCGAGCTTTTCGATTTCCTGCCCCATCGCGGTTTCGATCTGGTCGGTCATGCGCAGCGTGGCCTGTTTTGCTTCCGGGCTGAACGCGACGCGGACGAATTCCTGGCCCAGGGCTTCGCCGAGATAGCGGTCTTCTTCCCGAACACACTTCTTCCAGCGTGGCGGTTGCTCTTTTACTCCACGGAGATACTTCGAATAGAAATCGAACCGGGCAGTTTCGATATCGTTCGCCAGATAGGGTGCGACATCATTCAGCAAATGAAATCGCAGGTACGCGCGCAGGTTCTCGAGCGGCTCGGAGCTTAGCTTTCCGCTGAGCGTTGTCAGGAACTTCGGCTGCGAGACATTGACCTGCGCGGGCGGCGAAACACGGATCGCGGCAAAGAATTCCGGCCAATTGACCGCGGGCGAGGTCTGCTGCAACTGCTGCAGCGTCATCATGTGATACAGGTTGTGCGGCTCGCGGCGTTCGACGCGCGTCAAGGAAGCCTCTGCCAGCGCTGTCTCGAACGCCAGTATCGACTTAGCGTCGGCGGACGCCTGGGCATCACTCTCGCCGGCAAACCGCAGCATCTGCGCGACGTACTGCTCATACCTGGCGCGTATCTCGACGCTCTTCGCGTCCGTCTTAAGGTAATAGTCGCGGTCCGGCAGTCCCAGCCCGCCGGCCCCGATGTTCACGATCACGCTCTCGGCGTTGCCAAAATCCTGGTGGGAGCCGCTGCCGAAGAAGACACTCAATCCCGCGGCCTGCGCTTTGACGATGTAGGCGCGCAACGCTTCCCGGTCGCGAATGTTATCAATATCGCTCAACCATTGCTTCGCGGGAGTTACGCCAAGCGCATTCACTTTCGCGGTGTCCATGCAGGCGGAAAAGTAGTCGCCGACTTTCTGCTGCACCGGCGTGCGGTTCGTCGCTTTCGAGTCTGTCAGCGCGATGCCCCACAGCAGCTCCTGGTTATATTCGCTGAGCTTGGCGTAGACGTCCCACTCGGCCTGGTCCGGAGGAATAAGATTGTTTTTCTTCCAGCCACCGCACGCATATTGATAGAAATCCGTGCACGGATCGGCGGACTTGTCCATGGATGTTACGTCGAGAGACGGTGAGTACGGGATGCTGAGCAAGGGCTTGTCGGCCGGCTGCTGGGCGAAGGCGAAGGCGGCCGGCGTGAGCGCGCAAAGAAGCAAAGGGAGTTTCTTCAAAACGAATACCTTCTAACGTTTCAGGATATCGACGGGTTGGTGGACGTCGGTGGCGCGAATGAACTTCGCCAGTGAAGGGTGCTTCTTTGCGACAGCCTCGTACATGGCCCAGGCGACGCGGCGGTAACTGTAGTGGCCTTGCGGCTGCGTCCGCAATTCGGAAATGTAAGCGGCCTCGGCAAAGTCCATCTGGAAGAGTGCGCGGCAGCGCGTGCCGAGCGGCAGCAGGTAGCGCCAGTCGTTGCCTGCTGTTTCCAGCGCGCCGGCAGCGGCGAAGGCCGCCTGAACAGCAGTGTCGTACTCCGAACGAATGCCGATCGCCTCGGCATCTTCCGGCAGGTCAAAGCCGTGCGCAGGCGTGTAGTGCTGCCGCAGCTGCACGCAGCGGCGGTGGCGGTGCATATCGCGAAAGCCGCCGATGTCCATCAGGATGTCGAAGCGGAAACCCTGCGCGGCGGCGAACGGGCGCAACATTTCATCGTGCCGGCTGCGGTGCCGCAAGCCGAGTTCGACCAGCTCGGAACGCCGCCTGGCCGGTTGCGCGGCCACGGCTTCTCGGATCTGCCGGTAGGGGAAATGACAGACCGGATAGAGCAGCCCGGCGGCAATATCAATTTCCAGCTCGCTGGCCGGTGAGTCGTCAATCAAATCCACCAGCGGCGAGGCGGCGATGTCTTCCCCACGCAACAGTTCGGCCGCGGCCTGCGCGAGATCATGCCGCGTCTCCATCTCGTATTTGTTCGGCGTGGCGTACTTGACCAGCGTCGGCGCGACGCGGACTTCCTTCGCATTCGGGTCCACATTCCACGCCGCGCCGGAGGCGGCGTTGCGCAGGCGCTCACCCAGGTCGCGCACTTCCGCCGTCTCGCTCGACAGCAGCCGCGAAATCTGCGTTTCCAGCGTGCGCGCGTTCACGATCTGGCCCAGAGACGTGTTCGTCGCCAGCGGCAGCAGGTAACGCGCCACGTCGAAAGCGCGTGCGCGCAGCGTTCGGTCGAAGGCTTCCTGCGGCATGTCGTCAGGGCGCGCGGTCCGCTCCTTCAAGTGCGAGAAAGCGCCGGCGGAAACTTTCTCATATGCCGCGAACAGCGCTTCGATTGCGGCCGTGTACCGTTCGCGATGCGCCGCGTCCGCGAACGACGGCGTGTACCAGCCGCTTTTCTTGAAGTTCTGATACCGGGTGGAGCGCTCCTGCCCGTCCCAGCGCTGTTCGTCCACCAGCTCGATCGCAGCCAGCAGGCTCAGCCGCTCGATGGCAAACGCGACATGCGCCAGGTCGGCAATCGAACGGTGCCCGTACTGGAAATAAAACGTGTTCAGGAACTGCTCAGCGCGGCTGGCGGAGATTTCCTTGAGAGATTCGCGCAGCGTCAGTGACGAGCGAGAATACTTGGCCATCGCATACGCCAGCACTTCGGGGTCGGCGCCGTGGACGGCGTAGACATCGGTTTCTGCCGCAGCAGGGCGCGCGGCGCCGTTCGCCGGCAGCGGTGGAGAGGAAGTTTCGGGCGGCATGGGGCTTCAGAATACAGTCGCGCCCCGTGTGCAAAGCCGGGCAAGTTTGAGATTTCGAACGCGGTTCAGTTATGGTTGCAAGCCGGAGGAACTACCATGGAAATCCGCAAGAGCCTGATCGCCACCACCGCCGCCATCGCCATGACCGGCAGCGCGTTTGTCTATGCCCAGATCAACGCCAATCGCCATCCGCACCTCGCCGCGGCCCAGCGGCATGGCCAGATGGCGTTCCAGGAACTCGAGGAGGCACAAAAAGCCAATGACTTCGATATGGGCGGTCATGCGCAAAAAGCCAAGGACCTGCTCGAGAAGGCCAATCAGGAACTGATGATGGCCGTGCAGGACGCCAACAAGAACCACAAGTAAGGCCGACATGAACGAACTCCAAGATCGCGTCGCGCTGGTTACCGGCGCCTCGCAGGGGATTGGCCGCGCCATTGCGCTTGCCCTGGCGCGCGCCGGGGCCTCCGTCGCGCTGGCCGCGCGGTCAGAGGACAAGTTGCGTTCCGTCGCGGAGCAAATCCGCGCCGCCGGCGGAGCCGCAGAATCCTTCACGCTCGATGTTGCCAACGAAGAATCGATCAAGGCGACCGTCAAGGCCGTGCTTGCAAAGTTCGGCAGGCTGGACATTCTTGTCAACAATGCCGGCATGACGCGCGACGGACTTGTCCTGCGCATGAAGCGCGCGGACTGGGACGACGTCCTGAACACCAACCTGACCGGCGCCTTCCTGCTCAGCCAGGCCGTGGCTTCCGCCATGCTGCGCGTGCGCTATGGCCGCATCATCAACATCACCAGCGTCGTCGGCCAGTCCGGTCAGGCGGGCCAGGTGAACTACTCCGCCAGCAAGGCCGGAATGATCGGCATGACGCGGTCGCTGGCGCGCGAGCTGGCATCGCGGAACATTACCGTGAACGCCGTCGCGCCCGGCTATATCGCCACCGCCATGACGGAAGTCCTGAACGACGAGCAGAAGCAGGCCATGCTCAAGGACATTCCGCTCGGCCGCCCCGGGGCCGACGAGGACATCGCCAACGCGGTTTGCTTTCTAGCGTCGGAGAAGGCCGCCTACATCACCGGCCACACGCTGAACGTGAACGGCGGCATGTACATGGGCGGATGATCGTTATCCGCCCAGCCCGGGCCCCGCAGGACCTGCAGATCGTCCGCGCCCTCATGCGCGAATACCAGCATTTCCTGGAGCAGAAACTCGGCGAAGCCCACGGCTGCTACACGTCACTCGAAAAAGAACTCGACGCGCTGCCTTCGCCGTACGAAGCGCCTCCCGCTGCGCTGCTGGTGGCTTTTTATGAATACAAACCGGCCGGCTGCGTGGCGCTGCGCGTGCTGTCTGAAGACACCCTCGAGATGAAACGCCTGTGGGTCAAGCCGGAGGCGCGCGGGCTCGGCATCGGGCTGCGCCTGGTTGAGGAATCGCTTGCCCATGCCGTCCGCTCCGGTGTGGTGCGCATGGTGCTGGACACGGTTCCTGCGGCAATGCCCGAGGCGCTGGCGCTCTATCGTTCGCTTGGCTTTCGCGAAATTCCGCCTTACGCCAAACATCCGCCGGGCAGCGTATGCTTGCAACTTCTTATTGGAAGGAACTGATCGTGCGCTCCTTGCTCCGCTCCACCGCTCTTGCTGCCTTGCTCTGCGCCTCGTCCGTCGCTGCGCTGGCCGCCTCGCCGGAAACGGTCTCCTACAAGAGCGGCAGTGAAACTGTTTCGGCGGGACTGTACCTGCCGTCCGGCCATGGCCCGTTTCCCGCCCTGGTCGTCATCCATGAGTGGTGGGGCGTGACGCCATGGGTGCGGCAGCAGGCGGAGAACTATGCCGGCCACGGTTACGCATCGCTGGTGATCGACCTTTATCGCGGCAGGAGCACCAACGATCCCAACGAAGCGCATGAGCTGATGCGCGGCGTTCCGCAGGACCGCGCGATGCGCGACCTGAAGGCCGCCGTGGACTATCTGCAATCCCGCAAGGACATTCGCAAAGACCATATCGGCGACATAGGGTGGTGCATGGGCGGAGGATACGCATTGCAGCTCGCCGTGGCAGATGTGCGTCTGCGCACCGCCGCGGCGTTCTATGGGCCGCCTCCGACGGACGAAGCCGCCATCAGGGCCATGCACGCGGAAGTGGTCGGAAGCTACGGCGCCCAGGACCGCGGCATCCCGCCTTCGGCCGTCGAAACGTTCGAAAAGACGCTGCAGGCTGCCGGCAAGCACCCTGACATCAAGGTCTACCCCGACGCCGGACACGCCTTTGAAAATCCAGACAACAAGGCGAGTTACCGCCCGGCAGACACCGAAGATGCCAATTCCCGTACACTCCAGTACCTGGAACGTAACCTCAAGCATTAACCAAACAGTAAACAGATACGCGGCAAATGTAGGCGAACCAACAGTGGTTCCAGAATAGGAATTCCGTGCAAACACACGAGATTCCGCTTGCACGCCCCATGCCGGGTGGTTACTATGCAGCCAACTTAGCTGCTTTCGGGCGGCATTCTGCTGGTGGTGAACGATGCATACAGTGGTGGACGATACGCCCCGTGAACTGAAAATCGGAGCAACGATACGCGGCTTCAGGCTCCGCAAAGGTCTTTCCCAGGGAGACGTGGAGAAGCGGACGGGGTTGCTGCGCTGCTACCTGTCGCGTGTGGAAAACGGGCACACCGTGCCGTCGCTCGACACGTTGGCCAAGATTGCCCTGGCACTCGACATGCCGCTGGCGCACTTTTTCTCAGAGGAAGAGTTCGAGAGCGATATCAAGACGCCGCGGCTTTCCGACGAAGAAATGCGCTTCCTCACGCAGATCCGCCGGTATTCGACGAACCTGAACGACTCTGACCGCAAGCTGCTGCTGGCCATGGTCCGCAAGTTCGCGGCAACCGCGGCCGTTTAGCTCATATAGAGGCGGTAGATCCCGAAAGCGACAGCCGCCAGAAGCACGGCGGCCACGCTGAAGATGATTCCCTGCGCCCGCAGATAACGCCGCCGCCCGGTCATCACCCTGGGCGCCAGCGGCACGCCCAGCGCCAGCCCGGACAGGAACCCGCCCAGGTGGGCCATGTTGTCAATCTGGATGGTCGTCTGCGCCGCCCAGGTGAAGCCGCCAATCAACAGGTTTATGACGGCGAAGTAGATAACGCTGCGCCGGAGGCTTTTCAGTTCCGGCTCAGGGACTGGCAGGCGGGCGGACTTCAGCAGCACGATGAGCACGCCGGCGATGCCGAAAACCGCTCCGGACGCGCCCACGCCGGGGATGCGCGGATGCACGGCGAGTCCCAGGACGTTTCCGGCCACGCCGGTCAGCAGGTAAATCGCCAGTAAGCCGCCCGGACCGAGCAACGGTTCGGCCAGCAGACCCAGGTTCCACAGGCAGTACATGTTGGTTGCGAGGTGGATGATGCCGCCATGCACAAAGGTCGCCGTCACCAGGCGCCACCATTCGGCGCTGCCCAGTATCAGCACTCCCGACATAGCGCCCCACCGGATCAGCTCGTCAGTATTCGGCGAAACTGCCGATACGCCGGTGAACACCATCGTCAGAAAGACGCCGACATTGAGTCCAACCAGCGCCCACGTGACCGGATAGGACCGTTGCCGCACAGGCGTCGCCTGCGGTCGCTGTTGCGGCGGCTGCCCGGTGCGCCATGTCCAGTCATAGGGACGCGCCGGTTCCTCGGCGCCGACCGGGGGCAGAATTTCCGGCTGAGAAAAGCTGTCGCCGCGCCGCACGTCGCCGGTGTAATTTTGTCCCCGAAACGGCATTCCGCTCAGACTATCAACATCCCCGTGGTGTGAGAAATGAGAGACTGTCCCGTGGCTATGGACGCGACCCCTGTTCCAGCGCAAGCAACAGCCGACGGACTCAAGCCGGTGCGGCGTGCACTCCTCAGCGTCACCGACAAGACCGGCGTGGTGGAGCTGGCCCGCGCGCTGGCCTCCCATGGCGCGGAACTGGTTTCCACCGGCGGGACGGCAAAGGCGCTGCGTGACGCCGGCCTGAGCGTCAAGGACATTGCCGACCTCACCGGCTTCCCGGAAATGCTCGATGGCCGCGTCAAGACGCTGCACCCCAACGTGCATGGCGGGCTGCTGCATATCCGCGACAACCCGGAACACCGCGCCGCAGTGGAAGAACACGGCATCGCGCCGATCGACATGGTGGTCGTGAACCTCTACGCCTTTGAGAAGACGGCTTCGAAGCCGGGCGTTACGTTCCAGGAGATCATCGAGAACATCGATATCGGCGGCCCTTCCATGCTGCGTTCCGCGGCAAAGAATTTTGAAGACGTCGCGGTTGTCACGTCGCCAGGTGATTACGCCGCCATTACGGCAGAACTTGCCCAGCACGGCGGCTCATTGGGGCGGGTTACACGGTGGCGCCTGGCGCAGAAGGCTTTCGCGACAACCTCTGCCTATGACACAGCGATTGCGAATGCGCTCGAAAAGCTGGTCCCCGGCGCTTCGCCTGCGTCTTCGACCGGCGACGAAGAATTCCCTGTCGCGCTGCGCCTGAACCTGCCACGCGCCGCTTCGCTGCGCTACGGCGAGAACCCGCACCAGCGGGCCGCGCTGTACAGCGACGGTTCCGGCACCGGGGTCGCCGGAGCAAAGCAGCTCCAGGGCAAGGAACTGAGTTTCAACAACCTCGTCGATCTCGACGCCTGCTGGGACCTGGCGCAGGAATTTTCCGAGCCGGCAGTCGCGATCATCAAGCACACGAATCCTTGCGGCGCCGCCACCGGCAAGGACCTGCGCGAGGCCTACAGCAAGGCGCTGGCTGCCGATCCGGTGTCTGCGTTTGGCGGAGTCATCGGCGTCAATCGCCCTGTTGACGGCGAAGCCGCGACGGAAATCGCGAAGCTGTTTGTTGAAGCCATTGCCGCCCCGGCATTCACGGAAGAAGCGAAGCAGGTATTCGCGGCGAAGAAGAATCTGCGTCTCGTCGAAGTGCGGACACACGAGCGCGAGCGCGTGATGAAGCAGATTTCCGGCGGCATTCTGTTGCAGGACGCCGATCTGGGTTTTGTCACGGCGGAGACGGTAAAGATCGTTACCGGCCGCGCGCCGTCGGAAGCCGAAATGCGGGCGCTCCTCTTTGCCTGGCACGTCTGCAAGCATGTCAAATCGAACGCGATTGTCTACGCCCGCGAGGGCCAGACCGTCGGCATCGGCGCCGGCCAGATGAGCCGCGTGGACGCGGCCCGCTTCGGCGCCATGAAGGCCGCGCTGCCGCTCGAAGGCTGCGTCGCCGCGTCGGACGCCTTCTTTCCCTTCCCGGACGGGCTTGAGACCGTCGCAGAGGCCGGCGCGACGGCAGTCATACAGCCCGGCGGCTCAGTCAATGATGGCAAGGTGATTGAAGCCGCCGACCGGCTCGGTGTCGCCATGGTGTTCACGGGGATGCGCCATTTCCGGCACTGATTGCTGATGATTCCTGCTTGCGCGGCATCATTCGGGCTTCCGCTCACGTCTATACCTGGTAAGGCCTTCAACGTACACTGAAGGAACCCTCAGGAGTCCAGCCGTCCATGCGTTTTCGTACCCCTTCTTCTGTTTTGTTCCTGGCCGCCGGACTGGCGATTGCGCCGTCGGCGTTCGGACAGGCTGCCGCGCCATCCACTCCTGACCCGCAGAAAGCCGCCGCGCCTGTTGTCAAGGGGCCCGCCTCCGCGCAGGTCTCAGAATCCGCCCGCGCACAGGCCTACTACCATGCCGCGCTGGCCGACATGTATGAAGAGATGGTCACAAGCTACGGCCAGCCCGAATACGCCACCCAGGCCATCGAGGAGTACAAGCTGGCGCTCGGTTTTGACCCGCAGAACTCCGAGTTGAACACCGGCCTGGCGGCGCTCTACCTCAAGGTCGGCCGCGTCCGCGATGCCGTTGTCGAGGCCCAGGCGCTGGTCAAGCGCGACCCCAACAACCTGGAAGCCCACAAGCTGCTCGGCCGCGTCTACCTGCGTTCGCTCGGGGACATGCAGGAGGGAACGCAATCGGACGAAGTCCTGAAGCTCGCCATCGCGGAATACGAAACCATCTCCAGGCTCGAGCCGAAGAGCGTGGAGGACCACCTGCTGCTCGGCCAGCTCTACACGCTGGACAAGCAGCCGGCCAAGGGCAAGGCGGAGTTTGAAGCGGCGCGCAATCTCGATCCCGGTTCAGAAGACGCCGTCCTGAACCTCGCGCGCCTGTATGGCGAGCAGGGCGAAACGAAGCAGTCCATCAAGGTGCTGGAGTCCGTGCCGGAGTCGCAGCGTTCGGAAAAGATCGAGTTCGCGCTGGCTTCAAGCTACGACGAGGAGCGTGACACTCAGGATGCCATTGCGGCATACAAGAGCCTGCTGGCCGCGCAGCCTGACAATGCCGACGCAGCACGGGCGCTGGCGCGCGATTACATGCTGAACGGCGACAACGCCGGCGCCATGGCGATTTACAAGAAGA
Source organism: uncultured Acidobacteriaceae bacterium (assembly GCA_963848685.1). GTDB lineage: Bacteria > Acidobacteriota > Terriglobia > Terriglobales > Acidobacteriaceae > CAWKED01. The sequence goes on along the minus strand of CAWKED010000002.1, from coordinate 10,272 downwards.
TGTCCCAGGCAGACCCGACGGATGCTTTCGCGCTGGTGCGTCTTGCCGACCTCGAGCGGCGTACCGGAGATTACACAGGCGCTCTGGCGTCACTCGACAAGGCACAGGCCTTCGTCAAGGATTCCCCGAGCCTGGCCAACGAGCTGCAGTTTAACCGCGCGCTGGTGGAAGACACGCTCAACCACTACGACGAAGCCGAGGCAATTCTCGAAAAGCTGGAGGCTGCCAGCTTCCACGGTGACAACCACTACACCGACGAGGAGCGCAACAACCGGTCGGTATTTCTGGACCGGCTGGCGAACGTCTATCGCGAGCAGGGCAAGACCGCGCAGGCCGTAGAAACTTATCGCAAGATGGTGGACCTCGGCGGCGAATACGTTGCGCGCGGCTACCAGTTCATGATCGACACCTACCGCGACGCCCACGACTTCCCCAAGGCGCTCGAAGCCGCCCAGGAAGCGGCGAAGCAGCAGCCCAACAACCGCGACCTGAAGCTGATTCTGGCCGCGCAGCTCTGCGATAACGGCAAGACCGAGGAAGGCCTGAAGCTGGCCGCAGCGCAGTTGAACAATACCGCCGCGGACCGGGACGTCTATCTCGACATTGCGCAGATGCAGCAAAGGCTGAAGAACTACAGCCAGGCGTCGGACGCGATTGACAAGGCCGAGAAGCTGGCAGCCAAGCCCGACGATCGCATCTTTATCTACTTCGAGCGCGCTTCCCTGCTGCAAAGCGAAAAGCATTATGACGAAGCGGAAGAGTCGTATCGCAAGGTCTTAGTCATCGACCCGAACAATGCGATGGCCTTGAACGACCTCGGGTTCATGCAGGTAGACCGCGGCGTAAAGCTCGAAGACTCGCTCAAGATGATCAAGAAGGCCGTCGAACTCGACCCGCAGAACGGCGCGTATCTCGATTCGCTCGGCTGGGCGTATTTCAAGCTTGGCCAGTACGAGCTGGCGGAACAGAACCTGCGCAACGCAGTCGACAGGTCGCCGTCCGATCCGTCGCTGCATGACCACCTGGGCCAGCTCTACGAAAAAATGGGCAGGCTCAAGCTGGCAAGCGAGCAGTGGGACAAGGCGCTGAAGCTCTACGCCTCCTCGAGCCCCGCCGACGTGGACCCTGCCGACAAGACGCGCGTCGAGAAGCACCTTGAGATGGCGCGGGTCAAGCTTGCGCGCGAGAATGGCGCAGCCGTCAAGTAATTCGCATCTGGAACTCGCGCCGTGGGCGGTCTCGCCGTCGGATAGCCTGCTTACGTCGCGTGTTCACGATGAGCCGCCGCATTCCTACCGCTCGCCCTTCCAGCGGGACCGCGACCGCGTGCTGCATGCACGCGCTTTTCGTCGCCTGGCCGGCAAGACGCAGGTTTTCACGCGCCGCACTACCGATCACCTGCGCAGCCGCCTGACTCACACGATCGAAGTTACGCAGATCGCGCGAACAGCAGCCGGCGCGCTTGGGCTGAACGAAGACCTTGTCGAGACGCTCGCGCTGGCGCATGACATCGGCCACCCTCCGTTCGGGCACGCCGGGGAGCGGGCGCTCGATGACGCGCTCAGCGAGTTCGGCCTGAAGTTCGACCACAACCTGCACGCGCTGCGCATCGTTGAACACTTCGAGCAGCGCTACGCCGGGTTTCGCGGGCTGAATCTTACGCTTGCCGTGCGCGAAGGCATCGTCAAGCACTCGCGCGATTACGCCGCGACCGAGCATCCCGGCCTGGCTGCATACTTTCTCGACAAAAGGCCGCCCCTTGAAGCCCAGTTAATCGATCTGGCCGACGAAATCGCCTACCTCACCGCGGACCTCGACGACGGCATCGAGTCTGGCGTGCTGGAACTGGGCGCGGTGCGCGACAACATTCCCCTGCTGGACAGCTTTTATCGCGAAGCCGCACTCCAGCATCCCGCGGCGTGGGACCGGCTGCTCTTTAATGAGGCGCTGAAAAGGACACTGAACGCCCTTGTGGACGACCTGGTGCGCACGACCGCGTCCCAGATCGCAGAAGTCAAGGTCGAATCGCTGGACGATGTCCGCGCATATCCGGGCCGGCTGGTGCGATTGTCTCCCGGCATGGAAGCCCAGCGCAGGGAGGCCAAGGAGTACCTCTTCGCGGAACTCTATGACTCGGCCGACCTGGAGAGTGAGAAGGAAGTCGCGCGCGAAACCGTACTCGGCTTGTTCCACCATTGGCTGAAAGACCCCGGAGACTTGCCACGCCATCAGCGCACCATCGGCCAGGAAGAAGGCCTGCCGCGCGCGATCGCCGACTACATTGCCGGCATGACTGACCAGTACGCTCTCGAAGGCTGGGCCGCCATCCGCGACACGAACGGCTGATCGATACACAAAGGGATTTTCCGCCTGTCACGGCGAGCGCAACCCGCCCGCCGCGCGTCCATCTCCTGCCGGGGTGGGCAGTTCTACGCCTTGGTAAAATAAGGAGAACGTTCGGCGAAAAGCCTCCCAAGGCTGCACGCCGCCCTTCCCACTCATGGCGGAATTCGTAATCAAGCTGGCCGACGAGCGCGGCCGCATGCTGGAGCAGACCCAGGCTGCGGCCACGGCCGATGAGCTGCGCACGCGGTTCACGCAGGCGGGCTACTACGTGTATTCGGTCAAGGAAAAGGGCGTCAGCCTGCCCGGGCTGAACAACAAAAAGGTCAAGCTGGAGACGTTTCTGGTCTTCAACCAGCAGTTCCTGACGCTGATCCGGTCGGGCCTGCCGATCCTCGGTTCCATAGAGCTGCTCGCCAAGCGCCAGAAAAACCTGGTCTTCGCGGCGCAACTCACCGATGTCGCGCAACGCGTGCGTACCGGCGAGAGCATCAGCGGCGCCTTCCAGGCGCAGGGCTCGTTCCCGCCGATTTATGTCACCACCCTGATGGCTGGCGAAAAGTCCGGCAACCTGGAAGAAGTGTTGTCGCGCTACCTGTCGTTCCAGCGGATTACCCTGACCTTCGGCAAGAAACTCAAAGGCGCGCTGATTTATCCCGCCCTGCTGGTCTGCCTGGTCATTGGGCTGTTCTTCTTCCTTATTGGTTTTGTCGTGCCGCGCTTTGCGCAGCTGTATGACCAGATTGGCTCCAAGCTGCCGACGCTGACACTTTTCATGCTGGCGCTTGGCCACGGCGTGCAGGATTACATTCTGTACGCCATTCCTGTCCTTGCCGCACTCATCTACTTTGGCCTGCGCTGGTCGAAGACGGAACGCGCCTCGCGCCTGATTGACCGCATCCGTATTTCGCTGCCGATCTTCGGCGACATCTGGCTGAAATACCAGGTCGCATTGTTTTCGCGAACGCTTTCCACGCTGCTGCAGGGTGGTTTGCCTCTTGTCCCGTCGCTCGAAACTTCGGCGAAGTCCATCGCCAGCCGCCGCGTTTCCGACGCAATCGGCCTGAGCGTGACCAGCGTGCGGGAAGGCCTGGGCCTGTCGCGTTCGCTCGAAGCGACAAAAATCTTTCCCGAACTCTCGGTTGAAATGATGGAAGTCGGCGAGAGCACCGGCGCGCTGCCGGCGATGCTGAATTCCGTCGCCGAGTTCTACGAAGAGGACGTGCAGACGGCGCTGACCGCGGCGCTCTCGCTGATTGAGCCGATGATTCTGCTCATTATGGGTGTCGTCGTTGTGACCATCATGATTTCTCTCTACCTGCCCATCTTCTCGCTGTCGAGCGGCGCGCAATTCGGCGGAGGACACTAAGGAGCGCTATGGCTGACGCACCCGTACTGCAAATGCCCACCATCATCCCGCAGGATGAGACCGAACACGCGCGCAAGCTTGCGCGCCGCTACCGCGCAGACTTTGTCGATCTGAAGAACTTCCGCATCCAGCACGAACTCTTCCGCACCGTGCCGGTTGACCTGATGTTCCGCTACTCGTTCGTCCCGCTGGAACTGCAGGGCGACCGCCTCGCCATCGCGGTTTCCGACCCATCGAAGCTGATGGTGCTGGACGAAATCTCCGGCCTGCTGGGCAAGCGTCTTGTCACGCGCGTCGCCACGCTGTCGCAAATCAACGACCTACTGAAGAAGACCGAGCAGTCGCAGCGTGTGCTCGATGAAGCATCGGAAGGCCTGACGTTCGACGTTTTGACCGGCGACGAAAACGCCGACGAAAACCTCTCCATCGAGCGGCTGACCAGCGAAGAAGACATCTCGCCCATCATCCGCCTGGTGGACACGATGATCTTTACCGCGCTGGAACGGCGCGCCTCCGACATCCACATCGAGACGTACGACGACTCTGTGCTCATCAAGTACCGCATTGACGGCGTGCTGCAGCCGGCCATGGCGCCGATTGCGCGCGAGCACCACCAGACGATTCTGTCGCGCATCAAGGTCATGTCCGAGCTCGACATCGCCGAGCGCCGCGTGCCGCAGGACGGCCGCTTCCGTGTGCGCTACAAGGGCCGCCTCATCGACTTCCGCGTCTCCATCATGCCGACGGTGCATGGCGAAAACTCCGTGCTGCGCGTACTCGATAAAGAGTCCATGAGCGAGAAATTCCGCAATTTGAGCCTGGAAGTGGTCGGATTTGCGGCAGACGACCTCGAGCGTTTCCGCCGCTACATCAAGGAACCCTACGGCATGGTCCTGGTCACCGGCCCGACGGGTTCCGGCAAAACGACCACACTCTACGCCGCGCTGAACGAAATCAAGTCCGACGATGACAAGATCATCACCATTGAAGACCCGGTCGAATATCAGATTCGCGGCATAACGCAGATTCCGGTCAACGAGAAAAAAGGACTCACGTTCGCCCGCGGTCTGCGCTCCATCCTGCGCCACGACCCGGACAAGATCCTGGTCGGCGAAATCCGCGACACGGAAACCGCGCAGATTGCGATCCAGTCCGCCCTGACCGGCCACCTGGTTTTCACAACCGTCCACGCCAACAACGTGATTGACGTCATCGGCCGCTTCCTGAACATGGGCGTTGAGCCTTACAACTTCGTCTCCGCGCTGAACTGCATTCTCGCGCAGCGCCTCGTGCGCACCATCTGCGAGCACTGCAAGCGCTATGTCCGTTACCCTGAAGACGTGCTGCTGGAAAATGGCCTGGACCCGGCCGAGTGGGGCACGTTCGAATTCGCTGAGGGCCCAGGCTGCATGGAATGCGGAGGCACCGGGCATCGCGGCCGCACCGCCATCCACGAGCTGCTGCCGCTGACCGACAATATCCGCGAAATGATTCTCGAAAAACGGCCGGCGTCGGAGATCCGTCGCGCCGCGAAAGATCTCGGCATGCACTTCATGCGTGAGTCCGCGCTACAACGCATTCGCGCGCAGGTGACCACGCTCAAAGAAATCAACAAAGTTACATTTATCGAGACGGCCCGCTAGACGCATGGCAATCAACTTCACCAGACCGGAGTTTGCGCTGGAAGTCGTTCCCGATGGAGCGATCGCGGCGCGGCGCCAGGCCGACTCAGGCCGGCTGGCCGCGAGCGCGTTTGTGCCGTTTGAAGCAGGCGCCGCGCAGGCCTTGTTCGCGCCCTACATTGACAAGGAGGCGCCCAAGGTCCCGCTGCCGGGAATCGTTGAAGGGGATCCTGCGGCACGCGCGGGCATTGTCGCCGCGGTCAAGCGCGCGCTCGAAGAAGTAGGCGCGCGCACCGGAGCCATCACGCTGCTGCTGCCCGACACCGCGGTGCGCATCGTCATGCTCGACTTTGACACGCTGCCGGACAAGGAAGCGGACGCGCTCGGCGTCGTGCGCTTCCGCCTGCGCAAGCTGGTGCCGTTTGAGATGGACGATGCGCAGGTGAGCTACCAGGTCCTCAGCGGAGAGCGCGGCAAGCAAGGCGCCATTCGCGCACTCGCTGTTGTCATTCCGAACGCAATGCTTCGCGCGTATGAGGAAGTCGTCCTCGCCGCCGGTTTTGAGCCCGGCGTCGTGTTGCCGAGCACGCTCGCCGCGCTGGGCATGGTGGATGCGGGCACCGCGACCATGCTGGTGCAGGCCACCGCGCACTATGTCACGACCGCCATCGCGCGCGGGCAGGACATCCTGCTGCATCGCACCCACGAGTTGCCGCGGACCGGCGCGACGCCGGCCGTCGAGTCCCACACGCCGACCGCGGAGCAGGTGCGCGAAGCGCTCGACTTTCTCGGACAGGGCGATTCACCGGAAGCGGCCGCCGCGGTCGCCGAAGCTGCCCATCATGACGCGGACGCTTTCGGCGAATTCCCCGCCCCGGTCGAAGATGCCGCATCGCGCGACGACGAGCTGGTCCATGCCATGAGCGTCGCCGCGGCGTTCTACGAGGACTTCACCGGCCGGCCGCCCCATCCTGTGCACGTTTGCGGATCGCTCGGCGTGCGGGCATGGGAGGCGCTTCTGCTGACCGACGCGGATGAGCACACATTCCCTCTCGAAGAGATCGTCTCCGTGGAAGACATGGGCGCGGCGGCGGCGAGCGGCATGTCGCGTGCGCAACTGGCCGCGGTATGCGGGGCATTGCGAGGCTGAATGCGGACAAACATCAATCTCGCCACCCACCCCTGGGTAGATACCGCGACCATCATGCGCCGTCTGCGTACGGCGCTGATCGTGCTCGTTTCCATCGCGCTGCTGTGCCTGCTTGGATTGAAACTCGAGCAGCATAAAGCAGACGTTGCGAAGCAGCAGCGCGACCAGATGGACCGCGAGACAGCCGCCATGCAGCAGGAAAAACAGACCTACCAGGCGGAGCTGAAGCTGCCCGGCAACCAGGCCATCCTGGCACGCGCCCAGATGCTCAACCAGATCTTTGCCGGAAAGTCTTTCTCCTGGACCGCCGTCATGATGGACCTCGAACATGTTCTGCCCGTCGGCGTGCAGGTGGTCGCGCTCGAGCCGACCGTGCTGCCGGACGGATCGATTGTCATTCGCCTGCGCGTCAACGGCGAACGCGACAAGGCCATCGAGCTGGTGCGCAATCTGGAACTCTCGAAGCGCTTCCGCGCGCCACGTCTCGCGGGCGAATCCGTCGAAGCCTCCTCCGCGCAGCGAGGCGCCGGCTTCCGCCCAACAAGCACTACGGCAGGCGGGGTTACGTTTGACATCCTCTCGGAGTACAACCCCTTGACGGAAAATGAGAAGCTGACGAGCGACAAGACGACAGTCCAGTCAACGACCGTCAAGACGACCGTCCTGAACAAGTCCAGGGCCACGCCGAAGATGGCGTCCCGTCCGCCGATGCCTGCGGCAAAGAAAGCAGGCGCGCGATGAAGCTCGGCGACCCGATCAAGATGCCGGAGTTCAATCTGCGCACGGTACTGGCTGCTGTCTGTGTTGCGCTCGGCGTTCTGGACATCGTGCTGATCATCAAAGTCAGCATGGCGATCTTTACTGCGCATGCCGTTTCAGCCAGCGAAATGCAGGCGCGGCAGTTGCAGATCAAGGCCCAGCAGCTCGAGCTGGCGCCCATGAAGGGCCTCGACCAGAAGCTTGCCGATTCGACAAAGCAGGCGGACAGGTTCTACGACGACCGGCTTCCATCGAGCACGTCCGCGGTTGCCTCGGAACTGGGCCACCTGGCGCAGTCGAGCGGCGTTAACCTGTCGCGCGTCGGTTATGGATACAAGGCGGCCGGCAACAACCTGACGCAGGTCCGGATGGACTGCGCGCTGTCCGGCGATTACGCCCCGCTGATGAAGTTCATCAACTCCATGGAGCGCGACAACCTGTTCTTCGTCATCCGCGGCATCGCGTTCAGCGGGCAGCAGGCCGGCCTGGTGAACCTTCGCCTGACCGCCGACACCTACATGCGCGAAGGCGTTCCGCAAGTGGCGGCCGCGGCCGGCAAGGGCCCGGCCGACGGGACGGAGGGCGCGGCCACGCCGCAACCTGCGGGGGCGCAGCCATGAACCTGAACCTTGGCACGCAGGACAGGAAGAAAGTGATCATGGCCGCCGGATTCGGCGTCGTCGCGATTGGCTGCCTCATCTACATGTTCAACGCGGTCTTCGGCGGCCCCGGCACGCCGCCGCCTGCTGCAACCACGGTCACGACAACGTCGACCACCGTGACGCCGGCAGCGACCCGGACGGTTTCAACCACCAACACGGCCATCACGCCGGTAAGTTCCGCAGGATCCGTGGCCGGGCGGGAAGCAAAGGCCGGGGCGGTAGCCAACGCCGCAGCCAGCGGGTCGCAGTCGCAGAACCCGGAATTGCGGCTCGACCTGCTGCAATTGGCTGAGCACACGCAATATCAGGGCACGGGACGCAACGTTTTCTCCGCCGAAGCGCCGCCGCCGCTCGTGCCGATTGCCGCCGCGCCGATCCGGCCGCTCGTGGCCACGCCGGTGAACACGGGGCCGCCGGCACCGCCGCCGATAGACCTGCAGTTCTACGGCTATGCCACATCCAAGGGCCAGAAGAAGCGGGTCTTCCTCAAGCATGGCGAGGACATCTTTATCGCCGCGGAAGGCGACATCGTGAACCACCGCTATCGCATCAAGAGCATCTCCAACAACAGTGTCGAGATTGAAGACATCCTCAACAACAACACGCAGCCGATTGCTCTCAGCAGTCCACAGGGTTAAGCCGTGCCGTTTGCCGAACTAGCTCCGCAGCGACTTCGCCGCAAATCCGGCGAAGACGGCTATGTCCTGCTGATGGTGCTGTTCTTTGTTGCCTTGGTGGTGATCGCGCTGGCGATCGCCGCGCCCAAGTGGAAAGAAGAAATCCGCCGCGACCAGGAAATTGAACTCAAGCACCGCGGCATGCAATACGCTCGCGCGGTCAAGCTCTACTACAAGAAATACGGCAGTTACCCGACCTCCATCCAGCAGTTGCTGACCGGGAACCAGACGACTGGCGCGACCGGTTTCAGTTCGAGTTCCTCCGGCCTGGCGCCGGGTTCGCAGCGGTTCCTGCGCAGGCTGTACACGGACCCCGTCACCGGCAAGCCGCAATGGCGGCTCGTGTATTACGGCCAGGTCGGCATGTTCAACGGAGGCTGCGGCGGCGATGCTGCGACGGCCCTCACCGGTTCATTGGCAACGAACACCCAGCAACAGCAGGCGGCCAACACGACCAGTGCCCCGGGCGCGCTTGCCTCACCGGACTGCAATCCGGCGAACAACAGTTCGAATGGATCGTCCAGTAGTAGTGGCGGATTCGGCTCGCCCGGCGGCTCCAGCGGCGGATTCGGCTCGCCCGGTGGTTCCAGCGGCGGATTCGGCTCGCCCAGCGGTTCCAGCGGATTTGGCAGCAGCTCCGGCGGATTCGGCCAGCCGAGTACCCCCGGTGGGTTCGGTTCTTCCAGCACCGCAGGCGGTTTCGGTCAGCCGGGAGGAGACTTGACCGGCCAGACCGGCTGGGACGCGAGCGCCGGCCAGGGAGGCTTTGGCCAGCAGCAGCTCGGTTCCGTCGGCCCCATTGTCGGCGTGGCCAGCCTCAGCCCGAAGGAATCCATCATGGAGATCAAGGGCAAGAACCACTACAACCAGCTCGAGTTCGTGTACGACCCCACGCAGGATTTCGGCGGCATGGCCGGGCTCGGCGGCACCAGCGTCGGCGGATCCACGACCACACCGGGCTTCGGTGCCGGTGCGTCCGGGACCAATTCTCCGTCCATCTTCGGCGGAACGAACGGCACGAATTCCGGCAGCCCGGGCGGGATATTCGGCTCGGGAACCACCGGCACCGGCAACAACGGCTCGAACAACAGCGGCTCGAATTGCACCGGCGACAACAGCAACAGCTCGAATTGCAACAATGGCAGCGGCGGCTCTACAAACGGCACAAACAACAACGGCAGCGGCACGCAGCAGAACCAGTAGCCGCACGCCAAAGCATTGAGGATCCGGACGACAGAAAAGGCGGCCGGGTGGCCGCCTCTGTCATGTCCGCATCCGCGGAAAAGTTATGCGCTGAATGAGGAGCCGCAGCCGCACGTGCTCTTCGTGTTCGGGTTCTCAAACTTGAAGCCAGCGGCCTCGAGAGTCTCGACGTAATCTACCACCGCGCCGCTGAGGTACATCAGCGAGGTCGCGTCTACGAAAACCTTCAGGCCGTCGAATTCGTAAACCTTGTCCATCATGCCGGACTGGTTTTCAAAACTCATGGAGTACTGGAAGCCGGAGCAGCCGCCGCCGACGACGCCGATGCGGAGGCCGGCCGGATGCGGGTCCTGGGTCGCCATGATTTCCCGCACCTTGCCGATGGCTGTCGAGGTAAGCGTGATCGGATTCTGGCGGACCGGCGGCGGCGCGGAGGTCTCGGTCGGGGGCGTGAGTGTGGTGGCCATGGAATGGAAACTCCTTCGTT
>CAWKED010000001.1:465000-961282 GCA_963848685.1 uncultured Acidobacteriaceae bacterium | reverse complement strand
CAGATTGCGCGGGAAATGGATTCGCTGGGCGGCAACCTGGACGCGTTCACGGGCAAGGAAACGATCTGCTTCAACGTCAAAGTATTGGATGAGCATCTTGAGCCGTCACTGGATGTTTTGAGTGACCTGGTGCTGAACCCCATTTTTGCGGGCGAGGATATTCAGCGCGAGCAGGGCGTGATTCTGGAAGAGATCAAGATGGATGAGGACAATCCGGATTACCTGGTGCATGAGACGTTCATGCAGAATTTCTGGAAGGACCATCCGCTGGGCAAGCCGATCCTCGGAACGAAAGATACTGTGCGGAGTTTCGATCACGCGACGCTGACGGATTTTTATGGCGGGCACTTCCGCGGCGGCAACCTGGTGATTACGGCGGCGGGAAATTTGCAGCATGAGCGGCTGCTGGACTTGATCCTGCAGCGCTTTGACGGGCTGGCGGGCGGCGGACTGCGTCGGAAGCGGCGACGCCGGAGCCGCGGTCGCGGATCGTGTTGAAGCAGAAGAAGGCGCTGGAGCAGGTGCAGCTGTGATGGGCGTGCCGGCGCCGAATTTCGATTGCCGATGCTTCGCGCTACGCAGCTTTCTGCTGAATACGGTGCTGGGCGGCGGGATGAGCTCGCGCCTGTTCCAGAAGATTCGGGAAGAGCGCGGCATGGCTTACTCCATTTTGCAGCGAGCTGAATTCAGCTTCCGCGATACCGGGCGCGCTGTGCGTTTATGCGGGAACTCAGCCGGCGAATGTGCACAGGTCATCCGCCCTGACGATGGAGGAATTCAGGCGGATGAAGCAGGAACCGGTCCGGAGGAAGAGTTGCAGCGCGCCAAGGACCAGTTGAAAGGCAATATTCTGCTGGGGCTGGAGAGTTCGTCTTCGCGCATGAGCAACCTGGCGCGGCAGGAGATGTACTTCGATCATTTTCCTTCAGCACGCAGCGAAATCATAGAAAATATTGAGCGGGTGACCGTCTCAGGACGTCCAGCAATTGGCGGAGAAGTCTTTTTGCCGACCGAGAAGATCGCCGTGACGCTGCTGGGTAATCTGCCCGGCCTCAAAGTAACGCGCGACCATCTGGAGTGCTAAGTGCTGGTGTGCTGACGCGTGGGCGTGGCTGATACATTTCTGAGCAGCAAGTGCGGAGCTGAATACATCAATGAATACGACCTTTTTGCGCTGAACAAGCGCCCCGGAAACAACGAACGCGGTTTTACTCTCATGGAATTGCTGATCGTCATGGCAATCATCATCATCATCATGACGGTCGCGATTCCGAGCTTTCTCAACGTGCGCAAGGCAGGCCAACGAGACCTCGGCGCAGCAGAGTCTGCAGGCGATCCAGGAAGCGGAAATCCAATACAACACCATCTATCCCGCGCAGGGATTTGCCTGTGATCTGTCACAGCTAGGCGGCACCGGCACCAGGGGCCCACGTCTGCGCAGCTCTTCCAGAACGATCTGGCAGCCGGGCAGAAGGCCGGATACACTTTCGCAATCACAAACTGCACGAAGGTGAACGTGAACGGTCAGGACCAGTTCACGAGCTATGAGATCACGGCGGTGCCGCAGTCGGTTGGCAAGACGGGCAATCGTGGGTTCTGCACGGATATGAATGGCGACACCACGGCCGATGCGGCGGGCGGCACCAACTGCACGCAGCCGGCGAGCAAATAGCACCGTTGCGCCTTCAATCCACAACCGGAGGCCGCGCGCGCCGCGGCCTTTCCCTTTGGCGCGGCGGCCTGCCGCGCCGCTATGCCGGTGACGTGTTGGTGGCCGTATTCGCGGTCGGCTGCGTCGCTGCCTCGATTCGGGGCGGCGCGCAAAACTCCGCGCCGGCGATACATGGTGGGCCGCCGCCGTCTGCGGCGTCCGTCGCCGCAAAGGTAGATGGGTTCTACAACAACCTGCGTTCGCTGAGGGCTGCTTTCACGGAAACGTATCGCGCGCCGGGTACAGACAAAGTCGAATCCGGCGTGCTGATGCTGGCGCGCCCGGGCCGCATGCGCTGGGACTACGACTCGCCGGCAGGCAAAGTATTTCTGGTGGATGGCAAGGATGCGTGGTTCTACGCGCCTGGTTCCGGCGAAGCGCAGAAAATGCCTGTCAAGAAGCTGGATGACCTGCGCACTCCGCTGCGTTTTCTGCTCGGCAAGGCGCACCTGGAGAAGGAACTGGACGGGCTGACGGTAGCCGATGTGAACGGCGTCACGCGGCTGCGTGGAGTGCCGAAATTCCAGGCCGGAGGCGGCGCAGCGCAGGTGACGGCGGTATCGCTGGACGTGCTGCCAAGCGGGGAGATTACACGCATCGAGTCATCGCAGGCAGACGGCACGATCATCACGATCGTGCTGGGGTCACAGCAACAGAATGTTGCGCTGACCGCGAATATCTTTCAGTTCGCTCCGGCGCCGGGCGTGAAAGTGGTTGAGGGCGCTGGTGTTTTCTAGCTGCTATCTGCATCTCGATTGCGAAGGGAAAAAGCAGTAGCGATGAAGTACTAAGCATTCTGAAGACATGCTCCGCCTGACTAGACTCCCACGAGGTTTGGCTGGCAAAGTCTTCCGAAACGGATAGATGCCCGCTGAATCTGTTCAGCAATGCTGATTAACCGCATCTTCCGGACGGATACCCAATGAGTTTGCTTCCGCGGTTTCGCGGGCAAGAATGTAAAGACTGGACGAGCTAATTGCCAGCACGATCCCATGCGTGAATCGAGTTTGACCAGCTCATTCCTGAGCAAGCTTTTCGAGCGTCTCCCAATATTTGGAAATGGAAAGCACCAACTCCGGTTCAGCCTCTATTCGTGCCTGGCGCAAGCGCTCGATGACCAAGGGGCGGTTTCGCTCCACTGATTCGGCAAGTTCTATGAGACTTTCGGAAATTTGAGGACTCATCTCATCGCCTTCATAGCCAGATCGAGTGAGCGCGACGCCCAACCCTTGCCCAATCCCGCCAAATCATAGATACTTAAGGTTTGGAAGCAGCCGCGCCCTCCGGCGCCGTCAAGCTGATTCTTCCGAGCCATTTTGAAAGGAAACACCTTACCGTGCTGATGATTCGTCTGGCGCGTGTAGGCGCTCGCAAGCAGCCCTACTACCGCGTCGTTGTGATTGAGAAAGACCGCGCCCGCAATGGCCGCTCCATTGAGGTCGTGGGCACCTACAACCCGCGCACCAGCCCGGCCAGCGTCCGCTTCGAGTCTGACCGCGTGAACTACTGGGTCGGACAGGGCGCGCAGATGTCGGAAATCGTAGGCAAGCTGTTCAGCAAGTACACTCCGGCTGAACCCAAGGCAGAAGAAGCCGCGGCCTAGGCAGTTCCCTTCTTTTTCGCACCACTCGCAGAGAGGTCCTGACAACGCATGGCTGAGCCGCAGCAGCCCAATATGGATGAGCTTGTGCGCGTGATGGCGCGCGCCGTCGTGGATGCTCCCGACGAAGTCGAAGTGGAGTCGTTTGAAGAAGACGGCGTGATGGTGATGGAACTTTCCGTCGCGCCGGATGATGTCGGCAAAGTCATCGGCCGGCAGGGCCGCACCGTGCGCAGCATGCGCGTGATTCTTGAAGCCGCCAGCGAGGGCCTGGACCTGCCGCACGAACTCGACGTCGTGGAAGAAGACGATGAAGAGGACGAAGGCAGCGGCGAAGACGCCGAAGGCTGAGCGTCGCACTCGCGGCTGCCGGTGAGTTTTTTCTCATGAAGCCGTCCGCAACAAATTCCGCAGAGCCGAACCGCTGGGCCGTGCTGGCGCGCGTGATCCGCCCGCAGGGGCTCCGCGGCGAAGTTCTGGCCGAAGTCCTCACCACGTTTCCTGAAAAGTTTGCCGAGCGACGCAGGTTGTTTCTGCTGCGGGACGCAAACGATGCGACAGGCCGAGAGGTGCACCTTGACGAGCACCGCTTTCCGCCGGGACGCAACGCCGGACGCATCGTGCTGAAATTCGCAGGCGTGGATTCGATCGAAGCTGCTGAGTCGCTTGCAGGGATGGAAGTCGCGGTGCCGTGGGACGAGCGCGCGACCCCCGAAGAAGACGAGTATTTCCTGGGCGATCTGGTCGGGTGCGCTGTTTTTGACGGCGAACGTGAAGTCGGCGTCGTGGAGGATGTCGATACCGCGTCGACCTCAGCGCCTCTGCTCGTTGTCCGCGCGGCGAATGGCGAAGAGCACATGCTGCCGCTTGCGAAGGCCTTCCTGAAGGAAGTGAACACGCAGGAAAAGCGGATCCGCATGGCGCTTCCCGAAGGCCTGCTCGCAATCAATCGCCGCGAGAAGGCTGAGTGATGCGCTTCGACATCGTCACCATCTTTCCGGATTTCTTCGAGTCGCCCTTTCGTTACGGCGTTCTGAAGCGCGCACTCGATGCCGGATTGGCGGAAGTGCACAGACATGACCTTCGCCGCTTCACGCAGGACAGGCACCAGACGGTGGATGACCGCCCGTTCGGCGGCGGCGAGGGCATGGTCATGAAGCCGGGGCCGATTTTCGACGCGGTGGAGTCGCTCGGCGTTGCGGAGAAATCCGCGCGAAACACAGAGCGCGAAACAGTAGTTCTTCTTTCCGCGCAAGGCAGGCGGTTTACCCAGGCAGTTGCGCGCCAGCTCGCGCAGGCCGAACGCGTCGTGTTCCTCTGCGGACGCTACGAAGGCGTGGACGAGCGTGTTACCGAGGCCCTTGCTGACCGTGAACTCTCCGTTGGCGACTTCGTTCTGAGCGGCGGAGAGCTGGCCGCAGCCCTGGTGGTTGACGCCGTCGTTCGCCTGCTGCCCGGCGCGCTCGGCAATGCCGACTCGTCGCATTATGAAAGCTTCGGTCCAGGGGCTGCTGCCGGGCGCGAACAGCAAGGCGCGCCGCCCAGCGCGGTTTCCGCCGCCGCCGGCTTGTTGGACTATCCGCACTACACGCGGCCAGCGGAATTCCGCGGCATGACCGTGCCGGAAGTTCTCGCAAACGGCGACCACGCCGCCATCCAGCGCTGGCGACGCAAGCAGGCATTGCGAAAGACGCTGCAAAACCGGCCCGATCTGTTGTCCGCGGCAGAACTCTCAAGGTCCGACCGCAATCTGCTTGACGAGCTGGAAAATGAAGAACCATCTAGCGCGCGCAACATCGAAAGCCGCAAAGAACAGCGCGAGGCCAGGGGATGAAAGCTGCCGTCGTTACATCTTTCGAACATCCGCCGCAATACGCAGACTTCCCCGATCCCGAACCGCAGGACGGCGAGAAGCTGGTCACCGTAACCGCAGCCGCGCTGCACCAGATTGTGCGATCTGCAGCAAAAGGTTCGCACTACAGCAGCAGCGGAAAGCTGCCGTTTGTAGCCGGGATGGATGGCGCAGGCAGGCTCGCCAATGGCACACGCGTCTTCTTCGGCTTCGGGCGGTTTCCGTATGGGACGATGGCGGAAAGGTCGTTGGCAAAGGAACCGTTTTGTTTCCCCTTGCCGGACGGTGTGGACGACGAAACGGCTGCCGCCACATGCAACCCCGGCATGTCGAGCTGGGCGGCATTGGAGTTCCGCGCAGACTTCAAGCCGGGACAGAGCGTGCTTGTCCTCGGTGCGACCGGCTCCTCAGGAAAAATGGCTGTGCAGATCGCCAAGCGGTTGGGTGCGGACCATGTCGCCGCGGCCGGGCGCAATCCAGAGGAGCTGGCGAAGCTGACGGCGCTTGGTGCCGACGAAGTGATCTCGCTTGAGCAGCCACGCGATGACCTCGTCGCGGCGTTCCACAAGTTCCGGGAATCATCCGGGCTGGATGTTGTTCTCGATTACATTTGGGGTCCTCCGGCGGAAGCACTGCTGGCGTCTTTCGCGGTGAAAGGCACCTGCGGCACGCCGCGGATTCGCTACGTCCAGATCGGCAACATGGCGGGCAAGGACATTGCTCTGTCTGCGCCCCTGCTCCGCAGCACCGGGCTGGAGATGGTCGGGAGCGGACTGGGCAGCGTCAATTTCCCGGACCTGGCTCGCAGCATTCAGGCATTTCTGGCCGAGTCCGCCACGAAGCCCTTTGTCTTCGACAAAGCGCTTGTTCCGCTGAGTGCAGTGACGGAAACGTGGGAATCGACCAGCGACGGGACACGCATCGTCTTTCTGCCCTAGAGTTTCTGCCCTGGGGTTTCTGCCCTGGGGCTTCATTTCCGGCGGAAGTTCATGTAAACTGAAGATTCCGCGCAAGCGATAGAAAAGAATCAGGAAAGAACCATGTCCATTCATCCCGTCATGCAGCGTCTGGCTGCGAAACTCGAGCGTACTGACCTCCCCGACTTTGCTCCGGGCGACACGGTCCGCGTGCAGGTCAAGATTAAGGAAGGCGACAAGGAGCGTCTGCAGGCGTTTGAGGGCGTGGTGATCGCGCGCAACAACGGCCCGCAGGGCAGCTTCACCGTCCGCAAGATGAGCTTCGGCCAGGGCGTCGAGCGCATTTTCCCGTTCAACTCCAGGGTTGTGGACGGAGTGACCAAGGTGCGTTCCGCCAAGGTCCGCCGCGCCAAGCTGTTCTACCTCCGCGGACTGCGCGGCAAGGCTGCCCGCCTGAAGGAAGTCGAGCGCTCGTAAGTTTTTCTTAGGTATCAGGATCGAAGCCTCGGCACTTGCCGGGGCTTTCGTTTTGCTCGCCTGGCGTTGAAAGACCCTTCAGCAGGTGCGCTACCTTTCCGGCCTGGAGATTTCATACCAGTAGCCCGCCTCGCGGCTGTGCCAGATGCGGAGCACTCGACGTGTTGTTCCTGGACCCGATATCTCGCAACGTAACCGCTCCTGCCAAAGGGAATGAGCAAATCCCGTCCATTGCATTTCCGGCGCTGGATGACCAACCTCCGAATTCTGCTGAAGGAGCCGTATCGAACTCCGAATAGCCCGGAAGAATATACCGCTTGTTCGTTCGAAGACCTGCTTTTTCCACGCGCCTTCGAGAATTAAACTCGGCCTATGCACTTCTCGCTCCGCAAGCAACCTGCGTTGCGCAAGCTGTGGCTGGCCGCGCAGGCGCGCGAGGACCTGTCACCGGCGACGCGCAAGCTGCATTTTCTGCAATCGCTCAAGTGCAGCTCGAAGTACGAGCGCAAGGCGCGCGAGATGGGCGCGACCTGCATTGCCGGCGTGGATGAAGTCGGGCGCGGCGCGCTGTTTGGTTCGGTTGTGGCCGCCGCGGTTATCCTTCCCGAAGGCTTCCGGCTGAAAGGCCTGCGCGATTCCAAGCAGCTTGAAGCGGCCGACCGCGAGCGCAT
This sequence comes from uncultured Acidobacteriaceae bacterium, assembly GCA_963848685.1. Lineage (GTDB taxonomy): Bacteria > Acidobacteriota > Terriglobia > Terriglobales > Acidobacteriaceae > CAWKED01. Next base: position 954,054 of record CAWKED010000001.1, on the reverse strand, counting down.
GGCGAAAATCGTCCGCAACAAGGCCCTGGCCTGGTCCGTCGCGGAGGTGGATTGCGAAACCATCGACCGCATCAACATCTACCAGGCTTCGCGCATGTGCATGGACATGGCGGTCGCGCAGCTCACGCTGCGGCCTGACCACTTGCTGATTGACGCGCTGAAAATCAGCGCCGATATTCCGCAGACGAAGCTGTTTTACGGCGATTCGCTGTCCATCTCGATAGCTGCCGCGTCGGTCGTCGCGAAAGTACATCGTGATGCGATTGTTTCGGCAATGCATGATGAGTTCCCGCAATACAACTTGCGCTCGAATAAGGGCTATTCCACGCCGGACCACAAGCGTGCCCTGCGTGAGCATGGCCCGAGCCGGCTGCATCGCCGCAGCTTCGCGCCGGTGTATCTTTCGGAACCGGACGCGCAGATCGAAATGCTTCTCGAGCAGGACGACGATTTCACCGATGTGGACAGCATTCTGGAAATGCCGGCGGACCCGGTGGCTTCGCCCGTTCCCGCAATCTGATCGCCAAATTCCAGACATGTTTCCGGTTTGACCGGAACCACAGGGCAAAAGGGCTACCTGCGTGGCTGCAACCATTTCCCGCCCCTGCCCGTCCTTTAGCATGTACATTTTCTGGCGGGGCGATGGACGGCGTTTGCCGCCGCCGGAATTCCCTGGTTCGCCGCTCATTGAGGAACGAGACACGCATGTTCAAGGCTGCACCGAAGGGCGCGAACCGCGCGAAACATCTGCGTCGCGGCGTCCCCGCGCTGCTTCTTTTCTGCCTGATGTGGCCGTTAGCTTCATGCCACAAGGCTTCTTCGGATAGCGCCACGGCGCAGGCGGGCGGTGGCGGCTCCGCAGCCGGGGGGCGCGGCGGACATGGCGGCATGCAGCAGGGGCCGATTCCCGTCACCGTGACCCAGGTCAAGCGCACGGACCTTCCGCTCTACGTCAACGGCCTGGGCGGGGTGATTGCGTACAACACTGTCACGGTCAAGAGCCGCGTCGATGGCCAGTTGATGAGCGTGAATTTCCGCGAAGGTCAGGAAGTCAAGAAGGGCGACGTCCTGATGCAGATTGACCCTCGCACCTACGAGGCCGCACTGGCCCAGGCAGAGGGCGCGCTGGCGCATGACCAGGCGTTGCTGGCCGATGCCCGCGTCGAGCTCGAGCGCTTCCAGAACCTCTACCAGGAGGGCGTTTACTCGAAGGAGCAGCTCGACACGCAGCAATCCACGTTCGGCCAGTATGAAGGCGCGGTCAAGACTGACCTCGCGAATATCGAAACCGCAAAGCTGAATATTCAGTACGCGCGCATCACGTCGCCGATTGACGGCCGCGTCGGCCTGCGGCAGATCGATCCCGGAAATCTCGTGCAGGCCGCCTCCGGCACCGGGCTGGTCATCATCACGCAGCTCAAGCCGATTGCCGTGGACTTTACGCTGCCGGAAGATTATCTGCCCGCGGTGCGCAACGCGATGCACTCCGGCAAGCCTCTGCATGCGGAAGCGTGGTCGCGTGACGATCTGACAAAAATCGCCGATGGTCAATTGCTGACTCTCGACAACCAGATTGACATCACAACCGGCACCGACAAGCTGAAGGCCGTGTTCCCGAACGAGAACGAGCAGCTCTGGCCGAACCAGTTCGTCAACGTCAAGCTGCTTCTGGATGTGCAGAAGAACGTGCTGACGGTCCCGTCCGCGGCGATCCAGCGCGGTCCCAGCAGCGCGTTCGTCTATGTCGTGCAGCCTGACGACACGGTCAAGCAGGTCCAGGTGGTCGCCGGCCGCTCGCAGGGGCAACTGACAGAAATTACCAGCGGCCTGACAGAGGGCGAGACCATCGTGGTGGACGGGCAGAACAAGCTGATCCCCGGCTCCAAGGTCCAGCCGCGCCCCATGCAGAAAGGCACGACCGCAGCCGCTGCCGCGCTGGTCGCGACGCCGACCGGCGGTCAGCCGCTGCTCGGAGTGACCCCGCAGCAGAGTTCCAACACGGGTTCGACCGCGCCCGTCAATCCATCTGCCGCGCAGGTGAACGGGACGGCCGGCACGCCGGGCCAGAACAACCAGTCAGGGAACAATCGCTCGCGCGGCCATCGCGGCAGCAACGGCGGCGGCAGTGGCGGACAGGGCAACAACACCGGGAGCCAGTAAGGCGTGAATCCGTCCCGCATCTTCATTCTGCGGCCGATTGCCACCACGCTGCTGATGTTCGGCGTGGTGTTGATGGGCATCGTTGCGTATAAACAGCTGCCTGTTTCCGCGCTGCCTGAGGTGGATTACCCCACCATGCAGGTCCTGACCCAGTATCCCGGCGCTTCGCCGGACGTCATGGCCAGCTCGGTTACGACGCCGCTCGAGCGCCAGTTTGGCGAAATCCCGGCACTGAGCAACATGACCTCGACCAGTTCGCAGGGACTGAGCGTCATCACGCTGCAATTTTCTCTCTCCAAAGACATCGATGTCGCCGAGCAGGAAGTGCAGGAGGCGATCAACGCAGCCAGTGCGTTTCTGCCGGCCAACCTGCCGCTGCCGCCAATTTATTCGAAAGTAAATCCCGCGGACGCGCCCATCCTGACACTGGCGCTGACTTCAGACACCATGCCGCTGTCGCAGGTGGAAGACTTCGCGGACTCCACGCTCGCGCAGAAAATTTCGCAGATTGCCGGCGTCGGGCTTGTCTCCATTACAGGCGGCCAGAAGCCTGCGGTGCGCGTGCAGGCGAACCCGCTCGCCCTCGCCAGCGCGGGGCTGTCGCTGGAAGACCTGCGTACCGTTCTTGGTCAGGCCAACGCCGATGCGGCCAAAGGGAGCTTCGACGGCCCGCACCTGGCTTACACAATCACGGACAACGACCAGCTGATTGCCGCCTCCGGCTATCGCGATGTCGTGGTTGCCTACCGCAACGGCGCGGCCGTCCGGGTCAAAGACGTCGCCGACGTCGTGGACGGCGTTGAGAATTCGCGGCTGGCTGCCTGGCAGAACGGCAAGCCGGCCGTCATCGTCAATATCCAGCGCCAGCCCGGGGCCAACATCATCTCCGTCGCCGACAGCATCAAGACACTGCTGCCGCGGCTTGAAGCCACTGCGCCCGCCGGCGTGACAATGAACATCGTCGCCGACCGCACCTCCACCATTCGCGCTTCGGTGGATGACGTTCAGTTCGAATTGATGCTGACCATCGGACTTGTCGTGCTGGTCATCTTCATCTTCCTGCGGAGTCTCTGGGCGACGGTGATTCCCGCCGTTGCGGTGCCGCTTTCGCTGGTCGGCACGTTCGGCATCATGTACCTGCTGGGGTTCTCACTGAACAACCTGTCGCTGATGGCACTCACCATTTCGACCGGCTTTGTTGTGGATGATGCCATCGTGATGATTGAAAACATCACGCGCTATATCGAAGAGGGCGAGCCGCCGCTCGAAGCCGCGCTCAAGGGTTCCAAGCAGATCGGCTTCACCATTGTCTCGCTGACGGTTTCGCTTATCGCCGTGCTGATTCCGCTGCTGTTCATGGGCGATATCGTCGGCCGCCTGTTCCGCGAATTCGCCGTCACGCTCAGCGTCACGATCCTTGTCTCCGCGGTTGTCTCGCTCACGCTGACGCCGATGATGTGCGCCAAGCTGCTCAAGCCACCCAATGAAGCGGACCGCGGGCGCTTTTACCAATGGTCTGAACGGATGTTCGAGCGCGCGATCGCGTTCTACGGGCGCGGCGTCAAGTGGGTCATCCGGCACCAGTTCCTGACCCTGATGGTGACGCTCGCGACCCTCGTTCTGACAATCATTCTTTACATCATCGTGCCGAAGGGCTTTTTCCCGGAAGAAGACACCGGCCAGATTCTCGGCATCACGGAAGCGCGACAGGGAATATCCTTCCCCGCGATGGCGCAGTTGCAGGAAAAAGTCGCCGCCGTCGTCATGCAGGACCCGGATGTGGACAGCGTGTCGTCGTTCATCGGCGTGGATGGCACCAACACGACGGGCAACTCCGGCCGCCTGCAGATCAACCTGAAGCCTTTGAACAAGCGCGGGGACCGCGCGCCGGCCATCATCGCGCGGCTGCAGCCCAAGCTGGCGCAGGTGGAAGGCATTACGACGTACATGCAGTCCGTCGCCGACCTTTCTGTGGCCGACGTGGTGAGCCGCACCGAATACCAGTACTCGCTGGAAGATGCCGACGCCACGGAACTTGCCCAGTGGGCGCCAAAGCTGGTGGACAAGTTGAAGCAGTTCCCGCAGCTGCGTGATGTCGCCAGCGACGCGCAGAACGGCGGCCTGCAGATGGACCTGACGATTGACCGCGACACCGCCGCGCGGTTTGGCATTCTGCCGCAGACGATTGACGACACGCTATACGACGCCTTCGGCCAGCGCCAGGTGTCGACCATCTTCACGCAGCTCAACCAATACCACGTAGTCCTAGAAGTGGATCCACTGCTGCAGCAGAGCCCGGAGGCGCTGAAGAACATTTACGTGAAGTCTTCAACCGGAACGCAGGTTCCGTTGAGCGCCTTTGCGCACTTCACGCCCAGCAACACGCCGCTGACAATCAATCACGAGGGCCAGTTCCCTTCCGTAACGCTTTCCTTCAATCTCGCGCCGAATGTTTCGCTGGGCGAAGCTGTCAAAGTGATTCAGAAGGCCGAGAAAGATATCAACCTGCCGCCGAGTGTGGTTGCGAACTTCCAGGGCACAGCCGCGGCATTTCTCAACTCGCTCGCCAACGAGTGGATTCTTGTCCTGGCCGCCATCATCACCGTGTATATCGTGCTTGGCGTGCTGTACGAAAGTTATATTCACCCGATCACGATCCTCTCGACGCTGCCCTCGGCCGGCGTCGGCGCCATTGTCGCGCTGCAACTGTTTGGCCAGGACCTCGGCATCATCGCGCTCATCGGCATCATCCTTCTGATCGGCATTGTGAAGAAGAACGCCATCATGATGATCGACTTTGCGCTCGAGGCGCAGCGCGTGCATGGCATGGAACCGGTGGAAGCGATTTACCAGGCGTGCCTGCTGCGTTTCCGCCCCATCATGATGACCACCATGGCAGCCCTGCTCGGCGGCGTGCCGCTCGCGCTCGGCTCCGGCGTCGGCGCAGAGTTGCGCCGCCCGCTTGGCATCACGATCGTCGGCGGCCTGATCGTTTCCCAGGTGCTTACGCTTTACACGACACCGGTCGTCTATCTCTATTTCGACCGCCTCGCGGCGCGCTTCCGCAAGAACAACGAACAGCAACTTGATCTGCCGCTGCCGGAGCAGCATGCAGGCGGAGCACCTCCCGCGCCTCCCGCACCCGAGGCAGTATGAACCTGTCCGCACCCTTCATTCGCAGGCCTGTGGCGACGTCGCTGCTGTCCGTCGCGCTCTTGATAAGCGGTGCGCTTGCATTCAAATTTCTGCCTGTCGCGGCGCTGCCGCAAATCGAGTACCCCACCATCTACGTCAATGCCGGGCTGCCCGGCGGCTCGCCGGAGACTGTCGCCTCCTCCATTGCAACGCCGCTCGAGCGCCAGTTCGGCCGCATCGCGGGCCTGACTGAGATGACTTCGCACAGCTCGCTTGGTTCGACCGGCATTGTGCTGCAGTTCGACCTGAGCCGGAATGTGGACGCTGCCGCGCGCGACGTGGAGGCCGCCATCAACGCGGCACGCACGGAGTTGCCGCAGAACCTGCCGATGAACCCGACTTACCGGAAGGTCAATCCATCCAACGCGCCGGTGCTGATTGTCGCGCTCACTTCCGACACGCTGCCGGTGCAGAACATTTATGACGCGGCCGACAGCATCATGGCGCAGAAACTCGCGCAGGTCCCGGGCGTCGGCCAGGTGGGCGTCAGCGGAGGCGCGCAGCCAGCGGTACGCATCGACGCAATCCCGACGGAGCTCGCCAGCTTCGGGCTGAGCCTCAACGATCTGCAAAACGCGCTCAAGAACGCCAATGCCAACACGCCCGTCGGGTCGATTGATTCCGGCGAGCAGAATTATGTGCTGAACACCAACGACCAGCTTTTCAACGCCGATCAGTACAAGCAGGTCATCGTCGCATACCGCAATGGAGCCGCGGTGCGCGTGGGCGATGTCGCACGCGTGAGCGACAGCGTGCTTGATGTGCGCCAGTTCGGCGTAGCGGCAGAGAGCAACTGGGACGCCCCCAAGCGGTCCGTCGTGCTGATTATTTTTACCCAGCCCGGCGCAAACATCCTTGAAACCGTGGACGGGGTAAAGAAGCTGCTGCCGCAGCTTGTATCGTCGGTTTCGCCGGAAATCCACACCAGCATCATGGTGGACCGCACAACCAGCATCCGCGCCAGCGTGAACGACGTGGAGCGCACCCTGATCATCGCTGTCCTGCTCGTCATTCTGGTTGTTTTCGTCTTCCTGCGGAACATCTGGGCCACAATAATTCCTTCGGTCGCCGTGCCGCTGTCGCTTGTCGCAACGTTCGGCGTGATGTATCTCGGCGGCTTCAGCATCGACAATCTTTCGCTGATGGCGCTAACCGTTTCCACCGGCTTCGTCGTGGATGACGCCATCGTTGTCATCGAAAACATCACGCGCTATCTCGACATGGGCATGACGCCGCTGGCAGCGGCGCTGGAAGGCGCGGGGGAAATCGCGTTTACCGTGCTCTCGATGTCGGTCTCACTGATTGCCGTGTTCATTCCCATCCTGCTGATGGGCGGCATTGTGGGCAGAATCTTCCGCGAGTTCGCCGTCGTTCTCAGCTCCGCCGTTGCCGTCTCGCTGCTTGTCTCGCTCACCACGACACCGATGATGTGCGCGAAGTTCCTGAAGTCGGAGAACGACCGCAAACATGGGCGCATCTATCGTGCGTCGGAACGCGGGTTCAACTGGCTTTTGAACGGATACGACCGCGGACTCAAGTGGGTGCTCAAACACGACTGGCTGATGATCATGGTGACGCTCGCCACCGTTTGCCTGAGTGTCTATCTCTACATCATCGTGCCGAAGGGATTTTTCCCGCAGCAGGACACAGGCCGTCTGATGGTGCAGACGCAGGGCGCGCAGGACGTCAGCTTCCAGGAAATGTCCGGGAAACAGATGCAGGCCACCGCAATCGTGCTGAAAGACCCGGCGATCGACACGCTGGTCAGCTTCACCAGCGGCGGCTCGAACTATGGCACGATGTTCGCCGGGCTGAAGCCGAAATCTGAAACGCACGTCACCTCTGACCAGGTCATCAACCGGCTGCGTCCGAAGCTGAGCCACCTCGTCGGCCTCAACGTCTTCATGCAATCTCCGCAGGACCTTCGCGTTGGCGGCCGAAGCTCCGGCGCGCAGTATCAATACACGCTGCAGGACGCCAACCTGGCTGAGCTGAACGAGTGGGCGCCGAAGCTGCAGGAGGCTTTCAAGAAGCTTTCGACATTGCGGGACGTCAATACCGACGCGCAAATGCAAGGCTTGTCCGCGAACGTCACAATTGACCGCGACACGGCGGCGCGCTTCGGTATCCAGCCTTCTGCTGTGGATTCCGCGCTCGGTCTCGCCTTCGGGCAGTCGCAGGTTTCGACCCTCTACACGCAGTTGAATCAATATCACGCCGTGCTGGAAGTCAGTCCGGAGTTGCAACAGTCCCCTGCGGCGCTTTCCGATGTTTATGTTCCGGCGAGTCCCGCTGCCGGAGCGGCAACTTCGGCGAATTTTCTGACCAACCCTGCGACCAGTACAAACACGCCGCCAAGCAATAATCCTGAAGGGTCGAGTTCCGGCAGCAGCGCGGGCGGCAGTTCAACCACGGGCGCAGCCAGCGCGCCAGGCACAGTGCAGGCATCGAGCGCGGTGGGGTTGTCATCGGTCGGCACCGCGGCGGCAACGTCCACGCTTCTCTCGACGACGCCAACCATGCAGGTGCCGCTCAGCGCCTTTACGCACTACTCGCCGCAGAACACTTCGCTCGGCGTGAACCACCAGGGGCAGCTGCCGGCGATCACGTTGTCATTCAATCTGGCGCCGGGCGTCAGCTTGAGTGATGCCGTCAAGCAGATCAACCAGACAGAAGCCGACATGCAGATGCCCGCCACGATTCAGGCAGCTTTCGCGGGAACCGCGGCCGCGTTCACGCAATCTCTCAAGAACGAGCCGATCCTTATTTTCGTTGCGCTCATCACCGTGTTCATCGTGCTCGGCGTGCTCTACGAAAGCTGGATCCATCCGATCACGATCCTTTCCACGCTGCCTTCCGCGGGCGTCGGCGCACTGCTGGCACTGCTGCTCTTCCACGCAGACCTCGACGTCATCGCGCTCATCGGCATCATCCTGCTGATTGGCATCGTGAAGAAGAACGCCATCATGATCGTGGACTTCGCCATAACGGCCGAGCGAAAAGACAACCTGACGCCGGACGAAGCAATCTACAGGGCCTCGCTGCTGCGCTTCCGCCCGATCATGATGACGACGTTCGCGGCCATGTTCGGCGCGCTGCCGCTTGCGCTCGGCAGTTCCATGGGTTCGGAGCTGCGCCGACCGCTGGGCATCACGATTGTTGGCGGACTCGTCGTCAGCCAGATGCTGACGCTGTTCACCACGCCCGTCATTTATCTGTGGATGGACCGCCTGCGTATCTGGATTTCGCGCGAAAAGCCGCACGCGAAACGTTCTCCGGTCGAGCCCATTGGCGAAAGCGCGGGCCTGTAAAGACGCACAGCAAGCGCTACGTAACGGGCCTTTCCGTCCGTATTCATCACCCGGCGCTATGTTAAAATTCACGAGAGGGTTGCGTGTCGAGCACACGTTCCACGCAGGCCCTGCAACAAGCGTCCCCGTCGTCTAGCCCGGCCTAGGACACCGCCCTTTCACGGCGATAACACGGGTTCGAATCCCGTCGGGGACGCCAATCTTCATTCCAAATTTTTCCAAGAACTGATTTCACACAACTCGGCAGAGCTCTGGCCTGTCCGAACGCCCAGCTGTTTATTGCGCTTACGAACCTGCGGCATGTGAAATACTTGGTTCAGCTCCCAGAGGCGAAAAGCTCAGTGAACATTGACTCCCCTTCTTTGTTAAGAAGAAGCAGGGGAGCCGCGGGGCCAGCCAGACCTTTCTTTGCAGTTCTTCAGGAGTTTCAGCCAGCACGCAAAGCGCTTCGCCATCTAGCCGCTCTCACGGTCATTGCCGGGGCGGCGCGGTGATTTCCTTTGCGGTTTTCATACCTGACTCCGATCCGGAGGAGAATTGTGGCAACTTTCACGTTTCCTAAGCCTGGCACGCGCTATTCCAGGCAGAAGACTCTTCTCTGGGTGGCCCTCGGCCTGACGGCGCTTTTTGTTGTCATCACCTCTGAAGTTTTTCTCGCTACCGATTATCCGATGTACCACGCCTACCGGCTGCAGGTCATCGCGGACCGCCATCTCCTGATCCCGCATACGCTCTCCGGCACCATCGCTCTGTTGAGCGGGCCCATTCAGTTCTCATCAAGGTTTCGCGCCCGCCATCTCAAGTTTCATCGGGTCCTGGGACGCATCTATGCATTTTCCGTTGTGATTGGCGCCCTGACCGGCGTCGCCCTCGCGATGGGCCGCCCAGGGCTCCCGGGAACATCCATGCAAGCTGCCGCATGGGTCATTTGCACGGCCGCGGCCGTCATAACAGCACGCAACCGCCAGATTATCCAGCACCGTCAGTGGATGGCACGCTCGTATGCTGTCACGTTTACCTTCGTCTCAAGCCGCGTGCTCAACCTCTGGCCCCGCTACTGGAGCCATCTCGGGGACAGCTTCGCTGCCGTAGGCGTCATCGCCTTCACTCTTGCCTCGCTGCTGATCGTGGACCTCGGACTGAATTGGCGGGAACTCACTACCCGGCGTGCTGATAACCACCGGTTGTAAAGGGACATCTAGATGAAACCAGCAGCTCCTGTAGACGCCGCCACACCCCCGCCTGTTGATGAGGAAGTCCTTGTCCTCGGCGGAGGTGTTGCCGGCTGCGCCGCAGCCATCGCTCTCGCGCGAAAGGGACGAAGGGTCACGCTGATCGAACGCGAGCTGACACCGCGCCATAAAGTTTGTGGAGAGTTCCTGAGCGGCGAAGCCCTTGCCGACCTGCATGCGCTTGGCATTGACGTCGCTTCGCTTGGTGCGGTGCGTATTGATCACGTTCGCCTTGCGGCTGCTCGCCGCGCCGCGGAGGCTCCATTGCCCTTTCCGGCAGCGTCGCTCACGCGCAAGTCGCTGGATACGGCGCTTATCGCACACGCCATGGCTACAGGCGTCCGCGTGGAGCCTGGCCGCAGTGTCCAATCGCTCAGCCGCACGCAGAGCAATACCTGGCAAGCCACCCTCGATGACGGCACCAGCCGTGAGTCTGCGAATGTGTTTCTCGCCACTGGAAAACATGATCTTCGTGGTCACAGGCGTCCGGAAGACCCGCAGCGGTGGGTCGCGTTCAAGATGTACTTTCGCCTGGCTTCGCAGCAAGCCGCGGAACTTGCTGGAGCCTCCGAGCTGATGCTCTATCCGGGCGGCTATGGTGGTATTCAGCCGGTGGAAGACGGCATCGCAAATCTCTGCTGCGTGGTGCAACAGCGGTATCTGCCGCAGGATGGTCACCGCTGGGAAAATTTTCTGGCGAAGATGCAGCGAGACTGCCCACACCTCGCGATGCGGCTCGCCGGCGCAGAGCCATTGCTGACAAAACCTATCGCCATCACGCATATTCCCTATGGCTACATCCGGCGCGAAACCGAGGACGGCCTGTATTGCGTCGGAGACCAGGCAGCGGTCATTCCCTCGTTCACCGGCGATGGCATTTCCATTGCGCTGCATACGGCGAGATGCGCCGTCACGGCCTATCTCGCGGCGGAACCGGCGCCGGTGTTTCAAGCGAAGTTGCGGACCGGTCTGCGGGCGCAGATGCGCCTTGCGGAACTGGCCGCGGATGGAATGAACAATGCTCTGGCGCGCGCTGTATTGCCGTTTTGTCTCAGGCTATGGCCCGGGGTGATGAGCGTAACAGCAAAGCTGACACGGATCGCCCAACACGCTGCTGCTGCTCCGCAGGCAGCACCGGTTGAAATTTAGCAACGAGAGGGACGCGATGCGATTCTTTGCGATCTGCGGACTTGCGGCCATGTTTACTCCGGCGGCGTTCGCCCAGCATCAGACATTCGTCGTCAATCCGGATGCCAGCGAAGTGAAGATGACGCTCAAGACAACGCATGAGCTCGTCAGCGGCAACTTCCATATCCAGGCCGGAACGATAGAATTCGACCGCAGCACAGCCAGGATGTCGGGCTCGGTCGTCGTGCTTGCGGCCAGCGGAAAGACCGGCAACGGCAGTCGCGATAAAAAGATGACCAAAGACATTCTGGAGGTCGAACACTACACAACCGTGTCGTTCGACCCGAAGACCTACGCGGGCACCATCGCTCCGTCAGGAGACTCGTCCATCCAGGTGACCGGCATGTTTACGCTTCTTGGTACGCCGCACGAAATCACCATCCCCATGCTCGTCCACCTTGATGGCGCAACTGCATCGGCCAAAGCGCATTTCGACATTCCGTATGTTCAATGGGGGCTCAAGAATCCAAGCTTCCTGATATGGAAAGCCGAAAACGATGTCACGATGGACCTCAGCCTGACGGGCCGGCTCTTGAAGTAGGCGCGCACTCGCCTTGCCGAAAAATCACTCGGCCCGCTTGCGCTTTGTCTTGCTTCTGGCTTCAAGATTCAGCGCCACGGCGGCGCGAATGAGATCCTTCAACGCCGCCTCATTCAGCTTGTCGCCTTCATGGATGTCGATGGCTCGCCTCACGTTCCCATCGAGACTTGCATTGAAGAGGCCAGCCGGGTCCGCCAGCGCGGCGCCCCTGGCGAAGGTCATCTTGACTACGCTCTTGTACGTCTCTCCCGTGCAAACGATGCCGTCATGGGACCAGACTGGAGTGCCGCGCCACTTCCACTCCTCAACAATCGCAGGGTCAGCCTTGTGGATGACCGCGCGCACCTTGGCAAGCATTTGGCCGCGCCAGTCGGCGAGTTGCTGGATCTTCTCGTCAATGCTGGCGGACGCAGATTCTACGGTTGCCGTCTTTTTCATGGCTTGCCTCGGTCGTCGCCACCATTTTCTGCTGCACTGCTCGCGGGTGGCAACTCCAGTCTTAACAGAGAAATATTGCAGCTAACGCTCCGGAATCATGGCGGAGCGGCTTTGCGGCGGCAATATCGCCATAGCGTTGCTGGCGACTGCCGTGGCAACGGGCGCAACTCTGGTCGCGCTCATCAGCGCACTCAATCCAATTTCCGGCGCGCCCTTCAATCCGATCATGACGTTGGCTGACGCCTTCGAGGGTGGGCTCCCGTGGCGCGATACTGCCGTGTGCGTTGTCTGCCAGGTTGCTGGAGCGATGGCGGTTGCCCAGCTTCTCGGAGGGCTCTGTGCCGCTCTGCTTTTCAAATGGACGGTTCCGGTGGAAGGCGTCGAGTTGATGGATTCAAACCCTTCCGCAAAGCAGTAAAATCTCTGGTTGCCGCGATACAGAGCAGCTTTCGACGCCGGCGGTCACAAAAGGGACGGGATGGCAGACAATCGTAAGCAGAACGGCGAAGGCGCCCGCTATATGACGGGCTTCGGCAACAGCTTTGAGAGTGAAGCGCTGCCCGGCGCGCTTCCGGTAGGCCGTAATTCTCCGCAGCGTTGCGCGTATGGTTTGTATGCGGAACAGATCAGCGGCTCGCCTTTCACCGCTCCGCGCGGCCAGAATGAGCGGTCGTGGCTGTATCGCATTCGCCCGACTGTCGCGCATTGGCGCGAAGCGGAGCCGGTCGATGGTGGACTGTGGCTGTCTGCCCCGGGCCAATCAACTGGCCTGGCAATTTCGCCGTTGCGCTGGGACCCTGTTCCCTTGCCCGATGGACCACTGTCGTTCGTTGAAGGCATTCGGACCATAACGACGGCGGGCGATGTCAACACCCATGCCGGCATGGCCGCGCACGTTTACGTCGCAACTCGCTCGATGGAAAACGAGTATCTCTACAACGCAGACGGCGAGTTTTTGATTGTGCCGCAGCTGAACTCTCTGGAGCTTCACACCGAGTTCGGGCGCATAGACGCCGGGCCCGGAGACATCGCTGTCATTCCTCGCGGCGTGAAGTTCCGCGTTGTGTTGCCACAAGGATCAGCTCGAGGCTATATCTGCGAAAACTACGGCAGCGCGCTCGTCCTGCCGGAGCGCGGGCCTATTGGCGCGAATTGCCTTGCCAACCCGCGAGATTTCGAAACTCCAGTAGCAGCCTTTGAGGACGTGGACGCCAAGGGGAAACTTTTCGTCCGCTGGGGTGGCAGGCTTTGGACGATGGACATCGAACACTCGCCACTCGACGTGGTTGCCTGGCATGGTAACTACGCGCCGTACAAGTACGATTTGCGGCGGTTCTCTCCGGTCGGGCCGTTGCTGTTTGACCACGCCGACCCATCGATCTTTACAACGCTGACGTCGCCTTCAGAAACTCCGGGCACGGCGAATGTCGACTTCGTAATTTTCCCGGACCGCTGGTCGGTGGCAGAAAACACTTTCCGGCCGCCGTGGTACCACATGAACTGCATGTCGGAGTTTATGGGCCTGATTTACGGCCGCTACGATGCGAAGCCGACAGGCTTTGTCCCGGGCGGATTCAGCCTGCATAACACCATGCTGCCGCATGGGCCCGACATGGATGCCTTTGAAGCCGCGAGCAATGCGGAACTGAAGCCGGTGAAGATGGCCGGAAGCATCGCTTTCATGTTCGAAACGCGCTTCCCGCAACAGGTCACGCCCTACGCCGCCGGCATTCCGGAACTGCAGAAGGACTACAGCACGTACGGCAAGCCGCTGAAAAAATACTTCACCGGCAAGCCCTGATTGACTGGCACATCCAAGTATTGCGCGAACCGCAGACCCATTGCCGGCGGCTTGAGCAGGCCGCCGGCAATCAGATCCATCGGATCAATGCGCCACAACTGCCGGAGGAACGTACGTCTGTGCTTCCACGCTGCCTAACGGCCCATAGGCGCGGAGCAGGATATTGAACGGCGCCCGTGGTATCGGCAGCCAGTTGGCCGCAGGAACCCCGGCCGGCTGCTTCACGGACATATAAATCGTCACCGAGCCGTCGTCCGCAGTTACCAATCCCGGCGTATAACTTGCTACCAGGTATTTGTTGGCGGAGTTCGGCACAAGCTCGATAGACAGCGGCAGATACGCCGTCAGCGACCAGAAGCGGCTGACATCGGGCTGCTCGCCGGCCTTAAATGTAAGCGTGTAGGAATGGCGGCTGCCATCCAGGATGGCGCCGGTGCCGTCCGTAAAGCTGTGGTAGTAGGCGGCCGCGGCGTAGTTATTTCCGAACTGGATGTAGTCAGTAATGGAAGAGCGGTCAAGATAGCCCTGCGGCGTATTCGTCCACATGCCGATGTTCGTGAAATTGATCCACTGCGCGCCTGACAGCTTATGCGCGTAATAATTCGCATCCACGTCAGCGTGCGCCGCCTGCGCGGCGGCCGCAAATATCGGATCAAACTTGTGCTCGGCGAAGTAGCTGTCGAACGAATCTGAAAGCGCCTGCTGGTCCGCGGTGAGCGGCGCCGTTGTCCCGGCGTGGACCGACTTCTGCAGCTGACGCAGAAATGCGAGGGGATGGTTGGCGATCTCCACGACGGCGATGGTCTTGAACGGGAGCGCGAAGGCGACCTGCGGGAGGATTGTTACTGCGCCGGAACTGGAGTCGGCGTTGTAATCCGACAACGACGCGACATGCAGGTTCTCGCGGAAAGCGGCGGCCTCCGGCTGCGCATCTTCCTTGCCGACATATTTGTCGGCGCGGAAAATAATGACGGAGTAATCGAGCGAAACATTGACCCGCGTCGCGCCTGCCGGGAGCGTACCGCTCCACCCGGGAGACGTCAGTGCATAGAGGCCAGGGGTCTTGCTCGGTATTCCGGAGAAGACATTGCCGTACAAGTCGAGCTGCAGAACGGAAAAGCTGGTGTAAGTGCCCGGAGACAGCGGGACAGCAGGAATCGTCACGATCACCGGTTCATCTTTCACGGTGACAAAGGAGCTTGCGTAAAGGGTGTCGTTATTAATGGCAACGACATACTGGTAAAGCGCGGTAACTCTATTCGGCCCGGCGGCGCTGTTGCACGGCCCAAAGCTTGACTGGTAATACGTAAACCAACGCGGATAGAAAGTGACGAGGTAGTTGTACGCCACCTTGTAGGCGTCCGACGGACCGCCATCCTGCTTTTCCAATGCGGGCACGGCGGGCGCGAATGCGTCCGCATCCTTGTTGCATGGCGTAGATCGCTGGCCCGATGGGGCCTGGGCGACAGCAATGCCGGCAGACGCAAGCACGGCGAAAATGGCAACCGAACACGTTGAGAGGCGCAGCTTCATGGAAAGCCTTCTTTCTGGATTTTGGAGCGGAGCCCGGAACAGCGAAGCAACTTTTGACCGGAATGTGAATCGCCTGGGGAAGGCGTCTAGGTGGCGCTCAGAGAGCTGCCTTGAAAGCGAGCAGAGACTATCAGACACAGCTTTGGCCGGTCAATCCACTTGCGATTTCGCAGGTTAATTGCCAGAAAAGCGGAACGGGCGCCTTGAGGGCGCCCGTTCCGGGATGGTTATGCAGCAGGTAGTTATTGGCCGGTGCCGCGCAGCTGGATTCCGCTTACTGGATTCCCGAGACTGTAGAGCTGAACCGGATTGCCGCCGCTTGTTGCGGTGATGGTGTAGCCGTTGTCCTGCGTGGGCCCGGTCATCGTCGGCGTGAAGCCGAAGACCAGGTTACAGGTGGCATTGTTTGCCAGTGCAGCACCGCAGTTACTCGACACCACGTAGAAGGCCGGATTCGTCAGTGAGCCATAGGTCAGGCTCAGAGTGCTCCCGGTCGTGTTGTTAAGCGTTACACCGTAGTTTGTGGCCGACGAGTTGACCGGCACGTTGCCAAAGTTGTGAACGCTCGTGCTGGCGGTGAATTGCTGCGTCGTCGTCGCGGTACCGCTCACCGAGAGCGTCACCGTATCCGTGCCACCCGGCAGGATAGGTGCGTCACTCGTCAGAGTTACAGACAGCGACGCGCTTCCCGGCGCCGTCGGTGCGTACGTCGCCGTTGCCGTGCAGCTCGCGTTGGCCGCCAGTGACGCAGGGCAGTTGGAGCTGATCGTAAAGCCGCTGCCTGTGCCGGTCGGCGTGCCGAACGTGACCTGGTGCGCGTTCGACCCGTCCGTGTTCTTGATGGAAATGCCGAAGCTCTGCGAGCTGCCGGTCGCCACCGTGCCGAAGTTATGGTTGGTGCTGCTCACCGTCAGGCCCGTCGCGTTCTGCACCGTGCCGGTCAGGTCCACGATCGTCTGCACGTTCGTGTTGCCGCCCGGAACGATGTTGAAGCTCGCCGTGTTGCTGGCCGAGGACGAGAAGCTGGCAAGTATCTGGCAGCTTGCCCCGCCCGCCAGGCTTGCCGGGCAGTTGTTTGTAAGCGTAAAGCCGCTGCTTGGCGGAGGCGTCGAAGACAACGACAGCTGCACCGGAGTGCCGCCTTCATTGGTCACGGTTATGACCTGAGTTGGAGACACCGCTCCCGGCGCCTGGGGGCCAAACGTCAGTGACGCCGGCGAAACGCTGATCAGCGAGCTGTCCGACAGGAGTGCTTTACCGGCGACAATGCCCGGGAAACCCGTCAGGCCGGCACGGCTTGTACCGAGCCCGCCCGTGCACGCACCGCCCTGCGCAATCGCAGAGCAGGCGCCGATGCCAGTGGCAGCCGTGTCAAGGGACTGAGTATTCGGATCGGTATACGTACCCGCAATGCTCCACGTGGCTTGCTCGTAATCGCCACAGGTATGGATACCGTTCCCCTGGCACGCTCCGCTATCGGCGGTGTTTGTTCCATCGCCGTACGGCGGGGCGTAATAGAAGGACACGTTGCAGGTCTCGCCGCTCGGCAGGCTCGCCGGGCAGTTCGTTACGTAGCTGAACGCGTTGAAGCCGTTGTTCGGCTCGTTGAAGCTGAACGAGTAGTTGACCGTGTACGGCGTGAAGTTGTACACCACGATGCCGAACGGGCCGACCTTGGTGCCGTCAACCGTGCCCGGGTCGCTCGAGAAGTTGTGCTTGCCGCTCAGCGAGACCAGCAGGCCCTGCATGTAGACCGTGACCGGGTTGCTGGTTGCCGCGGAGTAGTTCGAGCCCGCAGCAATGCTTGCCGAGAAGACGTTGATGCCGCCTGCCACGCCGGTTGTCGTGTTGGTCACAGTAATCTGCGCTGTGCCCGAGGCGTCCGTCACGCCGGTGTAGGTAACCGGGGCCGCCATGGTGGAAGTAGACGTGTCTGTAAAGGTCACCAGCACGCCGCTGACTGCCGGAGTCATCACCGCATTCAAGGTGGTGTAGGTCACGCCGGAGGCAGCCGAACCCGGAGTCGTCGCGCTCAGCGCCAGCGAGCTGGTCGCTTGCGAAACCGTAATCGGGCTGGAGTTGCCGGAGTTGCCGAACCAGTTCGTGTCACCCGCGTAGCTGGCGTAAATCGTGTACGTGCCAACCCCGAGGGACAGCGACGTGCTGCAGCCGGTGGTCGTGTTGCTCGACTGGACGAGCGTGCAGGAACCGATCACCGTGCCGCCGCTGGTCAGCGAGAAGTTCACCGTGCCGCTCGGGGCCGAAGCGCCGTCCGCCACGGAGGCGAATGCAATCGAAACGCTCACCGGGACAGCTGTCGGATACGTCTCCGATGTCGCCGTCACGGTCACGTTGCCGACCGCTGCCTTGGTCAGGGTCTGGGCCAGCGCGCTGGACGTGTAGGCCGGATAGCCGTTCGTCGTGTCCGCCGCTTCCGTCGCGTAGACGTTGTAGCTGCCCGGCGTATCAATCCAGTTGTAGGCCGCCGTGCAGGTGCGCGGGCTGGTGGAACCTGTGCAGGTCGCGTTCACGGTGGCAACCAGGGTGCCGCCGCTGGTCTTCACCAGGAACTGCACCGTGCTCGCCGGCGGCGCTGTGCCTACATAGGTTTGCGTCGTCGAGAAGGTGGTCGCCTCGTTGTAGTACGGGCTGGCGCCAGCCGTGCTGGTCGGCGTGCTCAGCGAAACTGTCGCTGCGCCATACGTCCAGTTGCCGGTATTGCTCGCGCCGGCGTAGTTCGTCGCCGCGGTGTAGGTCGCGGTCACCGTGTACTGCGTCGTCGGTGTATCCGTGATGGCCGGCGTCAGCGTGGCCGTGCAGGTCACCTGGTGCGGCGTGCTGTAGTTGCACGTCTCACCGCTGAACGTCGCGGAAGGCGCCGAAACCGAGTTGTTGTTGGCCGTGAACGCGATCAGCGAGTTGCCGCTGCCCGGCGCCGAACCAGAACCGGTGTAGGTCAGGGTCGCGGAAACCGTCGCCGTGCCGGCCGGGTAGACCGTGGACGGCGAGATCGTCACAACCGACATCGCCGTCGAAGTGTTCTGCGTGATCGTCAGCGTGCCGTTGGTTGTCGAGTTCAGAGTGCCTGTGTAATTGCCACTTGCCACCAGCGAGGCCGTCAGGTCGCCGGTGTACGTGCCGACCGCCAGCGTGCCGGTCGGAATGTAATTGACCGAGCAGCTGTTGGGCGAAGTTCCCGGCAGCGTGCAAGTCCCGCTGAAGCTGCCTGTCGCCGGCGAGGTGACGCCGAAGGTCACCGTTCCGGTCAGGGTGGTGTTGGAAGCCGTCGCCGTAATGGTCTGCGTCGTCGTTGAGCCGTACTGCGACGACACGTTCGATACCGTCAGCGAGCCTGACGGTGAGGCCTTGGTGATCGTCAGGGTGCCGTTGGTTGTCGAGTTGAGAGTGCCGGTGTAATTGCCACTCGCCGCCAACGAGGCCGCCAGGTCATTGCTGTAGGTGCCAACCGCCAGGGTGCCGGTGGGAATGTAGTTGACCGAGCAAGTATTTGGAGATGTGCCGGGTAGTGTGCAGGTCCCGCTGAAGCTGCCGGTAGCCGGCGAGGTGACACTGAACGTCACTGTGCCGGTGAGCTTGGTGTTTGAGGCCGTCGCCGTGATGGTCTGCGTCGTCGTGGACCCATACACGGACGACACGTTCGAAACCGTCAGCGTTCCGCTCGGGGCGGCGGCGTTGACCTGCAGTGAATCTGTGGTTGAGGTGGACGGATAGTTCGTGCTAGCAGCCAGGGTCGCGGTAACGATGTTGCTGTAGCTGCCGGCCGCCGTCGTCCCGTTCGGCGTGAACGTCACGGAGCAGGATCCCGAGGAAAGCGTGCATGTGGTCGAACTCAGTGTGCCGTAGGTTGCATACGAACCGCTGAAAGTCACAACGCCGGTCGGAGCAACGCCGGGTGCCGTTCCCGTTGCGCTCGCCGTGAGCGTGATGCCGGTCGTCACGCCGTAGGTCGTGGTGATCGGGCTGGGGCTCAGCGAAAGCGTCGCCGTTCCCTGGTTAACGAAGTTGAACGCCGTTGCGGACGAACCGCCGAACGTGCCGTTGCCGCTGTAGGTAACCGTAATGGGATACGTCCCTGCCGGAGCTGAGGCGGGGATTGTGAAGGACGCTGAGCAGATTTCCGCGGAGCTACCACTCGTTGTGCAGCCTGTGCCGCTGATCGATGACAACGTCCCGACAGTGCCCAAAGCTGGCGTCGTCAACGTAAGGCTGCCGGTGGGGTAGCCGTGACCACTCTGGGCAGTGATAGTCACTTTGCCAGATGAGGTCGTCGCGGTACCAGCCGTGCCCGTCAGTGGCGAGAAAGCCGTCGAGACGGTCGTGGTGCTTGTGTAGCGAACCTCCGTGACGCTCGTTGTGCCCGACGAACCCTTGTACGTCGCGTCTCCAGAATAGGTCGCGGTTATTGTGTAGGTTGCGTAGTTGGGGAGCGGGTCGTAGAGGTCGCTGTCATAGATAGTGCAAGTGACCGTCTTGGCAGTTGTGTTTACCGCGCAGGAATAGTTGAAAGCATTTCCGCTGCTGTCTGTACCGCTGCCGGAGCTAGAAAGCGAACCGGCAATCGGGAAGATAGCGGTACCGAAGGTATCGCCATACGTATCCGACATAGTTACAGAGCCGGTTGCCTGCGTGCCGCTGCCAGTCCAGGTGGTGACCGTCGTGAACGTCGTCCCGGTGTTGTTGGAGGAGATGTTAGTCGGGTTCGCGGTGACTGTCGTCGTGGTTGTTGTTGTACCTGCACCCGATACAGTGAGGGTGCCGGGGGAAATGCCCGCGGATTGGTACGTGCTGCTGCCGCTGTAGCTGGCTGTAATTGTGTAGGTTCCGGCAGCAAGCGACGCGGACGGTGCCCATGGGACAGAGCACTTGTATCCTGTATAGCCGGATATATATGTGTACGCGCTGCACGTCGTTATGTCCGAAATATAGGAAATGGTGCCGATTCCGCCGGACCCGGAGACAAGAACGGAACCAGTGAACGCACCATAGCTGGAGGTGTGTCCAAAGAAGACGAAGGTGATGGTCTGCGGGGTACTTGTGCCGACAGTTTGTGTGCCGGGGCTGACGCTATTGGACGGCGCATTCGTGTAGACGGTACGGGTACCAACACCCGTGATGGTGAGCGTCGTCGTCGTGGACGCGGCGGCATAGTTGGCGTCGCCAGAATAATAGGCGGTGATGGTGTCAGGACTGGTTCCTGCCGCACCTGGATTCGTCCACGTATAGGAGCAGGTCAGCGGGCTGCTGCTTCCCGTACAGGTAACTGTGGCTGCCAGGACGCCGTCAGCATCGGTAAAAGTAACCTGTCCGGTGGGAAGGGTGGGACCTGCGAACGCGATGGAAAGGCTGACCGTGGCGGTTGTGTTGCTGCCATAGGCTACGGTGCTCGGCGTAATCGAAGCCGTCAGGGTTGTCGGAGCAGTGCCGTAGTCGGGCCTGGGCTTGATGCTGTCTGCCACCTCGCGGATGATGTCGCCTGTGGTGCCAAAGGAGCGGGCATCGGACGTCGGGCGGGCTGCCGGCGCCTCGGACTTCGCCATCTTGGCGGCGGGCGTCACGACGATCGGGCCGCCGAAGCCAACGATGCCTTCCCTGTGGAAGTTGTCCAGACCGACCACGCGCGCCACAACCGGCAGAAGCGCCGCGGGGACCTTTACGCCGCTCGCGTTGGCAAAATGGGCCGTGCCGTCGGAGGCGCGGTAGTTGTGGATTTCTGTCTGGAACGCCGATTCGACCGCGGAGGCAGGGCCGGAGAAAACGATCGAGCGGCCGCCGCTCGCGACCATATCCACCGTCAAGCCTTCTGACCGGAGCCAGTCCGTGACCGCGAGGATGTCGGAGTTTGCTTCACCGAAAGTCTCGGTAAACGCGTCCACCGGCAGGGCCTTGCCGTACCATGCGTCACCCTTGGTGGTGGTGCGCTGGATCAACAGGTTCAGCGCCTCCTGCTGTTCAGGCGTGCGGCGCAGGACAACCTGCATGCCTTCGATCACATGGCCGCTGTCAATGGGCCCGAGATCTTCCGAGCCGGTCACCGCGCCCGGCTTGGACGTGCGGAGCTCCGCGACTTTGCTGTCCGAAACAGTTTGCGTCACCAGGGGGCGCGCTGAGCTCGACCCAGCCGTCGCGGTGTTGACGTCGGCGCTCTGCGCGTGCGCGGCCGGAGAAAAGGCAAGTGTGGCGGCGAATGCGGCGAGGGTAAGGCTGAGGCTCTTGAACAGAGAGATGCGTGTCACGGATGGCTCCTGAAAAGCGTACAAATTAGTGAAAAATGGTCGGAAAAAGCTGCTCGGCTGCGTCACGTCGGCGGGCAATCGAAGCAGCCGGCGCCGGAGGGCGGGATGGAACACAGCAAACTTATCGTAGGGTCGCTTCCGGGAGCGGTCAAGGACTTTCGTAACAGCGAGGCTGCGTTTTGCTCCTAAAGTTTTACCCTGTCACCCGTCAGTAACTTGCAGTCAAACTTTACCGCTATCGCATTGCGATGTTCCGTGCATGCGCAGACGCGCTGTGCGCGCGGGGACTATCGCCGCGCGCCGCCGGCTTCATGATCGAGAAGCGCCCGCTTGGTTTCGACGCCCCAGCGGTAGCCGCCGAGCGCTCCGCCCTGCCGCACAACGCGATGGCACGGCACCACCAGCGCGGCGCAGTTCGCAGCGCACGCTCCCGCAACCGCGCGCGAGGCCGAAGGCTGACCAAGCCGTTCCGCCACTGCGGTATAGGTGCGCGTCTCTCCGGCCGGAATGGCAGCCAGCTCCCGCCAGACCTTGTGCTGAAAAACGGTGCCGCGCAGATGCAGCGGCATGCGCGGCAACGGACCGCCATCGCGGAGGAAATGTTTACCGCCGCGATCCATCCGCGGAAGCGCGCGTCTGACGAGCCGGGCCTCGCGGATTTGCTGCGTTGGGATATTCCGCCGCAAGCGCGCGGCGGAGCGCGCCTTCATCCCGCGCCGAACTGCAGCCAGCAGATGCCGAGACTCAGTCGCGGCCATTGCGGCCATCCCGAAACGGCGTCGGGAAGCAGCGAAACTGGATGGCGAGGCCGCGGCCGCCGTCGCGGTACTCGAGCGGAGTCATGGCGAGTTCGGTCTGCGCGGCCGCGTGCAGCCGGCTGCTGGAGCTGAATCCGGCTTCCGTGGCCGCATGGGTTACGGCCGCGCCAACTTTCAGGCCGCGCTTGAGGCCGTGCACGCGGCGGGCCTGCGCGTACTCGCGCGGCGACAGCCCGGTCTGCCGGCGGAATGCCCGCTGTAGATGCCCGGCGCTGTATCCCGAACGCGCGGCAAGTTCTTCCAGGCGTGGCGTCTCTCCGGAATCGCCGGCGTCGAGCATGGCGCGGATCTCCGCCACGGTGGCTGCGACAACGTTTTGCCCGGCGTCGTTGGGGCGGCAGCGCACGCAGGCGCGCAGGCCGGCACGCTCCGCGTCCGGCGGGCCGGGGAAAAACGCGACGTTGCGCCGCAGCGGCAGCCGCGAGGAGCAGCCCGGGCGGCAGTAGATTCCGGTTGTGCGCACGCCATAGACAAACGGCGCGGGGGGCGCGGCGTTGCGCTTCGTGACGGCATTCCAGCAGGCGGCTTCGTTCAACATGGCTTGATGCTAGCGGCTCACGGAATGGGATTGCACTCCGGAATCTGCGATGCAATTCTGTGCAAAAAAGCGGGGCCGGACGCAGTGCGCATCCGGCCCGCTCGATTTTAGAACCGCGTTACTTGACCGTGATGCTGAGCGTGTTCGATGTCGCGCTGCTGTAGGTCGAATTGCCGTTGAAGACTGCCTTGATCGGGTACGTGCCGGCCGGGTAGCCGGAACTGGACGCGGTCAGGACGGCCTTGCCGCCACTCAGGTTGATGGAAGCGACGCTCTCGCCGTTGGCGTAGAACGTCACTGTGCCGGTCGGTGTGCCGCTGGAGCCGGAGACGGTGGCCGTCAACGTAAGGCTCGCCGGAGGCGTAACGCTGGTTGCCGACGAGGTCAACGTGACTGTCGGCGTTGCCTTGGGCGCTGCCAGCGTGACGGTGATGCTGGGTGACGTTGAGGTGTTGAATCCCGTCGCCCCGTTGTACACCGCGTACGCGCTGTAAGAACCGGCCGGCTCGCCGGTCGAGCTTCCCGCCAGGACTGCCTTGCCGGAACTCAGCGTGACCGTGCCCAGCGCTTCGCCATTGGCGTAGAAGGTGACGGTGCCGGTCGGCGTTCCGCTGCCGGCCTTCACTGTGGCCGTCAGCGTGACCGTGCTCCCGATTGTGATCGGGTTGGCCGGCGAGGAGGTGAGAGTGGTCGTCGTGCTGACGCTCGGGACGGCCAGCGTTACGGAGATGTTCGAAGAAGTAGAGCCGTTGAAGCCGGTCGTGCCTGCGTAGACAGCGTCAATGGTGTACGTTCCGGCGGACTTGCCGGTCGTGGTCCACTTATACGTCGCCTTGCCACTGCTCAGCGTGCCGGTACCCAGCTGCGTGCCGTTCGCGTAGAACGTCACCGTTCCGGTCGGGGTTCCGCTGCTGGCGGAAACGCTCGCCGTCAGCGTAACCGTTGTGCCGATGGTGACAGGGTTGGCCGGCGATGCCGTGACGGTGGTCGTGGTGTTCACGTTCGAGGTGCCGCCAACCGTCACGGTCACAGTCGAGGAAGTGGACGTGGGATAGGTCTTGCTGCCGCCATAGCTCGCGGTGATGGCGTTGGCGCCCGACTTCAGGCTGCTGCCCGGAACTGACAGCGTGCAGCTTCCGCCGGACAGCGTGCAGGTGCCGAGCGTGGAGTTGCTGGTTGTGTCCTTGAAGGAAACTGTGCCGGTTGCCGTTGGATTGGCTGAACCGGATTCCTGGTTGGGAATCGTTCCCGTTACTTTTGCCGTGAGCGTCACGCTCTGGCTGGAAGTAATGCTGGACGCGCTGGAGGACAAAGCCGTTGCAGTCGTGCCCGCCGTCTTCCAGTTGGTGAACAGGTTGTTGATGTTCGCCGAGCCAACGCCGGTCACCAGGTCGTAGCCGACCGTGGCGTTGTAGGCGTCCTTCTCCGTCGTCGCACTGGTCGAAAGCGCGCCGAAGTCCTGCGCCGGGTTTATCGAGTAGCAGTTGGGATCGTTGGGATCGCAGGCCGCGCTGTTGTTGCTGGTCGTAACGTCGTTGAAGATGCAGGAGGTCGCCGGAAGTTTGGTCGTGACTCCAATGTTCGAAGTTTGACCGTTGGCGTAGCACGCTGCCTTGTTGCTGCCGGTGAACTGTGACTTGGCGAGCGCGTAGATGGTCGGATTCAGCAGACCCTGACGTTCGCCGGTGTAGCTCACCAGCAGTCCGGCGATGCCGGCCAGCTGCGGCGCGACAAAGGATGTGCCGCCGGCTCCCCCGATATCGTTCGAATTGTCGCAAACTACGTCGCCCGGGCTGACGTTCGGGTTACTGTAGGTCGAATCGCAGTACACAAGGTAGTGGTTCCAGAAGCCGTTGGACGCAAAGAACGCGATATCAGGCTGCGCTCGGAACGTCGTGCTCGGCAGTCCGGTAATTCCCTTCTGGTAGTTCGGCAGCGAATAGTGCGTGCTCAGGCCGCCGGAACCGCCAACGACATCTCCCGCGGCAAGATCTCCATACGCACAGAATTCCGCCGGGGTCAGGTTTCCTAGACTGTTGGCGAGGCCCTCAAAGTTCGCAACGATGCTGCTGGCGCAGGTATCGTTCCAGGTCGTCTCCGGCACATAGCTCTTGGCGCTGGCAAGGTAGGAGTTATTTGTGTTGTTCCAGTACGACAACGCGGTGGGGAAGGTGTAATTGTTTGCAATGGTGTAGTCGTAAACGTCCTGGAAATCCGTGCCGCCGGCAGCCGTAACGTACGGGCTGGCTGAGAAGGCGCTGACGTTCAGCCCATAGACAGCAACATAGTTCGTGTTCTGGTCGGCAACGTCGGACCCGGAATCGCCGGATGAGACGATCATGGACTGGCCCTGCGCAGCGGCCTGCATCCACAGAGCGTCCCACGGAGCGTAGTCCGTCGAGGTGAACGCCAGCTCCGTCTCGCCATAGCTCAGGCTGATCGCGTCTGCGAGGTTGTTGTCGATCAGCGCTTCGAGCGAAGTCACAATGCCATCGTCCGGGCTCTGGTCACACGACATGTAGATCAACTTCGCGGCAGGCGCGAGCGCCGAGGCCCACTCAGCGTCCAGTGACGCTTCAATGTCTTCGCCGATGCCGTCGGGATCGATGCCCGGGGCGGTGCAGGTGTTCTTGCCGTAGCCGTGATAGACCAGCATGTTCAGGCTGCCTTCGGTATCCACACCGAACAGCTTGCGGAAAGTCTCAACGTCACCGCCGGTTGCGACATGGGAGCTGCTGTTCACCGTGCCGTAGACGATGTCGCTCTCTTCGGCGACAGCAATGGTCGCGTTCGCGCCCTTGGTTCCGCCGCTGTAAATCGGGTTGACGTTATAGATCGTCCAGAAGTCCTGCGGCGCTACGGCCCATTCCGTGCCGTTGCTGTCCGAGGTGGTGAACTGCGCACCGAGCGACACTGGCTTGGATCCGGTGGTCGCTACTGTTTTCCAGTGGCCGTCCTGCGCGGAAACCTGCTGCGGCGTCGTATGGTTCATATGCAGCGGAAAGTCGTTCAGCCCGTGCATGGCGACGACCACGCCCTTCAAAGCGGCCGGGATCATTGGCGATGTCAGGTTGGCGAAACGCTTCTTGCCGTTCACGTCAAAGTAGTGGAGCTGCGTGCCGAACACCTTCCGCGCCTGGTCCGCGCTCAACGCGATGTCAACAAACTTCGCGGCGTGGTCCACGCTGTTCACGGTGATGCCCTGCGATTCCAGCCAGTCGGTGATCTTCTCGACGTCAGCCGAGGCCATGCCGAAACGCCGCCCGAACTGCTCCGGCGTCAGCCAGTGGTGGTACTCTTCCGCACCGGGCTGCTGCACGCGCTCAAGAAAGTTCTCGAGGTCGCCCTGCTGCTCGGGGCTGCGCTGCAGCACCAGGTAGACGTGGTTCATTTGCAGCGAACCATCCACCGGGCCAAGGTCGGTATGCGCCGGCAGGTCACGGCGCACGTTGCCATCCAGCGCGACGCGCGTGGCAGGAACGATTTTTTGCGTAATAACAGCGCGCGCTGTAGCCGAGCCGGCGACGGCCTCAGACTGCGCATGCAGCATGGGCGACGACAGCGCAAGCGCCATGGTCGCAACCCCGGCTATGCCGGTGCGAAGAAAAGCCAACGATGATGACATCTGGGTCCTCGATGAGGGAGAAAGTTAGGACAAGTCTACGGAATACTCCACAGAGTGTGTGGAAAATTTTCGCGGAATTTTCGCCGCTTGCTGCCCGGCTTCCTGCCCTTTCCGCAGGGTCACAAAGCCAGAACAGCGCATAAGGGACGTTATTGCACGGTAATCGTCACCGGGCTGGACTGCGATGTATCAAACAGGCCCGAAACGGGATATTTGGCGTAGACCGCGTACCGGCCCGCCGGGACACCCTTTGTGCTGGCCGTCAGGCTGGCTTTTCCGGCAACGATTTTGGCCGAGCCGATCAGCAGGGTGCCCGTGTAGAACTGCACGGATCCGCTCGGCGAACCATAGGCGCTGGTCACCGAGGCGGTCAAAGTTACGCTTTGGCCGGAGCTGATGCTGGTGCTCGATGCCGCGATTGTGCTCGACGTCGGGCCGCGCAGCGTGACAGCGGCGGCCGTGGATTTCGACGGTCTTAACAGAGCTGACCCGGAATACAGCGCCATCACGGAATACGTCCCAATCTGCAGTCCGGCCGTGTTGGCTGAAATCTTTGCCGTTCCGCCGGACACTGGAGCCTGGGCAAATGGCACGCCATTCGCCGTGAAGGTCACGCTGCCTGCCAACGCTGCGGCCCCACTGCTTGAACTCGCCGCCACAGTCAAGGTCGCAGTCGTGCCGGCATCGAAGGCAGCTCCGGGCGCGATGGTCAATGAAACTTTGCTGACCGAAGGCTGCCCGGCCGTCCAGCTCTTGAGCAGCTTGGCAATGTCGAGCGAACCCCACCCGGTCGCGAGATCAAACCCGTTTGTCACGGAGTAGCCAGTCCGGCCTCCGGTCAGCGAAACCTCCGACGGCGTGGAGTTGTTGCACATGCTCGGCGTCGCCACCGAGCATCCGGCCACGCCGCTCGACGCTACCGTTGTGTCGTGGAAGACGCCGAGAGTCGACTGATTGCCGATGGAATAAAGTCCCGGGTTCAGGTTCCCGAGCGCGGCGCCCTGGCTGGCATCGAGCAGCGCGACAACGCCGGCCATGCTGGGCGCGGCGGCCGAAGTGCCATAGAAGTACTCGAAATAGCCCGCGTTGCAGTCGCCACCGCCGGCGGCGTAGCAGGCGTAGTAGCCGTCATGGTCGGCGGAGGAAAAGGCCGCGTCGGGCGTATAGCGTCCCACGCTTCCAGGCACCCCCGGCCCGGTCTGCCAATACGGTGTCGGCAGGTAGACGCTCACGCCGCCGCCCGTTGCCTGCGCGTAGAAATCCCCGTCCGTCTCCGGTTCGTTCCAGGCGCCTTCCGGAATGTAACTCAGGGCGGAACCCAGCCCCGGCGCATTGTTCGCGTCCCAATACTGGGCCGGGTTGGCGGCGTCGTTGAACTCCGTGCCGCCCATGCATGTCACATAACCGCTCGCGCACAGATAATTGGCGCTCAATTGTTGCGTTGCGGGAGGCGTGGAGTTATACGGGTCGCAGCCTGCCGCGCCGGAATCGCCCGAGATGCCGATCACCGAAATCCCCTCAGCAGAAGCCTGCTGGTAGAGCGAGTCAATCGACTGCGCGTCGGCTTTCGTTACATACGCCTCGCACAAGCCAAAACTGTTGCTGATGACCCGTTCCTTAAGCGTGGATTGCCCATCCACCGCATATTCCAGCGCGATATCGAGACCATCTTCCGATTGCGTGCTCGCGCTGACGACAAGATCAACCGTCGCAGCCGGCGCCGTTCCAATGACGCGCGTGACGTCGAGCGTGGCTTCGCCCTGGTCGCCGTTCGGCGCTTGCGATGTGGAATCATTCGGCGGCCCGGGATCAATGCCGTCCGGCGGGATGATGACATTCGGCGTCACCGCGGGCAGGTCCGTGCTGGACTCGTATTCGCTGATGTCATCGCTGTAGACACGCGCGCGGCCGACGATCGCCACGGTCTGGCCCGCGCCCTTGTTTCCGCCCGCGTACACAGAAGTTGCGTCGTAGATGGTGGCAAAATCCGCCGGGGCAATGAAGTGATAGCAGCTTCCGCCGTAGCAGGCACTGTACGCTGGCTTGGCCTTCGCGCCGCCACGGACTCCGGGCTCCGCGTGATGTTCCGTAAGCCCGGCGACGGCAGAGATTATGTCTGTCAGCTCCGCGGGTATGGAAGGCTCCTCAAGCGGAGCGATGCGCGGGGCCTTGCCCTCCATCCGGAAGTAGTGCAGTTCCGTCGCAAATGCATCTTCCGCCTGTTCGGCTGACCCGCTGAACTGCACAAACAGTCCGGAATGCGCGACCTGCTTAACCGCAAAACCACGGCTGCGCAGCCAGCCTGTCACGCGCTCCAGGTCTGCGCCGGACGGCCCGAACCGCTCGCCGAATTCCTCCGGTGAAATCCAATGATGGAAGTCCGGCGATGCCGGGTCGAGCTGGTCGCGCATGAGTGTGTCGAGCAACGCCTGCTTCGCGGCCGGGCGCTTGAGATAGAGCCGAAGCGTCAGCGGGACGGAAGGCGGGACTGCGCCGGCATCCGCTTCCGGCGACGCCCATTGCGGAACGTGTCCAGTTAAAACGGTCCTCTGCTGCGCTGCCGCGAACGGCGCTACACAACAGAGACAGACAAGCAGGGCCCAACGGAATCTATGCATAGTGGGGAAAACTCCGGATGCGGGCATAATACACGCCCCATTCCATGCTTCCGCGAACTTACTTGCCCGGGTGCCCGGAAGGTTGCAGCTGCGCCGTAATAGTCCGCTCTTCGCCGGGACGCAGAAGTATGTAGTCGTGGCCGTCTTCACGGAAACTCCACGAAGCGTACCCATCTGCATCGACTTCAACCGAAACATCCGCGGATGGCACCAGGAACTCCGTTGGCAGGTCGCGCTGTGCCTGCAGCACGGCGGACGAATTATTCGAACGCCGCAGCACAATCGTCGCGCGGTTCAGCGGCTTATGGGTCACCGCGTCGGTCGCCATGATGTGCAGAGTTCCGCCGGCCCGGCCCAGCGTGAGTTCCACCCCGTTGGCCTGCGTCGCAGACGATACCGAAACGTTCACCAGCGGCTGGGAGTGCGAGGCGTAGAACGGCAGCGCGGCGTCGCCGTACCCATCCTGCTGCTTGAATGCGCTGAGCGTGTAGGTTCCCGGCGGCATGTTGTTCATCCGGAAGTAGCCGTCGTTGTCGGTCGTGACCGCGTTGCCCCGGCCGGTGTTCGTCGGCCCGCTGACCGCATACACGCTCGCGCCGACAACAGGATTGTGGTTGGAATCCGTGACTCGGCCGGCGATAGAGCCGCTCGCGGTCTGGGCAGAGGCAAGCGCGGCGCTCAACATCAGGACCAGCGCGGCTGCGGCGAGGCGGAACGTCATTGTTCTGGTTGGACGGAACTGGATTGCTGACCGTTGCAGGAACATGGCGACAAGACTACACGCGCCCGGCAGGATTTTCGCGTTGCGTTACGCCGCGCGGTGGTGCGCGGCTTCGTGCTCAGACCCGGACGCGCGACGGGGTTCCAGCATGGCAGCGACCACGCGCAGGTCTTTGACGAACGCGCGGTACTGTTCCTCGCGCGACTCCTCGTCGATCGCACGCAGAATTGACGACGGGTGCACGGTGACAATCATCCCCGGCAAACCGGCGACCTGCAGCAACCTGCCGCGGTTCTCCAGCACTTTCATTGGCCGCTGCGCCAGGCTGCGCGCCGCAGTGGACCCCAGCGCGACGACCAGTTCCGGGCGAACGGCGTCGAGTTCGGCTTCCAGCCACGGGCGGCAGGCGTTGATTTCTGACGCTCGCGGCTGCTGGTGAATGCGCCGCTTACCACGCAGTTCGAACTTGAAATGCTTGACCGCGTTCGTCAGATAAACGTCTTCCCGGGCAATGCCGGCCTGTTCCAGCGCGGAATTCAGCAGCCCACCGGCTGGCCCGACAAACGGTTTGCCCTGGATGTCTTCCCGGTCGCCGGGCTGCTCGCCGACCATAAGGACGCGCGCTCGTTTCGGGCCTTCGCCAAACACCGCCTGCGTTGCGTACTTATATAAGTCGCAGCCCTTGCAGCCCTGAACGTATTCGCCAAGTACGCTGAGGGACTTTCTGCCTGCCTGCGTCGGTGGCAGATAGTCTTCCGCCGAACGTTTCGCGATAGTGAAGAGCGTTTCCGGCATACACACTTGGAATGCAGCGCTTTCTGTGCAGGTTGGCCGGAAGAAAAGATAGTTCTGTGCAGAATTGGTTCGCTTTGCGCGAGTATTTTCCGGACTCCAGCTTTCTCTTTCCATCCCCACCAAGGAACGGCGGACAGGATGAGGCACCCAGAAAACTATCCCGAAGGCTGAAATGAGAAGCCCGGATGCCCCGCTCTATGGACAGTTTCATTGTCCATGGGGTGGGGGCGAAGCCATGCCGCGCACATCGCCGCGGCGCACGGCTTTCGCCACGGACGAGTAGTACTCGCCGAGAAGGCGCGCGCGAATGCGTTCTGTCGTCACCAGTGCGGACCGGTATTGCTCATCGCGGCGGTTTTCCAGCAGCGCGATCAGTGGCGAGTCCCTGTCCAGCGCCTCGCGCGCCTCGAGCAGCAGCGCGTCGTAGTCGTGCCAGTCGCCGATGGCGTCCTGGATGCGTTTCAGCGCGCGCTCGATCGGCTTCGCGCTTGCACCGCCGGCTTCCGCGACGTAGCGCGCTTCCTTGGTGCGCTTGCGGAAGTCGTGCAGATTGTCCGCGTCGAGCGCGAGGAATTCGGCCGCAATGCGCGCGAAGTCCTCCGTCGCCAGCGCGGCCGGATCGCCCGCAACTCTGCTCGCGGGTGACGCGAGAATCCAGTGCAACACGGCATGGGCGAGCTCACTCTCGGCAGGCGCACGCTTCGCGGCTTCAGCGACCAGTCTCTTCTCTTCCCTGTCGCGATGCTGCTTGAGCCAGCCGTCGAGCCTCTGCGCTTCCTGGCGCAGCATTGCGGCCCGGCCGCGCGCGTTCTTCCATTCGCCGGCCAGCTTTTCCAGCAGGTCGCGATGGACGTCAAGATCGCGCACCATTCCGGCCGCGCGGCGGATCTTCTTCCACTGCCGTTGCAGCTTCGCGACGGGCTTTGCCTGCCCGGCGGGAATGTCCCGGCCCGCGAGCAGCGAAGCCAGCATCGCTCCGGAACGCCGCGTGCTGGTGCGCAGCTTGTGGACATTGCTCTTGTCGGGATTCTCCTGCACATGTCGCAGCATGTTGCCGAGCAGGGCGACGTTTCTCTGCAGTTGCTGCAGGCGCGGATCAGCGGGAGCGCTTTGCCTGCCG
Source organism: uncultured Acidobacteriaceae bacterium (assembly GCA_963848685.1). GTDB lineage: Bacteria > Acidobacteriota > Terriglobia > Terriglobales > Acidobacteriaceae > CAWKED01. The sequence continues at coordinate 922,166 of CAWKED010000001.1, read as the reverse complement.
GCCGCCGAAGACTTCGCCGTGGCTGTCATAGCGATTCGAGGACCTGCTTGGCTGCTCGCTCGCCGGAGTTGAGCGCGGCGTGGACAGTTCCCCAGTGGCCTTCAAGGTCCGTATGTTCGCCGGCGAAGAACAGAGTCTTCGCAACCGGCTCGGCCAGCATGCGGGATGCCGAAAGGCCGCCGTTGACGACATAACTGTAGGCGCCACGCGCGAGCGGGTCTCGCGACCAGTCGTGGAAGTGCGCGCTGACGAGCTCCTCCCGCAACGCTGGTTCCGCGATGCCGAAGATGGTCGCGAGCGAACGCAGCGCATCGGCTTCCATTTGCTCCCTGGATTCAACACTGTCGGCGCGCGGTCCGCCTATCCATCCGGTGATGATGGGCGCGGGATCTGGATGGGGTGTCCAGAAGACCTGCAGCGGCAAACCGCTTCCCTGCGCAAAGAGGAAGCTCATCTTCGCGGCATCGTTCACGTTTGCGCGCTCCCAGAAGCGGTCGCGGAAGACGAGCGAAACGCGCTCCGCGTTTCCCATCGCGAGACCGTTTGCAGCGGCGTAGATGGTTTGCGGCTCCGGCGAGATGCGGACCGTTCTCTGTTGCAGCAGCGCGAGCGGCAACGTGTAGATGACGCGAGCGAAGTCTTCGCGGCATACTGTTGCGCCGCTGTTCCACGCGACTTTCGCCGCGCCGCGAGACCATTCAATATCTGCGACGTGCGAGTGCAACAGGACGCGGACGCCGAGCTCGCGTGCACGGTTCTCCATCCAGCCGGTAAGTGCCCTGTAACCGCCAATAATGTGCCAGGCTGCATCGCCGCCGGTTGCGTCTTCTGCGGCTTGCTGCTGAACGAGTGCGGCGGCGGAGATGCGGTCCGCATTCGCCGCGTTGAAGCCTTCGACATAGCCTTTCAGACGCCAGGCTTCTTCGCCGAGGTCCTGCTGCGCGAGCCACTCGCCGAACGAGACATCGTGGTTCTCGTCATTCGGCAAATCGTCGAGCTGGTTGAATATCTGGCCGCGGTCGTCACGGTCGCTGGTCAGTTTGCCTTCCTGGTAAGAGAGCATGGCGCCGTCGAGCTCGTAGGTTTTCAGTCCCGCGCGTTCGATCCATCGCCAGAGGACAGGATGCCTGCCGTGAATGAATTCCGCGCCCAGCTCGACCGTGTGATTTCCGGAAGTCTCAGTCCAGATGCGGCCGCCGGTGCGGTCGCGCGCTTCGAGCAGGCTGACGCGCGCGCCGGCTTCCGCGAGAGTGACGGCGGCGGCAAGGCCGGCAGCCCCGGCCCCGATGACGGCGATGGTTGGCATTTCCGGCACGGCGAAGTGGCGGCCCGCGATGTCGCGGACGCGCGGCGTGTTGCTAAGGATGGGGTTAGACCAGATCGGCGACTTTTTTCGAAACCTTCGCCGCCGTGGAGACAAAGTCTTCCACCGGCCCGCGGACTTTCTTGTAGTAGTCCTCGGCAGTTTCGCGGCCGCGCTTGTAATACTTTTCAGCCTGCGAACCGAATTCTCCGCTGCGGTCCTTGATGAAGTCCGTAGCGTCGTCCAGATTGCGTTTGAGCTGGCGGCGCGTGCGCACACCAGTCTGCGGCGCATACATCAGCGCCACGGCGGCCCCTGCCGCTACCCCGAGGGTGAAAACAGCCCAATACCGAATCGCGCTCATGCGTGTGTTCTCCTTGCGTAGAAAGTCTTTGGGTACGATTCCCCCTGGGGCCGACAGGTTGCGTAGGGTGGGTCGGCTGGTTGGGCAGTTACCCCCCCACCCCCCCCTCTTTCGCTAAAGATCAGATTCGAAAAGGTTTACTTCTAAGTATTACTTTCTAAAGGACTTCGGCTCCAGCCCCACGGGTCCGTTTGCGACCATGGCTACTCTTCCACTTTACCAACTGGGCGCGGAAACCATGACATGGATAACTAGCCTGTTTTCTTTGTCTTAGAGGTTACGGGTATTGACAACGCCGGAGTCTGCTACATTATTGCCGTTGCTCCGGGCGGGAGTAGCTCAATGGTAGAGTAGCGGCTTCCCAAGCCGTTGGTTGCGGGTTCGATCCCCGTCTCCCGCTCCAATTCTTTCAATTTGCGGCAGCGCTTGCGAGCAAATCCCACAGCAGGCCCCTCCGCTCCGGCGGGATGAAAGTCTTACAAGCCGGCCAGTTCCCTGGCGCGCAGCAGCACCTGCAGCAGCATCGGCGGGGTCAGCTTGCCTGTGTTCGTGTTCTGCAGCGACGGGTGATAGCTGGCGAGGATGTGCAGTTCGCGGCCGTCTGCTTTCACGGTATACGACGCGCCGTGGGCGAACTGTGTTTTCGGAACTTCCGCTCCGCGGCGGCGGAGGTGCTGCGCGACTCCGTCCCAAGCGATTTTTCCCAGGCAGACCATGACGCGGAGCCGGCGGAGCGCGGCGATTTCCTCATCCAGATAGGGCGAGCAGTTGCGCAGTTCCTGCGGCAGCGGCTTGTTGTCGGGCGGCGCGCAGCGGACTACCGACGTGATGCGGAGGCCACGCAGCTCCATGCCGTCTTGCCGCGAGACGGCGACTGGCTGCGAGGCGAAGCCGGCTTCGTAGAGGCGCGGGTAGAGGAAATTTCCCGAGCCGTCTCCGGTGAAGGGCCGGCCGGTGCGGTTGGAACCGTGCGCGCCGGGCGCAAGTCCGACCAGCAGGACGCGCGCGTTTGCGTCGCCGAAGCCCGGGACCGGCCGCGCCCAGTAGGTCTGTTCGCGATAGGCGCGGCGGCGGACTTCACCAATCTGTTCGCAGTAGGCGCGCAGACGCGGGCAGCGTTCGCAGGCGATGACGCGCAGGTCGAGGGACTGGATGTCCTGGCTTGGTTTTGAGACCGGCACTGCTGGGAGGGTATTCGTTTTCCCGGTTCCTTTTCTCAGCCCATGCGGGCCCGACATCAGGGCACCGATGGGGCACCCCGTTTTTCTTTGGCCGCCGGCCAGTTCCCCCCGCGCCGTTCTTTCTTGCGCATGCTCTAGAATGGGCGACTGTATGTCACACCCCTGGCGCGCGGCGCAGACGATAGCGGCAATGCTTGTAGTAGCGGCGGCCGGATGCCATCGCAGTACCACTCCTCAGCAGAGCACACAGACCACCATGAGTGTCGCGAAACCTCCCAAGATCGGCGGCCAGGATCCTATCGTGTTGTCGCGCGGCCGCAGCGGCGACGGCTCAACCCCGGAATTCCTTTCGGTAACGCTGCTGCCCGGGCGCGGCATGAACGTCTTCCAGATCACGGCGTGGATACCCGGCCGGGGAGAGACGAAGCTGCTGGCGTCGCCCAGCCTGGAAGACGCCGCGAAGATTTTTGCCGCGGACACGACCGGCAACAAGAGCTTCACGATGGGCGGCGCGTTCCTGCTGCCGTGGGCAAACCGCGATCCTGGGCAAGGTTTCTCCTGACGGCAAGACGGTACAGGCCACGTGGCGGGACAAGACGGTGACCCTGCCAGCGAACTGGATTGCCAACACGGACGGCATCGCGATGGCGGGCCACCAGCCGCATGCCATCCACGGCCTGCTGCTGGACCGGCCGGCGGACAAAATCGAGGTGACGCAGGGGGCTGACAGCGCGGTGGCGAAGGCGACCTATGACGTCGGCAACTTCGACGGCCACTGGTTCTCTACAAATGTTGTTACGATTTCGATCACGCTGAATGGCACAGGCCTGGAGCTTGTCATCAACGCGAAGAACAGCGGCAACGAGCCGGAGCCATTCGGCATCGGGTGGCACCCGTATTTCAGCATCCTGAGCGGAGACCGCAGCCAGGTCCTGCTGCATGTTCCAGCGCAGAAATATCTCGAAGTGAACAATCATGACGATGTCTTTCCCACGGGCGGCCTCACGGCCGTGCAGGGCACGCAGCTGGATTTTCGCGCCAAGACGGGCGTGACCCTGCCGGGCAAGCTGGTGGATGACACGTTCGTGGAGCTGGACCGCGACATGGAAGACCGCGCGGTCGTGGCTCTGCGCGATCCGGCGGCAAAGTATGGCCTGCGCGTGATTGCGGTTTCTCCGCAGATTGAAGCGGTGCAGGTTTACGCTCCGCCGAACAAACCGTTTGTTGCCATCGAACCGCAGTTCAACTACGGCGATCCATTCGGCAAGGAATGGAAGACGACGGACACCGGCATGGTGACGTTGCAGCCCGCCGACACGGTTGCGTGGCACACGCGGCTGGAATTGTTTGTTCCGCAGCTGAACGGCAAGGACGACGAGTCGGGAATCAACGCGCCGTAAACCGTGATGCGCGGGCTTTGCCGGCGCCCTGTGGGCGATGGCCGCTGAGTCCTGGTTTCCTCAAGCGTGGGTTTGCGGCTCCGCGCCTGCGCCCGTAAACTAGAGTTTGGCGCAGCTCCCGCTGCCAGCACCGGAAAGGCGTACTCTTGGCACCCACTGAAACAGAAGTTCCCCCGACCGAGACGGGGACAGCTATTCCCGAAACACAGTCCCACAGCCATGCCGAAGGCGAAGCGCACACGCACGCACCGGCGCTGAATCCTGAGTGCCGCCGCGAAGTGGAAGTTGAAATTCCCGCGGAAGAGGTTGAAAAGGAAACGGCGGCAACGCTGAAGAAGTTCCGCAAGCAGGCAAAGATTCCCGGCTTCCGGCCGGGCAAGGTGCCGGAGTCGGTGATCCGCAACCGCTTCGGCAATGACCTGCGCAAGGAAGTGCTGGACACGCTGCTGCCGCGGTATTTTCGTGCTGCGGTTGAGCCGCAGGGACTGGTTCCGGTTTCGCAGCCTTCCGTGATTGACCTGCAATTTCACGACGGGCAGCCGCTGAAGTTCAAGGCCGAGTTTGAGGTCCTGCCGCCGGTGGACATAGCGGGCTACCAGGATGTTCGCGTGGAGAGGCCGGATGCGGCGCTGACGGAAGACGAGTTCCAGCACGAGCTGGTGCACATCCGCGATGCGCAGGCGATCATGGAGCCGCTGCCGGACGATCACGTCCTGGCCGATGGCGATTTTGCGCAGGTCGCGTTCAAGGGATATTTTCCGCAGCCCGAAGGTGAGGCGACGCCGGAAGGCGACCGCGCCCCGGACGTGCATGGCGAGAATGCGCTGATTGAAATTGGCGGCGCGGACACGGTTGCTGCTTTTACGGAAGCGCTGCGCGGCGCAAAGACCGGGCAGACGATGTCGCTCGACGTGCAGTATCCGGAGGATTTCCGCGAGCGGCGACTGGCCGGCAGGACAGTCAGCTACGAGATTGAAGTGAACGGCGCGAAGAAGAAGGTTCTGCCGGAACTTGATCTTGACATGGTGAAGAAGTTCGGCGAGTTCGAGAGCATGGACGACTTTTACACCAAGCTTCGCGCGGACATGGAGCAGGGCAAGCAGCGCCGCGCCTACGCAGAAGCGCGCGACAAGCTGGTGGAAGCGCTGGCGGCGAAGTATGCGTTCCCTGTGCCGGAGGCGCTGATTGAGCAGCAGACGGAGACGCGGCTGGAGCGCGGTCTGCGGGCGCTGGCGCAACAGGGCATGAACGCGCAGCAGATGCGCCAGCTCGACTTTGCTCGGCTGCGCGCGGCACAGCGTGACTCCGCAATTACAGAAATGCGTTCGATGATCCTGTTGGACCGGATTGCGGACGCCGAAAATGTTCAGGTGGAAGAAGAGGAACTGGACCGCGAGCTGCTGATGGCCGCGATGCAGGAACAGGAACCGCCGGAACAGCTTCGCCGGCGTTTGACGGAGGACGGCACGCTGGCTAGAATCCGTGAACAAATTCGCAGAGACAAGACAGCGCAGTTGCTGGTGGAACGCCAGGCGGCGTAGCAATCCACAAGCGTTTTTTGCAGTGTTTTTGCAACCGGGAAGGCTTTGAGGGACACGATGGCTTTAGTACCGATGGTGATCGAGCAGACGAGCCGGGGCGAGCGCGCCTACGACATTTACTCCCGCCTGCTGCGCGACAACATCATCTTTCTGGGAACACCGATTGACGATCAGATCGCGAACCTGATCATTGCCCAGCTTTTGTTTTTGTCGGGCGAAGACGCGGAAAAAGACATTCAGCTGTACATCAATTCGCCGGGCGGGTCGATCACGGCCGGGCTGGCGATATATGACACGATGCAGTACATCAAGAACGACGTCGTGACGTTCTGCATCGGGCAGGCGGCTTCCATGGGCGCGTTCCTGCTGATGAGCGGCACGAAGGGCAAGCGGTTTGCGCTGCCGAATTCGCGCATTCTGATCCACCAGCCTTCCATGGGGGGATTGTCGGGTCAGGCTACCGACATTGACATCCACGCGCGGGAGATCCTGCGCATCCGCGAAATTACGAATAACCTGATGTCTAAGCACACTGGCCAATCGCTCGATAAAGTAGAGAGAGACGTGGAGCGCGACTTCATCATGAACGCTCCCCAGGCGAAGGAATACGGCATCATCGACGAAATCATTGACCGTCCGAGAACGTGAACGAAAGATGCAGACCGTAATCTCGGCGGAGGGCTTAGGGTATGAGTAAAGGGAAACTATGAAACCGCGGACCGGGTCGGAAGATACGTTGCGCTGTTCTTTTTGCCACAAGTCGCAAGACGCCGTGGCGAAGCTCATTTCCTCGCCAAGCGACTATCCGCGCGCCTACATCTGCGATGAATGCGTCGCCGTCTGCAACTCCATCCTGGAAGACGACCGCACGGAAGGCCAGCCGGGTTCGACGCCGCAGCACCTGCCGAAGCCGCAGGAAGTAAAGGCGTTCCTGGATGAGTTCGTCATCGGCCAGGACACGACGAAGAAGAAGCTTGCTGTCGCGGTCTACAACCACTACAAGCGCGTGCAGATGAACCGCGTGCGCGGCAACGATGTCGAGCTGTCGAAGTCGAACATCCTGCTGGTGGGGCCGACCGGTTCCGGCAAGACGCTGCTGGCGCAGACGCTGGCCAAGATGCTCGACGTACCGTTCGCGATTGTGGACGCGACGACGCTGACCGAAGCAGGCTATGTCGGCGAGGACGTGGAAAACATCATCCTGAAGCTGCTGCAGGCGGCGGATGGTGATGTGTCGCGCGCGCAGACCGGCATCATCTACATTGACGAGATTGACAAGATTGGCCGCAAGGACGAGAACCCTTCCATCACACGCGACGTGAGCGGCGAAGGCGTGCAGCAGGCGCTGCTGAAGATCCTCGAAGGCACGGTCGCGAATGTTCCGCCGCAGGGCGGGCGCAAGCATCCGCACCAGGAATTTACTCCGGTGGACACGACGAACATCCTGTTCATTTGCGGCGGCGCGTTTGTCGGGCTGGAACGCGTGATCGGCCGGCGCATCGGCAAGAAGGCGCTTGGCTTCAGGACCGCGCCGGACGTGGAAGGGCAGCCAGCAACAGCAGCACAGCGCGACAACGAGTTGCTGCGCCAGACTGAGCCGCAGGACCTGATCAAGTTCGGCCTGATTCCTGAGTTTGTCGGCCGCCTGCCGGTGGTCGGCGTACTGGATGAGCTGGACGAAGTCGCGCTGGTGCAGATCCTCACGCAGCCGCGCAACGCCATCCTGAAGCAGTACCAGAAGCTGTTCGAGTATGAAGGCGTAAAGCTGAACTTCACCGTGGACGGCACACGCTGCATCGCGCGCGAGGCGCTGGCGCGCAAGGTCGGCGCACGCGGGCTGCGGATGATTCTCGAAGAGCTGATGCTGGAGCTGATGTACCACTTGCCGAGCAACAAGAAGATCAAGGAGTTCGAAGTCACCGAGGAAATGGTGCAGAACCGCCGCGTGACGAGCGACCTGCTGGAGAAAGCCGGGTAGATCTTTTTCGCGACAAAAAAGGCCGCGCGACGCGCGGCCTTTTTCTTTCGCACGACTATCGTGCCGGAGGCCCGCCCGGGCCAATGGCGCGGTGGTAGCCGGCGCGGAAGCCTTCGCGGTATTCCTGCGCGGCCTGTGGCACGACCGGGGGCCGCTTGAAGTTGCCGTGGCGGAAAAGGTCCGGCGATTTGCCGTTGCGCGCGTCGCGGATTCCGGCGTTGTAGCCGTCGCGGAAGCCGAGCTGGCCGACAGTTGTGTACGACGTCGGGGGTGGCGGCGGCGCAGTGTAGTAAACCGGCTGCGGATGCGCGCATCCGGCGGCGATGAGCAGCGGCGCGGCCAGCGCGGCCGCGATAATAGCCTTGTGCATTGCGTGTCTCCTGCGGCGGCCCCTTGCTGCTGACGGCTCGCACAGGAAAAAACACAATGCCGGCTGCAAAGACGCGCGCAACTATTCTTCCGCGTTACCGTCTGCGCTTGCTTGGGTCTGCTTCTTCGCGGCCTTCTTTGGCGGGGCTTTTTTCGCAGCCTTCTTGGCTGCTTTTTTTGCCGCCTTTTTCGGCGCCGATTTTGTGGATGCGCCAATTTCCTGTCCGCCCAGGAAACGCGACCAGACAAAACCGCTCGCTGGCGGCTCGTGGTGTTGTGCCTTGCGCACGGCAAGTTCGGCGACGTTGTTGACGATCCACGTGAAGTTCTCCGCGCCGACGGAGTGATAGTCCGCGTCCGGCGCGGGATTCATAAAGTCGATGGCATACGGAATGCCGTCTTCGACAGCGAACTCGACCGTGTTCAGGTCGTAGCCGAGCGCGCGGCAGAGCGTCAGCGCGTCGCGCTCCACACGCTCGATGAGCCTGGCGTCGTACTGGCCGAGACCGCCCTGCACGTAGCGTTCGTGGTGCGGACGCCGCGGATCGTACGGCATGATGTGGACTTTCTCCTGCCCGACGACGTAGCAGCGGAAGTATTCGTTGAATTTCACGGCGGCCTGCAGGGTCATGCAGAGATCGCGCGACTGGTTGTAGGCGTGGAAGAAGTCTTCCGAGTTATGGACGTGGTAGACATCGCGCCAGCCGCCGCCGTCAAACGGCTTGAGGAACGCGGGAAAGCCGACATACTCGAACACGCCGTCCCAGTCGAGCGGGAATTCGAGGTTGCGCATGGAACGCTCCGTCGTGCCGGGAGGATAGTGCTTGTGAGGCAGAAGAATAGTCTTCGGCACGGCGACGCCGAGGCGTTCCGCCAGCGAGTAGTTGAAGAACTTGTCGTCGGCCGACCACCAGAACGGGTTGTTGATGACGGCGGTCCCGGTCAGGACGGCGTTCTTCAGATATCCGCGGTAGAACGGGATGTCGTGCGAGATGCGGTCGACGATGACTGCATAGCCGGACGGCACGGCGTTGCGCACGCCGCCTACCTGCACGAACTCCGCTTCAATGCCGGGAACATGCATGGAGTTGATTTTTTCCACCAGCGCGCCGGGAAATGTGTTTTCCATGCCGAACAGAACGCCAATCTTCTTCATCGCGAGTGACCTTTCGTAGCTGAAGAGATGAGTGTAAATCTCCGGCGGTTGTTAGGATTGCCGCGATGCGAGGTTCTTTCCTTTGGCGCGGCTTCCTGGTGGCGGCGCTCGCGGGCGTTTTCTTTACGCTGTGCGTGTCGGCGGCGCATAACGAGTCGCAGACCTACGACGAAGGTTTTCATCTTCTGGCCGGTTATCGCTATCTGGAATGCCGGGACTTTGCGATGAATTCCGAGCACCCGCCGCTGGTCAAGATCCTGGCTGCGCTGCCTGTCCGCCTTTCGCACATGCCCCGGCCCGACGGGACGTGCGGCGTGGAGCCGACGACCAAGGACTATGGCTATGCGCAGGGCATGCACTGGTTCTACGCGCAGCCGGGGGTGAGCGCGGAGGCGCTGCTCTGGCGCGGCCGCGTGGCCGCGAGCGTGCTCGGCGTGCTGCTTGTGTTGAGCATCTTCTGGTTCGCACGAAGTTTGTTCGGCTACTGGCCCGGCGTGTTTGCGATGGCGGTCGCGGTGTTCGACACGGCGTTTCTTGCGCACGCCCCTCGTGTGACGACGGACGTGGCGATGGCGCTGTTCCTGTTGCTGAGCGTTTTCGCGGCCTACAACTGGTTCCGGACACGCGCGCTGAGCCGCCTGCTGCTGTGCGGGCTGGCGCTGGGGTGTTTGCTGGCTTCCAAGCACTCCGGGGTACTCGGGGTGCTGGTGCTGTGCCTGCTGTTTGGCTGGGAAGGCTGGCGCGGGCAGCCCGGGACGGCCGCGCAGCGTCGGATTCGTGGCGTGCTGGTGCAGCTTGGCGCGTATGCGTGCGTGCTGCTGCTGGCCCTGTTCGTTTTGTGGGGCTTCTACGATTTCAGCTTTACCGGGCGACCGCATGGCGCCGCGATGACGCTGCCGCTCCCTGGCTTCCTGAAGCTGGTTTACGAGCAGAACACGCACGGCTTTATGGTGGACTGGCTGGTGCCGCTGGCGTACAGGCTGCACCTTGCTCCGCTGCCGTACCTGTATGGATTGACCGACGTTTGGGCGGTCTCGCACCCCGGACAGCCGGTGTTTCTGCTTGGAAAGTTCTATCCGCACGGCGTGTGGTTTTACTTCCCGCTCGTCTTCAGCATGAAGACGACGCTGGCTTTTCCTGCACTGCTGCTGATGGCCGCAGGCGGATGGGCCGTGCGGCTGCGCGGCGCTTCCGCGGAGCAGCGAGCCTTCGCGTGGCGGCAGCTTCGTTTTCTTCTTGTGCCATGTGCCGTCATCTTTTCCATCGCGATGACGTCCGGGCTCGACATCGGGTTCCGCCACATTCTCGCCATCATGCCGCTGCTGTATTGCTGTATCGCTGGAGGCGTCGGGGTGTTGTGGCCGCGGGATCGCGCGTGGCGCGTCATCGCATGCCTGCTGGTCGCTTTCCAGGCAGAAGAGGCGTTGCGCGCATGGCCGAACTACATGCCTTATGTGAACCAGGCGTGGGGCGGCAGCAGCAACGCGTGGCGGCTGACGACCGACGCCAACGTGGATTGGGGACAGCAGCTGCTGGAGATCCGCGACTGGGTGAACAAGAACAACGTCAAGGATTGCTGGCTGGCGATGGACAACGCAGTTGACCTGAAGCACTTCGGCATTCCGTGCCGCTTCCTGCCGGGCAACGAGTGGATTCCGGGCAGCGTTCCGCCGGTGGACATTTCCGGCCATGTTGTGCTGACCGGGCTTTCACTTGCGGGCATTGAGTTTGAGTACAACCAGAACCCTTATGTGCAGTTCTATTCTCTGAAACCGGTTACAAACATCGGCAACGCGGCGCCGGTGTTTGCAGGCTCGTTCCATTTGCCGCAGGCGCGGGCCGTCGCGCTGGTCGTTCGCGCGCAGGGCGAGATGGACAGCAATCCTGCTGCGGCGCTCCTCGACGTGGAAGAATCGCTGGCGTTGTATCCGCAGAGCGTGCGCGCGCACATCGCGTACGGCGAAGTGTTGAAGAAAGCCGGCCGGAGAGCCGACGCGGTCCGCGAGTTCCAGGCGGCGCTGTCGCTGATTCAGCAGGCCGGAGAAGTCTGGTACCCGCTGGAAAAGCAGCAGGCCGGGGACGCACTGCGCGCAATGGAAGCTAAGTGACGGTTGGCGGCGGGGCCAGGTCGCGCCAGAATTTGTGCTGAAGAAAGATCCAGCTGACGGCGACCGCGATGCCGACGTTGACCTCAATAAAACGGTCATAGATGTAATGCCAGGTTGGTTCTGACGGGCGGATGAGCAGCGTAATGGCCAGCGTGACGCAGCAAAGGCGCGCCGCGGGCCCGATTCCGGCGACGTAGCAGAGGAAGACGCCGATCGCAGCGGCGATGCCGAACTGCAGGATCGGATGGAGCGGCGCGCGGAACATTCCAAGAGCGAGCAGCGCGCCGAGCGTGGTTCCGAGGAAGCGGTTCCACGCGGCGACACGCGTGGCGCGCCAGTCATCCTGAATGACGACGACCGCGCTGATGACGGCCCACTGCGGCTGGTGGAGATGCAGCGCGCGCGCCGCGAGCCACGATAGCATCGCGACCGCGACCGCGACGACGGAGTGTTCAATGGCAGTGCGGGCGCGGGAGCGAAGGCTCATTGGGCCTGCGCGAGCAGCCGCTCCGCGATGCGCACGTAGTGGCCGATGGATTCTGACTGCTCCTTCTTGGAGAGGCGTTCGTGCGGCGTATGGGCGACGTGGATGGAGCCGGGGCCGAACAGGGCCGGCGTTCCCCAGTCGGGCAGCGACGGGATGTCCGTGCCGAAGCTCGCGACCATGGTGGGCATGCCGGGGAGTGTCGCGAGGCGGATGAACGGAGTTTCTTTCTCGATTTCCATTTCGGCGCGGCCGGCAATGGCTGCGCGCACGGCTTCAATAATGGGCCCGCTGGGCCCGACGAGGCGCACGAGCAGCTTCGCGCACGCGGTATCGGAGATGACATTCGGCGCGTGGCCGCCTTCGATAAGGCCGACGTTCAGCGTGCATGGGCCAATATCTTCAAGCGACGGCAGCGGCACGCGCAGCACGTCTTCGAGAACATGGATGAGCTTGTGGATGGCAGAGTCGCCGAGTTCCGGGTAGGCGGAGTGCGCCATTTTGCCGCTCGCCCGGAGGGTGAGGTGCAGCGTGCCCTTGCTGGCAAGCGCCATGCGATTGTCGGTCGGTTCGCCATTGATCAGAATGCGGCAGCCGGGCGCGAAGGCGTTGGCGGTGCGGGCGCCGATGGAGTCGCGCTCTTCACCGACCGTGTAGAGCAGGCCGACTTTGGCGCCGCCGGTCCGGAGCTGCTGGGCGGCGGCGACTTGCGCGGCAATGATTCCTTTTGCATCGCAGGAGCCGCGGCCGTAGAGATAATCGTCGTCTTCCGAGCCGGTGATATACGGCGGCACCGTGTCCATGTGGGTGGAGAGAACGATGTCCGGCGTCTGGCCGGCGCTGTGCGCGTAGACGTTGAACCGCGCGGGCTGGCCGGGCACCGGGATGGGCTTCGCCTGGTAGCCGAGTGCGGCCAGGGTGCGCAGCAGGTACTCGCCGGCTTCGCCTTCGCGGCCGGTGGTGGAGTCAATGTCCATCAACTCGCGCGTGAGGCGAATGGGATCGATGGGCGGCGCGGCCATGCCATGACAGCATAGCGTGTTCGCCGGTACCGCCGATGGCGACAACCATGGATTGGCATCGTTCGCGCGGTGAAGAATTTGTTCTCCTCGGCGTTCGCGCATGCCGCCGGGGAGAACAGATTTCTTCGTCGCTTCGCTCCTCTGAATGACAACGCGGAGTGCTCGCAGGGTGGAGTAAGAGCAAGGGCGGGTCACTCCACTGCGCGAGCACTGCCGTGCTCGCTCCGGTCGGGATGACAGTTTCGTTGGTTGGTGCGGAGTACTCCGCGTCCGCTGCAGCTTGTCATTCGGAGCGCAGCGAAGAAGGACACCCGTTTCTTTTCCGAGAAGAATGACACCTCTTCTTTCTAGAATGAACAAGTGAGCACGCTGCGCAGCTTCTTTCTTGATGGCCCTGCCGGCCGGCTGGAATCTCTTTTGAATTCGCCGCCTCCGGGGGTGGAGAACCAGACGCGGCTTCGCGCGGCGCTGGTGTGTCATCCGCATCCGAAGGGCGGCGGCACGATGCACAACAAGGTGGTCTATCACGCCATGAAGGCGCTGGTCGGGCTTGGGTTGCCGGTGTTGCGGTTCAACTTTCGCGGCGTGGGAGCGAGCGACGGCAGGCACGATGACGGCCAGGGCGAGCAGCAGGAAGTTCGCGCCGCGCTGGACTGGCTCTCGGTTGCGTTTGGAGAGCCGCTATTGTTCGCAGGATTCTCATTCGGCTCGGCGGTTGGGCTGCGTGTGTGCTGCGCGGATGCCCGGGTGGCGGGGATGATTGCGCTGGGGATCCCGGTCGCGGTCGAGAACATGCGGCGCTATGAATATCCGTGGCTGGCGGGCTGCACGCAGCCGAAGCTGTTCGTCAGCGGCGACCAGGACGAATACGGCCCGGTGGATGGCGTGCAGGGCATTGTTGCCGGAAGCGGCGGTGAGAACGAGCTGGTGTTGGTTTCCGGCGCGACGCACTTTTTTCAATCAGCCAGCGGGCCCAAGCTTGCCGAGATGCAGGCCGCGGTGCGCGCTTGGACCCTGAAGCGGTTTGCGCGGTAAGGTTGTCTTACCGTGATGAGAAGATGTCCCGGCCTGGCAGCTACGGCTACGATTTGAGCGGGGCACGGCAACTACTCAGCAGAATCAAGAAAAGCAAGAAGTACAAATTTCTATTTGTGACGGACGATCTCGACGCGCGAACCCTGCCGCCGTGGGTCCGCACGTTGAAACAGACGACTGACGGTCACCTGAGCGCGCTCGCACTCCATCACGACATGGCATTGGCCCACTCTTGACGCCCGGATACCCGGAGCGTTTCGCATTCCTTAAGCGCCGATACGTTCCTCATCCGCCATTCACCGCTTTCGGTGCGCGGCGCGAAGAACACCGTCTTCCCTTCTGTCAGGACCTGCACGCGCTCGGCGACTCCGGCCTGTTCCGCTGCTGCACGCAGGCGCTGCAAGGGCTCGGTCATGGGTTCGTCGGAAAGCTTGAATGTGCCGTAGTGCATCGGCACCATTGTGTCCGCGCCTAAATCGAGGAAGCCCTGCAGCGCATCTTCCGGCGAGGTGTGGACGCCGCGGAAGCTGTCCGGCGAATACGCGCCAATCGGCAGCAGCGCGAGGCGGGGATGCAGGCGGCGGCCGATTTCGCGAAAGCCTTCGAAATAGGCCGTATCGCCGGAGTGATAGACCGAGTGGCCCGCGCCTTGCAGCATGTATCCGCCAAAGCCGCGATGGTTGTCGTGCAGCAGGCGCGCTCCCCAGTGGCGTGCCGGCGTATGCGTCACGCGGAACGCACCGGCCTGGAACGTCTGCCAGCGTTCGAGCTCGACAATCTGCGAGAAGCCGAGGTCGCGGACGATGTCGGCCGTGTTCCGCGGCAGGATGACGCCGGGCGCGCGGCCAGTGAGCTCGCGCGTGCGGCTGATAACCAGGCGCAGGCTGCGGCGGTCAAGGTGGTCCATGTGGGCGTGCGTGATCAGCACCCAGTCCACGTCAGGCATGTTGCCGGGGAGCACGCCGGGATGGCGCAGCCGGCGGACGAGGATGAGCCAGTTGGAGAAGACGGGGTCAACCAGGACGCGGCCGCCGCCGGCCTCAAGCAGAAAGCTGGAATGGCCGAGGAAGGTTACGCCGAGTTCGCCGTCCTCGGGGTGCAGGGCAATGTGCGATTCGCCGGAGCGCTTGATGAGCAGGGTTTCACGGACGAGCTGCAGGACACGACGCAGGCTCTGCAGAATGCGGCGGCGCGGAGTCCCGAACGGTAATGCGGGGTCGCTGCGGTGAGGTCTGGGCCCGGTGTTTTTCGGCATGTCTATTATGTGACGCGGGAAACCCGCCAAACGATGGAAGAAAACGCTAGCGGACCAGCACGGACGCGGCGGCGATTTCGCTTGCAGCAGCGATCGGCGCAGCGGCCGGAGTTTCCGAAGCGGGCAGGTGCGCGTGGCGGGATTGTTCGGCGGCAAGGATTTCGCGCATCACGGTGGTGAATTCGTCTACATGGCCGCTTTCGAACAAATATGGCGGCAGGAAGCGCAGGATGTGGCCCTGGACAGCGTTCAGGAGCAGACCTTTGGTGAACCCGGCTTCGAGCAGGGGGCGGGCGGTGACGGTCAGCTCCAGCCCCTGGATGGCTCCCTTGCCGCGGGCTTCCGTCGCGATGGAAAAGTCGTCCGCCATGGCGATAAGTTCTTTGCGCAGGGCGATGCCGGTGTCGCGAACGCGGGCGAGCAGGTCCTCGTCTTCGACTGTCGCCAGGAACTCGAGGCCCATCCGGCAGGCGATCGGGCTGCCGCCCAGGGTGGAACCGTGCTGACCGATGGCCAGCACTCCTTTCAGGCCCTTGTCGCCGGCGACCAGGAATGCCGACAGGGGCAGGCCGCCGCCGAGCGGCTTGCCGATTACGAGCACATCGGGCCGGACGCCGGATTCCTCGAAAGCGAACCAGCGGCCGGTCCGGCCAAGCCCGGATTGAATTTCATCGAAGACAAGCAGGGCGTTGTGCTGGTCGGCGAGGCGGCGTGCTTCGGCCATGAACTCGGCATTGCACTCCGCGACTCCGCCTTCGCCCATGATCGGCTCAAGGAACAGTGCGCAGACATCATCCGCCATGGCGGCGCGCAGCGAGGCAATGTCATTACGCCGGGCAAAGCGAACGTCTTCCACGCCGGGGCCGAACTTTTCGCGATACTTCGGCTGGCCCGTGACGGAAAGCGCGCCGAAGCTGCGGCCATGGTAGCTCTTCTCCAGCGCGACGAAGGTTTTTTTCGCGGAGGAGAAATTCTGCCGCGCCCAGCTTCGCGCGAGCTTCATGGCGCCTTCGACGGCCTCCGCGCCGCCGTTGGAAAAGAAGACCGCGGCCATGCCGCTCAGCCGGCAGAGCTTTTCCGCGAGCTCGCCCTGCGACGGGTGGGAAAACATGTTGGACAGGTGGATGAGTTTCGGCGCCTGCTCGGCCATAACGCGGCTCAAGCGGGGATGGCCATGGCCGAGCGCGCTGACGCCCAAACCGGACATGGTATCGAGATAACGGCGGCCATCGCTGTCGTAGACATAGACACCCTCGCCGCGCTCGATGATAAGCGGATGGCGGGGGTAGGTATTCAGGACGAAGGCGGCTTCTCGGACCAGAACTTCATTGGCGGTGGCGGGTTGCGACTCCGGTCGCGACCCCGTAGGTGCCGTCATCTATCTAGCTTCGGGGAATGCAGCGCCGCGGTCAAGTATTGAATTCTGGTTCAACTGCACCATGGATGAAGAACTCCAGCCGCTAACCCGAGCGGGGACAATCGTCTATGATTTATGGAAGGCCTATGGGGTTGCGGATGTCTGCCTCTGCCCTAAAGGTAGTACTTTGAGGTCGCGGATCCGTCAAACCATGGCGTATTAGCGACTTAGCGTCACGCGCCTTTGGTTTGCACCGCACCAAAGAGGTTGGCACGCCAGTTGCTTATACACGGTAGGATTTGTGCGCCAGCCGGCGCCGTTGCAAAGGAGTGGATGGGAAACAACGCTCAGTCTCGCGCCGCACTGCTGTTGCTGTCGGTGCTGACGATTGCAGCCTGCGTTTTCGCATTCATCAATTTCCGCAAGGAAGCGGCCTACGACACCCCGACAGACGGGGTGGCGTGGCGCGAGTCGCAGCATTCCGCCACACCGGGCCTGCGGGCGGAGCGCGTACTGCCAAACTCACCGGCGGAGCGGGCGGGCATCAAGCGCGATGACCTGCTGGTCAGCATCAATGGCGCGCCCATGGCGCATGCGGCCAATGCTGTCCGGCAGATGTTCCGCACGGGCAGCTACCGCGGCGCGACGTATTCGCTGGAAC
The DNA here is from genome assembly GCA_963848685.1 of uncultured Acidobacteriaceae bacterium. Taxonomy (GTDB): domain Bacteria; phylum Acidobacteriota; class Terriglobia; order Terriglobales; family Acidobacteriaceae; genus CAWKED01. The sequence goes on along the minus strand of CAWKED010000001.1, from coordinate 904,952 downwards.
GGGACGGCGTCCGGCTGGACACCCAGGTCATCCTGGAGCCGGCCGACCACTCGGAGAACCAGGCGACGCGGCTGATCGCGCTGGTCTATCTCGGGATTGGGCTGTACGTGCTGTTCCGGCGCTGGACGGCCCCGCGCAGCATGCACTTCTACGTCTTTTGCCTGGCATCGTTCGTGCTGTATTCGTTCCATTACACGGGCAAGCTGAACCAGTTCGACTGGATCATTTACTGGGGCAACACGGTGGCGTTGGCGTTGCAGCCGGCGCTGTTTCTGCATTTCGCGGCGACGTTCCCGGATGAGCTTCGAAAGCACGGCGTGCGGATGTGGCGCGTCGCTGCCATCTACCTGCCCGCGCTTCTGCTGATTGGCCTGCACATTGCCGCGCTGAACCTGTGGGCGGCAACGCAGCAACTTCATCATCGGCTGGACCAGATTTCGCTGGCATACGTCGCGACGTACTATGTGCTGGCCGCGGCCGTGCTGCAGTGGGATTCCAGCCGCGAAAACACTCCGCTGCGCCGCCAGCAGCTCAAGTGGCTGATGCGCGGCACTCTGCTGGCCGTCGGGCCATTCACGCTTTTCTATGTCATCCCGTTCCTTGCGGACTGGAACACGCCGCTCTGGCTGGGCCGCGTTGCCAGCCTGTTCCTGGTCTTCCTGCCGCTGACGTTCAGCTACGCCATTGTTCGCTACCGGCTGATGGACGTGGACCTGATCTTCAAGCGCGGCGTCAGCTACACGCTGGCGACGGGCGTCGTGGTCGGCGGCTATTTCGGAATTGTCGCGGTGTTCGCGACCGCGGTACACACACGGCTGCCAAACTTCGGCGCCTGGGGCCTGATCATCACCATCCTGATCACGGCACAGATCTTTGACCCGCTTAAGCGGCTGATCCAGGGCCGTGTGGATAAAGTCTTCGACCGCCGGCGTTATGACTATCGCGCGACACTGATTGACTTTGGCCGCGGACTGAGCAGCGAAACCGATGCCGATGCCGTGGTTGGTTCCGTGACCGACCAGTTGTCGAAGACGTTGCTGCTGTCGCGCGTGGCGGTCTTTCTGCCGACGACTGCGCATGACGGCTTTACGCTGGCCGGCGCGCAGGGCCTGCCGCCGGAGCTGATGCGGAGAGACCTCGACCTGGGCTTTCTGGCGACGCCGGATGCGCGGGCCGCGCACATCTTCTTTGAGAACACGCAATACGCGGTGCGGCTGCCAGAGGCACAGCAGGCCGCGGTCCGCGCGCTCGACCTGAACTACTACATCTTCTGCCGGGTGCAGCAGCGCACCGTCGCTGTCCTGGGGCTTGGCCGGACGGCGGGCGGAGATTTTCTGACCAGCGAAGACGTCGAGCTGCTGGAATCGCTGGCGACATACATCGGCATCGCGATCCAGAACGCGCAGCTTTACGCGTCGCTGGCCCAGCAGGTAGACGAATACGAGCGCCTGAAGGAGTTCAACGAAAACATCGTCGAATCCATTAACGTCGGCATTTTTGCCGTTGACCTGAACGACATCGTCGAGAGCTGGAACTCGCAGATGGAAGTGCTGTTCGCACGGCCGCGCGCGGAAGTTCTCGGCAGGCCGCTGAGCGCGCTCTTCCCTGCTGACTTTCTGCGTGAGTTCGACCGCGTGCGCCACGATGCCGGCGTGCACAATTTCTGGAAGTTCCGGCTGTCGACGCCGACCGGTGAAGTGCGCACCGCGAACATCGCGGTCGCTCCGCTGCTGTCGCGGGACTTCTCGACGCTCGGCCGGATCATCCTGGTTGACGACATTACCGATCGCGTTGCGCTCGAAGGCCAGCTCGCGCAGTCGGAGAAGCTTTCCTCGATCGGCCTGTTGGCGGCCGGCGTAGCGCATGAAGTCAACACGCCGCTCGCGGTAATTTCCGGCTACACGCAGATGCTGTCCAAGCAGCTACGCGATGACGCTCGATTGACGGGCCTGCTGGACAAAATCACCGAGCAGACGTTCCGCGCTTCTGAAATCACCAATGGCCTGCTGAACTTCTCGCGCACGAGCGCGGTCGAATTTACCGAGATTGATGTGAACCAGGTGATTCGCGAAACTCTTGTGCTGCTCGATCATCAATTCAAGAAGGCGCGCGTGCAGGTTACGCAAAACCTCGAAGCGGAGCTGCCGGTCATTCGCGCCAATCGCGGCAAGCTGCAGCAGGTGTTTCTGAACCTTTTCCTGAACGCCAAAGACGCGATGGCCGACGGCGGCTCCCTGACCGTCTCGACGGTGAGCAACGGCATGGTGACCATCCGCGTGACGGACACGGGCGGCGGCATTGCCCGCGAAAACCTGCAGCGCATATACGACCCGTTCTTTACCACCAAGAACGCGCCGAAAGATGGCCAGCCAAAGGGCACCGGCCTGGGGCTGAGCGTCTCCTACGGCATCATCCAGGAACACTCCGGCAAGATCCATGTAGAGAGCGAAATGGGCCGCGGCACCACATTCGAACTCGAGTTCCCGCTCGTAAGAAAGACGGTCCATGCCTGACATTGCAGTAGCCGCGCTGGAACCAGACACAGCAAAAAATGAAGCGCCCGCCGCGCGCATCCTGATTGTTGACGACGAAGCGGCCATTCGCGAAACCCTGCAGACGCTGCTGGAGCTGGAAGGCTTTTCCGTTGCGACGGCGGCCGACGGCGAACTTGGGCTGCGTGCCCTGGAGCAGAACACCTACGACCTGGTGCTGCTCGACCTGTCGATGCCTGGCCGCGACGGCATCGAAATCCTGACAGAGATTCACGCCAAGCTGCCGGCGCAGCCGGTGATCATGATTACGGCGTACGGCACGGTTGCCAACGTCGTCGAGGCCATGCGCACCGGCGCGGCGAATTTTATCCAGAAGCCGTGGGACAACGAGAAGCTGCTCGCGGACATTCGCGCCGCAATCGGCAAGGCGCGCGCCGAACTGGAGAACGAGCAGCTTCGCCGCGCGCTGCACCAGCGGTATAACTTCCAGAACATTGTCGGAAAGTCCGACGCGATGCTGCGCATTTTCGACCTCGTCGCGCAGGTCGCGCCAACGCGCTCCACGGTGCTGGTGCAGGGCGAAAGCGGCACCGGCAAGGAAGTCATCGCCAAAGCCATCCACGCGAATTCTCCGCGGCGCGACAAGCCGTTTGTGCCGATCCACACGGGCGCCATGCCGAGCGAGCTGCTTGAGAGCACGCTGTTCGGACACACGAAGGGCGCGTTCACTTCCGCGGTCGCGGCGAAAAAGGGCCTGTTTGAAGTGGCGAACGGCGGGACGCTGTTCCTGGACGAAATCGCCACCATGGGGATGGACACGCAGGCCAAGATCCTGCGCGTGCTGCAGGACAAACGCTTCATGCAGGTCGGCGGCATTCATGAAATCCAGGTAGACGTACGCATCATCGCGGCGACCAACATTGACCTGCGCAAGGCCGTCGAGGAAGGAAAATTCCGCGAAGACCTCTACTACCGGCTTGATGTTGTGACCATCCTGATGCCGCCGCTGCGGTCGCGGCGCGAGGACATTCCGGCGCTCATCCAGCATTTCCTCGAGAAGTACACGCAGGAGAACTCGCTTCCGCAGCGCCAGTTCAACCAGGAGGCGCTGCGCGTCCTGATGGACCATTCCTGGCCGGGCAATGTGCGCGAGCTGGAGAACGCCGTCGAGCGTGCCGTCGTGCTGTCCACCGGGCCGACGATGACCAGCGACCTGCTGCCGGACCATCTCTCCGGCCGCAAGTATGCGGGCAACCTGCTGGAACACCGCGCGGACTCATCCCTGTTCGAGATTCTGGAAGATGTTGAGCGCCGCATCATCACCGAGCAGCTCGAACGCTGCAACTGGAACCAGACGGAAACGGCGGAGCGCTTCCGCGTGCCGCTCTCGACGCTGAACCAGAAGATCAAGCGGTTGAGTATCGAGATTCGCAAGCGCGGGCGCGAGTAGCTTAGCCGGCTCCCACACCTCTCTCACGGTCATTCTGAGGGAGCGAAGAATCTGCTCGTTGATCGCTGACGAAGAAGAGCAGATTCTTCGTCGCTGCGCTCCTCAGAATGACACGGTTATTTTTTCGCAACAGAGGACGGCGGATTGTTGTTCGAGAACATCGCGTCCACATAGTCATACGCCTGGTAGGGCGTGCCGCCGCCGGGTGCATCCGCCAGCGCGACCGTATTGATGTCGCCGTCCGCAAGCGTTACAGCTGCGGTGTTCGCGAGGATGGTCTTGCTGCCCGGCGGCGTAAAGACAACGTCGTAGCTCTGTGCGGCGAGTTGCAGATACTGGCTGGCTGTCGAGTAGGCCAGGTTACGCAGCGTGGCGGGGACGGTTGCTATGTTGGTCGACGGCGGCACGACATACACATCCACGACGCTGTTGGCTGGGGAGACGTTGACGACGCGGATTTTGCAATCGCCGGCGGTGGGCTGCGTGTTGTTGTCCAGCAGGAAGAGCTGGCCTATTCCGCTGCCCGGATTTACCGCGAAGATCGTGTACTGGCTCTGGTTGATGAAGTCCTGGGACTGCTTTTGCAGGATGGTGTTGTCCTGGCCGGTCGGGGTGAGCGAGACGGTGTGGCTGCCATCGCTGACCTGGACATAGGCGGTCGCCATGCCGTAGGGCAGGTTGCTGGCAACCACGTCGTCGCTGACGAAAGCGTCCAGCGCGCCGTTGCCGGGCGAGGTGTGAATGATGCGCACCCCGGACACTCCGCTGCTGCCACACCCGGCCAGCGCCAGCAGAAGCGGCAAACCGGCCAAAACTCCCAGAACCCTTGAAAGACGCACTGTTCTCAGCACTCCCGCTGACTAGCATACGTCAGGCGCGGGCCGGCATCTGCCGTGTTTGTTACAGTAAAAATCGGCGAGCATGGCGTTTACATCTCCTGAAGTGTTCCTGAAAAAGCGGATCGCGACGCTGCAGGACTACGCAATCCTGTCCGCGCGCGCGTTTGCGAACGTGGCCCGCCGGCCCCTCTACGTTTCCGACATGATTACGCAGGCTGACCTGATCGGTGTCGGCTCGCTGCCTATTGTCATCCTGACAGGATTTTTCACGGGCGGCGTGCTGGCCCTGCAGTCGGCATCTTCGCTGGCGCAGTTCGGCGCAAAGGCAGTGACCGGGCAGCTTGTGTCCCTGTCCATGATCAAGGAACTGGGGCCGGTGCTGACCAGCCTGATGCTGACCGGCCGCAATGCCTCCGGCATGGCTTCAGAACTCGGCTCCATGCAGGTCACCGAGCAAATTGACGCGATGCGCGCGCTCGGCACTGACCCGATCAAGAAGCTGGTGACGCCGCGCGTCATCGCGACCGTGGTGATGTGCTTTTTCCTCACCATTGTCAGCGACGCGCTGGGTATTACAGGCGGCGGCGCGGTCTCTGTCTCCATGCTGGGACTCGATGCTTCGCAGTACTTCCACACCGCGTACCAGACGTTGCAATATCCGGACGTCGTCCAGGGCCTGTTCAAACCCATCGTTTTCGGGACCATTATCGCGACGGTGGGCTGCTTTTTCGGCGTCAACACGAAGGGCGGCACGCAGGGCGTGGGCCGCTCAACGACGCAGGCGGTGGTGGTTTCGAGCGTACTGATCATTGCGGTGGACTTTCTGATCAGCCGCGTCATGATCGGCATTTTCGGCAGGTGATGGATGCGGCATCGCACACGGCGGCTGCCGACCCAGCTGGAAATCGACAACAACGAGCACCCGCTCGTCTTTCGCGACGTTTCCATCGGTTTTGAAGGCAAGCCTGTGCTGGAAAATATCTCCTTCACGCTGCGCAAGGGCGAAACGCGCGTGCTGCTGGGGCCGGCCGGTTCCGGTAAGAGCGTCCTGATGAAGATGGCCAACGGGTTGATCCGTCCCGACTCCGGCGATATAAAGCTGTTCGGCCTGGACACGGCAACCCTGACGGAAGACGAGCTGCTGGACATTCGCCGCTACGTCGGCATGGTTTTCCAGGAAAGCGCGCTGTTCGACTCGCTGGACGTCCGCGACAACGTTGGCTACCGGCTGGAAGAAGAGCATGACAGCGACGAGCAGGTGACTTCGCGCGTGCAGCAGGCGCTGGAGTTTGTCGAGCTCGGCCACACGATGGAAAAGTTTCCGTCAGAACTTTCCGGCGGCATGCGGCGGCGGGTCGCCATTGCACGCGCCATCATTACGAAACCGGAACTGATTCTGTACGATTCGCCGACCGGGGGCCTTGACCCGATTACTTCAACAACCATCATTGAGCTGGTCGTCAAACAGCGCGACCAGGCGCAGACGACTTCCATTGTCGTCACGCATCGCCTGCAGGACGCATTCATGATGGCGACGCACCATTGGGACAAGCAGCAGAACAAAGTTGTGCCGCTGCCTGAAGGGCAGATCGACCCGAACACTACATTCATGGTTCTGAATGAGGGAAAGATGATTTTTGAAGGGACTACCCAGCAGCTGGTGAGTTCGGACGATGATTTTCTGAAGGAATACCTGGCGTAAGGCCCTTCAGCAAGCCCAAATGGCGTGTCATCCTGAGCGGTGCGAACAATCTGTCCCTTCTGGATGCGTGATCGCAGCGCGGGAAAGAGCAGATTTTTTCGGTTCGCTTCGCGCGCCTCAGAATGACAATGTAAGGCGGTTGCTCGCAAGTTCGAATAATGCGCAACAACTGCGACGACTTCACTGCATGGCCTGAAAATTTTCCAGCGCCAGCTTGTTCTGCGGATCAACCTGCAGCGCCCGCGCTGTGTGCGCCTTTGCCTGCGCCATGTCTCCCAGGGCCGCGTAGGCCGCGCCAAGGTTGGCTTCCGCGTCAGCGTCGTGTGGATTCAGTGCAGCGGCCCGCGCGAATGCGTCGCGCGCTTCGGCGATGCTTCCCTGCTGGGCCAGCACTTCGCCGAGGTTGAACTGCGCGTCGGCATACTCGGGGTCGCTGGCCGTGGCAGCGCGAAAGCTTTCGACCGCCTCCGTATCGCGTCCCAGCCCACGCAGCGCCACGCCCAGACCGTTGAGTGCAGGCGCATAGTTGGGCTTGGCTGCCAGCGCGGCGCGCCATTGAACCTCCGCCGCTGCGAAGTCACCGCTGCTTTGCTCCGCCGCTGCCAGGTTGAAGTGCGCCGAGAAGTTATTCGGGTCCTTTTCCAGCGTGTGCTTCATCACAGCTTCCTGCAGGAGCAGACGAGCGTCCTCCCCCTGCTGCACGGCGGGCGTCGGCAGCAATTGCAGCCAGAGATGACTCATTTCATCCGAAGCGAGGTTGCCGGCGACAACGCGGTGCGGTTTGGCGGAAGGATTCCTGGGATTGTCGGCGGAGTTGTCATAGCTGTATCGCATGGACAACACGGTTCCGCGCGGCAGCGGGACGGGCTTGTCCTCGCGATAGATTCCCTGCCAGCCCTGGTCCCATTGCGGAATATGGATCAGGTTGATCCGCTTGCCATCGGGCAGAGTCGCGTAGCCATCCAGCACATGGCCCAGGTAATGCGCGTGCGGATAGATGGCCAGCACCTCTGCATCAATTGGCAGCGTGAAGTCGTCATGGACCTTGAAATCCTTTGCGCCCGCCGGGATGTCCAGCTGTTCATCGGCAGACAGGGTAAGGAGCATGGGATGCTTGGTCGGCGGATCGTTCGTGAAATAGATTCCGATCTGCGGATTCACGATTTCCGTCTTGCCGCTTGCCTGCAGGTGCATGTTGAGGATGAGGTCGGTCCCCGGCGTGAGTTCCCAGCTCATGCCTTCCGGCTCCGACCACACCAGCGCACCCGGCTTCCAGTAGATGAAATGGCTTTCCGGGTCGAACGTGTCGGACTCGAACTCCACGTCCATGCCGGCAAAGCCGGGCTGGCCGTCCTTGCCGTCGCGGGAGCGCGCGGAGTGATTGCGGTCAATCAGCACGTTGGCGTGATGCACAATGCGCGTGTTGCCGGGGCGGATTTCTACAGCGCGAACGTAGCGGGGCGCATCCAGCGGCACGCGAAAGATAAAGTTCCGGTACTGATCGGTGCTGGAGGGCGCCATGGTCCATGGCTTCGGCGTTGTCAGGACGAGGTCCGGCTTGCCAAGCTGCCAGCCTGCGGGAAAGTCCGGCGGCTTCGGAGCCTGCGCGAGATCGCCGGCAGGCGCGCCGGCTTTAGCCCACTCTCCCAGCGTCGCAATTTGCGTGTCGCTTAATTCAAGCTGATCGACGAAGTGGTTCAGCTTTGTGTCCGGCAGCCATGGCGGCATGTAGCGCGTGCGGGTTACGTCGGCGATCTGGTGCGCGTGGCGCCGGGCGTCTTCGTAGCTGGTCAGCGGGAACGGGCCGGGGCCCTCGGCGTGATGGCAGCCCGCACATTCCTTGTACAGAATCGGCGCGACATCACGCGCGAATGTCGGCGCGGCCGCCGGCGATTGCGCGTGCAGGGCGCCAACAGACACAAGCGCAGCCACCGCTGCAATAACCAGCTTCACTGCGCGTCCGCGATGTAGCATCCGTAGGCCGGGGCGCCGGCTTTGTGTGCCGGGCGGTTTTCGAGCGCGGCGTCCAGCGCATCTGTCAGATCGTGCTCGCTTGCTTCCGCGCGCCACTGGCCCAGGCCGGGAACGCGGTCGTCAATCCGGCCGCTGTAGATGAGAGTTTCGCCGCGGAAGACTGCTGCCTCGGGCATCATGTCTACGCGCGCTGCCTTGACCAGAGAATGTTCGGGATCGCGCAACGGCTGGCCGCGAAAGCTTCCGTAGTAGTCGTGCGCGGCCTTCGCCACGTCCGCGTTCCTGTCGGAAACATCCGGGTAGACGAGATAAAAACGGACGCCGCGCGCTTCGTATTGTCTTGCGATTCGCTCGATTTCCGGTGCGTACTTGTTCGACAGCGGGCAATCGCTGCGCAGGAACAGCAGCGCGGTAACTTGTGACGGACCGCCTTCGAAAACCTGCGCCGCCCGGCCGTCCAGCGTAGTCGCGCCTGCATTGCGCGGGGCCTGCGCGCACAGCGCGGCTGCGCATACGAGCGGCAAGAACGGAAGCATCCACCTGCGGGGCACCAAAACATGTTAGCCGCCGCGCGTTGCCAGCCGCAACGACAACCACTATCCTTGTCTGTTTCCCAGACAACAGGAGCAGGCATGGCCTTCAAGTTTCAAGGCGTGGACTTTATTGCGTTTGACACGCTGCTGAGCCCGGACGAGATCATGGTGCGAGATACGGCGCGCCGTTTTATCGAGGACAACCTTGTCCCGATTATTGAGCAGTGCAACCGCGACGGCCGCTTTCCGCGCGAATTGGTAAAGCCGATGGGCGAACTCGGGTTCTTCGGCGCGAACCTGCATGGCTACGGCTGCGCGGGCATGTCCAGCGTGGAATACGGGCTGGTGATGCAGGAAATGGAGCGCGGCGACTCCGGTGTACGCAGCTTTGTCAGCGTGCAGTCGGCGCTGGTCATGTATCCGATCTACGCCTTCGGTTCGGAAGAGCAAAAAGAAAAGTGGCTGCCCGCGATGGCGAAGGGCGAAAAGCTCGGCTGCTTCGGCTTGACGGAGCCCGACTTTGGCTCGAACCCCGGCGGCATGCGGACGCGCGCCGTTCGCGACGGCAATGACTACGTGCTGAACGGCGAGAAGATGTGGATCACGTCGGGATCGATCGCCGACGTGGCCGTCATCTGGGCGAAGAGCGATGAGCACGGCGGCAAGGTGCGCGGCTTCCTGGTGGAAACCGACCGGCCTGGATTTTCGGCGCAGGACGTTCACGGCAAGTGGAGCCTTCGCGCCAGCGTGACGAGTGGACTGTCGTTGCAGGACGTGCGTATTCCCGCCGAGAACCTGTTGCCGAAATCTGACGGCCTGAAGTCTCCGCTGATGTGCCTGAACCAGGCGCGCTACGGCATTTCCTGGGGAGCGATTGGCGCGGCGATGAGTTGCTACGACACGGCATTGCAGTACTCGCTGGCGCGCAAGCAGTTCCGCGAACAGCCAATTGCCAGCCACCAGCTGGTGCAGGAAAAGCTGGCGTGGATGATTACGGAAATTTCCAAGGCGCAACTCCTCAGCCTGCAGGTCGGCCGTCTGAAAGATGCCGGCAACGCCGAGCACCAGCACATTTCCATGGCCAAGCGGAACAACGTGTGGATGGCGCTGGAGTGCGCCCGCATGGCACGCGACATCCTGGGCGCGAACGGCGTGGCCGACGATTACCCGGTGATGCGGCACATGATGAATCTCGAGAGCGTGAAAACGTACGAGGGCACGCATGACATCCACGGCCTGATCATCGGCAACGCGGTAACAGGAATCGCGGCGTTCTAGCGGTCGACCGGGTTGAGCCGCGGCACGATCAGCGGGTCAATCTCCGTGATGGGGAACCGCGGCAAATTTTCGGCTCGTGCGCGGAATGTCGCAGCCAGCACGTCGGGCGAGAATCCGCTCACCACGGGCAGCGCTCCGATGTCCGCCGGCGTGTTGCGGTCGAAGAAGATGAGGATGTGCAGCGTGTCTTCGCCGATGTTCTCGATGTGGTGCGGATACGCTCGCGGAATAAAGTACATGTCGCCGGCAGCCATCGTGTACGTATCGGTTGTGCCGTCGGGATCGACGACGGACATGCGTCCGCTGCCGGCAGTGACGTAGCCCATCTCGGCTGTCTCCGGATGCCAATGAATTTCGCGCATTCCCTGTTGCGTGATCCGGACAGAGAACATCGAGATTGCATCCAGCACAGGCCAAAGCGGGATTTCCGCAACGTGCGCGGAACCGGCGGACGACGCGACTTGCGCCCGCGTCGCTTCCAGCGAGTACTTGTAGGGACTGGCGTGCTGCGCCTGTTGTGAGAATTCCGGCGCGCCTTCAGCAGCGGCGATCACTACGTTTTCGCGGCTGAAGCTGATTTGCGAAAGCTCGGACTCCGGAACTCCGACGGAATTGCCGATGACGGCCGGCGTGAAATGGCCGAAGCACTCCCGACAGGCCGAAATCTTCGACAGTCTCGCTGGAAAATCCGAGAAGAATTTCCCCTTCTGCATCGCCGGTGTTCTGGATGCTGTGCAGTGCGCCGGACGGAACGAAGAACATTTCGCCCTTGCCGATGGTGAAGTTGTGGCGCTCGTTATGGCTGGCAACGATGGTGACGAGGTGTTCACCGCGCAGGCAGTAGCCGAGTTCGTGCGCGTTGGCGTGCCAGTGCGGCTCGCGCAGGCCGCGCGGCTTGAGCATCAGCCGCCGCAGCGACAGGCGGTTGAGCAGCGGCATGCCTGCGGCTTCCATGCGCAGCACGGTGCCGGATTCGTTCTTGAAGTCGGGCTGCGTCGAGACGAGCGAGGCACAGTGTTTCGCTTGCGGCATCCATTTCCCCGTTGCTGCGGATTTGCGCCAGTATATGCGGGTCGCGCCGCGGGAAAGAATGCCGCGGAGTTTTGATTCGGGCACGATAGAGTGGGAACACCGGCGCAGGCTGCCGCGTCCAACTCTGCAATGCTCGCCAAGGTTCGACAGCACACACGACACGTACAGCACAGCACCGCGCTCCACTGGCTGGTCGGCCTTGGCGGCGTGGGACTTTTCCTTGTCGCGGCGGTGGATTCGTCGTTGATTCCGCTGCCGGTGCCGGGCTCAACGGACCTGTTTCTGCTGCTGCTCACCAGCCATAAGCCGGAGCAGTGGTGGCTGTTCGCGGCCATAGCGGTCGCGGGCGGGACGGTCGGCGGCTATCTGTCGTTCCGGCTGGCCGAAAAGGGCGGCGAACACCTGCTGGAGCGCTTCACGTCGCCGCGTATCCGCACTCTGGTCACAGGCTGGGTGGACAGGCATCCGTTCCTCAGCGTGGGGCTGCCGGCCTTGATGCCGCCGCCGATTCCCCTGACGCCATTTGTGATCGCCAGCGGCGTGGCCCACATGCCGCGGAGAAAGTTTCTGCTGGCGTTCATCAGCGCGCGCACCACGCAGTATTTCCTCGTGGCCTGGCTTGGACATCATTATGGCCGCAACATTGTGCGATGGTACCGGCGGACGCTGGGCGACTATACCGAGCCGGTCCTCTGGGGCCTCGTCGTCATCACGGTCGTCGGCGGAGCGGTGCTGTGGTGGCGCTTCCGGGTGAAGACGCAGAAGCTGGCCTGACGGCCATTCACACGATTTTCAATTGACCGGCCGGACTTTCGCGGTTACGTTTTGTTCGCATTCCTGTAACAAAATTCAGGCGTCACGAAATCTTTCCGTTCGCGCACGCCGCTTTTCGCGAGGATACGACAAGCCTTGAGCACGCAGACAGCACCCGCCGGCTACAGCATTCCGAAAGTCATCGCCGCCTCCGCGGTCGGCACCATGATCGAGTGGTATGACTTCTACATTTTCGGCAGCCTTGCCTCCGTGCTGGCGCTCAAGTTTTATCCGCCGGGAAACGATACTTTCGCCTACATTGCCTACCTTGCGACGTTCGCGGTCGGATTTGTCGTGCGGCCGTTCGGCGCGCTGTTTTTCGGCCGCATCGGCGACCTGGTGGGACGCAAGTATGCCTTCCTGGTAACGCTGATTATCATGGGCGGCGCAACGGCGGTCATCGGGCTGCTGCCGACGTATTCGGTCATCGGCTGGGCTTCTCCGATCCTTCTCATTTTGATCCGCGTGCTGCAGGGCCTGGCGCTGGGCGGCGAGTACGGCGGCGCGGCCGTGTACGTTGCGGAACATGTGCCGGACAATAAGCGCGGCTATTACACAAGCTTCATCCAGATCACGGCAACGCTCGGGCTGTTCGTCTCGCTGATTGTCATTCTGGTCACGCAGCAGTCCATGAGCAAGGAAACATTTTCAGCCTGGGGCTGGCGCATCCCGTTCCTGCTGTCCATCGTGCTGGTTTCCATCTCGCTCTACATTCGCCTGCAGATGAAGGAATCACCGATTTTCGCGCAGATCAAGACGCAGGGCATGAGTTCCGCGAAGCCGCTGACGGAGGCGTTTACGCAATGGCCGAACCTGAAGCGCGTGCTGATCTCGCTGTTCGGGGCGACCGCAGGACAGGGCGTGATCTGGTACACGGGCCAGTTCTACGCGCTGTTCTACCTGCAGACCGTGCTGAAGGTGAATGCCAAGTCCGCCAGTATCATCATCGCCATCGCCCTTCTGCTGGCGATGCCTTTCTTCACAGTCTTCGGCGCGCTGAGCGACCGCATTGGCCGCAAGAAGCTCATGATGGCGGCGTGTCTGCTGGCCGTGCTGACGTACATCCCGATCTACAAGGGCATGCAGCACGCGGCGGGCAACAATGTCGTCAGCGTGAAGTCCGCGCGCGACAAAGCCACGGGAGCCATCAAGCTGACCTCCATGGCCCCCGACCCGGCGACGAACGCACTGGTTCCGGCCAAGGAAGCGACGACCGCCAACAAGCCGCTGCTGGTTTTCCTGGTGTGGCTCCAGGTCATCTTCGTCTGCATGATTTACGGGCCCATCGCGGCGTACCTGGTGGAAGCTTTCCCGGCACGCATCCGCTACACCGCATTGTCGCTGCCGTATCACATCGGCAATGGCGTCTTTGGCGGCTTGCTGCCGCTGATTGGCCTGTCGGTATGCGCGGCGACCGGAAATATCTACGCGGGACTCTATTACCCGATGATTGTCGCGGTGATCACGCTTGTCGTCGGCAGCCTGTTGCTGAAGGAGACGCACGGCACGAAGATCTGGGACGAGGTCCGGGTCACTCCGGAGGCCAGTTGAGCGGCGTTCCCTTGTAGAGGCTAGTCATGGGCAGCGTCTTCTGCTCGCCGTCATGCACGACGTAATGCCGCTGCTTGCCGGTCGTGCTCACGTCCCACAGGCTGACGCCGGCATACGCGCCGTCGCGACGCAGGATGTAGTACTGCATCTCGATGTAACGCAGCCTGGCCATGTCATTGCCGTAGTTGCGCGCGATACGGCGCAGCGCTTCCATGCCGGCTTCTTCAGGAGTCAAGCCGCGACGCATGCCTTCCACGATGGTGTGCGCGCCGGCGACCTTGATGTTTTCCTCGCCCGCGCCGGTCGCGCCTGCGGAACCAATGTCAGGATCGGTATAGCAGCCGGCGCCGATGATGGGCGAGTCTCCGAGCCGCCCGGGAATTTTCCAGGCCAGCCCTGACGTTGTTGTGGCGCCGGAGATTTCTCCTTTGCTGTTACATGCCGAGACGTGGATTGTTCCGGTTGGCGGAAACAGCACGTGCTGCACGGCCTGCCAGCGGAGTTCCGGCTCAATCCCGACGTCGGCTGCGCACGCATAGAGGCGACGCGCTTCGGCGTGGATGCGCGCGTGGTCTTGCGGCGCAGGAATACGCGGCAGCGGCAGCGCGATGGGGCGGCCTTCCGGGTGCGCCGGCGGCTTTGGCGCAGGAGGCTGCCACGCCGGGTCGCTCATCCCAGGTCCCCACCAGGAGTACGTGTGGTGCTCCTTCCACAGAATCCAGATTTTGCGCGCCTGCTCGGTGAGCAGGTCCTCGCGGTGGAAGCCTTCGGCGACGGCGAAGCGTTCCGCGCCTTCGCCGCACAGCATGACGTGGCTGGTGCGGTCCATGACGACGCGCGCCACGCGGCACACGTTCCGGATGTTGCGCACACCGCCGACCGAACCCGCCTGCCGTGTCGGCCCGTGCATGCAGCAGGAGTCGAGCTCGACCACGCCTTCCTCGTTCGGCAGCCCGCCGAGCCCGACGGTCATGTCTTTGGGATCGTCTTCGCGGCCCTGGCAGATGTGCAGTGCAGCTTCGAGCGTGTCCGCCCCCTGCTGCAGCATGGCGTAGGCTTCTGCAATGGAATTGTCTCCGCAGATGCGGGTGACGATGACCGGCTTGTTGGCCGCGGGAATGTTCGGCGCGGACTGCTGCGTTTCGCCGAGCGAAAGCGCGGGGACAGCGGAGGCTGCGGCAGCGGTAAGGGCAGAGCGTTTCAGGAAATCGCGGCGCGAAGACATGCGCGCGAGTGTATCAGGACTCTCCGATCAACCTTCTTATGCTGTCATTCCGCAGGTCGTCCGCGGCCACCGGAGGCACCCGGCGGGGTGCTAGCAAGGGGCTCTTACAGATTGACTACTCGACACGACATCCTAAACAGCAATCGTAAACGTGTCCTGAGCCTCTGTCCGGCTTACTGCGCGGTACAAGGTGTCGCGTTCCACCGGCACTCTGCCGGCTTTTTCGATCAGGTTGATCAAATCTTTTCGGCGCAGGCCTTGCGGCGTTGTGGCCCCGGCGTCGTGGTAAATCTTCTCTTCGATCACTGTGCCGTCTATGTCGTCCGCGCCGAACCTTAGCGATATCTGCGCAATCTTCGCCGACACCATCTGCCAGTACGACTTGATGTGCGGGAAGTTATCCAGCACCAGCCGGCCGACCGCTATCTGGCGAATGTCTGTCAGTCCGCTCGTCGTTGGCAGGTGGGCGAGCGCGGTGTTCGCGGGATGGAAAGCCAGCGGGATGAAGGTCTGGAAGCCGTGCGTTTCATCCTGCAGGGCGCGCAGCTTGACCAGGTGGTCGACGCGGTCTTCATCGCTCTCGATGTGACCGTAGAGCATGGTCGCGTTCGACCGCAGGCCGGCCTTGTGGACTTCCCGCGCGGTGTCGAGCCATTCCGAGCCGTCAATCTTGTGGTCGCAGATGACGTGCCGGATGCGGTCAGAGAAAATTTCCGCGCCGCCGCCCGGGCAGCTGTCCAGGCCCGCGGCCTTCAGGCGCTGGATCGTCTCCGGGATCGAGAGCTTCGAAATGCGTGCGAAGAACGCGATCTCGACCATCGTGAAGGCCTTGATGTGGACCTGCGGAAAACGTTCCTTCAGGCCGCGGATGAGGTCTTCAAAATAGGAGAGCGGCAGGTCCGGGTGCAGGCCGCCGACAATGTGGAACTCCGTGACGGCTTCGGAGTATCCGGACGCGGCCGAAGCGAACGCTTCTTCGAGCGCCATCGTGTAGGCGCCGGGCGCGTCTTTCTTGCGGCCGAAAGCGCACAACCGGCAGCTCGCGACGCAGACGTTGGTCGGATTGATGTGGCGGTTGACGTTGAAATACGTGATGTCGCCGTGCATCTGCTCGCGCACCCAGTTGGCCAGCCAGCCGACGCCGAGAATGTCCGGCGAGCGGTAGAGCGCGACGCCGTCGTCAAAGCTGAGTCGCTCGCGTGCGAGAACTTTTTCTGCGATGGGCGCCAGCGCGCGGTCGTCGAAGTTCGGCGCGGTTTCCATCGGGGCGGTGGCTGCGGTGGACATGCTGCTTTGATGATATTCCGAGTGGGAATTGTTCGGAAGTTGGGTTGTGGTGAGGGCAAAAAGCAGGTCCACGCCCGGTCGGGATGACAGCTTTGTTTGTGGTCAGAGTGAAGTCCCGAAGCAGGTCCCCCCACTCCGCTTCGCCGGCTGGGGATGACAGTCTTTGTAATCGCCGCAGCAGCTGCGTCAACCCAGCGGTTTCTGCATCGTCAGAGCGTCGGTTTTCCCCAGGTAATAGCGCTCGATTCTGCCGGTCGCTTCGTAGCCGAGCCTGCGGTAGAAGTTCTGCGCAGCGGTGTTTTCGACCGACACCTCGAGCCGGATGACGGCGACATGCCGTTCGCGCAGTGCCGCTTCCGCCGCCTGCATGAGCGCCAGGCCGACGCCGTGACGGCGGGCGTGTCCGGCAACGTCAATCGTGATGATGCGTCCCTGGAACGCGGCGCGGGCGCGATAGTGCTGCGCGATGATGAACCCGGCGAGCTGCTGGTTGACTTCCGCGATGAGCGTGATCGAGTCTTTGGCGCGGACGAAGTACTCCAGCTCGTCGCGCGGATAGGCAATGCCGGGCTCGAAGCACTGCTGGTCCAGCGCGTGGAGCCCGGCCAGGTCGCCGGGCTCGCAGGTGCGGATGCGGACTGTCATGGTCATCCTGAGAAATGCAGGTCCTTGGCTTCGTTCAGGATGACAAGCCTGTCTTGACCCGATTCAATTGCCGCCGTCGGCGACGTTGGTAGTGTGCGGGGTCGCAATGTCGGCGGAGGTCAGGGGCGCGGGGTCCATCACGACTCCATTGAACAGCGAAGCGCCGAACAGGTGGCCCGCCGCGGAGCGTGCGCTGCGAAGCTGCCAGCCCGACTGCCAGTACTTCCACGTCTTGCCGCCGTCGGAGGAGCCGAAGAGCAGGTTGCCCTTCCAGCTGGTGACGATCATGCGGCCGGTAGGCGCGTCCCAGTCAATGTTGGAGATGTCGTTGATGGGCAGCGTTTGGATGCGCTGCCACGAGGAGGCCTTGTCGTGGCTCACCCAGACGCCTTCCGGCCCGGCGACCCATAACAGGCCATCGGGGCTGACGGCGATGGTCGAGATACGCGACAGGCCCTGCGGCAGCAGCGAGGGCGCCCAGGAATCGCCCGTGTTCTCAGAGACGTAGAGGTGCAGCCGGTTGGAAGCGAACACCGTGGTGCCCAGCGCGACGACATGGTTAAAGCTCGAATCCTGGATGATGGGGCCGCCTGTCCAGGTCGCCCCCTGGTTTGTGCTCTTGTAGAAGCCGGCGTCGGATGCGGCGAACCAGGTGCCGTTGTCCATCCAGACGCGGCTGACGCGCGTTGTCAGGTCGGTGGCCTGCCCCGGCACCTGCTTGTCCGTGGAGTGGCGCTCGAGCTTGTGCGTCTTCTTGTTACGGACTGTGACCGTCGTCGTCCTGGTCGTATAGCTCACCACCTTGCCGGAAGGCTGCCACGGGCCGCTGCCGTGCAGTTCCATGATTCCGTGGTTGGTGCCGGCGATGACGGTTCCGTCCTGCGCGACCTGGAGCGAGTACACGTCGCGCCCGGCGAGCCCGATGGCGTGCTGCTGCCAGGTGCGGCCGCCGTCGTTCGATTCAAAGACGCCGCCATAGGTCTTGTCGTTGAGTACCGCCGTGTACATGTGCTGGGGATGATTGGGATCGGGAGCAATTGCCGAGACCTGGCGCTGCATAAAGCCGCGGTTCGCGTCGGCGAAGCTTGCAGCGGAGTCCTTGCTGTTCAGCACGCCGCTGCGGTCGGTCGCAAGCATGACATGCGTGGAGTCGCGCGGGTCAACATAGACGTCGTTGACGATGACATCCGGAGATGTCATCCGAACCCACGCGTGTCCGCCGTCCATGGTCTTGTAGAGGCCCTCCGTCGTTCCGGCATAAACAACGTTGCGTTGTGTCGGATCCTGCTTGAGGACGCGTGTGCGCCGCGCTGTCGACGGGATGCCCTGGATCTTGGCGAACAAGGCGGCCGCATCTGTGCTCTTGTAAATGCCCGAACATGCGCTCAGGAAGACCGTGTTGGGGTTCACCGGGTCGAGGATGATGGAAAACACGTCGGAATCATCAATCAGGCCCTGCTTGATGTTGTGCCAGTGCGCGCCGCCGTCTTCCGTCTTCCACGGCAGGTGCCATGTGCCGGCGTAAATAATCTCCGGATTCTTGGGATCGATTGCGACCGATTCGACTTCGTGGATTTCCGCGTTTTCGGGCGGCGAAATGCGCGTCCAGCCGTCGCCGTTGTCGGTGCTGCGGAAGACCCCCTGCAGCGTTCCGGCAACGAGGATTTGCGGATTCGTCGCTGAGCGCGCAAGCGCGCGAATGCTCTGGCCCGCCATGGCGCGGATCGGCTGCCATGTCTTGCCGGAGTCTGTGCTGCGGAACAGGCCGCCGTCCGTCGAGCCGAGAACCCACGCCGCCACCAGAAGCGTCGACGGCTTCTGCGGATCGACCAGGATATGGTCCAGCACGAGGTCGTTGCGGTCCGCGATATTGGCTTCACGCGTCCAGCTGACGCCGCTGTCGTGGCTCTCGTATATCCACCCGGAAACCGTGCCGAGGTAAATATGCGAAGGCGTGGCCGGGTCGAAGGCGAAGGAGCGGGCGTCCCCGCCTTCCGGGCCAACCGGCGTCCACGCCTGCTGGGCCATGGTCATCAGCGGTGCGCCGACTACGAGAGAAAAGACACAGGTGCGCGAAAACCTACGAGCCAGGGAAAGAGCCGTCATCTTGTCTCTAAGGATAGCGGGTCGCGGTGTGAAAAGGCTGGTCTGGAATTGCGTTGGTTACTGAGAATTGTTGGGAATTTCAGCGGGGCGCTTTGCGAAGCATGAAGAACTGCGACATTCGGCGCACTCGTGTGTGCGGAGCATTCAGAGGTCACGCCAAATCGGAGGCGACCCCGCGGACGAAAAAAGGCTGGCCGGTTTTCACCGGCCAGCCTGGGTTGCGGTCTAACTTCTACTGGTTACTGGGCCGGAGCTGCAGCCGGGGCTGCGGCCATCTTTTTGTGATGGTGACGCTTCATCGGCTTTTCCGCCTTCGGTGCTTCACCTTCGAACTTCGTCGTGCCCTGCACGTCGGAGTCGAATGTGGCGCCCGAGGGTACCAGGTAGTTCTCAACCTGAGCGGTGCCTTCCGGACCGACACGGGTTTCGATGCGGGATCCATCGACGCCCTTCTCAGTCGTCAGGTACGCCTTGGTGTTGACGGCGCGTTCATGAGCGAGCTTGTCGCCCATCTTCTCGCCGGTGGCCGATTCGCCCACGACAACCGCGGTAGCCGAGCTCTGCTGTTGCAGGCTGAGCGCCACTTCGTCAAGGCAGGCCTTGGCTTCGTTGTCCACGCGTGCCGGGCGGCGCTTGTCACGGCCGAAGCTGATGGAGCAGAGCTTCTGCACGTGCGGGGTTGCCGGTGCGGCCGGCGCTTCCACCGTAACGGTCGTCGTCGCGGAAGCGGTCTGACCCTTGTCGTCCTGCACGTTGCAGGTGACAGTGATCGGGCCCGGCGCGGCGCCGGTGGTGTGCAGCGTCGTTGTCGTGGAGGTTGAGGAATCAACCGTGCCTGCTGATGTCGAGTAGCTGTAGGTCAGCGGGCGGTTCTGCGGGCTGGAACCCATTGCGGTGATCGCGGAGTCTGCACCCGGCGCCACTGTAGACGGGTTGGCCGAGCAGGAGACTGTCGGCGGCTGGAAGTTCATGACCGTGATGGTGGCAGAGCAGTCCGCCATCTGGCCGGCCTTGGAGCCTTCGCTTACGTGTCCGGACACCGTGTAGGTGCCGGGCGCGGTGCCGGTCGTGTCAATGGTCGCCGTGGCGGTTGTGCCGGTCACGTGCGGGCCACTGGAAGTCCAGCTATACGTCGCCGTCTTCTTCGGATTGAGGTTGGTTGCCGTTCCGGTAATCGTGATCGGCTCGCCGGGGTACACGCTGGACGGAGACACCGTGCAGGAGTAAACGACGGCTGGCGGCGGCGCGATGCTGCCGAAGCCGAAAACAAGACCGGAGCTGAGCTGAACGGCGTCAATATTGGCACGGCCACCCAGCACATTGCCCGGAGGCGTAGACTGCGTGTTGCCAGGGCCGAAGTTGACGTGGATGTAGTTGTAGTCCGCCTGGAAAACGCGCAGCGAAAGATGATGATTGAACCACGGCAGAGCGTAGTCCACGCCGCCGCCGGTTTCAAGCATCGCGCCCCATGTTGCCGGGCCGGCTACGTAAATATCCGTTCCGGGCTGGCAGGGATTCTGGGTGCAGGCCGGGCTGCCGGGGAAGTTCGGGCCGCCAACCTGCGAGGCACCCGCCATGCCGTGGATGAACGGAGTGATGTCGTTCCACGGGAAGCGGAAAGCTACGCCGCCGAGAACATTCTGGAAGTGATCGTTCTTGCCGAGCTGGTGTGCGCCATATTCAGCCTGGAAGCCGAAATAGCGGGTCCACCACCAGGTCGCCTGACCGATCGCGCCGTAGTCCGCGCTCTGATAACGGAACGTTCCGTCAGGAAACGTTGGGTTACAGACCGGTTGACCCGTCGTGGGGTCCGGAACGCAGGTAGTGGCGTTGATGTTGTGCAAAGAGCCGTGAGGGGCGTAGTAGGAATATCCCAGGAAAACGTCCCAGCGCGACGGTGGGGTTTCCATCTGCGGCTTGGGAGCCGAAATGTTCGTCTCAGCCATCTGAGCGAACCCGACAGATGAAGCGCCTAGCAGGCCAGCAGCCAGCGCCAGGCTAAACTTCAGCTTCGTGTACGTACTTGTCATGCGTGTGTCCTCCGCAACCATTAAGAAATGCAAAAACTAAGTGCGACGGGATCAACAACTGGTCTGAATATCCCTCCCGCCGTCACCGCCCCTTATTGTACAGAAAGTGGGCGCAAAGGCGAGACTTTGCCGCATGTAGTCATCAGCTTAGAAGAATTTGGCCCGAGAGGGTTGCCTGATATGAAAAATTGAGGCCGGGTGACCGGGGCAGTAACCCGCCCGGTTCGCATGATTTGCGCCAATCCGGGCGCCGGGCCTTCAGCGGGGCCCCGACAGATTCTGCGCCCAAATACCTGCACTTTTCGGGAAAACGGATCCGCTCCCCATGGTCGGCATGGTCGCCGGCAACGCGATTACGCGAGATTCAGTGCCTTCTTGAAGGATCCGCGCTCGCTCTGGATTTTTTCCTGCAGCAGCGTGATGGCGTAGATCAACTGTTCCGGCCGGGGCGGGCATCCCGGTACATATATATCCACCGGGATGATCTGGTTCACCCCCTGCACCAGGGCGTAATTGTTGAAAACGCCGCCGGATGTCGCGCAGGCCCCCATCGAGATGACCCACTTCGGCTCCGGCATCTGCTCGTAGAGCCGCTGTATGACAGGCGCCATCTTGTTGGAAACCCGGCCCGCGATCACCATCAGGTCGCTCTGCCGCGGCGACGGGCGGAATACTTCCGAGCCGAACCGCGCGATGTCGTACCGCGAGCCGCCCATGGACATCATTTCAATCGCGCAGCAGGCCAGCCCGAACGTCATCGGCCAGATGGAATTCTTGCGCACCCAGTTCAGCGCGGAGTCGAGCGTCGTCAGGACCACGCCTTCATGCTCGGCGGAGCCGTACTGCGCTTCCTGCACCAGGCGGCGGTTCTTGCCGCTTGAAACAAGCGTCCCGAAAAGATACTTATCTTTGAATTCCGGCTCGGCTGCCATGGCTTGATAATACCGCTATTCGGCGCAATGCTCGTGAACGGGGGCGAGCCCGGGCGCGTGGAATTTCGCCGGGTCCAAATTCAGCGTCACTGTAAATCCAATTTTGTCGAGGAGCCCGAGCGGCGATGCCGGCCCCGCGTCCTCCTGGCCATCCAGAAACCGCAGATGCGAGCCGACGGCCGCTGCGTTGCCGCTGATGTCTGCGTTGCCGCGGACCAGCGCAACACTGACGATGTCGAGCTGCCCTGCCGCTGCGGCCTGCGTGGCCTCGAGCAACGACTGCGCCGGCTTCGCAGAGTTTTTCGGGTCCGCCGCGATCCGGTCCAGCAGCGCGGACAACTTTTGCTGCGCTCCGGCGCTGGTCAGAAAACGAAAGCTGCGCGGCGTCCATCCGGCCGCGTCCTGCGAGCGAAACGAATAGTCCGTCGACACCAGCAGCGGCGTTGGCGAGAGGTACGGCGGCGTGGCGAGTTCCGCGAGATCGTGCGATGCCGGCGGAGCGTTGTCCGCAACTACTTCTATGCGCCAGCCGCTTGCGATGGCGCGCAGCCGGAAGACAAGGTGATTGCCTAATGGCTGCGTGAAGGTCTGGCCGCGTACAACTGTCCCGCTGAATTTCACGGCATTGCATGGCATGGCGATCCGTTCAGGAACGGTGGCACGCCCGGCGTCGAGCGAATTATTTTCAAACGATGTCCAGGCGGCCCGGGTGCCCCATCCTTCGAGCGCTTTGTGCTCGAAGGGCGGGACGAACAGCAGCTCGATCGCCAGCCCCGCCAAAACAACTGCCTTCAAGAGCGCAGCCCCGCCATCGCGACCGCGATCTCGTCTTTCTCTTCGGCCGTGAGCGGCAACAGCGGCGAACGCGGGTAGCCGCCAAAGTAGCCGTTGAGCTCGGCTGCAAACTTCACTCCGGGAGACTCCGTATTTCTGGACGACGGTCTGCGCGGCGGCCAACAGGCGGTCTTGCTTCTCACCCGCGAGTGCCGCATCGCGTTCCCGCTGCGCTGCATAAACCTCATGACACGCCTGCGGCGCGGCCGCTGCGAGCGCCAGGACTGCCCCGGAAGCTCCGGCATCGAGCGAAGCCAGCAGCGACTGCGCCGAACCAGCCAGCACCGCGAACCCGGTCTTCTTTGTGCGCGTCTTCAAAGTGGAAACAGCAGGCGCCAGCGTGGCGACTCCGCCCGCGGTCAACGATTCCGCGGAAACAAATTTGCCGTCGGCACGGGATGCGGAAAGCATGCGGCCAGTCACGGCGGCGAAAGTTGTCGTCACGACCACGTCCCGCGCGACGTTGCGGGTGGCCTGAACGATTGCGCCGATGCGCGCCGCGTCGCCGGCGGAGTCCTTGATGCCGATGATGTTCGGGTGCGCGGACAATTCGCCGATCAGCTCGACCGGCAGGGAATAGTTCGTGTTCGCCGGAACGGAATACAGCAGGACCGGCAATGGCGACTTGTCCGCGATGAGCCGGTAGTACGCGAGCATTTCTATCGGCCGCATCTGGTTGCGGTAGTAGCTCGGCGTGCGGACCAGCGCGGCGTCATAGTGTGACAACGCCGCGGAGTCGAGCATGTCGAGCGTGGCGCGCGCGGATTCCTGGCCGACGCCGGCAATCATCACTTTCTCCGGCGCCGCGGCCTCGGCGGCCTCGCGTAACACGGCCCCCTGCTCGGCCAGGGTGAGCAGCGGCGCTTCTCCGGTCGAACCCAGGACCACCATCCCGCTGACCGCGGTCAGCGACATGCGGGCCACGTTGGCCGCCAGCTTGAGAGGGTTCAGGCGGCCGTCCGGGTAGAACGGCGTAGTCAATGCGGGGTATATACCTTCGAGCAACACTGTGGTTCGATTCTAGTGTCCCCCTGCGGAAAGGGACTGCATTTTCAGATTGCGCCCGCGCTACAATCGCACGCGAGAACCCGAATGTCCGAAACCATTGCTACCGACAAGTCCCCGGAAGAACTTGCCTCCCAGGTAGTCAGCTTCTTCGCGCATGTGTTCCTGGCCCTGTTTACCGTTGCCGTTGTCTTCGGCGCGATCTACCTCAGCGGGGCGGAATCGGTCCCGTCGCTGCTGGTCGCGGCGCTGAGCTTCTTCATCCCCATGGCGGTCGCATTTGCCATCCATATGAAGCTGCTGCGCTCTGCGGCACCGAGCATCTGGATTGCCGGCTGTGTCTGGCTGCTCATTGTCGCCGTGCACGTTCTGCAGATGCCCACCGGCCCCGGGCAATGCCAGTACTGCGGCCCGGTGCAGAAGATCTGGCTGACACTGTTCGATCCGTTCCACGACAGCAACCTGATGCAGGGCCAGGGCCGGCTGCTCGGCACGTGGCCAGCGCTGGCGATGTTCGGCTACGCGCTGGGCGCGCACCTGGCGACGCGGCGCCGCTCGGTTTACTAGGAACCTGAGTTCCGAATTTCGTGAAAGCCACGGGCTCAGGCCGTGGCTTTCTTTTCCGCTGGCAAAGGGTAGCCACTGAGGCGCTGCCATTCGATGTACGATTTTCCTCACCCCACGCCGTGAGGAAATCCCATGCTGCTGCGCCGCTCTCTTCTGCTCGCTCTTTCCGCTTCCCTGTCGCTCACCGCTATTGCACAGAAGGACGCCGCCACTGCGCAGGCCGGCGTGGCTGCGCCGGGCGGCAATGACATCATCCAGAAATATTCGCCGCCCGAAGGCGAGCGCGACTACATCGAGCGCGACGAAATGGTTCCCATGCGCGACGGCGTGAAGCTCTTCACCGTCATCATGCATTCCGAAGGCCGCGCAGAATGCCCCGATGGTGCTGACGCGGACGCCGTACAACGCCGCCGGGCGCGCGCACCGCACCCACGGAACGCAGCTCATCAACACGCTTCCGCTGTCCGACGAGGATTTCGTCAAAAACGGCTACATTCGCGTCTACCAGGACATTCGCGGCAAGTACGGTTCCGAGGGCGAGTACCTGATGACGCGCCAGTCCCATCGGTCCGATGAACCACACCAACACCGACGACACCACCGACGCCTACGACACCATCGACTGGCTGGTGAAGAACGTGCCGCAGTCCAATGGCCGCGTCGGCATGATCGGCTCCAGTCCTATGAAGGCTGGACGGTGGTGATGGCGCTGCTCGGGCCGCATCCTGCGCTGAAAGCCGCGGCGCCGCAAAGCCCGATGTGCGACGGCTGGATGGGCGACGACTGGTTCCACTACGGCGCGTACCGCATGACAAATTTCGATTACTTCACCTTCCAGATGTCGGCCAAAGGCGAGGGCGCGGCTGTGCCCCGCATGACCGGCGATGACTACACGGAATTTCTACGCGCCGGTTCGGCCGGAAATTATGCGAAAGAGCATGGCCTGGACAAGTTCCCATGGTGGGACCGGATCAGCGCGCATCCTGCGTATGACATCTTCTGGTCGTCGCAGGCGCTCGATGTGCTGATCGCGAAGAACCCGCCGAAGGTCCCGACCATCTGGGAGCAGGGATTGTGGGACCAGGAAGACATGTGGGGCGCGATCCACAGCTATCTCAACCTGAAGGCGGCCGGCGCGGCGGACAATAACTGGCTGGTCATGGGGCCGTGGTTCCACTCGCAGATTAACCGCGTGGGAACCTCGCTCGGCCCGCTGCAGTGGAACGGCGACACGGCATTGCAATATCGGCGCGAGATGATTCTGCCCTTCTTTAACCAGTACCTCAAAGACGGGCCGCCGGCGAACCTCCAACATGTGACGATTTACAACACCGGCGAGAACCACTGGCAGCATTTTGATTCCTGGCCGCCGGCTTGCGAAAAGGGCTGCACCCACTCACTGAAACCGCTGTATCTCGAGGGCGGTTCCGGGCTCGGCTTCAACAAGCACGGCGGGACGAAGGCGGATGAATATGTTTCCGACCCGGCATCGCCTGTGCCCTACTCGCCGCGGCCCGTGAAATTTTCCGATGGCGATGCGTGGCGCACCTGGCTGGTGCGTGACCAGCGCTTTGTCACCGACCGCCCGGACGTTCTGGTCTACCAGAGCGACGTGCTGACGGCGCCGGTGCGGGTGCAGGGAGCGCCGGTTGCGGACTTGTTCGCTTCCACCAGCGGCACCGATGGCGACTTTGTTGTGCGGGTCGTGGACGTCTTCCCGGACCAGTACCCTTCAAAGCCGGACTTTGCCGGTTACGAATTGCCGATCTCGACCGACATTTTCCGCGGGAGATATCGCGCGAGCTTCGAACATCCGTCCGCGATTCCAGCCGGCCAGATCGAGGAATACAAGTTCGCGTTGCCGACTGTGAACCATGTTTTTGAGCCGGGCCATCGCATGATGGTGATCGTGCAGTCCACCGCGTTTCCGCTGTACGACCTGAATCCGCAGACCTATGTGCCGAACATCTTTTTCGCGCAACCCGGCGATTACAAGAAGGCGGCGGTAACCATTTATCACGACAACGATCACGCGAGTTCGGTCCTGATGCCGGTGGTGGAGTAGAGGACAAGGCGCGACGCCCGGTCCGTCGCGCTCTCTCTCGGTTGTCATTCCGCAGGCGCGTCGCCTTGTTCCTTATTGGTTGTTATTGGTTGTCATTCCGCAGCGAAGCGAAGGAATCTGCAGTTCGTTCCTGCACGGGCTGGGAACTGCAGACCCCTCCGGCGCTTCGCGCCCGACAGCCAATAAACTCTTGCGACATCAGGAAGTAAGTTTGCGCAATCGTTCTTCCAACTCCTCGACTCTGCGGCGCAGATCGTCGACTTCTGCACGCAGTCCGGTATCTTCCGACGCAGAAGGCAGCGCGTGGAGCGTTGCAGATGCCGCAGATGATGACTGGTCCGCCGCTTCCGTACTGAGCAGCTCACGCCACCGGGCTTCGCGCGCGCCGGGCTGCCGCGGCAGCAGTTCCACCATCGCGGGGGATTTTTCGGCGAGCCGTTCCAGCGCGGCATTCACAGCTTCGAGCTCAGTGAACTGGTGGATGCGCTCGGTGCGCGTGCGCAGTTCACCGGGAGTCTGCGCGCCGCGCAGCAGCAGGCCGCACAGCATCGCGAATTCGTCGCGACGCAGGTTCCACGCTTCACCAACGCGATGTTCATACTTGGCCACGCGCCCGTCGCTCACCCGCGCCGCAATGCCCGCGTCCTCAAGCGATCGCAGCGCGGCATACACGTCCGCTTCAGAGAGCTGCATCACCGGCTCGCGGGACGATTTCTGGTTGCAGGCGTTGACCAGAGCGTTCAGGCTGAGCGGGTAATACTCCGGCGTTGTCGCGGACTTCTCCATCAGGCTGCCGAGCACGCGCGCCTCGGCTGCGGAAAGCTTTGTCTCCATCGCTCCATCGTAGCGGCACTGTTCCGGTTACCTTTCGATAAATGGATTGCGCACGCGGGGCGCGCGGCGTATAAACCCTTCCACTTCCCGGGATCCTTACTCTTCGAGGTAAGACATGCTCGCCCCTGTGGCCACCTTGTCGCCGTCCGTCCAGAACTTACAGAGTGGGCTGACCGCTTTTAAAGACGCTGCCATACCGTTCATCGTCACGATTTCATCCATCGGTCTCTGCAGCATGGCCATCGTGCAGACGATCAAGGACCAGACGCCGTTACGGCATTGGTACCAGAGGCGTCGAGTTGGGCAGTGGCTGCAGGAGGGCGTGGCGACAGTCAATACCAAGCTGCCGGCCGGAATGCCGGCAGTGGACTGGCATACGGTCGAAACCGACATGCTTCGCATGGCCACGGACGGCGAGCCGAAGGCGTTCTACGCGCTCGAGATCGAAAAGTTGTGCGGTCAATTAAACGCGGCCGCGCAAAGCGCCATGCAGGACGTTGCAACACACCGGGCTTTTGTCGCCTTCCTGGCAAGCGAGGCCGATACGAGCTGCCTGAGCATTGTCCTGGGCGGCATACCGTCCGATGCGAACGGGCCGCTGCCACAGACAGACCCGAAGATGCAGGCTTACGCCGCGGCGCGCGGACAGGTGGCCCAGCAGGTCCAGCGGGCCATTGACGCGCTGCAGCTGTCTGTCGGCGCGGACTGGCAGACGCGGATGCAGCAGGTGTCGCTGGTGTTGAGCGTCGTGATTGCCATCGCGGCCATAGGGATCTTCGCGAAAGACGCGCCTTCGGACTTCTGGGGTTCTATCGCGTACGCATTCTCTCTGCAGCGCTTCCTGCTCGCTTGCTTTATCGGTCTCCTCGGCGGCTACATTGCGCCGGTCGCGAAGGACCTTATTGCCGCATTGCAGAAGCTGGGTGAGTAAATGCCGGACTTCATCGCCGACATCAGCTGCCGCTGCCCGAACGATCCGTATGCGCCGGCGCAGGCCGCTCGATACGAATGCGGTTCGCTCGACGGTGTCGGCGAAGTCATCCTGCTGGTACACGGCTACAACGACCACGAAAAGTATGCAGACTGCGCGTACCAGCAGTTCCACGACATCTGCACGTCGAGCAGCGTGACCACCTTCAAGCTGCCGTTCGCCCGCCTGCAGTGGCCCGGCGACGAGGCCAACGCCATAACGGGCGCCGTCGAGTATGCCAGGGCGCTCAACCATGCAAAGCAGTCCGCGGCGGCACTTGCCCCGCTGCTTGCGCGCTGGGCCGCGACGGTTCCATCCGGCGCAAGGCTGCACCTCATCGCACACTCGCTCGGTAACAGGGTCGCTCTGGAGACGATCTGCCAATTGCAGGTTGCCAACAGTGCAATTCAGGTCGCCACGCTCGGCATGCTGGCCGCTGCTGTCGAGGTGGACCATGTCTCCCCGGGCGGGATGCTGAACAGCGCCTCCGTCGCGGCTGACAGAAGCATCGTGCTGCACTCCACGTCCGACCTGGTGCTGCACTGGCTGTTTTCGCCGGGACAATTCACCGCAGGCGAAGGCTTCTTGAAGGAAGCGGTGGGCCGCTACGGCAACCCGCAGGGGCAGTGGAGCGCCCACCAGGCGTTCAATTCCTTCGGGCACAGCAATTACTGGTTTGATCCGGGCGCGGTGGATTACCTTCTCGGCCAGATGGGCATCCCGACCAACCGGCTGACGCCGGAGAACACTGCGCCATCGGGGCCCATGCCGCCTCCCAATGCCACGCCTGTGGCTTCGACGCCGTCGCGGCAAACGCCGTCGTGGGACTGGCCCTACACGTCCGGCGGCAAATTTCAGAACCCCTGCCCGGGATAGCGTCGACCTGTTTTTTCATCGCACCCGGAAGGCGCATCCTACTCGGGCATGACTTTCCGCCGCCTCGCTGTCTCGCTCGCACTCGCCTCCTTTGCCTTCGCCGCCGGCTGCCACTCGAAGACCGACACCACGCGCGGCGACGTGCGGCCCGCCATCAACGCCTACTTCCAGGCGCATCCGGTTTGCCTGTGGCCGCAGAGCGTCGAGTTCCCCACGCATTTTGACAGCAACAGCACGGAGGCGCAGAAGTACGACGCGCTGGTCGATGAGGGCTACCTGACGCGCCTGATGGGCGAAAAGAAGACGTTCATCTTTGGATCGAAGCCGGTGTCGAATTACGATCTCTCCTCGAACGGCCGCAGTATCTGGACCGCTGACCCGCAGCAGGCCGGCTACGGCAATTTCTGCTACGGCCACCTGAGCGTGACTTCGATTGACCAGGTAAACATTCAAACGCAGCCGAGCGGTACGACGGCGCAAGTCACGTTCCACGACGCCATGCAGGACGCCGCCGCCTGGGCAAACAACGACAAGATGAAAAACGCTTTCCCGGGAGTGGCGACCGCGCTCGCCGGACCCAAAGCCAACTCCGCAAACCTCACGCAGACAACATCCGGTTGGCAGGTGACAAGCGTGGCTTCGGATATACCGTCGCAGTCGTCCACGCCAGACACCGCGCCGGCACTCGGTCCTAAATCGAATGACTACGGAGTTGTGGGTACAAAGCAAGCCTCACCTGCGCCATAGCGCATCCGTTACACTTGGCCTGCATGCACGCGCCGGAACTTTGCGCTTCCATTCTTGCTGCCGACTTTGCGCGGCTGGCTGACCAGGTCGCGGCGGCCGAAGCCGGCGGCGCGACCGTCATCCACTGCGACCTGATGGACAACCACTTTGTCCCGAACCTGACGCTCGGGCCGCCGGTCATCAAGTCTCTGCGCAAGGTCACGAAGCTGCCGCTCGACTGCCACCTGATGGTCGAGAACGCCGACACGCTCATCCAGCCGCTGGCCGACGCAGGCGCGAACTGGGTCTGTGTCCATTACGAAGCCTGCCCGCACCTGTATCGCACGCTGCAGTTGATTGCCGAGCACGGCATGCAGCCGGCCGTCGTGATTAATCCGGCCACGCGCGTGAATCTGCTGCGCGAGGTCCTGCCCATGGTCCACCACGTGCTGATCATGAGCGTGAATCCGGGCTTCGGCGGCCAGAAGTTTCTGCCCATGGCGCTCGATAAGCTTCGCCAGACGCGGGAGATTCGCGAAGAGCTCGGGCTGCGCTACCGCATTGAAGTCGATGGTGGGGTCGACATGGCCACCATCGCGAGCGTGGTCGAAGCCGGCGCCGACCTGCTGGTCGCGGGGAACGCGGTGTTCGGCAAGGGTTCCGCTGAGGCGAATGCGCGGGAATTGCTCTCCGCGGCACGCAAGGCAGCCGAGCGCTCCGCGTAATCACCCTCCCCGAAACCTGACAATCGAGCACGCGCGATATCTAGGTGGCGAGCAGGGCGACCTCTGTGGCGGTGGACCGCCACTGCGGCGGCGCGGTCTGGCAGGCGGATGTCGCGCCACTAAGCCGCTTGCGCAGGTTCTGCGTCAGCTCTACGACGTGGTCAAGTCGCGCGGTTTCTTCCGGCGGCATGCGGCGTGAGCTGAGGACCAGGTCGAGCTCCAGCAGGATTCCGGTGAGCGCGGAGTTGAGTTCCGCTTCGATGGCCCGGCCCGCGGACAGTCGCGCGCGATCGGTTTCCCGGCGGCGGCGATGCATGGCGGCGCGCGCTTCGCGGACGACGCGGTCCGGTCCGGTAACGGCGAAGTTCAGCTGTAACGGGTAAGCCACGCCGGCCTCCTGCACGATCTGGTCGGCCTGCACGGCATCGCCTTCGACCAGCGTTTCGTCGAGCAGCAGCAGGGCATATTCGCGGCGGCGCAGCGCGTTGAGTGCGGCGCGACGGTTGTCCACAAGGTCGACCGCGCAATTGAGCTGTTTGGCAACGGCTGCCGCGCAATCCGCGGCCCCGGGCGCGGCAGTAAGGATCAGGATGGCTTCTTCGATCATGTGGCTCCATGGCCAGGGACTAGCGACTGGGGCTAGACACGGGCGGGCGGTTGGTTCCTGGGTTTCGATTTTCGACTTTCGACTTTCGGTTTTCGGTTTTCGGTTTTCGGTTCTCGGTTGCCGGTTGCTGGTTCTTGCGTGCTAATGCCTGGTTCTAGTCGGTATTGCCTGGTCCCTATTGCCTACTGCCTACATTTCCTCATCCAGCCCGTATTCCTTCAGCTTCCGGTAGAGCGTGGTCTTGCCAATCCCCAGCAGTTTGGCGGCCAGCAGCTTGTCGCCGTTGAGCTTGCGGATCGCCCCCAGGATGGCCTGCTTCTCGATCTCTGCAATGGTCTGGATGGTTTCCGTGGCAGCGGTCGCGGGCGGCTGGTTGCGGGCCTCGTTGGTGTGGAACGCGTGCTCGCGCAGCTGCTGGAGCTGCGTCCCCAGATCGGCGCTATGCAGGATCGGCCCGGAGCTCAGCGCGCAGGCGCGCTCAATGGAGTTCTCCAGTTCGCGCACGTTTCCCGGCCAGTCATACGTGCTGAGGATGCGCAGCGCGTCGTCGCTGAGCGTATACGGCATGCCCGTCTCGCGCTGCATGCGTTCCAGGAAATGCGCGGCCAGCGCGGGAATGTCCTGCCGCCGGTCGCGCAGCGCCGGAATGCGCAGGTTGACGACATTCAGCCGGAAGTAAAGGTCTTTGCGGAAGCGTCCCTGCTCGACCATCTGGGACAGGTCCCGGTTGGTGGCTGCCAGGACGCGGGCCTTGAGCGGCACGGTGGTTGTCGCGCCGACCGGGCGCACTTCCCGCTCCTGCAGGGCGCGCAGCAGCTTGGCCTGGAGGTCCAGCGGCAGCTCGCCGATTTCGTCCAGAAACACAGTGCCGTCGCCGGCCGCAACCAGCAGGCCGTCCTTGGCTTTCTGGGCTCCGGTAAACGCCCCGCGCGCATGGCCGAACAGCTCGCTTTCGATCAGCGTCGGCACCAGGGAGCCGCAGTCCACGGGAATGAACGGCTTCGAAGCCACCGGCCCATTGGCGTGGATAGCGCGCGCCACCACTTCCTTGCCGGTGCCGCTTTCTCCCAGGATGAGCACCGGGTGCGTGCTCTGCGCCACCTTGCCGATGATGCGGTACAACTTCTCCATCTCCGGGGAACGGCCAATCAGCGCGCCCAGGCCTTTGTCGGATTTCAGCCGCTCGCGCAGCCTGCGATTCTCCGCGTTGTACTGGCGGCGCTCGCGCGCACGTTCCAGCACCATGCTTAGTTCGGACAGGGCAAACGGCTTGGTCAGATAATCAACCGCGCCCATCCGCATGGCTTCCACCGCGGACGAGACGGAGGCGTAGGCCGTCATGACCACAACGGCCGTCTGCTCATGGATGGCGCGGATTTCCTCGAGCAGCATCATGCCGCCGCCGCCCGGCAGCCGCAGGTCCAGCAGAACGACATCTGCCGGCATGCGCTGATACATCTGGCGCGCCACGTGTACGGATTCTGCGACTTCTACCTGGTAGCCCAGCCGCAGGGCGACGTCGCGGCAGCCAGAGCGGACCGCAGGTTCGTCATCAATAACGAGTAAGCGAAGTGTCCCGCTGGCCGGCCTGGCTTCCGCGCTCATCTGGTCGAGTTGGGTAATGTCCTTGACTGCCGATTCCCCGGAGAAGCTTAGCATTGGCGGCTCCGCAGGCGGGGCGCGGCCAGACAAGCAGGGCCGGCGGCCCGGTTTCTTATCGTGAGGATAGAACTCTGTACCGAAATGGCGTTCATGCCGAATCGGTAATCACGCCGAATGCCAAACTGGAATCGGAATTCTAAATTGCACTTTACGCGGATTTTGGCCCACTTCTTCAAACCCGACCATGCTGCATCCTGCAAAGCAGCTTAGGCAATAGTTCTGAAGTGGAACGCCGGCGCCGGGAATCAGCTGAGTAATGCCGAATCCCGGGACAAATCGCGTTCCAATTCGGGACCTGGCCGCTTCCCGAATCGGAACGCTCCGGCCAGCGATGCATTTCGCGCAGGTTCTCTAGAATGGTCGGCATGCCTGATACTGATCGCCGCGAAGGCCGGACCGCATACCAGACGCGCCCCGTCCGACTGACACCTGACTTCACCGCCATGGCGGAAGGTTCCGTGCTGGTCGAGTTCGGCCAGACGCGCGTGCTGTGCACGGCCAGCGTGGAACAGGGCGTTCCGGGTTGGCGGCGCAACACCGGCAAGGGCTGGGTGACGGCGGAATACGCCATGCTGCCGCGCGCCACCCTGACCCGCACGGCGCGCGAGAGCGAGCGCGGCAAAATCGGCGGCCGGACGCATGAAATCCAGCGCCTGATCGGGCGCTCCCTGCGCGCGGTCGTGGACCTTTCGCTGCTCGGCGAGCGCACCATCACCCTGGACTGCGATGTTCTGCAGGCCGACGGCGGAACGCGCACCGCGGCCATCACCGGCGCCAGCGCCGCCCTGTGGCTCGCGCTCAGCCGCATGACCGCGACCGGGGCCCTCAAGCAGAACCCGATGCGCCAGCATGTCGCGGCGGTTTCCGTCGGAATTGTGGATGGCACGCCGCTGCTCGACCTTGACTACGAGGAAGATTCCCGCGCTGAGGTGGACATGAACGTCGTCATGCTGGCCGACGGCGGCCTGGTGGAGGTGCAGTCCACGGCGGAGCGCGCCTCGTTCAGCCGCACGCAGCTCGATGCGCTGCTGGATCTGGCCGAAGCGGGGATCCGCGAGTTGTTTGCGGTGCAGGCCGCACTCTCAGCCGTCTGAAGCCCGGCGCGCACGGCTGCCGTCACCCTCGCACCGGAATTCGGCGTAGTATGGTCGGCACTCCAAGGTTCGGGCCGCATGTTTTCTCGCCCCGTTCTGCTCAGCCTGCTCGCGATTTCCGCCACTGTTCCCGCGCTTGCTTCAACCGGGACGTACACCACCGTCAGCCAAAATGCGCCGCGATGGGCGTTGTTTCCCTGTCTTCCAACCTGAATGCAGAAGTCGCCGCAGCAAAGCGGTCGCAGAAAATAAGACTCGAACCCAACTCCTGATCGGGTGGGCCCGTTGTAAATGAGCGGATCCTGTTGTGTGGCGCCGCCGGAGACCGGCGGCACCTATGTCCGGCGACGTACAGCGGCGGGAAGACGCTTCCGTTGGCGAAAATCGAAATCTGGCAACGAACTGCCGCGGGTGCTACGACTCAGGGCTACAGTTCCGGGACGTGCTCAAACTGCGCCAAGGTGCGCGTATCTTCGATTCGTCCATTCCCGGCAACTACGGCCCGCATATGTCAGCACTTCCACCTGCCGTGTTTGCGGAAGATGGCAGGGCCCGCTGGTGGCATATGCAGTTTACCACAGAACCCGAATTGCCGGCGACCCGGACTGGAACTTCGCCAGACCCGCTCTGCACTTCCCGCGGCTCATCCGGCCGTTCGGTTGCATACAGAAGACGCTGGCGGATTGGCAGCCGAAACGACATCGAACTCGTCCTGGACCGAGGATGGCCGCCACTGGGACTTCCGGTCATGTGTGTGGCTACCGCGATGCCGCGCAGGCGCTGGCAGGGCTGAACTGAACCTCCCTCGCCTTTCAAGTACACTGCTTGCGACCACGGCAGGCGCTTGTTGGGGCGATGCGCGCAGGTGGACACCACCGGGCGGCTCGGCACGAAATCGCGCATCCTGGCTACGAGCGACGGCGGAGAGTCTCCTGGGAAGCGTACGACACGCCGCTTGGTCAGCAATCCCATGACGCGGGTGGATTTTCCGTGCGCCTTCTGTGACCTTCGTGGCTTGGCATCGTCGGCGGCGGTGATTTGACCAATGACAGCGCTACGGACGTGGCTGTCTCCAGCGACGGCGGCAGGACCTGGAAGCTGACAACACAGCCGCCGGTTGCCGGCTCGATCTTCGCACTGAGCTACGCGGCGGGACCAAATACATGGCCGGGAATCCAGCAATGTGATCCGCGCTTTGCCCGCATGGTGGTTCATCACCACCGAGACACAGCCCAACTACGATTCCGGCGCCGCCGCCTACAGCTTTGACGAAGGCCAGAGCTGGACTGCCCTGCCGCAGGTGAGCGGCTACTGGGGCGTGGCGTTCGCCAACCCGCACGCTGGATGGTTCGTCGGCAACAACGGGACGATATTGAAAATCAGCTTCTGAGAGCGCGGAGCGGAACGGAGTGGTCCTTCGACTAAAATAGCTTCGACGCAGTTCTATACGAGGAGCACGTTCTACCCATGTCGAAGATCACTCCCGGCAAGCTGGCCGGACTGAAGGCTGTCTCTGATTCCCGCGGCGTTATTGCCGCCGCCGCGATGGACCAGCGTGGCTCGCTCAAAAAGACCCTGGCCAAGGAGCGCGGCGTTGAGAACCTTTCCAGCGAAGACCTGGAACACTTCAAGACACTCGTGACCAGCGTGCTGACCCGGCACGCCTCCGCCATCCTGCTCGACCCTGAGTATGGACTGCCCGCTTCTCACCACCGTAACGGCAAGGGACTACTGCTGGCTTACGAGAAGACCGGCTATGACGCCGCCACTCCGGGCCGCTTGCCTGACCTGCTCGACGTGTGGAGCGTCCGCCGCCTGAAGGAAGCCGGCGCGGACTGCATCAAGATCCTGCTGTACTACACGCCGTTTGAAGCGTCGCACATCAACGACCACAAGCATGCCTGGGTGGAGCGCATTGGTGATGAATGCCGTGCGAACGACATCCCGTTCTTCCTCGAGTTTGTCGGCTATGACGAGCACGGCGGCGACGAGAAAGGCCTGGCCTACGCAAAGAAGAAGCCGGACATCGTCCTTGGCTCGATGAGCGAGTTCGGCAAGGAAAAGTACGCGGTGGACGTGCTGAAGGTCGAGGTGCCGATCCAGATGGCGTTCGTTGAAGGCACAAAGGCTTTCAAGGGCGAGAAGGCGTACACCCGCGCTGAGGCGATGCAATTTTTCCTGAACGCCGCGGATGCGACGCACAAGCCGTTCATCTATCTGTCGGCGGGCGTTTCCAACGCAACGTTCACGGAAACGCTGGAACTCGCCGGCGAGAGCGGCGTGAAATACAACGGCGTGCTGTGTGGCCGCGCCACGTGGGCGGATGGTGTTCCTGTATTTGCCAAGCAGGGGCCGGAGGCGTTTGAAACATGGCTTGAAGACCGAAGGCGTGAAGAACATCGAGAACGTGAACAAAGCGCTGGCAACAGCAACGCCCTGGTATGACAAGGTCGGTGTTTCAGCGCTTAGTTCGTTTTTCGTTACAGATGAGAAGGAGCCCGGCTCCCCTTTTGCTGAGGATACGGGCTTTGAGCAGTGACGAAAATCTGTTATCCAGTTGCGTGTTCAACGCCAGAAGAACAGATTCTTCGTTCGCGCAGCACGACCCGCCCACGCGCAGCGCACGGACAGGCTAAGTGTTCATCTTCTTGAACACGCTCTCCGGAATCACTCGAATCACAAACATCAACGGTCGCCAGAACCACGGCAGGTAGACGACATCGCGGCGATGCTGAATCGCAGCAACAATTCCCTGCGCGATCTTCTCCGGCGTTGCGGCAAGCGGACCCAGCTTCATGCCGGCCGTCATGGGCGTGGTGACGAATCCAGGCTTGATGGTCACCACATGGACGCCATGGCGGTGCAGCCGGTTGCGCAGTCCTGACAGAAACGCCGTCAGCGCCGCTTTGCTCGCGCCGTACACGTAGTTCGACTGGCGCCCGCGGTCCCCGGCGACCGAGGAGATGACGGCAAGTGTTCCCGCGCGCTGCCGCTCGAAAGAGTTGGCGAGCGCTGTCAGCAGCGAGATGGGCGACAGCACATTCGTAACAAAGACTGCTTCTGTCGCAGGGTAGCTGGCGGCCGCTTCCGGCTGGGAGCCGAGCACGCCGTGCGCGAGCAGCGCAAGGTCCAGGCCTCCCAGTTCCTGGATGGCCTGCTGGACAAGCGCGGGATGCGCGGGCAGATCGTCCAGATCAATCGCGGCGGTATCCACCTGGATCGCGCCCCGCGCGCGCAGGTCTGCGGCAACAGTTTCCAGCCGCTCGGCGTTGCGCCCGACCAGAAAGAACTGCGTGCTGCCCTTCTCGACAAGCAGGCGCTGCGTTGCCATCGCGATGGCCGACGTTGCGCCAAACACGGCGACGCGCTGCGGCGGAATCCACGTCTTCTCGCGCGGTTTCGTCTTGGCCTCCGGCACCGGAAGCGCCTGCGCCGCCGCGCTCATACCGCCACCCGGCGCCAGAAGGTGGAGCTGAAATGCGGGTCCACAAATTTCTGGAACTCGCGCCACTGGGGGTAAAACGCCTGGAACTGCGAAGCTGTCATGCGGGCATCCTTGGCCGGATAGAGTTTGCCTCCGGCATCGAGCGTCATGGCGGCGAGCCGGTCAAACAGCGCGAATGTCTTGTCGCCGCGAATCGGGAAATCGAGAGCCAGGGTCCAGCCCGGCTTTGGAAACGACATCATGCCTCGCGATGGAATGTCTCCCATCACTTTCAGCACGGTCAGAAACGACGACAGTCCGGCGTCACTGATGACGCGCACCATCGGTTCCATCGCCTCAGCCGGCACCACGCACTGGAACTGCAGCAGGCCGGATTTGCCGTACATCCGGTTCCAGTTATGGATCATGTCCAGCGGGAAAAAGAACGGCTCGTAGTGAACGAAGTTGTTGACGCGACGCCCGAGCTGCTTGTGGTAATACGCCATGTTGAACATCGCAACGCTCGTGCGGTTCAGCGCGATCTCCGGAAGGTCGATGGGAAACGGAAGCTTCGGGCCGCCGCCCGTAACCAGGGGATCCTCCGCCGCAGACAAGTCGCCTTCCATGAAAATGCCGCGCGCCCAGTTGCGGCCGCTCGCCGCCGTGTCCAGCCACGCCATCGTGTATTCCGACGTGCTGGCCTTGCTGAGGGCAAGAAATTCGCCAAGCCCGCGGAACTTCGTTCCGATATAGGCGATGCGCGGGGAGATGATGCGCTTGAGCTGAATTTCAGCCCACGCGATGAAGCCCGTCAGCCCCATGCCGCCAATGGTGGCACGGTACATGTCGGCATTCTGGGTTTGGGAACAGAGGACGTGCGAACCGTTGCTGCGTACAAGCTCAAACCCGGTTACATGGTTGCCGAAGCTGCCTGCGACGTGGTGGTTCTTGCCGTGAATGTCGTTGGCAATTGCTCCGCCAATGGTTACAAATTTGGTCCCGGGCAGCACGGGAGGAAACCATCCGCGCGGCACGCAGAATTCCAGCAGCTCGGCCAGCGACACGCCGCCTTCACAGCGGATGAGCCCGGTCTGCGGCTGAAAATCCAGGATGCGATTGATGTTGCGCGCGACCAGCAGAGCGCCGCCCGCATTCAGGCCAACGTCGCCGTAACTGCGCGCAAGTCCGGCGACCAACAAGGATTTGCCCACGGGGGCGCGGCGCGGAAACTCGTCTGCCCAGTTCAGCGGCACGACCTCCTGCTCGACCTTGGGGTAGCGTCCCCACGATTCAAACACGGGCGCGGCTTCGGGATTGGCGTTCGCTTTCAGATCGCGCTCCACACGCACAGCGCCGTCAGCATCCCGAGGAACAGGCTGACGCGATCTGTAATGGCAAAGATGACCGGATCTTCATCCAGCTGGCCGCGCCCGGCGACCAGCCAGACGCGGCTGATCCAGAAAATTAATATCGGCGCGAGCAGCCAGAGTCGCGTCGGATGACGGTAAAGCTCCGCAACAATCGGCGCATTGATGTACAGCGAGAAAACCACCACCGAGGCGTAGCCCGCGGCAATGCCGAAGCTGCGCAGCTCGTCGATGTCGCCAACCAAGTATCCGCGACCGTTGGCGGCAACCGCATTGCGCAGACGCAGGTTGTGCAGCTCCGCATAGCGCTTGACGAACGCCAGCGACAGAAAGAAGAACAGCGAGAAGCCGGCGAGCCACGGCGAAATGGCGACTTGCGACGCTGCTCCTCCGGCGAGGATGCGCACCGTGTACAGGCCCGCCAGCACCAGAACGTCCACCAGCGGAATCCGCTTCAACGCAAGCGAATACGCGGTCGTAGTTACGAAATATGCGGCAAGCCAGAAGGCAAAGTTCAGCGGCAGCAGGAGGCAGAGGCCGGCCCCGCCGGCAAGAAGGACCACTGCAAGCAGCAGTCCGCTGAAAGCGGAAATGTCGCCGGCCGCGAATGGCCGGGTGCGCTTGCGCAGATGACGGCGGTCGGCTTCGATGTCCACCAGGTCATTCAGAATGTAGGTCGCGGAGGCAGCCATACAAAAAGCGACGAAGCCGAGCAGCGCAGCGATGGCACGATGCTTCGGGTCCGAAGCATGGCCCAGCAGCAGCGGGAGAAACAGCAGGACATTCTTCGCCCACTGCTGGGCACGGACTGTCCGGCGGAGGGTGCGGAACAGCGGCGCGCGGTCGACGTGGGTCGCGGCAATCTTCGCGCCTGAGCCACGCAGCTTGCCGCGCAGCCCGCGCGTCGGGTTCGCAAGCCAGGACTCGTTCGCGGCCTGCAGCAACGCGAAGTCCGGTGCGGCATTGCCGGCGTAGCAAAATCCATTCGGGAAGCGCTGCCGCAATTCCAACAGCTTGTTCTCGCCGGTAAGGTTTGCCTCCCCGCAACTGGCGAGGACTCCGGAAAATATTCCCAGATGCGCGGCAACACGCTCCGCAATGGAAACATCCGCGCCCGTGGTCAGCAGGATCTCGCGGCCACTTGCGTGTTCCGCGCGGAGCCATTCCAGCAGCGGCTGGTTGTAAGGCAGATGCTCAACGTCCAGCGTCACATGCTTCGCCAGCTCCTGTTTGAAGCCGGCCTTGCCGCGCGCCAGCCAACCCGGTACCCGCCAAAGGCACGTCGGTTGCTGCCGCGCGAGCGCGAACAAAGAATCCACCAGCGTGTCAGATTTTGAAAGCGTGCCGTCCAGGTCAACGCAAATGGGCAGCGCGGCGGCCGAAGAACTGGCAGTCGCGACCGGCGCGGCAGGCGTGAGCACAGGCGGCTGCATGAGGGCTAGGTCTAACTATAAATGGCGTGCTTTCCAGCAGGATTTCGAAATCCTGCCAACAGTGCATCAATTGGGCGCGGATGCATGAAACACGACAGTCAGTGGCTCAACGGCGTCCGATTCAAGGTAGCGGTTGACCAGGAACCGGCCGTCCTTCGCCACGTCATAGGTGTAGAGGTCTGACGATGAAACCGGCGAGCGCGAGCGTGCGGCGAACAGGGGCTGCGGCGTCCCGCTGGCGACTCCATTGTCGAGCGTTACAGCCGTCGCGGTCATCATGCCGCGGCTGTCAATGTAGAAAATCTCTTTCTGGTCAGCGCTCCAGCGCGGCTCCGTGCCGCCGCCGCGGGAAATCTGCCACTTGCCCGTCAGCGAGGGGTACGACAGCAGGTAAATTTCCCAGTCGCCGCTTTCATCTGACGCATAGGCGATCCATTTGCCGTCGGGCGAAATTGCCGGCGTAGACTGGTTCATTTTGCCCGGGACCGCGCGAACTGCCGGCTTGCCCGCCGTGGTCACGAACACCAATTGCGAGGGGCCGACCGGCTGCACGACTCCAATAATTTCCGACTCGTCGTGTGACCAGTCCAGGGGCAGCGCGTCCAGCTCACCTTCGGCTTGCCACAGGATGCGCTCCGGCTGCGTGCCGGAAACAGGTTTGTCAATGATCTGCACGATGTCGCTGTTTCTTCGGAAGGCGATGGCTGATCCGTCGTGCGTCCACGCCGCGTTCGTCTCCTCGGCTTCATCGAAAGTAAAGCGCGTCCGCGACGAGCTGTTCACACTCAACAGCCACACATCCACATTGTTCGATTGCGAGTCGGCAATATCCACGGCGACCCTGCTGTTGTCCGGCGACAGCCTCGGATTGGCAATCACCTGCGGATCGCCGACCGTGCCGAGGACCTTGCCGGTCCGGTCCATCCACGTCAATTGCGTCAGCGTCGCGCCGTCGCCCTGGTGGTAGACGATGGTCGAATTGTCGGAAACGGTAAACGCATTCCAGAAGACCGACGGCTGAAAACCAACGCGGTCAATCACGACCCTCGGTGTCCCGGAGACCACGCCGGTGGCTGGATTGAATGCCACGCTGTCCACCTGATGCTGGTCGTCGGAGTAATAAAGATGGCCCATGTCGTAGCCGAAGCTGCAGAGGCATTGCAGAAGGAGCGTACCTCTCTTATCTCCCAGCGTGGCGAGATAAATGCCACTGCTCGTGCTGGATTTCGTACGTGTAAAGTCGCCGGCCCAGTACAGGAAGTGCTTACCGTCCGGCAGAAACTTTGCCCACCGGTGACTGACTTCCGGATTTGGATGGCTGACTTTGAGTTCCGTGGCCG
Organism: uncultured Acidobacteriaceae bacterium; assembly: GCA_963848685.1. GTDB lineage: Bacteria > Acidobacteriota > Terriglobia > Terriglobales > Acidobacteriaceae > CAWKED01. Next base: position 863,534 of record CAWKED010000001.1, on the reverse strand, counting down.
GCATCGCGTTTGTGCCGCTGTCGGTCACGCTCCAAAGCGGCCCGGAAGCGTTCGGGGAGTACAGAATGATTCCGTTTGCGTTCCAGTCTCCGCCGCGGGCAGACGTGACCGACGCCAGCGCTTGAGGAATACCGCCATTCACCGAAATCTTCTGCAGCTTGTTGCCGGCGAAGAAGCCAATCTGCGAATGGTCAGGCGACCAGAATGGATAGCTCGCGCCTTCTGTGCCGGCGAGCTTTGTCGGCGTCGGCTCTCCAATGCGCTGCACCCACAGCATCGGCTTGGCCGTCGCGGAATCCGGCGAGACGAAGACGAGCATCGTGCCATCGTGCGAAATGGCGAGATGGCTGACGCTGGACTTGACCGGAATTGCGAACTGCTGGCGAACAGCGGGAGCCGAATGGCGCCCGAGCCACCACGTCGCTGCCGATGCAAGGAGCGCAATCGCAAGACACGCGGCAAGCCAGGGCCACAGTGAGTTCGTCGCGGCAGCTGCTGCCGGAATCGCGCGCTGTGCTGCTGAGCTGTCCGAGCCGGAGAGCGCAGACAGCGCGAAGCCGAGGTCGCGCGCCGACTGGAAGCGCTGCTCAGGATTCTTCTCCAGGCATCGCCGGATTATTCGGTCGAGGGCGGGAGACACTGCGTGCGCCGGCGTGGAGGACATCTCCGGCAGGTCGTCGCGAAGCACCGCCGTCATACTCTCCGCCGCAGTGTCGCGTCGGAACGCGCGGACGCCGGTCAGCATTTCATACAGCATCGCGCCGAGCGCAAAGATGTCTGTGCGCGCATCGGTGGCTTCGCCGCGGACCTGCTCCGGAGCCATGTAGCTCACGGTCCCGAGCACAACACCGGCGCTCGTATTGGCCAGCGTCATCGTGTTGTCGGTTTCCTTTGACTCCTTTTGAATCAGCTTGGCGAGACCGAAGTCGAGAATCTTGACACGCCCGTCGCGCAGAACAAAAATATTTTCCGGTTTCAGGTCACGGTGGACGATGCCGCGGTCGTGCGCGGCCGCCAGGCCCTGCGCAATCTGGCCGCCGTAATCCAGCGCGCGGCGCTGCGACAAGGCCCCCTTGTCAAGAATGGTGCGGAGACTGTCGCCCTCCAGCAATTCCGAGACGATGTACGGCGTGCCGTCCTGCTGACCGATATCGAACACGGCCAGGATATTGGGATGGTTCAGCGCGGCAACGGCGCGCGCCTCCTGCTCAAAGCGTGCCAGGCGCGATGGGTCCGCGGCAAAGGCTGACGGCAGTATCTTGAGCGCAACATCGCGGCCAAGCCGCGAGTCGCTTGCGCGATAGACTTCGCCCATTCCGCCGGCGCCGATCATCGAAACAATTTCGTATGGGCCCAGGAAACTACCCGAATCTAGCGGCATAAGTTGCGAACGATTATAGGTGCTGCGGAGCGGCCGCAAGATTCGTCCGGCCGAGATACACGCGCGAGACCGCGCGCAGGATGCGCCTCTCCGGCCACCCCGCGCCACGCTCCCGCAGAAAGCCTTCGCCGGACTTTTTGCCATCTGGCCGGAAATACCAGCGGCGCAGAATCGCGAGCTCGTCCTGCGCAGCCGTCGCGCCCTGCGGCTTTGCGGCCGCGTGCTTCTGCTCAAGTTCGGTCAGCGCAGCGCGCAGCCGGTCATCGAGTGAAGCGGTCGGTGCCGGTGCGTCGCCCTCAAGCGGCAGCGGCGCCAGCGACAAGGGCTGCGCAAACAGGCTGGACGATGTGTTCTGCTCGCTGGCATGGCGCATGTCCAGCGTGGAGAAAGCGACTGGTCCGCTGAAGCGCAAATCCCGAAAGAGAAACAGGTTCACCGTCTCCGGCTCTGCCGATGGCTCAAGAATAAGCATGTCAATTGTGCTGACGGCGCGCACGATCTCCGGCACGGACTGCGCGACTGCCTTCACTTTCTCGACCTTCGCATGGAGCGCCGCCGCCTTCTCAAAGTCGAGCTCACCGGATGCGGCATCACGCTCCGCGCCCAGTCTTTCAAACAGCGACTCACCGCGCGTCTTGAGGAAATCCAGCACCGCTTCGGCTTCTTCCGCGTAGCGCGCATCCGAGCATCCGGCAAAACACGGCGCAAGACACTTGTGCATTTCCGAATAAATACAGCCGGGGAAAGCCGGATCAGGAAGCAGATCAGGCTGGCAGCGGCGCAGCAGGAACAAATCCAGGACGGACTCAAGATAATTCTCCGCCGCAACCCGCGACGCGAACGGGCCAAAGAAATTGTCCGCGGCGCGCAGAGACAGGCGAGTGGAGACATAGCCGCGCGGATACCTGTTCTCAATGGCGAAACGAATGAGCGGCGGCGGCCGCAGTTTCAGCCGCTGGCGCGGGTCGCGCAGCCTGCGGCATAGCAGCAGCGTGGTTTCGAGCTGCGAGCCGGTGCACGCATAGGAAATGCGCTGCGCGTGTGCCCGCAGGCTCAGCCGCCTGCTCGATGCAGTCGGCGCTTCCAGCAGCCGGCGTGCGCGACGCCGGATATCGCTCGTCTGGGTTACGTAAGGCTCGGCCGCGCCGCCAAATTCAAGCGCAAACACGCCGCGGCGGGCGGGAAGCTGAGTTAGTGACTCCTCCAGCGCCGCAGGGTCGAGCTCGACAGAATGGGCGAACACGCCTCGATTCTACGAGGCATCCACATTGGCGTCTTATTTGCCGAGCGCAGGCAGGATGCGGACCGTACTCACGCTGGTCACGCCCATGAATGTCGCTTTCACGCGCGCGGTGCCCCGCGAAACGGCGTGCACCGTGCCATCGGAATCCACCGAGATTGGCGGCGGCGAAACGTCATACGCATCCGTCACGACTTGATATTGAACATCGCCCGGCGCGAGCGGCACATCCTGGTCCAGTCCGCGGAAGCGCGCCACGGGAGTCAGCGAAGCCTTGCCGCCGCGTCCGAGCAGCAGCAGATCATTCTGGGTGCCGTGGAAGCTGACGGGCGACTGTTCCGGCAGCTCAACATGCAGCCGCATGCCGCGCTCGACGATCAGGCCATTCGCCAGCAGCGCGCTGACGCTCACGTCGACATCCCCTAGGCGGCGTGGAACAACCGTGATGCCCTTCCAGCCGTTGCCCAGGTCAGCAATGTCGGGACGCGAAGTGTGCGCCCAGCCATCCTGTTTCTGCGTAATTGCGATGCTTCGCACCGGCGAGCCGGCCTGCAAACGCACCGGCACGGGTTCCGCCAGGCGCGGCACTATGTTGGCAGCTTCCAGCGTGAACGTTGCAGACGGGTTATAGGACACCCGCATTTGCGCCGGAACGGACGGCACACACGCAAGAGCAAGAATTACTCCCAGGGAAAAACGCTTCATACAAACAAATGTAGTTAGCCGCCGGCGAGAGTTAAACCCTCAATGCGCAAAGATGGCCCGGAAGTTGCAGACCGGAACTCCAGGTCGTTGGCAATACCGCTGATATTCTGCAACATTCGTTGCAGATTGCCGGCAATCGTTATCTCCTCGACCGCGTGCGTTAACTCGCCATTTTCAATCCAGAGGCCGCTGGCGCCGTGCGAGATATCTCCCGTAACCAGGTTGACGCCAAACCCCATAAGGCCGGTGAGATACAGGCCGGCTTTCACATCGCCGATTAACTGCTCGGGCGTACATTCGCCCGCTTCGAGATAGAAGTTATGGCCGCTGATTCCGGGAGCTCCCGCCAGTCCGCGCGAAGCGTTGGCAGTCGAAGGCATATCCAACTTGCGCCCTGTATAGGTATTCAGCAGATAACTTTTTAATATCCCGCGCTCGATGACCGGAGTACGCCGCGGCGCCAGGCCTTCGCCGTCAAAATACGCCGAGCCGAAGCGGCCCGGCATGGTGCCATCGTCATACATAGTTACGTTATCGCCGGCGATTTTCTGACCCAGCTTGCCCGCCAGGAACGACGCTCCGCGATAAATGGCGTCGCCATTCACGGCGGACTGAATGTCGCCAAGCAAGGTGCGGGTCATCTCCGGCGAAAAGACAACCGGACAGCGCTGCGTGGGAACGCGCCGCGCGCCGAGCCGCCGCAGCGTGCGCTCGGCCGCGATACGCCCGATGTTCTCCGGCGTATCAAGCTGCGCCAGCGACAGCGCAGACGAGTACCAGTAATCGCGCTGCATCTCCCCGTTCTGGGTGGCAATCGGCGACACCGACAACGAACACGAGCTGCGCCGGGATTCGCCAACAAAGCCGCGGGAATTCGCGAGCACGCGCAGTCCCGTCGAAGCCGAAAAATCGGCGCCGCGCGAATTCGTCAGCCGCGGATCCAGTGACAGCGCCGCATGCTCGGTGCGCTTCGCGAGAGCAATGCGCCCTTCGACGGGCAGCGAGTAGATGTCTTCGTGGAACATCGCAAGGTCGGTGCCGAGCTTGCCGAACGCGGAAACATCCGGCAGCCCGGCGTGCGGGTCTTCGCTCGAAACTTCAGCCAGCGCAACGGCGCCGGAGACAAGCTGCGCGATGCCCTCTTCAGAAAAATCGGAAGTCGAAGTGCTCGCCGTCCGCTGCCCAAGAAAAACACGCAGCCCAAGCGCGCGCGAGCCGGCGTCTTGCAATTCCTCAACTTCGCCAAGCCGCACCGTGACGGAGAATTCATCGCCCTCGCGGACAACTACTTCGGCATCAGAAGCGCCGGCACGCAGAGCGCGCTTCACGATCCCTTCGGCGAACTGCGAAAAATCCGAGGACACGACCTGCTCCGCCCAAATGGCCGACGAACTCAATGTCCCGTCCCGCCCACCGTCATGCGGTCAAGCTTGATGGTCGGCATCCCTACCCCAACCGGCACACTCTGCCCGTCTTTGCCGCAGGTGCCGATGCCTTCATCGAGCTTCAGATCGTGGCCGACCATGGAGACATACTTCAGCGCCTCCGGCCCGTTGCCGATCAGCGTCGCGTCCTTGACCGGAGCGGTGATCTTGCCATCCTCGATCAGGTACGCTTCGCTCGCGGAGAAGACGAACTTGCCGTTCGTGATGTCCACCTGGCCGCCGCCGAAGTTCACCGCGTACAGGCCGCGCTTGACGCTACGGATGATGTCCGCCGGCTCATCCTCGCCCGCGAGCATGTAGGTGTTGGTCATGCGCGGCATCGGGATGCACTGATAGCTTTCCCGCCGGCCGTTGCCGGTGTTCGCCGTGCCGGTCAGGCGCGACGACAATTTGTCACTCAAAAAGTTACGTAATACGCCGTTCTCGATCAGCACGGTTTCCTGCGTGGGAACGCCTTCGTCATCCACATTCAGCGAGCCCCGGCGATTGCGCAGCGTGCCGTTGTCCACCACCGTCACTTTCGGGCTGGCGACGAGCTGGCCCATCAATCCGGCAAACGCGGACGTCTTCTTGCGGTTGAAGTCTGCCTCCAGCCCGTGACCAACGGCTTCATGCAGCAGAACGCCCGGCCACCCGGGGCCAAGAACCACTTCCATATCGCCGGCCGGCGCAGGCACGGCATGCAGTTGCAGCAGGGCCTGTCGGCAGGCTTCCTGGGCGAAATATTCCGGAGACTTTTCGCCCGCGAAGAAATCGAGCGACACACGTCCGCCGCCGCCGCTGGTGCCGCGCGCGGTGTTCTGGCTGTCGCGCGCCAGCACGAACAGGCTCATGCGGGCGAGCGGCTGCGTGTCGCTGGCAAAGGTCCCGTCAGAAGCGGCAACGAGGATGCGGCGCATTTCGTCAGAGAAGCTGGCCCGCACCTGCAGAATGCGCGGGTCGCACGCGCGAGCCGCGCGGTCCGCCCGCAGCAGCAGTTGGAGCTTCGCGGCTACATCGGCGTCCGCCGTCGCGCCGGCAATCGGGTACAGAGAAGGCGTACGCGTCTCGTTGAATCCGGCGACCGTTGCTTGGGCCGGACCATTGGCGATCAGCGCTGCTGTGCGCGCCGCCCGCAGCAGCTTCTCGAGCGACAGGTCGTCGGTGTAGGCAAAGCCCGTGCGCTCGCCGCTCAGCACGCGAATGCCGCAGCCCGCGCTCACTCCCTGGCTCGCCGTCTTGACCATGCTCTCGTCCACCATCAGTGACGTGGACGTGACGTATTCGAAGTAAAGGTCAGCGTAGTCGCCGCCGGCCGACAGCGCCTCGCCCAGCACGCGCTCGAAAATGCGCTCCGACAAATGCAGCTTGTCGAAAAAGAATTGCTTGTGGCCGAAAGTTTCCGGTGCGGCTGTTGTCAACGGGGGAAGGGCTCCTGCTTCTGAGTGTAGGTTGCCTGTCAATCTTTTTGCTGATGAAAAGTGCTGTTTAATTAGACACGTTCGCGGCCGGGAAGATGCGGACGCCTGGTACCTTGGAGGCGCTGCCACCCGGTGTGGTAACTTCCGATTGACTATGAGCGTTGCAGTGGAAGACCTTCGCTATCCAGTCGGCCGGTTTGACCCGGCAACCGTCGCCACCGGCATGGAAGCCCGCGAGCAGCAGATCGCAATCCTGGCCGGCCTTCCGGACGCTCTGCGCGGCGCCATCCGCGGGCTCAACGACGAGCAGCTCGACGCTCCATATCGCGATGGCGGCTGGACGGTGCGGCAGACGGTCCACCACGTCGCCGACAGCCACATGAATATGTACGTCCGCGTAAAGCTGGCGCTGACTGAAGACTGGCCGACCATCGTCGCCTACGAAGAGGCGGCCTGGGCGGAGATGGAAGACTCCCGCACCATGCCGGTGCAGGTCTCACTCGGCCTGCTCGCGGGCATGCACGCGCGGCTGACTGTAGTATTCAACTCCATCGCGGAGCACGACTGGGCGGGCCGTGGTTTTGTGCATCCGGAGCGCGGCCGCATGTCGCTCGCGACTAACCTCGCGCTGTACGCGTGGCATTCCAGGCACCACACCGCGCACATTACGGCGCTGCGCGCGCGCATGGGATGGTGACCGAAGCCGCGCCGCTGCCGGAGGAGCTGGCGCAGGCGTTGGAGGCGTTCCTCGCAGAGTTCCCAGCTGCCGTCCTGGCCGAAGAAGGCAAGGCGCTGTTCGCCATGGATCGCGCGAAGTATTCGGTGAAGACCGACCGCGGCAAGTGCGTCCTGCAGGTCTGGAACGCGGACCGCAACATCGTTCGCCGCATCGTCGGCCTGCGGCAGCGCAAGGGCACTCTGTTCCTGAGTGCGTCGCGCTTCGGTCAGGCAAAGCCGGTCCCGCTGGAACTCTCCGCGGAAACCAGACGCCGCGTCGCCAGCGAGGAGCAGGCGAAGCGCGAGCGCTACGTTGCCATGCTCTCCCGCGTTCTCGAGCGCGAGTTCCCCGGCTGGAAACTCGAGGACATTCGCACCAGGGCCGACCTGACACGCAGCTTCGGGCCGGCGTATGTGCGCGCCGAGATGCGCCGCGGAACAAGCGTTATGGCCCTGGTTGCGATTTCAGAAAATGAAACGCGTGATGCCGTCGAAGACGTGCTGACCACGGGAATCCTGTGGCTCGACAGCCTGCGCGACTCGGCCGGCGAGAAGCGCCTGATCGGCGGCCTCCGCGTAATTGTGCCGGCGGGACGTTCGCGGCTGACGGCCGCGCGCATCGGCTGGCTCGATCACGATGCGGCGAAGTGGGAACTCTTCGAACTGGACGAGTTCTCGGAAGAGTTGACAGCAATTCCGGCGAGCGATGGCGGCAACCTGCAGACGCGGCTCATGCAGGCGCCGGACGAAACGTCTACGGTGGCGCGGTTCGCGACGGAAGTCGAGCAGGTCCGCGCGCTTGTTCCGGAATGTGAAGTTGGCGTCGTCACGGCAGGCGAAGTTGCGTTCCGGCTGCACGGGCTCGTGTTTGCGCGGGCGCGTGTCCGCACCGACGGCGGATACATTTCGCATGCCAAAGAAGTCGTTTTCGGCGCAGGGCCAAATGAAACCGTGCTGGACGCTGACACGGGCGAACTCTTCCGCTCGCTGCTCGCGCGGCTGCGCGAACATCGCACCCCCGAAGGAAGTGCCAACAATCCGCTCTACCGCATGCATCCGGAGGCATGGCTCGTCTCGCAATTGAAGACCGCGCCGGAGGTGCTCGATGAGTCGCTGCGCGGCTCGAAAGTCTACGCACAGGTCGCGGCATTTGAAGCCGAAGACCGCGGCATGATCGACCTGCTCGCGCGAACCCGCGACGGCCAGCTCGCAATCGTTGAAGTGAAGGCGCAGGAAGATATGCAGCTTCCGCTGCAGGGCCTGGACTACTGGATCCGCGTGCGGCACCACCATCTCCGTGCGGAACCAAGCGAGTTCGTAACGCGGGGCTACTTCCGCGGCCAGAATCTCGCGCGCGTCGAGCCGCTGCTGGTTCTTGCGGGGCCGGCGCTGCGGGTGCATCCGAAAAACGAAACCGTGCTGAAGTATTTCTCGCCGCGCGTGCCGTGGCTGTTAGCCGGAATTGACGAGCGCTGGCGCGCGACACTGCGCGGCACATGGCGCAAACGCAGCAATCAGGCCGGCTGAAGCTCCTGCTCGCTCCTCGCTGCAAAGAACGCATCCACCGCGCCCAGAATCTCGTCCCCCCGTTTTGCTTCGTAAATCGCTTTGCGCAGCGCGGCGCCGCCGGGCACGCCATGCGTGAACCAGCTCGCGAACTGCTTCATCTTTCCTGTCGCTTCGGCCATGTTCTTGACGTCGCCAGGATTCTCTTCCGTGGCGACTTCATCAAGCAGCATCTGGAAATACGTGCGAATCATCGCGTAGCGGTCCTGCTCGCGGGGCGAATCGTAGCGGCCTGTCGCGGTGTACTGCGCAATCTGCCGGAAGATCCACGGATTCGCCGGCGCGGCGCGGCCAATCATCACAGCATCGCAGCCGGTCTGGTCAATCAGCGCGCAGGCGTCTTCCGGCGTGCGAATGTCTCCGTTGCCGATCACGGGAATCGTCACCGCATCCTTGATCGCGCCAATCCACTCCCAGCGCGCCTGTCCGGAGTAGCCCTGCTCGCGCGTGCGGGCGTGCAGCGCAACCGCATTCAGGCCTTCGCTCTCGGCCATCTTCGCCAGGTCAACGCAGACAATGTGGTCGTCGTTCCAGCCCATGCGGAACTTCACCGTGAACGGAATCGTCACCGCGGCACGGATCGCGCGGAACAATTCCTGGATCTTCGGCAGATCGCGCAGCAGCCCCGAACCGCCATTGCAGCTCGTGACGCGCTTGGCCGGGCAGCCGAGGTTCAGGTCAACCGTGTCGAAGCCGCAGTCCTCGACAATGCGCGCGGCATCGGCCAGCGTCGCCGGGTTCGAGCCGAACAACTGCGCGGCAATGGGATGCTCGTCTTCATAAAACGTGAGGTAGCGCTTGCGCTTCGATTCGCGCATGCGCGCGAGCCCGTCGGCGGAGGTGAACTCCGTCATCAGCAGTCCGCAGCCGGACTGCTGGTTCGTAATCGCCTGGTCCACGGAATGCTGCGCCGCGTCGCTTGCGCTCTCGACAGAAAACAGGCTCGCATTGCGGATAAAGCGGCGGAAGACCGTGTCTGTAACGCCGGCCATCGGCGCGAGCACCGTCGCCGGCGTAACACGAACGTCGGCGATGCGCATCTCCGCCGGCACCCGCGCGTGCGCGGGCATGGAGTGTTCCCGCGGATTGTCCCAGTGCTTCTGCATGACGCTACTTGATTGTGTTCCAGTTGCGAGGCAAAACAAAGGCCCTCGCCGAAGCGAGAGCCTTCGCGTTCCGGAGGAGCGATTACTTCGCGGCGGCCGTCGCGGCCGGCTTGTCGTACTTGCGGCGGAAGCGCTCGACACGGCCCGCGGTGTCCATCAACTTATGCTTGCCGGTGAAGAACGGGTGGCAGTTGGAGCAGATTTCAACCGACAGGTCGCCCTTGTGGGTGCTGCGGGTTTCAAACTGGTTGCCGCACGCGCAATGGACGCGCATCATCGTGTAGGCGGGATGAATTCCCTGCTTTGGCATAACTGTGACCTTTCGTGGTTGCCGGGGCAATTTCCCGGCTGAAACTTGTGCCTCGCCCGCGTGCTCCGGGCGGTCTTTCTATTTTATCCGCAATTTCCGCAGCGGGCAACGCTTTCTGAGCGTGCCATCCGGCCCCGCGTGGCCTACCCTGAAAGGGTTCGCCAGACTTTCTCCGGACGCTGGTTCGATGCCGCACCCCGCACAAAAGGTGCAAAGCCGCGCCGGCCGACATCGAACGAACAGAAAAGGAAGCGCCTGTGCCTGCTGAACCCGCCACCGCGACGTGTCCGCTCTGCGATGACACCGGCCTGCGCGTTGAAGAACGCCTGCCGGAAGACGCGACCGGCATGGCAGTCCTCGGCGCGACGCCGGTCCGCGTGGCCGTGCCGTGCTCGTGCCGGGCGCAGCGGCGCATGGCACGCGTGATGGAAATGGCGCAGGTCCCGCGCCGCTACGAACACTGCTCCCTCGACAACTTCGAAGCGCAATTCCGCGGCTCCGACGCTTCCGTCACGCATGCCGCCATGACGGCGCGCGCGTTTGTCCGCGACTATCCAAGCTATACGGAAGGCAAAGGACTGCTGCTCGTCGGCACAGTCGGCGTTGGCAAGACCCACCTCGCGGTCGGAATCCTCGAGGCCCTTGTCCGCGACAAGGGCGCCACCGGGCTCTTCTGTGATTACCGCGATCTGCTCAAGCAAATCCAGAACAGCTACAACGCGCAGGTCGCCTCGACGGAACTCGAAGTGTTGAAGCCGGTCTTCGAAGCCGAAGTGCTTGTCCTCGATGAACTCGGCGCATCCAAACCCACCGACTGGGTGTGGGACACGGTCGCGCACATTCTCAATACGCGCTACAACGACAAGCGCACAACCATCCTGACGACCAACTATGCCAACTTGCCCTCGGCCGGGGCACAACCGCAGCTCGCGCGGCAGGTGCGTGAAGAAACGCTCGGCGACCGCATCGGCGACCGCATGCGCAGCAGGCTCCAGGAAATGTGCGTCGTCCTCGAAATGCGCGGCATGGACTGGCGGGAATCCGTCAAGAAAGCCAGCTTCGGCGGCGAACGCTTCCGCGGCTGACTTTGCGGGCCGGCTCCGCCTACTGCAGCCCAAGGTCGAACAGAGGATTCAGTTCGCCGTTCTCCACCAGCACATAGATATCTGACCCCGTCGCAATCGCCGTCAGCCCCGACCCGCTGCTCACGCCGGTCGAACTAAAGTCAAATGGCCCAACGGAGAGCGCGGCATCCGGTGTCAAACCGCTGCTGCCGCTCTTGTCCACGGTCCCGGTCAGTGTGCCCGCCGAGCTCAGAGTTCCTTCCCCGCTTTCCGCGTTCTCTGTCCCTTCAAGAAGCACGTCGTGCCCAAAGACGTAGGAACCGGCCAGCGCGCTGTCGCTGTAGCTGTTTGCAACCTGCTCGTCCGCCGAGCCGGAAACAGCCAGCGGCGACTCAAGGCCCAGCACATACGCACCCTCGGAGGGAAATGACGTGGACCCCTTGTAGAACATGTACAGAATTTCCGGCGTGCCTCCTGCGGAGCTGTTCAGCACAACCCGGCCGGCGGAACTCACGGTAAACGACCCGCTGTCTGTCACCGTCGAAGCCGAGCCATTGCTGTACTCATAGCGGGTGCTGCTGTACTTTCCGTCTGTGTTGAACACCGTCCGCGCCAGCACCTGCTCATAGCTGCTTGCGTTGGGCGTGGTGCCGGAAAGATGTTCCACCCACGTCGGGTACAGGTTGCTCGCCGTGAAGCCCGTGGCCGCATAGTGCATCTCCCCGTCCATCACCGGCACGGAACCGCTCGCATTGCTGCTGACGACAAAGAAATGGTCGCGATTGATTTCGTACGCGGCGAAGGAGAATGTCTGCCCCTGCGCCGAGGTGAATGTCAGCACGGAGCGGCCGTATCCGTCGATGCTCGTCAGCGACGCATTCGACATCGCCTGGTCCAGCAGCTCTGTTCCCTCGAAATTGCTGTCCGTGATGCCGGTGGAAATTGCTCCCGAGGTGCTGATGGCGAAATTCCCGATCAGGCCCGCGCGTCCAATCGAGCCGCTGCCGCCGAACCCGTCAACACCGAGCGAGTACGTCGCCTGCAGGTTCGACAGTCCCAGCTGCGACACGGTGTTCTGGATCATGCCTCCGGTCGCGCGCGTCCCGGAGCCGTTCGTATCGTCGAACTCGATGATGCGGCCGAAGAATGCTGTGCCCGCCGTCTGCGCTCCGATATTCGACAGCGCGAACCGGTAGGTGTGAGACGTGCCCGCGGCAGCCAGCGTCAGGCAGCCGCGCATGTCCGCGCCGACACTGTAACTGCTGATCGAGGAAATCGATTCGTGCTGAAACGAGTGGTACGTGTTGATGTCCTGCTCCCCGCCCTCGATGCCGCCGCTGCCGTCGGCTACAAATGCGCCGGCAATGAAATACGGTGTCTCGTTCCCGGAGCTGTGGCCGTCCATGGAAAACACGTACGTGCCAAGCAGCAGGCTCTCGCTGCCTGTGCCGCAGGCCGTGCCGCCTGCCGCCTGCAATACCACGTTGACGGGTGAAGACTGCGACGCGCCGTGCAGGTTGTCGCCGCTGTACTTCGCTACCACCGGGTACGTTCCCGGCGCATAGCCGCTGCTGGAAGCTTTGAGCGTCGCCACGTTGGCTGACACGTTGACGGTAGCCAGCAGCGTGGAGGCAACATAGAAACTCATCGAGCCGCCCGCGTTACCGCCGCCGTCAGACGACGTGACCGTACTCTGCAGTGTGATGTTCTCCCCGGCAACGACCGGGTTCGGCACGGCCTGCGTCGCCACGGTGGTCGGCGACTTGATGTCCACCTGAACGCTTCCGCTCGAAGCCCCGAACGTGCTGTCACCGGCATACTGCCCCTGCAGCGTATAGGCACCCGCCGGAATGCCGGAGCTCGGCGCCGTAAAGCTGCCCTTGCCATTGCTCAGCGGGATGCTGAATTCGAGCGTCGAACCGAGGTAGACATTCACGCTTCCCGTCGGCTGCTCCGTGCCGGAGTCCGGCGTGACCGTCGCTGTGAATGTAATCGTCGCGCCTTCGACCACCGCTGTTGGTGTCGCCGTGACAGCGGTCCTGGTGCCGATGGTCCCGGCCAGGGCAGACTGTGCGGAGAACATGGCGGCCAGCAGAAGGGCCGCGCAAAGAAGACGACGCATGGCGATACTCCAGCCCTTGAGAAAGTGGGAAGGATCGGGGCCGCTCTCTACGCTAGTAGCGCCAGTGGGCCGCGTCAAATAAGTTCCGTCGACGCTTTTCTAAAGTTCCCGGAGACGCTCTTCAGTCTCTAGAAAACGAACAGCGACCCCAGGGCGAGCAGCACAAAGGCTGCGATCCCGGCCTGGTAGGCAATGTCAGCTTGACGGCGCGTGCGCATGGCATGTGTCTCCTCTACCTGCATAACGATGCAATCGGCAGTTTCGGATGAAAGTTGCGCGAACTTTCGTGCCAGGGTGTGGAGACAGTAACCATTCTGGACCGCGCAGCAAGGCGGAACGTGTCCGGGCAGAGGTAGAATCGTGCCGATGGCCGACAGCACCCCGGAGACGGATCGCGACGCACGCATTCCCAGCTTTGCCGCGCAAACCGCAGCCACGGAATCGAAGTTCCCGTGGATTCCGGTTGGTATCGCGGCCAGCGGCATCCTGATCGCCCTGGTTGTGCTTGCCGTTGCCGGACGCCACAGCCGCCCGGAAGCGGCATTCCGCGGGCCGGAACTCGCACCGCCTGCTCCCTATGCCGCGCAGCTTCCCATCACGAACCTGCAAATGAGCGAGGCAGACAGCTTTGCCGGCAACACAGCTACCTATATAGACGGCACGCTTACAAACACCGGCAGCCAGACGATCACGGGCGCGGTCGTGCAGGTCGTCTTTCGCGACGCCGACAACACAATGGTGCAGAAGGAAGCTGTGCCGCTGACCCGCATCCGGGCGCGTGAGCCGTACGTCGATTCCGTACCGCTGGCGAAAATGCCGCTCAAGCCCGGCGAAACGGCAGATTTCCGGCTGGTTTTCGACCATGTTTCGGCCATGTGGGCGCAGTCGCTGCCGCAGTTGACCATTGTCCAGACCGCGGCCGACTAGCAGGTAATTTTTGCGCGATTCGCAATTTATGCGCGCTCAGTCAAGACAGCAATCGTAATGACTGGTGGCAGGCCTTTCAAGACAAGTTCTTTGCCATCAACTGTTTATAACATTATTAGCGCACGGATTCACTTTGGCACGGGGCTTGCACTACTTCAGGTCACAATGCGAGCCCTTCCCCGCGCACTGCCGATTTCCCTCCTCGCGATAAGCGTCAGTGTTTCTTCTGCCGCTTTCGCGCAGGCAGCCGCCCCGCAAAGTGCAGACAGCACCCAGGCCACGTCTTCCCAACCCATCCAGCAGTCGCATGAAGGCTTCTGGGGCCACATGAATCCCTTTGCCCGCAAGAAGTGGGTAAAACGGCAGGTGGACCCCATCAAAGAGCGTGAAAACGAGCTGGATTACGTAACGGCAAAGAACACGAACGATATCCGCGACACCGATGCGCGCGCAACCGCCGGCATCCGCCGTGCGTCCGACGCAGCCAACGCCGCGAACCAGGCTGCAGTCAATGCAGGCAACACAGCGCGGAACGCGCAGGGCACGGCCGACCAGGCTTCTGCCCAGGCGGCTTCGCTCCGCGGCACCGTCAACGGGCTGGACAACTACAGCCAGGCCGCTTCCGTCGAGATCAGGTTCGCAGCGGGTTCCGCAACGCTGGGACCAACAGCACGCCGCAAGCTCGACGAGTTCGCCCAGCAGCTCGCGAACGACAAAGGCTACGTACTTCAGGTCCAGGGCTTCACGGCAGCGCGCGGCACCGCCGGCGCAGCCCTTTCAGAAAAGATGGCGGATTCGGTCGAACGTTATCTGGTGGCAAAGCATGACGTGCCCCTCTACCGCATCTCCAAGCTCGGCTACGGCAGCGTCCGTCCCGCCGACCTTCAGGTTCCCCGCGGCAGCGTCGTAGAAGTAACGCTGTTGCACAACAGTTTGGCCGCCTTGAGCCAGTCGTCCCCCGCGACGGGCTCAGACATCGGTGCGACGCAGACGTCCAATTCCGCACCATCCCCCGGGACGTCTGCGTCGCATCCGAACGCTACAACCACGGCATCTACAGAGCCCTAGAGTTCTGCATGCCAACGAAGGCGACCTAAAAAGCTCTCACACACGAGAGAACCAAGGCAGATTGGCCCTCCTAGCGGAGGGCCCTTTTTTTGCTTCCGATATAGAAATGCATTCTCGACTGCGCGACATGAGTAGTCGCTTGTGAATGCCCAATCAAGAAACTTGCGCAAATTTGTCACAGTAATCTGTACAAATCCTTCGTGACTGCGTAGTGTGCCTAGCAATCAACATTCCTCCCCCTCGGGAGCGGGCCCCACGACTATCACGCTTGAAGGAGTTCCAAATGCGCGTTATGAAGGCCTTCCTATTGATGGCTGCATCGGCAGCCTTAGCAGTTCCGTCGCTAGCGCAGGACGCAGTTGTAACCTCTACCTCCTCCGGTGCCGCAACTCCCGTCGCGCCGCGCCTTGTCCGCTACACGGGATCCATGCCGGACGCAGCCGGCACGACCGTTGCAGTCCGTTTCTCCCTGTACGGCGGGCAAACCGGCGGTGAAGCTCTGTGGAGCGAAACGCAACAGGTATCCGTCGGCACGGATGGCAAATATACCGTGCTGCTGGGCGCGGAAACCGCAGGCGGCCTTCCCCAGGACCTGTTCGCCAAGGGCGACGCGCGCTGGGTGGCGCCGCAGGTTTCCGGCGTGGAGAAGCCCCGCACTCTACTCGCGGGCGTTCCCTACGCGTTAAAGGCCGTGGATGCCGAGACCCTCGGCGGCCATGAGGTGAGCGACTTCCAGATGAAGAGCGAGCCGGCCACCGGAACCGCCATCACGCAGATCAATGTGGGCAGCGGCATCACCGGCGGCGGAACCGGCCCCACGGTGTCGCTCGGTTTGAACACCAGCTACCTGCAATCGATCGGCAATGCAGCCTATGCCCAGCTGGCCGCAGCCAACAGCTTCCATGGCAACCAGACCATCACCGGGAACCTTACGGTCAACGGCAACTTCGCCGGCACCGCGGTCAACGGGCTGCTGTCCGCGGGGAACACGGTCTATCCGCAACTGGCCGGAAACAATACCATGACGGGAACAAACACGTTCAACAAGGTCATTACATTTACAAGCGCGCAGAAGTTCCCCGGCACGGCCACGCTGGCCGGCAATAACTCCTTCAGCGGGACGAATGCCTTTACCAAGGCAGTAACGTTCGCCTCTGGTCAGACGTTCCCCGGCGCAGCCACGCTGGCCGGCAATAACTCCTTCAGCGGGACGAATGCCTTCACCAAGGCAGTAACGTTCGCCTCTGGCCAGACGTTTACCGGCACGGCGATGCTGACCGGAGACAACTCCTTCAGCGGGTCCAACGCCTTCACCAAAGCTGTGACCTTCGCTTCCGGCCAGACGTTCTCCGGCATGGTCACTCTGGCTGGGAACAATACTTGGACCGGCACCAACACCTATAGCGCAGCAACGCAATTCAACGGGTTTGTGGCGCAGAATTACAGTGACCCCGGGTTCTACAGCGCTCAGTTCACCAATACATCCGCCTCTGGCGGGGGCGTTTACGGCAGCAGCGGAATCGTGGGCGTGGCCGGAATCTCCACGAACACTTCCGGGAGCGGGGATGGAGTGCTTGGCGAGGTCGCCAGCCCGGATGCATTCGGTGTTGTCGGAACCAATCCGGGTGCCGGCATCGGCGCCGGCGTATACGGGACTACCGTCTCCGGAGTGCGACAGGCCTGCTGAACGGTTTCTTTGAGTCACCGGGCGTATGGGGAGACTCAGGCGCAGACGGGTTCGATCAGACAACGGGCGCCGCGATGCCGGGGTCCTTGGCACCGCCAACGAGTCTACCGCCGCAGCGTTTGTCAACGACAGTCCAAACGATGGCTTCTATACCGTCTACATCCGAAATAACGACACCACCGGGGGATCGGTCAGCGCGCCGTTGACCGTCTTCAACGCCAATGGAAGCGATTGCGCCGATCGACGGCGACGCAAATCTGAGCTGCAGTGGAACCGTCAGCGGCTCAGTCCGCGGCGCCGATGAGCGTCTCCGCAAGTCGTACGCGGTGCGAAGCACAGAAGACTGGATGGAAGACTTCGGCTCCGGCAGGCTTGTAAAAGGCGTCGCGCGCATCAGCCTGGCGTCTGACTTTGCGGCCAGCATCCAGCCGGGAGATTTTCACGTCTTCCTCACTCCGGAAGGTGAATCCAAAGGTCTGTATGTCACCGGTATGTCGGCTGCAGGCTTTGAGGTTCACGAGCAGGGCGGCGGCGCAAGCAGCATTCCGTTCAGCTACCGCATTGTCGCGAAGCCGCTGGGCTCGAAAGCTGTACGCCTCGCGGACATCACCGACCACGAAGACAAGCTGCAGAACAGGTACAAATACGGCAAATACCAGGTCAAGACAAAGCCGGCAACGCGCAAACCCAATGGCGCGCAGTGGTGCATGCCGGTATCGCCCGTCCCGAGGCGGTGTCCGACAAACCAGCCAGATAACTCCCGCTAGTCGGGAACAAACGGCGGCCGATAGTGGCCGCCGTTCTTTTTGCCTTACGAGCGGAGTCGCGTGGCGCTGGCGCAAGGCGTGGATCTCCAGCAGCTCTTCGAGCAGCGGCTTCAGCCGGTCGAGATGCAGCGCATTTGCGCCGTCCGACAGCGCGCAGGCCGGATTGTCGTGGACTTCGAGAAACAGGCCGTCCACCCCGGCCGCAACTGCCGCGCGCGTCAGCACAGGAATGAACTGCGGCTGGCCGCCGCTGACCGCCGCTCCATCTTTCTCGGCGGCAGAAGGCATCTGCACGGAATGCGTTCCGTCGAACACCACCGGCGCGAACCCGCGCAGGATGGCCAGCGACCGCATGTCCACCACCAGGTTGCCGTAGCCGAAACTTGCGCCGCGCTCCGTCAGAAAAACACGGTCGCCACCCGCGTCCGCCACCTTTTGCACGGCGTGGCGCATGTCCTGGGGAGCAACGAACTGGCCTTTTTTCACGTTGACGGCCTTGCCCGTCTGCGCGGCCGCAATCAACAGGTCCGTCTGGCGGCACAGGAAAGCCGGAATCTGGATGACGTCCACCGCTTCACCGACTGCCTCGCAGTCCTGTGGCGTATGGACATCGGTCAGGACCGGCAGACCGGTGTCTTTCCCCAGCGCCTTTAGAATCCGCAGGCCGTCGTCGATCCCCGGGCCGCGATAGCTGATCACAGACGTCCGGTTGGCCTTGTCATAGCTCGCCTTGAAGATGTAAGGCACCCCAAGATCGCTCGTGATGCGCTGCACCGACTCCGCCATTGTGCGGACATGCGCTTCCGACTCGATGACGCAGGGCCCGGCAATCAAAAACAGCTTTCCGGAGCCGACCTCGACGTTGCCGATGGAGAAAGTGTTGGACATTTTCCCTGATTCTAAGCCGGAACCTGTCATGTCGGCCGAAACGCCGGGAGCCTCCTCTGCAGCCAGCCCCAGGCATCACAAAGACCCATTCGATCGCATGCTGATTGCGCAGGCGCTGACCGAAGATATGGCCCTTGTCAGCAACGAAGCCATGTTCGATGTATTTGGCATTCGCCGGCTCTGGTAATTCCCCCGACCGCTGGCTACGCCTGCGGCGACGGATAGAACTTCAGCGACGCGGAGTTCATGCAGTAGCGCAGACCGGTAGGTTCCGGACCATCGTTGAATACGTGGCCCAGGTGGGCATCGCAGCGGGCGCAGGCAACCGCGGTCCGCACCATGCCGAAGCTCGCATCGCGTTCTTCCAGGATGTTCTGTTTCGCCACAGGTGCCCAAAAACTCGGCCAGCCGGTGCCGGAATCGAACTTGGTCTTCGAGCTGAACAGCGCCGTGTCGCAGCAGATACAGCGGTAGAGGCCGGCCTCGTGGTTGTCCCAGTACTTGCCCGTGTAGGCGATTTCTGTATCGGCCTGCCGGGTAATGTCGAACTGCCCCGCTGTCAGCTGCTTGCGCCATTCCGCGTCTGTCTTGACGACGCGCGGGACCGTTTCCGTCGCGCCGCGGCGGCCGTCGTTAGTAAACGCAACGATCTCGACCGGCCCGCTGGGCTGCGGAGCAGTCTTTGCCGCAACCACGGCACCCTTGCGGTACGGCCAGAAAATCAGCGCGCCAAGGCCTGCGGCCCCGGCCGCGGCCAGAAATCCACGCCGCGTGTTGCCTTCGCGGTCAGGCTTTTCACTCGAAAACATTTCGTTATCCACCATCTATCTGACGGATGCGCCGGGCATTCGGATTCACCATCCAAGTGACGAAACGCAAGGCCGCCGCGAGGCTGCCTTCGTAACAACCATAGGACTAGCGGACCCGGAACGTTATGACCGATTCGGCGGGAATTTCCACTTCCTTGTTCCCGGTTCCCGCCGCGGCCGCCGTGCCGGCGCCACCACCGGCCAATGCGCCGATGGCCGCGCCCTTGCCGCCGCCGAAGATTCCGCCCAGAATCGCTCCTCCGACGGCCGTGCCTCCGATTACGCCGGCCGTGCGCTTGCCTTTGCCTTTGACCACCACCGTGTAGGTAGAGGTCCGGACAGCCATCCCGCCGGCATTCGTCAGCCGGATGGACAGCACGCCTTCACCCTTGAACTTGCCCGGAGACTTTGATTCCACCACGACGCCGCTGACGCGGTCCCCGGCGTGGAGAAGTTCCGTGCCACGCACCGTTACGGCGCGGACCACGGTGCCGGAAAATGCCTGACCGTCTTCCGTGTCACGGGTTGTCAGCGTCGCTCGCAGCCGGACCGGAATCCTGGCGCCAACCGGCAGCGTTGTGGGGGCAAGGCGCGGCTGGCGGCGGTTCCGCTGCAGCACTCTGCGCCGGCGCAGGAGTTTCTGCCGGAGGCGGCGCGCCCGCGCCCAGCGGCGGAGGCGTGGCGGCAGGCGCTTGTGCCGGCGCTTCGTTCTGGGCCGGCTGAGAGCCGCTGCACGTCCCGTCTGACATGAGCTGCTGGCCTTCCGGACATGGCAGGCCGTTGGACTGGCCGGCGTTCGCTCCGGTCATTGGCTGCGTTTGCTGTTGCATGGCCGACTGCTGCTGGGGCGTCTGCTCAGAGTTAGCGCTGTTGCTCTTGCACCCAGTCAGCGTGAAAAGCGCTGCCGCCAGGCCAATTCCAAAGAACCGTTGCATCGATCGCATGGGTTGAATCCCTCTCCTGGCCGCTTCGTTCACCAAAGCGACTATCGAGGCTAGTTTAGCCGCGCCGCCTATACTTTGCTCAGGATGCCGAACGACGATTCCATACCGCGGGAACGACGCCGCCGCCGCACCGCCGCGATCGTGACCGGCGTGTTCGTGCTGGTCATCTTCCTGGCGCTGGGCGCGGAGAATGCCTTCAACCTCCGCTTCCTGCATCCGCACGGCTCCGCGCAGATTGTCGTCTTCATTGCGCTGTCCGTGCTGGCTTTCCTGCTCTTGATGGCGCTGCTTTTTGTCCTGCTGCGGAACATCATCAAGCTCTATCTCAGCAATCGCAGCAGGGTCCTGGGCGCACGGCTGCGCACGCGCATGGTGGCCGGAGCGCTGCTGCTCAGCTTTGCGCCTGTGCTCAGCATGTTCCTGTTCTCCTACGTACTCATGAACCGCTCCATTGACCGCTGGTTTTCAACTCCCGTAACCGGGCTGCGCGAAGATGCCGACAGCCTGGCGCGTGAGCTGACCCAGTACGTCAAGGACAACGCCCGCGCCGAGGCCGAGTCCCTCGCCGGCGAAGAAGGCATCGTCGCGGCCTTCGCTCCTCCCAAGGCGCGGCGCGGCGCTCATGCGCAAACGCCGTCCGTTTCTGATGAATTGCGCGACCATCGCACGACGCTGCAGGGCGGCTTCGCCATCGTCTATCGCGGTTCCCAGCCGATTGCCGCGTACACCGTGCCGCTGCCCACCGGAGACATCGTCGCGCGCACCGCTGCCAGCGAGCAGGTCATCGGTGACCAGAAGTCGAACCTGCCGGCAATCCTGCTGGCCAAGGCAAATTCTCTCGGCGATGCCATCCTGTCCATCCCGACGCAGGAGTTTCCGCGCGGCGAACCCTTTGTCACCGCCACCGCCCCGGTCAGCGACGATGGCACCATCGTCGTCGGCCTGCCGATTCCGGCATCGCTGCCGGACAGCATTCGGCATATCCAGCAGGGCACGCGGGATTACCTGGCGCTCGGCCGCGCGCGCCACGGCGTTCGCACGACCTTTCTGCTCATCCTCGTCACATTGACTGTCGCCGTTTTCTTCGGCGCAAGCTGGCTGGCCCTTTCGCTGTCAAAGCAAATCACGCGGCCGGTTGAAACCCTGGCGGACGCCATGGCGGAAATCGCCGCCGGCCGCTACGGGCACCGCATCAGCCAGGTTGCTGCGAACGAACTCGGCCGGCTGTTTTATTCGTTCAACCTGATGGCGGCCGATCTCGAAACCAGCCGCGCGCGCCTTGAGTTTTCCACCCAGGAACTTTCGCTCGCCAACCGGAACCTGGAGGCGCGCCGCCTCGAAATTGAAACCATCCTGGATACAATTCCGCTCGCCGTCCTCGGCCTCGACGCGCAAGGGCGCGTGGTCCACGCCAATCCGGGATTCCACTCCCTGATGGGGACCGAGTCCTCACCGAATACCGTTACGGGCTCCGCGCTTCGCGACCTCTTTCCGGAAGATGCGCTGAAGGAAATCGAGCGCCTCATCCGTCGCAGCAATCGCATGGGGCTTGCCTCGAAAGAGCTTGAGGTCCGCTCGCCGCGGGGACTTCTCCATCTCTCCGCGGTCATCGCTTCCATGCAGCGGCGCGGTTACATTCTGGTGCTCGAAGACGTGACCGAATTGCTGCGGGCGCAGAAGCAGGCCGCGTGGAAAGAAGTAGCGCAACGCGTCGCGCACGAAATCAAGAACCCGTTGACGCCCATCGCGCTGTCGGCCGAGCGCATCCGCCGCTATGTAGACCGCGACACTCTCGCCGACAACCGGACCAGCGTTGACGAGAGCGCAAAGACTATCACCGCGGCCGTGGAAACCATGCGCCAGCTCGTTGATCAGTTCGCGCTGCTGGCGCAGTTCCCTTCCGCGCAGCCGCGCGCCGTGGACCTGAATGAAATCGTCGAGAATACGCTGCGATTGTTCGCGGGACGCATCGGCGATGTTGAAATTCGCCTGCAGCTGGCGCCGGAGCTGCCGCCTGTCATGGCAGACCCGAACAGCCTGCAGCGTGCTCTCGCCAACCTGGTCGAAAATGCTGCCGAGGCGATGCAGGGCTCGCTGTTGCGCGAGCTGACGGTGCAAACCAGCCTGACCGAAGACGGCTCCATGGCGGAAATTGTTATCGCGGACACGGGCCATGGGCTGACAGAAGAAGACCGCGAGCAGATTTTTCTGCCCTGGTTCTCTACCAAGCAGCGCGGCACCGGCCTTGGCCTTTCCATCGTCGCGCAAGTTGTGCAGGAGCACCACGGCAGTATTCGCGCCGAGAAAAACACGCCGCTGGGCACGCGATTTATCGTGGAACTGCCCCTGGCGGAGGCGGCTGCGGCGGAAGATGCGCAGCCACTCGTAACAACCGCAGGCACAAGCGCATGAAGCACATCCTGATCGTCGACGATGAAGCGGCCATCCGCAGCTCGCTCGAAGCCGTGCTGCGCGAGGAAGGCTACGCGCCGACAACAGCCGCTTCTGCTGAGGAGGCGTTGACGCTTCTGCGCGATTCCGAATATGACGCCGTGCTGCTTGATATCTGGATGCCCGGACGCGATGGCCTCGACATGCTCGGAGAGGTTCGCGCCATCCATCCCGACCATCCGCCGGAGGTCATCATGATCTCTGGCCACGGAACGATTGAGGCCGCGGTGCGCGCAACCAAACTTGGCGCATTCGACTTCCTCGAGAAACCGCTGTCGCTCGAGCGCACATTGCTCGTGCTGCGCCACGCCATCGAGGCGCGAACGCTGCGCGAGCAGAACCAGGAGTTCAAGCGCCAGCTGACACCGAAAACCGACGTCACCGGACAGAGCATCCCGGCCAAGGCGCTGCGCCAGCAGATCAAACTGATGGCGCCCACCAACGGCCGCGTGCTCATCTTCGGCGAGAGCGGCACCGGCAAGGAGCTGATCGCGCAGCTCATCCACCAGCAAAGCGACCGCGCCAGCCAGATTTTTGTCGAACTGAACTGCGCTGCCATTCCCGAAGACCACATCGAGGTAGAACTCTTCGGCTATCGCCATGGTGCGCTGCCGGGCGGCGCGCGCGAAAAGCGCGGCACGTTCGAACGCGCCGACGGCGGCACCCTGTTTCTGGACGAGGTCGGAGACATGAGCCTGAAGACGCAGGCGAAAGTCCTGCGCGCGCTTGATGAAGGCCGCATCCTGCCGGTCGGCGCCGCCCAGAGCATCCAGACCGACGTGCGCCTGATTGCGGCGACCAACAAGAACCTGGAAGAAGAAATCGCCCGCGGCAATTTCCGCGAAGACCTCTTCTACCGGCTCAACGTGATTCCGTTTTATGTACCGCCGCTGCGTGACCGCCGCGAAGACATTCCGCCGCTGGCGCGCGAGTTTCTTGCCGAGTTCGGCAAGCTCTACGGCCGTCCCCGCATGGAAATCACCGACGACTCCCTGCAGGCGCTGAAGCAGTACCACTGGCCCGGCAACGTGCGCGAACTCAAGAACGTCATCGAGCGTGTCGTCATCCTGAACCCGCAGGTCAAACGCATCGAGCGCAAGAACCTTCCGATGCTTGTCTACCGCGGCAACACACGCGAAGGCGACGGCGGGACGCTGCTGCAGGCGCGCGAGGCCTACGAGCGCGACTACATCCTGAAAAAAATCGATGAGCACAACGGCAACATGAGCCGCACCGCGGAGGCGCTCGGAATCGAACGCAGCTACTTCTACCGCAAGATCAAGTCGCTCGGGATAAGCGTCGGCGAATAGCACCGTTTCCAAGGCAGTTTGAACTGGAAAAAGTTTTCCTCCGGGCGCTGTGTAAAGCTGCATCCAACCCTGTCTGGCTGTAATCGGCGCCAGCTTAACTCACACTGGATTGGCGGGCCCTACCCCTGAACCTTCTGGACCACTTTCGCGCGCTGTGGTTTGACGTTTCGCACCGGGTTGACACGCGCACGCGCGTAAAACTCGACGACGTTCAGGTTGTCGGAGAAAACAAGCCGTTCGGGCACATGTACTTCCCGACGCTGCCGAAAAGCATGCGCAAGCTTTTCGACCATCTCGCTGAGAAGCTGCCGCCGCACACCACCTTCATAGACATCGGCTGCGGCAAAGGCATAACTCTTCTGCTCGCCGCCCAGTATCCGTTCGAAAAGATCATCGGCGTTGAATTCTGCCGCGAGTTTGCCGAAACTGCAAAACGCAACATAGCACGCTATCGCGGCAGCCGCCGCAGCAATCGCTTTGAAGTGTTGTGCATGGACGCTGTCGATTACGAATTCCCCGACGGCCCGCTGCTGATCTACTTCTTCAACCCGTTCAGAAAGCCGGTCCTCGAACGGGTCCTCGAAAATATCGCAGCAGCAGCGCGCTGCAATTCGAACTCAATCAGCGTAGTCTGCGACCAGCTCCACGATGAACAGCTCTTTCAGCAGGCGCTCGGCCCCGGATCCGTAGACCGCATCCCCGGATTCGTCATTTACTCGCAGCTGCGCGCGCAACCTGTCGGCGTCAAGCAGCCGCAAAAAGCAGACCTGGAGGCAACGCCTCCAGGTCTTCGCACCGCATAAACCGCTTAGTGAATATCGAACGCTTCCGGAGCCATGCTCGGGTCGCTCTTCACCAGGATCGTCTTGCCGACCAGCTCTTCCATGTCCTGCAGCCACTTGCTCCCGTTTGACTTGAGCTGCTTCACGACTTCCGGATTGACGCGCAGCATCACGTCGCGCCGCTCGAGATGCTTGTGCATCTTGCGCAGCTCCACGTAGATCTCGTTGCAGACTGTCGTCGGGTTCTTGACCATGCCGGTGCCTTCGCACGTCATGCAGGGCATCGACAGTGTACGCTCCAGCGACTGCTTGACGCGCTTGCGCGTGATCGCGACCAGGCCGAAATCATTAAACTGCAGCACCTTCGACGGCGCGCGGTCGTTCTTCAACTCTTCTTCCAGGGCGGCCATCACCTTGTGGCGATTACGGCGATCGTCCATGTCAATAAAGTCGATCACGATGATGCCGCCAAGATCGCGCAGCCGGATCTGACGCACGATTTCCGGAATCGCATCGAGGTTCGTCTTCAGGATTGTGTCTTCCAGGCGCGCCGTCTTGCCGACGTACTTGCCGGTGTTGATGTCGATGGCGACCAGCGCTTCCGTCTGATTAATCACGATGGAACCGCCCGACTTCAGCCATACTTTCGACTTCAGCGCCTTGTTGATTTCCTCCTGCACGCCGAACTGCTCAAACAGCGGCGTTTCCTTGGTGTACAGCTTGACGTGACGAACCAGCGCCGGCTGGAAGCGCGACAGGAAGCGCACCACGCGCTCATACTCAGCTTCCGTGTCCACCCATATCGCGGCGAACTTGTCCGTTACCTGGTCACGCAACACACGTTCCACAAGGTTCAAGTCGTGATAAATCAGCGCGGGAGACTTCGCGCCTTCCGAACGCTGCTTGATCTCGTTCCACAAATTGATCAGGAAGCGGATGTCCGCGCGAAGATCAGCCTCGCTGGCAGAGCCGGCGGCCGTGCGAACGATAAATCCGCCCGCGGCATCGCCCTTTTCACTCAGCAGGATCCGTTTCAGCCGCTGCCGGTCTTCGTCGCTTGAAATCTTTCGCGAAACGCCGACATGATTGACCGTCGGCATGAACACGAGGAACCGGCCCGGCAGCGCGATGTGGCTCGTGATGCGCGCGCCCTTCTTGGCAATCGGCTCCTTGGCAATCTGGACGAGTATTTCCTGGCCCGGCTTCAGCAGTTCGGTGATTACCGGCAGATCGCTCAACTGCGCGCTGCGCCGCCTTTGTTGAGGCCCGCCCCGCCGGCCGCTCTCCGGCGCATGATCACGGTCGCTGCCCCGCTCGCTGCCACGCCGGCTGCGAATTCCGCGACGGTCGCCGCGACGGCGGCGGCGCGGCTGGCCTTCCTGTCCGTCTTCGCCGGCGTCGGCATCGCCCAGCACAATGGTCTCCTGCTCGGCTTCTTCCTCGCCTTCGCTGTCCGCATCCTCGTCGAACTCATCGGTAGACTGCTCCACCTGTGAGTCGCGCAGGTATTCGCCCAGCTCGCCGGAACTCTCCAGCGTCTCTTCGGTCATGCCTTCCAGTTCGGACTCGTCGCCGTCCTGGTGCATGGGCTCGAAGTCGTATTCGTCTTCCTCGATCAGCTCTTCTTCAATCTGCCCGCTGCCGAGCTGGTGCGCGACATGGCTCGCCGCTTCGCCTTCCTCGGTCACGAAATCAGGCACGGCCGGGAAAACTTCATCCCCGGTCGTCGGCTGATGCGCCAGCTCGTGGCCGACGTCATGCGCCAGCTTGTGGCGGGCGGCGGCAATCTCTTCCTCACTCAGTTCCGAAGCCTGAATCTTGTCCGCCGTTTCCGGCTCCTTCTTGCGGCCAAACCATGAGCGAAATTCGCTCGGCGGATTCGGATCAACGCGATGCGAAGCCGAGCCGCTTTCGAGTTCCTGCTCTTCTTCTTCGAACTCCTCGTGGATTTCCGTGCCGGCCTGTTCAACCGATTCATCGTCGGAGGGAAGAAAATCCTGCGCGGGCTGCGCTACTGCTTCGGGAACGTCGCTGCCAGACGGTTCCCTTTCGTCGACTTCCTCCGTCTCGCTCATCTCCTCGGCGGAGGCGGCGAAATCGAAATGCTCAAGAGTCTCCGCGGCAGGATGCTCGCCATGCGCCTGCTGCTCGTGTGCCGCCGCCTCAGCGAACCCGGGTTGCGGTTCACTGGCTGATTCGGACGACAGGCCCGCAGGACGCGATTCCATTACCGGCCCGGACTTCTCTCTCGCCTGCGGCTGGTTCCGCTTGCGGCGCTTGGACAGCGATTCGCCCGGAAGAACATCTGTGCTGCCGTCCCATGTCAGCGCGGCGACTTCCGTCGAAGGCCGGTGCTTCAGTACCGGCTTTGCTTCTGTCTTTTCTGAACTCCCCGCGGAAGTTCCACCCTTGCGCAGCTTCCGCAGAGACTCGCCGGGCAGCACGACCGGTCCGCTGCCTGCGGGCGGAACGTATGCGCTTTCCTGCGGCTCGTCCGGCTCATCGGAATGCGTGCGCTGCGAACGGCGCTCGCGCCAGCGGCTGCGGCGCGCCTCGCGGCGGTCGCTGTCCGGCTGCGCGTCTTCGCTCTGCGCGGCTGCGGCAGAATCGAACTCGCCCGGACCGCCGAACGGCTCCTCAGACTCAACCGTAACTTCTATGTCCTGCGGGACCGCGGCAGCATCCGGCGGCTGCGCTCCTCCGCGCCCGCCACGGCGTCTGCGGCGCAGGCGGCGGTCGGCTTCCTGTGGTTGCCCGGCATCGGTCGCGGCGTCAATCGCAATGCCGCCGGAATTGTCTCCTGCCTCGGCGCGCGGCTCTTTTTCGCGCTCCTTGTCTTTGCGCGGCGGCAGCGCCGTCCGCTCAAAGTCGCCGGAGTCTTCCTGCTCCTCCAGAAAATCCGTGACGTAGAGGAACGCGTCGCGCTCCAGGCCAACGTCCACAAAGGCGGACTGCATGCCGGGCAGAACGCGCGTCACCTTGCCGTTGTAGATGGCGCCCGCCAGCGTGTATTCGTTTTCCCGTTCGTAATGGACTTCGACGACGTTGTCGTCTTCCGTAATTGCCAGCCGCGTCTCATGCGGCGTGGAAGAGATATAAATCTCTTTCGTTACCTGTTCCTTGCTCATCTGCTCTCACTCGCCAGTTCCCCGGCGGCGGGAGCGCCGATCAGACGGAGAGCGCGTGCAGACTCGCCCCTGCGCGCACGGCGCCGGGCGGTGAAATGGAAAGCTTGGATTTGAGGTCCGCGTTGCGGTTGGTCGTTGCGACGGTCAAGTCGGGTAGTTCCTCAAGTCTTCTGCGCGGCGCCTTGTGGCCACTCTCGCCCGTCCGCGCCTTGCGGAAACCCGGGCAGGGCCGTTTCCGGCTCGCTGCGCAACAATCTTCTTTCGTATCTGCCTGTGCTCCCGCACCGTGGCGACCTCGCCGTGCCGGATTGGGTTTACTGCTCAATCAGTTGCGGGGCAACACGCCCCGCATTTGCTGCAAAATCGTGGCCGAAAAAATTCCCCGAAACACGGGCGGCCCCGGCCGGGCCTGTTGTGGATATTGTACACATCGGGAGATTTATCGC
This sequence comes from uncultured Acidobacteriaceae bacterium, assembly GCA_963848685.1. Lineage (GTDB taxonomy): Bacteria > Acidobacteriota > Terriglobia > Terriglobales > Acidobacteriaceae > CAWKED01. The sequence goes on along the minus strand of CAWKED010000001.1, from coordinate 835,271 downwards.
GCCAAGGCCGGTTGAAACGGGTCGGCGTCGGTACTCGGGGCTCCGTCCGCCGTACTCAGAAGGTCGTTTGCAACCGCAGCATTACGCTGCGCGACGGGCCAATCGCGTTGCCGCTGAACAATCCGCCGAAATCAATCACATCCAGCAGGTTCGTCAGGTTCTGGCCGTCGAGTTGCAGCGTCGTATTCCAGCGCTCGGCCTTGTGCAGCGTCGCAGCCGCGGAAGCGTTCAGCAGAAAGGCCGGACGAATGCGGCCGCGAGGAAAATTCACCCGATCCAGCACTGCCTGCCCGTATTCCGCAAGAACTTCGCTCGGGTCGCCATCGAACTCGAACGGCAGCCCGCTGTCATACTGCGCGCCCATCGCCAGCCAGATGCGCGGATGCGCCTGGTACCGCACACGCGCCCGCACCGTGTTGCGCTGGTCCTGCGAATCAGGAAAGTGTCCCGCGAGCTGCGTCTCCGCCGCTGTCGCATCGTCGCCGAGAAACAGTCCCCCGACCACCGGCAGCCAGGCGTTGCCGACCATGTAGGAATAACTCAGGTAGCCGGAGAAGCGGTGAAAATCCGGAACCTGTACCTTTGCCTCCGCGCCGTAAATGATCGCCTTACGGAACGCGATGGGAAAACTGACGGTCGTGTTTTCGATCTGGTCATCGTCCGCGTAGTTGTCCACGACGCGGCGATAGATGTTGGCATCGAAGCCCAACTTGTTGCCGAACGCCTTGCTCAGCCCGCCTTCAAAGTAATCTCCCACGGAAGGCTGGACGGGCAGCTGCAGGAACGATGTCGGGTCCAATGACTGCACATTCGCCGAGCTCGACAGCAGGATGTTTTCAAACGACGGCGTCTGGAAGACGCGGTCGTAGGAGAAGTGCGCGACCATGCCGGCGGAAGGAAAATACCGCGCAACCGCAAGCCGCGGGCCAAGCGATTGCCGGTTGAGCAGAAGCTGATAGTGGTCCCAGCGAAGCCCGGCGTTGATCGTCCAGTTACCGAGCCGAAGCAGATCTTCCGCGTAGGCGGACTGTTCGAGGTCCGGCCGCTGCCCGGCAAACGCGAACGTCAGCGGCGTGCCGGGATCAAACTGCGTCGGGTCCGTGATGATGTAGCTGAAATTTTCATGCAGAAAGGTATTGTCGGTCTCTATCCCGAACTTGGCCTGGTGACGGCCAAACTGCGCCGTCAGGCTCGCGTTGACGTAACCCTCGCGAAAGCTGTTCTGCTGAAAGACTTCAATGGGCGTCGATTCAGGGTTCGAGTTGAAGCCGTTCGCGTTGTCGCGCACCATCGTCCGCACATTCAACAGCGCGGTCGGCGAAAACGTGTGCTGGTAGGCGGCAATTCCCATCGTCTCGACGTTGTCCGCAGTCTGCCGCTGCCCTGCCGCCTGCTGCACGAACTCATTGGGAATGTCATAGCGCGAGAAGTCGTGGCGCACGCTCAGGTTCAGCCGGTCCGCGGCGCTCAGGTCGCGCTGATAGAAGGCGGAGAAATCGCCGAGCGTGCCGGTGTTCGAATAGTTCTCCGGCACGACCGGATTCAGGTAGTGCCCGGTCATGCTGCCGTCTGCGCTCGCGCCGAACGTGTTTCGCCCCCGCGTGTATTGCGCGCTCGCGAATGCGCCCGCCGTGTCAAAGCTGCCGCCGAACAGCGATAGATCGCCATGCGCGCCGGGCCGAGTGTCGTCGAGCGTGTTCACCTCCACCACGCCGCCCATCTTCCTGCCGTACTCGGCCGGAATCCCCGCCGTGTAGATGCTGACCGACTGCACGTCCTCGGCCTCAATCTCGGGACCGAAACTCGGTGAACGATTGTCCGTCAGCGGAATGCCGTCCACCACAAATTGCGTCTGGTATTCGGAGCCCCGTGGATGCAGCACGGCATTGCCTTCATACAGCCAGCCGGGTTGCGTGTTCACCAGGTCCTGGATGGACCGGCCGGGAATTGCGGTCACCCGCCGCTCAATCGCTTCGCGCCCGATCTGGCTCACCGCCCCCGGCTGCGCGGTGTCGAGCAGCGTGTTCTCCGCGTTGACCGTCACCTGCTCTTTGAGGGCCGCAACCTGCAGGCGCAACACGACGAACCGCGGCAGTGCGGACGATATCGTGACTGCCTGCGAGAGCGGCGCAAAGCCGGGCTGCGCAATTTGTAACTGGTATGTACCGAATGCCAGCCGCTGCAAAGTGGTCCGGCCCTGCGCGTCGGTTCTTGCAGCCTGGCTGTACTGATTGGCTGCGCTGGAAACCGTGACCGTGACCGCTGCCGCGGCGCCGTTCGGGTCAACAACGGTCAGCCGCAATTCCCCGCGCCGGCTCTGGCCCTGCGTTGCGCACGCGGCCAGCAGCACGCACGCGGCAAACCAACTTCGTGCAAACGGCAGAAGGCTCCGGCCCACAATGTGGCGAGTATACGTGCCGCTTTCGCCTAGTTGACGAAGCGCTTCATGCGGATGTTCATCACAATCCCGAGCGCGATGAATGCGAACAACACGCTCGAGCCGCCGTAACTCATCAGCGGAAGAGGAATGCCGGTGACCGGCATAAGTCCGATCACCATCCCGACATTGACCGCGATCTGGAAGACCAGCACGGCAACAATTCCCATGATGAGCAGCGATCCGGGCAGGTCCGGCGCTGTCTGCGCGTTCTGCACCAATCGCATGAGGATGAAGAAATACAGCAGCAGCACGAAGACCGCGCCGATGAAGCCGTGTTCCTCGCTGAACGCGGCAAAGATGAAATCCGTGTAAGGGATCGGCAGAAAGTCGCCCTGCGTCTGCGTGCCCTTCATGGCGCCGCGTCCCCACAGTCCGCCATCGCCGACCGCGATCTCCGACTGCAGCACCTGGTAGCCGCTGCCGCGCGGATCGTTGTCCGGATGCTGGTAGCTCGTCAGCCTCGCCTTCTGGTAAGGCTTGAGCCCCTTGCTCCACACCAAGGGAACCGCGAGCGCAAAAATCAGCGCGATGACTCCGGCCTGCTTCCAGTTGATGCCGCCCAGAAACAGACCGACAAGCAGCACCGGAACATAGGTCAGCGCGGTGCCCAGATCGGGCTGCTTCAGCACGAGCAACATCGGCACGCCGACGAGGCCGAAAGCTTTCAGGATGTCGAGCCAGGTCAGCGACCGCGCCCCGAGGTTCGAAAAATAACGCGCCACCGCAATGATCAGGATGATCTTCACCCACTCCGATGGCTGCAAATGGAAGCCGCCGACACGGATCCATCGCCGCGCGCCGAGAACTTTCTGCCCGACAACCAGCACAGCGCCCAGCAGCAGCAGGCAGACGCCGTAGACCCAGTGAATGTAGTCGAGAAAGATGTGGTAATCGACGAGCGAAATCACGAACATCGCCGCCATGCCGCCAGCCAGCCACAACACCTGCTTGTGCTCGAAGCCGACAAATTTGGTATGCAGCGTCGCGGAGTAAATCTCCAGCACGCTGATGACAGACAGCAGGACCACCATGCCCAGCAGCCACCAGTCGTAGTCGCGCAGGCGCGTGATGCGGTGCCTCAAGGCCGTTGCCTCCGGCGATTGTCCGCAACCTGGGTATTCGCAACCAGAACTGTTCTCACCCCGGCCGGAGTCGCCGCCTGCCGCGACGCAGCGGAGTAGGCCGCGTCCCAGCTGTCACTCCGCGAAGCTTCGTTGTTGTCGCTCCGCAAATTTTCTTTGTTGTCATTCCGCAGGTCGCCGCGGCGGCCGGAGGAATCTGCATTTGCTCTTTTTGCCTTCACACGAAGCGCATATTCCTTCGGCGCGGCGTGCGCAATCGAGCTCAACCTGTACCGGCCAGCCTTGTACGTGCCCGCCGGCATGCTCGCGTCATACCAGTACGCCGCCATCTCGCCATACCTGTCCGGCGAAACCACACGCGCGGTCGGAGTTCCGGAACCGTCCGTCGCAACAGGCTTCTTCGTCGCGGGGGAAGGCGAGCCGCCTTCGTCCGGTGCGGAAGTCTTCGCCGTCTCCAGCCGCGCGTTGCCCGTCAGCCTGCGCTGCTTGTTCACGTAGGCAGTGATGACCTGCGCAGCCAGCTTCGCGGAATTCGATCCCCAATCGCCGTTCTCCCACAGCACCGCAACCACAATCTCCGGATTGCGCCGCGGCACCATGCCGACGAACCATGAGTTCGGCTGCAGCTTGTGCGCCTTCGCGTTGGTGTGTGTCGCGCCTTCGTGCGAGATGACCTGCGCCGTCCCCGTCTTGCCCGCGAAATCTATGCCCTGCAGGTGCGAAGCGCCGGCCGTGCCGCCCATCGTCGGGTCCAGCGCGCCGGCCATGCCGTCCGTAATGATCTCCCAGTTGTCGCTGGTCAGCGGAATTGTCTTGCTCCCCGAGCCGGGCCACAGGTCGGCAAAGTTGGCCGGGCGTTCATCGTCAAACACGACATGCGGACGCTTCAGCACGCCGCCGCTGGCAACGCCGCTTAACGCGCGCGCAAGCTGCACCGGTGTCGCCGCCACCGCGCCCTGGCCAATGCCGACGGAAATGGTTTCGCCCGCATACCACTTCTCGTGGAAGGTCCTCATCTTCCACTCTTCGCTCGGCACAATGCCCTGCGCCTCGTTCGGCAGATCAATGCCCGTCTTCTGTCCCAGACCAAGCTCGTGCGCATACTGCGCGATCTTCTCGATGCCCAGTTTGTTCGCCAGCGTGTAATAAAACGTGTCGCAGCTCCACGGAATGGCGTGATGAATGTCCACCATGCCGTGCCGCTTGTCGCACTTGAAAAAGTGTCCGTAGAAGTCCGCGCCGCCGTTGCACACGACGTGCATGTTCTGCGCGACGCCCTCCTGCAGGCCGGCAACGCTCATGATGATCTTGAACGTCGAGCCCGGAGCCAGCTGCGCCTGGATGGCCTTGTTCAGCAACGGATGGTCCGGGTCGGTGACCAGCTGCTGCCACTCCTTGCGGCCAATCTTGACCGCAAAATCGTTCGGGTCAAACGTCGGGCGGGACAGCATCGCCAGAACTTCGCCGGTCCGGGGATCCATCGCAATCATGGCGCCGTTGCGATTGCCCATCGCGCGCTCCGCTGCTTCCTGGATGTCGAGATCAACCGTCAGCCGCAGTTCTTTGCCGGGAACACTCGGCTCACGGCCGAGCTGACCAACTTCCTTGCCGTGGCTGTTCACAATCACATCGCGGGAACCGTCCTGGCCGCGCAGCCACATGTCGTAACTTTCTTCCACGCCCGACCTGCCCACCACGTCGCCCGGCTCGTAGAACTCATAGCGCGGATCATCCAGCATGTCTTCGCTGACTTCGCCAACGTAGCCGATGACATGCGCCATGAATCCGTTCTTCGGATACAGCCGCCGCTGCTCGTCAATCGTTTCGAGCTCAGGCAACTCGTTGCGGTGCGCTTCAATAAACGCAACTTCGTCCGGCGTGATGTCCTGCTTCAGCGGAATCGGCTCGTACTTGGGCGCGAGGGCGAAATGCTTCAGCGCAGCCTGGATCTGTTCGACAGAAATATCGAGCCCGCGCGCAATCAGCGGCAGGTCCACATCCTCATCCTTGATTTGTTCGCGCAGCAGGAACGCGGACGTTGATGGATAGTTGTCTACGATCAGCCGCCCATCGCGGTCTAGAATCTTGCCGCGCGGGGCAAGGATCGGCACCTTGCGGACGCGGTTCTGCTCGGCCAGCGCACGGTATTCCTGCGTGTTCGCCACCGCCAGCCGCCACAGTCCCGCGACCAGCACCAGCAGTATCGCCACAATGGCATACTGCACGGTCGCGATCTTTACCCCGGAGACCTTTTCCTTGCTCGGCTCGGGGCGCACGCGCTGACGTCTTGCCAGGCTTGGGCGAAACATCAGTTTCTCCTCCGGAACATGTCGAGCAGGGCAAAGATCGCAATCGCGACAACGCAATTCAACACGGCACGAATGAGTTCATGCACAGGCATGAACGTGTGCGGCAGGTTCAGCAGAAAGCGCCGGATGGAGTACACCAGCCCGTCATGCAGCAGCGTAAAGAAGAACACCAGCAAAGCCCGCGCGCCGGTCGCCTCCACATCCAGCCGCATGCTGATAGAAGCGGCCAGGTAGCCAATAATTGTTTTTGCAATGCCGTAAATACCGAGCGGCAGTGCTGTAAGCGCATCCTGCGCAAGACCGATGACCGTGCCCGCCACCGCGCCGACAGCAGGATTGCGCTTGCTCAGCGCCGCATAAATAACAACCAGCAGCGGCAGATCAATCAGGTCGAGCCTGGGCAATCGCAGCGTGAGGTAGGCCTGCAGAAAAAGTGCAAGCACCGGAGCAACCACGATGACCGCAATCGGGAAGCTCTGCTCCACAGCCTGGCGCCGCGATGTGTAACTCAGCGTCGCCATCAGTGCTGGTCTCCTACGACGCCATAGTCAGCAGCAGGAATGTCCGCCCGCTTCTTCTCGGTTCCAGGCTTCGCCTTCGGCGCCGGGACAGGTTCCGCGCCATTCGAGTTACGCACAACGGTCGGCGTCGCGTGAAGTTTCACGCCGGAATTCGCGACAGGACCCGCCGCGGAAGGCGGCCTGCTGCCGCTCGTCGCAACCGCGCCGGTGCCAAGCTTCGGCGTGGACGCTGGCGGAGTCACAGGTCGGGGCGCAGGTGCCGCGGGCTTCAGAGCAGTGGCAGTCCGGACCGCTGCCGCCGTCTTCGGCGCCGCAGGCGTTGTGCCTGCGCCCGCCGCTCCCGGCACGGTCGGCGGGACCTTGTGGGTTGAAACCACCACGCCGCTCGCGTCCCGCTTCACAACCGTCTTCGAGCCGTCCGGGTTCTTCGTGACATATGTCTTGGTGCCGTCGTCGTTCGCCCACCAGATTGTGGAATCGTCGGTCGCCGGCGCACCAGGCTTGTCGAGCGTCGCGGTCACGGTGCTGCCGGCAGTCGTCGTTCCGGGCGCGCCAATGTCCGGCGCAGGCAGGTGCCGCGTGTAGAGAACGTTGCCGTCCTCGTCTTTCTTTGTCACAACGCGCGAGCCGTCCGCGTTCTTCGTCGAGATTGTCGTCGTACCGTCATCATTCACATGCGTCGTCGTCACGGGCTTCACGTCTGTGGCAGCAGCAGCGCCGCCCGGCCTGGGCGCATTGTCGGCGACAACGCCCTCTGCAGGCTTCGGCGCTCCGCCCGGCGTCATTTCGTTCGCCGGTTTCACGTTGCCTGCGGAATACATGTCAGGATGCAGCGCCGCAACCGGGACCGGCACGGGCTTCGCCAACTCGCCCTCGGCCGTCACGGTGGCCGATGGCAGAGGCACCGTCGGCAGCTTGTCCGCCAGAACTTCCGCCGCCTTCTGCTGCGCGGCAGTTTTCTCTGCGATTGCCAGATCTTTCGCCGTGCGCGCCGGCTCGGCGTCGGCCTGCGTCGTGATGACGAGCACTTCTTCAAGCTTCGAAAGGTTCGCCGCCGGCTTTACCAGGATCGCAACATAAGGATCGCGCTCAGGGTCGGGCACAACTTTCTCGACTGTTCCCACCATCATGCCGCGCGGAAACACCTGGTCGCCGCCGGAGGTCAGCACACGCTCGCCGGGAGCGATGCGCTCATCGGGAAGCATGTTGATCACTTCCGGCTGGCCAAGCGCGTTGCCGCGTAGCACGCCGCGGATGCGCGTCTTCTCGAGCATGATGCCGGCGCCCGACGTCTGGTCGCTGATCTCCAGCACCTGCGCGGAATGGTCGCTCACATCGCGAATCTTGCCGACGATGCCGTCCGGCGTAATCACCGGCATGTCCGGCGCCAGGCCGTCATTGCTGCCTTTGTCGAGATAGAGAACGCGCGAGTTTTCACTGCCGCTGGTGCCGATGACCTGCGCCGCTACCAGGTCGGCTGGATACTTTTCCTTGAAGCCGAGCAGTGCCTGCAGGCGCTGGCCCTGCCGCGCATCTTCGGCCAGGGAAGCTTCTTCGAGGCGCAGTCGCTGCACTTCCTGCCGCAGGTCCTTGTTCTGGTCGCGAACGCCACGCAGCCACACGTAGCCGCCCCAGGTATTGCGGATGCCGCGCCCAACGCCGCCAAACACGCGCTCGAACGGCGACACGATTTCCATCGCCCAGACGCGCACCAGCCGTACGTCCGCGCCTTCATGCACGTTCGGGGAACTGCGGCGGATCTGCGACGCAAGCAGGATGATCTGCGCCAGCACCAGGGCCACCAGCAGCAGCGGGTTCTTGTAGCGGGAGAGAAACGATTCCATGGGGGTGCGCCGAACCCTTCGCGCGCGGCCTTACTCTACGGAAATCTTACGCAACAGATTGAAATCCGAAAGCATTTTGCCCGTGCCAAGTACCACGGAAGCCAGCGGATCGTCGGCAACGGAAACCGGCAGGCCGGTCTCCTCGCGAATGCGCTTGTCGAGGTTCTTGATCAGCGCGCCGCCGCCGGTCAGCACAATGCCGCGGTCGGAAATGTCGGCCGAAAGCTCCGGCGGAGTCCGCTCAAGCGCGACGCGGATCGCGTTCATGATGGTCGCAATGCATTCGCCCAGCGCCTCGCGGATTTCCGAGTCATCAATCGTGATCGATTTCGGCACACCTTCAATCAGGTTGCGGCCCTTGATCTCCATCGTCAGCGGCTTGTCCAGCGGGTACGCGGAACCGATTTCCATCTTGATGGTTTCCGCCGTGCGCTCACCGATCAGCAGGTTGTATTTCCGCTTCAGGTAATTCATCACGGCTTCGTCCATCTGGTTGCCGGCCATGCGCACCGAACGCGAATACACAATGCCCGACAGCGAAATTACCGCGATGTCCGTCGTGCCGCCACCGATGTCGACAACCATGTTGCCGCACGGCTCCGTGATCGGGAGCCCCGCGCCAATCGCCGCGACCATCGCCTGCTCGACCAGGTGCACTTCGCTCGCCTTCGCGCGGTACGCGGAATCCATGACCGCGCGCTTTTCTACCTGCGTAATCTCACTCGGCACGCCGATGACAATCCGCGGATGCACCAGCATCTTGCGGTTGTGCGCTTTCTGGATGAAGTAGTTCAGCATGCGCTCCGTCACCTTGAAGTCGGCAATGACGCCGTCCTTCATCGGCCGGATGGCAACGATGTTGCCGGGCGTGCGGCCCAGCATTTCCTTCGCCTCTTTGCCTACCGCTTCCACCTCGCCGGTGTTCTTGTTCTGCGCCACGATGGAAGGTTCATTAACAACAATGCCCTTGCCGCGCGCGAACACCAGCGTGTTCGCTGTTCCGAGATCGATCGCGAGGTCGGAGGAGAAAATACTGAACAGCGAACGCATGTTGCGCGTCCGCGTAGACCGCATCTGAAAACCGTTGGACGACATGTACTTTCTTGGGATTTCCTTGGAAAAGAGGGTGAATCCCTATTGTAAGGCCTCGCCCGGCTGCTCCACAGGTATTCACAGCAGTGAACCGCGTCCCATCCTGCAACTATCGGGTGCCCCATCCGCGCACAAGGTGCCTCGCCGCGGGTGCCCCATCCCGAAAAGCCGGGGGCCTCATCCTACCGGCAGCTCCTTCGCCGACAGTGTTGGATAGCGAACTCAGCGTCCCCAATCCCATCCCGCACATACAATCTCCCCATCCCACAGCCAGAAACCAACGCCGCCATCACGCCGGAAGACGCGCTGACCCGCCACCGCGCACCGCTGCCTGCTTTGACCGGAATCCGCTTCATCGCGGCCATGCAGGTCGTCTTCTTCCACTTCGGCGCGGCCTTCGCCGCGCGGCATGGCGCACCCAGCTTCATCGTCCAGTTCCTGGAGAACGGCAAAAACGCCGTCTCGCTGTTCTTCGTCCTGTCCGGATTCATCCTGACTTATACCTACGCCGGCCAGCTCTCACGCCCGGGCGGCGTCAAGCGCTTCTACCAGGCGCGGTTCGCCCGAATCTACCCTGTTTACCTGCTTTCCATGGCCATTGGCTGCCTGCTCGCCTGGCCAACACTTACGGCCCTCGCGGCCTGCCTGACCATGACCCAGGCGTGGCCGCCCTGGAACCCGTCACTCGCCGGCGCCATCAACACCCCGGCCTGGACCCTGTCCGTCGAAGCTGCGTTTTACCTGGCTTTTCCGCTCTGGCTGCCGCTGCTGCTCCGCCGCCGCGCCGCGACCCTGCGCTGGTCGGCCGCTGTCCTGATCGCGGTCATTGTCTTCGGCCATACCCTGATGGACCCCGGCTGCCCGCAGAACTGCGACTTCCTCGGCGGCGCGGCCTGGCCGTCGTGGATTCCGCTCCCCATCTGGCGCATGCCGGAATTCGTCCTTGGCATCCTCGCCGGACTGCACTTTCTGCGCACCCCGCGGGAACGTCCGGCCCCCGTGATGCTCTACGCCGGCATCGCCGCGTACGTCGCGCTCTACGCCAGCGTCACAATCCGCTGGGAATCGCTCCTCATCCTGCCGCATGCGCTGCTGATTTACACACTCGCCCGGGCTGCAGAAATGCTGTCGAAACCGTGGCCGGCCCGCCTGCTCTCCAGCCGAATCGCCGTCACCCTCGGCGGAGCCAGCTACGCCATTTATCTTCTGCAGGAAGAACTCCGCGCCGCCCTCAGCCGCATCTGGCCGGCCACGGCGCCGCATCGCGACACCCTGCTGCCCGCCACCCACATCGCGCTTCTCCTCGCGGCCAGCATTACGGTTTTCTATCTGTATGAAGAGCCCGCCCGCCGCTGGCTGCGAAAGCAATTCGCCCACGCCGACGCGTAAAGCGGTACTCCATCAAGATTGTCATCCCGACCGGAGCAAAGGGACCTGCCCTCGCCGGCCCCAAAACAAAAACTGTCATCCCGACCGGAGCGAAGCGCAGTGGAGGGACCTGCTCTTCCACCCCGGGCATGCAAACACTGCTCGCCAGACGGTAAGCTAATCCGTCATGTCAAAAGCCAAAAAGACCGCATCCGCCAAGCCCAGGGCCTACCAGAACCTCATCGGCGACAAACTTGTCCCCGCCGCCAGCGGCCGCACCTACGAGAACCGCAATCCTGCCGACACACGCGGAAATCATTGGCACCTGGCCCGCCTCCGGCGCCGCGGAAGTAGACGCCGCCGTCCGCGCCGCCAAAGCCGCCTTCGACGGCTGGCGCCTGACGCCCGCCGTCAAGCGCGCGGAAATCCTGCTGCGCACCGGCCAGCTCCTCGAGCAGCGCAAGGAGCAATACGCCCAGGAAATGACCCGCGAAATGGGCAAGGTCATCGCGGAAACCCGCGGCGACGTCCAGGAAGCCATCGACACCGCGTACTACATGGCCGGCGAAGGCCGCCGCCTCTACGGCCAGACCACGCCCAGCGAACTGCGCAACAAGTTCGCCATGAGCGTAAGAATGCCGGTCGGTGTTATCGGCATGATCTGCCCGTGGAACTTCCCCATGGCCATCCCCAGCTGGAAACTGTTCCCGGCACTAGTTGCCGGCAATACCTGCGTCATCAAGCCGGCGGAAGACACTCCTCTCTCGACCTACAACCTGGTAAGAACGCTGCTCGACGCGGGGCTGCCGCCGGGCGTCGTCAACATCGTCTCCGGCTTTGGCGAAGAAGCCGGCGCCGCGCTGGTCGAGCATCCGCTGGTCAATGCGATCTCCTTCACCGGCTCGTCCGCGGTGGGCTCGGTCGTCGGCGCGGCGGCGGCGAGACTCTTCAAGCCGTGCTCGCTCGAGATGGGCGGCAAGAACGCCATGATCGTCATGGACGACGCCAACCTAGAGCTCGCGCTCGACGGCGCCCTGTGGGGCAGCTTCGGAACCACCGGCCAGCGCTGCACCGCGACATCCAGAATCCTGCTGCACCGCGACATTGCCGACAAGTTCACGCGCAAGCTCGTCAAACGCGCAGAAGCAATGGTCGTGGGCAACGGCCTCGACGAGAAAACGCAGATGGGCCCGCAGGTCAACGAGCAGCAGTCAAAAACTGCACACGACTACGTGAAAATCGCCAGCGCAGAAGGCGCGAAGCTGCTCACCGGCGGCAGCGTGCTCAGGAAAGGCGCGTTCGCCAACGGATACTTCTTCGAGCCGACCATCTTCGGCGCGGTGAAGCCGGACATGCGCATCGCGCAGGAAGAAGTCTTCGGCCCGGTCGTCGCGCTGCTCGAATTCAAGACCTTCGACGAAGCCATAAAGATCGCCAACGGCATCAAGTACGGCCTGTCGACCGCGATCTACACCAAGAACGTCAACCTCGCCTACCAGGCCATGCGCGACCTCGAGGCAGGAATTACCTACGTAAACGCCCCAACCATCGGAGCGGAAGTCCACCTGCCCTTCGGAGGAGTCAAGCAAACCGGAAACGGCCATCGAGAAGGCAACGGCGCCCTCGACTTCTACACCACCTGGAAAGCGATCTACGTCGATTACTCAGACAAGCTACAACGCGCACAAATTGACACGGGGGAGTAGCAACTTCTATAGAACTCTGTAGCAAGCTAAGAACTGTCACTCAGTGCCCCACTCCAGATCGGGGACCAGCTCGGGCAGGAAGGTGAACCCGCGTTTAGTGAGCGCGCTAACCCGCCGCTCGTTCTGAGCAGGTGTCACAATAATCGACTTCGCTCCGAGTTCACGCGCGCAGTCGATCCGAACATATCAAGTCCAAGCAAATCGAGCCCTGAATCGGATTCGACAACAAGCCTGTTTAGGCTGGCACGGGCACAGGCAGGCAAAGAGATGTGAAGGCGTGTCCCTCCGGCGCATCCAGTAGTTTCTGGTGGATGCACATGCGCGCTGAAGCTATCAGAGCGTCTTTATCAAAGACACCCCAATGTTCCGCATGCTCATCATGGTCGTCGACGTCGCGCTCAATGCGGGCTTTGCGGAACCAGCCTGCGGATGCAGCGCCTGGTACCTCAGACGTTGAGCACAGAGGAGACGATTCTCAGCCAATCTCAGGCAGATCGTGTCCTTCGACTTGTGAGTTCCCTCCCACGCGGCTTACCTTTCACGACGGGCGCAAGGTGCAAAACTTATAGGAGCTATAGATCGGATCACTCGACGGCCTATCTGTCAGAACTGACGAGACGCTCCGGTACGAGTCCGAATTGAGAGAAGTATTCGTACTCTTTGATGATTCCCCAAACAAACGGCTCGCCGATAGACTGCATCCCCGCCATGAACCTGTCGATTTCGATCCGCCCGGTCAGTGCCCTCAAAATCGAAGCATCCACGTAGTAAACCGACAACCGGCTGTCTGCATTCCGGGCAAGCGCGGAGATCTCACCGATGACCCGATCATTCACGTCAGCTTTCAGGTACATCGTGACTCCTTCGAGAACAAAGATGGTCGGAGCATCAGGATCGAGCCCCGCTTCCAGCAATGCCTCAGACAGGCTCTGAAGTTCGAGATTGCAACTCACGCTGAGGCGTTCAGGCATTCGCCCGCCAAGGGGGCAAGCAGCGAATGATTCCGCTCGGCCAACATTTCGGGAAGTCCACCTCCAACACGCGAACGCCAGTCAATCTTTCGCAGAGCCTTAAGACCCGCACGTCTAAACCCGCGCCAATCAGTACTAACTGCCGGACGTTCTGGTGATTACGTATCAGGTTGTCGATATCTAGCGTGCGATTCGCCACCATGTTCAACAGTTGAGGAGAGGCAGAGAGAAATCTTTCGGCGAGGAGCTGCCCGTGTTCGCCCGCAGCTTTGACAGAGTAGTCATCCACGAACATTGGGTCCTCACTTGAGGCTTCCTTCGCACGCAGACCCGCGATCAGGCGCGCGGATGACTTTTTCTTGTGTGTGAACATCGCGTTAGGCACTGCCGAGGTGCTTTGAGGCTTCAGCGCTTCAGCCTGTCGGACAAAATAAGTTATCGAGGACGTCGCAAAGAGAATTCCATCGCTTCCGCTGAGATTTATGTCTACCGTTTCGAGTATGGGCTTACCTCTAAAATATCGGTCCGTTACAATTTCAAACCTGTCGGTGGAGAGCTGCGCACTTACAGTCACATTGCTGCTACTGGGAAGCTTGTAGTCCATTTTTATGCTGACGGCCCACAGCGAAGCGCCGTTGTGGTCACTCTGGGGATGCACCCCGATGATAGGAGCCCCAGGTATCGCCGTACCTAGTGCAATGCCTCCGGCGTAATCCGCCGCTATCGCCAGTATCGCGGCCTGATGAACGCCATGCTGGTTAGATCCCTGTAGCGTAAGCGGCAGCCGAAGACGCGCGTATCCGAGTCGAGTCTCCTCAACAGTGATACTCAAATATGCGAGAACAGGAACCGCTTTCTGCAAGAGCTCGGTCAGGAGAGCGGGATTACACCTGGTTAAATAATCCTGCTGCCAGTCCACGCAAGCGGCTTCACACGTTGCCATAGCTACCTCGATAGGGTGAGTACAAACGAACTGTCGAATGTTGGCTCACGCTACGGTTTTACTTTTCGTTGAAACACCCCCAAACGGGTGAAGTAACCAACGTTTCTATATCTCCGTGCTATCCTCCCGAAAACCGGGCTCGCGTCTAACCGCATTGCAGGGGGAGCAATGGGGTCTATCTCCGACCAGCTGCTCGATACGCTTTACGGCGCTCCGCTCATGCCGGAACTCTGGCCGGAAGCGCTCGCCCAGACAGCCGCGCACCTCAGCCTCCACGGCTGCGCCATCCTGCATACAGACCTCACCGGCCAAGGCCACAACGCATACTTCTCCACCGGCCTCAACCCCGAGATATCCCGCCTCTATGCAGCCGGCTACGGCGAACTCGACGTCTACAGGCCCCGCTTCATGAAACTCGCCACCTCGCCTGATCACATCCTCATGGGCGACGAACTCTGCGACTTCCAAAGCATCAAGCGCTCCGTCTTCGGCCAGGACATCCTCCGCAAAGGAGACATCCGCCTGTGGTGCGCCGTCGCCACCGTTCACACCAAGGCCGCTGTAGAAAACATCAGCCTCTACCACCCGTGGAACAGCGACCCGCCGCCCTCATCGGAACTCGCCCGCGTCCGACAGGTTCTGCCGCACCTCAACAACGCGCTGCGCCTCCGTGCCCGCATCTCCCATCTTGAAGGCGTCGCGCGCGATCTCCACGGAGCCCTCCATCAGTCCGCCAGCGCCATCATCCTGTTTGATCACTCCGGACGCTGCGCATTCGTCAACGCGCAGGCAGAGACGCTGCTACGCCGCCGCGACGGCCTGCTCTACCAGGACCGCACGCTCGCCGCCGACAACAGTGAAGAAGCATCCGCGCTCCAGGCCGCCATCCGCCGCGCCGTCGCCGCAAACCGCCGCGAACAACGCATCGGCAGCGTCGTCCGAGTCACACGGCGCAACGGGAGCCCGCTGCACATCCGCGTCTCACCGCTGCCCGGCAACAACTTGCTGCCAAGTGCAAAATACCTTGCCATCGCAGTGGTCGGAGCGCGCGACGTCGAGACTCGCTTCCCGGCGGAAGCCGTGCGGTCCATCTACCGCCTCACGCCATCTGAGTCGAAGATTGCAGCCCTTATGATGGCCGGGCACAGCCTGCAGGAGGCGTCTGAAATTCTGCACATTACAAAGGAAACGGCGCGAACCCAAATTAAAGCCGTGTTCCAGAAGACCGGCACACGCCGCCAAGGCGAGCTTCATCAGCCTCCTCTCCGGCATCCCGCGCTAAGAAGGCATCGCGCAACACACGCGAAAACGCCGGAGGCAAGCCCCGGCGTTTCTGGCTTAAGGTCAGTTCAGCTACTTGATCACAACCGTGGTCGAAACCACGCCGTCCCCATTCGCCAGCACATAATAGCCATCCACCGAGCGCCACTCGTAACCCGCCGGGGGCTGGCGGAGATGGTGGGCGCGCCAGTCATCCACTCGCTGCGCGCGGGCCCAGTCTTCCTGCTTCATGTGGTAGCCGTGACGCCACTCCTTGTGTTCCACGTACCCATCATGATGGTCCTGCGCGAAAGCCGCGCTGCTCATAAGGCCAAGCGCAACCACCGTCATCGCAACTGCTCGTTTCATTCCCTGCATCGTGTTCTCCTGTGTGCCTGAAGAGGCCCGTCTTTTGGGATGCAGCTTTTGCGACCAGGTCGGGCGCCGGTCGCCAACCAGCGCAGCCAGCAAGGCTGTCAACCCCGGATGCCGCTAAGTCCAAAGAATTAAATGATTTAGTCAGGTCCGGTTTTCCAGCAGAGATAGGTAGACTGAAACTACGAGCGTCGTGACAGCCGAAATGAATTCGCCCGCAGACCAGGATTGCGCTAAATCGTTTAGAAAGTAATACTTGGCGTTTTCCACAGGTTAACCCCTTTGCTTAGTGATCTTTACGGAAACCGGGGGGGTGGGGGGCCAAGAGAAAAGGGGCGACGGCCGAAGCCTTCACCCCCCTTTCCCCAACCCGGCACGAAGCTAAGCCGCCTTTTCCGCGCCTACGAGTTCGTCTTTTTCCGGCGCCGTCGTTGTCGGCCGGCCGGAATCCTGCTTGCCGCGCTCTTCACCCGGAATCGCGCCGTCAATGTCTTCCACCGACAAGCCTTTACCGCCCTTCAGCTCAGATTCCACCGCATGCAGCCCGAAGCTGGTTTGCCACGGGCCCTTCATGTCGGTTTCGCCCTCGCTGCCATCTCCGGTGGAACCGTTGAAGTATTCGTCGACAATTCCTGGCGTCGGCTTCAGCCTGCCAATCGAGAACGCCGGCTTCTCCAGGCTTTCGAGCGCCGCCGTAAACGCCTTCATGTGCGTGATCTCGCGCGTCATCAGGAACTGCAGCGTGTCAATGCTGCCCGGGTCGTCCGTGTGGTCAATCAGCCGCTCGTACACGATCTTGGCGCGCGCTTCCGCCGCAATGTTGCTGCGCAGGTCGACGTCGAGCTCGCCGGTAACCTTCAGGTAGTCCGAAGTCCAGGCGTTGCCCATGGAATCGAACAGCGCAACGCCGCCGCCGCCCGCGATCGTAATCAGCGGATCGGCCTCGGCCGCTTCCCGGTCAGTCTTGAGCCCTTTGAGGTGCATGCGGATCAGCGCGCCAACCACTTCCAGGTGGCTCAGCTCTTCCGTGCCAATGTCCAGCAGCAGGTCGCGGCGCGCGATGTCGTCCACGCAGTTCCAGCCCTGAATGGTGTATTGCATCGCGGCGGCCAGCTCGCCATTCGCGCCGCCGAACTGCTCCAGCAGCATATTGCCGAACCGGACGTTCGGCGTATCCACCTTGACGGTGTACATCAGCTTCTTTACGTGGTGATACATGCAAGGACCCCTGTCTAACCGTGTTGAACCGGTACAGGTTAGGATGCGGGCCGCAGCGACGGCACCGGCGTTTCCGGCAATCCTTGTTTGGGCGCATGAATCGCCTTGTCACCAGCGCCGCTCCGTTCATCGCGAGAAAAAAATCTTTTCAAGCAGCGGCCTGCCGAAATACACTCCGGCTGCACGCAAGGAGTGCACACCAATGCGAGTGAATTACCTGGCTGTTCTTGTCGCCGCTCTCGTCTACTTCTTCCTCGGCTTTCTCTGGTACGGCGTCCTGTTCCGCGATGCGTGGATGAAATGGGAAAGACCGCTCGCGCCGACGCCGAACGGGCACAACATCCCGCTGATGTACCTGTTCGCGTTCGTTCTGGCGCTTGTCCTCTGCTGGGCACTCGCGCTGGTCTGCGAATGGCGCAAGGCCAGCCTGGTCTCCGGCGCGGGACTCGGATTGCTCATGTGGATCGGCTTCGTCATGACCACCACCTTCACGACGACCATGTTTGAGGAGCGCCCGCACCATCTGTTCGCCATCAACTACGGCTACTGCCTGACCGGGATGGTCATCGCCGGCGCGATCCTGGGCGCGTGGAAGCGCAAGTCCGCATAGGCTCACCTGCCCCGAGCAGTGGCGATATCAAGCCGTTTCTTGATATCGCCAAATAAATCCCCATAAATCACGGCCGAACGACAGATTCACCGCGCTGCAACATGGGATTCACGAGCGCAGCCATCTCTGCTCCTATTGCGCGGGCCCTTCGCGTGGCCCGCGCGAGGGAGCAGTCTCATGGCACAGGTCGCGCAGTTCCCGTCGTCCCGCTTTCAGGAAATGGATGAAGCCAGGCCCAGTGCGCTGCACTGGAAAATCATGCTGATCTCCGGCATGGGCTTCTTCACCGATGCCTACGACCTGTTCATCATCGGCGTCGTGATGGCGATGCTCAAGCCGATGTGGCATGTCGGCAAGACGGAAGAGGCGCTGGTTGAATCCACCGCGCTGCTGGCTTCCGCGCTGGGAGCGTTGCTGTTCGGCCGCGTCGCGGACATGCTCGGCCGCAAACGGATCTACGGCGTGGAAGTTCTCGTCCTCGCCGCCGGCGCGCTGGGCTGCGCGTTCGCCGGAAACATCTGGTGGCTGATCGGCCTGCGCTTCGTCCTCGGCGTCGGAATCGGCGGCGACTATCCCGTCTCCGCAACCATCATGAGCGAGTATTCCGCGAAAGCTACCCGCGGCCTGATGGTGACGCTGGTCTTCACCATGCAGGCGGCTGGCCTGATTCTCGGCCCGCTGTTCGCCGCCGCCCTGCTCGCCACCCACGTTCCGCAGAACATCGCCTGGCGCCTTCTCGTCGGCTTCGGCGCTCTGCCCCCGCTCGCCGTCTTCTGGCAGCGCCGCAAGCTCAAGGAAACGCCGCGCTTCCTGCACGCCAGCGGGCAGCAGGAAGATGAGTCCGGAAGAGTCTCGCGCGCGAAGCATTTTAACGACAAGGAACATTCGGTTTCCTTCTGGGATGGCTTCCACCGCCTGGCAACAAATAACGAGATGCTGACGCGGCTCATCGGCGCCAGCATGGCGTGGTTCTTCATGGATTTCGCCTACTACGGCAACACGGTTTCGAGCCCGCTGGTGCTGTCCGCGCTCGGCGCGCAGGATTCCCTGCTGCAGAAGACGCTGACCCAGCTCGGCATTTTCGCCGTCTTCGCTGCGCCGGGTTACGGCGTCGCCGCGCTCACCATGGACAAGCTCGGCCGCAAGACCATCCAGTGCCTCGGCTTCGGCATGATGGCGCTGGCCTTCGCCGGCATGGCGCTCATTCCGGACATCGAGAAAATGGTCTACCCGCTCGTCATCCTCTACGGCATCAGCTTCTTCTTCACCGAGTTCGGCCCGAATTCAACCACGTTTGTCTATCCATCGGAACTGTTCCCGGTGAGAGTACGAACGACCGGCCACGGCATCTCCGCAGCCATGGGCAAACTCGGCGGATTCTTCGGAGTCTTCACCTTCCCGTTCCTGATGGGCTGGCGCCATTTGCTCGCGGCGGAATCCACCGCGGCCATCGTCAGCGTGCTGGGCTTGCTGACGACCGTGTTCATGCTGCCCGAAACCAAAGGCAAGAGCCTCGAAGAACTGTCCGGAGAAACCGGCGGAGAGCAAACGCACGCGCAGGCTGCTTAAATCCGGGTAGTGTCCTAATTTGATTGGTAAGTCAA
Source organism: uncultured Acidobacteriaceae bacterium (assembly GCA_963848685.1). Taxonomy (GTDB): domain Bacteria; phylum Acidobacteriota; class Terriglobia; order Terriglobales; family Acidobacteriaceae; genus CAWKED01. The sequence goes on along the minus strand of CAWKED010000001.1, from coordinate 815,928 downwards.
CTATGTAATTACCCGTGTTTGGGCAAGTATTTTGTTGCCCTCCAAATTGTCTGGAATATCCTGTAACGGGCAATTTCATGCCAGTGGCACAGTTACTCCGTCGAACGCAAATCTGTGTCAACCCCCTTCCGAGCGTAACTCACACAATCCGGGCGGCTTCCGGATGTCATATTTCGCTCCGGAAATCACTAGACTTGAATTATGAGCCTGCGTGCAGGCCGAGACTTGAGCGGCGCGCAATCCATCGCCGAATGCCTTTGCTTTCAACTGCGTAGCTCTAACTCCTTGCGAAAGTAATACTTGCGGCTTTCCACAGGCTAAGCCCTTTCGAAAGTGATTCTTACGAAAAACAGGGGGGGTGGGGGGCACCTGCGGTTCCTGTCGTGGCTCGTTTACGATGTTCTGTCCACCGACAGGAGAGAACATCGCGATGATCATCGGCGTTCCCAGGGAAGTGAAAGACCGCGAAACACGCGTCGGCCTGACGCCCGCCGGCGCCCGCGCCCTGACAGAAGCCGGCCACAAGGTGCTGGTGGAAACGCACGCCGGCGAACTGTCCGCCTTTCCTGACGATGATTACCAGGCCGCCGGCGCCGAGATTGTCGGCAACGCCGCCGAAGCCTGGGGCCACGCCGACATGGTGGTCAAGGTCAAAGAGCCGATTGAGAGCGAAATCATTCACTTCCGCGAAGGTCTGGTGCTGTTCACCTACCTGCACCTCGCGCCCATCGCCGGACTGACCGAAGCGCTGATGAAGAAGAAAGTCACCGGCATCGCGTATGAAACGGTGAAAGACCGCGCAGGAACGCTGCCGCTGCTGACTCCCATGAGCGAGGTCGCCGGCCGCCTGAGCGTGCAGGTCGGCGCGAACTATCTGCAGACCGATCACGGCGGCCGCGGGCTGCTGCTCGGCGGCGTTCCCGGCGTTGTGCCGGCGAACGTCTGCATCATCGGCGGCGGAATCGTCGGCACCAATGCCGCGAAAATGGCCCTTGGGCTCGGCGCGAAGGTGACGATTGTTGACCTCAGCCTGAACCGGCTGCGCGAACTCGACGACATCTTCAACGGCCGCCTGAGCACGTTGGCCAGCAACAGCTACAACGTCGAGCGCGCGGTCCGCGAAGCCGACCTGCTGATTGGCGGCGTGCTGATTCCCGGCGCAGCAGCGCCGAAGATCGTGACCCGCGAAATGGTGCAGAAGATGAAGAAGGGCGCCGTCATCGTGGACGTGGCGATTGACCAGGGCGGCTGCATCGCCACCGCGCGGCCAACCAAGCACAGCGATCCCAGCTACGTCGAGTACGGCGTCGTGCACTACTGCGTCACGAACATGCCCGCCGCGGTGCCGAACACGTCCACGCTGGCGCTGACCAACGCGACGTTTCCGTACGTGATGAAGCTGGCGAAGATGGGCGCAAGAGCCGCCATCCAGAGCGACCCGGGCATCGCCGAAGGCGTGAACACCTACGACGGCCACCTGACCTATGAAGCCGTGGCGCAGGCGCAGAACAAGAGCTGGAAGCCGATCGCCGAGCTGCTGAAGTAGCGGCGAACCAGCCTCTGCACTTTGCGCCGGGCCAGGTTCACGATGCAATGGCAGAGTGAGCACGCAACGCACCATGCGCGGAGGGCGCGCCGACTATCGGGGTTCGCCCCGCGGCGAAAGCGGCCGGATGCTGTGCCGCTGGTGTCGCGTGGAAGTGCCAAAGGGCCGCCGGACGTTTTGCTCGGGCGGCTGCGTGCATCACTGGCGGCTGCGGACAGACCCTGGCTATCTGCGCGACCAGGTGTTCGCACGCGACCGCGGCATCTGCTCACGCTGCCACATGGACACGCGAACCGCGTACGCGATGCTGAAGAAGAGCCGCGGCGCGCAGCGGAAGATGATGATGGGCTACTGGGGACTGACGCGCATCCACCGCCGCAGCCTGTGGGACGCCGACCATATCGTTCCGGTGATTGAAGGCGGCGGTGAATGCGATTTATCGAACATTCGCACGCTTTGCATCGCCTGTCACAAGGACGCTACTGCGGAGCTGCGAAGTCGCATGGCAAATATAGGAACCATTATTTCTTTAGAAGTTTCTTCGTCTCGCCCATAAATGTGATGTCGCCCGCAGCACTAATCGAATACATGTACTTCGCAGAAGCCACGTATTCAGGGATGGGAGGCTTGCGCATCAACACATACATCACGTCCGTGTCCTCAGGAACATCACTAAGAACATGGGTGTGGTATGCGGCAGCTTCCGTTGTTCCTTTCGGCAGGTTCGGTTTGTCTTCGCGAATGCTGGCATGAAGCTGTCGCTTCTCTACAACGGTCTTTCCATCGGCGGTCACCAGGAAGCGCCAGTCCCCGCCCATCGGAATAACACCATTTGTCGTTTGCGCAGGATAGAAGTAGACGTAGAACTGGCCGTTTGGAGCAGGCAGCACTGCGTCGTTATACGGCCGATTCAGCGGTTCCAGCGCCGCCCTTGCCGTATCCATAGCGCGAAATTCATGGAACATCTCGCCAGTGTCGACAATAATCTTGCCGGGATCAGGAGTCACGGCACTCGAGACGTCAGAATTACTACTTGCCTCATAGGCGATCAAGAAGCTGTCCTTGTTGGGAGCCAGCTCCCCGTATGCTGCAGTCCACTGATTGCCGTTTAGCCGGACAACGTAACCCTTCACGCCCTCGTGATTAGGAAGGGCTTTCAGCATGTCGTCGGTGCTGTGCCATGAAATCTGATCGTACCTGGCAAGCAATTTTCCCCTCGCCGAGATAGCGTTTAATTCCTCCTGCGACGGCGGACGCTCTGCCAGCGCCATCCCCAACAGAAAGGGACAAACAAGAACCGCGGCTGAAGAAATACGCATGCTTCTCACTCCCACTCAATCGTGCCCGGCGGCTTGCTCGTGATGTCGTAGACGACGCGGTTGATTCCCGGCACTTCGCTCACGATGCGGCTGCTTATCTTGCGCAGCACTTCGTACGGCAGCGGGACCCAGTCCGCAGTCATGCCGTCTTCTGAATTCACCGCGCGGATGGCGCAGGTGTAGGCGTACGTGCGCTGGTCGCCCATCACGCCGACGGACTTGACCGGCAGCAGCGCCGCGAAGCTCTGCCAGATTTGCTGATACAGCCCGGCGTTCTTGATCTCTTCCACCGTGATGGCGTCCGCTTCCTGCAGTAGCGCGACACGCTCCGGCGTAACTTCGCCGACGATGCGCACGGCGAGCCCGGGACCGGGGAACGGCTGGCGCTCGAGGATCTCCTGCGGCATGCCGAGGTCCTTGCCGACGCGCCGCACTTCGTCCTTGAACAGATCGCGCAGCGGCTCGATGAGCTTCAGCTTCATTCCCGGCGGAAGGCCGCCGACGTTGTGATGGCTCTTGATGGTTTGCGACGGGCCTTTGACGCTGCTCGACTCGATGACGTCCGGATAGAGCGTCCCCTGCACAAGCCACGCAATTTCTTCGCCGCCCGACTTTTCTGCCTCGAAGATGCGCTTGGCTTCGGCGTCGAACACTTCGATGAATTCGCGGCCGATAATCTTGCGCTTCTGCTCAGGATCGGTCACGCCGGCAAGCTTTGACAGGAAGTTCGCGCTGGCGTCCACCGCGACAACCTGCAGGCCGAGCTTGCTGCGCATCGTCTCCTGCACCTTGCGGAACTCGTCCTTGCGCAGCACTCCGTTGTTGACGAAGATGCAGGTCAGCCGGTCGCCAATCGCCTTGTGGACCAGCACGGCGGCGACGGAGGAGTCCACGCCGCCGGACAGCGCGCAGATGGCATGACCTTTGTCACCGACCTGATTACGAATGCCGGCGACGGTGGATTCGATAAAGTGTTCCGGCGTCCAGTCGCCATTGAGCCCGCAAATGCGAAACAGGAAATTGCGGAGCAGCTCCTTGCCGAGCGGCGTGTGATGCACTTCCGGATGGAACTGCACGGCCCACATGCGGCGCTTTTCGTCGGCGATGGCGGCGGTTGCGTTGTCGGTCTGCGCGTAGCGCGCGAACCCTTCGGGCAGCTTCTCCGCATTGTCGCCGTGGCTCATCCACACTTGCAGTTCCGCAGGCAGCCCGCGCAGCAGCTCGTTTTCCTGAGTGACCTGGACTCTTGCGTGGCCATATTCGCGGCTCTTTGCGGGAACAACAGTGCCGCCCAGCGTGTGGGTCATCCACTGCAGGCCGTAGCAGATTCCGAGCACTGGCACGCCCAGCGAGAGCAGACCGGGATCGGCGTCTGGCGCGTCGTCGTCATAGACGCTGCACGGTCCGCCAGACAGGATGATGCCCTTCGGCGCGAGCTTCTTCACTTCGTCCAGAGGCGCGGTTGCCGGAAGTACAACCGAGAAGACGTTCAGCTCGCGCGTGCGCCGCGCAATAAGCTGCGTGTACTGCGAACCAAAGTCGAGAATCGCAATCGTTTCCATGTCTAATCCAGTTTATCCAGTGACATGGCGCGGCTGAGGCGCAGCAGTTCCACCCAGCGTGCGACCTGAAAGAAATCGCTCGTCGCCAGGAACCATAGCGTGACCATCGCCCACCAGATGTGGAGTTGTTCGACGGGCACGGCGGATTCAAACGGGATGGGCACCGCCGAAAAAACCATCGCCAGGACAAGCAGCGCCAGCTTGACGATGCCCAGCACAAGGTTGACTTCGATGACGCCGCGTAGTCTTGCAGCCTGGCGCAGCGCTTGTGCAACTCCCAGCCGGGGATCGGTTACAGCGACCGCGGGAGCAACACTGACGACGTAGCTCAGCACGCCCCAGGCGGCGAAGATGATTATGCCGGCGATCACCACTTCCGATAGATACAACACCAGGTTTGGCGGCTGGCCTGGCGCCATCGCGTCATTGCCTGCCCAGAAGGCGATGCGGAAGAACAGCCACACAGCAAACGCCAGACAGCTTACGCGGACAAATTGCAGCAACAGCCATTGCGCTACGGCGCGGAGAGTCAACGGCGGCACAAGCTCCGGTTGGAGCGTCCGCAGTCGGCGCGTCACCAGCGAACGGCCAGCGACCGAAACAACGATCCAGCCAAGCAGCAGCGGGACACCGGTGCGCAGGATTGCCAGCTTGAGCGCGGGCCAGATGATCAGCGCAATTTGCGCCAGCAGAACGCTCGCCGAGGAAGGGTTGTACGCCTGCACCTGCAGTTGCTGCCAGAGAGGCAGGGGAATCAAGTCGCCGATATTCCCGAGCGCACGGACGATGAGCCACAGGGCGGGAATGCCGTAGAGCCAGCGCCAGAGAATTTCCAGCAAGGTCAGCGACGGCGATTTGAAACAGAAGGTGAGCGTTTTGAGCAGCGCCTGCGTTTCACGCGTCTTCTTCGCCAACTACTTCACCACCAGGTTCACGAGCTTTCCGGGAACGACGACCTGGCGCACGACTTTTCGGCCATCGACGGCGGAAGAAACTTTCGGGTCGGCGAGCGCCGCTTTCAGGACGACGTCCTCCTCCGCGCCGACCGGCAGCTTGACTACTGCACGCAGCTTGCCATTGACCTGCACGGGGATTTCCAGGAACTGCTCCGTTGCGAGCAACGGGTTGGCAACGGGCCATTCCACGCGCAACACTGCGCCTTCATGACCAAGTTGCGTCCACAATTCCTGCGCCAGGTAAGGAGCGAACGGCGCGAGCATGAGCACGAGGTTGTCCAGCAGGTGCGCGATGGTTTCGCCTTCACCAGTGGCGGCCGCAAGCGTTTGCTCTGCGGCAACGATCTCGTTGACCAGCTCCATCACGGCGGAAACGCATGTGTTGAAGTGCCAGCGGTCGTCGAATTCATCTGTCAGCTTGCCGATGGTCTGATGCAGCTTGCGCAGAAGCTGCGCGCGTATTTCCGGCTGCAACGAGCCGTGCCCGGAAACATCGGCGCGCTTCGGAGCAAGACGTGTGACCAGCCGGTAGACGCGCGACAGGAACCGGCTGATGCCGGCGACGCCATCTTCCTGCCAGTCCAAATCGCGGTCCGGCGGCGCGGCGAAGAGTGAGTACATGCGCGTGGAGTCGGCGCCGTAGCGTGCCATCATGTCGTCCGGCGAAACGACGTTGCCCTTCGATTTCGACATCTTCGCGCCGTCTTTGATGACCATGCCCTGGGAAAACTGGTGCTCAACGGGCTCATCGTTCTTGATCATGCCCATGTCGCGCATCACCTTCGTCCAGAAACGCGAGTAGATGAGGTGCAGGATGGCATGCTCGACGCCGCCGATGTACTGGTCGATTGGGAACCAGCGGTTGGCGATGTCGCTGGCGAACGGAGCCGTGGTGTTGTGCGGATCCGTGTAGCGGTAGAAGTACCAGCTCGAATCAACAAACGTGTCCATCGTGTCCGTCTCGCGGCGTGCGCTGCCGCCGCACTTCGGGCACGTCGCGTTTACGAACGACGGAATGTTGGCCAGCGGCGAGCCGGGAGTCTTGTAATCCCATGTCTCGGGGAGCAGCACCGGCAGGTCGCTCTCCGGGACAGGCACAATGCCGCACTTCTCGCAATAGAGCATGGGGATGGGCGTGCCCCACGGCCTCTGGCGGCTGACGCCCCAGTCTCGCAAGCGGTAATTGACCGTGCGTTTGCCAAAGCCGTGCTGCTCGGCGAACTCGGTCATCTTGCCCTGCGCTTCTTCGCAGCCGAGCATGTTGAAGTCGCCGGAGTTCATCAACAGTGAATCTTCGCCGGTGAATGGCAGCAGCGGCTCTTCCTTGCCGTCGGGCTCTTCTTCGCGGCGGGGAAGAACAACAACGCGCACTTCCAGCCCATATTTCTGCGCGAACTCGTAATCACGGGCGTCATGCGCAGGCACGCTCATAATTGCGCCCGTGCCGTAATCCATCAGCACGTAGTTCGCTACCCAGACGGGGACATTTTCACCATTGAACGGGTTGCGCGCGAACTGGCCTGTAAAGAAGCCGCGCTTGGCGAGCGTGTCCATGGTGCCGGCTTCGCGGGCTTCCGTTTGCTCGTTGACCATGGCGTCCACTTCCGATGCCAGCTTGCTGTCCTCGTCCGCCCACGCCCGGACCAGTGGGTGAGTCGGTGCGAGTTGAATGCTGGTCGCGCCGAAGATCGTGTCCATGCGCGTGGTGAAGACCGTGATCTTCTCGGCGTCTTTGAGCGCGCCGGCTTCCTGGCCGGGCTTGATGACATGCTCGGGGTCCGCCATGACGGCGAAGTCCACCAGCGCGCCTTCGCTGCGGCCGATCCAGTTGCGCTGCATCGTGCGTACCCGTTCCGGCCAGCCGGGCAGCTTGTCCAGACCATCCAGCAGCTCGCCGGCGTAGTTCGTTGTGCGCAGGAACCACTGCTCAAGATCTTTCTGGATAACGATTTCGTCATCGTGCCGCCAGCAGCGGCCGTCCACCACCTGCTCATTGGCCAGAACGGTCTGGCATTTGTTGCACCAGTTGACGGTGCTCTTCTTTCTGTACGCAAGTCCGCGCTCGTACATCTTGAGAAAGAACCACTGGTTCCAGCGGTAGTACTCGGGGAAGCAGGTCGTGATTTCCCGCGACCAGTCAAACGCCATGCCGAGGCGGTTGAACTGGCGCTTCATGGCGGCGATGTTTTCGAGCGTCCACTCACGCGGGTGCGTGTTGTTCTTCAGCGCGGCATTTTCTGCCGGCAGACCGAAAGCGTCCCAGCCCATCGGGTGCAGCACGTCGTAGCCGCGCATCCACATGTAGCGCGCCAGCGCATCGCCGATGGCGTAGTTGCGCACATGGCCCATGTGGAGCTGGCCGCTGGGATACGGCAGCATTTCCAGCACGTAATACTTCGGCTTGGCGGTATTGGGCGGCTCGGTGCGGTAGAGCGATTCGCCTACAGCCCATGCGGCAGCCCAGCGCGGCTCAATTTCCTGAGGATTGTAGCGGGCCTCGCGCTCCGGCGCGGCAGCCGTGCTGCTTTGTGCTTCTACCGATTCCATCCAGCTATTTTAGATGTTCAGTGACATGCAACCGCGCCGGCGGTCGCTTGGCCGGGACTGCCGACTTCAAGGCATCGAGATTGCGCCGCTCATCGCCCGGCTCATCTACAGGGGTTTCTGCGATGAATGCGCAGCGCGCAAACGAGCTTTTCGGCAAGCAGCCGCTGGAAAGCGTGCAGTCCGAGCTGGCCTTCGCCGATGTGCTGATGCCGGTCGAGCTTCGAGCCGCGGGCGGCCTTGGCATCGTTGCAGTGCCAGACCTTTACGGCTTCCAGACCGATGGTGTTTTCAATCTGTCGCAGCGTATCGTTCCACCCGGTAGATGTAGCGATGTCATATCCGGCGACGTGCAGGTGGCAGGTATCGAGGCAGGATGCGACAGGCGCGACCGGCCTGAGCTGCTCGATCAGCTCCGCGCATTGTTCGAGCGAGCCGCCGAGCGAAAACTCCGATCCCGCCGTGTTCTCGATCAGGATGGTGAAGTCGTGATCGCGCCATGGAATTCCGTCGAGCGCGTACTGTATCGTCTCCGCCGCGGCAGTCAGGCCTTCGTCCCGCGTCATGCCGCGCCAGGAACCGGGATGCAGCACGAGGTATTCCGCGCCGAGAAGAAGAGCGCGTTCCACTTCGCCGCGCAGCGCCTGCACGCTCTGGCCGCGGAAGTGCAGCTGCTGCGAGCAGCAGTTGATGAGGTAATTCGCGTGGATGACGAGCGGACCGATGGAATACTTCTCACGCAACTCGCGCAGTCGCGCGGCTTCTTCTGCCGCGATGGCCTGGCCGCGCCACTGCCGCGGACTCGAGGAGAAGAACTGCAGGGTGGAAGCACCGATGCGGTGCGCGCGTTCGATGGCTGTCGACACTCCGCCGCTGGTGGACATGTGCACGCCGAGCGTACGCGTGCGGCATGGTTGCGGCAGCGGGTCCGGCATGGGCTGCTGCAGGATGTCCTTGGGCAGGTCGGATTTTGGAAAGAGACCGTCGAGTTCTTCCTTCGCTGCGGATCTTGCGGATTTCTTCGCCGGCCTAGGCATCGCGGTCCCGAGGAAGGATGCGCGCGGAGGCGAGCACGAGCGTAATCCAGAACAGGTCCGCTCCAAGCAGGTGGACGATCTGCAACCAGATGGGCGCCAGGGCCAGCAAATCAGCAATGCCGAGACAGAACTGCAGTGCAAATAAGCCGAGGACCGCGTTGCGCCACGCCTTGTCCGCCTTTGAAGTCATGCGGCGCAGTACCAGCCAGAGTATGAACGAGAACATCACGATGGCGCTGAGCGGATGCAGCCCGCGCAGCCGCAGCGCGTAATGCGCGTTGGCGGCGAAGTCCTGAGCCATTGCCTGGTGCAGGCTGGTTGCGGGAAAAAGCGTGTCGCCGAGCGCCGCGATGGCTCCCGTGGCCGCTAGCCACAGCGTGCCGATCAAACCGATCAGCACGGGCGGCCACAGCCGTGAACCGCGATAGCGAGGCCAGGCAGCTTCAGCGCGTGAACGGCCAAGCCAGAAAGCCGTCAGCGCGACGGAGGCAAGCAGCAGCAATGTATTCGTAGAGTGCAGGCAAAGGTAAACGGCGCGGCCCCAGCTCCGGTTCTGCTCGACCAGGTGCAGCACGACGAGCATGGCGCCCAGCAACGCCTCGAAGAAAATGAACACGCCGCAGAAACTCGCGCTCCATCGTGCCAGATGCCCGCGCGGCGCTTTCCAGAACGTGACGGCAATCATTGCGACAATCAGCACAACGTCGCCAGCCGAAGTGACGCGATGCGAGAACTCGACGATCGTGTGCCAGCGCGCGCCATGCGGCACCGCGACGCCGTTACACAGAGGCCAGTTCGCGCCGCATCCCGCGCCGCTCTGCGACGCGCGAACATAGGCGCCCCACAGCACCACCGCGATGTTCCAGGCGAGCGTCAGCCATGCCAGCCGCCCGGCCCAGCGCGGCACGGCGGATGCTGTAGTTTCAGGCGGGCACGCGTTGGCAGCAGTCGCCGGCATCTCTTGCTATTGTGTCAAAGTCGCCGCGCACTGCTGCATCGTTCCGCGCGGGCCGGCCATCCAACCGGATAACTTGTTTCAAGGAGCCACGAATGCCTCTCGCCACCAAAGCCTGGGCCGCGCCCGCTTCGAAAGTTCCGCTCGAGCCATTTTCATTTGAACGCCGCGACCCGCGGCCGGACGATATCGTTGTGGACATCGCTTTCTGCGGCGTCTGCCACTCCGATCTCCACCAGGTCCGCGACGAGTGGGCGAAGGGCACTTTCCCGATGGTTCCCGGGCACGAGATTGTCGGTCGCGTCGCCGCCGTGGGCAAGGACGTGAAGAAGTTCAAGGTCGGCGATCTGGCCGGTGTCGGTGTCATGGTGGACTCCTGCGGACATTGCGCGAGCTGCAAGGAACATCTCGAGAACTACTGCGATAACGCGCAGACGGTCTGGACGTACAACGGCAAGGAGAAGGACGGCGAGATTACGCAGGGCGGGTATGCGACGCGCATCGTGACAAAGGAGTCCTTCGTCTACCGCATCAGCGACAAGCTCGACCTGGCGGCCGTGGCGCCTTTGCTTTGCGCGGGAATCACGACCTATTCACCGCTGAAGCATTGGGGCGTCGGTCCCGGCAAGCGCGTCGGCGTCGTCGGTCTCGGTGGACTCGGCCATATGGCGGTCAAGTTTTCTCACGCATTTGGCGCGCATACGACGCTATTCACCACCTCACCGGGCAAGGCTGAGGACGCAAACGGCTGGGCGCGGATGAAGTCGTCTGTCGCAAGGATCCGCGCGGCTATGGCGAAACATGCGCGCAGTTTCGACCTGATTCTTGACGCTGTTTCCGCCCAGCATGACCTGAATGCGGAACTCGCATTGCTGAAACGCGATGGCGCACTGGTGCTGGTGGGCCTTCCCGACAAGCCTGCCCCGATCAATGCTTTCTCGGTCACAGGAAAACGCGCATCGCTCAGCGGTTCGGCCATAGGCGGCACGGCGGAGACGCAGGAGATGCTCGATTTCTGCGCGGAGCACAATATCGTCGCCGACATCGAGCTGATCCCTATCGAGAAGATCAACGAGGCTTATGATCGCATGCTCGAAAAGCGATGTAAAGTACCGCTTTGTCATCGATGCAGCCAGCATCGGGAAATAACGTTCACGGCCCCGGTTGCGCTGTCGCCCGGGGCATGCTACCTTCATAACCATTCAAGCCCGTTCGCGGGTGCGAATTTCATGCAGAGTGGCCGAGGGACGAGCCCGTTGACGCCACGACAACCGGACAGAACACAGGCGTACCGGTGTCAACTCTCGCCCACCTCTGGTGGGGGACATGAGATTCGAGGATTGGTCCTCTCCTTCCATTCCTCATCTTTCATCCCTCGCCAGACCTGAGCGAGGGTCCAAGGCTCATCCCTCTGCCGCGCTGCCGAAAGAAGGCAAGCACGTGGCTCCCGTTTACCAGTTGCAATGCCGTGGCTGTGGCCGCACGTTCGGCAACCAGCCTTTGTCCATCTGCGATGAATGTTTTTCCCCGCTCGAGGTCGCGTATGACCTGGAGCGGCTGCGCGGGCGTGCCACGCGCAAGGAATTTTCCCGCGGCCCGCTGAACATGTGGCGCTACGCCGCGCTGCTTCCCGTTGCCGAAGGCTATGAGCACTCCATCGGCGCGGGATTCACGCCGCTGGTTCGCGCTGCGCGGTTCGGCAGGCACGTGGGCAGCAACAACCTATTTATCAAGAATGATGCTGTCTGCCAGCCGACGCTGAGCTTCAAGGACCGCGTGGTTTCCACCGCCATTGCGGCCGCGCGGGAGTTCGGTTTTACGACGATCGGCTGCTCCTCGACAGGAAATCTCGCTAACGCCGTCGCCGCCCAGGCCGCGCGCGAAGGCCTCGAAGCCATCATCCTGGTTCCCGACGACCTTGAGCCCGCGAAGATCCTGAACACGCAGATCTACGGCGCGCGGCTGGTGCGCATCGCCGGCAATTACGACCATGTCAACCGCCTCTGCTCGCAGATTGCGGACCGCTTCCGCTGGGGCTTCGTCAACGTGAATCTGCGGCCGTACTACGCGGAAGGTTCAAAGACCGTTGGCTATGAGATTGCCGAGCAACTCGGCTGGCGGCTGCCGGACAACGTCGTCGTGCCCATGGCCGGCGGCTCTCTGATTACGAAAATCCGGAAGGCGTTCGGCGAGCTGATTGCCCTCGGGATCGTCGACGACAAGCCGGTGAAATTCTTCGGCGCCCAGGCCACGGGATGTTCTCCTATCGCCAGCTGCGTAAAGACAAATGCCGACCGCCTGACGCCGCAGAAGCCTGCCACGATCGCGCGGTCGCTCGCCATCGGCAATCCGGCAGACGGGCCTTTTGCCAGCCGGGCCATTCGCGAGTCCGGCGGATTCGCCGAGGACATCTCCGATGTCGAGATCGTCTCCGCGATCCAGGAGCTGGCCGAAACCGAGGGCATCTTCGCGGAAACGGCCGGCGGCGTGACTGCAGGCGTGACAGCCAAGCTTTTCGCGCACGGCCGCATCCGCGAAGACGAGACGACGGTCATGTGCATCACGGGCAACGGCCTCAAGACGACGGACGCTGTTGCCGGCCGCTTCTCCGCGGAGCCTGCGATTCGCCCGCGGCTGACCGACTTTGAGGAGTTGATGGCGCGGGATTCCCGACTGCCGGCAGAGGAGCCGTTCGAACTGCCGGCTATTGCTTGAACCTGATGCACCCGAGAGGGTTTGTCATTCTGAGCGAAGCGAAGAACCCGCATTTCAAAGCCCGCCGGCGCGAACCGGCCACGAAGAAAGAGAGAACAGCGCAATGAGCATCCGAGTCCTTCTGCCAAATGCCTTTCAGAAGCACACCGCCGGCGCGCGCGAGCACGCCTCGTCAGCTGAGAACCTGAACAGTCTGCTGGACGACCTTTCGGCGACCTATCCTGCCCTGGCGACGCACATCCGCGACAATGACGGCCACCTCCGCGGCTTCATCAATGTGTATGTCAACGAGGAGGACATCCGCTTCCTCGGGGACGCGTACACGTTTCAGGAAGGCGATGAGGTGTTGCTGATTCCCTCGATCGCGGGCGGTTCTACGGGCGCTGCGCCGTTCTACGGCTCAGGCCGGGGTTCCTGCGCGTGTGGGGCCGGAACCTGCCGCTGCTGCCCTGCGAACCGCTGCTGTACCGCGACGTGTTGCTGCTGCTCTGAAACGGCGTATTGAGCGCGCCCAAAGCAAAAAGACAGCCCATAGGGCTGTCTCTTGCTTGTCTCAAACTTTACGTTTTTCGACGGTTAGCGCGGTTTAGACAGGCGAAACGTCTTCAGCCTGCCAGCCCTTGGGGCCTTTCACCACGTTGAACTGCACCGCCTGACCCTCTTGCAGGCTCTTGAAGCCCTGCGCGCGGATCGCGGAGAAATGCACGAAAACATCTTCGCCGTTCTCACGGCTAATGAAGCCAAACCCCTTGGCATCGTTGAACCACTTTACTGTTCCCTGTTCCATGTTGCTTTGTTCCTTTTTCTTGTTGCAGTGTTGCGCTGAAGCCAAACGGGGTTCGAAGGTGTTGCCTTGCAGAAACCGATCGAATTCAAACGTAGCTTAAGCCTACCACGGTGACGAGGAAAACCAGCCCAAATCGTGCAAATTGTTTCCCTTGGCCGTCCGGGGGCAAAAGAACAGGGCGGCCTGGTTAAGCCGCCCTGCGGTTGCGAAGTTCAATCGTTTACGGCAGGTAGTAGCGGAGCGAGGTGAACCACATGGCATCGGTGGCCTTCGGCGAGCCGCCGGTTCCCTGCCAGGTTGCGCGCTCAACATAGCTGAACTGCATGCCCTGCTGCAGGGTGCCTGCCGGTCCCTTGTAGAAGCGGTACCAGTAGCCAAGCGTTCCTTCGCCAATCGCGCGGTTGTCCGCGGTGCAGCTTCCGGTTGCGCCCGGAACCTGACCGCCGCCGTTGCCGGATGCGGTAGGGGGAACTTCCGTCTGGCAGCCGGTCGTCTTCTGGTCAGGCACGCCATAGCCGTAGACGAATCCGCCCGGATCGGTGTAGACCACGCGCTGGGCATAGTCCACGCCGAAATTGGCGTAGAGGTCGAAGCGGGGCGAGGGATGCGCCTCCACGGTGGCAAGCATGGAACCGCCGCGCAGCGGCTCGAGCGAGCCGTTCGGCTTGACGGTAACGTCGGCCAGTGTCGAGGTGCCATACCGCTGCACGCCTGCACCAACCAGCGCCTTGAAGCCAACATCCAGCTTCTTGGCGAAGTCGAAGCGCGCGCTGGCGCCGATGCCGCCACCCAGGTTGGTCTGGTTGAAGGCGCCGTCAGCCAGACCGGTCGGGGTCGGGTTGGTTGCGGTCGGGTTCAGGTCGTTCGGGAAATAGCGGTCGCGGAAGGTGCGCAGCAGGCCTTCCAGCTCGAAGTGGGCCATCTTGCTGTCAAAGGCGGCCTTGGCGATGAAGTCCGGAACCTTGTTGTAGCTGTAGTTTGCCAGCGAATTGTACAAACCGCCGGTGTTGCCGGCCTGCTGGTAGAAGAGCTGGGTGCAAGGTGCGTACGGGTCTGTCGCAACGCCGGTCGTGGTGGAAACGGTGCTGGCCGAGTTGTTGTGGCAGCCGACGTTGAGGGTCTGCGCCTGTTCCGCCGAGATACCGGCCCACAGGCCGTTGCCGAAATTCTTGACGACGCGGATGGCAGGCTGGCGGTCCCAGACGAAGCCCACGTTGTACTGCGGGTCGATGGTCATCGGCAGGGCTTCGCTACGGTTGGTGATGCCGGCGCCGATCTTGTTTTCCGTCATCAGGGTCCACTGCTGGCCGCCGGTGAAATACCAGCCGCCGCTGGACTGCGCCTGGCCAAAGGCCTGCCGGACGCGCATCGTGTAGCTGTTGGACTCGTTGCTGTTTGAGGTCACGCCGGCCGACAGGAAGTCGGTTTCAACGTAGCCGCGATAGGTCCAGCCATTGTCCGCTTTGCCTTCCGCGAGAAGGCTGAGGCGGGACTGACGGCCGCTCAGGTTGAATTCGCTGGTCTGGCCGGTGGAGATTCCGGAATACGGAATGCCGGTGAACTGCGTGTTGATGTCGCCGCCGATGGCGCGCTGGCGCCACACGGATTCACCCGCGAAGAAGCCACCCGGCGTCAGGGTGACACCCTTGTAGTGGAGGGCAACCGGCGCCATGACTTCCTTCTTCAGCTCTGTCGTCTGCGTCATGACCGTGGCCTGCTGCGACTTGATGTCGGCAACAGAACCCTGCAGGCTGTTGACTGCGGACGTATTGCTGTTGGAAGCAGACTGCGCCTCATTGGCCGCGGTTTGCGCTGCCTGGGCAGCCTGCTGGGCGGCCGCTGCGGACTGCTGGGCAGACTGCAGGTCAGAGCTCTTCTGCTGAAGCTGCTGGGAGAGCTGGTCGATCTGCGCCTGTTGCGCCGCCAGCTTGTCCTGCATTGCCTTCAACTGCTCATCAACCGCCGACTCGTGGTGTTCCGCGGCGGCGCGGCGTTTGTGCTTCTTTGCCGGCGGCGAAGCGTCCGCCGGGCTCGCGACGGGCTGTGCGCTTACGATGGTACTCATCGCAAGTGCAGCCGCCAAAACTTTGATTGCCGTTTGCATCTGGCCTCTCAATTCGAACAAGATTGGCGAGGAAACTTCGCCGGGCGCGCACCGGGGCCGGGTTTACCGTCTGGGAACTGGCCTTGGCTGGTGGGCACCTGGGCTCAAGGCTCGCAGTCCGGTGTGAACGGCTTTGTAACAAGTTGTTACAGTTCGATGAATAACGACGGTCTGGAATTCCGGCTTTCCACACCACGCAATGGCGTCAATCCATCCCCAGGGAGCGCACTTCAACTGCCCTGTCGGCAGGCCCGGCGACCGCCGCGCCCTGCATCCAGACGATCCGGCCCTCCTGTTCCAGGACCGGCCAGGCCGCTTTTTCTTCCGGCGGGGCGTGCAGGCGCTGCAACACTTCTTTCACTTTGGAGTCACTCAGGGTGTGGCGCAGGCGGACGCGGTCGCCGGCTTTCCACACGCGCAGCGTCGCCGGAGGACCGTTGCCGAGCGTGATGCGCAGCCCGAACCCGGGGGCGTCCGTCGTGGCGCAGGCCGGACATTCGACCGCTGCCGGGATGGCGGACAGCGGCGGCGCGCCGGTCTCAAAGCGAAGCTCGCGGGCGGTGCGCTCGACACGCAGGCCGGACGCGAGTTGAAGTTTGCGCCCCGGCCTGCCGTCCAGCAGGCTCTCGATTGCCGCCGTGTCGTTGAATCCGGTCGCGAACCCCAGACTTTGCGCCGCTGCCCGGAGCACGCGCCGCCGCTCGGCGAAATCAAGCAACGCCAGCTTTTGTAAATCCAGTGCGAGCGGCGCAACCGCGTCCGAGGTCGAGACACTGCGGCCGCCGCCGCGCACCGGGCGGCCCGGCAAGGAGGCTTCTGCCAGCGCTCGCTTCGTCCGGGATGCCCAGTGTTCCTCTTCGGCCCGGGCAATGTCGGCCATGCGGGCCAGCGCTGTATCCACAGCCGGATTCAACTCGCGCAGCAGCGGCACTACGCTGTGACGGACCCGATTGCGGGTAAAGGCTTCATCGGCGTTGCTTGCATCATCCCGCCAGGCCTGGTCGCGTGAGTGCAGGTACGCTTCGACGTCGGCGCGCCGCACAGCAAGCATGGGCCGAACGATGCGGCCGCGCTCGCCGGGGAAGTTAATTTCCGGCGCGATGCCGGCAATGCCTTCCGTCCATGCTCCACGAATGATTTTCATCAGCACCGTCTCGGCCTGGTCGTCGAGGGTGTGGGCGGTCACGATGACGTCAGCCGTGGCATCGCGCAGCAGGCGTCGGAAGAATCCATAACGCAAATCGCGCGCGGCGTCTTCCAGAGAACGGCCGGCAGCCAGCATCCGCGTGTCAGCCTCGTCGCGATGGAACGGGACGCCGAGTTTCGCAGCGAGGCCCCGGACGAAAGCCTCGTCCGCGTCCGATTCCATACCGCGCAGATGGTGCTGGAAGTGCGCGACGGCCAGCGTGAAGCCGCGTTCCGGCGCGAGCGCGGCGAGCCAGCGCAGCAGGGCGACGGAATCCGCACCGCCGCTGACCGCGGCCACGACGCGCTCACCGGCGCGAAACATCTCCGAGTTCGCCTGCACGATGGCAATGTTAGCGGCGAACGCGCAGAAATGCGCATCGGCCGTCATTCCGTCGCGGGACGGACGTATACTTTCGCCATGCCGCAGACCCGCGCAGCCACCGCAGAAGACGCCGCCGTGATCACGCACCATCGCCACCGGATGTTTGTGGACGCGGGGCGCCAGGACAACGCGACCCTGGAGCGAATGAGCGGCAAGTTCAAGCCGTGGGTCGAACGCATGCTGGCTGAAGGCAAGTACATCGGCTGGCTGACGGAAGAGGATGGCCGCGTTATCGCCGGCGCGGGGCTGATGATCATGGACTGGCCCCCGCATCCGCTGGACTACGGCGACAAGCGCGGCTACCTGCTGAACGTGTATGTCGAGCCGGAATATCGCCGCCGCAAGCTGGCCAGCCACCTGATCGATAACGCGCTGGCAGAAGCCCGGCGTAGAAACATCCGTGTGGTCGCGCTGCATTCCACCGAGGAAGGCCGGGCCCTGTACGAAAGCAACGGCTTCCGGCAGACGAACGAGATGTTCTACGTCGAGCAGTTCAGCGATTAGCCGGCGGATCGGAATCCGGTTTCGGCGGCGTCGCCTGCCGCGTGGTTGAGTCTCGTTGTCCCGCGCCAAAACCTTGTCCTCCCAGCGGAACTCCATCGAGCGTTGTGAGCCTTCCAACCGGATATTCACCGACTTTATTCGCCGCATACCAGGGCGAGCGCTTGTAGAAGAAATCCAGCCGCTCGTACTGGCTCGCCGCGAATTTCGGATCGCTCTTCAGCTTCGCTTCGAACTCTTTCTTGAGTGCCGGGTCTTTGGCCATCATGTCGCGCGCCAGTTTTTCGGCAACGTAGAACTCTGAGTATTCCTTCTGCTCAAAGATGGAATCGAAGAATCCCCAGCGCATTGCAGAATCCGGGCCGAGTGGTTCCAGCCACTGGATGGCCACGCGGCTCAGTCGCTGGTTGAGCGGAATCACGTAGGAGCCCTTCACGAACGTCATGCGCCGCTCGACTGGCTTGCAATCTCCGTAGTGGCCGCCGAGCGTTGCCGAGGTTTCGCCGTTGAACAGCGGGTGGCGGCCTTCAAACGGCGGCTCCTGCCATTTCATGCCGAAGCAGTCGTATGTACTTACGGTTGTCGTCCAGTCGCTCGCCGTCGTGCGGAAATTCACCTGGTGCGCTGCCAGAACGCTCATGACGTGGGACCACTGGCGCGGAATGATGTAAGCGGCCGGCGGCACCACGCTCGCCGTTACAGCCGCTCCTGTCTGGAACGGCAGCGTCATCTCCTGCTTGTCGTGGGAGTACTGCACCCATGGGCCGCCCGAAACGTCGCTGTTGCCGCGCGTGTACTTGTAGCCTTCGTATTTGAATGGCGTGGTCGTCTTGCCGTCCCAGTCCACGGCCAGCGGGAACGGGGCCTGGCTGCTGCCCAGCGCTTCGGCGTTGGCATCTGCCGCGGCGTTCATCGCGATCAGCTTGCCGGCATCGCGATTGATGAGCTGCAGCAGCCCGGCGAGCGTTTCGTAGTTTCCCGTCACGCGAGCCTTGTAGCTCTTGAGCATGTGCAGTTCGACCAGCATGCCCGGGCGCCCTTCCAGAATCATGTAGCCGGTCGAGAAGCGCGGCGGGTCGGCGTTGAACGCGAGCCCCTTCGCGGGATCGGTGTCGTCCACAAGATTGATGTAGGTCGGCGACGCGAGATGGTTGTGCTCGTCCACGTATTTCTGCACGAAAGGTGCGGCGGTGGCGTGCAGCCACTGCGCGGTTTCCGGCTGCACATCCGGCGTGTCGTCCATGGTGAAGGTGACGTCGTACTGGTAGTCGGCACCGTCGGTGACGTGATCATCGACGAAAAAATCCGGCAGCCAGCGGTGGAACATGTTCATGAACGACCGCGTCTCCGGAGCGTCCGCTTTCAGATAGTCGCGGTTCAGGTTGAGATTTGTGCCGTTGCCGCGCCAACCCATCTCATCCGGGCCGTTCTGGTTGATGCGGTTGTACGCGCCGCGCCGCTCGTGACCGTCAATGTTGTAGACGGGGATGAAGAGAAACACAGCGCGGTCGAGCAGCGCGGCCTGCGTTCTTGTAATCACCATGTCGCGCAACAGCGCGAGACAGGCGTCCTTGCCGTCCATTTCGCCGGCGTGGATGGAGTTCTGCACAAGCACGACCGGCCGCCTGGCGGCATGAATGGCCTGCGGGTCGAAGACGCCATCCCTGGAAACAATGACGAGGCTCAGGATGCGCCCTTCGCCGGTCTGGCCAAACGCCTGCACCCGCACCTGCTTTGGCGCGGCCTTGGCGACGCGGTCAATATAGGCCATGGTCGCGGCGTAATCCGGCGTTGTTCTGTAGTTGGAAGCTTCGGCGGGCGTGGCCCAGTCTTCTGCCGATGCGGGCGCCACGGCCGCGGAGTTTGACGGTGCGGCGGATGGCTGCGGCGCAGTAGTTTGCGCAACACAAATGGACGGCAGCAGGATTGCTGACAACAGGACAGCGGTTGATACGCGCACTCGCGTCTCCTCTAGGTGATGTCTTCGGTAAGCCAGCGGGCAGGTTTGGCCGGGACGGTGTCAGGCTCGTCCGCGGAGGCAAGCTCGACGTCGCTGACAGCGTGAGCGACCGCTTCCTCGACAAGGTTCTGGCTCTCGATGGCGGCAGCGGCCATTTCCATCTTTTTCTGATCAGCATTCTTGTCCAGAAGCACCATCGCATGGGCCACCGCAACGTTGTCCTGTTCCAGCCCCTCCGGCGTTTTTGCCTTGATGCTGACCATGCTGAGCGGAATGTCGAGCAGGTGGGCGACGCTCTCGCGCAGCTTCGAAGCGATCGGCGAAATCTTCGGCTGTGTCAGGACCAGCACCGTATCCACGTTCGCGATGGCATACCCCGCTTTCTCCACCTCGCCAAGCGCGAGTTCGAGAAACAGCGCCGAGTCAGCGCCTTTCCACTGCGGGTCGCTGGGCGGAAAGAACGTGCCGATATCGCCCGCGGCGACAGCGCCCAGAAGTGCATCGGTGAGGGCGTGCAGCAGAACGTCGCCGTCCGAATGGCCCGCGAGCCCTTCCGGATGGTCGATGCGAACGCCGCCGATAATGAGCGGAACTCCCGGCGCGAATGCGTGGGAATCCCAACCGTAGCCAATGCGCATGGTGTGCGCGCCGGGCGCGCCCCTCGATGATAGACGACCTTCGCCACAAAACGCTGCGGCTGTTGCTAATTGCGCTGGCTGAAGAAGAATTCCGCCAGCTCCAGATCGCCAGGCTGCGTGACCTTGAGATTTTGCGGCGAGCCCGCAACCACGGTCACCGGTATGCCTGCGCGCTCGGCCAGGGAGGCTTCGTCGGTGCCCTCGAAGCCGTCCGCTTCGGCTTCCGCAAAGATGCGGCGCAGAATTTCCAGCCGGAACGCCTGCGGCGTTTGCGCCAGCATGACGCGTTCGCGCGGAATTGTCGCCGTAACAATGGCGCCGTGGGCCGTGCGTTCCACTTGCTTGACGGTATCTGTCGCAGGGACGCCGACGATGGCCGCACCGGATTGCTGCGCCGCTTCCAGCACTCGGTGGATGATGGCAGCGTCGATCAGCGGCCGCACCGCATCGTGGACGAGAACGATGTCATTACCGGAAGCGCTGGAAAGTGCCGTCAGGGCTTTCGAGACAGATTGCTGGCGCGTATCGCCGCCTTCCACAATCCGGACATTGGCAGCCGGAGGCAGGTACTTGTTGACCATTTCGGCGGCGCGGCCGGCTTCCTGCGCGCGCACAGCCAGCGTGATGGTTGCCAGGCCGCTCAAGCCGAGAAAAGCGCGAACGCTGTGGACGACAATTGGCTCTCCGCCCAGCGAGAGAAACTGCTTTGGCGCGGCCGCATGTGCCATGCGGGTGCCCAGCCCCGCCGCGGGAAGAATGACATGCGCAGACATAGAAGCGCGAGTATATAGAAGACGCACCACTGCGTGGAACGTTACGTCGGCCACCCGCGTCCAACTGTCGAGACGTTACTCTGGAGCCGAATGATTCGACACGCAGTTCTTGCTCTTTTCCCAATCCTTGCGCTCGCACCCGTTACCGGACGAGCACAAGCGGATGAACCCTCCGGCGTGGGCACGCGCGAAGGCGTCCTGCTTGCGGCCAACGGCCCGTACCGTGCCAATAACGACCTGCTGTCGTATCAGCTGAATCTGAGAGTTGACCCGGACAGGAAGTTCCTGAAGGGCATGAACAGCGTTCGCTTTCGCATGCTTGAGGACGGCAATCGCATTCAACTCGACCTGGACCCATCGCTGCACGTGGACAACATCGAATGGGATGGCCGCCCGTTGAAATATTCGCGCGAGTTCAATGCCGTATTTATTGACTTCCCTTCCACGCTCAAACGCGGGCGGGAATACACGGTGGATTTTTATTACTCCGGCACTCCAGCTACAAAGGGCCGGTTTGGCGGCATTACGTTTGAGAAAGATCCGGCCGGACGCCCGTGGGTAACTACCGCGGATGAAGACGTCGGCTGCAATTCCTGGTGGCCGTGTAAAGACCAGTGGCGCGACGAACCGCAGGATGGCATGGAGCTGCGCATCGAAGTTCCCGATGGCCTGATGGACGTTTCGAACGGCCGATTTGAAGGCAAGCAGGACCTGGGCGATGGTTACACGCGCTGGGACTGGCGTGTCCATTATCCAATCAACAGCTACGATGTTGCGTTGAATATCGGCAACTATGAGCATTGGGACGACAAGCTCGGCGACCTGACGCTCGACTTTTACGCCCTGCCGGAAGATTTCGCAAAAGCCAAGCCGCAGTTCGCGCAGGCCAGGGAAATGCTCAAAGCCTATGACCATTACTTCGGGCCCTATCCGTTCATGCGCGACGGCTACAAGTTAGTGCAGGTTCCCTACGCCGGCATGGAGCACCAGTCCGCGGTCGCGTACGGCAACGGGTTCCGTAACGGATATTACGGCCATGACTGGACTGGTGTTGGAATAAGTCCGCGTTTCGACTTCATAATTATTCACGAGAGCGGTCATGAGTATTTCGGCAACTCCATCACGGCCAAAGACCGCTGCGACATGTGGATCCACGAGGGTTGGACGACTTATGTCGAAAGCCTGTATGTGGAATATCGCTGGGGAAAAGCCGACGCACTGCGCTATCTGAATGGCTACCGGTCCCATGTCAGTAATCAGCATCCGATTATTCCGCCATGCGGAACCAATGAAGAGCCGCCGCAGGATATGTATTTCAAGGGCGCGCTAATGATCAATACGCTGCGCAGCGTCGTGGATGATGATGCGAAGTGGTTCCGGCTGATCCATGACTTCTATCAGCACTTCGCCTACCAGGACATTACAACCCAGCAGGTGGTGGACTGGTGGAACCAGAACACCGGCCTCAACCTGACGCCGTTTTTTGACCAGTACCTGCGCCATGTCGACATTCCCGCTCTGGAGCTGAAGTTTGAACCGGGCAAGGTGAGTTATCGCTGGAAGGCTGGCGAAACGGACTTCGCCATGCCTGTGAAGGTTGGCGATCCCGCGCACTGGACTCTGATCCATCCGACCACGGCCTGGCAGACACTGGACACGTCGCTGCCAAAGGAAACATTTCAGGTCGCGACCGAGCTTTACTACATCAATGTCGAGGACCTGGACGATGCAGCGGCGCCCAAAGTCGCGGGTTCTTAGATTCCGCGGATCTGCCGCGACAGATCGAGCATCTCGCGGGACAGTTCATCCATGCGCTGCACCTCGCCGGCACGTTCCGCGGCAGCCAGCATGACGCGAAACTCGCGCTGGCGGGATTCAAGGTTTCTCAACTCAAGCGTACGAATCACCTCTGCCAGGGTCTCCGCATCCGGCGGCATGGCGTCGTCCATCAGCAGGCGCGCCAGCATGGCCTGCTCCTCCGGAGCGGCATCCAGGGTGTGGACGTCAGGGACAGAATCCGGCGTGGCCAGCGCGGCTAGAAGAACAGCACTCCGCAGGCCGGCGAATGTTTCCGGCTGTCGCAAAACGTGTTGACGCACAACCTCGCGGTCTGCTCCGTCCGCCAGCAGCGCCCGCAGCAGCATGCGCTCGCTTTCGCTGTATGGAGAAAGCTGAACCACCGGGGCGCCGCGACGGGCCACTGTCTCCTTCAGTTCCTGGCGAAGCAGGGCTGAATCCACACCAAGCTTCTGCGCGGCGTCCGAGGCGAACTCGTCGCGCGCGATGCGGTTTTGCACCCGGCGAATATGCGGCACCAGGAAGTTGACCGCCTTCACCTTGTTCTCTGCCGTACGTGGCGGAAAGAGTTTTCTCGCGCGCTCTATCAGGTAGTCCGAATGGCGCGGCGCAGCGCGCAATGCGGCGACATAGGCCTGCACGCCGCGCTCACGAATAAACCTGTCCGGGTCAAGGCCGTCTTCTAGCGTCAGCACTTTGACCGCAAAGCCTTCTTCCACCAGCATCGCGATGGATTTTTCCGCGGCGGACGCGCCCGCCGTATCAGGATCGAAATTTACGCACACCTGTTGCGTGAACCGCGCCAGCAGCCGTACCTGCGGCTCGGTAAATGCTGTGCCGCTGGTCGCAAGCACGTTGCGGATGCCCGCGCCATAGACACGGATCGCGTCCATCTGGCCTTCCACCAGCAGCGCGAAATCGTACTGCCGGACCGCGGCCTTCGCAGTATCGAGCCCGTAGAGCACGTGGCCCTTGATGTAGAGGGGCGTCTCCGGCGAATTGAGGTATTTCGGCCCGGCCTTGTCGCCGCTGTCGAGGGCCCGCGCCGTGAATGCGATCACTTTACCCTGCTCATTGCGAATGGGAAACGTGATGCGCTTGCGAAAGCGGTCGTACAAATCGCCGGAGCCGCCATCCTCCTGAGACTTGGAACCGAACAGCCCCGAGGCACGCATCGCGTCTTCCGGGTAGCTTCCTCGGAACGCGTCGCGCAAAGCGGTAAAGCCATCGGGCGCGTACCCTATGCCGAATGTCTGGATCAGTTCGGCGGAAACTTCGCGCTGCGTCAGGTATTCGCGGGCGCGTGCGCCTTCGGCGGTCTGCAACTGTTTCTGGAAAAATTCCGCCGCGCGCTGGTGCATTTCCAGCAACTGCATGCGGTGTTTGGCTTCCCGTGCCTGCTCCGGATGCGAGAAGACACGCTGCGGCATCGCGATGCCCGCCTTCTGGGCGACGGTCTTCAACGCCTCAGGAAATGTGACATTCTCCAGTTTCTGTACGAACGTGAAGACGTCGCCGGACGCTCCGCAACCGAAGCAGTGATAGAACTGGCGCAATGCGTGGACATGAAAGCTGGGCGATTTTTCCTTATGAAACGGGCAAAGTCCGCGGTAGTTCTGCGCTCCGGCCTTGTCCAGCCGCACGTATTCGCCGATGATTTTCACGATGTCCGCGGCGTC
Source organism: uncultured Acidobacteriaceae bacterium (assembly GCA_963848685.1). Taxonomy (GTDB): domain Bacteria; phylum Acidobacteriota; class Terriglobia; order Terriglobales; family Acidobacteriaceae; genus CAWKED01. The sequence goes on along the minus strand of CAWKED010000001.1, from coordinate 791,485 downwards.
CTTGACGGTGCGCGAAAAATCGTTGGCGGCAGCAGCTGGAGCGGTGGCCATGGTGGATACTCTGAGTCTACGGGTGTGCCGCCGGCAAGGTGCATTCCATATTCGCCGGTTGACGGGACAATGCAACGCAAGCGGTGCGCATGCGGTGGAAGCCGCAGGAAAGTGTGGATTTCTGGATGAAGGTTCGAGTGATCGCCCATGCAAAGGCTGGTCATGGGCGCGAAAATGAGCTTGAGAGCGCTCTGCGCGCCATGCTCGCGCCCACCCGCGCAGAAGATGGATGCGAACTGTATGAGCTGAACCGCAGCCTGGGTGGCGACGAATTCTATTTCTACGAAGTGTGGGCCAGCGAGGCCGCGCTGGATGCCCACAACCAGACGCCACACATGGCAAAGTTGAAGGAAACTGTTGCGCCGCTGCTGAGCGAACCGATGCGCGTCACGCGCCTTGAAGCGGACGCGCTGCCTGCGCTGCGGGCATAGCTACTGACGCAACTCCACAATCGTTGCCCCCGCACCGCCTTCATTCTGCGCCGCTTCTGTCACTTTTTCGATGTCGGGTCGGGCCTGCATATACGTCCGCAGTGTGCGACGCAGAACACCCATGCCGGTGCCGTGGACGATACGGACGCGCGTAAGCCCGGCAAGAAATGCCCGGTCGAGAAAGCGTTCTACATTACGCTCGGCTTCGTCTGCGGTTTGCCCAATAACATTCACTTCCATCTGGGTGGCCAGTTCGCTGTCCGGTGACATTTGTACGCGCACGCCGCGTCCGCGCGCAGCTTCTAACGGCGACGCCGCTCCCACGCCGTCCGGCAGCACCTCCGCGATGTCGCCGCGCGGGACGCGCATTTTCAGCGCGCCTGCCGTGACTTCAAACATGTCGCCATCGAGCTGGCGTTCGACGCGAGCCGTTTTCCCGAGAGAACGCAGGCGCACTCTGTCGCCCGGCGCGATGTTCGCGATAAGGTGCGGCCTTGCATTTGGATCGCCTTTATGCGCGCCGCTGGTCGCCGCAACGGCTGCCTGGTTGAACTGCTCCTGGAATTCACGCTTCGCCTTTGCCAGGCGCCGTTCCGCATCTTTGCTCAGCTTTTGCTGTGCGGCGCGGTCGTCAATGGCCCGCACGCTCTCGCGGGCACGCAATTCCATGTCGCGAATCAGTTCCTGCAAGATCCGCTCGAGCTCTTTCACCTTTTCACGCTGCTCGCGCCGGCCTTCCGTCTCGAGGCGATTGCGTTCCCGCGCCACTTCCTGCTCGCGCGCGCGCAGCGCGGCGCGCTCTTCGGCGACGGCGTCGAGTTCCCGGTGCAGGCATTCGAGGAAGTCCGCGATTTCTTCCGTTTGTGTGCCGAGGCGCTCGCGGGCGGCCTCAACAATTTCGTGGTCCAGGCCGAGCCGCTCGGCCATGCGCAGTCCCGCGGACGCACCGGGGACACCGATCCGCAGCTTGTATGTCGGGGCGAGCGTGGCTTCATCAAAACCGACCGCAGCATTGATCACACCCTCGCGCCCGGTTGCGTAGACCTTCATCGCGGTGAAGTGCGTCGAGATGACGCTCCAGACGCGTGGCCTGAGGAACTTTTCCGCTGTCGCGACCGCCAGCGCCGCGCCCTCCTCCGGGTCGGTGGCGGAGCCGATTTCATCAAGCAGCACCAGCGCGCACGCTTCCGGCCGCAACTCGCGCACGGTACGGAAGATTCGCGCAATGTTAGTAACGTGTGAGGAAAATGTAGACAAGTCACGCTCGATGGACTGCGCGTCGCCGATGTCCGCCAGCACGGCGGCAAACATCGGCAACCGTGCCCGGAGCGCCGGAATTGGAAACCCGGCCTGCGCCATCAAGCTCAGCAGTCCAATCGTCTTGAGCGCCACTGTCTTGCCGCCCGTGTTCGGACCGCTGATGATGAGCTGGCGCGCGATCGAAGAAAACGTAACTGAAAGTGGAATGCTTTCACCGCCGGTCCTGCGCAGCCGCTCTTCCAGCAGAGGATGCCGCGCCTCTTCCAGAACAAGCGTCTGCTCGTCGCTCGGCGAGAACTCCGGCCGGACACCGCCAAAGGAGCGCGCAAAGCGGGCCCGCGCCATTGCGCTGTCCACTTCGGCGAGCACGTCCATGCCGAGGCGCATTTCGTCCCGCACTTCTCCGAGGCGGCGCGTAAGTTCGCGCAACACGCGGCGAATCTCCTCTTGCTCGACCTCTCGCAGCCGGACAAGTTCGTTGTTCTGCTCGACTGTTTCGAGCGGTTCAACGAACACAGTCTGGCCGCTGGAGCTTGCGCCGTGCACAACTCCCGGCAGCCTGCGGCGCTGTTCTGCGCGTACGGGAATGACGAAGCGATCGCCACGGATTGTCACGACATCGTCCTGCGCGGAACCATCCGCACTCAGCCGTCGCAGCGTCGCGCGCAGGCCGTCTGCAATGGCCGACTGCTGGCGTTCGATTTCCCGCCGCGCGCGCCGAAGGCCGGCCGATGCTGATTCGGCGACGCTCCCGTCCGGCTCCAACGACTGCTCGATGGCTGTGGCAAGTGAGCGCAGCTTCGCCCGCACCGCCCCGTCCAGAAGCATTCCTGCTTGTTCGCGCAACGCCGTCAGCTCACTTTCCGCATTGGCGGGCGGCTCGGCAAGCAGCGCCGACCAGCTATGCACCAGCGACGCCTGGGTTGCGGCAACGCGCAGCTGTTCGCCTTCCAGCGCCATCCCTTCGATATGGGCGGCATCGAGCGTCTCCGCAATGTCGGCGAGCTGCGCCAGACGCGGCTCCGCTCCGGCGCGCAGAAGGGCCTGCGCCTCTGCAACCCTTTGGTGTTGCTGATCAGTTTCGGAGAAATCGTGCGATGGTTCGAGCGCTTCCACACGCGCGCGGCCCATCGTGGAGTGCGTAAAGCCGGCTACCAGCGCGCGCAGGCGAGGAAAATCCAGCGCGGCGTCACTGCCCAGGGTCAGCACTTGGGTATTGGCGGTTTCCACGCTTTGATTCTAGTTTCCAGCCGCAGTCAGCTTGCGCAGGAAAGCTTCCAGCGTCGGCCACTGCCAGCCCCGGCTTCGCCAGGCAACAAATCCGTCCGGACGAATGAGGAACAGTGCCTGCTCCGTGTCCTGCATGGCATAGGCGTGGAAGACGTCCGGCGAGTCCGCCCGGATGGTGCGGCCGTCCGGTGCATCCAGCAAATATGTAACCAGATGTGTATCCATTGCGAAGGGTGTTGCCGCTTGTGCTGCCGCGAGGCGCGCATCAGCCTCTGCAATCGCCGCGCGCGAAAGTGGAAGGCGCGACAACGCGAGCAGGTGGAAGCCATAGCTGCCAATCAGCGAGAAAACATCGCCGCCGCGCGATATGCGGGCATTCGGCGCGCGATGGCCCGCTCCGACGCCGTGCTTCCATGACTCCGTATCGTCGACTTGGGCCCCGTCCTGCACATAGGCATTTGGCGAATAGTGGATGTCGAGTTCCGAAGCGACCGAGAAGAGCTTTTCACGCACCGCCTGCCTTCGCGTGAGCGTGCCGGCCACCGCCGGCAGAACGGCGTTTCGCAGGTCAGCGAGAAAACTGTTCTGCGTCGTCATGCTGGAAAATACTGCGTCGGTGTACTCCAGCACCTGTCGCCCAACCGGCCAGCGTTCTGCGTTATACGTGTTCAGCAACTCGTCAGCGGCCGCGCCGCGCAACACCAGCGCAAGCTTCCAACAAAGATTTGCAACATCCTGCAGGCCCGTATTCATGCCTTGTGCACCTGCCGGGGAGTGGATGTGCGCCGCGTCCCCGGCGACAAAGCATCGTCCAACCCGGTAGCGGTCTACACCGCGGTGGTGCACGCGGTAGCGGGAAATCCAGCCCGGATTGCTGATTGTGACATCGCTGGCCGTCGCTTCGCGGAACGAGTGGATGACCTCATCGAGGCTCGCCGCGATGGCACCTTGCTGCTCGCTGGACTTGTTGTCCGCGGTGATGTCCATGGCCAGCACGCGCCCGTAGCTTTCGCCCTGCAACGGAAAATATGCGCCGAGGAATTTTCCGTGCACGAACAACGCGACGCGGTCAGCCAGCGGCTGCAAGTTCTCCGGCCAGGCAACGTTGCCATCTGCGAGCAGAAATGTACTGGCGTACGGCGCGCCCTCGAAGCTCAAGCCAAGCTCTTTACGCACGATGCTATGCGCGCCGTCCGCGCCAATCACATACCGCGCAGGAATCGCCTCTGTCGTGCCACCGGGACGCGATGCTGTCACCGCAACCCCTGCATCATCCTGGGCCAAAGATTCCACCGTCGTTTCGCGCTCCACCTGAACGCCGAGGCGGTTCAACTCGACCAGCAGGATCGACTCCGTTTCCGACTGCGGCACGACAAGTACGAACGGAAACGGCGTGTCTGTGCGATCGAGCGTCGAGAAGTCCACATTTGCAGCTGATTTGCCCGAAGCGAACAGTTGCAGCCCATGGACCGTCACTCCGGCATCGAGAAATTTTCCATCGAGGCCAAGTTGCAGCATCAGTTCCAGCGTGCGCGCCTGCATGCCCAGCGCGCGGGATTCGTGCGCCTGCGTCGCGCTCCTGTCCAAAATGCGCACGCGGATGCCGCACTTCACCAGGAGCAGCGCGGCCATCAATCCGGTCGGGCCCGCGCCAACAATCAATACTTCGGTCTGGATTTCTGGAACCATGGAGTTCAGGCTAGCGCATCGCCGTCAAGGCTTGCGGGCGATGACTGTGCGCAGTGGCGGGAAGTTCAGCACGGAGCCCCATGGCCGCTCGACGTGAAAACCCTGTGCGCGCAGGGTCCTTGCATACTCGCCGGTCCGCTTGTAGTCAGAGAGAAGCGCAACTCCGCCCGGTTTCAAGACGCGGGCAATCTGCAGCACGGCCTGCTTGCGCAACCTTGCGTCGTAGATGTTGTGCAGGCATAAATTTGAAACGACAACGTCGAAGCTCGCATCCGGAAACGTCATTTCCTGCGCGCCCATGGAGAGAAGCTCGCAGCGCTGCGTCACTCCTTCCATAATTATGTTGCGCTGCGTGGCGGCCATGGAGTTGCCGCCCATGTCTTTGTTCGACCAGATGTCGATGCCGGTGGCGCGGCCGCTGGGCTGCAGAAGTTCGGCTGCACCGACCAGCAGCAGGCCGCGTCCGCAACCAACGTCGAGGACGTGTTCATCGCCCCGCCATTTGTAATAACCAAGCACGCGGTCGCGATGGCGAAATTTCCCCCACTTTACGTAGAGCAGGTAAAGCGCTGCTTCCACGAGCAGCACAGTGCCAGTCCAGAGCAGCATTGGCGTCAGGGCGAGCGCAACCGGAGTTGTGCCGACATGAAAATGCACGACGCCGCCATAGTTGTGCTGTATGGAGGCGCCCGCGAGCAGGCACGCTGCGGCGGCCAGCATCAGTCCGCGAAGAACCCCGGGAGCGTCTACGCCGTAGTCTGGTTTTGTGGCGGGCATGATTCCGCTACTGTGGCATCGCAGTCGGGCGCGCGCCAGTGACGAGTGTCAGGCCGCGACCGCCGTCTCGGGCGAGAGCAGTTCCAGCAACGCCCGTACCTCGGCAAGCACTTCTTCCGGCTTTGAGCCGACCAGCGGGAACTTGAGCACGCCTTCCGGAGTGAATTGCGCGCCGCGTTTCTGGTTTTTCGCCACCAGCCGCATCAGTTTTTCCGGGTCCACGGACGCCGACTCCGTAAAGCGGAGATGCAGCGAATCCCGCTTGCGGTCCACGCGGCTCACTCCCATGCGTTCACATTCAATACGGAGCTGACCGGCAGCCACCAGATGCTGGACGGTTGCCGGCAGGGGGCCGTACCGGTCGAGCAATTCTGCGCGGACATCCTGCAGCACGTTCTCGTTTTCGGCGCCGGCAATGCGCTTGTACATGCGGAGACGCTGGTTCTCTTCCGGAATGTAGCTCGCATCGATGCGCAGACCGATCGCGAGGTTCAGTTGCACGCTCACGCGTTCGTCTTCGGCCTGGCCCTTCATCATGCGGACCGCCTGCTCCAGCATGGAGGTGTACATTTCAAAGCCCACCGCCTCGATATGCCCGCTCTGCTGGCCGCCGAGCAGGTTGCCCGCGCCGCGCAGCTCCATATCCAGCGCAGCAATTTTGAAGCCGGCGCCGAGGTCGGAGAATTCCTTCAACGCAGCCAGGCGGCGGCGTGCAATTTCGGTAAGCTCCTGCTCCGGCGGAATAAGCAGATAAGCGTACGCGCGGCGGTTGGAGCGGCCGACGCGGCCGCGCAACTGGTACAGCTCGCTGAGCCCGTGACGGTCCGCCCGGTTGACAAGCATGGTGTTCGCCAGCGGTATGTCGAGGCCGTTCTCGATGATGGTCGTTGCAACCAGCACGTCGTACTCGTGGTTCATGAAAGCGAGCATAACGCGCTCGAGTTCCGCTTCGGGCATCTGGCCGTGGCCGACGATGACGCGTGCGCTCGGCACCAGTTCCGAAATTTTTGCCGCGATTTCGTAAATACTCTCCACGCGGTTGTAGACGAAGTAGACCTGCCCGCCGCGCTCCAGTTCCACCTCTATGGCTGACCGCACCAGCTTCTCGTCGAACTTCGCAACCACGGTCTGGATGGCCATACGGTCACGCGGCGGCGTCTCGATGATGCTCATGTCGCGCAGTCCGACCATGCTCATGTGCAGCGTGCGCGGAATCGGCGTTGCCGACATGGTCAGTACGTCCAGGTGCGCGCGCAACTGCTTCAGTCGCTCCTTGTGGCGCACGCCGAACCGCTGCTCCTCATCGACCACCAGCAGTCCGAGGTCCTGGAATTTCAGGTCCTTTGACAGCAGGCGGTGCGTGCCAATCAGAACGTCCACCTTGCCTGCCTCCACGCGTTCCAGAATTTCCTTCTGCTCCTTCGCTGTGCGGAAGCGCGAGATCATCTCAACGTTGACCGGGAATTGCGCAAAGCGCCTCTTGAACGTCTCGTAGTGCTGAAAGGCCAGCACGGTCGTGGGCGTCAGAACGGCTACCTGCTTTGAATCCTGCGCGGCCTTGAAAGCCGCGCGCATGGCCACTTCCGTCTTGCCATAACCCACATCGCCGCACAGCAGGCGGTCCATCGGCCGCTGGCCTTCCATATCGCGCTTCACATCGGTGATGGCCTTCAACTGATCATCGGTTTCGCTGAAGTCGAAGGCGTCTTCAAACTCGCGCATCATCGCGGAGTCCGGACTGAACGCGAACCCCACCGCAGCTTCACGCTGGGCATACAACTTCAGCAGCTCATCAGCCATGTCCTGCATGGCCTTCTTGACGCGTGTCTTTGTCTTGGCCCATTGCTGCGAGCCCAGGCGGTTCAGCACCGGCTGCGGGCCCGCTTCCGTCGAGCGGTATTTCTGCACCAGGTCCAGGCGCGTCAGCGGCACGTACATGCGTGCGCCTTCGGCGAACTCGAGGATCATGAATTCAACCGGCAGGCCGTCCTGCACGATCTCGCGCAATCCGTCGTAACGGCCGATGCCATGCTCGACGTGGACAACATAGTCGCCAACGGTCAGATCGCGGAAGTCAGAGACGAACGCGGATGTCTTTGATCGCTGCCGCACCGGCCGCGCCGCGACGTCCGCCTCATCGTTCAGATCGTTCGCGCCAAAGATGACCAGCTTTGCGTCAGGAAAATGCACCCCGACAGCGAGCGGCGCGCGCACGATGACCGGCGCGGAGAGATCTCCCGCGATGTAGCTGCTCTCGTCGTACATGGTGCCGGCGGGGTTTTGCGCGCGGCTGCCCAGCCGATAGCTCACCTTGTATTCCTGCAGCATGTCCGCAATGCGCTCAACCTCGCCCTGGCTGGGCGCGGTAAGCAGAATGCGTTCGCCCGCGGCCGATCGCGCGCGTAACTCGTCCACCATGGCGGGCACGCTGCCGTGAAACTTCATCGTCGGCCGGGCATGGAATTCGATCTCGCCGCTTGCGCTCATCGCGCCGACGTTCGTTTCCAGGACATCGACAACACCAAGCTGATCAAGCTCCATTCCCGGCAGCAGCGCGAGCATGTCGCGAAATTCGTCCGGCGTGAAGTAGATTTCTTCCGGCCGCACCAGGTCGCCCATCGAACTGCGATCGTGGCGCTGCGCGACTTTCTGCCACCAGCGCTCCTGCTGGTTGGCGACCATCGCGGGTTCCTCGACGATGACCTGCGCGCGCGGCATCAGGTCGAAGATCATTCGCGAGGCCCCGGCGAGCCCGGCGAAAAACTCCCAGCCGGGAAAAACTCCCGCACCCATCTCTTCGACCGTCTGCTCCACAATCGCGGTGTCCGCCGCAATGCGGCCGCCGCTGATGCGCGTGTGTACCGCGCGCAGCAACTCCGGCGTCGCGGGAGTCTCCGTCATCGGCAGCAGCACAGCCTCGTCCAGCGGCGCCTGGGAACGTTGCGTTTCAGGATCGAACTTGCGCAGTGACTCCACTTCATCGCCAAAGAACTCAATGCGGACCGGGCGGTCCATCTCCGGCGCATACACATCCAGGATTCCTCCGCGCAGTGCGTGCTGGCCGGGCATTTCCACCACGTCGCTGGACGAATAGCCGACCTGGTTCAGATGGCCCAGCAGCGCTTCGGGATCGATTTCCTCGCCGCGGCGGACGATGCGCGCCAGGCTTGCGTAATAGTCCGGAGCGAAGACGCGGAGACTGGCCGCTTCAATCGGCGTGATGACGATCTGCGCCGCTCCCGTCGCCATCTTCCAGAGCGCTGTCGCGCGGCACTCTTCAATTTCCGGGTGCGGCGAGATACCTTCAAACGCCAGCACGTCATGCGCCGGCAGCCGGACGACGCCCTCCGGCTTGACCGCGCCGGTTAACTCGCATGCGGCCAGCACGGCCTGCTGCAAGGCTTCAGCCTGACGATTGTCGGAGACGATGACGATGAGCGGCGACTGCGCGGCGCGCGCAAACAGCGGAAGATGCAGCGCCCGAGCCGCGGCAGAGAGTCCAGACACACGGCGGCGCCCCGAGGAAGCCCTGAGGTGGGCCCGCACCCGCTCAAATTGCGGCGTCTTCTCCAGTTCCGCGAGCATCTCGCGGACAAACGGCAATACCATGCGCTGGATCAAGTTTACCAACCACGATGTGAGTTTTCCTTTTACGGAGGCGCACCCAGTAACAGACGTTGGGAGATACTGCCGAAAACCGGCCCGCGCGCTGTATGCTTCTCTAGCGGCACGGGCGGTGCAGTCCGCCAAACTTCATGCAGAGCGCATTCCGGCGCCATGCTTTCGCAAGGGTGAAATGACACACGAACCGAACATTATTCGCGCGCAAAAACACTGGCGTGCCATTGAAGGGCTTCTGCTCGGCCTCTACGGCATGGTGTGGCTGCGCTACGGCATGAGCAGCTTTCTCATCCCGTGGCTGTGGAGCGTTGTTTACTGGACCGCGTCCGTAATCGTGATCCTGCCTGCCATATTGAACATTCGCGCCAATTACCTGCCGGCTGAGCTGTCGCATTCCGACTCAAACCGCCGCACCGGATTATGGGTGGTGCTTTCGAATGTCCTGCTGATTGTGCTCGCGTTTGTGCTCGGCTTCGAGTTTCAGAATTCTCAGCCGCACATGGTGGCCGCGTTGAGCGTACTGGCCGGAATTTATCTGGCCGCGCTCGCGGCGCCGCTGCGCTATCCGCTGCTGTATGTTCTGGGCGCGCTGTCCGTTGTCTGGGCCCTGGTTGCGCCGTCGCTGGTTGGCGTGCAGAACGCGGCCGGCGGCATCGCCTTCGGCACCGGAGCGCTGCTCTGGGTCGGCAGCGTTGCCAGCTACGACCGCCCCGACCCGGACTGAGTCACAGCACCACCACGATCTTGCCGATTTGCGCGTTGGTCTCCATATAGTCCTGCGCGGCGCCCAGATGCTCAAGGCCGTGGAAGACCCTCGCGATCTTCGGCACGAACGTCTTGTTTTCCAGCCGCTCTGTCACGTAGCGAACGGCCTGTGCGCGCCGCTCCGGCACGACAGAAACCTGATGCAGCGTATAGCCGCGCATCGTCAGCTGGTTGTGGAGCGCGGCACGAAACGGAAACGGCGCCGGCTCCAGCGACAGGCCGCCATATTCAACCATGCGGCCGTTCCAGCCGGCACACTTCGCCAGCGTCTCGACAAAGCGTCCGGCGATTGGATCAAACACAACGGCAACGCCCTTGCCCCTGGTGATTTCCGCGACGCGGGCCGGCAGGTCTTCCTCCTCGCTCGCAATCACGTGGTCCGCGCCAAGCCCAAGCAATTCATCTTTCTTGGAACCGGTGCGGGTCGTGGCAATCGCCACGCCGCCAAGGTCCTTCACGATCTGGATCGCCGCCAGTCCTACGCTGCTGCTGGCCGCCGTGATAAGCACGGCGTCGCCCCGCTGAAACTCCCCGGCATAAACGATGCCGCCATACGCGGTCACGTACTGCATCCAGATCGCGGCGGACTGTTCGACGGATAGCCCTCGCGGCGTCCCGGCCAGCACTTCTGCCGGGACAATCGCCTCCTCAGCCCAGAGGCCATAGTCCTTCATGTGGAAGCCGGGAATTGTTCCCGCGCGCCTGCCCTGCCACGCCGCGTCTACTCCCTCTCCAACAGCGAGGACTACGCCTGCGCCTTCGTACCCAATGCGGGTCGGCGGCACGGTCGGCTCGAGATACTTCCCCTGGCGGAACAGAAGCTCAGCCCGGTTCAGTCCCAGCGCTTCAATCCTGAGCAGAACTTCGCCCCGCCCCGGTTTGCGCGGCGCCTCTTCTTTGATTTTCAGGACATCGGCGGCGCCGGCCGCCTCCAACCACACAGCTTTCGGCATGACCGGATAGATGCACCGGGCAGCGGCTGCGCTTCAGGAAACCGGCAGCGGCGGCTGGGACTGCACGAGTTCCGGATAAATAGGACGAATGACGCCATAGCATTCACAGGCGGCCTTTTCCAGGCCAGCGCGGTCGCGGATGTGCAGCTTGCCGCGGCTGTACTCGATGAGGCCGCTGCGCTGCAGGTCGCCGGCGACCGCGGTAACGGTGGTGCGCTGGGCCCCAAGCATCACGGCGACAAATTCCTGTGTCAGCGTCAGGTACTCGTCGTCGATGCGGTCCTTGACCATAAGCAGCCAGCGGGCCAGCCGCTGTTCCAGGCCATGCAGGCGCTGGCACAACACAAGCTGGGAAAGAATGTTGATCTGCCCGTTCACGTAGTGCAGGATGGGCTTGCGCACGCCGGCACGCTCCGCGAACAGGCGGCGCAAGTCGCGCATGGGAATGCGAAGCGCCGTTCCTGAAAGCTGCACCTGGCTGGTCGTCGTCATGATGCTGTTCAAGAGATGGCCGGCGCCGACTACGCCCTCGCGGCCGATAACACTGACTTCGACGGATTCCCCCGCCTGCGTGTTCGCTACCAGGGAAACGATCCCGGACGTCACGAAATATCCGAACTGCGGCTCTTCACCGGGGAAGGTGAGCTGCTTCCGCTGCTGAAGGTCCACTTTTTGCAGCAAAGGCTGGATTGCCTCAAGGTCTTCTGTCGGAAGGGCCGAGAGAATGAGATTGGCAGATTCCAAGTCCTAAATTCCTTTCGCGACGATGTCATGCTTCGTAGCGGGGTTCGTTGTTCGCAGGACAGCCGGCGAAACTCAAGCCGGAGTTTCCGGCTGCGAGGTTGAATCGGTTCGTAAAGACTCACGTAGTCAACAACATAAAGGGTGGTCGTGTCTGTCGGTAGGCCAACACAAGCCTTTTGTTTTGCGGGAGTTGCAAGCAACTCGATACGTCGCGTTACCTACACTTCGGACGCGACGGCTTTCGTCTCTCTATCGCCGGCAGCCCCGGCGGCCTCGACCGAGCGCGGTTCAGCAAGCAGTCTCGGGAAGGCATCCCGGATGACCTGGTAGCACTCGCACGCACTCCGCTCGAGCGCTTCGCCGTTGCGGATCCACACTTTGCCGCGGCGGTACTCGATGAGTCCGCTGCGCTGCAGTTCTCCGGCGATCATCGTGACTGTCGTGCGCTGCGCGCCGAGCATCATGCCGAGGAACTCCTGCGTCAACTCCATGTGATCGCTGCCCACTCTGTCGCGTGTCATCAGGAGCCAGCGCGCCAGGCGCTGTTCAACGCTGTGCAGCCGCTGACACAGGACCATCTGCGAAAGAACGTTCAACTGGGCGTTGAGATATTCCAGAATGCACGTACGAAACAGTTCCTGCCCGGTGAAGATGCGATGCAGGTCCCGCATGGAACATCGCCACGCCGTGCCGGCCACCTGCATGTAACACTGCGCCGAGGGGCCGTCGCCGAGAAGATGGGACGCACCGACCAGCCCTTCCCGTCCGACAATGCCGACTTCCACCGATTCCCCTGACTGCGATGTGGAGACGATGGAAGCCATGCCGGAGCGCATGAAATAGCCATATTCAGGCTGCGCACCTCTCGCGAACAACTCAAGACGTACAGGCATTTCCATCGGATGGAGCAGGGGTTTCAGTATGGCGAGCGTTTCCGCCGGCAAGCAGGAAAGAAGCAGATTGTCTGTGTATGGCACCGAGGCCATCGAGTCACGCCTGAACACGAAGCGGGACGGCAGGGCGCCGACGCGCATTAGAGGCATTTGCAGGCGAGAAATATATGCCGGTAACTGCTATGTATCATTGCACACTAAGTTCTGGGGCGCGTGGGAATCTCTCCGCTTCAGACCTATGTGCGAAGGCAGACACAGTGCAGGCAACCTGTGGATAAATCGAGATTTCGTCGCTCAGAAGACAGACGAAATCAAAGCATCAGCCCTATTTTTGGCTCACTGTCAATTCTCAAAAGGGGTGATACAGCATGACATCCCCCGTGATCATAGGCCCCGATATGTTCGTACGTGTCAAAGACCACAATGGCTACCTGAGAAGCATCTGCAGAACATGCTTTTTGACCGCGGCCCTCTCCCGGAGCGAAGTCGAACTGGAGCGCATGGAAAGGCTGCATGTCTGCAGCGGGGTGGTCGGTATCGCGAAGAAGGCACCCGCCGCCCCCGGCACATCCAGCCCGCGTTGATAAGATTTGCGTGACAATGCGGCGTCCGCATTCACGCATCCTGACGACGGCGCATGGAAGGATTTGCCATGAAAGTTGCCGCCGCCCTCCTGCTCTGCTGCACGCTGATTTCCTGCAGCAGCGCGCCCTTGCTGGCCCAGTCCGCTGCTTCACAGAACAAAGTGCCGCTCTCGGACGTCCTGGAGCAAACCAAGCGCGCGCTGGACGATTACGCCAGACTCACCTACGAAAGACGCACCGCGAGCTGCCGGGAGTTTCTGCCGCTCAGTTCGGCGAACTTCAATTTCAAGACGGTTGTGGATGAAAAGGGCGGCGGCTCCGTGAAGCTGTTCGTCGTCTCCCTGGGCGCCACAAAAGACCAGCAGGCGACGACGCAGGTGGCTTTCACATATCAACCCCGGGTCCAGCCTCCTCTGCGCAGGGCGACGCGGTTCAGTTATTACGACCAGATTCTCGCGACGTTGAAGGAAGTGGGCGCAACCGTTGCCCAGGCCAACTCCGAGATGACCGAGAGCGGCAACCTGCAGCTCGACCTGAAGGAGATTGATGTCACGCTGGACTTCGCCGTCACGACGGACAACAACGGGGGCCTGAGCGCGCCGTGGAGCTTTGTCACATTGTCCGGCAGCCTGGACAAGAATTCAGCGGCGAGCCAGGAAGTGAAGCTGATTTTCAAGGACGACGGCAAGCTGCCGCTCTGTTCTGCGATGTGACGATGCCGCTCTCTACAATCAGAACCATCCATGCAGCTCTCTTCCCCGGTCAGCTTGTTCAAGGGCATAGGCCCGCGCATTGCCGAATCGCTGGCTGAACGCAACGTCTCCACTGTCGAAGACCTGCTCTATCACCTGCCGTTCCGTTATGAAGACCGCGCCAATCCCAAGCCGCTGAGCGAAATCAAAGACGGCGAAACGGCCAGCGTGATTGCGGAGGTCCGCGGCTCGTTCCTGCTCAGGACGCGCAGGATGCCGCTGCTCGAGGTGACATTCGGGCAGGGGCTGGCGACCATGAAGGCGCTCTGGTTCCGTGGGCATTACCTGAAGGACCGCTTCAAGCCCGGCATGCTCGTTGCCCTGCATGGCAAAGTGGACGCGTCGCGCTCCGGCCGCGGCCCGGTGAAGATGATCCAGCCGCAGTTCGAGGTCCTGCCCGGGAAAGCGGACATGCAGCACGGCGCTGAGGAAGCGCATGCGGAGATGCTTGAAATTGGCCGCGTTGTGCCGGTCTATCCCACGCTGGGCAACAAGCTGGGCACGGTCTGGATTCGCCGCACGATTTTCAAACTGCTCAAGGAACTCCCCGAGATTCCGGAGACTCTGCCGCGTGAGCTGCTCGATGAACTCGGACTGCCGTCCCGCGACCGCGCGCTGCGGGATGTCCACTTCGCTCCGACCGAAGTTGCGTTCGCGGACCTCGAAAACGCGCGCACTCCCGCGCACCGTCGGCTGATCTTCGAAGAGCTGTTCTTCCTCGAACTGGGACTTGCGGCGAAGCGGCGGCGCTGGCGAACCCGGCAGGGGATCGAGTTCGCAACCGGCGAAAACGTGCGCGCGGCCATAAAGAAAGTCCTGCCGTTTCACCCCACGGCGGCGCAGAAAAAGGTCTTCGGCGAAATTATTGCGGACATGCGCGGCCGCGCACCGATGCGCCGCCTGCTGCAGGGAGACGTCGGTTCCGGCAAGACCATCGTCGCCATGGAAGCGGCAATCGTCGCAATCGAGAACGGCTACCAGGCCGCCCTCATGGCGCCGACGGAAATTCTCGCGACGCAGCATTACTTAAGCGCGCGCAAGCTGCTGGAGCCGCTCGGTTACACCATCACGCTGCTGACCGGTTCGCTGGACACGGAACACAAACGCCGGGCGCATGGCCGCATCGCGCGCGGCGAAGCGCAGTTCATCATCGGCACCCACGCACTGATCGAGGAGAAGGTCGACTTCGCAAAGCTGGGCTTGATCGTTGTCGATGAACAGCATCGCTTCGGTGTCTTGCAGCGTTTCCGCCTGATGAAGAAGCCCAACGCTGCGGAGCCGGACGTGCTGGTGATGACGGCCACGCCAATTCCACGCACGCTGGCGCTGACGCTCTACGGCGACCTGGACCTGAGCGTGCTGGACGAGATGCCGCCGGGCCGCACGCCTATCGCGACACGTCGCATTGAAGACGCGCGCGCCAACGAAGTATGGGAATTCGTGCGCAAGCAGGTCGCAGTCGGCCACCAGGCGTACATCGTCTATCCGGTCATTGAAGGGTCGGCGGACGATCAGCCGGAGCTGGACTTCGCCGACGATACCAGGCGCAAGCCGGAAGCCGAAGGCGGCGATGAGGAGTTCACGCTGCTGCCCAGCGATAGAAAGTTGCCGAAAAAGGCGCAGACGCAGCGCGGAATGCTGAAGTCCGCCGTCGAGATGGCCGACAAGCTCCGCGAAGGCCCGCTGAAGGGACTGCGCATCGGGCTCCTGCACGGACGCATGCGCGCCGATGACAAGGAAATCACGATGCGCCGCTTCCAGCGCGGTGAGCTGGACGTACTCGTCTCCACCACCGTTATTGAAGTCGGCGTCGACGTGCCGAACGCGACCGTGATGGTCATCGAGCATGCCGAGCGCTTCGGGCTGGCGCAGATGCACCAGTTACGCGGCCGTGTGGGACGCGGCGGCGGCAAGAGCTTCTGCATTCTTATGACCGGCGGTGCGGTCTCAGAACAAGCCGAGGAACGCCTGGACGCCATGGTGCGCACGCAGAACGGCTTCGAGCTGGCTGAGCTGGACCTGCAACAGCGAGGTCCCGGAGAGTTCTTCGGCACGAAGCAGACAGGCTTGCCGGATTTCCGCGTCGCGAACCTGCTGCGCGACCGCGAGCTGCTCGACAACGCGCGCCGGGTCGCGGAGAAGTTCATCGCCGAACCGCAATGGCTCGGCGAAAAAGCGCGCGCCGCCGTGGCTGCTCACCTCAAGGAACACTGGCAGCGGCGCTATGGGCTGGTGGAAGCGTAGTCCGGCATCGCTGCTCCCCGGGACGCTTCAATCGCGGGACTTGGTAGTCTCATTGCGGTGATAGTCGGACTGGGGACGGACGTAATCGAAATCGCGCGCATCCGGCGGTCGCTGGAGCGCTTCGGCCGGCGCTTTACGGAACGCATCTTCACGGCCGGCGAAATTACGTATTGCGAATCCCGCGGCGTCGGCCGCGCGGAAAGCTATGCGGCCCGATTCGCCGCAAAGGAAGCGGCCGCCAAGGCGCTAGGCACCGGCATCGCGCGCGGCGTGACGTGGCTCGAGATCGAGATTACCCGCCTGCCGGGGCGCCCCCCGCAGATTGCTTTCTCCGGCCGCGCTGCGGACCGCGCCGCCACGCTCGGCGTGGTGAACAGTTCGCTGTCGCTCACCCATGCCAGGGACTTCGCGCTTGCCGTCGTTGCGCTTGAAAACGGCGGTTGAAAAAGAACAAGCCCGCCGGGTGGGCGGGCTTGTTCAATTCTCAGCAGAAGAACCTAGTTGGTTCGCGAGCTGAAGACCAGACATGTAGCCTGTCCGGCCGTCTTGACGTTATTGGTGGCGTTCTTCAACTGGCCGGTGGTTGCGTCAATCTGCACGCCGCTGACGCTGCCGTCGTTGTAGTTCGCCGTGTACAGGAACTCGCGGCCGCCCGTGATGGCCATGCATTGCGGGTTGCTGCCCGAGCTGGTGTTGCCGGATGAACCGTTCGTCGGGAAATACATCAATGCACCCGGGCTCGAGGACACGTTCAGCGCAAAGCCGACCAGGCTGTTGGTGCCGGCCGCGGCAACGTATAAGTACTTGCCGGTCGGTTCAACAGCGAGGTCGGTGGGGCCGGTCGCTCCCTGCAAGGAGACCGACTGCGGAACGCCGGAGATCGGCTGCGGAACGCCGCTCGAGATGTTGTACTGGTACACCGCGTTTTCAAATGCATCCGCAATGTACATCGAGCTGCCGGAGCCATTCACCGCGACCGGGTCCGGGCCCGTGGATTGCGGCGTGGTGTTTTCGTTCAGGGTCAGCATGCCGGGATTCTGGCCGGTGGTTTCTTCCTGGTAGACGAAAATCTGACTTGGGTTGTGCGTGCCGGCGTTGGCGTCAAAAATGTTGTCCAGCGTGTAGACAAAGGTTCCTGACGAGTAGATACGCACCGGGTTGGGGCCGACAGGAAAATAGTTCAGCACGTTGTTCGGGTCGTTGGAGTTGGAAACGGGCGACAAGCGGCCCGTCGAGGGATCAATCGAGAACACCGTAATGTCGCCGCAGACACTGGTGTAGCCGGCTGGGCACTGCGCGGGGTCAGGCACAGTCTGGTCAGCCACATACAGGTAGGCCCCGTCGGAAGACAGGTGGATGTCCTGCGGGTTATTGCCCTTGCTGAAGTAGCTGTTCTGGTAAAAAATTGTGCCGTCGCCACCGATGGTGAACAGCGCCACGCTGGCCGGGTTGGTGGAGGTGTTCAGGATGTACATGAACGTTCCGCCATTGGCCAGAACGACACGGGTCGGCCCGGAGCCGCCGCTGGAAGTGGGGCTGTTCTGCGTGGTCGACGTGTTGGACAACATGCTTAGCGCGCCGCTGTCGGTGTCCACGCGGAAGCTGTAGACCTGGCCGCCATTCTGATTATTGGTTTGCTGCGACAGCGCGAAAACATAACCGAGCTTCGTGTTCGTGCAGGAGACCATGGTCACAGTCATGGCCAGGGACGCGGCAGTCACAGCGACTGCGCGTCCGATTTGCATCCACTTCATTTACAAACTCCTTGGGAACGTGCCCTCCGATTGTAACGGCTGGACTTAACCCGTTACCAGAGCTGGCAGCCATTTTCCGGCGTCCTGAACGAACCCGCCTTGCAGCGAAAGGCTTTACGGAGATCGGGGGAAACGCGCAGTGCTGCCGCGGAAGCGAAGTTCGAACCCCGGGTTCGGATTCCGTTACGGCGCAGGGACGAACAGGTGCAGTACCAAAGCAGCGACCGCGGGTCGCCCGTCACAAAGTGTATGCCTGGAAAGACCTTAGAAGACCTTGACGTGGAAGGTCAGGTACTTCTTCGGGTTCTCGCGAATGGAGGTAATCAGCGTGCGCGTCTCGGTCAGCATCTGGTCGGCGTTGTTATAAATCGACGGATTGCGGACGAGTTGCGCCACGGTGCCGTTGCCTGTATCAATCTGCGTTACCAGGTCGTTCAGCTTGGTAATCGTGTCGTTCAGCCGGTCGGCAAACTGCTGGTTCTTGGTCAACAGGCCGAGAGCTCCCTTGCCCTGGTTGGCCTCGGTCATCAGGTTGTTGACGCTTGCAATCGCCTGGTTCGCGTTGTTGTACAGCGTCGGATCTTTCAGCAGCTTGCCGACGGAACCCTGCCCGCTGTCAATCTCCTTGGAAATGTTGTCCAGCCGCGAAGCCGTGTCGTTCAGCTTGTTGTACAGGTCGTCGCTTGAAACCAGCTTGCCGACGCTTCCCTTGCCCTTCGCGATGTCGTCAATCACGCCTTGCAGCTCCGACACGGTGGCGTTGGCGCGGTTGTAGAGGCTCGGATCGTTCAGCAGCAGTCCAATGGAGCCCTTGCCGTTGACGAGGGTGTCGGCAATGGTATTGAGCTTCGCCAGGATGACATTGACCTGCTCGATGGTTCCCTGGCTGGCCTTGATGACGTCCTGCAGCGATGGCGTTTCGGTGGTCGGCAGTTCATCGCCGTTCTGCACCAGAGGCCCGGTGGCGAGCTTGGAGTTGATGTCAACAACGGTGTCGCCCAGCACACCTACGGTCGAGAGAGAGGTTTGCGAATCTTTGTGCAGGCCCGGGCGAAATTTCGAGCTGACTTTCATCATCACTTCGACCGGGGTCAGCTTCCGCGACGGATCGGGAACGACCTGGACGGCCGTGACGGCGCCAATCGCGACGCCATCGAGATTGACCGGCGCGCCAACCTTTACGCCGGCAGCATTTTCAAAGTAGGAGCGAAGCACAATTTTCGGCGTGAAGATGCCGCCGACTGAACCTGACATCAGCAGAATCAGCACCGTCAGGGTAATCAGGGCAAGCAGGACGAGAACGCCCACTTTGAGCTCAGACCACCGAACTTCCTGCTGACTTGGCATGGTTTAGCTTCGTCCCCCGGAAAGCTGAGGATAGCAGAGGACGGCGGTTTCGCCGGAGGTTGACGGCAATTTCCGGCCTGGCGCGGGGCCGGTCATTTACAATCAGGCGGGAAGCCAGCCGGGGCCCGAAGCGGCCGTTCCGGCTCTCCGCCGCATTGCGGTGCGAAAGGAAAATACAGGAATGAAGTTTCAACGCTGGGCGCGCGCTGTCGCTGCCGTTTGCGTGCCCGCCGGTGTCGCCCTCACGCTGTGCTCCTGCGGCGGAATCGGGGGCGGTTATACGGTTGACTATCTCTATGTTGTCGCGCCGGGAGTAAGCAACGCCAGCCCGAGCAACGTCAGCACCTTCGCTGTCAATAACCAGATTGGCGGGCTCAGCGCGGCTGGCAATGGCGCGGTGACGACCGGCGGCAATGGCGCCGTGGCTGCCGTCGCGACCCATGACGGCAAGAACGTTTACATCGCCAACCAGGCCAGCGGGACCGTTGCCCAGTTCACGATCTCGCAGAGCTCGGGATCACTGTCTTCTCCCAAGACAGTCAGCACGCCGGGCGGCTCTCCGGTCGCCCTGGCCGTTGACCTGGGCGCGAAATACCTGTTCGTCGTGGATAATGCCGTGCCTGCGGGATTGGCCGGTACCGGAGTGGGCGGAGCGGTTTCCTCCTACACCATCGGCAGCGACGGCAGCCTGACGCTGGTCAGCACGCAGCCCGTCGGCCTGAACCCGGCCGGCGTCGCGACTGTTTCCGACGGCAGTTCGGTCTATGTCACCGCGCAAAGCTCCTCGGCCCAGACCGGGATCATCCAGAGTTTTACGACCGGGTCGGATGGCAGCCTCACACCCGCCGCCACGGTGAGCTGCGGTGTGACACCTACCGGCGTCACCATCGAACCTACCGACCGCTTCCTTTACACCACGGACAAGTCGCAGTCGGAGATCATCGGATTCAGCCTGTTGACCAATGGATCTCTGACGCAGACCCAATCCAGCCCCTATCTGACTGAGGGAACAGCGCCGGTCGCGCTGGCTTTCGAGCCGCGCGGACGCTACCTGTACGCGGTGAACTCCGTCAGCGGCACCATCTCGTCGTTCTCGCTGGCGCAGTCCAACGGAGCACTGAACAATATAGGCACGCCGCTCAAGATAGGCCCGGGACCGGTCGCGGTGGTGGTTGATCCGCTGCAGGGCCAGTATGTGTACACGGCCAACAGCACGGACAACAGTGTCAGCGCGTTCAAGCTGGACACTTCGACCGGAACGCTGGCTGTCGTGCAGAACAGTCCGTTCGTGGGCGTGGGCAGTAACCCGGTTGCGCTCGCCGCCGCGCCAAATGGCACGGCCCCGACGCCCGGTCAGCCGTAAGTTCCCCCTGAGTGCCGGTGGTTGCATTGGCGAAAGGATTGAAGGCATGAAGTTTGGCATCACCGGCAGGCGCGGGGCAATCCTTGGCGCAGCCACCGCGCTAACGCTCGCGCTCAGTTCCTGCGGCGGCGGCGCGAATGTGGATTTCCTCTACGTCGTCACCGCCGGCCAGACCGCGACGGGCAGTTCCGTGGACGGCACCGTTTTCAGCTACGGCGTGGACGGCGACTCCGGCTACACCAGCCTGGTCGGCGACCAGAGCTACCCAACCGGCGGCGTCAATGCGGTCGCGTCCGTTTCCACTTCCGACGCGAAGTGGGTCTACATCCTGAACCATGACGATGACACGCTGGTCGAGTTCGGCGACCGCGTCGGCGAAGGCACGATTACGCCGCTGAATACCTACAACACCATCGGCACGCAGCCGACCGCGATGGCCATCGACAGTTCGAACAAGTACATCTTTGTCACGGACAACGCCGGGTGTTTCCTGGCTCCGGGCCAGAGCACCCCGAAGTGCTACTCGACCACGAACCCCGGCCCGGGCGACCTGGCCGTGTTTACGATTGACGACAGCACTGGCGAACTGGCGCCGCTCAAGCTGAACTGCGACCCCACGGTAGACCAGAGCTTCCTGTACAGCGTTCCCACCGGAACTGGCCCGCAGGGTGTCACGGCGACACCGAACGCGAATTTTGTATTCGTTGCCAACTCGGGAGTCCCCCCGACCGGTTCCAGCGCTCCGACGAAGCCCGGCACCATTTCCATCTACACTCCCGACACTTACAACGCCGGCGGCTGCACGGCGAACGGCGCTTATGTCCCCGCCCCGGGCAATGGCGGAACCTACACAATTGGCAGCCAGGGCGAGCCGGGCAGCGGATTTGAACCCTGGGCCGTTTACGCCACCGCCTCCAACCTCTACGTTACCGACTACGCCAACGAGCAGGTGCTGGCGTATTCCATCGGGACGGACGGCGCGCTGGCCTACATCGGCAGCGGCCCCACCAGCCCGGCGCCGGACGCTGTGCTGGCCGATTCCGCCGGCAAGAACCTTTACGTCGCCAACTACGTCGGCAACACCATAACCGTCTTCCAGATCAACGGCGACGGCACGCTGAGCCTGGCTTCGTCCATCGGCGCGGGTACCGGCCCGAAGGCACTCACGTTTGCGCCGACCGGAGGCTATCTCTACGCTGCGAACTACCTGGACAACAGCGTCAGCGGCTATATCGTGAACTCAGATGGTTCGCTCACGCTTGCGCTGCGCTTCCCGATCGCCATCAAGGGAACGCATCCCAGCGCGCTCACGGCAGTCAAGCGCAATCCTTAAGTCCGCTTTGCTAGAAGCCCAGCCTGTCGAGGTCGGCATCCGACAGCAGCACGCTGGGCAGCCAGACCGCGCGGCCGGCGGAAAGCGTCAGTTGAACGTCGCGGCGGTCAGCCGGCCCCAGGTGCGGTTCCAGCGCCTGCAGCAGGCGCACCCAGTTCGGCCAGTGGGAACAGTGGCTCGGCTCGGCCAGCGCATCGCCGTGGCCCAGGCTCATCGTGACCTGGGTGGAACTGCGCCGCGGGACCAGGTGGAGGGAATAGGACATCTCGTGTCATTCATTTTCTACTGAAAACCCGGTTTAGGGGGTTGCCAAGGCAGGCACCCAAAAGAAAACCCAAATCTGTTTCAATTGGGTGACAAAAACCGGTGGCGCGGGGCCCGCAAAATGTATCCAATGGCTGTTGAGTGACCATCGCCGGGCCTCATCCCCCTCCCGAAGCCCGGCCGCCCGACCGCAGGATAGAATCACCAGTTGCCAATTTACCGAGGAGCACGCGACAACCATGCCCATCCAGACCACCGAGCATATCTGGCATAACGGCGAACTGATCCCGTGGAACGATGCGCGCGTGCACGTCATGGCGCACGTCGTCCACTACGGCTCGTCGGTTTTTGAGGGCATTCGCTGCTACCAGCAGGACGATGGCTCGGCCGGCATCTTCCGTCTGCCGGAACACATGCAGCGCCTGCTTGATTCCGCCAAGATCTACCGCATGGACCTGCCGTACTCGCTCGACCAGCTGTGCTCGGCCTGCGTGAACCTGGTCGAGGCCAATCGCATCACGCCCTGCTACCTGCGGCCCATCGCGTTTCGCGGCTACGGGGAGCTCGGCGTCTATCCGCTGAACTGCCCGATTGAGGTCTATATCGCCAACTACTCATGGGGCAAGTATGTTGCGGGCGACCATGGCGCGGACGTCTGCGTGTCGAGCTGGACCCGCCTGGCCCCCAATACGCTGCCGGCGCTCGCCAAGGCCGGCGCGAACTACATGAACTCGCAGCTGATCCGCATGGAGGCCGCACTCAACGGCTACTCCGAAGGCATCGCGCTGGACGTTAACGGCTATGTGTCGGAGGGCTCCGGGGAGAACATCTTCGTCGTCCGCCAGGGCGTGCTGTATACCACCCCGCTCGGCAGCTCGGTGCTGGCCGGCATCACCCGCGACTCTGTGATCCGCATCGCCAGGGAGCTTGGGCTGCCCGTGATGGAGCACCAGATTCCCCGCGAAATGCTCTACATCGCCGATGAGGTCTTCTTCACCGGGACGGCGGCGGAGATCACGCCGATCCGCTCGGTCGACCGCATCATGATCGGCGACGGCAAACCGGGCCCGGTGACCAGGCAGTTGTCGGACGAGTTCTTCGGCATCGTGCACGGCCGCAAAGCCGACCGCTTTGGCTGGCTGACGCCGGTGCAGGTTTCCGCGACGGCCGCGGTTTAGCGCCTGGGAGAGTACAAGAGCAGATTGCCCTTACTCGCCGCCGGAATCCAGAAACTCCCACCAGATATCGCTGACTTCCGCGCCCAGTCCGTTGGCGTGCCGGTGCGCGGCCTTTTCGATCCCGGCCATCAGGCCGGCCACGTAGTCCCGCGAGTGCGACACAGCCGCAATGCCGAGCGTCGCCGATTGGTGCAGCGGCACGGCATCCATTTCTGCAATGGAAACATTGAAGCCGTGGCGCAGCGATTCCTTGACGCTGCGCACGACCTGCCGCCTGTCCTTGAGCGACTGCGCGTGCGGAATGCGCAACTCAATCGTCATTGCCGCGACGGCCATCAAGCCTCGCCGAGGGACCGCAACTGTTCCGCGCTTGGCGCGGGCGTCAGCAGGCTGACGACGACCAGGCACAGCAGTGAGACGCAAAGCGCGGGAATAATCGCCTCCCGCGCCTGCAGCAGGGTGGGCAGCCGGTCATGCAGAACCTTGACGTTCCACAGGACTGTGATGAGCGTGCCTGCCGCGATCGCCGACACCGCTCCCTGCGACGTTGCGCGCGTCCAGTAGAACGCAGCCAGGATGACCGGCGTAAGCGCGGCAGCGTACACCGTGTAGGCATAGAGCGCCATCTCCAGCACCGACTGCGAGCCCATGGCCTGATACAGCGACCACAGGCCCAGCAGCACCACGACGAGCCGCGAAATAATCAGCACGCGCTTGTTGGAAGCCTGCGGTGCGATGTAGCGGGAGAAGATGTCGTTCACCAGATTGGTCGCGCCGGAAAACAGGTAGTTGTTCGCGGTCGAAATGATTTTTGCAAACACCGCGCCCATCAGCAGCGCGCCCAGCATTGCCGGCAGCCCGTGCAACGCCGTGTAGGAGATGATTTCGCGCGGCCGGCGCGCCACTTCCCCGGTGGGAAATTCCGCCGACGCAAATACCGCAATCGCGACTATCACCGTCTCGAGAATTACTGTGCCGATGATCCAGCCGACCACGGCAATGCGGGCGTCCCGCGCCGACTTCGCCGAGAAAAATTTCTGATACATCGTCTGGTTGCCAAGCAGCAGCAGGCCCGTCGGCAGGAACAATTCCATGGCGCGAACGAACGTGAAGTCGCCGAAGACCTGGAAGTGCGTCGCGGGCAACACAGCATGGACGCCGCTCCATCCGCCCGCATTGTGCAGAACGAACGGGCACGCCACGATGAGCATCACGGTCGCGAGCAGGCCGATGAACACATCCATATATGCGACGGAAGCCATGCCGGCGATCATCGTGAACAGAATCACAAATCCGGCGATGATGTACCGGCCGAGTTCCGCCGTAACGGCTGACGGAAAGACGATGTGCAGGATGTCTCCGCCGCCGATGAGCTGGTAGCTGGTGATGGCGGTGTACGTGAACAGGATCGCGATGACGCCGAGGACGCGGGCGGTCTGGCTGTAGCGCGATTCCAGCAGGTCCGGGATGGTGAACTGCGCGAACTTTCGGGCGCGCGGCGCGATGAAATAAATCAGCAGCAGCCCGGCCCATCCGCCGCCTGCCTGCCACAGCGCGGCGAAGCCGTGACGGTAGGCGTTCTCAGCGCCGGCGAGCAGTGAGCCGGAACCGATCCAGCTCGACAGCAGGGTAAACACCAGCACAAACGCGGGCAGCGAGCGTCCGGCAACAAGGTAGTCCGCCTTGGTGCGCGTCCTGCGCAGGCGCGAAAGCGAGACAACAAGCAGCGTGACCACGATGACGCCGAGCACGCCGGCATAGAGATGAGACATGCGGAGAAGTGTAAATCGCGCGCTCGACAACGGGGCGATCCAGGCGACAGGCTGAGTGGGCTCAGGTCTTCCGGCGCGGCCCGAAGATGTCCGTGCCGACACGCACCAGGGTTGCGCCTTCTTCGATTGCGGTCTCGAAATCGTGCGACATCCCCATCGACAGTTCATGCAGGGCCAGCCGCGGATAGCGCTGCGCAACCTGATCGCGCAGGTCGCGCAGCTGTCCAAACGTGTGGCGCGGCGCCTCGGGGTCTTCTGACCATTTGGGAATCGTCATCAGGCCGCGGAAGTCCAGGGCCTTGTACTCGCACAGCCGCTCCAGCAACCCGTTCAGCTCTGTGGAGTCCGGCGCCAGGCCCGTCTTGGCTGCCTCGTCGCTCAGCTTGATTTCGATCCAGCAGGCCAGCCGTTTGTTCAGCCTGGCCGACGCCTCATTCAACCCTTCGGCAACGCGAAGAGAATCCACCGACTGCACGCCATCAAACAATTCGGCAGCCGCGCGCAGCTTGTTCGATTGCAGATGGCCGATCATCTGGACTTCAATGTCCAGCCCCGCGAGCGAGGGCTTTTTGGCGGCGAACTCCTGCACCCGGTTTTCGCCGAACAGTCTCACGCCGATTTTCGCGGCATCGGCCAGCAACTCCACTGGATGCTGCTTGCTGACGGCCATCAGACCAACTTCGTCTTCGCCGCGTCCGGCGCGATGGCATGCGGAGCGGATGCGCGCCTGCACGCGCGCCAGATTTTCAGCCAGGCCGGCGGCGGAAATCAGCGGCCATGCTCCTCAAGAAACTTCTCCACTTCAAGCGCCGCCATGCAGCCCGTGCCCGCCGCGGTAATCGCCTGCCGGTAACGGCGGTCCTGCACATCGCCGGACGCGAACACGCCCGGGACCTTCGTGAAGACGTTGCCGGTGGTCAACAGATAGCCGTCCGGGTCCATGTCGAGCTGGCCTTCAAACATCTTTGCGTTTGGAATATGCCCGATGCCGAGAAACATTGCGCTGACATTCAGGATGGACTCAGTGAATGTCTTGCGGTTGAGCAGCCGCAGGCCGGAAACTTCCCTGCTGATGTGGCCGCCGTGGCCTTCCATCTCCGCCGACAGCACTTCCTCAACGGTCGTGTTCGTCACGAACGTGATGTTCGGATGCGCCATCGCGCGCTCCAGCATGATCTTGCTGGCGCGGAAGGCGTCGCTGCGGTGAATCATGTAGACGCGCGTGGCAAAGCGGGTCAGGAACAAAGCCTCTTCCATGGCGGAGTCGCCGCCGCCAATGACGGCAATCTCCTTGCCTGAGAAAAAGAAGCCGTCGCAGGTTGCGCACGAGCTCACACCGTGGCCGATCAACTCCTGCTCGCTCGGCAGGCCGAGCCAGCGGGCGCTGGCGCCGCTGGCAATGATCAGCGTGCGGGTGCGAATGGTTTCGCCGCCGACATTGAGCTCAATCGGCCGCTTGGAAAGGTCCGCCGCCGCCAGGTGCGCCGTGCGGAACTCGGCACCGAAGCGCATCGCCTGCCTGCGCATGTTTTCAATCAGCTCCGGGCCCTGGACGCCATCCGGCCAGCCGGGAAAGTTTTCAACCAGCGTCGTGATGGAAAGCTGGCCGCCGGGCTCGTGCCCTTCAAGAACCAGCGGCTTCAAATTGCTGCGTGCCGCGTAAATGGCCGCCGTCAGCCCGGAGCATCCCGAGCCGAGAATGACCGTGTCGCGTATCTCCTCATGCATAGCGCCCATTCTACTTTCTGTGAACCCTGCAGAATTAGATGATTCCGGGATTCATGCGGCTCGCGCCTACAATCTAAGTCATGGCGAACCTGACACTTGTGTACGGCATGCGGCTGCTGCCGGCCGATGAGATTGAGAGCGTCGGCGAGGCCGACGTCGCGCTGAAAAACGGCAACACGGCGCATGTCACCATGCACGTCCTTGAAGGTTCCCGCGAGCAGATTGAAGCGCAACTGCGGCAGAGCGTGGAAGCTTTCTTCGACTTTTTCCCGGAAATCTAGAGCATCCGCGGCGGTTAAGTCTTGGGCGGGTTCCTGCCGATAATTCCGTCGCATGCCGCGCCCGATTCGTCGCTGGATTGTCGCTGTTGCCTGCCTGTCGCCGTGCTTTCCTGCCTATGCCGGCGGCCCGCGCTGGACGGCCGGAACGGTTTTCTTTTCCAGCTCGGCGCGGGGAAAGGCGGTTGTCTGGCCGTCGGGAAGCGTCAACTATTACCTCGACCAGGGCGCGCTTTCGGGCTACGTCTCGAACTCCGCCGCCGCGCAGCTGGTCGCAGCGGCGGCACAGCCCTGGACGCAGGTCTCGACCGCGAACGTATCCATTACCAATGCCGGCTCGCTGGCGGAGGACGTTTCCGGGGCGACTGTTTCCGGATCCGGCTCGACGGTCGTGCTGCCGGCCGACGTGGAATCCACCGCCAAACCGGTCGCGGTCATCTTCGACGCCGACGGCTCGGTGCTGAACGCCATCCTGGGCGGCAACGCCAGCGATCCATCGGACTGCATGAACAACGTCGTCTACAGCTGGGTTGACCAGTTCACGACCGCGGGGGGAATCGCGCACGCCGGTATTCTGCTGAACGGGCTGTGCGCGACCAACGCGCAGCAGGTCACGAACATGCAGTATCTGCTGATGCGCGAGTGGGGCCGCGTCCTTGGTCTCGGGTGGTCGCAGGCGAATGACAACATCATTACCGGCTCGCCCGCCCCGGTGGCGAGTGATTTTGTCGGCTGGCCGCTGATGCATCCGGTGAACATCAACTGCGGCGGCGATAACTACTCCTGCCTGGGCGGCACCGCGCTGACCCTGCGCATGGATGACCGCGCGACGCTTGGGCGCCTCTACCCGGGCACCACGCTGCACACGGCAACCATTCGGCTGAGCGGCTCCATCACGTTCGCCAACGGCCAGGGCATGCAGGGCGTGAACGTTGTCGCCACCCGCCTTTGGAACGGCACAACCACCACCGATACCACCATGGTCGCTTCTGTAACTACGGGAGTGCAATTTCGCGGGGACGCCGGAAACGTCGTCAGCGGAACAACGGACGTCTCGGGCAATTCCCTGCTGCGTTTTGGCAGCGCTACGGTTTCCACGGAGGGAGCGTTCGACCTGACAGGACTTGAGGTACCCGCCGGCACGAAATCCGCGGACTACATGTTGACCTTCGAACCGGTGAATTCCCTCTACACCGGCAACCAGTCGGTTGGCCCGGAGTCGCCCGGCACTCCGTTGCCCTCCGGCACCCTCGCGCCGATTATTCTGCGCAACCTCTACCCGGGCCAGGTCGTGACAGAGAACATTGTGGTCAGCGACTCCGCTTCCGGCAGCGGCATAACGGTCACGCAAGGCGCGCCGGCCGTTGTTCCAGCGTCCGGCACATGGGGCGGTGTGGTCGCGGGCTATGGAAACACGCCGTGGTGGGAATTCGCCGTCCGCCCAAACCGCACCTTCGCAGTCATCGCGCAGGCGCTGGATGAAAATGGATCGCCAAGCTGGCGGAAGCTGATGCCGGTTATCGGCGTATGGATGGCAGACGATCCTGCCGGAGGCGCACCGGAGTACGGCAGCGTCGAGGCCTTCAATTGTTCCATCACGGGGACGACTGTGCTCGAGGGCACATCGCCACCGCCGGTCGGCTCCGGCCTTAGCGTGCTCACCACGGCCATTGCGGATGAGCGCGGCGACGGCCGGCCGGACTATGGATACAAGGCCCGGCTGTTGTATGCGGACAGCGTATCGCCCGCCGCGCTGCCGACATCTGGCGGTCAGGCTGTGATCGTGGGCAGCGGATTTCAGTCCGGCGACAAGGTTTATGTCGGCGGCGTGGCCTCAACTGTGCTGCTCAGTTCTTCGACCGCATTGCTCATCAGTGTTCCGGCCGGGGCTTCCGGTGTGGCCGACGTCGAAATTGACGAGCCCGGCACCAACGCCTACGCCATCATCAGCGGGGGCATCAGCTACGGCGGAGGCGGGGGAGCGGTTGCAGTGGCAACCGTCGCTGCGCCGTCCGGCAACGCCGCGGTGGGCGCGACTGCGCCCCAGCCGTTCATCGTCCAGGCGCTTGATGCGAGCCTGAACCCGGTCCCCGGCGCAAGCATCACGTTCGCCGTGACCGGAAGCGGCGCGACGCTGTCCGCCTGTGGCGCCACTTCTTGCACGGTGGCCGCTTCCGGCAGCGGCATTGCGGAAACGTACATCGCGCCGACCGCCGCGGGGAACATTCAGGTGCAGGCGTCGCTCGCGAGCGGCGCGACCACTGCGGCGACGCTAACGGCGACAAGCTCCTCGTCTGTTTCGCTGGCGCCGCTTACGCTGCCGCTCTACAGCTTTGGCGGCGCTGCGGCAAACTGGAACGCCACCGTTCTCGCGACGCAGAGCGGCGCGCCCAAGTCCGGCGTCTCCATCAAGTTCACCAACAAGCTCACCAGCGCGACCAGCACCACCACAACCGGCAGCGACGGAACGGCGACCTACGCGATCAGCTCAGCCGCATTCAGCAATTCCTCCAGCGCGACCGTGCAGGCCTGCATAATTTCTACGACCACCTGCATCAGCTTTCCCATGACGGCGGAGACGCCAGCAATCCCGAACATGATCGCGATGAGCGGCACCACGCAAACTGTCCGCGCCGGGCAGGCCTTCGCGCCGATCGCCCTTCGGATGCAGGACGAAGCTGCGAACACGCTTTCCGGAGTGCCGCTGACAATTTCGCAATACGTGTACAGCTACAACGCCTTCAACGCGGCGAAGTCCGCGCCGGCTCGCGTACTGGCGAGTTCCATGGCGAACGTCACCAGCGCGGCCGACGGCAGCGTGACCATCACGCCGCTGCAGGTCGCGAATGTCTCCGCGCGAACTGTCGTGCAGGTTCAGTTCGGCCCCGTCACGCTTGGCCTTTTTACTCTCACCGCTGCGCCGTAATTGCCGCAGCCTGAACCCCAATCCGCCATGCCGCATCGAATAAGCGACAATCAACGAGAGAAAGGTTCCCGGCATGGCAGACCAGAAAGACAAGCAGCGTCCGCGTGTTGTTGTGCTTGGCGGCGGTTTCGCGGGCATCAACGCGGCCAAGACGCTTGCCAGACTGCCGGTGGACGTCACGCTGGTGGACCGCCGCAATCACCACACCTTCCAGCCCCTGCTCTACCAGGTTGCGCTGGCCGTGTTGTCGCCGGCAGACATCGCGCAGCCGCTGCGCACCGTGTTTCGCGACGACGAAAACGTTGAAGTCCTGATGGAAGAAGCTGTCGGTGTGGACGTGAATGCGCGACGCGTTGCGTTCTCAAGCGGCGCGCACGCCGATTACGACTACCTGCTCGTCGCGACCGGTTCCACGCACTCGTATTTTGGCCACGACGAATGGGCGCCGGTTGCACCCGGCTTGAAAACGATTGAGGACGCGACGGAAATCCGCCGCCGGGTTCTGCTCGCGTTTGAGTTGGCAGAGCGTGAAAAGGTTGAAGGCGAACCAACTCTCCCACTCACTTTTGTCGTTGTCGGCGGCGGCCCGACCGGAGTGGAACTGGCCGGCGCCATCTCAGACATCGCGCGTGTCTACATGCGCAAGGATTTCCGCCACATCGATACCACAAAAGCCCGCGTCGTCATTTTTGAAGGCGGCCCGCGCGTGCTCGCCGCATATCCCGAGGAGTTGTCGAAGAAAGCGGTGGAACAACTACAGGATCTCGGCGTGGAAGTGCACACCAGCGCGCACGTCACCGACGTGCAGCCCGGCTATGTCGTAGTCGGCGGCGAGAAAATTCCTTCCGCCGTTACCTTGTGGGGGGCCGGCGTGCAGGCTTCGCCGCTGGGCAAACTGCTTGGCTTCCCGGTGGACAAGCGCGGCAGCGTGATCGTCGACGCGCAACTGAACCCGCCCGGCCACCGGGAGATATTTGTACTTGGCGATCTCGCGCATGTCGAAGAGAACGGCAAGCAGGTGCCCGGGGTGGCGCAGCCCGCGATGCAGATGGGCAAGTACGCGGCCCGCGCTATCAAGGCTGACCTTGAAGGCAAGCCGCGCGGCAACTTCCACTATTTCGACAAGGGAGACATGGCGACTATCGGCCGCAAGGCCGCCGTCGCGCGCATCGTGTGGCCGTTCCACGCCAACTGGAGCGGCATCCCGGCATGGCTGACGTGGCTGGCCGTACATATCTGGTTCCTGATCGGTTTCCGCAACCGTGTCGCCGTCTTCTCGCAATGGGCGTGGACGTACTTCACGACGTCGCGGGGCGCGCGCCTGATCACCGGCTCGCAGGTGCTGCCCGGCTGGAGCGCCGCGCCCGAGCGGATGGACCTGGCCAGCCCGTCCGCGCCAGGAACGGCCGTCGAAAGTAAATAATCGAACCCCTCCGAAACAGCGGGCCGGCATGAGGCATCTGGTACCCTAATCGGTTTACCCGGCACTCCAGGAGGGCCCATGCCAGAGCAGCGCGCACGTCAACATCATCGCGACCGCGTGGCGGAAACCCTCCGCCTGGAAATCGGCACGATGATTGCCGGCGAACTCAGCGATCCGCGCATCGCGCTCGCTACCGTCACGGACGTTGTGCTCGCACCCGGGGGCAAGTCGGCGCGTGTCTATGTTGCGGTCGATGGCACTCCGGAAGAAGAAAAATCTACGCTCGCCGGTCTCGAAGCCGCGAAGGGATATGTGCGCTTCGAGCTGAAGGAGCGCATGGGCGTACGGCACGTTCCGGAGCTGACATTTCATGTTGACCGCTCGGCGCGGGTGCAGTCCCGCATCGATTCCCTGCTCAATCGCGAAAAGCGCGCACCGCGCTCCCGGCAGGAGGCCGGCCGCTAGATGTTGAGCAGCGTGCTCAAAGAGGTTCGCGAACGGGAGAGCTTCCTCGTGACGGCACATGCACGTCCGGATGGAGATGCCGTCGGCTCCCTGCTGGCCTGCGGCATGGCGCTGCGGCAACTCGGCAAGAGCGTGGACATGGTCCTCGCGGACCGCGTGCCGATGATTTACGAAACGCTTCCAGAGGCCAGATGCATCCGGCACGTAAAGACCGTCAACTCGATGTACGACGCGGTCATTCTCCTGGAATGCGACTCTGTGCAGCGCGCACGAATCGCCGGCCTGGAGGGCCAGTTCCTGATCAACATGGACCACCACACAAGCGGCCGGCGGTTCGCCGACGTCAACTGGATCAAGCCGGACGCCTGCGCGGTCGCGGAAATGGTCTATGAGCTCGCGCTCGCCGCGGGATGCGAAATTACAGCAGCCATGGCAAGCTGCCTCTACGCGGCCGTGCTGACGGACACAGGCTCGTTCGCCTACGAGGGCGTAACGGCAAAAGCCTTCGACCTCGCTGCCGCCCTGGTCCGCTACGGCGCCAGGCCCGCGCGCATTGCGCAGGACATTTATTTCTCCAACCCGACCTCGAAGATGCGGATCCTCGGCGCCGCGCTGAACACCCTGCAGCGCGAAGGCCGCATGGCTTGGATGTGGGTGACGCAGGAAGCCATGCAGCGTGCCGGCGCCGCCGAAGAAGACTGCGAGGGCCTGGTGAACTACGCGATCAGCCTGAGCGGAGTGGATGCAGCCGTACTTCTCCGCGAACTGCCTGACCATCGCATCCGCCTCAGCATTCGCAGCAAGGCCGGCGTTCTTAACGTGGCGCAACTCGCGGAGCGCTTCGGCGGCGGTGGCCATGAATCCGCCAGCGGCTGCACTCTGGATGGGCCATTACACGAAACCGCGGAGATGTTTCTCAACATCCTCCGCGCAGAACTCGGCCACGGCGGCACGGCCCACACGGCCGCCAACGTGCCGGACCGCGAGCACGCACGCGCCTGACAGCGCTGGCTCGCCGCGCGATTTGGTAGGCTGGTCGCTGGCCGCAGCCGCCACGCAATGAGCGAAACGTCCACCACATCGGAGCGAGGCAGCTTCCTGCGCGGCTGGCGCTTCCCTGAAGTCGAGTTCGGCTGGGAAGTCATCCTGCTTCTTGCCATCACCGCGTACCTGCTCGCCTTTGGGCTCGTGCCAATCCTCGGCGGAGACCAGATCGGCCTCGTCGGTGCAGACGAACCGCGCTATGCGCAGGTCGCGCGGGAGATGCTCGCACGCAAGGACTACGTCACGCCCATCCTGTACGGCATGCCGTGGCTGGAGAAACCGGCGCTGTTCTACTGGCGCGCCATGTTCTCGTTTGAAGAGTTCGGCGTCAGCGACTGGGCCGCCCGGCTGCCTTCCACAAGCTTCGCTTTTGCGCTTGTCATCCTCACTTTCCTGCACATGCGACGGTTCCGCCCCGGTGGACATCTGCACGCCGCGCTCATCACCGCCTCCTGCGCGGCCATCATCGGCTTCGCCCGCGGCGCTTCCACTGACATGCAGCTCGCCGCGCCGTTCTGCATCGGCATGCTCGGTTGGTATGCCTGGTATGAGACAGGTTCAAAGTTCTGGCTGTTCGATCTCTACTTTTTCGTGGGCCTGGGAACGCTGGCCAAAGGCCCCATCGCGCCCGCCATGGCGTTCGCCATTCTGGTGATGTTTGCCGCTCTGCGTCGCGAGTGGTCTGTGCTGCGCCGTACTTTCTGGTGGCCGGGCGCAGTGCTCTATCTCGCCATGGTCTTGCCCTGGTACATCGCCGTCACCCGGCGAAACCCTGACTTTCTGCGCGTCTTTTTCCTGCAGCACAATCTGGAGCGCTTTGCCACCGACCGCTTTCACCATCACCAGCCCGTCTGGTACTACCTGCCGGTCCTGTTTCTCGGCCTGATGCCGTGGACGATCCTCGCCGGCGCAGCCTTTGTAGACGGAACCAGGCAGGCATTCGCCGAGTGGCGGGCACGCCGCGACAAGAACCGCTATCTCTGGCTGCCGCGCGCAGGAGACGCCTTCCCGGAATTCCTGGTCCTTTGGGCAATCTTCCCGCTGATTTTCTTCTCCTTCTCCGGCTCGAAGTTGCCGGGCTACATCCTGCCGTCGATTCCGCCGATCACAATTCTCACCGGCGATTACCTGAACCGACGACGCGCAAAGCTGCCGCGGCCGCTCCTCCTGGCGCACGCGCTGTTCGTCGGGCTTGTGACCGCCATCGTGCTGCTTCTGCCATCCTTTCTTTCTGAAGGCAACCACGTTCCCCACGGCGGGCCACGCGCAACCGCGCTGCTTTTCGGTGCGCTCGCCACGGTCGCGTTGCTCGCCTTTACCTGGCGATACACTCCCGACCGGCTTCGCTCTGCGACCATGGTCCCGGTCGTGCTGCTGCTGTTTTTCCTTCTGCGGATGAACGGCCACCTGCTGGACCAGCAGTATTCCGCGCGACCGGTAGCGCACGAGCTGCAACGCCTGCCGGACGCGCCGGAAACAGTCGCCGTGCTCAACACGCGGCGCGACATGGAATACGGCCTGGCGTTTTACCTCAATCGCCGCGTCGTGAACTACATGAACGACGGCATCCCGCTGACAGAACACATCCTGGTCGCGCATGACCCTCAGGAGGCGGTTGAAAACGACCTGCCCGGACGCGAAGTCCGCTTCGTTTCTCACTTTGCGCCGCAAGACGTGGATGTGTACTGGGTTGGTCCGGCGAGCCAGCCATAGCCCCGGCGATTCGTCAGAAACATGAAGGCTTGGTTACACTGCGCGAGGGATGGCTGCCGCGGTACAACCTGAAGTTCTCGATCTCCGCCACTTCTCGGCGGACACGCTGCGCCCGTTGCTGGAAGAGGAAAGCCGCAGCTGGGGACAGGTGTTGCGCTGGGACTATCGCAACTCGGTCGAGTTGTTGCTCGGCTATTTCAATGCGCACATGCTTCCCGGGTACGCCGCCGTGGAAAACGGCCGCTGTGTCGGTTACGCGTTCGCGGTGTACGAGGGCAACAAGGCGGTTATCGGGGATGTTTACGCATCGCACCTGGCTGCGCCTGGCACGGAGCATCGGCTGTTACGTCACTTGATTGAGACGCTGCAAGCCTCGCCAGGTATATCGCGGATTGAGTCGCAACTTTTGTTGCATCGCGCGGGCGAGCTGCGGCCGGTCTTTGAGTCGGCCGGATTCACCGCGTGGCGGCGGCTGATGCTGGAGGCAGAACTGGCGCCCGGCACGCTGCCGCACTCGCCGGACGCACCACAACGGTGGGACGGGCAGCTGCGGCTGCGCCGCTGGGAAGAAAATGATTTCGCGCGAGCCGCGCAATTGATTTTCAACTGCTACCACAACCACATTGATGCGGCGATCAACCAGCAATATCGCAGTGTCGCGGGTGCGCAGCGTTTTCTGCACAACATTGTGCGCTTTCCGGGCTGCGGGTTTTTTGACGCCCCCGCCAGCCGCGTCGCTCAGGACCCGAAGACCGGCGCGCTCGCGGCCATGGTCCTGTGTTCACGGGTAGCGGAAAACGTCGCGCACATCACGCAACTCTGCGTATCACCCGAGCACCGCCGGCAGGGCCTGGGCCTGGCATTGCTCGAAGCCTGCGAGGCCCGCCTGCGCTATGACGGCTTTAACGGAGTTACGCTCACCGTGACCGAGGACAATATCGAGGCGGTGGAGTTTTATCGGCGCGAAGGCTTCCGCCAGCGCCATGTCTTTGAAGCGTATACCTGGGACGCGCGCTAGCGCTTGATGAAGAACAGGACCCAGCTCGTCGCAATCACCAGAGCAACCAGTCCGGTGAAACAGACCAGTCCATAGCGGACCATGGCGCGCGTTTCCTGGCGCTGCGTGATGCCGAAGACGACCGAGACGCAGGTCGCGAAAATCAGAACGGCGGTGAAATGCGAAATCTGCATTACTGCTTCTTCCCGAGCGCTATGTTATGCGCGTCCACGGCGGCGATAAAGTTGAGCAGGCCTGAGACGACGATGAACTTTGTGCCGTAATCCGCGACGACGACCTGTACCGGCGCTGCGCCCCAGCCTGCAATCTTCGCCAGCAGATAGAGCCCGGCCGCGCCAATGTCTCCCGCGAAGCCAAGAATGTCGAGCACCTCGCCTGTATTCGGCGCATAGACCTTGCCCTGCATCGCCAGCCCGCACGCGTAGAGCACAACCACGGAGGCGAACACCAACGCGCCGCGAATGAATCTGCGCTCGATGAAGTAGCCGGAGCCGGGCACGAACCATCCCGCAAAAAAGACAATCCACGCACGCGTCGCGCGGGCTTCCTGTTGTTTTGTGGCGGCGGCAGCGGTGGCCATGAGACTGTTCAAATGATAGCAGCGGCGCGCGTGAAGCCGCGTGGCCAGTCCTGCGGCGCAGTTTGACGCAGGATGGGTCAAGCGTGTCCCTAAATCCGAACCAGCTCGCGCTGGATTCTCCCCGTCACTTCCGCGCGGCCCGGGTACGTAATCATGTTCACCTCGCTGCGAACGCCAAACTCGCCGGGGATATACACGCCCGGCTCGACCGAGAAACATGTGTGCGGAAGGACCAGCCGGTCATCGTGTGTCTCCAGGTTGTCGAGGTGCGCGCCCGTGCCGTGCAGTTCCGCCGCAATGTTGTGGCCGGTGCGATGCGTGAAATAATCGCCGAACCCGCGCTCCCGGATAACCTCGCGCGCGGCGTCGTCTGCTTCAAAGCCGGGAAGCGGGCGCCCCGCAGCAAACGCAGCCTGGACGCAAGCAATGGCAGCATCGCGACCCTCGCGCACCGCGGTGAATACCTCGTGCTCGCGCGCGCTCGGTTCGCGGCCGACCACTCCAGTCCACGTGATGTCGTAGTAGCACGAACCCGGCTCATCCACGCGTCCCCAGATATCGATCAACACGAAGTTCCCGCTGCGAATCGGGCGCGAAGATTCCGCCGTCGGCTCGTAGTGAGAATCTGCCGCGTTCGGTCCGCAACTGACGTTCGGGCCGTGTTCCCACGTCAGGCCCTCGCGGCGCATTGCCTCGGCGAGCCACTCGACCATGGTGATCTCGCTCGTCTCGCCGTCCGCACGCACCCGCTTGCCGATCTCTGCAAAACCGCCGGCCAGGATGTCATCAATCTTGCGCTGCGCGACATGGTGGGTTTCGATCTGCCGCGCTGTCAGGACGGCTTCAAACCGGCTGATCATGTTCGCGCTCGTCGTAATTTTTTTTCCGCGGCTGCGGAGGAACTCGACCGTCCCAGCATCAACCAGCGAAACGTACATAATGTCGTTGTTCGGCGAATACTGCATCGCGATCGTGTTGTACGGCGCGACCAGTGCGGTCAGCTTCTGCTGAAGCTCCGGCCAGCCTGAGTATTCATGTCTTGCGCCAGGCAGATGGTCGAGACGGCCGCCCTCAATGCGATGCACCAGCTTTGACGGCTCGCCATTTGCCGGGACGACATAGTACCAGCGGCGCGTGACGTGCGCGTCCGGCGCGATGCCGAGGATGCGGTTTGCAATCGGGTCGCGATGGTGATGGTCGTAGAACAGCCACGCGTCCGCGCCCTGCTCCCGGACGGCTTCCTGCAACGCCTTGAGGTCCATGCCGACATTGTAGGAGCGGACGGGAGTCGCGCGCAGGCGGATGACGCAGAGGGCTTGTTATCCTTTTGGTATTTTGGTAGATATGTACATGTGACCAATCCTACCAATCGTAGACCCGTCGAGATCGAGCGCGTGCAGACCGGCGTTCGAATGGAAAAACGCCTGCTCAAGGTGCTGAAAGGCCTGGCCGAACTGCGCGACCTGTCACTGGGCGATCTGCTGGAAGGCATCGTGCTGCACGCCTTTGAAGGCAGGCAGCCGTTCGCGCCGGCGACGCTCAAGGAAATCGAGAAGCTGCGCGACGTTTATGGGCTCACCCTGCGTGCCGCCGACAGCCATAATCTGAAGGAGCGCGGGAAGTAGCGGCGGGCGCGCGAGCGTCCGCCGCCGTCGCTACTACTTGACGCGGTTGTAGACGGTCTTTGCGTCCATCGTCTTGCCGTCCTTGTCCGTTGTCTTGCCGGTGAAGGTCACGCTCTTGCCGTCGGCGGCAATCTCCGTCTGGTATTCAAAGACCATGCCGTCCGGATAAACCCACTTCCCTTTGCCGCCCTTCGAGAAGGCAGCTTTCTCGCCGATTCCGCCCATGACGGGATGCAGTTCGCCGTCCGGCTTGGCTGAATAGTGCGCGCCTTTCTCCACTTTGCCGCTGTCCCAGACGGTAGTGAAGCGGAAGGCGACCTCGTATCCGTGTCCTTGATGACGGTGAACTCGTCGGACTTCATGCCGGAGTTTGGCGAAGCCGCGGTGTCGAGCTTCCAAGTGGAACCGGCGGGAAAATGCTGGACCGCAGCCATTTGTGCATAGCCGACGGAAGCGGCGACAAGAAGCGCCGCGGCGACAGAGAAGCGAACAACTCGTAACATGTTCTGACTCCGAAATTAGAATTGTCGGGGAAACGATGAGAACTGTAGGCTTCGCGGCCTGGAGTGTCAACGGCTGGACCAGGCGGCTCGGAGCAGGCAGTGGGATAGCAGGCAACACTGGGAGCCGGGGATGCCGGTTTTGTCGCATTTCTGGGGCACCCCCACCCCCCTTTTTGGCTAAGTGTTGGCTGGGGTTTCGTGGATTTTGTTGTTGTTGTGCTTGACCGGTCGGATTCTATTACCTCAGGGGCTAGAGCCCGGTGGTTTGTGGTGGCGATCCGGCGGCCTTTGGCCGCCGCCTACCCCAGGGCTCAAGCCGCTGTTTCTGCCTCACGCTGCGCCGCCGGGTAGAAGCGAAAGCAGGTGCCTCCACTGCGCGGGTCGCTTCGCTACTCCGCTCCGGTCGGAATGACAATCTTCTGTTCAGAGCGGTTATTCTGTGCGGCATGACTCTTCGGGCTGGGAAACAGGTGCGGGTGGCTTTGGGCGCGGTGCTGGTTGTCGTGTTGGCGGGCGCGACGATAGCGCGCGGGCAGGCGGATGCGGCGCAGCAGCAGCAGCCGGCGACCGGCAAGGCGACGTGGGTTCCGGCGGTGAAACATTCGCTGCTGGTGGAGCGCTCGGCGGACGACGCAGCGATCCGGAAGATGATTGCGGACCAGGCCGCGGCGTGGAACGCTGGCGATGCGCACGGCTACGCAGCGGATTTTGCGGAGAACGGCGCGTATGTGAATGTGCGCGGCGAGCGGTTTGTCGGCCGCGCGGAGTTCCAGAGGCGGCATGCGGAGATTTTTCACGGCTACCTGCATGGCAGCCACCAGGAGTTGACGGTGGATTCCCTGCGATGGCTGGGCCCGGACGCGGCGTATGCGGAAGTGGCGACGGCGGTGACGGGCTTCAAGGCGCTGCCCGCGGGAGGTTCGCCGAAAGACGGCGTGCTGCGCACGCACGCGCTGGAGATTTTTGAGAAGCGGGACGGCCGCTGGTGGATTGTTGCGTATTACAACGTGAATGAAGCGAAGTGATCTGAAGCCCACTGTTGGGCAGGATCGGCGCACATCCAGGACACCTAAGAGCCCCAATCCGATTGTCCAACTTGTGATTTTTCCATCTTTGTCTCGTACAGGACGAGCACCCTTGGCCGGCTTATCGGGTGTAGATGTTTGGCCACGTTCTCCGGGAATGGCTTCTCCGTGCATTGCACGGATACAGATATCTTGATGGCCTGAATCGCAACGGCCAGCAGGGCATCGGGCGCCTCCGTCAGCAGGAGGTGAACATCTTCCGGCATGATGACATAACCGATCACCAGAAACTTATACCTGCACCGAAACTTTTCCAGGGTCTGCTCGAATAGTTCTCGTGCGTTTGCTGAACCGTGGAAGGGCTGGGGCGATAACAACTTAAGGTGATGAAGTGGAGATGGTTCAGTCGCTGATAGCGAACAAGTCCACGAGTCATGGGCGGCCCATCTTAATCGGCGGGGAAAGCGGTCGCGGCCTGACGCCGCGAACCCCACATGAGCGCAACAGCAGCGCACATGTGGGGCACGCAACTATCTATCACAAAACTCGCTACGCTCCAGCGTGGACCAGTTCGCCCAGCTCGGCTTGCACCTTCTCTGAGGTAAAGGCTTCGATGGTGTCTCCGACGTTGACTCCGTTGTAGTTCGCTATGCCTATGCCGCATTCCTGGCCGTTGGTGACTTCCCTGGCGTCGTCCTTGAAGCGCTTGAGCGAGGCCAGCTTGCCCTTGAAGATTTCCTCGCCGTTGCGCATGAGGCGGACTTCGGCGTCCCGGCGGATGGTTCCGTCTGTGACGCGGCAGCCGGCGATGGTGCCGATCTTGGGGATGCGGAAGATTTCCAGCACCTCGGCGCGGCCCTGGTAGGTTTCCCTGGTGACGGGGTCGAGCAGGCCGAGCATGGCTTTGCGGATTTCGTCCTGGAGCTCGTAGATGATGGAGTGGAGGCGGATTTCGACGCCTTCCTGCTCGGCGATTTCGGCGGCCTTGCGTTCCGGCTTGACGTTGAAGCCGATGATGATGGCGTCTGACGCGGAGGCGAGCAGGACGTCGGATTCCGTGATGGCGCCAACGCCGTCATGGATGACCTTGATGCGGACTTTCTCGGTCGACATCTTCTGGAGCGAGTCAGCGAGGACCTGGACCGAGCCCTGGACGTCGCCCTTGATGATGAGCGCGAGGTCCTTGACTCCCTGCTGCTTGATCTGTTCGGCGAGGCCTTCGAGGGAGACGCGGGAGCTCTTGGCGAGCTGGGATTCGCGCTCCTTGGCTTTGCGGTAGCCGGCGACGGACTTGGCCTTGTCGCGATCGCTGACGACGGTGAAGGTGTCGCCGGCGTCGGGCATGCCTTCGAGGCCGAGGATTTCGACCGGGGTCGATGGGCCGGCTTCTTCGACGGCGCGGCCGCGGTCATCGAACATGGCGCGGACTTTGCCGAAGGTGTTGCCCATGATGAAGGATTCGCCGACGTGCAGTGTGCCGTTTTGGACGAGGATGCTGGCGACGGCGCCGCGGCCGCGATCGAGCTTGGCTTCGATCACGGTGCCGACGGCGGAGCGGTCCGGCGTGGCGCGGAGGTTGGCGACATCGGCGACGAGGCAGATGTTCTCAAGCAGCAGGTCGAGGTTGGTGTGCTGCTTGGCGGAGACGTTGACGTAGACGGTGTCGCCGCCCCAGATTTCCGGCTGGAGTCCGCGGTCCGCGAGCTGCTTCATGACGCGCTCGGGGTCAGCGCCGGGCTTGTCAATCTTGTTGACGGCGACGATGATCGGGACTTTGGCGGCGCGGGCGTGG
This sequence comes from uncultured Acidobacteriaceae bacterium, assembly GCA_963848685.1. GTDB lineage: Bacteria > Acidobacteriota > Terriglobia > Terriglobales > Acidobacteriaceae > CAWKED01. Next base: position 750,360 of record CAWKED010000001.1, on the reverse strand, counting down.
TCAATGGCTTCGACGGTCTGCGGCATCACTCCGTCGTCTGCTGCGACGACGATGACGACGATGTCGGTGACTTTGGCTCCGCGGGCGCGCATGCGGGTAAACGCTTCATGGCCGGGAGTGTCGAGGAAGACGATCTCGCGGCCGTAGGCGGGGGAATCCTGCTTGGCGATTTTGACCTTGTAGGCGCCGATGTGCTGGGTGATTCCGCCGGCTTCGCCTTCGGCGACTTCGGTTTCGCGGATGGCGTCGAGCAGCGATGTCTTGCCGTGGTCGACGTGTCCCATGACGGTGACGACCGGCGAGCGCGTGACTTCGAGCTCACCGAGGTTCTCCTGGGAGAGCAGGTCTTCGAGCGCCTCATTGGCCATCTGGTCTTCGAACGTGATGGAAGTCACGTCCGCGCCGAAGGTGCGGGAGATGTCGCGCACAAGTTCGGTATCGAGCGACTGGTTGACCGTGACAAAGACTCCGCGCATGAGGAGCAGCGAGATGAGGTCCTTGGCGCGGACGTCGAGCTTCTCGGCCAGGTCTTTGACGGAGATGCCTTCGGTGATGGTGATGGTGCGGTTGATCTCGACGGGTTCGGTCGGAATCTGGGCGCCGCCGTAGCGTGGCGGCTGGAAGCCCTTCATCGGGCCTTCCTTGACCTTGGGGTATTGCGGGCGGCCGCGACCGCGCGGCGGACTGGGGCGTTGTGCGGGGCGTCCGGATGCATCGCCCGGAGGCGGCAGCATGCCGGGCGCTCCGCCTGGGCCGCCGGGGCGCGCGCCAAAGCCGGGACGTGCTCCGAAGCCGGGACGGCCGCCGGGGCCGCCGCCGAAGCCGGGGCGTCCACCAAAACCGGGACGGCCGCCGGGGCCGCCGGTGGGGTGCTGCGGACGGCGTTCGCCGGGGCGTGTGCCGAAGCTGGGGCGCGGGCCGGCGCCGCTGGGGCCTCCGCCGGGACCGCCGGGGAACTGCGGGCGGGGGCGCTCAAAGATCGGGCGGCCACGCTGCGGGCCTGCGGGGGGACGGATGGCTCCTGGGACGGAGGACTGGTAGACGGGACGCGGTCCCGTCATGGGCATGATGACGCGGCGCTGCGGCGGCGCAGGCGGAGCGGGAGGTGCTGCGGCAGCGGCAACCGGGGCTGGCGGCGCGGCAACCGGCGCGGCCGGCGGGGTTGCGGCGGAGATGGGCGTGGGAGCGACGGCACGGGCGGCCGGCTTTACGACGACGGGCTGGTCGCTGGGCGGCGGTGCGGCGGCAATGGCGGGCGTTACCGCGGCGGGGGGCCTGGCGACGACGATTCCAGCGGGCGGGCGGGAAGCGATGGCCGGGGCCGCGGCGGGAGGCTGCGGACTGAATGTGGGGCCGGTGCGCGGCTGGGGGACGACGCGGCGCGGCGCGGGCGTGGAAGCGGCTGGCGCAGCGGGCGCAACAGGTTTCGCGGCGGCCGGGGGCGCGGCGGGAGCGGCCGCAGGCCTGGCAGCAGCGGGCCTGGCCGCGACGGGCGGCGCGGCGACAACCGGCCGCGGCGCGGGCGCAGCTACAGGCTTCGGCGCGGTGGCTGCAACGGCGGCCTCCGTCTGGCGCTGCTGGATTGCTTTCAGCAGGTCGCCGGGCTTGGAAACCTTTGCCCAGTCAATCTTCGGCGTGGTGTCGCCTGCGTTTTCGCGCTGCGAGCGCGAGCCGCCGGAACGGCTTCCGCCGTTGCCATGCACGTAGTCGCGCACACGGCGCGCTTCGTCTTCTTCAATCGAAGACGAGTGCGTCTTCTTTTCCGTGACGCCAACGGCCGAGAGCGCGTCAAGAATGGTTTTGCTCTTGACCTCAAGCTCGCGTGCCAGATCGTTGATGCGTACTTTACTCATCCGCCCCTAGTTTCGTACTGTTGAGCCGCTTCAGCCGTTCATAGTGTGCCTTTGCGGGTTTCCATTATCGCTCGAAATGCTGTTGTTTCGCGCGTTTTGTCAGGCCCTTTTGGTTCCTAACAGTGTTGCTCGTTCCCCCGCCCTGTCCGCCAACTTCGGGCCGATAGAGCGGGGCACTCAATCTTCAAACTTCTGTTCAGCCCGCGGCCCGGTTATTTGGTGCTGTCTTCCGGGTCGCGGTCCTTGTCCACGATTTCGCCTTCGGCCGAGGCGACAAAGGCCGCCAGATCCTCAGGGTCAATCGCTATTTCTTCTTCCAACGGGTCGGCTGGCGGCGGGAATGCCGTTCCGTCCACCGCGACGCCTTCGTCGCCGGCCAGCGGGCCGGTTTCCGTCAGCTCCGCGAGGCGGGCTTCTCCGATGCGGTCAATGTCGCGGATGCGCTTGCCTTCCGGCGAGTAGCCGGGGTCGTTCAGGGCCAGGGCATCGAGTTGTTCCTGCATGCTTGCGTCGTCTGGGTTGGTAGGCACGTTTCCATCCTGTCCGAAGTAGTGCAGCACGGCTGCGCTGATACGCTCGACCGTCTTGGCGCCGATGCCGGGGATTTCTTCCAGCTGCTCGGGCGTCATGTCGGCCAAACCTTCGACAGTTGTGATGCCGGCAGCGACGAGTTTTTGCGTAATTGCATCGCCAAGTTCTGGAATTTGCTCGATGGGGGTCTGCGGCGCAGACGCCATGGCGGCCATCTGCTGTTCGACCTCCTGGCGCTTCTCTTCCTCGCTCTTGATGTCGATTTTCCAGCCGAGGAGCTTGGCCGCCAGGCGCACATTCTGCCCCTTGCGGCCGATGGCGAGTGAGAGCTGGGTATCGTCGACGATGACTTCGAGCTGCTTGTCGGTGAGGTCAAGAATGGACACGCGGCTGACCTTGGCGGGCTGCAAAGCTTTCTCGGCGAAGGTTGTTACCTCGTCGGAGTACTCGATGATGTCGATTTTTTCGCCGCGGAGTTCACGGATGATGGACTGCACGCGCATGCCCTTCATGCCGACGCATGCGCCGACCGGGTCCACGTCCTTGTCGCGGGAGACGACGGCGATCTTGGTGCGCTCGCCGGCTTCGCGCGCGATGGCGCGGATGGAGACGGTGCCGTCGTAGATTTCCGGCACTTCGGACTGGAAGAGCGACTGCACGAGTTCCGGCGCGGCACGGCTGACGATGACCTGCGGGCCGCGCATGGCCTTGTCTACCTTAAGCAGCACGACGCGGACGCGTTCCCCGACGGCGAACTGCTCCAGACGGGACTGCTCGCGGCGCGGCATGCGCGCTTCCGTGCGGCTGTCGAGGTCGAAGACGACATCGTGCGGCTCGACACGCTTGACGGTGACGGTGATGACCTCATTGGCGCGGTGGCCGTATTCGGCGACAACGTTGTCGCGTTCAGCTTCGCGGACTTTCTGGAAGATGACCTGCTTGGCCATCTGGGCGGCGATGCGGCCGAGGCCGTCGGTGGCCTTGTAGTAGCGGAGTTCGCCGCCGACTTCGGTGTCCGGCGCGATGGCCTTGGCGTCGGTCAGCTTGATGTGGTTCTCGGGGTCTTCGACCTCGGCGTCGTCGTCAATGACGGTCTTGTAGACGTAGGCGCGGATTTCGCCGGTGTCGCGGTCGAGTTCGGCGCGCATGTTCTCCGCCGTCTTGTAGTACTTGCGAGTCGCGAGGGCGATGGCTTCTTCCACGGCTCCAACGACAATGTTGGGGTCAATGCCCTTGTCGCGGCTCAGCGTCTCGATGGTTTCATACAGTGGGCTTGGCATGTTTCTCTGCTTCTCCTGCTTTGGGCCGTTCTTCGTGTGACAGTTGCGGCGCTGAATTTCCGGCGCCTAGATTTCCGGCACAAGGCTGGCTTTTTCTACGTTGCTGAAATCGATGTGGACCTGCCGGGCGGCTTCCGTTCCCCCAGCCTTCTTCCTGCTCTTTGCGCCTTTGCCGGGCCCGGTTATGGCCGTCAGGTCCAGCGCGAAATCTTTGTCGGTGACGCCGGTCAGGCGCCCGGTGAAGTGTCGGTTGTTGTTGACAGGCTGGCGCGTCTGCACTTTCGCGATGCTGCCGGCGAAGCGCTTGTAATCGGCCGCGGTGAAGAGCTTGCGGTCAAGGCCGGGGGAGGAAACTTCCAGCGTGTACTCGGCCGAACCGGGGACCAAATCTTCAACGTCGAGCAGCGTGCCGAAGTCATGGGCGAAGGCGGTGCAGTCGTCGTGCGTGACTCCGGAGAGTGCTTCGAGGTTGTCGGGCACGGCAAGCGCGGGCGCGTCGGTTGCGGCGGCTTCGGCCGTCTCCGGCCGGGATGACGGTCCTGTTGCGCCGGCCAGTTCCGCGGCGAGCCGGGTACGCTCTGCCTCATTCTTTTCGATGAAGACGCGGAGAAAACGGTGCTTGCCGCCGCCGGCCATTTCGACGTCGACGACGTCGAGGCCGTGGGAGGCGGCCACGCGCTGCGCCTGCTGCCGGATTGTGTCCAGTTCCAGTGCCATTCTTTGCTGACTGTGCTGGCCCCGCCCTGCGACAAAACGACGCAGAAGGGGCACCCGACGCCTCGTTGTGAGCCCGTTTTCAGGGCAAACAAAAAGTGGGCTTTCGCCCACTCATTTCTTCCGCCCGCCGCTCGCGGCTGAAAACCAAGCCCGAGGAGCGTCCGCAGAACAAACTCGTCCTGTTCAGTATAGCACTGAAAAGGCTGGAATCTGAAGGCAATGGCGCGCTACGGCCGCGCCTCATAGACGATGTTGAATGGCGTCTCCGCGGCCCGGCGGAAGCGGGTGAATCCTGCCTGTGTAACCACGTCCCGGATCTTGGATTCCCCGGCCTGCGCGCCGAGGCACATTCCGACTTCCTGCGAGCGGCTGCATGGCGTACATAACAATGTCGAAAACGAGTAGTAGACGCGGCCGACCGGGTTGAGATTGCCCTCGAGCGTGTCGTTGGCGTAGGGCTCGACGATCATCCAGGTGCCGTCGGGTTTCAGCGTGGAGCGGACATGCTTCGCCGCGCCGACGGGGTCGCCCATGTCGTGCAGGCAATCGAAGACAGTCACCAGGTCATAGTCCCTGCCGGGAAAACTTGCGGCCGAAGCAACGTCGAAGTGCGCACGGTCTGCGACTCCGAGGCGGCGGGCGGAATCTCTCGCGCCTTCGATGGACTTGTCGTGATAGTCAAATCCGAAGAACTGCGATTGGGGAAAGGCCTGGGCCATCAGGACGGTGGACGCGCCTTTGCCGCAGCCGACGTCGGCGACGCGCGCGCCATTCTCGAGCTTCTGCTGCACGCCTTCGAGCGCGGGAATCCATGAGGCGACCAGGTTGGCGGCGTAGCCGGGGCGGAAGAATTTTTCGCAGCCGTGGAAGACGCCTTCGTCGTGTTCGTGCCAGCCCATACCTTTGCCGGTGCGGAAGGATTCTGCAATGCGCGGCACAGCGGCCAGCGAGCCGAGCGCGAGTTCGAACGCGCCGGGCAAATAGGCGGGGCTGTCTTCGTTCGCCATCGTGAAGGCCTGTTCGGGTGTCAGGCTGAACTTGCCGGTGTCTGCGCTGTAGGTGATGTAGCCGCCGGCGGCCTGCGATGCGAGCCACTCGCGCACGTAGCGTTCGTCGGTGCTGGTGCGCCTGGCGAGTTCCGCGGACGAGGCGGGAGATTCGGCGAGGGCCTTGTAAAGGCCGAGTCTTTCTCCGATGACGACCATGCCGGTGTGGACGGAAGCGCCGAGGTCGGCGACGAAGCGGCCGACAAAGGCGTTCAGCTTGTCCATGTCGAGGGACGGGGCGGGTGACGTGCTCATGGCTTGCTCCTGCTGGTGGAGGTAGCGGGGCCCGGAAGGCTATCTTGCTACCAAGCTGAGCTTGCGTCAACCAAATTTGTAAGTGCTTTAGAGCGAATACGAAGGGCGGCCGAAAGCGCAGCTCAGTTCTGGGGCCGGGGCATTTTGGCCTGAAGTTCCGCAACAAAACGTGGATCGAGTCTTGCTTTGTCCGGTGTCGCCTCAGCTAACTTTACTTTCGCCCATGCGTCCGAATAATTCCCTACGGCAAATAGAGTGATTGCCCAGTTTTGCAGGTTCAACACATTCTGTGGCGCCTTCTTGTATATCCGCTCAAAGCGGTCGTATGCGTCCTTGAGAAGCGCATCGTCTTTGCGCACGACGGCTGTCATTGCGACCGATTTTGCGTAGTCGATTGAGAAGTTGAGCGGATTGCTCACATGAGGTTCAGCTTCGGCGAACAGCTTTAATGATTCATCGTAATTTTGCCGGCTGGACTCAATCGCCGCCATTCCCCAAAGCGCGTCACCGTCTTTCTTATCTAGTAACCACGCCTGATTGAAACGACGCATGGCGTCGTCAAGGTCGCCTTGACCGAGGTATTGCCAGCCACGAGCCGCCATAAACGCTGACGCCTTGCGGCGGTCGCCGTGATAGTCCGCGTCCATGCCTGCGATGAATGCGGCGTCAGCCGCCTTGAGGGCCTCAGACTTTGGTTGCGAGCCATATTTCGGCAACAGATTCTGGTCCTGTGCATTCGCAACGCCAGTTGCAAGAAGAAGTGCAATCGCAAGGCTGATGGAATGCGAAACTCGCATGACCATTCTCATTGAATGATGGTACTGCCCTGCTGCGACAGCCGCTTGTGAAGCGTCTGCAGCGCGTTCACATTCAACCGAGGTTTCTGCATGGCGCGGATGCCTTCTGCGGCGGCGCGGGCGGCGGCGATGGTCGTGATGGTGGGGATGCGCGCCGTGACGGCTGAGCGGCGAATCGACTTTTCGTCGAAGAAGGTTTCCTGGCCCTGCGGCGTGTTGACGATGAGCTGGATTCTGCCGCCCTTGATGAGGTCGACAACGTTCGGGCGGCCTTCCTGGACCTTGTAGACGCGCTCGCACTGCATGCCGTTTTTTTCGAGCAGGTCGGCGGTGCCGTGGGTGGCGACGAGCTGGAAGCCGAGTTCGACGAAGCTGCGCGCGAGCGGGATGGCGGCGGGCTTGTCGCGATCGTTCACGCTGAGGAAGACGGTCCCGGACTGCGGCAGCACGAGGCCGGCGGAGAGCTGCGCCTTGGCGAAAGCTTCGCCAAAGTTGTCGGCGACGCCCATGACTTCACCGGTGGACTTCATCTCCGGGCCGAGGACCGTGTCTACGCCGGGGAATTTCGACCACGGGAAGACGGGCGACTTGACGAAGAAGTGGTCGCCGGTCGCGAGGTCTTTACCGCTTGCGGTTTGTTCGGGCAGCATGTCGCGCAGCTTGCGGCCGACCATGATGCGCGAGGCGATTTTGGCGAGCGGGATTCCGGTGGCTTTCGAGACGTACGGCACGGTGCGCGAGGCGCGCGGATTGACTTCGATGACGAAGACCTTTTCGCGCTGGATGGCGAACTGGATGTTGACCAGCCCCCGGACATCGAGCGCCACCGCCAGCTTTCGCGTATAGGCACGGATGGTTTCGAGCACTTTCGGTGATAAATCGACCGCGGGCAGCACGCAGGAGGAGTCGCCGGAGTGGATGCCGGCCTCCTCGATGTGCTGCATGATGCCGGCGATGACGACGTCCTGGCCGTCGCAGAGCGCGTCAACGTCTACTTCAGTCGCATCTTCGAGGAAGTGGTCGATGAGCACGGGGCGGTCCTGGGAATATTCGACCGCAGTCTGCATGTAATGGCGGACGCCTGTGGCGTCATAGACGATGGCCATGGCGCGGCCGCCCAATACGTAACTGGGCCTGACCAGAACCGGGAAAGTGACTTTTTCGGCGCCGGCAACGGCCTCTTCGAGGGTGGTCGCGAGTACTCCGGGCGGCTGCGGAATATCGACGTCGTTGAGCAGCGCGGTGAAGCGCTTGCGGTCTTCGGCGAGGTCGATGGATTCCGGCGACGTTCCGATAATCGGCACGCCGGCGGCCTTGAGCGGCAGCGCGAGGTTGAGCGGCGTCTGGCCGCCGAACTGCACGATCATGCCGATGTCCGCGCCGCCGGAAGATTCGTGATCGTAGACGGCGAGCACGTCTTCAAGGGTCAGCGGCTCAAAGTAGAGACGGTCGCTGGTGTCGTAATCGGTTGAGACTGTTTCTGGATTGCAATTGACCATGATGGTCTCGTAGCCGTCTTCCTTGAGCGCGAACGCGGCGTGGCAGCAGCAGTAATCGAACTCGATTCCCTGCCCGATGCGGTTGGGGCCGCTGCCGAGGATGATGATTTTCTTCCTGCCGGTGGGCGCGGCTTCATCTTCTTCGTCGTAGCTGGAGTAGAGATACGGCGTGAAGCTCTCAAATTCCGCCGCGCAGGTGTCTACCAGTTTGTAGACCGGCCGGATGCCGTGCCTGTGCCGCATGGCCCGGACTTTGTCCGCACCTTCGGGTCCGGGAAGTTCCCATACTTCAGCCAGCCGGGCGTCGCTGATGCCCATGCGCTTGGCTTTTCGTAACTGCTCCGGTGACATTTTCTCCGGGCCAATTTGCGCGGCGGCATCGATTTCGTTCGTTATCTGTTGCAATTGGTAGAGGAACCACGGGTCCATGCCGGTGATTCGCGCGACTTCGCGCACCGTCTTGCCGGTCTTAAGCGCATGGCGGACGTATTGCATGCGTTCCGGGTGCGGCGTGACCAGGCGCTGCATGGCGCGGCGCGGGTCGATGGTTTCTGCGCCGACCCGCCTGCCGGTTTCAAGCGAGCGCAGCGCCTTCATCATGGCTTCCTTGAAGGTGCGGCCGATGGCCATGACTTCGCCAACGGACTTCATCTGCGGCCCGAGTGTTTCATCCGTGCCGGGAAATTTCTCGAACTGCCACTTGGGGATTTTCACGACAACGTAGTCGATGGTCGGCTCGAAGCTGGCCGGCGTCTTCTGCGTGATGTCGTTGGGAATTTCATCGAGCGTGTAGCCGACGGCAAGACGGGCGGCAATTTTCGCAATCGGGAAACCGGTAGCTTTTGAGGCCAGCGCGGAGGAACGCGAGACGCGCGGGTTCATCTCGATGACGGTCATGCGGCCGGTTTGCGGATGCACGGCGAACTGCACGTTGGATCCGCCGGTTTCTACACCGATTTCGCGCATGATCTTGATGGCCGCGTCGCGCATGCGCTGATACTCGCGGTCGCTGAGGGTCTGCGCGGGCGCGACCGTGATGGAGTCGCCGGTGTGGACGCCCATCGGGTCAATGTTCTCGATGGAGCAGATGATGATGACGTTGTCGGCGAGGTCGCGCATGACCTCGAGTTCGTATTCCTTCCACCCGAGGACGGACTCTTCAAGCAGGCACTCGTGGACGGGCGACAGGTCAAGACCGCGCGACAGAATGTCGGTGAGCTCTTCGCGGTTGTATGCGATGCCGCCGCCGGATCCTCCGAGCGTGAAGGACGGGCGGATGATGGCCGGGAAGCCGATTTTCTGGGTGAAATCAAGGCCATCGCGCAGATTGTTGACCAGCGCTGAGCGCGGGACGTCGAGGCCGATCTTCTGCATCGCGTCTTTGAACAGCAGGCGGTCTTCGGCCTTCTTGATGGGGCCGAGCTTGGCTCCAATCAATTCGCAACCGTATTTGTCCAGAATGCCGGCGTCGGCGAGATCTACAGCGAGATTCAGCGCGGTCTGGCCTCCGACCGTTGGCAGCACGGCGAACTTGCCGGCGTTCGGCTGCCTGTCGAGCATTTCGCGCTCGATGCGGATGATCTCTTCAACATACGGAACGGTGAGCGGTTCGACATAGGTTCGGTCGGCAAGGTCGGGGTCCGTCATGATGGTCGCCGGGTTCGAATTGACGAGTACGACTTCGTAGCCTTCCGCCTTGAGCGCCTTGCACGCCTGCGTGCCGGAGTAGTCGAACTCCGCGGACTGGCCAATGACGATGGGGCCGGAGCCGATGACCAGGATTTTCGAGATGTCGTTGCGGCGTGGCACTAGCGGTTCGCTCCTGGCTGAGAAGGGACAGGTCCCTCCACTTCGTCCCGGCTTTGCCGGGCCTTCGGTCGGGATGACAAAGTGTCTGTTCTTGGTTGCGTATTGTCGGGCGCGATTTGCTCAGCGAAGTCGAAGTCGTTCCAATACTTGTACGGACGCTCGCCGGCGATGAAGTCTTTGTCCTCGGCGCTCAACTCAGGATGGTCGAGGCGCTTGCCGGCCTTGTCTTCGTAGTAATCGGTGGAGACCCAGACGTTGACGTGCGGGCCGGGCTTGACGGAGTGGATGTAAATCCAGTGTTCACGCGGCTCGCCGCTGGCTGATGGAAAGAAGCGCGACAGGGCGTGCGTGATTTCGTCTCCATTGGGCGCGATGCAGAACAGCGAGTCGCGCTGGTATTCGAGGTCCACTTCCCACAGGTAGACGGCACGCGGCGTTCCGTTGACCAGCCAGACTTCCGCGGTGTTGGCGTCGCCCGTGTCGTAGCCGCCGAGGGCGGCGAGCAGGTCGGGCGTTTTGATCCACGCTTCGCCTTCCGTGTAGAGGACCTCGCGCTTGGCTTTGGGGTAGGCGGCGCCGATGCAGTTGCGCGCGAAGGCGTTGGCGCGGGCGTCTCCGCCTGTTCGCAGGGAGGCGAGGTAGCGGTTGAATGGCATGGTGGTTTGCGCCTGCGCGGCGATGGGTGCGGCCAGCGCCAGAAGAAGTGCGAGGAGCAACTGCAGGTGCTTCGTTGCGCTCAGGATGACAAAGCTTTTCTCTAGACAACGATGACGGAAGTGCAGATTCCGCCGGTCGCCGCGGCGGCCTGCGGAATGACAACCAATAGGCGACGCCGAGCGCCGAACGAGAGTGAGCGTGTCGGTCACTTCTTGTGCTCTTCCATCAGCTTGCGGAAATCGTTGAACAGGTAGTGCGAGTCGTGCGGGCCGGGTGAGGCTTCCGGGTGGTACTGGACGCTGAACAGCGGCAGGCTGCGGTGGCGCAGGCCTTCAAGCGTGTTGTCGTTCAGGTCGACGTGCGTCAGGTCTACGTCGCTGGGGTTGAGCGATTCCGGATCGACGGCGAAGTTGTGATTGTGCGCGGTGATTTCGATCTTGCCCGTGTCCATGCATTTGACCGGATGGTTGCCGCCGTGGTGTCCGAACTTGAGCTTGTAGGTCTTGCCGCCGAGCGCGAGCCCGACAAGCTGATGGCCGAGGCAGATGCCGAAGATGGGCTTGCGGCCGAGCAGGCGCTGGATGTTTTTCTGCGCGTACTCGACCGGTTCCGGGTCGCCTGGGCCGTTCGACAGAAAGATTCCGTCCGGGTTGAGGGCGAGAACATCTTCCGCGCTGGTTTGTGCCGGCACGACCGTGACCTTGCAGTTCTCTCGCGAGAGCATGCGCAGAATGTTGTGCTTGATGCCGAAGTCGTAGGCCACGACGTGCAGCGGCTCGCCGTCGTGCGGCAGATCTTCGCCTTCTAACGCGGTGATGGCATCGTCCGGGCCGCGATCGAACTCGTACTGCTCGCGGGTGGTGACGATGCTGGCGAGATCGGTGCCGTCCATTTTGGGCAGCGAGCGGGCCTTCGCGATGAGTGCTTCCGTCGAGCGGGCATGCGCGTCGGGCGCGGTGAGGAGCGTGCCGCGAAGTGCTCCCATGGTGCGGAGATGGCGGACCAGGGCGCGGGTATCGATGTCGCCGATGGTGGGGACGCCGAAGCGTTCAAGATAATCGTCGGCGACCTGCTCGGAGCGCCAGTTTGAGGAGATGGGCGAGAACTCCTTGACGACCAGGCCTTCGATGTAGGGCCTGCGGGCTTCCGCGTCGGCGGCGTTGGTTCCGTAGTTGCCGATCTGCGGGTTCGTCAGGACGACGATCTGGCCGGTGTAGGAGGGGTCGGTGAAGATTTCCTGGTAGCCGGTAAGGCTGGTATTAAAAACAACTTCCCCTACTCGCTCTGCTTGTGCACCGTGGCCGGTGCCGCGAAAGATGCGCCCGTCTTCCAGCGCAAGGATGGCCTGCATCGCCTCTCCGGGGAGTGGATTTTAGCGATTTTAGCAGATTGGGAAAGGGATGCCACCTTGCCCAGTGAGGAAAACCAGATTCCTCCACTGCGATTCGCTCCAGTCGGACAGTGGTGTGGTGCAGCAAGAGGAAATGCAGGTTCTTGGCTTCGCTCAGAATGACAAGCTTTGTCAGGGTGCGTGCATCTAACCGCGCATGGAGCTGCGTGAGCTTGGAAAGAGTGGCCTGAAGGTGCCGAAACTGTGCCTGGGCGGCAATGTTTTTGGCTGGACGATTGACGAAGCGGAGTCGTTTCGCGTGCTGGATGCGGCGCTGGAGCGCGGGCTGACGTTCATTGATACAGCGGACATTTATTCGCGATGGAAGCCGGGCAACCAGGGCGGTGAGTCGGAGACAATCATCGGCAAATGGATGAAGCAGGGTTCGCGGCGGGATAGTGTCGTCATCGCGACCAAGGTTGGGATGGAGATGGGCGGCAACAAAAAGGGCCTGTCGCGGGACTACATTGTGCGCGCCGTCGAGGACAGTCTGCGCCGCTTGCAGATCGATGTCATCGATCTTTACCAGAGCCATCGCCAGGACGACGAGACTCCGATTGAGGAAACGTTGGCGGCGTATGACGCATTGTCGAAAGCGGGCAAGGTGCGGACGTTCGGAGCTTCGAACTACGACGCGGAATCGCTGGAAGATGCGTTGGAGCTATCGGTGGAGAAAAATCTGCCGCGGTATGAGTCGTTGCAGCCGCAGTACAACCTCTATGACCGCGCGGACTATGAGGGTTCGCTGGAGAGCGTGGTGGAGAGCGCCGGGATTGGCGTGATTCCGTATTATTCGCTGGCGCGCGGGTTTTTGACGGGCAAGTATCGTTCCGCGCAGGACGCAGGCAAGAGCGCGCGCGGCGAGTCCGTCGTAAAGAATTACATCAACGAGCGGGGAGCGCGGATTCTGACTGCGCTGGACGCGGTCGCGGCTGAGCTGACTTCGACACCGGCGGCGGTGAGCCTGGCTTGGCTGATGGCGCGGCCTTCTATAACCGCTCCGATTGCCAGCGCGACGAGCGAGGAGCAGGTTGAGCAACTGGCGGCGGCTGTGAATTTGGAGCTGAGTGCGGCGCAGATTGCGACGCTGGATGAGGCGAGCAGTTATTCGGATTGATCGGCTGCCCGGCACCGAACCCTTTCGTCGATTGTGATAGCGGCCCCGCTCCTAAGTTCCGCTTCGAAATTCCGGAGCGCGAGAAGAACGACAGGTCCAATAACGCGAACCATGTTCTCTGGGAGCCACGGATACAGGCTTGCCGGCCATGACTTCCGGATTTCTTGTGTGCGTTTCAGCAGGTCCATAGGTCTAGGCTGCTTTCTTTCTTATCGCCTCTTTCTTTGTCGTAACTCCACGGATGTTGGCTTGGGCTTGCTCGAACCGTCGATCTTGGCTTTCACTGCCTTGGGCTTCTTTGGTGCGAACACCTGCTCGGCCTCAGTGAGCAAGTCGGGTTGGGTTTCGTGAGGAATACCGATGTGGTCAGACAGGACGAGGCGCAAAACAAGACTCTGGTACAACATTCAACATTCAGCGGTCCGTGGTACAGTAAAGTGCTTAACAAGGAGCAATGATCGTGACGGAGCACAAGGAAAATTCCAACGCATCATCGACCGGTACGAAGAAAACAACCCCGTTCGCAAATATACCGGGACTCGTAGATTTGACGGATTCCAAGCGCGGGGAACACATACTCATCATCGGCGGCGTAAGCAAGCCAGCACCAAAGTCCTAGCTGGCGCCCCGGTTCCCTAATCTTCCAGCAATTGCTCCACGGTCCGGCCTGCGCCTAATTGTCCGAGAATTGTTCCTACCGTGAAGCGCATGCCACGGATACAGGATTGCCGGCCATGACTTCCGGATTTCTTGTGTGCGTTTCAGCAGGTCCATAGGGTTATCTTGACCCGTTTGCGGGTGTCGGGCAAGCGGAATCAGAGTTCCATGCGGGCGTCTTCAATGGCGCGGCGGACGTTGCCGTCTGCGACCTGGAGGCGGCGGACGGCTTCCGGCTTGTCGACTCCGGCTTTCAACATCACCATGGCGACGCGGATGCTCTTGCCCGCGACTTTGATGGTCTGCACGGCGGTGTCGCGGTCTACGGCGCAGGCCCGCATCAGGATGCCGATGCCGCGCTCGACCAGCTTGCTGTTCTTCATGTGTACGTTGACCATCATGTTTTCGTACACATAGCCGAGCCGCGTCATGGCGCCGGTTGTGATCATGTTCAGGATCATCTTCTGCGCGGTTCCGGCCTTCATGCGGGTGGAACCGGCAATGACTTCGGGGCCGACTTCCGCGACGATGGTCGTGTCGGCAACGCGGCTGAGCGGCGAGTTGTAATTGCACGTCACGCCGGCTGTCTTGGCGCCGCGCGCGCGGGCATAATCCACCGCGGCGACGACATACGGCGTGCGGCCGCTGGCCGAGATGCCGACGACGATGTCCTTGCGCGTCGGACGGCGGCGGGCCATATCCCGCTGGCCGAGCTCAGGGGAATCCTCATTGACTTCGGCGGCGGAGGCGAGCGCCTTGGGGCCGCCGGCCATGATGTATTGGACCTGCTGCGGCGGCGTGGAGTAGGTCGGCGGACACTCGCTGGCGTCGAGCGAGGCGATGCGGCCGCTGGAGCCGGCGCCGACGTAGATCAGGCGGCCGCCGTCGCGCAGGCTGCGCGCCACGGTGTCGATCACCTGGGCAATTTCCGGCAGCGCCTTCTTTACAGCCGCGGCAATCTTGGCGTCTTCGTTGTTGATGATGCGCGCGATGTCGAGAGCGGACTTGGTGTCAAAACCCTGCGAGGCCGTGTTTCGGCCTTCCGTAGTCAGGAGATCGAGGTCCGTTTCCGCAGGAGTGGGTTCGGCGACCGATTTGTTCGATGTGGTGGAAGCGGGCATGCGGCTCGTGGCAGGGGCCACCGGGAATTGTAAGCCTGTTCGATGCGTTGTTGCGAAAAACTGAAGGGGGTGGCGAGAAAGCTCGCGAAAACTAGCAGTTCAGCAGCGCGTCGTGGAATGCGGGGCGGACTTCGACGATGGCCCTGGGCGGCTCCCCGGCATCCACGGTGAAGACACGGTTGGTCAGCAGCGTGACGGCCAGGCGGCGGTCAAGGTCGAGCCAGAGCGAGGTCCCGGCATAGCCGAGGTGGCCGATGGTCCGCGGGCCGAAGCAGCGGCCGCTTTGCGATGGCTGTGTGGGCGTGTCCCAGCCGAGGGTGCGGCTGGTGCCGGCGGGTTCCGTCTGGCGGGTGGTGAATTCGCGGACGGTTCGCGGCTCGAACACGCCGTCCTGCGGCGGGCGCAGGATGGCATCGGCAAAGCGGAGGACATCGGGAGCGGTCGAGAACAGGCCCGCGTGGCCTGCCACTCCGCCGAGGACCGCACAGTTTTCGTCGTGCACCTCGCCCCGAAGGACGACGCGACGCCAGTGCGGGTCGCGGGTGGGAGCGGCCCGGGCTGCGCGTTCCGCGGTCAGCGGGCCAAAACACGTGTCGCGAAGCCGGAGCGGGTCGGCGACCCATTCGGCAAACATCGTTTCCAGCGGCATGCCGGAGATTTTTTCGAGCACAGCTCCGAGCAGGATGAAGCCGATGTCGGAATACTCCGTCGCGGTTCCCGGCGGGCTTTCGAGCGGGACGTCGCATGCAGAGAGCGAGCGCGTCTTCCTCTGGCCTGGTTGACTCCAGTGGAACCTGCTCCCAGAGTGGAACGTGGGCCGGCAGGCCGGAAGATGTGCGCCAGAAGCATGCGCAGCGTGACGCGGCCTCGCGCGGCGGAGCTCTCGCCGGCGGCGAATTCCGGAAACCAGCCGCCGAGTGGGGCGTCGAGGTCGAGCGCCGAGCGTTGCCACAGCAGCATGGCGATGGATGTCGTGGCGACGACCTTCGTCAGGCTGGCGAGGTCGTACATGGTTTCGGAAGAAACGGGGGGCGCGTCCGCGTCGTAGGTGAAGCGGCCGGCTCCCTCGCAGGCAATGATGTCGCCATCGAGCAGAACTCCCCAGGCGGCGCCGGGAAATGCCCCGTCCGCGATTGCCTTTTGCAGCACGGCGCGCGCTGCGGCAAGATCCAGTCCGTGCCAGGCAGTGGTGATGGAGGCCATGGCTACAACGGGTTCTCGGCGAGCACGGGCTGCGGGCTGCGCGGGTTGGGAGCGAATTTGCGGCCGAGCCAGTCCACCATCGGCTTCTCAATCCATTTGTAGGTGGCGATGGAAACTGCGATGACAAGAAGGCAGCTGAGCAGCATTCCGGCGAGCGA
Source organism: uncultured Acidobacteriaceae bacterium (assembly GCA_963848685.1). Classification (GTDB taxonomy): domain Bacteria; phylum Acidobacteriota; class Terriglobia; order Terriglobales; family Acidobacteriaceae; genus CAWKED01. Next base: position 734,270 of record CAWKED010000001.1, on the reverse strand, counting down.
GAACTGGGAGGACAGAAGATGCACGCGCTTGGCGAAAACGCGCTCCTGCAGATACAGGACATAGGGATGCAGGAGGTACATGGCGTAGCTGGCGTCGCCGAGCAGCACCAGGAATGTCAGGTCGGTGTCAGCGCCCGCCTTCGCCGTCAACACGGAGGCAGCGACGAGGACCACGCCAGGAAGGCCGTTGACGAGGTAAACCGGAATGCCCTCCGGCAGCGACAGGGAGTGCCAGACGATCAGCCACGCTACGCAGAGCAGCGAGGCTGTGGCGAGCGGCCAGAGCAGGCGGCGGGAGGCGTGCGCGCTGATGCGCTCCGTCACGTAATACGTCACGACTCCGAGAACGAATTCATACGAGCGAACGTTCTGGAAGAACTGCCCGGGCGCGCTTTGCGGGTGCGCGAAGTAAAGCGCGACCGGCACGGCGATAACGACAGCCGAGGCGAGCCAGGGCGCGCGCTTTCCGGCGACCAGCAGCCCAATCGCCAGCAGCAGGTAGAAGTACATTTCGTAATTCAACGACCAGCCAACGAAGAGCATGGGTTGAATGAGGCCGTTGGACTTGAAGAACGGGATGAAGAGCAGGCTTTTCCAGAGCTGCGGACCAACTGGCTTCCGTGGCCTTCATCCATTCCGGCCGGACCTTTGCCAGCGCGAACAGGAACAGCGTCGCCAGCCAGTAGAGCGGCACGATGCGGATGATGCGCCGCTTGAGGAAGTTGCGGGGCCGCTTGTCGCAGATGCTGGCCATGATGTAGCCGCTGATGACAAAAAAGACATCCACGCCGTAGCTGCCGAACGGCTTGAGCGGCCCGAACAGGTATCCGCTATGGAAGACGACAACGGACATGGCCGCAAAGGCCCGCAACACCTGCAAATTGTTCAGCCGTGAGGACACTGGAGCGACAAGTATAGTCTCGCGCCATGCGCGCTTTCGCTTCCTTTCGGCTGCAAATCCGCGATGGCGCTTTCCTGCGTCTAACATGGTAGATAGGGCAGTTTCCCGCGCCCCAAAGCCGACCATGACCGAGAAACTCGGACAACAACTCCCACCGCTGGCTGCGCATCTGGGCGCGCGACTTTCCTGTTTGCCGTGCTGCTGGCGGTGGTGGTCATCGTCTTTCTGTACCAGCCGGTCAAGGTGGAAGGGACGAGCATGCTTCCGGAGCTGCGCGACGCCGACCGCGTGTTCGTGAGCAAGATGGCCTATCGCTTTGGCGACATTCATCGCGGAGACGTGGTGGTGTTCCACTATCCGGCAGACCCGAGCAAGAGCTTCATCAAACGCGTCATCGCCGGGCCCGGCGATTCGCTGCGGATTGATCATGGAGACGTTTACGTGAACGGCAAGGAACAGTTGCCGGAACCCTACGTCCCGGAAACGCTACCGCGATGACCGCTCGATTGTGGCGGAGGTGATCCCGCCCGGGAAATATTTTGTGATGGGCGACCATCGCTCGATTTCCGACGACAGCCGCGACTTTGGACCGGTGGCCCGGAAGTATATCTACGGCAAGGCGATGTTCGTGTACTGGCCGGCCCCGGAGCTGGGAGTCGTGAAGTAGGACGTTGTGCCGCCTACTCGGCCGCCGATCTTATACATCCATGCCGAGGCAGGTGATTCCGCAGCTTCCCCGGGGCTTTCCCACCGCGGCAAAACGCGTACATTCTCCTCATGGACAAATTCGTCATTCGCGGCGGCAATCCGCTGCTTGGCACCATCCGCGTCTCCGGCGCGAAGAACTCCGCGCTGCCGTGCATGGCCGCGGCCATTCTGACCGAGGAAGAAGTCATTCTGGAGAACATTCCGGACGTTCGCGACATTGAGACGGAACGGCGGCTGTTGGCGAGCATGGGGGCCGAAGTCGAGCTCGGCTATGGGCGCGCCTCGCACCGGACGACGATTTCCTGCCGGCTGCTCAGCGATCCAGTTGCGAAGTACGAGATCGTGAAGACGATGCGCGCGTCTTCGCTCGTATTGGGACCGCTGGTCGCGCGCACCGGCCTGGCCCGGGTTGCCATGCCGGGCGGATGCGCGATTGGCGGGCGTCCGATTGACCTGCACATCAAGGGCCTGGAAGCGATGGGCGCCGTGATGACGCAGGACCACGGCTACATTGAGGCGCGCGCCGAGCGGCTGAAGGGCGCGCATATTGTGTTCGACAAGATCACGGTGACGGGCACGGAAGACCTCCTGATGGCCGCGGTACTGGCGGAAGGGGAGACGGTTTTTGAAAACTGCGCGCGCGAGCCCGAAGTCATAGACCTGGCGGCGTTGCTGAACAAGATGGGCGCGAAAATTTCCGGCGCCGGCACCTCCCGCATCACCGTGCAGGGCGTGGACAAGCTGCATGGCGCGAAGCACAGGATTTTTCCCGACCGCATTGAGGCGGGCACGTTCCTGATCGCCGGCGCCATTACCGGCGGCGACATCATGGTGCAGGGCTGCATTGCCGAGCACCAGGGCGCGCTGCTGGGCAAGCTGAATGCGTGCGGCGTAAAGACAGAAGTCGATCGGCGACGGCATCCGCGTGCGCAGCGATGGCAATCTGTGCGCGGCGGACATTTCGACGGAAGAATACCCAGGCTTCCCTACCGACATGCAGGCGCAATTCATGACGCTGGCGACGCAGACCGACGGCACGACGACCGTGCAGGAAAACATCTTCGAGAACCGCTTCATGCATGTTCCGGAGCTGAACCGCATGGGCGCGAATATTTCCGTGGACGGCCGGACGGCGGTGGTTCGCGGCAAGACGCCGCTGTCGGCCGCGGCCGTGATGGCGAGCGATCTGCGCGCGTCGGCTTCCCTTGTGCTGGCCGCGCTGGTCGCGGAAGGCGAGACGATTGTGGACCGTGTCTACCACATCGATCGCGGCTATGAGCGCATCGAGGAGAAGCTGAAAGGCGTGGGGGCGCAGATCCGGCGGATGGGGAATATGTTCGCGCAGAAGAGTGCGGCGCAGGAGATGGCGAACGCTTAGGCGGCCGCGAAGTCTTGTGCGGTTTCATTCCGCAGGCGCATGGAGCCGGAGGAATCTGCGGTTTCAGTGCAGCAACTTGCAGATTCCTCCGCTTTCGCTGCGGAATGACAACCAGGATGCGGAATGGCAATCCGCATAACGCACAGTTAGAACGGCGCCGGCAGGCCGAGCGACTCGAGCAGGCAGGGCGTGACGCTTTGTTCGGTGAGATTGGTGAAAGCGCACAGGTAGACCGGCTGCCACTTCTCAGGAACATCGGCGGCGGCGCTTTCTGAGCCGAAGTGCCAGTAGAACGTGTGACGCAGGGTGGGGTCGTTCGCCAGCTTCCTGCTGAGTTGGCGCAGGGTTGCGCCGGACATATTTGCTTCGCTGTACGCGCTGCGGAAGTCGTACTCGAGCCGCCATTGCGGCTGCGCGTCATCGAGCGGCAGGTTCCACGCGATGTGGTTGAGGGGCCGGAACTGGGCGTCGGTTTCCAGCACTTCGAAAGCCGGGTTGTTCTCCACGATCGGGCTGATGGATGGCGTGATGCTGACCGGGACCTCGCCGGCAACACGAAAATCGTCCATGTGAGTGTGGCCGAACAGGCCCATGCGCACGGTCGTGGAGTGTGCGGCCAGGATGGCGGGAAGTTGTTGTTTGGCGTACATCATCACGACGGCGTGTTCCTGGTGGGACGCCCAGGCATCGATTCCCGGGGGCACGTGGCCGACGATGACGACGTTGCGGTGGTGCTGCTGCGCGACGTCGAGTTCCTGCTTGAGCCACGCGATTTCTGCCTGCGCCGCCGGGCCTGAGCGCGCGGTGTCATCGTCCTGCGCGCGCGGCGTGAGTGCGTTCGTATTCAGGACGAGGATCTCCGCGTGGTCAAATTTCCTGAGCTCGGCTGAGAAATAGCCGCCCGTCGCGTACGTCCGGGCAAAATCCTTCGCTGCCGCGTTGCCGCCGGCGTTGGTTGCGCTCTCGATTACAGGTGTAAGGTCGGCGAGCATGGCCGCGGACGGCAGCTTGTAATCGCCCGCGTCGGAATCGTTGTTGCCGAGGGCCATGACGACCTGCACGCCGGGATAGGTGCGTTCGACCAGCGCGAGCTCGAAGGCGATGGTCCTGGAAAAAAACTCTGCCATGGCTGCCGGGTCGGCGTGCTGGCCCTTGTCGGCAAAGCAGGCTTCATAAAGCGCCGGACCCTGATGGACGAGCATGTCGCCGGAGATGATGACGGCGGCGGGACGCTGCACCGCCATCTTTATTGCCGCGATGGTGGAGCGCAGGAGCAGCCAGTTGGTGTCTTCTCCGCGGTGGCTCAGCCCGTTCTGGAAACTGAAATCACTGTCGTTCCACGTTTCCGGCGGGCGCGCGGCGAGCGCGGCCATCTGGCGGCGGACGGACGGCGACTGGCACTGTTGCGGCGTCGGGAACGGATTGAAGTGGATATCGCTGAGTAGAAGGACCTGGCGCGGGCTGCGCTGCTGCGCGTCGAGCGGCGCGACGGCAACGACGCCGCATAACAGGAAGACGGCAGTCAGCAGGCGGGCTGGGGGAAATCGCATTCCGGTCATTATTTCAGTGTGGCGTGAACCGGGTGCGCGCTCCACCTTCCGACCGATTGTCGCTGAGAGCGTCAACCTGAGAGAATAGAAGATTCCGATGCCTCAATTTGGCAGTTTTTCATTGCTGGTCGCGCTGGTTCTCAGCGCCTACGCGCTGGTTGTGGGCGCGGTCAGCCTGTTCCAGATGGCGCGCAGGACAGCGGGCCGGGTTCCGCCGGAGCGTCTGCTCGAGACTTCGCGACGCGCGGGCATTGCTTCCTTCTTTGCACTGAGCGCGGCTGCGGTGGCTCTGGTGTGGTGCGCCTTCACGAACGACTTTTCTGTCGCATACATTACGCACCATTCCAACCGCGCGCTGCCCGGACCATACAAGTTCGCTGCGCTGTGGAGCGGGCAGGAGGGCTCGCTGCTGCTGTGGGCGTGGCTGCTGGCGTGCTACGGCTTCGTGCTGCGCGTACGGCACCGCGTGGACGTGCGGCTGACGGCGTACGCTTCGACGATTCTTGCGGGCGTGCAGTTGTTTTTTGTCGTGCTGATCAATTTCCCCGCGCAGCCATTCGCGCTGATGCAGGGCGCGATTCCGGCTGATGGCAACGGGCTGAACCCCTTGCTGCAGTATCCCGAGATGGTGATTCATCCGCCGATGCTCTATCTCGGCTATGTCGGCTTCTCGGTGCCGTTCGCGTTCGCGCTGGGCGCGCTGATGATGCGCTACCCGGGCGAGAAGTGGATCCACATTACGCGCCGCTGGACGATGGTGACGTGGATGTTCCTGACGTGCGGCATTTTTCTGGGCGCGCACTGGGCATACAGCGTTCTGGGCTGGGGCGGCTACTGGGGCTGGGACCCGGTCGAGAACGCCAGCCTGATGCCGTGGCTGACGGGCACAGCTTTCCTGCACTCCGTGATGATGCAGGAGAAGCGGGGCATGATGAAGACGTGGAACGTCTGGCTGATTTTTGCGACGTTCCTGCTGACGCTGCTGGGAACACTGCTGACGCGCGCCGGGCTGGTGCAGTCTGTGCATGCGTTTGCGCAGTCGAGCATCGGCGACTGGTTTACCAGCTTCATGGCAATCGTATTTGTCATCTGCCTGGTTACATACTTGAAGGAGCGCGATCATCTTCGCGTCGAACACCGGCTGGAGTCGGTCGTCTCCCGCGAGTCGAGCTTTCTGTTCAACAACCTGATCCTGCTCGCGGCCTGCTTCACGGTTCTGTGGGGCACGCTGTTCCCCATCCTGAGCGAGGCGGTTGGCAATGGAAAAGTGACGGTGGGCGCGCCGTTCTACAACCGCGTAGGACTGCCGATTGGCCTGTTCCTGCTGGCGTTGACGGGCGTCGGACCGCTGCTGGCGTGGCGTTCTACCTCGCTGCGTTCGCTGCGCAAGAACATGCTGCTGCCGATTGCCGCGACTGTGCTTGCTGCGGTGGTCCTGATGATTGCGGGCGTGCATCCGTGGGAAGACCAGGCTACGTTCTACTCGCTGGTGGCATTTTCGCTGGGCGCAGGCGTGACGGCGGCTGTTCTTTCCGAGTTCCTGCGCGGGGCCGAGGTGGTTTCGCGGCAGACGGGACGCAATCTCGCCGCAGGCGCGTATGTGCTGGTGCGCCGCAACACGCGACGCTACGGCGGGTACCTTGTCCACTTCGGCGTCGTGCTGATCTTTATCGGGATCGCGGGCGCGGCGTTCAACCGCGTGAACGAGCAGGAACTCGGCTTCCACGACTCGATGGCGATCGGGCCATACACGCTGGTTAACGAGAGCTATACGCAGGACGACAACCGCAACTACCGCAGCGAGTATGCGCTGCTGGATGTGTATCGCGGCAACAAGAAAATTGCGCAGCTTGCGCCGGAGCAGCGCTTCTATTACGCGAGCCAGCAGACCGCGACGATGGTCGCGAACCATTCCACGCTGGCGCGCGACCTGTACGTGATTTATGCGGGCAAGAACCCGGACACGCAGCGTCCCATCATCAAGGTGTTTTTAAATCCGCTGGTGAACTGGATCTGGATTGGCGTTCTGGTGGTCGTCGCCGGGACTCTGCTGGCGCTGGTCCGCGCGACTCCGGTGCAGGGCGCGAATACTCGCGTGCGGCAACGCGCCGACGCGCAACCGGAAGAATCTCGCGTTGCCGTGGGTGGGGACTGATGTTCTCCGGCAAGAGGCATCTGCGCACTCCACCCTGCGGGCACACTTCGCCCGCAGGATGGGGCACCCGGGCAAAGTTGAGGAACCTGCTTCTGCTTGCTGTGACGCTCGCACTCATGCTGCCCGCGCTCGGCGCGGCGGACAACACGCAGCGGTTTGAAGACCTGGGCCACAAGATGATGTGCACATGCAGTTGCGGACAGATCCTGCTTGAGTGCAACCATGTCGGCTGTCCGAATTCCGATGGTATGCGGCAGGACTTGCTGACCGCGGTTGCGAGCACGCAGGACGACCAGCAGATCATCAACACCTTTATCAAGAAGTACGGCCCGACCGTGATGGCGGCTCCGGTGTTCGTCGGGTTCAACCGCGTCGCGTGGATTATGCCGTTTGCGGTGCTTATCTTCGGCATTGTTGGTTCCGTATTGCTGCTGCGCATGTGGCGCAAGCGCAGGCTCGACGCGAACCATCCCAACGGCGGCGTGCTGGTGCAAACGGTGGCAGAAGATGTGCGCAAGCGGATTCGCGATGAGGTGGGCGAATGAACGACACGCTGCCTTTGATCGCCGGAGTGGTGCTGGCGCTGACGTGTGCGGCTTACACGTTCTGGCCTTCGCGAGATACGGTTTTATACGCGCGGAAGTCCCGGCAGGATTATCTGGAAGAGCGGCGCGATGTTTTGTACGACAACTTGCGCGACCTGAATTTTGAGCACCGCTCCGGCAAATATGCGGAAGACGATTTTCTGCGCCAGCGCGAAGAGCTGGAAGCCGAGGCCGCAGGCGTGCTGGCAGAGCTCGACGATTTGAAGCTGGCGAGCGTGCGGCGCTGAAATCCTGACTTGAAAGACATGATGACCAAGACCACGAAAGTTTCCCTTACGCTTGCCGCGTTTGTTCTTTGCGCCGGCACCGTTCTGGCGCAAGCCGGGCCGATGTTTTCTCCCGATGCGAACAACGTTACGCCGACGGCGAGCGGCCCGCAGCCGCCCATTACCGGCACGGTTACGAACAAGACAACCGGCAGACCTTCTGCCGGAGACAGCGTTGTGCTGATCCAGCTTGCGAATGGCATGCAGGAGAGTACAAAGACGACGACCGATGCGCGCGGGCGTTTCTCGCTCGCGGTGCCGGATGGCGGGATGCACCTGGTCCGCATCACGCATGACAAGGTGCCGTATTTTCGCCCGGCGCCTCCGGGAACAACGACCGCCGACGTCGATGTGTACAACGGCAGCGCGCAGGTGACGGGCGTTCATGGCGCGGCGGACGTTATGCGTGTGCAGGCGCAGGGTTCCACCGCGGAGGTAACGGAGCTATGGGCGGTCCAGAATGACTCCTCGCCGCCGATGACGCAATTCAGCGCGAAGGCGTTTGAAGTATGGCTGCCGAAAGGCGCGGAGATAACCGGCGGAGCGGCGCTGGGCCCGAACGGCATGCCGGTGCAGGCTTCCCCCGTGCCGCAGGGCGACCCCGGGCACTATGCGTTTGTGTTTCCGCTGCGTCCCGGTGAGACGCGCTTCCAGCTCACGTACAAAGTTCCCTACACCGGCAAGCTGGACTTCACGCCGCGGCTAAGCTTGCCGTTCGCAAACCTTGCCGTGATGCTGCCGAAGTCCATGCAGTTCGCGTCGCAGGCGGGGGGAGTTTTTCAGCCGGTCACGGACGAAGTGAACGCGCAGGTGTACCTGGCAAAAGACGTTCGGCCGGGGCAGAAGCTGGATTTTTCGGTAAGCGGCGAAGGCCGGATGCCCGCGGATTCTCAGCAAGGCCAGCAGCCGGAGGGCGGCCCCGCAGCGGAGCAGAACAACGGCGCGGTTCCAGCAGGCGCCGGCGCCCCGGACAATCGTCCCGGCGGCGGACTGGGAAATCCGGAAGGCTCGCCGGGGCCGCTGGACAAATACAAGTGGTGGCTGATTGGCAGCATTGCGCTGATTTTTGTTGGCGGCGTGTGGTTCGCGATGCGCAAGCCTGCGACGGCGGAAGAGCGCGCCGCGATTGCCACGGCGGCTGCGGTTCCTTCCGCGGTGATTGCAACGCCGCATGCCGGGCCGACTTCTGCTGCGGCACGCAGTTCCCTGCTCGACGTCTTGAAAGACGAACTGTTCCGCCTGGAAACCGACCGGCTGGAGGGGCGCATCTCCGCCGAGCGGTATTCCGAAGTCAAGCTGGCGCTCGAAACCGTGCTGCGGCATGCGCTGGAGCGCGACCAGAGTCCTGCCGCTGTTTCCAGCGTCTAACACTCAGGGACAGAGGCTATCCATGGGCAACACCTTCAAGACCGCATTTCTGCTGACCGCGCTGACGCTGCTGCTGTTGTTTCTGGGCGGCGCGATCGCCGGGCGCAACGGCATGATTCTCGGCTTTGCGATTGCCGCGGTTACGAATTTCATCAGCTATTTTTTCTCTGACCGGATCGCGCTGGCGACATATCGCGCCAGGCCCGTGACGCGCGAGGAGCTGCCGCGGGCCTACGCTGTGGTGGAGCGCATGACGCAGCGCCTGGGCCTGCCGATGCCGAAGATGTATGTCATTCCGACGGAATCTCCGAATGCGTTTGCGACTGGCCGCAACCCCGCGCACGCTTCTGTCGCGGTGACGCACGGCATTCTCGAATTGCTGAACGATGAGGAGCTGGAAGGCGTACTCGCGCACGAGCTTGGTCACGTGCGGAACCGCGATATCCTGACGAGCTCTGTTGCGGCAACGCTGGCCGGCGCCATCACGCTGATTGCTCGCTTCGGTTTCTGGGGAGAGATGCTCGGCGGCGGCGGCGGGCGGGACCGTCGCGGCGGCGGGCTTACCGCGCTGCTGATGCTGATCGTCGCGCCGATTGCAGCGGTGCTGATCCAGCTTGCGGTTTCACGCAGCCGTGAGTATGAAGCTGACGCGACGGGCGCGCACATCACCGGCAATCCATACGCGCTGGCTAGCGCACTGCAGAAGCTGGATGGATATTCCAAGCGGCTGCCGCTGCCGGCAACGCCCTCGACGGCGCACCTGTTTATCGTCGCTCCGCTGTTGAGCGGCGCGGATTTTGCAGGCTTGTTCTCCACGCATCCGCCTATTCCGAAGCGGATTGAGCGGCTGATCGGCCGGCCGCAGGTTTAGCCCATGACCACCTTCGCGCGATTTGTCTGCCTGTTCACGCTGGCCTGCTGGGTCGGCGGCATCCTGTTTTTTGGCGGCGTCGAGGCGCGGGCACTTTTCCACCACCTGCCAAGGCGTGATGCCGGTGTTGTCGTCGCGGCGTCCCTGCATTCGCTGCACCGCGGCGGAATTCTTGCGGGTGCGGTGCTGCTGCTTTGCCTGCTGCTGTTTCCTGCAATGTTGCGCGCACGGGTTCGCGTGACTGCCATTGCGCTGGCGGCGGTGATGCTCGCCGCGACGGCCGGGCTGAACTACATGATCACGTACAAGATGGAGCCGCTGCGCGCCAGCGCGCCGGCGAAGACATTTCCGCGCTGCCGGACAACGACGCTGTGCGGCAGAACTTTGACGCGATGCATGCGTGGTCCACCCGGCTGGAGAGCGGTGTTCTGCTTGCCGGAGTTGGCTTGCTGTTCTGTTTTGCCACTCCGTTTGGCGGCCTTCGGCGACAGGCAGTAACTCAGCACAAGCCGGTTTCACGGCATCGCACCGGCTGATACAAGGCGGTTTGACACGAGATACGGAAAGGCAGAAGATTCCGGGCGATGGTTTTGGGCCTGTAACTTTGCTGTCTGACAAAACTCCAAGGAGAACCGTATGCCTCGCATCCCCCGCCTGGCCGTGCTTCTAGCTGCAAGTACGCTGACGACTGCTATCTCTGCTCACGCGCAGGACTACAAGAAGACTGTCATTTATCAGGTCGTCACGGACCGCTTCTACGACGGTGATACGACCAATAACAATCCATCGCAGAGTTCCGGTCTGTATGACTCGACCAAGACGAACTGGCAGGCTTACTGGGGCGGCGACCTGGCCGGCATCCAGGCAAAGCTGGCTTACATCCAGGGCATGGGCGCGACGGCGATATGGATTTCGCCGACGAATGACAACGAGGACCTGAACGCGAACAGCGGCTCGCCCGTTGCCGCGCCATACCACGGTTACTGGAACCGCGACTTCATGAAAGTCGAGGAGCACTTCGGCGATGCGGCGCAGGACTGGACCGCGTTCAGCAACCTGACGACCGCGGCGCACTCCGACAATATAAAGATCATCGTCGACTGGGCGCAGAACCACTCGAACCCGAACAACGGGGGCGAAGACGGTGCGCTGTATAACAACGGCACGTTCATGGCCTCCGAGACGAACGACCCGAATGGTTATATGCACCATAACGGCAACATCTCCAACTATGACGACCGTTACCAGGTTCAATATTACGACCTCGACTACCTGAGCGACCTTAACCAGGAAAATGCGACGATTGATAACTATCTGAAAACGGCGGCCGAGCAGTTTCAATCTCATGGCGCCGATGCCTTTCGCCTGGATGCGATCAAGTCCGTAACGTGGGGCTGGCAGTATTCATTCGCGAACGTGATTTTCAATAACAAGCCCAGCTTCCTGTTCGGCGAGTGGAACCCGAATAACTCCGGCGATGCGTTGTACGCCGACGCCTATAAGTTTGCCAACCTGTCCGGCATCAGTGAGCTGGACTTCGGCGTCAACCAGGCGATTCGTGACGTATTCGGGTCAAACAACAATATGTCGGAAATTGACTCGACGCTGACGACGGAAGATTCGAACTTCACCTACCCGAACAACCTGGTCACGTTCTTTGATTCGCAGGATGAGAACCGGCTGTACGGGAACATTACGACAGACCAGAACCGGCTGCATGAAGCGCTGGCATTCCTGCTGACCTGCCGGGGGATTCCGAACATTTTCTATGGCGATGAGCAATATCTTTACAACACGACCAATAGCGGCAACGACCCGTATAACCGCGTGCAGATGAGTTCGTTTTCCACCACAACGACGGCGTACAAGCTGATCAACAAGCTGGCGACACTGCGCGCCAGTAACGATGCGCTGGGCTATGGAACGACGCAGCAACGCTGGATTAATAACGACGTTTATATTTTCGAACGCCAGTTCTACAACAATGTCGTGCTGATCGCCATAAACAAGAATGCTTCGACAAGTTACAACATCACCGGATTGAATACCGCCCTTCCGGCTGGCTCTTATTCTGACTACCTTGGCGGCCTGCTGGGCGGCGGTGGCCTGACGGTCAGCACCGGGTCCGGCGGCAATAATCCGGCAACGAACTTCACTCTTGGGGCGCACACTGTCGCCGTATGGCAAAAGCAGGTGAATGCAACCACGCCTGAAGTTGGCAGTATAGGACCATACGTCGGCCAGGCCGGCATGACAGTCACGATCGCTGGAGATGGCTTCGGCACTTCTACAGGCAGCGTGCTGTTCGGCACCACGGCGGCGACCGTAAAGTCGTGGTCGAACAGCTCTGTTACGGTCACGGTTCCCTCTGTAGCCGCCGGAACTTACTCTGTAACGGTGAAGAACAGCGCCGGAACGCAGTCGAACGGGATTTCGTTTAACGTGCTGACCGCAAAACTTATCCCGGTCACATTCACGGTGAACAATGCGATGGCAACGAATCCCGGCGACTATATCTTCGTGTCGGGCAACGTACCGGAGCTTGGTAACTGGGGCACGACGTTCCAGACCGCCATAGGCCCCATGCTCGACCCGAATTATCCGAATTGGTTCCTGAACGTTTCTGTGCCGGCTGGGCAGAATATTCAATTCAAATTCATTGATATTGAGTCGAACGGCACCGTTGTGTGGGAGCCGGGCAGCAACCATACCTACACGGTACCGACGAGCGGAACAGGCAGCGTGAACGTGACCTGGTAGTTTGCGAACGGCAGGGCATTTTTTCTAGGCGAAAGATGCCCTGCCGGTCTTGCAGGGCCCGATGCGGGCGTTGACGCCCGGTTTTCCACGCCCCTTTTCGGCGGCTTGCGGTATCTGCGATACTTGGTTGTGCACCCTTCGTCCGGCCGCACAATCTCACAATTCAGGGGCTCGCGGGCATGTCTGCAAAGTACATCTTTGTAACGGGCGGAGTTGTATCCAGTCTTGGCAAGGGGCTGGCGGCGGCGTCTATCGGCTGTCTGCTGGAGGCGCGCGGCTTCCGCGTGAACCTGATGAAGTTCGACCCGTACCTGAACGTGGATCCGGGCACCATGTCGCCGTTCCAGCACGGCGAAGTCTTCGTCACAGACGACGGCGCCGAGACAGACCTTGACCTTGGCCACTATGAGCGGTTTACGCACGCCAGGCTGTCGCGCGATAACAACCTGACCACCGGGCGCATTTACGAGCAGATCATCACCAAGGAGCGGCGCGGCGACTACCTGGGCAAGACGGTGCAGGTCATTCCGCACGTCACCAACGAGATCAAAGCGGCAATGCGGAAGGTCGCGGCGGATTGCGATGTAGCAATTGTCGAAATCGGCGGCACAGTGGGCGATATCGAGTCGCTGCCGTTCCTGGAAGCGATCCGGCAGATGCGCCAGGACCTTGGCCGCGAGAACACGGTCTTCGTCCACGTGACCCTGGTGCCGTGGATTGCCGCCGCGCAGGAGTTGAAGACGAAGCCGACGCAGCACTCCGTGAAGGAGATGCTGTCGATCGGAATCCAGCCTGACATCCTGCTGTGCCGCACGGAGCGCCATCTTTCCCGCGAGATGAAGGCGAAGATTGCGCTGTTCTGCAATGTTGAGGAGCAGGCCGTCATTACGGCGCGGGACGTGGCGTCCATCTACGAAGTGCCGACTGCGTTCGCGCAGGAGGGCGTGGACGCGCTAGCCATGAAGTATCTGCACCTTGAGGCAGCGCCGGCTGACCTTTCCCGCTGGACGGACCTGGTTGCGCGCGCTCACTCCCCGCAGGGCGACGTGCACATCGCGATTGTGGGCAAATACGTTGAGTACGAGGACAGCTACAAGTCTCTGAAAGAAGCGCTGGTACACGGCGCGCTGGCGCATAACCTCAAGCTTCGCGTGACGTGGCTTGAGGCCGAAGGGCTGGAAACGAAGGACGCGGACGACCGCAGTTACGAATCCCAGCTGGAAGGCTTCGACGGCATTCTGGTTCCGGGCGGCTTCGGCAAGCGCGGCGTGGAAGGCATGCTGAACGCGATTCGCTACGCGCGCGAAAAGCAGGTGCCGTACTTCGGCATCTGCCTGGGCATGCAGACGGCCTGCATCGAATATGCGCGCAATGTCTGCGGCCTGGACGATGCGAATTCGTCAGAGTTTGATCCGGCAACTCCGCACCGCATCATCTACAAGCTTCGCGAGTTGACTGGCGTTGAAGAGCTCGGCGGCACCATGCGGCTGGGCGCGTGGCAGTGCATCCTTACTCCAGGCAGCCGGGCCGCGCAGGCGTATGGCTCCACGGAAATTTCCGAACGGCACCGCCATCGCTACGAATTCAACCGCGAGTATGAAGCCGTGTTGACGGGCGGCGGCCTGGCCATTACCGGCACGACGCCCGACGCGACGTACGTCGAAGTTGTGGAGATTCCCGGGCATCCGTTCTTCCTCGGCTGCCAGTTCCATCCGGAATTCAAGTCCAAGCCGCTGGAGCCGAGCCCGCTGTTCCGCGAATTCATTGGCGCGGCGTGGAAGCATTCCGGCAGCCTGCGAGCTCCGCAAGCGCAAATGGAATGCGTCACCGACCCAGTGGTGGCGCAATGATTCCTCGTTGTTCCACGACTGCCATGCGGGGCCTGCGTTTGCGCGCAGGCCTTCACTTTTCCGCGGTTTGCCGCACCGTGAGCGCCCCGCATAGAATCGAACGAATACCCTCATGATTCAGCTTCCCGTTCCCGAAGCGCTCACATTCGACGATGTGCTGCTGGTTCCCGCATACAGCGAAGTTGTGCCTGCGCAGGTCAGCACGCAGACGCGGCTGACGCGCAACATCACGCTCATGACGCCGCTGCTCTCCGCAGCTATGGACACGGTTACGGAGTCACGCCTTGCCATCGCGATGGCGCAGAACGGCGGCCTTGGGGTGATTCACCGCAACCTGACGATTGAGCAACAGGCGCAGGAAGTGGACAAGGTGAAGCGCTCGGAGAGCGGCATGATTGTGGATCCGGTCACGATTGCGCCGGAAGCGCTGATCTCCGACGCGCTGGACGTGATGCGCAAGTACAAGATCAGCGGCGTACCGGTGACCAAGAACCGGAAGCTGGTCGGCATCCTCACCAATCGCGACTTGCGGTTTGAGACGCGTACCGACGTTCCCATCAGCGAAGTGATGACTAGCGAGAACCTGATCACGGTGCCTGTCGGAACGACGCTTGAAGAGGCGGAAAAGATCCTGCACACGCACCGCGTGGAGAAGCTGCTGGTCGTCAACGATGCGTACGAGCTGAAGGGCCTGATTACGGTCAAAGACATCCAGAAGAAGCTGCGCTATCCCAACGCTTCAAAGGACGAACAGGGCCGGCTTCGTGTCGCGGGCGCGATTGGCGCGACGGGCGATTTCCTGGAGCGCGCTCAGGAGCTGGTGCGCAACCGGGTGGATGCGCTGGCGATTGATTCCGCGCATGGACATTCGTCGCGCGTGCTGGAGAGTGTTCGCGCGGTAAAGAAAGCTCTGCCGCATGTTGACGTTCTCGCCGGCAACGTCGCTACCTATGAAGGCGCAATGGCGCTGATGGATGCCGGCGCGGACGCGGTGAAGGTTGGCATCGGGCCGGGCTCGATCTGCACAACGCGCATGGTGACCGGCGCCGGCATGCCGCAGGTGACAGCGATTGCAGAGGCATACCGCGCATGCAGTCAGCGCGGCGTCGCGGTAATTTCCGATGGCGGCATCAAGTATTCCGGCGACATCGCGAAGGCGATTGCCGCGGGCGCAAGCGCGGTGATGATTGGCTCGCTGTTCGCGGGCGTGGATGAGTCGCCGGGCGAGACGATTCTGTACCAGGGCCGCAGCTTCAAGAGTTATCGCGGCATGGGTTCGATCAGTGCGATGGCGCAGGGTTCCGGCGAGCGGTATTTCCAGGGATCGGCCGACATGGACGCTTCCACCGAAACGCCGTCACAGGACATTACGCAGCGCGATCGGAACGGCGGCAACCGGCTTGCGAAGTATGTGCCGGAAGGCATCGAAGGCCGTGTCCCGTATCGCGGGCAGCTTGGCGCGATGATTTACCAGCTCGTCGGCGGATTGCGCTCCGGCATGGGTTACCTGGGGTGCGGCACCATTGAAGAGTTGCAGAAGAACGCGCGGTTTGTCCGCATTTCCGGCGCCGGGCTGCGCGAAAGCCACGTGCATGATGTCATCATCACGCGCGAAGCGCCGAATTACCATGTCGAATAGCGGGCCGGCGCGTTGAACAGAACACGATTCAGGCCGCGCTCGAAGCCCGCATGGCTGCGCGCCCTGTGGCCCGCCGTACCGCCGCCTGTTCTTATCTACACGGAATCGCACGACAAGTTTTCGGCGGAGCGCACCAGCGGTTGGCTGTATCCGTGGGTGTGCCGCGTCCACTACTTTTCGCCGGAGAAGTGGGACGTTGTGCATTTTGAAATGCGCAAATGCGGCCACTTCCTCGGATATGGCTTCTGCTGCCTGATGTTCTTGTGGAGCGCGCAGCGGGTGTTTGCGACACGCGGCGGCGAAGATAGCTGGCAGTTTCTGCGTCGCTGTGCGTGGTGGGCTTTGCTTGCGACGTTGATGCTCGCCACCTGGGACGAGGTCCACCAGAGTTTTATTCCTTCGCGGACCGCAAGCCCGTATGACGTGATGATTGACTGTTTCGGCGGGCTGGTCGCGCTGACGGTCTGGTTCGGATTGCAGGTGTGGTTTCGGCGACGGCCGGCGGGCGAAATTGCTTAACGTCAAATATATTTGACATTGACCGGCGGCCAGTCTACATTCTCCCTGTCAAACATTTTTGACACGGAGAAGATTCCATGCCAAGCCTTTCCTACCAGGAAAAATCTCTCTACGGCTCGCTTGCCGCGGAGCTGATCGTGTATGTCCCCTACTTCCTCTTCCACCACGACAATTCCGTCGTCAAAGTAGCCGGGATGATTGTTGGCATCATTGTGTTGCAGATCATTCTGCAAACGCTGATCGCCTTGTTCACCCGCAACCGGGTCACGGACGAGCGCGACCGGCTGATCCAACTGCGCGGGTATCGGGCTGGATATTTCGCGGTTGTCACACTGATGGTCCTCGGCCTGGGCATGCTGTGGTTCCACACCACCGTCGCCCCGGAGAACATGAGGGTCCATGCCAACGGCATGGGCTTGCACTTCCTGAGCGTGTTCTTCGGGATCCTGGTCATCAGTGACATCGTGAAAACAGTAACGCAAATCGTCGCGTACCGGAGAGCCATCTGATGCCCTCCATACGCAATACGCTGAAGGACTTGCGGGCGGTGCGCGACATGACCCAGCAGGAGCTGGCTGACCGAATCGGCGTTACTCGGCAGACGGTGATCGCCATCGAGCAGGACAAGTATTCGCCGTCGCTTGAAACTGCGTTTCGGATTGCGCTGGTTTTCGGCGTGCCGCTGGAGCGCGTATTTCAATACGACCCGAAGGGAAAGCGATAGCTGCCGCGCGGGCCCTTGCTCATTTACACAGGCCATTCATACTTCCCTGCTAGGCTCATGCCGCGCAGGGAGGTATGCATGGCGATTACAGAGATAGAACTCGACGAAAAGCAGGCGGCCTACAAGTCCGCAGTCGAAGAGTGGATCGCGGCGATCCGGGAAGAGGAAGCTCTCGCTTCCGTCGCGCACAGCGTTGCGGACGTAGACCAGTGGGAGGCGGCGGCATTTCGCGAAGAGGAAGCGCGTCTTCGCGTTCGCCACGCCAAGAAGCTGTATGAGGACGCGCTGCGAAAGGAATTCTTCGACTTCTAACGCTGCTCGTACAGCACGGCCACGCCGTATTGCGGGAGCGTGACGCTGCTTACGCTTCCGCCATGCAGCGCGTCCTGCATGGCATGCGGCAGCATAAGTGTCTGCGGCTGCTCTGCGTAATTCGTGTAGATGTAGACCGCCTTGCCGGCTCCTGTGCGGATGCTCAGGTCCACGCCCTGCGGTAACGCAGGCATTTCTGTAATGCCGGATTGTTGGAGCATCCACTCCGCGGCGCGCTTCATGGTTGTTGCGTCGAGCGCTGCGCCGATGTAGGTGATGCTTCCGTTGCCGACTTTGCGCGTCACCGCGGCGGGCTGGCCGTCGAGCCATCCGTTCGATTTGCCATAGCGCGCCAGCACATGCGCGTCCGGCGCGACGGAGCCAAGCTGTTCTGCCCAGATTGCACTTTCGCCACTGCCCCACTCCCCGCTGTACGGTTTGGGAGTCTCGAGGCCGTACCATTCTTCGACGCGTGCGCCGAGAAGTTCTTCCAGCGGGCCCGGCTGGCGTTGCGGCCACAGCGCGTTGTCGGCGTCTTTCATGGCGGAGCGCTGGCCGAGTACCAGGTTTCCGCCACCGCGAACGTACGCGATAAGGTTGCGGACCGCATCGTCCGAAAGAACATTCAACGCCGGCGCGACGACCAGTTTGTAACCGGAAAGCGGAACATTGTCCGCGACGATGTCAATGGAGCCGGCCATCTGTTTCAGCGGTGCGTAGTAGCTCATCAGGGATGCGACGGGATCGAACTCGGCATTGTGCCGCTGCCAATTGATGGCCCAGCGGCTGGGATAATCCTGCAGCACAGCGACCTGGGACACCACGGTCGTGCCATCCAGAATCTGCGCTGCGCGGTCGAAATCCGCGCCAATCTGCTGCACTTCCTCGTAGAACGGCACGGGCGTTCCATCGGCGCCCACAAGCGTGCCGTGATATTGCTCCTGGCCATTGAGCGCGCTGCGCCACTGCCAGTACTCGACGGCCTCGGCGCCGTGGCCAATCGCGTTCCACGCCATGGCGCGAATCTCGCCCTTGTTGAGCGCGTTGTTCGGGGACTTCCAGTTCACCATGCCGGGCTGCGTTTCCATGACCCAGAAATTCTTGCGCAGCAGGCCGCGCGTCAAGTCATGCGTCGCGCCGTTGTAGAGCGGGTCCAAGTGGCCGTTCCCCACGTAGTCATCCCACGAAGCCAGATCGAGGTCCCTGGCAACAGTGTAGTGGTCATAGCCGTCGAACCAGCCCATCATGTTCGTCGTGATGAACTGCCTCGCTTCGGCATGCGGGCGGATTGCATCAATCTGGTTGCGCTGGTAGCTGCGCCACGTGTCGCTGACGAACTCTTTCCAGTTGAGCAGCAGGCCGGGATTGCCGCCGCTCGTCTCGATAGGAATCTGTGACCAGTCGTTGTATGTCTGGCTCCAGTACGCAGTCGTCCAGCGGGCGTTCAGGTTGTCGAGCGTTTTGTATTTCGCCTGCAGCCATGCATCGAATTGCGCCTGCGTGTTTGCGCCGTAGCTTTCGTTGGCGTACTCGTTGTCAATCTGCCAGCCGATGACGTTCGGGTCGTGGCCGAAGCGCGTGGCCATCTGTTCTGCGATCTTGCGACACAGTTCGCGATATTTCGGATCGCTCCAGTCGAACTGCTGGCGGTTGCCATGACCGTCCTTGCGGCCGTCTTCCTTGGTTCGCAGCGTCTCAGGGTATTTCGTGGTCAGCCACGCGGGCGGCGCGGCGCTCGGCGTTCCCAGCACCACCGCGATGTGATGACGCTCGGCGGCGCGGACCGCGTGTTCCAGCCAGTCGAACTGGTAGTTGCCTTCGCTGGGTTCCATGGTGGACCACGCGAATTCCCCGACGCGAACAAAGTGGATGTGCGCCGCCTCCATCAGCGCAAGGTCTGCGTCCCAGCGTGACTCCGGCCACTGCTCCGGATACCACGCCGCGCCGAGCAGCAGGGCAGGCTTGCGCGGCGCGGGCGGAAGCGCGGCTTGCGGGAACGCGGTTGTGGCGGCGGCGATCACGGCGGCGAGAGCGAACAGCTAACGCATGGCTGAACCAGCATATCGCCTTTTCGTTATCGTTAACGAGCGGCTCGCACGGGCACTTCATGTTGCCGACATATTGCTGTCTACGCTAATGTCTGACCGCCCAAGACAAATCGCCGGTCCCCCTCAGGCGTCATTGCACCGCGAGAACCGGTCGGATACTGCTGTCGAATACCGATATTCGCGATAGCTGCCGATATTCGAGCACCCGGGCACCTGGACTTCGACGGCCATATGCTCTGATAGTGAAGAGGTCGAAATATGCCGGGCCATGGGTTCTCCGTAACACTCGTGCTCTTGCTCGCCAGCACATCTCTCGCGCAGCAAGCGCCGGATACATCGCTACACAAAGCGCTTTCGGTACAAGTTCAGAACAACGTCCACCTCGAAGTGCTGGACTGGGGCGGTAGCGGAACTCCTCTGGTCTTCCTCGCTGGTCTCGGCGACACTGCGCATCGCTTCGATAATTTCGCGCCGAAGTTTACGGGCAGGCATCATGTCTACTCGATCACCCGACGCGGCTTCGGCAATTCCAGCAGGCCGGAGCGCACGGTTGCCAACTTCAGCGCAGCGCGGCTTGGCGAGGATGTGTTCCAGGTCATCGAGCAACTGCACATCGCGCGACCTGTGCTCATTGGTCATTCGCTTGCAGGCGAAGAGTTGAGTTGGGTCGCTACGAACCACCCCGAAGCTGTCCGCGGCCTGGTTTATATCGACGCCGCGTTGCCGTTCGCACTCTACACGAAGGAGAATCCCGACTGGATTCTCGACATGCTTGCTGTTCAGCACGAGATAGACGCGCTGGAAAGAGGCGGCCCAGCGGACCACGCAGCCATGCGGTCAATGCTTCAGGATGTGACGCAACTGCAGGCCGATCTTCAGCAGGAAGTGAAAAGCGGTGAGGGCAAACCGGACGCGCATTTCGGGCTGGCCCCTCCAGAGGGATTGCCGCTCATCTTCGGTGAACAGAGATTCACACGGATAACCGTACCCGCGCTCGTACTCTCAGCCTGTCCACCATCGTTCGACTTCATCCGGAACAATCCCGAGTTAAAGGCGGCCTTGATTGCAGATGTGACGCGGCGCTGCAGCGCGCAGGCGCAGGGAGTGAAAGAAAGCATGCCGAACGCGAAGGTGATCCTGATACCGCACAGCGATCATGACCTGATCGCCTCGAACGAAGCGGATGTTGTCCGCGATATCAACCAGTTTCTGGATTCTCTGCGATAGAGCAAGTTCGCTCCATCGGCCGCGACCTTGGCCGCAACGAGAAAAGCGCGGCCAGATGGCCACGCTTTTCTAACTGCAGATTCCTCTACTTCGCTTCGCTCGGAATGGCAGCAAGCGCGAGGGCAATGCTCCGTCCCAGCAAGAATTACTCTTCGCCGGGCTGGTCGCTTCCGTCGTGCTGCTTCTGGGCTTCTTCCAGGTTTTTCTGCATGTCTTCACGGCGCTTGGCGCGAATTTCTGCGCGCTTCTCGCGCTTCTCGTCCAGGATCTTTTCTGCTCCGAGCAGCTCCAGAAATGCTTTTTCGCCGTTGTCTCCCTGGCGGAAACCGGTGCGGACGATGCGGCTGTAGCCGCCGGCGCGCTCGCCGTAACGGGGCGCGACTTCCGCGAACAGGCGTGTTACGGCTTCGCGCGTCTGCAGCCACGCCAGCGCCTGGCGGCGCGAGTGCAGGTCGCCTTTCTTGCCCAGGGTGATCATCTTCTCGACATGCGGGCGCACGGCCTTCGCCTTGGCGAGAGTGGTTTCGACCTTGTCCTCAAGAATGACGGAGGTGGTCAGGTTGCGCAGCAGCGCGCGGCGGTGGGAAGTGTTGCGGCCTAGCTTGTACCCTGCATTGCGGTGACGCATTGTGATTGCTCTCTTTCGGTGAGTATCTCTACCTCAGGGATTGTGTCCCTGTGCACTGGATTCCGGGGAGCGCGATGCCCACGCCGGTGTTGCCTTTGGTTCTTAGTTTTCGGTTCCCTGTTCTCGGTGAGACCGTGCTGCGACTGTTTCCCGTTGCCGGTTCCCGGCTGCCAGCAAAACACCGACAACCGAGAACCAACACACGAGAACTGTTCTTAGAACCCTTCCGTTTCGTTGCCGTCTGGCAGCACGAAGTCTTCGTCACCTTCGTCTTCGTCATCCAGCGGGTGGTAGCTCGCGAGCTGCACCTGCGGCATGACCGAGGTCGGTCCCGGGACTGCGTTGCCGTTCTCGTCAATCTTCATGCCGAGCGACAGACCCATCTGCGCGAGAATGTCCTTGATCTCGTTCAGTGACTTGCGGCCGAAGTTCTTGGTCTTCAGCATTTCCGCTTCAGTCTTCTGCACGAGCTCGCCGATGGTCTGGATGTTTGCGTTCTTCAGGCAGTTGTAGCTGCGGACGCTGAGTTCCAGCTCTTCGACGGAGCGGTTGAGGTTCTCGTTGCGGATGCGCGGCATGCCGTCATCGGCGCGGAGATCGCTCTCGAGCTCTTCCTCGAAGTTGATGAAGATACTCATGTGGTCCTTCAGCAGCTTTGCTGCAAGACCGACCGCATCTGGCGGCAGAACGGAGCCGTTTGTGAAGACTTCCAGCGTGAGCTTGTCGAAGTCGGTGATCTGGCCAAGGCGCGCTGCCTCAACCGTGTAGTTCACCTTGCGAACCGGCGAATGCACGCTGTCCACGGGGATGAAACCGATGCCGAGGTCGCCGTCAAAATTCTTGTCGGCGGAAACGTATCCGCGGCCGCGCTTGAGGCGCATTTCCATGTCCAGCTTGCCGCCTTCGGAGACGGTGGCGATGTAGACGTCCTTGTCGAGGATTTCGACGTCGCCGTCGGCCTCGATCATGCCGGAAGTGACCGGCCCAGGCTGGTCGGCGCGCAGGTACAGGGCCTTGGGGCCTTCGCCGTTCAGCTTGAACGGGACCTGCTTGAGGTTGAGGATGATGTCGGTCGCGTCCTCAACAACGCCGGTAATGGACTGGAACTCGTGCAACACGCCTTCCATGCGGACGGCCGTAACGGCTGCGCCTTCAATGGAGGAAAGCAGAACGCGGCGGAGCGCGTTGCCAACCGTGGTGCCGAATCCGCGTTCAAAGGGCTGCGCGCTGAACTTGCCGTATTTGTCGGTGAGCGTTTCGGTGTCAACAACGAGACGCTTCGGTTTCTGAAATCCACGCCACAACATATTCGTATTTGCCTTTCCGTTACGCGGCCTTGCGAAGCATTCTGCCCGGCTCGCGCGATGGCTCCTGGTTCGGTTTAGTTTGCCGGCCGTAGCCGGGTGGTGCTGGGTGGTCCCTGGTTCTCGGTCCTTGGTTCTCGGTGAAATAGTCCAAGCGACCGCAAACCGTCCGGCTATCGTTCCCGGCTCGCGAAGAATCGAAGGCCGGGAACCGACAACCGAAAACTTGTTTACTTCGAGTAAAGTTCGACGATCAGCTGTTCGTTTACCGGCAGCTGCACGTCTTCACGCTTGGGCAGCTGGGTAATCTTGCCGCTGAAATTTTCGCGGTCAACCTGCACCCACTGCGGCGTGTGCATGCCGCTGTGGAAGTCTGCCGCACCTTCAACGACGCCCAGCTTCTTCGAAGCTTCCTTAACGGCGACCGTGTCTCCCACCTGTATCTGGTAGGAGGGGATGTTCACCTTCTTGCCGTTGACGGTAATGTGGCCGTGGCGGACAAGCTGCCGGGCCTGGCGGCGCGAAGTCGCGAAGCCGAGCCGGTACGTCACGTTGTCCAGGCGGCGCTCGAGCTGCTGCAACAGCAACTCACCGGTAACGCCGCTCGTGTTGGACGCCTTCTCGTAATAGGCGCGGAACTGGTCTTCGAGAGTGAAGTAGATGCGCTTCGCCTTCTGCTTTTCGCGAAGCTGCAGGCCGTAGCCTACGATCTTGGCCTTGCGGGCCTGGCCATGCTGGCCGGGGGGGAAGTTGCGCTTCTCGATTTCGCACTTCTCAGAGAAGCACTTCGCGCCCTTCAAGAACAATTTGACTCCGTCGCGCCGGCAAAGACGGCACACGGGTCCCGTATAACGTGCCAATGGGATTCTCCTGATTTCGGATGACGACCGGTTTACGGCAGGCTCGCCTTCGTCCCGGTCCAGCCTTTATTTTACTGCATTTGGCGGGAAATGTCCCCTTTTCTTGCCTATGATTATGCCGATATGGCCCGCGACATCATTTGCACTCCCAACGCGCCATCGGCGCCGCCGACGTACAGCCAGGCCGTCCGCGCCGGCGGATTTGTATTTGTCTCGGGCACTCCCCCCGTTGACCCGGCTACGGGCACCATCGCCGGCGAAACCGTCCAGGAGCAGACCCGGCAGTGCCTGAAGAATGTCCAGGCCATTCTGGAAGCTGCCGGCTCTTCGCTCGGCAAGATTGTGAGCGCGACCGTGATCCTGCTTGAGGAGTCCGACTTTACGGGCATGAACGAAGAGTGGGTGAGGTGGTTTCCGGCCGACCCGCCTGCGCGCCAGGGCGCGAAGCTCCCGGTGCGGGTTCCGGGAATGAAGATATCGATCGCAGCGATTGCAGAAGCCTAGCCTTCTGGCCGGCCAGTTCTGGTGGGGAGGAAACCCTTTGTTTTCAGTCCGGCTCCTATGTGTCGGGAGGATAGTCATGCCGGAGAAACGTATCAGAGACAAAGCCATGGAAGACCTGCGCGAGGGCAAGTCGGCTTCAACAGCCGCTGGAGAGTTCGTGCATGAAGAGATTGAGCATGTGCGCCAGGGCAGGCACGGCGCGGCGAACACCAAGCAGGCCATCGCGATCGGGTTGAGCAAGGCCCGGCGCGCCGGCGTTCCGCTCAAGTCGCCGGGCAAGGGCCAGTCTGCCGCGACGAAGAAGAAAGCGGCGCAGGATTCAAGGAAAGGCCGCTCTGGCGGGTCGAAAAAGGTTTCTGCGAAGCGCTCTCGGGCGGTTGAGAACGCACTGAAGCGGCAGCCGAAAAACACCGCTTCGAAAAAAGCTCTATCGAAACAAGCAAAGTCGGCAGCGAAGAAGCGTTCGGCTGCGAGCCGCAGTCAGTCGGCGAAGAAAGCTTCGCGCACGAAGGGTCCGGCCGAGCGAAGCGCCGCTGCAAAGAAGGCAGCGCGGACCCGCGCGAAGCACAGATAAGAAGTCATCGACGATGCCAGCGCCCATCGGCATTGCGTGCAGAATCAAGCCGACGCGCGGCGGTTGCCTTCCGCTGGATTTGGTGCGAAAAACACAAGCAGCGTAAGCAGGCCTTGCACGGCCAACGCGAGTCCGATGAGCAGAATGTAGCCCTCGAAATCCAGAGCATGGATGAGGCCGTTCAGCGCGACGCCGGACAGGTAGAGAATCCCTGCCAGGCCGGGCAGAATGCAGAGCCGCGCAAACAACCGGGTGCGGAAGTGCAGCAGGGCGAGCGTAATCAGGGCCTGGCCGACGATGGTTCCGGCGATCGCTTCGTGCTGCGCAATGTTCGAATGATGGAGCAGCAGGTCCATTGTCCCGAGCCAGCCGCCGGCGAGCGCGGTGAACGCGCAGACCATCACCAGCAACGTCCGCGGTGCCGGATGCGCGCCCGCGGCCCGCGGCGCAAGGCTGACAATCTGTCGCGCGTACCAGAACGTCGCGCGTGCCCGGCCGTTGCTTTCCGCCCGCTCGCAGTACATTTCGAGCAGATCGCCCGTGATGCTCTCCGCATCCCGCGAGCCGGAAAGAATCGCGGAAAGCGCCGCCTCGAGCAGGCGCGGTGGAGGTTGCTTGTTCATGTCGTTGTCTCGATGGGCCATCGTCTTCCCTTCCACATTTTTTGCATGCTGGCGTGCGTGTAATTCAGCGCCGCGGCTCCGCGCCCGGTCAACGTATAGAAGCGGCGGGCGCGGCCGCCGCGAACTTCTGTCCCGGCTTCGAGACGCGAAGCCAGCAGCCCCTTGGCTTCCAGCCGGTCGAGCGTCGCGTACACGGCTCCGGCGGAGACGGCTTTCCTGCTGTCAAGCGCCGTCTCGATCTCGCGAATCACGGCACGGCCGTAGGCGTCCTTCGACTGGCGAAGCACGGCGAGCATGACAAGCTGCTCGAAGGAGCCGAGGAGTTCCTGCATGCCTACAATGTAGACACATCCGCCGGCATCTGTCCAGCAAAAGAAAAGGCCCGCTCGTGGCGGGCCTTCTTGAAATTGCAGCGTACTTATACGCGGCGGCGTTTGGGTGGCCGGCAGCCGTTGTGCGGAATCGGCGTGACGTCGCGGATGCTGCGCACTTCGATGCCGACGGTGGCCAGCGCGCGGACTGCGGATTCACGGCCGGAGCCGGGGCCCGCGACGCGCACATCCACCGTGCGGACGCCGTGGTCGCGCGCCTGCGTGGCGGCGTTTACGGCGGCCTGCTGCGCCGCGAACGGCGTGCCTTTGCGGGAGCCGCGGAAGCCGAGCGAGCCGGCTGACTTCCAGCTCAGCGTGTTGCCGGTCATGTCCGTGATGGTGACGATGGTGTTGTTGAACGAGGCCTGAATGTGCACCAGGCCGTGCGGAACATTCTTGCGCTCGCGCTTCTTGAACTTCTTGTTCTTCGCGGCCTTGCCTTTGGCCTGCGTATCCTGCTTCGCCATAAATCCTCTCGATCAGTTCGAATCCAGAAGCAGATTGTTCTGCTTCGCTACGGAATGACAACCAGACGGAGCGGGCACGATTTGCACTCGTGCCTGCTGACTAGGTCTTGGTCGCCTTCTTCTTGCCGGCCACGGTGCCCTTGCGCGGGCCCTTGCGGGTGCGGGCATTGGTGTGCGTGCGCTGGCCGCGCGTGGGCAGGCCACGGCGGTGGCGCAGGCCACGGTAGCACTGGATTTCCATCAGGCGCTTAATGTTGAGCGAGACTTCCTTGCGGAGATCGCCCTCGACATTGCCTTCCTGCTCGATGACCTGGCGGATGCGGTTGGCCTCGTCCTCGGGCAGGTCCTGGATCTTGATCATGGGATCAACGTTGGCTGCTTCCAGGATGCGCTTGGCGCGAGAGTGGCCGATGCCATAAATGTATGTAAGAGCGATCCGCACCTGCTTGTTGCGCGGCAGATCCACTCCGGCAATACGTGCCATGTGTTTCCTTTCGTGATGGACGCCACGCACTCGGCATGGTCTCGCCCGGTTATGCATTCCCGCTGTTACTGATTGCGGAAGCGCGGTGGAGGAAGTTCCGTCAGGTTCATCGCAAGCCTTGACTTCGGCTAACTCGCCTGCCGGTTTCCTGTTCTGTTTGACAACGCCTTTCGCTGCACCCTGGCCTCGAAAGAGGCCAGCCTAGCCCTGGCGCTGCTTGTGCTTGGCAATCTCACAAATCACACGGACGGTGCCGTTGCGATTGATGACCTTGCACTTGTCGCAAATCTTCTTTACAGATGCACGAACCTTCATTGCGAAACCCCTGTTCTTCTGTTGTCGGTCCTCAGTTCTCAGAAGGCTTCTCCGCGGTCATCGCGCGGCGCGCAATGACCGAGTAAGAGAGAACCACGAAACCGGGAACCTACTTGTAGCGGTAGACGATGCGGCCGCGGCTGAGATCGTACGGGCTAAGCTCGATGGCGACGCGGTCTCCCGGCAGGATGCGGATGAAGTTCTTCCGCATGCGGCCTGAAACGTGCGCCAGCACCTGGTGCTTGTTCTCGAGTTCTACCTTGAACATGGCGTTCGGCAGTGTTTCCAGCACCGTCGCCATGACCTCAATCGCGTCTTCTTTCGACAAACCGTCTCCCTTATGATTCTACTGCGTTTCTGGGCATTCTGCCTACTACGTAAGCACCACTGGCCCGTCTGCCGTTATGGCCACACAGTGCTCAAAATGCGCGCTCAGGCTGCCGTCCGTGGTGACGGCAGTCCACTTGTCCTTCAGAACCTTTACGGTCGGTTTGCCGGCGTTGACCATCGGCTCGATGGCGAGGACCATGCCTTCGCGCAGCTTCAGGCCGGTGCCGCGTTTGCCGTAGTTCGGAACCTGCGGTTCCTCATGCAGGCTTGCCCCGATGCCGTGGCCGACAAATTCGCGCACGACGGAAAAGCCTTCGGCCTCTACTGTTTGCTGCACCGCCGCGCCGATATCGCCGAGTGTGGCGCCGACCTGCGCGGCCGCAATGGCGCGGTCGAGCGACTTCTGGGTGACGTCGAGCAGGCGCTTCACTTCCGGCTTTACGGCCTGGCCGACCGGAATCGTGATGGCCGAGTCGCCGTAATAGCCGTCCACGACCACGCCCGTATCCACCGAGACGATGTCGCCTTCCTTAAGCACGCGCGCGGTGTTCGGGATGCCGTGGACAACTTCGCTGTTGACCGAGGTGCAGAGCACGCAGGGATAGTCGTGGTAGCCCTTGAACGCGGACCTGGCGCCAAGTTCATTCATCTTGTCGACGGCCACGCGTTCGAGGTCCATGGTCGAGACGCCGGGTGCGACTTTCTCGCGCACCGCGGCAAGCACCTGGCGCACAACGGAACCGGCTTTGCGCATCTTTTCGATTTCGCGCGCGGACTTGAGAACGACCGCCATGGCTATCGCCCGCTCCCTGTGCGGAGCTGCGCGACCGCTGCCAGGATGTCCGCCGTAACCTGCTCGACGCGGCGCTCGCCGTCTACGTCCGCAAAGCGGCCCTGCGCGCGGTAATGCGCGATCACGGGTTCGGTCTGTGCGTAGTGCGTTTTCATGCGCTCGGCGAACACCTGCTCGGTGTCGTCCTTGCGCTGGATGAGCGGCGCGGAATCAATGTCGCACAGCGTGTCCACCATCGGCGGCTGCGAGTAGATGTTGTACACGCGATGGCACAGCGGGCAGGAGCGGCGTCCGGTGATGCGTTGCAGCAGAGTCTCGTACCGCGTGCCGACGTTGATGGCGACTACAGGTTGCGGCGCGGGCGTGAGTTGCGACGTCTGCGCCTTCGCGAGCAGGCCTGCGAGATGCGAATCGAGCCAGTTGGCCTGCGCGAGCGTGCGCGGAAAGCCGTCGAGAATGTAGCCCGGCGCAGTGTCCGGCTCGAGAAGCCGTTCGGCGACCATGCGGTTGACGACGTCGTCGGGAACCAGGATGCCCGCGTCCATCAGGACTTTGGCTTCCAGCCCTAGCGGGGTGGAGCGGGTCACGTTCGCCCGCAGCAGGTCTCCGGTAGAGATCTGCGGAACGCCCCAGTACCCCATCAGGCGCTGCGCCTGGGTCCCTTTGCCGGCGCCGGGAGCGCCGAGCAGCAACACTGGGCCCGGCGCCTGCACTAACGCCTGACCGGCAGAACTCATGCCGGCCGTCGCTTCTTCTACCACGCGCGGCGTCCGCGGATGCGGCCGCTGCGCGGCGAGAAGCCTTCATAGTGGCGCATGATGAGCTGCGATTCCACCTGGTTGACCGTGTCCATGGCGACGCCGACTACGATCAGCAGCGACGTGCCGCCGAAGTAGAAGTTGACGCCGAGGCCGTTGGTGACCCATGTCGGGAAGCGGTCAAACACTGGCCCTACCAGCCAGAGATGGTTCAGGTGGATGCCGCTCATCAGCGCCATCGGGACGAGCGAGATGAGGATGAGGTAGATTGCGCCGACCAGCGTGATGCGCGTCAGGATGTCGTTGATGTAGTCCGACGTACGCTTGCCCGGGCGGATGCCCGGGATAAAGCCGCCGTACTTGCGCATGTTGTCCGCGATGTCGTCCGGACGGAACACGATGGAGATGTAGAAGTACGCGAAGAAGATGATGGCCGCGATGTAGAGCAGCACGTAGGCCGGCTCGCCAAAGCCGATCGACGTCATGATCTTGTTCAGCCACGACGTGTTCTTGACGAAGTCGAAGTTCGCGAGCAGCAGCGGCGCGCTCAACATGGAACTGGCGAAGATGACCGGCATGACGCCGCCGGAGTTGACCTTCAGCGGAAGGTGCGTGGACTGGCCACCCATCAGGCGGCGTCCGACGATGCGCTTGGCGTACTGCACCGGGATGCGGCGCTCGGAGCGCTCGACATAGACGATAAACGCAACGACGGCAAGCATGCCGATCAGCATCAGGACGATGCCGGGCACGGTGAATGCGCCCCACGCCTGCGTCTTGGCCTTGTCGTAGAGCTCCGCGACCGCGCGCGGCAGGCCAACGACGATGCCGGTAAAGATCAGCAGAGACATTCCGTTGCCGATACCGCGATCGGTGATCTGCTCGCCCAGCCACATGATGAATGCTGTGCCGGTGGTCAGGGTCAGGATCGTCATCATGACAAAGCCGGCGCCGGGATTGTTGACGAAGCTGACGCCCTGGGAGCCATGCATCAGCGTCTCCGCAATGGCGAAGGACTGGATGAGGGCCAGGATGATGGTCAGGTAGCGCGTCCACTGCGTAATCTTGCGGCGGCCGAGTTCGCCTTCCTTCTGCAGCTTGGCGAGCGGCTCATACACGACCGTCAGCAACTGGAAAATGATGCTGGCCGTGATGTACGGCATGATGCCCAGCGCGAAGACGGTGAGCTTGCGCAGGTTGCCGCCGGAGAACAGGTCCACCAGGCCGAGCGCGGAGCCGCGCTGGGAGTCGAAGAAGTTGGCCAGCGTGTCAGCGTTCACGCCCGGGGTGGGAATGTGGCCGCCCACGCGATATACAGCCAGCAGGCCAAGCGTAAAAAGAACCCGCTTGCGCAGATCGGGAATGCGAAAGATGTTCGCGATTTTGTCCAGCATAGATTTCTCAGGGTTCTCGGTTGTCGGTTGTCTGGTCTCGGAACTCGGGGCTGCCGGTCATGGTTCGGCCTGGAAGGACCGCCGCGGACCGGCAACCAGGAACTTGATTTTACGCGCCCAGGACGACGGCCTTGCCGCCGGCCTTCTCGATCTTTTCCTGCGCGGACTTGGAGAACTTGTGCGCGTGCACGGTGACGGCGGTCGAGATGTCTCCGTTGCCGAGCACCTTGACGAGGCCATGGTTTTTCTTGAGCAGGCCGAGTTCCGACATCTTCTCGAGCGTCAACTCTTTTTCGCCGAGATCATTCAGCCGGCCAAGATTGATGACGGAGTATTCCGTGCGGAAAATGTTGGTGAAGCCGCGCTTGGGCAGACGGCGGTGCAGCGGCATCTGGCCGCCTTCAAAGCCGCGCATAAGGCTCGAGCCTGAGCGCGAACCCTGGCCCTTGTGGCCGCGGGTAGAGGTCTTGCCCATGCCGGAACCCATGCCCCGGCCAATACGCTTCTTGTTCTGGTTCGCCTTCTTGGGCGCCCGCAGATTGGAAAGATTCAGTGCCATTTGCTTCCTCGCTTACGCCGGACGGTTGGTCCGCCCGACTCGCATTGTTGTTGTTGCACTTCTCCTGGTGTCATTCCGCAGGCGCTTCGCTACGGAATGACAACCAGAAAGCTACTCGACGATCCGCACCAGGTGCGGAATCGTGTTGACCATGCCGCGGATCGACGGAGAATCTTCGCGTTCGACGACCTGGTTTAACCGGGTGAAACCCAGTCCCTTGACGACTTTCTTGTGCTTGGTCGGCGTGGCAATCTTCGAGCGGTAGTACTCGATCTTGATCGTGCCGCCGGTTTTCTGTTCTGTCCTGGTTGCCATGATTAGAGCTCCTGCACCGACTTGCCGCGCAGCGCTGCGACTTCATTGCGGTCGCGAAGCTGGGTGAGCGCGTCAAAGGTGGCCTTGATAACGTTGTGCGGGTTCGCGGTACCGAGCGACTTGGTCAGCACGTTCTGCACGCCGGCAGAAGTCATGACCGCGCGCACGGCGCCGCCGGCGATGACGCCGGTGCCTTCCGGGGCGGGCTTGAGCAGCACCTGGCCGGAACCATAGCGGCCCAGCACCTGGTGCGGGATCGTCGTCTCTGTCAGGTTGATCCTGACAAGGTTCTTCTTGGCCGACTCGATGCCCTTGCGGATGGCCTGCGGAACTTCCTTCGCCTTGCCGGAACCATAGCCGACCACGCCGGCAGACGGATCGCCGATGACGACCAGCGCGGCGAAGCTCATGTTCTTGCCGCCCTTGACCACCTTGGTGACGCGGTTGATGGAAACAACCTGGTCCTTCAGGTTGTAGCCGTTCGCGTCAATCTTCTTGCGCATTGTTGCTGCCATGTTCAGTCTCTTTTCCTGTTCCTAGAACTCGAGTCCGGCTTCGCGCGCGGCATCGGCAAGGGCCTTGACGCGGCCGTGATAGAGGTAGCCGCCGCGGTCAAACACGACCTTGGTGACGCCCTTTTCCTTCGCCTTTTCGGCAATCATCTTGCCGACTTCCTTCGCGGCGGCGACGTTGCCGCCGGTCTTGATCTTGGCCGCGAGGGTCGAGGCGGAAGCCAGCGTGTGGCCGTTCGCGTCGTCAATCAGCTGCGCGGAGATGTGTTTGACCGACCGGTGGACGTTCAGGCGCGGGCGCTGCTCGCTGCCGGAAACCTTGGCGCGGATGCGCTTGTGGACACGCTTGCGGATTACGTTCCGTGATGTTTGACCACTCATTTTGTTCTACCTGCTTCCTTCCTAATGGCGGAGCCGCCCTGCGGCCCCGTTCGGTTTACTTCGCGCCGGTCTTGCCGACCTTCTTCTTCAGCTTCTCGTCCGCGTAGCGCACGCCCTTGTTCTTGTAAGGATCGGGCTTGCGCAGCGAGCGCATGTCGGCTGCGACCTGGCCGACCTTCTGGCGGTCAATGCCGGAAACGGTAACCCGTGTCTGCTTCGGATCAATCGCAACTTCTATGCCCGCAGGCAGCGGGAACTCAATCTGGTGCGAGTAGCCCAGCGTGAACACAACCGTGTTCTTGCCCTTCAGCTCCGCACGGTAGCCGATGCCGACAATGTCGAGGTCCTTCTTCCAGCCCGTGGTGACGCCGGTGACCGCGTTGAACAAAAGCGCGCGCGCCAGGCCGTGGACCGCCGACTGCGAATCGCTCGCGCGCTCCGCGACCAGGTGGCCGTCTTCGGTCTTTACCGTGATGCCTTCAGGCAGAAGCGTTTCCACCGTGCCCTTGGGGCCTTTGACCTTCACCTTGCCCACTTCCACCGTGTACTCCACGCCCTTGGGCAGAGTGATGGGCTGTTTGCCGATACGTGACATTTTCCAAATCCTTTAGTGGCTTGCGAGTCCTGCGCCTTACGACGCATTCCACTGCAGCCGGTTACTGCTCATTCTCGGTTCTCCGCGATCGGTTCCCGCTTAGAGCCGGCCTGCCGAGAACAGCGAACCGGTATCCCCTTGCTTCCTTACCAGACTTCGCAAAGAATCTCGCCGCCTACGCCTTCGCGGCGAGCCTGGCGGCCGGTCATGACGCCCTTCGGCGTCGTGAGAATCGAGATGCCGAGCCCACCCTGCACGCGCTTGATAGCGTCGCGATTGGTGTACACGCGGCAGCCCGGGCGCGAGATGCGCTGCAGGTCGCGGATGGCAGCTTCGTTGTTCGCGCCGTACTTGAGGTACACGCGCAACACCTGCTTGCCCTCTTCTTCGGTCGCCTTGAAGTTGGCGATGTAGCCTTCTTCCTTGAGAATGCGCGCGATCTCGGCCTTCAGCTTCGAAGCCGGCACGTCGAGCTTGGCGTGGCGGGCACGGATGCTGTTGCGGATGCGTGTCAGGAAATCGGCTACGGGATCTGTCAGTTGCATGCTTTCGTCTCCTTCACTCCCCGTTCGTCCGTCCGCATTGGCAGAGCGGAAACCAGCGGGAGTGGCTGCACTACGTTGTTCGTTCTCTGTTGTCGGTTTCCGGTTGTCGTCCCGCCTCTTTCCGAGAGCCGGGAACAGACAACCAGAAACCGCGGCTTTACCAGCTGCTCTTGATGACGCCGGGGATTTCTCCCTTGAGCGCCAGCGAGCGGAAGCACAAGCGGCAGATGCCGAACTTGCGCAGGAAGGCACGCGGGCGGCCGCAGAGCTGGCAGCGGTTGTGCTGGCGCGACTTGAACTTCGGTTTCCTCGCGTCCTTGACGCGCTTTGCTGTGGTTGCCATGTTTCTACTTCCTCTCTTAGGCTGCCGCGCCGGTGCGGAACGGCAGGCCGAACTGCTTGAGCAGCGCGCGGGCTGCATTGTCGTCCTTGGCCGTCGTCACAATCGTGACGTTCATGCCCTTGGTCTTTTCGACGCGCGAATAATCAATCTCAGGAAACAGGAGCTGGTCGCGCAGACCGAGCGTGTAGTTGCCGCGGCCGTCGAAGCTCTTGGTGGAAACGCCCTTGAAGTCGCGCACGCGCGGCAGGGCGATGGAAATCAGGCGGTCCAGGAACTCGTACATCGCGTCGCCGCGCAGCGTGACCATGGCGCCGATGCTCTGCCCTTCGCGCACCTTGAAGGCCGCGATGGACTTCTTCGACTTGGTCGCCACCGGCTTCTGCCCGGTGATGGCGCCGAGGTCCGCCATGAGCGGATCGAGCAGCTTCGGGTTCTGGGTTGCTTCGCCGAGTCCCATGTTGACGACGATCTTTTCCAGGCGCGGAACGGCCATCGTGTTCTTCAGGCCGAGCTCCTTCTGGAGGCTGCCGCGAATTTCCGAGTTGTACTTCTCTTTCAGTCTTGCTGCCATGTTCTGGTTCCTCTTGTTCTGGTCACGGTGCTCGGAGTGGATACCGTTGCGTGACGGGAATGTTTTATTTCCTGGTTCTCGGGTCTCTGTTTTCTGATCTCTAGCGCCAGCGCGCATTGAGAACCGAGAACGGACAACCGCTGCTACTTCTTGTCTGCCTTGCTCTGGATTTCCGAGCCCGTGGTACGCGCAATGCGGACCTTGGAGTTGCCATCGAACTTGTAACCGACGCGGGTCTTCTTGCCGCCATCGACCAGCATGACATTCGAGATGTGAATGCTGGCTTCCTGCTCGGCAATGCCGCCCTTGATGTTGCGCTGCGGGTTCGGGCGAACGGCCTTCTTGATGACGTGGACGCCTTCAACAAGCACCCGGCCCTTTTCCGAGTCCACGCGCAGCACGCGGCCGCGCTTGCCCTTGTCCGAGCCGCTGATCACTTCCACCTGGTCGTTGCGATGAATTCTTGTGCTCACTGTTCTTCTCTCTTCTGCTCTCGCCGGGACTAGATGACTTCCGGGGCGAGCGAAACAATCTTCATAAAGCTCTTTTCGCGCAATTCGCGGGCCACCGGGCCGAAGACGCGCGTGCCGACCGGCTCGCCGACGTCGTTAATCAGCACGGCGGCGTTGGAGTCGAAGCGGATATATGTACCGTCACGGCGGCGGTATTCCTTGCGCGTCCGCACGATCACGGCCTTGACGACTTTGCCCTTCTTCACCTGGCCGTCAGGGGAAGACTCCTTGACGGCGGCCGTGACGACATCGCCAAGCCCCGCCTTCGCGCCTGTCGATCCGCCGAGCGGCAGAATGACCTGCAGCTTGCGGGCGCCGGAGTTATCGGCAACCTCGAGCATCGTTCTCATTTGCACTGCCATTGCGATTCTCCTTTGGAGCTTCGAGCCGTTAGCTCTTAGCTTCCAGCAATCTCACTTCAGCCTTCTCGTCCATGCCTTAGCTAAGAGCTAAAGGCCAGGAGCCAGCAACTGCCTTACGCGGTCTGCTCTTCCGGCGCGATCGCGATGTCCTGCACCTTGGCGAGCGCGGAGCGGCGGACAATCTCTTCAAGGTTCCAGCGCTTCAGCTTCGACAGCGGCCGCGTCTCGCGGATGCGGACGATGTCGCCGATGTTTGCCGAGTTCTGCTCGTCGTGCGCGTAGAACTTGTGTGTGCGGCGAAGGATGCGCTTGTACTTCGGGTGCGGGCGGCGCATTTCCACCGCGACCACGATCGTCTTCTGCATCTTGGTCGAAACGACCTCGCCCACCTTTTCGTTGCGGTGCGACTTCTTTTCCGCGTTCTGGTCTTTCTGTTCGTCAGCCATGGCTTACTTTGCTCCCTTCGCGGACTTCGCAACTTTCTTTCTGGCGACCTTCTTGGCCGGCGCAGCTTTCCTGGTCGCTGGTTTCTTGACGGCCTTCCCGGCCGCTTTCTTGGCGGCCTTCGGCGCAGCCGCCTTCACGGTCGTGGTGGTCGGAGCGCCGCCGTGCAGCTGGCGAAAGCGCGCGACCGTCTTCATGCGCGCGATGTCCTTCTTCAGCTCGCGAAGTTTCTTGACGCCCTCCTGCTGGCCGCTGCGAATTTGAAAGCGCAGGCGGAAGAGCTGTTCAGCAGAGGTTTTCTCCTGCTGCACCAGCTCCTCGTCGGTAAGGTTCTTGATCTTTTCCAGTTCCATTTTCCTTCATCTCTCTTTGCAGGCTCTCAATGGTCCCGCCTTGTAAGTTCTCAGTTCTCGGTGGGTCTGTACTCGGAATTACCGGCGACCGAGAACTGACAACCGGCAACTTGCCTCTACTTCTTTGCCGCGACTTCCTGCTTGACGTCGTGGCGCCACACAACCTTGGTTTCGATGGGCAGCTTGTGGCTCGCCAGGCGCATGGCTTCCTTCGCCATGTCCAGCGACACGCCTTCCATCTCGAACAGGATTTTGCCCGGCTTGACCACCGCCGACCAGTGGTCGAGCGGGCCCTTGCCGGAACCCATACGGACTTCGGCCGGCTTCTTGGTGATCGGCTTGTCCGGGAACAGGCGCACCCAGATTTTGCCGCCACGCTTGATAAAGCGCGTCATCGCGATACGGCTGGCCTCGATCTGGCGGTCGGTGATGAAGCCGGGCTCCATCGCCTTCAGGCCGAAATCGCCGAAGCTCAGTTCGCCGCCGCGCCACGCCTTGCCGCGGTTCCGGCCCTTCTGCTGCTTGCGGTACTTAACTTTCTTGGGCATCAACATGATGAGTTCTCAGTTCTCTGTTGTTCGTTCTCGGTTCCAAACCTGCTACAAATCTTGTTCCCTGCGGCCTCAGTAAAACCTCGTGAGAACCGGCTACTGCTCCTAGAAAATGCTGGTCCCGACTGCCGGCGCGGTGTCGCGCTTCTTCTGCGCGTAGATGTCGCCGCGATAGATCCACGTCTTGACGCCGATGAGGCCATAGGTCGTGTGCGCCTCGGCAAAGCCGTAATCAATGTCCGCGCGCAGCGTATGCAGCGGCAGACGGCCCTGGAGGTACCACTCGGAACGTGCGATTTCATTGCCGTTCAAACGGCCGGAAACGCGCACCTTGATGCCGCGGCAGCCGAAGCGCAGTGCTGAGTCCACGCTCTTGCGCATCGCGCGGCGGAAGCTTACGCGCTTTTCGAGCTGCATCGCAATCGATTCCGCGACCAGCTGGGCGTCGAGCTCCGGCTTGTTCACTTCCAGGATGTCGATAAAGACATCGCGGTTCGTGCGCTTCTGCAGCTCGAGCTTGAGCTTGTCAATTTCCGCGCCCTTGCGCCCGATGACGATGCCCGGACGCGCCGTGCGGATCATGATGCGCAGCTTGTTGCCGGGGCGCTCGATTTCAATCGAGCTGACGCCGGCGGCCTTCAGCTTTTCGCGCAGCTCGGCCTTCAGCTTGACGTCCTCGACCAGCAGCTTGTCGTAGCCGCGCTCCACAAACCAGCGCGAGCGCCATGGCTTGTTGATGCCGAGGCGGAACCCGTAAGGATGGACTTTCTGTCCCATAGTCGTTTCCTTCTTAACCTTTCCTACTTCGCAGCTTTCTTGCTGGACTTCTTCGCGACATGCTTCTTCGCCGCGTGCTTCTTGGCCGGAGCTTTCTTTGCCGCCTTCTTGGCCGGACGCTTGTGCGCCTTGACGCCCTCTTCGGTGTCCACCGTCGTCACCACGCCGGGGCGGTGCTTCTCGCTGACGCTGATGATGATGTGGCTCATCCTGCGCTGGTAGCGGAAGGCGCGGCCCTGCGGCGCCGGCCGGATGCGCTTCAGGCGCGGGCCTTCATTGACGATGGCCTGCGACACGAACAGGTTGTCGACGTCGAGGTCCTCGCCGCGCTCCTGGGCGAGATAGTTGGCGTTGTCAATTGCCGAGCGCAGCACCTTGTGCACCACCGGCGCGATGCGCTTGCGCGTGAACGCGACTGTTTCCAGCGCCTTGTCCACCCGCATGCCGCGGATCAGGTCCAGCACCAGGCGCGCCTTCTGCGGCGACACGCGCTGAAAGCGCGCTTCTGCCCGGAACTGCGGAGTTGTCGTTGCCGTTGCCATCTCTCGTTCTCCTTAGCGCGCCTTGGCGGTCGTCTCCGCCGCCTTGTGCGAGTGCCCCTTGAAGGTGCGCGTGGCGGCGAATTCGCCGAACTTGTGACCGACCATGTTTTCCGTCACGTACACCGGAATGAACTTGCGGCCGTTGTGGAGCGCGATCGTGTGGCCGACCATGTCCGGGTGGACAGTCGAGCGGCGCGACCAGCTCTTGATCACCTTCTTGTCGTTCGACGCGTTCATCTTCTCCACCTTCGCCATCAGGTGCGTGTCAATGAACGGTCCCTTTTTTGTCGAGCGTGCCATTGTCCTTAAACCTTCTCTCTGCTACCGCGACCGGCGGTTGATGATCATCGAATCGGTGCGCTTGTTGTTGCGCGTCTTGTAGCCGCGTGTCGGCTGTCCCCACGGCGTGACCGGGTGACGGCCGCCGGAGGTCTTGCCTTCACCACCGCCGTGCGGGTGGTCCACCGGGTTCATGGAGACGCCGCGGTTGGTCGGGCGAATGCCCTTCCAGCGGTTGCGGCCTGCCTTGCCGATGGACACGTTCTCGTGGTCCGTGTTGCCAACCTGGCCGATCGTCGCCATGCACTCCACCAGAACGCGACGCGTTTCGCCGGAAGGCAGCTTGAGCAGCGCGTACTCG
This sequence comes from uncultured Acidobacteriaceae bacterium, assembly GCA_963848685.1. GTDB lineage: Bacteria > Acidobacteriota > Terriglobia > Terriglobales > Acidobacteriaceae > CAWKED01. The sequence continues at coordinate 695,982 of CAWKED010000001.1, read as the reverse complement.
CCTTCCTTCGCGACGAGCTGCGCGGAAGCCCCCGCGGAGCGGACCATCTGCGCGCCCTTGCCCGGGCGAAGCTCGACGTTATGCACCGTGGTGCCGGCCGGAATCGCCTTCAGCGGCAACGCATTGCCGATCAGGATGTCGGCCTCGGGCCCGCTCATCACCTCGGCGCCCACCTTGAGGCCGACCGGCTGGATGATGTAGCGCTTCTCGCCGTCCGCATAGCTGATCAGGGCAATGCGCGAGCTGCGGTTCGGGTCATACTCAATGGTCGCCACGCGGCCCGGCACGCCGAACTTGTCGCGCTTGAAATCAATCAGGCGCAGCTTGCGCTTGTGGCCGCCGCCAATGTGGCGCATCGTCAGGTCGCCGGAATTGCGGCGGCCACCGGTGCGCTTACGCGTCGCGAGCAGCGGCTTGTGCGGCTCGTTCGTCGTGATGTCGTCATTGACCAGCGACGTCTGGAAACGCAGCGTCGGCGTTATCGGTCTGTATGTCTTAATCGGCATCGTCGTGTCTCGTTTTCTTCAAACTTCCTGCTTGTCTGCTTCTCGAATCTCTGTGACTACAGATTGTTCGCGTAGTCAGGAACTTTTTCGCCGGCCTTCAGGCGCACATACGCCTTCTTCCAGTCGGGGCGGAAGCCGGTGAACTTTCCGCGGCGGCGCTCCTTGCCGAGAACGTTCGACGTGCGAACGCTCGCGACCTTGACCTTGAACAGCGCTTCCACCGCCTGCTTGACTTCCGTCTTCGTCGCCGAAGGCGCCACGTCAAACACCAGCGTGGATTCCACTTCCTTGACCGTCACGCCCTTTTCCGTCACCAGCGGGCGGCGGATCACGTCATAAAAGTTCGCCATTACGCGGCCTCCTTACCATCGGCCTTGCGGCGCGACAGCGTCTTCCTGCAGGTCTCGGTCAGCGCTTCCATCGCCGGCCTGGTAATAATGGCGTGCTCGCAGCGCAGCAGGTCGTACGGGTGGACCTCGGAGTTGAGCACCAGGTCCACGCCTTTGAGGTTCTTCGAGCCGCGCATCAGGTTCTCGCTCGGCGCGCCGGCTTCCACCAGCAGCGTCGTCTTCTTCGCGCCCAGCTTGTTGAACGCCTGGAAGTAGAGCTTGGTCTTCGGCTCCTTGAGCTCGAAGGTGTCCACAATCGTCAGCTTGCCGTCCTGCAGCTTGGACGCGATGGCGGCACGCAGCGCGCCTACCAGCTTCTTGCGCGGGAAAGCGTAGGCGTAGCTGCGCGGCTGCGGTCCATGCACCGTTCCGCCATGGCGCCAGAGGGGCGAGCGGATGGAGCCGACGCGTGCGCGGCCGGTTCCCTTCTGCTTCCACAGTTTCTTGCCGGCGCCGGAAACCAGCTTGCGGTTCTTGGTCGCGGCCGTGCCCTGGCGCTGCGAGGCGCGGTAGTGCTTGACCGCCTCCCAGAGGAGCGCTTCATTGATCTGCTCCGGGCCAAAGACTTCGTCCAGCAGCTCATAGCTGCCGACCGAGTTCCCGCCGAGCGATTTGATTTCAATCTGTGCCATCGTCTTTTCTTTCCCGGCCGCTACGTTTGGCGGCCGTTACTGTCCGTCAATCTTTCGTTCTCAGTCTCGGTTGCATGATTGCCGGTTCGAATTTTCCGGGAACCGTCAACAGAGGACCGACACCGCGTTACTTCTTCTTACCGGAGGCCTTCTTGCTCGCCTTCAGCGGATCAACCGTGCCGGAGCCGGCAAAGCCGCGACGCTCGCGCGGCGGCGCCTTGGCCTTGGTGATGGTCACGTAACCGTCCCGCGGGCCCGGTACTGCGCCTTCCACCATCAGCAGGTTCTCGTCAACATCAATGCCGCGAATCCGGAGATTGCGGACCGTTACCTTGTCCACGCCCATGTGGCCCGGCATGCGCTGGCCGGGAAAGACGCGCGACGGAAACGACGACGCGCCAATCGAGCCCTGCACCTGGAACATGTGGCCGTGCGACTTGGGGCCGCCGCCGAAACCGTGCCGGCGGACAACGCCCGCAAAACCGCGGCCCTTGGACGTTCCCTGGACGTCGACATACTTCTCGTCGGAGAAGATGTCGACCAGCACGCGGTCGCCCGCCTGGATGCCCTTCTTCTGCTCGCCCCCGGCGTTTTCGTCCTCGACCCGCGCGGCGGTGTCGCTGGTTTCTACGGCGAACTCCTTCACCATCTTGACCGGAGGCGCGCCGGCGGCGTTGAAGTGGCCGGCCATCGGCTTGTTCACCTTGGAGCTCTTGACGAACTCGACCAGGCCAAGCTGCGCGGCGTCATAACCGTCCTTCGCCATCGTCTTGAGCTGCGTGATGACGCACGGGCCGCACTGCAGCACCGTGATCGGGTGCACGTCGCCCTTGTCGTCGAACACCTGCGTCATGCCGATCTTCTTGCCGATAATTCCGTTGACTGCCATCGCTTCTTCTCTCCTCATCATTCGCCGTGTGGCGAACTGCAGGGGTTTGGTTCTCGTCGTCTCAGTTGCCGGTTATCAGTCAGCTCGCCATCCGAGAACTGAGTACCGATGACTACTTCTCAAACGCCTTGATCTCGACGTCCACGCCCGCGGGCAGGTCGAGCTTCATCAGCGCGTCCACTGTCTGCTGCGTTGGCTCGAGGATGTCGATCAGCCGCTTGTGCGTACGGATCTCGAACTGCTCGCGGCTCTTCTTGTCCACGTGCGGGGAACGAAGGACCGTGTACTTGTTCTTCACCGTCGGCAGCGGAATCGGGCCCGCGACCTGCGCGCCCGTGCGCCTGGCCGTGTCCACAATCTCGCCCGTCGAGCTGTCCAGCACGCGATAGTCGTATGCCTTGAGCCGGATGCGAATTCTCTGTCCTACCATCGTTGTTCCTGCTTCCTGAATCTTTTCTTGCCCACCCTGTTGCCCTGTCCTTCCGACCGGAGCGTGAAGTGGAGGAATCTGTTCTTGCTCGTTTGCCAGGGCGGGATGATCGCTCATCCCGCCGCGTGGTCAGTTACTTGATGATTTCCGAAATCGTGCCGGCGCCCACCGTACGGCCGCCTTCACGAATTGCGAAGCGGAGACCCTTTTCCATCGCGACCGGCGTGTGCAGCTCGATCTCGAGCGCGATGTTGTCGCCCGGCATCACCATCTCCGTGCCTTCCGGCAGCTTGGCCGAACCCGTCACGTCCGTCGTGCGGAAGTAGAACTGCGGGCGGTAGCCGTTGAAGAACGGAGTGTGGCGGCCGCCTTCTTCCTTGCTCAGGACGTAGATTTCGCCCTTGAACTTGGTGTGCGGCGTGATGGAACCGGTCTTGGCCAGGACCATGCCGCGCTCCACGTCTTCCTTCGGAATGCCGCGCAGCAACAGACCTGCGTTGTCGCCGGCCAGGCCTTCGTCCAGCTGCTTTTTGAACATTTCGACGCCCGTCACGACCGTCTTGCGGGTCTCGCGGAAGCCGACAATTTCAACTTCCTCGCCCACCTTGACCTTGCCGCGCTCGATACGGCCCGTCACAACGGTGCCGCGGCCCGAGATCGAGAAGATGTCTTCCATCGGCATCAGGAACGGCTGGTCAATGGCGCGCGCCGGCAGCGGCACATTGCTGTCTACGGCCGCCATCAGCTCGTCCACTTTGGCTTCCCACTGGGCTTCGCCATTCAGCGCGCCCAGGGCGGAGCCGCGCACGACCGGAACGTCATCGCCGGGGAAGTCGTACTTCGACAACAGCTCGCGCACTTCCATCTCGACCAGGTCAATCAGCTCCGGGTCTTCAACGGCGTCGCACTTGTTCAGGAAGACGACGATGTAAGGCACGCCCACCTGGCGCGCCAGCAGGACGTGTTCCTTGGTCTGCGGCATCGGGCCGTCGGTCGCCGCGACCACCAGGATCGCGCCGTCCATCTGCGCGGCGCCGGTGATCATGTTCTTGATGTAGTCAGCGTGGCCGGGGCAGTCCACGTGCGCGTAGTGGCGGTTCGGCGTCTCGTACTCGACGTGTGCCGTCGCGATCGTGATGCCGCGCTCGCGCTCTTCCGGTGCGTTGTCGATCGTGTCAAAGCTGCGGAACTTGATGTTCGGGTTGTGCTTCGACAGAACCTTGGTGATCGCCGCCGTCAGCGTCGTCTTGCCGTGGTCAATATGTCCAATCGTTCCCACGTTCACGTGCGGTTTGGAACGATCAAATTTTTCCTTCGCCATGTCTCTCCTCTGTCCTTCTGCTCTGTCGAGCTCCTGTTGCTTGTTTCAAACTTTGAGAAGCAGATTCCTCCGCTTCGCTGCGGAATGACACCCACCAGGGCGTCATTCGGAAACCTACTTTTCCTTGCCCTGCGTGCGCGCGATGATCTCTTCAGAAACCATGCGCGGCGCTTCTTCGTAATGCGCGAACTGCATCGAGTAGCTCGCGCGACCCTGTGTGCTCGACCGAATGTCGTTCACGTAGCCGAACATTTCCTTCAGCGGCACAATCGCCTTGATGACCTGCGAGCCGCCGACGTGCTCCATGCCCTCGATACGGCCGCGGCGGGAGTTGATATCGCCGATGATCGTGCCCATGTGCTCTTCCGGCACCGTGACTTCAACCGCCATCACCGGCTCGAGCAGCACAGGCGAAGCCTTGCGCGCGGCTTCCTTGAATGCCATCGAACCGGCAATCTTGAACGCCATTTCGTTCGAGTCGACATCGTGATAGCTGCCGTCATACAGTGAAACCTTGACGTCCACCAGCGGATAGCCGGCAAGAATGCCGCCTTCCATCGCTTCCTGAATGCCCTGGTCAATCGGCTTGATATATTCCCTGGGAATCACGCCGCCCTTGATGTCGTTCGAGAACTCGTAGCCCTTGCCCGGCTCGTTCGGCGACAGCTTGATGCGGCAATGGCCGTAATTGCCCGAACCACCGGTCTGGCGGATGTACTTGCCTTCCGCCTCTGACGCCTTGCGGATGGTCTCGCGGAACGCCACGCGCGGCGCGCCGACATTGGCTTCCACCTTGTGCTCGCGCTTCATGCGGTCGACAAGAATTTCGAGGTGCAGCTCGCCCATGCCGGAGATGATCGTCTGGCCCGACTCCTCATCGGTGCGGACCTTGAACGTCGGGTCCTCATCGGCGAGACGCGACAGGGCGATGCCCATCTTCTCCTGATCGCTCTTGGTCTTCGGCTCAATCGCGACCGAGATGACCGTCTCAGGGAAATCAATCGCGCCCAGCGCGACCGGCTTGTCCGGATCGCAGAGCGTGTCGCCAGTCTTCAGTTCCTTCAGGCCGACGCAGGCGCAGATGTCGCCGGCAAATATCTCGGTGATTTCTTCACGCTTGTTGGCGTGCATCTTCACCAGGCGGCCAACGCGCTCGGTCTTGCCCGTGCGCGGGTTCATGACCGTGTCGCCGGTCTTGAGCTGGCCCGAGTAGATACGGATAAAACCCAGCTTGCCGTACGGGTCGTTGATCAGCTTGAACGCCAGCGCGGAGAACGGGTCGTTGTCGTCCGGCTTGCGCAGCACCTTCTCTTCGAGATTGTCGGGATTGATGCCCTCGACCGGCTTGATATCAACCGGGCTCGGCAGGTAGTCCACGACGGCGTCGAGCAGCGTCTGGATGCCCTTGTTCTTGAACGCCGAGCCGCACATGACCGGAAAGACCTTCATGTTGATGGTGGCGGAACGGATCGCCTTCTTCAGCTCTTCCGCCGTCGGCTGCTCGCCTTCCAGGAACTTGTGCATCATCTCATCGTCGTTCTCGGCGATGGTCTCAAACAACTGCATGCGGAAGGCTTCCGCCTTCTTCTTCAGGTCTGCCGGAACTTCTTCAATCGAGTACTCCGCGCCCATCGTCTCGTCATGCCACAGGATCGCCTTCATCTCGATGAGGTCGACGACGCCCTTGAAGCCCGCTTCGGCGCCAATCGGAATCTGGATGGCGACCGGACGCGCGCCCAGGCGCTTGCGGATGGAGTCAATGACGAACTCAAAATCCGCGCCGTTCTTGTCCATCTTGTTGACGAAGCAAATGCGCGGCACGTGGTACTTGTCGCCCTGGCGCCACACGGTTTCCGTCTGCGGCTGCACGCCGGAAACAGAGTCAAACAGCGCCACCGCGCCATCCAGCACGCGCAGCGACCGCTCCACTTCGGCGGTAAAGTCGACGTGGCCCGGGGTATCAATAATATTGATGCGGTAGTTCTTCCACGTGCAGGTGGTGGCCGCGGACGTGATCGTGATCCCGCGCTCCTGCTCCTGCTCCATGTAGTCCATGGTCGCCGTGCCCTCGTGCACCTCGCCGATACGGTGCGTGATGCCCGTATAGAAAAGGATGCGCTCGGTCGCTGTCGTCTTTCCGGCGTCAATATGCGCCATGATGCCGATGTTCCGGCAACGATTCAGGGGTACCTGGCGAGCCACGTCTTTGTTCCTTCTGCGGATCCACTCCGCGGTTACTGCATAGCTGCTAGCTCTTCGCTACTAGCCTCTAGCTTGATTCCTGCTGCCCCACTTGTTGTCCCGCCGCCGCTCCAGCCAAGAGCTGGAAGCTAACGGCTGGAAGCTGCCTACCAGCGGTAGTGCGCGAACGCCTTGTTGGCGTCGGCCATGCGGTGGACATCTTCCTTCTTCTTGATTGCCGCGCCACGGCCGTTGGCCGCGTCCAGCAGTTCGTTCGACAGCTTCTCGATCATGCCCTTCTCGCCACGCCCGCGGCCGTAGGTAATGATCCAGCGCAGCGCCAGCGAAGTGCGGCGCTCCGGGTTCACTTCCACCGGGACCTGGTAGTTGGCGCCGCCGACACGGCGGGTCTTGACTTCGAGCAGCGGCTTGGCGTTCTCGACCGCCTTCTTGAACAGCTTCAGCGCTTCATCGCCGCCGCGCTTTTCCAGGTTGTCCATGGCCGCGTAGAAAATCTTCTGCGCCGTCGATTTCTTGCCCTCATACATCATCGAGTTGATGAACTTCGTCACCAGGGTCGAGTTGTAGATCGGGTCGGCGGGAACCGCACGCTGCGCGATATGTCCTTTTCTTGGCATAGCTCTCTTAAGTCCTTCTCAGATCCTGGTTATTTCGCGGCCGCTTTGGGACGCTTGGCGCCGTACTTGGAACGGCTCTGCTTGCGGTTGGCCACGCCGACCGAGTCCAGCGTGCCGCGCACGACGTGGTAGCGAACACCCGGCAGGTCCTTTACACGGCCGCCGCGGATCAGCACGATCGAGTGCTCCTGCAGGTTGTGGCCGATGCCGGGAATGTAGGTCGTCACCTCGATGCCGTTGGTCAGCCGAACGCGGGCCACCTTGCGGAGCGCCGAGTTCGGCTTCTTGGGCGTCTGGGTGTAGACGCGCGTGCAAACGCCGCGGCGCTGCGGCGAACCCTGCAGTGCCGGCGACGCCGTCTTGTAGTTCGGCGAAGTGCGGCCCTTGCGGACGAGCTGGTTAAATGTCGGCAAACCGGTGCTCCTTCAATACTGTTGCCCTTGCGGGCGGAAACTTGTGTCGCCAGACGCGGACTTTTACCCGCACGCGGCGAGCGCACAGCAGTATTTCCGCCGTGCGGTGCTTCAAATTCGTTGCGCTACCCTGTTTCCAAACGGCGACGGTGACCGAGTTCCCTGTCCGCAGCTCCAGCCGGCCAACCATATTCATGGTCCCGACGCTGCCCAGGTCCGGCTCCGTTTCGCCGCTTCGGGCCCACATAGCCTGCCGTGGAGGCGGGTTGTCGTGAGCTCTCTGCTGGTGAACCCGCAGCTTGTGGCCCAAAAAACTGCCAACCTGCGCTGCCGCGGGAAACGGACGGCGGACAAAGCCCACCCTCCGCGAAACTCCTTGAGCATATCAGGAAACCTGTGGAGGGTCAACGCCGGGAGGCCCCCGAAGGAGAGCTTTCGCGGCAAGTCCGCCTCCCGATTCTCCCCTTCGCATGGCTTGCAAAAGTCGCCCCCGCAGGCGAATACTCGTTGCCATGAATCCCAACAACAATTCCCAGGCTGAAAGCGAACAGGGCAGGATTGGCATACACCCACCGGGCAATGTTGAAAGCCCCATCGAACACCCGCCCGGTAACGTCGTCATCGAGGCAACCGAGACCGAGGTCATCGAAGAGCGGCAGGAGTAGTCGTTTGGTTTCTTAGACAGAAACAGCGGCGGCCGAAGCCACCGCTGCGATCTGCTCTGCGCTGAGCAAGGTATTCCGCGCCGCAACTAGACGGTTGTGATTGTGCCGTTGACGCCGTTCGGGAAGAAGCCGCCGCTGTCGGTCCCGGTCGTGCTGCTGGCAAAGACGATAGACAGCACTTCGCTCGTGGTCCGCACCACGGCGAGCGCGTTTTCGTCCGTGAAGTAATCCGTGCCGGACGGGGGCGGCAGTACGTCCTGGCTGTCCAGGGCCGACGTTGCCACGTTGTTGATCGAGATCAGCCCGCGCAACAGCGAAGCGTGGTACGCCTCGATGAGGCCGATGCGGACCGCCGTGGAAAGATACGATTTGCTGGTCACGAGCGGCGCGGCGCCGCCGTAGGCAGAGACCCCGGTGTCTTCAAACGCGCGGGCCAGCTCAAGGAACTGCATAAAGTTGGCGAAGCCGATGCCGAGCGCATCGAGATTGATCGTTGGCTTGGCGATGACATCGCCCTGCAGCAGCTTGCGGATCAGCAGTACATGCTGCTGCTCGTCCTGCATGATCTGGGTCGCGATGGTCTGCAGCTTGCCCGTGGAATCTCCGGAGAAATCCACTTTGGAGCCGCCGGTGGTCGCGCCCGATTCACCCGAGCCGCTCAGGTTGAACCCGGACTGCGCGAGCGTCTTTCCCGTCACCGCGACGGTGTAAAACTCCGCCTCAAGATATTCGAGGTTCAGCGCGAACTGCCCGATCGCCGGATCCAGATCCGCGGCATGCGCGGCCGTCGGAGACAGTCCCAGGCGGTGCGCACCCGGCATATTCTCAAACGCCCCGAGCCGCGTACCGACGACAGCCGCTCCTGCTAATCCCAGCCCCGTCCACCCGGCGCCCTTGATAAAGCTGCGACGACCGGCCTGCACTTCCCGTTCCATTCCTTCACTCTTGTTTTCCATAGAGATCTCTCGCTTGCACGCCGAAGACCGGCATGCGGGTCTGAACCCTGACAGGCTGAGTTAAGAGTCTTGGAGCAGACACACACATGCGGAGCCTGTTCCCCGGCGAAGCATCACGGATCTTCCCGGACTTCGGTGCACTACGAAGCGGGAACGTTTCGGCCGCCCGGAATGGATTTGGGGCCCACTTTGATGACACGCACGTCTCTGCATGCGTAGCGAACCTGGATGTACGGCAGGCAATCGAGCAGCAGTCCGCTGCAAATCGAACGGCGGGACTACCAGCTGCCCTGTTTCATGCCCCACCAATAGACGAGTCCGAGCGTGGCCGTGGTCTGACCGTGCTCGAGCGCGCCGGGCGTGTCCGACAGGAAGAACCGCTGGTTGGAGAAATCCCGCCGCCATTCCAGGCGCGTCAGCAGTCCAGGCTGGAGCAGCTTGTCGAACGTCAGCGTCGTTTCCTTAAGAGCCTGCGACTGCCCGCTGAACAATCCATTGCGGTCGTCGAAGTATTCCGCGCGGCCGGCAATCGCGTAATCGTGCGGCAGCGTGTATCTGGCATAGGCCGCGCCGATCCAGACGTGCTGCGGAGCGGAATCGCTGTAATAGCGGTTGATAACGAAGTCCGCCTCGCCCATCAGCGAGAACTTCGGCGTCACGTTCCACATCGCGTAGGTGTCGGCGATGTGCTCGCGTCCGTTCGGTGCGGGAGAAATCGGCGTCGTCGGCAATCCCGGCTGCGTCGGGCCCGTCGGCGCGCCCGGGTTCAACGTTGGCTCGACGTCGCGCTGTTCCTGCCCTTCGTAGTAATTCACGTTCCACTGCACGGTCTTGGCCGGCTTCAGGGTCGCCAGCAGGGCCTGGCTCTTGAAGCCGTTGAAGTCCTCTGTCTGCTGCGCCCCGTTCACCACCCAGTACGCCAGATTGACTTCCGGCGTCACGTCATAGGAAGCACGGAAACCCATGTGGTAGAACGGCAGAAAATTGAACGTGTAGGCGCGTGAGTAGTTCCACTGGTCTTTCGTATAGTTGCCTTCGGTTCCGAGTGCGCTGGCCCACTTGCCGAAGTCCACGCGCAGGCCGCTGCCGACGGGAGCCAGGTAGCTGCCGTAGGCCTGGAACAGGTTCCGCCAGACCTGCGGGCGCTGCTCGTTGGCCGGCGAGCCCTGCAGCGTCTCCGTGGCCTGGCCGAACATCAGGTCGATGCGGCCGCCGTACCGTTGTCCCGGCTCGGCCTTCGGCAGGCGCTCGACCACAATGTCGGCCTGATTGATGCTGAAGCTGTTGGACGTCACATCATAGGCGCGCAGCAGGTTCACGCGGCCGACGGGCGCGTTGAAGTTGTAGTCGTAATAGCCATCGACGACGAAGTTCAGCGTCGTCGAGCGGAAGAAGCCGAGCGTCGCCACATCGTCTTCGCTGAGCTGCGGCCCGGCAGCCGGCGAGGGAGCGGGTTCAGCCTTGGCGGCAGATACCGCCGCATTCAGCCGTTCCCCTGCATGCTCAGGGTGCTCCAGCGCATCCAGCCGCGCCGAAATGCGCGACAACTCCGTGCGCAAGTCGTGGATTTCCTGCTCGCGGGTGTTGGCCGACGGCTGCTGCCCGAAACCGGCGCAGGTGGCAAGCAGAACGATGAGAGGAACGGCGGCGGCGCAGCGAAACATGGAGATTCCTCGCTTTGGGTCGGGATGGCTCTCGCTCCGATGCTACCCGTTCCGCCTGACGCTCTTCGCACGACACGAGTCCGCTGCATCAGGAAAGTCAGCGACTGCGGCAAAGAGTCGCCTTCGTCACTCCCGCGTGTATCGCCCGATCCTTTCGCTGAACCGGGGATGACTCGCGAGCAATTCCGCGCGGTCGGCCAGCTGAAAATCCTCGAACTCAAATCCCGGAGCCACGGTTGCTCCCATGAGCGACCATCCAAACTCGTCGCCCTGCAGGCGCGCTCCCTGCCAGTGACCGCCCGGGACGGCCAGCTGTGGCTGCTGTCCCTGTTCAATCTCGTTACCCAGCACCGCCACGGCACCGTCGCCGCTTTCGTCGAGCAGAAAGAACTCGGCCGCGTCGCCCTTGTAGTAATGGAAGACTTCGGTCTGCCAGACGCGATGCAGCGCGGAAAAGCTGTCGCGCGTGATCAGATAAAGAATCGAGGTGCCGGCGCATCGCCGCAGCGGGAGCCTCCGTCCTGCCGGCTTCACGTCCAGCATCAGAGCGTCACGGAACGTCTCCCGATAGAAGCCGCCCTCTTCCGGCAACGGCTCGAGGTCTAATGCGCGAATCATTTCCGTTGCAGTCAGCATTTGTTCTCCGGAAACACGAGGCAGCCAGATGACACGAGAGTAACGCGCGGCGATATTCCATTTCGATCTTCTCAATCTCCACGTGGACGCACTGATAATGGAGAGAGTGAAGGCTGTTCCAAATTCTGTGGGCAATTCGGCGCTTCAGAGCCATCGCTTCCTGCTCTGGCTCGCAGGACTCGTCGTGTGCGTCGTCACTGTAGTTCTCTGCTACCTCTACGTGGATCGCCCCGTGGCTGAATATTTTGAAGCGACGGTCCGCTACACGGAAACGTGGCAGTGGTTGAGCCATTTGTTGACGCTGTTTCCGCTGACCGTCGGCGCCGCGATGGTTTTTCTGTTCTACGCCGGCTGCAAAGTCATGGCGCGACAGCGGTTGCCGTTCTGGTCAGGCACGCCGCTGGCATGCTCCTGGGCGGCCATGTGGGCCCTTGCAACCGAGCGCATCCTGAAAGGAATTTTCGGCCGCCCCGGCCCGGAACCCCTTTACTTGCACCACAACGTCTATGGATTTGAGGGGCCGCGCGGAAATCTGCGTTGGGATTCCTTCCCTTCCGGCACCGCGCTCGTCATAACCGCAGTGGCGGCAGTCGTATGGATTCTGCAACCTAAGTGGCGTTGGGCCGGGACCCTGATGTCAGTCATACTGATGTGCGCGGTGATTGCCGCCAACTGGCACTGGGTTTCCGACGTCGTGGCGGGCGCGTACCTCGGCGCAACTATCGGTTGGATGACGGTTTACATCCCAGTTGAGGTTCGCAGCACATTGGTGCGCGCACAGGTCCGGAAGTGAGCAACGAAATCTCCCCGGCCGGAATCGCACAGGCAGGGTTTTATCGGGCTCTGAAAAGGTGAGGATGCGGAATTCATTTCTTGTTACCGGCGCGGCCGGGTTCGTTGGACGTTCCATTGCCGAAGCGCTTCTGGCAAAGGGCCACGCTGTGCGCGGCATCGACAATTTCGTCACAGGCAAACGCGCCAACCTCGCCGGCCTGGATGGCATGGAATTCATCAAGGGAGACATCAATGACGCAGGATTGATGTCGGTACTCTGCGACGGCGTGGACTGCATCTTCCACGAAGCCGCGCTGCCTTCAGTCCCGCGCTCGGTATCTGATCCTGTCGAGTCAAACCACGCCAACGTGAGCGGAACCATCCAGGTCCTGAATGCTGCGCGCAAGGCCAAGGTGCGGCGCATTGTCTATGCGGGATCTTCCTCCGCCTACGGCAACACGCCGACGTTGCCGAAACGCGAAGACATGCCGACGCGGCCCATTTCCCCCTACGCGGTATCGAAGGTCGCGGGCGAACTCTATATGCAGTCGTTCGCGCAGATTTACGGGCTGGAGACGGTCACAATCCGCTACTTCAACGTCTTTGGCCCCCACCAGGACCCCAGCTCGCAATACTCCGGAGTACTCGCCAAGTTCACCATGCAGATGCTTGCCGGGGAAACTCCGACCATTCTCGGCGATGGCGAGCAGAGCCGCGATTTCACTTTTATAGAAAACGTCGTGCGCGCCAACCTGCTTGCCGCGGATGCTCCTGCAAAATCCGTTTCAGGACAGATTTTCAACGTCGCAACCGGCCACCGCACCACTCTGAATGACACGGTGAAGATCCTGCGTGAGCTTACCGGCTACGACGGCCCCGTGAATTACGGGGACGAGCGGCCGGGAGACGTCAAGCATTCGTTGGCGGACATCAGCAAAGCAGAGCACGTGCTCGGGTATAAGCCGGTTGTCTCGTTCCACGAAGGGCTGGCACGCACCGTGGACTGGTACCGCAGCCTGGTTCCCGACGACGCGCAGAGAAACCAGCCTGCCTACGTCTAGGTCACGCTGACAAAAGGGTGCCGGGCGTTCCCCGGCCCCTTTCCATTAGCACAGAACGATCTTCTCTGACTTGATGCCCTTTGTCGCGTTGCGCGAATCCACCACCAGCTGCGACTCCTCGACAATCTTCCTGTAGTCATACGCCGAGTGGTCGGTGACGATGAGCACGCAGTCGTAGCTGCCCAGGTTTTCGAGCGGCGTGTTGGTCATGTTCAGGTCGTAGTGGCGACCGCGGCCGACTTTCTCAAAGAACGGGTCGTTGTACGCGACATCGGCGCCCCGCTCGCGCAGCAGTTCGATAATCGTGAGTGACGGCGACTCGCGCAGGTCGTCGATATCTTTCTTGTAGGCAAGACCGAGGACAAGCACCTTTGAGCCCTTCATCGGCTTGCCGCGATCATTCAACGCCAGGCTGGTGCGATCGATGACGTACTGCGGCATGGCGGAATTCACTTCACCGGCCAGCTCGATGAAGCGGGTCTGGAAATCAAATTCGCGCGCCTTCCACGACAGGTAGAACGGGTCAATCGGGATGCAGTGGCCGCCGAGTCCCGGTCCCGGATAGAACGCCTGGAAACCGAATGGCTTGGTCTTGGCCGCGTCAATGATCTCGAACAGGTCGAGGTTCATCAGATGGCAGAGCTGCTTGAGCTCATTGACCAGCGCAATGTTGACGCAGCGGTAGATATTTTCAAGCAGCTTCGTCATCTCCGCCGCCGCGGGCGACGACACCGCGATCGTGCGGTTGAAAATGCTTCCATAGAGCGTGGAAGCGAGCTTCTCCGCGTCCTTGCCCATGCCGCCGATCACCTTGGGAATGTCCTTGCGCGCGACCTGGTCGTTGCCCGGATCTTCCCGCTCGGGAGAGAAGGCCAGGTAGTAGCCGCTTTCGCCTTCGTTGCGCGCCAGCTTTACGCCCTGCTGCGCGCCATTCTCAAGAATCGGAAGAACAACATCTTCGGTAGTGCCGGGATACGTCGTGCTCTCGAGTATGACAAGCTGGCCATTCTGCAGGTGCGGCGCAATGGCTTTTACTGTGTCGGTGACGTAGCTCAGGTCCGGCACGTGGTGTTCATCGAGCGGCGTCGGCACGCAGATGATTACGACGTCCATGTCGCGGATTTGCGAGTATTCCGCCGTCGCGCTGAAGCCGCGCTTCTGCGCCGACTGAATGTCTTCGCCGGGGATGCGGACGATGTACGATCCGCCGCCGTTGAGCGTCGTCACTTTTTTCTTGTCGATATCGAAGCCGGTGACTTTGAAGCCCGAATCACTGAACAGCAGCGCGAGCGGCAGGCCGACATAGCCCATCCCGATAATGCCGACTTTCGCCGTGCGGTTCTCGAGGCGTTCCAGCGTTTCGGTTGCAGGTGAAGCAGAGAGAGCGGAAGGCATGTGCAATTTCCTCAGTAGTCAAACCAGATTACGACACCCGGAAGCCGGCCGCACCGAGTGCAATGCCTGTCCGGCTCGCATGGCGTGCGGGTTTCTCTTACATGGTTTGCAGCGTGTTCGTGATGTCGGATGCGAGCCGCATGGCGGCGCCGCCACTCAATATCTTGCGGTGATCACCAGGCAGGGAGGTCACCGACGGCGGCTCTTCAAGCAGCCGTGCCCAGCCCATGTCTACAGGCAGAAACTTGCCGGACGGCTGCTCCGCGCTGCGGAAGACCAGCGCGTTGCCGCGAAACGTTCCCGGGTTGTAACGTTCGCTCGCCTTGTCCACCATACGGTCAATCGCGGTGGAATCTTCGGTCAGGTTGTTGTCGGGCGCGCCAGAGAACCAGCCACGCAGCCGGTCCAGAATAAACCGCAGCTTGTGCGTTCGCGGCAGGTTCGACAGGTGCAGCCGGACGCGCGCGATGTTGTAGGTGAACTTTGCCAGGGCACGGCGCCACGGACTCATATCCCGCCAGTACGCGGGGGCCCAGGCATCCACCACCACGAGCAGCTGCACGCTGTTGTAGGCGTCCTGCAGCTGCCTTGCAACCTCATACGCGAGCCATCCCGCGACACACCATCCGCCCAGGCGGTACGGGCCGTTCGGCTGCAGGCGCCGGATGGTATTGGCGTAATAGCTGGCAATGGCTTCAAAGCTCGGCGACGGTCCCATTTGCTCGGCGTCCTCTTCGCTCATCCGGATGGCAAAGACCGGCTGCCGCGGGCCAAGCTGCTCGGCAACCTCGCGGAAGACCAGGCTCTGGGAAATGAGATACAGCGGTGGCTTGTCGCCCTCCGACCGGATCGGAATCACCTGCCGCTCAAGCACGGAGCGTTGCGCGTACTTGATGCGGCCGGTCAGCGTTGCAGGCGTCGGCGCCGCGAGAATATCTTCCGCCGTGACGTCCAGCCCGGTTTCCGTGAAGACCAGGGTCTGCAACTCGGCAAAGTCGATGGACTGGCCGCCAAGGTCAAAGAAGTTTGAATCCGGCCGCACATCCAGGGTCGGAAAAATCGACCGCCATAGCGTGACCATCACCTCGGTGTCGGAAGAGACCGTGGCAGTTTCCGCCTGCGGGCCGGTTTCCACATCATCGCGAAGCTGCGTCAGAACGGCCCAGTCCGGTTCCGGCAGGCTCTTCCGGTCAACTTTCCGGTTCGGCGTCTGCGGCAACGCCGCCACCGTCGTGAAGACGGCCGGAACCATGTAGCCCGGCAGGGTCCTGAACAGCCGCAGGCGCATCTCGTGCGAATCCACGCGCGGATTTTCGAGGTACGCCACAAGCAGCGGCTGGTCTCTCGGGTCGTTTTTCAGCGCGACCACGCAGTTTTCCGCCAGACCGGTGTTGCGAATGGCGTGCTCGATTTCTTCGAGTTCGATCCGGTAGCCGCGCAGCTTGATCTGGTTGTCGGCCCGGCCCACGTATTGCAGCTCGCCGTCCGCGGTACGCCGCACCAGGTCGCCGGTGCGGAACATCCTGCCGCCCGGCCGGAACGGGTCGGCGAGGAATTTTTCCTCTGTCAGCTTCGGCTGGTTGCGATAGCCGCGCGCCACGCCTTCGCCGCCGATGTAGAGTTCTCCAGCTTCGTCGTTGCCCTGGATCGGCTGGCCGGCCTCATCCAGCAGATAGAGCCACGTGTTGGCCAGCGGCTGGCCAAGCGTTACCGGCCTGCCATCGTTCAAGACTTCCCCGGCTGAAGACCAGATGGTGGTTTCCGTCGGCCCATAGACGTTCCACAGCCGTCCATCGCCCGCGAGCAGCCTGTCCGCCAGTTCGCGCGACCAGGCTTCGCCGCCGCAGAGCATTTTCAGGCCCCGGTGTGACGTAAACCCGGCGTCCAGGAGCGCACGCCAGGTCACCGGCGTCGCCTGCAGGATGGATACGTTTTGTTCCCTGACCAGCTGCAGCAAGCGGCGCGGATCGCGGGCATCTTCGCGGCCGGCGATTACCATGCGGCATCCCGTCACCAGCGGGAGAAGCAATTCCAGGCCGGCAATATCAAAGCTGAACGTCGTCAGCGCCAGCATCGTGTCTTTCGCGCCGGCGCCCAGCAACTTTTCCATGGAGAGCAGCAGATTGGTCACCGCACCATGGGTCACTTCCACGCCCTTGGGCTTGCCCGTGGATCCGGAGGTGAATATCACGTATGCCAGCGAATCGGGCGACGGGGCCACTGCCGGAGCGGGACGCCGGCTGTCGCGCCAATCGTCCCTGTCCAGGCAGATTGCCGGGATTCCGCTCCCCAGCAGGTCGCGGTGCCGGGTCTCGGTGATGATCAGAGAAGCGCCGGACTGCTTCAGAACGTATTCAGCGCGCTCGCGCGGGTCGTGCGGGTCCAGCGGAACGTACGCCGCGCCGCTCTGCAAAACACCGAGAATTGCTTCCACCAGCCCGATACCACGTTCGAGAAATATCGCGACGGTTGAACCGATCCCGATTCCTCGTGCCGCCATGGCGCTGGCAATCTCGCGGGCCTGGCGCGCCACCTCTTCATGGGAAACTGCGCGGCCCTGGAAGCGGATCTCCCCGCTGACTTTCCGGGTGCCTTGCCTGTGATGAACCAGGTCCGGAATGGAAACTACCTCGTGTGCGGTCCCGGGCAAACTACTGTCCCCTTTTGTTAAACGCCTAGTTGTATGGATGCGGGAAATGTCAGGCCGCCGCCACCCGCGGGCCCGGTCCAGTTGGCTTTCAAAGACCGTCCCCAGGGCTTTTTCGGCGTGCTGGATATCAAATTTCTGAACTTCGCGCCGGGCCGCCTCCGACATCACCTGTCGCTCGCCTGAATCCAGCAACGTAAGTATGGCGTTCTGCAGGGCTTGGGGATTCTGCGGGGGGATAAGAATGCCCGCCGCCCCGAGCGCTTCACGGTTCCCGCCAACATCGGTGGCAATCACGGGCAACCCTGCAGCCATGTATTCCAATAACGAATTCGACATGCCTTCCGCGGTGGAACAGAGGACAGCAATATCCATGGCCGCGAGGTAGGGGCGCACGTCCGTCGCAGCGCCCGCGACATGAAAGACGTCGTCAAGCCCGTGGCGCTTCACTGTCGCTTCCACTTCGTCGCGCAGCTCTCCATCGCCGACCAGTACGAATTTCACGCTCGGGTCGATCGCCCGCACCATGGCCGCGGATTCCACAAACTGAATAACGCCCTTCACAGCACGCAAACCTGAGACATTGCCAACGAGAACCTCGCCATCCCCCACGCCGAGCTTGCGCCGCATCATTTCCCGCGACGCTGGATCAGGCGTTAGCTTGTCAAATTCAATCCCGTTGTAGATCACACGCAATTTCCCGCGGGAAAGCCATTCGTTCTGCGCGGTATTGCGTAACACTGCCTGGGAATTGACAAGGATCTCGTTTACCAGCAAATTGCTGAGCCACTGCGTGCGCAGCACGGCCCGCATCGGCGCTTCGTCCACCCAATGCGTCAGGTTGCGGCGTGTGCCCAGGATGATTGGAATGCCGGCCACCCTTCCTACCCAGGGCGCGACAAGGTTTGACTCTGAAAAAAAAGTCATCAGGATGGCGAACTTCTGCGCGCGCATCCAGCGGGCAAGCTTGTACAGGGAACGAAGCCCGGCGCCCGTGCGGATGGATTGAATCTCAAAATGCGCGACCGGGCACTGCGCCACGTCTTCGGTCAGCCACTTCGTCCCGCGCAACACGCACACGGTCGGGTCCAGACCGTTGCGGCGCGCGATGCCAACCATCTGCAAGAGCTGCCGCTCGGTGCCGCCGGCGGTAATCGCGCTCATCTCGTCAATCAGGAAGAGAATGCGCGGGCGCCGCTTCCCTCCAACGGGCGGATCCGCGGTCCTGCGCTGGACTTCTTCGGCCACGGCAGCACTCATTCCCACGCTCCAGCAGCACGTTCCCATGGCGAGATGGGCGGCTGGCCCGGAACGCACGCTATAGTAACGAGCAGTTTCCGGCTTGCTGGCAACATCGTTCTCCCCATGAATCGTTCTCTGAAGTCTGGAATCGCAGCCGGACTCGACGGCCTGGGCGTTCTCGCGGCCCTGCGGAACCTTCGCGCCCCAAACAGCGGCATCATCTTGACGTTCCACAGAATACTGGCGCGGCAGGATATGGCTCTATGTTACGACCCGCACATCCTTATGTGTGCAGACACGTTCGATGCCCTGTTGGCGCTCCTCACAATGGAATTTGACGTTGTCCCGCTCGACGACCTGCTCAGCCGTCCGGGTTCGGAGCGCCGCCGCCAACGGGTCGCTCTGACCTTTGACGACGGATGGGTGGACACCTACACGGTGGCGTTTCCGCTGCTGCGAAAGTACAACCTTCCCGCGTCGGTCTTTCTCTGCCCGGGATTGATGTCTCAACCCGGCCCCGCGGGACGGATTCCCGAGGAGCGCTTTGCCGACATCTGGACGGCCTGGGAAGAACGCGGCGAAACCGGGTCGCTCGAGAGACTGCTCGCCGGCCGGCTTGGACGGCAATCGAAAGTTGCTGGTCGTTCCGGGTGGTCGCAAGAACTGAAAATGGTTCCGATGACCGACCGTTGCCGGCTGTTAAGCGAACTGGAGCAGCGATGCGGCACCCGGGCCGAAACCACGAGAAGCCTCATGGTATGGCCCGAAGCCGCGGCGATGATGGCCGGTGGCATCACGTTTGGTTCGCACACAATGCGGCACTGCACGCTGACCTCGGAAACGGATGAGACCGTGCAGCACGAGCTGGCCGAGTCCCGGCAGGAGATTGAAGCGCGAACAGGGAAGCCGGTGCGAACACTTGCCTATCCCAACGGAGCGCACTCCGACCGGGTCGGGGCAATAGCGAAGCAGGCCGGCTACGAAAATGCTCTCGCGGTGGGCGGAGGCCTCGTCACTGCCGGATCAAATCCGTGGAGCGTGCCACGGCTCTCGATGGATGACTTCGTGGTTGCGGGCGCCGACGGCAGATGGAACGCATCGCGGGCGCGTTTGTATCTTCAGGGCCTCAGGTAGAGGCCTCCCCATCATGGCTGGGACCGGCGTTCGCTCGCAATTTCAGCCATCGGAAGCTGACCAGTTCGTGCAGCAGGCCAAATCCCAAACCCAGGTGAATGGCCGCATACGCAAACGGGGCCTGCCAGTAGCAGCGGCTGCCCTGCTGCTTGCTGCCGAGTTGGACCGATGCGGCGACCAGCGCGAGGCAGTACAGCGCGGCGATTATGACGAGCGTGGTCCGCACCAGTCCCGGGAACGGCAGCGATACAAGCATTGCCAGGAGAAGCAGCAACAAGATCATCGGCAGAATTGTCGAAACGGAAAGCGTTTCCGGATGCCTGCCCGCGAGACGAATGCGTCCCCGGCCATAGCGAACCATCTGCTTCCAGAGGCCTGAGAGCGTGCTGCGTGGCTCGTAATACACCGCAACCGCCGGGTCGGTGAAGGCGCGCATTCCGGCCTTATGAATTCTCGTGTTCAACTCCACGTCCTCACATGCATCGAAGCGCTCGTCGTAAGGCCCGACCGCGCGCAGTGCGGCCGTCCGGTATGTTGCTCCGGAACTCGCCGGATGGACAAACGCCGAAAGCTGCATGTCATAGATCAGCGAATCGCGGCCATGGCCAAGGGTGGAACCCCGCACCGCCGCAATCACTCTCCCCGTGGCCGAAGCGGAAGGCGCAAGCAGCGGCTGCGGCCGGCAGAGACAGTCCGCGCCGGTTTCATCCAGCAGGCGAAGCGTGTCTGCCAGAAGCTGCCGCGAAGGAATGTGACAGTGGCCATCGAGAAAAACAATCACATCGCCGCGCGCGGCCTGCATGCCCGCGTTTCTCCCGCCGGAAGACAGCACCCGTTCATTGCGGACAATTCGAATCGGGATTCTTGACTGTGCGGCAATGGCGGACGCGACCGCCACGGTGTCGTCGGTGGAACAGCCGTCGGCCACGATGATCTCCACCGCTTCCGGCGCGATCTCCTGGGCCAGCAACTGCTGCAGCACGGACGGCAGCGACCGCGCCTCATTCCGCACCGGCAGCACGACGGAGATGCGCGGCTCAGTTGCCATGAGGGACCTCGGCAACAGTGTCTGAAGCCGTTGCCCCGGCAAGAACGCGCGCATAAAGCCGCAGGTAGCTGCTGCGCTGCGTTGCCGGACGGTACTGCTCGTCCACCGCATCCATGCCGCGCGAAAGCTTCGCGCGAAGTTCCGCCGAATCCAGCAGCCGCTGCATTGCGGTGGCCAGAGAGGGGGCATCGGAAGGCGGCACAAGCAGCCCGGAGTCGCTGTCGGCAATCAGCTCCGGCACCCCGCCGACGGCCGTCGCGATCACCGGCACGCGCGCATGCAGCGCTTCCAGGACGGAGTTCGGCGTGCCTTCCGTCAATGACGGCTGGACGAGGCAGTCGAGCAATCGCATCCACTGCAGGCAATTTTTCTGGAAGCCCGCGAACCGCACGCGGTCCTCGATTCCCAGTCGCGAAGCCTGTTGCTGCAACGCATGGAGTTCGCGTCCTTCGCCCAGCAGGACAAGAAAGACATTCGCCTGCGGGTTTGAATTTGTAAGGGAAGCAAACGCATCCAGCAGAAAGCGGTGTCCTTTTTCAACGCTCAGCCGGCCGGCGGTGCCGAAAACGAAGGCGTCATCAGGAATGTTCGCTTCCGCGCGCGTCAGCAGCGGCGCGCCGCCCGCTTCTGCAACCGGCAGGATTGCGTTCGGAATCACGACCGGCGCCGGATTGCCGCCGCGAAACGGCGCGAGCTGCGCGGCCTGCCGGGCGGAAACGCACACGACCCAGCGCGTTCTGCGCAGGAGCAGCCTGTCCATTTTTTCATACAGCGCCACGCGCGGTGTCTCCGCTGTCCAGCCTCGAACAAACGCCACATGCGGCTTGCCTGTCAGCATCGCCGCAAAGAATCCGAGAACATTTGCCTTGTAACCGTGGGTGCACAAAATGTCCACGTGCTTCTCCCGGACCAGGCGCGCAAGATCGCGCAACGCGGCAAACCGTATGCCACCGGGAAGCGCGACCGCCGGGATGCCGGCCATGTTCGCCGCAGTAACGATCTCCGGCGTCTCCGGCAGGTCCTGGAAAGACGCCACCGACACCTCGTAGCCCGAGCCGGCAACGTCGCCGGCGTGATGGAGAATCTGCTTCTCGGGCCCGCTGATGAAGTTGCTGGCAATGACATGGCAAACGCGAACAGTCATAGGCGTTAACGGACGGTGCGTGACCAGCGCTTGCGCCGCAACCCAGTCAGCGCAACGGCCTGCATTGCCGAAATAAACACGACGTAAAACGGCATCCAGACCAGGCGGCGCAGCGGATACGCAACCGCATCAGCCTTGCGGAACATGAGAACGAGATAGCAGGACTGCAGCAGGATGGCCGCCGCCGCGATCATGAGCGACGCCGCGCCGCCGCCCCGCCACGCCACAATCACGGCAAAGCCCGCGGCCGCAGCCGTGAGTCCTACGATCAAGACGCGGCTCGTTGTCAGCAGCATGACGGCGGCTTCCAGCAGCCGCCAGGAACCCTTTCGCGCAGCCCCGGCGATGAGTTTCGGCACCGAACGAACGATGAGTTGAAACGTTCCGGAAGCCCACCGCAGCCGCTGTGAAGAAGCATCGCTGACCTTGGAAGTCATGCGCGAGTAGACCTGCGCGTTCTCCACGAACCTGACTGGAACGCCTTCGAGCGCGAGTGCAATCGCGTACTCGGCGTCTTCGACAACCGAGCTCGCGCGAAAAGGCACGCGGGCCAGCGCCGCCTGTGACAGGCAGATGCCGTTTCCCTGCAGCAGATTGAACAGGCCGGCTTCTGCGCGGGGCCTGTGAATGAAGGTGTTCTCGGCAGCCTTCGATGCCAGCGAAAACGTCTCGAACCATGGTGCGTCGTCGCGCGTGGCCAGAAACGTATATCTCCCCTGGTACACGGCCGCGACGCTCGCAGCGGCATCTGCTTCCGCGGCAACCGCAATCTCTGAAAAGAAGCTGGGCGCAATCACGGTGTCGGCATCAATCACGGCGGCCAGGTCAAACTCGCGTGTCCTGGCGCGCTCAAGCGCCCACTGCATGGCCTGTCCCTTGCCGCGCGCCGTGAGATCGTTTCTCTCCCACACTTCCGCGCCCGCGGCGGCCGCAATGGCCGCGGTATCGTCCGTGCAGTTGTCGGCAATCGCGACGATCGTCAGCAGTTGTTTCGGGTAATCGCACGCCTGCAGGCTGCGAATGGTTTCTGTAATGCCTTCGCCTTCGTTATAGGCCGGAACCATGACGAGAAAGCGCGTGGCAGGATGGACGGCCACAGCGGAAGGCCTTAATCCAAGCGAGATTCCACGCAGCGCGAACGCGAGAATATACAGCGTCGCGGCGAGTGCAATCGCGGACAGCAGGATGCTCGCGATGATTGCGGGCTGCGGCACGTTACCGTGCCCCGCGGCCGAACAACGCAATCTTGATGGTCTTGACGATGATCAGCGCGTCCAGCAGAGGCGACTGGTTGTTCAGGTAAAAGAGGTCGTACTCGAGCTTGACGCGGGACTCTTCCACCGATGCGCCGTAGCTCGCGTTCACCTGTGCCCAGCCGGTGATTCCCGGCGGAACGCTGTGCCTCACGTCGTAGAACGGAATCTTCTCTGCGAGCATGGCGGTAAAGTGCGGCCGTTCCGGCCTTGGGCCGACCAGGCACATCTCGCCCTTGATGACGTTCCAGAGCTGGGCAAACTCGTCCAGCCGCAACGTCCGCAGGATTCTTCCCACCCGGGTGACGCGCGGGTCATTATCGGTCGCCCACACCGGCCCTGAAGAACTCTCGGCATCCGTGCGCATGGACCTGAACTTGCACGCCATGAAGGTGCTGCCATTCATGCCGACGCGCTCCTGCTGGTAGAAGACCGGCCCCTTGGAATCCAGCTTGATCGCGATCGCAATCAGCAGAAGGAACGGCGACAGCGCGATCGCAAGCAACACGGCAAAGACCATGCCGAAAGCGCGGTAGATCTGGAACAGAGCGCGGTTGGGGATAAAACTGTCCCCTACCGCCATGGCGCGGATATCCACATGGTTTACCGGCAGCCGGCCGGAAAGCGCTTCATAGAGCGAAATCGCGTCCTGGACTCGGATGTGCTTGCGGCGGAATTCCAGCAGCTTCTGCGACAGCAGCGGATCGTTGAAATCGTGGCTGCCGACGGCGATGCGCGTCGGCCGGAACAGTTCGCACAGGCGGTCAACGTCCTGCAGCGTCCCGCAGGTCGCGAAGTGCGGCACGCCGGAAATGGCTCCGCGCGGGTCCTGGATTGCGGCAGACAGCCGCAGCGGTAGCGACACACGCTGCTGCAGCGCGCCGGCCAGCAGCTCAATCGTCGGCCCGCTGCCGATCAGCAGAAGTCGCTCGCCGGGGAAAACCGCACTGCGGACCTTCTCGACCAGGAGCCGATAGACAGCCAGCAGCACGACGAAGCCCAGCAGGCTCAGCTCGAGGTATTCCACCTGGGCGTCTTTCGGCGCCATCAGCCACCAGGCCGGGGCCATGAGCAGTACGGCGCAACCCAGCGCGCGAAGGCTGCGCTGAAAAAACTGCTGCCCGCTGGTGCGAACATCCAGGTCGTAGAGATCGAACAGGTACATGCACCACAGCAGCACCGCGACAAACATGAGAACAATCAGCGGCAGGTGCCCCGGAGAGAGCATGTGGAGATGCAGCACGCCGGGATGCAGCGCCGCGACCGCGAGCAGGACGAGCACAACACTATCCACCACCACGAAGGCGAACAGTCGCAGCGGCAAGTAGACGTTGCAAACGCGAATCACCTCGCGCCTCCCCGCAGGTAGTCCTTGTCGTAATACTCGGTGTACTGCATTTCCTGCACGTCATTCAGCACGCAGCCGAGCAGCTTGGAACCCATCAGGCCGATGGCCTCCTGCGCGCGGTCAATGCGCGTCTGGCCGGCCCGGACGACGAACAATGCCTGGTCCACGAGGGGCAGCAGCGCCAGCGTGTCCGCGGCAGAGAGCAGCGGCGCCGAATCCATGACGATGTAATCGTACTGCTGGCGTGCCTCGGCAAGCACGGTCAGCATCCGCTCGCTCTGCAGCAGCACGTCGGAACGCAGCGAGCTGTTCATCGCGACCAGCGCATGCAGGTTCGGCCGCAGCTCCCACAGGGATTCGTGCCAGTCGTTGTCCAGTTCCAGAAATGACGCTTCCGGCCGCTGCGTCTTCACGTTCAGCAGGTCCTTCATCGTCGGCCGGCGAAGATCGAGTTCGAGCAGCAGGGTGCGTTTGCCCTGGACGCGGCTCAGCCCGTAAGCCAGATTGACTGCCGTGACAGTCTTGCCGTCCTTCGCCACCGCGCTGGTGACAAGAAAGACCTGCGCCTTCAGGCTGCGTGCGACCTGCAGCACGCGCGTGCACAGCAGCCGGTATTTCTCAATGGCCAGCAGCGCCCCGTCAGAAAGCCCTTCGCGGCCGCTGCGCGCGAGAATGATCGGCGCCGCAACGTTCGCCGCATCGATCTTCCGCATTCCGTTCGGAACCATCGGCAGGTTCGCGTCACGCCGCGGATCCACCGGCATGCGTTCCAGCGTGGCATGCTTGCCGAGTGCTTCTCCGGGTTCGACTTCTTTTCGCAGCATTCCAGAATCTCGTTTCAGATCGTTATCGTTCATCTGCTATCGCTCAGCCCTGGCCGGTAGTTGCAATGGCATTCCTCGGCCGTCTTCCAGCACATCCGGGATGCGCGGTATCGCGGAGATGATCGGCACGCCGAGATAGCGCTCCACGTCCAGCGCGTCGTGCACTTCTGAATCCCGAAGCTCGGCAAGCAGCGCCAGCAGAAGTCCAAGAACGATCGAGCCGATCAACCCCGCGCCGTTGATCAGCGGAAGATTGGGCGAGAACGGCTTCTCGGGCAGGTTCGCCGGATCCAGTACGCGGAACTGCTCGCTTTCATCATGCCGCTCGAGTTCGGCCGCCATACCGGAGGCGCTCTGCTTCTCAATCAGCGACTGATAGTTCTTCTGCAGGACCTCGTAGTCGCGGTTCAGGTCGGCAAACTCGCTCTGCACCTCTGGACCGACCTCAATCCGTCCCTGCAGGGCGCGAATCTGGCCCTCGAGCTCGGCTTCGTGGCTTGTGCGGCTCTGGATTTCCTGGTTCAGCGACACGAGCTGCCCCTGGAACTGGTCCGCCTGGTTCGGCCCGGGAGTGGTGTCGACGGGCTTGGGCGGAGGCGGCTCAGCCTTGACCTGCTGCTCGAGCGTCGCAACCTGCTCTTTCAGGCTGATTACATCGGGATAGCTGTCTGTGTATTTCCGCCGCGCTTCTGCCAGCTCCTGTTTTTTCTTCTGCAGCTCAAGCTGGGTTTCAGACGGCGGCGGCGGCAGCGCCTTCTCCTTCTTTCCCGTAACGGCCAGCATGGACTGCAGGTATGCCCTCTGCTGGGTCGCGCGGTCAATGGCCTCGCTGTTGGTCTGCTCCAGCCCCTGGTACTGGCTGATAAGTTGCAGGTTCGTCTGTTCCTGCTGCGGCAGAGCCCCCAGGTGAGCGGCGTTGAATTGCTTGATCTTTGCTTCCTGATCTTCGAGCGCCTTGCGCGCCTTCTCGGCCTCGGCGGAAATGAATTGGCTGGTGCCCTGGGCCTGCTGGTCGCGCTCCTTCAGGTTTTCCTGGATAAACAGGTCCGCGATGTGCTGCGTCACGTCATGCGCAATCTGCGGCGTAGGACCGAGGAACGAAATCTTGAAGGCGCCTACTTCATGCTTGTCCGGGTTGCCTTTCGTCAACACGTCCACCGTGATGTCCTTGCGCATGATGGCAACGATCTCGTCCATGGACTTCTCTTTGCGAAGCTCCGGGTAGAGATTCAGGTCCTGGATAATCGCGGACAGCCGCGTGCGGCTCATGATTTCGTCGCTGATGGTCTGCAGCCGGTCGGTCACATCGGTCGTGACGGTCGCCTTGACGTAGTCTTCGGGAACTTTCTGCGGCTCGACCAGGATCAGGGTTTCGGACTTGTACTGCTTCGGCAGGAGCAGGCTGACGCCCAGAACGGTGAGCGAGATGCCGAACACGGAAATGATGATCCACCACTTCCGGCGCATCAGCATCGCCGAGTAATCCTTCAACGTAGATGGAAGTTTGCGTGTCATGGTCTTGGTCCCTCGCGCTCCAGGGGTTCCCCTATGGAGTAATGAATACCCCCTGCGACCTCATCCCGGCCATACGACAAGGGTGTGCCATTGGAGGGCGGGCTGGAAAGGCTGAACCGGGCAGCCGTAATAAAGATGGAGAAATTCCGCGTAATGTAGCGGTCTACCCGCCCCGTCAGGCCGTAGTTTGTCTGCGAGACCACAGAGGGGCCGGCGTCCGAGTGGACAAAGCGAGCGTCCACCGTCAGGTCCATCGTTCTTGATATGGAGCGGTCGAACACGGCCGAAATCTGCTGCGCCGGGGTAGGCGCCGCCAGGTACTGCAGCTGGATGACCCGCGAATACTCCCCCGAAATCCTGGCGAAGATAGTGCTGTAGCTGATTCCCGCGTTGACCGCGTAGGTCAGGTTGTGGGAGTTTCCCGCGGCCGTGGTGCTGTTGGAGACGTTGAACAGCGGACCCGCGGCGGCCCGCATGCTCAGGTATTGCGTCCAGTTGTAGCGGAACGTGCCTTCCACGGCGGTATAGTTCTCGTGCCCCACCGGAGCGAGGCCCCGCACATACAGGTCTGTCAACTCGGCGCCGATGGCCGTGGTCGGCCGGACCAGGTGCTCCCACTTGACATTGCCTCCGAGCGGCTCGTCACGCAGAATCTGCCGCGGCACCCCGGCAGCGGGCTTGTCCTGGGCCTCTTCCAGCCAGCCCCCGGTCGCGCTCGCGGAAATGGAATCCTTCTCGCTGAATTTATGGTTCACGCCAAAAGAGGTCACGACGTTGGACACCGTGTAACTGTTCTCGAGAACGGCAGTGCCGACGCTCGGGGGGACCACGCCGGTGCCGCCGACCGGAATCAGGGCCGGCAAATACTGGCCGAGACTGCTGACCCGGCCGGCGGTAAAGTCCCAGTAAAAGCTCGTCACCTCGGAAGTGTTGCGCTCATAGCGATGCAGGTACACCTGTGACACGGAATTGATTTCCGAGTAGGACGGGTAGATGGCGCCATCCACGCGGTAATTCGCAACAAAGCGGGACTGGTTCGTGCCGTGAATGTAGCTGATCGGCGCTCCGGCCAGGAAATACACCCCCGACTGGGTCTGCTGGGGCGAATCAAAGACATTGTCCGCGTAACTGGTCCGGAACTCCAGGCCGATATTCAGCGGCCCGTGCGAGCGGTCAACGTACCGGACGGAATTCGCATTGGAATTTACGAACGCCAGGCTGTTGGCGTCGCTGTTCTCAAAGTCATAGCCGGAAGAGCCGGGATACTGGGGCGCAGGGTTCGGGGCCGTGGGCTCTGCAGGCGCAGGAGCCGGTTCCTGCGCGTATGCCCGTACGGCGCACCCGGCGCAAGCAAGTGCCAGGCCGAAAAACAGGATGCCGTGTCTTCCGGCCGGCATGTTTCTGGTCCAAAGCCCGGGCATCCTCACGGCACAACCACGGTGTCGTGCGGCTGCAGAACGACGTCCTGCGCGCCTTTGTGGCCTTTCAACACGTTCTTATAGGAAAAGTCGATTCGCTTACGCTGCCCGTCGGGCGCCTCCCGCAGGACATAAATAGAGTTCTTTTTCGCGAAATCCCGCAGACCGCCCGCTTGCGCAATGGCATCCAGCACGCCCATCGACTGGGTCAACGGATAAGCCCCCGGGCGGTTCACTTCCCCTATAACGTTGATGCGCCGGCTTCGGATTTCAGCCACGATCACGGTCAGCTCCGGCACCTTGATGGTCTTGCTGAGCGCCGCCTTCAGATCTTCCTGCAATTCGGACACGGTCTTGCCCGCGGCGACAATTTCACCGACGAGCGGCAGCGAAATCTTGCCGTCCGGGCGGACCGGCACGTTGCGGGACAGCTCCGGTTCATGCCAGACGCTGATGGTCAGCACATCGTCCACCCCAATCCGGTATTCAGGCGCGGCGGTTCCGGCGGTGCCCGGAGAAACCGGCGGCGGGGTGTCGTCCCCGGCCTGCTGTGCTACGGCGGAACGGGTAAGCAGGCAGGCGACGGCGAAGGCGGCCAGCGCCATGCTGTTTCGCCAGCGGACAGGTGAATTTCGGTTTGCAGCCATCGGCATCGTTGAGAACCCGCATTCAGAAGAGCTTCCATGGCCCTTCGAAAACTTCAATTGGGGCCGCGTTCAACGCGCCCGGAAGGTGCAGCCGGGCCTCGCAGAAGCCTCTACATTCGGCCGTCCTGGCTGGAAGGAAAAACTGAGCCAGGCGAGTTAGATGCGAACGCAGAAGCCGCTCGCGTTCCGTCCGGCCCCCGACAGGCATTTTATCGGGTTTGGGTGAGGCCTGGCTGAATTTCGCAGGGGAGGGTTCCACAGGGGGTTCCGGCGAGGTGACCAGAATTCGCTGCAGTTTAAACTTTAGTGTAGATACGCTGCCCAGTCTGTGTGCGACAATTCCCAATTGGGGGAGGTCCGTATCACCTTCGGGGGATACAGGACATCTACTGATAAAGCCGTGGTGAGCGCGAAAGTCCAAGTCCGATAGAGGATCAGGCTCTCAACCTTCCGCCAAAACGCTTATCAGGTAGTTGTAAGGCTGCCAGCTTTTCCGCTTTGCTTGTTTCACTTGAGTTCTGCCCGTTTTCTTCGCGCAATCGCGAAGTTGCCCTGCGGGGCTATTGCAAAAGCTGGTGTGCCTACTGTCGGGGGGCAGTAATGAAGTTCTGGCGTATTTGCGCATTTTCTGCAATTGGTCTGTCAATCCTCGTGTTCGCACTTCACTCGGTGTTGTCTGACGGCGGCCTGCCGCCGGCCATCAGCCTGGGTATTTTTGGTGCGGCGTGCATCACTCTCAGCTTTGTAAAGGTACCGACTGCAAGCCGCTTTGCGGCCTCGTTCCGTTTCTCGTCACAACGTCGCTCCATCGTCACGCCGATTGATCGCGCGGAAGAATTGCGCGCAGCCGCCGCGTCGCGGGCGGAGCGCATCACCAACGCCTTCACAATTGACCTTGAGGACTACTTCCACACGGAAGTGGCTACTCAGGCCGTTCCGTATTCCGAATGGGACTCCATGCCGGCCCGGCTGCCGGCCACCGCGCCGCGCATGCTGGACATGCTGGAGCGTCACAACGTGAAGGCAACGGTCTTTGTCCTGGGATACGTCGCACGGCGGCATCCGCTCCTCGTCAAGGAGATCGCGCAGCGTGGGCATGAAGTCGCCTGCCACAGCGATCTGCACCGGCCGGTCTTCCGTCTGACTCCCGACGAGTTCCGTGAAGACACCCGCACCGCCAAGTCGCGCATTGAGGACCTGGTCGGTTTCCGTGTCTCCGGGTACCGCGCTCCGAGCTTCTCCATCACTCCCGGCACCGAGTGGGCGTTCGATGTTCTCTCTGAGCTGGAATTTGAATACGACTCCAGCGTCAACCCGGTGAAGCACCGCTTCTACGGCAATCCGAATGCTCCGCGGTTCCCCTACATGACAGGGAAAAAGGGCCTCCTGGAAATTCCGGTAGCCACACGCCGGGTAGCCGGGAAGAACATGCCGGTAAGTGGCGGCGCCTACCTTCGCCTCCTGCCGTATTCCTATGTTGAGGCGGGCCTGGAATATATCAACCAGCACGAAGGCAAACCGTTCACAATGTATGTGCATCCATGGGAAATAGACAGCCATCAAGTCCCGATGAACCTGACGTGGAGCTCGCAGATCAGGCAAAACTCAGGCACGGATGAGATGGAAGCCAAGCTCGAAAGTCTGCTGACGAAGTTCGACTTTGCGCCCATGGCTAAGGTGTATTCGGAGTTGATACGTCCGAGCCGTGCGACGGTGCTTCACCCAGCGCTGCAAGCTGCGTAACCGGCTCCGGGAGGCCAAGGAGGGCGAAGGAGTCGAGTGTCCTGGCTGCAGAATAACGTCATCCTCCCCTTCATTGAACCGGACCGCCACAAAGGCTTAGGCGGCCGGCTGCGAAAGCTGGAGGCATTCGAATCTCTTCCATCGCATGAGCAGCGCGCCGAACAGGCGCGCCGCGTGCAGGCCATTCTGCAGCATGCCTATGAGACCGTTCCGTACTATCGGAACGCCTTTGACTCGGCCGGAACCACGCCGGCCGACTGGCGCATGGGGGATCCGCTGCCGGTTCCCTGCACCAGCCGGGAAACTATCCGCGAGTTCGGCGACGCGATGCTCTCCAATAAGTTTCCCCGCGAAAGCCTGCATACCGCGATGACCGGCGGGACCACAAGCACGCCGGTCCTGCTGTATCGCGACACAAACGGCCTGCGGGACAAGATCGCGCTGCAATATCACCTGAACCGATGGATGGGTTACGACCAGGGCGACAAGGTGATGATGGTCTGGGGCGCCGAGCGCGACCTGGAAATGAACCCGAGCTGGCGCTGGAAATTCTATGAGCAATACCTGAAAGGCCAGATTCCGGCGCCGGCCGGACAGATCAGCGACGAGGTTTTCGAGCTTTTCATGGCTCGCCTCAACAAGACGCGGCCGAAGGTCCTGTTCGGATACAGCGTGACCATCACCAGCTTCGCCCGGTTTCTTCTCAAGCATGGCAACGGCCGCTACCACACGCCTGAGGCGGTCATCATCACGGCGGAACCGGTCACGCCCGAAGACAAAGTCATTATCCGGGAGGCTTTCCGGTGCCCCGTAACCGAACAGTACGGCAGCCGGGAAGCGGGCATGATCGCCACCGAGTGCGAACACCACCAGGGCCTGCATTTTCATCCGGCCGGTTGCTTTCCGGAGTTTGAATATCACAGCACGTCCAGCGAAGGGCCGCTATACCGCCTGATCATCACAGACCTGATGAACTACGGCATGCCGCTGATTCGGTATGACACGGGCGATTGCGTGATCCTGGAAGAAGGCGAGTGCCCTTGCGGACGCTGGTATCCGCGCGTCAAGTCTGTCATGGGGCGGATCATGGATACGCTGATTCTTCCGGATGGCAGCGAGGTTCCCGGCCTCACGGTCGCCAACCAGATCATCGGCCTGACCCACAATTTCCGTTTCGTCACCAAGATCCAGGTAATCCAGAAGACCATCAACCACATCCAGCTTCGTTACGTGTCTTCGGGCACGGATGCGGAGACGGAGGGCGAACTGACTCGCGTCCGCGCGGCGCTGGAGCGCGTGTTTCGTCTGCCCATCAAGGTTGAAATGGTTCGCGTCGACGATATTCCTCGCGCTGCTTCCGGAAAGCTGCGGCTGTGCATTTCCGAAGTGCCGCGCGAAAGTGGTTCGCCCGAGGCTGCCGCGGAGCTTTCACCGGCAGTTTAGCGATACATTCATAGGCTGGCTGCCGACGGACTTCAGTGTCGCCCTATACTCCGCGCAGCCGCTGGCCCGCACTGTCAACGTATAAGGCGCGTACCGGGCAACCGGCTTTTCGTGCTGCGCCCGCAGCACGGGCAGGAGAAAACTCAGGTCCTGCGTGCCGTTGTGTTCCGCGGCGACAATGGAGCGGCCCTCCGCGATCACTGTTCCGTCCAGTCCCGCAGCAGGCCTGCCGGAATGCACGTGCAGCGTCTGCAGGACCATGTAGGCACTGTCGCCGGATTCCTGCGCAAAACGCGCCGAGGCAGGGTTCACCCCGCCCATGCTGTTGTCAGCAAACCGGATGTCGTGGCTGGGCCGCGCGCCGTTTTCAAATTCCGCGAGCATTGGCTGCTTGCCTGGTGATGCGGCGCCGAAAGCGTTCTGCGCGAGTGTCCAGGCATTACCGCCATCCCAATCGACGTGGAAGATTGCGGAATCGCCGCGCATGGTGTTTGCGGTGATGCTCGCCCCCGCGCCGTCTGCATCGCCAATGGACACCGCGCGGGCGGGCTGCGCGGCATCCCCCGGCGCCGGCTGCTGGACCGCGGCGAATACATTGTCGTGAATCTGCAAAGCCGCATTGCGCAGGCTCGTCAGACGCAGCGCTTCGGCGGCACACTTCCTGGCGTATACCGTCACCTTGTTATGGACCACGGTGAAGCTGGTCGGGTGGCTTCCGTCGTCTTCCAGCTGAATTCCGTAGGTGCCATGAATTTCGCAGCCGTGATATTCCGCATTCTTATCGCTGTCCACGGTGACGATCTTGTTGTTCTCGATGCGAATGTCGGATTCA
Source organism: uncultured Acidobacteriaceae bacterium (assembly GCA_963848685.1). Classification (GTDB taxonomy): domain Bacteria; phylum Acidobacteriota; class Terriglobia; order Terriglobales; family Acidobacteriaceae; genus CAWKED01. The sequence continues at coordinate 663,194 of CAWKED010000001.1, read as the reverse complement.
TTCGCGTGGATGCCGCGGCCGTGCACCGGATGGCAGTAATTCCCCGTTATCAGTAGCCCGCGGCCGGCAGCATCGATGCAGAAGCCGTTCGTGTACACAGCATCCTGGCTGATGTCGTTGCGTGAGATCTCCGTTCCGGCGGGATTGTCGCTGCGGATCCCGATCTGCGCGCCGCCGCGAATGACGTTGTCATGGATTTTATCGGCGAGCCTGGCCTTGTCTTCGGCATCCAGCTTGATGCTCGCGCCACGAAACTGAGTGCGGCTGCTGATTGTCCGAACATTGTTGTAAATGGTGTTGCCATACACATCGCTGCCGCCTGGGAGATATTCGCTGTAGATGGCGATCGAATCCTCGGCATGGATGCGGATGGTGAGGTTGTGCACCTTGATGCCGGTAAGGGCCTGGCCCTGGCCGAAACGCAGCGCGTGGGAAAACGGCGCAGCGGCATCGCCCTGCGTGATGCTGCCATTCATCACAGTGGGGCTGCGATGCACGCCGCCGCAGGGATTGCCGGCAATCGGCTTGAACCAGCAGTCCGCAGCAAGGACGCCGAACGTGGGAATGCTCTTTTCCGCCGTCGCGTAAGTAACGGTGTGCCCGTTCAGGTCGAGGACTACGTTGTCCGCCTCGATGGAGAAGCATGTCCCGGCGGACTGGACGTCGTTCTGCAGGACGTAGCGCGTTGCACCCCGCTGCAAGCGTTCGCAACTCGTCAGCTTTTTTACAGGGAAGGCTGGCTTCTGCGCGTTTGCGACGGGGATAAGCGACACCGTTAGAAATATGAAGCAGCCCAACCGCTTCATGAGAATTCCCGCCGCGGCTGAAGCGAGAGCTCGTGCTCAGGCTCGTCGTATCCGGGAATCCACGGTGCCGTGATCGCGCGGGCCTCGTCCGGGCGGACTTTTTTGTCGGCTTCTGAGTCTTTGTCCTTGAAAGTCGTCATCAGACCAGCCGCCGCGCTCATTGCGCCCAACATGTACCAGGTGTTGCGGTACAGGTTGTGGCCCGAATAACCGGCAAAGAGCAGGATGATCAGCGAAAGATTGCAGTACAGCGGGAATTTCTGCAGGATCACGCCTTGCGCCCGTTCGGCCTGGTTTCGCAGCAGGCGGGCATTCAATCGGAACAGGTTGAACAGGTAGCCGACGAACGTTACCACTCCCACCAGCCCGAGTTCCCCGATCAGCTTGAAGAAGAGCGAATGCGCGTCCAGGAAATGCCGCGGCAGCTCGGGCCAGTACTGGTCGCCGTTGGCTGCCGTGTAATTGTCCGGCCCGATGCCTGTCACCGGATTGTGCAGGAACATCTGCACGCCGCCTTCCCACGACAGAACGCGGTTCTGGTAGGAATCGTCCGTCTTCAGGTTGTCGACCGTCTCGTACCGCGTCTTGTACTGCTGCGGAATCACGAGCCAGAGCAGCGGCGCCAGAACGATGACAAGCGGCAAGAACTTTGCGCGCTTTTTCAAATCGGCAAAAACAAGCAGCAGCAGGCACAGTCCAAAAGCGAAGAACGATGTCCGCGACCCGGTCGAGATGATGACCCACAGGCTGACGCCGAACACCGACAGCCCCAGCAGCCGCGTCCACTTCGTGTTTCCCTTCAGCATCAACAGGAACTCGAGCGGCATGGCGGAAACAAGCGTGATTCCGAGCGAGTTCGGGTCGCCGCCCGAGCTGGTCAGTCCCTCGGCGCGCTCAATTCCCATGGTGAAAATACGCACACCCGTCAGGTAAAGGAAAATCGAGGTCCCGGCCAGCCAGCCCATCAACGCAACGAACGTGACGATAAATTTATTGAAACGGTCCTCTAGAGAAAGCAGGCTGACAATCAGCAGGTGGTAAACAACAATTTCCAGGAACGAGATGCAGAACAGGATGGAGTTCCCACGCCAGAAGGCAAGCGGGATGGAGACAATCATCGCGCCGTAAAACGCGAGAAACCATTTCGTGACCGGGGGAAAGTGGAAGCGGTTCTTGTGAAAGAAAAATGAACCCAGGACAAAGACGGCCAGCGAGCGCTCGAGGTGCAGCGGGGCGAGGACGGGATAAATCTCCCCTGGCTGAATGACGTAGACGACGACCAGTCCCAGCAGCCCCATGAACGGCCGCGAGATTCCCCAGATCGCCAGCGCGACAATGACCAGCAGTACGACTACAGGCAATCGGAACTCCTGTGCCCTATGCTCGAACGGCGGGATTCCACACTCTGCATTATCGTGCATCCATGTCGCCTGGGACGCGGTTATCGCCGGCTGTTCTCCCCCGCACACGCCGGGAAAGTCGACGGCGCGATGTGGTGAAATGACGACATCCCGCATCTGACCGATGAAGCTTCGCAACTCCGCCTGGAAAGAATAGAGATTGGCCTCAGCCGCTCATAAGAATGGCGCGCTTTTTTCAGTGCGCAAGCTCGCGCTGGGCTCCTCGGCCCGCGTCCTGCACCTGCTGCTGCTGACGGTCATCGGCTTCACCCTCAGCCCGTACATGATCCACAAGCTGGGCGCCGTGCAGTACGGCTTGTGGGCGCTGGCGAATGCGTTCGTCGGCTACTACAGCCTGCTGGATCTCGGGCTCTCCGGCGCGGTCTTTACGCACATGTCCCACGCACTGGGCGCCGGCGAGCACCAGGAAGCAACAAAAATCTACTCGACTGGATTCTCGGCTTTCAGCGCGCTCGGCGCAGCGCTGGTCGTCATGACCCTGCTCATCTGCAGCGGAATTCTGCTCGTCCATCCTGATCACGCCACAACACTTGCGCTTGTTGTTCTGATCGTCGGTTTCCAGACGGCGATTGGTTTTCCCATGCGCGCGCCGTTCGGCGTGTTGAACGCCGGCTCGCATTTCGAAATCACTTCGTTTGTGCTCATCCTCTCGGCACTGCTGCGCACGGTGGGAACCGTGTGGGTTCTGTACGACGGATACGGAGTTGTCCCGGTGGCGGTCGTAAACCTGCTGTCGTGGATACCTGGCTACATCTTCGTCAGCTTCGCGGTGCACTGGCGGTATCCGTTTATCCCGGCAAGCTCATTAGGCGGATGGGACAAACCAACCGGGCAGAAGCTCGTTCGCTTTGGCGTTCCCGTACTGGTCGGCCAGGTTGCAGACCGCATCCGCCTGCAAAGCGACGCCATCGTGGTTTCGTTTTTCTACGGCCTGCGCTATGTCACGCACTACAACATCGCGACCACGCTGGTCATGTATTACATGGACGGCATCACCTCCATCATTGGAGTCCTGACCCCGGTGCTGACGATGCAGATGGGGTCAAGAGATGTCGAGGGGATGAAGCGCAGCCTGTTCATGGGCACGCGCATCGCGGTGTGCAGCGGGGGCTTTGTCGCGTTCGGGCTGATCTGCTGGGGCAAAGCGTTTATCCAGCGATGGGTCGGCATCGAGTATGAAGATTCCTACATGGTGCTGGTCATCCTTACTGTCGCGATGACGATTGACCTGTGGCAGTTCACCGCCGTAAACGCGCTGTACGCAACGCTGCACCAGAAGACCTACGCGAAGATCAACATCAGTGAAGCGGTGGCAAATCTGGCGCTCAGCCTCGCTCTGGCAAAGCCGTTCGGCATGATCGGCGTCGCCATCGGCACGCTTGTTCCGAGCATCATCATTCGGGGCTGCATTCAGCCGTGGATCATCCAGAGAAAGCTCGAGATTTCCGCGCCGCGGTTCTACGCGATGTCCCTGCGTGCACTGTTGAGGACGGCTGCGTGCCTGGTAATACCCTTCGTCATCACGCACTATCTGCTGAAGGCTAATTACCCGGCGCTGTTTCTCACCGGCGGACTTTGCCTGGTCGCGTTCGCGCTGCCGTTGTGGAAGCTCGAATTCAACATGGCGGGCGCGGAACGGGTCACGCGATACTTCCGCCGCGCCGCCGCGTAACTCTAGAACTCGCGCTTCACAAAGCGGTACTTGCCTGACGGCTCAAGTGGAATCTCATCCACCGTTTGAATGACCAGCGTCGCCAAACCTTGCAGATAGTCTCCAACGCGGCGCTGCAAACTATCGACGGTGTGCGGACCATAGCCCGCCGCGGGAATGACTTTCAGGTAGATGGTTCCCGGCTCCGGCTGCACAAATTGCGCCTGGCGCACCTCCGCCGTCTGGCCAATCAGCAGGGCGAGCGACGGGCCGGAAATCATGGCGCCGTTCGGCAGCACGAGAAAATCCGTCGTCCGCCCGGCAACAGAAGCGAGGCGCGGCAGGCTGCGTCCGCAAGGGCACGGGCCACCGGCGGCCCATTCCGCCAGGTCTCCGATCTCGTAGCGAAGCAGCGGCATGCTGCGGTTCAGCAGATCCGTCACGAGCACGCGGCCCGGCCCGTTCTCCCCGCCCGGCACCGGCGCAATCTCGACCAGCAGTGCGTCAGCATTCACATGCATGCCGCTATGGAACTCGCATTCGCTGGCAATCACCGAAACTTCGCGGCAACCATAACGATTAAATACTCTGCCGCCGAAGGTCGCCTCAATCAGCGCGCGGTTTTCCGGCGTCAGCACTTCCGCCGACGTGATGATGGCGTCGAACCGAATGTCCTGCAGATGGTTATCAGCGCAATATTGCGCGAACGTCGCCGCAGCCTGCGCATAGGCCTTCAGATATCGAGGCCGGTACCGGCGAAGGAGCGCGACGAACTCCGACATGTCTTCCGGCTTGACGACGGAGGTGTTGAGGGTAAGGGTGCGTTCCAGCCAGCGCTCGCGCCATGTGACAGGGAGTACCGCCTTCGCGCCGACATCGAGTGTTGATCCCCAGAGCACCGCATACCAGTCCCCCGGCCGCAGGCCCGCCCAACTGTTGTGGCGGTCCGTGCTCGCGCGGCGCGAGTCGAACCGCTCCTTGTCAACCCAAAACTGCAGCGGACTGCCCGTGGAACCGCCCGTCTGATTGTTCTCCCGGTCATTCTCGGGAATATCATCGGCGAGCATTTCCTGCTTGTAGTGCTGCATGTCGCGCTTGGTCAGGGCAGGAAACCGTGCGAAATCCTCAAGACTGCGAATGTCTTCCGGGCGGAGCGAAAATTCATCCATCCGCCGCCGGTAGTACGGAACATGCTGGTACGCGTGACGGATCTGTTCCTGGAGCATGCCAAGCTGCAGGGCACGCAAGGCTTCCGCGGGCAGAAACTGGCTTTTTTCAAAAGACTTCGCATAGCGCAGGTACGCAGGATGGTTCCGCTTTGTCCACAGCGGGTAGAGAACCCTGCGAATGAGCGCGCCCTCGGCGCCTGTCTTCCATGTCTCTGAATGTTGCATGCAGTTGCATTCGGTCGTGCGGCTGAAAACGAGTGCGGGTCAGCAACAGGAGCGCTGCTGCTGAGGATACGGGATTTCCTGCATCAGAGCAGTGATGGCTAAGCTGACAGGCGCATGTCCCGATAAGATGAAACCGCGCATGCGGCCAAACACTACCATGGAAGACCTGGATACCTGTCAGACTCTCGTCCTTCACGAGGCGCCCTCGCCACTGCTGCAGGAGTCGTGGAAGCAACTGCTCGCCGGCGTGCCGATGCCTTCGCATTACACGCTGCCGGAGTTTTTTCTCGAGCCCTACTTCGCCGGCAAGGCCCCCTTCGCCATCCTTGCAGTCGCTCCCGCGGGGGTGCGCGGAGTTCTGACCGGCGTCCATGAAGGCAACACCATCACGTGCGGACTGCCGACGCGGCCGCAGGCCCAGCTGTCTCCCGAGGCGACCGCGGAGACCGTGGTAGCGCTGCGCGCCGGCCTGGAACGCGAGGCAGGCAACGCGCCGTTGATCAGCATCTTTAGCTGGGCGGGCGGACTGTGGGACGAGCTGGCCGGGGCCGGCTATCGTAAGCGTGAAGTTGGCGCGATCCCGGTGCTCGATTTGTCTCTCGGGCCCGACGCCCTGCTGAAACTCTGCGACAAGAAGCGCAGGAACAGCATTCGCTTCGGCATGAAGAGCGGCCTGGAAGTGGCGCCGGCCTCTTCCTCCGAGGACTACGACGCCTTCTACGAAATCTACAAGGGCTGGTGCGGCGCCAAGGGGCTGCATTGCTATTCCAGGGAAGTCGAACAGGAGGCCTTTACCCAGGCCGGGGGAAATCGCATCCTCTTCGTCGCCCGGCACGAAGGCAAAGTGATCGCGGGCAGCGTCTTCCGCTTCGCTCCCGGCGGCATGGTGGATTACTCCCGCAACTGCTCGCTGCCGGAGTACCAGAACCTGAAGCCAAACGATGTTCTGGTCTGGCGGGCGGTGGAGTGGGCCTGCGCAAACGGCTTCCAGAAGATGTCCATGGGAGGCTCGCACCGTTTCCTGCGCGAGTTCGGCGGCACCATGATGCCCGTGTACCGCTACCGGAAGGACCGCACCTTGCTGCGCCGCAACGATGGCAAGGAATGGCTCATGGAAAAAGGCGGCGCTGTTGTGCGCCGCCTTCCGCCATCACTCGAGAAAACCTTAAGGAAAATGCTGGGCAAAGAAAAGCAGCCGGGCTGGTAGGGGTCCGGACTGCTCTGCCCGGACCCTGCCGCCCGAATTCAATTACACGTCTTGCTGGTCGAACCGAACTGCGTCGGTCCGGACGCGCTAACTCCGCATTTGATCTTGCCTGTGGCGCTAGCATCGACCACGATGGATTGCGAGAACGTTGGCCCCGTGCCGGATGAATCATAGAAACCGTTCTCGTTATCTACCGAGTTCAGCGGCGTGTTGGTCCAGTTCTGCGATCCGTTCATCACGACATTCGCGCCGTCCCAGTCCACTTCGACAAAGGCGTACACGCTCGTGAAGACATTGCTGTTGAAGTTCAGCGTCGGCTGGTTATCGCCATCGAAGCTGACCGCGTAATCGGGGATTGAGGACGTTCCCGTCCCCGTGCTGACGACGACATTGCCTGTGTAGGTAACGCTGTCATTTGGCTGCAGGTTGGTAAGGCGAAGACCGTTGGCCTGGCACTTGGTGGCATTGGCTGTGATGATGTTGCTGCTGATCTTCACGCCGGTCGGTGCTGTGGGATTGCCCTGGTAGACATTGTCACGAACGCGAATCCCGTCCGCTCCGCCGCCTTCGCAGCCGCCGTACTCGGCATCCTGCGGCAGTTCCGTTACCACGATGACGTTGCTGGCCACGGTGGCGTTCGCTGCCTCCACGTCAATGCCGCGCCCGCTGGCCGGATGACATGTGTTGGAGCTGATGTTCTGGCCATCACCGCTCAGGTTCGCGACGCAATAGTCATTCGCGTAAAACGAGTTGAAGGCGATGTTGTTGTTGTGGATGTACGCGTTCTTGTGGTCGACAAAGATTCCGCCCTGCGGCGCAGCGGTGATCGTGTTGTTGTAGATGTTGTCCGCGACGGCGCCCGGAGCATTCGGCTGGTCACCAAGCCAGATCGCGTAGCCCCACAGGTTGTAACGGCTGGATGTGGTGTTGGAGCCGTACTTGATGGTGTTGTTGTAGATCTGCCAGCCGGACGTGCTGATGGTCCCGAAAATCGGGCTGGCATCGGCAGCGGTCGTGGTCAGCGTCAGGTCATGCATGACCGGGGCCGGGCTGACGTCATTCGATTGCCCGACCCAGATGCACGTCGAGCGCGGACCGGAGGCGGAAGACGCGATAATGCTGCCGCCGTAGACAACAAAGCCGCCATGCTTCTCGGTGGTACCTGTCCTGGCCAGGTTGTAGCCCGGAGACGTGTACCAGTCGTCAGCCAGCACAAGGGCGGGTGTGGCGGAACTGCCGCCGCCCGTGCCGTACGTGATCGTGTGGCCGTTCAGATTCAGCGTGATGTTGTCAGCGTCGATAAAAAAGCACGTGCCGCTCGAGCTGAGGTTGCTGGACAGGTAGTAGGTCCCGCTGTTCGTCAAATCACCGCACGAAGAAAGTGCCGTGCCGGTGGGATTACTTGACGCTGCATTTAAAACCACCGATGCAGAAGCGGTGCTGGCTGCGAAAGTGCTGCTGCCGTTGTATTTGGCTACCACGGTGTAGGTGCCGGGGATTGCGGTGGAGGTGCTTTCCGTCATGGCCCCCGAACCCTTGTTCAGCGTGACGGTGCCAATCCCGACGCCATTGACTGTGAAAGTAACAGTGCCGGTAGGAATGGTTGAGCCTGAGGACGGAGTGACTTTGGCACTCAAAGTGATGTTGCTGCCGACGGTGACCGAGGTTGGGGAAGCAGTGAGGGCCGTTTTAGAAGCTGCTGCTGCGGTGACGGAAGCGACTGCGGAAGTTGATATGACAAGAGCGAGCACCGCATAAACGAAACCCATCATGGCGGTGTGCAAAGTGTTGGAGCCGAAGCTGCGACGTGCAGCTTTCCCGATGTTCTTTCCAATAAACATTCGCTGATACCCTGCGTTGGAATTATTTCGGGCAGTAAGAAAGGCTCAAGCTGTCGGGGCCGGTTCGGACCGGTTCCCGCAACTCTCGCTAATGGCCAAAACAAGCCGGCTGGGAGCAAGCTTCACGTTTCGGCACACTTTCCTCCCGCAGACCATTTGCTGACGGACGGTGCCCGATGCAGTCACATGGATCGCAGGTTGCTTTGGAAGCCGGAAAGTTTCTATAGGAATAGCATCCCTCGGGGGGAGCCTCAACATCAATTTCCCTGCACAACCGCACCAAAATCGGTACGTCTCGCTGCAAGCTACCTGTTTTGTGCCGCTTGCCGTGTGGAAAACTAATTGCGGCAGTGGGGGAACCCGGCCAGCCTGCCGCAAGATTGGGCTCTGGCCATCTTGCATCGCAGCCGATGCAAGCCCGTTCCACCCCACGACAAAGCTTTGCGAGAAAGATCGACCGAGCTCCGCTACATGGGCCGGAAATTCGAGTTCTGCAAGGTGATTCCCAGCTGCTTGCTCTGGCCGTTGACCTGGATCATCGAGATCTGGTTCGAGCCGTCCGGCAGCTTGGCGTACGTCACGCTGACGGTAAAGGAGTCTGTCGGATCGGTGAGATACGACGCAACCTGCACCGCGGTCAGGGCCTTATTCGGCCCGAACTGGAGAGTCAGCGAGTCGTTCGGTTTCAGGTAGCTCTTGACGACAAGCTTCAGGCCTGCGGGCGACGGCACGACGGACACATTGCCCTGCGCGTAGGCCTGTTCCAGGAGCTGCGGGTCCGGCTGCGCATACGTGCGCGCCAGAGCGGCGATCTTCTCGGCATACTCCTTGTACTCCTCGGTCTTTCTTTCGACGATGCGGCGTCTCAGGCGGCCGCCACTCTGCTGTGGAGGATCGGGCGCGCCCATTTCCGTTCGTAACTGCTTGCCGTCGGGGCCAATCCGCACCTGATACATCTTGGTGCTCTTGACTTCGCCTTTCAGACTGATCGTCTGCTGCTGGGTCCAGGTATATTTCGCAAGCGCGGCCTTGTTGGCTGCGGCAGACTGCTTGATTTCGCCAAGTTTCTGTTTGAGCCCCATGTCCTGCGCGGCAAGCGACGGGGCAAGCAGCGTCATCGTCGCCACGGACAGACCGGCGGCCAGGGCCGAGAAATTTCTAAAGTATCGCGGCATTCGAAAACCTTTCGCTGGTGAACTTGCGCACCCCCGACGGGAATTCGCGACTGCCACTCTCTCACCGAAGGCGTTCTTTGTCGAGCATTATGTGCGGGCCATGTGCCGCGGTCGCGCTTCTGTTGTTCTCTTCTGCCGGCGAGACGGCGTGTTGTCACAACGCGGCAACCGGCGAATACAGCCGTAAACGCAGCTTTAGGACACTGCCCGGAATTTCTCGACTTTGCCAACAATGTCGGCGTGTGTATATACTTCGGCTGCTTTTCGTTTCGGAAAACAAGGTTACCCCCCGCCTGGTAGAGATTCTCCCCCGTGGTTAGGAGAAGACTATGCAACGCTTTCTTAGCGGGGCCTTTGCCGTCATCTTGACGTGCGCGGGCATTTGCCTATCGCAGACCGACAGCCCGACGAAAGTTGCTTCGCCGGCAAAAGCCGCAGCGCCTGATCACGCTACGCACACGGCGCGTCCCAACATACTTTTCGTCATCATGGACGATGTCGGAATTGATCAGTTGCGGGCCTTCGGCTATGGCGGCCTTACACCCGCGGCAACGCCGAATATTGATGCCATCGCCCGCGCCGGCGTGCGCTTTCATAACACATGGGCCATGCCGGAATGTTCGCCAACCCGCGCGATGTTTTTCGAGGGCCGCCTGCCTCTTCGCACCAATATCAACAACGCACTTCTGAGTGACGACCTGGCTAATTCCCAGATGTCTCCCTATGAAGTTACGACGCCTAAGATCCTGAAGACTGTCGGCTATCAGAACGGCTTTTTTGGAAAGTTCCACCTGGCCGGTCCTCACAATAATCCCTACGTCTATGGCACCGCCCAGGTCCTCGGGTGGGACTACTTTGATGGTTACCTGTTCGGGGCGCCGGCATCGATCGATACCACCATCGGCGGTCAATTCCCTAAAGGAACGTACAGTTGCGGCTTCATTCCAAACTCGGACTCTGGCGGCTCTGACCATGGCGCCTGCTATACCAACGCGGGTGCGTCCTGCGCTGTATTGACACGGGGCCCGGGCCTGTCCACGCCGGGCCGAAGCTGCCTCGAGAATGGCGGCCTCTTCGTTCCGAATGCAAATTGCACCGAGCAGGTTTCGCTCGATTTCAACCGCCACAACGGGTATTACGTCTGGTACCGGCTGCTCAACGGGGCGACCGGAAACCTCCCGCTCCAGGATCCCAGGGCCCGTGGTTATGTTTCCGAAACCATCAACCAGGAAGCGATCCATTGGATTAATTCGCAGAAGCAGCCCTGGATGGCCACGGTCAGCTACGCCGGCATTCATACCCCGTATCAGCAGCCGCCGGCTTCGCTGGTTCCAACCAACGAAAAAGACGCCAGCCACGACCACTGCACGCCAAATACGGAAGCAAACCTGCTGGACGACCGCGAATTAAGCAATCAAATGCTGGAAGCATTGGATACCGAGATCGGCAATCTCCTGGTTTCTACCGGCCTCGCGACTTTTGATTCCAACGGCAGCCTTAACTATCACCCGGAGCAAACCAACACGACAGTTATCATCATCGGCGACAACGGCACTTTTGCTCCGGGCGTCAAGGCGCCGTTTGACCTGAATCACGCCAAGGCATTCGTTTACCAGACCGGTGTCTGGGTGCCGCTGATCGTAGCGGGCCCACAGGTGGCGGAACCTGGACGGGAAGTCACGGCGATGGTCAACGTCGCGGACCTGTTCGAGCTGTTCGGCGAAATTGCCGGTGTGAACGTTCACACTGCCGTGCCGCCATCGCACATTCTGGATTCCGTCTCCATGATGCCTTACCTGACGAATCCGGCTCAGCCCGAATTGCGGACAACGAATTTCACGCAGACGGGGAGAAACATCCAGATAGCCCCGCCGCCACCTTGCGTCATCAACCTGACGAATCCTCCAACCTGCATTCAACTCTTTAATAAGCAATCTATTTGTGAGGATGAGGGTGGAACCTGGTATGGGCCGGAGAAAGAAGTGCACTTTAACTCCTGCTGCGACCTCCAGGCGGCGCACCTCGATGAATATGTCGACGGGCTCCAGATTTATCCGGACGGGCAAGTGGCTACGCGCAACGACAAATACAAACTGGTACAGATAACCTCGCAGACATGCCAGGCGCCGCCGGCCCCGCAAGAGCAAACGAAAGACGAGTTCTACAGGATTAACGAGAATGTTCCTGTCCCGCGCATCGACTGGCCATTTCTGAATCTCTGTGATTCAACCCTGGGTTGTCCGTATGGCCTAAAAGGCGAGGCATTGTCCAACTACGAGCAGCTCCTGGCCTCGCAACGGGCCACGCTGGCTTCGCAGCCCGATTGCCCGGGTGACGGCAATGAAGACGGTCTCGTCAATGAAGCGGACGTCAACGATTGGTCGTTCTACAACACTTATAGCGGAGGCAGCGGGCTGATGCCGCCGTGGAACGCCGGCGCATCCAGCTGGTATGACTTCAACCACGACGGCCTGACCGATGACACGGACCTGGAGATCATTCAGCGACACTTAGGCAAGGACTGCTACGCGCGGCGATGATGGTAGGGCCCGAGTGTGGCGCTCGCTAAGAATGGCTCTATAGCTTCGGGACTTACCAGGTCATTTACCCGGCCCTCCAAGAAAAGGGCCGCGCTATGAGCGCGGCCCCCATTTGGTGTCGGTTTGCTTACTCTACGGCGCCCGTCGTGCTGTTGATCAACACGGGAGCCACGTTCGGCGCGCTGCCGTGCGTGGTGTCGAACATGTTGTCGAGGACTCCGGACTGCGCGTCCCACGAGCCGCCTCCGATGCGCGCGCCAGCCAGCATGTGGTCTTCAATAAAGCGCGTGATGCTGGTCTGGTTCACCACCGTGTGGTCTATATAGTTCGCCTTGGCCCATGGAGAGATAACCATCAGCGGCAGGCGTGGTCCGAGTCCGCAGCGGCCCTGTACCGGCGCGCCGTTGGAGTTCGGTCCGGAGAGCACCGGGGTGGTCCCGCTAACGCCGCACTTGCCACTGCCGTTCAGGAAATCCTGCGTGGTAAACGAGCCGTTGAGCGCCGACTGGTAGACGTGGTCATACCAGCCGTCGCTATCGTCATAGGCGATAAAGACAGCCGTGTTCGGCCAGAACTGCGTCTGCTGCAGCGTGTTGATGACCCCCGATATCCAGGCCTGCTCATCGAGCGGGTTGGAGTAGCCGGCGTGCGCGTCCTGGTAGGCAGGCGCCTTCAGGAAGCTGACCGCAGGCAGGTTGCCGGCCGCCAGCGCCGCGAAGAAGTCCTTCGAGTCGTACTGGTGGTTGGCAACGGTCGTGCTGTTGGGGCCCGTTGCAGTGTCCGCGGCCGTGCCGATGACCGCGATAGAAGCCGGGCGCGTGTGGAGATAGTTCGCCGTGGAAGCGTAGTACTGGAACCAGGCGTGGTGCTGGATGTAATCGCCATACGCCGCCGAACCCGTTGCAGCCTGCGACTTGCCGATTGTCGAGCGCAGACAGCCCGTCGTACCGTTGGAGTTCACGATGTTCAGGTCAAAGCCGCCCATGAACGCGCCCCATGTCAGGCCAGCCGTATTGAGCAGGTCGCCAATGTTCTTGCCGGTCATCTGCACCGTTGTTCCGGTCTTGGTGGAGCAGGTGTCGCCGTACGGATCGTCGTCACCATAGAGCGTGTAACCGCCCTGGCCGTCCGCGATCAGGTTGCTGCTTCCGGTTTTGGAGCCGACACCATTCGTCTGGCCGGAGATAACGTTGATGGCGCCGTTGGTGGACGGACCGAAGTCAGTGCCAAACGAGGCGTCACTCATCGCATAGTGCTGCGCGTAGTTCCAGACCGCTGTTGTAACGTTGCCGTCGTAGTAGCCCAGGTTGAGCCACGGCGTCGCGTTGGAGCCGGAGGAATTTGGATACGACGAGCTGTCCGCTGTTCCGACATACTTCGGATACAGGTCCATGCTGCCGTTGTCCTGCGCTTCCTGCTCAGGACCGTAGCTGTGGTTCTGGCTTGCAGTCGCAGCGCCCTGCGCGTAGCTCAGGCGGTACGGATTGGTTTCGCCGTTTGCGCCGTTTGTAGATGCGTTCTCGAAGTTGGGGTTCGCGGTCAGCAGGCTCGGATTGCTGACGTAGTTGTTGGAACTCGGAGTGCCTGGCGCGGCCGTGAACGTCGTGCCGTCCTGGTTGGTCGCGTTTGGATACGTTCCAAAGTAGTGGTCGTACGAGATGTTCTCGTCGTAGATGACCACGATGTGCTTGATGGCCTTGCTCAGGTCCACGGTGCCGGTCGGAGTGCCCAGCAGGGTTAGCTGGCTGCCGCTCGTGGTGGTGTTGGTGACATACACCGGGATGCCTGCCGTCAGCGAGGCCGTGGCCGAATCCGAAGTCGCCGTCGTTGGTGCGTAGAGGAAATCAACGTCGCAGCTCTGGCCCGCCGCGAGGGTCGCCGGGCAGCCATTCAGGAATATCGAGAAGCCCTTGCTGCCGGTAATCGCGAAGCTGACAGCCTGCGGGCTGCTGCTGCCATTGTGAACAGCCCAGCCGAAGAACTGCGGCGTGTTGACATCTACCGACCCGAAGTTGTGCTTGACGGTGCTGACGTAGATCGCGCTCGCCGTGGCGGCGGCGCTCGAACCGTAAACGCGGCCAGTTGGGCCGTTGTTGAACGTATTGCTAGCGCTCGCCAGCGTGATGTTCGAGGAGTCTGACTCGACGTCATTCGGCGCCTTGTAGGTGAATACGATTTCGCAGGACGCGCCGGAAGCAATCGACGTGCCGCAGTTGTTGCCCGTAATCGTGATGGAAGTGCTGCCGGACAGCGCGACGCTGAAGGGCTCCGCACTCGAATATCCGTTCGTCACCTGAACGCCGTAAGCCGCGGTTGAACCTTCCGGGACGCTGCCGAAGTTGTGCGTAAGAGAGCTGGTGCAGATCTGGTTGGAGCATGAAGTCACGGTAATGGTGCTCGAAACTGGCGTTGCCGGAGTGGCCGGGCTTGATTCAGCAAAGGCGCTCTCTGCAGGCAGAATGGCCGTAGTGCAGACCAGAACGCCGGCAACAAGGCCCTGAATCACAGGGTATGTGCGTCGCATCTATTTCCTCCGAGGAATGGGAGTGAAGGGGTGGGTGACGGCTTCATCGAGCTTGACTACGAGGAAAGCACGCACTGAAGCAGGACAACTCGCGGCGGCATGTGCCGACGTTGAACACCCTACGGCCTGAGGGCACGGCGCTTCATCACGGCAATGCTGCTCTTTCGTGAAAACTTCGTAAACGTACGGTTGCTCGTATGCGCTGACAGTACTCAGGCGTAAATCTCGAACGGACGCATCATCTCGTTGGCTTCATGCTCCAGCAGGTGGCAATGCCAGGCGTAGCGCCCCGGCCAGCCATCGAACTTGACCAGGATGCGCGTCACCGACTTGCCTTCCACACGAACGATGTCTTTCCAGCCGTTTTCCGTCGCATCAATGGGCGTGACGTCGGACGACCAGCTGAAGCGGTGCTCGTTGAGCCAGTAGAACGGCTCAAAGTAGCGGCGATCGAGAATCTGGAAACGTACCAGGTGCAAATGGATCGGGTGCGTATCGTCGGTCGGATTCACAAGTTCCCAGATTTCAACGTCGCCATTGCGCATCCGCTCGCTCACCGGATCGTGCCAGTACTTGTTGTCCAACAGCATGCGGACCGGCAGTTCCTGGTAGTCCTGCTTCTCGTGGATCGTGAGCGTGCGCTTGCGCATCGCCGCGGACTCGTTCAGAAACTCCATCGTGCGCAGCTTCTGCGGCAGGTTCACGCGCTCAGGCACACCATTCGCGACACTGACCTGCAGGATAGGACTCACAAGGTCGTTGAGCAGGAACGTCTTGCCTGCATCGGCGCCAAAATCGAGGATGACATCCACGCGTTCACCCGGCGCGATGGTCAGCATGTCCGTTTCCGCCGGCGCCGCCATCAGCCCCTGGTCGGTGCCGATTTGATACATGACGCGCTTGTTGTCGAAGTTCAGATGGACGATGCTGCCGTTGCTGGCATTCAGAAAGCGGAAGCGATAGGGGCGCGGCTGTGCCTCAAACTTCGGCCACACCGCGCCGTTCAGTGTAACGACGTTGCCAAAGAATTCCGGCACCCACGGCGATCTGGGATCACCCGAGACGGGATAGAAAAGCTGCGACTCGGCATCCAGCATGCGGTCCGCAATAACGACCGGAACTTCGAACTCGTCGGATGGAAGCGCGAGCCCCTCCTCATTTTCATCGCGCAAAAGGTACATCCCCATCATGCCGGCGTAGGAATTCAAGCGATTGATACCCATGGCGTGATCGTGATACCAGAGGGTGGCCGCGTCCTGCCCATTGTGATAGCGATACGTCGCGCTGTGGCCGACCGGATACCAGTTCTCCGGAAAACCGTCGTACTTGTGTGGAACTTTCGCACCGTGGAGGTGTGTGACCGTGCGCACTTCGGGGTTTTCAATTTCCGCGCCGCACAGGGAATGATCAATCGGCAGGAAATGTTTGCGAGGCAGGTCATTGCTCCAGCGAACCAGCATGGGCTCGCCCTTTTTCGCATAAAACACCGGGCCGGGGAAAGTTCCCGCGTTGGACCCCTGCGCGTACGTCCAGACTTTCGTCGGCGGCAGCGCGGGATGCAGTCGCTGCTGCGACTGACACATGCGAACGTCGTAGAACGGCGCGCGCCCGGCGGGGTGTTCGGGATCGGGACATGTGCCGGAAGGCCGCGCGACGGGCGCGCGCGGAAGCTCCGCGACATAGCGAGGCAACGTATCCACCTTCAGCAGCGGCCGCCCAATCCTGGGCTGCGCCATCTGCATCATGTGTTGCGCCAGGGCGTTTGTCGTTGTCGCGCCCGCAGCCAGCACTCCCGCCGAGCCCTTCAAGAAATGTCTGCGTGTAGCCATGTCTGGATCGGATTCCCTGCGCGCCACCGTGGCGAACTTCGCGGCGCCAGGCTTAACCCTATGCAGGCAACGTTACGGGGATGTAACGAAACCACTTCCGCGTAAGAGCTCAGGGTTTACGCGCACAGATTGTGCAGTGCCGGGGATCGAATCCGTGCTGCCCCGATGGCTCCGCAGTCGTACTCCTGTCCTCTTGAGAACGGAGGAGCAGACATGCTCCTCATGACCAGCAACACCCGCAGCGGAGGCGTCGGTCAGGGCCACGCAGTGCCGCGCAAGCGGTCGGAGCGCAGCGCAGAGCCTTGACGGACGCCGGAGCGGAGGGTATTCGGCCTCAGACGCTCAAGGGCTTTGTTTTCAGCAGGTTCACGCGCAGTAACCGCCACGTTTACGCGACGGAACCGAGAACACGCCGATTCGCCGCCAACTGACTCATTCCATTCACGTTCACCCACAGCAACCTGTAAACGCCAGCCTTTTCGCGGCTATCGGCTGTAGGCCGCTCATTCCATTGTGGTTCCCGCAGAGGAACTTTAAGTTCCCCTACAGCTCCCATTCTGGGGTGACGTGTCATGCCTACAGCCGGTGCAGAGCACCGTGCTTTTTCTCCCGGTCGCCACGGCTCCCGATGGAGACCCCAGACGCAGCAAGGCCGCCCCCGAAAAGACGGCCTGCGGCTACTCAGCTAGCGAGGATGCGACCAGATACTCACCCTCCGCACTTTGACGTGGCAGGGCATGGACGCGCGAACCAGGCTCGAACTCCCAGCACTCATCCTCAGGATCGTAGGACTCTGATCGCAGCAGCTCGTAGACATCTCCGCCGAGAGCTATGGCCGAACTCGGTCGGAAGACATCCGTCCCTTCGTCTAAGAGGCGCACATAAATCGTGGTTGCCTTAGTATTTGAAGCCAGCTCCACCGACATGGATAACCTCCTGAGTCACGTTGTCTACCACCACGGACTTTCCTGAGCTTGGACTAATGTACCGAGTCGCACCATTGGCGGGGTTGATGTTGTTCACAGCGGGAACTCGCTCACCACTCGCGAGTCTGGAGCACATCCCAGTTCACTGAGGACCAGATTTTCTCGTCCGCCTCATAGCGACTGCAGTCGATATAACCGGCCAAGAATTCAGTGCGTTCGCCCACTGTCATCTGCAACCATTCACGGCTGGCGCGATCATCCTGCGCAATAGCGTGCATGTTAAAGATTGCACCCAGACACGTAAATAATAGTATATTATGTAAGCGTTTCTTTAGAAGCATACTAGTTTGTATCCATCGGGCAGAAAGCACGCATATCAGCAGCTTGAGAATGTTATTGCATAGCTATTCGTGTTCCACGCCTCACCGCCGACTCATAAGGTACCAGAAGTAACCCAATAGAACGATGCCGCATGCGTAATGCGTCATTATCAGTCGCCAGAAAGGGCCGGGCTCCTTCTCCCGATAAAGTACCGCCCAGCGCCCTACCGCCTTTCCAGTGCAGTTTCCGAAGATCCCCAATCCCACGAATAGTAGGCCTAATAGCAGAAGACCATAAGGCGCACGGAATATTGTAGCGACCATTACACCTTCACTTTCTTAACTTCCTAGCATTGCGTGTAGCGAAGAGCCGCGTCGCGCGGAATCACGACCTTCATTTCTTACGATAGACCAATCGGTCTTTCTGATCTGGGTGTTCCGGGAGCCATGCTTCCTGAGTTAGTGTATGACCCTCGCCGTCCGCAGTAAGAGTTTCGTCACGAATCACATGACCCGCAACCGATATCTCTATCTCTAGCCTATTTTTATCGGCTGACCGCACTAATATGGTCGAGTCCGGACGCACCTTGGGCCCATGGATAGGAGCAGTTGGCCCATCAAGGATAGAGTCCGAGAACTGCCCAGTTTCGGGGTACATCAATTGCAAATGTGACCCCTCCAATCTGGTGTTCAGCAAACGAGGACGACCTTCAAGCGGGTTAGTATCTTGCCATTTGCCTGCAAATCCCGTCCCAGCGGTCCTTCTCACAAAAGATGCTAGTCGGCTTCTTTTCCCACTAGCTCGGTTTTCATTGGTTATAATCGTGAGAATCGCATCATCATGGGAAAGATTCCAAGTCGCAATGATGTCTTCCTTCCCGTCGGCGCCGCCCGTAACAACCCATTGCTTGGCGTTTTCGACTCTACAAGTGCTTGAGTGGTCGACGCCGTTTTGAAATGGCTTACCATCACATCTAAACCGAAGAGTGTGGACCCCGTTGTTCACGGTAACGAGTCCATCGGACGCGATTCCGACATTGAAAGACCGCCCGACAGCTTCGCTCTTTGAAGTGTCTAGCTCCCATGCCCCATCCCAAACGTTGCTCCCGAGATGTGGCTTACATCCAGAAACGGCGATTAGGCCGGCGAGCGTCGCCATGAGACATTTATCAAAAGTTGGCACACCATACCTCATGTTCGACCCAATGGAGCACTACTTGGGATCTTCATAATAATTGGTTCCACTCGGCTTCGAAGGATCGCCTTCATCCATTAGGGCCGGGTTGGATATCGTGCCGCCGTACCCATCGGGAATTTCTGGGGCTGGCGCCGACTCTAACACGGGTTCAATAACATCGTAAGTGGCGAAATCGGCGGCGGTAACTCCCACGTCCTTTGCAGCCACGGCAATGGCCCCCGGCTCGCCTCCTAAAATTGCGACAGTGGTCCAGGCGAGATTTTCAGGCGTTGGGTCGCTGATGGCGCTTACGACGGCTCCAATATCTCCGATATCGAGTCCCAAGTCCGCTAGATTTAGTGTATGGCTTGTGGCGATACCTACAACGCCCATTCCATCCCCGACGAGTTGCCCCACAGGCAACCTATAGGTAACGGCCGTTGTCACCTGAGCGTTCATCATGTAGTTCCAGCCGTGACCGTGAAATAAATTATTAAAGTGTTGCCGTAAATGGCCCCAGAAGCCATGATGTCCTGAAGGGGCATCGTTCGGAGAGTCGCTATTTCCGTCGCCGCCAGGACCGTCAATCAACGAGGCGCTCATGTTCTTATCGCCATTGTAGAACTGCAATCCTCCCATTTGGCTCCATGTGTATTGATGCCAGAAGCTGACGATATGTCCGTCGGAGTCTTGCTTGCTTACGGGGTTCCCGTTAACCATTCCATAAAGATTGAGCGTTTGAGGGTTGCCGAGTTCTGCGTACGGAACGGCCGTTGGTTTAGAAGCCCAATCTGGACTCATCCAGTGGCCCGCTGCGGAGCTGTAGTAGCGGGCACCGAAATAATCCAATTGCGTCTCAGCATCCCGCATCTGTCCTGTGTAGTGCAGCGGGCTGGGGTCAGAACCGCCGGTGCAGGTCTGCTGGTCGCCGTACGGCAGGTTGGAGCAGGTTTCATAGCTCGTCCCGTCGTACTTGCTCCTCACCCGCTTGATTTCCCGGCCGAAATCGATGGCTCTTGGGGACAGTTGCGGAAAGTTCGCATGTGTCAGGACTGTCTGGCGGAGAGTGGGGGATTCGAACCCCCGGTACGGGTTTACCCCGTACAACGGTTTAGCAAACCGCCGCCTTCAGCCACTCGGCCAACTCTCCATCGTTGTCTGGCGACACTTGGATTATAGCCGCCGCGCGCCTGCGCCCGTCTGAAATTCGCGGCAACGCGCTCCTCCATGCGGCTGCGATAGAGTGCTGGCATCGCGCGCATTCCGCACATCGCGAGAAAGGCTTCACAAGCGACGCCGCCAGCTCTTCGGCGGATGCCGCCTCTCGCGCTCGTCTTCGCGACGTTCCTGATGGTTTCCGGCGGGCCGTATGGCCTGGAGGAAATCGTCGGCGAGGCAGGATATGGCTGGGCCATCGCGCTCCTGCTTCTGCTGCCGCTTATCTGGAGCCTGCCGACCGCGCTCATGGTCGGCGAACTCGCTTCCGCCATCCCCGCCGAAGGTGGCTTTTACGTCTGGGTGTCGCGCGCGCTCGGCCCGTTCTGGGGAGTGCAGGAGGCGTGGCTCTCACTCACGGCGAGCATCTTTGACATGGCGCTCTACCCGACGCTATTCACCGCGTATCTCGGCCAGCTTGCCCCTGCACTTACCGCGGGCCATCGGGCCTGGCTGCTTGAAATTGCGCTCATCGCAGCCTGCATCCTCTGGAACCTGCGCGGCGCCTACGATGTCGGCGAAGCTTCCCGCTGGATGAGTTGCGTGCTTCTCTCGCCATTCGCTTGCTGGTCAGCGCGGCGGCGTGGAGCGCGTTCACGACATCCCGCGACTCACGCCACTCCCGCAGTCCCGCTTTCTAGAAATTTTTCCGCAGCGCTGCTGGTCGCGCTGTGGAACACGATGGGGTGGGACAACGCATCTACCGTCGCGCAGGAAGTGGACCGCCCGCAGCGCACGTATCCGCGCGCCATGCTGGCTGCAGTTGCGCTGGTCACTTTCAGTTACATATTGCCGATTGCCGCGGCATGGGTTGCAGGAATTCCCGCGCCGGAATTTTCCAATGGCGCGTGGGTCCTGGTCGCGCAGCAGATCGGAGGCCGCTGGCTGGCCATCGCAATTACAGCGGGCGGAGCGCTGACCGGCCTCGCGATGTTCAACGCCCTGACCATGAGTTACTCGCGCCTGCCGTTCGCGCTGGCAGAAGATGGCTGGCTGCCGCGTGTCTTTACCCGCCGCAACGCGCGCGGCGTTCCGTGGGCCGCTGTCGTGGCGCTCGGCGTCTGCTGGTCGCTTGCCGCCTCACTCAGCTTCGACCGCCTGATCACCATGGACGTGCTGCTGTACGGCTCGAGCCTCGTGCTGGAATTTGTCGCGCTCGCAGTGCTGCGTCGCCGCGAGCCCGCACTGCGGCGGCCATTCCGCATCGCAGGCGGCGCCGGTCTTGCATGGCTGCTCGGCCTGCCGACTCTGGTGTTGCTGGCGTGCGCCGCATGGCTCAGCCGGAGTGACCGCGTGCTCGGCTATCCCGCATGGGCGTGTTGCGCAGCCATCGCCGCCTGCGGACCGCTGGCGTATAGCTTTGCGAAAGCACGAAGCGCGGTCGCTCGATAGCGATCCCGGCGCGCTCTTATTTCGCCGCCTTCTTCTGCTGAAAGTTATGCGCGGAACGCATCAGGGCGTCACGCGCCTGTGACGCATCCTTCCATCCCTTGATTTCAACGCGCTTGCCTTCCAGGTCCTTGTAGATCGAGAAGAAGTGCGTGATCTCCTTGAGCATGTGCGGATAGACTTCGGAATAATTCCACACGTCCTGGTACCGCGGGTTTTTCTCGCCAACCGCCAGGACCTTTTCGTCGGGCACGCCCTGGTCGAGCATTTCCAGCAGGCCGATCGGCCGCACGTTCATCACGCATCCCGGAAAGCTGCCGCTCGCCGTCAACACCAGGACGTCCAGCGGATCGCCGTCATCGCTGAGCGTGCACGGGAAAAATCCGTAGTCCCCCGGATAGTGCACCGGCGAGTGCAGGCTTCGGTCAAGCCGAAAGACGTGGAGGTTCTTGTCGTACTCGTATTTGTTCACGCCGTCGCGCGGGATTTCGATGACAGCGGTTGCAATTTCCGGACAGCGTTCGCCGAGTGGCAGTTCGAGATAGTTCGTCATGTCTCCTCCATCATCCGGGACACGACGCAGCCATGTCCAACCAGTACCGCGTGGTGTGCAGAAACTCGGCCCCCATCTGTACGTCGGGGCGTGCACTATGCCCGGGTGCCCCATCCTATGCTCGCCGTTTGCGCACAGGGTGGGGAAACGATCCCTGCACCGCTGATAAAATCCAGGCAATGAAGGCGCACGTATACGTCACGCTGAAGAAAACCGTGCTCGATGCCCAGGGCCAGACCATCCAGAACGCGCTTCGCAAGCTGCGCTTCTCAGGTGTGGAAGATGTCCGCCAGGGCAAGTACTTTCAGCTCACCCTTGCCGAAGGCGCCAAAGAGAGCGACGCCCGAGCGGAAGTCGAGCGCATCGCGAGCGAGGTGCTGACCAACCCGGTCATCGAAGAGTTCACCTATAAACTTGAGCAATAACGGCCGCGGCACGCAGTACAGCGCACCCAGGATCGTCCTCGGCGCGCTGACCGGATATGTCTTCTCCGCGGCCAGTTCGGCGGCATTGTTCCTGCTCTCGCACCACAATCCGCACACGCCGCAACACGTGTCTTTCATTGTCATCACGATCGTCTACGGCGTTTTGTTCTCGATTGCCGCGGGCTTTGTCGCCGCGAAAATTGGCGGCTACCAGGCCGGGGTCGCCGTCGGCATCATGATTTTCGTCGTCGCGCTTCTCTCGATGCTCATGGACCCGCGCGGGGCGCACTGGTCGCAGGTCGTCGCACTGGTCGCGATGTGCCCGAGTGCCGTCCTGGGCGCGAAATTTGCCGCGCCGCGGTAGCAGGGCTCACTCCGTACAATGAAGTCATGTGCGGAATCGTTGGTTATGTTGGTCCCAGGCCGGTTGTCCCGATCATTATTGAAGGCCTTCGCCGCCTGGAATACCGCGGCTACGATTCGGCAGGGATCGCGGTCGGCGGCAACGGCCACCAGAAGCTCGAACTGCGCCGCGCGCCCGGCAAGCTCCGCAATTTGGAAGAGGTCTTGCGCGAGAGCCCCCTCGAAGGCACATACGGGATTGGCCACACCCGCTGGGCCACCCACGGCCGCCCGACGGAGGAAAACGCCCACCCGCACCGCGACTGCAGCGGCAAAATCGTGGTCGTCCACAACGGTATCGTTGAGAATTATCTTGACCTCAAGCGGCGCCTCACCGCGCAGGGCCACACATTTGTAACCGAAACGGATACGGAAGTTATCGCGCACCTCGTCGAGGCTGAGCTCGATAAGGCGCGGCTTGCCTGCGAGAACGTTCAGCTCGAAGACGCCGTGCGCCGCGCCGTTAAGCAACTCACCGGGGCGTTCGCTATCGGGCTGCTCAGCTCGGACTTTCCGCAGAAAATCGTTGCTGCGCGCAACGGGCCGCCCGCCATCATCGGCCTCGGCGACGGCGAATTCTTCGTTGCCAGCGACGTTCCCGGAGTCCTGCAGCACACACGCGACTTGTATTTCCTCGCGGACGGCGACATGGCCATCATCACCCCCGAGGGCGTTGCGCTGACAGACTTCGACGGCAACGCGATCAAGCGCCCGGTCCAGCACATTACATGGGACCCAATCCAGGCGGAAAAGGGCGGCTACAAGCACTTCATGCTCAAGGAAATCAACGAGCAGCCGCGCGCCATTCGCGACACCACGCTCGGCCGCATCTCGCTCGACACCGGCAAGGTCTTCCTCGGCGACATGGACATCTCCGAAGAGGAATTCCGCACGGCATCGCGCATCAACATCGCGGCGTGCGGCACAAGCTGGCACGCCGGACTGGCAGGCAAGTACATGATTGAACGGCTGGCGCGCCTGCCCGTCGAGGTGGACTACGCCAGCGAGTACCGTTACCGCGATCCCATCGCCGACCCGCGCGCCATCGGCCTTCTCATCACGCAGTCCGGCGAAACCGCCGACACGATTGCCGCGCAGCGCGAGATGGTCGCGAAAGGCTCGAAAACCCTGGCGATCTGCAATGTCGTCGGCGCCATGATTACCCGCGAGTCCAATGGCGCCATCACGACCAACGCCGGGCCGGAGATCGGCGTCGCCTCCACAAAAGCTTTCACCGCGCAACTGACTGCGTTGTTCCTGCTGGCCATGCATCTTGCGCAAAAGCGCGGCACCGTCTCCGATGCCGACTCGCTACGCCTGGTGGACGAGCTCAGCAGGATTCCCGGCAAGGTCGAGGACACACTGCGCGCGCGCGCGGACGAGTGCGAGCAATTGTCTAAACACTATTACAATTCGCCGGACTTCCTGTTCCTCGGCCGCGGCATCCACTTCCCGATCGCGCTTGAAGGCGCACTCAAGCTCAAGGAAATCTCCTACATCCACGCGGAAGGTTATCCGGCCGGCGAGATGAAGCACGGCCCCAACGCGCTGATTGATGAGAACCTGCCGGTCGTCGTCGTCGCCACGCGGGACGACAATGACCCGGAATCCGTGCAGAGGTATGAGAAAACGCTGTCCAACATCCAGGAAGTGGCCGCGCGCTCCGGCCGGGTCATCGCCATCGCCAATGAAGGCGATGCTGAAATTGCGCACCTCGTCGAGCACACCATCTTTGTCCCCACCGCGCCGGAACTCCTGATGCCACTGATCGAAGTCGTCCCGCTGCAACTGCTGGCTTATTCCATCGCCGTGCGTCGCGGTTGCGATGTGGACCAGCCCCGCAACCTGGCGAAATCCGTAACCGTGGAATAAAAAATTATTTTCTGGCAGCCGCAACCTCTCGCGCGCACCCGTGTCTCCACAACCGAACAGATAGACATACGTACGATCCCCCACTCTTGGAGACCATGATGCGCACACGATTTTTCTGCGCCGGCCTTTGCGGCCTCGCGTTGAGCCTTATCCTTGCCGGCTGCGGAGGCTCCTCCTCCGGCACAACTTCATCCAGCAATCTTTCCGACGACACGCAGGGCGCCGCTGCAGGCATCGCTTCTGACACGGTGGATATGGCCAGCGGCCTGACGCAGGCAGACGCCACCGCCTCCATCAAGAGCGACATTGCTGACGCCAACCAGACCTGCCCGGACATCACCGTCAACAGCACAGGTAGCGACGGCAAATGGACCAGCGAGACTCTGACCTATGCCAATCCGCCCTGCGGCTTTTCCGGATTCCGCGGCCGCGTCAGCTTCTCCATCACCGGTGCTGTCGACCTCACGCGCTCCAGCGACAACGACATGTTCGACTTCAGCAAGAACGTGCAGAACCTCGAATACAGCTTCACGATAAATAAATCCACGGAATCAGAAACCCGTAACGGCACGCGTGTCGTCACGGCGGACGCCTCTTCTGCATCCCTCGCCGGCAACATGTCGGTCGTGTTCGACGGCACCAGGCATGACGGAACGCTGTCCCATCAGCTCGCGCTCACGTTCACGCCCGCATCCGGCTCGACGCTTGAAAAAGGCCAGCCGCTGCCCGACGGAACTATCAACGTGAGCGGCAACGCCAACTGGACAGGCACCGACGGCAACGCCCGCACCTACGTCGTCACGACCGTAACGCCGCTGGCTTACGACGCGACATGCAAGAACGTCGACCCCAGCGTTTTCGACTCCGGCGAACTGCAGGTGCAGGTTTCCGGAAACAAGAACGCGACCGCAACCATCACGTGGGCTAACTGCCAGGACCCGACAATCACCTACACGGGCAACTGACAGCGTTCCAACTCAACCTGCGGCGCGGCTTCGGTCGCGCCTCTTTTTTCATATTTGCCGCGCTACACCGGCCCGTAGTGGAAGAGCAGTTCCTGGTAGCTCGCCACTGGGCTGCCATCGCGCTCCGCGGGAGTAAACCGCCACGTCTCGACCGTCGCGATGACGTTCGTGTCCACCTGAGGAGAAACGCCCTTCACCAGCTTCGTCTGGCGGATCTTACCGGTCTCATCAATCAGCACATCCACCACGACATCGCCCTGGAAGCCGTGCGGCAGCGTCGTCAGGTCAGGCTTCGGCTGCGGAAAATATGCGCCCAGCGCGATGCGAATATTGCCGTCGCCCAGCGAATCGCTGCCCGTCGTAGCGTTCGCATTCCGTGAAGCCGGCGAATCGGTCACCACCGGCTTCGGCGAGCCGCCTGCAGCCAGCTGCGGCAGAATCTGTCCGGCGCTCGGTCCCGCGTGCTCAGGAATCTTCGGCGCAACGGCGACATGCGCAGCATGACTCTCCGGCGCGTAGCCGCTCGCCGGCGCTCGCTGCGGCTCGTACAGCACCGTAATGCGCGAGCCGGTTCTCTCGCCCGGGGAAACAGCCCGCATCAGCGGAGCATGGCGGATCCCCAGCACAAGCAGCACAGCCAGCCCTGCATGCAGTGCGAAAGAAACCACCGTCCCAACAGGCCGCTGCTTCGGCGCGGAAATCTCGGCAAACACCGCCATACTCCATCTTGGACGCATCCGCGGCTGCATGGCAACCACCCCGTTGCGATTTCCTGCCCGCGCGGCTAGACGGTCACTTCTTCGCTGATCACTTCAAACCGCGTCAGGTTCGCCACGCCGAAGGCCGTCGTCATGGCAACGTCGGCGGCGTCGCGACCGACCGCCATCAGGGTGCGGCCCAGGCGCGGCGTGTTGTGCCGCGCGTCAAACGCATACCACCGGTCGCCGACAAAAGCCTCAAACCACGCGCTGAAATCCATCGGCGTCGGCGCAGCAGGCAGACCGATGTCTCCCAGATAGCCCGTCGCGTAACGCGCCGGGATATTAAGGCAGCGGCAGAACGTGATGGCGAGATGCTGAAAATCGCGGCACACTCCGACCCGCTCGATATACGCGTCAATCGCGGTCTTGGTTGGCCGGGAGGAACCATACGCAAACGCCAGCTTCCACTGCACCCAGTCGCACACCGCCTGCACTTTGGCCCAGCCACCTTCAATGTGCCCGAACAGTTCGTCGGCAATCGGCTGCATGTGGTCCATTTCGCAATAGCGGCTGGCCAGCAGGAAACGCAGAGTGTCCGTCGGCAGCTCCGCCACCGGGACCTGCCGCGCATCCGGCACAACAATATCCGGCACGCCGGGATCGTTGATCAGGAACTCATCCATCAGCGCCAGCGCGCCGGCCGGAGCCAGAAAACGCGAGCAGCGGTTGCCGAAAGCGTCAACATACAGGTCCTGCGGAATCGCCTCGCCGCCCGGCCCTGTCACATGCAACACATCCGGCGTGACCGCGTCCTGTGCGCGCGAAGGATGCAGGCTCAGCATCGCCACCATCGCGACGGGCCGCGGCAACTCAAAACCGATGTTGTAGCCAAGCCGAATCTGCATGCAGGTTCGCGCAGTTTACACGCCTGTAACCCATTCGTGACGGGAAAATGCGAACGATCCGCAACAGGCGCCCTGTATCAAACCGACCTTCCGTCCCAATCGAAGCGAAGCGAAGTTGAGGGACCTGCCTTCTGGCCATGCCGCAAGACATCCGGGTGCCCCATCCTATGCGCGATCTCTGCGCAAAGCTGCCGACATCACTGCTCGCGCGCCGCAACTCCCTGCACAGCCGGAACATTCAGTTCGCGGCCAATCGCATCCAGCATGCCGTTTAGAAAACTCATGCTCTCCGGCGCCGCAAAGCGCTTCGCTACTTCCAGCGCCTCATTAATAATGATCGGCCCAGGTGTCCGGGGGAAACCCAGCATCTCTGCCACCGCCATGCGCAGAACGTTCCGGTCCACGGCAGGCATGCGTTCCAGCCGCCAGTTCTTGGCATGCGTCTCGATCAGGCGGTCTACGGTTTCCGAGCGCGCGGTCGCGACGCGGAACAGGTCCTGCGCAAAGCCGCGGGTGTCCGCATCTATATCGTCGCGCGTCTCCCAGAAGGATCTCTCCACCTCTGCGGCCGTCTGCTTGCCCACGTCCATCTGGAACAGCATCTGCAACACGAGTTCGCGAGACTTCCGCCGCGACGACTTCGCCGTGCTCTTAGCGGGCATGTGTAACCGCCCCGTTCGCTTGATGATTTGCAGAGGACTTTTCGCCGGCGCGGACCTTGCGGTTCACGCTCACCATCTCAATCGCCGCCACTGCCGCCTCGAATCCCTTGTTGCCCGCCTTCAGGCCGGCGCGGTCCAGCGCCTGCTCCAGCGTCTCCGTGGTCAGCACCCCAAACGCATGCGGCACGCCCGTTTCCTGCTGGCTCTGGCCCAGCCCGCGAGCCACTTCCGTGTAGATAGCCTCGTAGTGCGCCGTCTCGCCGCGAATCAGGCAGCCCAGCGCAATCACCGCGTCCACCCGGCCCGTTTCGGCAAGCACGCGCGCAGCATTTGGAACCTCCCAACTGCCGGGCACCCGCACAATCTCAATGTCATCGCGCGCGGCGCCGGAACGCAGCAGAGCATCGAGCGCGCCATCCAATAGGCGGTTCGTGATGACGGCGTTCCATCGCGCGACCACAATGCCGAAGCGCATGCCGCGCGCGCTCAGGTCGCCTTCCACGGCAACAGGCTTGTCGCGCAGCGGATCGTTCCACTCCCAGAACGCCAGCTTGAAACCCGGCGCAGGCTCGGCAACAAACAGCCGCGACTTCCAATGCGTGTCTTCGACGTCGCGGACGCGCGCATCGTTCTGCGCAGCCCACTTCGCAGCGACCTGGTGAACGGCATCGAGGTCCGTCACCTGGACAAAAAGATCAGCATCGGCCGGAACGCGCCCGGCGACCAGCTCCAGATTGCCCAACGGAGCCAGAAATGACCGCCCCGAGCCGCCATCATCGTCCCAGCCCGAGCCGGAGCCAAATCCCAGCGCAGCCAGAAATGAAGCCGCCCGGGCCTGCTCCTCCGGAGTGCCGCAATGCCGCAGCACCGTGATGCCTTTGACCATAAAGGTCAGGATAGCAGTGGTGGCAATGAGATCGGCCGGAGCACTGCGCTTGAGGGCAGAAGGAGCACGGGCTTGTTCGGACGGAACACGTGGCATCGCGTTACGGAGGGTGCGCCGTCTCTGGGATAAGCGATGGAAGCGACGAGTGATTGTCTGGAGAGTCTTACGGGAGCCGCGCCTTTTGCCGGAAGCTTTCGCAAACCGCTACACTTCTCTTTCGGCGAGAATCGCCCGAGAGGAACCTCCCGCACCCTCATGCCCTACGAAAATCTGCTGGTAGAAAAACGCGCGCCCGTCGCCATCGTCACGCTGAACCGGCCGAAGGTCTTGAACGCGCTCAGCGCCGCGACCCTCGGCGAACTTGACTCCGCCATCCACGAGCTCGCGGCTGACGCGGAAGTCCGCGCCATCCTGCTCACGGGTGCCGGCGAGAAGGCATTCGTCGCGGGCGCGGACATCAACGAGCTCGCCCAAGCCGACGCAGCTTCCGGCAAGACGCTCGCGGAAACCGGGCAGCGCATCTTCTCCTTTATTGAAACCTGCGGCACGCCGGTGATCGCGTGCGTCAACGGCTTCGCGCTGGGCGGCGGTTGCGAACTCGCCATGGCGTGCACCTTCCGCATCGCCAGTGAAAATGCGCAGTTTGGCCAGCCGGAAGTCAAGCTCGGCATCATCTGCGGTTACGGCGGAACGCAGCGCCTGCCGCGCCTGGTCGGCCGCGGACGCGCCATGCAACTGCTGCTGACCGGAGCCATGATTCCCGCCGGCGAAGCGCTTCGCATCGGCCTTGTCAATGAAGTTGTGCCGCTCGACAGGCTGCTCGCGCGCGGCGAAGAAATTGCCAAAGCCATCGCGGCCGTCGCGCCCGCGGCCGTGCGCCTGACCATCGCAGCCGTCCATGAAGGCGCCGATACGCCGTCCGATAAAGGCATGGCCATCGAGGCCGAGCGCTTCTCTGAAGCATGCGCGACCGGCGACAAGAACGAAGGCACGGCGGCGTTCCTCGCGAAACGCGCACCGGTATGGCGGGGACGATGAAGCTGCTCGCACTCGCTTCACTCCTCGCGCTGGGCGTACTCGCCGGATGCCATGGCCAGCAGAACTCCGCGCCGGCGCCCGGCAACAACGGCGCCGCGCCTTCCGCGTCATCTCCGGCGCCACCGGCGGCGGCCTCCCAACCGTCGTCCAAGGTGGACGCGCAGCGGCAGGAACTCGCGCAAATCGCACCGCCAGCCAAGGGCCGCTACATCAGCATCCAGCACGCCGCTTCATGGCAGAACCCTTTCATTGAAGTCGGCACCCACACACTGAAAGTCACGGTGCTGGTCGCCGATCCCAACCCGGTCTCCGCTGGCGCAGGCGGAATCATGCGGCCCGCGGGCGCGCGCCGCACCATCCAGGAAATCCGCACCGCTGACCTGGGCGAAATGCTCACAGCCCTGCCCAGCACCGCATGGCCCTACGGCCGCGTCGTCGCCGTCGAAGAATCCCAGCAGGACGCTCGCCGCGACCGCGTGCAGATGCGCCGCAATTACGAAGCGGCGATGCAGATCCTCGGCAACCTCGGCGTCGTCATTAACGAATGGAACGAAGTCGGCCGCTAGGGACCAGGGACTAGCCACCCGGAACCAGGCGGCAGGGAGCAGGCAGCAAGGCAGTAGGCAGTAGGCAGTAGCCCCTACTCCCTGCTTCCTGCTCCCTGATACTCTGAGCGCCTTGCCTCCTCACCCACAGTGGATTGCCATCGCGGTCTTCGCCGGGTTCTTCCTGTTTGTAACCATCGCCGGATTTTTTGCCGCGCAGTGGCACGGCGGCTTCCGGCGTCACGCCACCGGCCTGGCGCGCGTTGCCGGCACATCGCTCGATGAATGGGGCCTGGGCGGCCGCCGCTTTGGCACGCTGATTACCTGGTTCCTCATGGGCGGCGATCTCTACACCGCCTACACGATCATTGCCGTGCCCGCGCTCGTCTACGGCACCGGCGCCCCGGCGTTTTTCGCCATCCCGTACGCGGCGCTCGGCTACCCGGTGATGCTGCTGGTCATGCCGCGCTTCTGGCGCATGTCGCGCGAAGGCGGCTACGTCACGCTGGCAGACTTTGCCCGCGGCATCTTCAACAACCGCTGGCTCACGCTGGCCGTCGCGCTCACCGGGTTACTCGCCACCATGCCGTACATCGCGCTGCAGCTTGTCGGCATGGAAGTCGCTCTGGGCGCGCTCGGGCTGCGCGGCGAGGTTCCACTGGTTGTCGCATTTATCGTCCTGGCCGCCTATACCTACACCAGCGGGCTGCGAGCGCCCGCGCTGATCTCGATCGTCAAGGACGCCATGCTCTACATCATGGTCATAGCCGCGGTCGTCATCATCCCGCTCAAGCTCGGAGGCTACGCGCACATCTTTGCCGCGGCGGGCGTTGGGCTCGCGAAGCACACGCCGCCAGCCTCTCTCCTCCTGCAGACAAAGCAGTACCTCCCCTACTCGACGCTCGCGATCGGTTCCATGCTGGCGCTCATGCTTTACCCGCACAACATCACCGGCTATCTCGCCGCATCGAGTGAACGGGCCATCCAGCGCAACGCCGCGCTGCTGCCCGCATATAACCTTCTGCTGGGATTGATTGCCCTGCTCGGCTACGTGGCCATTGCGGCCGGTGTGCATTCTGCTTCACCCAACGGCATTGTGCCCGCGCTTTTTGTGCAGATGTTCCCGCAGTGGTTTTCCGGCTTCTGCCTTGCCGCCATCGGGATCGGGGCGCTGGTGCCCGCGGCCATCATGTCCATCGCCGCAGCCAACCTGGTCACGCGCAACCTGGTTGGAGAATTTCGGCGCCGCCCGCTTTCTCACCAGAACGAAGCGCGGCTGGCAAAATTCGTCTCCATCGCGGTCAAGTTCGGCGCGCTGGCTTTCGTGCTTGCTTCTCCAACCGCGTACGCCATCCAGTTGCAGCTCCTGGGAGGCATCTGGATGGTGCAGCTCCTGCCATCATTCCTGTCCGGACTCTATCGCCGGCGCACCAGCGGCTTCGCGCTGTTCAGCGGCTGGGCCGCCGGCATGCTGGCCGGAACATGGATGGCCGTCGAGCAGCATCTGAAAGCCTCCGTCTACCCACTGCATATCGGCGGCCATGTTTTCGCGATGTACGCTGCGGTCCCGGCGCTGCTCTTGAATATCGCCCTGGCAGCCACGGTTGAGCTGGCCATGAGTGCGCGCAAAAACGCGCCAGGCGCGGAAGCCGTCCGCGCCTGATGCGTTTCCTTACTTCAAATCTCTACTGCAGTGCTTTGTAAGCCTTCGCGATGATGGCGTCTGCCGGGGCCGGGTTGCCGCTCGCATTCACAATGCCGGTCGGCACCTGCTGCACGTCCGCCGCGCAGGTCGGCGCTCCGGCAGC
The DNA here is from genome assembly GCA_963848685.1 of uncultured Acidobacteriaceae bacterium. Classification (GTDB taxonomy): domain Bacteria; phylum Acidobacteriota; class Terriglobia; order Terriglobales; family Acidobacteriaceae; genus CAWKED01. The sequence goes on along the minus strand of CAWKED010000001.1, from coordinate 631,017 downwards.
GCAAGCCTGAATGTCGGCCACGCTGATGAAGTGCACCTGGTTGTCGCCGCTCGTTCCCACGTAGAAGTACGCGCTGTCCGGACTTGCATCGCCGGAAAGCGGTGCAATGGCTCCGCCGGCCAGCGGCACCGATTGCGGCACATCCGTAGTGCCGATAACGTAGGCCGGCAACGGTCCCGGCGCGGTTGAACTGTACGTCACGATCGCAGTAGACGAATCCGGCGTTGCTTTCACGCTGTTCGTCACAGCGCCCGCGGGAAGCGTCAGCGAGTACGGGCGATTCGTCGCCGTAATGTCATACGGCGCGCCGCTGCAATAGTCGGGCACAGGGAATGAGCCGCCGGGAGGTGTCTGGGTCGGAATCCCCACCAGCATGTCATTAAAGCTGTCCGTTGCCGCATCCGCGCCAAGAACGTGCGCGCCGTCGGTGGTCGCATACAGGGCGTCGTTCGGAGGCCCGGCAACGCCCGGCGACGGTGGGAAGTTCTCAAACGCCGGCGTCGTCTGCGTGCAATATCCGAGCGCCGTCGTGCCATCGCTGGCCGCGTAGAAAGCGCCGACGGCCGGCGTCAGCACCGCGACATCGTTCAACTGCGCCCCGACCGTGCGCTCCGTCAGGCCGGTCGCCGTGTTGATGACGAACTGCTCCGGAACCTGCACGCCGTTAATCGTGTTGTAGCCCTCGATGTAAACCGTCTGGCCGTCCGGGGTGAACTCCGCCTTGGTCGCGACGCCGCCGTAGTTCTGGTAGGCGCCCGTCGAAGAGGAAGTCGGGGATAAAGCTGTCGGCACCGAGTACAGATAAATGAGGTTCGTCGAAGGCACCGTGGCAACCAGGAACGACCCGGAGGGATTCAGCGCCAGTACCTTGGCGTTCGGAATATTGTTGTCGTAGCCGACGACCGTGTTCGTGCCCGGGCTGACGAACATCAGCTCCGTCGCGGAACCAAGAGCGAACAGCGTCGCGTTGCGGTTTACCGTTACCGAGTTCGGAACAAACGGCAACTTGATCGAGCCCGCAGACGTCGGCGTTTCCGAATTGATCACGCCCATCATCGGGTTGCTGAAACTTACCGTGTAGATGTTCGAAGCGACCAGGCCCGGCGTGGTGATCTTGACCGGATTGCTGGTCAAGGGCTGGCCTACGCCGGAAATCAGGTCGCCGTTGCCGTCCACGCCGAACTTGCCGATGTCGCTGGTCGAAGAAGCGGGATTGCAGGAAGTCGGCAGGCACGCGGCATAAATATCGCCTACCCCCGCAAAGATCGGGGCCGCAACGCCGGTTGTGCTTACGGTCAGCGTCTCCGGCGTGGTGGAACTGTACGTCAGCGGAATGCTGTTCATCTGCGCGCCCTTGGTATCGAGAACACTGGTCTGCAACTGCACCGTATTGTTCACCGAAATCGTAGCGCCCTGGTTGGAACCATTCACCGTCATTGCAATCGAAGCCGGCGGGCAGGTGGCGAAAACGCCCGCAGAAACCGCCGTGCCGGAAATGGCGGCCGTGAGCGGCGTCGAGCCCGGCGCCTTCGCCGTGCCGATGCCGGCATCGCTGAAATTCGGCGTTGTAAAGCTGACGATGTTTGCATTCGCCGGGGCGAACGTGATCGGACCGACAGCCTGGCTGATGTCTTCGTTGCCTGCGCACACCACCGCGCAATAGGCCGCCGCCACGTTCTGCGATACGCACTGGTTCGTCGTCACCGGCGGCTGGCCGCAGGCGGTTGTCGGCGGTGTTGAACACATGGTGCTCGACGTACTCTGGTAAACCGTCGCGCTGGTCGCTACCGGATGCACATACACCTGGACCTGATTGCTCGTTACGCTCTGCGCGCTCGCCGTAATGTCGGAGTACGACTGCGACGGGTTCGCGGGAACCGCGCTTGCGGCCGGCGGATCGCAGATCGTGTAGTCCGGCGTGCCGCCGCCGACGTTTTTCTCCCACACGCCCGCGCACATGCTGCCCGAGGGCGAAATGTCCAGCAGGTTCGGATTGCTCGTGCCCCAGGTGAAGCTCGAAACCGACACCGACTGGCCAAGGCAGTTCAACGCCTGTGGCGTCGCAATTTGCCGCACCTGCCCGTAAGCCAGAGAAATAGCATTGTTCTGCGGCTGCAGAATAATGTTGTTCACCTGGTTTACGTGGATGACATTGCCTGTACCGGGGCAATAATTGCTGGGATCCGTCGCGCATCCCGTAACAGACATTCCGACTGGGAGCGCCGACAGAGCCAGCAGGACCAGCAAAAGATACCGCTTCATTGAACCTCGCGCAGCAGACTTCCAGCCTGCCACTTCTCTACTTCCTGAACTTTCCGTGAAACTCCATTTTAGGGGTTGCGCGTGTATGCGGGCAACAGCCGTGTCCACAAACAAGCGGCGGCGGAATTCATCCCGCCACCGCCGCTTTCCATCGCGCTAACTACTGCGCCGGCATGTATTTAGCAAACCAGTCCAGCGACCGCGCCAGATAATCCATCTGGTGCTGCGGGTTCGACAAGCCGTGGCCCTCGTTCGGATAAACAACCAGCTCGGTCGGCACGCCCGCCTCCCGGAGCGCATGCCACATCTCGAACGACTGCGGCGCGGGACACTCGCCGTCGCGGTCGCCAACGATGATCAACATGGGCGTCTTCTCGTTCTTGATGAAGTTGACCGCGGACATCTTCTCGTACGGCCTGGGATCGTCATACACGCTGGCGCCGAAGAACGGGATCATCCACTGGTCAATCGAGTTCTCGCCGTAGTAGCTCAGCCAGTCGCTGATGCCCGCAACCGCAACACTGGCCGCGAACCGGTGCGTCTGCGTCGGCGCAAACATGCTCATGAAGCCGCCGTAGCTGCCGCCCGTAATCCCCACACGCTTGTCATCAATCGAGTAGTGCTTCTCCAGGGAATCCACTCCGGCCAGGATGTCGCGCAGGTCGCCGTAGCCAAAATCGCGTCGGTTGCCCTGCGTGAACTTCTCGCCTTCGCCATAGCTGCCGCGCGGGTTCGGGTCGAACACGATGTATCCCGCCGCCGCATAAAATCCGCCCAGCCCGCGGCCGCCCCAGCTGTTCGTGTACGCCGCCGCCGGACCGCCATGCACGTCTACGATCAGCGGCCACTTCTTCGACGCGTCATAGTCCGCAGGCAGCGTGATGAAGCCCTGCACCGTCTGCCCCTCGCTGGTCCACTCCACGCTCTCGCGCTTGAACGGCGAAGGCTTTGCGCCGGCGTTCACGTGCGTGATGGCCTGCACATTGTCGAGAGGACCGGCATACACCTCCGGCGGCGACGTGATGCTCGACATCTGGAACGCCACCTTGTTGTCCGGCGTGAACGACACCGACATCGCGGCGCCGCCCGCGCTGATGCTGCCGTCCGTCTTGTAGAGAATCTTTGGCTCGCCGCCGCGGATATTCACCGAGCGGAAGCTCGATCCGCCGCGCTCAAAGTCGCTGAAGCCGACCGTCGTATTGTCCAGCCAGTGCACCCATTCCGGCGTGGACTTCAATCGCTGCCGTCAGGTTCTTCGCTTCGCCGCCATTGGCGGGAACAACCACTACGTCGCCGCCTGTCGGGCCAAAGTCGCTCATCAATCCGTAAATGAAGGCGATGTGTTTCGAATCCGGCGAAAACGCAGGAACCGCGCTCTGCAATCCATGCTCCACGCCCGGCGTCGTTTTCTGGTCGAAGACCACCTTCGGCTCGCCGCCCATCGCCGCCTGCGTATAGACACTCGCCGTCCACCAGTTGTCTTCACCCGGAGGCGCCGCCGCCGTGTACACAACCTGCCCGCCGTCCGACGACCAGTTGTACTGGTAGACGTACAGGCTCTCCGGAGTGATGAACCGCACCGCGCTTCCATCCACCGGCAACGCCGCCAGCCGCTGCAGGTCCTGGCCGGACGTCGGGCTGATGATCCCCTCCGGCAACCGCTGCATCGCTGTCGCGCCCGCCGGGCCGGTCGCATTCGCCATGTAAAGAATCCCAACCGACTTGCCGTCGGGGGAATACATGAGATCAGTGACATAGCCCTTCAGCGCGGCAAGCTGCTTCGCGCTTCCACTGGCAACGTCGATCAGGAAGACCTGGTCCTGCTTGCCATCGCCGGCACAATCGCTGACCACGGCAATGGTCTTCGAGTCGGGCGACCACGACGGATCGCCCGTGTCGCACTCCTTGTCGGCCGCGGCCGCGGCCGCGGCCAGAGTCTTGCCCGCCGCCATGCCGCCGCCAAGATCATTCAGCACCACGCGCGAACCATGCTCGCCACGGCTGACCCACGCCACCAAGTGCCCGTCCGGCGCAATCGCCACCGCGCCAATGCCGTGCGTGCGATACGCCGGATCCCGCATCATCGCCAGAATGCTCGCCGGAGGTTTCTTGTCCAGCTTCTGCCCCGGCGGCAGCAACGCGGATTCATCCTGTTGTTGAGCAAACAGCGGAAGCGAAACAACACACGCAAGGGAGAGAAGGACAAGTTTTCGCATAACAGACGAGGCTAGCAGAATCAGGCAGCCGCGGCAGCCAGCACATGCCCGTCGCCGCGCAGGCACGATCAAACAACACCAGAACTGTCATCCCGACCGGAGCGGACGCGAAGCGGCTGCGCAGTGGAAGGAACTGCCCTTGGCTCTCCGCAAACTCCAGGCAAACGTTGGCCCGCACGATGGAATCGTTTTCACACCGCCCCGAACTATGCTCCAATAGCCAGCGATGCAGCCGTTCTGCCTATCTCCACGGTTCAGCCCGCGCCCCTGGGGTTCGCGTTCGCTCGAACCGTACTACCCCATGACCAACCTGGCAGAACCCATCGGCGAAGCATGGCTCACCGGCCCCGCATGCACGGTCGAAACCGGCCCGTACAAAGGCGAAACATTAACGCAACTCATGCATCGCGAAGCACAGGCCATGCTTGGCCCGGATGCACACGCCGGCGACGACTACCCGCTGCTCATCAAGCTCATCTTTCCCACAGACAAGCTCTCCATCCAGGTGCATCCGGATGACGGGATGGCGCACCGTCTCGGCCATCCACGCGGCAAGACGGAGTGCTGGTACGTCCTCGCCGCGGAACCCGGCGCGGAACTTTCGCTCGGCCTGCGCCGCGGCGCAACGCCGCAGATCATCCGCGAGGCCATCGCCGGCAACACGCTCGAACAGTGGCTGCAGTCGGTCCCTGTCAGCGCCGGCGACATGGTTTTCGTAGACGCCGGAACCGTGCACGCCATCGGTCCCGGCGTCGTACTGCTCGAGACTCAGCAGCAATCCGACCTGACCTACCGCATGTACGACTACGGCCGCCCGCGACCGCTCCACGTCGAGCAATCCCTGGAAGCCATGCGCGCGGAAACCTTCGCCGGAAAGGTCACGCCCTGGCGTTCGTCGGATGGCGCGGCCGTGCTCATCCAGAACGATTTCTTCGCCGTCCGCGAGCACCGCCTGCACGCCGGCGGATCACTGCCGCTGCCGGAACGCATCGTGCCCGCGACCATTGTCCTGCTCGAAGGCGACGCCCGCATTTGTGTCCCCGAATGCCCCGGCGGAATCCCCATGCCGCCCAATCACGCCGTCATCGTACCGCCCGGCAACGCGGCCGCAACCATCGCCGCCGCGTCCGCCGCGCGCATTGCGGAAATACTTCCGGGCCCGCGCACAGCCCGCTAAGATTGCTCTCCGCACAACTCCTGCGATAACCTCGCGTCCTACCAGGAGCGGGCGAAGCAATTCGCTCCCAAAGGAGAAGAAATGAAGCTCTGGAAGAAAGCTGTTTGCGCAGCGATCATCGCCGCGCCGCTTGCCATGCCCGTCGCCGTGCTGGCGCAGGGTCCGCCGCCGCCGCCGGTGCGCGAAGTTCCGCCCCCACGCCCGTACCCCAACGGCGTTTGGATTGGCGGCCACTACAACTGGGTAGGCGGACGCTACGTCTGGGCGCCCGGCTACTGGGGACGCCCGCCACGCCCGCGCGCCGTCTGGGTCCCCGGCCACTACAACCGCCGCGGCCGCTGGATCAATGGCCATTGGCGTTACTAGGGATTAGGGCTGGGGAGCAGGGCTGGGGAGTAGGGATCAGGGACGAGGAACTAGTCCCTGCCATTCTCTACCGGCCCGAGTATTTCCTTATGGCTTGGCAGTTGGCGGTGGAGCGGCAGGCGAAGCTCCAGCTGGAGGCGTTCCAGAAGCCGGCGCCGGGCTCGGCGCACTTGCTGGGCTGGCGGCTCCCGCACTCAACTTCGCCAGTGATTCGGTGACTCTCTTCTTGAAGTCTCCCTCGTCATTGTTGAACACGCCGCTGTAAGCGGTCTGCACCTGCAATTCGCAGCTTGAGGGACCTTTGCTGTTGAGGACCAGGGAGTTGATCCGCTTACCAGTTAATGTTCCGCCAATGTTGTAAGACGCGGTCATCTCGGAATTATCGATCCCGATAATTCCATACTTTCCCGAATTACGCAGTGTGTCCTTCACTGCCGGCCACAATTGCATGCAGGGCACAGGGAAAATGTCGCTGTGTGTCTTCGCCCAGGCGGGTGCAGACAGCACCAACAGGCCGACGGCAATGAGACCGCGTTTTCTCATAGGGGTTCCCTTTCTCGCGGCATCATACACGTCACGTTTCCACCAGGCAAAAGAAGCGGGATCTCGCGTCGCACTTTACCCCTCAGCCTTCGACCCGTTACTCTGCAACCGTGTCCGTCCGTAAAGAAAAAGACTCCCTCGGTTTTGTAGAAGTCCCCGCCGCCGCCTACTACGGCGCGCAAACCGCCCGTGCGGTGGACAACTATCCCATCTCCGGAATGCACGCCAACCCGCTGCTCATCCAGGCCATCGCGATGGTCAAGCAGGCCGCCGCGGAAGCCAACAAGGACCTCGGCCTCGTCGAGCCGGAACGCGCCGACGCCATCATCCAGGCCGCGCAGGAAGTCATCGCCGGCAAGCATGCCGAGCACTTCGTCGTCGACGTCTTCCAGGCAGGCGCCGGAGTCAGCTTCCACATGAATTCCAACGAAGTCCTCGCCAACCGCGCCAGCGAAATCCTCGGCGGCAAGCTCGGCGAGTACGAACACGTCCACCCCAACGACCACGTCAACTACGGCCAGTCGACCAACGACGTTTTTCCCACGGCCATGCGCCTCGGCACCCTGCTTGCGCTCGAAACCCTGTACCCCCGGCTGGATGAAATCGCCATCACGTTCGCGAGAAAAGGCGTCGAGTTCGATGGCATCCTCAAGTCCGGCCGGACCCATATGCAGGATGCGGTGCCCGTCCGCCTCGGCCAGGAATTCGCCGCCTACGCGGTCGCCATCAGGAAAGCCAAGTCCGCCATCGAACACGCCGCCGACTCGCTCCGCGAACTCGGCCTCGGCGGCTCCGCCGTCGGCACCGGGATCAACACGCATCCAGACTACCGCGTGAAAGCCATCGCCAACCTTGCGCGCATCTCCGGCCAGGCGCTCAAGCCGGCAGAAGACATGCGCTGGGCCATGCAATCGAACGCCTGCATGGGTGAAGTTTCCGCCGCCATCCGCGCCCTTGCGCTCGAAGTCATCCGCATCTCGAACGACATCCGCCTGCTGTCGAGCGGCCCCAACACCGGCTTCGCGGAAATCTATCTGCCCTCGCTCCAGCCCGGCTCCAGCATCATGCCCGGAAAAATCAACCCCGTCATGCCGGAACTCGCCGCCATGGTCAGCTTCCAGGCCATCGGCAACGACACCGCAGTCGCCTACGCCGTCCAGGCCGGCCAGCTCGAACTCAACGTCATGATGCCCACCATGGCCTACAACACCATCCAGTCGGCCATCATCATGGGAAACATGCTCCACCAGTTCGACCACTTCTGCATCCGCGGAATCACAGCCAACGAAAAGCGCTGCGAGTTCTACGCGCAGTCCACCGTCTCGCTGGCCACCGCGCTGAACCCATACATCGGCTACGCCAAGGCAGCAGAAATCGTCAAGGAATCGGTCAAGACAGGAAAGAGCATCATCGAACTCGCCCGCAGCCAGAAGCTATTAAGCGAAGCCGAGATCAACGAAATCCTCGACCCGCAAAGAATGACGGAGCCCCAATACCCACTGGAGTCTGCCAAGAAACGCGATGAGCTAAAGAGAAAGTAGGAGCTAAGTACGCTCATCACCAAGGCAAGCATCTCGACCTTGGCTGCCGCTGTTTCTCGCAGTGGTTACTCGTACCCTGCGGCGTAAACCTTGTCGTTCGCAGTAGATGCCCGCAGCACACTCACTCAGATAGCCTGCATTCAAGCTCTTCAGCGATGATAGGAAGATAGCGCTCTACCTGTTTCCTATCGCTTTCCTTCTCAGATTCAGACAATTGAGAGAAGGGTGTGTCGATCTGCCTCTGCCATCTCTCCGCCAGTTCGGACGGAATAGTTAGCGAACCGTCGCTTTGCCTTACACAGTTCTTATGCACGAAAGTCTGCCAGTGTGCCCAACGTTCGTGCTCAATCAACGCAAGCCGGTCAATTAAGCCGTCCAAGATTAGTCTTAGATCAGGTCTAACCGACATTAAATCAACCCCCGCGCCACAAGTGCCCGCCAGTGCTCCCCAGACGCAGTGAGCCCACATCCCCCGAGACTCCATCGCCGCATGCCACATGTGCGGTGCACCAATCGGTACCACGAGGTTTACTCTAACCATCTTTTGGAGTACGGCAAAAGTCTTGGTGTTTTCAGGATCGGGCAAGGGACACCCCCGGTTCCTCCGTACCGCTCCGGTGAGGTTCGAAACTTCAATCGAGTTGAAAGACATGACTCGAAGAAGGGAAAAGCTTGTCGTTTAATTGCAATAGAACATGTCGTTCAATGGGCGGCATCGCTTTACGAAGCGAGACGAACGACTTCACATTTGTTTTGAAAACAGGCCTTTAATCCCAAGGCCCCAAAGATTGGTCGATGTGAGCATAGACGCTCCCCGGCGTTACGTCACCCACCAGATTCGCGGCCGCTCCGCTTAACGCATGGACTAGAAAGCGACGTAAAAACACCTGTGCCGTTTGCCTCCTTCGCGTATTGATGTTCGGTTGAGGCAGTCAAGATTGTCATGCCTTCACACACCTCGGCAAGGCCATTTCCGTCGGGCCGATTGCCAAGAATGCCGGAATGACAACTGTCCAAAATTATTACTTTGTTTTTTGCCTTCGAACGATTGGCTAAGGTGATGACCTCTGAAAGCGCAATGCCTTCATCACCGCAAGCGGTGTCGGAGGTGAAAAGGAAGCCGCCTGTATCCTCTACACAGCCGTGGCCTGCGAAATAGAAGAGAGCGATATCTGCATCATCTGAGAATAACTCTCGCAGAGCTGCTTTCAAAGCGGAACGAGTTACAGACTGCGTCGCCCCCGCGATCAAAGATTTAGGAGTAACAAAATTTGGGCTGCCGTCGGCATTACGCTCCAAGATTGCCCTTACCGACGAAGCATCGCTAACGCAGCCACTCAGACTCCCAACGTGATCATAGTTATCGATGCCAACTATCAGCGCTTTTTTCACAAGTTGCCTCTTACAGGGAATCGATAAAATCACTTATGTTGTCATCAGTCCAAGTGTATGTCGTTATACCATCTATAGACGTGCGGTCGTCCTTGTACGCGTAAATCCCCCTGATTTTCTTGCCTTCATCTTTAGCGCACTCAATCTCCCATTTTTGTCCGCTGGAAGATAGTGAGTTTTTTACTCACAAGGACGATGACGCCGTCGCAACGCCGAATTCGCGTTCTGACCTTTTCCTTCCACTCGCTCGAATAGGCTTCCTTGACTGAATAATCTATGAACTCGTACGGTGCTCTCGGGTGAAGAGACTGCCCCTTCAAAAAGTCCCGCTGTCGCACGTCTTCGATTGCGAACGCTACGAAGACCACCTTCTTTTCCGGCATAATTCTCCTTTCCTTCGCCCAAGATCCTACGCCTATGCAATAAGGGGAGTCAATTTCCAGGTACCTTCCAAAATATGCGAGCCGGTGCCCCTCAAATATCCGCTAGCCGTTGGCGGATTTATGTGGAACTGGTCGCGCCCAGCGACTTGCCAAAGCAGGCCGCCAGCTTCAGTTCGCGGATTATCCACGCCAAACCAATCTCCAATCGCGATTGACAGCTTCAGCCATCCCTGAGCGACCCACCTACCGCACTTCGACCGCCGGATACTCCTCGACATACTCCTCGCCCTCGCATCCGAAGTAGCGCACCGTCCGCGCCTTGAAATCCACGTCGTAACCAACGACTCCGGCGCGCCAGGTCGCTTCCAGGAACTCCGGAAAGGTGCTCTCGCCGGCCTGGTCGGTCCGAATGGCGCGGACCAGCGCCTCGCGATCGAACCTGGGAACCTCCGCCCATCCGCTGACGAGCGTCGGCCCCTGGACAACGGCGTTACCATGCTCCGTGACAAACATGCACTGGCCGGAAGGCAGCGCCCACAGGTTGCGCTTCGCGCCCGCCTGCCGCAGCGCCTCTGCCAGATACGGAAAGCCGCCCACCTTCGGCCGCACCGCCGCGCCGCGCTCCATCGCCTCTGCAGAATCTCGATCGCCTTGCTCACATTTCTCCCAACCCGTTACGGAACAACGGGTGCCGGTGATCCGGTCCGCAAGCTTCCCAGCTTTCGCCAGCTCCAGTAGGAAGCCACCCACAGCACACTCGTAATCGAAGAAGGCACAAACGACGCCGGCACATCATGGATGGCCGCGTGCGCAATCACCGCCGACACCAGGTTGATGGCAAACCCGCAGTATGCCCACTCCTTGGCGCGCGCCGGGACCATCGGCAGCAGCAGGACCAGCACGCCAATCACCTTCGCCCACGACAGCTCAAGCCGGAACGCGTTCGACACGAACCCGAGCTGCGCGAAGCGCGGGACTGACTGCTGCACCATCGCGAGCTCCCACCACGCGGTGAACAGCATCTCCAGGCAGAACAACCCCGTCGCAATCCAGAACGTCACGACCAGCCATCGCGGCGCTCTCGTCGTTATGCTCATGTCCGGCTCCTGGTTCTCTTAATCAGAAACGTGCGACTGCCACCAGTTCGGCTTCTTGACGAACAGGACGACTTCGCCCGGCGTCGGCTTCATCTTCCTGCTCACGCGCGTCGAACACATCATTCCCGCGCTCGAACCGGGATTACTAACGATGCCGGTTGCTTCAATCCGCCCAATCGTTTCCGCTATGGTCCCTCCGCACCCCCGCTTGCCGTCTGGCGAATACGTCCACATTTCAATCGTGTTGTTGGCGTGGCAGGTATAAGGAATCTCGGCGATGCCCTTGTTTCCCGTCACCACGGGACGCGGTTGAAAATGCGGGCTGTTGTCGCAGACATAATTCACATGGATGCCGGCCATGGGCGTGCCCTCCGACGCGTCGAGGACCAGGACACGGATCGTTGGCACCTTCGGAGCTGTTTGGAAGAAGCTTGTGGTGACAAAAAAGCTCAGCAGTAGACTTGCAATATTCACACGGCCCCCAGGGGAAAGAATCGTTCGCAAGCCATTTTCAATAGTTGAGGGCTGAGTGCCAAGGGAAAAACTATCCCTGCAGAGCCGCCATCACCGGCGCGGACTCCCAGAACGCGCGGTCTCATCGCAGAACCGCCACGTCTACAATCCTCAACATGCGCTTCTTTCTGGGAGTCCTGTCCGGCATCGTTCTCTGCGCCCTGCTCGGGCTGGCCTACATGAAGTTCGGACACCTGCCCGTCGCAGTCAGCGATGCCGCGTTCCCGTTTGAGCGCGCCATTACGCACACCGCGCTCGATGCCCGCATTGACCGCGACACCAGGGGCTTGCAGCCGGCAGTCGCCGCCGGGCCGGAAACCTTCGCCGCCGGCGTGCCGCTCTATGTGCAGAAATGTTCCTACTGCCACGGCCTGCCCGGCAAACCTTCCGCCATGAAGGATGCCGAGTATCCGTCCGCGCCGCAGCTTTTCAATAAGCACCGCAACGGAGTCGTCGGCGTCTCCGATGACGAACCCAGCGAAACCTACTGGAAGATCAAGAACGGAATCCGACTGAGCGGCATGCCAAGCTACCAGAAGGAGCTAAGCGACACGCAGATGTGGCAACTCGCGCAAACGCTCGCCAACGCCGACAAGCTCCCCTCGGACACGCAGCAGCAATTGGCCGGCGCCTCGATCCCGCAATAATTACTGGCTGTCAACCCTTAGGAGCCACAAGCTAAAGAAGAGTCGGTACTTAGCGATGTCCAGTTTCCTCTGCTAACTAGCTACACTGGAACTAGACCAATCTGTCTCTTCAGCAGTTTTCTAACTTCTTTAAAATGTGATATTTACAGCTAAGTCATTTAGAAAGTAATTCTTAGCGAAAAAAGGGGGGGTGGGGGGGGTCACATCAAAGAAACCGCATCCACGTCCACCGCCAGGTGGCCGCGGTCCATCCCGCTCGCAGAGGCATGGGCCTGAAGTTCGCGCAGCAGCAAGCCCAACGCTTCCCGCGATTGCGACTTCAGCACAAAGTGGAATCGGTACCACCCCTTCGAGCGCGCCACCGGCGCCGACGCCGGCCCAAGGACGCGTACCCCGCCCAGCGCGCCGCTCTCCTTTTTCGCCAGAAACCAGCGCTGCAATTCCACGACCCACGCGGAAACCTGTTCGAGTTTCGGCGATCGCAGCACAACATTCGCCAGCGAAACAAAAGGCGGATAAAACAGGCTGCGGCGGAAGTGCAACTCCTTCTGCGCAAATGCGCGGAAGTCGTGCGCTGCCGCGCACTCAATGGCGTAATGCTCCGGATAATACGTCTGCACGATCACGCGTCCCGGCTTGTCGCCGCGTCCCGCACGACCGCTGACCTGCGTTAGCAACTGGAAGACACGCTCCGCCGCGCGAAAGTCCGGCAGCGACAGCGCAAAATCCGCGCCGACTACGCCGACCGTCGTCACGCCATGGATGTCGTGGCCCTTGGCGATCATCTGCGTGCCGACAAGCAGGTTGATTTCGCCGGCATGCAACCGCGCCAGCAGGCGCTCCATGTCATGTCGCCCGCGGACCGTGTCTCGGTCCATGCGGCCAATGCGTGCGTTGGGAAAGATCTCCTGCAGCCGCTCTTCGCCCTGCTGCGAACCCGCACCCAGAAAGTACAAGTGCTCCTTGCCGCAATGCGGGCACACCTTCGGGACGGTTCGCATGTAACCGCACGTGTGACATTGCAGCCGCTGTCCGGCGGCGCGAACATCCACCGCGTCGTTGAGCGGCTTATGGTGCGTCAACGCGAGCGAGCAGTTCACGCACTCCAGCTTCTGCCCGCAGTCGCGACACAACACGGCAGCGGAATATCCGCGGCGGTTCAGCAGCACAATCGCCTGCTCGCCCCGCTCGAGCGTCGCCGTAATCTCCTCGACCATGCGGCGGCTGAACAGCGACTCGCGCTTCGTTTCCTGGTATTCCAGCCGCATGTCGATGCGCTCGACTTCCGGCAGAGGCCGGTCCGCAACACGGAGCGGCATCTCGGCCAGCGCATACCTGCCGCGCTCCGTGTTCACCCAGCTCTCAAGGGAAGGCGTCGCGGAACCAAGCACGACCGGAACTCCAGCCAGCTTGCCGCGCATAACCGCCGTGTCGCGCGCGTTGTAGCGCGGCAGTTCCTCCTGCTTGTAGCTGGAATCGTGCTCCTCATCCACCAGAATCAGACCGAGGTCCGCGAGCGGCGCGAACACTGCCGAGCGGGTGCCGACGACAACGCGGGCTTCGCCACGACGGATTCTGTGCCACTGCTCGGCGCGCTCCTTCGCCGTCAACGATGAGTGCAGCAACGCAACATCACTGCCAAACGCTCTGTAAAGCAGCGCGGTGATTGCCGGAGTCAAGCCGATCTCCGGAACAAGCAGCAACGCCGATCTGCCGCGAGCTAGCGCATCCTGCATGGCCGCGATGTAAACCGCCGTCTTGCCCGAACCCGTCACGCCATACAGCAATACAGGCTGGAACGTGCGCGCAGCAGCAGCCTTGCTAATCAGCGTCAGCGCGTGTCTCTGCTGCTCCGTCAGTTCGTACACAGTCTCGCTGGCGCGCAGCGATGTCAGGTGGAACGCGAGCGGCGAATCTTCCAGCTTGAGTGCGCCGTGCTTCTCCAGCGTTCGCAGGCTGGACAATGACAAACCGCGTTCGCGCAACGCGGCGACCGGCAAGCGACCGTTCGCCGCAGCTAACTCCGCAAGCAATGCCTGTTGCGGAGCGTTCAGCTTCGGCAGGCGAACATCGGATTTGAGGACTGCGATGCGCTCCGTGCGGGATGCGTCTTTCGCCGCTGCCCGCTGCGCGCGCGCAATCCATCCGCGACGAACCATCGCTTCCAGCGCCGCTCGGTTCACCTTGCACTGCGCCGCGATGCGTCGAGCGCTCACCGGCTCGCCGTGCGACAGCGCATCCAGCACGGAATACTCCGCGCGCCGCGCATCAGCAGTCTGGCGCGTCCGCCGGGTCGAACCGTGTTCCGCACCGGCCACCAGGGCCGCCATTCCTGCTTCCGTGATGCGGTAGAAGTTCTCGCGCTGCACCTCCGCGGCGAGCGGCAGCATCGTGCGAAGCACTTCACCAATTGGCGACAGATAGTAATGCGCGACCCACTCGGCGAGCTGCAGCAGGTCCGCGCTGAGGATCGGGTCCGCATCCAGCACCCGAAGTAGCGGCTTGGCTTCCACAGCGGGCGGCGTATCGTGCAGACGCAATGCAACGCCTGCCATTTCCCCCGTGCGAAACGGCACCAGCACACGCGCGCCCGGTCGCGGTTCCATGCCGGGCGGCACAGTATAGGTGAACGCCTGGTCCAGCGGAACAGGCAGCGCGACATCACAGAATTGCGGCATGGAGCCGCTTCAGGATATCGCCCTTACGCGAGCAGGCTGTTGAAGAAGTCCAGCGTGCGCTGCTCAGCCAGCTTCGCCGCAGCCTCGTTATACGGCGGATAGCCAGCGCGATTGAAAGCGTGGTCCGCGCCGTCGTACACGTAGACCGGCAAATCCGGGTGCGTTGTGCGGATCTTCTCCCACTGCTCCGGTCCGATGTGCTTGTCTTCCGCACCAAAGTGGAAGATCGCCGGCGCGTGGTTCTGTTCCTCGGTACGAATCATCCCGCCGTAGTACGAAGAACTGCCGTCAATCGAGAGGTGCGTGTTCGCGGCCCACGCCATGGAACCGCCCCAGCAATAGCCAACGGCAAACACTTTGGCCACGCCCTGGTCGCGCAGCCATTGCACTGCCGAGCGCAGGTCCTCAATGGTCTTTTCACGTGGGATTTCAGCGCGAATCTGCTGGCCCTCCTGCAGCGTTTCCGGCGTGTAATCCAGCTCCACGCCGGGACGCACGCGATCGAACAGCGCGGGCGCCAGCGCCAGAAAGCCGAGTTCACCCCAATGTTCGGTCACGCTGCGCATATGTGGGTTGACGCCAAAAATTTCCTGCAGCACGAGCAGGCCGGCCTTTGGCTTGGCTTCGGGCTGCGCGACGTAGGCTTCGAGAATGTGGCCGTCGCCCGTCTGTAGCGATATGAATTCCGTCATGGTCCTTCCTTTTTCGGCGCCTTGAGCCCGAGATACTGCATCGCGATCTGCAAGTCGGCCCAGGCTTCCTTTTTCTGGTTCGGATCGCGCAGCAGATACGCGGGATGGTAGGTGACGAGCAGCTTGGCGCCACGGAAATCATGCAGGCGGCCGCGCACGCTGCTCAATGAAGCCTTCTGCCCTGTCAGATACAACGAAGCCGTTGCACCCAGCGCGACGACGACTTTCGGCTGCACAATGTCATACTGCCGCACGAGAAACGGCAGGCAGGTATTGGCCTCGATGGGCTCAGGCACACGGTTCTTCGGCGGCCTGCATTTGACAATATTTGCGATGTAGACCTCTTCGCGCTTGAGTCCCATGGCGTTGATCATGTTGTTCAGCAGTTGCCCCGCGCGGCCGACGAACGGCAGGCCCTGCTCGTCTTCGTCCGCGCCTGGGCCTTCGCCGACGAACATCAATTCCGCATCGGGATCTCCGTCGGCAAAGACGACCGTATGTCTACCCGCGGTAGAGAGCGGGCAGCGCATACAGAGCCCTATTTCCTGCTGCAGCGCGTGCAGGGCAGCGCGCCTGTCCTGTCCGGCATAGGGTTGGTGCGGAAGCTGGCTGATGATGGAAACAGGAGCAGCGAGGCGTGCGATTTCAGGCTCCTCTGGAGTGTGATCTGTGGCTGGTTCGAATGCGACTTCAGTTATTGCAGGTTGGCTCAAGAGCGCGGCGAATGAAGATGCATCCACAGACCGCCAGTAGAAATCATAAATGCCAAGGTCGCGCGCGAAGCGCAGACGAATTTCAGCGGCGCGGCGCTGGGCTTCAGAAAGCACCTAGCGCTCCGCTGCAAGCTGCGGAGATTTCGCATGCGCCATCCCGCGCAAGGCCAAAGCCTCATCGAGCAGCTTGTCCGCCAGGGCGCGCTTCGGCATTCGGGGAAACTCACGATCAGAATCGCCGGTGATCCACGTCACCGCGTTTTCATCAGAATCGAAACCAATGCCGGGTTGCGTGACATCATTCAGCACGATCGCGTCCACGCCCTTGCGGCGCAGCTTGTCCCCGGCGTTGGCCCGCGCGTCGGAAGTTTCCGCCGCGAAGCCGATAACGATTGTCCCTTCGCGACGGCGTTGCGCGACTTCCGCAAGAATATCTTCCGTCGGCTCAAGCGTGAGGTTCCACGCGCCCTTGCGTTTGATTTTGGCTGGTTCGGCAGACGCCGGCCGAAAATCGGAAACGGCCGCGGCCTTGAACACGATCGTCGCCTCAGGCAGGGCGCGAAGCACGGCATCGCGCATCTCGGCGGATGTAATTACGTCGATTCTTTCAACACGTTGCGGGGTCTGTAGCGAGGAATTCGCCGCAATCAAAATGACGCGCGCGCCGCGTGCCGCCGCAGCTTCCGCGACCGCAAATCCCATTTTGCCGCTGGAGCGATTGCCGATGTAGCGCACAGGGTCGAGCGCTTCCCGGGTTCCTCCTGCCGTGATGAGCACCGTCTCTCCGGACAAGTCCTGCCGCCGCGCCAGCACATTCCGAAGCGCCGTAGCGATTTCTGCCGGCTCCGCCATGCGGCCGGAACCGACCATGCCGCACGCGAGGTAGCCTTCGCCGGGTTCCACAATGTGAACGCCTCTCGCGCGCAACGTCGCAAGGTTCTGCTGCGTGGCCGCGTGCTGCCACATATTGACATTCATGGCGGGAGCGACCACGACCGGAGCCGAAGTAGCCAGGTACAGGGTTGAAAGAAAATCCTCTGCGCCGCCGTGGGCGAACTTTGCCAGCATGTCCGCGGTGGCAGGAGCTACGACGAGCGCGTCAATGCGTTGCGCAACGGCGATGTGTTCGATGGCGGCGTCAAGGTTCGGCTCTGCGCCATTTTCGTCCCAAAGACCGGTAATGACACGGTTCCCACTCAACGCTGCAAAGGTAAGCGGCCGGACAAACTGCTGGGCAGCGGAGGTCATTACGACCTCCACCTCAAGCGCATCCTGTTGCAGCAGACGCGTCAGCTCCGCAGCTTTGTACGCGGCGATGCCGCCGCACACTCCGAGTGCGACGC
The DNA here is from genome assembly GCA_963848685.1 of uncultured Acidobacteriaceae bacterium. GTDB lineage: Bacteria > Acidobacteriota > Terriglobia > Terriglobales > Acidobacteriaceae > CAWKED01. The sequence goes on along the minus strand of CAWKED010000001.1, from coordinate 613,454 downwards.
GCACTATTCTTCCTTCTCGTCCGGTGCGTCGAGGCCCGGCTCCGCGTTCTGGCTGGCGGTGCGATAGCCAACTGTTTCCGCTGTGACTTTTCCGGCAGCCACTTCGTCCTGGGCAACGCGGCACACTTTTTGCGAATGCGAACTGATGGTGGGCGCGGCGCCGCCCTGCAACTGGCGCGCGCGACGCGCGGCTATCAAGACATTGCGATATTTGCTGTTCTGCGAATCCTTGTCCATATCAGGGCCCTCGCCGGCTTGGTTTTCAGACTACTCGCGCCCGGAGCGCTGCGGCAAGTTGATGCCGAACTCTTCCAAAGCGGAATGAAGCCGGGCGGATGGCCGGGACGTGCGGCACGTTTTGGCCAGCCGCTGTTCGTCCCGCGAGCATACGCCACGTTCGCACAGCACGATGCTGCGTAACTCCGTCACCGCCTTGTCCAGGTTATCGTTCACGACGGCATAGGAGTACTTCCACACGCGGTTGACTTCGTGGCGGGCCTCGTTCAGCCGGCTCTGAATCACCTCTTCCGGCGTCACGCGGTGCGAGGCATTGTCTTCCGCGGCGCTTCGCTGACGCAAGCGGGACTCCAGAACGCCGGGAGACGGCGGAAGGATGAAGATGCTCGCAGCATTTGGCATTCGCTCCATCACCTGCGCTGCGCCCTGGATATCAATGTCTAGGATGACATCCTTGCCAGCTGCGCGCGCGCGGTCAATTGCCTCACTGGCCGTGCCGTAGTAATTCCCGAATACCTGCGCATGCTCAAGAAAAGCATGCCGTCCGATCATGGTTTCGAATTCGTGTCGCTGGACGAAGTGGTACTCGCGGCCGTCCTGCTCTGAACCGCGCGGCGCCCGCGTGGTGAAGCTGACGGAAAATTCGAGATTGTCCACCAGCTTGCGCAGCTCGTTGACAAGCGTGGACTTCCCCGACCCCGACGGCGCGGAAATGATGAACAGCTTGCCCGCTGTGGCCGCATTACTCAAGGTTCTGCACCTGCTCACGACACTTTTCGATAGCGGCTTTCAAATTCAGGCCGATGCGGGTGACCTGCAATCCGTCCCCCGTGATGCCCGTCGTTTTTGACGACAACGTGTTGGCTTCGCGATTCATCTCCTGGAGCAGGAAGTCGAGCTTCTTGCCGCACTCTCCGCCTGAAGCAAGCAGCTGGTCGAACTGCGCGACGTGGGCCCGCATGCGCGCGCATTCTTCCTGGATGTCGCCGCGGTCGGCGAGCAGCGCAGCTTCCTGCAAGAGCCGTGCGTCGTTGCCGGCGACTCCCGTCAACTCTTCGAGGCGTGCGCGGAGGCGTTCGTAGAGCGCCTGGCGGATATGTTCCCGCACCTGTTCGGCGGCCTGCACCTCGGCGAGAATTTTTCCAAGCCACGCGCGAAGTTCCTCCACCAGGCGTGATCCTTCTTCAGCACGCATGCGATTCAGGTCTGTCAGCGCATCGGCGCAGCCTGCGATGACCGCGTCAACGTCCGCAGCGCTCATTGCGCTTGCAGCGTCTGCGCCGGTCATGCCCGGGAGTCGCAGCGTCGCGGCGAGATCAGGTTCCTGCGCAAGCCCGACGGCCGCGGCGATAGAGCGGAAGGTGTCAACGTACGCGCGAACTGCTTCCAGATTCACTTCGCCGCTACTGTCTTCGCCGCGTTGCGCGCTGAGGGTAATGTCGACGTGTCCGCGGGCGACGGCCTGCTTTACGGCGGCGCGGACAGGAATATCCAGTTCTTCAAGGCCGGCGCTGAGACGCGATGCAATGTCCAGGAAGCGGTGATTGACAGTCTTGAGCGTCAGGACCAGCGTCATGCCGTTGGGCAGCGCGATGGCGCGGCGGGCAAAACCAGTCATGGAGCGGACGGGCGTGGTCATGCCGGCGCCTCCACCGTAGCTTCCGACGGCTGCGCAAACTGCAGGTGATACAGGCGCTGGTACGTTCCGGAATTCTGCACGAGCTCGTCGTGCGTGCCCATTTCGACGATGTGGCCATGTTCGAGCACAACAATGCGGTCTGCGCGGCGAACGGTGGACAAGCGGTGCGCAATGACAACTGAAGTGCGGCCCACCATCAGGTTCGCAAGCGCAGCCTGGACCAGCGCCTCACTCTCGGCATCCAGCGAGGATGTGGCTTCGTCAAGAATGAGCAGCGGCGCGTCCTTGAGGATGGCGCGCGCGATGGCGAGACGCTGCCTTTCCCCGCCCGACAGGCGAAATCCCCGCTCGCCAATCATCGTGTCATAGCCGTCCGGCAGGCGAAGGATGAACTCGTGCGCGAGCGCGGCCTGCGCCGCAGCGATGACGCGCGATGCGGGAATGTCCGGTTGGCCATACGCGATATTGTTCCGCACCGTGTCGTTGAACAAAATCGTTTCCTGCGTGACTTTTGCGATTTGCGACCGCAGGGAATGCAGGGTGACATCACGCAGGTCACGGCCATCAATTTCAATCGCGCCCTCGGTGACATCGAAGAAGCGGGGAATGAGATTGATCAGCGTCGATTTCCCGGCGCCACTGGGGCCGACAAGGGCCAGAACTTCGCCGTGTTTGACGGTCAGGTTCAGGCCGTCCAGCACCTTCTTCTCGCCTTCCTCATCTCGATAGCTGAAGCTGACATCCCGAAAGACAATGCCTTCACGAAATCCCTTCAGCACGTAGGCGCGGGGCTTTTCGCGAACGTCGTCCTGCGCCTCAAGAAAAGAGAAGATGGATGACGAAGCGCCGAGCGCCTGCTGGAAGCTGTTGTAGAAGCCTGCGAATTTGCGCACCGGATCGCTGAGAGTAAACACGGCCGTGATGAAAGTCAGGAAGAGACCAATCGTCATGTGGCCGGAGTTAATGCGGTTGCGGCCAAGCAGCAGCAGGGCCGCAATCGCGACCGCGCCAAAGAAATCCATGAGAGGCGAGCTTATGGCCTGGACCCGCACAGAGCGCAGGTTCGCGCGGAGCAGCGTGCGAGCCGCGCGCCGGAAGCGCAGCGTCTCCCAAAGCTCCATGTTGAAGGCTTTGACGATGCGGTTGCCGGTAATCGTTTCATGCAGGATGTTCTGGATCTCGGCAAGGCGGTCCTGGCCGCGCCGGGTAGTGACTCTGACGCGCCGGCCAACGCGCCTGGCGGAGAGCACAATCACAGGGATGAAGATCAGCAGTATCCAGGCAAGCGACCCGCCCGTGACGATGACGACAGCCGCCGTGAAAATCGCGATGAAAACCTGCTCAAGAAAATCCGACAGGACGGTCGACATCGCGAACTGCACTTTCTCGATGTCGTTGATCAAAGCAGACAGCAGCGTGCCGGTGGTGTGTTTCTGAAAGAAAGCCACGGAACGGCGCAGTACGGCTTCGTACAAATTGTTCCGCAGGTCGGTGATCATTCCGAAACCCGCGTAGTTGACCAGGTACGTGCCGGCGTAATCGCAGATGGATTTAAGCAGCGTGGAGACGACCAGCGCGAAAGCCACCATCGTCCATGCGTTCTGGAAGTAGTGCGGCACAAATTGCTGCAGATAAATATTGATGTGCGTGTGCGGAACAGAAAACAGAAGCACGGCGCGGCCCGGAACGTTCGGGCTGAGGACCTTGTCAAAGATCGGGCGCACCAGCAACAGGCGGAACGCGCCAAGCGCGCCGACGGCGGCCAGGAGAACGACTGCAGCGAGCGCCGGCGCCGAATATGGCGCGAGGAAGCGCATCAGGCGCCAGAACTGCTTCATGCAGTGGTCCTTGTTGCACGGGGCATTGCCTTTATTCTATGCGGCTCCGCGCGGCATGTCGCGATGCAAAGTCTTTACCCGGTATCCGGCCTGGCGCAGGCGCTTGCTCATCTCCTCCGCCATCATGACGCTGCGGTGCTGGCCGCCGGTGCAGCCGAACGCGATGGTGAGGTAGCTCTTGCCTTCATGCTGGTAGTGCGGCAGAAGGAACTCAAGCAGTGCCGTGGTGCGTTCCATGAACTCCTGGGTCTGCGGGAACTGCCGCACATACTTCGCTACCTTGGGATGGCGCCCGGTAAGTGCGCGGAATTCCGGGACGAAATGCGGGTTTGGCAGAAAGCGTATGTCAAAAACAATGTCCGCATCGGTAGGAATGCCGGCGCGGTAGCCGAAACTTTGCACCGAGACAAGCATGGTCCCATCACGCTCGCCGCGTTGGAATGCCTCCTGGATATGCGCGCGCAGCTCGTGCACGTTAAAGCGCGAAGTGTCGAGGATGGTGTCCGCCACTTTGCGCACGGGCGCAAGGCGGTGACGCTCTTCCTGCAGCGAAGACAGCACACTCTTGCTCTTGCCGAACGGGTGGGGGCGCCGGGTCTCGGAAAATCGGCGCTGCAGCATTTTGTCATCGGCTTCAAGAAAAAGAACGCGCGTGTCGAGTTTCTTGCGCAGCTGTTTCAGCACCGCGGGAAAGCGGTTGAGGCCACGGCCTTCGCGCACATCAATCACGATCGCGGCGCGAAGAATCTCCGTAGACCGCAGGACCAGGTCAGCGAAACCCGCCAGCAGGTCCACAGGCAGATTGTCTACGGAATAGTAGCCAAGGTCCTCAAAGGCTTTCAGCGCAGAAGCTTTGCCTGATCCCGACAGGCCTGTGATGATGACGAGCTCGCTGCCAGTTTTTTTCTGCGAACCAGCGCGCTTGCGCAGGGGTGCGGGCATGCGCAAATGCTAGCACTCATCAGACCGATATCGTGGAAGTGCGCGAGCCACCGGTCTGCCGAAACGCGCGAGCCCGACGAAGCGGACTTGTTCTATGGAGCTTCGATGAGCCCCATGCGGCCGTCACGCTGGCGATACAGAACATGCACGCGGCCTTCGGGATTGCGGTAAACAAACACTTCGCGGTCGCGGAATGCCGCTTCCTTTACAGCTTCCTCCAGCGTCAGTGGCTTGCGAGAAACCAATTCCGGTGAGCGCACAATGTGCGGTTCCGGAAGCGGCTGCGTGGCCGGAAAGGAATGTGTAAACACCGGTACGACGCGGGTCTTATTTGGACTGGCTGCACTCGCCGGCGGGAGATCGCCGTCTGCAACGAGCGGGCGTACCCGCCTGGCGCCGCGCGGCGCGACCTGCGTCATCTCGCTCTTGCCGGCGGACCGCTTCCGCGAGCGAATACGCGCACGTTGCTTCTGGGCCTGGGTCTCTACCTTTGTCAGCGCGGCCTGTAGCGCGACAGCCATGTCAAAGCCCTCTTCGCGCGCAATGAACGACCCGTCCTTGCAGGTCACATTGATCTCCGCAACCTGGCGTGTCTTTTCTTCACTAAGGACGATGTGCGCAGTGCATTCCCCTTTCAGCGAACGCTCGATGCGCTCCAGCCCGTCGGATGCCAGTTGCTTCAGCTTCTTGTTCCAGGTGGTGTGGCGCGCTGTAAATTCTGTTCGCATGCGTCCGAATGCCTCCGTGGATGTGTGAGTGTACTACGCGTCGGCACGAGCGGCCTGCGCACCACCACGCCGCACCCGTCTCTGGTGCGTGCTGGGGATGCGCAGGTCCTCGCGATACTTCGCCACCGTCCGCCGCGTGACCTGGATGCCGGAGTCCTGCAGCATCTGCGCAATGACGTCGTCTGTCAGCGGCCTCGACGGATCTTCCTCTTCAATCAGTCTCTTGACGCGTCGCTTCAGCAGCATCAACGTGGTCCCGCTGCCTTCCGGGCCCGCCGCGCTTTCGGAGAAGAAGAACCGCAGCTCATACACCCCTTGGGGTGTGTGGACGTATTTGTTCGAGACGGCGCGGCTGACCGTGGAAGGGTGAACGCCAATCTCCTCCGCCACTTCCTTGATCATCATCGGCTGCAGCGCTTCAACTCCGTCCTCAAGAAAAGCGCTCTGCCGCCGGATGATGGTTTCGCACACGCGAAGGATCGTGCTCTTGCGCTGCTCGATGTTGCGCATCAGCTGGATGGCTGACTGATAGCGCTCCTTGATGTAAGTCTTCGCGTCTCGCTCGGTGTCCGTGCTGGCGAGCATGCGGCGATAGCTCTGGTTCAGCCGCAATGTCGGCACGTCCTCTTCGTTCATGAGCGCGACCCATTCGTCGCCTCGCTTCACGATGGCGACGTCCGGCTCGACGATACGGGCCTCCTCGACGTGGAAACGACGCCCAGGCTTGGGATCCAGCGTGCGGATAAGCGCGACAGCTTCGGCAACAGCCTCCGGGGGACGCCGCATGGCGCGACACAGGTCCCGCAGGTCACGCTTTTGCAGCTGTCCCAGGTGCTCCTGCACGATCGCGCGCGTGTCGTCGAGCAACACGGAAGGCGCGGCTTGCCCGTTGCCACTGGCGTCGTGGAACGCCAGCGCGTGGGCAACATCCAGTTGCGTCAGCAGGCATTCCGCCAGATCGCGCGCCGCAATGCCCGGCGGGTCCAGGGTGCGCACAATGTGCATGGCCTCGGTCAGCAGCGCTGCGTGATTTTCGAGCGCAAGCGCAGGCTCCGACGCAAATGCGGCAAGCAGCTCCTCGTCGGAAGCTGTGAGGTAGCCATCCTCATTCAGGTTCCCGCAGATCATTTCCGCAGCCAGCCGCACTTCCGGCCGCAGCGTTATCGCTCCCAATTGCCATGCAAGGTAATCCCACAGGGTAGTGGCGTTCGACAGGAAGTTTTCAAACGAAGGCTTGTCGGTCAACTCGAAATTGGTCGGCGCGCGAAAACCCGGATCGAGATAGTCCTGAAAGTATGAGCCGAAATCAATTTCGTCGAAGGCGTCGGTCTTTTCAGTTTTCTCTGCGTTCGCCTCGGCTACGGGCGCTTCGTCGCGCTCGGTCCGGACGTCGTCGAGCAGCGGAACGTCTGATTCTTCCAGTTCTTCGAGAACGGGATTCTCAACAATCTCGGCGCGGATCATGTCGCGCAATTCCAGCTTGTTCAGCGCCAGAACATTGACCATCTGCACAAGGCTCGGCGTCAGAACCTGTTTCTGGGCCACCTTGAGATGGAGTCTTGGCTGGAGAACTGACATGCTTCACCGCTGAAAGGTTCCCGCGCCCAGCGCATTCAGCCTTCAGGATGAGGGGACCTGTTCCCACTTTACTCCGCCTGCAGGGCAAGCGGGAGCACATCACCGCTTAGTCGAGATGGAAACCTTCGCCGAGGTAGACCCGGCGCACTTCCGCATCCGCGCTGAGTTCGGCCGGGGAGCCGGCGCGGAAAATCTGGCCCTCATTGATGATGTAGGCGCGGTCAACGACACTCAATGTTTCCCGCACATTGTGGTCAGTAATGAGCACGCCGATACCGCTCGCCTTCAAGTCATAGATGATCTCCTGGAGATCAAGGACAGCGATGGGATCAATGCCGGAGAAGGGCTCGTCAAGCAGGATGAATTCCGGCTGGATGCACAGGCAGCGGGCGATTTCCACACGGCGGCGCTCTCCACCGGAAAGCGCGTAGCCACGCGTCTTGCGGATGCGCTGCAGGTTGAGCTGCTCCAGCAGCTTCTCGGCGCGCGCAAACCTGTCCTCCGCCGTGATGGGCTGCGTCTCCAGGACGGCAAGAATATTGTCTTCAACCGTCAGCTTGCGGAACACCGACGGCTCCTGCGGCAGGTAGGAGATGTGGTGCTGGCGCGCGCGCAAGTACATCGGCGTGCGCGTAATGTCGGTTGAGTCCACGCGTACGTGGCCCGTGTCAGGTGGAACCAGGCCAACGATGATGTAGAAAGTCGTCGTCTTGCCGGCGCCGTTCGGCCCAAGCAGGCCGACGACTTCGCCACGATGGATTTCCAGGCTTACGCCGCGGACCACCTGGCGGCCGCGGTATGTCTTCGTGACAGCCTCAGTAGAAAGCGCCTGCATTACCGCGACACGCGGGTGGTGGTGACTGTCCCACTCTGCCCGCCTCCGACCTCGACCTTATCATCGCGACTTCTGAATATCAAAGATTCGCCTGTAATCATGCCCTTCTGACGATCTTCAAGGCGCGGCGGTCGCAACGCTGAGCCGGTCAGCACGAAAATTCCATCACCCGCGGTGTAAACAAGATGGTCGCCAGTGCCCCTTCGGCCGGGCTGCTCGATCTTCACCTCGCCGCTCGCGACGGCGCGGTCGAGCCTGCCGGTGAAATCTCCCGGAGTCGCAGCTTGCAGTTTGGCCGGGGCGTTCGGCTGCGCCAGGTAGAGATCCATCGTGTCGGCCTGGACCGTGCCCTGCGCATCGCGGAGCAAAACATCTCCCGTGAACTTGGCGAGCCGCGAGGTGTCGTCATACACCAACCGGTCGGCTGTGACGAATGCCGGCTGTGCCGAAGACTTGCCGCCACGCTGCGGTTGCTGCACGAAACTGGCGCGAACCCTGGCAGCAGCCCCGGAGGTTGCCGTCATCTGCTTCGGATTTTGCGTGACGACAATGACCGGCGCCTCAAGAACGTTCTCAGTCTGCCACAGCCGGGCGCTGCCCTCGAATCTCGCCGTGTGCCTGGCAGAATCAATCGTCGCGCTGTCCGACAGGACGTGGGACGCCGCCTGACGCGGCTGCGCGGTGTAGGAACCTTTGACCGCGCCCGTGGCGTGCAGGATATTTGTCGCGCGATTCAAGGTCATGCCACTGGCGCTCAAATCCGTAGTCGGATCGGCCAGATGCGGTGACCCGGTCAGGATGACAACGTTCTCTGCCGCGCGAAAGGTCGCGGTTTCTGCCGTTGCGATTTGTGATTCGGGCTTTCCGCTAACCATCGCGTCGCGGCGCATCTCCACGTGGCCGCGCTGCACCGCTTCCTTCAACGTTGCGTTCTGCGCGGTTGCGGCGGAAAAAGCAGCGTCCAGCGTATCGCCGGTGCTCGATTGCTTCGACCCGTCAGGCCTGCTCTCCGCAATCTGTGTATCGCCAGAAGCATGCAGGGATTCCATCTGGCCGCGCGCATCGAACTTCGCGGCCAGGGTGTCGCCCCGGAGACCTCGCGTCTGGTCGCCCTTTGGCGTCGCAGCGCGCTCGGTCAGTACCGGGCTGCCGGAGGCCTGCGCGCCGGCCACGGTGCCATTCGCGAACTTGAGCGTGACATCATTGCCGTCCAGGGTGCGCGACAGCCCGGCGTTCGCAGATTTCTGTTCCAGATGCGCGGAGCCCGCGAGCCGCGCCCGCTCGACCTCGGAACCGTGGTCAGCAAACCAAAGCCACGCCTGCTGCGATCTTCCGCTCGTTGCATACGGCCGCGCATGGCCGGCGCGCGCTGCGTTGTTCTGCGCGAATGTGACGCCGCCATCCAGATGCACTTGCGAAACTTCACCATCCGCGTTGAACTGCGCCTGGCCGCGCGGCGCCGCCACATGATTGCCATCGCTTGTTGCAAGAGAAATACCTTGCTCGCCTGCAATGCGCTGTAGCGAGCCGTCCTCAAGCATCGTAATCGTGGCCCGCGACGCCCTGGCTTCGCGCTCGGCTGAAACCAGGGAAGCGTCGTTGAGCGATATCGTGCGCGTGCTGCGGTCCAGCACGGCATGGCTTGCCGTGAGGGTCTGCACGTCGCCGTGCAAGGACGTATGCAGCGTGACATGGGAGTCCAGCGTCAACAGGCCGCCGTCGGAATCGTACTCCGCGCCAACCGCCGTGCCTTCCGCCTGAGGCAGCCGGAACTCCAGCGATTGCGGCGTCTGTGCGATGCCCGTCTTCTGGTTGAAGGTCAGGCCCCGGGTCCGCAGGTGAATCGTGCCGCGCTCCGTGTCTGCTGCCGTAGGCTGCACGCCGCGGGCCTTCTGCGCAGCGTCGTACATCACGCCTTCGAGATTAATGTCCACTTCACCAGCCGCGGTGGCGTCGCCGGTGGACTGGTTGTAGAGGAATTCGCTGGATTCAATGCGGTCCTGCTGTTGCGAGCCCGGCGGCCCGTAGATGGTAATGCGCACGTCCTTCAGCCGGGCTTCACCGCCCTTTCGAAACTGCAGCGCCCGCGCCGCATGCAGGGTAAAGAGTGTGTGCCCGTTCTCCGATTTCGAGATGGTGAAACCGGTGGAGTCCTGCTGGATATTCAGGCCGAGCCGCGCGGGCAAATCCTTCCGTAAGGCGCGCTGTTTCAGCATTCCTGCAAAGTAGAACGCGGCGATTGCCACAAGCAGCAGCACGCACGCCGCCAGCAGCAGCACGCGCGTGCGCTTAACGGTAACTGCCATTCTGACCATTGTCGCACCGGCTGCATAACGAGTCTTCCACGCGGACGCAGCATAGAATGCGCCCATGGCAGACCGGCTCTATCTCAGCCTCTGGTTCCCCAACTTTCGCTTCGCGGCGCTGCCGCAGACCATGGCCTGCGTCCTGCGGCAGGTGCCTTCGTCGCCGGAACGTCCCGGCGTGGCCGCCGCCGCGGTCTACCCCATCACTTGGAGCGGCGCGCACGTCTATCAGCGTGTCTACGATACGGCCGGAATTCCGGAAGATGCGCAGGCCGCCGAAGAACTGGAGTTGCGTCTCGACGCCGCTGTGCATGAAGCGACGGAGATGATGCACGAGGACTACGCCTATGAGTTCGAGATGTACTGGGACCTGTGGATGCCCTCCGACGAAGCCGGAGGCCGCTGGGTGGAACAGCCGGGCCTGCTGCGCGTGGCAGGCTTCGGGCCGCAGTTTGAAGACGCGGCGTTCGAGCAGAACGGACAGGTCCGCATTGAACTCGGCCCCGATACGCCATTTCTGTACGAAGAAGACACGCATGTCCCGGAGGCCATGCTCCGCGTACAGCAGAACGTTGCTCGCCTGCTGGACTTGACGTCTCGCATAGAGAAACACTGTGGCGTATCGAGCAGACTCTTATGGTCGGACGGCGACAGCTCCCTGGCGCAAAAACTGCTGGACGGCTTGCAGAAACTTAATTAGCTCGCGGCGCCCGGGGTACAACCCGGACTCGCTGCCCGACCGAAGCGGCCGGACCTGCTCTTGCGCTATGCAGCGGCGGGAACAATCTCCGCAAAGTCCGCAATCCGGCTGAAGTCGCTCAGCAGGCCGCGGAGCAATGCGAGCCGGTTCGTGCGCAGTTCCGGCTCCGGCGCCATTACCATCACGGCATCGAAGAAGGCGTCGACCGGCACCCGAAGGGTCGCCATCGCTTCAAGCGCAGATCCGTAGTTCTGGCCGGAACGCAACGATTCCACCTGCGGCGCAATGCGCTGCCATGCGTCGTACAGCTCGCGCTCGGGACCCGCAGTCAGCAAATTCGTCTGCACGACAGCTGCGGGAGCGTCGCCCTTCGCCTCAGCCTGCGAAAGAATGTTGCGCGTGCGTTTGAAAGCGGCGGCAATCGCGGCAAAGTCCGCATGGTCACGTACAGCCGCGACCGCCTGTGCGCGGGCTTCGGCGTCAGCGATGTCGTCCGCGCCGGAAGCCATGACTGCCTTGACCACGTCATACGGCAGTCCGCGAGTGTCACGCAGATAGAATGCGATCCGCTCCGCGAAAAATTCCGCCACCTGCGGCTTTACCGACTGCGCGCCCGGCTGCTGCGACGCGACCGTCGCGATTTCAATGAGGGTCGCTAGACCCAGTCGCCAATGCTGCGCAGCCAGCAGCCTGACAGCGGAGCTCGCCGCGCGGCGCAGCGCGAACGGGTCCTTGGAGCCGCTCGGCTCCAGACCGATCGCGAACATGTCAACAATCGTATTCAGCCGGTCTGCAAGGCCCAGCACAACGCTTTCCGTCGCGCTGGGTATTTCGCCCTCGTTGCCGGCTGGAGAATACTGGTCATAGATAGCTTGCGCGGCAGCCGAACGTACGCCCTGCGCTCTCGCGTACAGGCCGCCGATGATGCCCTGCAGCTCCGTAAATTCCTTCACCAGTTCCGCGGTCAGGTCGGCCTTGGCGAGAGTCGCGGCCTCTTCCACGGCAGCGGAATCGACGGCGACTCCATTGCTGGCAAGCGTGGCCGCGATTGCCCGGGCCAAGCGAATGTTTGCCTGCGTCTTGTCGTAATAACTGCCGAGCTTCTGCTGAAATGTGACCGCTTTCAACATCTCCACGCGGTCGCGCAGCGGAATCTTCTGGTCAGTGTCCCAGAAGAATCGCGCGTCGTTAAAGCGAGCGCGCAAGACACGAGCATTGCCGTGGCGAATGATGTCCGCGCCGGTCTCACCGACCTGCGTGTTCAGCACGGCCAGAAAATGCGGAGCCAGCTTGCCCTGCGCATCTTCAACAGCAAAATATTTCTGATGGTCCCGCATGACCGTAACCAGGACTTCTTCCGGAAGCGCGAGATGTTCCGGTTCAAAGCCACCGAGCACGACGGAAGGCCACTCCGTGAGGTTGACTACTGTATCGAGCAGCGATGCGTCTTCGCGCCAGCGAGCGCCGGGCACTGCGCGCGTGGCCTTGTCGAGCGCCTTGCGGATGATGTGCTCGCGGTCGGTCGGCCTCGGCTCAACGTATGCGGCGCGCATGGCTTCTTCGTAAGCCGCCGGCGCGGAAATGACGACACGCGCATCGCCGTGCAGGATGCGATGGCCTCGGCTCTCGCGCCCGGCGCGAATGCCTGCGAACTTGAGCCCCACAACGTCACCGTCGAGAAGGCAGACGAGCCAACGGACCGGGCGAATGAAACGCTCCGGCTTCCCGGGCCGCCAGTACATCGATTTTGGCCAGTAAACACCCGCGATTTCCGCCGGCAGAGCTTCAGCGAGAATCTGGGAAGCGGCACGTCCCGGCCTTTCTACAATCGCGGTGACGTATTCGCCCTTTGCCGTTTGCGTCGTCGCCAGCTCCTCCACCGCGACGCCGGCTTTCTTTGCAAATGCGTGCGCCGCCGGAGTCGGCTGACCATCTTTGAAAGCAACTTTGGCAGCGGGACCGGTCAGTGTCTCCGTCGTGTCCGGCTGTTTTGAAACCACTCCGGTTGCAAATACGGCCAGCCTGCGGGGCGTCGAGAAACTCCGGACGTCCCCGCCCTGAGCCAGGTGCTCGCGCTCCAGCAGCTTCTGCACCCGCTCCCGCAATTCCGCTTCGGCAGTCGCGATCATGCGCGCGGGGATCTCTTCGACGCCAATCTCCAGCAGAAAATCAGGCACGTGCGGCCTCCTGCTGCGCGGAGTAGGCTTTCGCAACGCCGACAGCCAGGTTGCGAATACGCGCGATCACTCCAACACGCTCCGTAACGGAAATTGCGCCGCGCGCGTCAAGCAGATTGAACAGGTGGCTGCACTTCAGGCAGAGATCAAACGCCCCCAGCAGCGGGAAATTCTGCACGGGAGTTGCTGGTTTTGCTTCGGGATTATCCGCGGCATGCCTGCGGTTCAGGCTCCAGTTATCGAGCAGGGCCTGGCACTCACTCTCGTACATTTCCAGGTGCAGCCAGAGCTTCTTCACGTCCGCCGATTCGAAGTTGTAGACAGAAAACTGCAGTTCTTCGAGCCAGCGAACGTCGCGATACGTCACGCTTTCGCCAGTCTCCGGATCCCGCGCCCAGGCGACGTCGTAAATGGAATCCACGTCCTGCAGGAAGGCCGCGATGCGCTCGAGGCCATAGGTAATTTCTGCCGAGATCGGGTCGAGGTCGAGGCCACCGCACTGCTGGAAGTACGTGAACTGAGTAATCTCCAGCCCGTCGAGCATGACTTGCCAGCCGACGCCCCACGCACCCAGCGTCGGCGATTCCCAGTTGTCTTCCTCGAACTTGATGTCGTGCTGGCGAAGGTCAATGCCGATCGCCTTCAGCGACTCCAGGTACATCGCCTGCACGTCAGGCACGCCCGCGGCGTATTTCAGGACCACTTGCAGTTGCGTGTGTTTGTACAGCCGGTTCGGATTGTCGCCGTAGCGGCCATCTGCCGGCCGGCGTGAAGGCTGGGCGTAAGCGATCTTGATCGGCTTCGGCCCAAGCACGCGGAGAAACGTCTCCGGGCTCATCGTGCCCGCGCCAACCTCCACGTCATACGGCTGCTGCAGGACGCAGCCCTGCTCCGCCCAGAATGTCTGCAGACGAAACAGCAATTCCTGAAAAGTGAGTGGACGCGGTGGCGCAACGGTCATGCGGAATGTGTGGCTTTCGAAGGAGATGCGGAAAGTCTGATTCTACCGGAAGAAGCTATCGCAACCGCCGCAGCGCGGCATTCGTAACCAGCTTGCGCTCCACGTGGCGCTCGAGCGATTCCACAAGATAGCGCCGCAGCTCGATCGCCACGGCAATCGCGGCCGGCTCCGCGGAAGCGATCACGCGAGCGAGCGGGACGCGAGACATCTCCGCCGCCAGCGCCAACGCCTGCGAACTGAGGGGCCGCGCTGACGGCCGCCGGTGCAGCACGCAGAAGAGTCCGTCGCGAGTGGCGTGGGCATACGCTCCGCCAGCCAGTGCGTCGCCGCATTCCACGCAGCGATCGAGTTCCGGAAGCCAGCCCATTAACCGCGTCGTCCACAACGAAAAATACGTCACCGGCAACTGGACGTCCGCGCCGGCAGGCATGGCATTCAGGCAGGCTAGCGTCAGGCGGAAGGCGGCATCATGCGGGTCATGCTCGACAAGGACGCTGTCGAGCACCTCGCTCAGGAATGCCAGCCCGCAGGCTCGCGAGTAATTCACTTCGCTGGCCAGCGGCGAGGCCAGCACTTCGAACGAATCCATGCGCACAAGCTCCTGCTTCGGCTTTTCGACGTAATGCGCGCGGACGTGCGTCATCGGCTCCAGCGCTCCGCCAAACCGGCGGCGGCTCTTCATCGCGGCTTTCGCGACACCCTTGACTTTGCCTTGCGCGCGCGTGAACAGCGCAACCAGCAGGTCGCTTTCCTGGAACGGCCATGAGCGGAGCACGATCGCCTCGCCGACATGGGTTATCACGACGGTCTCCGCGCAGACGCAGAAACGCGCAGCCCGGAAGCTGCGCGCGCGTGTGCTGCCATGGCCGGCCTAGCGGCCGAAATGTTCCGAGTTCTTCGGCTCAAAATGCTTCCACTTGTCCGGAAGATCATCGGCGGCAAAGATCGCGCTCACCGGGCACACAGGAACACAGGCGCCGCAGTCAATGCACTCCACCGGATCGATGTACAACTGGTCCACTTCGCCGAACCCGTTCTCGTCCTTCTTGGGGTGAATGCAGTCCACCGGACACGCATCCACGCAGGCCGAATCCTTGGTGCCGATACAGGGTTCTGCAATCACGTACGCCATGGCTAAAAGAGGCTTCCTCCGCTGAAGATTGAAAGACGATTGTAGCAGGATGGCTGCGGTTATTTGGCTTCGCGCGCGGCCGCAGCGCGCCGGGCGGCGTACTCCTGCGGCGTAGGAATTGGGTCGAGTTCACGACCTGCAAACATGTTGCCGAACAGGTCAATCATCTCCTGATGGATATGCCCGTTCGTTGCCAGGACCTCGCGGCTGGCAAGCGCAAATTTTGCGCCATCGAAGCCCGACACGCGGCCGCCCGCTTCCTGCACCAGAAGCGCTCCCGCGCTCGTGTCCCAGGGGTTCAGATTGAACTCCCAGTAGCCGTCGAGCCTGCCGCACGCGACGTATGCCAGGTCCAGCGCGGCGGAACCTGCCCTGCGGATGCCGTGCGAGCGCAGCGTGAACTGCTGATAAAAATGCACATTTGGATTGTTGTGCCGCTTGTGGCTTGGGAAGCCGGTGGCAAGCAGCGACTCCTGGAGCCACGGCGCGCGCGAAACGTGGATCGCCATGCCATTCAATGTCGCGCCGCTGCCCTTCTCCGCCATGAACATGTCGTCGCGCAGCGGGTCGTAGATCACCCCGGCGATGAGTTCGCCGTCTTCATCGACGCGAAGTCCCGGCGCGCGGCGCTCCAGCCCCATGGAGACACAGAACACCGGAAACCCATGCGCGAAATTTGTCGTGCCGTCGAGCGGATCAATATACCAGCGGTATTCGCCGGTCGAGATGCGAACGCGTGCCTTCCTCGCCGACCACGCCATGCGAAGGAAACTCCGCGAGCAGCCGCTCGACAATCAGCTTTTCCGAGGACCGGTCAGCGACGGTGACCAGGTCTACGTCGCCCTTGTATTCGGTCACCACGCCCTGGTGGTAGTGTTCCCGAAGCAGCGCGCCGGCATCGCGCGCAATTGCTGCTGCGGCTTCCGCAAATCCGCTCACTCTGCGCTCACCCTGCGTTTGCCCACCTCGCACAGGGTGAGTATGTGGTGCTTGTAGATGAAAAGGTTCGGCTTGCCGTCGCGCGTCAGGCGGACCATGTTGTCATCAAAATACTCAATCCAGCCGCGCACCTGCTCACCGCCGCGCATTTTTATCTGCACCGTGCACTGCTTTTCTGAAAGGTAGCGAAGATAATTCGCCTCGTGGCCGGTCTGGTTGACGGGCAACGCGCGCGGTCGACGTGTAAGTTGCGGCTTCATCGGCAGGTTCTGCGAAATGTAGATGCACTTCAGGGCGTTCGCGGATAATACCCGGGCCGGTAGCGCAAAGAAATCCTCTTTCCCGGCTCCTCAGCCACGCTGACGTGGATAGCCCGGTAGTCGGAACCGTCGCCGTGGCGGGAAGGATAGTAGCCCAGCAGATATTGCGTGCGCAGATCGTCGGAGAGCTGCTTGAACGCGGACTCCATCTGCGCTCCGTCACCGCCGTAGTAGAACTTGCCGCCGCTGTCCTCGCTCAGGGTGATGAGCGCGTGCTCGCCGCCGACCTCGCGTCCCGCGTCCGCGCTTACCGGCACGTCAATGATGCTGTAGACCGGCGCCTCGGCCTGAATGCTCGCGCGCAGCGCGTCCTGGTAGCTTGCGCCGCGCCGCACCGTATTAGCGCCGTCGCTGATCACGACGATGATCTTGCGCCCGCGCACGTTCTGCAACTGTTGCGCCCCGGTTTGCACGGCATCATAGACGGCCGTGGCAAAGTCCCCGTGCAGATCGCCAAGCCCCCGCTCCAGTTGCTTCATGTCGTTTGTAAACGGAACAATTTCGCGGACGTACGTCGCAAAACTGACGAGTTCCACCTTGTCCACCGGCCGTACCAGCGCTTTCAGGAATCGTGTAGCCGCGGCCGTCTCGTCCCGCCAGTCCTTGCGCGTGCTGCCGCTGGTATCAATCGCCAGCACGATGCTCAGCGGCTGCTCGGACTCTTTCTCGAACAGGGCGATGCGCTGCGGCATGCCGTCTTCGGTGAGCGTAAAATCCTGCTTCGTCAGCCCCGCAATCGGCGCGCCATGCGTGTCCGTGGCGTTGACATACACGGGAACAAGGTTGGACTGCACGCGGATGACGGGCGGCTCCGCCTGCTGCGCGAAACCTGTGGTGGCAATGGCCAGGCTTGCGGCTAGAACGGCGCACCTCACCGCGCCGCGGCCTCGGCCGGAAACGGTTCGCCTGCGACCCACTCGGCGCCGTCGGCGAAAACTTCCTTCTTCCAGATCGGGACCGTGCGCTTGATTTCGTCAATCAGGAAGCGGCACGCCGCGAAGGCCTGCGCGCGGTGCGGACTGACTGCCGCAATGAAGATGCTCGCTTCCCCCACGCCGAGACGGCCCAGCCGGTGTACGACGCGAACGTCATGCGCACCGTGCTCCGCCATGGCACGCTCGACGAGCGCTTCCGTCGAGCGAAGCGCCATGTCTTCGTAGGCTTCGTATTCCAGGTGGAGAACCTCGCGGCCGCGATTGACGCCGCGCACGATTCCGGCGAAGGTACAGACCGCGCCGTCTTCTGCTTGCGCAAGTCCGGCTAGGACGGCTGCCTGGTCAATGGCTTCCCGCGTTAGCCAGGCGCGCGGCGGAGCGCCACCGCTGACCGGCGGAAGGATGGCGATTTCATCGCCTTCCTCAAGAACATGCGCGGGAGTGACGTATTCCTGGTTCACCGCGACGGCGATGCTATCCAGCGCGGCACCGGCCTCAGGGTTGCGCTCGCGAAGCTTGCGCAGAAGCTCTGCGACATCGCAGCCATCGCCAAGAGTCATCTGTCCCTCGGCCACGCCCATGGTCTCGCGAAGTATGCCGAAGAAGAGGAGCCTGACCTGCATGGTTCAAGGATAAATGGCCGTGTGCCCGGACCTCAGAAAGAGCAGATCTTTTGCTTTCCTCAGAATGACAGCGGTCTTCCTTGCTGTCATTCCGCAGCGAAGCGGAGGAATCTACATTCTTTCGCGAAGAGGATGGCCAATGCAGATTCCTCCGGCGCTCTGCGCCTGCGGAATGACACCAAGGTAGCCACCGCGAACCCGCCTGAAAGAGGATGCCCAGGAAAAACAAAAGGCCCGCAGGTTCGCGGGCCTCTCATCTTTCAGCCTGGCGAATCGCGCGTTATGCGCCGGCCAGCACTTCCTCTCGCACTTCCGCGTCTTCGCGCTTTTCGGCGCGAGACTTCGGCAGCGCGACATTCAACACGTCCGAAACGTTTTTCGCGTAATGGACCGTTACGCCGTCCATCTGCTCCGGCGTCAGGTCTTCCTCGACATTCTGCCGGTTGTCCGCCGGCAGAATCACGTCGCGAACCCCGGCACGTTTCGCCGCAAGAAATTTCTCCTTGATGCCGCCCACCGGCAGCACATGTCCGGAGAGCGTTATCTCGCCGGTCATCGCGGTCAGGGGACGAATCGCGGTGTTCGTCATCAGGCTGACTAAAGCGGTAGCCATCGTCACGCCGGCACTGGGGCCGTCTTTTGGAATGGCGCCCGCCGGCACGTGGATATGCACGTCGGTGTCCTTGAGCAGGTCCTCGTCCAGCCCAAACTGCGGCGCGTTCGAGCGCAGCCAGGTCAGCGCGGCCTGCATGGACTCCTTCATGACGTCGCCGAGCTGGCCAGTCATGCTGAACCCGCCCTTGCCCTTCATCCGGTTGGCCTCGATGAACAGCACGTCGCCGCCTGCCGGGGTCCACGCCAGCCCCACCGCGGTCCCCGGGCGCTCGGTGCGCTCGGCAATTTCGGTGTCCACCCGGACCTTGATGCCGCCCAGGAACTCGTGGATGATCGCTTCCGTTACGACCAGTTTGTCGGTCGAACCTTCAGCGATTCGGCGCGCCTGCTTGCGGCAGACCGTCCCGATCAGGCGTTCGAGTGAACGAACGCCCGCTTCCCGCGTGTAATGCCGGGCGATGAAGCGGACGCTCGGCTCCGGAAACTCGATCATGTCTTCCGTGATGCCGTTCTCCTTGATCTGCCGCGGGATCAGGTAGCGGAAGGCAATGTGCACCTTCTCCTCTTCCGTGTAGCCCTGCAGCTCGATGATTTCCATGCGGTCGCGCAAGGGGTCCGGAATGGTGTCCAGCATGTTGGCCGTGCAGATGAACAGAATCTTGCTCAGGTCGAACGGAACATCCAGATAGTTGTCGCGGAACGTGTTGTTCTGCTCCGGGTCCAGCACTTCGAGCAACGCGGAAGCCGGATCGCCCCTGAAATCCCGGCCCAGCTTGTCAATTTCGTCCAGCATGAAGACGGGATCGCAGGTTTCGACACGCTTCAGGTTCTGGATAACTTGCCCCGGCAGCGCGCCGATGTACGTCCGGCGATGTCCGCGCAGCTCTGCTTCGTCATGCATGCCGCCCAGCGAAATGCGCGCGAACTTGCGTCCGAGCGAACGCGCGATGCTGCGCCCAAGCGAGGTCTTGCCGACGCCCGGAGGCCCGACAAAGCAAAGTATCGGGCCCTTCATGTCCGGCTTCAGGCGGCGCACGCTTAAGTAGTCGAGGATGCGGTCCTTGACTTTCTTCAGGTCGTAATGGTCCTCGTCGAGGACTTCCTTCGCCTTGAGGATGTCCACTTCCGAACCGCTGGACTTTGACCACGGCAACACCGCCAGCCACTCGATGTAGTTCCGCGTAAGACCATAGTCCGGCGACTGCGGCGATATCCGCTGCAGCCGCTTCAACTCCTTCAGCGCTTCCTTCTTCGTCTCCTCCGGCATGCCGGCGGCTTCGATTTTTTCCCGCAGACTCTTCAATGTCCTTGGAACCGTCCTCGGACTCGCCAAGCTCCTTCTGGATGGCCTTGAGCTGCTCGCGCAGGTAGTACTCGCGCTGCGACTGCTGGACCTGGTCCTGCACTTCGCTTTGGATCTTGGTGCGAAGCTGCTGCACCTCGCCTTCCTTGATGAGGTGCTTGTGAATCCTCGTCAGGCGCGCGTGAATGTCCGTCGTCTCCAGCAGCTCCTGCTTGTCGCTCGTCGAAAGAAACGGCAGCGAACTGGCGATGAAGTCCACCAGTCGGCCCGGCGTGTCGATGTTCAGCGCGATGGTCTGCAACTCGTCGCTCAGCGTCGGAGACTGCTGGACGATTGCCTGGAACTGCTGCAGCACATTGCGCTGCAATGCTTCGAGCTCCGGCTGGTGCGGCGGATCAACATCGTCCAGAACATCGGCCGTGGCCACCAGGTACGGATGCAGCTGCGAAAATTCGCCCAGCGTCACCCGCTCGGTGCCTTCGGCAAAAACGAACAGGCTCTGGTTCGGCATCTTCACAATCTTGTGCACGGTCGCCAGCGTTCCCACGCTGTGGAGGTCCGACGGCTGCGGATTGTCAACCCTGGCGTCGCGTTGCGCGACCACGACAATGGTCTTCTCGTCGCCGAGAGACTGGATGAGCTGGATGGACGACTCGCGGCCAACCGTCAGGGGCAGGACCGCATGCGGAAACAGGACAGTATCTCGGACAGGCAGAATCGGCAGTGGCGTTAAAGTGTTTGTTTTGTTTGTTTCATCTGGCATTGAGTGCCCTTCTGTCAGGTAATCTTACTCATTAGACGTTTGGCCAGCGCACCGGATGCAAGCTCTGCATCGCCGCAGCCCGTTTATCGGCAACCCTGCTGCGGGATGCAGTTGAGATGCGTTGTCCGGCACGGCAACCCTCCCTCAATGAAACCTTTGCAGGCAACCCGACCAATCAGTTTCCCGGGACGGGCGCTGGCAACCTCGAATTTCCCCCCTGCAACTTAACACCCGTATTCGAAGATGCACCCTTCCCGAGGAGGAAAGTTTAGCTATGTTGTGGACATTATTTGTCATCCTGATCGTGCTCTGGATCCTGGGTTTCCCGGTGTTTCACATCGCCGGCGGCTTCATTCACATTCTGCTCGTCCTGGCACTCATTGTGCTTGTGATTCAGTTGTTTAGCGGACGCCGGGTCTAGGTTCCCGCGCGCAATTCAAGCCGGCCGGCGGCGCAAGCTGCCGGCCCATTTTCCGGGCAGGCGTATTCGCTGCCGCGTATTTACCAAGGAGTAATCCCATGAACAACGACACAGTAGGCGGAAAGTTTGACCAGGCAGTCGGCAAAACCAAGCAGGGCATCGGCGAAGCGGTCGGCAATCAGAAGTTGGCCAATGAAGGTCTCGCACAGCAGGCCAAGGGTGCGGTGAAGGAAACCTGGGGCAATGCCAAGGACGCGGCTGGCGAAGCCCACGAAACCGCGAAAGTGCACGCCGACGAACACCGCTCCACGGTGAGCCAGAAGATCGACAACGCCAAAGCCTCCGTCAACGAGAAGATTGACGATTACAAAGAGCGCAAGGCGGAGGAACGCAAGATCGGCTGAAGCGCCGTCGCTGGTAACGCTGCGCAGGGCCGCTCATCGCGGCCCTGAAGTTTTTCTGGCGCTTTCGCCAGCGAATCTTGCCCCATAAGACAAAGGCGCGGCCGAAGCCGCGCCCCGCCCGCAATGCCTACCTTACTTTGCGCCGCCCTGCTGGCCGGCGACAACCAGATCGTTCTTTACCGAGAAGACGCCCGACACGGTGTTTGCCTGAATTCCGGCGATGTCCTTGTCCATCTTGCTGTCCACGACACCGGTCAGCGTGACGTTGCCGTTGACCACCGTAATGCGGATCGGCTTCACGGGGTCAATGGCGTACTTGTTGAGCGAGGCCTGACCGTAGACCCTGCGGTAGACCGCAATGCGGGTCTGATCATCCATCGGCGATGTCGGGTCGACCGAGATGTCGTCCACGACGTCACGCACGCCCGGCATATTGCGGGCGATGGACAACGCTGACTCCTTGGCCCAGGGAACAGACGCGCTGCCTGACAGCGTCACGACGCCATTGTTGACCTGGAGGTTGATGCTGTTGAAGGCATTGTCCGGCCAGCCGACGCGATCATAGGCAATCTTCTTTGCCAGCTTGTCGCGCAACACCTGGTCGGAAACCTCGCCGCCGGCGACGGTTATTTCGTTGTCGACGCCGGTAACGCCTTTCACGTGATGCGCCTTGTCATCGGCATCCAGCTTGGCCTGGTAGGTAGCGACGGTGCCGGAGAGCACGACATCGCTGCCGCGCATCTCCACCTGAACATTCTTGAATTTCGAATTGCCGAGCTTTTTCTGCACATCTGCCTGCAGTGAGCTTTGTCCAAGAGCGGCTGGCACGGCCACAAACGCGGCGCACGCCAGCAAAGCGACATGGAACAAACGGTTGCGATTCATCATTACGAATTCTCCTCGTGCGTGGGCCAGATGGCCCCGCTATGGCTGACACGTTTCCTGACCATTAGACGCAGTACGACCTGTCCGGGACGGAATTCTACTTACAAACCGTTTGATTTGCTCGCCAAAAACGCTACCGCTTGCGCTGGCGGATGTGGATGAGCCCGTTGAAGACGCCGGATTCGTCCCGCGTCAGCAGCAGCGACACATCGCGGTTTACAGCGATCTGCACCTGGATGAGCTGCTGGGAGGTTTCATTAACGTTTGTCGCGTATGTGACCGTAACCTGCTTGGATAGTTGCTGGGTCACGGTGACGCGGGCGGTGGAATTACCCAGCGAGCCGACGAAGTTTGGGTCGATTTTTACCTGCCCGACGCCGAACAGCTTCTGCACCCGGTTGGATACGGTTGCGTTCAGGGCGCCGCCCAGCAACGCGCTGGTGGTCGAGTTCACCCCCGCCTCCGACTGCTGTTGCTGGTAGATCTGGCCCTCTTCCTGGGTACGGCCGAGCGCCAGCAGCGCGATGATGTCGGCCTGCGGCAGCGGGGGCGAGGACCGGTAGGTCGTATTCAGCTTTTCCAGCGTGCCGTGGACGCCGAGAGATATGTCATAGTCTTCGACCTGGGCCGAAGCGTCCAGGTCGATGACCGGGTCAATGCGCACCGGGTTCGAGAAGTAGATATCGCCGCGCTGGAGCTGGTAATCGACGCCGGCAAAGTTGGCGCTGCCCTGCGAGATGCTGATGCGGCCAAGCACACTCGGCGCGGCCACGGAGCCGCGCACGCGCAGGTCTACCGAACCGGAAAGGTTTGCGTAGGAATTCTCAAAATTGAGCTGCGGCGAGGACTGCACATGCACATCCATCAGGATGTGGCTGAGCGGCGAGTTCGGATCGGGGGGCGCGGAAACGGTCGCCCCGTTCGATGTCGCGCTGATGGAACCCTGCAGGGCAAAGCGCGTAATCAGAATGTTGCCGCTTAAGGAACTCTGCGCCGGCGAGCCGGTGAAACGCAGGTCCGCGTTCGCCGTCGAACTGATTCCCTGCGGATAACGTACGCGAACGTCTTTCGCCGACACGCTGAGATTGGCGTAGAGGCCGTTTTCGTACGTGATAAAGCCGCCAAGCGTCAGCAGGCCGCCGCCGGTCTGCGCCGTCACTTTGCCCACTTCCAGCCGGTCCTGGTTGAAATTCAGGGTGCCGTTCAAGTGGCTGATGCCGTTCGGAAAATCCAGCCACGAGAAGTTGCCTTCAACGAATTTCACCTGCCCGGTCAGGTCGGGCCGGTCAAAAGTTCCGGTGGCGTGCATGTGAATGACCGTGCGGCCGCTGGAGACGATTTCCGTTGAAAACTGCTGCGCAATCCCGAGGTTCACCGAGCCGTCCACGTTCATCGCAATGTCGCGATTGCCGAAAACCCCCGCCGTCCCTTGCGCGGTCAGCACGCTGTCCGGCCCTGTCATCTTGAACTGGTCTATGCGGACCCGCCCGTTATCGAGCGAGAAGCGCAGCGGGCCGTCGTTCTTCAGCGTGAACTGCGGCAGGGTGAGCGAAAGCGTGCTGAGCGCTGCGTCAATGTGAAGCTGCTTTGGAGTCTTGAGCGGGCCGTTCAGCACAATGCTGCCATCGATCTCGGAATGCGCGCCGGCGGCCTTCGGGGCGAAGATCGCGACCAGAGGCGCAACATCGGTGTCGTTGATTGTCAGCCTGGCCTGCGCTGGATAGTTTCCGGTCAGCTGCACCTGGCCGGTCGCGGCAAGATGGCTGTTCAGCAGGGTGGATTTTGCGTCCACGTAGATCGTTTTCTGCGCTTCGGCGGTCCGGACGTTGGCGTCAAACTCGCCCAGGCGTTGGCCGCGCAGAGCGACGTCGAGGACCTGCAGACTGCCCTGCACGACAGGCTGCGCCAGCTTGCCGCTGCCGGTGAAATGGAACTGCAGCGTGCCGCCGACGGGCTCTGCCGAGTTCTTGATTGCCTCCATGTGAGCGAGGTCGAAGCGACTGCCTGTGATGTTGGCGTGGAACGTCTCCGCGTTGATGTCGTAGCCGCCGTCGCCATCCAGGCGTCCGCCGTCGAGGAGAAACACGAGGTTCTTCACGCCCACGTCGCTGTGATTGCCTGCTATGTCCGCGTTCAGGCTCTTGTACGGCTGGCCGTAGGCGCTGCCGCCGACGATGGAAAGGTGCCCGGCGGCGTTCAAGTCGTTCACGCTGCCATTGGCAACCACGCGCAGGTTCAGCGTGCCGGTGACGGGGATGTTTTGCTGTCCCGCGATCTGCAGCAGGTCGGTTACCGACGCATCGTGGATTCCGGCATCGGCCTTGACGGGCGACAGCTTTCCAAAATCGTATGCCTTGCGCGAGCCGGGCTGTTCATCAATTTCGGCGCCTCCCTGGATGAGGGTCTTGCCGCGGGCCAGCGTCAGGTTCGATACCGCCGCCTTGTTCCAGGCGATGTCAACGTCCGTATGCAATGCGTCCCATTGCAGCTTCTGGACCTTTGCCGCCGGACCGGCCTGCACCACTGCGATGCCGCCATGCTGCTGCGAAACTTTGACCGCCGCGGCCTGCTGGTGGGGCTGAGCGGTCGCGACAACGGTGTCGAAGTTTGTCACATCGAGATGGCCCGTAACCCGCAGCAGGTCAAGCGGGCCATAAACGCGTCCGGCATAGTGCGCCTGCCCGTGCAACTGCACCGGAAGTGTTGAGGACGGGGACTTGTTTTGCGCCGTCCCGAGGCCGACCATCAGCAGCACCGGGTCGAATTCCGCCAGGTTCGTCGTGGTGACGTCGGCCTGCAGCGATGTACCGCTGTTGCGCCGTTTTACATCCAGCACACCCGTCGCTTTGACGGTTGACGCGGGAGTAGTGACCTGCAGAGTCCGCACAATGACGCGGTCCTGCGACCCTTCGTAGCTGGCGTCCACGTCGCCCTGAGCCGGCACGCCGGTCTTTCGCTCTAGCCCGGTGAGTTTCGCCTTGACGCTGGCAGAGATCGCTGCCGGGGAACCTGTCCAGCCGCCCGTCGCGCGTCCCGTCACAGCGGTGTTGAACCCGATGTCGCTGTAGCGCGGCGACAGCACGGAACGCAGAACTTCCCGCACATCGAACAAGCGGACGTCCGCTGCAAAATCCGCTTTGGGCAGCTCGGCCGCAGGCGTTGTCTTCGCAACCGGATTCTGCCAGTTCGTGTAGGTAAAGTCGGCACGCATCTGGCCGCCCGCGATTCCGGTGTAGATGTGGGTCAGCTGGATTCTCTTCGGATCGAGATGAAGGTCGGTCGAAAGCTTGATGCCGGAGAGCTGCAGGTAACTGGCCCGGTAGGCCGCGCCGGTGACCTTGAGATTGCCATCAGCGTGGAATTCGGCCCCGGCCATCGCACCCTTGACATGCACTTCCGCGTCGCCCGCGGTAATCTCCTCCAGGCCGGTCAGGAAGGCGATGTCGCGGAGCGCCACGTGGCCGTCCGCGGCAAGAGTAATCTTCGGGTCCGCGAACCCGAGCAACTGTCCCTCGGCCACAAGGTGCGAGCGGGACGACGCGAAGTCCAGCTTGTCGAGCCGCACCATGTCGCGGCCGATGACCGCGTCTGCCGAAAGATGCGAATGCACTTCCGGCTCTTTCTGGTAGACAGTTGTCAGGTCGGCGACGCTGACATTCGCCACGTACTTGTCATCGGTGTAGCGGTACTGCACCAGCGCGCTCAGGTTGCTGGCAGAGAGCGAGAGTGGGACCTTGCGCTCATTCACGATGGCCCAGCCGTTCGAAGCGGAGACACGGTCAGCTTTGAGGTCGAAGATGGTGTTGATGGTCCCGTTGGCATTGGAGCTGGACTGCTTCGGCGTCGGCTGGTTCGTTGTGCCGTTGGGATACACAATGAGATGGAAAACAGGATGGTCCAGTTCCAGAAGCCGGACGCCGGCCTGCGGATGAATCAGGGAGAGAACTTTAAGGCGGAGCCGGAGAACATCCACATGCGCGTACGGCACTTCTCCCGGGTCTTCCAGCCCATGGATTGTCAGGTCGTCGGCTTCAAACGCGAGATGCCAGATGTCCCAGTGGAAGGCGCTCAGCTCAACCCGGCCGCCGGTCGCCGATTCGAGCACGGCGACGATCTTGACGCGAACTTTTTCCGCAAATCCCGGCGTCGAGATGTACCAGAGTACGCCGCCGACCAGCACGGCCAGAGCCACGACGATGCTCAGCGTGACAATCAGCCATCGCGGCATGCCCGATGACGTTGCGGTTTTCGGCGGGATTTGCTGCTCGTTCGCCATCAGCGCCTGGCTCCCGGAATCTGCGGTGGAGGCGGCACGGCCGGGGGTGCGTCACCAGCGGAGCCGGGCATCGGCGTTGCAGACGGGTCGGTGGAAGCGTCTTTCTCCTGCGGCGGCACATCGCGTGCGTCCAGCACCTGCACGTCGCCCTGATCTCGCAGACTCGAGAGCCACTGGTCCAACAGAACGTTGACCCGCTCCTGCAGCAGAATTTCCTGGATGCGCGCGGAAACCTGCGCCAGCGGAGGCGCCTTCAACCGCTTGTCGGCAAACTTCGGCGTAAACTGCTTGTTGTAATAGTCGGCAATCTCCGGCTCGGAAATGCGGATGCCCGTACGGAACCTCTGCTCAATAAAAGCAAGCAAGGCCATGCGGGTCCGCCAGCGCTCCCGCACCTGTTCCGGCGTAAAGCCATGCTCCTCGCAAAACGCCTTCCAGCCTGTATCGGAGGTGCAGCTCGCCCTGGCGCAAGCCGGCAGCGAACGCCGCAACTCCATGAGCTGCTTATCAACATCGGCATCGCTGATTGCCGGAGCGCTCGGCTGCAGTTTGCGTTGCTGTTCGACCAGCGACCGGTCAACCAGCCGCCGCATCGCAGCCTGCCGGCTGTCTCCCGTCCCGGCGGCGGTGAAGGGCTCGAACGCGGCGAAGCGCATCTCGTCTTCGAGATCGCTTTCCAGCAGAACGCTGTTGTTCACAATGGCCACCACCCGGTCCAGAACTTCCGGCTGCGAGGTCTCAGCGGAAGCCCCTTCGGCGACCGGAGCTTCCTTCTGGGCAATGGCGTGGCGCGCCCCTGCCGTGAGCAGGACAAGCACAGTCGCGATGACGAGTCGGCGCCGCATCAGAAGCTCTGTCCTATCGAGAAGAAGAAGTTGAAATGGCTCAGCTGCCCGACGTGCGGGCCCTGGAAGGGATCGATCAGCACCGGATAGGTTGGCGGATTGAGGTTATCGCTCAGGTCAACGCGAATCGGTCCGATCGGCGTCGCATAGCGCAGGCCCAGCCCGACAGCGTGCGACATGTAGTTGAAATTGCATGTGCCGCCGTTTGTCGCCAGATTGCGGCAGGAATCCCGGTCCGGCTGCGTCCACTGGAACATGCTGGAAAACACCTCGCCCGGCGTCTGAAAGACGTTGCCCACGTCGTGGAACAGGACAAAGCTGAGATTGTTGCCGACCAGCGGCAGCTGCGCGCTCGGCGTGCGCAGCTCCGTGGAATTCACGAAGGCTCCCTGGCCGCCGAGCGGGTACCCGGTCTGCGTGTCGCGCGGGCCGGCCTGGTTGATGGCGAAGCCGCGGTGCGACGTCGAGCCGCCAGCGAACAACCGTTCGGGCAGCGGGATGGTGCGATAGTCCAGCCCCCCGTACGTGCTCTCCGCACCAAAGCGGGTGCTGCGTGCAATCACCCACTTGCGTTTGCCGAATGCGTAGTAGCTCGACCACGTGCCGTCAAACCGGATGAAGTCGGCCTGCGAAGCAAAAATAGAACTCGAAAGAAACGTCTGCGCGGTGATGAAGTTGCCGCGGTGGGAATCGAGCGGATTGTCGCGCGTATCGCGAATGAACGTCGCTCCCGGGCCGCCGACGCGCGCCGGCTGGCTGAGGAGCGGAATTTCGTCGGCAGCTACCTGGATCGTGTTCGGGTCCACCTTTACGCGCCGGTAGGCGAAGCGGTAAATCAGAGTGTCAATCGGGTGGTCGTTCGCGGCGCGGCCCAGAACCTGCTGCAACTGCACGTTGCCTTCCAGACGCGACGCGGCAAAGGTCGTTACGTCCTGGTTGTCGGTATAGCCGCCGGAGATGGAGAACGAGAGATTCGGATTGTTGCGGAAGTGCGGATCGGTGTAGATCAGCGTCGCCGCTTTCTCGAGCGATCCATACAGCGTGTGCAGCGTGATGGTTTCGTCCTTGCCCCGGAAGTTAATGCGCGTCAGGTCGAAACCCACAAGCGCGCTGGCGCCGGTCTTGCCGTCGGGAGAACAGTGGTAGGTGCTCGGGTCAATGCCGAGCTGCAGCAGCGTCGCGACGGAAGGACAGCCCTGCGTTGGGTTTCCTGTCTGCGCCTGAATGCCAAAGCCGTAGGTGAAGTTGTAGCGCCTGGCTTCCGTGACGTTGAGGAGCACGTTCTTTTTCGGTGACTGGCCCTCGGGATTCTCCGTCGCTATGTCCACTTCATTGAACAGTGCCAGGTCGTAGAGCCTGCGCTGCGTTTCGTACAACGCGGTCTGGTCCAGCGGTTCGCCGGCGTGGACCTGAATCTGCCTTTGCACAACGGACTCTCGTGTGTAGTGCAGTCCGTGCAGAATGACGGAGTTGACGAAGACCTGCAGCCCTTCCGTTTCCTTGAATGTGATATCAACCATTTGCGGATCGTCCTTGCGCTCTGTCTGCGCCACTTCCACCCGCGCCTCGGCGAAACCGTGGGCCTCGTAATAATTCAGCAGCGCTTCGCGATCTCCTGACAGGTTCACCAGCGAATACGGCTGGTTCGGTGAAGTGTTGATCAGCTTTTTCAGGTCCTCTTCCGACACTTGCTCGACCCCGGAGAAATTGACCGTGCCGAACTTGCTCTGCTTGTTCTCCTGGACCGTGTAGATGACACGGATGTTCACGGCCTTCAGGCGCGTCTCGGTCTCGCCGCGCCGGTCGGCGTCATCCACTTCTGAAGTTACCTTGACGTCACGAAAGCCGTTCGATTGGTAAAGGTTCGTGATGGCGTCAACATCGTGCTGCACCATGGCCTCGCTGAACCGTCCATAGCGAAGCAGGAAGTCCGCCCTGGTCACGTTCAGCCGTTCACGGATGGTGTCGGAATCGAAGTACTTGTTGCCCTTGACCTGCACCGACGCCACGCGGTGGCGCGCGCCGCGGTCGACTTTGTAAACAATCGTCGTGTGGCCATTTTCCGTCCTGGTGTCGTGCGTAACCTGCGCGTCGAAATAGCCGTGTTCCTGGAAATAGTTCCGCAGGTTGCGTGAACCCTCGTTCAGCAGGTCCTCATCGACCGCGCCTTCAACGTATACGGGCACCAGGTTGCGCAGTTTGCCCTTGCGGACTTTCGCGCCGTCCACTGTGACCGCAATCTCCGGCCCGCGCTGGACATCGAAGCCGTAGTCCATGGCATTCGCCGGCTGGTCGTACTGGTCCTTGTCGAGCGTGACCTTGGCTTCAAGATGGTCGTTCTTCTCGTAATGCGTTTTAAGCTTGCTGAGCGCTGTGCGGGTCGTGTCCTGCGAGACTTTCCGGTTGCGCTTAAGTTTGCTCACACGGCGAAACTTGTCCGGCGACATGTCGACATCGCCCCTGGCGTCCACGTCGCCGATGCGCGCCACGGGGCCGGCCTCCACCGCATACGTAATGGTGACCAGCGCATGCTGCTGGTCGCGCGTTTCCGTCTCCGTCACCTTTGCCTGGTGATAACCGCTTGTCTCCAGGCTCTGCAGGATCAATCCGATGCCGCGCTTGCCTTCGGCTTCTGCATAGGCGTCGCCCAGGTTCAGCTTGGTGGCGGCGACGAGCTGGCCGCTCAGCCGCTCATCCTTGATGCCCTTCACCGCAACGCGGCCGACAAAGTAGCGTGGCTCGCCTGTGAAGATGAGCTTGACACCGCCGGGCACGCGCTCCCCTTCGATCACCATGGTGTCGAAGCGGCCACTCGCATACAGGCGGCGCAGGCTCTCGCGAACCAGGTCCGGGTCGAGCGGCTTGCCGGTTTTCTGCGGGAGCTGGGCTTTGAGCGGGGCAAGCAGTTCCGCGTTCACGCCGCGAATTTCCAGGGCGACGACGGTCTGGCCGTTGTAAGCGGCAAAACCGGGCAATGGAGCATTCCGCGCCTGCTTCTGCGGCGACGAAGCCGCAGGCGCGGCCGTGACCGCGGACTGGCTGGAGCCCGCGGCCTGCCCGGCAGAGGACACCGACGCCCCAAGCAGGGCAGCAAAGATGATGAAGAGAGAA
Source organism: uncultured Acidobacteriaceae bacterium (assembly GCA_963848685.1). Classification (GTDB taxonomy): domain Bacteria; phylum Acidobacteriota; class Terriglobia; order Terriglobales; family Acidobacteriaceae; genus CAWKED01. Next base: position 582,941 of record CAWKED010000001.1, on the reverse strand, counting down.
CGCAAGTCGCCGATTCCGAATAAATTGCTGCGTAGCATGCAGAGAAACGTGCAGGAAGGCTGCCAAGGCCGCGCGTTTCTATACTAAAGGGTGCTCAACGCGCTACGAACCCCGACCCTCGGCATCCTGATGGCAAAATGCCAGCGCCACGAAAGCAGGTTTTGATGGGCCGGTATTCCCGCCAGGAGCTGTTTGCGCCAGTCGGCAGCGCGGGCCAGCAGAAGCTCGTGCAGGCGCGCGTTGCGATTGTCGGCTGCGGCGCTACCGGCGCGGCCACCGCCATGCTGCTGGCGCGCTCCGGCGTTGGCTATTTGCGCATCCTTGACCGCGACTTCGTGGAAGAGAGCAACCTGCAGCGGCAGGTACTGTTCGACGAGGCGGACGCGCGCGCCTCTCTGCCCAAGGCCGACGCTGCCCGCCGCAAACTGTCTGCCATCAACGGTGATGTGCATGTGGAAGCCCACGTTACCGACCTTGTCCCGTCAAATGCCGCGGATTTGCTCGGCAGCGTCGACCTGGTCCTTGATGCCACCGACAATTACGAAACGCGCTATCTGATCAACGACTTCGCAGTCCGAGAAGGCGTGCCGTGGATCTATGCCGGGGCTGTTGGCTCCTACGCCGCCGGCCTCAACGTCTTGCCCGGCGATACGGCCTGTCTGGCGTGCCTGTTCCCCCTGCCGCCGGCCGGCGTGGTCGAAACCTGCGAAACGGCGGGAATCCTGAATTCCGCCGCCGTCATGGCTTCCGCCACGCAGGCTACAGAAGCACTGAAGTTTCTCACCGGGAACCGCGCCGCACTGCGCCGCACCTATCTCGCCGTGGATGTCTGGCGGAACACACGCTCCGAAGTCGCAGCCTCGAAGCCGGTTGCCGGCTGCGAAGTCTGCGGCAAGCGAAATTTTCGCTATCTGGCGGGAAAGAACCGTCCGCATATCACGCTGTGTGGCCGCAACTCCGTACAGATCCACGAGCACGCGCGGCCGGTGGACCTGCCCGCGCTGGCGGCGCGGCTCAAGCCGCTCGGCGAAGTCCGTCAGAATGGGCTGCTGGTGCGCTTTTCTACGAACGGGCATGTGTTGAGTGTTTTTCCCGACGGGCGAGCCATCATCCAGGGAACAACGGACTTAGGCATCGCCAGAAGCCTCTACGCCCGCTATGTCGGCTCCTGAGCAGGCAACCGGGAGCTCTCACGGCCGCATCGAACGCCGGTTGAATCCCGCTCTAACCACGGCTGCACCAAACAGGAAAGGGAACCCCGCGTTGCCAGTCACAAACACCACCGCACGTCCGCAAAACACCCACATGCGGAGGAACCCACCGATTGCCGGCGAACAGGAAGCCATCGAGGCCGCTCAGAAGGGCGATGGTGCCGCGTTTGAGAAGCTTTACACGATGCACAAGCGGCGCGTGTATTCGCTCTGCCTGCGCATGGTTTCCAACGTCGCCGAAGCCGAAGACCTTACCCAGGAAGCCTTCCTGCAGCTTTACCGCAAGATCGGCACCTTCCGCGGCGACTCCGCCTTTTCGACATGGCTGCACCGGCTGACCGTCAACGTCGTCCTTATGCATCTCCGCAAGAAGGGACTGCCGCAGGTTTCGCTCGAGGAGACGCTCGAGCCTTCGCAGGAAGATGGCCCGCGCAAGGACATCGGTACCCGCGACCTGCAGCTTTCAGGGTCGCTGGACCGCGTCGGCCTGGAACGCGCTGTCGCGGAACTTCCGCCGGGCTACCGGCTGGTGTTTGTCCTGCACGACGTCGAGGGATTTGAACACAACGAGATAGCCGGCATGATGGGCTGCTCCATCGGCAACAGCAAGTCGCAGTTGCACAAGGCACGCATGAAGCTGCGTGACCTGCTGCGTTCCGGTGAGATGACCAAGAAGGAGCCAGCGCAATGAGCAAGCAGAAGTTCGAGAACGACGAGTGCGCGGCGTTTCAGGCCCAGCTTCCGGAATTGCTGAGCGAAGGCAAGGACCTCACCGGCGACCCCCACCTGAAAAGCTGCCCAAACTGCGCCGAACTGGTTCGCGACCTCTACACGATCGCGCAGCAGGCCAAGCTGCTTCTGCCTTTGCATGACCCAAGCCCCGCCGTGTGGGACCGCATCGAGGAGAACCTCCACAACGGCGGACGGCAGGACGGCGCACAATAGCACTCGCCTGTCCGGCAACGCTGTGAGACGATGACCGCCATGGCGGCAGACCCCCGGAAAATCGCGCTGATCGGCTTCATGGGGGCCGGCAAGACCACGGTCGGACGGCTGCTTGCGGCGCGCCTGGGAGCGGAATTCCACGATCTGGATGACCTGGTTGCGACAACGGCGCGGCTCTCTGTTGCTGAAATTTTCTCAAGGCACGGGGAAGCGCATTTTCGTTCGCTGGAAGCCATGGAACTCCACGGCTGGCTGGAGCGGACATCCACAAAGCTCCGCGTTCTCGCCGTCGGCGGGGGCGCGGTGGAAAGCGCCGAAGTACGCGGGATGCTGGAGGACGGCGTGACTGTTATCTATCTTGAAGCGCCGCTTGACGTTATGCTCTGCCGCTGCCGTGCGCAGGCAGTGACGCGACCGCTGCTCAGCCAGGCGGAAGAGCGGTTCGCGCGCCGCGAAAGCTTCTACCGGGCCCTCGGCCAGCCCGTCCGAACGGAAGACCGCACACCCGCCCAGGTCGCGGCGGATATCTGCACACTGATCGAGGTCAGCGTATGACCGAAAGGGCGATCCGGCGATATACGCCGCGGCAGAACATCCTGTTCGCGTTCGCCGTTGCTATTGCGCTGGCCGCTGCCTGGTACGCGCGCGATGTACTGGTGCTCATCTACGTCAGTGCGCTGCTCGCGGTCGTGCTTATGCCGCTGATTCGCGCCATCATGCACATCCATATCTATCGCTGGGCGCCCGGGCGCGGTCTCGCCATTGCCATCCTGCTGGTTGGACTGGGTGTCGCGCTTACCGGATTTTTCGTCTTCGCGCTGCCGCCGGTCGTCAAGGACATGCACAATTTCGTGCTGGAGCTGCCCGGCCGCATTCCGCAGATTTCCGCGCGCATCCATGACATCCCTTTCCTGCGGAACCAGAACCTGAATTTGAACGCGCGGGCGCAGGCGGCCATTGCCACCGGCGCGCACGCCACTTTCGCCGAGCTGCCAATTTTCGCGCACGGAATTTTCCGCCTGCTGACCGGCATTGTCCTCGTCATCTATTTCATGATCGAGGGCGACGAATCCTACGCCTGGCTGCTGCGCCTCGTGCCGCCCGCGAAACGAAACCGTCTCGAAAATACCCTGCTTAGAGCAGAACAGCGCATGAGCAAGTGGCTACTCGGCCAGGGCACCCTGATGCTGATTCTCGGCCTGTGCAGCCTCGTGGCTTTCTATCTTCTGCATCTGCGATATTTTTATGCGCTGGCCGTTCTGATGGGCCTGTTCAATATCGTCCCGGTCATCGGCGCGCTGATCACTGTCCCGCTTGCCATGATGGTCGGCGCGCTGGATTCCTGGACCAAGGTCGCCGGCGTCGCAATTTTTTATGCCATTTACGTCAACGTGGAAAATGCCTACCTGACCCCCCGCATCATGAAGAGCAGTGTCGACCTTGCCGGCCTGGCGACCATTGTGGCGCTGCTCTTCGGCGCAGCCTATGCCGGAGTGATCGGCGCGCTGGTGGCCGTCCCATCGGCAGTGCTTATCGTCGTGCTGATCGAGGAGTACGCCATGCGCGGGGCCCCGGTGCCGCAATCGGAAGTGACAGCGGCCACCGCGCCAAAGTAAAGCGGCCTTTCTTTGCCGGGAAGGCGCAGGCCGCCGCATTCCGCCGGGCGCTTTGATATTCTTAGCCTTCTTTCGATGGGCAGCGCGACAACCATTTCGCAGACGCAGGCGCACCATTCCGGCCCGATGGTGGCGCGGCTGGGGCGCGATTATGCCGAGCTGTTCAAGCTGCGGATCAACGCCATGGTGGTTATCACCGGCTGGACTGGTTTCTTCATGGCCAGCCAGCGTTCGGGAATTTCCAGCCTGAATGCCGGACTCTGGCAGACCCTGCTCGGCATTGCGATGACCTCGTTCGGCGCTTCCGCGCTCAACCAGGTGCTGGAGCGCGTGATTGATTCCCGCATGCAGCGGACTGCAACCCGCCCGGTCGCCACGGGGCGTATCGGGCTGGCGCACGCTTCCCTGCTGGGGATGTCGCTGGTCATCGCAGGAACGCTGCTCCTGGCCGTGACAACCAACCTGCTGACGGCGACGCTCGCCCTGCTGACTGTCGTGCTGTACGTCGCCATCTACACGCCGCTGAAGCGGTTCACGACCCTCAACACGTTCATCGGGGCCATTCCCGGCGCGCTGCCGCCGCTCATCGGCTGGACGGCTGCGCGCAGCGCCATCGAGTGGCCCGCCCTGGCGCTGTTTGCCATCTTGTTCCTGTGGCAGTTCCCGCACTTTATGGCAATCGCGTGGATGTATCGCCACGACTACGCGCGCGGCGGCCTGCGCATGATTCCTGTTGCGGACCCCTCCGGAGTTTCGACCGTGACCCACGCGCTGTTTTACGCGGCCATCCTGGTCCCGGCGAGCCTGCTGCCTTTCTGGCTGCAGATGGCCGGCTGGGGCTACGCCATCGCAGCACTGGTCGTGACCGCGGCGTATCTTGCTGCGTCCATCCAGTTCGCGCGCATCCTGTCGGCGCCGGATGAAAACACTTCGCTCAGATACGCGCGCATCCTGCTGCGCACCAGCATCGTCGTTCTGCCCGCACTGCTGATTGCGATGGTGGCAAACAGCATTGCCCGCTGATCCTCGCGAAGAAGCCGCCATTCGGCGAAAATAGAAGCTCCAGCATGTCCACAATGCCTGCCACAAATCCTGACCTGCGCACGCCGCCTTCTGTCGTCGCCGCAATCCTTGCCGTCAGTGCCGTTGCTTCCCTGTTTCTCGCCTGGCTGGTCTATTACCACCCGCCGACCGATGTTGCCGGCACGCACCTGCGCTTTCTGCCTGCGGTCAACGCCGCGTTGAATGCCCTGTGCACGGTCTTCCTGCTGATGGGGTTCAGCTTCATCTCAAAGCGCAGAATTATCGCGCACCGCAACAGCATGTTCGGGGCGTTTATCGTGTCGAGCGTCTTCCTGGTCTGCTACATCGCGAACCACGTCCTGCACGGCGACATGCGCTTCCCCGTCTCGCATCCCACGGCGCGGCTGCTTTACCTGTGGGTGCTGCTGGCCCCGCACATCCTCGGTGCCATCCTCTGCCTGCCGCTCATCCTGATTACGTTCTTCCTGTCGCTGACCGGGCGCTTTCCGGCCCACCGCCGCATCGCCCGGTGGACGTTTCCAATCTGGCTGTATGTTTCCGTTTCCGGCGTGGCGGTGTACGGCATGCTGGCTGCGTACCGCTAGCCATGGCAGCTACCGAAATGCCCGGCCGCCCGGACGGAACCATGGTTCTGGTCAAGGTCGGCGCGTGCTTTCTGGCGGTTGGAATCATCTGCCTGTTGATAACGGAATTCGGGCTGGGCGGCGTTCATCACCACGGCCCCAGCGGGAACGCCGCGTGGATGTTCTTTATGACTGCGCTGTTCTGCCTGCCGATGGGCTGCATGACGTTTGGCCTTGGCGGGGCGAAGTGGCTGCGTAACCGCAGGCTGGCGCGCCAAGGCTGATGTGGTCTGCTATCCTCACGTTTCGATTCCAACTCATGAAGAGGCGAACACATGCCCAAGAGCGTTAACAAAGTCACCCTGCTGGGAAACCTCGGCAAAGACCCCGAAGTGAAGTTCCTGCCGTCCGGGCAGGCCGTCGCCAACTTCGGACTCGCAACCAGCGACCGCTATAAAGACAAGACCTCCGGTGAGTGGCAGGAGCGCACCGAGTGGCATAACGTGACCGCGTATGGCCGCACGGCGGAAATCATTCGCGACTACGTGAAGAAAGGCAACAAGCTCTATATCGAGGGCCGCCTGACGACGCGCAGCTGGGACGACAAGGAATCCGGCAAGAAGATTTACCGCACGGAAGTCATCGTCAACGAGCTGGTGCTGCTGAGCGGCCGCGGCGAAGGCGGCGAGGGCGGGGGGTCCGGATACTCACGCGGCAACACGGCGAGCTTTGACCAGAAGCCGCCCGCCGGACAGGATGACTACGCCGCGCACACGGACATCAGTGACGACGATATTCCGTTCTAAGAAGCTCCCAAGCCGAATGCCATCCAACAACTGGTCCAATCTGGGACGCCCGGGCACGGATAAGTAACAGCGGTGCCCCCGGTGATGACCTTAACAAATGCCGGATGCAGCAGGCCTGCCGGATGCAGCGGGTCCTGGACGACGCCGAATCTGCTTTCTATGCTGAATTGTGACGGGATACTTCCTGGAGCAACAGTCACACTACCTATCTCTGATAGAACGATCGAGCCTGGCCCCGATGACGGACTGGATGCGCAATTTCCTGTCTGGTCTGCGGAACATACCTGGATCGCATTGGGGCATGTCGCGTCGTTGCAAACTAGGATCTTCCAGGGAGCGGTCAGTGACGGCATGTTGTAAGCCGCCCCGAACTTCACCGACGATACGTCGTCCGTCGGAACTTTCAATGGCAATGGGTCGGTCTTCTTGATATTTTTTGCAGCAACGATGATATGGAATGACCCGCCATGAATAATAACCGGAGGGCCGTTGACCACGCCATCAACAGTGTTTATGCGGTGGCGTTGGCAGCAATAATAAAACGCTGATAGCCTAAGAATCCAAGGACACCGACAACAATGCCTACAACGCCTGCAACCAAGAACAAGAAGCCGTTTCCACCACGATCATCTACCATGCAGCAGCCCCCTTATTGTTGACTAAGTTCTAACTGGCGGGACATAGCCTGTATGTCCGGCCTGGCAACAAAAGACCCGTACTGCGATGGAGACCAAGTGTTCTCGACCTGCCGCAGCGTGTCAAGTCCGATTTTGCCGATTTTTTTCGCTTCCTCGGTGCGGCCCAATTGCTTTGCCGCGCGCTCGGCAATCCAGGCTGCCCGCACCATCGACTCCGGGCAGCGCCGTTCGGAATAGAACTTCAAGGCTGCGGTTGCGCTGCTGAGCGCGCGCTCCGCGTCGCCGGAGGCCAGCGCAACCTCCGCCGCTGTCATCTGGAAAGCCGCCTGGTCTGCGGGCGTACCGGGCTTCAACTGCTGGAGAAACGCCGCGGCAGCCTGCGCGTTGCCGGAGCGTGCCTCCGCCGTCGCGCCGGAATCCCGCAATGTGTCGCTCAGGGTTTCGCTGTCTGACGGACCGACTGTCTTTATGACCAGCGCCAGGTTTCCGCGCGTGAGCGCCTCCTGGGCAAGCACTTCGCGCGCCGCCACGGAAGGCGGCTGCTGACCGGTCGCAAGAATTGCGTCCGCGCCGCCAAAGTCCCCCGCCGCGATATCCGCCGAGGCCACCAGGAGCTGCTCTGACTTGCGGTCAGCCGGAGTCGCCAGCGCAGCCGCCGCGCCGAACATGTCGCGTGCCTGCGGATAATCTTCCTGCTTCATCAGCGTTGAAGCTGCCAGGTCATCGGCCTGCATCAGCAGGTAGGTGCTGCCGGAACTTTCCGCCGCCGCCAGGAGTTCATGGCTTGTCTTGAGCGCGGCGTCGAACTGGCCGGAGTCCCGCTGCGCCCGCGCCAGCAAGATGGATGCGGCTACCGTCCCCTCGGTGAAGTGGAACTGCCTGTAATAATCCAGAGCGGCCGTCGCGTACTTGATCGCCTCGTCCGGCGAAACAGCCAGATTTGCCAGGCCGATGTTCGCATGCGCCGCGATGCGGGGTTGCTGTGTCTGTTCCGCGATGCGGAGCGCATCCCGGAAACTCTGCTGCGCCTTGACACGCAGTTGCGGATCGCCGGACCGCAGGTAGCTGTCGGCAAGCCGAACCAGTCCGCCAGCCGACCACGCCTGCAGGCCATTCGCATCCGCAAGATCAATTGCCTGACGGGCGTATGCCGCTGCCTGTTTTTGATCGCCATCGTCGGAAGCGACCGCGCTGAGCTGGCCGAGCACACGAATCTGCAGCTGCTTGCTGTCGATCTGGCGGGACAGATCGAGTGCCGCTTCCAGGTGCCGACGCGCATCCGCGCCGCGGCCCTGCACGTCTGCCAGGTAGCCCTGCTGGTATTCGACCTCGGCGACGCCTTCCTGGTTGGAACCTGCGCGATACAGGTTCTCCGCCCGCGCAAAGGCGGCCTTCGCATCGCGTTCATGCTGAAGCCGGCCCTGCAGGATGCCGACGTGTACCCAGGCGGCCGGCTGGTCGGGAGCGAGTTCCGCGGCACGCTCAAAATCTTTCAGCGCCGCCGGGATGTCTCCGGCTTTTTCTTCCGTGCGTCCGCGATCGACCAGGCCGCCGGGTTTCTGCGCATCGTCATCGTTGTCGAGCAGGCTGGATTGCTGGTGAATCGCTTCCTTGTAGTCTCGCGCGAGCACGGCCTGTGTCGCCGCGAGCTGCCGCTTGTCCTGGTCGGTCAGCCGCTGGCTGCCGGCCTGGCGCGTGGCCAGCAGCATCTCGTGATCGGCCGTGCCGGTGAAGTCGAGCTCGTTCCACGCCTCCGCCAGCCGGCCGTGCGCCATTGCGAACTTGTCGTCGCGCTCGACGGCCATCTGCAGCGCATTGATGGCTTTCAGATACGTCGCTTCCTGCAATGCCGCGACACCCTTGTCGTACCAGCGCCGGGCCTCCGCCGGGGGGACGTGTTGCCGCATGCGCGCCGTGATCGTCCAGGCTGCCCAGCCGAGCATCGCGACGGCCACAGCCAGCAGGGCGAGACGAAAACGCCAGGCCATTCTTGCTGTCCGGTCGGCCGCATAGGTTACGGGATTGTCCGCCCGCCGCAGCGCCGCAGCGACTTCCGCGGCGGACTGGTAGCGATCGGGCGGCTCATATTCGAGGCACTTGTTGATGATTTCCCGCCAGCCGCGCGGCGCGTTCGTGATGCGCGGCATGTGCGCCCGCTTGGCCACCGTCGCGAGCGGTGTCTCGGCATCAAACGGCCGCTTGCCGTTCACCATTTCGAACAGGACGATGCCGAGGGCATAGATATCCGTAGCCGGAGTGAGCGTGCCGCCTTCGAACTGCTCCGGCGCCATGTACTGCGGCGTGCCTACGATGGCTCCAGGAGCTTCACCACGGCCTCCGGATGACAAGGTCAGCGGCATCGCGAGGCCGAAGTCGGTAAGAACGGCCGTCTCCACGCCGTCCCGCCGGGCCAGCATGATGTTGCGCGACTTCAGGTCGCGGTGCAGTACACCCGCGCGATGAATCGCCTCGAGGCCGGAGCAGATGCCCAGCGCCAGCCGGCGCGCCATCTTCCACTCGAGCGACCCGAGGTGCAGGCGGTCGGAGAGAGTTTCGCCTTCCAGGAATTCCATGGTCAGGAAAGCCTGCGCGCTGCCGGTTGAACCCGGCGGCATGAGGAACAGCTCGAAAATGCGGCAGACATGCGGCCCGCTCACTTTCCGCGCGAGCTGAATCTCCTGTTTGAAACGCTGCAGGATTGCCGCGATCGCCGCATAGTTCGGCAGAACGGTTTTCAGGGCGACGCGGCCAAGCTCCAGGTCTTCCGCCTCGTAGACTTCGCCCATGCCGCCGCGGCCGACGCAGCGCACGATGCGAAAACGCCCGAGCAGCAACTGTCCCGGGGCAAAGCTGGTCGCGCGGCCAGGCTCAAGAAAAACATCCGGCGACGTTACGCCGGAGATTGTCTCCCGCGATGACTCCTCCGACGCACTGCCCGGCCCTTGCACCCGCGGCTCGTCCATATCTGGTGCTTGTCAGCTTACCCGGACTACCCGGATTCCGCAGGAAAATCAGACTCCCTGCAGTGCGCAGCGATCAGAGGGTCGTGCGGCTGGGAGCGTTCGCGCGCAGGAACTGCACCGTCGTCTCCAGCGGCGTACCGGGGCCGAAGATGGCCGCGACACCGTGTTCTTTCAGGAATGCGTTGTCCTGCTCGGGAATGGTGCCGCCGACCACGACCAGGATGTCTTCCGCGCCCTTTTCCTTGAGCAGCGCGGTGACGCGCGGCACGATGGCATTATGGGCGCCGCTGAGAATGCTCAGCCCGATGACCTGTACATCTTCCTGGATGGCGGCGTTGACGATCATCTCCGGCGTCTGACGCAGGCCGGTGTAGATGACTTCCATGCCCGCATCGCGCAGGCCGCGCGCGATGACTTTGGCGCCGCGGTCGTGACCGTCAAGGCCCGGCTTGGCGACTAGGACCCGGATTGGTGGCGCGGTGGTGTCAGTCATGGCCAACTGGTGAGTATACGATGCGCGCTACGTCCAACTCGCCTCGGTGTAACTGCCGTAAACATCGCGCAGCGCTTCGCAAATCTCGCCGACCGTGGCATAAGCCTTTACGCAATCGATAATTGCCGGCATGGTGTTGGCTGCGGAAATCTGTCCGCGAACCTGTGCCGTCTTCTCCGGGTCGAGTGCGGCAACGCGCTTCAGTTCGTTGAGTGCCCGCTGCACTTCGTCACTGGAACGCCGGGCGCGCAGCGACTTCAGCTTGGCCGTCTGGCGTTCGCGCGTCTCTTCGCCGATGTAAAGAATTTCCGGCTGCTCTTCCTTGACGACGAAATCATTCACGCCAACGACGATCTTCTCGCCGGCTTCAACGGCGCGCTGGTACTGGTAGCTGGCCTCGGCGATTTCCTTCTGCGGGAAGCCTTGCTCGATGGCATGCACCATCCCGCCCATAGCATCCAGCCGGTCGAAGTAGTCGAACGCGCCCTTTTCCATATCCATGGTCAGTCGCTCGACGAAGTAACTGCCGCCGAGCGGGTCCACCGTGTTCGCGACACCGCTTTCATACGCCAGAATCTGCTGCGTGCGCAGCGCGATGCGCGCGGCGTCTTCCGTGGGCAGCGCGAGAGCTTCGTCGTAGCTGTCGGTGTGCAGCGATTGCGTTCCCCCCAGCACCGCCGCCAGCGCCTGCAGCGCGACGCGCGCGATGTTGTTGCGCGGCTGTTGCGCGGTGAGGGAAACCCCCGCCGTCTGCGTATGGAAGCGCAGCTTGTGCGAGCGGTCGCTCTTTGCGCCGAAGCGCTCCGTCATCAGCCGGTACCATATCTTGCGCGACGCGCGGAACTTCGCAATCTCCTCAAAGAAGTCCGAATGCGAGTTGAAGAAGAAGCTCAGCCGCGGGGCGAAATCGTCCACATGAAGGCCGCGGCGGATCGCCCACTCGACATATTCGACGCCGTCGTAAATCGTGAACGCCAGCTCCTGCAGCGCCGTCGAGCCGGCCTCGCGAATGTGGTATCCGCTGATGGAAATCGGGTTGTAGCGCGGTACAAACAGGCTGCCGAACTCGAAGGTATCCACCACCAGCCGCATGCTTTCCGCCGGCGGATAGATGTACTCCTTCTGCGCGATGTATTCCTTCAGGATGTCGTTCTGCAACGTGCCGGAGATTCTCTTCCAGTCCGCGCCCTGCTTCTCTGCGACGGCGAGATACATCGCCCACAGCACGCTCGCCGGCGAGTTGATGGTCATCGAAACGGTGACATCGCTCAGCGGAATGCCATCGAACAGCGTCTCCATGTCTTCCAGCGAATCGATCGCAACGCCGCACTTGCCGACTTCGCCTTCGCTCTGCGGGGAGTCGGAGTCGTAGCCCATCAGAGTCGGCAGGTCGAACGCAACGGACAGTCCGCTGCCACCGTTGGCGAGCAGATACTTGTAGCGCTCGTTGGTTTCTTCCGGCGAGGCAAAGCCGGAGAACTGGCGCATGGTCCACAGCTTGCCGCGATAGCCGGTCGGGTGAATGCCGCGCGTGTATGGCGCCTGCCCGGGAAGACCGAGAATTTTCTCGGACTCGTTCGCAAAATCAGCCGGGATGTCCGCCGGGGTGTAGAGACGGTCAATCTCTTCGCCGGAAATGGTGGTGAAGCGCGCGCTTCCATCCTCATGCCGGTTGGTTCCAGTGTCCGCGCCAATCGGGCGCTCCGGCGCCTTGGCGAGAGCTGGTTCAAGCACCTTCTCCTCCCACTGCTGCTCGACTGCGGAAGGGTTACGCCCGTGCTTGGCGGACTCTGTTGGGATTGCGGTAGATTCAGGCATGACCGGCTAGGATAGTCCCCTTTGTCGCCGCTGGGAAGCGTGGCGCTCTATCCATAACGATGATTTTCAAGAACAATGTTGCTGCATGTTGCGGCGGGTTCTCTTTGGCGTCATCACATTCGGTTTTATTTCGAGCGCGATGGCGCAGCCGCAGGCTGCGCCTGCTTACCAATCAGCAGGCACCAAAAAGATGGCCGCGCTACTCGAAAAAATCTACCGCGAGACAGACTGGCGAGGGGATCCGAACAAGCCCGCGGAGCGTCTTCCGTATTACAAAAATCTGCTCGCGAGCGGGCAGCTTTCTCCGCAGCAGCGCGTTGCTGTGCAGTTGGAGCTTGCCAACGAACTGTTGCGCGCGGGCGAAAGCGCCTCTGCGGTTGACACGCTGGAGGGCCTCGCAAGACTTGTCCGCGACCAGAAGCTCGCGCTTCCACGCGAGGCTGAAACACAACTGCATTCAGAACTCGCGATCAGCTACCTCCGGCTTGGCGAGCAGCAAAACTGCCAGGATATGCACGGCGCCAAATCCTGCATCTTCCCCATTGGCAAAGGCGGCGTGCACAGCAACCCGCGGGGCGCGGAGGGCGCGGTGCGCGAATATGCGTGGCTGGTCGAGCATGATCCGCACGATGCATCCGCGCAATGGCTGCTGAATATCGCCTACATGCAGCTGGGCCGCTATCCCGACGGCGTGCCGGCGAAGTGGCTGATTCCGGCGTCGCGCTTTCAGTCCGAGTACACCATCGGCGAGTTTCCCGATGTCGCGCCGCAGGCCGGTTTCAACTTTATGCAGCGCTCTGGCGGCGTTCTGGTGGAAGACTTCGATGGCGACGGCCTGCTGGACGTCATGGTGTCGTCGTCCGGGCCGCTCGACCAGATGCGCTTCTTCCACAACAACGGCGACGGAACCTTCAGCGATCGCACGCGGCAGGCCGGGCTGATGGGCGAAGTCGGCGGCCTGAACCTTGTTCTGACCGACTACAACAACGATGGCCACCCGGACGTGCTGGTGCTGCGCGGGGGCTGGTGGAACAGGTTTGGACATTACCCGCTCTCGCTGCTGAAAAACAATGGCGACGGAACGTTCGATGACGTGACGGAACAAGCGGGTTTGCTGACGCTGGCCCCGACCCAGACCGCGGCATGGGCGGACTACGACAACGATGGCTGGCTGGACTTGTTTGTCGGCTACGAATCCAATCCGGGCGATGCGCACGCCTCAAAGCTGTTCCATAACAACCACGACGGGACTTTTACGGAGGTTGGTGCGACGAGCGGACTCGGCGACCTTGGCTTTGTCAAAGGCGTCGCGTGGGGCGACTACAACAACGATGGCCGGCCGGATTTGTATGTCTCGGTGAAAGGCGCTGCGAACCATCTGTTTCGCAACGACGGGCCGCGTGATCCGCGGAATCCGGCCGCGGGGTGGAAGTTTACAGACGTGACCGCCAGGGCAGGAGTGGCGGCGCCCAGGGAGAGCTTCGCGACGTGGTTTTTTGACTACGACAACGATGGCTGGCCGGACATTTTCGTCGCGGGCTATTCGATGGATTCCGTGAATGATGTCGGCCTGTTTGAGATGGGCAAGCCGTACAAAGCGGAGGTGCCGCGGCTTTTCCACAACAACCGTGACGGGACGTTCACAGATGTAACCGCAAATGCGCATTTGGACCGCGCCATCCTGACCATGGGCGCGAACTTTGGCGACCTGGACAATGATGGCTGGCTGGACATCTACCTCGGCAACGGCGAACCCGCCTATGAAGCGCTGCTGCCGAACCGCATGTTTCGCAACGATCGCGGGCATGTGTTTCAGGACGTGACCACATCGGGCGGCTTCGGAAACCTGCAGAAAGGGCACGCCGTCGCGTTCGCGGATTTCGAAAATAACGGCAACGAAGATGTGTTTGAGGAGATGGGCGGCGCGTTCCCGGGAGATACGTACCAGAGCACGCTGTATCGCAATCCCGGCCATGGCAATCACTGGATAACGCTCGCGCTTGACGGAGTCCAGACCAATCGCGCCGCGTTTGGTGCTCGCATCATGGTCGAGTTCCGCGAGAACGGCGGGGTGCGGCGCGTGTATCGCACCGTCGGTTACGGCTCGAGTTTCGGGGGCAATCCTTTGCGCCAGCACATCGGGCTGGGCAAAGCCATGAGCATCGTGAAGGCAGAGATTTTCTGGCCGGTCACAGGAAAGACCCAGGTGTTAAGCGGGCTGGAAGTGGACCATGCGTATCGCATTCGCGAAGGCGCGGCCCGCGCGGAACCGGTGCATTGGAAGCGATATTCGTTCGCGACCATCCCGGAAACGAAGGACGCCGTCGGCATGCAGCACTAGTGCGGATGCCCGTGTTCGCGCTGCAATCGCCAGGCTCTTGCATATTTCCAGCTCACATACAGCGAGTGGTACGCGTGATAGAGCACCCCGGGGCGGCCGTCGAGAAAGCCTCCGCGCACCACGTAGTTGTAGACGAACGTAAGCCACGGGTTGAGCGTTGTCTGCGCCGCAAACCACAGCGTGCCGTGCGGCTTTACCGTGGCGGCGCCGAGCGTGCTGTAACGGTCGAGGTGTTCGAGATAACCGGCGAGCGTTGGATAGGCATGGTGCAGCAAATCGCCACGCAGCTCTCCCGCCTCGCCCGCATAGGCAATGTCCTCGTGGACCGGGCGTTCGGCAAAACGCGCGTGGCCGGTTACAAATAGTTCGCGTCGGATGAGGCGCAGCTTGCGGTCGGGATACATTCCGCCGAACCGCAGTGGCCTGCCGAGAAAATAGTTGCGACGCGGGACGGTGTAGGCGTCCGGCGCGGGCGTAGCCTGCAGGCCCGTGGCGATGCGAATTTCTTCGGCCAGCAGGGGAGAAACTTCTTCATCGGCATCGAGCGAAAGCAGCCACTCGCTGTTACATAAGCTCAACGCCAGGTTTTTCTGTGCTCCGAAGCCAGCCCATTGCCGCTCGACCACGCGCGCGCCATGCTCCTTGGCAATTTCGCCCGTGCGGTCGGTTGAGCCGCTGTCCACGACAACAATTTCGTCCGCCCAGGCGATGCTGGCAAGCGTGCGCGGCAGGTTCTGCTCTTCGTTCAGCGCAATGATGGCGACCGAGACGCTCATCGCGGATTAGAACGTAAACGTCGTGTCGCCGGTGTGTTCGGTAATCAGCCGACCCAGAAGCGGGCGGAGCTCTTCGCCGGTCTTGGGCAGCGTGAAGGCCTTCTTCGACGCATCCCAGTCGAGCTTGAAACTGGTGGACAGGGCGGAGATCCAGATTTGCCTTACCGGCGCATTCGGGGTGATGACGAATTTTCCCGGCGGGTCTTCGAAGTTCACAGTCAGCACGCCGTTCTGCTCCTCGGCCTCATACCCGCCGTCTTCCTCGCGTGCAATGAGTTGCTGCTTCAACGCGGTGAGGGCTGCGTCCGACGATGCGCGAAATTCCTGTTCGTCCATATCGAAATCGAGTGTAACCGTTGCGTGGAGTGTGGGAGCATGGTTCGCATGGATGAACTGGAGCGGCGTGAAGGCGAACTGGGCCCGGCGGGGCCGCACGTTGGACTTCCCGCCACGGCCGGCGAATCGGCGCGCCGGGACATGGCTGGCGTTTTGTCCGCGATTGTCCCCGGGGCCGGGCACCTGGTTCTTCATGCCCGCCTTCGCGCCGCGGTGTGGTTCAGTCTCGCGGTGCTGGCGAGTTTCCTGTGGTGGGGCTTGCGGCTGCCGCATGTGCTGACCGGCCTGGCGCTGGCAGTCGCGGTCAACGCGCTGATTTGGATATTCGCCGGTATCGACGGCCTGTTCGGCATGCGGGCGCGGCTTCCCCGCGCACACCCGGCGTGGCTGCTCATTGTGCTGCCCATGGGATTTTTCAGTGCGGTGCTGGCCGACAACCTGCTGTTGCGCGCCTCAGGTTTCGCGCCCGTGCGTGTGCCTTCTGACGCCATGGCGAATACCGTGCGCGGGGGCGAACAGGTCTTGATGGATACGCGCGCCTTTCGCGCGGAGCCGCCGAAGCCGGGTGACATCGTTGTCTTCGAGCGCCAAGGGCAAAAATTTGTCCGCCGCGTGATTGCTACAGGCGAAACGACGGTCGCAGGACAGAACGGCGCGATCCTGGTCAACGGCGCGCAGCTTCCCGAGACCTACGCGCACCACACAACCCTCCGCCAGAACATCGACAACTTTCCGGCGGTTACGGTGCCGCAGGGCGAGTATTTTGTGGCGGGAGATGACCGCGACACTTCTCTCGACAGCCGGATGCCCGACTTCGGGCTGGTCACAGACCAGGCGATTGTGGGCCGGCCACTCTACATTTTGAGCGGCGGGCCGCTGCGTATTGGCCGCGCGGTCCGCTAGCTGTCCCGGCGTCGTGCCCACAAGGACGGATCAATGTCCGCGAATACGCTGTCGCGCTCTTCTATCGCGGTCAACTGCTGATATTGCGGGTCAGTGACGGAGCCGTCTTTCGCCCATTGCTTCCAGATCGCGTGCACGGCGTTGAACTGGTCGGTGTGCGTGACGAAGCGCTCCTCAGCGTAATCCTTGGCGGCCTGTGTGGTGATCAGGAACTGCCAGTCGGAGCTTTCCATGAGCAGAAGTTCGCGGCAGAGCTGCTGCATGATGCGGTAGCCGAGCGCCGGGCCGGACGAATGTTCCTTCGCGACGGGATGTTCGGCGACGATTGCGGCGACATGTGGGGAGGGCGCTGTCGGCGTCGCGCGGCGAGCCGCGGCCTGCGCCTGGTCATACGCCTTCTGGGCCTCGGCATCCAGAACCGGCTTCAGCTCCTCTTCCATCGCGGCTTCGAGAGGTGCGGTGGCCAGCGCCGCGTGGACGGCCTCCATATGGTGCCGGTTGCTGTCGCGCTTCTGCGGCGAGCCTTCCTGCCACAGGGCCTCCGTCGCCAGCTCGCGAACGATATGCTCGGCGCGATAGATATACGGCCACGTCCAGCTTGTCTCGTCGTTCATCCAGACATAGTTGCTGGAGTGCTGCCCCCAGGAGCCTTCCGGCAGGGCGAGATACCCCGCGGCGCCATACTCTGCGAGATAGGCGGAGCCGTTGATGAGCTTTACCGGGAAATCATCGCCGGATTCCGCGAGGACGCGGACGATTTCTTCAAGGAAGAGCGGCCCTTCATACCACCAGTGCCCGAACAACTCCGCGTCGAAAGGTGAGCACAGGATGGGCGGCTTCTCGTCGTTGAAGCCTTCGCGAAGCGCGTCATACACGAGTGAGACATAGTGCTCGGCGTGGGCGCGCGTGCGGGCCGCCGCTTCGTGCGGGTAGTACGGCGTCTTGAACGCCATATCGATTTTTGAGCCGGTGACTTGCCAGTAGCGGTGGCCGCCGGGAAAGCGCTTCTTGTGGAAGTCGAGGTAATTTGCATCGCCCGGATAGCCTGCGTCGCCCGACCAGACCTGGATCCCGGTGCGCGGGTCACGCGGGAATGCCGCCGAGGTATGCGTCGGGCCGTCCTGCGCACGCGGACCATCCGCCAGGTACGGCTGGTAGTACATCCTGTAATGGAAGGAGGCCTGCACGTTTGCCAGCTCTTCTTCCTTGGCTTCGCGCTCCGCTGCCTGCGCGTTGGCCTGGTCTGCCGCTACGGCCGCGGACTGCATGATCGCGTCGAGTGAGGCCGGGTCGCTGGCTTCGCCCAGGTCGGCCGTGCGATGCAGCAGTTCGTAGGGCGAATAGCGGCGGCGAAGAACACTGGCCGAAGGCGTGAAGTGCTTTGCCTTCTCGATCAGCGCTGTATCCACGTGGAAGAACTCAATGCCGGCCTCGCCGAGAAATTCTTCAACGCCGCGGCGGTCAAACGGCGGCGGTGCAGCGTCCGTACCGGCATCGTTCATGGGCTGCTGCCACATCCCGGCCGGGCGATAGCCGCATTCGGGGACCCAGATGCCTTTCGGATAATTTCCCGTGTGCCGCTTGTGCGCGCGCTTCGCGGTCTGCACCTGGGCGTAAATGGATTCGTCCGTGCCGAGCAGGGGAAAATAGCCGTGCGTGGCGCCGCAGGTGATCAACTCAATGTCGCCGAGGTCGTGGTGTTTGACAAAGCCGGAGACGATGTCGCCGCCCATGGCGTTGAAGTCGTCGAGGTCCTGCTGGTAGAAAGCCTGCCAGTAGCGCGCCGTCTCGGCGAAATTGGGCTCGCCCGTCTGGGCGAAGTAGGCCTCATCGAGCTTGGCCGCATCCACTTTGCGCTGGCAGTACATGGGAAACTCGCGGACGAACACCGGGTGCCGGAGCTGCTCCATCAGGATCGGGGTGAAATTGATGTTGCACTTCAACGCCAGACCGTCTTCGCGAAGGCGCTTGAAAACGCGGAGCAGGGGCAGGTAGGTTTCCGCCGCGGCTTCCAGCAGCCACTCCATGCCGTGCGGCCAGGTGCCATGGTTGACCACATACGGCAGGTGAGAGTGTAGTGTGAACGTCAGGAAGCCACGGGCCTTTTTTACGGGCGGCGGAGGGACGGCTACGGATTTCTTGCTGGCGTTCATAGTCCGAAAGGCACCTTGTCGCATTGTGAGGGTGAGGCGCTGGAAAACTGCCGGAGCCCTCAGTTTACATGACCTAGGCAGGCTTCCGGCCCGGGGCCGATAAGCATCGCGGGGCAGTTTCAGCGCATCACACGGAACCTGAAAGCACCACAGAATGGCGTTCGTGTGTTCGCCGAGAAGACAGACATCCAAGGAGGATACGTATGTCGGATTACGAAGAGGGCAGCAGCAGTATTGGTTGGTTTCTGGCGGGTTTGGGGCTGGGCGCGCTGCTGGGCGTTCTGTATGCACCCAAGAGCGGCGCGGAAACGCGGGACGATCTGGCTGCCAGCGCCCGTGAAGGCAAGGAATATCTGGCCCGCCAGAGCCAGGTCGTTCGCGACCAGGCAAACCAGTGGGTCGACCGCGGCCGCGAGCAGTTTGACGACTACGTGGAGCGCGGCAAGGACCTGTATTCGCAGGGCCGTGACCAGGTAAGCGAATACGTAGACAAGGGCCGCGACGTGCTGAACCAGCAGGTCAACCGTGTCGGCGCGGCGGTGAACGCAGGCAAAGACGCTTTTGCGCAGACCACCGGTGGGTCAAACTCCAACCCGCAGGGTTAAACTCGCAGGTTCGAGGAAAGGCTGCTCGCGATGCCGCACGACGATTTGCTCGTAACTTTCATCATTGTTGCGTTAATTGCTTTGATCGCCCAGGCCGCCGTCATGATCATGATGGCGGCAGGCGCACTCAGCGCCCGCAAAGAAGTCCTTCGCATTCTCACGGAAATTCAACGCAGTATCAGTCCGCTGGCCGCATCCAGCCATGAGCTGGTAACCAGTTCCCGGCAGCTGCTCAGCCAGGTTTCACCTAAGGTCAAGCAAATTGCCGACAACCTTGCCGAAACCAGTGAAATCGTCAAGACGCAAGCCACGAATATCCACGTTGAACTCAACGAGGTACTCAGCAAGGTCCACGATCAGGTCGAACGGGTCGACACCATGACTACCTCCACGCTTGACGCCATCGTGGACACCCGGAACCGTGTCCAGCGGGTCGTGGACGTGCCTCTGCGCATCGCCACCGGGGTATTCAGCGGCCTGGCCGCCGGGATTGACCGTTTTTTCACGAACCGCGGTGGCGCCCGCGCTTCCGATATGGAAGACGAACTCGAGCCGGCGAACGAGCTTTACGAATAAGCTTCACGCGGTCGAGCTTCCTTACGGATTGGCGGAATCGCGGATGGAAGGCCGACACTCTAATCCCCAGAAGGGCCTGCACAGATTGCGGGCCCGCTTTGCTGATACGAGGAGATGCATGCCTAAGAAGAAGGAACTGGAAGCCGTCAAGAAATCGCCCGCGGAAAACATTCACGACCTGATTCGAAGCCGTTGGTCGCCACGTGCTTTTGAGAACAAGGAAGTGTCCTCAGAAGACCTGAAGACGATTTTTGAAGCAGCGTCGTGGGCCGCCTCGAGCTTCAACGAGCAGCCTTGGCGCTTCTTTGTCGGCCGCAAGGGCAGCGAAGCCTATAAGAAAATCTTCGAATCCCTTGTGCCATTCAATCAGGGCTGGGCGAGTTCGGCTCCGGTCCTGATCCTGAGCATCGCCAGGCGCACCTTCACGCACAACGACACCAATAACCTGTTCGCCCTGCATGACACCGGCGCGGCGACGGCCTATCTCTCCCTGCAGGCCACGGCTCTTGGTCTGCATACGCATTCCATGGCCGGCTATGACCACGACAAGGCACGCAAGGCTTTTGATATTCCTGCCGGCTACGACCTGGGCGCAGTGACCGCGCTGGGATACCTGGGCGACCCCGGGACGCTAGCCGAAGAACAGCGCCAGACGGAAATCGCGCCACGCAGCCGGAAACCTCTCGGCGAATTCGTCTACAGTGAATTTGAGAAGCCGGCCGTCCTTTAGGCCGTTCCGTTCGTCCTAAAACGAGTGAGGTAGAAGTATGCGGAAGAGCGATTTCTCTATTGCACTGGCGATGGCGGCAGCAGCCTGCATTCCCGCCGTGGCGCAGACCGGGACCATTCGCCTGAGTGCGCTGAACCATAACTTTGTCAGCGTCCCTCAGGGCTCAAGCGACAAATATGGCGTAAAGGTGACCAACGAGGGCGACACGCCGTTTCCCTTCGCGCTTTCGCTGACCGGCAGCCCCAGCTATGCCAAGCTGACCGACTGCCCCGACACGCTTGCCGCACACGCGAGTTGCGAGATGGTGTTCGTTTACACGGCGCCGAAGAATTCAACCGCCTGGGAAGAGGCAACTTTTGAGATCGCCGCCAATGGCCGCGATTTTTCGCCGGGAAACAAGGGCTGGCTGCGGGCCCATCCGACTCCGGCCGGCCAGATTGCGTTCAACAGCCAGAAACATAATTTCCTGGAAGTGCCAGTCGGCCAGACCGGTCAGGGCCAGAGCCAGCCCTTTGGCCTTATGGTCGCCAACGGCGCAGGCAAAGACGTGCCAATTACCTATACCGCGAAGGGCGACTCCGGCAGTTTCCAGGTGGACAATGGCTGTACCGGGACTCTGAAGGCGAATGGCCAGTGCTTTATCAAGGTCGCGTTTGCCCCGCAGTCAGCCGGGTGGAAGAAGCTCGAGATGACGGTCAACGCGGGCGGCACGCCTGTGCAGAACCAGGGCAACGTCGAATTCATCGGAAACGGAAAGTAAGGACCACAGTTGGCGACGATCGCACAGCCGGGATTGGACTGGAGCGCTGAGGCGCTCTCCGCCCGGCCTGCGCAATCCCCGGCGCAGACGTCTCACGATGGCCTGCGCGATGCGCACGGCCGCCGGATACTCGACCTCCGCGTCTCGGTAACGGACCGCTGCAACTACCGCTGCGTCTACTGCCGGAGCGGCCAGGGTTCGGAAGCGGTCTCGGAACTGCCGCTTGAAGCCTACCTGCGGATGGTCCGCATCTTCGTTTCGCTCGGCATCGAAAAAATCCGCATCACGGGTGGCGAACCGCTGCTGCGCATGGGGCTGGCGGATTTTGTCGGCGAAGTTGCCGCGCTGCAAACTACGGCAGGAAAACCGCTCGACATCGCATTAACGACCAACGGCCACCTGCTGGCACGACACGCGGCTTCCCTGCGACAGGCGGGGCTTTCGCGCGTAACCATCAGCATGGACGCAATGGAACCCGGTGCCTTCGCGCGCATTACGCGTGTACCAGGGAGCTTCGACCGCGTGCTGGAGGGGCTTCGCGCCGCGCAGGACGCCGGCTTCCCTTCACCCAAGGTGAACTGCGTGCTGATGCGCGGCTGGAACGACGACCAGATCGTTCCGTTCGCACATTTCGCTCGCGACACGGGCGTCATTGTCCGCTTTATCGAATTCATGCCGCTCGAAGAAGACCGCGTGTGGTCGCGCTCGCTCGTCGTTCCCGCCAAAGAAGTTGAGCGCGAACTCGCCACGGTGGCCCCGCTTGTGCGGCTGACGCCAAACTGCGCCAGTGAAACTGCGCTGCGGTATTCGTTCGCCGATGGCCGCGGCGAGATAGGGATCATCGCGCCGGTGTCGAACCCGTTCTGTGGCGCGTGCTCGCGCATAAGGCTCACCGCCGACGGCCGCATTCGCACATGCCTCTTTTCGCAGATGGAGCACGATCTTTACGGGCCGCTGGCGCGCGGCGCCTCCGATGAAGACCTTGAGGCGGAAGTGCTGCGCGCAGTGATGCGCAAGGAGGCGCGCCACCATATCGGCGAGCCGGGATTCCTCCAGCCGGCGCGCACCATGGTGCATATCGGCGGCTGATTTCATTCTTAGCGTAAAAGTTTCGGCGTAAGATGCAGCCATGCCGAAGATGGCCAAAGACATCGGGGGACTGGACGCTTTGCGCGTCTTCCACGAGGTCGCCCGCGCCATCACGAGCTCCATCGAACTGGAATCCATACTTCGCACCATCATGGAGCAGATGGCCAGCTATTTTCAGCCAGAGAGCTGGTCGCTGCTCAAGCTGGATGACAAGACCCACGAACTTTTCTACGCCGTCGCCGTCGGCAAGTCCGCCGATGAGCTGCACGGTGCGCGCCTGCGCATGGGTGAAGGCGTAGCCGGCTGGGCCGCACTGCACAACGAGACCCTGATGGTGGACAGCGTCGCCGACGACCCCCGGTTCGCGAATGCGCCGCCCATCCCCACGGTGACCGGAGGCGGCCGCCAGTCGGTTTTGTGCATTCCCGTACAGTCGCGCGGCCGCACGATCGCCGTCATCCAGCTCATCAACAGCCGCGTGGAAAGCCTCACGGACTTCACGATGTATTTCCTGCACGTGCTGACGGACTATGCCGCGATTGCTATCGACAACTCGGCGGCAATGGAGAAGATCCGCGAGCTGACGATTACAGATGACTGCACGGGCCTCTTTAATGCAAGGCACCTGTACAAGATGCTGGACGCGGAAGTGAGCCGCTCGACCCGCACGCACATTCCGTTCAGCCTGATCTTTGTGGATCTCGACCACTTCAAGCAGGTCAACGACACGCATGGACACCTGGTGGGCAGCCAGTTGCTCGCCGAAGTAGGCGGAGTGCTGCGCATGGGCCTGCGCAACATTGATTCCGCGTACCGGTACGGCGGCGATGAATTTGTGGCGATGCTGCCGCACACGGGCAAGGAGCCTGCGCTGGAGGTCGCGCGCCGGCTTTACCGCACGCTGCGTTCGCACGTCTTTCTAACCGAAGCGGAGATTAACGCGCAGGTGCGCGCGAGCTTCGGCCTCGCCACATTTCCGGAAGACGGAACGACGGTGCACGATTTAATTCGCTCGGCTGACGAAATGATGTACCTGGTCAAGCACTCGTCCCGCGACAACATCGCGGTTGCCGGCATGGGCCTGATCGGGCCGGCTCCGGAGCCGTTGGAACAGGCCGCAAGCTGATAACGCTGGGTTCGCGTTCCCGGTCAGGCTCAGTCGAGGTCAAAATCCCGTAGCGGTTTGCCGGTGGACTTGTCTTCCTTCGCCTTTCGCAGCGCTTCGGCAAATTTCCTGTCGAACAGGTCGGCCTTGTTCTTCTCGGCCTCAAACGACTGCCGGAAAATTGACTCCTTGCGCTCGTCGGCTTCCTTGAGGGCCCTGGTTGCGCCGGCAAGGTCCTCGAAGGTCCGCTTGCGGGGCGCGGATGTGTGCGAAACCACCACGCCGGTCACGCGGTCAATCTTCAGCATGGCCCCGCAGTCCGGGCATGCCACTTCGAGTGTTGCGAATTTGTCCGCCTGTTGACCCTTGGCCATGGAGCAAGTTTACTCCGCTACAGCGCCAGGACGCGGTGTCCTGGACATGCGTCGGCGGCCGCATCCACCAGCATGCCCGGCAACGACTCACCGGCCTCGGCGAGGAACCACAGGCCGGCGATTACGCGCTCCTGCAGGTGGCCGCCGGGGTAGAGCGAATGTACCGCCAGGCGCGCTCGCTGCTGGATCGCAGGCTCACGCTGCTCTTCGTAGCGTGCCATCAGGCGGCGAAGCCGGTTCATCTGGTAGCGCATCTTGTTCGCGGCGATGGTGGCCGAGTGCGCCAGCGCCGCATCACGCTCCTCTGCCTGGGCGGTCAGCTCCCGCAGGGCGGAATCCAGAGCGTTGCCTGTTGCGGCAAGCTTCTGCTTCGCGTCGGCAGACATCGCGCGGGCACCCAGCCGCACGGCAAGTTCTTCTGCACTGCGCCAGGCGTCGGTGACAGAGAGAGCGTCCCTCTTGAGCACACGCAAAACTTTCGGCGTCAGCAGCGAGGCGGAAAGCCTCGGCACGAGCGGAACCCCGCCCTCCAGGATGGCTTCGTACAGGACCGCCGTCTGCGCGAAGTAGGCGATTTCGGCCGGCCCGGCGATGTAGGCCGAGGTCGGCAGCACGCAGTCCTGAAAGACGGGGCGAAGCAGGGCGCTCGGGCTCAACCGCTCCGGCTCGTTCTCGACAATCCGAAGAAGTTCGTCTTCCGTCAGGGTTACGCCGGCTGCGCGCCACTCCCCATGCGCGGAGCGCCGCAATGCAACGCGTGCCCCGTCCTCGCGGACGAGAAACAGCAACGACGACTCTTCGTTGACCAGGACCTGCGCGTGGTAACCAGAGGCGGTGAGGTCCCGCGTGCGCGTTCGCAGCGCATCATGCAGGGTCGCGGCATCGGTGACGGCTTTGCGGAGTACGAAGTCACCCAGCCGGTGGACTTCGCGCACGGAAGCATCGAGCACGATCAGGCCCTGGTCGGCAAAGACGCGGAGAATCAGGCGGGCGAACATTTCCGTCATGGAGCGGCCCGGCGCATACGCTTCGCGCAGGACGCGACGGGCAAATTCCGGATTCGCAGCCGTGGCCAGCAGGGCATCCAGTTCATCGACCAGCGGCGGCAGCGAATCTCCGGGCAAGAATGCGCCGACAGGGGCCGGAAGCGCAGGCTGGTCGCTCAGTCGCAGCGTCCGCACTTCATCGCCATCCGGAAACGAGGCAGCCGCAACCTCGGCAAAATCATGGTCCTCGGTTGCCATCCAGAAGACGGGCACCGTCGGGATGCCTGCGGCGGTCGCGACACGGGCACGCGCAATGGCCGTCGCCGCCTTGAGGAGCACGTAGAGCGGGCCGCCGAACAACGTTACCTGCTGGCCGGTGACGACAGATCTTGCGCCGTTGCGAAGCGCGGCAATGTTCTTGAGCGTCGCATCGCCTGCTCCCCATCCGCGGTTCTGCTCTTCCATTACGCCTGCCAGGGTGGCCGGATCGTGGCGCGCTTCCGCTCCATCGGTCGCATAGAACCGCATGGCCTGGGGCTTGCGCAGCACGAAGTCGCGGAACAACGGCGTGGTTCCAGGCAGCGATTCAAGTGGCAGACAATCGGCTTCCGTCATGCGGGCGGTTTTCCTTTAAGCGACGCGCGCAACGCTGTGCGGCGCCGGGCGGGAAGCCGTTCGATGGCATAGCCGGCAAGCGCGGCGTAGATATCGCGTTCCGGCATGCCCTTAAGAGATGCCATATGGCGGCCCAGAGTTTCGGCATCTCCTCGGGCAATTGGCCCGCTGAAGCTTTTTCCAGCCCCGTCGGCGCGATAATTTTCCAGCGTCCGGCCAGCGAGCTGCGCCAGGAGGTTCCTCGCCAGCTTGGGCGGCAGGCCCGCTTTGTGCGCGGCGGCTTCCGCCGCGGCAAGGTGGCTGGCCATGAGGGGCGAAGCCAGCGTGCCGAACGCGTGGTACAGCGCCTTGTTTTCGGCGAGCAACGGGAAAGTGCGGCCCGCGAAGCTGCGAATAAGCGTCTTTGCGGCGCGCGTCGCGGTTGCGTCGCCCTCCAGCGCAAACCAGACCCCCGCCAGCGCGACCGGCTTGCGCGAGGGGAAAGTCATCCACGGGTGCGCCGAGCCGACGGCGGCCCCCAGCCCGCGGACGGGCTCCAGCACGCCGGAATCGAGCGCACCGCTCGAATGCAGGACGAGTTCCGGCCTTCTCCCCGCTCGCTTCCATCGTCTGGCGAGTTCGGCCGCGACCTGCGGGATTGCGCGGTCTCCGACCGCAAGCCAGACTATGTCCGCTGGCTCGCGATACGTCCGCCATTGCGCCCGCGAAATGACGCGTGCCTTTGGCAGCGCCCGCGCCAGCGAACTGCCCCAGTTGCCGCGGCCAATGATGTCCACGCTCACTCCTGCGATGATACGAGGCGGGAGATTTAACTCGATGGCAAAGAAACCTGCCAGGAAACAGAACATCAGCAAGGAAGCATTGCGCGGCGTGCGCGGCAAGCTGCCGCCACAGGTCAAGGTGCTGAAGTCGAAGCGCAGTTTTCACGGTCCAGTGTTCGACGTCTGGACCGACATCATTGCCGAGCCCGGCGGCAAGCCGCACCGCAAGGACGTCATCCGGCACAGCGGCTCGGCCGTTATTCTCGCGCTGCAGCGCGACGCCAAGGGCGAGCCGCAGGTCCTGCTGGAGAGGCAGTACCGCCATGCGGCCGGAAAATATTTGTGGGAAATTCCCGCCGGGCGCCTTGATCCGGGCGAAACGCCGCTGGCGGGAGCCAGGCGTGAACTTGCCGAGGAGACCGGCTTCCGCGCCAAGCGCTGGCGCAAACTTGTGCGCTACTACGCCAGCCCGGGGTTCCTGGGCGAGTGGATGCAGATCTTTCTGGCGGAGGAACTGACGCCGGGCGAGGATTCGCCGGACGCGGACGAAATCATTCATCACAAGTTCGTGCCGCTTTCAGATGCGCTGAAGATGGCCGACAAGAACGAGATTGAGGACGCCAAGACTCTGCTGGCGCTGCTGACGTATGCACGCAACAACGGAATTCGCTAGACAAACAAAATCCGGCCGCGCGGGCCGGACTCGTCTTGCATCGCTCCATTGCGAAAAAAAGAAATGAATCAGGCAATCTGCTTTAAGACCTGGCCGGTGCGGAGCACCTGGTCAGCCTGCGGGCCCTTGCTGCCCTGCACGATGTCGAATTCGACGTCGTCGCCTTCTTTCAGGCTCTTGTATCCATCATTCTGGATGGCGCTGTAGTGCACGAAGACATCGGCGCCTTCATCGCGTCCGATGAAGCCGTAGCCCTTGGCGTTGTTGAACCACTTCACTTTCCCTTTGTAGCTCATGGCCCTCTTTCCTTCTTCCGCGACAGTTGGCCGCCGCACGCCTCAATCCGAAGCATTCGCCACCATCGGCAGCCGAGAATACTTCTTCAAAACAAACACGCTTCCGCCGCGAAAAGTTGCGGGAAAGATATTTCTGTTTAAGAAACGAATCGCGGGCCGGTTCGGCGTGTGCATAGTTGCAAAGCGTTTTGGTGGGAGTGGAATACCTGGAACCGCTTTCGAACAAAATCCCGCCCTTGAGTGCGCTACCCTTGCTCTTTCGCCCATGGAAAATCGCGACCTTTCCCGCATCCTGCATGAGACTGCTGACCTGCTCGAGATCAGCGGCGCGGACTCATTCCGCATCCGCAGCTATCGTCGCGCTTCCGAGGCGCTGGACGCGGCGACGGAGCGGGTTGCGGACGTCATTGACGAGCCGAAAAAACTTCTCGCCATTCCCAACATCGGCAAAGGCATGGTCGCCAACCTGACAGAGATGGTGAAGACCGGCGAGCTCGGGCTGCACCGCGAGCTGATCGAAAAGTACAACCCGCGCATGCTGGAACTCCTTCGCCTGCCCGGCTGCGGGCCCAAGACAGTCGCCGTCATGTGGGAGACACTCCGAATCGGCGACATTGACGCGCTGGAAGCCGCCGCGCGTTCCGGCAAGCTGGCCGACTTGCCCCGCTTTGGCGCAAAGCAGGTAGAAAAGCTGCTTAAGGGGATCGAGGACTACCGGCGCAACTCCGGGCGCTTTCTCATTTCCACGGCAGACGCGAACGCCGAGCAGGTCAGCGAATACTTTCGCAATCTGAAGGGCGTCACGCGGGTGGAAACCGCAGGCTCGCTGCGCCGTGGCCGCGAAACCATCGGTGATGTCGACATCCTGGTCACCGGGCCGGCCTGCGAGGGCGACGAACTTGCCAGGACGATGGAGCTGGCCGCGGCCTACTCCGGAATCGCTTCGGTCATCGCGAAGGGTGAGAACAAGATCAGCTTTCTGCGGCAGAACGGCCTGCAGGTGGACGTTCGCCTGCTTCCCGAGGCGAGTTACGGCGCAGCGTTGCAATATTTCACCGGCAGCAAGATGCACAATGTCGCGCTGCGGCAGCGCGCCATCCGCCGTGGATACACGCTGAGCGAATACTCCTTGAGCAAGGCCGATCCCGAGACCGGAGCCGCAACCAGCGAAATCGTAGCCGGGCGGACCGAGGAAGACATTTACGCCGCGCTGGGACTGGACTGGATCCCGCCTGAGCTGCGCGAAGACCATGGCGAAATCGCCGCCGCCGAGGGCCATACGCTTCCGGAACTGATTGAACAGAAAGACATTCGCGGCGACTGCCACATGCACACAGAGGCGACAGACGGCCGGCACACCATCCGCGAGCTGGCCGAACATGCCCTGGGGCTCGGTTATGAGTACATCGCCATCACGGACCACTCAAAGAACCTGGCGATGACCAATGGCCTGGACGACGAACGTGCGCTGGCTCACATCGCGGCCATTCGGCAGGTAGACAGCGAGATGGAGGGCCGTATCCGCGTGTTTTCCGGCATCGAGGTGGATATTCTCGGCGAAGGCGAACTCGACCTCGATGATTCCACGCTGGCACGGATGGACGTGGTCATCGGCAGCGTGCATTCGTTGTTCGCCATGCCGCGCGAGCAGATGACGGCCCGCGTGCTGCGCGCGATCGAGAACCCGCACCTCTGCGTTCTCGGCCACCTGACAGGCCGCATCCTGCTTCGCCGTGAGCCCTACGCGATTGACGTGGCCGCGGTGCTGGCGGCAGCGGCAAAGGCCGGCGTGGCGGTGGAACATAACTCCAGCCCGAGCCGGCTTGACCTGTGCGATCGCGAACTGCGTCTCGCGCACCAGCTTGGCTGCAAGATCGCCATCAATACCGACGCCCATACCTTCGGCGACATGGAGAAGATGAAATATGGCGTCAAGCAGCTTCGCCGGGCATGGCTGACCAAGAAAGACGTGCTGAATACGCAGCCTGCGGAAGCTTTCCTGAACAGCCTGCGACGGCGCTCGCAAAACTAGAGCACCGAAGTAATGGCGAGGTCGTGGGAGTCGCCAACGAAAAACCGGCCAGTTTGGTCCCGTTGCGTCTAGAATGCGTGCCATGTCCATTGCCGAGCCTTTGCAGCCCGCCCAGGAAGAGCCGCGCATCGGCTCGCTCGTCCTATCCGTTGTTCTGGCATTTGTCGTGGTTGCGGTTTTCCTCGGCATTTACCTCGGCATGAACCGGGCGACTGCCGTTTCCGCCGGCCAGGTCGTTCGCGTCAACACCTTCCAGATGCCTGTCGCCACCAAGACAGAAGAGGGCGCCGACATCCCGCAGACTGTTCCCCAGCAGTTGCTGGTCCTGGTGCAGCTCCATGTGCAGAACCGCACAGACAAGACCCTGACCATCCAGGACATTTTTGGCGACGTCCAACTGACAGACGGCACACGCCGCTCGACAGCGGCGGCCGGGGCTGACTTCAAGCGAGTGTTCGACATGTATCCGGAACTGGCGCCTATGAAAGCCGATCCGCTGCTCACCGACACGAAAATCGGCCCCAAGCAGAGCGTCGACGGCCTGGTGATTCTGGATTATCCGATCCAGCAAAGCCAGTGGGACCTGCGCAAGGGTCTGACCTTGAACGTCGAGTTCGACAACAACACCAAGCTGCAGATGCAGGCGCCATAATTTGCATGTGTTTAAAACAGGCGCCGCCCGGGGCCGCGCTTTCCGCTGCCCGCTTCTAGACTGAAAGAGTGAATGTTGTCCGTCACACCGCCATTGTCGGCGGCGGAATCATCGGCCTGTCTTTGGCTCTCGAACTTCGCGGCCGGGGCATTGCTGTATGCGTCCTGACACGCGATGTTCCCGGCGAAGCCGCACAGCGGGCCGGCGTGGCCACCTGCGGCGCGGCTGGAATGCTGGCACTGCGCGATCCCCGGCATCCGGAAGAGATCTGCGAATTCATGGAATACAGCCGGTCGCTTTATCCGGAGCTTCTGGACCGCATTGCGGGGTTGACCGGCACGCGGCTGGAATTTGAAACCAGCGAGCGTCTCGACCAGCAGCCGGATGGCCGCTTCGCCTTGTCTCCAGAGCCCTGCATTGAGCCGCGCGCCCTCTGGCGGGCCGCATACCGCGCCTGCGAGGCGGCCGGCGTGCACATCGTTCATTCGGAATGTACCGGCGTGGCAGAAGCCGCCGGCGGCGTAGTCCTGAATTCGAACGCGGGGGAAGTCCACGCCGACCGCTGGGTCAATTGCGCCGGCGCTTGGGCCGCTACCCTTCCTGGCAGCGGACTGCCGGCAGACGCCGTGGTCCCGCGCAAGGGCCAGATGATTCGCCTGGCCAATACCGCCGGCCAGCGGGAGGTCATCTACACGCAGAAGCTCTATGTCTGCCCGCGGCGCGACGGCACGATTCTCGCCGGAGCCACTGTCGAAAATGCCGGTTTCGACGCTCGCGTCGATCCCGCGACGGTCGCCTATTACCAGCGCGAGGCCGCGGACCTGCTGACCGGCCTGGCGGGCTCGCAGGTGCTGGAAACGTGGGCAGGCCTTCGCCCAGGGACGCCGGACGACCTGCCGCTTGTCGGGCACTTGCGCGGGAGGACATGGGTCGCAGCGGGCCACTTCCGTGACGGCATCCTGCTTGCGCCGGGCACCGCGCGCGTCATGGCGGACCTGTTGACCGGACGAGCGCCGGCTATTTCTGTTGCGGCCTTTGCGCCGACCCGCTTTGCCAATCGTTTCGTGGCTGCGCTATAAAAACGGTTCACCCTTTCGCGCTGCTTCCGGCATTCACGGCAGGGCATCTAACCCCACACAGAATCTTTACGAGGACCCCAGCACACATGGCAACGGCAACCGCGGCAGCACCCAAGGGACTGGAAGGCATCGTTGCCGCAACCTCCTCCATTTGCTGGATTGATGGCGATGCCGGCGTGCTTTCTTACCGTGGCATCGACATCCATGAGCTGGCGAAACACTCCACGTTTGAGGAGACAACCTACCTGTTGTGGTTCGGCAAACTGCCCACCCCGGCAGAGCTGAAGGATTTCCGCGCGAAACTCGCTGCCGGCCGCGAAATGGCTCCAGACGTTCAGAAAGTTCTTGAATCGCTGCCCAAGTCGGCGACGCCCATGGAGGTGCTGCGCACCGCCGTCTCCATGCTGAGCATGTACGACGCCGACGAGAAGGACAACTCGCACGACGCCAACGTTCGCAAGAGCTACCGGCTGACGAGCCAGGTCGCGATGATCGTCGCTGCATTCGACCGCATCCGCAAGGGCAAGCCGGTGGTCAGGCCGGACGCGTCGCTCTCCCACGCGGCGAACTTTCTGTGGATGCTGAACGGCGAAAAGCCCAGCGCGACGGCCGAGCGTGCGTTCGATATCGCGCTGATCCTGCACGCCGAACACGAGTTGAATGCGTCCACGTTCGCCGCGCGCGTCATCGCCGCCACGCTCAGCGACGTACACTCCGCCGTTACCGGCGCAATCGCGGCCCTTAAGGGCCCGCTCCACGGCGGCGCCAATGAAGCGGTGATGAAGATCCTGTTCGCTGTAGACAAGGCCGGCGAAGATGCCGTCGAGCATGTGCAGAAAATGCTCGCGCAGAAAAAGAAAATTTCAGGCTTCGGACACCGGGTTTATCACACGGAAGATCCCCGGGCGACGCACCTTCGCCGCATGAGCGAGGAGCTGGGCAAATCAAGCGGCAATCCGAAGTGGTATGAAATGTCCGCGGCGATTGAAAAGTTTGTGAAGAAGGAAAAGGGCCTGAACGCGAACGTGGATTTTTACTCCGCTTCGACGTACACCACGCTCGGCATCGACATGGATTTGTTCACGCCAATCTTCGCGGTGAGCCGGATCAGCGGCTGGTGCGCGCACATCATCGAGCAGCACGATGACAACCGGCTGATTCGCCCGCGCGCGGACTATGTCGGACCCAAGTATCCGCAGCCGTATGTGCTGGTAAACGACAGGTAGAAAGCCTCTCAGGGAAGGAAAAAGGCCGCGCAGTTGCGCGGCCTCGTGATTCAGCAAAAGGTGACTACGAAGGCTGTTCGCTCTTCGGCACATTCGCCCTTGGCGGATCGATGCCGAGGGCGGTTGCCAGCGCATGCTGGTGGTCCTGTTCATCGATCAGGATCTTGCGAATCACGTCCGCGACGGAAAATTCGCCCAGCTCTTCGCACTGGCGGACGCGCTCGGTGTAATTGCGAATTGTCTCCGTCTCGTTGTCGAGGTCGAAGCGGAGCATGTCCTCGGCTTTTTCCGACGTCTTGACCGGCTTCGGCGTGTTCGCCGGCATGCCGCCGAGATAATCCACCTGGTCGGCAATCATCAGGGCGTGCTGCAGTTCTTCGCCGGCGTGGACCTTTAATTCGTCGGCGATGTTCATGTACGCCGCGCCCTTCAGCACATTCGAGTAAATCGTGTACGCAATGATGGCCTGGTATTCGCGTTCCAGGTCCTGGTTCAGCAGGTCTACCAATTGCTCGCGCGTCACGCTGAGCTGGCTCGGTTGGCTGTCGGTCTTCTTGTCTGCCATTTCTGTCTCCATTTTTTGAGTGTGTGATGAGTCAGATGCACGGAAACGCGAGAGGCCGCGCACCGTGGCGCGGCCTTTCGTCCTTTTTTTGAGAAATTACTTGCGGCTCTGGGGTGGAACGATGCCACACATGCGGAGATAAACGCTCATCTGCCCCATGTGGTCGTTCATATGCGCCATGCCGAACGCGATATTGGCTGCGCGGGTGGAGTTGTTGCCTTCCAGCTTTGTCGGGTCAAAAGCGTTGGCGACGCGCATCATCTGCACCTGTGCGTGCGCGTATTCGAAAGACTTCTTGAGTGCGGCCATGATCTCCGCCTTGGTCTTCAGGCTTCCAATCGCCTTGGCCTCGGCCGGCATCGACGAACCCGGCGCGCCGAAGAAGTAGTAATTGGCTTGCGCGACATGCTTCACCTGGTCACCAAACGTGCGCGCCGGCTTAGGCGTCATAAAGTCGGTCTTCCACGAATCCTTGAAAATATCCTGCTTCGGCGCGAAATCGAACTTGTCCGCCGGCATGGCGTCCGCTACCTGTGTGAACTCATCGCCCAGAAAGCCCAGCAAGCCATCGAAACTCGCCGTGGCCATATCACTGCCGGGCTTCGGCATGGAACCCATGCCCTCACCACTCATCTGCGCCACGCACGTGCCGCACGTCATTGCAGCGGCCAGCGCCGCTACCATCCATTTCTTCTGCATCGCATTCTCTCCTTGCGTTTGAAGCGCGACCAGCCTAGCAGAACTCTAAGATAGAAGCATGACGCGCGTGTATATGGACGCCAACGCCACCACCCCGGTAGCGCCCGAAGTGGTGGAAGCCATGCGTCCGTACTGGACCGAGCAGTTCGGTAATGCGAGCAGCGTGCACCGCTACGGCCAGAACGCGCGTGCAGCGGTGGAACACGCGCGCCGGAGCGTGGCCCGGATGCTCGGCGCGCGCGACGCGGAAATCGTATTTACGAGTGGCGGGACAGAGAGTGACAATGCTGCGCTATTCGGCATGGCGGGTGCTCATCTTGCCGGCGGAAGACCGCTTGCAGAATTTTCCCTCGTCACCAGCACGATTGAGCACGACGCCGTGCTGAACGCGGCGAAGCGGCTGGAAAAGCGCGGCGCACATGTGAGCTACGTTGCCGTCGGTGCCGACGGCGCGGTGCACGCGGACAAGGTACGCGCCGCGCTGGCCGCCTGCCCGCCCGGGAGCGCGAAGCTGGTCAGCGTCATGCTGGCGAACAACGAGACCGGCGTGCTTCAGCCTCTCGCCGAAATTGCGGCAGCGGCAAAAGAATTCGGCGCACTCACACATACAGACGCGGTTCAGGCGGCCGGCAAAGTCCCGATCGATGTCAACTCGCTTGGTGTTGATCTGCTTTCGATTTCCGGCCACAAGATGCATGCGCCGCAAGGCACCGGCGCACTGTTCGTGCGGCGCGGCGTGCTGCTGGAGCCGCTTTTCTTCGGCGGCAATCATGAACGGCAGCGGCGGGCGGGCACGGAAAATCTTCCCGGCATCGTCGGGCTGGGCGCTGCGGCAGAAATGGCACTGCGCGACTTCGCCGCCGACCGGGACCGCGGGATAGCCGCCATGCGGGACCGGCTGGAGGCAGGCATTGTTGCAGCAGTCGAGAACTGCGGCGTGAACGGCGCAGCATCACCGCGGGTGCCAAACACCACCGACCTATGGTTTGACGGCGTGGAGGGTGAGCCCCTGGTCATCGCGCTCGACCTCAAGGGGCTCGCGGTATCGAGCGGCGCGGCGTGTTCGTCTGGAGCCATCGAACCGTCGCATGTTTTGACTGCGATGGGCCTGAGCGCGGCACGGGCGCGTTCCAGCCTGCGTATTTCGCTCGGCAAGCAGAATACGCAGGCCGACGTGGATTTCGCGCTGAGCGTCGTTCCGGCGGCGGTCAGGCAAATCCGTGCGGTGACCCGGATTGCTACCTCCCGCTGACGCAAGCAGGACTTTCGTCGGCTTCGAGATTTATTGCGCGGAAAGCCGCTCCCTCAGTCGACCGGATTGATGAGCGCCTGGTTCGTACTCTTCGCGCGCTCATTCCTCAACGTCAGCCAGATATAGATGGCGAGCAGCGCGATGATGCCGATGCACATCACGCTGCCTTCCGGCCCGGTTGCTCCGCCGCTCATCAGGGTGCTGCCGTGTGGATGTGTGTCGAACAGGCGGCCCTGCGAGACGCCACCGGAATCCGCGGTGCCGTAGAAATATGATTCGCCCCAGTCCCAGGTTGCGTGGAAGCCGATGGCCCACCAAAGGCTGCGCGTGTACCAGAGGCTGATGCAGAAAACGAAACCGATCAGCCCGGCCGTCCAGAGACCGACAGGCGATTCTCCCGGGTTGCTGTGGTGCGCAAAGCCGAAGCCGAAGTTGAACAGCGCGGCAGCAAGAAAGAAGCCGATGGCGCCAAACCCAATGCCGCGCGCCAGCGTGTATTGCAGGTAGCCGCGAAAGGTGAATTCTTCAAAAAACCCGACACAGGTAAACGCCAGCAGCCAAAGGATTCCGTTGCCGAGCACGGCACCGGGCGAATGCAGAAGAATACCGTTGAACGTGATCCAGTGGCCGAGCCACAACCCAAGAATCAGCAACGAAAGGAAGGCGAAGCCGCAAACCAGGCCGTGCGCAAGTTGCGGCCAGCGGCGCGCGTTTCCGCCCAGCCCGTACTGCCCGAAATTCCGGTCTTCGATCCGGGACATAATCCAGCTCACGAGCAGGATTACGGCGAAGCTCAGCGCCTCAAAGCCGATCGTGCTCAGCTCCTGGATGGTGCCGGTTGGCGCGGGTTGTGAGGACGGCGGCGATGTCTTGTTCTCGTTCTGTGCGGCTGACTGGTTTTGCGACGCAATCTGGACGTGGCGAATTTCTGCCCCACATTGCAGGAGCGCGAACAACAGAAGCAACAGCGTCAGCGCGGACTTGCCGGCGCGAAACTCGCCCCGGCCGGCCAGCAGGACAGCGCTCGCCACGATGCAGACCAGGCTGAACA
The DNA here is from genome assembly GCA_963848685.1 of uncultured Acidobacteriaceae bacterium. Taxonomy (GTDB): domain Bacteria; phylum Acidobacteriota; class Terriglobia; order Terriglobales; family Acidobacteriaceae; genus CAWKED01. The sequence goes on along the minus strand of CAWKED010000001.1, from coordinate 547,209 downwards.
GGCTGGCCACAATCTGCGCGACAGGGGTAAACAGATGGTTTGCGAAGTATCTCGGCTGCGGATGCAACAGATGGGCGACATTCGTGCCAACGGTCACGAGCAGAAACACTCCACCCAGCAGCAGCAGAAACATCAGGATGCCCCACCCGGCACGCAGGCCGTCAGGGCCAAAGAACAGCGGAGAGCGATACAGCGGCGCGGGTGCTTCGGCGGTCGTGACAGCCTGTTCGTCTAGCATGCCGGAATTGTACGGGCGCAGGCACGAATCCGTTCCATGACATTTCTCATGCTCGCTTGACATGGCACTCCTATGCGGCGATTCTAGGAACTTCGCGCGTGCGGCAGAACAGTTGTTTCTGCTACTGCGCGATGAAGGGCGAATTTGACGGTCCGGGTTTTCTATCACGACAAATGCTTTGACGGGGCCTGCTCCGCAAGCCTGTTCGCGCGTTTTTACCGGGAACGCATCAACCCGGATGCAGCGTTCGAGTTCCACGGCCTGGTGCACCGCGCGGGGGCACTGTTTAACGAGGCGGATTTCACCGGCGATGAAAACGCCATCGTGGACTTCAAATATTGCGCTTCGCCGAAGATTACCTGGTGGTTTGACCATCATTTGAGCGCATTCCTGACGCCCGCGGACCATGAAGACTACCTGCGCGGGCAGCGGGACGGCTCGCAGCGCATGCGGAAGTTCTACGATCCCAGCTACACGAGCTGCTGCAGCTTTCTGGCATACATCGCATCGCGCGATTTCGGCTTTGACGCCGAGCGGGTCGCCGAACTGGTGCGGTGGGCAGACATTGTCGACGGGGCGTTGTATGCGTCCCCGCAGGCCGCGGTAGAAATGGCCGCGCCGGCGATGAAGTTGACGATGGTGATCGAGTCCACCAACGATCCGCTGCTGATTCCGCGCATGATTCCAATGCTGAGTTCCATGCCGCTGGCGGACGTGCTGGCCAGCGAGCTCGTTGCGCCGCTGCTGCCGCCGCTGCTGGAGCGCCACCAGCGCGACATCACGCTCATCGGCTCACGTGCACAGTATGAGCGCGGCACGATTTTCTTCGACATCACCGACCAGCCGACCGAAGGCTACAACAAGTTCATTCCCTACTACCTGCACCCGGAGGCGACGTACAACGTCGGGCTGAGCCGCTCGAGTTTCCGGACGAAGGTCGCGGTGGGCTCGAATCCGTGGACGAAGACTCCGGCGGACAAGATGCTGAACCTGGCGGCGATTTGCGAACGCTACGGTGGCGGCGGCCACGCGCGCGTGGGAGCCATCAGCTTTCCGCCGGACCGCGGCGATGATGCCCGCGCCGCGGCGGCGGAAATTGTTGCGGAGTTGCGGGCGGCGGATCCGGCCGTCTAAGCCGCTCGATTCGCTGTCATTCCGCAAGAGCAATCATCGGTTCCGACAAGGAGCAGATTCCTTACGGTCGCCGGGCGACCTGCGCAATGACACCAGGAAAACCTGGCGGGAGCCGGGCACTGCTACTGCACGCCGTGATGGAAGAAGCTGAACTTGCTCAGATCGTTCACGATGATCAGCACGAACGCGAGCACCAGCACGACAAAAGCTCCCTGGTAGATTCGCTCTTTCGCGCGCGTGTTCAGGTCGCGCCTCATCACGCCTTCGATCAGCAGCAGCAGGATCGCGCCGCCGTCGAGGATCGGGAACGGCAGCAGGTTCATGATGCCGAGGTTGAGGCTGATCAGCGCCATCAATCCAACCAGCGGCGTCCAGCCCGGCATGGAAACCGCGCTGCTGGTTGCGCCCATGATTGCAATTGGGCCGTCAACGCTGCGCGGCGACATGCGGAAGGTGAACATGCGGCGCAGCACTTCAAAAATCATGGTCGAACCATCGCGATTGGTTTCGAGCGAATGCCTGAACGCGGCGCCGAGGGACTGTCTTTCAATCACCAGCGGCGGCTTCCCGAGCGCAATACCGATGCGGTAGCGCGTGGAGTTGGCCTCCGTGCTGAGTTCCGGCTTTAGCGGCACCGCGACGGTCTGGCCGCCACGCTGCACGGTGACCGTGACGGGCTTGCCCTTGGTGTCCTGCAGGTACTGGATGAATACTTCGCCAAAGTGGATCGGCAGGCCATCCACGGCGACAATCCGGTCGCCCTGCTTCAGTCCAGCCTTTGCTGCAGGGCTTCCCGGCGAAACAGCTTCGATATCGAGCGGCGCATCACTGACCCTGGGCAGAAACCCGTCATCGAAAATGTCCTGCGAGGTAGGCTGGAACTGGATGGCCATCGGCGTTCCGTTCCGCTCGATCTCGGCCTGCGTTTTCTGATTGGCGAGGATGCCGACCTTGATGTTGAACTGCTCCCAGGTCGGATTCGAGACGCCATCAAACTTCACAACGCGGTCGCCCGGCTGGAAGCCCGCCTTCGCGGCGGGCGTACCCGGCGGAACATAGTCCAGCACGACGGCCTGCGTGACATACTGCGGCGTCTCGTTGTGCGTCATGTAGACGCCGGTAAGCAAGGCAATCGCCAGCAGGAAATTTGCGAACGGTCCCGCGAGTGCAATCAGAACGCGCTGCCAGCGCGGATGGTTTGTCAGATCGTCCGCCGCGACTTCCGGCGAAGAAGACGGTGGTGCGGTGGCGCCAAGGTTCTGCTCTGCCGCCTCGCCCGCCATCATCACGTAGCCGCCGAGCGGCAGTACGGAGATGCGGTAGTCGGTGTCGCCGTACTTGTAACCGAACAGGCGCTTTCCAAAACCTATGGAAAACACGTAAACACGCACCTTGCACAGCTTGGCGACGATGAAGTGTCCCAGCTCATGGACGAAGACCATGATGCTGAGAACGATGGCGGTGGCAAGGATTCCGATAAGGCTTGGAGACGACATATTTTGTTTGGGGCTTAAGTGCGGCTGCCGGCGTTCGCTGTAGTTTCCGCGGCCATGCGGCGAGCTTCGGAGTCGACCGCGAAGACCTCCGCCAGCGAGCCGGGATGCGTCACAGGCATGCGGGCGAGCACTGTTTGAATTGTACGCGCGATGCCGGGAAATGGGATCTGGCCGTCGAGAAACGCGGCGACGGCGACCTCATCGGCCGCGTTGAGTGCGATGCAGTGGCTCCCGCCCGCTTCCGCCGCCTCATAAGCCAGCCGCAAGCACGGGAAACGTTCGAAGTCGGGCACGGAAAAATCGAGCCGCGATAACGACGTCATGTCGAACGTCAACGCCGGCGCCAGCCCCGGCGTGTCATACGACGCCATGCGCTCGGGCCACGCCAGCGCATAAAGAATCGGCAGCCGCATGTCGGTCACGGAAATCTGTGCGAGCAGGCTGCCATCCACATACTCCACCAGCGAATGCACCGTCGACTGCGGATGGATGATCGTGCGCACACGCGACGGCGGCAGCGAAAACAGCCGGCAGGCTTCGATCACCTCAAAGCCTTTGTTCATCATCGTCGCGGAATCGATCGTGATGCGCTGGCCCATTACCCAGGTCGGGTGCTTGAGGGCGCGCTCCGGCGTGATGCTTTCAAACTCGCCGAGCGGCAATTCACGAAAAGGCCCGCCGGACGCCGTAAGCCAGAGCTGGCGGACTTCGCTCTGCGTTCCGGCGCGCAGACACTGATGGATCGCGTTGTGCTCGGAATCAATCGGCAGCAGCGTGACATTCCGCGCCGCGGCTTCGGCCATAAGAATTTCGCCGGCGGCGACCAGGCATTCCTTGTTCGCAAGACCGATAGTCTTTCCGGCGCGGATGGCGGCGTATGTCGCTTCCAAACCTGCCACGCCAACAATTGCGCTGACGACAAAATCGGCATCGGGATGGGTGGCGACGGCGACCGTTCCTTCAGCGCCGTAAGCGACCTGGATGTGCTCGCGACCGGATGACTTCAGTTGCGCGCGGAGACTGTCGGCATCGGCTTTCGTCGCGACAGAGACGACGCGCGGCTCCCAGCGCAGGCATTGCTCGAGCGCGGCAGCCACATTGCGCCCGGCCGCCAGCGACACAACGCGAAACCGCTCCGGGTAGCTTTCGACAATCGAAAGCGTGCTCTTGCCAATGGAGCCGGTCGAGCCCAGGATGGCGATGCTGCGACGGCCGTGTTCGGTGTCGAGTGGAGCGGCGGAAACACGCTCCTGCTGTGCGGAAAATGGCAATTTGCTACCAGAAATACTGCTGAACAAGCTGAGCGTACCACAGCACTGGAGCGGCGAGCAGAAGGGCATCGATGCGGTCGAGCACGCCACCGTGGCCGGGCAACAGCGTTCCGGAATCCTTGACCCCGGCGCCGCGCTTCATGGCGGATTCCAGCAGGTCTCCGAGCTGCGCGGCAAGGTTGATGAGCAGCGCCAGGCCAAGCCATGCGATCAGCCGTCCCGGATACGGGCTGACGCCGAGCGATGACAGGTTCAGGCGCTCTGCAAGGTAGAACAGCAGGGTGGCAACGATGAGGCTGCCGGCGACACTGCCGGCGAAGCCTTCCCACGTCTTGCCGGGGCTTATCTTCGGCGCGAGCTTGTGCCTGCCGATCAGCTTGCCCGTGAAAAGTGCCAGGATGTCGCCGGCCCAGACGACCAGGAGCAGCAAAAGCAACAGGGCGTGGCCATTTTCCTGCGACGCGATGAGCGGAATCGTCGCCAGCGGATAGGCAACATACACCAGGCCGAAGAAGCAAAAGGCAGAGTCGGCGAGCACGCCGTGCAGCGGCCGCGTAAACATTGCGAAAGCCAGCAGCAGGAATGCGGAGACGCTGAGTGCCGGCAAAAGAAATAGCGTGGGAGAGAAGGCCGTCGCGGCAAATACGCCGACGGCGCAAATCAACGTGAGTGTGGTCATGGGATCGGCGCCGAGCGCCTTGACAAGGTTCAGGTACTCATGGAGGGCCAGAAGACCAACCACCGCCACCGCAAGCACGATCCACAAGGGACGCCCCAACAGCACAAGATAAAGAACGGCCGGAATAAGAACGACAGCGGTAACGATTCGCTTGCCCACTCGGGGCAGAATACAACGTCTAGCGCGTAATCAGGGCAGCCGCTTCCGGTTGCGAATCGCTGAGGCCGCCATAGCGCCGCTCGCGCTTCTGATATTCCTCGATCGCCTCAAGCAGGTGGATGCCGTCGAAATCCGGCCACATGCGTTCGGTAACAAAAATCTCGGCATAGGCAAGCTGCCACAGCAGGAAATTGGAGATACGCATTTCGCCGCTGGTGCGAATGACAAGGTCGGGGTCAGGCATGCGACCGGTATAGAGGTGGGTGGAAATCTGTTCCTCCGTCAATGATTCCAGGATGACCCTGGGATCTTCGCCGAGTGCCATGCGCTGCTCGAACAATGCTCGGAAAGCATCCAGAATCTCGGCCCGCGACCCGTAGTTCAGTGCGAGCGTAAGCACCGTGCCGGTGTTCTTTGCGGTCTCCTCGGCCGCCCATCGCATGGTCTCCTGTACATCGCGCGGCAACTCGCAGGTCCGGCCGATGTAGGCAATGCGGACATTGTTGTCGTTCATGCGCTTGACGTTCTTGACCAGGTACAGGTGGAGCAGCTTCATCAGGAAGCCGACTTCTTCCCTGGGCCGCCGCAGGTTGTTTTCAAGGGAAAACGCGTAGAGAGTCAGCCAGGGCAGGTCGATGCGCGCGGCGGTTTCCACGACATATTGCACCGCTTCCGCGCCTTGGGAGTGCCCCTGGAAGCGCTGCAGGAACCGCCGTCCGGCCCAGCGGCCGTTGCCATCCATGATGATCGCGACGTGCTGCGGAATTCGTTCGGGATCGAGCCGGTCATACACGGCGCGCTCGGGCTCGGAGAGTTCGAGATAGCGTCGCGGACGTAATACTGCGGACATGGGCGGCCTGAGAACCTAAGTATAGCGAGCGGGCAGGCGCGACGGACGGCGCACCTGCCGTTTGCCAAAAGAGAGGTCTGGACGTGACTGCCGGGTCAGGCGGTCCGGCGCCGGCCCAGCGCGAGTTCCCGCGCCTGATTCAGGAAGATGCTGCGCTGCATGGCGTCCATCTGCCGAACAAATGGCAGCAGTTCGGACAGGAACGGGTCTGCCAGCAGCACCGCGGTTTCTTCGCATGCGCGGGCGTTCTCGTCTTGCAGAAGAACGCTGACATGCACCTGCAAGGCGCGAGCCAGGCGCTCGAGCGAACCGAGCGTCGGCATGGCCTTCTCGTTCTCAATCTTGGAAATGTATGTGCGCGGCACGCCCATGCGCAGCGCGAGCTCACGCTGGCTCAGATTGTTGCGGCGACGAAGGTCCTTCACCGCCCGCGCTACCTGTACACCCTCGGCAGCGGGAACGACAGGTTCTTCAACAAGCTGCGGGCCCGGCTCCGGAGCTTCGACCTCGACCGGGTCCAGTGGCTTATGGCAGCGACGGCATAAGGAGTTCACCGTGCGAAACTGCGTCAGCAAGCACGCAGGGTTCATGCACTTGATTACTTCCCGGTCTCCCAGGGGCGCCATGGTAGTGGCCATATTCGTTTGTCTCACGGGGTGCCAGAGCGTTAGCACGTAGTCCGTTGTCGCCAGCGCATCTGCGAAGGCAATAGCAGAATGAGGTCATACTGCCCAAGTTGTCAACAAAAAAACCGAAGATTCCCGAAGAAAACCGAAGTGAGAAAATTTCATGCCCGGGGGAGATCAACACATAGCTATCCAAAAGTTGCCCGGCATCGAAACATTTCATTCACTTCCGGTCACGAATAGACACGCAACTCAGGAGGCCGCGCGGGGTTTCCTAGAATGTGCGCGGCATTCACGAGCGCCGCAGCTGTGATCACACACGACATACACCAGGAGAAGTGAAATGAAAACGATCAACGTTGCAAAGATTGCACTCGCGGCCTCGCTTGCCATCGCGCCTGTTGCTGCGCTTGCCCAGAACGCCCAGGCAACGCCGACGCCGGGCCGCAATGACTATAACGTCAACCAGCGCAAGACCGACCAGCAGGGACGCATCGCGCAGGGTGACCGCAGCGGCCAGCTGACGCGCGGCGAAAGCAACCGGCTTGAGGGACAGGAACACGCCATCAACCGCGAAGAACACAGCATGCGCGCGCAGGACAATGGTCACCTGACCAAGTCTGACCGCTCGACGCTGCACAAGCAGCAGAACCAGGAATCGCGCCGCATCTATCGTGACAAGCACAACGATCGCGTTCGCTAAGCTTCAGTCCGTGTTCGAGGGCAGGCCGCTCGCAAAGAGCGGCCTTCTCCTCGCCTGAGTGCATTTTCCGATAAGCTAAGCGGTTGCCGATGAGCGCCGAAGACCCGCTACCCAAGTCACAGAAATTTTCCAACCGCATCGAGTCAAAGCTCGACGCGGCGAATCCGCGTTTCGCGAAGCGCGTCGACGGCATGGCGGCGCTTCTCGCCGCGCTGCGCGCGCAGGAAGATACGCTGCGCGAGGGTGGCGGGACTAAAGCGGCAGAAGCGCAGCACAAGAAAGGCCGCCTGACCGTTCGCGAGCGGCTCGCACTTCTGCTGGATGACGGAACTTCGCTGCTTGAGCTTGGCTTGTTCGCCGCGTTCGGCATGTATGAAGACTGGGGCGGCGCGCCTGCCGCCGGCGTCGTTACAGGCCTGGGGCGAGTGCATGGCCGACTGTGCATGATCATCGCGAACGACGCGACCGTGAAGGCCGGCGCGTTTTTCCCCATGACGGCGAAGAAAGTTATACGTGCGCAGAACATCGCGCTCGATAATCACATCCCTACGCTCTACCTGGTCGATTCCGCCGGAGTGTTCCTGCCGCTGCAGGAAGATGTCTTTCCGGACACGGACGATTTCGGCCGCGTCTTCCGCAACAATGCGGTGATGTCGGCGAAAGGCATTCCGCAGATTACGGCCATCATGGGCATGTGCGTTGCCGGGGGCGCGTACCTGCCGGTCATGACCGACACCGTTTTGATGACGGAAGGCAGCGGGCTGTTTCTTGCCGGTCCTGCGCTGGTGCAGGCGGCGATTGGTCAGAAAGTTTCCGCGGAAGAACTCGGCGGCGCGCAGATGCACGCCGAGATTTCCGGCACGGTTGACTTCAAGGAGCCGAACGACCACCTGTGCATCGCGCGGTTGCGTTCCCTGGTGAGCAGGTTCGCTCCGCCCCCGGCGTCAGCGTTCGCAGTGCAGCCGTACAGCGAGGGCAGGGACGCTCCGGCGTCAGCGGCAGAAGAACTCCGCGGCATTACGGAAAGCAATCCCGCGGCGCAGAGCGCGGCCAGCTACGACATGCGGGAGGTTATTGCGCGCATCGTCGACCGCTCCGAAATGGACGAATATCGGCCGGAATATGGCCGGACCTTGCTATGCGGCTACGCGAGCATTCACGGGCGCGCGGTCGCGATTGTCGCCAACCAGAAGACGCAGCAGCCGCAGATCTCGCACACCGGGGAAAAGCGCACAGAGTTTGGCGGCGTGATTTATGCAGAATCCGCCGACAAAGCGGCGCGGTTCATCATGGACGCGAACCAGAACCGGATTCCGCTGATCTTCCTGCACGACGTCAACGGCTTTATGGTCGGGCGGGATGCGGAATGGAGCGGCATCATCCGATCCGGCGCAAAGATGGTCCAGGCAGTCTCGAATTCCGTCGTGCCGAAGATTTCCGTCATCATCGGCGGCTCTTTCGGCGCGGGACACTATGCGATGTGCGGCAAGGCGTACGACCCGCGCTTCATCTTCGCGTGGCCCGGCGCGAAGTATGCGGTCATGGGCGGAGCGGCAGCGGCCAACACGCTGGTCGAGATACGTATCCGCCAGCTTGAACGCGATGGCCGCAAGCTTTCGGAAGAAGACAAGAAAGAGCTCTACGACTCCACGAAAGCTGCCTACGACGAGCAGATGGACATTCGCTACGCAGCTTCGCGGCTATGGGTGGACGCGATCATTGATCCTGCCGAGACGCGCAGCGCGCTGGCATGGGCGCTCGAAGCTGCCTCGCTGAATCCTGACGTGCCGCCGTTCCATCCGGGAATTCTGCAGACATGAGCGACCTGGTCAAGATCATCGAGTGCCCGCGCGATGCGTGGCAGGGCTTGCCGCAGATCATTCCGGCGCACGTCAAGGCGGACTACATTCGCTCGCTGTTTCGCGCTGGATTTCGCCATGTCGATGCGGTGAGTTTTGTTTCCCCGAGCGCCGTGCCGCAGATGGCCGACTCCGACGAAGTGATGCAGGAGCTGTCGGAAGAAAATAACCCGCTGCCGGCAGACGCTGACATTCTCGCGATTGTCGTCAACGAGCGCGGCGTTGACCGCGCGCTCGCCTCCGATCTGGTGACGACGCTCGGCTTCCCCTACTCCATCTCGCCGACGTTCCTCCTTCGCAATCAAAAGCAGACTCCAGAGCAGGCGGTTGACCAGCTCGACATCGTCCTGCAGAAGGCTTCGGAGAACGGGCTCGGCGCTTGTGCGTACGTTTCGATGGCCTTCGGCAACCCCTATGGTGACCCCTGGTCTATCGAGGAAGTCATCGCTGCGTGTGAGTTGCTGGTTGATATTGGGGTCGAGCAAATTTCGCTGGCCGATACGGTAGGAATCGCGGATGCGGAGGCTGTCCGGCGGCTGACGGCAGAAATCCTGGCGGCAGATGTTGGCGCGGAGATCGGCGTCCACCTGCACGCGCGTCCTGATGAAGCGGCGCCCAAAGTGCTGGCGGCCTACGCATCCGGCTGCCGCCGGTTTGATATGGCTATCGCCGGGCTCGGCGGGTGCCCATTCGCGCAGGATGCGCTGATCGGCAATATCGTTACGGAGAGGGCTCTTGCCGCGCTGCGCGAGGCCGGCGCTGAGCTGCCTCCCATATCCAGCCTGGAAACCCTGGTTCGGGCATCGGAAGGAATTGCCGCGCGGTTCGGCGCGCCGGCAACAGTCCACTAGCAAAGTCGGCTAGACTATTGCGGCCATGCCGCACTATGAACACATCGTTTTGACACACAACCACGGCGTCGCCACGCTGACGCTGAACCGGCCCGACAAGCGCAACGCTCTGAATGCGACCATGATGAGCGAGATCATCGCCGCGCTCGCGACCGAGGCGAACTCATCGTGCGGCATCCTGGTGATCACAGGGGCCGGCGAAGCATTCTGCGCCGGCATGGACCTGGAACACCTGCAGACGCTCGCTTCGCGTACGGCCGAGGAACATCATGCGGACGCGACGCAGATCGCGCAGCTCATGCGCACTCTCTATGACTTCCCGAAGCCGACCATTGCCGCTGTCAATGGCGCGGCCATTGCAGGCGGCGCGGGCATCGCGACAATCTGCGACTTTACGCTGGCAATCCCGGAAGCAAAGTTCGGGTTTACGGAAGTCCGTATCGGTTTCGTGCCGGCAATCGTCTCCGCGTTCCTGCTGACCCAGGTTGGCGAAAAGCGTGCCCGGGACCTGCTGCTGACCGGTCGCCTGTTCAAGGCGCAGGAGGCGTTCAACATCGGCCTGCTAACCAGGCTGGTGGAACATGGCGATCTGCTCGAAGAAGCGCACAGGCTCGCGCGGACCATGCTCGGCAACAGCCCGGAGTCGATGCGCCAGACCAAGCGGCTGCTGAGTGAGTTCGCCCGGACGCGCCTGGATGCCGAGGTGCAGATCGGCCTGAAGGCCAACGCGGACGTCCGCGCCCACGCGGACTTCCTGGAAGGCGTTTCCGCATTTCTTGAAAAGCGGACGCCGGAGTGGCCATCCCGCGCGGCCGCCAAGCGGCACTGACGTTACCCTAAGGTCTATGGCGAGAGTGTTTGAGACGCGCGTTCGCGTGCGCTATGCCGAAACCGACCAGATGGGCGTGGTCTATCACTCCAATTACCTGGTGTGGTTTGAAGTCGGCCGCGTCGAGCTGCTGCGCGAACTCGGTTTCGAGTACAGGCACATGGAGATCGATGAGGACTTCGTCGTCGCCGTGGTGGATGCGCGTGCCCGCTACCGGGCCCCGGCCCGCTATGACGACGAGTTGATTGTGCGGACGAGAGTCGCGCACGTGCGCGGCTCGGTATTCGCGTTCGAGTACGAGGTGGTGCGAGCGAATGACGGCCTGCTGCTCTGCGATGGCTCAACCACGCACGTGGCAACGACCCGCGGGCTGGTCAAGCGGCCAATCCCGGAGGCATGCGCTGCCGCGATGACCGAAGCCGCAAAGTAAACGGCGCGACCCTGATGCAGCGCCCCCGGCTTCGTAAAGGCGTCAGTCAACGACCAGCGTGGTGGCCGCCTGTGGCGAAGCGTTGTAGTTTGAATCGCCGCCATACACGCCGAGAATGGTGTACGTTCCCTTCGCGTTAATCGGCTGTCCCGTCCCGGTGCAGACCTGGATGGAAGCCGCCGGGCCGCTGCTGGAATCAGCAACCATGCCGGAGCCCAGCGATGTCGAAGTTCCGGCCTGCGTCAGGCCGACTGTGCCGGTCGGATCCTGGTCGTTCGGCTTGGCCCCGTTCGTCGAAACAACAACGCCGATCACGGTTGCGCAACTGCCTAACGGGATTGTTGACTGCCCGGAGATGCTCAGGTTGAGCGAGGTAAGGGCTTTTGCCGTGCCCGTTACAGTGACCGTCACCGGCGCCGACATGGATGAAGCGTAGGTGCTGTCCCCGGTGAACGTGCCCGTTATGGCGTACGTGCCGGAAGCGCCAAGCGCCGTCCCCTGCTGGGCATAAATCGTGTAAGTCGCCGTGGATGATCCGTCGTACCCGCTGGGTGTGGCGGAGCCGAACGCCACGCCATTGGCGAACAGATTCACCGGCGCGCTGGGCGCGACTTTCCCATCAGAAGAATTTCCCGTCACGGTGATGGTGAGGTTGGTGGAGGAACCGAATGCGAACGATTGCGGGCTGGCCATGATGGTGGTGGTCGACGCTACAGTGCCGCCGCTGCCGCCGCCGCCGCTGCAGGTGCCGCCGCCTGTACCTGTGCCGCCATTCGTGTTCAGCACCACGTTAAAGCCTGTGGACGTCGAGGCGTTGAAGGTCCCGCTCGGGTCTGTGTAGGCAGCCGTGATGCAGTTGTCGCCCGATTGCAGCAGGTTCCCGGTGATTAAAACCGCGGCGGATGAAGTCGCATTCGAGCCTGCCGTGAGCGGCGCGCTGGCGATGACAACGTTCGAGCTGCTGCTGGTCGAATCGTAAAAGTAGACCGTTCCGGTTGGCGCAGTGGACCCGGTACCTGCAAGGACTGAGGCCGTGAATGTGCTGGTGTCCGTGGTGGCGGAGAGCGTTGCGGGGTTGGCGGTAACGGTAGACCGCGTATTGATGCCCCCGCCCGAAGACCCCCCGAGCGTCACCATGACGCTCCCGCTCGAACTCAGGTGATAGGTGTCACCGCCGTAGGCCGCGGTAATGGTATTTAGACCGCTGTTCAAGGTCGTCCCCGGCACGGTCGCACTGGCGGTGGAACTGTCGCCGGTCCCCTGGGTCAGCTTTGTGGTGATGTTTATATTGTTGCCGCCGGTCAACGTCACCGTCCCGGAAGGCGCGGCGAAGCCTCCGGTAGAGTTCGTAACGGTGACGGTGATGTTGGTCGATCCGCTGCTCGACGTGACCGTGGTCGGAGCGGCCGAAACTGCAACCGTGGTCGCCGTCTGGTTCGGATTGGAGTTGTTCTGGGAGAGACTGCTGCCGCAACCCGACAGAAATGCCGCACCGGAAAGAGTGGTCAGGACCAGCACGGCGCAAACGACGGCGCGCCACGCACAAGGTGTTGATGGGTTCCAGCGATGGGCAGGCATAGGATTCGGTGGGCAAATTGTACAGCCTGCAGAAGCGGTGACCAGCCCCACTTTGGTCACGCGGCGTGGATATCTGGGTGATCTGCCCTTCCGCCAAACCGCGCTTTCATCCGGCTAGACCACGTATTTGCCGGCTTCGACCAGCCGCGCCGCAATCTGGCGGCGCAACGCGATGGAATCTGCCGGATCATGTTTGCCCAGCCGGCGGACGATCGCCATCTGGGTGCGCAGCATGTCGCCCTCGGCAACATTGGCGATAACCCGGCGCGCAGCCAGTTCCAGCACTTCCATCTGGCGCTCAGCCGTCAGCCTTGTCATGGCGATCACCTGTGTGGACGAGGTCTCGCCCCGGGCGGCAACCATTTTTTCTGCCCGGAGCAGCGAGGACTCGATCGCATAGACCGCGATGATGCAGTCGGCAAGCGCTCCCATCACCTCCTGCTGCTCGGCCATGTCCGCCATGTACCGCTGGCTGGCAGAACCGGCCGCGAACAGCGCCAGCTTCTTCGCTTTACCCAGCAGCTCGCGCTCCGCGGCAAGAACACCCTCCTGCTCGTCGGCCAATGTGGGTCCGGACATGACCTCGTCCATCAAGGCCTTGATGGCGGGCAGCAAAGCGATCTGGCCGGTCAGGGCGCGCTTCATCAGGAAGCCCGTGATGATGAGGCGGTTGATCTCGTTTGTGCCTTCGAAGATGCGATTGATACGCGAGTCGCGGTATACGCCTTCCGCCGGGTATTCCTCCACGTAGCCGTAGCCGGCGAAAATCTGCACCATGTGGTCGGCCACTTCGTCGAACACTTCCGAGCCGAAGACCTTGAGGATGGAGCACTCGACGGCATACTCCTCAATGCGCTTTTGCGTCTCCCGCGTGTAGGTGGCGGAATGCTTGTCGACTGTCGCCAGCGCGGCATCAATAGCGCCGACGCAGCGGTAAGCCATCGACTCGCCGGCAAAGATGGAAGCGGCGCAGTCGGCCAGCTTCTCCTGAATGAGCCCGAACTCCGAGATGCTCTTGCCGAATGCCTTGCGCTCTTTGGCATAAGCGATGGTCTGTTGCAGCGAGAAACGCGCGCCGCCCAGGCAGGCGTTCGCCAGTTTGTAGCGGCCGACATTCAGCACGTTGAACGCGATGTGGTGGCCCTTGCCGATTTCGCCCAGCACGTTCTCGACCGGGACCTGGCAGTCATTCAGGATGAGCGGGCAAGTGGACGAGCCGCGGATGCCAAGCTTGTGCTCTTCCGGCCCCACGGTGAAGCCCGGCGTGCCGCGCTCAATCAGGAAGGCGGTGAACTTTTCGCCGTCCACCTTGGCGAAAACCGTGTACAGATCAGCGAAGCCGGCATTGGTGATCCACATCTTCTCGCCGTTCAGGATGTAGTGCTTGCCGTCCGGCGACAGCACGGCGCGTGTGCGCACGTTCATCGCGTCCGAGCCCGACGATGCTTCCGACAGGGCGTACGAGCAGCACCACTCGCCACTCGCGATCTTTGGCAGATACTTCTGCTTCTGTTCCTCCGTGCCGTACCAGACCAGCGGCAGCGTGCCGATGCCGGTATGCGCGGAAACAGCAACCGTGAAGCTTGATTCCTTCGCGATGTTCTCGCAAGCCAGCGCCGACGTGACCTTGTCCATCTCGAGGCCGCCATAGGCTTCAGGAACGTCAATGGCGAGCAGGCCGAGTTCGCCGGCCTTCCTGATCAGGCCCTTGGTGACCTCGAAATTCTTGGCCTCGATCTGGTCGCGGGCAGGCACCACTTCATTCAGCGCGAACTCGTTCGCCGTCTGCGCAATCTGGCGCTGCTCCTCGGAGATGTCCTCGGGGGTGAAGACATCGTTCGGAGTCAGATCTTCAATAAGGAAGGACCCGCCAACGGTGGCTTTGGCAAGGAAAGTGGTGTCGGGTGCGGCTGCGAGTGTGGCCATTTGTCATTGCTCCAATTTGCTGCTCAGTTCAAGTTCTCGAAAATTCCGGCTGCGCCCATCCCGCCGCCAACGCACATCGTTACCATGCCGTACTTCGCGTTGCGGCGCTTCATTTCCCGCAGCAGCGTCGCGGTGAGCTTGGCGCCGGTGGTCCCCAGTGGGTGGCCGAGCGCAATCGCTCCGCCGTTGACGTTAACCCTGGCCGGGTCGAGGCCAGCCTGCTGGATGACGGCGAGCGACTGTGCGGCAAAGGCCTCGTTCAGCTCGATGACGTCGATGTCCTCGAGCTTCAGCCCCGCGAGTTTGAGCGCTTTCGGGATCGCGTTCACCGGGCCGATCCCCATCTCTTCCGGAGCGCAGCCTGCCGTGGCGAACGACACGAAGCGTGCCAACGGCTTCAGGCCGAGCGCTTTGGCCCGTTCATCGCTCATCACCACGCTGGCTGCCGCGCCATCGGATGTCTGGGAAGAATTGCCCGCAGTCACCGAGCCTTTTGCGTGAAACACGGCGCGCAGCTTCGCCAGGGCCTCGACGGAAGTGTCCGCACGCGGGCCCTCGTCCTGCTTGAACTCGAACGATTTTTCTTCCGGCTTGCCTTTGCCATTCGGCGTGATGAACGTGACTTTCAGCGGCACGATCTCGTCGTCGAACTTGCCGTCTGCAATCGCCTTCAGCGCTTTCTGGTGCGACTCATAGCTGAACTGGTCGGCCGCCTCGCGCGAAATCCCATATTTTTGCGCAACGCGCTCCGCCGTCAGGCCCATCGAGAGATACGACCCGGGCCAGTTCTCTTCCAGCCACGGATTGATGCTCACCTTGTTGCCGCCGAACGGCACATAGCTCATGGATTCCGTGCCGCCTGCGACGATGACTTCCGCGCCGCCGCCCTTGATGCGCTCCGCCGCCATCGCGATCGTCTGCAGGCCGGAGGAGCAGTAGCGGTTGACCGTCATGGCGGAAGCAGTGATGGGCAGCCCCGCGCGCAGGCTGGCAACGCGCGCGACGTTCATGCCCTGCTCGGCCTCGGGAAACGCGCAGCCCAGGATGACGTCTTCCACTTCGTTCTGATCGAGCGCAGGAACGCGCTCCAGCGCGCCGCGGATTGCGGTCGCGGCCATGTCGTCCGGGCGCGTGGTTTTGAGCGTGCCTTTCGGGGCTTTGCCGACCGCTGTCCTGACGCTCGATACAATCACTGCTTCTCTCATCGTGTTACCTCCATGGATGAACCTCGGGCGTCGATGAAACCCAGGTGTCGCTTGACTGCTGCCTCGACTGCCCGGATGTCAGAGCCGTTGAGAATTCCCCCCTTGCCGCGAACGCGTTCCGCGCTCGCTGTTGGTATCTGGTCGGCCATGGCCTTGCTTTGTTTTCCATTCACTACAACCACTGCTTCTGCGGGACAAATGCGAGAGACGTTCGAGGTCAACGGAACTACGGAGAGTCGCCTGGCAGCCATGTTCGAAAGGTCCTTGCTCAGCACAATGGCGGGGCGAGTCTTCTGAATTTCAGTCCCGATAGCTGGGTCAAACGCGATCCACAGAACCTCGCCACGTCTAGCCGACATCGCCGATCAACCCTTCTACCCACTCATTCGCCTGTCTTTCTCGTTCTGAATCGGCGGCCATCGCCTCATATCCGAGAAACTCTCTAAGCTCGTCCGGCGCGAGACTCGCGATGAGCCCTGCGCGCTCGGTTGTTGCAAAAGGTTGCGTTGCCATGGATTCTCCTGGCTCCCTTAGTTTCTCAGAGGCTTGCCGTTCTTCAGCATGAATCCGATGCGCTCCTGCGTCTTCTTTTCGCCGCAAAGTTTCAGGAACCATTCGCGTTCGAGGTCCAGCAGGTATTGCTCGCTGACCGGCGTACCTGGCGTAATCGCCCCGCCGCACAGGATGGTTGCGGCCGCATTCGCCACTTTCTGGTCGTGCTCTGAAATGTAGCCGCCTTCGCGCATCATGTAGACGCCGAGCTTCAACGTCGACAGCGCATTCTCGCCCGGCGCGGGAATATCTGTGCGTGGAGTCGGCGCGGCATAGCCGCCGTCGGCCAGTTCGCGCGCGGCATTCTTTGCGTCGGTAAGCAGGCGCTCCCTGTTCATGCTGATGCGGTCGCTCGGCTTCAGGAAGCCGAGGTTGCGCGCTTCCACCGCAGAGGTCGAAACCTTGGCCATCGCAATCGTCTCGAAGTTGCGGCGCAGGGCTTCAAACACTTCAACCGACTCCGCGCGCCCACTCTCACGCACGGAGTTCGCGGCGTCCACCGCGCGCAGCGTCATCTCCTTGCAGCCACCGCCGCCGGGAATAAGCCCGACCCCGGCCTCAACAAGTCCCATGTAGAGTTCCGCGCTCGCCTGCCGCGCGGCGCCGTGCAGCGCAATCTCCGTGCCACCGCCGAAGGTCATGCCGAAGGGCGCCACAACGACCGGGCGCGGGCAGAACTTGATGGCCTGCGTCATGTTCTGGAAGGCGCGGACGGCGAGTTCCAACTCGTCCCACTCCTGCTCCTGGATAGCGAGCAGCGCCTGCATCAGGTTCGCGCCGACAGAAAAATTCTGCGCGTCGTTGGTGATGACAAAGGCGTCGAACTGGTTCAGCGCGTCCGACCCCGGCTTCAACGTGTTCGTGATCAGCGAGACGATGTCCTGGCCGAGCGAGTTCATCTTGGAGTGGAACTCGAGGCAGCCCACGCCATCACCGAGATCTATTAAAGAAGCGCCGGCGTTTTTCTTTACCGCGCCGTGCGCCTTCTTGATGACAGCAACCGACGCAAGCCCTTCCGGCTGTTCAACCGGCTTATAGGTCGAAGTTGCAACGTCGAAGAACAGTCGCCCGGATGGCACCGAAGCGTCGTCCTTGTACCAGGTGGTGTTGCCGCTCGCGAGCAGCTTCTCGACGTTTGCCGCGACGGGCATGCCTGCCGCTCGCATCTTCGCGACGGTTTCCGGAACGCCTGCCGCGTCCCACATTTCAAACGGCCCAAGCTCCCAGTTGTAGCCCGTCTTCATCGCGCGGTCGATCTCTACGATGTCGTCAGAAATTTCGGGCACGCGGTTGGCGGAGTAGTTCCACAGCGCGGGCAGCGCCTTCCAGTAAAACTCCGCCGCCTTGTCTTTCCTCGGGTCGCCCGCGAGCAGCATGCGGATGCGCGCCGGCAGCGACTCCTCATTCTTCGCCATCTCCAGCGCCGGGAACCTGGCCCGCTCGCTGGGGCGATATTCCAGAGTCTTCCAGTCAAGACCGAGGCGGACTTCCTTTCCGTCCGCGCCCTTTTCCTTCTTGTAGAAGCCCTGCTTGACCTTGTCGCCGATCCACTTCTTCTCGAGCATCTGCTCGATAAAGCCGGGAAGCTTTACATCAGCGCGCTCATCCTGCACGGCGGAGGTGAAATTCTTGGCGACATGCGCCAGCACGTCCACGCCGACCAGGTCGCCCAGCCGGAAGGTCCCCGTCTTCGGCCAGCCCATTGCGGAGCCGGTGAGCGCGTCAATCTGCTCGATGGAGAAATCCATCGCCTGCATGGCCTGGATGGTCGAAAGCATGGCGAAGGTGCCGATGCGGTTGCCGATGAAATTCGGCGTGTCCTTGGCAGCGACCAGGGCCTTGCCAAGCCGCTGGTCGGCGAAATGCGCAATGGTCGCGATGGCGACCGGGTCGGTTTCCGGCGTGGGAATAATTTCGAACAGCCGCATGTAACGCGGCGGATTGAAAAAGTGAGTGCCAAACCAGCGGCTGCGGAACTCCGGCGTCATTTCCGCCGCGATGTTCGCCACCGGCAGCCCGCTCGTGTTGGTCGTGACGATCGCAGATTTCTTGAGGTGAGGCGCCATCTTCCTGAGCAATGCCCGCTTGATGTCCAGGTTCTCGGCGACGACCTCGATTACCCAGTCGCAGTCGGCTATGAGCTTCATGTCATCGTCGAAATTTCCGGTCGTAATCAGCCGTGCCGCGTCGGAAGAAAAATACGCTGCCGGCTTCGACTTCCTGAGGCCCTCCATCGCATTCGCGACGATGGAATTGCGCGCCTTGGCGTCGCCCTCCGCTGCCCCGGGTGTCGCAATATCCAGCAGCACAACCGGCACGCCCGCGTTCGCGAGGTGTGCCGCGATGCGTGAACCCATGGTGCCGGCACCAAGAACGGCGACCTTGCGGATCAGACCTTTCGGCTTTGCGGACTTCCATGCGGTCGTAGAAGAAGCGGCGGAAGGCTGGACAGCGTGTGACACGGGTGGCTCGGCGACGGCGGGCATGCGGATTTCTCCCTGAAGTGAGGCGGAGAAAAGCATACTGAATGGCCATTCATTTTGTCAAAGCACATCCGCCGGAGACGGCCACTTCGGACAAGAGCGGCCAATTGCACGACAATGGGAGATTGTGAACGGAAGATTCGCAATCGCCATCATGGCTGCCGGCAAAGGCACGCGTTTAAAGAGCGCGCGGCCCAAGGTGCTGCATGAAATCGGCGGCCAGGCGCTGCTCCGGCATGTCATCACGGCGGCTAAGTCTCTGGCAGCGCCAGAAGATATCTACGTCATCGTCGGCCACCAGGCGGATTCGGTCGAGGCCGCGGTCCAGGACACCGGCGTCCGGTTTGTACTCCAGGCTGAGCAGCGGGGGACCGGCCATGCCATCCAGACGCTTCGCGACCACTGGAATCGGGATGGGCGCGGAAGCGATTATTCAAGCCTGATGGTGCTGTCCGGCGACGTGCCGCTGATTCGCCCCGAAACTCTGCGCCGGCTGCAGGAGTTTCATGATCAGCACGCGGCGGCCATGACGATCCTGACGGCGATTCCGACCGAGGCGACAGGGTATGGCCGCGTTCTTCGGGTCACTGAAGATTCCGCTGACGTCAAAGCCATCGTCGAGCAGAAGGCGTTGACACCAGAACAACAGACGCTGCGTGAGATCAATTCCGGAATCTATTGCTTTGAGACTGCGCCGGCGTTCGCGCATCTCGATGAACTGAGGACAGCAAACGCACATGCGGAGCTCTACTTGACCGATATGGCTGCGCTGCTGGTTGCCGCGGGAGAGAAAGTTGTCGCCGTGGCGGCAGATTCCGCGGAGGAAGTTCTGGGTGCGAACACGATTCGCGAAATGATGGAGCTCGACTGTGCCATGCGCCTGGAAAAAGCGCGCGCGCTGATGGCCGCAGGCGTGACCATATTCATGCCGGAGACGGTCGTCATAGATTCCGCCGTCGAAGTGGAGGCAGACGCGGTCATCGAGCCCTACGTGCAGCTTCGCGGCGCAACCAGGATCGGCGCGCGCAGCATTGTGCGCAGCTTTTCTGTCATCACGGACAGCACGCTTGGCGACGACGTCGAGATAAGGCAAAGCTGCGTTCTCACGCAGTCCGATGTAGCGAACCACGCCAGCATTGGCCCGATGGCGCACCTGCGTCCCGGCTCGCGGATTGGCGCACACGCCCACATCGGCAACTTTGTCGAAACAAAAAACACGCAGCTCGGCGACGGCGCGAAGGCTGGTCATCTCACCTATCTCGGCGACGCGATCATCGGGGAGAACACCAACATCGGCGCCGGAACCATTACTTGCAACTACGATGGCGAGCGCAAGCACCCGACAACAATCGGCGCGAACGCGTTCATCGGCTCCCAGTCCGCGCTGGTCGCGCCGGTGACCGTCGGCGAGGGTGCTTACGTCGCGGCGGGTTCGACCATCACGGAGAATGTTCCGGCGGAGTCGCTTGCGCTGGGGCGCGCGCGCCAGGTGAACAAAGACGGCTGGGCAAAACAGCGGAAGAAGCCCAGGACCGATTCTTCACGCCGGCCAGAATGACACGCTGCGTGTTCAGAGCGACAGGCACAGCAAGGTGATTCTCGCGTTGCTGGAACTCGGCCGCGTCGCCTACGCTCCCGCACTGGAACTGCAGGAGACGCTGGTTACGCTGCGCAAGCAAGACCGCATTCCAGACACGCTGCTGCTGCTCGAGCACGACGCCGTTCTGACCCTTGGACGGAATGCGCATCGCGAAAACATCGTCGCCACGGACGAGCAGCTGGCCGCGAACGGCGTCAGCATTCACGAAATCAAGCGCGGCGGCGACGTGACCTACCACGGGCCCGGGCAGCTTGTGGGCTACCCGATTCTCGACCTTCGCTCAACATTTGCCGCCCATCCCGGCCTGGCGAACCTCGGGGCGCGGCAATCCTCAGCCTCGCCCGAGACGGTGGTCCCCCGACTTGGCGCGGTCGAATATGTTCGCCGTCTTGAGGAGGCCCTGATCCGAACATGCGCGCGAATTTCGTGTCCCGACAGAGCGTATCGCCGGTCGCACCGGAGTCTGGACCATCGCTTCGCCGCGGCAGCCGGAGCGCAAGGTTGCCGCCATCGGCGTGCACATCTCGGCAGGAATCACAAGCCACGGTTTTGCGCTCAACGTCACCACCAACCTCGCTGACTTCGACCTGATCGTGCCTTGCGGCATCGCGGACCGCGGAGTCACTTCACTCGCGCAGGAACTGGCGGTGCGGAACAAGCCGGCGCCTTCCTTCGAAGATGTGTCTGCCGCCATGGCGCGCCAGCTCGGCCGCGTTCTGGGCCGGCAGGTTCTCGCTCTGGAGTCTCTGGAAGATTTGATTTCCGGTTGAAGCCGACATCGTGCGAAGCTGTTGTTTTCCACCGCAACATTGTTCAGGAGAATCCCCCGGATGAAAGTTCGCAGCGTAATTACGCAGACGTGTTTGCTGGCAAGCCTGATCGCGCCATGCGCGCGCGCCTTCGGCCAGACGACCTGGAACAACCTGTCGTTCGGCATGATGCCGGACGACATTGAGAAGAACCTGACGGCCTCCGGCTTCACGCTGCAGCGTGAGGCAAGCACTGGCGGCTTCCGGGTGGAGCCCGAATGGAAGTGGCAGCCGACTCCAGACAGCCACGAGCTGATGTTCAAGGTCGCGATTGCCGGCACCGCGACAGGCGGCCTGCAGAAAGTCGTGCTGCTGCTTGATTCCAGCGCGCTGCGCGCGCGCATCGCGGAACTGCCCGTCGTCGTCGACTATTCCGTCAGTCCCCTGCAGAAATACCTGACCGACAAGTACGGCACGCCGGTCAAGCAGGAGGGGACGTGCACTCTGTCAGGGCAGGCGCTGGTGCAGGACCTGATCGATCAGGACGCCGTAACCTGCAATGAGGAGTGGATTTCCGGCGGACAAAGCATCTCTGCACACTGGTTTTATTACCAGGGCAAGAAGTCGTTTAACTACCTGCTGACCTATTTGCCCGTGAACACGCCCGCGAAGCCTGCTCAGTAGAAGGCTCGCGGCTGACACGAAAGTGGCTGCCGGACCCGGGCGCGATGGCGTAGACTTGAAAGTTCGCGGTGAGCCGCTTCGCGACTTCAAAAGACCCAAGGAAACGCCAGTCCACAGATGCCTTCCGTAAAAAAGCCCGAAGAAACAACCACAGCGGCGCCCGGAAAGAATGGCGCTCTCGCAGAACGGCGCCGGGGCGGCGAAGAATGGCCAGCCCCCGACTGCGGCGAAAGCCTGCAGCGAAGCTCACGCCCATCGGCACGAACCCGCACGGCATCCCCGACTGGCGCGCTGAACAGCTTCCCTTCCATGTTGAAAGCGAGTGGATCGACGGCGAGTACAAGTACAAGATCGTCGGCGATACTTCCGGCGACCCGCCGCCGCTGCGCGACTCAAAATACCTGACGCCGGAAAAATCCATCGAGCTCTTCCGCTACATGCTGATCAACCGCCGCATGGAGCAGGCTCTGGAGAGCATGTACAAGCAGTCCAAAGTGATTGGCGGCCTGTATCTTTCGCTCGGCCAGGAAGCGGCAAGCTGCGCCTCGGCCTATGCGCTTGGCAAGGACGACTGGCTGGCGCCGATGATTCGCAACCAGGGCTCGATGATCGTGCGCGGCTTCGAACCTTCGAGCGCCATGATGCAGTACATGGCCAAGGGCACGTCGCCGACCAAAGGCCGCGAATCCGGCTCGCACTATGGCGATTACAAGGAACTGAACGTCATCGCGCCTATCTCGCATCTCGGGGACTCCATCGGAGTCATCGCGGGCTGCTGCCTTGGCGCGAGACTGCAGGGCAAACACATAGCCGGGCTCGCCTACGTCGGCGACGGCGGCCAGTCTACGGGACCAACGTACGAGGGCTTTAACTTTGCTGCCGTGCAAAAGCTTGGCGTCGTGCTTTTTGTCGAGCACAACCTGTGG
Source organism: uncultured Acidobacteriaceae bacterium (assembly GCA_963848685.1). Classification (GTDB taxonomy): domain Bacteria; phylum Acidobacteriota; class Terriglobia; order Terriglobales; family Acidobacteriaceae; genus CAWKED01. The sequence continues at coordinate 524,381 of CAWKED010000001.1, read as the reverse complement.
GCGTACTCGACGCCGGTGGAATTGCAGTTCGGCTGCAAGGACCTGGCGGACCGCTCCATCGGCTACGGCGTTCCCGGCGTAATCGTGGATGGGACCGACGCCAACCAGTGCTACGACGCGACGTATGAAGCGGTGGAACGCGCGCACAAAGGACAGGGCGCGACGCTGATTGAAGCCAAGTTCATGCGCATGAAAGGCCACGCCATGCACGACGCCGCGGTCTATGTTCCGGACGGTGTACACGCGTATTGGAAGCGCCGCGACTGCATTGCGCGGTTCCGCGAGTACATCCTGGGCAAGGGCTGGCTGAACGAAGAAAAGATGTCCGCGCTTGAAAAGGAAGTCGAGGACTACATCAACGCGGAGCGCGACAAAGCTGAAGCCGCGCCCATGCCTCAACCGGAGGCCTTTGCGGCGGAACTGGAAGACGTCTATTTCCCGGACGGGGTGGACATTCCGGCGAAGTACGGCGAAGTAACCGTGAAGGTGCGTGAAGGCCGGAAGCTCGGCGAGTCGAGCGCCGTGACGCATTACAAATAGCGATGCTTTCTCGAACTTTGCTTACGGTGGCCATAGGTTTGTTTCCGCTCACTGTTCTCTCACAGGCGAGCGAAGGATTGCGCGATGCGCTATTGAATGGCCCGGATGCATTGAGGGTCCAAGCCTTGGAATCGCTGGGGCTATCGAAGAACGATGCGGAAGGTTACAAAGATCAGGGGGCCTCCCTGGCAGGCGGGATTCAGTGGTTCCCTATCGCTGACACAAACGCCCATCTGGCTGCGGTCTTCCTGCCCTGCTTGGACGGGAGCAGTAGCGCGTCACTACTACTTCTTCAAAGGCATCTCAACCAATGGAAGACCACAGATAGTACGTCCCAAGACTGTCATTACAACGGGCAGGTGGCTGCGCGCGTAGTCCGTCTGCAGGACGCCCAACGCGACAACATTTTGGTGGAACACGATACGGACGAACATGGCACAGGCTATGTCACCCAGTTCGCACGGGTGTTTGAAATTCGCGCCAACAAGCTCGTGGAAATTCTTAAGGTGCGCGACAAGCTTTTTGAAGAACTGGGGGATGGAGGCGGCACCAATTGGTCAAGCGTAATTGTGCCGGTGAAATCGAACACGACTGGCGTATTGGCGTTGGAAGAAACACGCATTGATCATCTTGAGCCGACAAAAACTGTGCGGCGATATTTCTATTGGTCAGACACAGAGAAGAAAATGAAACATACGCAATTCGAACCTGTTCTTTTGAAGATTTATTAGAAACGAGAAGCTACAAATGGCAGCAGTTACATATCTGGAAGCAATCCGGCAGGGACTCTGGGAAGAGATGGAGCGCGACTCGCGTGTCTTCTGCATGGGCGAGGACGTGGGCATTTACGGCGGCGCATTCAAGGTCACCGAAGGCTTCGTCCACCGCTTCGGTCCGGAACGCGTCGTTGACACGCCCATCAGCGAAATGGCCATTGCCAGCGCCTGCTATGGCGCTTCGCTGACCGGCATGCGTCCCGTCGGCGAATTCCAGTTCATGGATTTCATCACCTGCGCGCATTCGCAGATCGTGCAGATCCTCGCGAAGAGCAACTGGCGCTGGGGCGCACCGGCGCCGCTGGTCCTTCGCGGGCCGACGGGCGGCGGCGTCAGCGGTGGACCGTACCACTCGCAGAACAACGAGATGTACTACGTCCACACGCCGGGCCTGAAAGTCATTGCCCCGGCGACAGCGCGTGACGCCAAGGGCCTGATCAAAGCTGCTGTTCGCGACAATAACCCGGTCATTTTCTTCGAGCACAAGTACCTCTACCGCCGCGTCAAGGAGGAGTTGCCGGAAGGCGACTTTGTAGAAGAGATTGGCAAGGCGCGCGTGCATCGCGAAGGCAAGGACGTCAGCGTCATTACCTACGGCGCCATGCTTTATGTCGCGCAGGAAGCAGCAGACATACTCGCCAGGGAAGGCATTGAGCTCGAAATCATTGACCTGCGCACGCTCCTGCCGCTCGACAACGCCGCCATCAAGGCGACGGTTGAAAAGACCAACCGCGTCATCATCCTGCATGAAGACACAAAGACCGGCGGCATTGGCGGAGAAATCGCGGCCATTATCAACGAGGAGGCCTTCGACGCGCTCGACGCGCCGATTACGCGCATCGCGTCGCTCGATACCGCGGTGCCGTTCTCGCCGCCGCTCGAAAAGAACTTCCTGCCGAAAGTGGAAGACGTTGTTCGCGAAGCCCGGCGTCTGAAGTCGTATTAGCCAATGCGACGTGCAGAACAGCGGTTACTGGAAGCGACGGAGCACAAAGATGATCGGGTCTTACAACTTTCGGATGCGATTGATGTAAGACGTTCTTGGCAACCGAAGACGTACAACTCATAGAAAAGGATGTTTTCGGGCAGGATTCGTTGCCTCCATCTACTGCAAGGTGGAAGGCACTCGCTGCCTGTTGAGCAGGCTTACTGTTCTGCCTTCACAGCCGGGCCGCGGGATTGGCGCGCGCATGGTTTCTGCGGTGGAGGACCATGCACGCAGAAGCGGCTGCTCCGCAATGGAGATGATCGCCCTGAGCCTGCGGCCCGATCTGCAAAAGTAATACGCCCGGTTCGGTTACAGACAGGCCCGGGAGGAGGCTTTCACTCCGGTGCGCAGGCTTCGCGGCGGAGCGAAATTGCCATGCCGTGATTCTGGCTAAACCCTTGTAGCTTGCATGCGTAACCGTGATCGTGCACGTTGTCGCCTCATTAAAACTCGGGCCGACGCCAGCAGAAAACGGTTCAAGGGCCATGGAAGGCCGCCTATAATCGTCCCCACCGTCCAATCAGGGACCAATTTGGGGGAGTTCGCAGCCGGGCCATGGACGTAACAGAATCACCATCCCAGGTGAGACGTCTCGACTCGTGGAAGGAGATCGGTTCCTTCTTCGGCCGGGATGAGCGCACCGTAAAACGCTGGGAGCGCGAGCGCAGGTTGCCTGTGCATCGTGTTCCGGGGAGCGGTCGCGGTCGTGTGTTTGCGTACCAGAACGAGTTGGAGGAGTGGCTGCGCGATGCGGAACTTGAAGCCTACGCGCCCGAAGCTCCAATTGAAAACGCCTCCCACGCGCCGCCGCCGGCCCCATCCGCGTCGCATATTCAATCCCCGCATGGCCAGGTAGAAGGATCGCTCGCCCGCGAGGCCGACTCCGCGGACACGCGGCGCGGCGGCGGCAAGCTGCTGGAATTGCCGCGACTGGCGCTGGTTTCCCGGCTGGAAGCCGGTGCCGCAAAGCCAGCTGCCGACCCGGTAGTTTCGGAAGCGCGGCCCTCATACAGGCGATGGCTCTGGCCGGCGGTAGCAGGAGCGCTGCTGATCGTGGCCATCGCGGGAGTTACCGCGTACCGCTCGCGAACGCCCGCAGCGGTGGTTTCATCCCCAACCGCGCATGCAGCAGATCCGGCAGCGGAGGACCTTTATCTAAAGGGTGTTTATTACTGGCAGAAACGAACGCCGGAATCTCTGCATCAGGCAGTTGACGCATTTACGCAGGCCATCGTTCGCGACCCGGGATACGCTCCGGCCTACGCCGGGCTGGCGGAATGCTACGACCTGCTGCGCGAGTTCGACACCATGCCGGCTGAAGAAGCCTATCCCCGCGCCATTGAGGCGGCCCAACGCGCCATCCAGCTGGATCCGCATTCCGCCGTTGGGCACCGCTCGCTGGCTTTCGCGCAGTTCTGGGGCCAGGGACGGGTGGAAGAAGCCCGCGCGGAGTTCGAAAAGGCCATCGCGGAAGATCCCAACTCGGCGACGGGTCATCACTGGTTTGCTACCTACCTGATGACCATTGGCGAGAACGAACGGGCGCTGCAGGAGATCGACACCGCGCGCCGCCTCGATCCAAGCTCGATCGCGATACAGGCCGACAAGGGGATGATTCTGCAGGCAGGCGGCCAACAGGAGCAGGCCAGGCAGTTGCTGGAAGAGCTCGAGAAGAGTGACCCGAGCTTTCCTTCGACGCATTCCTACCTGAGCGCTGTCTACCTGATGACGGGCGACAACAGCGGGTTTGTCCGGGAATTGCGGAACTACGGAACCATGACGAAAGATGCACGCGCGCTTGCGATTGCCGACGCAGCCGGCGCAGGTCTGGCCCAGGGGGGCCGGACGGGCATGCTTGAGTCCGTATATTCCTATCTGCGCGGCCAGTATGAACAAGGAAAGACCGCCGCGTCACAAGTCGCTTTCTGGGCGCTCATGACAGGCCGCTATGACGACGCTCTGGACTTATGGGAGAAAGGTGCGGACGCGAACGACCGCGGAGTGCTTGGAATGAACAGCTCGCCCAGCCCGACGCAATTGCGGATGGATCCCCGCTTTGTTGCCTTGCAGAAACGTCTCGGCCTGCCGGTCACATAGATTTTTCGGAAAAGGCTTGCGCTGCCGCTCGGCCAGCGGTAGATTTCAGTACACATGATTCGCCAGACCCGCCAGTACGGCTACTTTAGCTACCGCTACTACTTCGTAGTAGCGGCTCAAGCGGCTGGCGTCTCTGCTGAAGGAACCTCTTAAGACAGCAGAATCAGAGACATCACCCGCAGGGGCCGCGACCTAAGTCGCGGCCCTTCCGTTTTTTACGCAGAAGACCAAGCCAGGAGTTGAAACAATGTCCACCGCAGTCACGCCAGTTTCGACCACAGCAGTCCCTGTCATTCTTCCGCGCGCGGAGCCTCGTCCCGCGGAGCCGTTTCGGCTGGCCAGCCGCTCGCCGGATAGAAACCGAAGCGTCGTACACGTCGCGCATGTCGCCATCGGCGGCGCTGAGCCGGTGCTGATCGCCGGGCCATGTTCGGTGGAGTCGCGCGAGCAGACCCTGTCAACTGCATTCGCGGTGCGGGCGGCGGGGGCACAAATGCTTCGCGGCGGGGCTTTCAAGCCGCGAACCTCTCCGTACGAATTTCAGGGTCTTGGCCTGGAGGCCCTGCAGATTCTTGCTGATGTTCGCAAGAGCACGGGGATGCCTGTGGTGACGGAGGTGTTGAGCACCGACGACGTCGACATGGTGGCCGAACACGTTGACATGCTGCAGGTAGGCGCGCGCAACATGCAGAACTTCGCACTGCTCAAACGCCTGTCCCGGGTGCGCAAGCCGGTGTTGCTCAAGCGATCGCCCTCCGCGACGGTAAAGGAGTGGTTGCTGGCAGCAGAGTACCTGCTCGCCGGCGGTAATGCCGACGTCGTGCTTTGCGAGCGTGGTTCAAAGTCATTCGATTCTGCGATGCGGAACACAATGGACATCGCCGCGCTGGCGCTGGCGAGGGAGTTGAGCCACCTGCCCGTGATTGCCGACCCGTCGCATGCAACGGGCCGCCGCGATCTCGTCGGACCGGTTGCCCGCGCCGCTCTTGCTGCCGGGGCCGACGGGCTGATCATCGAGGTCCACCCTGATCCTGACAACGCGCTTTCTGACGGGCCGCAATCACTCAACTTTGCGCAATTTCACGCTCTCGCGGCCACGTTGCCTGTGCGTCGCACGGAGGTGATCGCTTGCTAAGCCTCGGCCTGCACCAGGTTTCGTTCTCCCCCGCTCCTCCACCCACGCTGGCGGCACTGCAATCCGATCCAGAAGTATTGCAGTGCCGCCGTGAGATTGACCGCGCCGATCAGATGATTCTTGATGCGCTGGAGCATCGCGCCCGGTCGGTGGCACATCTGGCTGGGCTGAAACGCCGTGCCGGTGCGCCGGTCCTCGACGCTTCGCGGGAACAGGATGTTCTCGAACGCGCGGCCGCGGCTCCCCACACTCTGCCCGGCGACAGAAGGCGTTCGATATTCGCCACAATTATTGCGCAAATGCGTGACTGGCAGTCTACGCTGCCTTGATGCCGGGTCCGGTCGCAGTCCAGGGAGTGCGCGGTTGCTTTTCGCAGCAGGCCGCCACCCTGCTTGCGCCCGGGCGCGAGATCGAATTCTGCGAGACCATGCGGCAGGCATTCTCGCTGGTCGCAGATGGAAAGTGTTCCGCACTGGCGGTGCCGGTCCGCAACACGATCGCGGGTGACATTGCGAGCCATCTCGCGCTTGCCGTGGAACACCCCGCGCTGCGGCTCGAGCAGGAAATCGATCTTCCTGTCCGGCTGCACCTGATGGCGCCGCACGGAGCGAGGCTCGACACCATAAACCGCGCTGCCTCGCATCCTGTCGCGCTGCAGCAATGTTCACGCTTCTTCGCCACGCACCCTGGCATTGCCGCGGCGGAATTCTTCGACACAGCGGGTGCGGCGCGAGATGTCGCCGCGCGCGGCGTTGTCAATCAGGCGGCCATCGCGAGCGAAGCGGCTGCCTCCGAGTACGGTCTCACGATCGTGGTGCGCGACATTCAGGACACTCTGGACAATCAGACGGAGTTCTGGCTGCTTGCCCGTTAGTGCGTCGCGTACATCTCTTCCACGTCATGCTTCAGCGCGGCCCCGCTATCCAGGCGGGTGTAGAACATGTGCCCGCCGGGATATTCGCGCACCTGAACACGTGTCGGATCGTTCAGTACCGGCATCTGGTCCGCCGTCAAAATTGAGCCCATGAACGGGCAGGACAAATCATTCCAGCCGTGCACGATCAGCACGCGCAGCTTGGGATCATTCGCTACGGCCTCACGCAGTTGCTCTACGGATCCCTTGCGTAACTCGTCATCATCGGACCAGAGGCGTCCGACGTCGAAGCTCAGCGCGCTGAAACGCGCGTCCGTCTTCCAGCCCACAACGCGAGTGTCAAAGTCCACCATCGCGGTCGTCGTCGGCGCGATGATTGCTTCGAGGATCGGATCGTTCGAACGCTGCGCCGGGTCGAACGGGAAAGGGTCGAGCGCAGTGACGTTCGGATCGTAGCGGCTGCCCAGGCGCCCATCGCTGCGGAATACCTCGCGCAGATACGCCTGCGTTTCAAGCCGGCCGCCTGACCGCTGCACGAACGTGCGGTCCAGGCCGGTGAGCTGCGTGACTTTGTCCACCAGGCGCGCCTGTGCCTGCGGGTCGCTCGTTGCCTTTCATCAGATCGGTCGCGTAGTCGCCGCGCGTGTACGCAATGACATCGCGCATCGCCTCCGGGGTGAGCTTGTGCTCGCGCTCGTAGTGCGCGGCGGTGATCGAGGGCAGCGTCTGCATCCACGGCAGCGGGGACAGGTCGCGCTGCGAATCAATCTCCGGATTCAAGTACGGAGAAACAAGTACGACGCCATTCATCGCTACGCCAATCTGGGTTTGCAGATAGTGCACGATGCGAGGTCCGCGGAATCCCCCATAGCTCTCTCCAACCAGATATTTCCGCGACTGCATGCGTTCGTTCTTGACCAGCCACTCAAAGATGACGCGCGACAGATACTCAATGTCGGGCTCCGTAGCGTAAAACAGCTTCTTTGCCTGGTCGTCCGGAACCAGCGCGCGACTGTAGCCCGTGCCCACAGGATCAATGAACACCAGGTCGGTGAAGTCCAGCCATGTATTCGGATTGTCGAGTAAGGTGGCCGGGTCGGACGGGCTATCGCCTTCATTTCCGAATCGAACGTGCTTGGGCCCGATAGCGCCCAGATTCAGGTACACGGATGCCGCCCCGGGACCCCCGTTCAACGCAAACGTTACCGGCCTGTTCTTGCCTTCGGCGACATACGCCGTGTACACAACTTCACCGGCTTTGTGGTTTTCCTTGTCGAAGATTGCGATCGTTCCCACCGTCGCGGTGTAGTGCAGCGTGCGGCCATCCACGGTCACGCTCTGGTCGGCATGTGCGTCGGGAGGCATGGGCGCGGGAGGCGACATTTTTGGCTTTTCGGCCTTCGCCGCTTCTGGCGGAGCAGCCGGCGAGTCCTGGGCTATGCAGCACGGCGCGACGAACAGGACGCACAGGGCCACGCAAGGCAAAGCGTTTCGGAGAAGCATGCCACCAAGATACAGCGAGCGGCAGAAAGTTCACCGTAAGCTGCCAGCGCCCGGTGAAAGGTGCTATTCCCGATAATGCGAAAAATGCTTTCCAGATCGCTCTGGCTCAGGCCTGAAAGTAAACCTGCCGAAGTCCGAGTAAACTGGCGCGCATGCGTTTTCGTCTGCTGGTTACTGTCTGTCTCTGTGTTTCCGTCGCCGCCGTTGCTCAGACTGGAAAATACGACCCCATTCCGAACCCGTCTTCCGTGGTCCGCGCCGGTCATGCGCGATTTACTGTCCTGACTCCGCAGATGATTCGCATGGAGTGGGCCGCAGACGACAAATTCGAAGACCATCCGAGTCTTGTCTTCCTGCAGCGCAATCTGCCGACACCGCAGTTCACACAGACGAAGGTTGACGCCGATGGCGTGGAGATCAAGACGGCCGATCTGGACCTGAAGTACAGCGGCGACGGCAAATTTGCAGCGCAGAACCTGAGTATTTCGCTCGCAGTCGCCGGCAAGCCGGTGACCTGGCGACCGGGCGATTCCGACAGCGGCAACTTGATGGGGACGACGCGCACGCTGGACGGTGCGCTGGGCGGCAAAACCCGCGAGCCAATCGGCCAGGGACTGATCAGCCGCGACGGCTGGGTGGTGGTGGATGACTCCACGCGGCCGCTGTTTGACTCAGACGACTTCTCTTTCGCAAAGGGCGGGCAGAGCGAGTGGCCGTGGGTCATGGAGCGCCCTGCGGGCGATCGCCTGGACTGGTATTTCTTCGGCTACGGACATGATTACAAGAAGGCGCTGGGCGATTTCGTGGTTGTGGCGGGACGCATCCCGCTGCCGCCGCGCTTTGCATTCGGCACCTGGTGGTCGCGCTACTGGGCCTACTCCGACCAGGAACTGGATGAACTGGTGCGCGGCTTTCATGAGAACGACACGCCGCTGGATGTTTTCGTGATTGACATGGATTGGCACCCGACGTACCGGCAGAACTGGTTTTCGCAGGAGAAAGACCAGAGCGGCCACACGCTGGGTTGGAGCGGCTATTCGTGGAACCGGCTGCTGTTTCCTGACCCGGACGCGTTCCTCAAGAACCTGCATGACGACGGGCTGAAGGTGACGCTGAACCTGCATCCGGCCAGCGGCGTCCAGCCGTTTGAAGACGCATACCCGGCGATGGCGCACGCCATGGGTATCGACCCAGCAACCAAGAAATATGTGCCGTTCGACATCACCGACAAGAAGTTCGCGCGGAATTATTTCGACATTCTGCACCATCCGCTCGAGCGGCAAGGGGTGGACTTCTGGTGGCTCGACTGGCAGCAGGAAGCGAACACCCGGACGGCAGGGGTGAATCCGACTTGGTGGCTGAACTACACACACTTCACCGACCAGGCGATGGAAGGCAAGCGGCCGCTGCTGTTTCACCGCTGGGGCGGACTGGGGAATCATCGCTACCAGATTGGATTTTCCGGCGACACGATTTCTGTGTGGGAGTCGCTGGCGTTCCAGCCGGGTTTTACCGCGCAGGCTGCGAACGTCGGATATGCCTACTGGAGCCACGATATCGGCGGCCACATGCCTGGCGCAGTCGCGCCGGAATTGTATCTGCGTTGGTTACAGTTCGGCATGCTGTCGCCGATCCTGCGCACGCACACGACAAAGAACCCGGATTCCGAGCGCCGCATCTGGGCGTATCCGGAGCCGTATGCCGGCCTGATGCGCGATGTCTTCCGGGAACGCTATGCGATCCAGCCGTACATCTATACGGAAGCGCGGCGCACCTATGACACAGGCGTAGCGTTCCTGCGGCCGCTCTACTATGACTGGCCGGAAGCGCCGGAAGCCTACACGCATGGCGGCGAATATGTGTTCGGAGAAAATGTGCTGGCCGCGCCGGTTGTGCAGGCAGCGGACCAGATCAACGATGCAGTCCGCGCAGACGGTGTGGCTGCCGCCGGGAGAGTGGTTTGAAGCGTACACGGGGCGCGAGATGCAGGGCGGCCGGACTTTCACGGAGAGCTTCGCACTGTCAGAGATTCCCGTCCTACGTACGCGCGGGCGGAATCATCCCCAAGCAGCCGCCAATGCTCTACACCGGGCAGAAGCCGGTGGACCCGCTCATCGTAGAGATTGCGCCCCGCAGCAACGATGGCGAGAGCAGCTATTCCGTGTATGAAGACGGCAGCGACGGTCGCAACTACCAACGCGGTGAATTTGCGCGTACTGAGCTGCGAGTTCAGGAGAGTGGCGCGACCGAGCGGGTGTTGATCGCGGCCGCGAAGGGAAACTTTCCCGGCATGTTGAAGCAGCGCGCATTTGAAGTGCAGAAGATGGGCGACTGGCCGCCCTCCAGCGTGAAGGCGAATGGCGTGACGCTGGCCTATAACGCGAAGGTGTTACGCGATGGAGATGCGACGGGCTGGGCGTATGACGGCAACACTCTGACGACGTACATCCGGACACCGCGGTATTCGACAGCGAAGTCAGCGGAGATCGTCGTGATCCGCGATGCAAAGCTGGTGCCGCGCCGCGCGGAGTTGAGCGGGTTTGCCGGCGCCATGACGCGGCTGCGCGCCGCCTATGACACGCTGAACCAGACGTGGCCGCTCGGCTGGTCACCCGACTCGCTGATCGACGTCATGCAGACGGGCGACCGGCTGACCTACCATCCTGAAAACGCCGACCGGGAAATAACGCATTTCCACCAGAGCCTGGCGAAGACACAGGCGGACGTAAGCGACGTCGCAAAGGATGAAGACGAAGAACAGCAGAAGAAAATCGCGGCGCGGGTGGGGGTGGATTGGAAATCGGACGCGGCGCAAAAGAAAGTGGCGCAGATGAACATGCTGCGCAAGCGCGCCGTCGCGCAAATGCAGACAGCGATCGAAATCGTTGCTCCGCAGTGAACTCAGTCGCGTCGGTCGAGGTTCCGGCGCAGGACTTCAAATACCAGGTAGCCGATAGTCGCGGCGATGAGCGCGATGATGAAGTTTCGCCACGTCAGGATGTCATTCAGCGCCCAGCGAAGCGTCTTGCCACGCTCGTTGGTGAAGGTGAATTCGCCCATCAGCAGGTTGGCGTAGAACAGGAACATGATGAAGCCAACTTCCACGACTGCGCGCATCAGCCGAGAAACCCCGTTCGGCCTGTCTGAAGGTTTTGCCACAATCACAGGATACGTGTCGGAGAGCTACGGCCTTTTCGTACAATGGTGCAAGCCGCAACCATCGTGCGGGAGTGGCGAAACTGGCAGACGCACCAGACTTAGGATCTGGCGGAGCAATCCGTGGGGGTTCAAGTCCCTTCTCCCGCACCAATTCTTTTCACTTTCAGTTACGAAAACCGAGGTAGGCAGTTCAAATGAGCCAGTCCGTGCAGCAGGGCGCCCGCGTCACCATTACGCAGGCCGATGATTATCGCGATGGATATGCGAACAGCGTGCAGGTGCGCGTCAGCGTGTGGGACTTCCACCTGACGTTCGGCAACGCGCGCCAGGACACGCCGGACGCGGTGGAAGTCCACAACTTTCAGGGCGTGTATCTGAGTCCGCAGCAGGCCAAGGCAATGTGGAACGTGCTTGGGCAGAACCTGGCGCAATACGAGCGTACGTTCGGGCAGTTGCAGCTTGAGCCGGGACCCAACGCGACCGGGCCGGTGAACTGAAGCTGCGATCGATGAGAACCGGTTCCGCGGCAACGCGGGCAGCATGGTCGTTGTCTGCGGTCCTTGCCGCCTGGGCCGCGGTGGTTGTCACGCACGCCACGCTGCTGCGACTGCCGTATTACTGGGATGAGGCAGGGTATTACGTACCGGCTGCATACGATTTTTTTCGCACCGGCGCGCTGATTCCGCATTCCACAATCTCGAACGCGCATCCGCCGCTGCCTTCGATCCTGCTGGCGGCCGCGTGGAAAGTGTTCGGGTTCCGGCCAATCGTCACGCGGGTTGCCGTCGCGTTTGTCGCCGCGATCGCGCTGGTCGCCGTGTATCGGATTGCGCGGTCGTATGTTGAACGCGCGCCGGCGGCCGTTGTCACCTTGCTGACGGCGACCTACCCAATCTGGTTTGCGCAAAGCACCCTTGCCCATGCAGACGTGTTTGCCGCTGCGTTCACGCTTTGGGGACTTGCTCTCTTCACGCGCGCGCTGAAGGCCGGCCCGGGCATCGTTGTTTGTTTTTGCCTAGCTGCGCTGGCGAAAGAAACGGCCGTCATCACGCCGCTTGCGCTGGCCGGATGGTCTGCCGTCGAAGCCATCCGTGGACGCCGTTCCTGGTTGCGTGGAACCCTGCCATGGCTCATCCCCACCATTCTCCTGGCCTGCTGGTATCTCTACCATCGCGCCCGCACAGGCTACATGTTCGGCAATCCGGAATTTTTTCGCTATAACGCGACCGGCACCTGGCACATGGATCGCATCGCGTTCGCGCTGGTGCAGCGCGCATGGCATGTGACGGGCCACATGTATCTGTTCGTCGCAGCGCTGCTCACTCTGCTGCTGTGGCTGATGCCTGCACGCGGCGGACCGGAGAGGGCAAAGGCAAATCACGACCGCACCACGGCCCTGACAGTCATCTTTGTCGCGAACCTGCTTTTCTTCAGCGTCGTCGGCGGTGCGCTGCTTACACGCTATCTCTTGCCGCTTTATCCGCTGGTGCTGCTGTTCCATGTCGCGTTCTGGCAGCGACGCACGCGCTGGTGGCTTGTTCCAGCCGGAGTGACCGCAATCGCGTTCATAGCCGGCTGGACAGTGAATCCGCCGTACGGATTCGCGGCGGAAGATAACCTGTCCTATCGCGATTCCGTCGTCCTGGCCCAGGAGGCCATCGCGCACCTTCCGCCCGCTTCGCCGCAGCTCTGCGTCATGACTGCGTGGCCGCTCAGCAATGACCTGTCGGAGCCATTCCTCGGTTACGTCGAGCAGCCATACTCCGTCGCAGCATTGCCGGACCTGGCGCTTTCCACCATCACTTCGCCGCAGGCGCGTTCCGGTTGCGCCTACACGATTCTGTTCTCCAGCAACCCGTACACCGGAGACCATGCGTGGAGCCTGCGTGGACGCGCTGCGGCGGCCAACCGCGAATACTTCGGCGCGCACGAAAATGTCCCGCCGGCATTCGCGGCGCGACTGCTCGGCCAGCCAATCCAGTGGCAGCAGGAAACTCGTGGTCAGTGGGCGGCAGTGTTAGGCCAGCCCGCGCCTGTACTGGACGCGCAAGCCGCTTCCGGACCGCGCTTCTATAATGGACGGTAGTGCGAACGCTACGTCGCGTGTCGGTTCTGCTGTTTCTGCTCGTGCTTTCCGCGCGACTGTTCGCGCAGCAGGCGCCAGGAAATCTTGTGCTGGTGCTGCCTTTCGAGAACACCTCGCAGCAGCCAAGCCTGGACTGGATTTCCAACAGCTTCCCTTCCATCCTGAACCAGCGATTGAGTTCCGCGGGTTTTTCGATTGTCACGCGAGAAGACCGTTTGTATGCACTTGACCGGCTTGGATTGCCGGCCGCGATCAAGCCTTCCCACGCCATGGCATTACGCATTGCGCAGGAAATGGACGTGGACTACGTCGTGTACGGCAGTTACAGCGCGGACGGCGGCCAGATACAAATCACCGGCCGCGTTCTCGACGTCAGGAACCTGCACTTGTCGACCACGCTGCACGAACAGGATGCGTTGACGCAGCTCCTGCAAACTGAGAATGCGCTGGCATGGGATGTGATTCGGACAATAACCCCGACGTATTCGGTTAACCGGGCATCATTTCTTGCGGCTGCGCCGCAAATCCGCCTGGACGCGTTCGAGAATTTTGTGCGCGGCGTGACCGCAGCCTCTCCGGCAGACCGCATCAAGCACTTTCAGGCAGCGCTCACGACATCTCCGGATGATGTCCCTACGCTGTATGGGCTGGGGCGCGCCTATTTCGACAGCCAGGAGTACGAACAGGCCGCGGCGATGTTCGCGCGCGTGCCCAGCGACCACGCGCTGGCGCTGCAGGCGGCCTTCTATCTCGGGCTGTCGCAGTTCTACTCCGGCAAGTATGCGGACGCCGAGCAAAGCTTCGCGTTCGTCGCTACACGGCTGCCGCTGCCTGAGGTCCTCAACAATCAGGGCGTGGCCGCGAGCCGTCACGGAAAATCCGGTGTGGCGCTTTTTCAGCAGGCGGCCGCTGCCGACCCCAAGGATGAGGACTACCACTACAACCTCGCCGTCGCTCTGCGCCGCGCGCACGATTTCTCCGGAGCGCGGCATGAGATTGACCAGGCCCTAGCCCTGCGGCCAACCGATGAAGAAGCCAAGGAGCTGTCCAACCTGCTGCGCTCGACAGCTGTTACAGGCAATCCTGGCAATGGCGAAGCGCTTGGACCGCTGGAGCGCCTCAAGCGCGTCTTCAACATCACAGCGATTCGCGAAGCCTCGGTGGCGATGGCGGAGATGGAGCAGGCGCGCCTGGCCTCTCAACCGCCGCAGCAGCGTTCCCAGGCGCTGTCGCAGCACGGGGAAACTTACCTGTCCCAGGGGCTGACGCTTGAAGCCGAGCAGGCTTTTCAGCAGTCGCTCGCGGCTGACCCGCAGAACTGGCAGGCCCACGCCGGCCTGGCAGCGGTCCGGGCGCGAACAGCAAGCTTTGCCGACGCGGTTTCCGAGGCGAAGGCCTCCGTGAATCTTCATCCGAATGCCCAGGCATACTTAGCGATGGCCCAGGCGCAGGTGGCGCAGAAGAACATGACCGCGGCTTCGGCATCGGTCTCAAGCGCGCTGCACTTAGAGCCCGCTAACGCCGAGGCCCAGCGTCTGAAGGCGGCGCTGGCGGCGCGCGGAGTTCCCACGCCATGAAGCGACTACTGTTATGCATCGCGGCGCTGCTGGCATCGGCAACGGCTCTTGCCCAGGACGCTCACATCATGCAGTTGCGACTGGACGACACCATCCAGCCGGTAAGCCGCGATATGCTCCTGCGTTCCATTCATTCCGCCGCAGACGCCCATGCCGACGCACTGCTGGTCGAGCTGAATACTCCAGGCGGCACGCTGGACGCGACCCGTGCCATGGTGAGCGCGATCGAGAACAGCCAGGTTCCGGTGATTGTGTACGTGGCGCCGCAGGGCGCGCATGCCGGCTCGGCTGGATTTTTTCTCCTTGAGTCGGCGGACATTGCCGCCATGGCTCCGGGAACGAACGCGGGCGCTTCCCATCCTGTCCTGTCCAACGGCGCTCAGCCGGACGATGTGATGAAGCAGAAGATGGAGAACGATGCCGCCGCGCTGCTGCGGTCGATCACGACGCGGCGCGGACGCAATTCCGATGCGGCCCAGACGGCAGTGCTGCAGTCGAAATCCTTCACGCCGGAGGAGGCCCAGCAGCAAAAGTTGGTCGACGTCATCGCAACAGACACCGATGACCTGCTGCGACAGATCAACGGCCGATCCATCACCCGCTTCAACGGAACCGCGCAAACTCTGCACACGTGGCCAGCGCGTGTCGTCGCCATACGGCCGACTCTGCGCGAGTCCCTGCTGGACCGTTTGATGGACCCGAACGCTGCCGTGCTCTTGCTCGTGTTCGGAGCTTTGCTTCTCTACCTGGAATTTCACATTCCGGGCACAATCGTTCCCGGCGCTGTCGGCGCGCTTTTTCTGCTCGCTGCCATCTTCTCGCTCGGACTGCTGCCCATCCACCACAGTTCGGTCGCCCTGTTGCTGGCCGGCGGAGTCTTACTCGTGCTCGAGGCGAAGTTTCCCAGCCACGGTCTGCTTTCGCTCGCCGGCATCGCGGCAATCACTTTCGGGCTTCTCACGCTGATTGAGGCACCTGTGCCGGAGATGCGCGTTCGCGTCAGCACTGCCGTCGCGATTGCCCTGGGCTTCGGTATCGTGACGTTCATCATCGCAAGGCTGGCCTGGAAGGCGCGCCGTCAGAAGTCCCTGACGGGCGCGTCCGCGCTGGTCGGCATGACCGCGCAGGCGCAGACAGCGCTGAATCCAGAGGGCCAGGTCCTGGTCCGGGGCGAAATCTGGCATGCTGTCGCCGACACGCACATCGCCCGAGGCGAGCACGTGAAGATCGAGTCCGCACACGGTTTGACACTCCATGTAAGCCGGTAACTGCTTGATAAAATCAAGCGCAGAGCCTATGAGGTATCTGCATGTCGATGTTGCCGCTGGTTGTCATTGCGATTGTTGTCCTTTACATCCTTAGTTCCATCAAGATCCTGCGCGAGTATGAACGCGCGGTCGTTTTCCGGCTGGGCCATCTGCTGAAGGAACCCAAAGGACCGGGCGTCGTCGTCATCTTCCGCCCGTTTGACCAGTTCGTTCGAATCTCTCTGCGGCAGGAGGCGATGGAAGTTCCTGCCCAGGACATCATCACGCGCGACAACGTGACGCTGAAAGTCAACGCGGTCATCACGTTGCGCGTTATTGAGCCGGCGAAAGCAGTCGTTGAGGTTTCGAACTACATCTACCAGACCTCACAATTCGCGCAGACCACGCTGCGTTCCGTTCTCGGTGAAGTGGAACTCGACCAGTTGCTCGCACACCGGGACGCACTCAACCAGCGCATCCAGACCATCATTGATGGCCACACCGCGCCGTTTGGCGTCAAGGTAGTCAGCGTTGAAGTAAAGCAGGTGGATCTGCCGGAATCCATGCTGCGCGCCATGGCCAAGCAAGCCGAGGCTGAGCGCGAGAAGCGTTCGAAGATCATCAACTCCGAAGGCGAGTTTGAAGCCGCGCAGAAGCTGGTGGATGCAGCCGCCGCACTTTCCGCGGAGCCGATGACGCTGCAATTGCGCTATCTGCAAACGCTCCGCGACATCGGCACGGAAAGGAACACCACCATCGTGTTCCCGCTGCCGGTTGAGATGTTGAGTCTGCTGGGTGAATCGGTGAAGAAGATGAGAGGCGAATAACGTGTTCAACCAGAACCTTGACCGCCAAGAGCCCCACGCGGAAGTGACGCTGAGCAATACGGCACTGCTCGTCATGTTTTTTTCGCTGGTCGTAATCTGCGTAATCTTCTTTAGCCTCGGCTACTCGATCGGCCGCCACAATGCTTACTCTGCAGCAGTACCGGCGGTGACCAAAGGTCCTCCCCCGCGCCGGCCACTGCCGCCGGTTTCAACTCCGGCAGCAAGCGCCCCCGCTCCAGCACACGTTCCCGCGCAGGCGCCCATGCCTCCACCGGTCGCGAAAGCCACTCCGCCCCCTGCACCTGCGGCAGTTCCGCCACCCAAGCCCAAGCCGGTTGAACGTGCGTCGTCGAGCGAGGCCAGCGTCAGCACTCCTGCGACAAAGATGCCTGCCACCGGCAAGCAGTGGACTGTGCAACTCGCAGCGCTGAGCACGCAGGAGGACGCGCGGGCATTGGCCTCTGCGCTGCGAAAGAAAGGCTTCGCCGCGGAAGTCCGTGCCGCGGGCGCTCAATACCGCGTCGTTACCGGGCCGTACACATCGCAGGCCGATGCCGCGGCAAACCGCGACAAACTGGTGGACGACGGCTACATGGCAGTCGTCAAGTAGTTTCGGGCCGCGATGGTTCAGACATCCACTTCGGCAAGCCGCTCGCGATACTTTCTCGCACTGCGGCCATAAGTTCTTCCCTGGTTGCAAATTGCGAAGGCTCAACAGCCGGGTGAATCGTGACATGTGCGGTCGCAGGATAGATGCGGAAGTGTCCCTTGCGCAGCATGGCTTCCGTGCCGTGCAGTGAAATCGGAACCACCGGAACGCCGGTCTGCTCGGCAAGGTAGAACGGGCCTTTCTTGAAGGGCAGCATGTGGCCGTCACGGGACCGCGTGCCTTCCGGGAAAACCGCGAGACTCATTCCGGAATCGAGGACCTGCTTGGCGTCGCGGATACTCTGGATGGCGCTGTCGCGCTGCTCGCGGTCAATCGGAACGAAACGCGCCAGCCGCATCGCCGGGCCCAGCAGCGGCACACTCATCAGGCTGCGCTTGAGAAGGATCGAAACACGCCGCGGCAGGGCCGGAAAAAGCACCGGCGGATCGAGGTTCGACACATGGTTGCACATGAAGATGCAACTGCGTTCGGGAATATTTTCCCGGCCGGTGAGGCGCACCCGGATGCCGCCGAGGCGCAGCGCCGTGCCCCCGACCCACATGCCAAACCGGTAGAGCAAGGCAGCGTCGCCGGTAAGCCACGCGGCCGGAAAGCCAACGATGGCGACAAAGGGCGACATGAGCGCCCAGAACCCGAACACTGCAATGGCGGAAATCATTGTTGAGAGCGAAGTGCCTCAGGCAGCTTGGCATAAATGCCATCGAACCCGCCATTGGAAAGTATCGCGATCACGTCGCCGCTGCGCGCTTCGACGGCCAGCCGGGCAACAATGGCGTCCGCCGATGGCAGCAATTCAGCAGGCACCCCGGCAGCGGTCAATCCATGGATAACTGTTTCAGGATGCAAGCGTTCGGCGGCGGGAATGCGATCCGCCTGGTAGATGCCGGCGATCAGGACGCGGTCGGCTCCGGTCAGGCTGGCGACGAGTTCCTGCTCGAAGACGCTGCGTCGCAACGTGTTTGAGCGCGGCTCAAGCACAGCCCAGAGGCGCGAACTGGGGTGTGCGGCGCGCAAAGCGCGCAGCGTTTCGCGGATTGCCGTCGGATGGTGCGCGAAATCGTCAACGACCGTAACACCCCCAACGTCTGCAATGACTTCCAGCCTGCGTTTTACGCTCCGGAAGCCGGCGAGAGCGCGGGCGATCTGCTCGGTACGAATTCCTTCATTGGCCGCGAGAGCTGCGGCTGCCGTAGCGTTCAGCGCATTATGCTCGCCGGCCATGGGCATCTCGAATTCCGCCCAGGGCCTGCCTTCCCGCAACACGCTCCAGCTCGACACGCCGCGCAACTGTCGCAAGCCTTCGAGCCGCCAATGCGAGTCACCTGCAAAGCCATAACGCTCAACAGGGCAGAATGCATTCGCGACACATTCAGTTACATTCTCGCTGCCGTCCCAGGCTATTACGCGGCCGTTGCGAGGCACGAGGTTAATCAGGCGCTTGAACGCAGTCTTTACGGTTGCAAGGGAATCGTAGATGTCCGCATGGTCGAACTCGACCGATGTCAGCGCCATGCTCTGCGGAAAGTAGTGAAGGAACTTCGGCCCCTTGTCGAAAAACGCGGTGTCATACTCATCGCCTTCGATAAGGAAATGCTCGCTCTCTCGCCACGCAAAGCTCGCGCCAAAATTTTCTGCGACGCCGCCAATCAGGAAAGAAGGGTGCCGGCCCGCGCTTTCAAAAATCCAGGCGAGCATGCTGGTGGTGGTCGTCTTGCCATGCGTGCCGGAGACGACGATCGGCTTCCGTGAGGCCAGGAATTCCTCATGCAACAGCGCGGCCATGGATGTCATCGGCAGCCGGTGTTCCAGCACGTATTCCAGCTCAACGTTGCCGCGCGAAATAGCGTTCCCGACGACAACAAGGTCCGGAGCCGGCGCCAGGTTTGCTTCAGCGTAGGGTTCGCTGACACGCACTCCCATGCTCGCCAGTTGCGTGGACATGGGCGGATAGGCCTTGGCGTCGGAACCGGTCACCCGGTGGCCCTTTGCCAGCAGCAATCCGGCGAGTGAAGCCATCGCGGTGCCGCAGATTCCGATCAGGTGGATGTGCCGCGGCTTGGTCATTCCGCTTGCCTGGCGACGCGCAGTGTAGCCTGCTCGTGACACTCCAGTTCCACGTGGCTGCCGAGCGGAAGCGTGACGCTGGGTGCAGTCTTCACATGGCCGCAGTGCAGTCCGAACGCAATCGGTATATTCAGGCCCTCGACCAGATGCTCCAGCGTGGCGCGAACCGGCGCGCCGTGGAAGCAGTTTTCCATTTCACCGAACACAATTCCAGTTACTCCTTCGAGCTTGCCCGCCCGCGCCCACTCGCGCCACATTCGCGCAAATAAGTCCACGCTCTCATTCACTTCTTCAACAAACAACACGGTGCCGTCCTCGGATGGATGTGCAAAATCCCAATGATGCAAGGACGCCACAAGCAGTGACAGGCAGCCGCCGCGCAGGGTTCCCCGCGCTTTTCCCTCACGCAACGTCGCCATGCCGTCGGCTGTACCGAGCTCCCAGTTCAAGGCGCGCGAAATGCACGCATTGAGCGAAGCCATATCTACCCCTCCGGGCCGACCGAAGTCGGGGCCAACCATGGGCCCTTGCCACGCAGGAATCCCGGAGCGGTCGGCCATCACACCCTGGAGGATCGTCACGTCCGAATACGCAATAAATGGCTTGCGATACTGACGCAGCAGATCAAAATCGAGCAGTGGCAGCACTTCGATGCAGCCGTGGCCGCCGCGGATCGCTATGACCAGTTTCACATCAGGGTTACTGAAGATCGAATGAATATCGTCTGCGCGGTGACGTGGCGTTCCGGCAAAAATGTAGTCACCGCCGCTCCAGTCGCCGGTCCATTCATCGTAGATGTGGTCGCCCTTGGTGATTTTGTAACCGAGGCCGCGCAAATATTCGATGCCGAGCGGAACCATCGGCCCATACCTGCTGTGCGGCGGAAAAGCTGCCGATGGCGCGATCAGCCCGATGGCTTCACCCGGTAGGATCCATGGTTCTACAGCCATGCTTCACCCCGTGCGATCAAATGGGCATCGCCGATCAGTGAGACTTCCCCGCCCTCAGGCCATTCGACAATCTGGACGCCTCCCTGCGATTGCACCCTGAGTCTCCGCGACGCACCGAGCGACATGGCCGCGACCGCGCTGGCAACACTCCCGGTCCCGGAAGAGCGCGTCGGGCCCGCCCCGCGTTCATAGATGCGGAACTCGATGGCGTCCGCCGCGATGCGGCGAACGAACTCGATGTTCGCTCCCTCGGGAAAATCCGGATGGTTCGTCAATCCCGCCCCAACGTCCTGCCAGTTTCTCGGAAACTCGTCGCACTGGATGACAAAATGCGGGTTTCCGGCAGAAACAAACATGCCGCCCCAATGGTCCGCACCCAGTTCCAGCCCCATAGGGCGCGTGAGTGGCGTGCCCATCGAGGTGCGAACGGTTGCGCTGTCGAAGTCGCTGGCGATGATCTCGCAGCGTCGCAGCCCGGCGCCGGTTTCGATCTCGATGCTGCTTACCCGGCGTTTTGACGCCCACCACGCCGCAACGCAGCGCGTGCCATTGCCGGAAATTTCTGCGTAGGAACCGTCGGCATTCGTCAACTCAATGCGCAGCGCATCGCCGTCTTCTGATAGCCACTCGACCCCGTCGGCGCCGATGCCGGTGTGCCGATCGCATAACGCGCGCGCCACCGCGGCACGGCCGGCGGCAAAGCGTTCCTCGATGATCAGGAAGTCGTTGCCATCTGCATGGGCCTTGACGAACGGAATCATTCCTCGTCGTCTTCCTTGTAAGCAATGGCGTAGCTAACTCCGGAGACCGCGCGCAGCTCCCGCAACAGGTGACGGTGCGTATGCGTATTCGCGGAGGCGCCAAACACCAGGCGATACACCTCCCCAAGCCTGCCGCTCTCGACGGCATTCAAGCGCCGTTTGTACTTGTCCAGAACGCTGAGCGCAGCATCATTCACGGTGACATCGTCGGAGCCGCGCAGTTCATAAATCAATGGGTACGTCTTGATGTTCAAGTACCGCTCGGCCGCACCAATGGAAAACATGGCCATGATGACGATTCCAGCCGCGAACGACGCAGGTATATAGAACCCCGCGCCGCACGCCATGCCAATCGACGCGACGACAAACACGGTGGCCGCGCTCGTCAGTCCGGCGACGCGATAGCGGTTGCGCAGAATAAGTCCCGCGCCGAGAAAGCCGATGCCCTGCACGATGTTTGCCGCGATCTGGCCTTTGTTCGGACTGTCCGGGCCGGCAATTTCTATCGACAGGAACGTGAAGAACGCGCATGCCATGCAGACAAAAACGTTCGTGCGGATTCCCGCGGCCTTGCGTGAAAGCTCGCGTTCCAGCCCGATGGCGGCGCCTAGAACGCATGCCACGCCAAGCCGCCGTACCGCGCTGTCTGCCAGAAGCATCTGGTCAAAGTTGCTGACGTGCTGGACGAGAGGCGCCACTGTCGCGAATCGTATCATCGCAGCCAGCGCGGATTTTCGCTGCGATAGAGCACCGCGCGCGGCTGCCCCAACTCAGTAACGGTGGCGATGGGCGTGAGCTGTTCCGGATGCGCCGCGACCGCCATGGCGACCGGGTCGCCGTCCACCGCGAGCACGTAGGCCGCGGCTGTTGCCGGGCTCTGCAACGCGCCGGGCCAAAGGTACCAGTCGCTTTCGTTTACCGTCTCGCGCAAGGGTCTGCCCCATCGCTGTAACGCTCCGGCATGGGCTGACGAAAAAATCATCACCGTTGCGCCGGAAGGTACTTTGCCGAGGTCGTCAGCGATCTGCGTCTCGAAAGGAATTCGCGTTCGGGAATTGGCATACGCCTCCTGCAACACAAGTGGCGTAGACCAAACAGTCACCGCAAAATTCACCAGAATGAACGCGCCGCCGGCCGCCAGCACGACGCCTTGCGCGCGGAGCTTTGCCGCGATCCACGCCAGCGCAATGGCAGAAAACAGCGCGAAGACAGGAAGTAATTCCATGCCGTAGCGGGTGTTGTAGTAGGAGTAGGGCGGCCAGAGCGGGAAGAAAATCGGTACCGAGCCGTACGCCACCGAGTACATGTAGAACGGCAGCGGAAACCACAGCAGCAGCGCCAGCCACGTTGCCGCGCATCGCTTCGTTGCGGCGAGTACGGCAGAACCGGCCACGGAGAGCACCATGAAGACCTGGCCCAGACGCGACGCTCCCGCGCCCAGCGTGGCAACACGTCCGTAATACAGCCACGCCCACCACAAGTGGTGATAGCCGGGATACCGGGCACCGCCCGCCGGGCGCGTGCGCTCTTCTATCGCTCTGGCAGAATACGGACCGCGGACAAAATCCAGCCAGTCGTGGAAATAGTGGGCGTTGTACCAGAACCACCACAAGGGAGCGGCGACGAGCAGCAGCGCGAAGCAGGCTGCGGCGATTCGCACTCTCGCGGGCGACCGCCACAACCGCGGTCCGGCAATGACGAGCATCGAAAGCCCTGCAATTGCTGCGAAAATCCAGCCGTCGTAGCGCGTCAGGACTGCTCCGGTCAGCGCAAACCCAGCCAGGAGCAGCGTCCGCGCGGCGCGCGTCTTTTCTCCACGGTCGAGCGCCTGCACGGTTTGAATCATCCAGAGAGTGGCCCACAGGACGAGTGCGAGAAACAGCGGTTCCGTCATCGCGGTGGTCTGCATGTAGAGCAGCCCGGGGTTCAGCGCGAAGGCTGCGGCGGCAAACGCAGACCACTCGCGCGAAAGCCTGACACGCGCGATGCGAAACAGCGCGACGACGGCGAACACATAGGCCGGCATGGAAACGAAAGCGCCTGCAAGACCGGTTCGCCACCAGGCGTTTACGGCGACAAACGGCAGCAGAAGAAGATGCGGCAGCGGCAGCCAGACGCTGCCGAGCTGCGTCAGCCCAGGAGTGCGCGTGTCAAAAATCCGCCGCGCAATGTGCAGGTGCGCCACGGCGTCGCCGTAGAGCAGCAGGAGATGGTGCGACCAGCACCACGCCAGCGAAGCGAGGCTGAGCGCGGCCGCCGCCAGGGCAACCAGCCATGGCTCGCGTCTAGCTGAAATGCGAGAGTTCGCGGAATAGCTCAAAGCGTGCGTCAATTTCGTCGCGGGTGAGGTTCTGCAGCCGCTCGGTGCCGAATCGCTCTACGGCAAACGAGCCCATCACGCCGCCATAGAACATCGCCCGGCGGAAACTCTCCGGCGTGCGCTCCTTCTGTGCAGCAAGGTAGCCGAAGAAGCCGCCCGCAAAGCAGTCGCCCGCCCCGGTGGGATCCTTGACTTCAGCCAGCGGCAGCGCGGGCGCGCGGAACGGAAGCAGCCTTCCCTTCTGCCCGAAGGACTGGTCGCTGAAGAACGCCGTAGCGCCGTACTCGCCATGCTTTATGACGACGGCCTTTACCCCCAGATCAAGAATCTTCGCTGCCGCGCGGGTCAGGTTCTGATCGCCTGCAAGCAGCTTGGCTTCGCCGTCGTTGATCAGCAGCGCGTCAATGCCGGGCAGGACTTTCACCAGGTCATCGCGCTTTCCGGTAATCCAGAAGTTCATCGTGTCCGCGCCAATCAGCTTTGCGCTGGGCAGCGAGTCACGAACTTTTTTCTGCAATACCGGATCGATATTTGCCAGAAAAAGGTTCTCGCTATCAAGATAGAATTCCGGCACCTTGGGCTCGAACGTGGCGAAGACATTGAGTTGCGTGTCGAGCGTAATTGCCTCGTTGATGTTCTCGTACTTGCCTTTCCAGTGGAAACTTTCACCGTCGGCGTGCTCCAGCCCGCGCAGGTCGACGCCGCGTTTCGTCAGCACGCTCTCCTGCTCGGGGCCGAAATCTTTGCCAACGATCGCGACCACGCGAACATCAGTGAAGTAGCTGGCAGCCAATGAGAAATATGTCGCCGCGCCACCCAGGCATTTCTCTACCGAACCCGCGGGAGTAGAGATGCTGTCAAATGCAACCGAACCGACGACCAGGATGGACACTAGGCTTTCTCCCCCACATATTTGCCGATGAGCAACTGCAATTTCTTCTTCGCGCTCGCGGGAATGGCATCGGGCTGGGTCAGGATGGCCGTCGCCAGCGCGGAGCCGCAGGCGCACCTGCGTTCCCTCGGCATCGCGGCGATCGCATACTTTACGACGTCGGCCGCATTGGCCGCATTCTTGTGCAATACCGCGACAATCTGCTCGACGGTCACATCGTCATGCCCGGCGCGCCAGCAGTCGTAGTCCGTCACCATCGCCACTGTTGCATAGCAGATTTCTGCCTCGCGGGCGAGCTTGGCTTCCTGCAGGTTCGTCATGCCGATAACGCTCGCGCCCCAGCTGCGATACAGGTTCGACTCAGCGCGTGTTGAGAACTGCGGGCCTTCCATGCACACGTACGTGCCGCCGCGGCTGCATTCCACGTGCGCGGTCGCACAGGCGTGCTGCAGCACGTCACCGACTTCCTTGCATACAGGATCGCCAAACCCAACATGCGCCACGACGCCGTCGCCAAAGAACGTGCTGACGCGCTTCGAAGTACGGTCAATGAACTGGTCGGGAATGACGAAGTCCATCGGCTTGTGCTCTTCCTTGAGCGAGCCGACCGCCGACAACGAAACAATACGCTCCACGCCAAGCTGCTTCATCGCGTGAATGTTGGCGCGAAACGGAAGCTCGCTCGGCATCAACTTGTGGCCACGGCCGTGCCGCGCCAGAAACGCAACGCGGCGGCCTTCAAGTTCGCCGAGAATAAATGCGTCCGAGGGGTCGCCGAATGGCGTCTCCACGCGCACTTCTTCAATGTTGTGCAGGCCGGGCATGGAGTACAAGCCGCTGCCGCCAATGATGCCAATCTCTGCCTGTGGCAAGTATTTCTCCGAACGGAAGATAGAAAAAGTATACCGGGGACGCTACCGCGTGCCGGCGGAAAGGGCCTCGCGCAGCACGCCGGAGTGCGTAAACAAATGACGCAGCGGCGCGCTGAGCTCCGGCAGCGCCTCGGCATGCTGCGCACCGACCGAGGACGTCGCGAAGAACATGACTTCGAGCTTTCGCGCTTCATCCGCGGTGAACCCTTCGCTTGTGAAAACGGACGTGCCGGAGACAGAAATCAGCACGAACCCCTGGCCGGATTCATACGCCGTCTCCTGGATGCCGCTATTTCCCAATTCGCCATCCGCCCTGGCCGGCTTCAGCAAGTCGTACTTGTGCGCAACAAGAGACCGGTACACTTCCGCGAATTTCTTCGCCGCCTCCGGGGTGGCCCATTCCGACGAATACATCAGCGCTATCGAACGCGGTTCGTTTTCCGCCGGAGTATGCAGGTCGCTCCTTCGCTGCCCTGCGTAATACACGCCGCCGCGCCACGCGGGCGTGAGCGCCGCGGAAGTCTTGCCGCTGGCGAACAGGTCCAGCAGTATCTTGACGTCGAACTCGCCCATCGCGCCTAAATCGTACGGCTCATAACCGGGGTCGAGCAGCGGATGAACGTTCGGCATCTGCACATGCGGGTACGGCTCGCCCTTCAAATACTCCGCCGGATGCATGATTTGCGCCGTGACCTCGGGCGGTGAATCCAGCACGCCCGCGAAGGCGCCCTGCTTGCCGCGCGCCTTCAGGACGGCAACTTCAAACTCCAGACCTTCGCGGTAAGGAAACAACAATGACTCCTGCAAGAGCAGTGGCGCCCGCGCCATGACCGGGGAATCGCTGGACGATGCCATCTGGCCCACGAGCATCTCGACCGCCTGCGGAGCATCCAGAATGGTGACTTTCTGGTCGCGCAGCGCATAGTCAATCAGCGGAATCATGGCCTGGCCTTCGACGACAGCATCGCGCGTTGTGTCGCGTTCATCAGTCGCCAGCCGGCGATTGTCTTCCTTCACATCTTTCGACGGCTTATCGTCATCGTCCTCTTCTTCGAATTTGCGCAGATTGATGTGCTGGTCCTGCAGAGCGTGCGTCAGTTCGTGCGCCAGCACCGGCTGCTGGTCCGCGGGGTCCACCCAGTCCAGCAGCGTGATGGTCTTCGTCTTGTCGTCGTAGTAACCGGCAATCTGCTCTTTGAGCAATTGCACCAGGAACGGCTGCAACTGAAACGACGCATCGAGCAGGCCAAACTTCTTCAGCACCAGCTCGGAACGCTCCAGCTTCTTGGCCCCCTTGTCGTCTTTCATCTTCTTCATCAGGTCGCGCTCGACCGCGTCGCGCGAGATAAGCCGCATCTTTACGCTTTTCTTGATGGGGAGAGCGGTATCACTGCTCGCGAATTCAAGAATGCTGGCAACATCGCCCTGCAACTGCTTTTGCTGCTCGGCGGTCAGCTTGCTGTCCTGTGGTTGGGCGGCGGCGGAAGGCGGCGGCGGCGGCGTGTTCTGCGCGGGTGTCTGCGAGAACGCTGCAAAGGCGGCTGCGAAAGCGAGAACGGCAGCAGTCAGAGTTTGGCGAAAGAACGTCATGCGGCTCCAGCTTCTAGCTTACGGGAGCGCGCCGCTCCTATACTTTTCCTATGTCCGTCGCAGTGCAAGCAGTTTCCAGCGCATCATTCCGCGGCGCACCAGCGCGGCCATTTGTAACCTCCCCGGAACAGGAATTTCGCGATTTAGTTACATCGGCATTGGTGATCGACGCACCCTGGCGGAAAAGGCTCCGGATCTCCGGGCCGGATGCTGAGCGCTGGCTGAACGGCATGGTCACCAATAACACGGCAAAATTGGCGCCCGGCGAAGGCTGCTACAACTTCCTCCTGAATCCGCAGGGACGCATCCAGGGCGACCTGACAGCGTTTCGCGTTGCCGATGCAGGCGGCGACACGACGTACCTTCTGGAAACTGACGCCGAGCAGGCGCAACCCGTCTTTGACTGGCTCGACCGTTACATCATCATGGATGACGTCGCCCTGGCGATGGACGAGGACAGCGCAGCCCTTGTGCTTGCGGGGACCACGGCGCCTGCCATCCTGGCAAGACCTGCCGAGGACCAGCACCGGGGCTCGCAGGCAATCACTGCGACCGAAATCGCCGGCACACACCTGCAGCTCTATCAGGACGCCTCCATGCGGCTTCCCCTCTTCTGGCTTTGGATGGCAAAGGAAGCCGTCGAAAAAGTGGCTGCCAGTCTGCAGGAAGCGGGCGCGAAGCCGGGCGGCTGGCAAGCGCACGAATGGCTCCGCATCGCGAGCGGCGTGCCGCAGTTCGGCCAGGACATCCTGGCGCGGGACCTGCCGCAGGAGACAGGCCAGACCCGCGCACTGCATTTCCAGAAAGGGTGCTACCTCGGGCAGGAAATTGTCGAGCGCATCCATTCGCGCGGCAACGTGCATCGCGCGCTGAGCGGTTTTTCGCTGACCGCCGCTGCTCCTGCGCCGCTGCCCGTCCTGGACGGCGAGCAGGAAATTGGCCAGCTTACGTCCATCGCCACCGTGCCGCTGCCGAGTGGCGAGCAGACGATCGCGATGGGCATCGTGCGCTCGGCCGCGTTGGTTGCCGCCCGGCCCCTGACCGCCGGCGGACATCCGGTTCGGCCTCATCCGCTTCCCTTCCTATAATGGAGAGTTGCTCTGGCCAGGAAGCCTCTCCTCACACATGGCAGAAAAAGAACCCGAGTTTGTCGTCACGGACCGCCGCAAGTACCGCATGGACGGCGACACCGTGACAGAAAATCCCGAACACCAGCCGGCGCCGGTGGAAGCCAGGCCGGAAGCCGTTACTGCGGCGGCCCCAGACACCCCTCCGCCCTCCGCGGTTCCGCAATCCGCCGCGGTTACGCCGGAAGACTCCGGCCAGCAATCGTCAGCCGAGGCGCAGCCAGCCTCCGAAGAAGACACCCAGGCTGGCAAAATGCCGCCACCGCCTACCGCGGAAGAAACCGCGGCCAGCGTCCGCGCCTACCAGCAGACCACCGAGCGGCTGGACGATATTGCGCGGGCCAACGATTTAAGCGGTAAGCGTGAACCCGCCATGACGTTCGAACGCGTCGTGCAATCGTTTTACAGCTCCGCTCTCCTGCAGCTTGGATTGATCGGCGTCCCTGGGCAGCAGCAGGTCCGGGTTGACCTGATGGGCGCCCGGCAAACGGTGGACATGCTGGGCGTGCTGGCCGAAAAGACGAAAGGAAATCTGACCGCCGACGAACAGCGGCTTCTGGACACCGTGCTGTTCGAGCTCCGCATGGCGTTCCTGGAGACGATGCAGTATCTCGCGCAGCAGGCGCAGGCTCAGCAGGGTGCCGCAGCCAGCTCAACGCCCGGCGTAACGCCGTTCACGAGTCCCGCCAAGCCGAAGCGCTGATGCAGGCGGAGCTTGTCTTTCTCGGCACGGGTACTTCCATGGGGGTGCCCACGCTCGGCTGCACATGCGCAGTCTGCCGCTCTGACGATCCGCGCGACAACCGCACGCGGCCTTCCGTTGCGATCAACTACAACGGCCACACGGTCATCCTCGATACCGGCCCGGATTTCCGAACGCAGGCCCTGCGCGAACACATCCAGCGGGTCCACGCCGTGCTGTACACCCATTCGCACGCAGACCATATTCTCGGCCTGGACGATCTCCGGCCACTCAGCTTTCTGGGCGGCGCACCGCTCCCCTTGTACGCGGACGAGCGCACCCAGCAGGTGCTTCGGCGGATTTTCGATTACACCTTCGCGAAGGATTCCAAATATCCGACCAGCGCGCGCGTTGAGCATTGCTTGATCTCGAGGAAAAGACTTCGCTGTTCGGCGCAACGTTCGAGCGGCTCGCAGTGACACACGGAACGATCGAAATCAACGGCTTTCGTTTTGGCTCCGCCGCTTACCTGACGGACATGAGCGAGATTCCTTCCGCAACAATGGAAAAGCTGTGCGGCCTGGACATCCTGGTCCTCGATGCACTGCGTCCGGCGCCGCACCCTACGCATGCGCACATCGACAAGGCGCTCGCGTACGTTCGGGAACTCGCTCCGCGTCGCGCATTTTTCACCCATATGTCGCATGAAGTCAGCCACGCCGCCGTCGCCGCTACGCTTCCGGACGGCGTGCATCTCGCCCACGATGGCCTGCGGCTGGAGTTCGAGATCGCCTGATGCGCATCTTCCACAGCCTCGCCGAAGTGCCGCCTGACCTTGGCCGCACCGTCGTCACCATCGGGAACTTCGATGGCGTGCATTGTGGTCATCACGCCGTGCTTGCGACAGTGACCGAGCGTGCCCGCGCGCTGGAATTCGTATCTGTTGCGGTTACATTCGCTCCGCATCCGGCGCGCGTGCTCCATCCGGAGCGGAATCTTCAGTTATTGACCCCACTCGACGAAAAGCTGCGTCTACTCGAAGCCTCAGGCCTGGACGCTGTGCTGCTGCTGGAATTCACGCCGGAGTTTGCGCAGACCACGGCCGCCGAGTTTGCCCGCCACGTCCTGCGCGACACGCTGCATGCTGCGGAAGTGTACGAGGGCGAGGATTTTCGCTTTGGCCGTGGCGCAGAGGGGACACTCCGCAGCCTTCGCGACATGGGCGGCGAACTCGGCTTCACGGTGCAGAGCTTTCAGCCGGTCATGCTCGGTGGCAAGCCGATTTCAAGCAGCCGTGTGCGGTCGGAGATCTCCGCCGGAAACATGAATGCGGCACGTCGTTTGCTCGGCCGACCGTTTTCGGTCCGCGGCGCAACCGCGGCCGGGCGCGGCGTCGGGCGCACGCAAACAGTTCCGACGCTAAATCTCTCGCCGTACTGTGAACTGCTGCCCGCGAACGGGGTCTATGTCACGGAAGTCGTGCTCGATGGACGGCTCGTGCGCGCTGTCACCAATGTCGGTGTCCGGCCGACATTCGGCGACCTGTCGCTGACGGTAGAGAGCTTCGTTCTCGGCGAACAACTCGGTGAAGTGCCCGAAGGTCTGCCGCTTGAAGTGACATTCCTTCGCCGGCTCCGGGATGAACGAAAGTTCGACTCTCCTGAACAGTTGAAGCAGCAAATTTTTGGGGATGTGGCGCGCGCTGAACGGTTCTTCGCGCTTCGCGAACGTTTGCAGCAGAAAGACGCCTCGCTGACGCAAGCGTGATCGCGAAACTATGCTTCGGCGGGTGGGCCGATGCGCGCCTCGCGCGGATTGAGCCTCGCCTGCGCAAGAACAGTTGCGGCGATCACCAGGGCGACGCCTGCGAGCTGAAGAATACCGAGCCTCTCGCCCAGCAACGCCCAGGCAATCAGCGCCGCGAACACCGGCTCCAGGCAGCTGGTCACGATGGCACGGGTTGCATCCAGCAGCCGCAGCGCCGCGAAATACAGCGTGTAGGGCAGCAGCATGGAGACCATCGCGATTACGGCGATCTCTCCCCACTGCGAGAGCGAATAATGGTGCGCGACCCACGCGGTCGGCGGGTTTACCGGCAGCCACAACAAAGCCGCTCCAAGCATCGCGTACAGCATCAACCGCAGGGCGTCCACCTTGCCTGCCAGCCAGCCTCCGCCGACGTTGTACAGCGTGAAGCACAGAGCAGCAGCCTGCGCAGCCAGCAGACCTGCGCGGTTCGCACTCAGCGAAACGCCGCTGCCGATGCCCACCACCAGCACGCAGCCCAGCACGGCCAGCCCCACCGCGATTACGCGCTTCTGGCTAAAGCGTTCCTGTTTGAGAGCGACGCGGATCAGCAGCACATAGACCGGGGCAAGATACTGCACCACGATGGCGGTCGCGACAGTGGTCCGCGTAATCGCGAAGTAATAGAAGAAGTTTGCGCCGGCCACTCCGACTGCTCCGAGCGCCAGGCACCCAAGCGCATCGCGCCACGGCAGGCGCGTTCCCCGAACGCCGCGCAACAGGAGCATGGCCGGCAGCATGACGACAAACGTCAGCGTGGTCCGCATCTGCACGAGCGTGGTCACGTCTACCCCGGCAACATGCGGGAGCAGCCGCCCCTGAATGGCTTCCTTTGCAAGATTGGCGGAAGCGGCCCACAGCAACGCGGCTCCCGCGACGAGCGCGTATCCGGTCCACGCGCGCTTCATTGCCGTGACACGGGCATGTGCAGGCGCGGCTTCTCGGATTCCGGCGTAACCGCCGGCGGCAGGACTACCTGCGCCCTCACTTCGGTCTTCGGACCGGATGGTTCCGGCAACGACAGAGCCGTGTTCGCAGAACTTACAACTCTTGCTTTCAATGTGGGCAGCGCGGCGACAATTGCTTCCTGCTTCGCTACATACCCCGCCGTCAGCGAAGAGGCGACCGGCTTCGCGACAGGGCCGCTCAGCGCTGAAGGCTTCTCAGTCTTCGCAAGCCGAAGAGTCTGCCTTGGCGCAGGCGCAGGCGTCGGCGGCTCGAACTGCTCACCGGGATGCCTGGCAACAGCGGCGCGCATGAAGTCGATCCATATCGGCAGCGCGGCGCGCGCTCCTGTTTCCTTTTCGCCAAGCGACTGCCGATCGTCGTATCCAACCCAGACGCCCGTCGTGACGCTCGGCGAGAAGCCCATGAACCACGCATCGGTGAAATCGTTGGTCGTGCCCGTCTTTCCGCCGAGCGGATGCTTAAGCTCGCGCGCTGCGGCGCCCGTACCCATCTGGATGACAGACTGCAGGAAAGCGACCATGGTGCGCGAAGTCTTTTGATCCATCGCCACGTCCAGCCCGCGTTTCGTTTCGCTCAATACCCGGCCGTCTGCCGTCGTTACCCGGCGGACCAGCCTCGGCGGCACCCGCAGGCCGTCGTTGGGAAAGACGCTGTAGGCCCCGACCTGTTGTTCCAGCGTGATATCGGCCGAGCCCAGCGCCACGGGAAGAAATGGCTTGATGTTGCTCGTAATGCCGCAACGGTGGGCTAGATCAATGACATTGTGAATGCCGACCCGCTGCGCAAGCCGCAGCGCCGGGATATTCCGCGAATCCGCAAACGCCGCCAGTAGGCTCATGTTGCCCCGGTATGCGTTGTCGTAGTTGTGCGGAGTGTACGGTCCCCCAGGCGTCGCAAAGGTCGCCGGAGTGTCTTCAATCCGGTCACCTGGCTTCGCGCCCCGCTCAACCGCGGCCGCATAAACGAACGGCTTGAACGATGATCCAGTCTGCCGCTCCGCCTGCGTGGCGCGATTGAATTGCGACAGCGCAAAGTCCCGCCCGCCCACCATGGCGAGCACGTCGCCGGAAGCGTTGTCCATCGCCAGCAGTGAACCCTGGGCGCCGGAATCCTGCTCGAGCGAAACCTGCCAGATCTGTGAGGTCTGAGGCGCGTCCGGAACATGGATGTAGACAACATCACCCTGCTTCAGGAACTGCCTGGCGTCCGCCTGGCCCGTCCACGCCCAGCCGTCCGGGTTGATAGACGCGGCCCGGGTGCCGATCTTCACCGAGACCTGATCGGGCACGACAAATGTGACCACCCCGTGGACATATCCTCCTGCCGCGACGGGAGCGGCCCAATCCGGATGGTGCCAGGTATTGATGTCATCGCCTTGGGCAACTACGTTCTGCAGATGGCCCTTCCAGCCATGCCGCTTTTCGTAAGCGGCCAGGCCGTCCAGAACGGCGCGCGTGGCCGTCTGTTGCAGCGACAGGTCCATCGTCGTGTAGATTTTCAGGCCGCCTTCGTGGACCTGGTCCGGCCCGAACTGCTTCTCGAGCGTGCGGCGCACCTCTTCCACAAACCACGGTGCCTCGGAATTCGCCGGGGGCTGCAGATGCAGCCCCAGCGGCGCCTCGCGCGCCCTTTCCGCCTGCTGGGGGGTGATGGCGCCGTCGTTCTCCATTTCTGTCAGGACGAGATTGCGCCGGGCAATCGCCTTTTCAGGATTCAGCAGCGGGGAGTAGTTCGTCGGCGACTTGGGGATTCCCGCCATCAGCGCGGCTTCCGGCAGCGTCAGATCGCGGGCGTGCTTGGAAAAGTAGTACTCGCTCGCCGCCTCAAAACCGTACATCCCGTGTCCGAGGTAGATCTGGTTGCCATACAGCATGAATATCTGCGGCTTGGTGAAGTGGTGCTCCACCTGTATGGAAAACAGCACTTCCTGCATCTTGCGCGAAAATGTCCGCTCATTGGACAGAAACAGGTTGCGCGAAAGCTGCATGGTCAGCGTGGAAGCGCCCTGCGCCCGGCCGTTCGACGTCAGGTCGCGATACGCCGCCCCGGCGACGCGAAACAGGTTTACGCCCCAGTGGCTGTCAAAGTTCTTGTCTTCGATCGAGATGACGGCCTGACGCAGCTGCGGCGAGAAGTCGTCATAGCCGACGATGACGCGGCGTTCCAGCGCGAAGGAGCCGACGAGATTGCCATGCACGTCGTACAGTTCCGTGGTCGACATGGGCCTGTAGACCTGCAGCTCGTCTACCTGGGGAAGGTCAATGGAATAGATCATCATCATGCCGGCCAGGGCGCCAAACACCGCGGCCAGCAAGCCAAGCGTGATCATCACAAAGCGGTGCGTCTGCGGAGGCACCGGGACCGGCTCGCGGCGCGGCTTTCTCTCCTTCGGCGGCCTTGCAGCCCGCGGCGGCCTGGGCGCTCGAGGCTTGCGGGGCGGCGCGGCAGGCGGTCGCATCGCGCCCCTGGCTCTGGGGAGCTCGCGAAGCGTCGTTGGTTCTGTGGCCACCATACCCGGACTTGGCGCGAGCATAGCACGCAGCAAAGCCTTTTTCGGGCCGCCTGACCCGTAAGTCGCAGGCAACAGTCAAGGCGCTTCCACCCGGAAGCGCCCTTTGGATGCAATGCTTTGCGCGATTTCTAGGCTGTCTTGGTTTTCAACACGCTCAATGCCTTGTTCAGCTGGTCGTCGGTCTTCGGCGTCTTTTCGACAGGGGCGTTGGACGTGTCAACGCCCGGATTCTCATCGATGGCCTGGCTCGCGGTTTCATCCGCCGATGTCACCTCGACGTTCGGCGTTACTGCTTCGTCTTCAATCGCTTTACCATCCGGGCCTTTGTACTTCGCGACGGACAGGATCACAGCGCCGCCGTCCGGCAGCTCCATCAGCTTCTGCACGGAACCTTCACCGAATGTGCGGTCGCCGACCACGTCGCCGCGCTTGTTGCCCAGGATGGCTTCGGCCACGATTTCAGCCGGGCCGGACGTGCCGTGGTTCACCAGGACAGCAACCGGTCCGCTCACAATCTGTTTAGCCGCGTCCGCCGTGAATGTCTGCTTGGGATACTTCTGCCCTTCCAGGGTCGCAATCGTTCCGGACTTGAGGAAGAAATTTGCCAGGGCAATCGCCTGCTGGTCGTCGCCTTCCGCCGTGTCCCGGAGGTCGAGCAGGACCTTGGTGTTGCCGTCTTTCGGCATCGCCTTCAGGCGTGTTTCAGCGTCTTTGACGCGCTCCGGCGTAATGGCGCCGGGCTTGATATAGAGGATCGTGTTGGCGTCGTACTGCTGGTCTGTGAACGCCGGAACACCCACCGTGGTGCGCGTCAGAACGACCTTGTCAGGATCGAGCTTGCGGGGCTTGATGACCGACAGCGTGACCTGCGAGCCCGGCTGGCCCTCCAGAAGGCCGCGGATGGTCGCAACAGACATTTCGCGCGTGGAGCGGTCGTTGATCGATTCAATGACATCCCCGTCCTGGATTTCCGCCTTTTCAGCCGGGGAATTGTGCAGGACCGTGACTACTGTCGCGTAGCCAAAGCGCTTGGACATGACCAGCCCGACCTGCGCATTGCCGGCCTTGGCGAATTGCTTGTAGGCGATATATTCCGTCGGTGTCAGGTAGCTCGAATCGGCGTCCAGCGACTCCAGCAGGCCATGGAGCGCGCCGGTCGTGACCTGGGAAATGTTCGGCTCGGTCACGTAGTCGTTCTGCACATGCAGCAGGACTTCGTTGTAGACCTCAATCTGCTTGTAGGCGCCGGAGTCTTCCTGCGCGTGCAGGTGCAGGCCGCGGAACGTCCCGGCGAAGATGAACAGCAGCAGCGCAGCGGAAAGTCCTAGGATCGAAAGCTTGAAAACGCGGGACATAACACCTCATAAGACGCACGACCTGCCGAAATGGCTCTTCCGGCTCCCATTCACTGGTGGCGGTGAGTGGAATCGAACCACTGACCTACGGGTTATGAGTCCGTCGCTCTAACCATCTGAGCTACACCGCCGAACTTGCAGGGAAGAGCGCGGGACCGCGCCCTTTCATCATTCTACGAGGATGGATTCTGCAAGGCAAACTCTTTGACTCAACGGAAACGGAATGTCGGCGGCCGGGTGGCGTCTGTTTGTTCGAGCATTTAAATTAGGAAACCGGTTCCTGCCCGTCCCGTCATGACCAACCCATCAGCAGCTCCTGCCGCGGCCCCGTTGCCGGACAACGAACTGGGGCTCCGCCAGCTATTTGGCCACGCGCCGAGCTTCATCGCGATCCTTTCCGGTCCGGACCACGTCTTCGAATTTGTGAATGATGCCTACTACCGCGTCGTCGGCTTCCGCGATCTGCTCGGCAAGTCCGTTCGGGCCGCGCTGCCGGACATCGAGGGCCAGGGCTTTTATGAACTGCTGGACACGGTGTACCGCACGGGCGAGCCCTTTCGGGGTGTCCAGATGCCGGTGCAGCTTTCCGCCACCCCGGACAGCCCCCCGGAAAGCCGCTTCGTGGATTTCGTCTTCCAGCCAATCCGCGATGCCGCCGGGAAGGTAAGCGGCATTTTCGTCGAGGGCTTTGACGACACGGCGCGCGTCGCCGGGCAGGCCGCTCTCGAAGTAACCGAAAGCAAGCTGCAGATGGCGCTGGACGCGGCCGGACTGGGGACTTTCCTCTGGTTTCCGGACGAAGATCGTGCCGAACCGGACGCGCGCATGCTGTCCCTGTTCGGCCTCAAGCACGATTCGGAATTGACCCTGAATGCGGCCATCCATTCGCTGCTGCACCCGGAAGACCGCGACACCTACGCCGCCGCCGTGGCCCGGGCCCTCGACCCTTCGGGCGACGGCAGGCTGCGGGAAGAGATTCGCGTTCGATGGCAGGACGGCTCCGACCACTGGCTCGCCGTAACCGCGCAGGTCAAGTTTGGCGATGAACCGCTGCGCGCCCTGAGCATGGCCGGCATGGCCGCAGATATCACGGAGCGCAAGCGCGTGGAAGAGGCGCTGCAGCGCGCTTCAGCCGAATCCGCCAGGTGGCGCAGGCTTTATGAGGCTGTGCTGGCCAATACTCCCGACCTGGGCTACGTGTTCAACCTTGACCATCGCTTCGTGTTTGCCAATGACGCGCTCCTCGCAATGTGGGGCAAGCAGTGGGAAGAGGCCATCGGCAAGAACTGCCTCGAGCTCGGCTACGAACCTTGGCATGCGGAAATGCACGACCGCGAAATTGAACAGGTCATCGCCACCAGGCAGCCCGTGCGCGGGGTCGTTCCCTTCAACGGAACGCACGGCCGGCGAATCTACGACTACATCTTCTTTCCAGTCATTGGCACGAACGGAGAGGTGGAAGCCGTGGGCGGCACCACGCGCGACATTACCGACATCAAGAATGCCGAGCAGGCGCTGCGCGAAAACGCGGAGCGCATCCGGCAGAGTGAAAAGCTTGCCGTCGTCGGCCGCCTTGCCAGCTCCATCGCGCACGAAATCAACAACCCGCTGGAAGCTGTGACAAATCTTGTCTATCTCGCCCGCAGGGAAACAACCCCTTCCCTGCTGGGGCAATTCCTGGAACAGGCCCAGGAGGAACTGGAGCGTGTCAGCCTGATCACGCGCGAAACGCTCCGCTTCCACAGGCAGAATTCGAGCCCGGCGCGTGTCGACCTGGCAGGTGTCATGGATTCCGTATTGCGGTTGTACCAGGGGCGGCTGCACAGCGCGCAGGTTGGTGTCGAAAGGCGGTACCGCCATCATCCGGAGGTGGTTTGCCTGCCGGACGAGATACGCCAGGTGCTGGCGAACCTGGTCGGAAACGCGGTGGATGCAATGACTCGAAATACCCACCAGCGGCGGCTCTGCTTGGGAATGGCGGCGGCGACGCGCCAGAGCACGGGCGAGCGCGGCTTGCGGATAACGGTTGCGGACAACGGCAGCGGCATCAGCCCGGAGGCCCGTCTGCGCATCTTTGAGCCCTTTTTCACCACAAAGGAAAGTACCGGCACAGGGCTGGGTCTGTGGGTCAGCCATGAAATTGTGAAAAAGCACGGTGGCGACTTGCGCTTCCGCAGCAGCGCCGGGAGCCCTCACGGGACCGTATTTACGGTCTTTCTTCCAGAGGCTGGGCGCGCGCACGACGCCCAGGAGCGCCTCGCGGCTTCAGAGAACTTCGTGACGCTGTAACGGCTTGACTCCGTGCCAGGCACAAATCGGTCAGCCCGGGGCCTGCCGGATGACACAATACTCACGGTATGGCGACAGTGCTTGGTGTAGTTCCTGCGCGGCTGGCTTCCACCCGGTTGCCGCGCAAAATGCTGCGCGATATTGCCGGAAAGCCACTGCTCGCATGGGTGGTGGAAGCCGCGATGCAAGCCCACGCGCTCGACCGCGTGATCGTCGCCACCGACGCAGAAGAAATCGCCGCCCTCTGCCGTGAACGGGGCTTCCCGTGCAGAATGACATCTCCGCAACTGGCCAGCGGCACGGACCGGGTCCACGCTGTCGCGTTAGAGCAGCCCGCGGATATCTACGTCAACATCCAGGGCGACGAACCACTGCTTGTTCCAGAACAGCTGGATACGCTTCTCAGCCTGTTCGACCGCGACGAGGTCGAGGTCGCAACACTCGCGACGCCGTGCGCGGCGGAAGCGGTCAACAATCCGAATGCGGTCAAGGTCGTGATGGATTCCGCCGGGCGCGCGCTGTATTTCTCGCGCCTCGGCATTCCTTATGATCGCGACAACTCGGGCAGCGTTGCGCGCTGGAAGCACCTCGGCTTCTATGCGTTCCGCCGCGATGCCCTGCTGCGCTTCCCTCAATTGCCGCCCAGCAAGCTCGAATCCGCCGAACGGCTGGAACAGCTGCGCATGCTTGAAGCGGGCATGACGATCCATGTCGCGACTACCCCGCATGATTCGATCGGCGTCGACACGGACGAAGATCTGCGCGCGGTGGAGAATATCCTGCTTGCCCGCAGTGGCAACGGCAACTAGAACGTCAGCTCGATCTCATCAGGTGTCAAATTCACCCGCACGTCTGCTGAGCCGCTCAACGATCCAGTCTGCGCCCGTCAACTCCTCCGCAGAGTGGGTCGTCAGCACGGCCAGCACGCGGCAGCCCGCTTCTTTCGCGGCCTGGATGCCGGCCGGTGCATCTTCGACCACAATGCATTCAAACGGCGCGGGCCCGAGAAGTTTCGCACCTTTGATGTATGGCTCCGGATGCGGCTTTCCGTGAGTTACCTTATCGGCCGTGACCATGACCTCGGGAACCGGAACTCCGGCCGCCTCCAGCCGGACGCGCGCGAGCTTCGGCGTCGCGCTGGTTACTACCGTCCATCGATGAGGAGCCAGCTGCGCGATGAATTCGTTCACGCCCTCGTAACTCGTCAGCCCTTCAAGGTCCGTGCATTCGAGCTCTTCCATGACCTTCAATTCAGCTTCGGCGTCCAGATGTGGCCCAAGCACGCGAATCGTGTCAATGGCGCGGCGGCCGTGCGCAACTTTCTCCACTTTGTCTGCCTCCAGGCCGCGCATGGCGAGCCATCGCGTCCAGCAGCGCCGCACCGGCCCGCTGGAATCCACCAGCACGCCATCCATGTCGAACAGAACCCCGCGCGCTCGCACCGTCGTCATGCTTCACCCTCCAGCGCGAACCGGCGGCCGGCGTCAAGCAGCGCGCGCACACTTTCCATCGAACAAGATTCCGCGTAGATGCGCAGCAGCGGCTCCGTGCCGGAGGCGCGGATGAGAAGCCAGCTTTCCGCGCCGCTGGGTCTGCTCCGAGCTTCGGGATTGTCCAGAAAAAACTTGCTGCCGTCGAGAGATTCCTGCCGCGACACCCGCATCCCGGCGAACTCTTTCGGGCCCGCCGTGGCGCGCCGCACGGCGGACTGCTTCTGCGCCTCGGTAAGGTGAAGGTCGAGCCGCGCGTACTGGTGTTCACCATATTTCGCCTGCAGTTTCGCAACCAGTTCGCCCAGGGTGCACCCCTCGTCGGCCATCACCTGCGCCAGCAGCAGCGCATTCAATAATCCATCGCGCTCCGGCAGGTGGCCGCGCACGCCGATGCCGCCGGATTCTTCGCCGCCAATCAATACGTCCTCGGACAGCATCAGGTCGCAAATGTTCTTGAAGCCTATCG
This sequence comes from uncultured Acidobacteriaceae bacterium, assembly GCA_963848685.1. Taxonomy (GTDB): domain Bacteria; phylum Acidobacteriota; class Terriglobia; order Terriglobales; family Acidobacteriaceae; genus CAWKED01. Next base: position 484,754 of record CAWKED010000001.1, on the reverse strand, counting down.
GAACTTCACGCAGCCGCCGGCCATGCTCGATCGCGATGCGATCAACCATCTTCGTCGAGTTGAAGCAGCGCACAACTTCGCCCGGCAGGCTTCGCCGTTCCAGCAGCCAGACGAGCAAAATGGCGAATATCTTGTGTGAATCCACGAATGCGCCATGTTCATCAACCGCGCCAATGCGGTCGGCATCGCCGTCCGTAACCAGCCCGGCGTCGCATTCCTCTCGAACGACGGTCTCCTGCAAGGCCGCGATATGCGGCTCCATCGGCTCCGGATGTATGCCGCGGAATGTCGGGTCGATCTCGGCGCGGATCTCGATGTTCGGGATATTATGTGCGTCAAAAATTCCGTGAAGGACCTCGCGCCCCGCGCCATACATGCAATCGATCGCGAATTTGTAACCGGACGCAGCTATTTTCTCGAGGTCGACAAACTTCGTAATCGCGGTGATATAGTCCGGCAGAAAATTCACGCTTGTGATTTCCGCGGCCTGCAGCGCTCGATCGGCGTCTACGCCCAGCTTCGCCGCAATTGCAGCCATAACCGTCGGTGTCCCTGACCCGCCGTAGCTCGCCTTTACCTTAAAGCCGTTCCACTGCGCGGGATTGTGGCTGGACGTGATCATCACGCCGGCCGCGGCGTTCCGCTCACGCACCGCGAACGACAGCGCCGGAGTGGGCGTTATCCGGTCCGCAAGCCAGACTGGAATTCCACTGGCGGCCAGGACCTCCGCAACAGTTTGCGCGAAATTCTGTGACAGAAATCGCGTGTCCCAGCCAACACAGACTCCGCGCGCAGCGGCCCCCTGTTCCAGCACCCATGCGGCAACAGCATGGGCCGCTACCCTCACATTGGCAAACGTGTAATCGCTCGCGATGATGCCGCGCCAGCCATCCGTGCCGAACGAAACCTCCATTGCCGGCTTTGCGGAACTGGACAACTACAGCAACTCCTCACGCGCGATGCTCTTCAGGTGGCGCACCACGCGGCCGACTTCCTGCGAATGCTCGCGCGACGCGATAAGCAGCGCATCGTCCGTGTCCACGACCACAAGGTCGTCCACGCCAACCAGCGCGACAAAGCGCTTTGGCGAAAAAACGTAGTTGCGGTGCGCCTGCCAGGCATAATCGCCGTCGGCCTCGACAATGTTCGCGGCGGAACCGTTCGCCGCCTGGTGCTCAAACAGCGCGGCCCAGGAACCAAGATCGTTCCAGCCGAAGCTCGCCGGCAGACAATAAATGCGTGACTGGCTTTCGCCTTTGGTAGAACGCGGTTCCAGCACGGCGTAATCAAGCGAAATGTTTTCGCACTTTGGATAAAGCTCGGCGAACTTGGCGTCAAACTCCGAAGTGCCCCAGGCTTCCGCGATAGCTTCAAGGTATGGCGCGGTTTCGGAGAGGTGTTCGCGAATCGCATTGGCCAGCGTGCTGGCGCGCCACAGGAATATGCCGCTGTTCCAGACAAAATTTCCCGCCGCCACCATTTGCTCCGCGCGCGTCAGGTTCGGCTTCTCAGTAAAGCGCCGGACCCGGGTCACGCCCGGCGCGGTCTGCTGCCCAAGCTCGATGTATCCGTAGCCGACCTCGGGACGCGTAGGGTGAACGCCCAGAACCACCATGACGCCCGGCTCTTTTGCCAGCTCCACGCCGCGGCGAATCGTCTTGCGGAATTCCGCTTCATCTTCAACGACATGGTCGGCCGGAAAGACACCGAGCACGGCTTCCGGTGCTATGCGCTCCACGAGAAAAGCAGCCAGCCCGGCTGCCGGCGCCGTATTGCGCGCAACCGGCTCCAGCAGCATCTGTCTTGCCGGCACAGTCGAAAGCTGCTCGCGCAGCGTCTCGGCCAGCAGGTCATTGGTGATTACCCAGAAGCGTTCCGGCGAGGCCAGAGGAAGAAGGCGCTCCATGGTCTGCTGGATCATGGATTGCTCGCCCTGCAGCGACAGCACCTGTTTGGCGCGCGCGCGCCGGCTGCGCGGCCAGAACCGCGTGCCGCTGCCGCCCGCCATCAATACAGGAAAGAAATTTTCCAGCGCCGCCATGAACGCTCTATCGTACCGGAGTTTCCCTTCAGCGCGGCACTTCGTAGCTGTTCTGTGGAGAAGCGCGCCGGCTGTTCAGCTGCTGAGACACCTCGCACGCGGACTGGCTGTAGGGCGCGCTGTTTTCGTTGCAGATTGCAGTGAACGCCGCCTGGGAGTCTGGCGCTCCGGTGCGCAGCAGTGCGATTGCTCGATACCACTCCGCCGTCTGGCGGCGCGGCCCGTTCAGCAGTTCGGCAGCATTGGCCAGGGTTTGGACCGCCTGCATGTTCTGCCACAGCATCAACCGGCTGACGCCCAGGTAAAGGGCGGCTTCGCCATCCTGGGGATACTGCCTGGTCACCTGCGACAACGCCATGGCGGCGGCGATAAAGTCATCGCGGCGATACGGTTCCAGTGCGGCCGTCAGGGCGTCGCGGTCGGCCTGGCTTGTGGCGGTGCCGCCCGCGCCGGCGGCCGGAGCGGGAAGTTTGGTCACGGAAATCTCAAGCTGCTTCTTCTGGGCAGGCTGCACGCCACCTGGAAACGCATTGGCGTGGCTCAGCTCCATCGCTTCCCTGGCCTGGCGCTCCCGGTCGCGGTGCGTGGAATACCACGTCCCTGCTCCTATAAGGATCAACACGACGGCTGCTACCCACAGCGCCCGCGAAGTGCGAGCGGAATCCGCCTGGCTCGCGCGAACAGGCGGCGCGGTGGGCCGGGTTTTAGGTTCGCCATCCATGCGCTCTGGTGATAAGACGAAACTGCGCGGCCCGAAGACTTGCCCCGCACACGAAGTTTCCGTGCGCTCAATGCTACGCTCAAAGATTGAGTACGACTGCGATTTCCGAACACTCCGCACCTTCCGGAACCATGACCGGCGGCCAGCGCCTGGTTCGGGCCTGCCTGCGCCAGCCGGTGGATGTTCCACCGGTCTGGTTCCTGCGGCAAGCCGGCCGCTACATGCCGGAATACATGGCCGTGCGCAAACACCATTCGCTGCTGGAAATCTGCCGCTCGCCGGAACTGGCCGCCGAAGTGACCATTACCGCGGCCGAAAAGCTGGACGTCGATGCCGCCATCATCTTCGCTGACCTGCTTCTGCCATTCACCCCGATGGACGTGGATTTCGAGTTCGTCAACGGCGAAGGCCCGGTGGTGCATGCTCCCGTGCGCACGCCCCAGGCCATCGCCGCACTTCGGACCGACCGCGCCGCCGACCTCGGCTATGTTGCCGAGGCCATCCGCAAGGTGGACTCGCACTTTGGCGGACGCCTCGGCATCATCGGCTTCTGCGGCGCGCCGTTTACGCTGGCCAGCTACCTCATTGAAGGCGGCTCGTCGCGCAACTATATAGAGACGAAAAAGCTGATGTATCGCGAACCTGCGGCGTGGCGTGCGCTGATGGACAAGTTCGTCGCCGTGTTGACCGAGTTCGCCGGGCAGCAGGTCGAAGCGGGCGCCGACGTCATCCAGATATTCGATAGCTGGGCCGGAGCGCTTTCCGTCTCGGATTACCAGGATTTCGTTCTTGAGCCCACCCGGCGGCTGGTGCGGGCCGTACAGGCCTTTGGCGTTCCGGTCATTTATTTCGGTGTGGATACGGCATCCTTGCTGCCGACCTTCCGCGAGATTGGTGCGGACGTCATCGGGCTCGACTGGCGTGTACCGCTGGACGCAGGCTGGTCTGCGCTCGGCCACGCCTGCGCCGTGCAGGGCAATCTCGACCCTATCGCGCTGTTCGCCGAAACGCCGCTCCTCGAACGGCGCGTCCACGAAGTGCTGGAGGCGGCTGGCGGCCGCGCCGGGCACATCTTCAACCTCGGCCACGGCATTGTGCCCGGAACGCCGGTAGAGAGCGTGCAGGCCGTAGTGAAAATGGTGCGGGACTACGCAGCGAGTGGAGCAACCACGTGAGCGACGCCGTTCTGCTGCTGGCGCATGGCACTCCGGAAGCTCTGGACGAAATTCCGGAATACCTGCGCAACGTCACCAGCGGACGGCCCTTGCCGCAGCACGTCATTGACGAAATCACCCATCGCTACGGACTGATTGGCAAATCTCCGCTGACAGACATCACAAACCGGCAGGCGGAATTGCTGCACGAGCGCATCGGCCTGCCTGTCTACGTGGGCATGCGCAACTGGAAGCCGTACGTTGCCGACACCGTCCGCCGCATGCGTGCCGATGGCGTTTCAAAGGCGGTAGCAATTTGCCTGGCGCCGCAGAATTCCCGCACCAGCGTCGGCCTCTACAAACGCGCGGCATACGCGGAAGCCGGTGACGCCATCGCACTCGATTTTGTGGATGCGTGGGCGGAGCATCCGCTCCTGATTCGCGCGTTCACCGAGCGGCTTCGTCCCACGTGGCGTCAGGCTTTGCAGTCCGGCGCGAGGCCGGCGGTGCTGTTTACCGCGCACAGCGTTCCCTGCCGCACCATCTGGTCGGCGACTTCCATTCCGCCGGCGGCGCAGGACCCGGTCGCTGAAGCTTCACCAGCAAATGGCCGCCCCGCGGCCGCGCCGGTTTCTCCGCCAAAGCCGCAGGAACCCGACCCCTACGCGCAGGAGGCCAAGCGCACGGCCGCCCGGGTCGCGAAAGCGATGGCGGACGATGGCCTGCGCGAGAGCGACTGGTTTTTCGCCTTCCAGAGCCAGGGAGCAAGCGGCGGGCCATGGATTGGGCCCTCGGTCGAAGACACTCTGCTCGCCATGCAGCAGCAGGGGATAACGCGCGTCGTGATTCATCCCATCGGCTTTCTCTGCGATCACGTCGAGATCCTGTACGACATCGATATCGGCTTCCGCGACTTCGGCAACCAGCATGGCATCGAGGTCATTCGTCCCGGGTCGCTGAACGAATCGCCGTTGCTCACCGACGCGCTCCTTGATCTCGCGCAAGGCGGACTCACGCGGCTGCGAGCGCTATGAATCGTGTCGCAGTGGTCGGAGGCGGAATCGCCGGCCTGGCGGCCGCATACGAATTGTCCCGCCAGGGCGTGGCGTTCACTCTGTTCGAGAAAAGCGGCCGGGCCGGCGGAACGATTGAAACCGCGCACGTAACTCTGCCCGGCTGCGGCGATTTCATCGTGGAACTTGGGCCTGACGGCTGGGTGAGCGAGAAGCACTGGGCGAGGGAACTTGCCGGCGAACTCGGGCTCAGCGAACAGCTCACCGGCTCAAACGACGACGAGCGGCTTACCTGGCTGTTGCGCGGCACGGAACTCCTGGCGGTTCCCGAAGGCATGCGCATGATGGTCCCGACAGACCTTGGAGCGATGCGGCCGGGCGCGCTGCTGAGTGAGCGCGCCATCCGCGCATTTCACGAAGAAGTGTTGCGGGCTGACGAATTGCGCAAGTCCGCACTCAGCGTGAACGACGAGGCAGACGACATCTCCGTCGGCAACTTCGTGCGCCGGCACTTTGGTGAAGAAGTGACCCGCACACTGGCAGCGCCACTGCTGGCAGGAATCTTCGGCGGCGACATAGAGAAATTGAGCGCGCGCAGCGTCATGCCCGCGTTCGTCGCCATGGAGCGCGATCACGGCAGCCTGGTTGCCGCTCTGCGTGATCGCGATGCCCCCGCCGGCCCGCAAACCATTTTCACGACTCTGCGCAGCGGGCTCGAGGCTCTTGCAACGGCGATGCAACGCGCAATCCCATCGGGCTCCATCGCGCTGAACACCGCAGTCACAAAGCTCGAGCGCAATGAACGCGGCTGGCGGGTCGCCGGGGAAAATTTCACCCACGTCTTTCTCGCAACTCCGCCCCATGTCACGCGACAGTTGCTTGCGGCGCTCGATACAGAACTGTCTGCGCTGCACGACATCGCGGCATCCTCAGCCGTCGTCGTCGCGCTGTTGTTTGACCAGCGCGTCCACCTGCCTCGCGGCTTCGGCCTGCTCGCCGAGCAGCCTTCGGGCTTTACTGACCCCGCGCTGCTGGCGACGACGTTCATGCACCAGAAATATCCGCACACAACACCGCCCGGCGGCATGCTGCTGCGCGTCTTCTTTGGCGGCGAAGGCGTTCGCGCCGTGGAATCCGAATCAGATAAAGCCATCTCAGAACGCGCTGCGGCCGCCCTGCAGAAAATCTTTCCGCTGTTGCCGGCGCCGGTGACAAGCGCCGTCCGGCGATGGCCCTTTTCGCTGCCGCAGTATGAAGTTGGCCACGCGGCACGCGTGCAGCGCATCCGTGAACGCGCGGCGAAATTTCCCGGACTCAGCCTGCTGGGCAATGCCTATCGCGGCGTGGGACTGCCGGACCTGGTTCGCGATGGCCGCCTGGCCGCGCGTGCCGTCAGCCCGGCGTGAACTTCCCGCTTCCGCCGTATCAACGCTTCGTACACCGCGCCATCGCACCGTAAAAATGGGGCTTTGGCGCTCTTCTATAATCCCACCCAGTGAAGTCCAGACATTCCGCTGACGCTCGCCGTGTCGTTATCGTTGGGGCCGGCCCGGGAGGCCTCGCGGCCGCCATGCTGCTCGCCAAGTCCGGCTTGCGCGTCACTGTTGTTGAAAAGCATGCGCGACCCGGCGGCCGCACCTCCACATTCGAGAAAGATGGCTTCAAGTTCGACATCGGACCAACGTTTTTTCTCTACCCCCGCGTGCTCAAGGAAATCTTCGCCGCCGTCGGCCGTGATCTCGACGCTGAAGTGCCGATGCAGCGGCTCGACCCGCAATATCGCCTGGTCTTTGGCGCCGGTGGCGAGTTGCTGGCTACGCCGGACCCAACGCGCATGGAAGCAGCCATCGCTGCGCTGTCGCCGCAGGACGCTTCAAGCTTTCACAAATTCCTGACCGAGAACCAAACGAAGCTCGAAAAGTTCACGCCGTTTCTCGAGCAGCCCTTTGAGAGCTGGCGAGACCTCATGCGGCCGCGACTGCTCGGCCTGCTGCCGTTGCTCCGGCCATGGCTTTCCCTCGACGGCGATCTAAAGCGTCACTTCCACGACGAGCGCATCCGGCTCGGCTTCAGCTTCCAGTCCAAGTATCTCGGCATGTCGCCGTTCCGCTGCCCGAGCCTGTTCAGCATCCTGTCGTTTCTCGAGTACGCCCACGGCGTCTTCCATCCCATCGGCGGCTGCGGCGCGGTCACAGCAGCCATGGCGCGGATCGCCGGCGAAATGGGCGTCGAGTTCCGCATGGGGGAGTCCGTTGAACAGCTTGAATTCAACGGTCGCCGCGTCGAGGCGGTCCGGACCAACGCGCGCCGCATCGAAGCGGATTCCGTCGTCGTAAATGCCGATTTCGCGCGCGCCATGCAGACCATGGTTCCAAACCATCTGCGCCGCAAGTGGAGCGACTCCACGATCCGCGGCAAAAAATATTCCTGCTCCACCTTCATGCTCTACCTCGGCATTGAAGGCGAATATAAAGACGTCGCGCACCACACGATCTATTTGTCCAGGGACTATCGCCGCAATCTCCACGACATCGAGACGGCGCACCGGCTGTCTACCGATCCGTCGTTCTACGTGCAGAACGCCTGCGTCACCGACCCTTCGCTGGCGCCTGCCGGCATGAGCACGCTCTATGTCCTGGTGCCTGTCACGCACGAGCATGAAAATGTGGACTGGCGCCGTGATGCACCGGCTTTCCGCGCGCTCGCGCTGCAGCAGCTCGAAAAGGCCGGGATATCGAATGTCGTGCCGCGCATCCGCACGGAACTCTGCCTTACGCCTGCAGACTGGAATACAGACTTTGCCCTGCACATGGGCGCAACGTTCTCCATGGCGCATTCCCTCGACCAGATGCTGCATCTGCGTCCGCACAACCGGTTTGAAGACCTCGACGGCGTTTACCTGGTCGGAGGCGGGACGCATCCCGGCAGCGGACTGCCTGTCATCTTCGAGTCCGCACGCATCACCAGCAGGTTGCTGCTGGAAGACGCGGAGATGGAGCCGCAGTGGGAAGCCGCGCCGCGCACGCTTCGCGACGCGCTGCTTGAGGTGGCTTCCTGATGGCGAAGGTCCTGACGCAATTCGAAGCCGCGCGTGCCGCTCCGCTGAACGCCAACCAGCCCTGGAGCGAAACCCTGCAGCGCCGCGCGCAACGCCGCTGGGCCGAGACGCCCATCCTGCTTCGCCTGTACGCACTGCAGCGACTGCGGCACTGCCTCGCAGACCGCGCGGACGAATTCGCCGCCGCCGTGCAGCGCCCCGGGCGTTCCCAGGCGGATACGCTGGCGGCCGAAGTGCTGCCGCTTCTCGACGCCTGCAAATTTCTGGAGCGCGAGGCGGAAGAGATTCTTCGTCCGCGCTGCGAGCCCGCGCATGCCAGGCCGCTCTGGATGCAGCGCCTGTCTGTCGAGACACACCGCGAGCCCTTCGGCCTGGTCCTGATCATCGCGCCGTCGAACTACCCGCTGCTGCTTGCCGGCGTGCAGGCGCTGCAGGCGCTGGCCGCAGGCAACGCGGTCATCTGGAAGCCCGGCGCCGGGGGCGAGCCCGTGGCCCGCATCTTTGCCGACGCCGTCCTGGCAAGCGGAATGGACCCCGCGCTGCTCCACGTAACCGACGACAGCGTTCGCTCCGCAACCCACATGCTCGAACACAATCTCGACAAAGTGGTATTCACCGGGTCGGCGGCAACCGGCACCCGCGTCCGGGAAGCCCTTGCCGACCGAGCGATTCCCTTAACCATGGAACTCTCCGGCTGCGATTCTGTTTTCATCCTTGTCGACGCAGATCTCGATCGGGTGGCGGAGGCGCTCGTCTTTGGCTGCCGCTTCAACGGTTCCGCCACATGCATGGCGCCACGCCGGATATTTGTGCCGGCGCCACTCGCCGATGAACTGGAGAAAAAACTGGTCGCAGGCCTGCTGGCGGTTCCGCCCGTCGTCATCACGCCCGCCACCGAACTACATCTTGAGCCAGCCATTCGCGACGCCTGCGCCATGGGTGCGCGGCTGGCTCTCGATGGCCGCAGCGCTCTGGGCTTTGCGCCCATGCTGCTGACAGGCGTGCGGCCCGAAATGGCGGTCGCGCGCGCGGACATCTTTGCGCCGCTGCTCATGCTCATGCCGTTCCGTTACGAGCGCGAAGCCGTGGAGGCGGACCGCGAATGCCCCTACGCATTGTCCGCGTCCATCTTTGGTTCCGAGAAAGCCGCACGCAAGCTGGCCGCAGAAATTGAGGCCGGCTGCATCGTCATCAATGACATCATCGCGGCCACCGGAGACCCCCGCGTCGCGTTCGGCGGGCGTCGCGCCTCAGGTTACGGCGTTACACGCGGCCGGGATGGTCTGCTCGACATGACCGCGGTCAAGACGCTGATGATCAGGCGCGGCGACGACCGTCGCATCTACCGCATTCACGGCGAAACTCACGGCGAAATGTTCGGCGGCTACATCGACGCCGTACATGGTGAAGGTCTGGCGCGCCGCTGGTCGGCAACGGTCCAGGCCATCAAGGGGGCCATCCTGCTTGGCAAGACGGGAAACGCATGAGCTCTACGCCAAAATCACGCGTCGCTGTCATCGGTTCCGGCCTGGCCGGCCTGGCTGCCGCCGCCACGCTGGCCGCGCGCGGCCATTCTGTAACAGTTTTTGAGAAAAACCCGTGGCTGGGAGGCAAGGCGGCCCAGCTCGTGTCGAACGGTTTCCGTTTCGACATGGGCCCGACCATCCTGATCCAGCCCAGCGTGCTGCGAAAAATCTTCGAAGAAGCCGGGCGCCGCATGGAAGATTACGTCACCCTGCTGCACCTCGATCCGCAGTGGCGGTGTTTTTTTGACGATGGCAGCGTGCTCGACCTGCGCGACAGCGAAGACGACATGGCGGCCACGTTCGACACAATGCACTCCGGCATGGGCGGGCAATACCGCAAACTTATGCAGGCCAGCCGCGAGCTGCATGCCATCAGCAACAAGTTCTTCTTCTGGCGCAGCATCGGTTCCATGCAGGACACATTCCAGCTTGGCGGCGCATTCGACGCCAAGGTGCTGCGCGATGTCATGCGCATGCGCATGGGCCAGACCGTTTCCGGAGTCATTCGCGATTACATCCGCAACGACAATGTCGCGCAGATGCTCGACCATTTTGTGCAGTATGTCGGCTCGTCCCCGGATGCTTCTCCAGCGATCCTTTGCTCGATCGGCTCCATGCAGATGGAAGAAGGCATCAGCTATCCGGTTGGCGGCACACGCGCTGTTCCGGAAGCGCTGGTTAAGCTTGGCCGCGAACTCGGCGTCGAATACCACACCAGCGTCGACGTTCGCAGCATCCTCACCGCCGGTGACGAAGTCGCGGGAGTTGAACTCGCAAGCGGTGAACGTCTGCAGTTTGACAGCGTCGTCTCGAATTCCGATTCGGTGCGAACCTATCGCGAACTGCTGGGCGGCAAGCTGGCGGAGAAGTTCGACCACGCCCGCGAATACGAACCGGCATGTTCCGGCGTCGTGCTCTATCTCGGATTGAACAAGCGCTATGAACATCTCGCGCACCACGACTTCGTCTTCTCGCGTGATCCGGAGGAGGAGTTTCATGCCATCTACGAACTCGGCGAGCCCGCTCCGGATCCAACCTGCTATCTCGCCGCCACTGCCGCGAGTGACCCGGCAAGCGCGCCGCCCGGCGGCGAAGCCTTGTACGTGCTGGTCCACACGCCATTTCTGCGGCCGCATCACGACTGGTCAAAATTGCTGCCCGCGTATCGCCGCGTCATCCTCGACAAGTTGAAGCGGACCGGCAGGATGCCCGATCTTGAAGAGCGCATCGTTTTTGAAGCTGCGCTCACGCCGCAGGATATTCATGATCGCTATCGCGTGCTCAACGGTGCCATCTACGGCCTGTCGAGCCATGGCCGCTGGGCCGGCGCATTCAAGCCCGCAAACGAACGCAGCGATGTGCCGGGACTGTATCTCGCCGGCGGCGCCGCGCACCCGGGCCCGGGCATGCCCATGGTGATGATGTCCGGCTGGATCGCCGCCGATGCACTCGACCAGAACTTCAGCAGGAACACGGTGTGAGCGCCGTCACGCCGGTGTCGCGCAGGCTGCTCGACTGGTTTCACATATACCTGCGCTGGTATGTTCCGCGGCATCTGCATGGCGTTCGCGTCGCCAACCTTCCGCGCTTTGAGCGCGCACCTTCTCCGGTACCAACCATCGTTGTCCTGAACCACCCCGGCTGGTGGGACCCGCTCGTCTCCATGCTGCTCGCGCGCCGCGCCTTCGGCGACAGCGTGGAAAGTTATGCGCCGATGGACGCGGCGGCACTCAAACAGTACGGCTTCTTCAGCAAGCTCGGGCTGTTTCCGGTGGACCTCGACGCATCGGGGGGCGGCGAAACATTCATCAAAGACGCGCGCGCAATCCTGTCGCGGCCAGGCACCGTGCTCTGGATAACGCCGCAGGGACGCTTTCGCGATGCGCGAGAGCGCCCGCTACGTTTTCGCGGCGGACTGGGCGCCTTGCTCCACCGACTGCCAGCCGCGCGCGTGCTGCCGCTGGCAATCGAATACACCTACTTCGACGAGCGACTGCCCGAGGCGCTGCTCAACTGCGGCGAGCCTCTCGATGTGCGTGATGGAACGGAACGTTCCGCCGCAGAGTGGACGCAGGCCTGCGAGGACTGCCTCGAATCCACGATGGACCAACTTGCCGCGCTGGCCACAACGCGCGACGGCACGGCATTTGAAGAGTTGTTGCGCGGCCGTGCGGGTGCAGGCGCCGCGTATGACTCCGTGCGGCGCGCACGCGCCGTCATGGGCGGCGAAGAATTTGTTCCGGAACATGGCACCATCCGGCCACGGCGAAAGGCCCGGTGATGCACCTCGTCGTCGTTGCTTCCCTTGTCACTGCGGCCTTTACTGCCGCCATGTTCGCCGTGAACCTGCTGTTTTACCGCGAACCTCGCGAGCAGGCCGGCAGCGCGACGCCCGGCGTCACGGTCATCATCCCCGCGCGTAATGAGGAAGCCGGCGTCGCCGCATGCGTGAACAGCGTGCTCGCAAACACCGGCCTCGAGCTTACCTGCATCGTCGCCGACGACCACTCCACCGATCGCACGCGCGATATCTGTCAAGCGATCGCGAAAACCGATCCCCGACTGCAAGTCGTGACCGTCGCCGCGCTTCCTGCCGGCTGGAACGGCAAGCAGCATGCCTGCTGGTGTGCCGCCCTGCAAGTAACCAGTCAATCGCTGCTCTTTACGGATGCCGATGTCATTCTGGCTCCACGCGCCATTGCGCGCATGGCCGCGGAGATGAAGCGGCAGCGTGCCGCACTTATCAGCGGATTCCCCCACCAGCAGACCGGGACCCTGCTTGAGAAGATGCTGATCCCGCTGATTCACTTCCTGCTGCTCGGCTATCTTCCCTTTCCCGGCCTGCGCTACACGCGCATCCCAGGCTTCGCCGCCGGATGCGGCCAGTTCCTACTCGTGGATCGCGAAGCATATTTCGCGAGCGGTGGCCATGGCGCAATCCGCGCAACCATGCATGACGGCTTGAAGATGCCGCGATTGCTTCGCCAGCACGGGTTCGCAACAGCGATTGCCGATATGGACCGCCTCGCCAACTGCCGTATGTACCGCAGCGCGGCGGAGGTTTGGCGAGGCCTCGGCAAGAACGCAACGGAAGGCCTGGCGTCCGCGGGCAACATCGTCCCATTCACTCTTCTGCTGTTTGTCGGCCAGGTGTTGCCTTTGCTGCTGCTTTTCGCCACGCACGGCCGCGACCAGAAGTTCGCGCTGGCGGCGCTGGTGCTCTGCTACCTGCCACGCATCATCGCTACGTTGCGTTTCCGCCAGTCCTGGCTCGGAGCGCTCCTGCATCCCGCCGACATTGCCGTCCTGCTCGTCCTGCAGTGGTGGTCGCTGGCGCGCAAGCTCACCGGCAAGCAGCCCGTGTGGAAACAGCGCGCCTATCAGGCCGGCTGACCGCCGGAACCGTGCACGTGTCTCTGTTCCGGACTCGCGTAGTGCGCCGCAATCTCCTCGGCAGAAACATCGATGGCGCTGCTCGACTTCACCGCGGCGGCAATGTCCTCGTCACTCATCCCCGTCTTGCGCAGAGTTTCAATCTCGTCGCTGATCATGCCAATAAAAGCTTCGACGGGAAACATTTCCGGACCAAGACCGGCCTTGGCGCGCAGGGCCTTCTGCGCCTTCACGGCTTCCTCTACTGGATACATCTTCGGACCGCTCATTTCTCAACCGGCTTTCGTGCAAAGTAGTAGAGCGAGAATGCAAGCAACGCGAACATGATCACGCTGACGGGAGCATGATAGAGCGGATTTGCAGGCGAAAACGTAAGAATTCCTTCCTTGCCGCTCACGGTTTCATACAGCTTCAAGCCGACGCCTATTAATCCCACAATGCCACCGGCGGCGATCAGTCCGGACGCGTACAACGCTCCGGGCGAAACTTCGCTTTCCAGCACGACCTCAGCTTCCGGCTGCGCCGGTGCGTCGCCGATTGCGGATTCGCCCGCGGCCTCGATGGCTTCCGCCTGCTCGATCGCCAGGGCACGGCCCGCCGAGCGATCGACAAAGTAGCGAACCATGCCCCCGACAAACATCGCAGCCGTCGTTCCGATAGAAAGGTACGCGCCCACGGCAAACGACAGCGAGCGAATGCCGAGCAACTCCACCGCAATTACCAGCGCCACGCCCAGCAGGACAAGCCCCCACGGCAGTTTTCTGCTCAGGATGCCGTTGATGACGGTGGCCATCAGTCGCGCCTGCGGGGCCGCGGCCTTCTCGCTGCCGATGCCCTGCACCCACTGCACTTCAATCGACTTCGTCGCGGGATTGTAGAGATACTTGCCATCCGGCAGCGCGGGACTGCCGAGCGCGTTCAACAGCTCGTAGTTGCCGACGTTGATTTCCTGCGTGGACTTGTTCGACTCGATCACGCGAACGCGCGGCCGGGAGAAATGCATCTGCTGCACAACAACCCCGCTTGGCAGCGCGTTGATGTCCACCGGCTTCGAGATCGCGTGGAATTCTTCCAGCGCCTTGTTCATCATGTTCAGCGTGATTCCCGCGCTGAACACCGCAGCGCACACGCCGATCATCAACGCAATCTGCTGCTTGCGCGGCGTCGCGCCAATCAGGAAGCCGGTTTTTAAATCCTGTGACGTGTCGCCCGCGTTTGAAGCCGCGACGCACACCACGCCGCCAATCGTGATCGCCAGTGCGCCGAACGCCGGCGCCGTCCAGCCCTTCACCAGGAAGATGGCCGACGTCGCCATCAGGGTCGCAATCGTCATGCCGGAAACCGGGCTCGCCGAGGAGCCGATAAGTCCGACAATGCGCGACGCCACCGTAACAAACAGAAAGCCAAACACCAGCACCAGCAGCGATGCCGCGAGGTTCGCCAGCCACCCCACCTGCGCGCCCGGAACGGGCTTGAATTCCAGGAACAGCCACATCAGCAGCAGAATCACCGCCGAGCCGCCAATCACGACGGCCATTGAAAGATCGTCTTCCGTGCGGATTTTCGCCTCGCGCTCGCCCGTGTTCCTGGCGCGGATGTTCGCCACACCCTGCTTCAGCGCGCTCCAGATAGTCGGCGCCGTGCGCAGCAACGTAATGAGGCCTGCCGCGGCTACCGCGCCAGCGCCCATCGGCCGGATGTAAGTACTCCAGAGCTGGCTCGGCGTCATGTCCGCAATCAGCTTTGTGCCCGGGTAAACCGGCGTGCCCAGCGCCTTGCCGAAGAAGTAAATCGCCGGCATCAGGACCAGCCAGCTGAAGACGCCGCCCGCCAGCAACACTCCCGCGACGCGCGGCCCGATAATGTAGCCGACGCCGAGATATTCCGCAGTGGTATCGGCGCGAATCGCAGATCCCTTCATGATGTTCTGCGGGCCGAAATCTGGCTGGTAGTCAGGAGTTCCTGGCCACGCGCCGAGCAGGTTCTCGTTCTGAAACAGCGCATACAGGCCGCCCAGCCCAAGCCCCAGGAAAACGCGCGAAGCAAACGATCCCCCGCGCTCCCCGGCCAGCAGAACGTCCGCGCAGGCCGTGCCTTCCGGGTACATCAGCGTGCCGTGTTCCTCGACAATCAGCTGGCGCCGCAGCGGAATCATGAACAGAACGCCCAGCCAGCCGCCAATCAGCGCCAGCATGAAAATGCGCGAATACTCCAGATCGAAACCGAGAAAAATCAGTGCGGGCAGGGTGAAAATCACGCCGGAAGCGATGGACTGCCCGGCATTGCCGGTTGTCTGCACGATGTTGTTCTCAAGAATCGTCGCTTTGCCAAGCGCGCGCAGCACGCTGATGGAAAGCACCGCAATCGGAATGGAAGCGCCGACCGTCAGGCCGGCCTTGAGGCCGACATACGCTGTCACGCCACCAAAAATCAGGCCAAAGAAAATGCCCAGCGCCAGCGCGCGAAAACTCAGTTCCGCCGGGCGTTCCGTCGCCGGCACATAAGGCTGAAAGTCAATGGGCAAGCAATTGCTCCTCAGGCCGCGGACCGCCGGCAGGCTTTGACTAGAGACGCGGTTGAGTGTAGCAAGCCGACACGCGCCCAGCGAAGCATTCTGCGCTTGGAAAGACCTCCCGGCTGTGCCAAGCTGTTAGGCCATCATGATCTTTGGCGCACACACCATCCTCTACAGCGCGGACGCGGATGCGGACCGCCGGTTCCTGCGCGAGGTGCTCGGCTTTACCGCGGTGGATGCCGGCCATGGCTGGCTGATCTTCGCTCTGCCGCCGGGCGAGGCCGCCGTGCATCCCGCGGGCGAAGGCGGCCGCGCCGAACTCTACCTGATGTCGAACGACCTGCCTGCGGACATGCGCGCCCTCGAAGCGAAGGGCGTCAAGTTCTCCTCCACCAGCGACGAACGGTGGGGGTCCGTAACGAAATTCCGCCTGCCGGGCGGCGGGGAGATCGGTCTCTACCAGCCTCGCCACGTCATGGCCATACCCGCGCCGTAGGTTTCCGTGCAGGGCCGTCAACGCCCGGCTTTACCCTGCCCGCGCCTGCTTGTTACACTTAGGACTGGCGTTGTAGCGCGTTGAACTCCGCGCGCGCCGCCATTCCCGCCTACAAGCGCAGCAAGGAATTTTGTGACTACCTACACACGTCAGCAGTTGAAGCACGACAAATTTGTCGATGCCACGGAAAGCAGCCTTTCCTACGTTGAGACGCACCGCAACCAGGTCATCGGCGCGGCCGTGGCCATCGTCGTCGTTATTGCGGCCATCATCGCTGCGGCTACCCTGTACTCCCAGCGCGCAGAGGCCGCCCAGGTCGCGTTCGGCAGCGCCCTCAAAACCTACACGTCGCCGGTGCGGCCGGCAGGCGTTCCCGCCGACCCGACGCAGGAAAGCTACGCCAGCAGCCAGGAGCGCGCCAGGGCCGGCTACCAGGCCTTTGTCGCCGTGGCGGACAAATACTCCTCAACGCCCGCCGGGCACGACGCCCGCTACTATGCCGGCGTGGCCGCAGCCGAAGAAGGCCAATACGGGACCGCCGAAGACCAGCTCAAGCAGGCAGCCGCGCACGCCTCAAAGGACGTCGCCGCCCTCGCGAAAATGGCGCTTGCCAACGTGTACGCGGCAACGAACCAGGGCCAGCAGGTCATCACCACCTATCAGGACCTGATTGACCACCCCACCACCACGGTTCCGGCCAACATGGCGCGGCTGCAACTCGCGTCGTACTACGAGCAGCAGAAAAATATCCCCGCCGCCAAAAAGCTGTGGGCGCAGGTCAAGGACGCGGACAAGGGCACGGCCGGGCCGTCCGGCGTGCCGAGCCAGCCAGGCATGGCTTCCCAGATTGCCGGCCAGAAGCTGGTGCAGTACAAGTAGTTGCGGCGACTTTCTGGACAAGGCGCGGGCCATGCTCGCGCCTTTTTCATTCCGTGCTGCAGCCGAAATCGCCGTCAGTCTCGACGAAACGAAGGGCCTGCTTTTCTTATGGGCAACCCGTAAAATCCCGAGCGCACCCCGTGCCGCGCCGTCTATTCTGAGAGGGATCGGAGCACATGAGCGTGTTGCAGGCGGTATTTCCGACGGCAGGATCTGAGGCGGCAGACCGTGCGGAGAGCGCGGAACTGAACGCCGAGACCCTGGCCGCGCTTGTCGATGCGCACTCCGGCACGCTTTACCGGGTCGCCTATTCGGTCGTCCGCCACGCTCAGGACGCTGAAGACGTCGTCCAGGAAACCTACATTCGCGTCCTGAAACATGCCGGCAAATTCCGCGAAGTCCGCGATGCCCGCGTCTGGCTGATACGCATCGCCTGGAACCTTGCCCTGGACCGCACCCGCCGCCGCAAGCCTCTCGCGCTGGAAGACGAAGGCATGTCTCTGCTGTCGCAGCTGCCGTCGAGCGAAATGCGCGCCGATGCCGCCCTGGCCGCGTCGGAAGGCCACGCCCGCATCCTGCGCCTGATCGATACGCTGCCCGCCAAAGAGCGGCAGGTGCTGCTTCTTTCCGCCCTGGAAGAACTGTCCACCGTACAGATCGCCGGCGTCCTTAAGACTACGGAATCCACCGTGCGCTCGCGCCTGTTCCGTGCCCGCCAGCGGCTCCGCGCCAAGATGGACGAGGCGGCGCGATGAACCTTTTTGATCGCAACACGACGTTGGCAGAACCGCCGGAAGACCCGGCCGTCACGGCCGCCTTGCAGGCTCTGAATCATGTGCAAACGCCCGGCCGGCTGGCGCACCGCGTCCACGCGCGGCTGGCCCAGCAGCCTATCGCGGCAGCCGAACGCGCCAGCGTGGCGGGATGGCTGCCCTGGGCTGCCCTCGGCTCACTCGCAGCCGGTTTGGTGGCAGCGTTGATCATCCATCCATACGGAATGCATTCCCCAACGACAACTGCGCCTGTCGGTTTGCCTGCGCCGACGGCAGCCGCTCCCGTAGTAGCTCCCGCGCAGCCGGTGCATCCGCCGTTTGTTGCAGCGCAGCGCCAGGGCCGCGGCGCGCTGAATACGAATGGCACCGTCGCGACGGCCCGCGCGCAATCGCAACATCGGATAGAAGAAGCCGAAGCCCGCAAGCCCGGCGCGAAGAAGAAATCCGCACTGCGCGAAGCGAAGAATGCCACGCCCGCAGCGCCGTTACCAGCACAGCCCTGACCCACGCTGTCATCCCGACCGAAGCGGGCGCGACGGCGCGTCCACCCCAACTGTCACCCCGACCGAAGCGAGCGCGAAGGCGCTCGCGCAGTGGAGGGACCTGCCCTTTCCCGCAACCAAACTTCGCGCGAACTAAGCCAGGCCGCCGAGAATCATCTGCAGAACAGCAAGAATAATCGCCCCGATAAACGCTGCGCCAAAATCCCGGACATACAGCGCCGGGAAAATCCGCGCTGCAAACATCAGCATCAAGGCATTGATCACCAGGAAAAACAAGCCGAGCGTCAAAATGCCGAGCGGCAGAGTAATCAATTTCAAAAGCGCGCCGAGAGTCGCGTTGAGCAAGCCAATGACGGCCGCGGCAATCAGGAAAGCGACCAGTGTGCCATGGACCGCGATGCCGGGCACGAACAGCGTCATCAGGTAAAGGCAGAGCGTGCTGAGAAGCCAGTGGATGATGATTCGCATAGGCCAACAGCATAGTGCAGGGCGCGCGTCCGCGGAAACATTTGTAAGCAGAACATGAGGGCCGGCAGTTTGCCTGCCGGCCCTCATTGGATGTTCCGCACACCGCTGGCCGTTAATCGGATTCCGTGAACTGGATATATGGCGAAGAACCGCCCGTTGCCGAACAGCTCTTGGCATTCAGGTTGTTGGTCTCGCCTGTGGTTCCGGCTTCCGCCGAAGGCGCCAGGCACGTTGGTGTTGTGGTGGAACCATAGGTCAGTCCCAGTTTGCCGGTGAGAGACGCGCCGGTGTTGAACTTCGCCTCTGCACCGCCCGCGTTGCCGACAACATTGAATTCCGACTCCGACCAGCCCGAAGCAATGTCCGTGTAGCTGTCAGAAACCGTTGCCGTGTACGCAGTGCCGCCGTACGTGGCGACCGCTTTGTCAGAGCCGCCCGCCGCTGCCGAGGCAGAGAAAGACAGGCTGGCAATGTCGTTGATCGGGAGCTGTCCCTTGTAGATCAGCGTCGCAGGACTGTTCTGCACGCAGTCCACGCCCGGGCCTTCCCCGTCCGCGCCGGCGTTCAGATAGCCGCTGGGGCAGCTCGCCCTGCTGCTCGAACCGTAGTCAATCAGCCAGTACTCGAGAAAGACTTCGGTATCGTTCGTCAGCTGAGAGCTGGTGAGCGATACAGGCGTGTTTGTAGAAATCACCCACTGCACCCAGGCCAGGCACTTCGTGTACGTCTTGCAGGCGGCCGTGTGGGCAAAGTTGGAATTGATCTGGAGCGTGTATTCGTTCTTTCCTGTGATGCCGCTGCTCTCGCCGCCGCCGAACGGCACGTTCACTGTCGATTCCGAAGTTACGTTGCTGACCGTCGGCCAGGTCCCGACGACCGTGCTGAAGTAATGTCCTGACGGCGCTTCCGCCACATAGTCAGAACCGTTGCCGAGTGTCTGCGTGTGCCGAGTCAGCGGGCGGGTGGAAAAATAACCCGGGGCCGGCAGGCAGGTCACCTTCTCCCACGCTGTGCTGGGAAAGTGCGCTTCGAAACATCCTGCTATCTCTGGAGTAGCAACATGGTGCATGGTCTCGCGCCAGCTCTGCTGCTCGATGGAATTACGGGAAGAAAGGTCGTCAGACTGGGCGAGTAGGGGGAGTGAAAAACTGGCAACAGCGAACAAAGCTGCCGCGGCGGTGAAAGGTACAGCTTTCCTCATGAACGGTCCTCTG
>CAWKED010000001.1:0-462500 GCA_963848685.1 uncultured Acidobacteriaceae bacterium | reverse complement strand
CCCATCTTCTCTCCTTAGAGGATTTTCTCGGCAGCGTGAACTCAGCACGTTTCGACCTTGCGGCCTACTCCTTTACATCTCACCGTTAAACCCGCACGGATTTACCTGCGCGGATCGGCTTACATGTATCGAACCCTATAGCCATAGAGGGCTGTGCTTATCCTTCTGCGTCTCCCCGTCGTAATAACGAGATTATGGGAGGTCCGGAATATTAACCGGATGTCCATCAGCTACGCCTTTCGGCCTCACCTTAGGGACCGCCTAACCCTGAGCGGATTAACCTTCCTCAGGAAACCTTAGACTTTCGGCGCGGAGGGTTCTCACCTCCGTTATCGCTACTTATGCCGGCAGGGTCTCTTCTCTGCGCTCCACCAGTCCTCTCGGTCTGACTTCGCTGCGCTGAGAATGCTCTCCTACCACGCACACCATAGGTGTGCATCCGCTGCTTCGGTATACAGTTTTAGCCCCGTTGTATTGTCGGCACCGGACCGCTTGACCAGTGAGCTATTACGCTTTCTTTAAAGGATGGCTGCTTCTAAGCCAACCTCCTGGCTGTCTGGGCGTTCCGACTTCCTTTCCCACTTAACTGTAATTTGGGGACCTTAGCAGGCGGTCTGGACTGTTTTCCTCTCGACAATGAAGCTTAGCCCCCACTGTCTGACTCCCGGACTGGTTGTGAATGGCATTCGCAGTTTGGTTGGATTCAGTAAGCCGGAAAGCCCCCTAGTCCATCCAGGTCTCTACCACCATTCCAAATCATCCGAGGCTAGCCCTAAAGCTATTTCGGAGAGAACGAGCTATCACGGAATTTGATTAGCCTTTCACCCCTACCCTCAGCTCATCCGAGCTTTTTTCAACAAACACCGGTTCGGTCCTCCAGTGAGTGTTACCTCACCTTCAACCTGGCCAAGGGTAGATCATCCCGCTTCGCGTCTATTCCTGCCAACTGAACGCCCTATTCAGACTCGCTTTCGCTTCGGCTCGCTTACGCTTAACCTTGCTGACAAGAATAACTAGCCGGCTCATTATGCAATAGGCACGCGGTCAGACATTCCCTTACGGGCATAGTCCTCCCACTGCTTGTAGGCACACGGTTTCAGGTACTTTTCACTCCCCTCGCAGGGGTTCTTTTCGCCTTTCCCTCACGGTACTGGTTCACTATCGGTCAGAGACTAGTATTTA
This sequence comes from uncultured Acidobacteriaceae bacterium, assembly GCA_963848685.1. Taxonomy (GTDB): domain Bacteria; phylum Acidobacteriota; class Terriglobia; order Terriglobales; family Acidobacteriaceae; genus CAWKED01. The sequence continues at coordinate 461,318 of CAWKED010000001.1, read as the reverse complement.
GCCTTACGGGATGGTCCCCGTGGATTCGAACAGGGTTTCTCGTGCCCCGCCCTACTCAGGTATCTGCTTCGAGTCCATATCGTTTTCGTCTACGCGCCTGTCACGCTCTTTGGATCCACTTTCCAGAGGATTCGACTAACGAATGGATTGGTAACTCTACTGTTGCAGACCCTACAACCCCCTATGCACCGAAATGCAACGGGTTTGGGCTAGATCCGATTTCGCTCGCCACTACTCTCGGAATCGCGGTTGCTTTCTCTTCCTCCAGGTACTGAGATGGTTCACTTCCCTGGGTTCGCTCGTTCCCAACTATGTATTCATTGGGACGTACTATGGGTTTGCCATAGTGGGTTTCCCCATTCGGAAATCTCCGGATCAACGCCTGTGTGCGGCTCCCCGAAGCTTATCGCAGCTTGCCACGTCCTTCTTCGCCTGTCTCTGCCAAGGCATCCACCGTGCGCCCTTAGTAGCTTAACCATAGAATTGACTCGCACGCAGAACTTACCGTTCCAACGAGACTACCAAGTCAACCTATCGACTCTTTCTTGTATTCAATTCAGAATATCCGCCGAGGAACTCAACCTGCCTGGATGGCCGGATTGACGTTCCTGTTTACTTCTAGGCACTCAATGCATGAGATCAACATCCTCGGAAAGGTACGATCCTCTCCTCGGCTGCTGCTCAGCCTTGTAGTTATTTACCCAATCTGTTCAGTTGTCAAACATCCTCGTCTACCGCCCTCGGGCGGCTTGAGCGCTTCTGCTGCTCAAGGATCGCTGCCTAAGTCAGACTTAGACGGCCATCCCGGCGCAGCTTGCGCTGGCTTGCTGGTCTCCGGCAATTGCGGGGTTGGTGGAGCTGAACGGGATCGAACCGTTGACCCCCTGCTTGCAAAGCAGGTGCTCTCCCAGCTGAGCTACAGCCCCTAAAAGTAAATGGTGGGCCTGGATAGACTCGAACTATCGACCTCACCCTTATCAGGGGTGCGCTCTAGCCACCTGAGCTACAGGCCCCAATCAGAAGGGCCGGCAAAGGATGCTCGGCCCGTCCTCATGTATTGCGCTTTGGAAACCTAATGTGTTTCGAGGACAGGTTGAACGTGCGAGGCAGCTACGCTGCCTCTGACCATCATTGAAAAGATCTGCCAGCAAAGAGATGTCTGGTTCAGACTCCTGTATCCCTCCCGGTCAGCACCGGATGGGGCAGGGTGTACATGACAACGTCCCGCAATACTCAGCGAATAGGTCCGAAGACCCAGCTGCCGGCGAAGCGCCGGACGCAATGCGAGTGCCATGACGTTCTCTCTTAGAAAGGAGGTGATCCAGCCGCAGGTTCTCCTACGGCTACCTTGTTACGACTTCACCCCAATCATGAATTACACCTTGGGCGGCTGCTTCCTTGCGGTTAGCGCACCGACTTCTAGTGCAACCCACTTTCGTGATGTGACGGGCGGTGTGTACAAGGCCCGGGAACGTATTCACCGCGGCGTTCTGATCCGCGATTACTAGCGATTCCAGCTTCACGCAGTCGAGTTGCAGACTGCGATCCGAACTGAGGCCGGCTTTGTCCGATTAGCTCCCCCTCGCGGGCTTGCGTCGGTCTGTACCGGCCATTGTAGCACGTGTGTAGCCCTGGACATAAAGGCCATGAGGACTTGACGTCATCCCCACCTTCCTCCCCGTTATCCGAGGCGGTCTCTTCAGAGTGCCCAACTAAATGATGGCAACTGAAGACAAGGGTTGCGCTCGTTGCGGGACTTAACCCAACATCTCACGACACGAGCTGACGACAGCCATGCAGCACCTATAAAGCAGCCCCTTGCGGGGAAGGAATATTTCTACTCCGGTCCACTTCATTTCGAGCCCAGGTAAGGTTCTTCGCGTTGCGTCGAATTAAACCACATGCTCCACCGCTTGTGCGGGCCCCCGTCAATTCCTTTGAGTTTCAGCCTTGCGACCGTACTCCCCAGGCGGATTGCTTATCGCGTTAGCTTCGGCACGGCGGGATTGGTTACCCGTCACACCAAGCAATCATCGTTTAGGGCTAGGACTACCAGGGTATCTAATCCTGTTTGCTCCCCTAGCTTTCGCGCCTCAGCGTCAGTTATGGTCCAGTGCGCCGCTTTCGCCACAGGTGTTCCTCCCGATATCTACGCATTTCACCGCTACACCGGGAATTCCACGCACCTCTCCCATACTCCAGCCGGACAGTTTTCCATGCAGACTTCAAGTTGAGCCTGAAGATTTCACACAGAACTTGTCCAACCGCCTACGCGCCCTTTACGCCCAATAATTCCGAACAACGCTTGCCCCCCTCGTATTACCGCGGCTGCTGGCACGAAGTTAGCCGGGGCTTCTTCTTCCGGTACCGTCATAATCGTCCCGATCGAAAGGAGTTTACGTCCCAAGGGACTTCATCCTCCACGCGGCGTTGCTGCGTCAGGGTTTCCCCCATTGCGCAAAATTCCCCACTGCTGCCTCCCGTAGGAGTCTGGACCGTGTTTCAGTTCCAGTGTGTCCGTGCGCCCTCTCAGGCCGGATACAGATCATCGTCTTGGTGGGCCATTACCCCGCCAACTAACTAATCTGCCGCGACCCCCTCCTTAAGCGAATTGCTCCTTTGACCCGTAGGTATTATGCGGTATTAGCCTCGGTTTCCCGAAGTTATTCCCCACTCAAGGGTAGGTTAGTCACGTGTTACTCACCCGTGCGCCACTTTACTCATGGATTGCTCCACTTTCTCGTTCGACTTGCATGTGTTAGGCACGCCGCCAGCGTTGATTCTGAGCCAGGATCAAACTCTCGTTTGAAACCTGTTGAGCTGCCACACCGGACGGAGGTCCGTGGGCTAGCTCAGCCCGTCGAAGCTCGAAAGTTCGACAGGCTCTGATTTGGTGAGAATTGACCAGACAAAGTCCGGCAGTTTCTCACGACTGGCACGTTCAACCTATGTTGTCAAAGATCCAGCAAGGAAGGTCTACCTGAGTAGTTTCCTGGGATCAAAGACAGCTTCAACCGACAGCCCCGAAAGGCCCGCGAAAGCTTGTCCTCGAACTTGATTGCGCTGCACCCTTTAAGAGTGCTTCCAGGAGGCCGTTCCACGACTCACTCCCGTTTTGCGCGAACTTTCTGAGACTATCGTGAAGTGGCCCGCCATGTCAACGTCGCGGGAACCTTTTTCTTCACTCCCGGCCGTTTCCGCTACCAGCCAGAGCTGGACGAAACAACCGGTCTTCATTCGACTCTCCGCAGCGGCGGAAAGTCGCAGAAACTTCGCGCATTCTGCGCAACAAACTGTCAAAACATCAGAAAGACGGCGACGCTCGCCATCCGGCCCCTTGTGGAGCCTTTGCACAACCCAAACTCTGTGGGTGGTGTCCGCTCGACCCGGCCCAGCCGGTGTGCGCCAAATTCAGCGCATCTCGCGAAACGTCTGCCATACCGCCAGACTTTCCAAAGCATAGCACAGTTCAACGAATCCGGCGTAATTCCCTGTCGAAATGCTGTGGAAAGCCACCCCGGGGCGCACAAAAAAGCGTGTGTGCGATACTTCCCGTGGCAATGTTCCGGAGAATCCTGCTCAAGTTGAGTGGCGAAGCGCTGGCCGCCGGCCGCGGCTTTGGCGTTGATCCCATCCGTATTCACGAAATTGCCCGCGAAATCGCCGATGTCCACAAAGACGGCACGGAAGTCGCCATCGTTGTCGGCGGCGGGAACTTCTTTCGCGGCGTTGCCGAGCAGGCCCGCGACATGGACCGCGTCTCCGCAGACAACATGGGCATGCTGGCCACTGTCATCAACTCCATCGCCATCCAGGACGCCATCGAGAAAACCGGCACGCACTGCCGCGTCATGAGCGCCATCGAGATGAACCGCCTCGCGGAACCTTATATCCGCCGCCGCGCGCTCCGCCATCTGGAAAAAGGCCGGGTCGTGGTCTTCGCCGGTGGCACGGGAAACCCTTATTTTTCAACAGATACGGCCGCCGCCCTGCGCGCCATGGAGATTCGCGCCGACGTCCTCCTCAAGGCGACCAAGGTCGAAGGCATTTATGACGCCGACCCGGTCATCAAGAAAGATGCTGTGAAGTTCGACACCCTCACCTATATGGACATCCTGCAATTGAACCTGAAAGTGATGGACGCGACCGCCGTAAGTCTCTGCAAAGACAACAATTTGCCGATGATCATCTTCAACCTGAACAATCCCGGGAATATCCGCCGGGTCTGCTCCGGGGAAAAGATCGGATCCCTCGTCACCGCGTAGTCGCCCCGCGCCTGCAGCCTCAAATCCGGCCGCCATGCGTCGCGCATCCCATTACGGACAAAAATCGGAACCTTTTCTCCCGAACAGGCGTCCAGATAAAGTTCACACTGTGCCAAATCTTGGACGATGAGCCAGGCCGCAACCCAGTCCGCGCGTAAACCCTCGCTTCCGGCGCTGACGGCCGTCCGCGCCTTCACCGCGGTTAACATCCTGCTGTTCCACTTTTCTGACCCGAAGACCTTCGGACCGTTCGCGCCCATCGTCGACGGGGGCTTCGTCGCCGTCAGCTTCTTCTTCCTTCTCTCGGGCTACATCATGGCGTACAACTACGCGGACAAGGCAGAGTCCGGCGTTCTGTCCAACACGGAATTCTGGTGGAACCGGATTGCCCGCCTCTACCCGGTGTTCTTCCTCAGCCTTCTCATCTCCTGGCAGATGCTGCGGATGGAGTGGCACGCACAGTCCCACGGCATGTTTGCCGCGGGAGTCATCCTGACGCCACTGATGCTCCAGGCCTGGCACCCTGTGCTTGCCACCTTCTGGAGCACGCCGGCATGGGCACTTTCGGTCGAGATCTTTCTCTATGCCGTCTTTCCGTTTCTGATCCGCAAACGCCTGCCGTCGAAACCGAAGCGTGTCTTCGCCATGTGGTGGATGGTGTGGGCGCTCGGCCTTATCGGCCCCATCCTGTATGTCTGGATCAAGCCTGACGGTCCGGTTGCTCCGGACCGCTTCGCTGCCGGCTGGTGGCTGCGCGCACTCAAGTTCCTGCCACTCCAGCACCTGCCAACGTTCTGTTGCGGAATCCTTCTCGCCCGCCTGCAGAGCGTCTGGCACGTGACCGCGCGCTGGCGCATCACCATGGCGTTCGCCGGCTTCGCCTGCGTCTTCGCGCTCCTCACCTTCGGCTACGTCACGGGCGAGCGCTTCTGGACGTATCCCTTCCTTCACGACCCCATGATGGTTCCGTTTTACGCCTGCATCATCTTCGGTCTCAGCGCGGACCACTGGCTGACATGGCTCATCGCCCGTCCCGCCTTCGTGATCGTCGGCGAAGCCAGCTATTGCCTCTACATCCTCCACTTCAATCTGTGGCAGATTCTGCATGACGACGGCCTGCTCGTAAAACTGCACCTGGTCCGCTACGACCCCTGGATTTCCTACGCCATCATCCTGATGGTTGCGGTGCTGGTCTATCGCTATGTGGAACGTCCCGCGCAGCGCTGGCTCCGGAGCTGGCATCGCAGGCCTGCGCCCTCGCCGGCCATCCTCACGGTCACGCCGCGGCCGCAGCAGTCTCCTGCCGCGTAAGTACAATCCCCAACAGGCATGACGGCCTTTCACATCGCGGACTTCACGCCGCTCGACATACTTACGCACCATCAGGGCGTTCGGAATTATGTCCGCTTCTCGGTGCTCGCGCTGAGTTCGATCTTCTTTCTGGTAGACCCGTTTGCCGCCATCGGCTCCTTCATCGCTATTACGGAAGGGGAAGAGAAGAAAGAACGCCGCGCGGTCGCGCGCAAGGGCGCGCTGACCTGCTGGATCGTGCTGACCAGCTTTGCCCTGGCCGGCAGCTACATCTTCAAGATGTTCGGCATCACGCTGCCCGCGTTTGAAATCGCCGGCGGCGTCGTGCTGCTCCTGATCGGCATAGACATGCTCGAGGCAAAGCGTTCTCCGACACAGGAATCGCACGCCGAAACCGAAGAAGCCGCAACAAAGGACGACGCCGGCATCGTGCCGCTCGGCATGCCCATGCTCGCCGGCCCGGGCGCGATATCTTCCGTCATGGTGCTCGTCGGGCAGGCACCCGGCAAGGCGGAAATGATTGCCATCCTCTCCTGCATCGCGCTGACCGCCTTCGTCAGCTACTGGGTTCTGGCCGGCGCAGACGGCGTCCGCCGCGTCCTGGGCGATACCGGCATCCGCATCCTCGTCCGCATCATGGGCCTGCTCCTGATGGCCCTGGCGGTCCAGTTCTTCCTGAACGGACTGATTGATCTGGGCGTCCTCAGCAAGAGTTAAACATCAGCCGACGCATCAATGATGCTCAAATTGATGCGTGCGGACGACGATTACATTGGACGATGAGCAGGTCTCTCAGGCCAAGCTGTACACCGGCATTAAAGAAACCGGCCCCCTCATGCGTGAGGCCCTGCAGCGGCTCATCCACTCAGAGGCGTCCCGCAGGCTCGCTCTGCTCGGCGGTACGGAACCCAACCTGAAAGTTCCGCCGCGCAAACAATATTGCGAATGACGTCGCAAACGACTCGGATACTTGCGGACACTCCGATTTGGGTTGACTACTTTCGCGGACTCAGCACAGGGCTGCAACCGTTGTTGCAACGTGAACAACTGGTTACGCATCCGCTGGTTCTTGGCGAACTGTTCATGGGCGGCTTCGCCGATCGGCCAGGAAAGCTTGAGCAACTCAGCCGGCTCGACCATATCTCCGGCGCCACCAACGACGAGGTATTTGATCTCATGGAATCCGGAAACTCTACGGTCGTGGCATCAGCTTTCTCGATGCTCACCTGCTGTCTGCCGCGCTGAATCTTCCCTGTCCGCCTGTGGACGCTTGACCGCAGGCTTCGTAAAGCTGCGGAAGAGATCGGCGCTGCGGTTGTCTGATAAGCAGGCAGGCACCAAAGCATTACAATCAAATGACCGCCGCGTAACGATTTCGCAACCGTGGGTCGTGGCCGGCGTCTAAACAAGTGAGGGTTGCAACATCCCCGCGGGCTGGACAGATCACCGTAGCGAGCCCGCTGCAACCGGTAAATGCTTTCAACATCCCCGTTCCGGTTCAGCCGGGACTGAAGGCGGAAGAGAAATGGGTACGACACTGCTGGAGGAGCCGGCGGCCGCCGCATTGGCAGCCGAAGAAGCCTGCTCACTCGACAACTATCTGGTCCTCCCGGACACCTCCATGGACAGCCGTATCGCGGCCGCGCGCCGCAAGCTCGGCAAGGACTGCATCATCCTCGGCCACCACTACCAGCGCGACGAAGTGATCCGCTTTGCCGATGTCACCGGGGACAGCTACAAGCTCTCCAGGATCTCCGCCGAAACCGACGCAAAGTACGTCGTCTTCTGCGGCGTCCACTTCATGGCGGAGTCGGCCGATGTTCTCGGCAAGGACTTTCAGCAGGTCATCCTGCCGGACCTGAACGCCGGCTGCTCCATGGCCGACATGGCCGAGATCGGCCAGGTGGAAACCTGCTGGCAGCAGCTCCAGGCCGCGGGCGTCCGTGACATTGTGCCGCTGACCTACATGAACTCCTCCGCGGCCATCAAGGCCTTTTGCGGAGAGCGCGGCGGGCTGGTCTGCACGTCCTCCAACGCGGAAGCCGCCTTCCGCTGGGCGCTCGGCCGCGGCGAAAAAATCCTCTTCCTCCCCGACCAGCACCTCGGCCGCAACACCGGTTCCACCATGAGAATTCCCCTCGACGAGATGGTCGTCTGGGACCCGTACATGCTCAACGGCGGCCTGACGCGGGAGCGTCTGCAGAAGGCCAGAATCATCCTCTGGAAAGGCCACTGCTCGGTCCACCAGCGCTTCCTGCCGGAGCATGTCGACAAGATGCGCGCCGCCTATCCCGATGTTCGCGTCATCGTCCACCCGGAATGCCGCTGGGAAGTCTGCCAGAAGGCCGATGGCGTCGGCTCGACGGAACAGCTCATCAAGATGATTGACCAGGCGCCTGCAGGTTCCACATTTGCCGTCGGCACCGAAATCCACCTGGTGAACCGCATGGCCAACCGCTGCGCCGGCCAGGGCAAGAAAGTCATGACACTCGACGACTCCGGCTGCCTGTGCACGACGATGTACCGCATCTCGCCGCAGCACCTCGCCTGGGCGCTCGAGAACCTCGTCGAAGGCCGGGTCGTCAACCGCATTCACGTGCGCGACGACGTCAAATACTGGGCCCGCGTCGCGCTTGAGCGCATGCTCGAGGTAAAGGCGTAGCCTAGGGAATGATGAAGACGTTCACTCTCGAAGAAGCCCGCACCCTGCTTCCCGTACTGGAGTCGCTGCTCAAGCGCGCTATCGAAGGCAAGCGGAAGGCGGAACTGAGCGAAGGCCTGCTCGTGAACCTCAAGCAGCGCATCTTCCTCTCCGGCGGCATGCTGGTCAACGTGGTCGAGGCCGCGCGCTGGCGCGCCGAGCGCGACCACAACATCCAGCAGGCACGCGATGCCGTCCAGGAAATTGACGCCATCGGGGTCCAGGTCAAGGACCTTGAAGCCGGGCTGCTGGACTTTCCCTGCTCTGTCGGAGAAGAAACTGTGCTCCTCTGCTGGAAAATGGGCGAAGCAGACATCGCCTTCTGGCACACCATGGAAGACGGTTTTGCGGGACGCCAGGCGCTTGACGAAAGGTTTCTGCGCGGCAAAGCCAGGCAGGACAAGGGCGACAGGCCTAACTAGCCCGAGAATTGCAAACTTTTCCTCGACCACGCGCGTCTGTCCGTATGAAATCCTTAGGCTGGAGCTGTTCCCTAACATCATGACAACCAAATTCTGGGCGCGCCTGGCCGCGCCATTGGCCCTGTTCGGCATGGCGGCCCTGTCCGGCTGCGGAATGTTCTTCCCTCCGCCTGACAACGGTGGCGGTGGAACCACGACCTGCACCGACTGCCTCTACGCCGCGCTCGGCGACAGCTCCTTCCAGGTTGCCGGCCTGAATATCTCCACAACCGGCTCGCTGACTTCTGTAGGCACGAATCTGACGCTCAGCGCGACGGCCACAGCCCTGGCTGCCAGCCCGAAAGCCAGCTTTCTGTACGTCGGCAGCGAGGCAGGCAGTTCCGCGCTGGTCTATACCGTCAACTCCAACGGAACCCTGACCGCCGCCAACAGTGGCAGCAGCGTGGTGACCGGGACATCGCCGGTATCCATGGCCGTGGATCCCAGCGGCAACTACCTGCTCATCCTCAGCGCGGGAGGATCCTGCACGGTCAACAACGGCCCCGGCACCTGTTTCGGAATTACGGTGGTGCCGATTTCGCAATCAACCGGCGGCCCTTCCTCAACGTCAGACAACGGATACCAGCTTCAGGTGGCGACCTCCGGCGCACTGGCGCGACAGATTTACGTCTCGCCGGATGACACGCGTGTTTACGTTTCTGTCGGGCTTGGAGGACTTTACGGCTACACGTTCTCCGGCGGCACATTAACCAATCCGACCACGGTCCTGCCGGTATCCAGTTCCACCAGCGTGAATGGCCTCGCCATGGATTCCGCGAGCAAGACCCTCTATGCCGGGTTGAGCGGCACCTACGGCGGACTGTTTGCCTATACCGTCGCAACCGGCAAGACGCTCACCGGTTCCCCGTTCGTGACTGGAGACGGCTCCACCCATAGCGAGTACGCCGTTGTCCTGAGTACTAACAACACGTACGTTTACGTTTCGAATGCGGCGGCCGGCACCATCACCGGCTACGCGGTCGCGACTCTGGCATCGGCCAGCAATTCCACCCCCGCTGCGCTTACCGGATCGCCATATACGTCGAGTTCCGCTACCGGCCTCTACAACACGATCGCCCTGGCGGCGGAACCAACCGGCAAGTTCATCCTTGCCGCGAACGCGCTCGGTTCGCCGGACATTTCCAGCTTCACGATTGGCTCCGACGGCTCCCTGGGCTCGGCGACCGACCAGGTAAACCTGGGCAGCGGATCGGCTTCCGGTGCCCCGACTGCCATCGCAGTAACCGGCAACTAAGGATTTGCTGCGACGCTGCGGGTGGCGACACGCATCTGAACGACGAATGCACGTGGGCTGTAGAAAGATCTTCCTCCTCCCGGCGCTGGCCGCGATTGTCTTCGCGGCCGGCTGCAACCGCTTCCGCTCCAAACCGCCGGAGGAGTACGTCTACGTCCTGCAAAAGCAGGCTTACCTGCGCGACCATGTCGCCGCCGTCTCCAACCACACCGGCACCGTCGTCAATGGCGAAAAGCTTGCAGTGCTGGAACACGGCCGCAGGTTCGTCCGCGTCAGGACCGACAAGGGCGAAACCGGATGGCTGGAGGAGCGCTACACGACCACAGCGGCAACCTTCGACGCCTTCGACAAGCTGAAAGAATCTGAAATCGGAAAGCCCGTCGTTGCCACCGGCGTGGTTCGTGACGAAGTCTTCATGCATCTGACGCCCGGACGCGACACTGACCACCTCTTCCTCCTCGAGGAAGGCGACAAAGTCAGGTTGCTGCAACGGGCTTCCATGCCGAAACCATTGCCTCCCGGCGCTGTCCCGCCCAAACCCGCGGTAGCGCAGGCAGCCAGGCCCAGGACAGCAGGAGAAGCCACGCCAAGAAAGCGCCATGCCGGCCCGGCCGCGGTGGAAGGCGAGCCCGCCGTGCCAATGGAAGACTGGTGGCTCGTCCGCGACGGCCAGGGCCGCGTCGGCTGGGTCCTCGGCCGCCGCTTTGACGTGGATATCCCCGATGCCATCGCGGGATATTCCGAAGGCCAGCGCTTCGTCGGGGCCTACCAGCTCACCACGGTGAACGATCCCGCTTCCGGCATGCCGAACGGGCTCGTCCCGGTCTGGCTAGCGGTCCTCGTCCCCTACAAGGACGGGCTGCCCTACGACTTCAACCAGGTGCGGGTCTTCGGCTGGAACCGCGAACGGCACCGCTACGAAACCAGCTACCGCGAGCGCGACCTGTGGGGCTATCTGCCCGTAAAGATTGATGTGCAGCAGTTCCCGAACGTCAAGGAGCCGGAGCCGTCCTTCGCCTTCCGAAACGAGCCTGATAAGGACACTGTCATCAATCCCGACACCGGCATGGCCGCGCCGCCACATCCTGACGTGCGCACCTACCGGATGGAGGGCGCAATCGTGAGACGCGTCGTTCCGGAACAGCCCAAATCCGCGAACCCGGCGCCTGCAATCCGTGGCAAACACGAGCCGAAACGCGAGCCAAAGCTAGCCGCGCATACACATCATCGCTGAGCCGCTGCTGGTGTACTCTCAACCGCATGGAAGCTTCTGAAGTCCACGAGCTGGGCGAGCAGCAGCATGAAGGCGGCGAGAGCGGCCTGAGAAACGTCAGCTTTACGATGAGCCTGCTGGCCGTGCTGCTGGCCATGACGACCGTCATGGGCCACCGAACCCACACGGAAGCCATTCTTGCCCAGGCGCGCGCGACCGATCAGTGGAACTTTTACCAGGCGCGGCATGCGCGGGAGGTCAGTTCTCGCGACGTGGCCGACATGGTCGCTTCCCTGGAGCCGAGGGACGAGAGCAAGGCTGCCGCGTTCGAGCAGAAAAAGCGCGCCTATGCGGACCATGAGAAACAGGAAGCGGAGAAAGTCCAGGATTCCGCGCATGAACTCGATAACGAAGTAAAGCTCCAGGAACGCAGGGCGGCGCGCTTTGATATCGGCGAGGCCCTGCTGCAGATCGGCGTTATCGTGGTCTCGATCACTCTGCTCACGCGGCGCCTGGCGTACTGGTATCTCGGCATGGCTTTTGGTGCGGCCGGAATCGTCGCCGCGCTCATGGCCTTCCTGATCCACTAGCCGGGAGGTTCCGCCGCAGGCGCGGCAGGTATGAATTTGGCAGCGCTCTTTCCCGACAGCGTCACAACTACGCCAAGCACAACAGCTGCGCCGGCGAAACCTTCACGCGCGGTCAAGGCTTCACCGCCCAGCATGGTTCCAACCAGCACGGCAACGACCGGATTGATATACGCATAACTGGCGACGCGCGCGGCCGGCTCGACGGCAAGCAGGTACACATACGCGCTGAAAGCCAGCACAGACGCGAAAACAATCAGGTAGACCATGCCGAGCACAGTCTTCGCCGTCCACGCCGAAAGCGTCACCCGGTGCCATTCGCCCAGCAACCCGGAGACCGCCAGCAGCCCCAGCCCGCCGAGCGCCATTTCCCACCCGGAACTCACGACCGGCGACCCGGGAAGCGGAACCCGGGTACTCAGCACAGTTCCAAACGCCCAAAGCACGCTGGCCAGCGACAGCACCGCCGCATAATGGTTGATGCCCGCCATTCCGGCCGACAAGAAATGCGGTGGCAGCACAAGCCCCGCGACCCCGCCCAGCCCAAGCAACAGCCCCGCTGCGGTCAGGCCGGTCAGCCGGACGCGTCGCAGCCAAAGCCACTCCATCACAAACACCCACGCCGGAATCGTTGCGGCAATCACGGCTGCGATTCCCGACGGAAGGCTCTGCTCGGAATAAAAGAGCAGTCCGTAGCAGCCGACGAACAGGATTCCCGAAAGCATCGCCACAGAGCGCCACTCTCTGCCACGCGGCGCGGGCAATCGCCGCATCCAGGCAAAGACCAGTAACACCAGGCCGGCCAGCAGGAACCGCACGCCCGCCGCAAAATATGGCGGCACGACAGCCACAATCTCGCGGATCGCCAGGAACGAAGCGCCCCACAGGATGTAAATCGCCGCGTAAGCCAGAAGCCGCTTCATGGGTTGGATTGTAGAGGCGGCTGCGTATCCATCCGGCGCCCCGGGCGGACCGTTCTGTCATTGCCGCCGCGAAGAACCCTCGGTCGCGAATAGGTATCATCAAAGCAACGCGTGAGCCTTCCTGACACCATCTTCATTTTGCTCGGCGCGCTCATCCTTTTCGGGCCAAAGAAGCTGCCGGAAATCGCCCGCCAGGTCGGCAAACTGCTGGGCGAGCTGCGCCGCGCTTCCAACGAATTCAAGTTCCAGATGGAAGAGGAACTGCGCATCGCCGATGACGCCGAGCGCCGCCGCAAGGCCGAGGCCAATGCCGGGACAGCCGCCGCCGCGGCACCTGCTTCCCTCATGACTCCGCTCCCGCAGCCGCCGAATCCGCCGTCCGGGCCGCGGCCACCGGAAACCGGCCCGCCCATTGCCCGCAGCGACGACGTTGTCGTTCAGCAGGACGGCTTTGTCAGCGACCCCCAGCCGCCGGAGGTCACTGCGAACCCCGAGCCGGCAATCGTCGCCGGCCCCGCCCCACAGGCTGTCTCCCATGGCTGACGTCATTGACAACGTCCGGTCGGCCGTCTCCGAGCGCGCCGAGCTGCCCGGCATGAGCCTGATGGAGCATCTCGAAGAGCTCCGCCGCCGCCTGATTCTGTCCATCCTCGGCATCGCTGCCGGCTTTGGCATTGCCTACTGGAAGCACGAATGGATTTTCGGCATCATGCAGAAGCCCATCGTCACCGCCTTGGGCAGGAACCACCAGGACACCCAGCTCGTCTACCTGAACCCCATCGAGCCATTCAACCTCTACCTGAAAGTAGCGCTCGTCGGCGGCATCATTCTTGCCTCGCCCTGGGTGCTGTACCAGGTCTGGCTGTTTATCTCACCCGGTCTCTACAAGCATGAAAGGCGCTACATCGTTCCATTCATGTCGGCTACGGTGGGATTGTTTCTTGCCGGTGCCTGGTTTGGTTATCACTACGTCTACCCGGGCGCGCTCGAGTTCTTCATCGGCCACTTCAACACGCAGTTCAAGCCGATGGTGACCATCGGCGAATATACAGAACTGTTCATCACCGTCATCCTTGGCCTGGGCATCGTCTTTGAAATGCCAATCCTGATCTTTTTCCTCGCGCTGTTCGGCATCGTCTCCGCAGGCTTCATGTGGAAGCACATCCGTTACGCCATCCTCCTCATCTTCATCATCGCGGCCATCATCACGCCGACCCCGGACATCCTGAGCATGTGCATCTTCGCCTCGCCCATGCTTATCCTTTACCTGGTGAGTATTGGCGTGGCCTACATGGTCCACCCGTCGCGCCGAAAGGCGAAAGAGAAGGCGGCAGCCTCCGCATGAAAATCCGCACCGCAGTTTTGATGTTGGCGCTCGCGCCTTTCGCCGCCGCACAGGCCCACAGGCAGCCGGTCAAGCCCGCGACCGCCCCGGCTGCACACATGACCTCTGCCGCTGCCATCCGCGTCAACGGCGAACAGGCCATCCGCTACGCGCAGGACATCGTCAACTACGGACCGCGGTGGGACGGCAGCCCCGCCAAGGCGAAGGTCGAAGACTTTATCCGCAAGACTTTCGCAAGAGACCAGCTTGAGGCTGATCACTTTACGCCGAACACTACCGCCGGCCTGCTGCCAATGACGAACTACATCGTTCGCTTCCCCGGCACCAAGCCGGGCGTCGTCGTGCTGGCCTCGCATTACGAAACGAACTATCCCCTGCGCAACATAAACTTCGTCGGCGCGAATGACGGGGCCGCAACCAGCGGCCTGCTGATGGAAATCGCCAACCATCTGCGCGGCACCAGACTCGAGGGATACTCGATCTGGCTCGTTTTCTTCGACGGCGAAGAAGCGACCACCCGGTGGACCCCGGCGCCCGATACTTCCGGCGAACTCTACGGCAGTCGCCACCTGGCCGCCAAATGGGCCGGCGACGGCACGCTGAAGCAGATCAAGGCATTCATCCTGTTCGACATGATCGGCGACAAGGACCTCGACATTGTGCGCGATCTCAACTCCACGCCGTGGCTGCTGGACATGGTGCAGGTTTCGGCCAACAAACTTGGCTTTGGCCGGTACTTCTTCAAGTCCACCAATCAGATCGAAGACGACCAGCTTCCCTTCGTGCAGCGCGGCGTTCCTGTTGCCGACCTGATTGATTTCGATTTCGGCCCGCACGACGCCAAGCACCCGGACGGCTACCACCACACCGTCGAAGACACGATGGACAAAATCAGCGCCCATAGCCTGATGGTTGTCGGCAACACCACCATGGAGACGATCGCGGCGCTGAACCGCCGCTGACGCGATGGACGTGCTCGCGCGGCAGGTTGCGGGCGCGCCGCTCGGCTGGTGGATTGCGTTCCACATCTGCGCCGGCTCGCTGCTCGCGGCCGACTTGCTCAGCAGCAAGGGCCCGCACGGGACTTCCCTGCGCCAGGCGTTGCGGTGGGCCCTGGTCTGGCTCCTCCTCGCGCTGGCGGTCTTTCTGTTCATCTGGACACGGTTGGGTCGCCCGCTTGGCCTGCAGTTCGCCTCCGGCTATCTGCTGGAACAGACGCTCTCCGTCGACAACCTCTTCCTGTTCATCGTCATCTTCCGGGCGTTTCGCGTCTCGCCCCCGCAGCAGCATCGCGTGCTTACGTATGGAGTCCTGGGCGCCATCCTCATGCGCGCCGCGCTGCTCGCCGGAGGCATCACGCTGCTCGCGCGTTTCCACTGGCTGGAATACCTGTTTGGAACCATCGTGCTGGTCAGCGGAGTCGCCTTCCTGTTTGAGAAAAACGACACCGCAGAGATCCCGCGATGGCTGCGATGGCTGTTGCAGAAGTTGCCGGTTGCCGAGGACTGCGGTACGCATGCCTTTATGGTGCGGCGCAACAAGCGCTGGCACATCACCGGCCTGTTGCTCGCGCTGCTGGCGGTCGAAGTCACAGACCTGGTCTTCGCGCTGGACTCCATTCCTGCCGTGCTCGCGCTCTCGCGGGATTACTTCGTCGTCTACACCTCGAACATTCTCGCCGTGCTCAGCCTGCGCTCGCTGTTCCCTGCCGTGGTTGAAGCTGTGCGCCGCTTCCGCTTCCTGCAAAGCGGTGTCGCCGCCATCCTGTGCTTTGTCGGCATAAAGATGCTCATCGCGGATTGGCACGAACTGAGCCCGGAGTGGTCGCTCGCCGGCATCGCCGTGATCCTTGCGGTGACGATCGGACTATCGCTGGCGTTTCCGAAACAACCGCCGCCACAGCCCACCCTGGCAATTAAGTGAACGAGACCGAATCGCCGCAAATCGACGAGTGCCTTTGGAATTTCGCGTCATTCCGCTGCGGGAAATCCAGCCGGAAATGCGCGCCGCGGCTTTCCTCGCGGGCCAGCCCCGCGCGAACGATCAGCCTCGCGACGTCATAGAGATTGCGCGCCGTCGTCTGCCGCAACGATGCGTGCGCCTCGAGCCACGCCAGCGCGCGCTCCAGTCCGGCGCGATCGCGCAGCAGCCCCGCGTCCAGCCACATCTCTGCCTGCATCGCCCGGAGTTCTTCCTCATCCGCAGCAACAAACACCTGCAGATTTTCAGGAGCAACGCAGTCACCAGTTGCTGCCGCTTCCTGAATCATCGCCCGCGCGGCGCGCTCGCCGAACACCAGCCCTTCCAGCAAGGAATTGCTTGCCAGCCGGTTCGCGCCGTGGGCGCCCGTGCACGCCACTTCTCCCGCGGCATACAAGCCGTGCAGCGACGTGCGCCCGTGCAGGTCTGTCCGGACGCCACCCATCAGGTAATGCGCGGCCGGCCGCACCGGAATAAGGTCCTCGCGCAGCGACAGACCACGCTCCCGCAGGAATGCAGAAATTACCGGAAAGCGCGCATCGAGATCACCTTCGACATGCCGCATGTCGAGATAGACCGGAAGCGCCTCGCCACGGGGGCCAATCCCTTCGCGCGTGATCGCACGCGCCACTACGTCGCGGGGCGCCAGCTCTTCCATGGCGTGATAGCGCGGCATAAAGCGCTCGCCGCTTGCATTGCGCAACACCGCTCCTTCGCCGCGCAGCGCTTCGCTGAGTAGAAATCGGCGCACTCCGGGCAGGCTCAACGCCGTCGGATGGAACTGGAAAAACTCCATGTCCTCGATGTCCGCGCCTGCCCGCCACGCCGCGGCAATGCCATCGCCAGTCGCGCCGGGCGGATTCGTTGAGTCGCTGTAGACGCTGCCCGCGCCGCCGCTTGCCAGCAGCACAGCCCGCGCGCGGACCGCTTGCAGTTCCCCGTCCGCAAGCAGCATCGCGCCGCACACGCGCCCGTCCTGCAGTAACAACTCGTGCAGTTCGACCCAGGGCACAACCTGCACCCGCGGATTGGCGCGCACTCGCCGCAGCAGCGCGCGGCCAATTTCCCTGCCGGTAGCGTCACCATGCGCGTGCAGAATGCGCGGCAGCGAGTGCGCGCCCTCACGCGTGCGCAGCAGTTCGCCATGCTCCTGGTCGAACTCGGTGCCCCAATCCACCAGCTCCGACACGCGCGCCGGCCCTTCTTCCACCAGTGCGCGTGCCGCCCGCTCGTCCACCAGGCCATCGCCGGCGGCCAGGGTATCTTTCCAGTGCAGGTCAACGTCTTCGCCGCCGCCCATCGCCACCGCAATGCCGCCCTGCGCGTACTGCGTGTTCGACTCGGCCAGTTGCTGCTTCGTGACGACCAGGACGTCGCCGCCGGTCGCGAGCTGCTCCGCCGCGCGCAGTCCCGCAATGCCCGCGCCAATCACCAGAAAATCAACTTCGCGCGGCAGACGCATAACGTTCGAGCCTAGCACGCATTGCCCCGCATGCCACGCCTCGCCGCGCGTTCGGTTCCGTCGCGTCGCATTCGATACGATGGCCTTAGCATGCCCCGCATTCGCATCCGCAGCCGCCAGGGCGACTATGCCGTGGAAATCGGCCGCAACCTGCTGGCAGGAATCGCGCGGCACGACGCCGTGCGCGACCGCCACAGCGTGGTTGTGACAACCCCGCGCGTCCTGGCCCTGTGGGGCCAGTCGCTGCTTGCAGCCTGGCCGCGCCGCAACCAGCCGACGGTCCTCCTGCATCCTGACGGCGAGCGCGCCAAGTCATTGCGCGAATACGCCCGCCTGCAATCCGAACTCGCCCACGCGGGAGCAAGGCGCGATTCCATCCTCGTCGCACTGGGCGGAGGAGTCACCGGCGACCTCGCCGGCTTTCTGGCCGCGACCTACATGCGCGGCATCGGCTACGTGCAGGTGCCGACAACATTGCTCGCCCAGGTTGACTCCGCCATCGGGGGCAAGACCGGTGTCGACATTCCCGAAGGCAAGAACCTGGTTGGAGCGTTCCACCCGCCGCTCGCCGTCATGAGCGACATCGACACGCTGGCGACGCTCCCGGACCGCGAATTTCGGGCCGGCCTGTTTGAATGCATCAAGTCCGGAATTCTGGGCGATGCTGCGCTGTTCCATCTGCTCGAGACAAAACGCGAGCAGGTGCTCGGCCGCGAGCCGCGAGTGATCGAGCAAGTCGTCACGCGCACGGCCCGCGTTAAAGCACGCATCGTCTCCGCGGACGAGCATGAAAGCGGACAGCGCATGCTGCTCAACTTCGGCCACACATTCGGGCACGCCATCGAAACTGCGCTGCATTACCGCGCCCTCAAACATGGCGAGGCCGTCGCGTGGGGAATGCTCGCCGCCATCACCGCCAGCGAGCGCTCCGGCATGTTGCGAGCATCAGAAGCACAGCGCATGCGGGCGCTCATCCAAAGCTACGGTCCCTTGCCGCGTTTCGGGGTGTCAGACAAACAGGTATTCGCCGCCATGAATCGCGACAAGAAGCACACGCGCAGCTCCCAGCGCTTCATCCTGACTGCGGCCATTGGCGAAGCCCGCGTCGCAGAACTCCCGGCGGGCGCCGCGCGCGCGGCACTGCGAACGGTCCTGGCGGAGGCCGCGCGATGAGCGGTGTCAAGGGAGCAGCGCCCGCGGGCGCCGTGGACGCAGCTTCGTCGCAACGCGCCGTGCGGCAGATCTTTGAAGATATCGCGCCGCGCTATGACCTGCTGAACCGGCTCTTGTCACTGAACGTCGCCGCACTCTGGTGGCGCCGCGCTGCCCGGACGTTTCGGGAAGAGCTCGCGCGCCCGGAAGCCCGCATCCTCGATTTCTGCTGCGGCACCGGCTCCATGACGGAAGCGCTGCTGCGCCACCGTCCGGCCGATGGCGAACCCATCGTCGCGCTCGACTTTTCGCCGAACATGCTCGCCCAGGGCACAAGAGTCTTTTCGCGCCCCGGCGTCCGCGCCGTCGAAGGTGACGCGATGCATCTGCCTTTTGGCGACAACAGCCTCGATCTCGCAACGACAGCGTTCGGATTTCGCAACCTGCCCGATTACGATGCAGCCTTGTGCGAAGCGCATCGCGTGCTCAAGCCCGGCGGCCGGCTTGGAATCCTGGAGTGCAATGAACCGTCCGGCCTGCTGGGGCGTGGATACGATGTTTACTTTCACCATGTCCTCCCGCGTATAGGCGCGGCCATCTCCGGCGCCGGCGAGGCGTATCGCTACCTGCCCCAATCGGTAGCCCGATTCCCGCAACCCCCGGAGCTGCTCGCCCGCGCCCGCGCGGCGGGATTCTCCCGTGCGCAATGGACTTCCTACACATTCGGCATCGCCGGCCTGTACGTGCTTGTCAAATAGCGAGAGACTGAGAGCGCGCATGGCGAACTACAACATCACGACCGCGGCTGAAGACAAGCGGCAGGTCGCGCTCGCTTCCCTGCTGGCCGCTGCAGCCATCACGCTGCTGAAGCTGCTTGTCGGACTGGCTGCGCACAGCATTGGACTGCTGTCCGAGGCAGCCCATTCAGGGCTTGATCTGATCGCCGCCGCCATGACAGTCGTTTCCGTCCAGATCGCCTCCCGGCCCGCGGACGCTGACCATCCCTACGGCCACGGCAAGTTCGAGAACGTATCCGCATTTGTACAAATCTTCTTCATGTTGTTTTCCGCCGGCTGGATCATGCGGGAAGCCCTTCTCCGCATTCGAACCCACAGCGATGTAGTCACGCTCAGCATCTGGCCGTTCATTGTCCTTGCACTGTCGGTCGCGGTGGACGCCGGCCGCTCGCGATCGCTGCGCCACGCCGCCGACCGCCACCACAGCCCCGCCCTTGAAGCCGACGCTGTGCATTTCCGCACCGACATGTACACCGGGACCGGTGTGGCCGTGGGGCTGCTGTGCGTTCTGCTCGGCCGCAGGCTGCACATCAGCTGGCTGGAATATGGCGACAGCGTCGCCGCATTATTTGTAGCCGTCGTAATTCTGTATTCGACGTGGCGGCTCGCGGCGCCGACGATTGCGCAACTCACCGATGCCGAGCCCGAACAGGAGAGCCTGCTCGTCCAGGCAACGCTCCGCACGGTCCCGGGTGTGCTCAGTGTGGACCGCGTGCGCGTGCGGCGGTCCGGCGCGAAATACTTTGTCGACCTCACCGTGGGCATGTCGCGAGGACTCACCTTCCAGCGCTCCGAGCAGCTTACCCGCGACGTGACCGAAGCCGTCCAGCGCACGCTTCCCGACAGCGATGTCGTGATTCACACCGTGCCGCGCGCCTCGCGGGATGAAAGCGTTTTTGACCGCGTCCGGGCAGCAGCAGCGCTCTACAACGTCGCCGTGCATGACCTGTCCGTACGTGACGACCATGGAAGGTTTGCCGTGGAACAGCACGTCGAAGTGCCCGAGGAGATGACGCTTCGCGATGCCCATGATTTCGTCACCCGCCTTGAGGCGGACATCCGGCGCGACTCGCCGGAAATAGCAACCGTTCTCACGCATATTGAGAGCGAACCGGCCAACATCGCGGAAAGCGGCCGCACGGCTGTTTCCAAGCCAATCGAAACCCTGCTGCGGGAAAGCGCCGCGCAGGACAGAGAAATCCTGGACGTTCACGATGTCACGGCTCGTCGCGTCGATGATGATCGCATCCAGGTCAGCTGCCACTGCACGCTGCCGGACGACCTGCCCATGGGCCGCGTCCATGACATCATCACCGCTGTCGAGTCCCGCGTGCGCATTGCCGCCCCGCAGGTATCACGCGTGCTCATCCATCCTGAACCTGCCACGGACAACCGCCGATGATCCAGCGCTACTTCAAGTTCTTGCTCATGGCTATCGCGTTGGTCGGTATTGCGATGATTGCCGCCATCACGACCATGCGGCTCGCGATTCACGGCACGGAAGTGCAGGTCCCGGCACTGGCTGGAATGACCATGGCTGACGCCATGCACAAGCTCGCCGCCGAGGGGCTGAATTCTTCCCTCGCAGACCGCTTTTACTCAACAGACATACCCGCCGGCCGCGTCCTGCAGCAGACCCCGGAGCCGGGCGCGGTCGTCCGGCGCGAGTGGACCGTGCGCCTGGTCGAAAGCCTCGGCCCGCAGAAAATTTCCATACCGAACGTCACCGGCCTGGATGAGCGCACAGCCACACTCACAATCCGCCGGGCCGGGCTCGACGTCGGCACCGTCGCCACGCTGCCGCAAGCCGGAATCAAGCCCGGCACTGTCGTCGCGCAGGACCCGCAGGCGGACGCACAGGGCGTTGACCGTCCGCGCGTCAGCATCCTGGTGGCCGCGGAAGCGCCCGCCGCAAGTGCGAGCTACGTCATGCCTTCCTGGGTCGGCCTTCCGGTTTCGCAGGCTTCCGTCGCAGCTGCCGGCGCCGGTCTACATCTCGCTTCCCCGCAGTACGCCGACCCGCAGATTGCCTCCGCAGGCGCCGGGTCCGCCCCGTTGGGGGCCCGCACCGGCATCATCATCGCGCAGCATCCCGCGCCGGGCAGCCGCGTTTCACTTGGCCAGACCGTGCAGTTCACAGTTGCGCGTTAGCGTCTTTCACATTCGCTTTCGCAGTATCGCCGCAAAAAAACCATCACAGGAATGCACACCGGGAAGTGTCTGCAGGAAATCGCCGCGAAGCGCGGTAGCGAGAAGCACCGCCAGGGCCCCGTTGCGCAACGCTCCGTCCGTCTGCATGCGCTGCAATACCTCCGCGGCTGGGATAATTTTCGCCTCCGGCGCGCTTCTGGAAAATTGATCGATGACGGTTGCATTCTCTTCCGGCTCTAGCGAGCAGGTGGAATAGACCACAGTTCCGCCAGGACTGACCCGCTGCCAGACGCTGCGCAGGATACGCATCTGCCGTTGCGCCTGCCGGGCCAGATCGCTTTCGCTCAGCCGCAGCTTGATTTCCGGATTGCGCGCCAGGGTCCCGGTGCCCGAGCAGGGCGCATCCACCAGGGCAAGATCGAATGGTCCAGCCAAAGGTCCGTCTGGCGGAAGTTCCCCGGCGTCGGACTGAACAGTTTCCACGCGTTCACGAAGCGCTTCCGGCAAAAGCCGCTGCATCGTGCGCAGTCTCGCCGCGCTCAGATCAACCGCGACAATTCTGGCCGCAGGCAGCAACTCGGCGAGGACCGCAGTCTTGCCGCCCGGTGCGGCGCAGGCATCCAGCACGCACTTCGCGTTGCTCGCGGCATGCGCAGCCAGTTCCGCGACGAGTTGCGAGCCTTCATCCTGCACGCGCACGCCATCTTCGTTGCTCTGTGGAGCCGTTGCGAAAAACGCGCGAGACAGATATGCCGCCGGCGCCAGCGCGGCTCCGCTGCCGCTCGCCCTGACGGCACGCTGCGGCTCCCGCTGGTTCGCTTCCGCCACGCGCAGCGCCGCGTCATCCCCAAAGTTGACGCGCCAGCGTTCGAGCATCCACGGCGCCTGTGCGTCCAGCGCGGAAAGCCTTGGGCGTCCGCCGCGCTGCAGCGCTCGCAGCACCGCATTCACCATAGCCGCTGCCTGGGGTTCACCGCTAAGCTTGACCAGCTCCACGGATTCGCTCAGCGCGGCGTGCGGAGGAATGCGGTCCATCAGCCACAGTTGCGCAAGCCCCACGCGAAGCGCGAGCGTTGCCGCCTCCGGCGTACGAGAAGCGTCCCGGACTTTCGCCCGCCAGGCGGCGTCGAGCACGCGCTGCCAGCGAAGCACACTCATCACCAGCGCAGTGGCCAGCGCAGCGTCGCGCGGCTCTAATGCCTGCAGAGCATGGCCGTGCAACACATCGTCCGCATGACCGCCTGCCGCGACGCCGCGCAACACGTCAAATGCCGCGCGTCGAGCTGCTGAGACCTGCATCGTCAGCCCAGCCGCTCCATGCCGGCCAGGGTATTCCCGCGGAGGAATTCCGTGGCCGAAACGGCCCGTCGCCCGGCCATCTGCACTTCCATCAACTCCAGCCATGCAGCATCGCCACAGGCAACAAACCAACGGCCGTTGTTCACGACAAAAGTCCCAGGACCGTCACGCTGCGCCCGGAATTCTGACGCCAGCCGCAGTTCTCGTATCTGCATTACTTCCTCGCCGAGAAGGGTGTGCGTGCCCGGCCAGGGATAAAAAGCACGCCAGCGGTTACGAATCTCCTCTGCCTGTCGCGTCCAGTCGACACGGCCATCCTCTTTACGCAGCAAAGGCGCATACGTCGCCTCGGATGAATTCTGCTTCGTCGGGTGCGCAGTGCCGGCCGCGATGGCATTCAGCGTGGCCACGAGAAGCTTCGCGCCCAGGTGCGATAACGCCTCCGCCAACTCGGGAGCGCGCCATTTCGGTTCAATGGCAAGCTCTTCCCGCAGCAGCATGTCGCCCGTGTCCAGCCCGGCGTCCATCTGCATGGTCGTCACGCCGGTCACCACGTCCCCGTTCGCCAGTGCCCATTGGATCGGCGCAGCGCCACGATACTTCGGCAGCAGCGAAGCATGAACGTTCACGCAGCCGAACTTCGGCAAATCCAGCATCCATTGCGGAAGAATCCGGCCGTACGCGACAACAGCAATCACATCCGGCGCAATCTCCCGCAACCTCGCGCGCAGTTCTTCGTTGGCTTTGATCTTTTCCGGTTGCATGATGGGGATCTGCAACCCCTCGGCTGCCAGTTTCACAGCCGGAGCCGCCATCTTCATCCCGCGGCCGGCGGGCCGGTCAGGCTGCGCCAGCACCAGCGCAACGTCATGGCCTGCCGCCACAACGGCCTCCAGGCAGGGCACCGCAAATTGCGGCGTGCCGCAAAAGACGATGCGCATCACCACTCGCCGGCGGCAATCAGCTTGCGAATTTTCCGGTACGCGAGGTCGCGCTTCAGTTTGGAAACCCGCGACAGGAAAAGAATGCCGTCCAGATGGTCGATTTCGTGCTGAAAAGCGCGCGCCAGCAACTCCTCGCCTTCGTACTCATGCCAGCCGCCTTTCACGTCCTGCGCGCGCACCCGGACATGCGCCGCACGCTGCACCTTTTCTCTGATGTCCGGCAGGCTCAGGCAGCCTTCTTCCTCGTACTGCTTGCCTTCGCGCAGCAGAATCTCGGGATTGATGAGCACCAGCTTCTGCCCGGGATCTTCTTTAAAGGAAATGTCAATGACGGTCAGGCGTCTGGAAATTCCGATCTGCGGCGCAGCCAGACCGATTCCCTTGGCCTCATACATGCTCTCGAACATGTCGTCGACCAGCTTCGCCAGCTCGGCATCGAATTTTGTCACCGGAGATGCTTTCTGCTCCAGCACCTTCTCGGGATATTTCACAATCGGATAAATCATCTAGAACTTCCGCAACTGGTCAAGATAACCCCGCCAGTTGCGCTCCACTTCCGTCATTGAATCGCCACCAGATTTTTCCAGCGCTGCCTGCGCGATCGTCAGCGCAACCATCGCCTCCGCCGCGACCGCCGCTGCCGGAACCACGCAGACATCGCTGCGTTCATAGGCAGCCTTCACCGGCTCGCGCGTAGCAAAATCCACCGACGCGAGCGGCCGGCGAAGCGTCGAAATCGGCTTCAGATGCCCGCGCACGATAACGTCCTCGCCATTCGACACCCCGCCCTCGATGCCGCCGGCGTTATTGCGCTCCCGGGTGAAGCGCGTCGGCGCGCCGTCTTTCGCCTCCGCATAAGCAATCGCGTCATGCACGTCGGAACCGCGCGAAACAGCCGCCGTCACGCCACGGCCAATCTCCACCGCCTTCACCGCCTGCAGGCTCATCACCGCTCCGGCAAGCCGCCCATCCAGCCGCTCATCCCAACTCGCGTAACTGCCCAGCCCGGCCGGCGCGCCATGCACGACCACCTCAAATATCCCGCCGATCGTGTCGCCCGTGCGAAGCACGGCGTCCACTTCGGCCTTCATCGCCTGCTCGGCGTCGGCGTCCACGCAGTGCAGCAGAATCTCACCGCGATCCCGCAGCGCGGCAATCTCTTCCCATGCTGCATCGCGTTCCAGCTTTGCCGCGCCGACAGCGACGACGTGGCTCGCCACTTCGATCCCAAGCGCGCGTAGAAACAGCTTCGCGAGAGCGCCGCAGGCAACACGCGCGGCGCTTTCCCGCGCCGATGCCCGCTCCAACACGTAACGCGCATCGGGAAAGTTGAACTTGAGCGCGCCCGCCAGGTCCGCATGGCCAGGCCGTGGAGAAGCGACCGCTTTGTGCTGCGCCGGATCGCCCGCTGCAACGGGAAGCGCCTCCGTCCAATTTTTCCAGTCGTTGTTCGCCAGCAGCATCGCAATCGGCGAACCGATCGTCCTGCCATGCCGCACGCCGCTGACAAAATGCGCATGGTCGCTCTCTATGCGCATGCGGCCCCCGCGGCCGTAGCCCTGCTGGCGCCGCCACAGCTCGCG
Organism: uncultured Acidobacteriaceae bacterium; assembly: GCA_963848685.1. Taxonomy (GTDB): domain Bacteria; phylum Acidobacteriota; class Terriglobia; order Terriglobales; family Acidobacteriaceae; genus CAWKED01. The sequence continues at coordinate 435,889 of CAWKED010000001.1, read as the reverse complement.
ATCGACAAACTCGAAATCCACCGCGACGCCCGCCGGCATGCCGGAAACGATCGCGACAAGGCTCTCGCCGTGGCTCTCTCCTGCTGTTTGAAAGCGCAGCATCGTAACGAATGATTCTACGTTGTCACGCGCTCGCGCTACTTCGCCGTCAGCCAGCCATACTGCTCATCTGTCAGCGGCACAACGGAGAGCCTGCCGATCTTGACCAGCAGTGAATTCGCAAACATCTTCTCCGCCTTGATCTCCGCCAGCGTCCGCGGATGTGCCAGCGGCCTGCCTGCCTTGATTGTCACCAGCGGAACCTTGGGATCGCTTGCGTCCACGCTGACCACGGTCGCGGTCCCGACGGCGCGGCGCTCTTCACCGGTGTGATACAGCACCAGCCTTGAACCCGGCTTCATCTCCCGAAGATTCTTCACCGCCTGCGGATTCGTCACCCCGTCCCACACGGTCTGCTTGTCAGCCTGCAGCTGCGCGAAGGAGTAGACGCCCGGCTCGGTCTTGAGGAGATAGTTCACGCTTCCTCTTCGGCCGGGACCGCTTCCCGCTCTGCGATGCTCGCGGCACTGAACAGCGCCGGCAGGCCCGCGGATTCAAGCGTCCGCCGCACCAGCTCCCGCGCTTCGGCCGAGTCCTGCGGCTCGGCCTGCACGGCGGCAGATGATTCCGAGTTCGCGAAACCGTTGTCGGCAGCCTCGCGCTCCGGAAGATCGACAATCGTGGGCTCGCCGCGAACAAAGGCGCGGGAATCCAATATCGGCCGTTCCAGCGCGCGAACGTATCCCGTCAGCGAAGCCGCGTCGCCGCCGCGCGCATGTTCCGCCAGCTCGCCGCGGAACAACTCCATCTTGGCGCACAGGTCGTCTAGCATGTGCAGCATCATCGCCTCGGAAGTCATCGGCAGCTTTGGAGAGCCGTACTCGTAGTGCCCATGATGGCTCAGCACCATGTGTTCGACCAGCAATGCCAGGCGCGGCGGAAAGTCCGGCAGCGCCGCCAGCTTGTCCCGGACCATGCGCAACCCAATCGAAATATGCCCGAGAAGCTGGCCTTCCGTCGTGTATTGAAAAGACGTCTCGTACGACAGCTCATGGATCTTGCCGATGTCATGCAGGATTGCGCCGGTCAGCAGCAGTTCACGCTGGACGTCAGGGAAAATCGCCGCGACCGAATCGCAAACCTCCACCAGTTCGACCTTGTGCTCCAGCAGGCCGCCCAGCCGCGCGTGGTGCAACGCACGCGCCGCGGGCGCACGTCGCAGTGCCGCGGCGATTTCCGGGTCATCCAGGAAAGCGTCCAGCAGCGCGCGCAGATCGGCATTCTCGAAAGCCGCGACTGTCGCCCGCAACTGCGTCCACAACGCGTCAACGCTCTTTTCGGTTGCCGGCAGATAATCCGCCGGATCGATTTCCTCGGGGCGCGCCTGCCGTAGCAGCGGATCGCCGGTCTTGGGGTCATACTTCACAACCGCCTGCAACCGGTCGTTAAAAATCTCAAAGCAAAGCCGCGCCTTGACGTATATGCCCGGGCGCAGGGAAATTTTCTCGACGCGGTCCCACAACTTGGCTTCCACCTGCCCGGTCTTGTCGCTCAGCGTCAATGCGAGGTAGGGCTCGCCAGACTTCTTCTGCTTGCGCGCAAAAGCCGCGAGGACGAAAAAAGAGTCCACGTCCTCGCCCATGCGCTGCGGGGCGTCGCCAACAAAGAAGTCCTTCATCGCTGCGACCTAAATGATGCCGAACAGCTTGTGCCGCTTCTTCGGCTGCTGGTCCTGCGTCTGCGCGACCGGAGCGTCCGGCTTGTAGGTTTCCGCGCCTGGAGTTCCGGCATTCGGCTTGTCAGGCACCGATGTCCTGGTCGTTTCGGCAATGCGCGTCTTTTCGGTCGGCTTGATCTTCGGCGGATTCGCGGTGCCGCCGTTCAAGCCCAACGGGGCGGAATTGACCTTGCTCGTCGCCACTTCGGTCGCATCCGGCGGCGGAGCTTGTTCTGAAGCCCGTTCCTGCTCGGAGTGCGCGTGGGCTTGCGCGCGGCTCACGTGCGGCTCGTTTTGCATGCGCGTCTTGGGCTGCTTGACCTCCGGCGCCTCGCCCAGGATCTTGCGCGATTCCGGCGACAAGCGCGCCGTGTCGTTGTCCGGCGTCGTCGCTGCTGTCTGGGCCGCGCTCGCGGAAGTCTCCGTCGCGGCCTGATCGGTTGACGAGGGAGGAAGCTGCGCAGCCTTTTGTCCCTGGCCGAAGCGCACCTTCACGGGCTTGGTGGTCTTCGTCGTTTTCTGCTGGCTCATCCGCGCGGCGGTCTTCGCCTGCTTGGAATTGGGCAGCGGCGCGGGCGGCGGCGGCGGTTGCGGCGCCGGATGCGCGGCGGCCTGCTCATAGGCTGGAATCGCGCCGGCCGTTGGTCCGCCCGGCAGCGGCTGCTCCTTCACCGGCTCGACCTTCGGCTGCTTTACCGGCATCTGGCTGCGGTCGCGGAAACGGTACTTCACCGCCCTTGCCTTCTTGCTCTTCTTTGGCGGCGGCGCATACGCACTGAACACCGGCTTTGTCTCGTTCGGGCTGGCATGGATGTCGGTATAACCCGGCTTGATGTCGATGAACGCGTCTTCGCGCAGCTTGGTCAGGTAGGCGCGCAACGCGGGCTGCATGCGCTGGTTGTAGGCCTCCTGCATCACCTGTTCGCGCACCTGTTCATACGGCTGCACCCCGGCGTTGGTGTGCTCGTTCACCTTCAGGATGACGAAGCCCTGTTTTGTGCGCACCGGCTCGGTAATGTCTCCGGCCTTCAGGGCAAAGGTCTTATCCTCGAGTTCCTTGGCCAGCTGTCCGCGCTTGAAGACACCAAGGTCGCCGCCCTGCTGCGCCGTCGGTCCGGTCGAAACGGCCTTCGCCATCGTCGCAAAATCCGAACCGCCCTTGAGCTGCTGATAAATCTTGTCCGCATTTGCCCTGGCCGCGGCTACCTGCTCGTCGCTTTCTCCCGCGGGCAGCAGAATCTCGCTCAGCCGCTCGCTCTCCGGAACCACGAACTGGTCGCGGTGCTTCTCGTAAAAAGCCATGGCGTCTGTCGAGGTCAGGTGAACGTTCTGCGACACTTCCTGCCGGATCACCTGCTGCGTAATCACGCCGTTGCGGATGTTCTGCTTGAAGTCCTCAAACGAAACTCCCTGCGCTCGCGCCGCCTTTTCCAGGTCTTCCAGTGAATCCAGGTGGTATTGCTTGCGAATCTCATCCAGGCGGCGAATCACTTCGTCGTCCGGATTGAGGTTCATCTCCTTGCCGCGGGAAAGCAGTAACTGCTGGTCAATCAAGTCGGAGAGCAGCTGCGCGCGACGCTTCTCGGCTTCTTCCGGGCCCGCGTTGTCTTCCTTAAGGTCTTCGGTAAGCTGCTGGTTTGCCCGCTCCAGGTCTGCCTTGCTGATGACCTGGTCGTTAATACGGACCACAATCTCGGCCACCGGCACTGCCGGACGGTCCGCCTCGGGCGAGTTCGCCGCCGGGAGCGAGGAAAGCGTCGGCTGGGCCGCACCGGTACCCGGCTTCTGGGCAGCAGGCGCCTGCTGGCCCGGCAAGGCAGGAACTGCAAACAAGGCCAACAAGGGAAAAACGGCAGGCGACAACTTGAAACTCATTCGAGAAAACTCCAGAAAAATGCGCGTGGGACTGATGCCCTATTCTACGCGCGGAAACCATGGACGGTGTAACGTTTGCGGGGCGAAACCCGGGTTGATCCGGCCGGAAAGCCCTTTAGCAAGCCCCCTCAGCCCGGGTATACTTTTCCTAACGTTCGCCGTCTAATCCTGAGACGTTCCGGACCCTAAAAGGAATCCTTTCCATGGCTGTAACACCCGACCGCTCCCGCCGGCTCCGCTCCGCCATCTCCGTCGTCCTGTTTCTGGCCGTCTGCGCCGTTACCGGGACAGTGCTTGAACAACGGCTTGGCGCACAGGCCGCGACGGACCAGCCCGCGCTGCGCGACAGTCTGAAACAGTTCACCAGCGTCTACGCCATGGTCGAAGCCAACTACGCCGATCCCTTCAACCAGAAGGAAATCGACCGTACCGTCTACGACGGCGCCATCCCGGGCATGCTCCGCACCCTGGATCCCCACTCCAACTTCTACGACCCCAAGACCTACGCCGCCATGCGCGAAGAGCAGCACGGCAAATATTACGGCGTCGGCATGCAGATCCAGCAGCAGGGTTCAAAGATCGTCGTAATCCTGCCGTTCGCCGGAACCCCCGCCTTCAAGGCAGGCATCCATCCGGGCGACATCATCCTCGCGGTCAACGGCAAGAGTACAGAGAAAATGACCAGCGAGGACGTCGCCAACGTCCTCAAAGGCCCCCGCAATACGCCGGTCAACGTATCTATCGGGCGTGAAGGCGTGGACAAGCCGCTGGTTTTTTCGCTGATGCGCGATGAGATTCCGCGCTATTCTGTCGACCTTGCCTACCTCATCCGGCCCGGCGTCGGCTATATCCACATCACCAATTTCATGGAAACGACCGGGACCGAGGTCGGAGAAGCGCTGGACAAATTCGGCGACATCCACGGCCTGGTACTCGACCTGCGCGGCAATCCCGGTGGTCTTCTGAATGAAGCGGTGGCGGTCTGCGACAAGTTCCTGCGCAAGGGGCAGATTATCGTCTCCCAGCGCGGTCGCGCATACCCGGACCAGGTCTATCGCGCCAGCCACGGCAGCAGCGGAACCTACCCGATCGTCGTCCTGGTCAACAAAGGTACGGCCTCAGCGGCGGAGATCGTCTCCGGGGCGCTGCAGGACCACGATCGCGCCCTTGTCGTCGGCGAAACCACGTTTGGCAAGGGCCTCGTGCAGACGGTGTATCCGCTCAGCGACAACACCGGACTCGCGCTCACGACCTACCACTACTACACGCCGAGCGGACGCCTCATCCAGCGCAACTATAACGGCGTCTCGCTGTACGACTACTACTACAACCACGACGGCTCGCAGCCGGACAAGGCGAACCGGGAAGTTAAACTGACGGATTCCGGCCGCACAGTCTATGGCGGCGGCGGCATCACCCCGGACGACAAGATCGAAACGCCCAAGTCCACGCCCCTCGAAGACACCCTGCTCCAGCACCGCTCGTTCTTTGACTTCGCGAACCACTACCTGCTGACCCACCAGGTCAGCAAAGACTTCCAGGTCAACGATGAGGTCCTGCAGCAGTTCAAACAATTCCTCGCGACCCAGAAGATCGAATACACCGACGCCGACTTTACCGCCGTCCAGGACTACATCTCGGACTCCATCAAGGCCGCGCTGTTCACCACCGTCTTCGGCCAGTCCGCGGGCCTCGAAGTCCGCGCCAACTGGGACCCGATGGTCCAGAAGGCGCTGAACTACCTGCCGCAGGCCGAAACCCTGGAGCAGTCCGCCGAGAAAGTAGTCGCGCAAAAAGGCTCCGGCAGCGGCTCTCCGGATTAGCCAGTACTTATCCGGGCTATATGAATCGCGGGCCTTGGCCCGCGATTTTTTTCGTACCACGAGCCATACCGCCGCCGTACCATGATGCCCAGCCCTCCATGAAGCGGCATCTGCTCACGCTCGGAATCGTCGGCGGCGTCCTGATCGCCGTGTTGCAGTGGACCCAGTACCGCTTTCTGGTCGTTGAGAATTCCGTCGAGATTTATGGCGCCCTCGTCGCGGCCATTTTCGCCGCGCTGGGAATCTGGCTCGGCCTCAGGCTCACCTCCCGCCGCACGAAGGTCGTCATCAGGCAGGTCACCGTCCCCGCCGTCCATCCGTTCGTTCCTGACCGGGCGAAGCAGGACGACCTCGGCATTACTCCCCGCGAAATGGAAATCCTCGCCCTGATCGCCCGCGGGATGAGCAATCGCGAAATTGCCACTACGCTGTTCGTCAGCGAGAACACCGTCAAGACGCATTGCAGCCGGGCGTTTGACAAACTCGGGGCCAGGCGGCGCACGCACGCCGTCCAGCGAGGCAAGGAAATGGGACTGCTGCCCTGAAACCCGTCACCGGAACGAATGATTTCGACGCAATTCACCAAAAATCACTCAAACGCATGACGACAATCCGGCCCGGAACGCCGAACTTTGCCAGGGAGGCTACACACATGAAGCGCGTCGTCCTTATTTTCGGAACCATTTCCGGCGTCATCATCGCGGTCCTGATGTCGATCAGCGTCCCGCTGTCGTCACGCATCGGGTACGGCCACAGCCTGGTTGTCGGCTACACGATCATGGTCGCCGCGTTCCTGCTTGTGTTTTTTGGTGTCCGTTCCTACCGCGACAATTATTCCGGCGGTCGCATCACCTTCGGCAAAGCCCTTGCCGTCGGCTGCTCCATCATGCTCATCACCTGTTGCTTCTACGTCGCGACGTGGGAGGTCATGTACTTCGAATTCATGCCGGACTTCATGGACAAATACGGCGCGTATGAAATCGCAAGAGCCAAGGCCGACGGGGCCACGCCGGAAGCATTACAGAAGAAAGAACAGGACGTCGATAAGGTAAAGCAGCTCTACAAGAACCCGCTCTACAACGTTGCCCTCACCCTGATAGAGCCGCTCCCGGTCGGCTTGCTGATGGCGTTCCTTTCCGCAGGATTACTGCGGCGCAAAGATCCGCCGGCAACTGGGGAGGCGGCCGCCGGATAAGCCCGCGCGGGAATCTGAAAACAGCAAAGCCGGCCAGGGTGGCCGGCTTTATGCTCTTGAAACGAAAAGTTTAGCGCGGATCGTCGATGTACCCGAACGTATCGTCACGGCGCGAGCCCAGCAGGAACCGGTGCTTGCATTCACGGCACACCCAGGGGTAGAGCCCAAAGCGCAGCAGGACAAAGCGCTGCAGGAAGCCTTTCCTGCGCGTGCGGCGCACCACTTTCGATTTGCAGTTGGGGCAGGCGTGCTTGCTTAACGCCTGAGCGCCGACACTGCGACCCACCGCTTTTGCATTGACCTCTGGACTCAATTCCATTCTCCGCAAGCAGAATATCGCATCCGACGAACCCCGCTCGAAAACTCACCGGAGACTGGGGCTGTCCGGTCAGTGTTCCCATACTATAAGCAATAGCGCATTCGCCGAACAGTAAATCTCAATCGAAAGTAACTATGCCGCAGGATACCAACACCCGCCCTCTGGAGGCCAGCATTATCCGCGACCTCGCGGGACAGCTCTCCTATGGCGAATATCTCAGCCTTGCGGGCCTTTTGGCGCAGCAAAAGCCGCTTTCCAGGCCGCCCCACCACGATGAACTTCTGTTCATTGTGCAGCACCAGGTCGCCGAGCTCTGGATGAAATTGCTCATCCACGAACTCTCCGCCGCCTTGCGCCACCTGCAGTGTGATGAACTCGATTCCTGCTTCAAAATTCTGTCCCGCGTCAAGCTCATCCAGACGCAACTCTTTGAGATGTGGGCAGTTCTGGAGACCCTGACGCCGAACGAGTACCTCCAGTTCCGCTCCGTGCTGGGCCATGCTTCCGGCTTCCAGTCCGCGCAATATCGCAAGATCGAGTTCCTGCTCGGCAACAAGGACCGTGACCTGATCGCGGTGTTCTCCCACGATAGTGCTACCTATACCGACCTGGTTAACGTTCTGGAATCGCCGAGCCTGTACGACGAGTTTCTCCGCCACCTCGCGCGCCGCGGGCTGCCTGTACCTGGCCATGCCGTGGAGCGGGACTGGTCTCTCCCCTACCAGCGCGATGAGGAAGTCACAAAAGTTTTTGCCACGATTTACACCGAGCACGCCAAATGGTGGGACGCCTACGAAATGTGCGAGAAACTCGTAGACGTTGAAGAGTACTTCCAGCTCTGGCGCTTCCGCCACATGAAGACCGTGGAACGCATCATCGGCTTTCGACAGGGCACCGGCGGCTCCTCCGGGGTAGCCTTCCTTCGCCGCGCTATGGACCTCACCTTTTTTCCCGAGTTGCTGGACGTTCGCACACACCTCAGACAAGGCTAGGAATGAGTCAGACAGAAGTTGCTGAAAAATGGGTGACCGAGCTCGGCCCCGGCCCGCTTACCGAAAAAGCCATCGCACAGCACGTCAAACCGCTGTTTACCCGCGTTCTTTCTTCGCCCGTCACCTATATGGCGAACCATTCGCTCGGCCGGCCGCCGGACCAGGTGGAGGCCGACCTGGCGGAAGCCTGGCGCGAATGGACGACACGCCTCGGCCAGGCCTGGGGACCGTGGCTGAATGAACGCGAAGCCTATCGCGCGCGGCTGGCGCAGATCCTTGGCGCTGAGGACCGCAGCAACGTCGTCCCGCGCACTTCCGCCGCGCAAGGGCTGCGCGCCGTGCTGAATGCCCTGCCGGGAAAGCCGCGGGTCCTGTCGACGCGCGGCGAATTCGACTCCACCGACATGACGCTCAAGCAGTACGCCGCCGCAGGCCGCATAGACATGCAATGGGTCGAAGCGCAAAGCCACGCTCCGGATGGGACTCCTGTCTTCTCGGTTGACCCCTTGCTCCGTGCTGTGACGTCCAACACCACGCTGGTCGTCGTTTCGCAGGCTTTCTTTTCCACCGGCCAGCTTTTGGAAGGCATTCCCGACCTGGCTGCGAAATGCCGCCAGGCGGGCGCGCTGCTCCTGCTCGATTCCTACCACGCCGTCGGCGTCGTCCCGGTCAACGTGCTGCAGCTCGGGGCAGACATAATGATCGGAGCCAGTTACAAATATCTGCGCGGCGGCCCCGGCGCCGGCTTCTTCTACCTGTCGCCTCGTTATCTGGATCGGGGTTACACGCAACTCGATGCCGGCTGGTTCGCCAAGAGCGACTTCTTTGAGTTCGGCCGCGACGAGAAGCCGCGGCTCGAGCCCGGCGGCAACGGCTACATTGACGCCACGCCGCCCATCTTCACCTGGTACCAGGCCCGCGCCGGCCAGCAGTTCCTGCTCGCGATGGGAGTTGACCGCTTGCGCAGGTATTCGCTCGAGCAGTTGCAATATCTCAAGGCAAGACTGGCGGAATACGGCGTGCCGGCGCACGGCGGCGACAAGCAGCATGGCGCATTCCTTGTCATCCGTCACCCGCAGGCCACCGCGCTGAACCGCATGCTGCTCGATCGCGGGTTTGAATGCGATGCGCGCGGCTCCTCGCTCCGCATCTGCCCGGATTGCCTGACAACGCGCGACGAACTGGACCAGACTGCGGAAGCCGTAGGCGAAGTGTGGTCAGAATTCGCAGCGCAGGATGTCGGAGGATTGTTCTAGGAGAAAGACAGTCATTGCGGGAGCAATACTGTCCTTCATTGCGGAGCAAGGCCGTCCTTCATGTCGGAAGCATCGCTTCCTTCACTCCGGAGCCATTCTCCTGGCTGTCATTCCGCCGGTCGCCGTGGCGACCGGAGGAATCCGCACTTGCCTGCATCGCTTGCGAAAGAAGATTGGTGGAGCTGAGCGGGATCGAACCGCTGGCCTCCTCGTTGCGAACGAGGCGCTCTCCCAGCTGAGCTACAGCCCCACGGCGGGAAGAAGTCAATTTTACCAGACCGCTGCTAGCTGTCAGCCGGCCGCCCGCTCCGCAATGCGGCCAGTTCCTTCTCAAGTTTTGCCGCCTGCTTTCCGGCGGCCTTGGACTTCTCCGCCAGCACGGACGCGGCGGCTGCAACGGAATGCACCGGGGCGCTCACCACCCGGCTGACCGCTGTCAGCTCTTCGAAATCCCGCCGCCCAAGCGCGGCTGCGCGCATGCCGCAGACAAATTCCAGCCGTAGTGTCCCCTTGTTCTTCTTCACGGAACGCAACAACACGACGCCAATCTGTGCCGTGGAACGGACATGCGTGCCGCCACACGCGTTGAACTCCATACCTTCCATCTCGATGACGCGAACATCGCCATCTCGTTCGGGAAGTTTGCGCAGCCTGCCCGAATCCAGCCACGCGCGGGCTTCGCCGGCCGCCAGCAGATGCACGCGCAGCGGAGTGTCGGCAAACATCCGCTCATTCGCCAGCGTCACAGCTTTCGCCAGCAAAGGTTGAGCGTCTTCCGCCGGGATGTCCGCCGCAACATCGATTGTCGAAACTTCCGCACCGAGATGAAACGACACAGTCGGCCATCCACACGTCTCCAGGACGCAGGCCGACAGCAAATGTTGGCCCGAGTGCTGCTGCATATGGTCCCGGCGCCGCGGCCAGTCCAGATGCGCCTCGACCCGCGTTCCCGCAAGCAACGGCTTGCGCGTCGCATGCCACACTTCGCCGGAGTCGTCTTCTGAAACGCCGATCACATCGAGCACAACTTCCGCACCGGAAGAAGCCCGAGCCGTCACCGTGCCGAGATCGTGCGGCTGCCCGCCGCTGGCCGGATAAAACCCCGTCCGGTCGAGCGCCATCTCCCAGACTTGTCCGTCGGCCTCACGCCGCGCCTCGCGGATGTCCGTGACGGTCGCGGAGAAATCCGCAAGGAAAGAGTCCGAGTAGTAGAGGCGTTCGGCAGGCATCGTTGATCCAAAAAACAAAGAACAGATTCTTCGCTGCGCTCAGAACGACAATCCTATTTCAGTCGTCACTCTGCAACGAAGAAGCTGCTCTCGCTATCCCTGTCAGTTCCTACAGGCTGGTCATCTTCGTCAGGAACTCCGCATTGTTCCGGGTCTTCGCCTGGCGGTCGGTCAGCAGTTCCATCGCCTCGACCGGCGACAGCGGGTTAAGAACCTTGCGCAGAACCCAGATGCGCTGCAGGTCTTCCTTCGCAATCAGCAGCTCTTCCTTGCGCGTGCCGCTGCGCTGGATATCAATCGCCGGGAAGACGCGCTTGTCGCTCAGCTTGCGGTCGAGCACGATTTCCATGTTGCCCGTTCCCTTGAACTCTTCAAAGATGACTTCGTCCATGCGCGAGCCGGTCTCAACCAGTGCCGACGCGATGATCGTCAGCGAGCCGCCCTCTTCAATATTGCGGGCCGCTCCGAAGAAACGCTTCGGCCGCTGCAGCGCGTTTGAATCCACGCCGCCCGATAAAACCTTGCCGCTCGGCGGAACGATGGTGTTGTAGGCGCGCGCCAGGCGCGTAATCGAGTCGAGCAGGATCACGACGTCGCGCTTGTGTTCCACCAGGCGCTTGGCTTTCTCGATCACCATCTCGGCCACCTGCACGTGGCGCGCGGCCGGCTCATCGAAAGTCGACGAAATCACTTCGCCCTTCACCGAGCGCTGCATGTCCGTCACTTCTTCCGGGCGCTCATCAATCAGCAGCACGATCAGCGTCACGTCCGGATGGTTCGCGGTAATCGAGTTCGCGATCGACTGCAGCAGCATCGTCTTACCGGTACGCGGCGGAGCAACAATGAGACCGCGCTGGCCCTTGCCGACCGGAGTCAGCAGGTCCATCACGCGTCCCGACGAATTCTCGTTCGTCGTCTCCATCTTCATCCGCTCTTCCGGATACAGCGGCGTCAGATTGTCGAACAGGATCTTGTTGCGCGTCTCTTCCGGAGACTCGAAATTGATCGCCTCGATCTTGACCAGCGCAAAATACTTCTCGCCTTCGTGCGGCGGCCGCACGTTGCCGCTGATCGTGTCGCCGGTCTTCAGGTCGAACTTGCGGATCTGCGATGGCGAGACGTAAATGTCGTCCGGGCCGGGCAGGTAGTTGTAATCCACGGAGCGCAGAAAGCCGTAGCCGTCGGGAAGAATCTCCAGGACGCCCTCGGCGTAAATGTGGCCTTCTTTTTCGCTCTGCGCCTGCAGAATCTTGAAGATCAGGTCCTGCTTGCGGAGCCCGGAGGCGTTCGGAATGTCCAGGCTGCGCGCGATTTTCGCCAGGTCCTGAATGTTTTTTTCTTTAAGTTCTGCGATGGTCATGGGGTTTCATTACCTGCTGCGAGAGAGTGCGCGCGGCTTGAGGCGCGGAGAGCGGAATTGTGCAAGGGGTTTGCTGCGGAGGGGATCCAGCTTGAGATTGGGAAATAGATGCGGCGGTTCGCCGCGGGACGGGATTAGTGTACAGCAGAGGTGCGAAGGCGGGCGCAGCAAAAAGCCGCGCCCATTGGCGGTTTAGGCCGCGCGACGCATCGAGGGCATTTCAACGGCCTGCTGGACGGCAGGCGCTTCCGAGGTGTGTGCAGCCGGGTCCTCGGAATGGAAACGAACCAGCACGTCGTTCATCGTCTCCTGGACGCGCGTGTTCGGCTTATGCAGTTTGCGCGTCGCGCGGGAAGCCAGCTGACACAGCTCATAGCGGTTTTTTACGTGTGTGAGGGCGCCAAAAACCAAATCGGAACGCATTTTCAAGTTTTCTCCTTCGTTCAAAAAGTGCACCTGCGTCGGCCTCTGTTTTGCGGGCTCCCTGCAGGGGAAAATCATTTTTCACTGACCTGAAATTCTTCTACGACTCTTAGACGACTCGACTGCCGGAAAAGCTCTTGTTTTCTTGCCTGCAAAGCCCGGAAAAAGTCGCAATGGACATTGAAAACTAGCCCATGGGCTGGCACAAACACAACAAAACAGGGGATTTATACAGAGTTGGCCAGCATGGTTCAAACCGGCCTGCTGCAGCGGCAGACATGACAGTATATGCGATGCGGAAACCGGTCAACAAGTATTTTCTAACCGGAGTCTTTTCGTATCTATATCGGAACCACCGCCGTAGAGGCCGCCCGTTCCGCTCCGCTAGCGGCGATCCTGGCGCCGCATGTAGACGTCGAATTTCTTTGCCGCACGCTTCCGCTTCCAGCGGTAAAAGGCGTTCCGCAGCCCGTAATATGTCTCGCTGCCCGTTGTGGCATAACCTCGCGCAGGGCGCCTGCTTCCAACCAGTTTGATGTAGACATAGCCGAACAGCGCCCCGCCGAGATGGGCCAGTTCCGCCACGCCATTCTGGCCGGTGCCCAGAAAACTCAACAGCGCCGCGGCGATGTAAATCGTGACCAGGTATTTCGCCTTCATCGAAAACGGCAGCGGGAACAGGTAGAACGACTGGTCGCCGAACAGGACGGCGAAGGCCACCATCAGCCCGAAGATTCCTCCGGAAGCGCCGATCGTCTTAATGTTCGGATCAAGGTGCCAGAACGGCATAGAAAAGAGTGCAACCGTCAGCAGGCCCCCACCCACTACCGAGATGAAGTAGGTTTCCGCGACCCTGCGTGCGCCAATGGCTGTCTCCAGATACGACCCGACAAACCAGAGCGACAGCATGTTGAACAGAATGTGGCTGACGCTGCCATGCAGAAAACTGTACGTAACCAGCTGCCAGACCCAGCCGTGCAGGACCAGTGCCGGGGTCAGGGCGAACACCGCGAGTCCTGTGTTGAAAACTCCGGGCTCGAAGCGCTCCAGCAACTCCTGCAGCAGAAAAATTCCGGTGCACGTGAGAACGATTGCGCGAACAAACCCGCGGAAGTCGGGAAACGTAAGCGTCATGGTGCGGCCGGGCATCTGCGTTTATGGTCGCACACGCGCAGGGCACGCAGCCCGGTTTCGCACGGTATACTTGGGAGCAGTTCCTTCCCCGGCTGGGCCAGATAGCTCAGTGGTAGAGCGCGGCCCTGAAAAGGCCGGCGTCGGCGGTTCGATCCCGTCTCTGGCCACCACTCAAGACTCCAAATCAAGACAGCGCGGCGTTCGAACTCAGTTCAAACAACTGCAGTGTGCCGCGGCGTAAAGCCGCGACCGCTCTCACTGTGCGTCATAGCATTATCGTGACGGCCCCTAGCGCGCCCGTCGATCTTGCCCTGTAGCTTGACCATTTCCAGTGCTCGCGTCGTTCCATCGGGCCTCGCATCACCGATCGCGCGCCGCCTCGCCGCCGAGCAGGGGCGACGCCGAGTGCAACTGGACGTGATGAAGTGCAGATGATTGAACCGCTGGTAGCGAACAAGGCCGCGAGTCACAAAGACATCGTAGCGGTTTAAGAAAGACAGTCCCGGCTCTCCGTCGCGAAGCCCACATGAGCGCAACACAAGCGCACATGTGGGGCACCCGTTATTGCTGTTGGAGGAGTTTTGCGCGAAACCTGGGGCACCCGGCCACCGATGACCCCGAACGCGCAGATCCTCCCCCAGATTGAGGCGCTCAACATCGCCTGCAACGCCGAGGACTAGGGAGGCTCCAACCCCGGCGCTGCTCACACAACGACAGCGCGGTCTAATCGCACTCCGGTCTCTTGAGAACGGAGGAGCAGACATGCTCCTCATGACCAGCAACACCCGCAGCGGAGGCGTCGGTCAGGGCCGCGCGTCCTTCAGCGCGCCGCGCCAGCGGTCGGAGCGCAGCGCAGAGCCTTGACGGACGCCGGAGCGGAGGGTACTTCGCCACCGACGCCCGCCCCTGTGTTTTCAACACGTTCACGCCCAGTAACCGCCGCGTTTACGCGAACAACCGCAGAACACCCGCTTTTCCGCTTAGCTCGCTGATTCCATTCACGTTCACCCACAGCAACCTGTAAACGCCAGCATTTTCGCGGCTATTGACTGTAGGCCGCTCATTCCATGATGGTTCCCGCACAGGAACTTCAGGTTCCTCTACAGCTCCCATTCCGGGGTGACGTGTCACCTATCAACCCGATGCGAAGCAGCGTGCTTTTTCTCGGTCGCAACGGCTCCCGATGGAGGCCACAGGCGCAGCAAGGCCGCCCCGAAGGACGACCCTATTTGAGGAGCGGCATCGCCAGACGCACGGCCCAACCCCCGATAAAGAGCCCACAGAACGACCATAGGAAGGCTGCAAAATAGAGCACCCGGAGCGGACTTTCTTTGGCCTCAACTGGACGTGGTTCAAGTCGAGCGATGACCAACTCTCCGACAGCCCTTATTGCCCAAGCACATCCGACTCCTACTGCGACGCCAACGCCGATTGCTAGAGCATGGCCGTGAGAGTCGAGGTTAGCGGCTTTAGCTGCCGAACTCGCTCCCGCGATGGGCGCAACAAAACAAAAAGCAGTTAGCAAATCCCAAAGGCTCATGGTTTAGCACCCACGTCTCGGTACTGCCTGACCAGCAGCGGCTTGGGCACCGCCAGCAGCTCCAGCGTCCGGCCCTGTGCCGAACCACGTAAGAGGATTCAGTCCTAGGCTTGGCTTGAAACGATTAGAGATATCACGAGAGAGACTCCAGCCACTGCTTGCGCCGGGCTTGATCCCGTTAGCGGTCGCTCCTCCACGAAAGTACCCGACAGCGGCACCACCCAACAGTGATCCTGCGTCATAGGCGAGACCTGCTGTGTTGCCACTACTGTAGTTACTGCTGATGTCTTTATAAAGAGTGTAGCCACCGTACACAGCACCAGCGAACAATGCGGCACTCACCACCCCTGCTCCTACAACCGGAGCAGCCAAGGTTGCAACCGTACCCACAACAACAGCAGTAGCAGCTCCGACAAGAGCACCCTTCACTAGGCAAGGAAGTATCTGGTTATTTGGGGCGAGTACAAATGCACAAACGGCGAACTCCGTCATACACATAGGCTCACTCATAGTGGGCTACTTCGTTTTGCGAAGTGTAATTCCCGCTGTGAACAGTAGGAGCATGGAGGCCCCAATAAGCCGTGGTATCCACGGCCCTCCTCGTGTCATCCAGAAGACCAATGCTAGGAAGAGGAGGAGTAACACTACTTGAAGACCCTTCTTCTTGCTCGCGTTCGGAAAGCTGGAAGAACCTACCCCGTCGGAAGACCCAGCAGGCCGACTGGGACGCTTCAAGAGAACGGTCCAGAGTACTACCGCCAGAACCATCACGATCACACATCCGATGGCGAAGGTTTGCTGATTCAAACGCCCTTCGATCAAGAGCGTGGTGAGCAGTCCCAAAGCCCCGACTATGACAACGGGAACACCGATCCATGTGCGCAGGTTTCCCTTCATATCAGTGACCAGCCCCACATGCGTTGCCCCCACCTGCACCGAACAAACTCATCTGGGCAGTATTGTGATCGGCCATCGCAAGCGCTAGACCGCTCCCCCCGCTCTAATGGCGTCGATCAACCCAGCGCCCGCTGTAAACGCACTTTCGTAGCCCGCGTTTCTTTCGGCAGTTGCGAGACTCCCACCTCCCCTAAAGTTCCCAATCCGCTTACCGGCCCCGACAAGATGTTTCCGATTTGTGCAATTGCGCTGCTGTCCCGTAATTTCCGGTTGCTGCGGAATACAACTGGGCTGCTCCTGCAAGACCCTGTCCAAAGATGCTCACTGTGCCGTATACGGCCAGAACAGCAGCGGCAGGGGCACCTACTCCCGTTGCGCCAAGCCCAGCTACAGCTCCGCCAAGCGCAAATGCTTTGCCCACAGCGAGTCCCAGATTCGCGGCTCCCATGACCCCACTTGCACTAGAGCCACATGGAGTAGTCAGCCCATAATGCTTCGTGAAGTTATTTGGGGCAAGTCCGAATGCACTAGCGGCGAACACCGTCGTATCCGTGGCGGCAGCCGTCATAGTTATACCCTGCTACCTCACCTTCCGCAGCTTGGATGACTGAAGGAGGACGAACGCTAAAAAAAGCAACATACCAACTGGCCACATGAAGGGGTTGCAAAGAACTGGGTTCGGGCCGCCGAAACACCGTGCGATCCAGCGAAACAAGAAGAGTCCTAGCACACAGATGGCTATCCGCTTATTGATCCAAAGATCGAGCAGATACATTGGAATTCCAAGTATAAAGCTGATCCCCATCACGATTTCATTCGTTCGACTCCAATCGAGTCCCAGGGCAGCTATTCCTCCCCAAACTGTATCAAGCAGAATAACTAACCCGCCTAGGATCGCTAAGGGGTCGATCCGGGACTTCCTGGAATCTATCGTCAGTGACATGAATTCGCCCCCGGCACTATGTATGTAAAAAAGAGGTTGATGTCGCTGTCGGCCTGCAATTCGCTCCACTGAGCGGGAGTATAAACAGGGCTAACACCACGCGACGTCCTGGTTCCCGCCGCTGCCGCCTGATTGATGATAGATTGCCTTGCACCTCTCACCGCATTGCAAAGCTGTTGATTGCAAGCCTGCAGTTGAGCGTTACCACCTTGGAAATTCGATCCCGGAGTAAATCCGGCTTGGTCGTAACATGCATCGTGCGTCTGACAGGCTGCATCAGTACCATTGATCGGATTTCCCATACCTCCAGCGCCGCAGTGGTTCCCATACGTCCACGGCCCATGGACTGGCACTTGCCCGTTACTTGGGGCCTGCTTAGATGGTTGGCCTACCTGAGCCCATATCTGACGTGCAAAGCGAGTCCCGAGGTCAAATGGTCCTGCCATTATGACTGGACAGCTAGGTGTACACGGGAGTTGTGATGGTGGAGTTATAGGAATCCCCGGTTTCCACGCGTCACACTTTAGATTGCCGCTTCCATCCGAAACGCAATTACCGCCATTTTGGTCGGATTGCGGGCCGCTTTGCGGTTCAGGATCGCCCACTCCATCGCACGTTCCGCTCAGGCCAGCGTAGTTGTCCGGGTTGTAACTGCAGTCCATGCCTGTGGGATCGGTGAAGACGAGCGGGTTGTTCATCACATAGGCATACTGATTCCACGTTTGCGGGTTCTGCGGATCAATGGCAGTCAGCCAGCCGGGGTCCGGACTTATGAATCGCCCAAGATTCGACGCATATGATCTGGCGTTGAAGTAATCATTCCCAGATTCTGCATCCCGCTCCTGGCCGGTGAACTTGAAGTTGTTCGGTGTCGTGTTTGTGTCCGTCTCGACGCCGAACGGGTCGAAGCTGCCCCACCATAGCGGCCAGCTGCCGAACGAGACTTCGCTCCGCGCGGAGCCGATCTGGTCGGACACGTAATACGTGGTCGTGATCTCCGGCATCGCTGCTATTGCCGGCGTCGGCTCCACGGTCGAGGTCGTCACCGTCTCCACAATGGAGCTCTGCCCGCTGACTCCGCCTCCATTGGCAAAGTAGCTGCCGAAGCCGAAGCTCGTTCCCCGGTCAAACAACTGGATGATGCTGCCGTCCGAGTGCATCAGCGTGAGGTCGCCGAACAGCATGTCCCAGGTCCCGGCTGAAGTCGAAGCGTCCGTGACGAACTGCGCGTTGGTCAGCGTGTAGCCGGCGCCCGGGCTCAGGTCGACTTCGCGGTTCACCCATTTTGCCTGCGGCGTCATGTCCGCTCCGGTGTTCCGGAAGTATCGCTCAAGCTAGCTCGACAAATTCACGCTGCCGGCCTGCAGGCTCAGATTATGAAGGCCAAGATCAAACCGAACAGCGCAATGGCGCCCCACATCTTTACGAGGAATGACACTGTGCCTCGGTCCATCATTCTCCCGGTTAGCTTTCCCCAAAGCACGGAGAGCACGAAGCCCACAACACCGATGCCGAGATCGATGATCAGTGCCGGAGCTTCCTTTTGCAGACTCGCAACCACTTTCTCCTCCTCAAATATGGTTCGTGCAGTAAGCTACTGCACCGGCGTACACAGCTCCGTCAATGCCTAGTTTTGCCCAGCCGACCGGACCAGCCAGCCCCTCTTCCCCAAGCTCTGTCGCAGCTCCCGTGACAGAAAGCACAGCCCCAGGACTGGTGACCGCGTTTACACCAGCATCCGTAGCTACACCAGCGATGCCTTTGGCATAGATTGGTCAGCGTGTAGCCGGCGCCCGGGCTCAGGTCGACTTCGCGGTTCACCCACTTCGCCTGCTGTGTCATGTCCGCCACCGGAGCACCGGAAGTGTCGCTTAGCGAGCTCGACAGGTTGACGCTGCCCGCCTGCAAATTGATGCCTCCGTTCGCACCAGAATTGTACTGCCGCCAGTACAGATGATCGCCATTCTGCACCGTGTAGCCGTCCAGAGCGCCCCAGTTCGTCCCCGACTGCACGCCGCTCTGCGCATACACCCCGTGCAGGTGGATGCGGCTGTCATAGTTGTCCGCCGGGGCGATCCGTGTGACAGCCCCGTGCACCGGGGGACGTTACACCATCTCCTCATCCACATAGCACCAGCGCCAGTCTTCGCCCGGCTCGATGCTGCGCATGATGGGGTGCCTGGTCGCGTGGAAATGCTTCGTCGCATGCTTGTTCGGCGAGCTGTCACAGCAGCCCACGTGCCCGCAGATCAGGCACATCCGCAGATGCACCCAGCGCGCGCCGATTTTCAGGCACTCCTCGCAGCCGTTGGCGGAGGGCGTGACATCGCGAATTTCTTTCACATGCTTGCAGCTCATCCCAGCCTCCTGAAGCGTTCCAAACGCTGGCGCATGGCATAGAACTTGCCGCTCGCTGCGCCGCCGACCATGGAAAACAGCACCACCAGCACCAGCAGGATGCAGGCCGATGCCAGGACCAGGCCGGCGTGCCAGTCCGGCGTGTTGTAGTAAGCGAGTACGCGATCGTTCGTGGGCGGCGCTCCGCTGAGCGCCATCTGCTGCTGCATCTCACGGAACTTCTGCGCGATGGCATTATCGATCCGCCAGCCGTTGCCGAACGCAAACCGCTGCAAGACGAGGAACAGCGCGGAAAACGCCAGCATGGCGGCGCCGGCCATGCAGCCGGTAATCAGGCCAAGGCGCGCGCCCAGCGTTCCTGTCATGGCTGCGCGCTCTGTTCGCCGCATGTACAGCGAGACCGCCAGTGCCGCTCCGCCCAGCGACCAGATCATGAAAAATCCGCTCAACGGATACACCAGCAGCGAAGACAGCAGTCCCACCGCGGCGCCGGCTGTCAGGCATGCAGTAATCGCCCGCGCCCAGTCGGGCTGGCTGGCGGTCGCCTCGTGCGGGGGCTGCAGCCCGATTTCCGCGGCCGCCGCCGCGATCTCATCTTCCGTGATGCGCATTTGCGGCGCCGCGCAGGATGGACAGTACGCGACCATGGCCGCCAGCTCGTCGCCACAGCGCAGACAGGTCCGCTTGCTCTGGATAGTTGCCACTCTGATCAAGGCTACATGCGGAGGCTGCGCCGTGTCATGGACCATTCGGGGAACCCTCGACCGCCGAGACGCGTATCTTGGTACGTATTCAGGGTGGGCGATACGTCGTGAATGTTCCGCCAACGCGATAACGACAAAGGAGAAACCCAGGTGAAGCTTCCAACTCAGGCAGGCCGCGCGACTTTGCTGCTGGCTGCCACAATGTGCGCGGGATGCAGTGTGCAGAGCCACTCCAACGGGGACGGCAAGGGCGACAACGTGAAAATCGCCACGCCGTTCGGCGGCATGCAGGTAAAGTCGGACCAGACGAACGCCGGCGATATCGGTTTGACTGTCTATCCGGGCGCTGTTCCGACCAAGGACAAGAACTCTGACTCAGCGAATGTCTCGATGAGCTTCGGCGACTTCAAGCTGAAGGTGCTGACTGCCAACTACGTCACGGGCGATTCCGCCGACAAGGTGTTTGCGTTCTACCGGCCCCAGCTCTCCAAGTACGGCGACGTGCTGGAATGCGACCACAACACCGCAGTCGGCAGCGTGACCGCCACGTCCGGCGGGCTGACCTGCGATAACGATGAGCACGGCCGCGGCCACGCCAACATTCACACCGGCGTTACGAACTCGGGCGACCATGAACTCCGCGTGGGAGACTCGCACAAGTTCCGCGTCGTTTCGGTCGAGCCGAAGAACGGCAAGACCGAGATCGGTCTGGTCTACCTGGAATTACCGCATGGCAACAGCAAAGGCAGCGTGGACTAGCCCGCAGCGGTCGCCTCGCCCGGCTTTGGAGACGACATAACAGCTAGAGCCGGCCGCTCGTCGGTCATCCAATCCAGCGCGCGCGCAATGTAGGCCTTCAGCTCATGGCGCGGCACGACCGCGTCGAGCATGCCGTGTTCCAGCAGGAACTCGCTGCGCTGAAAGCCTTCCGGCAGTTTCTGGCGGATCGTCTGCTCAATCACCCGCGGGCCGGCGAAACCAATCAGCGCGTTTGGCTCCGCGATGTTCAGGTCCCCGAGCATGGCAAAGCTGGCCGTGACGCCGCCTGTGGTCGGGTCCGTGAGCACGGAAATATAAGGCACCCGGGCCTCCGACAGCCGCCCGAGCGCGGCAGAGATCTTGGCCAGTTGCATCAGGCTGGCGATGCCTTCCATCATCCTCGCGCCGCCGGACGCAGAGATGATGATGAGCGGCTTCCGCTCTGCCAGGGAACGGTCGACGGCACGCGCGATTACCTCGCCCACGACTGCGCCCATGCTGCCGCCGATGAAGCTGTATTCCATCGCGCTGACGATGACGTCGTGGTTCCCAAGCCGGCCGACTGCGTTCATGACGGCGTCACTCAGGCCGGTCTTGCGCTGTGCCTGCTCCAGGCGGGAACGGTAGGACTTGATGTCCTGGAACTCGAGCGGATCCGTAGACCGGAGTTCCGTGTCGAACAGCTCGTACACCGTGTCCAGAAGCAGGTCCAGACGCTCGCGCGCGCCGATGCGATAGTGAAAACCGCAGCGCGGGCAGACATTCTGGTTGTTCTCGATGTCGGCTTTGAAGATGACCTGCTTGCAGCCGTCACACTTCACCCAGAGTCCCTCGGTGCGGACTCTTTTTTCGCCCTGGACATGAAGCTTGTGGGGTTCGCGGCTGAACCAGGTCATGCGCTCCATTCTACCCGGCCGGGCGGCACCCCTCCCCGGCCCGTTTGGTGCAAGAGCAACGACGGAAAGGGGATAACTGCAGAAATGAGGAATTTCAGCGCAAAACATCAGTAAATAAAAGACTTACAGCTGTTGAGGGTTGGGTCAGGTTGCGGCCCGGAAGAATGGGTGAATTCTTCTCTTTACATTCTAGTGATCTGGCGGCGGAAACATGACATCTTGCGGCAAGAAAAAGAAAGGGCGGCCCGAAGGCCGCCCTCGACAACAATGTTGTCTGTGAAAGTTAGAACACGAAGCTGGCCTTCAGCTGGATGAGACGCGGTGAAGAGTCGCCACCCAGGAAGGCGCCGAGGATGGATGTCGGTGTCTGCTGCGTGGTGTAGATGTTGCCGGCGAAATTGTTTAATCCCGGGACCGCCGGGTTGTAAACCCCATCCGTCAAATCAGCCAACGGAATCTGGAAGTTCGGGTGGTTCATGATGTTGAAGAACTGGGCTGCGACACGCAGGCTGGCAGATTCCCATCCGGGAACGTGGAAGCCCTTGGCGATGTCGAGGTCCAGGTCCGTGTAGTTCGGCCCACGCAACTGATTACGCGACTGTTGGCCGTAATCGGTTGCAGAACTGAAGAAAGCGAAGTTCATGTTCGTCGCGTCGGGCGTGGAGAAACCGCAAGGCGCGCGTCCGCTCGTATGATCCACGCCGCCGCACTTGTGGTTGAAGTTGGTGGTCAGCTGCCGGGCGAGTGGCGTGCTGCCGTAAGCTGTCTGACCTTCCGCATCCGTGAAGCTGAACGGAGAGCCCGTGTTGTGGAAGACCGTACCGCTGATCTGCCACTGGTCAAACAGCACCTTCGGTCCGCGGTAATAAGGAACGTTCAACACGTATGCTGCGCTGATGTAGTTGCGAACGTCGTAATCCGCGTTGCCGTAGTTCTGTGCGAGGTTGTGCGGGTTGATCTGGCCGATCGGATTTACGCCGAAGGCATCAAAGCCGCCGTTGGAAATCTCGTCCAGTGTGTGCGAGTAGGCGTAGTTGAACTGCAGCGTTCCCCACTTGCCGCGGCCGGTGACCTGGCCGATGAGACCGTTGTAGTTCGTCGTGCCGCCGCTGTAGTACTCGGTGACGGTCGCCAGCGCCGGGAACGGACGGTTTAGCGCTGCCGGTCGGCAGGCTTGCGAGAGGCGTCCCGGACACCAGTGTTATAGGCATTCGGGAAGTTGCTGATGGGTGTGTGCCAGCCGTGGTTGCCGACGTACATGGCAGAGACGGCCAGGTGACGATTGATTTCCTGCTCGAGGGCCAGGCTGTACTCGTTGTACATCGGCAGGCTGATGTGCGGTGCAGTCGCGGTGATAGCTGGAGTGCGGAATGCTCCGCCCGTCAGGGCCAGAAGGTCGTTGTACGTGGCGCCCGAGTTAAACCCGTTCGGGCCGGCAAACGCTGCCTGCGAAGTTAACGCAAGCTGGTGTCCGCTGCCAGGCTGGCTGGGATCAAAGGGAGTCGCGTTGCCGTAGATGGCTCCGAGGATCGTCCAGCGGTTCACGTCAGGCGAGTTGGAGCTGAGGTTGCCGGCGATCTGCGCGGGGAAATAATCCGCGAAGGCGCCGTAACCGCCACGTATAACCGTCTTCGAACCTGCGCCAAACGGCAGCCATGCCACTCCGAAACGGGGCTCCAGACCAATATTCTGCTGGTCGAAGTACGCCTGGTGACGGTAGGGGGCAATGATGTCGTTGAGGTACGGGGTGTCGCGCGTCGCAACCAGGTTGTCGGTGCCCGTTGCCAGGGTCGAGAAGCAGTTGTTCTGGCAGACAGGGTTCGAGTTGTGCTCCGCACGCAGGCCAATCGTGACGGTCAGGTTCGACATGGCCTTCCAGGTGTCCTGCACGTAAGCGCCTTCGACATAGAGGGCGACCGGGTTGCTGAGCTTCTGCGGAATCTGCTCGACCCACTCGTCCGAGTAACCGGCTGCCCAGTCACCTTCATCAAGGATGATATTTTCCGCGCCGGAGTAGTTGTAGTTGCGCTCCGAAGCCGTGTAGTCCGTGATGTCGTCGCGGCGGAAAGTGTAGCCGAACTTGAGCGAGTGGTTGCCCTTGACCCAGCTCACGTCATCCGTGAACTGATAGCCGGTGACGTTGCGGCCCTGCGGGAACGCGAAGTCTTCGCCCCCGATGTATTCCGTGCCGTAGGCGCCAAGGAAGCCGCCAACCGCTGTGCCTTCCGGGATGAAGACGTAAGGCAGCGGAAGGCTCTGGGCGTTCGTATTGGTGAAGATAGCGCGATAGTAGGTCGGAGCGAACAGGAACTGGTTCGTCAGATTTGGAGAAAAGCTGTGGGTTTCATCCAGCTGGCCTTCATAGGCAGGCTGCGGGCTCTGCGCGTTGAAGGACGGATCGATGAAGCTTGTGTAGGTCGGCTGAACACCTTTGTCCACCTTGAAGTGAACGAAGAGATGGTCATTCGGCCCCAGGTTGAAGTCCGTGCGGCCGGTTACGAGGTATTCGTGGGCAAAGTTCGTATTCTGACCCTGGAACTGATTGACACTGGGATCAAACGTCGGCGTTGCGTTCCCGGCGTTGCGGGCGTTGTTGTAGTAGTTGAAGATCGTCTGGTAAGTCGGCGCTTCACTATACAGGCCGTTGGCGGCAAGGTTGCCGTACGGCGCATAGATATTGGTTTCGGGCGTGGGGTCCAGCACTGTAGCCTGGAAGCCTGGGCTCGGAATCGTAACGGGCAGGCTGGACGGGATGATAACGCGCAGGCCTTCCGTATTCACGAAGAAGTATGCCTTGTCCTTCTTGATCGGACCACCGATGGCAGCCGCGTACTGGTTAACGTTATCGAAGCCCTTCGGGTTCCCATTCAGGTTGTTGAAGAACGAGTTCGCATTCAACACCGAGCCGTTCCACCAGTAGGTGGCGTTGCCGTGGAAACCGTTGGAGCCGGAGCGCGAGATTTCGTTGACCTGCGCGCCGCCCAGACCGCCGAACGCGGCGTCATAGGCGTTGGTCGTCACGGTGACGTTGTCGATGTCGTTGTTGCCGAGCAGCAGGTTCGTCGCGCCTGAGTTGTTCAGGTTCAGGTACGGGTCGCCTTCGTAACCGCCGTTCACCGTAAAGGTGTTCGAGGTTGCCGGCAGGCCGAACACGGAGAAGTTGCCGTAGCCACCCTGGGTGTTCATGACCGCGCCCGGTGTCGTCTGGGCAAAGTAGGTCAGATCGTTGCCCGGGTTCGGCAGGTTCTGAATGGTGTTCAGGTCAAACGAGGTCGAAACCTGCGCGTCTTCCGTGTGCAGCAGGGGCGCCGCCTCAGTAACGTTGACCACTTCCTTGATGTTGCCGGTGGAAAGCTTGATGTCTCCGGAGTTTGTCCGGCCTGCGGCAACAGCGATCTGCGCACTGGCGGTTTCAAACGTCGCCGCCTTGACCGTGATCGTGTAATTGCCGGGCTGCAGCAGCGAAACGCGGTAATTACCGCTGGCATCCGTCGTCACCGTCTTGGTGATGCCGTTGCCGGTTCCGGCCAATGTGACCTGGGCTCCGGGTACGGCGGCGCCTGTGGAGTCAACTACGGCTCCTGCCACGTCACCCGAAATATTGTTTTGCGCCATAGCCGCCGGCTGCAGGGCCGGCACAAAGGCCAAGCTGCCCGCGAACGACAGGAGGCTCAGCCCATAAAGTGCTTTGCGTAAGTAGTTGGATGGCATATCAGTCATGGATAAAGCAACTGGCCAGCCAAACTACCCCCTGCGGGGGAGAATGTGACGGGAAAGTGTTAACCCCTTCAAAAGCAATCTGCTACGGGAATGTTAAAAAGCCGGGGTGAGCGGCTTCCCGGGCCCGAAATGTGCCCTAACGGAAGCCGGGAGCCTATGAAATTCCATAAATGGAAGATGTGGGGGCCAGGCGCGGCTTCCGCCGGGGTCAATACTCAATGCCGCGCTGGGCCAGAATCCCGCTCTCGTAGGCATGCTTGACCTGCCGCATTTCCGTCACCGTATCAGCCAGTTCGACCAGACTTTTGTGTGCGTTACGGCCGGTCAGCACGACGTGCACCATGGCCGGCTTGTCCTTGAGGGCGGTCGCAACCGCTTCCGGATCCAGCATGCCGTAGCCGATGGCGTAATTAATCTCGTCCAGCACCACCATGTCCCAGTCCCCGGACTGGATGGCCGCCACGGCCTCTGCCCAGGCAGCCTCGACCATCCGGACGTCCTCGGGGTCGGTTTCCGCGCCGCCGACTTTGACAAAGCCGCGCCCCATCTGCCGTAACTCGAACTGTCCGCTGAACTTCTGGGCGGCGTCCAGTTCTCCATAGTGCCAGCTTCCTTTCAGGAACTGGAGCATCAGGACGCGCATGCCGTTTCCCAGCGCCCGGAAAGCCGTGCCCAGCGCCGCCGTCGTCTTGCCCTTGCCCGGGCCGGTGAAAATCAGCACCAGCCCTTTACGTTCTTCCGCCATCGTTCGTTGCTCCTTTTTCCGTCAGTGGCCGCAGTGGTATGGATGCCGCTCCAGTATGGTCCAAGCGCGGTAGATCTGCTCGGCGGCGACCGCGCGGGCGAGCTCGTGCGGCAACGTCATCGCCCCGAGGGACAGGCTTTCCTGCGAAAGCTCCGCGGCTTTCGCCGACCAGCCGTCCGGCGGCCCGATGGCGAGGATGGTCAGGCCGGCGAAAGTCTCCCGCCGCTTGCCCAGCCACGCCGCAAAGCCCTCTGAAGTCAGCGGTTTGCCTCGACTGTCGAACAGGGCAAGCGCCGCTCCGCCGGGTTCCCTTGCCAGCCTGGCAACGTTGGTCAAGAGCGCGTCTTCCGATGGAAAGACCTGGGCGGCGGGCTTGAGCCACCCTGCGATGCGCCCGAGGTATTCCGCCGTCAGCGCATCCGCGGCGGCCGACCTGGCCCTTGCGCCACGCGGTGAAACAGAGGCCAGCAGCAGTCGCACCGCGCCTCAGTTCTTGCGCGAACGCTTTTTGGCAGCGGTCTTTGCCGGCGCCTTTGCCGCCTTCTTCGCTCCGCGGCGCGGCTTCGCAGCGGCCACGGCCTCCTTGACGGGCGATGCCACCTTTTTCCGCGTTGACTTCCTTGCCGGCGTGGCTTTCTTTGCGGAACGCGACGCCGATGTCCGGTCCGCCAGGGCAGCACGCAGCTCTTCCGGCAAGACCGCGGTCGCCGTCTTGCGCAGCCGCTCCAGTCCGTAGAAGTCGCGCTTCTCGCGGCTGAAGATGTGGACGACGAAGTCAACATAATCCAGCAGCACCCACTCGGCCTGCTTGTAGCCTTCGCGGGAGTTGGGCATCTCGCCCATCTGCCGCTTGAGCTGGAACTCGATTTCATCGGCGATGGTCTGGATCTGCCGCGGGTTGGTGCCGCTCATCAGCAGGAAATAATCGGTCAGCCCGCTCTCCGCGGGGTCAAGCTTGAGGACGCGGAGGTCTTCGGCCTTTTTGTCTTCCGCAGCGGCCACGGCAATGGCCAGCATGCGGCGTGAATCGGGGTTCGCCATGGATGTCCACTGTAATGCCTGCGTCCCAGGAAGCGCCAGTCGGGGTTCGGCACTGCTGCAAGAGCAAACACCGGGCTTCGATGCAGCAGTAACTAATAAGTTATCGAGTAACCAGGGCGCGCAGTTGTAAGGCGCCGCATGACACCAAAGTTGCAGTGTCGTCCAGATATCATTCCTAATCCATCCTGCTTCCTAGTTTGAGTTGCTCGAAGTAAGTAACTTCCTTTTCGCAATTCCGAATTTGGAGTTACTTCCCGGACTGCAACGAACGACATACCGAAAAAACGACCCCAGGAGGTCAAGTTATGCAATCCACTCGTGGCTTGCTTCGGTTCGTCGTATCTGTCGGGCTCTTCGCCGGCACCTGCGGCCTTCTGCAAGCACAAACTCTCTCGTCTCTCGTCGCCTTTAACGGACCGAATGGTTCCACGCCAAACGGTACGCTGATGCAGGCTGACGACGGCAATTTCTATGGAACAACGCAGGAAGGGGGCGCCGGCGGCAAAGGCACCATCTTCAGGATGACGCCGGGCGGCACGGAAACCGTGATGCACAGCTTCACCGGCTCAGATGGCGAGTTTCCCACGTCGGGCCTGATTGAAGGCATTGACGGCTCGCTGTATGGCGTCACGTTCGGCGGCCCGGATTCGAGCGGCACGATCTTCAAGATAGCGCTGGACGGAACATTTACCACGCTTGCCAGGCTGTCTTCGAGCACTGGCCCGCAGAATCCGTGTTCGGCACTTATCCAGGCTGCCGATGGTACTTTCTATGGCGTTTCAAAATATGTTGGTGGCACGAACAGCGGCGGATCCATTTATAAGGTAACCGCTGCCGGCGTGGTTACTGTAACTTACTCCTTTTCCGAAAGTGGAAAGAGTATTCTGCCGTCCGCCGTCGTCATGGCCAGTGACGGTTATTTATACGGGACGACCGTATATGGCGGCACTTCCGATGCCGGTACTTTGTTCAGAGTAGCCACCAATGGTTCGGGTTTCGCCATCCTGCATAACTTTACGGGCCTGCTGGGCGATGGCTCCCCGGCCGGCGGCGTTGTGGAGGGGGCGGCCGGAGTCCTGTTCGGCGTGTCAAATGGCCTTGCAAGCCTGCTGGACAACGTCTACAGCTTCACCATCGGCGGGGCGTACGCGGTGCTGAACTCGGGCACCAACCTCGGCTCGGTCGGCGGACTGATTGCCGGCACGGACGGCAATCTCTACGCGCTGTCCAGCGGCATCGACAGCCTGATGGGCGGGGTCTACAAAATCACTCCTGCCGGCGATGTCGTCAGCCTGGTCAGCCTTGGCAACCTGCTCAACGTCAACCTGAACCTCGGCGTTCTGACGCTTGGCGTGGACGGCAATCTCTACGGCGTGTCGAACTCCGGCGGCACGGGCGGGCTGGGATTCATCTTCAAGGTCGACCTTGGCGGCTCGCTTATCCCGCCGATCAATATCACGCTCAGTGAGCCGACAATTACGCTGGGCAACACGCTGACCCTGGTCTGGCAGCTGGAAAACGGCCTGAGCCAGACAGCCCAGACCTGCTCGGCACATGGGGCGTGGAACGGCGTGCAACAGCCGACGGGGACCGTGACTGTGGTTCCAGCCAGCGTGGGCAACCTGGTCTACGCGCTCATCTGCGATGGCGTGGAGCTGGGTACGGTCACGGTGGATGTAACGAAGGCCGACTCGACGACCAGCGTTCAATCCGGGCCGGGCTCGCTGCAGAGCGGGCAGACCGCAACCTTCCAGCTGCACGTGGCGGGGGTGAACGGTGGCCCGACGCCAACCGGTACGGTGACCCTGAACTACCAGGGGCGCGTCCTTGCCAGCGGCATGCTCGATGCCGATGGCAACGCCACTGTCTCCCATTCGACGGCCGGCATACCGCCGGGAACCTACACCGTCGCGGTGAATTACTCCGGCGATCTGTCCTACAAGTCCTCGTCGACGGATTACACGGTCCACCTGACCCGGGCTGCGACAGCGACGGCGATCTCGGCGCCATCGTCGGTGGTGGCGGGCCAGTCTGCCAGCCTTCGGGCCACTGTGACCCGCACGGATGGGGTTGGGACCCCCGGCGGCACAGTAACGTTCCGCTACAGGACGCTTGTGCTGGGGACGGCGAACGTCGGGCCGAACGGCACCGCGACCCTGACCGCTTCGGCGGCGGGTATTGATGCCGGGACCTACTCCGTGCAGGCCACGTACAACGGCGACGGCTTCGACAGCACGTCACAGTCCGCGACCCAGACCGTTGTCGTGACGAAGTCAACGTCGACGCTTTCGCTGACCTCCAGCGCGACGTCAGTCTCCGCTGGCGAGACGGTTACGTTGACCGCCACCGCACACCGCGAGTACGCCAGCAAGTCCCCGCTGGGACCGGTTGCGTTCTATGCGGGGAACATTTACCTCGGCTCCGCGCAGCTTGAAGGCGGCAAAGCCACGTTCACGCGGACGTCGAAAGGCGTGAGCCCGGGTACCTACGACGTGCACGCTGTCTGGCAGGGTGACACGGTCAGCACCGGCTCATCATCCAACCAGGTGGCGATAAAAGTGGAATAAGTTGGCCACATTGGCATTCGGGCGGCGCCCCCCGCGCCGCCCATTTTTTATTCATGCGTCCGGTAAAGCCCGTGCCGGCGCACATACTCGGCAACTCGGGGCGGCAGCCAGTCCCAGCTCTTGCCGTCGCGAAGGTCGGACCGGAGTTGCGTTGCGGAGATGTCTTGCTCGAGTTCTCCGAGTTCGGCGACGCGGACCAGTGTTCCACCGGAGAGAAAGACGAAAGCAGTAGACAAACCGACTTGCTCGCTGCCAAGCAGGCGCGCACCGGCCGGCAGAAAGGGGAGCAGCGCATTTCCATCCCGCGGCAGAACGTACCCGGGCCGGCTCGCTACGGCAATGTCCACCAGCTGCAACAGCTCGTCAACGCGATGCCAGCGCTGCAGGTTCTGAAATGCATCCACGCCGAGCAGCAGCCAGATCTGGGCTTCGGGTGGAAGTTCGCGCCGCAATTCGTTGATGGCGTCTACGGTGTAGTTCGGCCTGTTGTTGGCGCGCGCCGCATCAAGGGCGGAGACTTCCAGCTTCGGCTCGCCTGCGATTGCCAGCTCCACCATCTGCATGCGTTCCTGCCAGCCTGCCTCTGCCGCGTCTGACTTGAGCGGCTGCGCAGCAACCGGCGCCAGCAGGACGCGGTCAAGCCGAAGCCGGTCGCGGGCTTCGGTTGCCAGCCGGACGTGGCCGCGATGCACCGGATCAAACGTGCCGCCCATGAATCCCACTCGCACATTTCCATCTTAGGTCGTGATACGCTCGCGGCCATGCGCTTCCCCCTGCGCTCTGTTGCGATTCTTGCCGCCGCTGCGGGGCTGGCGCCTTTGGCTTTTGCGAAGGGCGCAAAGCCCCACTCGGCCGCCGTCGGCAAGCCGGTAAGTGTTGCCTGGACAGACCTGAAATCCGGAACGCGGATGACAATGCCGGTGCGTCCGGTCATCGTGGATGGCCGACGCAAGGCCTGGGCGCTCGGCGATCCGCATGATGTCACCGACCACTCGTTCACGGTCCTCACGGTGCAGCATCTCAACGACGCTCTGCCCGGCGAGAAGCCGCATTTCATCTGGAAGGCGACAGGCTGGTCACTGGTTGAACGCACCACAGGCCACGTCAGCGAGGTAAAGTTCGCCGGCTACGATCCGGAGCTGAGCGGGTTGAGCTGGTTCCGCGACTACGCCGCGTATTGCGCCGTTTCGGCGTCGGGCAAAGGAGTGAGCGCGGTTGTCAGCGAACTCGGCTCGCGCAAGGCGATTGCTCGGAAGAAACTTTCCGCATGGCCGCGGGACCTGCCGGCCGCGCCGCCGCGTGCGGCGGTGACGAAGTTGAATGGCAAGCCGGCGCTGAACGTGGTGGACGGCAGCCCGATGCCCTCCATCTGCACGAAGATTGACTGGCAGCGCGAGCCCGCGCGGGTCACGATCTCGCTGCTGCCGGGAGAAGCTTCCGCCACGCTGGACGTTGGGACCGGCGCGGCGAGTTCTGCCGAGGATAAAGACGAGTAAGGAGCGCGCGATGCGTATCGCAAAATTCGTTCACAACTGCCTGCTGGTGGAAGAGGGCGGGACGAAAATCCTGTTCGATCCGGGCAGGTTCGGCTTTGTCGATGGCCGCGTGAAGCCTGAGCAGTTCGTGGAACTTTCCGCAGTCGTGTTGACGCATGCGCACCCGGACCATCTCGATTCCGACGCGCTCGCGGTGATTCTGCAGTTAAACCCGTCTGCGATTGTGCTCGGCAACGGCGAATCCGCAGAGACGCTCGCGACGAAAAATATTCAATGCGAAGTGATGGAAGAGGACGAGCGCGTGGTCGGCGCATTCACGCTGCGCGCCTTTGCTGCGCAGCACGAACCCGTCCTCGGCAGCACGCCGCCTCGCAACACGGCGTGGCTGGTCAACGGAAAACTTCTTGTCACGGGCGATTCCATGGACCCGGCGCTGCTGGCCTACAAGGGAATCGCAATGGTCGCGATGCCGGTGATGGCTCCGTATACGGGCGAGCTGCAAATTGCGGCCTTCGCCGAAAGGCTTGCGCCGAAGCGGCTGCTGCCGACCCATGATGGCTACGTGCGGGATTTCTTTCTGCCGCAACGGTATGCGGTGTACGGACCGTATTTCGCGGCGCGCGGCATCACTGTTGAGAAGCTGATGCGGCCGGGCGACGCCGTGGAACTCTAACGCGCGTTAGCCTTGAGGGATGGCGGCACTCGGCGAACTGCTGGCGGAAGCGGAACGCGCACACGGCCACCTGTGCGCCGGACAGGTGCTGGGCGTGCGGATGGCGATGCTCGGCATCCGGCTGCTGGGACTGGGAGATCCGCGCGTGGAGCGCGAGTCGCGCAAGCGTCTCGTAACGTTTGTGGAGATCGACCGGTGCGCGACAGACGCCATTGCAGTTGTCACGGGATGCCGGCTCGGCAAGCGCGCGCTGAAATTCCGCGACTGGGGAAAGATGGCGGCCACGTTCGTTGACCTGGGTGCGGGCGCGGCCGCCACACCGCCGCAGCCGGATTTTTCCGGCGGGCGCGCTGTGCGGATTGCAGCGCTCGAATCCAGCAAGGCACGTGCCGCGGAAATCTATCCTGAGCTGCCGAAGAATGAAGCGCAGATGCGCGCCTACAGGGAACTTCCGGACGAGGAATTGTTTTCGACGCAGTGGGTGCGGGTGCCGCTTGGGCCGGAAGAGATGCCGGGCTTCAAGGCCGGACGCGTTGTTTGTGCAAAGTGTGGCGAAGGCATCAGCTTTGCGCGTGAGGTTCGCGGCGAGAACGGCGACGTTCTGTGCCTTGCGTGCGCGCGGCCGGCTGCGAGCTACTACACCGCGGTTTGATTTTCCATCGCGTTCTTGAGTAGCAGCTTCGAGGCGGAAGATTGCTCCAAGCCGAAACTCCTGAACCAGTGCACGTCCGGCTCCCTGCGGAACCATGTCATCTGCCGCTTCGCATAATTGCGGTGCCCCTGCGCGGTGCTCGCGATGGCTTCGGCTTCCGTCATCTCGCCGCGCACGACGGCCGCCGCTTGCTTGTAGCCGAGAGCAGCGAGCGCGCGACAGTGCGGCCCGTATCGGTCAAGCAAGCCGCGTGTTTCTTCGATGAGTCCAGCGATAAACATCTCCTCGACGCGCCGGTTGATGCGCGCATACAACTCCGCCCGCGGCGGCTCGAGGCCGATGCGCAGCACGCGATAGCCTTCGAGCCGGTCGCGGCCGGATTGCCACGCCTCCGTCATCGCCTGGCGCGAGGCGAGACACACTTCGATGGCGCGGATGATTTTCGGGACGTCGTTGGCGTGGATACGTTCAGCCGCCGCGGCATCCATCTTCTCGAGCATGCGGTGCAGGTGTTCTGCGCCATGCTGATCAAGTTCTGCGCGCAGCCGCTCGCGGACTTCTTGATCGCGATGCGGGCCGGGGAACAATCCCAGCAACAGAGCCCGCAGATAGAGCCCTGTACCGCCGCTGACAAGCGGCAGTTTTCGTCGTTGCGCGATGTCCGCGACGGCGGCGCGCGCGGCGCGCGCATAGTCTCCGGCGGAATACGCGTCGTCGGGTGCGGCCACGTCGAGCAAATGGTGCGGCACGCGTACGCGCTCTTCGCGCGACGGCTTGGCTGTGCCGATGTCCATGCCGCGGTAGACGGCGACGGAGTCGCAACTGACAATTTCGCCGTTAAAGCTTTCTGCAAGCGAAACCGCGAGCGCTGATTTTCCGCTTGCGGTCGGGCCCAGGACAACGACCAGCAGGGGTTCGGCGGGATTTGCAACTGTTCCGGTTACCATCTCCACCAGCCGTGCGTGAAGATGCGGTGCCAGCCGAACCGGGTCGCGGCGATGACGAGCAGCAACAGTCCCGCGATGGCGAGCGTCACGATCTGGCGATGCGCCACGCGGGACGTGGTTGCCCGCAAGTTTTCTGGTTTGAGATTAGCGCGCCGCATCGAGAGAAGCCATCCGGAGGCCGGGCATTCGCGAGAAGCGCCTCACGTTCTGCGAGGGCACCTGCTGATCGTGCAGGATGGCAGTGGCTCCAATAGGCAGGTCGATCAGTCCCACTGGTGTTCCCGTCGTATTCAGCTTTCCGGCCCAGGCGCCTGCCAGCCCGGCTATGGCCGCGTCAAAGGGAATGATCTCAAGCACTTCTTCTCGATGGGCGGCGAACTCCAGGCGCAGTTGACGAGTACTCAAAGAGTTCGCTCGATCGATCCCGCGAACAAATCCGGCGAGAGTCACGGCGTAGCCGCAACACTTATTCCGGCAATCCGCACGTTCTCGCACTTGCGCAGTTCTTCGAGAGTGCGGTCCATGTCCGCCGCAGCTTCGGCGCTCGTGTAGTAGGCCAGGGTCGCCATTGGCTGCCAGTGTAACTCCGGCTACTTGAGTTGGTCCGGCGTGAGGTTGTAGAAGAACCCGCCGCGTATATCCAGATACTTGCCGCCGTGGTCGAGATATTCCTTCGGCAGCGGCGGGAACGGCGATGCGCCGGTCACTCCGCCCCACGCGGCGCGGTCCAGCGACACGTCGCCGGACTTGCCGTCGAGGTGCATTCCAGCAACGGCCAGCGAACCGTCCGGCATGATGCGGAAGCGGATCTGCACCACTCCCTGCCTGGACAGGGGCGGCCGCGCGGCTTCCGGAATCAACGGATACCACGCGCGCTCAATCAGGAACTTCAGCCTCGCCATGTACGGGCCGAAGTCCACGCCCAGCGTATCGCTGAGTACTTCCATGCCGCTGTTGACGCCCTGGTGGTGCGGCGCGTAGCCGCTGCCGTAGTCTCCGCCCGAGGTGCCACTGCGCGGGATAGCGCGCTGGATCTGCTGACCGGCGCCGCCGCCCATCAGGCTGCGAAGGTTCGGCTGCGGGCTGGCGGGAAGATTGTTCTGCGCCTGCTGTTCAGGCTGCGGCGTCGGCGTGGGACGCAGTGTCTGTTGCGGTTGCTGCTGCGCGGTCTGCTGTCCCTGCTGCTGTGCAGCGGGCGCCTGCTGCGGCGTCTGGTTCTGCGGAGAAGGCTGTTGCTGGCTTGGCGCGGGCGGCCCGGCGGGCTTCATGGCTTCGAGCTGCGCCAGGGTTTTCTTGTCAATTGACGGAGTCTTGGTCTGCGCGACGCGGTTCTGGTCGGAAAGGATCTTCGTGTGCGGGGTCAGCTTCTTCAAAGCGTCCGGCGGCAGGTCGAGGAACTGGTAGTCCTGCGGCCGCTGGGCCATGACATCGGCCGGATTGACGACGCGCGGCCGGTGAAAGAGCACCTGCGGCGCATACGCATAGAGCCAGAAGATAAGAATGTGCAGGAAGAGCGAGATGTAGATGCCTTCGCGGACGCGGGCGCGGGTGCGGTCGTCTTCCAGGTCCTCAACCAGGGTGATCAGCTCATGCGGCTGCATGGCGTCGAGGTTGGCCGTGCGCGCGCTGGGGCGCAGCCGGCCAAAGCGCGGCGCAGGCTTGCCGGAAGGCTCCGGCTGCCCGGAATCCGATGGCTTCGGGTCAGCTTCCTCGCTGTTTTCCGGCTTCGTCTCCGGAGGGACTTCAAACAAAGGCATGTACTGAGGTGAGACGCGGTAGAGCTTCTATTTTCTCATTCCCCCGGCAGAAACCCTATCCCTCTCCTAGAATTTCCCTTGTGCCGCACCCGACCGCCGCCGTGATTACCGTGAGCGATTCCTGCTTCGCGGGCCGGAAGACAGATGTGTCTGGCCCGGCCGTGGCGGCGCGGCTGGCTGAACTCGGCTATGACGTTCAAAACGCGAGAGTTGTCGCGGACGAGCGCGCGGAAATCTCCGCCGCCCTGCGTGACGCTTCTATCGCAGCGCGATTGATTGTCACCACCGGCGGCACCGGCATCGCAGCGCGCGACGTCACTCCGGAAGCTACGCGCGATGTTTGTGAGAAGCTGCTGGACGGCGTCAGCGAGCGAATGCGCGCGGAGGGTTCGCGCCAGAACCCGCTTGCCCCGCTCAGCCGTGCGGTTTGCGGCACGCTGGGCAGGTCGCTGGTGCTGAACCTGCCCGGCAGCCCGGCGGGCGCCGTTGCCAGCCTGGACGTTGTCGCGGACCTGCTGCCGCACGCGCTCGACCTCCTCGCAGGCAGAACGGCGCATGGCGAAGTGCGAGAATAAGCTTTCCCGCGATGAAGCATTTCTGGTCCGTCGTCCTCGCAAAATACAAGTTCTTCGTCTTTGTCGTCCTCAAGCCGCTGGGCATCTGGGGGCTGGGGGCACTTGCGTTCGTGGACGCGTCGTCTATCGCCGTGCCGATGGACCCGCTGGTCGCCAGCTATGTCTGGGCGGACAAGCCGCGGCTGCTGCTGTTCACCCTGGTCGCCGGAGTCGGTTCGGCGCTGGGCTCGCTGGTGCCGTTCTTTATCGGCAAGGCCGGCGGCGAATTGTTTCTGCTCAAGCGCGTCAATCGCCAGCGTTTCGAGCGGCTGCGCGCGCGGTTTGAGAAGCAGGAATTCCTTGCCCTGATGCTGCCCGCGATGCTGCCGCCGCCGACGCCCTTCAAGCTGTTCGTGTTTGCCGCGGGCGTGTTTGAAATGCGCACGGTGACGTTTCTGCTTGCCGTGTTCCTGGGCCGGTTCCTGCGCTTTACGATTGTGGCGCTGCTGGTTGTGCGCTACGGGCCGGAGATTGTGCACATCATGGGCCAGAGCATCCGTCACCATCTGACGCTGACGCTGATCAT
The DNA here is from genome assembly GCA_963848685.1 of uncultured Acidobacteriaceae bacterium. Lineage (GTDB taxonomy): Bacteria > Acidobacteriota > Terriglobia > Terriglobales > Acidobacteriaceae > CAWKED01. Next base: position 399,692 of record CAWKED010000001.1, on the reverse strand, counting down.
CTTCGGATGTCTCGTTGCATTGCTGGCGTGGGTGCTGGCGCGGCAGTTCCAGGCCTCACGGCGCGAGCGGGGCGAGGTTGCTGCCGACTAGGTAGCGTTTCCCGAACTGGATTTCGCTCTCCAAATCCGGAAGCGCCTGCTGTCCTCCGTACCGCGAGTCCTCCGCAAATTCTGAAATGCGCCGATGTGGACAGCAAGGCGGGCCAGGCGGTGACATAGCCCCCTTTTTCCCGGGAGGCTCATGAGACTTTTTCGATTTATTCTTGCTTCGGCCCTGGCTACGTTCGCCGGCGCGGCGCTAGGGGCCGTTCCCCCTGGAAAGCCACACCCGGCCAATCCCAGGAAGTCAAAACCGCGCTGCGAAACCGTTGGCCCGGCGCGGCATGGGCATGCCATCGCCCCACGGCCGGAAGGCTGCTCAAGCTTCTACACGGACCTCTAAGACTTCGATGTCGTTGACGGCCCGGCGGCCCGACCGGCCTGATCCAGGAAGCCAGCCAGAAGTCTTCAGCGGCAGTACCAGCTTGCCGACCTGCTTAGTGCTTTTCACCGCAATAACGGAAATGATAGGTGGCCACGCGTTCCGGGGGAAGACCGCAATGTCATGGGCAAAAAATGGAAGGGACGGCTTTGCGGCCGTCCCTTCCATCCAGCGGGCCCGGAGAGAACTTACTGCGGTGCGACTGAGGTGTTGGACTGGTTGGTTGTCGTTGTCGTCTGCTGCACGCCGTCCGGTGTTGCCGTGGTGGCCGTGCTCTTGGTGCGGCGGTGGTGTTGCCGGACGACCGTGCCGTCAGGGTTCGTAGTCGTGGCGGAGGCGGAATGATCGCTGGACGTCCTTGTGTCGCCGTAAGCGTTCGTAGTCTGCGAATTCGCGTCTGTCTTGGTGACTTTGCTGGCCTGACCGGTCATCGGGTCCTGCGCTGTCGTAGTCTGGCTGGCGGTCGTGCTTACGCTCTGCTGGGCAAGCACTCCAACCGGCGTTAGCGCCCCCGCGATCAGGATCGCAAAAATCTGCTTCTTCATGAGTGTCTCCTCGGTAATGTCGGAAATGTCTCGACGCGGGTTGAGATGCCGCGCAGCGGACAGCTGTCGGGTCAGATTTGCGCATTTTCCGCGACGACTGGCCGCGCCTGGTTGCCTAAGGTATCCAAGTTGATTTCAGCCCGGGCACCAACATTTGAATCAGTGACGTGAGACTCTCGTCGCATGCGATGGAACCTCTCCATGTCGAGGCTCGCCCTGGCGGTTCTGTTCATCGTCGCCGGGAGCCTGCATTTTGCATTTCCACATCCGTATCGCGTGATCATTCCGCCATACCTTCCGCATCCGGCTGCGCTGGTCGCCATCAGCGGGGTGGCGGAGATTCTGGGCGGCGTAGGGCTATTGCTCGAAGGGACCCGCGCTGCGGCGGCCATCTGCCTTGCCGTGCTGCTCGCCGCCGTCATGCCCGCCAACACCTATATGGCGACGGCGCACATCAACTTCGGCGTAGTTCCGCAGTGGGCTTTGTGGCTGCGCATTCCGCTGCAGATTCCGCTCATACTCTGGGCCTTGCGCTTCGTTCGCCACAGGTAACCGGTTGGTAGAGCGTTTTGTACCGTGTATTCCACAACACTCGCGCCGGCAACAGCGTTTGCGGATGAAAAGCGCCTGCCTGTCCCTGTAGAAGAATGGATATGGCAGCAATCATGATGGAAGGCGTCGTCAACTCCATGGAGCGGGGCATTGGCGCCGGCATTCTGCCGGCACAGGACATTCGCTCGCTCATTGAACGCGGCAACCTGCGCGCGTCCCAGCCGATTCCCGAGGGCAACGTGCAGCCGGCATCTCTGGACCTGCGGCTGGGTTCCGTGGCGTATCGCGTGCAGGCCAGTTTTCTGCCGGGGGCGGCTTCCACGGTCGAAGACAAGCTGAAGCTGCTGACCATGACCGAACTCGACCTTGAGCGTGGCGCTGTGCTCGAGAAGGGATGCGTCTACATCGTTCCCTTGATGGAAGAACTCGCGCTGCCGCCGGAAGTCACCGCGAAGGCGAACCCGAAGTCCACAACCGGGCGGCTGGACATCTTCGTCCGGATGATCACCGACTACGGCATTGAGTTTGAGAATGTGCCCTCGGGATACAAAGGCAAGCTCTACGCGGAAATTGTGCCGCGCACCTTCACGATTGCCGTGAAGACAGGCATGCGTCTGAACCAGATCCGCTTCGTTTACCGCAATCCGCCGACGGACGATTCGCTGCTGCTGTCGCTCGATCGCATCCATGGGCTGGTCTATGAGCAGTTTGAAGAAAAAGACACCCGGCAGACGGCGAACATCTCCCGCGGGCTGGTCTTCTCCATCAACCTCAAGGGCAAGCCGGACGAGATCATCGCGTACCGGGCGCGGCGCAACGCTCCGCTGGTTGAACTCGACCGGATCAACCACTATGCGCCGGAAGACTTCTGGGAGCTCTGCTATCCAAACCGCGCGTCTTCCCTGCTGCTCGATCCGGGCGACTTTTACATTCTCGCCAGCAAGGAAAAAGTTCGCGTGCCGGGCGACTACGCGGCGGAGATGGTGCCGTTCGATCCTGCGGTTGGCGAGTTTCGCGTGCATTACGCCGGGTTTTTTGACCCTGGGTTCGGCTACGGATCGAACGATATCCAGGGCACGCCGGCCGTGCTCGAAGTGCGCGCGCACGAAGTTCCATTCCTGATCGAACACGGCCAGATCGTCGGGCGGCTGGTGTATTTCCCGCTGCTCAGCGAGCCGGACAAGATTTACGGCCAGGGAATCGGTTCGAGCTACCAGTCGCAGGCGCTGACCTTAAGCAAGCAGTTCCGGCGCTAAGGATTACAGCCGCGAGCCCTCTGCCTCGGGCAGCGGGTGGCCTCGCGCCTCGGCGCGCTGTTCCCGCTTGGCGCGCAGCTTGTGGCTGGTTGCGATCAGGCCGGTCAGCATCATGACGGCGTAGGTCGCTGCGATGACGAACGCGGCCCGCGCGCCATGCAGCATTTCGCCATCGCGACCGACCAGGGCCAGCGCCAGCAGCACGCACAGCACATGCGCCGTAAATACCTGGATGGAAGACGACCCGACGGCGGCGAGCGGGCGCCACGCGAGCACGCGCTTGATCCACTCCATGCCGCGGGAGACGAGCAACGTCAGCGCGGCAAAATCGAGGATGCGTACGGGCGCGAGCCTCCACTTGTCTTCAAGAAAAGCCAGCTTGCCGGACCAGAGAATTTCGGTCGGCCATCCGCGCCGCAGGCACGCGCCGGCGATGGCAACAGCCAGGGCGGCGCCGATGGTCCATCGCGGAAAGCGCCGGTGAAAATGCGGCTCCATGGCGGCTTTATCGCCGAGCCATAAACCTGCGACCCACAAGAATTGCCATGCCCACAGGTCGAATGCGCCGATGGCCGGCATCGGGATAGGGTGGCCGATGGCGCGCGACAGCGAACGTAGAGCCAGGTGCGAAAGCCGAATTGCGCCGCCAGCCAGACCATGCCGCTGGCCGCGAGCACCCAGCGCCAACCGGCGCGAAGCGCGGCGCGCAACACCCACGGCGTCCCCAGAAGGAACAGAACATACATGGGCAGAATGTCGAGCAGCGCCGGGCAATAGAACAGCGTCAGCAGGGCGGGCAGGCTGATCCACGGATGCAGCGTGTAGACATCGAGCAGGTCCCAGAGGTCAGGCCGGTGCAGCCGGAAGCCGAGCCACAGCGCGATGCTGAACGCGAAGGCCAGCAGCAGCAGGTGATAGCCGTAGACGCGGCGGGCGCGCGACCAGAGCGTGCTGCGCAGTTTTCCCGCGGAATCTTCACGGGCCATGCGCGCGTGCAGCTTGCCGGTCAGCATCGCCGACAGAAAGACAAAGCCTTCCGCGGCGCTGACGAAGCCAATGGGCTGATTTGCCCAGTCGCTGACGGGCGTCGGGAGATGCGTCAGCGCCATCCAGAACAGGAACACGCCGCGCAGTGCATCGAGTTCCGGCTGACGCCTGGTCTTGCCGGGGTGAGCTCGAGCGGAGGCGGCGGATTTTCCGTGATGAGTGAAGGCGCGGCCAACCGGGCTCTCCTGCTTCTGAGACGCGAAGTTCTACTGAGTGGACGCTTGAGCGGTGAAGTTGTTGCGAATCGGCGGGCGCGTTTCAGGCTGAGGCGGCGAGTTCGGCCGCATCGGCGCGGGACTGTGCAATTCGTTGCGGCCGGAGGTTCGTCGGGAGGAAGAGCGAAAACACCGTCCCGTGCCGCGCGCCGCTGTTGGACGAAGACAGGCGAAGCGAGCCGCCGTACTTGCGGACGATCCCCTGCGCTACCCAGAGACCGAGGCCCGTGCCGGATTGGCCCTTCGTGGTGAAGAAGGGCTGGCCGACCCGGCTGCGGACTTCCGGCGACATGCCCGCGCCATCATCCGCTATCGTAATCCGCACGCCGCGGACCGCGGCTTCCCTGGGACTGTGGGCAGACCGCACGCGGACGCGAACACGACCGCCGCCCGGCGCGGCATCAATTGCGTTGGCAACAAGGTTGGACAGCACCTGCCTGACTTCGCCGGGAAGCACCGTGACCGTTTCCGCGTTCTTATAGTCCCGCTCCAGTCGCACGTTGGCGAGTTCGCTCTTGCGCGTGTACAGGCTGACGACCTCGTCCACAAGGTCCTGAGGCCGGACGGCAACAGGGGCCGGCGTGTCGCGGTAGAAATTGAGCGTCTGCCGGGTGATCTCAACCACGCGATCCAGTTCGTTCTGCGCGATGTCAAGGAACTGGCGGCCTTCCGTCGAGAGGCTTTCGTCCTTGAGCAGGTAAAGCAGGTTCATGATGGACGCGACAGGGTTGTTGATTTCATGTGCGATGGAAGCGGTCAGGCGCCCGACCGTCGCCAGCTTCTGGCTCTCACGCAGCAACTGCATGGCCTGGTGCAGTTCGTCTTCGGCCTGCGCAAGGCGGCGGTTGTCTTCTCCTTCACGCAGGGCGCGGGCCAGGACGGAGGGGATGCGATCAAAGTCGGCATGCGCAACCATGTCTGCGGCGCCGGCATGTACCGCTGCAACCACGGAGTCCTCGACCGCCGTGGCTGCGGTAAAGACGACCGGGGTGACGGGAGAAAGATTGCGGACAAGGTCGAGTATCGCGGGCATCTTCCACCCCGGGGACACCGTGGGCGGCCAGCACGAGGTCGAACCGGGGCTGGCCCGCGGACGCCGACGCCCGCAGCTTTTTCAGGAACTCGTCCATGTTGGACACATGGGTGACGGCGGCTTCGACCCCGCTTGCCGACAGCGCGCGCAGCATCGCAGCAATGTGCGGTGTTCAGGCTCGAGGATGCAGGACCCGGATTGTGGTGTTCTGTCGACATGGAGGCTGCCGGATACTTGCCGCGTTGAATTTGCCGCGTCATAGTCTGATGAATTACCGATTTCGCTCGTTGCTTGCCTGAACGGGGAGCCGTGCGATCATTTTTGAGCCGGACGGAAGTTCGATGGCCATGTCGTTCATTCAACACGCGACTTACTGGCGCGCAAGTTGCATTGGGGCGGTCGCGGCGCTGCCGCTTGCGACCATGAGCTTTGCCGGGCATCGAAGTATGCTGAAGACTCCGCAATGTTTCCTACCTGGCGGCACCTGACCATCACGTTCCTGTTCCTCGCGGCGATGCCGGCCTTGGGCCAGCAACAGCCCGACACCGCGTATCCGGCCTGGGGGAAGCAGTCGCTGCCGCTGGCTCCTGTTCCCTACGAGAAATTTTCCCCGAGCATCGCGACGACAGACGCCGATTTTCAGAATTCCGTGGTGGCCGGCGCGGCCAATAATTCAGTCCTGCAGCTTTCGTTGAGCGACGCGATTGCGCGCGGCATCAGCCAGAACCTGGGTTTGCGGCTCAACCTCGAAGCACAAACGGTTGCCGCCGGACGGCGGCAGCAGTCCCTGCAGGCGCTGTGGCCGGTCATTACAGCCAGTGGAGCAACATCGTGGAACGTCGTTGACCTCCAAGCTGAAGGGTTCCGCGGAGGGTTGTTATCCGGAATTCCGGGGCTGGGAAATGTCACCATTCCCGCGTTTGTGAAGTATGCGGCGACCGACGGGCAGCTCAACCTCAACTGGACGCTTTTGAGCCTGCCGAGCTGGGAGCAGTACAAGCAGAACAAGGTTTCCGAGATTGCCGCGGCAGACACTTCGACGGACAGCCGCGAGACGGTGGTCCTGAATGTCGCCGAGGCGTATCTGCTCGTGCTGGCGGACGCGACCGCGGTGGACAATGCTGTAGCGCTGCTCAAAGCCGACCAGGCGCAACTTCGCAATGTTCAGTTGGAACATGAAGCGGGCATCGCCCCCCATCTGGATGAACTGCGGGCGCAGGTCCAGACGGCGCAACAGCAGCAACAGGTCATCTCCGCACAACGCGATTTTGAGAAACAGAAGAACACGCTCAAGCGGCTGATTGGCGTGCCTGTGCAGCAGGAGATCAACCTGACGGAAACTGTTCCGTTCTCGGACCTGGACGCGATGGCCGCGCCGGAACTCGAAAAGATAGCCTGGAGCACGCGCGCTGACCTGGCAGGCGCGAAGCAGCGGGTGCACGTTTCTGAGCTGAAGCTGAAATCAGCGAAGTATGAACGGCTGCCGACGCTTGGCGTAGGCGGTTATTACGGCGTCATCGGGCCAACGGCCGGGCCGTATCACGGTGACTTTGTTGCCTCTGCCAGCCTGCAGTTCCCCATCTTTCAGGAAGCCAAACTGCGCGGCGACCGTGACACGGCCAGGGCACAGGTGCAGCAGAACCAGCTTCGCGTCGACAGCCTGAAGCAGGACATCAGCGCGGAGATCCACCGCGCGCTGCTCGACGTTGCTGCGGCGCGACAGCAGCTGGAGCTGGCCCGCAGCAATGTGGACCTGGTCAAGATCGAGCTCGACCAGAGCTCGCAGCGCTTCGCGGCCGGCGTGCAGGACAATCTTCCCGTCGTGGTCAGCCAGTCGGATGTCGCGAATGCGCAGAACAGCCTGGTGCAAAGCGCGTACCAGTACAACGTGGCGAAACTGCAGCTCGCGCGCGCGCTCGGGTTGATTGACAAGCAGTGGAGGGATTATCTCGGCGAGAAGTAGTTCACTCCCAGCCGAACCACGCTGTCGCCAGCACAACAACCTGCATCGCGCACACCAGCAGCACGCATCCGCGCCAGCCGTCGTGCTGCCAGACGTAGGCCGGCACTTCGCCACCGAACGTTCCGCCCAGGTAATACGCCGATAAGTACGCCCCGGCCGCGATGGCGCGGACATGCGGCGCGGCTGCGACCCGCAGGTAGCTTGCGGCCGCGGCCTGCGTGACAAAGACTCCGCTCGCCACCAGGGCAAGCCCGGCGAGCACAGCGACAAGGTTCGGAACCAGCGTGATGAGCGCGCCTGCGGTCAACGTCAAGCTCGCCAGCGCGACGCCGACACGCAGGCCGATTTTCGGCAACGTGAGACCAACCAGCGGCGTCACCACCAGTCCGATCAGGTAGACCGTAAAGAGAGCGCTGATGGCTTCCGTCGAAAGCGAGAACGGCGGGTCAGCCAGGTAAAACGTGACATAGGTAAAGACGCCGACGAGACAGAACAGCATCCCGAAACCGACGACGTAGACGGCAAGAATTTTTGGCGCAAGCAGCGCGCGCCAGCGGCCCGCCCCGATGTGCTTGTGATGGACTGCTGGCGGCACGGAAACTTCGCGCGGCAGCCAGCGGGCGATCACGCCTGCACCTACGAGGATCAAGCAGCCCAGAACAACGAATGCGGCGCGCCAGCCGAACCGCGCGGCAACCAGGCCTCCGAGCAGCCTGCCCAGGAAGCCGCCAAAGACGGTTCCGCTCACGTAAATACTCATCACGACGGGAACGTAGCGGGGCTGCCATTCCTCGGTGATGTAGGCAATGGCGGTCGCGAAGATCCCCGGCAATACCAACCCCTGGACAAACCGCCAGAAGATCATGGAGCGCAAACCCGGCGCGGTCGCGGTAAGCAACACCGGCACACTGAGCACCAGGATGCTGGCGACAACCACGCGCTTGCGGCCGAGCCGCTGCGCCAGCGCGCCCATCCACGGCGCGCTTAACGCGACGCCGAACGCAGCCACGCCAACGGTCAGCGCTACGGTGGCCTCGCCGGTGTGAAACAGGTGCCGCAGCATCGGCAGCATCGGCTGCGTGACGTAGAGATCGAGGAATGCGAACACGCCGACCAGCGCTATCGCGACGAGCCCGGTCTTTGGCCCGTAGCCTTCCATGGCGTGCGAAGCTGATGGCTCCGCGGCGTCGGCAAGCGCGAGCTGTTCCGGCTCCTCCGGCAATGTAGGAATGCGGCGCGTGTCCACTCTCCAGACTATCTCCCGCTCGTGACACCATAGGAGTGCATGGCCATTCCAACGGCGGCGTTCCGGCACCGGGATTTCCTGCTGTACCAGGTAGCCCGGCTGCTCGTCATCGTTGGAGCAGAGGCGCAATCCGTCGCGGTGGCATGGCAGGTGTATCAACTCACGCACCGGCCGCTGGACCTTGGTTACACGGGATTGGCGCTGTTTCTGCCCGGGCCGTTGTTCATGCTCGCGGCGGGAGCCGTGGCGGACCGCTTTGACCGCCGTCGCGTGATCCTGGTCTGCTACACGCTGCAGATGATCGCCAGCGCATGGCTGTTCTGGCTCGGCTTGCACCACACGACGCATGTCTTCACGATTTACGCGGTGCTGTTCCTGATTGGAACCGGGCGCTCGTTTTCCGCACCGGCTGCGCAGGCGCTGCTGCCGCACCTTGTTCCGAAAGAAGACTTCGTCAATGCGGTCACGTGGGGCGCAAACATCTTCCAGATCGCGCAGATCGCCGGGCCCGCGCTCGGCGGCGTGCTGCTGACGATTCCGGCTCGCAACCTGAGCGGGCCGCCGCTGGTCTACCTGCTGACGCTGGTGTGCCTCGCGACTTTCCTGGTGCTGATTGCCGCCATGCATGTTCGCCTGGGGGGTCTCGAAAAGCGTGCCGTCTCGCTTGACCTGATTCTTGCGGGATTCAAATACGTGTGGCGCGCGAAGCTGATCCTCGGCTCGATCTCGCTGGACTTGTTCGCCGTGCTGCTCGGCGGCGCGACGGCGCTGATGCCGGTGTTTGCGGAAGACATTCTGCATACCGGGGCGCGCGGGCTTGGGATCCTGCGCGCCGCCCCGGGCGTAGGCGCGCTGATCATGAGCTTCGTACTTACGATGGCCCCGCTGAAGCGTCGCGCCGGCCCGCGCATGTTGTGGGCCGTCACCGTCTTCGGCTGCTCGATCATCGCGTTCGGCCTATCGAGGAATTTGTGGCTGTCCGCGTTCTTCCTGCTTATTTATGGCGGCAGCGACATGCTGAGCGTCGTGGTGCGCAGTTCGCTGATCCAGCTTGCGACGCCGCCGGAGATGCGCGGCCGGGTGAGCGCGGTGAACCAGGTCTTCATCGGGGCATCGAATGAGTTTGGCGAATTCGAGAGCGGCCTGACCGCGCAGTGGTGGGGCGCGGTGCGCGCGGTTGTGTTCGGCGGCATTGGCACGCTGGCGGTGGTTGGCGTCTCGGCGCTGGCGATTCCGCAATTACGCAAGGCCGACAAGCTGACGGCGGAAGCGCTGCTGGAAGCGATTGAAGAAGACACGGCCAGCGAGCACGAGTGATGGGCGCTAGCTGCGAAGCAGAAACATGGCTGCAGAACCGAACGCCGCGAGCCCGACGGTGAGCCACGCCACGTAATCTCCGGGATGGCCGGACTGCATGGCGCGCAGGGGGCGGAAACCGCATTCGAGTCGCGCGCCGGCGCGGAGCGCTCGCGGCACACGCAGGCGGAAAACGGAAGTCAGCGCCAGCGCCAATGCGAGCAGGGTCGCAATCGCGCCGCGCACGGCGGAACCGGCAAGCTCGTCTCGCCAACCCGGCATTGTCCATTGCACTTTCTGCCCGGTGTAGAGCACATGCTGGAAGACAGGCTGGCTGGCAAAATTCGCGGCGGCGGCACGCAGCGGGGGCAGCCATCCGTGCGTGAACGTGAGCGCAATTGCGACAGCCATACAGAACAGCGGCGGCGCGCAGTGGTACCAGTGGATGACGCGGTCGAGCTTCGTTTCGGGCAATTCGCCGACTTCGGCGGCTTCGTCGGTGATCGGCTCAGAACCCCAGCCGAAAAACGTGTGCATGCCGACGCGGAACACGGCGGCGCCGGTCAGGGTTCCGCCAAGGATGAAGAGAAGTTCGACTCCGTGGATGCCGCTCAGGTGCGCGGCCTTCGACGCGCCCGCTTCGCCGACCATGGTCGCGAACCCTGGGGCAGCCGCCAGGCCTGCGCCGCCGAGGAACCAGAGCAGGCCAGTCACCCGAAGTCGTTTGCCTTTGCCGAACAACTCCCGTTCTGAGATGGAATGCTGGTTGTGCAGCAACACGCCGCTCAGGAAGAACAATCCGGATTTCACGAACGCGTGCGCCAGGATGTAGACGAGCATCGCGGCAATGCCGAGCGCGCCGCCGGCCGCGTAGGCGAGAAGCATCAGGCCGGCGTGGCATATCGTGGAATAGGCGAGCATCCGCTTGAGGTGATGCTCGGCGTAGCACATCACTCCGCCAAGCAGGATGGTGACGGCCGCGAACCCGTAGAGGATTGCTGCGAATGCGTGCGGATGCCACGCGAGCGCCTGCTGAAAAATTGTGACGTGCAGTTTGACCGCGCCGTAGAGGCCGAGTTCCACCATGAGTCCGGAGAACAGCACGCAGACCGGCGTCGGCGCGACGGCGTGCGCATCCGGCAGCCAGAGGTGGAACGGCACGATGGCGGCCTTGACGAGGAAGCCGCAGGTCAGCAGAGTGCAGGCAAACAACACCAGCGGGTCATGGCGTGGACCGAGCGCGAGGCCAATCTGCGCCATGTTCAGCGCGCCGGTTGCGGCGTAGAGAAAGCTGATGCCGGTCAGGATCAGGAATGCCGCTACGGTGTTGGTGACCGCGAAGTTGAAGCTGCCCTGCAGCGGCGCGGGCTCTGCCGTTTTCAGGCCGCAGAGCGCGAAGGCCGCCGTGCTCATCAACTCGAAGAAGACGAACATGTTGAACAGGTCCGCTGTCAGCGAGAAGCCGCACATCGCCGCGAGAAAGACAAGCATGAGCGTCTGCGAATGCCTTTGCCCGCAGTCCACGTAGCGCCAGGAAAACAGCAGTGCGAGGAACGTCAGAAGCGCCGCGAGGGTTGCGAGCCCCGCGCCGACGGGTTCCGCGAGGAACCCGATACCCAGCACCATGGAGCCGCGCGGAAACCAATTGCCAAACCAGTAAACCACCGGCGCGCGCAGGGTTGACCGCAGCAGCAGGACACACGCGGTAAGGGTGAGTGCGGCGATGAGCAGGCCGAGCGCATCCACCGCGCGGCGCGGCAGCCACTTGCGCAGAGCGCTTATGAGAGCCGCGCCAAGCAGCGGCATGGCGACGGGTAGCGCGGGCAATGCGTTGGCGAGAGTCATCCGCGCATCGTCCTCAGGTCGTTGGGATCTACGCTGCCGGATTTTTCATGCGCCTTGACCACCATGGCGAGCAGCAGCGCAACGACTACTGCCTCGACAACGACGTCGGTGAGCATCAGGGCCTGCACCACGGGATCGACCGTCAGCCGGCCCACCGCAATGTCCGCAAAGATTGGCGCCGCGCCGCCGACGCGGAAGCCAATCCCAAGCAGCAACACATAGGTGGATGTCTGCAGGATGGCGAGGCACACGACCGCATGCACCAGGTGGCGGCTGGTGACGATGCCATACAGTCCGCAGAGGAAAAGCCACGCGGCGACGAAGAACGGCAGGGAACTGAGAATGTGAGGCATCAGCCTTCAGGGACCTCGCCGGTTACGATTTCTTCGAGATAGGTATAGGCGACAAGCAGAAACGCGGCGGTCACTTCGACTCCGACGAGCGCGCTGATGACCGAGATGTTTCCCGCGGAAAAGACATTCCCTGTCGTGCCGAGCGGCAGTGCATTGGTAAGCAGCGGCAGCCCGAGCAGCAGCGGCACGACGCCGACAATTGCGTAGGAGCCCGCGCCGATCGACTCGACGACTTCTGTCGCGGCGTGCGAAGTAATGCGCTTGAAGCCTTGCGGGTTCTCGCACAGATAAACAACAATCGGCGCAGTTGCGAGGATTACGCCGGCCTGGAAGCCGCCGCCGGGCGTCAGCGCGCCGTGCAGTCCGATGTAGAAACCGAACACGGTCATGACCACGAGTGCGGGCATCAGGGTCAGGCGGACGGCCGCGCTCAGGCGAAAGTTTTCGCCAACGTTTCCGGACGGGCGTGTCGCCACATCGTCTTCGCGGCGCAGGAGCATCATCACGCCGACGACAGCGGTGAACAGGATGAATTCTTCGCCCAGGGTGTCAAAGCCGCGATAGTCGTAGTTGACGGCGTTGACGGTGTCGGTGGCATGGCGTTCATACACGGCGAGTCGCGCAATGTAGTCGCCGTAGGGGCCGCGATAGTCTCCCCACGGCGGCAGGTTGACAGCGGAATAGCAGTAGAGCGCGAGGAAGATCGAGCCTGCGCAGAAGAACATCCACTTGCGCGCGCGCTCAGTCATGATCTTCCTCCTTGTTTCCGCCGCTTTCGGCCTTCTTGAGTTCCGAGCGGAACTTCATGCGGGAGATGGCGAGCATGACCATGAGCGGCAGCGCGACTGCGCCAACAGTGATTTGCGACAATGCCACGTCGGGCGCCTGGAAAAAGAAAAACACGAGCGCCATCAGGATTCCGTAGAAGCTGAGCGAGATGATCTGGGAGGTCACATCGCGCGTCCTGACGACTGCAAAGCCGGAGACGGCGACAAGCAGCATGAGGACCGCGCCAATCCAGTTCATCGCGGCCGCTCTCCTGTGTCGCGGACGAACTCCATTGGATCGCCGTCGCGCGGCTGCCAGTGGCCCAGTTCGCGGGAACGGAACGCGCGCGCGGTGGCATGGCTGAGCACGGAGCTGATGCCGAACAGCACGAGCAGAATCATCAGCATCTTCCATGCGGCCTGGCCCGGTCCCGTCTGCACAAAAACCGCGATGGTCAGAAACAACGCGCCCCACGCGGCGGGAAGCCCGATGTAATGCAGCGACTGGACCGGCTGGCGCATGCGCCAGGCTCCAATCACACCGACCCAGCAGGCCAGGACAGCCATGCCAAGCAAGCAGCACTGCAATGGAAAGTGAGGGGTCACAGATGTTTTCCCAGGAACCGCACGAATACCAATCCGCCGCCAAAGCTCATGATGGCGAGCGTGAGCGGAAGATCTACAAACGGCAGTCGGCCGAAGCCGATTGCAAACATCACCATCGCGAGGGTCACGATGGTTCCGGTCAACTCGAGCCCCACAAGGCGGCGCTCCGCCGGGCCGCGCAGGCACATGTCCGCGCATGGAAGTAACGCAAGCGTGACTGCAGCTCCAGCGTCGAGCCAGATGTTCACGGCATGCCTCCCAGGTTGTGCTGCATGGGATTTGGATCGCTCCGCTTGAGCTGGTGGAACAGCATGCGGCTCTGTGCCGGATCGACGCCGAGAACGATGCTGCTGGGCGTGGCGGAAGTAAAGATTGTCACCAGTCCGCGGCGGGTGACGCGCAAGGGGTCGCGCCTGGCGGTCTTAAAACCATAGACGCGGAAATATGAGCCCGCCGGTTTGACGCGCAACAGGTCGAGCAGCAGAATCCAGCTCACTTCGGCCGTATCGCGAACCAGGTAGACCGGGATGCGCCACGCCTGCGCCAGGTCTCGCGCGCGCAAGTCGAATTCACTGCGGGTACTGCGCCGCACCATCCAGACGAACAGCCAGCTCAGCAACACAGAGCCTGCGCCGACGATCATCTCCTGCGCTTTGACGCCGGAGACGAACAGGATCCATTCGACTGCCATCAACACGAGGATGAGCACCATGACCATAGGCTGAAAAAGCTACGCTTCTTGGAGAGCAAATAAAATTGTGAGGTTGGCTGCGCGCTAAGTGTCTCGCATCTGACATATCAACTGGTGCTTTTCCCTTATGGATGACTGGAAAAAGATTGTTCAAGTGATGCTGGCCATCGGCATTGTGGCCGTTGGGATTCGCCTCTACATGGTGTACCGCGAGCGGCATGAGCCCGTCGCGCCGCCGCGCCCGGCCGAGACAAGCGGCTACACCCCTACGGTCGACGACTACGTTTACCTGAAGCAGATACACCCGGAGAAGCCGGAAGACCTGAAGCCCCTTATCGGCACGACGGTGTGGATGCAGATTGCCGACCAGCTGCCGTATTTTCCCGCCACGGGGACACGCGTCGACTACACCCGGCAGGTCGGTGTGCTGCGCGGCGCGACGCCGCTGAACGTTACGGGAGTCGTCCAGGCGAAGGCTCCTGCGTCCGTCATAACGCGCGTGCCGAACGGCGACCGCCAGGTCCTGCTCACCTTTACCACGCCGGCCCAGCAAGGAACATTTGCCGTACCGATGGGCTATGAGCAGGCGGGCGAGTGGAAGATTCTCGCTGATCAGGCGCTGTTCTACGAAGACCCGCACACACTTTACAAGTGGCCGCCGCAAACCTGGCAGGCCATCGCGCAGCACAACGCTCTCAAAGGCATGACGGAGGAGCAGGCCGGGCTGGCACTTGGGCAAATCGAAACCAGTGACGGGCAGATTATGGGCGACCGCACCGTGCATTATGACAATCTTGGGCATCCGGTGGATGTCACATTCGTCAAAGGCCACGCGACCAGCGTCACGCCTGCCAGGTAACACCGGGACGGCCGGCGTGTAAGCTGCGTAGACACGTCCATGCGCGCCACTTCACTGGAATTCCGCCTTCGGGTCTACATCATCACCGGCATTCTTCTATTCGGATTCTGGTCACCCGGCTTCCGCACGCGCACGCTGTGGAGTGCGGCAGCGTCCGCCATGGCGCCGCACGCGGGCGGAATGCTTACTGCCTCGCTGACCGTGGCGTATCTGGCGGGGACCATTGCACTGCTCGGGGCGCTGTTGCGCACATGGGCGACTGCTTATATGGGCGCCGGCGTTGTCTTTGACCGTGAAATGCACGCCGGCCGCGTGGTCGCGTATGGTCCGTACCGTTTTGTTCGCAATCCGCTCTATATCGGTTCCGAGCTGAGTTTCATTGCGGCGGCCGTTGTCATGCCATGGTGGAGCGGACTGGGCGCGATCGTCCTGCTGGCGCTGTTCCAGTACCGCCTCATTCTGGGCGAAGAAAACCATCTCGCGGCCACGCCCGGCTATGCGGACTACAAGGCCGCCGTGCCGCGCCTGTTTCCGGCGATGCGGCCGGCGTTGCCGCAATTGAAGGCGCGCGCGTACTGGGCCCAGGCGGCGCTGGCGGAAATTTACTTTTTCGGCGTCGCGGGCAGCTTCTTTGTGTTTGCGCACCGCTTTGACCATTCGCGCGTGTTGCAGGGCATCGGCGTCAGCTTCGGCCTGTCGCTGATTGTGCGGGCGCTCGGCGGCAACTCACTCGGTTAAGCCGAAGTCAGCCGAGCAATAGAAGGCGGGAACAGGTTCTTCGCTCCGCTCAGAATGACGTTACGAAGGATTCAATGAGTATGCCCATGGTGGGCGTGCTCATGCGACGCGTCATGATGGCAGCCATGGCCGCCGCTCTTCTCGGGGTCCTCGTCCATCATCTTGAGCATCGCCGGGCCGCCGGTGTTGAGGAAGCGCCATAACAGCACGGCTGCGAATGCGAGAAAAACAAGGTTCAACCAGGTCGTGTAATTCCACGAGAAGTGGGCTTCGACCACCTGGGCGTGACGCTGTTGCGGCACGAGATGCAATGCTGAAAACAGGAGCTCTATCACCAGCCCGGCGAGCGCCATGGCGGTGTAGAACGTCGCGAACAGGAAGACACTCATCTTCAGCCCGTAGTACTTGCGGTAGATGTCGAGGATCGGCAGGACAATAAGGTCCGCGAAGATGAAGCTGACGACGCCGCCGAAGCTGATGCCTCCGTTCCACAGCACGGCGGCCAGCGGGACGTTGCCAATCGAGCAGACGAAGCTGAAGACCGCCACGATTGGCCCGAGGAACGGTCCCCAGAGCTTTGCCGCAACGGGGTGGCCGGCGAGGAACAGTCCTTCCCAGAAGTGCCTTGGCACGAGCACGGCCAGCACGCCGGCAATCACGATTCCTGCGACGAGGTCGAGCCACAGCGAGTCCCAGTCCATAAAGAAGAAGTGGCTGATCGCGGTGAACCCTTGCGGGCTCGTCGCCCGCTTCCAGATCGAGCCGGAGTGGATGCTCATGTCCATGGCGGCGTGGCCTTCCATGCGGCCGGCGAGCCCCTTCTGTGCCTGGCGCTCGGCGGCGTCGACCATCGGTTTTTTGAGGAATGCCCGGAAGAGCGCGACGAGGATAAAGATCATCATCGGGCCGCCGACGAACTCCGCCAGGGTGAACTGCCAGCCGACCATCAGGGCCAGCAGGATGCCGAGTTCGATCACAAGGTTCGTCGAGGCGAACTGAAATGCAATGGCAGCGGTGAAATTCGCTCCCTTGCGAAACATGCTGCGCGCCAGCGCCGTCGCCGCGTAACTGCACGAGCTGGACGCCGCCCCCAGCCCGCAGGCCACGAGCAGCGTACGCGGACCGTCATCCGGCAGCAGGCGCGACATTTCCTGCTTGGAAACCACGGCCTGGACCACGCCGGAGAGCGCAAAGCCGAGGATGAGCGCCCACAGGATTTCCCACGCCATGCCGGCGGTCATTGTCAGGATGTGCAGCAGAATCTCGCCAACGTGCATGGTTCTATCTTCGCCGACAACAACCGGTCCTGCACACTACGCCGGCGGCGGAGTGAGATTGGGCGGAGGAATTCTAATCAGGCGACACGCTTCAGGCGCGGCACTCCGGGTGACTGCACTGGCAGGCGAGTTCGGTAACGTTCCTGGCGTCGCGGCAGACTTCGCTGCAGTAAGTTTCCGACGTCATGCATTTGCAGATTTCGTGGGCGCACTTCTTCATTTCCTTGGACATGTGTACTCCTTCTCTCTTTGTCGGATGCGCATAGAACGGAGGAAGTGACCACGCCTGGCGGAAATACGTCATGGCACGTCCGCTCTCTGTCTGGGAGTCCACTAGACTCGAACCACTCGCTGGAGGCCCCGCCATGCCCACCATCCACCCCGGCCGCTTTGCCGCTCACATCGAGGGCGAATTCGTGGTTTTCCTGATAGGCATGCGCGTCAACCGGCTGCTGCTGCTCAATAAATGGCTTCCGGTCGCAAACGCCATGCCGCGCATGTTGCGCGAACTCGCGCGCCGGCCCGAACTCGGCCTGTTGCATGCGGAATTCTTTCTGAGCTGGCGCACGGTCCTCGTGCTGCAGTACTGGCGCTCGTTCGAGCAGCTGCACAAATATGCGCACGACCGCGACAAGGAACACCTGCCCGCCTGGGCCGCGTTCAACCGGGCTGTCGGCGGCAACGGCTCGGTCGGCATCTATCACGAGACCTATCTTGTCCGCCCGGGGGAATACGAAGCGATCTATGCGAACATGCCGCCTTTCGGCCTGGGCGTCGCCGGCGAAATGGCTCCAGCGGTGGGCAGGCTGCATAGCGCAAAGTCACGGCTGGGGCAGCCGGACGGGAACTGATTCTGTTGCCCTGCGTATCTTCTACTGTCATTCTGGTACACGCTATGCCACAACCGCTGTTCGCGTTCTTTCCAATCTTCGTGCTGCCCGGTCTGCTGATCGGATTTCTCCCGACCATCATTGCGGTCGCGCGGCGGCATCCTTCCGTGGTCGCGATCTTTCTCGTCAACCTGCTCCTTGGCTGGACGGTGATCGGCTGGTTCTGGGCGCTCTTCTGGTCCTTCAGCACGCCGCGTGTCGTGGTTGCGGTGGCGCCAGCGCAATACGGCAATCCGCCGGCAGGGTACGGCGCCGTTGCCAATGCGCGTCTGCTATGCCCGCGCTGCGGCAATGAAGTCACTCCCGGGCAGCGCTTTTGCTCCACCTGCGGCGCAGCGTTATAAGACGGCCCCGCAGGATTATGGGAGCCCGGAACGCTGCCGTGGCGAGCCGTTACTCTTCTTCCTTCTCGCCCGGATGCCATTTCCGCAGCGGCAGAGGATCCAGCCTGTAGAGCCGCAGGACGCGGCGGTCGTCGTCATCCATCGCCGGCCATTGCCCGATTAAATGCAGCGAATAAAACTCCTCGAGTGACTGTTGCGTGCCGGCGTCGGGGTCGTCCCAGCTGGCGAACCAGCCCGGGTCGTAGCGCGCGAGCCGGTCGTCGAGATCGTCCGTGCCGAAATCGTCGTTGATGGTGCGCAGGTGCGCCATCAGGCTGAGCTGGCTGGAACTGACGCTCATCAGCAGCTGGTTTCTGCCGCCCTGCCGGCGCATGGCCGCGGCCAACTGGTCTGCTGCGCCGGTGTAGGTGTACTCCGGGTGCTGCTCCCAACGGATGATCTGCACAAGACTACGGGCAAATCCCGCGATGAGGAGCAGTGACAATGCCGCAACCAGCACCCGGCGGCGCTGCTGGATGCCGGCCTGCAGGGCAAGCACAAGGAGCGTGACCATGGCCGGCAGCAGTGTCAGGTAATAGCGCGGCTGCAGGTTCGCGTGCCATGCAATAAAGATTTCCCCGCAGGCAAGCCACAGGACGCAGCAACCGAAGATCGGGTTATCGCGCAATCGCCGGAAGAAGGTGAAGCCGAGCAGGATGACGGCAAGCGCTGCCGGATAGAACAGCCTGTCGGCCCATCGCCCGTCGCAGACCGTGCCCCATATGGCGTCGAAGCGGCTGCCCTTCGTCAGCCAGGGCCGTGCGTTCGAGGTGAAGAGATACCAGAAGTCCTGCTGATGATGGGTTGCAAATACCACTCCTATGTATGCGGCGGCCAGGGCGAACGCCGCCGCCGCCGTAAGACAACTGATGCGCAGGAACAGCCACAGCCTGCCATCACACCTTCGCCAGACAAGGAACATGGCCGCCGGCAGCAGGCACAGGGAAGTCGTTTTGGTGAATGCCATCAGGGCAATCAGCGCGCCTGCCCAGAGCCACCCGGCTCGGCCGCGCAGCCGGGCGCGCGATGCCGCCAGCAGCAGCAGTGAGAACCACAGCAGGACCGCCGGCTCAAGGATGGCCATCCGCAGGAATGCGTAGAAGAACTCCGAAGCGGCGAGCAGCGTGATGACCAGCGCCGCCGCCCAGTCTTCCATCCACGTGCGCAGAGCGAAGAAGAGCGCAGCAAGCGCTGCGATGCATGTCGTGATCGCCGTCGCCCGGGCGGCGCTCAGCGAGACTCCTGTGAAATGGAAGACCGCGGCGACCATGACCTGCCACACCGGCAGCGCTACGCCGGCGTTGAAGTCTCCCGGCTGGAACCATCGCCCGAACAGGTAGTGCTGCACAGCGCCGTTTGCATACCAGCCCTCATCGGTGAATTTCGACCAGTCCTGCCAGGGGGAATAGTTGGGAAAATCCGCGGGCAGGTGACGGTAATAGCTGCCGAACAGCAGCAGAAGCGCGACCACCCACAGCCACGTCGCTGCGCGCTTCAACTCGCGCCGGTCTCCGGCAGGTTATTCATACGCAAGGGCATCAATGGGATCTTTGCGGGCTGCTTTCCACGCAGGATACATCGCGCCGAGCAAGGCCCCAATAAAGGCAAGCACGGTGGCGCGGACCATCCATGCCGGGGTCAGCAGCACGAGCAGGGTCGGAAATTTGACCTGCAGTCCTGCGCGCACGGCGAAGGCCAGCGCCAGTCCGCAGGCGATTCCGGCGAAGGCCAGCAGTCCGGTTTCCCGCAGAACGACGCCCACGATGCCGCTGCGGGACGCTCCCAGCGACTTCAGGATGCCGATCTCGCGGGTGCGTTCGAGCACCGCCGTGTACATGCTCTGGAAGATGACGAGGAAGCCGATGATCATGGCTATGGCGATGACGATGTTGATGCCCGTGGTGAACACGACCGGCAGGTTCTGCTGCGTGATCAGCGACAGGAACTCGTCCATTGTCTGCACCTGGTAGCCGCTCATGCCGGCATGTTCACGGATCTCCTGCCGGACCGCGTTGGCATTCCTGACGTCGTCGAGCTTGAGGTAGAACAGCGACGCCTTGCCTTCCGCGCCTGTCAGTTCGCCCATTGTGGTCAGCGGAATAAACTTGCGGCCGCCCTTGCCGTGCTCGACGATGCCGCAGATCTGAAAGGTGTGCGCGAGAATCTGGACCTTGTCGCCGACGTGATAGCCCTTGCCGGAACGGGCGAAGTAATCGTCCACAAGCACGTCGTAGGGCTGCTGGAACGGGCCGCCGGCGAGGAAGTGAAACGGCTTGAGAGCGTTGAAGGAGCTGTAGTCGATGCCGTAGACGTTCTCAAACGCGCTGCCCGTGGTGAGCTGGATTGCGACGGGGGCGGCAACGGCGACGTGCGGCATTTGCGCCAGCACGCCCGCTACTTTTGCGCTCAACGGGGCCCCGCTGACTCCGGTGACGAAGCTCCCGCTGGCCGGCGATACGATCATGTCCGCGCCGATGCCGGTCGTTCGCGTCTTGGTGTCAGACAGCGAGCCGATCATGATGCCGGCGATGGTGAGGATCAGAACCACTTCCAGCGCAATGGCCAGGATGCTGATGGCCGAGCGAAGCGGACGATGAATCAGGTTTCCGAGGACGAGCTTGTTCACTGCTGCCTAGTGTAACTGTCAGGCCAGGCTGAATTCCGGCGTCTGGCCGCCCTCTAGCTCAGCCTGTTCTTCTTCCGCAATCCAGCGCTTGGGGAACAGTCCTTCGACAAGCGGGGCGAGGAGCAGCACGATGCGGATGACAAGGTAGGTCTGCGGCCCCATGGCCATGAGCACGTTGATCCACCCGACGATATTGGTTTCCGGAGCCGCATGCAGGTTGAACGTTATCGGAATCAAGGCGAAAACGTTGTACCTGGCGCTGCCGTACAGCCGGTCCACGATGCCGAAGACCACAACTCCCCACAGGAATGTGGCGATCGTCGGTCCATACCATCCGTTGAGATAGAAGGCGGAACCGAAAAGGCTGAACGAGATGGCGGTGACATCGTCATCCGGGCCGAGCAGGCCGATGGCGTGGCCCATCTCATTGGTGATTTTGGGCGGCATGACCTTGTCCGGCCAGAGAAAGCGCGGCGTCATGGACAGAACGCCATCCAGGTAAGGCCGCATGCCGCGAGGACCGGAATGCTCTGTGGCGTAGACCAGGGCGTCCTCATTTTCTATCAGGGAGACGCGGTCGAGGAAGCCCATGTCCTTGCCGTAGTAAAGCGCCGCGTTCTGCTGGCCGGACTCCTCTCTGAGCGACTCCTCGAGTTTGAAGTCCTGGATAGCGGTGACGATACCGACGTCCTGGATGACACCAATCGTGGTCTGCGCGCGAACGACGATGTCGCCTTCAAGGGCGTATCGCCGGACGTATTGGATAAACGGAAAAATGATGAGAACGCCCAACAGGCCAAAGCCGAGGAACAGGCCGATCTGCTTGCCCGTGAAGCGGTACCGGTACACCATGCAGACGACGAGGTAAATCAGCAGCGCTTCATACGTCTGTGATTTGGAGTTCGAGAAGAACCCCCAAACCGTCATGAAGATCATCGGCAGCAGCGTGTAGGAGCGCAGGGAGCGTGCGCCGCCGGAGCTCTTGATAATGTGCACCGTGCCGAGCATGACGCCCAGCGGGACAAAGAGCGGCAACTGATGCAGATACGACAGCACCGTGCCTCCCTCGATGCCGCCCTTCTCCGATGTTCCGTAGGCATACAGGCCGACAATAATCTGTGCGCTGACGCCAATCACCGTGCTCGCGATGGACATCGAGAGCAACCTGCTGGTGTAGCGCCGTCCATCGAAGATCGGCTTGCTGTTTGTCTTGAACTTCCTGGTCACCAGGATGGCGCAGAGAAGTGAAATCTCGCCCAGCAGGTAGACACATATGGATTCCAGCGGGGCGCGCAGGTTTGAATCCGCCGGCTGCAGGAGGGCGATCTTTGCTACCTGGGCCAGCGAAACAGACTGCAGAGACTGCAACGCGATGTAGCTGCCGGTATAAGTGTACAAGCCGCCGGCCAGGTTGAAAGCCACGACGGTGACCAGAAGGTAGGCGAACATCGCGACTGCGAATGCGGGCGCCGTCCCGAGTGCGAGCTGCAGGATCAGCAGCAACACCGCGCCATACACTGCGGCGCGAAAGGGTACCGAGCTGGGCCAGGGAAGTACCATGCAGGAAAAGCTTGCCCGGAATCCAAGGCGAACAGGGGAAGGCTGAAGCTTCCTTCGATGATATCGGAAGCATTCCGGGGCAGCAACGAGGAAAGCCATCGTTTAAGATGGGCCGGGATGCCGTATCCCTCGAAAGTGGGTGGAGTAGAGGAGGCCGGCCGCCAGGAATTTCACGTGCCTGCTTTGGACGGTGTGCGTGGCCTGGCCATTCTGCTCGTCCTCAGCCTGCACCTGACAACTGCAAATTTCTCTACGAGTTCGCACGTTGCGAACTTTTTCTCCCTGCTCGCGCGCTGTGGATGGATGGGAGTGGACTTATTCTTCGTCCTGTCCGGATTCCTGATTACCCGGATCCTGTTCACCACCCGGACCGACGCCCATTATTTCCGGAACTTCTACATTCGGCGGGCTTTACGCATTTTCCCGGCTTACTATCTGGTGCTGGTAGCGCTGGCGCTGTTGACCATTCCACTGCACTTCAACTGGCGCGGGACCATGCCCTGGTATTTCGTCTACCTGGCGAACACCTTACCTGCCGGCCCTTTGCCGTACGTGGACGTGCCCACTCCTTACTGGCGTATTGACCATTTCTGGAGCCTCCAGGTCGAAGAGCAGTTTTACCTCGTGTGGCCGCTCCTCGTTTTCCTGCTGGCGACCAAGCGGCGCATCGTGTTTTGTGCCATCGCTCTGAGCGCGGTCGCGCTGGGTCTAAGGTTGTACTTCACGTCGCACGCGCAAGTGTTCACAAACCCGAACTGGGCGTACGGATTTACTCCGTGCCGCATGGACAGCCTGCTTGCCGGCGCCGCGCTTGCGATCCTCTGGTTCAGTCGCGCGCAACCGTGGCTGAGCCGGTTAGCCTGGCCGGTTCTTATCCTTACCGGCGGAACACTCTGCGTCGCAGGCTGGCTGCACCACGGACTTGCGCCCTCGCATGACCCCTTTGTCGTGACCTATGGATTTAGCCTTCTGGCGATTGCATTCGCTGCATTCATTGCCATCGTGATGAAAGGCGGGCCGGTGGAACAGGCCCTGCGCTTTGCGCCGTTACGCTCCATGGGAAAGTACAGCTACGGCATTTACATTTTTCATCTTCCGCTCGTCACGCTGTTCCTCCAGCCGCTGCGGGCATGGCTATTTGGACGGACCCATTCCCACCTTGTAGCTGTCATCCTGTCGGCGCTCTTGACGGCCGCGCTGTCGTTCGCAATCGCATGGGCGAGTTACCAGGCTTACGAAAAGCGCTTCCTGAGGCTCAAGCGCCGGTTCGCGTATGCCCGGCCTCCCGTCTACCACCAGCCGGGGATCTGAGGTCACCCTTCCGGCGCGGATTTTGGTCTTTGCATGCCGCTCCGAGTGCGTACAATCGTGGGCGAACTCGTTGATTCGCCAGATGTAATTGGCGTGAAAGCCCGATGGCCAGCTTTGGATCAGACCTGAGGCAGCGGCGTGAGCGCGCAGGTATCTCGCTCGAACACATCGCTTCCGTCACGAAAGTAAGCACGCGACACCTGCAGGCGCTCGAAGAGCACCGCTTCGACGTGCTGCCGGGTGGTGTCTTCAACAAGGGAATCCTGCGCGGTTACCTCGCGGTCGTCGGCCTGGACGAGCAGGAGTGGATGCCGCGGTTTGCTGAAGCCTACCGCGAGAGCGGCATCGCCGTAGACGACGACAACGAATGGCTTTCCTACGCGGAGAAGGTGACGGGCGTAAAGCCCTCCGAACCGGGCGGGGACCAGCTCCGCTTCCGCTGGTGGGGCGTGCTGTTGCTGTTGCTGGCGGTTGCGGCCGCAGCCTGGGCGGTGTGGCGCTTTGTCGTCGCCAAGGGCTAGCCGGCGCGGAGCGCAAACAAACATCGCCGTTCGAATAGACTTACGCGACCGCGTCCCACACTCGATACCTCCGGCAGAGCCTTTCTGTGCGGGCTGCGTCTATCCTTAGACAGTGGCAGTGCGAGTGAAGCTGGGCGGCGGCGCGGATCTGTATTCGGAACCGCGGGCTCCCCATACGCGGCAGGGGCCGCCGCCGGGCCGGTCTGGATATCGCCGGCCGCCACGCGGCTCTTTCCTGAAGCGCGCCGGCCTGGTCCTGCTGGCCGGAGCGGCCGGCCTTTGCCTGCTGTTCCTCATCGTTTTCGGCTTTTACTACCACAAGTATGCGCAGATCGTAGACGAGCGGCTGCAGAACCCATTGTTTGAGCAGACCGCCAAGATCTATGCCGCGCCGCGCGAAATCCGGCCCGGCCAGCGTTTCTCGGCTGCAGCCATCGCCGCCAACCTGCGGCAGGCCGGATACGTCGAGGGCGGCCAGTCGCCGCTGGGCAACTTCTCGCTGAGCGGGGACCAGATTTCCGTAAAGCCGGGGCCGGCCAGCTACCACGCGCCCATTGGGGCAACCATCCGGGCTGATGACGGGGTGGTCACTTCCATCACGGAAGACGATGGCACGCAGCTTGCCGCATACCAGCTTGAGCCGACACTCATCACGGGCCTGTCCGACGACAAAGACCGCACCAAGCGGCGCATGCTGACGTACGACGAGCTGCCGCAGAATCTCGTCAACGCGACGCTCGCCATTGAGGACCGCCGCTTCTTCGAGCACGGCGGCGTGAACTACGGCCGCCTGGTCGAGGCCACGCTCACCGATATCCGCAGTGGCCGCAAGGAGCAGGGCGCCTCGACGCTGACCATGCAGCTCGCGAAGCTTTTCTTCCTGTCGCCGGAAAAACGGATCAAGCGCAAGATGATCCAGATCATCATCACGCTGCAGCTGGAGCACCGCTTTACCAAGAAGCAGATTTTCGAGATGTACGCGAACAAGGTAAACCTGGGGCAGCGCGGCTCGTTTGCGATTGATGGCTTCGGGGAGGCAGCGCATGCCTATTTCGGAAAGAACGTCGGCCAGCTGGATTTGTCAGAGTGCGCGCTGCTGGCCGGCATGATCCAGTCGCCGTCGCGGTTAAATCCGTTCCGCCATGCTGAACATGCCATGGAGCGCCGCAACCTGGTGCTCGATTCGATGGTGGAAACCGGCGCCATTACACCCGACCAGGCGCAACGCGCCAAGGCCGAACCGCTGCATCTTTCGCCGAACAGCGTGGACGCCGGCGAAGCGCCGTTTTTTGTCGACCTGGTGCGCGACCGCATCACGGCCAAGTACGGTGACCGAGACATCAATCGCGAAGGCCTGCGCGTTTACACATCCCTCGATCCGGATTTGCAGCGCGTGGCGACCGAGGCGGTCGAAATCGGCATGCGCAACGTTGACGAGCTTATTGCGAAGCGCAAGACCAACACCAACCAGCGACCGCAGGTCGCGCTGATTGCGCTGAATCCGCACACCGGGCAGGTGCTTGCGCTGGTCGGTGGACGGCAATACGGCGAGAGCCAGCTGGACCACGCTGTCGCGAAGCGGCCGACCGGCTCCATCTTCAAGCCGTTCGTCTATGCCGCGGCATTCAACACGTCGCTGGCCGGCGAGAAGATTGGTCCAAACCAGGTTACGTTTTCCCCCGTCACGATCCTGAGCGACGAAGAAGCGACATACAACGTCGGCGGCCAGAGCTACTCGCCGCACGATTTTCACAATGAAAGCTTCGGCCAGGTAACGGCGCGCTTCGCCCTGCAGATGTCTTTGAATCGCGCGACCATTTCGCTGGCCTCCATGGTGGGATTTAACACGGTCGCCTCGCTTGCCCGCGATGCCGGCATAAAGAGCGCGCGCGGCACGCCATCCGTCGCAATCGGGACCTACGATGCCACGCCTCTCGACATGGCCGGCGCGTATACCGTTTTCGCCAACGGCGGAACGCACGTCGAGCCGATTCTGCTTGCCAGCGTTCGCGATACCAACGGGGAAGTGATTGACGATTTCACGCCGCAGACCAAGTCGGTGCTGGACCCTCGCGTCGCATACCTGACGACCACGCTGCTGCAGAACGTCATCAACGCGGGCACCGGCGCGGAAGTGCGCCGACGCGGTTTTTCGGCGCCCGCCGCGGGCAAGACCGGCACCAGCCACGACGCATGGTTTGCCGGCTATACCAGTAACCTGCTTTGCATCGTCTGGGTGGGCAACGATGATTACTCCGACGTCGAGTTGCAGGGCGCGCAGGCCGCCGCGCCAATCTGGACAGAGTTCATGAAGCGCGCCATCGCGCTGCCTCAGTATTCCGATGCGAAGCCTTTCGCCGCGCCCAGCGGGGTGGTGCAGGTCACGCTCGACAAGCAAACCAACCTGCTCGCCAATGACACCTGTCCTGAGGATTACTCGGCGACTTTCCTGGATGGCACGCAGCCGACGCAATCCTGCGATCAGGCGCCGGCCGACGGCTCCATGCAGAACATGCTCGCGCTTGGCGGCGGGCAGATTCCCTCCGGCGGCGGCGATGGCAACGCTCCGGTCGTGGTCAACACGAGCCCGCATCTCGGCCAGGGAACGCTTGGGGATTATGCGGATGGCGTAGCGCCGCCAACGCCTCCACCGGTAAAGAAAAAGAATTTTATCCAGCGCCTGTTTGGCAGCCGCGATAACTCGACCCCGCCGCCTCCCCCGCCGCCACAGCAACCGAAGCAGCAGAATGACGAATAGCTAGGCGCGGTCAACCGGCCGGCGCGTCACCGCGGTGGCGTGGCCTTCTATGAAACCTGCGCGGCCTTTTTCATCGACATACGGCTGACACTCAGGACACCAGTAGGTTGAGCGCGCACCGGTTCCCTGCTTGCGTGTTGCGATTGCGGTTCCACAGCGGCGGCATGGCTGCCCGCGACGGCCGTACACCCAGAGCCTCGCACCGTGATCGGAACTATGCGTCGTGCGCCGCATACCGGTGTATGTCACGATGTTTCCGTCGGCGCCGTCCTTGACGTTGGCGAGCATATACGTGCGGCTGCGCGCGACCAGGTCTTCCAGCTCGGCGCGCGTCAGAGTGCTCACTTTGCGGAACGGGTGCACCTTCGCCGCAAAACACACTTCGGATTTGTAGACGTTTCCGAGCCCGGCGAGCACGCGCTGGTCCAGCAGCACGTCTGCGATTTCGCACTCATTCTCGGCGGCGATGCGCGAAGCAACATCATTCTCGTCATACGCGCCCGCTAATACGTCCGGACCGAGCTTTGGCAGCATGCGATGACGCAGCAGCGACTTCGGGGTGTGGAACTCCGCGACGGGAACGTTGAAGCCGACCGCCTCGAAGTCTCCCGCGCGGACCACGATCCGCATCGCGGAGCGCGGCAATCGCCAGCGCTCGCCGACGCGATAGATGTGCCAGCTCCCGCTCATCAGCATGTGGGTGACCAGCACGAGGTCGCCGGAAAAATGAATGAGCAGCCACTTGCCGCGAGACTCGACGCGCTCAACGGTGCGTCCGGCGACCGGCGCGTTGTCGTCTGCGCCGGCGAGCTTCGCGAGTGCGGCTTCAAAATGCGTCACAGTCCTGCCGGCGAGCGCGCGATGCAGCGTTCGCGCGGAACGGAAGATGGTATCGCCCTCAGGCATCGTCTCTTACTCTGATGCCTGGCGCGCGGCATCGGAATCCGGGTCTTCCGCAATGTCCTCTTCGTTATCGAAGGCCGCGGACGCTGCGAGCACGCGTCGCAGATGCAGCCCCGCCGGTCCGGCGACAAATCCTGCGTCGACAAAAAACCGGGACATGAAGGCCTGTGCGGATGGCTCGCCGTTGATCGTCGGAATATGGATGCCGCGGCGTTCGCCGCCGGGCGCGCGCATGCGTTGCTGGCCGCGTGCCGAGAGAAATTGCGCGAGATCGCGGGCGGCGTTGCTGCGGTCCGGTTCCTCTTCCGGCAGGAAGACCTGCAAATCGCCACCGGAACTGCGCAGATAGGCAAGCAGGTCTCCGTTGCGGAGTACAACGCGCGCGCTGGCGGTGCGGGCCAGAATGTGTGAGCGGCCGTCGCCATCCGGAGTGGGAGAGATTTCACTTCCGGGAGTGGCTGCAGAAATCTCCTCGCCGGGCGTTCTGGGCCGCCATGGAATGATCGCGCCATAGGGGTTCGCCGGATCGAGCGCTGCCAGCTGGACGACTTCGGTCTTGTTTGCGTCCGGCGGCTGGCGCAGCGATCGCAGCAGGTCCACCGCGGCAGGCAAGGCGAACTGCGTGGCCCCCAATCCTTCGACAAAATAGCCGCGCCGGATTCGTCCGCCTTCCTCGAGCCCGCGCAGGACGGGATAGAGCGCCGAGAATCCACCGGGAATGTTTTCTGCCGATGCGGCTTCGCGCACCAGCAATCCGTGGCGTTCCAGCATCTGTTGCGCCATGGCGTGGGCCCATGTGGTCACGTTCGGCTCTTCGCCGCGCCGCTCGAGCAACGACCACCTGCCGTGCGCGCTGGGCGGAGTCGCGCGTCGCGAGCGAAAGGCCTGCTGGTTGTGCGGGCGCCGCTGCTGGCGCGCATTTGTAACCGGTTTGGCCAGATAGCCACGGAGCGCGTGAAAGTTGTCGTTCGAAACCAGGCCGCGCCACACCAGCGACCACACTGCATCCAGCGTCTCGCCCGGGTAGCCGCCACCGACCGCGCCATGCAGGTCGGCGAAGAACGACGCGCCGACACGGCCGAGCGCCGCGAGCACTTCCTGTTCCTTCGCGGTCAAGGGCTCGTCATTCGGTCGAAGAGCTTGCGGCGGCCACAGCTCCGCGAACCGATCGGTGAGATACAGGGCGATGCGGCCATCTCGCTCGCCCATGGGAGAAACGCCCGCCCACATCACTTCGCCTGCCGCTGCGAGCGTATCGAGCATGGCGGGCTCGTATTTCGTCACGCGCGCCGGCAGAATCTCTGTTTCCAGAAGCGAGGCGGTGAGCGGCGTGCCCTGCAGCATTTCAATGGCGTCGAGCAGCGAATCCATGCCGCGACGCGGCGTCAGCAGGCCGTGCCAGTGGGTCGCAAATCGCGCGAGCACGGGTTGCGCGACCGGCTCGACTTCCTTGCGCAGCTTTGCGAGCGATTTGCGCCGGATCAGCCGAAGCACTTCCGCATCGCAGAACTCGCGATGCACGCCGCCTGGACGAAAACCGCCTTCGAGCAGCCTTCCATCTTCTGCGAGCGCACGCAGAATGGACTCGACCTGCACAACAGGCAGTCCGAAGCGGCCGGCTGCGTCACTGACCGTGAACGGCCCGTGCGTGCGCGCGTAACGCTTCAGCAGCTCCTGGGCTGCGCCGGGAACGCGCTGTGTAAAGGCCGCGGGAATTCCCGGCGGCAGCGCGGACCCGATGGCATCGCGGTACTTGCCTGCGTCTTCCATTGCGATCCAGCGCTTTTCAGCCGCGACAGACAGCAGCAGCACGCGACGCGCCTTTTCCAGCCGGGCGATGCCGGCTACGACTTCCTCGTCCACGCAACGCATGCGTAACTCGTCCTGTGACAAATCGCCAATACGGAGCAGCAGGTCGTGCACGGCATCCGCATTGCGCGCGCGGTAGCCCCCGACGAGCGACTGCAGCTGTTCCTCCGTGCTGTCGATCGCGTCCGCATCGAGCAGTTCGCGCAGGTCGGCTTCGCCGAGCAGTTCACGAAGCTGGTCCTGATCGAGCGTGAGCGCCTGTGCGCGGCGTTCCGCCAGCGGTGCATCGCCTTCATAGATGAAATTTGCCGTGTAGCTGAAGAGCAGCGACGCGGCGAAAGGTGATGGCGTGCGCGTTTCCACAGAGTGCACACGGATGCGGCGCTGCTCGATGGCGCGCAGTGTGCCAAGAAATGCCGGCATGTCGAAGACCTCTCGCAGGCACTCGCGGTAGGCTTCGAGAAGAATTGGGAATGAGGCGAAGCGCGAGGCGACGGCAAGCAAATCATAGGCGCGTTTGCGCTGCGCCCAAAGCGGTGCGCGGCCTTGCGCCCGGCGGCGGGGCAGCAGCAGCGCGCGTGCGGCGGCTTCGCGGAATTTCGCCGCGAACAAGGCTGTAGAACCAAGCTGACGCAACACGAGGTCCGTCGCCTCGGCCGCATCCAGCAGCAGGAACTCCGTATCGGGCGGTGCATCGGTTTCCGGAAAGCGCAGCACGAAGCCGTCGTCGCCCCACAAGGTCTCGACGTCCGACGCGCCGGAAGCCTTCAGCCGCGCACTGATCGCCATGGCCCATGGCGCGTGCACGCGGCTGCCGAATGGCGTCATGACACAGACGCGCCAGTCTCCCAGTTCGTCGCGGCAGCGTTCGACAACGATGGTGCGGTCGTCCGGGACCTGCTCTGTTGCGAGCTCCTGGTCCACCAGGAAGCGAATCAGATTTTCCGCAGCCAGCGGCGCCAGATCGTGTTCGCGCACCAGCCTGCTTATGGCGGCGTTGCGCGGCAGGGCGCGCAGCTCTCGCACCAGTTCGCCGATGCGTTGCCCGAATTCAATCGGTCGGCCCGCGCGGTCGCCATGCCAGAAGGGCATTTTGCCTGGCTCGCCGGGCGCGGGCACAACCAGCACGCGGTCTCGCGTTATCTCCTCTATCCGCCACGTCGTCGCGCCCAACAGGAATGTCTCGCCTGTCCGCGATTCAAAAACCATTTCCTCGTCGAGTTCTCCGACGCGCTTTGCCCCGGCGCCGCCGCTATTCAGGAAAACTCCGAACGTGCCGCGATCCGGGATCGTTCCTCCGTTTAGAATCGCCAGGCTTTTCGCGCCCTCGCGCGGTGTCAGGATGCCGTGCACGCGGTCCCAGGTAATGCGCGGCCGCAGCTCCGCGAACTCGTCGGACGGATAGCGCCCCGCGAGCATATCAAGCACGCCTTCAAAGCTGGCGCGGCCGAGTTCGGCATAACAGGCGCAGCTGCGCACAATCCTGAACAGGGCGTCGATTTCGATGCCGGCACTTGGATCTGCATTTGTGGACATCGGAGACGGTGGCACGGCAACCATGGCGACAATCTGCTGCGCGAGAACATCGAGCGGGTTCCGCAGGTAGCGTGTGGATTCCACTTCGCCGTTGTGCATGGCGCGCGTTACCGCGGCACATGCAACCAGATCTGCACGGAATTTCGGGAACAGCACGCCTTCACTGACGGCCCCGACCTGGTGGCCTGCGCGGCCAATTCGCTGCATGCCGCTCGCGACGGATGGCGGCGCTTCGATCTGGATGACGAGGTCGACCGCGCCCATGTCAATGCCAAGCTCCAGCGACGAGGTCGCGACCAGCGCCTTGATCCTGCCAGCTTTCAGCAGTTCCTCGATTTCGGAACGCTGCGGGGCGGCCAGCGAGCCGTGGTGCGCCCGCGCAATGTTCTCGCTTGCGAGATCGTTCAGCGCTCCGGCAAGCCGCTCGGCGACGCGACGCGAATTCACGAACAGAATTGTGGATTGGCGGGCCCGGACAAGTTCCAGCAGGCGCGGGTAGATCGCGCTCCAGATCGAAGTGCGCTTCGGCCCCTGGGCGGCCGCGCCGCTTGGCAGCTCCTCCGGCTGGCCCAGTCGCGCCATGTCCTCGACCGGGACCTCGATTCGTAACTGCAGTTGCTTCTTTTCTCCGGCGTTGACCACCGTCACCAGGCGAAAGCGAACACGGCCGGCTTGATCGTCATCTTCATGGTCAAGCGCGTTGCCTTCGGCGGCCAGTTCTTCCGCAATTTGCTCCGCTGTGTCATCGGAGGGCTCAGGCAGCGCGGGCGATGACCGCTTGGCGCGCGGCAGGCTGGGCTCCGCGCCGCCGAGGAAGCGCGCCACTTCCTCCAAGGGGCGCTGTGTTGCGGAGAGCCCGATACGCTGCACGCGGCGTCCGGTGAGCGCCTCGAGCCGTTCGAGCGACAACGCCATGTGCGAACCGCGCTTGGTCGGCACCAGCGCGTGAATCTCATCCACGATCACCGTATCCACAGTCGCCAGCGATGCCGCTGACTGCGATGTCAGCAGCAGGTATAGAGACTCCGGCGTGGTAATGAGGATCTCGGCAGGATTGCGGCGGAAGCGACTGCGTTCGCGCGAAGGCGTGTCGCCTGTACGCAGTGCGATTTCCGGAACATGCACCGGAACACTTTCGCGTTCGGCCAGGTTGCGAATGCCATTCAGCGGGGACTGCAGGTTGCGCTCGACATCGACCGCGAGCGCTTTGAGCGGGCTGATGTAGACGACCCGGCAGCCGCCGGATAGTTTCGGCGCAGACGGCCTTTTCGCCCGGGTGCGCGTGGCCGGCTTTCCAGGTGGAACGACTGCCGTAGCGTCGTCGCGCGGTTCGAACATCAGCCGGTTCAGGCACCACAGGAATGCGGTCAGGGTCTTGCCGGTGCCGGTTGGGGCAAGAATCAAAGTGGATTCGCCGCGCGCAATCGCCGGCCAGCCGAGTTCCTGCGGGCGCGTCGGCGCGGAAAACACTTCTTCAAACCAACGACGCACGAGCGGATGAAACAGCTCGAGTACGGAATCGTTTCCGCGCTTTGGCCCAGGCCCCGTCGTTTCCGCGCGCTTTGCCACCACTCAGGAGGATATCGCCTGCTGCGCGACAACATGCGCCGGCCCACGGGTTCGTGCGAATCTGTTGTGACCATGTAGCTGGAAAGCGCCAACTTTCTGCACGACTGGACAAGGTTTCCCGGCGTATGGTCATCGGTGTGAGTGCTCATCCCGAAACTGGCGTCAACCCACTCGGTGGCACCGTCCTGCGACGGGCGATCTCGCTCATTGCGGTCATGGCTTGCGGTATAGGAGCGGCCCGGGGCCAGCAACCGCCGCCTTCGGACGCAGAAAGCTATCTCACCAGCGTGCAGGCGCACATGCTGCAGCGCGTGGCGGGAGCTCCGCCGTTTCATCTGCGGATTGCTCTGACGGAACTGGCGCCGGACGGCAGCGCGGCCGCGACCGGGTTCTACGAAGAAACATGGAAGAACGAGCGCGAGTGGAAACGGGAAGCCACGCTCGGCACAAAGCATGTCGCGCAGGCGTGCCATGACGGCGAACGCGACCCGGCGCCCACCACGCCGCTCGACGCCGCCGGCGTCACGCTGACCGATCTCGCGCGCTGGGCGCTGCCGATGTTCGACGCGGACGCGGAATCGGCCGTCATGCAGAACGTCGTTTCGCACGCGAGCGGAAACGCAATCCCGATGAAGCGCATCGGGACTCGCATGGTGACGGAAGGCCGCGGCTTTGTGCCGGACGCCGAGGCCTGGTACTTCGAAGCGTCCGCGCCAACGCTGCTCGGAGTCATGGACGGCGATTACTTTGTTGAGTATCACGACCGCACAGCGCTGGCCGGCAGGTTCGCTCCAACCGTGTGGAGTGTGGCGCAGGACACAAAGCTTTTTCTTAAGGCAAACGTTAGTCAGCTCGCAGCGCCATAACGCTGACCGTCATGCCCGGCTGGATGTAACCCTTGCGCCGGAACCAGTCTTCCATCCTCTCGCGCAGCAGATCGAGCGGCACCCGGTTGCCCGCCTCAAGCTCGCCTTCCGCGACCGGCAGCGTGTCGTCGAACACCGCGTCATTCGTGAAGTTCCGCATGGCGAAATTGTCCAGCCACGCAATCGGGCACGGCTGTTCTACCCCGGCTTCATCGCGCCAGGTTACGCGCAGCGTTCGAGCGAACATCTACTTGCCGGCCGGCGGCCCGGCGGCACGCACGCGCTCGTCGACGTCGAACTTCTTGAAGTTGTCTTCAAAGCGTTTCGCGAGCTGGGCTGCGGTGCGGTCGTACTCGTTCTTGCTGGTCCAGGCGTTGCGCGGATTCAGGATTTCCGCGGGAACGCCGGGGCAGCTCGTCGGAATGCTCAGACCGAACACGGGCTCGCGCACGAACTCCGCCTCGCCCAGCGAGCCATCGAGCGCAGCGTTCACGATTGCGCGTGTGTGCGGCAGACTCATGCGATGGCCGACGCCGAAGGCACCGCCCGTCCACCCGGTATTGACCAGCCAGCATGCGGAGGCGTGTTCGCGCAGCCTGCGCCCGAGCATTTCTGCATACACCTTCGGCGGCAGCGGAATGAACGGTGACGCGAACGCGGTCGAAAAATCCGGAACCGGCTCCGAGCCAAGGCCGGCCTCCGTGCCTGCGAGCTTGGCGGTGTAGCCGGAGAGGAAGTGGTACATCGCCTGTTCGGGATCGAGCTTTGCGATGGGAGGCAGCACGCCGAAAGCATCCGCAGCCAGGAACAGGACATTTGCCGGATGGCCGCCGATGCCAGGAACGACGGCGCGCTCAATGAACTCGACCGGATACGCGGCGCGCGTGTTTTCTGTATAGCGGATGTCGGCGTAGTCCGGCTCGCGGGATTCCGGATCGAGGACAACGTTCTCCAGCACCGAGCCGAAGCGGATCGCGTGAAAGATCTGCGGCTCCTTCTCTTCGCTCAGGTCCACGCACTTCGCGTAGCAGCCGCCTTCAATGTTGAAGATGCCGCGGGGGCTCCAGCCGTGCTCATCATCACCGATGAGGCGCCGCCTGGGGTCCGCGGAGAGTGTCGTCTTTCCGGTGCCGGACAGGCCGAAGAACAGCGCCGTGTCGCCCGCTTCGCCAACGTTGGCCGAGCAGTGCATGGGGAAGACATCGCGGCCCGGCAGCAGGAAATTCATGACACCAAAGATGGACTTTTTCATTTCGCCGGCATACTTCGTTCCGCCGACAAGGATGATGTGCCGCGTAAAGTCCGCCAGGATGAAAGCTTCAGAGCGCGTGCCGTCGCGCTCCGGCATGGCCAGGAACTCCGGCGCGGCGATGACGGTAAAGTCCGCCGCGCCCGGATCCTCGCCCTCCTCGGGTCGAACAAAAAGCTGCTTGCAGAACAGCGCGTGCCACGCGTATTCCGCAATGACCTGCACGCCCAGCCGGTACGCCGGGTCGGCGCCCGCATACAAATCGTTGACGTAGATATCGCGTTCGCGCAGGTGCTGCAGTACGCGCTGCAGCAGCGCCTCGAACCTCTCCGGCGGAAACGGCTGATTGACCTTGCCCCAGTTGACGGCGGAGTGCGTCGTCTCGTCATCCACGATGAACTTGTCTTTGACCGAACGGCCGGTGCGCACGCCGGTCGAAGCCACCAGCGCGCCGTTTGAAGCCAGGCGCGCCTCGCCGCGCGCCAGCGCCGTCTCGACAAGCTGCGCGGTGGATAAATTGCGGTGCACGTTGCTGCCCTTGAGCAGCTTGGAGATGTCGAGCGATTGCTGGGCCACGGCCATGGTCGGGGAAGTCCTCTCCTTGCGCGAAACCAACTATTCTCGCATTTTGCGTGCGGCGAAGGCCAGTATTTCGGTCAGGCCTGCGCTGCCGCTTCCAGGTCGGCAATGATCATCTTTTTCATCTTCATCATGGCCTGCATGACGCGGTTTACCTTTGCCTTGTCGGGATCATTGAGCAGCTTCATAAAGATTTCCGGCACAACCTGCCAGCAGATGCCGAACCGGTCGCGCACCCAGCCGCAGGCGATCTCCTGCCCCCCGCCTCCGGCAAACGCGTTCCAATAGTGGTCCACTTCTGCCTGGTCGTTGCAGTGGACGACGAAGCTGATGGCCATGTTGAACCTGTCTTCCGGGCCGCCGTTGAGAGCGATAAACTTCTGGCCGTTCAGCTCGAACTCCATGGTCAAAATGGTGCCCGCCGGCAGCGGCATGTTCTCGCCGTAGCGTGAAGTTTTTAGAACACGCGAGTCGGGAAACGTCGAGACGTAAAACTCAACGGCTTGTTCCGCGTCCTGCTGGAAGCTGAGAAATGGAGTGATGGGCACCATGGCCCGGTCAGTATAAGCCGGGAGCAAAATTTCAGCGCGGCGCTGCGTCGACCGGCAGGAAGATCCTGATGACTGTGCCGCGGTGCGGCTCCTCGCGGCTGCTGCGCACGCTGATCGTTCCCTTGTGCCGGTCCAGGATGTCCTTGGTTATCCATAGGCCCAGGCCGTTGCCGTTCATCCCTTTTGTCGTAAAGAAGGGCTCAAAGATATTGGCCTGCGTCTCCGCCGACATGCCGGCCCCGGTGTCCGCGATTGCCAGGACAAGGCCTGGGCGGCCGGTCTTCCAGTCATGGCCGCCGCGTCCGCGCAGCACGAGCCGGCCGCCGGCGGCAGGGATGGCGTCAATCGCGTTGCCTACCAGGTTCAGCAATGCCTGCACGATCTCGCCTTCATAGCAGGTGATGGACTTTGCAGTCAGATCGCGGGCCTCGACTGTGACGCCGCAGTTGACGATGCGGCTCTCCAGCGTGCGCAGGGTGGCGGCAAACAGTTCTTCCGCCCGTACAGTGGTCGGCCTGCTGGATTGACGGTGGAAGCGCAGTGTCTGCGTCGTCACGCTGGAGGCACGCCGCAATTCCCGCTCGGCAACTTCCAGAAACCCGCGGCTCTCGGCAGCGTCGCCTGCGGTACGGGCGAGATAGATGAGGTTCCCCACGGCGGCGAGCGGGTTGTTGATCTCGTGGGCGATGACGCTGGAGAGGCGTCCCAGGGCCGCCAGCTTCTCGTTGTTTTGCACGACCTTGGCCAGCCTGTCGCGCTCCATGACGCGCAGGCGGAGCTCGAGCAGCTTCATGACCTGCCTGCCGAGCGCTCGCAAGGCGTCCAGCTGCTCGGGGTCCAGACTGCGAGGCTTTGTGTCAAAGACACAAACCGTGCCCAGCGGGAATCCGTCGCTTGTGACGAGTGGAACGCCTACATAGAAACGAATGCCTGGCTGCCCGCAGACCAGAGGATTGTCGCGAAACCTGGCGTCGAGTGAAGCGTCTTCGATGACCATGGTTTCCGGCTGCAGCATGGCAGTTGCGCAAAAGCTGACCGGCCGCTCGGTTTCGCGAATATCAACATTGACGGTCGACTTGAACCATTGCCGGTCGGCATCGACGAGTGACACCAGCGCGTGCGGCGTGCCGGCAATATACGCAGCCAGGGCCGCGATATCGTCGTAAGCCTCCTCCGGCCCGGTGTCCAGGATTTCGTAGCGCCGCAGGGCCGCCAGGCGCGCCGCTTCATTCGCTGGAATGGGAGGCTGATACACGGTCGATTCAAGCAAGCGCAACACTCTCCGCTTTCATGATTGTAGGAAAACCGCACGGAAAAGCGAAAGGAGGGCCAACAGCCCTCCCTTGCCTGCATGATGCGCGATGACAGCTTACTTCCTGGTGCCGGCCAGTTCGGGCTGCTTCTGGCTGGAGAGCCCGGCTTGCTGGCGCAAAGTGTCGGCCTTGTCGGTCAGCTCCCAGGTAAAGCCATCGCCCTGGCGGCCGAAGTGGCCGTAGGCGGCGGTCTGGCGATAAATCGGGCGGCGCAGGTCCAGCGACTCGATGATGCCCTTGGGCGTCAGCTTGAAGTTGTCGCGCACGAGCTGCTCGATTTTTTCCTGATCCACTTTTGCGGTGCCGAAGGTGTCAACTCGAACGCTGACTGGCTCGACGACGCCGATCGCGTAGGCGAGCTGCACTTCGCACCGGTCGGCGAGGCCGGCCGCAACGATGTTCTTTGCCACGTAGCGCGCCATGTAGGCCGCCGAGCGATCAACCTTTGTCGGGTCCTTGCCGCTGAAAGCGCCGCCGCCGTGACGGCCCATGCCGCCGTAGGTGTCGACGATAATCTTGCGGCCGGTCAGGCCGGAGTCGCCCATCGGGCCGCCGATAACGAAGCGTCCGGTCGGGTTGATGTGGTACTTCGTGTCCGCGTCGAGCAGGTTCTCCGGGATGACAAACTGGATGACGTGCTTCAGGATGTCGGCGCGGATCTGCTCGTTGGTCGCGTGCTCGGCGTGCTGCGTCGAGATGACGACCGCATCCACGCGGACCGGCTTGCCGGCTTCGTCATACTCGACGGTGACCTGGCTCTTTCCGTCCGGGCGCAAATAGTTGAGCTGGCCGCTCTTGCGGACCTGCGACAGGCGGTGCGTCAGTTTGTGCGCCAGGGAAATCGGCAGCGGCATCAGTTCCGGGGTCTCGTTCGCGGCGTAGCCGAACATCATGCCCTGGTCGCCGGCGCCGCCGGTGTCTACACCCATGGCGATATCGCCCGACTGCTTGTTGATGGTCGAGATCACCGCGCACGTGTTGGAGTCGAAACCGTAGACGGCATTGTCGTACCCGATCGAGGTCACAACGCCGCGCACCAGCGATTGAAAATCTACATAGGCCTTGGTTGTGATTTCGCCGGCGATGACCACAAGCCCGGTCGCGGTCAGGGTTTCGCAGGCGACGCGGCTGTAAGGGTCCTGTTCCAGGCACGCGTCGAGGATTGCGTCGGAAACCTGGTCGGCGATTTTGTCCGGATGGCCTTCTGTCACGGACTCTGATGTGAAGAGCTTGCGGTTCTTAGACAACGGAGAATCTCCAAATGCGCAAGAGTGGCCGTCACACCCGCTGGAAAATGCGGAGATTGGGCCCGGTGGGAAGCGCTGTCCTTCATGGTAAAGGAATCCCCCGGGCTGGGAAAACAGTGTCACTGAAATGCGTGTTTGGACTGTCGAAGGGGGAAGCCGAAGAATTAAACGGGGGAGCTGATTGTCGGGAAATCAGGCTGGCCGCAGCGAACCATCCCGCGAGGCGTAAATATAGCCGGCCTTCTCGGTCGTGCAGGCGTAGCCGCTGTCGTCCGCCCAGCGAACCTCAAAGTGGCGCGCCTTCAGGATGTTGATGATTTCCGTGGGATCGCCGACGCTGCGGTGGACTTCCATCGCGATGTTCTGCACGCGGTCAAGCCAGGCCGCCCTGCCGCCGAAGACCGAGAACTCGCCGCCTTCTATATCCATCTTGACAAAGTCAATTTCGCTGAAGGAATGACGTTCCATCACCTCTTCGACCGTGGTGGCCAGTTCGGGATCAAACCCATACGGCGCACACATGGCGGCCAGCGCGGCAGGATCCTGCCGTGTCTCTTCACCGCACAGAACGTGATGTTCAAGCGTTATCCCCGGCGCACGCTCGGCTTTGCGGCGAAACGTGTTGTCAGAGAACACCTGCGAATCCACCCCGACAACGCGCGTGTCCGCTTCGCCAAGTTCCTTCAGCACAATTGTGACGACCCCGATGTTGCAACCGAAGTCGAGCGCATTACGGATCCTGAGCTTCTGGAATGCGCGGAAGTAAATCTGCCGCACCATGAGTTCGCGCAGAAAGGCATAGGCATTGCCGGGAGTGGACGAGATGTCATCCACGTTGATTGCAATGTCCCGCCCGCGCAGCCGGAAGCGAAGCTCGCCGTGCATGTCGCGGTCCGCGGAGTAGAGTTTGCGCTGCTTCAAAATTTGCGGCGCGTGCCGCAGTGCCGCGGCGTACCACCGCATGGCCTGGCTTTTCGGCATGGCCGCCCACGTGCCGGTTACGTCGTCCAACATCCGTTTTACTGAGCCCGCCATGGTTTCTCACTACCATACAAGAGTCCCCTAGCGCGCGGCGGTAAATCGCCAGTAAGTCCTTTATCTTCTTACGCTTGCGGCTAGGTAGCACTGCCCGATTGATGCTATAATCAAGGAGTTCTTCCAGACCCCTATAAAACATGCCTGACGATCCGAACGACCAGCTCCCCCTGCCTCCGTCGAACGACCCTTCTGAGGGCGTGACCGGCGCCGCTTCCCTGCTCCCCATCAACATTGAAGACGAGATGCGGCGCTCGTATCTCGACTACTCGATGTCGGTCATCATTGGCCGCGCGCTGCCGGACGTGCGCGACGGGCTGAAGCCCGTGCATCGCCGCATTCTTTATGCGATGAACTCCGAGGGGCTGCAGTACAACAAGCGCTACTCGAAGTGCGCCGGCGTGGTCGGCGAATGCCTCAAGAAATACCATCCCCACGGCGACTCCGCCGTGTATGACGCGCTCGTCCGCATGGCGCAGCCGTGGGCCATGCGCTACCCGCTGATTGATGGCCAGGGCAATTTCGGCTCCGTGGACGGCGACCCGCCGGCCGCCTACCGGTACACCGAATCGCGAATGACGCGCATCGCGGGCGAGCTGCTCGCCGACATCGAACTCGACACCGTGGACATGGTGCCGAACTTCGACGATTCCACCGTCGAGCCGCACGTCATGCCGGCGCGTTTTCCTAACCTGATCGTCAACGGGTCCAACGGCATCGCGGTCGGGATGGCCACCAACATCCCGCCGCACAACCTGACGGAAGTGATTTCCGCCTGCATTGACCTGGTGAACGATCCCACCGGAGGGCTGGACAAGGTTCTGGAGCACGTCAAGGGACCGGATTTCCCCACCGGCGGTTACATTTACGGCAAGGCCGGGATCCGCGACGCCTACCGGACGGGCCGCGGCCGCTTCCTGATGCGCGCCAAGACCGGCAAGGAGAACATCTCCGGCGGCCGCGAAGCCATCATCGTCAGCGAGATTCCCTACCAGGTGAACAAGGCGAAGCTGGTCGAACGCATCGCCGAGCTGGTCAACGACAAAGTGATTGACGAGATCTCAGACGTTCGCGACGAGAGCGATCGCGACGGCATGCGCATTGTCATCGAGCTCAAACGCGGCGCCCAGCCGGAAATCGTGCTGAACCAGCTCTACAAGCACACCTCCATGCAGGAAAGCTTCTCGATGATTTTCCTGGCCGTGGTGAACGGTCAGCCGCGCGAACTGCCGCTGGACCAGGCGATCCGCCACTTCATCGACCATCGCGTGGATGTCGTCCGCCGCCGCACCGCCTTCCTGCTGAACAAGGCACGCGAGCGCGAACACCTTTTGCTCGGCTACCAGATCGCGCTTGATCATCTGGACAACGTCATCAAGATCATCCGCGGCAGCTCCAGCCGCGTGGATGCTCGCGAAAACTTGCATGCTTTCTTCTCCAACCGGCAGGCCGTGGTCGGCGGAGTCACGATCCGCGGCGTCAAGCTGGATCCCTCGCGCTACAACATCGCGGAAGAAACCCTGACAACAGGAACGCTCGTCCTGAGCTACCGCCAGATTGACGCAATCCTTGAACTGCAGCTGTATCGCCTCACGCAGCTTTCGATTGATGAACTGTTGAGCGAGCTGACCGAAGTCCGCAAGAGAATTGCCGAGTACGAATCCATTCTCGCGTCCGAGAAGAAGCTGCGCGGCGTCATCGTCAAGGAACTTGAGGCCATTCGCGAAACGTATGGCGACGAGCGCCGCACCCAGATCAAGGACGAGAGCACGGAACTTACGCTGGAAGACCTGATCGCCGACGAACAGGTTGCCGTCACGGTGTCGCATTCCGGCTACCTGAAGCGGACACCGATTTCGACCTACCGGCAGCAGCGCCGCGGCGGCACCGGACGCCTGGGCATGAAGACGCGCGAGGAAGATTTCGTCTCGCAGCTCATCATCGAGAGCTCGCACGCATACCTGCTCTGCTTTACCAACACCGGGCGCGTCTACTGGCTCAAGGTGTATGAGATTCCCGACGTGGGCGCGGCCGGCAAGGGCAAAGCCATCGCGTCGCTCATCTCACTGCAGCCTGGTGAACAGGTGCGCGCCATCCTGCCGGTGCGCGATCTTGAAGAAGACGGCAAGTACATCTTCTTCGCGACGCGCAACGGCACAGTCAAGCGCACGCCGCTCAAGGACTTCTGCAACGTCATGTCGCGCGGCATCATCGCCATCGGGATAGACAAGGACGATGACCTGGTTGCGGTCCGCGTCACAACCGATGACGACATCGTGTTTGTCGGCACGCATGACGGCAAAGCGATCCGGTTTGAGGTGAGCGATGTTCGCTCCATGGGCCGCCCGGCATACGGCGTGCGGGGCATCTCCATCAAGAAGGATGACTACGTTGTCGGCGTCGCGGTAACGCCGAAGAAACATGCCGATGGCGTGCCGTCCCTTATCCTGTCC
This sequence comes from uncultured Acidobacteriaceae bacterium, assembly GCA_963848685.1. GTDB lineage: Bacteria > Acidobacteriota > Terriglobia > Terriglobales > Acidobacteriaceae > CAWKED01. Next base: position 357,763 of record CAWKED010000001.1, on the reverse strand, counting down.
GTGACGGAAAACGGTTTCGGCAAGCGCACTGCGGCCGACGAATACCGCCTGCAGTCGCGCGGAGGCCAGGGCGTTATCAACATGAAGACCGTCGCGAAAGTTGGCAAGGTCTCGAGCATTCAGCAGGTGGATGAGATCAAGCGAGCTGATGGTCATCAGCCAGTTCGGCAAGATCATCCGCATGGATACCAAGACCATCCGCGCCGCCGGCCGCTCTACGCAGGGCGTCAAGCTGCTGAATCTCGAAGACGGCGACAAGGTGGCCGCAGCCGTCGTCATTCCGCCGGACGAAGTGAAGGTGGAAGGTGAGAACGGCACGCTGATCCAGTAGCGCGCAAGTAAACCCGGGCGGCGGCAGTTCTCTGTCGCCGCCTCTTTATTTTCCGGAGACAATCGCCATCTTGCCGTTCACCGGCGTAAGTTTCCCCGCGGCATCGTTCCACTGCAGGCGCGTATCCTGGAACGCGCCCCGCTCGTACGCGTACGTCGTCCCATCATCATCATGCAGCGTGAACTCGCCGTCCGCGCCGGGGTAAACGCGAATCTCCTCGACTGACTGCTTGTCTTCCGTGCTCTCCACGGCGGAACCCAGTGGCAGAATCGAACCCGCGCGGACGAAGATCGGCAGCGTATCGATGGGTGCGCTGACCTTCACATGCTGGCCGCCGTGCAGCCGCTCATTCGTCCAGAAGTTGTACCAGTCCGCCCCCGCGGGCAGGTAGACATCCCGCGTGGTTGTGCCTTGCTCTGTCACCGGTGCAATCAGAAGCGAAGGCCCGAACATGTATTCGTCACCAAGATTGCTCACATTCGGGTCCGCGCCGAAATCCAGGAACAGGCCGCGCATCACCGGTTCCCCGGTCAGGTGCGACTGCCACGCCACGGAATAGATGTAGGGCATGAGCTGATAGCGCAGCCGCAGGTACTTTTCCAGGATCGGCTCCGCCTGCCGGCCATAACTCCACACCTCGTTGTAGCGTCGCGTACCGTGCGTGCGGAAATTCGGCTGCAACGCGCCGTACTCAAACCAGCGCACGTACAGTTCCGGATAGTCGTCGTAATCGCCAACGTTATCGCGCGCATCGCTCGGGTCGATCAGTGGCGGACGGCCCGGCCTGTGCGAACTCGGCAGGTTCTGCCAGCCGCCGATATCTGTTGACCAGTACGGCAGTCCGCTCGCGGTGAAGTTGATCCCTGTAGGAACCTGCCGCCGAAGCACGTCCCAGGCCGGAGCAATGTCGCTCGACCAGAAGATCGTCCCGTTGTGCTGCGCACCAAGATACGCGTCGCGGGCAAGGATGAGCGCGCGCTCCGGCATGTCGCGACGCATGCCGTTGTAGAAAGCCGCTGTATGGAACAGCGGGTAGATATTGAAGAACTGCGTGCCTGGTCCGATGTGAAAGTAGCTGCCGTTTGGCGGCAGGTCGGGCTCGGTTTCATCCGCCCAGAACGCGTCGAAGCCCTTGGCCACATAGTTGTCTCGAATACGGTCCCAGTACCATCGCGCGGCATCAGGGTTCGTCGTGTCAATGTCGGAACCGGCACGGTCATAGGGCAGGCCATTGGTCGGGGTGCCGTCCGCCAGGTGCATGAACCATCCATTCCGGTGCAGCAGGTCGTAGTAGCGGCTCCCCGGAGCAAAACGCGGCCACACGCTGATCATGGTGTGGAAGTGCATGGCGTGAAGTTCGCGGTTCATCGCCGCCGGGTCCGGCCAGCGCGACGGATCCATATCCATTTCTCCCATGCGCGTGTACGTGAACCAGTCGATCACGATGTCATCGATCGGCAGATGCCGCTCACGGTAGCCATGCGCCACGGCCATCACTTCAGCTTGCGAGGAGTACCGCTGCTTGCACTGGATAAATCCATACGCCGATTTCGGCAGCAGGGGCACATCGCCGGTCAGCATTCGGTAGCCGAGGTATTGCGCGTGATAATCGCCCGCGATGACGAAGAAGCTGACCCGCTGCCCGGCCTCACTCGTAAAGGTGTTCTGTCCATCGAAACCGAACGCCGCTGTTGTGCGCGCAGGATTGTCCCAGACGAGTGCATATCCCATATTCGTAACCAGGAATGGCACACATACGCTCTGTCCGCCGGGCGCGTCGTAATCATGCGCGCAGCGCACGACATGGCCGCGCCGATCAAGATAGCCTTCCTGGTTCTGGCCGAAGCCGTAGTCGTGCTCGTTGGCAGCAGCAGAAAACGATGCTCCGACGCGGTAGAAGGGGGGATCGGTCGGCCTGCGGTCGTATTCCAGGTCCGCGTCACCGTCCTTGTGGTTCGGCACCGCCATCTGCCAGTTCGTCATTTGCAGGAGCGTCCTGCCGTCCGGGGTGCGAATCGTGATGCCGACCCACGGCGCCGAACCATTGAAGAACTTCGCGATATCCGCCGCATTTCCTGTGGGAGCGCGATGCGGGGCCTGCGGCGAAACGCTGACGCTCAGGGCCGTTGAGCGAATCTCGTCACTTCCCGCGGTATGCGCCTGCGACCAGCCTGCGGCATCCGGCATGGCTGAGAACCCGTATCCCGGCGCCGCCTTCGCGTACTCCGGCAACAACCCGAGCGTCACGCGCACGATGTTGGGCGCGTACGGCTCAATAACAACGGTCGCGTTGTCACGCGCCAGTTCCATGCGCCCGCTCTGCCCGGGGCAGGCGATGCTCGAAACAAGAAGAATTCCCGTCAGCTGGATTGCGCGAGAAAGCACCCGCCAACAATATCGCACCCGGTGCGACTTTCGCTGCGGTGGCGCATCATTTAGTAGGTATGCAGATCGGCATCGATAGCTTCGTCGCCCACGTGGCTGACCCTCGCACGGGCGAGAACCGCACCAGCGTGCAGCGCCTCCAGGACCTGCTCGACGAAATCAAGCTGGCAGACCAGGTTGGCCTGGATGTCTTCGGGCTCGGCGAGCACCATCGTGAGGAGTATCTCGACTCCGCCCCGCCGGTCATTCTTGCCGCCGCTGCCGCCCTGACGAAGACGATCCGGCTGACGAGTGCTGTAACCGTACTTAGCGCCGCAGATCCGGTCCGCGTCTTCCAGCAATTCGCCACGCTCGATCTCATCTCGCAGGGCCGCGCGGAAATGGTCGTCGGCCGCGGTTCTTTCATTGAGTCGTTCCCGCTATTCGGTCTTGCGCTGGAAGACTACGACGAACTCTTCGCGGAAAAGCTCGACCTGCTGCTCAAGATTCGCGAGAACACGAACGTTCGCTGGTCGGGAAGGTTCCGCCCGGCGCTCACCGGCCAGGGCGTGTATCCCCGCCCATTGCAGAATCCCTTGCCCATCTGGCTCGGCGTCGGCGGGACGCCGGAATCCTTCGTCCGCGCCGGCACGCTCGGGCTGCCGCTCATGGTCGCCATCATCGGTGGCGAACCGCATCGCTTTCGCCCGCTCATCGACCTCTATCGAGAAGCGGGTTACCGGGCCGGCCATGCTGCGGCACAGTTGCAGGTCGGCGTGCATGTGCTCGGATACGTCGGAGACACTGACCAGCAGGCGGCGGATGATTTCTTTCCTGGCTATGCGGAGGCTTTCACCAGGATTGGCCGCGAGCGCGGCTGGCCGCCCGTGACGCGTGCGCAGTTCAACGCGCTCCTGCGGCCGCGCGGCGCGCTGATGGTCGGATCGCCGGAAACCGTCGTCGCCAAACTCCTGCAACTCAATGACGACCTCGGCGGCCTGGCGAGAATCAGTTTCCAGATGAGTGTTGCCGCACTGACACACAGCATGATGATGCACTCGATTAAGCTGCTCGGCTCGCACGTCGCACCGGAAGTAAAGGCGCAACTTGCAGCGCGCCTGCAATCGACGAAAGAATCCTAGCGGCGTTTTCTATCTGGGTCCTTTCTATGCGGGCCAGACACTGGTTCTGCATGCCTAAAGTCCCGTTGCTTTCCGCCGATAGCGGGGCCATGGCTGCTCTTGTGTCGCGGCGAACGGAACCCCATCCGTTACTTCCCCCATCGCGGCAGGTGCCCTACTCTACAAAAGCTCTGACGTACTCCGCGACCCTCCGCGGCGCTTCGGGTTTATGAAGAGGGAGACAATGCGAATGCTGACCTGCGCCGTCCTCGGCCTTGTGCTGGGGATCCTGCCGAGTCCTGCGCCTGCGTTGCGGACTGTGTCGCCACATCCGCATCTGCATCGCACGGCTTCCGCCCCAGCGCCCTCGGGAGGCAAGCGGGGCCGCGCGGCCGCTCACGGCGATCGCACGCGGAATGTGCGCGGGAGCAGGATTGTGGCCGGTCGCGCGCGTCGGCCTGGTTTCGCACCCACGACAGCTTCCTCGCAATCGCCGCGCCTGCGCGCCTGCCGGCATTGTGGCTCCTTGAAAGCCGTTTCCGTGCGCGCATCGCGGGAATCACGTTACGCGCCCCACGCAGGCCTTCACGCGCCGCGCTCCTACCCGAGAATGCCTGCGCCGGAAGTGGAGGCGGATGACGCGCCCATTACGGCGGCCGTCAAAACGGACGCCCCGGCGATCAGCCGGAAGCAGTTCGCCTCCGACCAGGAGGCGGCGGCGACCACGCCGGAGCGCGATGAAACGTTCCGCGGCCGGTTGAAAGAGTTTTTTGCGCCGTTGCGCGGTTCCCATGAAGTCCTCGTCCGGCAGAACGAGCGCGCCGTGCAGGACGGCAACACACGCATCGAAGACGAAGATGACATCCGCCGCCAGGTGGCCGCGCGAACACTGGTGCCGCTGCCTGTCAACGCCAACCTGACCGTGGACCCGCGGCTGCCGGTCGAACGCCGTTACACGCGACCATGGACAGCGAGATTCCTTCGCGATATTTCCTCGGCCTTCGCGGAATCGTTCGGCGGGTCGGCGCTGCAGGTCAACTCCGCCGTGCGCACAGCGGACTTCCAGCGGCGCCTCATCCGCGTCAACGGAAACGCCGCTGCAGTGGATGGCGACGCCGCCTCGCCGCATCTGTACGGCGGAGTGATTGACATTGGCAAGCGCGGCATGACGACGCAGCAGATCAACTGGATGCGCGGCTTCCTGACCCCGCTTGTCGCAGCCGGCAAGCTGGACGTGGAAGAGGAATTCAAGCAGGCCTGCTTCCACATCAGCGTGTACAAGAGCTACATGCCGGTGGTGCCGAAGCAGCAGCTCGCGCGTGCCTCCCGCCCGCCGGCCCCGGCCGCGGCGTCCGTCAACTGAGGTTCACGGTGTTCGCCGGATATTTATTTGTTGGCGCAATTGGACTGCGGCCATCTAGAATGCGCGTAATTTCGCCGCAGGAGAATACGCACGATGTCCACGGCACCCGCCGCCGAGCTTGACCCTTCGCAACCGCCGCTGTCTGAGCCGGCGCGGTTTGTTGACGCCTTTGTTGCCCCAACAAGAACCTTCACCGACCTGCTGCGCAGCGCGAGCTGGTGGTTCCCCTTTGTCGTGGGAATCATCCTCTCGTTCGCGTTTGTCTTTTCCGTGCAGAAGCATGTCGGATGGGACCAGGTCGTTCACAACTCGCTTGCCGCGCACCCCGCGCAACAGGCCAAGGTTGACGCGCTTCCCGCCGACCAGCAGCAGAAGCAAGTGGAAATCAGCGCAGCGTTTTTCAAATACATCGGCTATGCGTATCCGCTTGTCATTCTGATTTGCGCCGCGATTGTCGCGGGCGTGTTCATGCTGACATGCAATTTCGGACTTGGATCGCGGCAGTCGTATTCGCGTTACTTCGCCCTGTACTTCTACGCAACGCTTCCGCTGGCGCTCAAGACACTGCTCACCATCGTCCTGATCTGGGTCGGTTCAGCCGACAGCTTCAACATGGAGAACCCGGCCGGCACGAACATCGGTTTTTACTTCGGCCCCGGGAGCGCGCCGGCATGGCTGCGGACGATCCTGGATTCAGCCGACGTTTTCTCCATCTGGAGCGCTGTCCTGTTCACAATCGGGTTGAGCATCATCGCGCGAATCACGCGCGGCGCCGCGGCCGCTGTCGTCTTCGGCTGGTGGGGCCTGCTCATACTGTTCGGGGTAATCGGAGCGGTGCTGCGCGGCTAAGACTGGAACAGCTTCGCCTGCTCTGACTGCTGGGCGATGTACGCCTTCGAGTCGAACTTTTTGCCTGTAGATTCGCGGGACATGTAGCGCACCTGTCCGAAGATTGGCCGCTCGAACCACGGGCGGTCGAATTTTCCGACGATCGCCCACGCGATGTTCATGTAGCTCGACGGGTCGCGGCCGTCCAGTTCGTAACTGTCGTTGAGAATAATCGTTCGCTCGAACGCGACCGCCGGATTGGGGCTCCATTCCAGGATCTTCTTTCCCCAGTACATCCGCATGCGATTGTGCATAAAGCCGGTGCGGACCATTTCCGACTGTGCCGCATTCCAAAGCTCATCGTGCGTGCGGGCGTCCCGCAGCTGTTCGAGCGAATACAGTACCGGGCGCTTGTCCTCTACGTGCCTGGTCAGGCTGCGCATCGCCCACGGCTCCGCGCATTTCCATGAGTCATATTCGTCCTGGTACGTAACGAAGTTCACCGCCAGTTCGCGCCAGAGCAGAAGTTCGTTGTCCAGGGAAGCGAGGTCTTCCGTACCCGCCCGTCCCTCTTTCACGGCCTTGCGTGCCGCCAGCGCGATTGTGATCGGCGAGATCTGCCCAAAATGCAGGTAGGGCGAAAGGCGAGTTGTGTGGTCGGTTTCAGGATGGTTGCGCTGCTCGGCATACCCCTTGAGCTTGTGCGCCATGAAATGCTTCAGCCTTGCCTGCGCGGCATGTGTGCCCGGAGTGAAAACATCCACTGGCCCGACACTGCGGTCGAGTTTCTTCCAGCCGCTCGTCAGGTCTTCGCTGGTCGGATAGCTCTCCAGCCCGCGAGGTTTTTTCCACTCGCGGTCGGCCTTCAAGTTTGCGCACGGTTTCAGCCACTCCGCACGCAGCCGTTCGAACCTTGGCCGCGCGGTGTGCGCCATGTACTGCGCCTTGCCGAGCAGCCGCGACGGAACAGCCACGTCAGCATCCACCGTGAAAAACGGAATTCGGATGCGCTCGGCAAGGTGCTCGCGCCACGCACGCGGGGCCCGGATGGGATTTTCGTCACCGACCAGGACAGCTGCCGAAACCTCTGACAGAAAGCCTTCGATACGATTGTTCGGGGGCCGCCGCAACACGAATCCAACGTTGCGTGCTTCGCAATCCTGCTCCGTGTCAGCAAAGCCCGGCCCCATGAATGCATAGTGCCGAAGGTTCGCGTTGGGATATGTTTCGATGGCGGAGAACATCGCAACCACCGGCAGCGACAGGGCATTGCCAATCGCGACGGCGAGATCCAGCGCCGGATTGTCGAGAGCGCGCTGCGCCCGCTGCATCCAGTAGACAATGCATTTCCCACGCGCCGGCTCGCCGCCCTTGCGTGTCAGGATGCGCGCGCTCGCAGCCAGCGCCTGCAGTTCCTTTGGCAGCGTCGGGAACTCCCGTTCGCCGCGCTCGAGTTCGCGCCGTGTCTGCTCTGCCGCGGTCATCGTCCTCATGCTAGCGCGCAGGGCCGCCCCGCCCGCCGCGCCTTCGGGAGCGGTTCCATGCAATCAAAGCTGCAAAGCAAAACGGCGGCCGCAGCCGCCGTCGCGTTCTGCAGGGAGAGGCTACCAGAGCCCCCACGCGCGGCTGATGTAGTCGCTCAGTGTCATCGTGATCAGAACCATGAACGTGAAGAAGCCGGCTGCAACTGTGAATTTGACCAGCTTGCTGGAGTAGCGCACATGCATGAAGAACAGCACGACAATCACGGCCTTGAACACAGCAATGGCCAGCGCGACGATGGGATTGAAGACGCCGAGGTCAAGGAACGCGACCGCCGCCGTCGCCAGCGTGCAGATGAGCAACAGCCCGAAGATGACGAGATACAGCTTGGGCCCAGGATGCTGCGGTTCTTCGCCGTGCCCCGTGCTCAGCTTGTCGGTTTTTCTTTCTAATGCTTCTGCGTCCATGGTGTTCGTCCTTGAGCGGCTTACGCGGGATGCCGGCTGATCAGGTAAAGCAACGGGAACAGGAATATCCAGACAATGTCGACAAAGTGCCAATAGAGGCCGAAGTTCTCAATCGGCAGGACGTGGCCTTCTGAATACAGGCCCTTGTACGCGCCGATGAACAGCCAGATCAGCAGCCCGCAGCCGATGATCATGTGCAGTGCGTGCATGCCGGTCATGGCGAAATACAGCGAGTAGTAGGTCTGCGTTTTTTCGGCCATGTCCGGCGCGAGCGGCACGTCCTGCTTGTCGGTCGGATGGATGAAGTCTTCGATCGAGAAGTTGAGCCCGGGCACGTGGTGTTCCACCCACTCGCGGTGCCACTCGATTCCCTTGATGCAGAGGAAAGCCGAGCCGAGAATGAACGTCAGCGTGAGCCAGGTCAGCAGAGCCTTGCGCCGGTGCATCTCCGCGGAAAACACGGCCATCGCCATCGTGAAGCTCGAGCAGATCAGCACTGCGGTGTTGGCCGTGCCGAGATAAATGGAGAGCGTGTTCGACCCGGAGACAAACGCGTCGTGGTACCAGTTGCGGTAAATCAGGTAGGCGGTAAACATGCCGCCGAAGAACATGATTTCCGTCAGCAGGAACAGCCACATGCCGAACGTGCCCGCTTCGCGCTGCTGTTCCACCGTCTCGAAATGGTGGCGCAGGTATGGCGGATGCTCCTGGTGTTCCTCGTGCCCGGCGATGGAATGGCTAGCCAACGAGTTGCTCCTTGCGTGCCTCGAAATATTCGTAATCGTACGCTTCGTGTTCAACGACGGGGATGACCGGGAAATTCTCTGTCAGCGGCGGCGACTGGATCTGCCACTCCAGCCCGGTAGCGAGCCAGGGGTTCGGGCCGGCGATTTTGCCATACCGCAGGCTCCAGGCCAGATAGAGCATCGGCATGAGATAGCCGACGCCCAGCACGGACGCGCCCGCGGTGGACAGTACGTTCAAGACCTGGAACTCGGCCGGGTAGGCGTGATAGCGGCGCGGCATGCCGTTGTAACCCACGATGAATTGCGGGAAGAACGTCAGCACGAAGCCGATGAAGGTTGTCACCGCTGCGAGGCGCGAGATGGATTCCGGATACATGCGGCCGGTCATCTTCGGCCACCAGAAGTGGATGCCGGAGAGGAAGGCCATCAGCATGCCGCCGACCATGACGAAGTGGAAGTGCGCGACGATGAAGTAGGTCTCGGTGAGGTGAATGTCCATGCCGAGCGTGCCGAGAAAGACGCCCGTCAGGCCGCCGATGGTGAACAGGCCCATAAAGCCGAAGGCGTAGAGCATCGGCGTATCGAACGAGATTGACCCTTTGTACAGCGTGAAGGACCAGTTGAAAATCTTGATGGCCGACGGCACCGCGACCAGCATCGTGAGCAGGCTGAAGACGAGCGCGGAATAATTCGACACGCCCATGATGAACATGTGGTGCGCCCAGACAAAGAAGCCGAACAGCGCAATCGCGACCGAACTGAACGCGACCGCCGTGTAGCCGAACACTCGCTTGCGGGCGAACGTCGAGATGACTTCCGAAATGACGCCCATGCCCGGCAGGATCATGATGTAGACCGCGGGGTGGGAATAAAACCAGAACAAGTGCTGGAAGAGGATCGGGTCGCCGCCCTTGGTCGGATCGAACACGCCGATGCCAATCGTGCGCTCCAGAACAACCAGGACCAGCGTGATGGCAAGCACGGGGGTTCCGAGCACCATCAGGATGGACGCCGCGTAATTTGACCAGACGAACAGCGGCAGCCGGAACCACGTCATGCCCGGCGCGCGCATGCGATGCACCGTGACGATGAAGTTCAATCCGGTGAAGATCGAACTGAATCCGGCGATGAATATCCCAAGCCCTGCCGTGACGACATGCGTGTTCAGGTAATGGGTCGAAAGCGGCGTCGTGAAAGTCCAGCCCGTGTCAACGCCACCCAGCACCATCGCCGCCAGTGTGAAGATTCCGGCGATGACATACAGATACCAGCTCAGCAGATTGATCTTGGGAAACGCGAGGTCGCGCGCCCCGACCATGATCGGTATCAGGAAGTTTCCAATGGTGGCGGGAACGCTCGGCACCAGGAACAGAAAAATCATGATCACGCCGTGCAGCGTGAACATCTTGTTGTAGGTGTCAGAGGCCATCAGGTCAGGCTGCGGCGTCAGCAGCTCAAGCCGGATGGCGGATGCAAACGCTCCTCCGATAAAGAAGAAGAACGTGATTGAAATCAGATACAGCATGGCGATCCGCTTATGGTCGCCGGTAAGCAGCCAGCTCTTCAGGCCGATTTCATTGTTCAGATAGCTGCGCCTGGGCAGCTCCGCCATGTCCTGCGGCGGAATATTGACGGCGGCGTCGGAGTGACTCATGGCTTCTGTGCTCCCGGGTTCGCTGTGTTGGCTCCCATAGCGGCGCTGCTGTTGGTCGTTGTAGCGGTGGAGGCAGGCGAGCCGTTGCCGCCGGAACCCGTTGAGCCGCTGCCGCTCGGGCTGCCTTCCGTGCTCGATGTCAGAGTCTGGTGAACTCGGTAGTTCGTGCTCAAGCCCTTGATGTATTCCACCAGGCTGATGATTCCATCTTCGCTCACCTGGCCCTGGTAGCTCGGCATGTAGTTTGCGTATCCCGCAAGTTGGTGCGAACTCGGGTTCAGGATGGCGTCGCGCAGGAAGGCCTCGTCAACCTGCGCCGTGCCGCCTTCTGACAGTGACAGACGCGACCCAAAGACGTTGGCAAGATTGGGCCCGCGGGCAGAAGCGTCTCCCGTGTGGCACCCGGCGCAACCCAGGCTGGTGAACAGGCGCTCCCCGTTCTGCGCCAGGCTCATGCCGCTGGTGCTTTCCCCTGACCATGCCTGGTATTCCGCCGGCGTCTGGACCACGATGTCGCCAATCATCTGCGAATGCAGCGTGCCGCAGTACTGCGTGCAGAACAGGTGATAGGTTCCGGGCTTCGTCGCTTCAAACCAGACTGTTGTGTAGCGCCCGGGTATCGCTTCGCGCTTCACCCGGAACGCCGGGATCGAGAAGCTGTGGAACACGTCCTGCGAGATCAGCGTGATCTGCACCGGCCGGCCAGTGGGAACGTGCAGGCTGTTGATCTCGTGCTGGCCGCCGGGATGCTCCGCCTTCCACATCCACTGCTTGCCGATGACGTAGATGTTCATCGCGTTGGTCGGCGGATTGTAGATACGGAAATAGAGCAGCGCGCCCCAGATAAAGCAGATCATGAACAGGCCGAGCGGGATCAGCGTCCACGTCGCTTCCAGCAGCACGGAGCCCTCAATCTGCGTCGCTTGCGGGTTGCGTTCCTTGCGGTAGCGGATGGAGAAGTACGCGACCAGCGCGATAACCAGCGCCATGCCGATCACGGAGATGCCGATGAGAAATAGATACAGCGCGTCCGTCTGCGGCGCGATGGTGGACGCCTCGTCAGGAAAAAGCTGGGAATGGCTCATCCAGTTGACGAGAAATTCCCACAATACTTTGCTGATGTAATTCATCGAATCCTATCCGTCTCGCCTCACGTTGCTGTCCCGCTGAACGTCCTTGCGGAACATCACTATCAGAAATCCACCCAGGGTAAACATGGTCAGCAGGCAGCCGAGCTGCACCACGCGCGCAATGATGAGAGAGTAATGGCCCGTCGTCGGGCTGTAGTGGTAGCAGTACAGCACCAGCGCTTCGACGGGTGAGCCGATTCTGCCGTCTGACGCCTGCATGAGCGCGAACAGCAGGTCCTTGGGCGAGTACTCGACGCCGTAAAAGTACTGTGCCACCTTGCCCTGCGGCGTCACGACTTCAATCGCGCTGGTGTGCGCAAACTGTGACATTTTGCCGTCCGGCCCGGGGACCTTGACGTACTTGTAGCCGACCGCATTGCTCAGCCGGTCAATGCTCGACTCCGGGCCGACAAGAAAATGCCAGCCGCCGGCCGTCGAGGCATCGTCGTAGCGCTTGAAGTACTTGTCGCGCGCTGCTGCCGCCATCGCGGGCGTTTCCGTCGGATCAATCGAGACAACGACGATGTTGAAGTCCTTGCCGGGCTTGTAGCGCACCATTTCGAGCGCGCCTGTCATGCCGTTCATCTCTTCAGAACACAGCAGTTTGCACTGGTAGTAGACCAGCGCCAGGACCGCGGGCTTCGTGCCGAAGTAGTCGCCCAGCCTGACCTGCCTGCCGTCCTGGTCGGTGAACGCCGCATCGAGCGGCAGCTGCGAGTTCAGGTTCTGCGACAGGCCAACGCCATTCAGCACGGTCGGCTTGGTGTTCAGGGTGCCGGTTTCCTTGTCGCCGACGGAAGCAACCTGCGCCATCGCGGGCAGCGCGAAGCAGAGCGCCATCGCGGGCAGCGCGAAGCAGAGCGCCAGCGCGGCCAGTGCCGCTGCCTTTGCCGCCGCTCGAATTGTGCGCTGCTGCTCCACTCTCTATTCTCCGCTACTTTCCTACTTCGCTGCCTGCTGGTGCTCGTTCATCGCGTCACGGCTTTCAAGACGCTGCAGACGCTCCTCGTCCCATGTCTGTTCGAAAGCTGTCCGCGCAAAACCGTCGGTGAGCGGCGCCGTAACGACATACGGCTGCTCGCCGGCGAGCGGCGTTCCCGTTGTCGGCGACTGTGACTGCGTGCCGGAATCCCTCTGCGTTCCCTGCGGCGCGTGTTCGGTCAGCGTGACCGGGCCCTGCTGTGTGGAACCACCCTGGCCGCCGATGCCGCGCTGCACCACGAGCTCCATCGCGCGCTCTATCGGGATGCGCACCGTGCCTGCGTTCTTGTCGACGTACGTGTAGTGCTCCAGCAGCAGGTCCTCGCGAGCGTGCAGCTCGGCGGTATCCATGTTGCCGTCATCCGTTTCCAGGCGCGGCGTCGGGAAGGTCTTCGTCATGATGGCCAGCTGCTGGGACTGCATCGTCGGATTGGAAACCATGTCTTCACGTTTCTTGGCCGATTGCGGACCGTACTGCATCCGCGTCCAGGCCGTCTGTTCCCCGTCCCACTTCACAAGCTGGTGGTTGATCAGCTTGCCCAGCGCAAAACATACGACAAAGAACACGCCCAGCCCGACAACCAGCACGGACAGAAAGACCACGATGCCGCGAATGCCGACGTCGGACGTCTCATAGCCGAGGCGCTTGGATTCAGGCGTGCCCCGGTCATGGATGTTCAGCGCGTCCTTCAGCGGGTCGCGCATGGTGAAGCCTTCCTCACCTTTCAATCGATCATGCATGGACATGTTCAGGCTCCAGAACTTCTTCCACGTGCGGGTCGTTGCGGACAAACACCGGGCGGCTCATCAGCTGCGTGAAGTAGTAGGCCAGCCACAGCGAGCCCATGAAGATCGGCACGACCAGGTAGGCGCACATGCCGACCGACCAGTGCAGGTTGCGGCGCGCGTCCGGGAAGCCGGGCTCAATCTGCCACCACAGGTCCCACGCGCGGGCGAAGATGATCCACTTGCACAGCAGCACCATCTTCCGCTTGTCACGCTTGAAGCTGCGGCTCAGCAGCAGTGTGAACGGGATCACCCAGTGGAAGATGAAGTCCAGCGTGATGATGACCGCCCAGCCGCCGCCAAAGCGGTTGAGGTACCAGGGAATCTCTTCCGGCGAGTTGCCGCTCCAGATGATCAGGAACTGCGAAAACGCCAGGTAGATGTTCAGCATTACGAAGGCGAATGTCAGCTTGCCGAAATCCGTCTGCTCGGTCACGCGCAGCACTGTCGAATACGGCTGCCAGCGGCTGAGCAGGATCACCGTCATGATGGAGAGCGCCAGCACGCTGAAGCCCTGGCCGACCAGGTAGAGCAGGCCCCAGATGGACGAGTACCAGGTCACGTCCATGGCCATCACCCAGTCAATCGCGACGCAGGTCAGCGTGAAGGCGTAAAGAATGACGCCGGGGCCGGACAGGTTCTCGAACTTGCGGCGCCAGTAGGTTTCGCGTTCCGGCAGCAGCGCATTCGGGTCGGCCTCGCGCTGCAGCGACCACTTGTTGAGCAGGTACATCAACAGCAGCCAGATCAGGATGCAGACAATCGTCTGCACGATCACGCTGGGCGTGTTGAGCATGACGTGCTTCCAGCGCAGGCAGTGCGCTTCAATCAGCGTGATGGTGCCGTTGCGCAGTGCGCTGTCCACGTCCTTCAGCGGCACCGCGGAGTAGAGATACAGCCGCTTCATGCCGAGCGCCGCCGGGATAAAGAACAGCGCGATCAGCGGCACGCAGCGGCTCATCGCCTCGAGCGGCCGGCGGAGGACCAGTCCCCACTTGCCGCCGGAGAGATACTGCACCATCAGCAGCGCCATGCCGCCGATGGTCGTGCCGAGGGTCAGGAACAGGCCGAGAATCCAGGCGCGGAAGAAATGGTCAGTCGTAAGCGGGTTGCCGGTAAACAAAAACACCAGCGACAACACACCGAACACCGCCGCCCAGATCAGCGCGCGGGTCCGCCACGCCGTCAAGACCTCGCGCGGCGCGTTCAGGTCCGCGGGAAGCTCGCGGGGCCTGTGGTCGTGACCGTGAACATGTCTCTCAGTTGCCATCGTTCTCCCTCGTCACGGCTTCAGCGGCAGCCACTGCGTTTGCTTTTCGTAGGGCCGGTCAGGATGTTCAATCTGTCCATTCACTTTCAGCCGGTTCGGGTGTCCCGCGCCGGAACCCTGGTTCAACGCCTTGTCAATCGGCGCGGAAGGCTCGGGCTGTCCTGTACCCAGCGCATTACCGTACACATTGGTATCGCGGACCGCTTCGACGCCGGTCCCGGGCAGCGTCCATGGCGCGGCAAAGTCGGCCGGATAGCCGCCGTCCTGGGTCACCTGGCTGAGGTCCTGGATGCCGGTCCCGGCCGGCACGTCGCCCAGCTTGGCGTTCTGGCTGAGCTGCAGCGCGCGAATGTAGGCAGCAATCGCCCAGCGGTCTTCTGTCGTGATCTGCGCGCGATAGTCCGGCATCGCGCCGTAGCCGTTCGTCATGACGTAGAAGTAGTGGCTGATCGGCTGCGCGAGTCGTGCCGGATCATGAAAATTTCCGGCCGGCTTGTAGCCACGCTGCACGATCATGCCGATGCCGTTGCCGACCCGGGAATGGCACGGCGTGCAGTAAATATTGAAGCGCTCCTGCCCGCGCTGCATCACGGCCATCGTCAGCGGGAAAGGCAGGCGGTCGGCTTCCTTGCCGTTGTCGAATCCTGTCTCGAAATACTCATCGGAATGCAGCTGGCCACGCGCCACCGTGCCGGCGATCTGCGGCCGCGCCGAGCGCCCGTCGGCAAAGAAGCTGGTGCCGCGCTGCGGTATGAACTTCGGCTGGTTCTGCATGTCCTGCCGGCAGCCGGCGACTGCGAGCAGCCCAAGCAGCGCCATCGAGATGGAAATCCTGCGGTTAATACTCCACCTCCACGACAGAAACCGGCGACTGCGCCTCAAGAAACGCGCGTGCGCCGTCAAGCGAGAACCGCGGGTCCGTGGCTTCAATGCACAGAAAGAACTTGTCCACCGTCGCGCCCTGCCGGAAGTTCGGCGCGTTAAACAGCGGATGGTAGAGCGAAGGCAGACCGTTGATGGCAACCATGCCGAAGGCGGCCGAAAGGCCTGCCCACAGGATGGTCCATTCATACGCCGGAACAATGAATGCTTCCCATGAGTAAAGCGGGCGGCCGCCGATATTCAGCGGGTAGGCAAAGACGTTGATCCACGTCTGCAGGCCGAACATTGCCAGGCCGCCGAGAATGCCCCCAATCAGCGTCAGCAGGGACACGCGATCATCCTTGTGTTCCCAGTGCAGCGCGGTCGCCGCCTGCTCGACCGGATACGGCGTGAAGCTGTCCATGCGGCGATAGCCCGCTTCCCAGGCGGCTTCGGTCGCGGCGACCAGCTCGCCCGGAGTATTGAATTCGGCCAGCAGGCCGTACGTTCCTTCAATAGGCGGCATCAGTGGGCCTCCACGCTGGCAACTTCAGCTTCTTCGCCGCCCGGACGAATTCGCGTCCCTGGCAGCATCATGCGGATTTCAGACATGGGAATCATGGGCAGCAGGCGGATGAACAGGAAGAAAAGCGTCGTGAACAGCCCCCAGGTTCCGATGAACGTCGCGTAGTCCCACCGCGTCGCCTTGTATGTGCCCCAGCTCGACGGCAGGAAGTCGCGGTAGAGCGACGTGACGACAATGACGAAGCGTTCCAGCCACATGCCCGTGTTGACGATGAGCGACATCAGGAACATGAACGGAATGTTGACGCGGAGTCGCCGGAACCACATCAGCTGCGGCAGCGCGATGTTGCAGGTGATCAGGAACCAGTAGCTCCAGCCCATGGGGCCGAACATGCGGTTCCAGAACATGAAGTACTCCCAGTGGGAAGCCGAGTACCAGCCCATGAACGCTTCCATGCCGTAGCCATAGGCGACAATCCAGCCCGTCGCCAGCATGACCTTGGCCATGTTGTCGATATGGCGCAGCGTGATCAGGTCTTCCAGGTGATAGAGGCGCCGGATAGGAATCGCCAGCGTAATGACCATCGCGAAACCGGAGTAGATGGCGCCGGCGACAAAATATGGCGGGAAGATCGTCGTGTGCCAGCCCGGCATCAGCGCGACCGCGAAGTCGAAGCTGATGACGGTGTGGACGGAGAGCACCAGCGGCGTCGCCAGGCCTGCCAGCAGCAGGCTCGATGTTTCATATCGCATCCAGTGCCGCGTCGAGCCGCGCCAGCCCAGCGACAACATGCCGTAGAGATATTTCACCGCGGGCATTTTCGCGCGGTCGCGCATGGTCGCCAGATCCGGGACCAGGCCGATGTACCAGAAGACAACGGAAATGGTCGCGTAGGTCGAAACCGCGAACACGTCCCACATCAGCGGCGACCGGAACTGCGGCCACATGTTCATCGAGTTCGGGTACGGGAACAGCCAGTAAATCGACAGCCAGGGGCGCCCGGTGTGGATGATGGGGAACATGCCGGCGCAGACGACGGCGAACAGCGTCATGGCTTCCGCGAAGCGGTTGATGGAGTTGCGCCAGGTCTGCTTGAACAGCAGCAGGATCGCGGAAATCAGCGTGCCGGCGTGGCCGATACCGATCCACCAGACGAAGTTGATGATCGCGAAACCCCACGCGACGGGCATCGTGATGCCCCAGATGCCGGTGCCGCGCAGGAACAGCCAGCTCGCAGCCACCAGCAGCATGGTCGCCAGGCCCCCCGCAATGACAAAGCCCGCCCACCAGAACAGCGGCGTGTGCTTGGTCAGCACAATCCGCGAAATCTCGTCCGTCACTGACCGGAACGTATGTCCGGGAGCTATGACGGCGAACTCACCGGTGCGCGGATTAATCTCGCGCTTCCGGCGTTCGGGGTCCACGATCAGGTTCTTGGTCGCCATCTCTCTTAGCCCGCCTCCCCGGTCATTTCAGGGTTGGGGTTGAACACTTCGGCAATGTAGGTCGTGCGCGGCCGATAGTTCAGGTCGCCGAGCACCGGGTAGTTTCGCGTGGAACGCTTGCGCTGGCTCACCATCGAGTTCGGATCGTTGATGTCGCCGAACACGATCGCGTCCGTCGGGCAGGCCTGCTGGCACGCGGTGACGATCTCGCCGTCGCGCACCGAGCGGTTTTCCTTGTCCGCCTCGATTTTCGCGGCCTCGATGCGCTGCACGCAGTACGTGCACTTCTCCATCACGCCGCGGCTGCGCACGGAAACGTCAGGATTGCGCATGAACTTCAGGCTCTCCGTGTCGTAATCCGAATACAGCAGCCAGTTGAAGCGCCGGACCTTGTACGGGCAGTTGTTCGAGCAGTAGCGGGTGCCAACGCAGCGGTTGTAGACCATCTGGTTCAGGCCTTCCGGCGTATGCACTGTCGCGGCCACCGGGCAGACCTGCTCGCAGCCCGCGTTCTCGCAGTGCTGGCAGAGCATGGGCTGGAAATGCGCCTTGGGCGCGTCCAGATCGCCTTCAAAGTACGTGTCGACGCGGATCCACTGCATGATGCGTCCGACTTTTGCCTGGTGGTAGCCGACGACAGGAATGTTGTTCTCCGCATAGCAGCTCGCCACGCAGGCATTGCAGCCGATGCAGGAGTTCTGGTCAATCGCCATGCCCCACGCATACTTGCGGCGCCCTTTCGAGTCCGTCTGGTAATTCCAGTTGTAGAGCATCGTCTCGTCTTTGGGCGGAGTCTCCCGCATCTCGCTGCCTTCCAGCGCAAAATTCGGGTTCTTCTGGAAATCCGCCAGCGACGCCGCGCGAATAATCGAGCGGTCTTCGGCCTCATTGCCTTCGAGGGAATGGTTCCGCTTGCCATCGCCGCCCGCCAGCTTGCCGCGGTCGTCGGTGTAATGGCTGCGCGCGATCAAAACGTCGTAGGTCCTGCCCGTCTTCTTCACGCTGGCCGGCGCGTAGTTGAGCGCCGTCGAAGTGCGCAGCGGATACGCGTTGAAGCCGACACCGGTGCCGGTCGGCCCGGCATGCGTGCGCCCGCCGCCGAGATACACCGTGATGGTGTTGTCCGCCGCGCCGTAACTTATCGCGACCGGCGCTTCAATCTTGCGGCCGTTCGATGTGATCTCAATGATGTCGCCTTCGACCACGCCGAGCTTGCCGGCGGTCGGTATGGAAATCAGCGCGGCATTGTCCCACGCCAGCTTCGTCACCGGCTTGGGAATCTCCTGCAGCCAGCCCACGCTGGCATAACGTCCGTCATAGACATGCGGGTCCGGCCGGAAGACAACCACAAGCTGGTCGGGCGAAACGGCCTGGCTCGCGGCCGCCGGATTGCCCGCGCCGGTTCCGCCGCCGGCAGTCGCGCCGCCGCCATTTGCATTGGCCGTCGCGCCGTCAATCCAGCCCTGGTGCAGCGCCTTGCGCCAGGCCGCGTCTTCTTTCAACTGCGGCCAGTTGGCCCGGACCGCGTCCATCGGCGAGGCATACGGCTGGTTCAGCATCAGCTGAACGATTTCATGCGCGCTGCGGCCGTTGAAGAGCGGCGCAATCATCGGCTGCACGACGGAAACCGTGCCGTCATAGGCGATGGCGTCCGTCCAGGTTTCGAGATAGCTGGCCTGCGGGATATGCCAGGTCGAATACTGTGCCGTCTCATTGACGTGGTAGCCGAGATGCACGACCTGCGTCTTGCTCATGGCATCGCGCAGCGCCTGGTCGAAGTTCAGGTCGGCAGGCGCGTCATACACCGGGTTCGCGCCGAGAATAATCAGCCACTCCACCTGACCGGCGCCCAGCGCCTGCGCCAGCTTCGTGATGTCATCGGCGCAGACTGCCGGCATCGGCGCAATCGGCGTTCCGTACGTTACCGTCTTGCCGGTGTTGCCCAGCGAATCATTCAACTGCTTTGCCGCCGCATGGACAGCAGGTGAGGCGTTGTCGCCCGGAATGACGACCGAGCTGCCGCCATGCGCTTTGAGGTCCGCCTCGAGGACGGTAAGGAACTGCTGCGCCTCCGGCGACAACCCAGAAGCCGCGCCGCCACCCGCCAGCGCCTGGGCGAAGCTGTCGATGGCCGCCGGATGCAGCGCCAGACGGTGTTCCGCCTTCATGCCGGTCGTGCTCGGATGCGTCTCGATGACGTACATCCGGTTCATCGTGGTCGTCGAGATGCCCTTTTCCGGATCAATCTCCAGCTTGCGGCGGCGCGCGTATTGCCGCGCCAGCGACAGGAAGCCCGGATGCGCAATGCCTCCCAGGAAGTCCGCATCGAGCGACACAATGACGTCCGCGCTCTCAAGGTTGTACTTCGCGTCGGAATCCATCGCGGCGCGCGCGCACGTTGTCGCGGTTCACCGCGTCCCACTGCAGCCACTCCAGCCCCGGCAGCGCCGCTTTGGCCGCTTTGGCCTGCGCCGCCAGCGTTGGTGACGTGACGACGCTCGACAGAACGTAAATCCCCTGGCCGGAACCTTTCTTCGCTTCGAGAGCGCGCGTGAACGCCGCGGCAAATTCAGGCCAGGTTGACGTCGCGCCCCGGTATAAAACGTCCTGCGAGCGGAACGGGTCGTAGAGGTCGAGCAACGTTCCCTGCGAGATCGGGTCGGAACCGCCGCCGAACGTGCCTTTCGACATCGGGTGGTCGGGATTGCCCTCGATCTTGATCGGCCGGAAGGCATCGCTCTTGACCAGCAGCGGCAACGCACCGGTCGAGAACGGGAACGCGGTCGCAAAGTACATCGGCTTGCCAAGGACGAGTTCGTCCGGCTCTGCCACGTAGGGGAATATCTTTTCGTCGGGCTGCTTGGTGCAGCCGGTCACCCCGGCCAGCGCCAGAGACGCGCCCATCAGCTTCATGAAGCCGCGGCGGCTCACCGCATCCACCAGCTCGCTCGACTGGCGCGGGAATTCGCGCTGCAGCATGTCGTGGAACTCGTCCGTGTCGGCCAGCTCTTCGAGCGAACGCCAGTAGCGCTTGCCGGTCTTGCCGGACAGCTTCGTGCGAACTTCGTCCAGCGTCAGCTGCTTTGCTGACGTTGCGGCCACCGCCGTGTTCTCGCTGTTGATTTCGCTGCTCATTCTGCCTTCGCGGTCCTTCATTCCTTCTAGCGGTGACACGTTTCGCAACTGCTCAGCTCATACGGCGTTCGAATGTGGTAACTCTCCTCCAGGAAGTGCCCCAGCGCATCCTGCGAGGTAAATTTCTGGTAGCTCGATGCCGGCAGCATCACGCCGCCGCCCGCATCGCTCGCCATCGGGCTCGGCGCCGTGCCCGGCGCGCTCGGAATCTGCAACGCCGCCAGCTTCGCCACGCCGGAATACTGCGGGTCGTCGCCATCAGGATTACGCGTTGTGCAGTCCACCTGCTGCGCGGTCGCGATGCCGGGCTGCTGCGTCTTTACCGCGCACCACACCGGCTTCGCGGTGGACGGGCCCGTCCAAGCCATGTTGTAAATCTCGCTCGTCGGCCGGAGGTTCTTCGCCGGATTGCGATGGCAGTTCAGGCACCACTCCATCTGCAGCGTGTTCTCCATATACATGATGGGCATTTCGTCCACCCGGCCATGGCAGGACGAGCAGCCCAGGCCTTTGTTCACGTGCACGGAGTGGTTGAAGTACACAAAATCCGGCAGGTCGTGGACCTTCGTCCACTGGATGGATTCACCTGTCGCCCAGCTCTGCCGCACCGGCTCGAGCAGGCTCGCGTTGGTCCAGATCTGCGCATGGCAGTTCATGCATGTCTTGGTCGGGGGAATGCCGGCGTAGGACGACTTTTCGACCGAAGTGTGGCAGTACTGGCATTGCAGCCCCAGTCCCTGCACGTGGTGCTTGTGCGAGAAAGGCACCGGCTGCGGAGCGCGCTGCCCCTGCCGGGTGACCCACGGAGAGCGTTGCAGCTCATTGACCGTCAGCGCGAGCGCGACAACGGTCAGGCCGGTCAGCAGCAGGCTCGCACGTGCGAGCGCGTTCGAGCTGCGGTCAAAAATCTGCGCCATGCGTCAAAGTCCCTTAATCCGGTGACTGCAAACTTTCACTGCCCCAAGAAGAACTGCGAATACTGAACTGCTTTGCGCGAAGTGGCTCCGCCGCGCGGCGAAGTCTTCGTCTGCGAAAGATGGAGTATAGCAGCGACTTTCACCTCTCCGCGTGTCACGGGACACATGGTGAATAACTTTTTTCATTCGCGCAAAGATTCGCGGGAAATTTCACATTGCGGACTCAACGTGTCCGAGTTTCCCTCAGCCGCTACACTCAAAGGCATTGTGACGGATGGACGACGCTCGCCACGCTACGATGCCGCACGTGCCGTGCGCGAACTTTCCGCTGCGGACCCCAAACTCGGCGAGCTCATCCGCCGCGCCGGGCCGTTCTCGCTGCGGCTCAAGTCGCAGCATTCCCCGTTTGACGCCCTGCTCGAATCCATCGTCTACCAGCAGCTCCACGGCACCGCGGCTGCGGCAATTCTCCGCAGAATTCTCGAACTTTCCGGCGGCATGCATCCTTCGCCGCAGGCGCTGCTCGACCTGCCGGACGAAGCGTTGCGCGGCGCCGGGCTCTCAGGGAACAAAATGAAGTCCGTCCGCGACCTCGCAGTGAAAACCCTCGACGGAACCGTGCCCACGCTCGAGCGCATCCGCCGCATGGATGATGAAGATGTCATCGCGCACCTCTCAGAAGTGCGCGGCATCGGGCGATGGACTGTGGAGATGTTCCTGATGTTCCGGCTGGGCAGGCCGGACGTGCTTCCCGTCACGGACTTCGGCGTGCGCAAGGGCTTTCACCTGGCGTTTCAGAGGAGAAACGCGTTCACAGCAACGCCGTTCGGCGGCAGTAAAGTCGTGACGCAGGATGACCTGCCCACGGCAGAGCAGATGGAACGCCGCGCCGAAAAATGGAAGCCCTGGCGCTCCGTCGCAAGCTGGTACATGTGGCGAGCCTGCGATTTGCAGTCGGGAAAGATTGTGCAGCCCGAGTGATAGTGATTTCTTGTTTGGCCGAGCCGACCTCCGGTCGGAATGACAGTTTGGTTATGGGCGAGCTGAATCTGCGCGGCCCGTTGTAGCTGCCCGAGGGTCCCGGTTTGTCCAGGACTGCACGGCCGACTTCATTCACTCCACCGCAACCCGCGGCACACGCGAACTAATCCCGCACAAAATCTCATACGGAATCGTCCCCATCCGCCGCGCCATCACGCGCGCATCCTCTTCACCAAGCAACTCCACCTCGTCACCAATCGCGACGCCGGGAACATCTGTCACATCCACGATGATCAGATCCATCGAAACGCGCCCGACCACGTTTGCCCACGCATCCTTGATGCGAACCCGCACTCCCGGCTGCTCTTCGCCGGCATTGCGGCCGGACATCGCCCGCCAGAAGCCGTCGGCGTAACCAACCGGCAGCAGCGCCAGCGTGCTCGCGCGAGGCGCAACCCATAGTGCGTTGTAACCGGCAGTCGCGCCGGCCGGGACGCTGCGCAGGCTGTTCACTCGCGACTTCCATCGCAGCACCGGCTGCAATCTGGCCGCCAGCTTCGGCGCGTACTCGCCCTCCAGCCGCTGCTCATCGAGCGCGTATCCATACAAGCCCAGCCCCGGCCGCGCCATCATGCGGGAACCGAGGCCGCGCGCCAGCTCATGCAGCCGCCCTATCGTGCCGTCGTCCGCGGCAATCGTCGCCGACTGCCCCGCATGCACCCACTGCGGAAACAGGTCCATGTGCCGTGCCATCAGGGCCGCGCGGCAGAACAGCCCGGTCTGCTCGGCCACCTGCGCGGAACCCGGCCCGCTGCGCACGTCCGGCGACGCATAGTGCGTCAGCAGGCCTTCCATGCGCAGCGTCGGACTGGCGGCAAGCCGCTCCAGAACACCTTTCGCGTTGGCGAGCGAAACGCCCTGCCGCGCCATCCCGGTATCAATTTCCAGGTGCACCGCCACGGAGCGGTTCCCCAGCCCGGCCCGGCGCGCAGCCTGTTCCAGCACGTCCAACTGGTACGGCTCCCACACCA
The DNA here is from genome assembly GCA_963848685.1 of uncultured Acidobacteriaceae bacterium. Taxonomy (GTDB): domain Bacteria; phylum Acidobacteriota; class Terriglobia; order Terriglobales; family Acidobacteriaceae; genus CAWKED01. Next base: position 334,344 of record CAWKED010000001.1, on the reverse strand, counting down.
CCGGCGTCAGCGCGTGCTCCAGAATCGCTTCGCCCTCGCCCTTCCACGGGCCGCCCATCAGCAGGATGCGCGGCCGCAGTCCGGCGGTCGCCGCGGCCGCAGCCAGGATCTCACGCAGCCGGACGCCTTCCTCGGTGTTCGAGACGCCGAGCCACTCCGCGCCCTCGGCAGCCAGCACCGGCCCGCAGATTTCCAGGCCGTGGCCGTACGCGTTTGCCTTGATCACGGACAGCAACTCCGCGCCTTCCGCAGCCGCGCGCTCCCGCAGCAGCCGGTAGTTCTGGAGCAGTGCCCCGCGCGAAATCTCCGCCCAGGTCGGACGCATATCTTCAGATAGTACGTTTTCCCGGATTCCCAAGCGTTACCGGACTGTGATACAAGGTTCGCGGCTTCTCTTGCAGACAGTTTGCAGGCCCATAACGTTTCCCCGGAGTTGCGTGCCGCATGTCACTGAATGAACGTTCACTCTCCCGCCGCCTTCCCTGGCTCGCTCTCGGCGCGTCCACCCTCGCGCTCGCCCTTGGCGGTTGTGCCGATGGCGGCAAGTACACCCCCAGCCCCGGCGGCAAGGCCGACTTCTCTGCCGTCGTCTTTATGGGCGATTCACTGACCGCGGGCTATCAAAGCGGCTCGCTGCTGGACTCCGCACAGCCCCATGGCTATGCCGCGCTGATTGCGCAACAGGCAAACTTCCGCATCGCGCTGCCGCTCATCGCGCCGCCGGGTGCGCCGTCCGTGCTGGAGCTGCAGAGCTACGATCCGCCGAATTTCCCCGTCATTGTCCAGGCGCCGGGAACCACGACTGGTCGCGACGACGTCACCGTCGTGCCAAGTGATGCCGCCGTTCCGGGCGCCACGGTCTACGACGTGCTGAACACCGCAGCTCTTCCCAATCCAACCACCGGCCAGGAAGAGATCACGCAACTCGTCCTCGGCTTCCCGTCCCTGCTGTCCGGGACTACAAACACTCAGTTCTCGCTTGCGCAAAGCTGGAACCCGACGACGATTTTCATCTGGATCGGCAATAACGACGCGCTGAATGGCGTCTTCGCGACTTCCATTGACGGCGCCACCGATATTGACACCTTTACCGCCGAATACACCCAGACCATCGGTGCACTGGCACAGGCCACCAAGGCTCACCTCGTCATCGCCAACATTCCGGACGTGACGCTGGTGCCGTACCTGACGCCGCAGGCCGAGCTGGTCGGCTTCCTCGAGGCGCAGGGCGTGCCGTCTGACGAAGCGCCGCTCCTGCTGGAAGAGCTGAATATTTTCCCCGGCGATTCCGTCCTGCTGGACGCGCTGCCGGACTTTGAAGAGCAGCTCGACATCATCCTCGGCGGCGGAACGCCGACGCCGCTCGGCGCCGGCCAGGTCCTCAAGGCCGCCGACGCGCAGGCGATTCAAGCCCTGGTCCTCCAGTACAACCAGGTCATCGCCGGCGTAGCCGCACAAGTGGGCGCGACACTGGTTGACATCCACACCGAGTTTGAAAACGCTGCTGCCAACGGCGTTGTAGCCGACGGCTACACGGCCACTTTCGGCTTCCTCGGCGGGCTGTTCTCGCTGGATGGCATCCATCCGACCAACACCGGCTACGGGGTTCTCGCGAATACGTTCATCGACGCGGTGAACAATGACCTGGGCTCGTCCATCAAGGACGTCGATCTCAACGCCATCGCCAAGGTCGACCCGCTTTACCCGCCGAACCTTGGAGTGCAGTCCGGCGCAAAGGGCGCCATGGCCAAACAACGGCTGCAAATGCCGCGCATCTCGCGCGCCAGCGCAGCCGCAATCCACCGCGCGGTCGAGCAGTTGCGCTCGAGGCCGCACACGTCTGTAAAGCAGAAATAAAGAAGCAGGACTTTTCTTGGACGGGGGCGAAGGCTGCCCCCGCTTTTCTTTGCCCGGCAATGGACCCTGACCCTCCCGATACACTCGAACGTGAGCATGCGCCTCTTCGCCGTGATTGTTCAGGCCGTGCCGGCCATGCTCACATTGGCCGCGCTCGGCTACTACGTCGCCGCCATGCTGGCTGCGCGCAAGTATGCGCGGGAGCTTAGAACACGGCGAAAGCCGGATGAACCGGCGGCGATGCCGGTCAGCATCCTGAAGCCGCTGCGCGGCTTCGATCCCGGCATGTACCAGGCCTTCCGCAGCCACTGCGCGCAGCGCTACGCAGGCCGCTACGAAATCCTCTTCGGCGTAAGCGATCCGTCTGACCCGGCCGTAGAAGCCGTGCATCGCCTGCAGTCCGAATTCCCCGGCATCGACATTCGCCTCATCGAGTGCCCGCTTTCTCTCGGGCCGAATGGCAAGGTTTCCACGCTTGCCCAGATGGCGCCGCATGCGCGCTACGACTTTCTTCTGGTCAACGACAGCGACATCCTTGTGCCCCAGGAATATTTGCAACATGGAATGAACGAATTTCTCGCGCCTGAAACCGGCATGGTGACGGCACTTTACCGTGGCCAGACGGTGCCGGATGCCCGCGGCCGCCTGACGCTCTGGTCGCGATGCGAATCGCTTACCCTGTCCACCGACTTCATTCCCGGCGTCGTGCTCGCGCGGCGTATCGAAGGACAGGTCGAGTTCGCGCTCGGCGCAACGCTCGCCATCCGCCGCGAAGTGCTCGACAAGATCGGCGGCTTCACGCCGCTTGCCGGGTATCTTGCCGACGATTACGAACTCGGCCTCCGGACCGTCGCGGCCGGCTACAAAGTCGCGCTGACTCGCGACGTCGTGACGACGGCCGTCCCTCCATATCGCTGGAGGGGCTTTGTCAGTCATCAGTTGCGGTGGCTGCGGACAGTCCGCGACGCCCGGCCGGCGGGATACTTCGGCGTCTGCTTCACATTCGGGATTATGTGGGCACTCTTCACCGTGATCGCGAGCGCGGCCGCGCCGTGGTCGCTCGCGCTGTTCAGCCTGACGCTTGTTGCACGCTATGGTCTCGCCCTGTCGGTCGGTGTTGGCCTGGCCGGAGATACGCAGGTCCTCCGCGACGCATGGTTAATTCCGCTCCGGGACCTGATCTCTTCCGGCCTGTGGCTGGCTTCCTTCGCCGGGGACACGGTAGAGTGGCGCGGGCTGAAATTCCGCCTCCGAAAAGGCAAGCTGGAACGGATTTAATAAAGGTTCTTGTGGTCAAGGCCCCTTCCGCTTCAGGGGCTATCCGGTACTCACGCGCTTCAGCCTGAGAACACGCGGCGCGCGCGTCAACTAGAAGCTGGCGCCGCCCTGGTTCGGCTGATTGCTGAGTATCTCCTTGCCGCCGGAGCGTGCCAGGACATAGCTCTGTCCAGGCAGCGCAGGAACTTCGCCGTCGCGCGTCCACAAGAACACACGCTGCGCCGAATTCCACTCGGCCGCAAGCGACTGCGGCGTCTCCCATATCTTCGGCGCGTCCGGAAAGAATGAGCCATACCAGAGGTCCGACGACGGCGCATGCAGGATATGTAACTGCTTCTGCAAATACCATGCGAGCGTGGAAGCGTCCTCGTATTCGCCGTTCACGACAACCAGCGAATCCGGCTCAACCTCCGGCGAAATCGCCTGTGCCAGCGTAGCCGAGCTGAGGATGGGCGAGAAGGTGACCAGCGCGAAGTGCGAAGCGACCAGAATCGCCACCGCCATGCCCGTCAGGAACATGTTCGCTGTGCCGGGCCTGCCGCGCAGCCGGAAGAAATAGTTGCCGCACGCGCCCGTCAGCAGCGCCAGGGCGACAGCCGTCAGCGGCCAGCGAAATGCTCCCATCACCGCCAGCCGCAGATCCAGAAAGTGTCCGAAACTCAGCGCGTATTCCTGCGGCGAGCGTGCGAGCATCGCGGCCAGTCCATCCGCTCCGGGCGGCGGATAGTGCATCGCGCAGAAGAGCGCCGCAATAGCGAGCAGCGCGCCGGCCACCAGCAGTACCGCCGAAATCCGCCTGCCCGCGCGCAGAAGCGACGACGCCGGCCTGCCTCCGGCCGCAACACGCAGCGCGCGACTTGCGTCCGGCAGCGGGGTCGCGTCGTCGCCAATCGAGGCGTGGTGTTCCGCCGCCAGCCATGCGCCCAGCAGCAGCGCAAGCGCCGGGACCGCGGGCAGAACGTAATATTCCTGCCGCGTGCTGAAGCTGAAAAACACCATCACGACCAGCGCCCACAATCCGCAGAAAAACCACGGCTGCTCCGCCTCCGACAAGTCCAGTCTTCGCACGCCGGCCCACAGAGGCACGCGCCGCAAAGCCTTGAACAGGAACGCAGACCACGGCATCAGCCAGACCAGCACCAGTCCCCAGAACAACACGAGCGGCACGGTGTCGTAGTCATGCGGAACACGCCGTCCGACATAGCGCGCGAACTGGTCGTTGACGAAATAGAACCATGCAAAACCATGCACATTGCCCGGCGTAGGTGTAAAACCAAGCGGATTTCCCTGCGCCGGACTTCGCAGCGCCGCCATCCAGTGCCACGGCGCCGCGATCAGCAGAAACGTCACCAGGCTTGTGACCGGATTAAACCGCGCGAGGTGCCAGAGGTTCTTCGTGCAGCCGAGGAAGAGGAAGATGACCGCAACCGGGAACAGAATGCCGATCAGCCCTTTGCTCAACACGGCCAGCGCGCAGCATGCGCCAATCCCCATGCAATCCAGCATCTTCGGCGCGTCGCCTTCGGCCTCACTGCGAAGCGTCCGCCAGAAAAAAAGCAGCCCGGCCGCGATCCAGAGCGTCAGCAGCGCATCAGGAATCAGGATCCGCGTGAAGATGAAGACGCCAAAGCTGGTCAGTGCGATGACCGCGGCGTAAAAGCCCGCCCGGTCGGAGCCGAACATCTCCCTCCCGAGCCGGCGCAGCACATATGCCAGCGCCAGCATCGTCAATGCCAGCGGCAGGCGCGCCGCCCATACGTGCGGGTGCCGCGGTCCGCCCATCAGCCGCAGGAAGCCGGCCATCAGCCAGTACAGCAGCGGCGCTTTCTCCAGATAGCGCACGCCGTTCGTGGTCAGCGTGACGTAATCATGCCGCAGCAGCATTTCGCGCGCTGCTTCCGCGTGCACCGAGTCGGCATCGTCCAGCAGCGGCGGCATGAACAGCGTGAACGATGCATACAGGATCAGCCACAGCCCGAGGATCACCAGCGCGTAGCGCGGCGCCGTGCTTTGGCTTCGCGGATCATGAGCAGCCACGCGCTGAGGATACTACCGCGGCCTGTTTCGGGAACAAATTGCGAACCGGGAACACCGGCCCGTACCAGCAATGTTTTACGTGACGCAGGCAGGTTCGCCGTGTACGCTCTTGCAACTGCTCCTTAAACTGCTTTGCGTTACCCCAAGGAATTGACTCGATGAACGCACTCCCTCGCTCTCTGTTCAGCCGCGCCGTCGGCGTTACGCTGCTTGCCTTTGCGCTGCCGGCCATCGCCCTGGCGGAAACGGCGCCCCGCATCACCCAGCGCATCGACGACGCCCATCGCGTGACGCTGACCGGCAACACACCGCCGCAGGCCAAGGTCAAATACGACACCGGGGCCGTCTCGCCCGACACGGCGGCCGGCCGCATCGAGATGGTGCTCAAGCGCAGCAGCGCGCAGGAAGCCGCGCTCCGCGCCCTCATTACGGCGCAGCACACGCCCGGCTCTGCGAATTTCCACAAATGGCTCACGCCGGAAGAGTTCGGGCGCCAGTTCGGCCCGGCAGATTCCGACCTCCAGGCGATCACCGCTTGGCTGCAGGGCAAGGGCTTCAACGTCGCCGGCCCTAACAAGGGCAGAACCACCATCGAGTTTTCCGGTACCGCGGGCCAGGTCAAGGCCGCCTTCCACACGGAGCTGCACACTTACGTGCGCAAAGGCGTGACATTCCACGCCAATAACGGCGACCCTTCCATCCCCGCCGCCCTGGCGCCGGTGGTTGCCGGCTTCGCATCGCTCAATGACATCAAGCCGGCCAGCGACCTGAAGGTCCTCGGCGAGGCGACTTTCGACCCGAAAACCCACAAGGCCAAGCCACAGTGGAATGAGCCCTATTGCGACCAGTCCACCTACCCGACCTACCCCTGCACCTTCTACACGCCCACGCCGGCAGACATGGCGGTGCAATACAACCTGGGTTCGGTCTATTCGGCAGGGACCAACGGCGCGGGCGAACATATCGGCATCCTGAGCGCCAGCAACGTGGACCTAAGCAACTTCAACAACTATCGCTCGACATTCGGACTGTCCGCGCAGACGCCCAACGTCGTCATTGACGGCTACGATCCTGGCCAGAACGGCGCGGCCACCGAGGCCTACCTGGACGTGGAAGCCTCCGGCGCCATGGCGCCCGGCGCCAACGTCATGCTTTACGTCGGGGGCGACACCATCACCACCTCCGGCTTCAGCCTCGCCATTGTCCGCGCCATTAACGACAACCTGGCCGACACCATGAGCCTCAGCTACGGGACCTGCGAGCAGCAGCTCGGCCTGAGCGGCAACCTGTTCTTCCTGTATGCATGGCAGCAGGCGGCTGCCCAGGGCCAGTCCGTCTTCGTCTCTGCGGGAGACGGCGGCTCAGCGGGATGCGACGACTTCGACACCGAATCCGCAGCCCAGGACGGCCTCGCCGTTTCCGGCTTCGCTTCCACGGAATTCAATACCGCGGTCGGCGGCACAGACTTCTATTACTCCACCTACCAGGACGGCTATTTCAGCCAGGCCTTCCAGAACCAGCTCGCCTCGTACTGGGGAACCAGCACGTCGAACAATCCGGAAGCAACGCTCATTACGCCGGTCCCCGAGCAGCCGTGGAACGACTCGCTTGGCCTGAACTTGCCCGACTTCAGCGAGAACGGCACCAACATCGTCGCCGGCAGCGGCGGCAAGAGCTCCTGCGTCTTCGGCTCAGGAGATGACGGCGACGGCGGCTATACCTCCTGCATTGCCGGCTACGGCAAGCCGGCGTGGCAGACAGGGCCGGGGGTTCCGAATGACGGCGTTCGCGATATCCCCGACGTCTCGCTGTTTGCCGCCAACGGCGTCAACCTGAGTTCGTGGCCCATCTGTGCCGGGCCCTATGACTGCACGGCCTACAACACCGGCTATGGGCCGGCTCTTAACGTCACGCTGGTCGGCGGGACCTCGGCGTCTTCACCAGCCATGGCTGGAATCATGGCGGTCGTCGACCAGTCGCAGAAGGGCCGTCAGGGCAACGCGAATTTCTATCTCTATCCGCTGGCCACCCAGTTCCCGAACTCGTTCAACGACATCACCATCGGCAGCAACAACGTGGTCTGCGTTCAGGGCTCGCCCGATTGCTCGCTGGATACCGACGGCGACGGCTACTACTCGCTGCAGGAATATCCCGCCGGTCCGGGCTATGACCTTGCATCCGGCCTCGGCAGCATTAACGGAGCCAACCTGATCGCCAACTGGGGCAAGCTGACCTTCACCGGCTCTTCCACGACGCTGAGCATGACGCCCACCACCACCACGCACGGCACGGCGATTACCGCTACAGCCACGGTTTCCGCCTCTACAGGGACCGCGACCGGCTCCGTCGCTCTGGTCACCGCGAGCACGCTGCCCGGCCAGGCGGGGCAAGGAACCATCGCGCTGTCCGACGGCACCGGCTCCTCGACATTCAACTACCTGCCCGGAGGAACGTACAACGTCACCGGCGTTTACAGCGGCGACGGAACCGTTGCTTCCAGCACGTCTTCGCCGGTCTCCGTCACCATTGCGCCTGAAAACTCCACCACGGTCCTGCAACTGCAGGGGCTGGATGTGAACTTCAACTACTACAACCTCTCGCAGGGCGGCAGCTATCCCTACGGCAGCCAGATTTATGTTGATGCGGATATTGCCGGAACATCCGGCGTTGGCACCGCGACGGGTTCAGTCCAGGTCAAAGACAACGGGAACGCCGTCGCGACCGTCAACGTCAACTCGGGCAGTGTTGCAGAGGCGCAGATCTCAACCTTCACGCCGGGCGCCCACAGCGTGACCGCAGCCTATGCCGGGGACGCGAGCTTCAATGCGTCTACCTCCGTGCCGTTCACCTTCACAATCACCAAAGGCACGCCGCAGATTTATTCGGAAGACTCCAGCGACGATGTACCGGTGTACGCAGGCGAGGCATTCCAGGTGCCGTTTGTTGTCGTCGGAACATCCATCGGCGGGGCCCCGCCCAGCGGCTCTGCCGTCGTCACTCTGGGTACGTATTCGCAGACTGTCGCAACGCTGACCACCGGCATCGGCTTCGGCCAGGCGGTCGGATCCGGCACCGTTACCTTCACCAACCTTGCGGCAGGCACGTATCCGCTGACCATTTCCTACAGCGGCGACTCCAATTACGCGGCCACAACGGTCAGCCCGAAGACCATCACCGTCCAGCCGCTCGCCGGCCTGACGCCGACCACCACAACCGTCAGCACCAGCAATTCGAGCGGTGTCGGCCCGCAAGGAACACTCAACCTGAACGCAACCGTCGCCGGCACCGGCGGCGTGCCGGGTGGTTCCGTGTACTTCTATGCAAACGGCCTGTATCTCGGAGGATCCACTCTCGACCAGACGGGCAACACAAGTCTCCAGGTCTTCTACCCGTCAGTCTTTACCGGCAATAACAGCATCACCGCGCAGTACGCCGGGGATGGCACTTTTGCCCCTTCCATCAGCACCGCCATCGCCGTCTCCGGGAATCTCGGCGACTTTGCGATAACGGCCGCAGCGCAGAGCGTCAGCATCCCGTCCACCTCGCACACCGCCAACACTTCCGCCACGCTGATGAGCCTGAGCGGTCTCGGCGGCACCGTGAACCTGACCTGCACCACTTCCAACCCGCTTGTGCTTTGCCTGCCGGCCGCAAACAGTTACACGCTGCCGACAGACGGCTCGCAGGTCACTGTTGCTGTCTCGCTCTACTCAGTCACGCTCAAGACTTCATCGCAGACAAGCCACGGCCCGCTAAAGAAATGGCTCGAAGGCGGAAGCATCGTCTTCGCCTGCCTGTTCTGCTTCTTCCCGGCACGGCGCCGTATCACGGTCAAGGTGCTGATGCTGCTCGTTGCCACCGGGCTTGCCGCCGGCGCCATGGGTTGCGGCGCCAGCTCCCCCATTGCCGGCAACGGCGTGCAGTACGCCCCTTCCGGCAATTACACAGCCACACTTACAGCCAATGCCAGTGGTGTAACCCACGCCGTCACGCTGAACGTCACCGTGCAATAACCTTGCTCCCGCATCAGCAAAGCCCCGGCTTCGGCCGGGGCTTGTTTTTCTCTCGGAGATTTAGCGCAGGTGCGGCGCGCCCTTGAGAAACGTCCCCGGAGGCGACAGAGACTTGCGCACCGGCGGTTCGCGCATGTCGCGCTTTTTTTCCGCCTGGATGGCCGAGTGTTGCGAGACCAGGTAATCCGCCGTGCGCGCCGCCAGCGCCTGTATCGTCAGCCCGGGGTTGGCGGAACCCTGCGTCGGCATCACGCTGCCGTCCATGACAAACAGGTTGTCGACGTCCCAAGTGCGGCCGAACTTGTCGCATACGGAATCCTCCGGCGATGCGCCCATCCGGCATGCGCCAACCAAATGGGCAAACCGCGATTCCTGCGTGACCTCGCGCGCACCGGCTGCCCGCATGATCTCTTCCACTTTCCTGCGGCCGAAGTCGATCAGCTTCTTGTCGTTGTCGTGCAGGTTGAACGTGACATGCGCAACTCGCAACCCGAACTGGTCTTTTTCATCGGCCAGCCGGACCGTGTTGTCTTCCCACGGCAGGATTTCGCCCAGCAGCCCAAGCGCGGAGTAGTGGTTGTAGTCCATCATCATCCGCCGCAGTCCCCAGCCCCAGACAAAGCTTGAGGCCGCGACCTGCTTGGCGAAAGCCACGGGCAGCGGCCCGACTGTCTGCACGGCAAAGCCGCGTGCAAAGTCGCGCTTCGGGTCAGTCTCGTAAAACTCTTCCGTCAACGAATGTGCGGGGGGCGCCTTGTACATCCGGACCAGTTCATCAAAGCGGCCGAGGATGACGTTCCCCGCCTGCGCCATCAGGTACTTGCCCAGAGTGCCGGAAGAATTGGCCAGCCCGTTCTCATGGCCGGGGCACGCGGAGTTCAACAGCAGTCGAGGCGTTTCAATCGCGTAGCCGGAGACAATGACGACGCGCGCGCGCTGAAAGTGCTCCTTGCCGTCGCGGTCGAAGTAGAAAACACCCTCGGCGCGGCCATCTTTACCGATCGAAACTCGGGAGACCATCGAGCGGTCGCGAATTTCCGCGCCACACTCGAGCGCATCCGGAACATGCGTGACCAGCGTGGAAGCCTTCGCCCCGACCTTGCAGCCCTGAATGCAGAAGCCGCGATAAATGCAGTGTGGCCGGTCACCGTGCGAGGCAGACAGAATTCCCACTGGACCGCCGGCCGAGACTGGAATACCCAGCGCGGTGCAGCCTTTGATCAGCGTGTCGCCCACGCCGCCCTGCGGATGCGGCGCGTACGGGTAGCCGTGCGGCTTGCCCCACGGATAATAGGCCGGCCCAGCGACAGGCATTTCCTGTTCGAGCAGCTCGTAGTACGGTTCAATCTCGTCGTAGGAAATCGGCCAGTCCGCGCCCACGCCGTCGCGCGTGTACACCTCAAAGTCAGAAGGATGAAAGCGCGGCGTGAAGGCCGCCCAATGCACCGAACCTCCACCAACTCCCTTGCCGGAATTGTTTGAACCGAGCGCGAGGGGATGGTCTCCGCCCGTGATCCGCAGGTCATTCCAGTAAAGCTGGTGGGAACCTTCCTCGTCGGAGACCCAGTCCCGCTCGGTGTCCCAGAACGGCCCGGCCTCGAGCCCCACAACAGAGAAGCCGGCACGCGAAAGCCGCTGCAGCAGCACGCCGCCCGCGGAGCCGACGCCGACGATCACGTAATCCACAACATCGGTGTCGCGGAAGCGCCGTACCGGCGGCCGCACTTTCTGCATCGGGCCGAGATGGATATAGCCATCGTCCTTCGGGATATCAAACATCAGTGCGTGCCCTCCATGCCGGGATGGGGCACATGGTCGCCATGACCGGGCTCGCCCTGGGGTTCGTCTGAGATTGTGTCCGCGGGCGCGACCCATTCGTAACGGGATTCGTCTTTTTCCCACGGCTCCGGCTCGCCATGTTCCAGCCGCATGTAGCCGCGCGGATACGCCGGGCCGCCGAAGCCGACCTCGTCCCACGCCCACGGGTGCGCGTAGTACACGCTGACGCAATCACTCAGCAGAATGCTCCAGAAGCGGGCAAGGTTCATCTGCCCCCAGAGGCCTTTGGCCGCGAGGGGCTTGTTGTCGTGCAACGACTGCAGGATTGTTTCCTGCTCCGTCGTCTCCAGCTCCGCGAATTCCTTGTCATGGAGCGCGCGCGCCATCGCGTTGAATGCCCGCACGGCAATCCGGTAGGCGTCCTGGTCGGGAGGCATGTCTTCGTAGCGATACCCGTCCATCGTGTTTGTGTAGAGCCGCTCATCGATGGCAGGCAGAATCGGAATCCGACGCTCCGGCACGCGGTCGTCCTGGGGAACGATGCGGTCCACCACCGCAGCCATGCACATCGCCTCTTCCGGCGAGAAAAAGCGCAGCGGCTTCGTCTCCTGCACGCGCTTCTCGACTGTGGAGCGGGTCGTCGCGTCCCAATACTTCTTCTGTGACATCGTTGAAAAGCCGCGATAGTAGCCCGGCTGCTCCATTGGAGCGAGCGGCCTGCCGGTCCGCGGATCGGTTAGAGGCTTGCGGTCCGCCATTACTTTTTCTCCCGGCGCATCAGGTACGCCAGCATTCCCAGCATGCCGCACGCGGCAAACAGCATCGGCGCGAAAATCGGTGGCCCGTACAGGATGTTGTACAGAGGCTTGTTTGCGCCGCCGGGACGGCGCAGGATTCCACGAACGTGATAGCCCGTTCCAATCAGCCCTGCCACCATGGCTCCGGCAGAGAGCAACGGCAGCCACGTGTTCGCAATGCGCCGCGAAAAGATCGCGCCGATGGCGGCGAACATCAACGCAGGCGTAAGAACAATCGGCGTCCACTCGACTCTGTAGCGGAAATTATTCTTGTAATGCGAGTACATAGCTTCGGCGCCGGAGCAGAACGTCCACACAGCCGTCACTCCCGCAAGATGCTTTTGAAACTGCCCGGTCCGAATGTCCTGCTTCCAGCTCCGGACGCCGCCGAACATCCCCTTCGCTTCCGCCGCCGCGAAGGATGCGAGTGAGTGATCTTCTTCACGCCGCAGATAGGAAGCCAGCCAGCCAAGATACGCACTGGTCCCGAACAGCAGCGGCGCAAACAGAGGCGGCCCCATTACCAGGTTCGTGACCGGCAGGCGCCAACCCCCGGGCTTTCGCGCAATGCCGCGGATATGAAAACCGAACCCGGTCACCCCATCGAGCAGCGTGATAAAGCTCGTCCAGCGTAGGAAAGTGCGCGCCGCGCGTTCGCTGAAGACGGAAGCCGTCGCGGCAACCGTCAGCACGCCGCTCAAAATCACCGGCGAATACATGACCGGATTGGAATAGCCGCCGCGGTAGTGTTCGTACGCAACTTCAAGCCCGGTAACGACGCTCGTCGCGGCGACAAGCACGCTCATGCTGCGCTGGAACGTTCCTTGCTGAATACGCGAAAGGGCAGCCGTGGCGGGCTTTTGCAGCGGCCATGGCATGGCTCTGGCAATCGCGCGCGCGGAAGTATCCATCACGCAGCCTCGCAGAACCTGGCCGCGTCCTGCTGCTTGAACACGATGCCAAGCCCCGGGCGCGACATGTCCGGCCGCATCGCGCCATGTTCCGGCCTGCGAAAGCCATCGAACAACATGCTCTCGATGCGAACGTGGTCATGAAAATATTCGAGGTGCCGCAGCATTGTCGCCGCGCAGCCCAGGTGCATATGCACCGTCGGCCCGCAGTGCGCGGAAAGCGGCAGCGGGTGCGCCTCAGCAATCGCGTTCGCCGCCATGAATCCCGTCACGCCGCCGCACCGCGTCGCATCCGCCTGGATCACGTCCACGGCTTCGGCGTTCATCATCGTGCGGAGAACCATCGTGTCCCAACCGTATTCCCCGGCAGCAATGTCCATGCCGGCAGGTGCGCGCTCGCACAGCAGGCGCAGGCCATACAGATCGTCCGATGTCACAGGCTCTTCAAACCAGCTCACGCCGGACTCGGCAAATCTCTCGGCGAACCCTAGCGCCTGCGCGCGGGAATACGCGCCGTTCGCATCGACGAACAATTGCGTATCCGGCCCGATGATTTCCCGCGCCACGGTTTACGCGACGTATATCGTCATCCGGATGCGTGCCGACCTTCATCTTGACGCGCGGAATGCCCTCCGCCACCCATCCGCCAAGCTGGTCGCGCATCTGCTGGTCGCTGTAAGTTGTGAATCCGCCGGAGCCATACACCGGCACCGCTTCGCGCGTACGTCCCAGGAGCGAACACAGCGACACGCCGAGCAGCTTCGCCTTCAGGTCCCACAATGCAATGTCGATTGCAGACAGCGCTGTCGCGGCAATTCCTTCGCGGCCGTAGTTGCGTTGCGCAATACGCAGCTTGCCGAACAGTCGCGGAATATCGAACGCGTTTTCGCCGACGAGCTGTTTTTCGATCAACGTTCGCGCCAGGGCCGCCGCCGTCGTCTGCGTGTAGGTGTAGCCGAAGCCGCGCTCGCCGGCCGCGTCGATCTCCACCACGACCAGCGTCGTCGAGTCCCACGCAAAGGTGCCGTCTGCCTCAGGAGCGTCCGTAGGGATCGTGTATGCCGCCGCTGCTCCGCCGGTTATGTTTGCCTCGCCTATCATCCGGCTAGACAATCTCTCGAACCGTGTCGCTGGCCGCCGTCAAAGCGATGCGGATCCGATGCGGCTCGCCTCGCATCAACGCTTCGCTGAACTTGATGGCCTGTTCCGCGGTAATTTTCGGCGGGAGCATGGCGGTGTACTGGTCGACGACCGCTTCGATAATCACCGGCCCTGGCATGGCCAGCGCCTGGTCAAGCTGCTCGCCGCACCGCTTCGGATCCTCGATGCGAATGCCGTTTGCTCCGACCGCTTTGGCCAGCGCGACAAAATCAATCGGCAACAGCTCGCACTGGTATTCGGGGTTGCCCTCGAACACCATCTGCTCCCACTTGATCTGCCCGAGCGTGTTGTTCTTGATGATCACGAACTTGATCGGCAGCTTGTAGGCGACCGCCGTGATGATTTCGCCCATCAGCATCGTGAAGCCGCCGTCGCCGACCACGGCAACCACCTGCCGGTCAGGATACGCGACCTGCGCGGCGATCGCGTAGGGCATGCCGCACGCCATGGTCGCCAGGTTGCCGGAGCAGGAGTGCATCTGCCCCTTCTTGCGCCTGCATGTAGCGCGCCCACACCGTGGTGTTCGTGCCGGAATCCGAGCACGACGATGGCGTTCTCCTTCAGCCGCTTGCCAAGTTCCCAGCCAACCACCTGCGGTTTCATCGGCGTCGTCATCACGCTGCCTTCCTTCTCCAGCAGCGCGCGCCAATCCTTCATGTCCTTTTGCGCGGTCTCAAGAAACTTGCGGTATTTGTTCCGCTTGAGCAGCGGCAGAAGCTGCTGCAGTGTCTTCTTCGAGTCGCCAACCAGGCCGACTTCGACCGGCACGCGCAGGCCAATCCGCTGGGCGTTCGAATCGATCTGCACGCACGGCGCACTTGCCCGGCTTGGGCAGATATTCAATGTAGGGATACGACGTGCCGACCATGATCAGCGTGTCGCAGTTTTCCAGAACGTCCTGCGAAGGCCGCGTGCCCAGCAGCCCGATGCCGCCGGTCGTGTACGGCGAATCGTCCGGCAGAACGCCTTTGCCCAGCAGCGGCTTCACCATCGGCGCGCCGAGCGTCTCCGCCAGAGCTTCAATCTCTTCCGACGCATGGAGCGCGCCCTGGCCGGCGAGAATCGCGATGCGTTTGCCCCGGTTCAGGACTTCGGCAGCCTGCACGCACATCTTCCACCGGGGCGTAGTTTCCGCTGATCGCACGCCGGGTGCTGGTGTGGTGCGGCACGTCGCGCGGGCTGCGGTCGTGCTTGCCGAACTTCTGCATCTGCACATCAATCGGGATCGTGATGTGGGCGACGCCGCGCTGCATAATCGCCGTCCGGATCGCCAGGTCAGCCGCCGCCTCCATGTGCGGCGCGCTCATGATTCGCTCGTTGTAGCAGGCCACGTCCATGAACAGCTTGTCCAGTTCCACGTCCTGCTGCCCGAAGGTGTTCGTCAGGTCATTGAACTGCATGCCCGTAATCGCGAGCACCGGCTGCTGGTCCAGCTTCGCGTCATACAGGCCATTTAAGAGATGGATGCCGCCGGGTCCGGATGTCGCCAGGCAGACACCCAGCCTTCCAGTGAACTTGGCATAGGCGCATGCCATGAACGCGGCGGATTCCTCATGCCGCACATGGATGAACCGGATCTTGTCCTTCGCCTTGCGCAATGCCTCCATCACGCCGTTGATGCCGTCGCCCGGCAAACCGAAAATTGTGTCCACTCCCCAGGCAAGCAGCCGCTCAACCAGAACATCCGATGCATCCATCGCGCACACTCTCTCTTTCGTTTGGCCCTGTCCACTGTGACGCCAACCAGCGCGCTGGAGTTTGCTTCGTGACACGATGTTTCATGTTCGTCGCGCCACAAGCGGCTTCCCGGCTTGTGTCTGCTAAAGTTCCGGCATAGCGAAACGGGCCAAAGTCGCTCTCGCCGTTGCGGTGGTCATCATGCTGCCGTGGTCCGTCGCGATGCTGCAGCGGCCCATTTACGACGACTTCCAGGTCTACCTCACGGCCGCCCGGCTTGTGCGCCAGAATCGCAGCGCCGATATTTATGACGGCGCGAACAACGGAGCGGACCCGCAGCAGAAATTCGCGCAGCCAGGCAGCATCTTTGCCCAGGCGGCGAGCCAGCAGGGCACGACAGGAGTGCGGCTTTACCTCTATCCCCCCGCGCTGGCTGACATGCTCGTACCGCTGACATTCCTCTCGCTCAATCACGCCTGCGATCTCTGGCTCGCGCTGGACTTCCTCTGCCTTGCCGCCACCGCCCTGCTGCTGGCCTGGTCGCTCGGCTGGGGTCTGTTCAGCTGGCCAACTCTGGCAGTCTTTGCCGCCCTTGCCCTGGCGCGGCCCGTGATCTGGTGCCTCGTTCTGGGCCAGGTCACCGTGCTGCTGCTGGCGCTCTGGACAGCCGGCATCGTCCTTTTCTGCAAAAATTACGCGCGGAGCTCGGCCATTCTGCTTGCGCTTGCAACGGTTATCAAACTGTCGCCGGTACTCGTCCTCGTGCCATTCCTGTTCTGGAGGCAGTGGCGATGGGTCCGCTGGTATCTATGCTCCATCGTCGTCGCAGTCCTGGTCATGCTCGGAATCAACGGCGCAGCGGTCCTCAACACCTTCACGCGCCATGTGCTGCCCTCCATGTCCGGAGGAGTCGTCGAGATTTCCAACCTCTCGCTGGTTGCCGGCGCCCAGATGCTCTATGTCGGCTTCCACGGCGGCGACCCGTGGTATCCCTTCCGTCCTCCGCAAGGCGTGACGATGTTCGCCAAAGTTCTCGCCGCAGCAGCGGCCGCTTTATTCCTGACGTTTGTCTATCGGGCGCGTTCCACCAGGCCGGCCGCTTGCGCGCGCGTCCTCGCCCTGACTGCACTCGTTTCAAGCTGCATCGCGCCGGTGGCCTGGCGGCACGCCTACACGGTCGGCATGGTTCCGCTGGTACTGCTTTGGAGCGAAGCCCTGCGCGGCAGAATCGCGGGCTGGCGGCTCGTCCTGCTCACTGCGTTCACCATTGAAATGAATTTTGTCTTTGATTCGCTGCTGGTGCACCGGACGCAAGGAGTGGTGCTCAGCTTCGTCCCGATGATTCTCCCGACGATGAGTCTCGTTCTTGCAATCAGCATGCTGACGCTGCCGCGAGAACATCCCCAAGCCGCAGCCTAACCATCGCGAGCCAGCCACGCTGCGCTGATCGCGCTCACCGCCGCAATCACCGCAGTCTCGACGCGCAGAATTCGCGGCCCCAGTGTCACCGGCAGAAAGCCGGAGCCTGAGAACGCCTGCATCTCGGCTGCCGTCCAGCCGCCTTCTGTCCCGACCCCGAGCCAGTGCATCTGGCCCGCGTCTCCGCCAAGCGCCTTCAACAGAGGCGTATCGCGCTCACTCTCTGACAGCAGAATTTTCCTGTCCAGGGCCGTCGGCAAAGCCAGGGCGTCCGCCAAGGCTGTCGGCGCATCCACCACCGGGACGTCAGCCCGCCGCGACTGCTGCGCAGCTTCGCGAACAATTCGCAGCCAGCGTTCGTGGCGCTTCGCCGCGGCCTGCACCAGGTGCTTTTCCGATCGCGCCGCCAGCACGGGAACAATTCTCGCCACGCCCAGCTCGGTCACTTTTTCAAGTGCCCACTCCATGCGGTCGAATTTTGAAACCGCAAGCAGCACGGTGAGCGGCAGGGCCGATTCCGTCTGTTGTTCCTCAAGCAAGTCGAACGTCACCCGTTCGTGGGACACAGCAGCAACGCGAGCGAGAAACAGGTGGCCGCCGGCGACAACGTCGAACTCCATCCCGGGCTTCGCGCGCAGAACACGCGCGAGATGCGCAGCCTGCTCGCCGTGCAGCTCGGCGGAATTCGCGGTCCATGCGTCGGCAATCCAGCGTCGTCGTGTCATGCAACCGTGAGTGTAGCGTTTCTGTACGCAGTCGTGAAAACCCGCGCCGGCAAAGGGTTTTCTGCAAACGCGAAACGGGGACGCTTGTCGCGTCCCCGTTTCGCTTCACCTCTTGCCGAAGGTGGTTACTTCTTCTTCTTTGACGTCTTCTTAGCGGCCTTCTTGGTCGCCTTTTTGGCTGCCTTCTTTGTTGCCATGGTTCTATTCTCCCTTCACTGCAAAGTGCATTGCACTGCAGTTAAGGGATGTATAGAAGTCCCCATATCTGATGTCAAGAAAAAAGAATACAGCTTTTCGAATTTTTTTCCGCTCAGCCGCTCACTCTCGCAAGCGAAATTTCTCTCGTCGGAGAGCTGCGCTTCAGCGCCCGATGTCTGCACGCGCGAGTCGCGCCCGGCTGCAATTTCCCTTCTCCGTTTTTCCTATTCGGCTTCATCACTGCAACCAGGGACGTTGAGCGTGTAGCCGGCAGATTGAGCAACGCGCAGCGGACTGGCGTGACGAGAGGAATCTTTCGCAGACCTGCGGAAGGACAGCAAAAACATTTATCCTCACGTAAACCCGCGATGGCAGAAAACTCCAAACGTCCGCGCATCCTGAGCGGCATGCGACCCACCGGCAAGCTGCACCTCGGCAACTACGTCGGCGCGCTTCGCAACTGGGTGAAGCTCCAGAACGAGACCGACGCCGCCGGCAATCCGAAATATGACTGCTACTTTTTTATTGCGGACTACCACGCGCTGACGACGGACTACGCTGACCCGAGCGGCGTCGCGCAGAACACGCTCGATGTCGCGATCGACTGGCTGGCTGCGGGGCTTGATCCTGCGAAGTCCACAATCTTCGTGCAATCGCATGTTCCCGCGCACGCCGAGCTGCACCTGCTGTTCAGCATGATCACGCCGCTCGGCTGGCTGGAACGCGTTCCGAGCTACAAGGACCAGCAGGAAAACATCACCGGCAAAGACCTGACGACGTACGGATTTCTGGGCTATCCACTCCTGCAGTCGGCAGACATCCTGCTGTACGGCTCGCCGGACCGGCCGCTGTTTGTTCCCGTCGGCGCGGACCAGGTCGCGCACGTCGAGCTGACCCGCGAAGTCGCTCGGCGTTTCAACCACCTGTATCGCAAAAGCGGGCCGCGGGCGACAGACCCGCAGACCGAATTGAGTGAAGCCGTGCCGCCGGGCGAAGGGATATTCCCCGAGCCTGATGTTCTTCTGACACCTTCTCCCAAGCTGCCCGGAACCGATGGCCGCAAGATGTCGAAGAGTTACGGCAACACGCTCGCGCTCAGCGAACCGGAAGACAGCATTCGCGCCAGGCTGAAGGTCATGGTCACGGACCCGGCGCGCATCAAGCGCACCGACCCCGGCAATCCGGAAATCTGCCCCGTCGGCGATCTGCACAAGGTCTTCTCTTCGCAGGAAACCATCGCCAAGGTCTGGGAAGGTTGCCAGACCGCCGGCATCGGCTGCATTCAATGCAAGGGATGGCTTGCGGACGCGATCGTTGCTGAGCTGAAACCAATGCGGGAGGTTCGCGCCAGGTATGAGGGCGACCCGCAGCACACGGCCGTCAAGGAAATCCTGGGCGCGGGAGCGACACGCGCCGGCGCCGCTGCCGCCCGCACCCTCGCGCAGGCCAAATCTGCCATCGGCTTGCTTGCACCCGATCCTGTTGCCGCTCTTGAATCCGAAGCAGACGCGCTGCGCACCGCAGGACTCGCGGAGACACAGGCATGAGCGAGCAAAAGCCGATCACGCCGGAAGCAACATCCGTGCCGAAGAAGCCAGCGACCTCCGACTCGCCTTACATCTTCACGGTCGGCGAAGTCTACGAGGGCCCGCTCGATCTGCTGCTCGATCTTGTTCGCAAGCAGAACATTGATATCTACGACATTCCCATCGGTAAGATCACCGAGCAGTTCCTCGGCTATGTGAACCGGCTGCAGGCGCAGGACGTGGATTCCGCCGGCGAATTCATCTACGTCGCGTCGCTGCTCATCCACATCAAGAGCAAGATGCTGTTGCCGCGGCTGCCCGGCGAAGCCGCGCCTGAAGAAGACGACCCGCGCCGCGAGCTGGTGGAGCGCCTGCTCGAGCACGAAAAGTTCAAGTCTGCCGCGCAGATGCTGCTGCAGAAACAGCAGATTGAAGAAGCCTCGTGGTCGAAGCCGTCACTGGCGCACTTTGAAGGCGACCCGGGAACGGAGCAGGACATCGCAGCCGACACCGTGGACCTGGTCCGCGTCTTCCGCGACATTCTGGAACGCGCGCGCCAGCGGCCGGTGCTCGACGTAGAAGAAGAGAATGTCACGGTCGGGCAGATGATCGGCTTCCTGCGCCGCCGCCTGGTCATGGAAGACAAGCCGGTCGGCCTGCGCCGCCTGCTGCAGGGCGCGCACTCGGAGCGCGCCCTGATCTGCATGTTTCTCGCGCTGCTCGAATTAACGCGTCTGCAGGCCATCCTGCTGCGCCAGGAGCACGGGGGCGCCGACATCCTGATCAAGAAGAACGCCGAGTTCGACAACGTACTCGGCGAAGACGGCCTGCACGTGCGCGACGACTGGCGCTAGTTCTTCCAGCAGCCCAGCAGCCGTCGCAGCAGAATGATCTCGCCCGTGTGGTACGACACGTGGTCGCACGCCACCAGAATCTGCCGCAGCGCGGAGTGTTTCTTGTCCCACGGGAACGGCTTGGTCAGGTCAGCCCCTTGCGCCAGGCTCTGGAGCGATCTGCAGTCCCGGTGGATCTCTCGAATCGCGTGGTCCCATGCCCTGTCGTCGGGCGGATGCGGGTCCTGCGGCCAGTAATCGTCCGGCCACTTCTTTTCCTCATACTTGCCGTCCTGGTTCGTCGCCCACTCGAGCAGGTCAGCCTGCGCGATGCGGACGTGTTCCACCAACTGCCACGCCGAGTACGGCAGGCCGTGTGGCCGCTCGCCGCGTAGCTTTACGGGAAAATCCTTCACTGCGTCGTCGAACACGGCGTGGGCTTCGCCGCCTTCAAGAAGCTTTAACAACTGCTGCCGGACCGCCGCTTCATTCATCACCATCCAGCATAAGATACCTCGGCAACTCACGTCGGATTCACCAGGAATTCACCGGGCGCTCACCTGTGTGCACCTCGCGCTTGGCTAGGATTTGCCCGCTACCCCCAAATTTCCTTGCAGGAGCACTACCGCATGGCGGACGCAGCCGTAGTACATGACCTTCACGCAAAGCCGCACCCACTTCACAGCAAGATGGATCGCAGGCCGGGACTGTGGGGGATGCTCGCTTTCGGCATTGTGCTGCTGGCAGGAATCATCTACGCCGGCCGGCAGCTTTTTGGCGACCTGTCCCAGACCCACCTGCCGTCGGCCACGCCGTACATCCTGCTCGGTGTTGCGCTGCTGATTGCGCTCGGGTTTGAATTCGTTAACGGCTTCCACGACACCGCGAATGCCGTCGCTACCGTTATCTATACGCACTCGCTCGAACCGCACATCGCGGTGGCATGGTCCGGCGTGTGGAACTTTATCGGCGTCATGGTCAGCTCAGGCGCGGTGGCCTACTCCATCGTCAGCCTGCTGCCAGTGGAACTCATCCTCCGCGTCGGCTCCTCGTCCGGCTTCGCGATGGTGTTCTCGCTGCTGCTGGCGGCCATCGTCTGGAACCTCGGCACATGGTGGTTCGGGCTGCCGGCATCGAGTTCCCACACGCTGATCGGCTCCATCATCGGCGTCGGACTGGCCAACCAGTTCATCAGCGGCTCCAACGGGGCCAGCGGCGTGGACTGGGGTTCTGCCATGAATGTCTTCAAGGCGCTGCTCATCTCGCCGGTGGTCGGCTTTGCCGTCGCCGGACTCGTCTTTCTGCTGTTCAAGGCGCTGGTCCGCGATCCGCGGCTCTACGAGGAACCCAAGGTCGGGGAGCCGCCACCGTTCTGGATCCGCTGCCTGCTCATCCTTACCTGCACCGGCGTGTCCTTTGCCCATGGTTCCAACGACGGACAGAAGGGCATGGGCCTGATCATGCTCATCCTTATCGGCACCGTGCCTACCGCGTATGCGCTGAACCACGCGGTCGGATTCAACGCCGTGCAGGATTTCGTTGCCGTGTCGCAGCAATCCACGCAAACGCTGGACACGTACATCCAGCAGAACGGCGGCCAGCAATACACCGCTGGCAAGGAGCGGGCGGTCCTGGAACAGTACGTTTCGACCAAGCAGATGGCGCCGGAAACCATTCCTGCCATGCGCGCGCTGATCGCCGACGTGCAGCTGCAGGTCGCGAACTACAAGACGCTGGCGCAGATTCCGGCCAACCAGCAGCAGAACACCCGCAACGACATGTATCTCATTTCCGAAACGCTGCGCCTGATCGGCAAACAGCACAATCCCGCACTCAACCAGTCGCAGATGGGCGTGCTGATGAACTATCGCAAGAAGCTGGACGCTTCGACGAAATTCATCCCGACATGGGTCAAGGTCGCGGTTGCCATTGCGCTCGGGCTGGGCACAATGGTCGGCTGGAAGCGCATTGTCGTCACGGTTGGCGAGAAGATCGGCAAGACCCACCTGACGTACGGCCAGGGCGCGGCTGCCGAACTGACCGCCATGTGCACGATTCTCGCGGCGGACAATTTCGGCATGCCGGTCAGCACCACGCACGTGCTTTCCAGCGGCGTCGCCGGAACCATGCTGGCGAACAAGAGCGGTTTGCAGATGTCTACCGTCCGCAACATCGCGCTCGCGTGGATTTTCACGCTGCCCATGGCGGCGCTGCTCTCCGGCTCATTGTTCTACATTCTGCATTCGCTTCTCGCACACTGAAGCGTAAAAATCCAGCGACAGCCGGTCTCTAAAGGCCGGCTGTTTTTTTATCTCTGCGCGGACCGCATGCGTTGCACCAGGTCGCGCGCCGCAGCATCCCAGCCGGGAAACTGAAATTCGAACCCGGCGTCCAGCAGTCTGCCCGGAACCACTCGCCGCGACTTCAGGACAAGCTCGGATTCCGTGCGCATGAAGATGGCTCCGAGTTCGACCATCCACTTTGCCGCCGGAATTCCATTCGGAACGCCCCACGCTTCGCGGAGCTCGCGCATGAATTCGCGATTGGGCAGCGGCTGCGGCGACGCCAGATTGACCGCGCCTGTCCAGGAGTCGTTCGCGATAAGCAATTCGACCCCCCGGACGAAATCCGCCTCGTGGATCCACGACACATACTGTCGCCCGGAACCGGCCTTGCCGCCCAGCGTCAGCCGGACCAGCCGCGACAGCACATCGAACACGCCGCCTGGATCCGGGCTCATCGTCATGGCGCTCCGCAAAGCGACTTTGCGCGTCCGAGGAGTCTGTGTTTCAAAAAACGCACTCTCCCAATCTCTTGCGACCTTGATGGAAAAGTTCCACATCTCCGGCGCGCCAGGCTCGCCGCCGCCAAACTCGCCTGTTGTCTCATCCATATCGCGATCAAGCGCATGCCGGTAGATGGTTGCGGTGCTGGCGTTCAGCCAGACGCCAGGCGGCTCCGGAAGATCCGCGAGGACGCGGTTCAGCAGGCGGGTTGCAGCGATGCGTGAGTTGTAAATTTCAGCGCGATTGCGGGCCGAGTAGCGGCAGTTGACGCTCCGGCCTGCCAGGTTGATGACAACGTCTGCGCCGTCGACATACTGCACCCAGTCGCCGGGAGTCGCAGCATCCCAGCGCACCACGTTCCACGGCGCGGCATGCGGATAGCGTGACAGGACGGTTACGTCATCGCCGCGCGCAACAAAATGCCGCGCCAGGATCGTGCCCACCTGCCCGCTTCCGCCCGGAATGACGATGCGTCTTGCCATGCAGCCAAAGCGAGTGTCGCATGCGGAGACGTAAAATCTTAAGCATGAGCACAGCCACACTCCAGCAGACCCCCTTCAACGCCATCCACCGCCAGCACAAAGCCAAGATGGTGGATTTCGGCGGCTGGGACATGCCGGTCGAATATTCCGGCCTGATCGCGGAGCACATGGCCGTGCGCACCGGCGTCGGGCTGTTCGACGTGTCGCACATGGGGGAAATCCAGTTTCGCGGGCCGGAATCGCTTGCCGCCGTGCAGTACCTGACGATGAACGATGCGTCGAAGCTGGTCGAAGGCCAGGCCCACTATTCCGCGCTGCTTACGCCCGAAGGCACATTCGTAGACGACATTCTTGTCCACAAGCTGGGCGACAATGACTACCTGCTGGTCGTCAACGCCGGCACCACGGACAAGGACTTCGCGTGGATCAAGCAGCATGCGCAGAAGTTCCACTGCCACGTCAGCAACTACTCCGCGCACTATTCCCAGCTCGCCATCCAGGGCCCGAACGCGGTGAACGTGATGAAGAAGCTGACGACTGCCGACATCGGCTCGCTCAAGAACTACCGCTTCCTGTGGGGCCAGGTGAACGGCGTGCACAACGTCTTGATTGCGCGCACCGGCTATACCGGTGAAGACGGCTTTGAAATCTACTTTCCGAGCGACCTTGCGACCGGAACAGCCATGTGGAACGCCATCATGGACGCCGGCCAGGAATTCGGCCTGCTCGCCTGCGGCCTGGGCGCGCGCAATACTCTGCGCCTGGAAGCCGGCATGAGCCTCTACGGCCACGAAATCACCGAAGAGACGAACGTCTTTGAAGCCAACCTGGACCGCTGGCTCAAGCTCGACAAGGGAGACTTCATCGGCCGCGATGCGCTGCTGGCTTCTCACGAGCGTGGCCAGACGCGCAGGCTCGTCGGCCTGGAAATGACCGAGCGCGGCATTGCACGCGACGGCTATCGCGTGCTCGACAACGACGGCAACGCCATCGGCATCGTCACCAGCGGCTCGCCCGGGCCGTATATCAAGAAAAACATCGCGCTCGCCTATGTCCCGCCGCAGTTCTCGGCTCTTGATACCCAGCTCAAGGTAGAGGTCCGCGGCAATGGCGTTGGCGCAAAAGTTGTCCCAGTCCCGTTCTACAAGCGAGTGAAAAAGTAATGGCGCAATTCATCTCCATGTCCCGCCGCAAGATTGACGAGTTCGGCAAGGAAGCCTTTACCCCGGAGTTGGTCGAGGCCGAAGCCAACCGCGTCCGCGAACTCTACGTCGCCGGCAGTATCCGCCAGATATGGCGCCGCGGAGATGCCGCCGGAGCGGTACTCATCTGGGAAGCCACCAGCGAGCAGGAAGTCCGCGACGGCGTGAATTCGCTGCCGCTGGCGCAACGGGGCATGCTGCATGTGGACGCTGTGTTTGAACTGCATCCCTATCCCGGAATGGGACCGCGGTAAGCATTTTTCGGCCGCACTTTCGCGGCATGGAAGCCGTAACGGGCCAGGTTTTCCTCCCGTCCCATCGCGCCGTACACTGGTACGTTCCGTTGATTTCTCTTGAGAGCAGGAGACCCGCTTTTGGCATACCCGTCGAATTACAAATACACGCGCGAACATGAGTGGGTTGAGGTGGATGGCGACACCGGCACCATCGGCATCACCGATTACGCGCAGAACTCGTTGGGCGACATCGTTTTTGTCGAGCTGCCCAAGGTCGGCGACAAGATCACCGCCGGCGAAACATTCGGCTCTGTCGAAAGCGTGAAGGCCGTCAGCGACCTCTATGCGCCGGTCACCGGTACCGTGACCGAGATCAACGAAGAACTCGCCACGACGCCGGAAAAGGTCAACGACGGGCCGCACGATGCCTGGATGCTGCGCGTCAAGCTGAACAATCCCGCCGAAGCCGCTGCGCTGCTCAGCGCCGACGACTACGAGAAATTTGTCGCCGAGGAGACCGGCCACTGAGGCCGGAGATTATGGCGAACATCAAGGTCGCGATTCCCGGGCTGCATGTCAGCAACGTGTCCCGGGCAGTCGATTTCTACACTGGCACGCTCGGTTTCCGGCTGGATTTCGCAAACAGCGCGTATTCAAACGAAGCTCGTGAGCTCGCGGACCCGTGCTACTGCGGCGTTTCGCGCGACGGAGCGATGGTGCATCTTTCCTCGCACAGCGGCGATGGTGTCTCCGGGGCGGGCGTGCTCTTTGTGGTGGACGATGTAGACGCACTCCACGCCGAGTTCGCCGCCAAGGGTGCGCCCGTCGATCCGAACCATCCCGTGGACCAGACATGGGGAACGCGGGAGACCTTCTTCCGCGACCCCGACGGCAACTCCGTGTGCTTTCAGCAGGTAAGGAATTAGAGGTTAACCAACGATGAGATATTTGCCCAAGTCTCCGGCCGACCGCAAGGCGATGCTCGCCGCGATCGGCGTGGAGAACATTGAAGCGCTGTTCGCCAGCATTCCGGAGGAATACCGGCTGACCGGCGACCTCGACGTTCCGCGCCAACACGCCGAGAGCGAAGTCATCCAGTACTTCCGCGAGCGTGCCGCGCAGAACAGGAGCGAGGGCTACGCGAGCTTTCTCGGCGCCGGAGCGTACCGGCATTACAAGCCGGTCGTGATTGATTCGCTCGTGCAGCGCGGCGAGTTCCTGACAGCGTATACGCCGTACCAGCCGGAGATTTCGCAAGGCACCCTGCAGGCCATCTTCGAATTCCAGACCATGATCTGTGAACTGACCGGCATGGACCTGGCGAATGCCTCGATGTACGACGGCTCCACGGGCGCGGCGGAAGCGGTCATGATGGCGGTGCGCGTCACCGGGCGCAGCAAGGCTGTCGTCGCAAAGACAGTGCATCCGGAATATCGCGAGGTTTTCGAGACCTACGCACAGCACCAGGGCATTCCCGCCGAGTTTGCCGGCTATGGCGAAGATGGCCGCGTCAACACCGCTGAACTGACGAAGCTGGTCACGGAAGAGACCGCGTGCGTGCTCATCCAGTCGCCGAACTTCTTCGGCACGATTGAAGATGTCGCAGCAATCGCGGAGATTGCCCACGCCAAAGGCGCGCTGCTGATTGTTTCCATCGCAGAAGCCATCTCGCTCGGCATTATCAAGCCGCCGAAGGAAGCCGACATCGTTTCCATGGAAGCGCAGAGCTTCGGGGTCGCGCTCAGCTACGGCGGTCCTTACTGCGGCGTCATCGCAACCAAAGACAAGTTCGTACGTCAGATGCCCGGACGCCTGGCCGGTGCGACCAAAGACAAAAACGGCAAACCCGGTTACGTTCTCACGCTCTCGACACGCGAGCAGCACATCCGCCGCGAGAAGGCGACCTCAAACATCTGCACCAACCAGGCGCTTGTTGCCCTGATGGCAACGATTTTCCTGACCGTCTACGGCAAGCAGGGCCTGCGTGAGCTCGCCGAACAAAACCTTGCGAAGTCACGCTTCCTGGAAAGGCAACTCGCCGGCGCCGGCGCGAAGGTTTTATTCAAGGGCGCGCCGCACTTCCACGAATTCGTAATTCAAACAACGCAACCCGTCGCGGAAATCAATGCACGCCTGCTGGACAGGAAAATCATCGGGGGACTTGACCTGTCGCGCTGGTATCCGGAGCTAAAAAACACCAGCCTGTGGTGCGCGACCGAGACGAACACGCGCGCCCAGATAGAAGCGGCCGCCGAAGTGCTGGGCGCTACACAGAAGGACAGGACAGCCGAGCCGGAACTGGCGGGAGCAGCACGATGACGACAAAATTTGTAGGCGAGCCCAAGAAAGTTTCCCGGCACATCAACCAGAACGAAGCGACCATCTTCGAGAAATCATCGCCCGGCAAGAAGGGCTACCGCCTTGCCGAACTCGACGTGCCTGAAGTCGATGCCGGTGCCGAGCTCGGCGAGTTCGTGCGCGAAGACCTGGGTCTGATGCCGGAAGTCAGCGAAATCGAGATCATCCGCCACTTCACGCGGCTTTCGACGTGGAATTTCGCGATTGATCTCGGCATGTACCCGCTCGGCTCCTGCACCATGAAGTACAACGCACGCGTCAACGAACTGGTGAGCCGCATCGAAGGCATCGCGGAAGCGCACCCGTACCAGCCGGAAGAATTGTCACAGGGGATGTTACAAATCATGAGCGATTTGTCACACCATTTGATCGAAATTACCGGTATGGATGCCATCACGCTGCAGCCGGCCGCCGGCGCGCACGGCGAGTTCACAGGAATCCTGCTGGTCCGCGCCCACCATGAGGCGCAAGGCAATCCGCGCCACAAGGTCCTGATTCCGGACTCGGCGCACGGCACGAATCCGGCCACGGCGGCCATCTGCGGCTACCAGGTCGAGAACCTGAAGTCGAATGAGCACGGCATGGTGGACATCGCCGCACTCGAGCGCCAGGTCACGGAAGACACCGCTGCCCTGATGCTGACCAACCCTTCCACCATCGGCGTTTTCGAAAGCGAAATTCACAAGATTGCCGACATCCTGCATGCCAAGGGCGCTCTGCTCTACATGGACGGCGCCAACATGAACGCGCTGGTCGGCAAGACCCGCCCCGGCGACTTCGGCGTGGACGTGATGCACCTGAACCTGCACAAGACGTTCTCCACGCCCCACGGCGGTGGCGGTCCAGGGTCCGGCCCGGTGGCGTGCAAGAAAATCCTGGAGCCGTATCTGCCGACGCCGGTCGTAGTCGAACGCAACGGCAGACTCACGCTCGACTACAACCGTCCACAATCTGTCGGCCGCGTCCGCATGTTCTACGGCAATTTCGGCATGTTCGTCCGGGCGCTGGCGTACATCCTGGCCAACGGACGCGACGGCCTGCGCCAGACCACCGAAGATGCTGTCCTTAACGCCAACTACGTCCGCGCCAAACTGAAGGACTACTTCGACCTGCCGTACAAGACCGCGTCCATGCACGAGGTAGTTTTCAGCGACAAACTGCAGACTCGGCACGGCGTCAAGACCGGAGACATCGCCAAGCGGCTCATCGACTACGGCTTCCACCCGTACACGGTCAGCTTCCCGCTGATCGTTCCCGGCGCGCTCATGATCGAGCCGACCGAGAGCGAATCCAAGGAAGAACTCGACCTGTTCATTGACGCGATGCAGCAGATCGCGCGGGAAGCGGAGGAGAATCCGGAGTTCGTCCAGAACGCGCCATACTCAACGCGCGTGGCCCGCATGGATGAAACCGCGGCCGCCCGCAAGCCCGTGCTGCGCTGGCGCCCGGATGTAAACTGATGCCAGTGCACCCGTAGCTCAGCTGGATAGAGCGAACGCCTCCGAAGCGTTAGGTCGTGAGTTCGAATCTCGCCGGGTGCACCATCTCCACATCGCGACGCAACTAATGCTGGCGTCTGTCCGCGCTTTCAGATAGACAGGAACGGTATGCGTTCCTGTTCCGGGCTGCTTTTTCTTGCTTCTCTTTTCTCTCTTGCTTCCGCGCTCCATGCCCAGCAGGCGCCGCCGCGCGCGTCCAGGCAAAAACCGAAGCTTGAGACGCAGCACGTCACTGTAACCCCGGCGCCGGACTACTCACATGAAGACGAGATCATCGAGAAGATGGTCAACGACACCACCTTCCACCCGGACGGCACGGCGGAATCCACTACGACTTCCGTCATCCACGTGCAGACAGACGCCGCCGTGCGCAGCGAAGGCGTTTTCCGTTTCGGCTATGCGGCCGGAGAATTCAACTGCGACATCGTTTATCTTCGCGTGCGAAAGTCTGACGGGCGTGTTATCGAAACTTCACCGGCCGACGCGCAGGACTCGGCCTCGCAGGTGACACGGGAAGCTCCGATGTACAGCGACATCCGCGTCAAGGAGCTGCCGGTCAAAGGCCTCGCGCCGGGCGACACGCTGGAAGTCCAAATTTCCGAAAAGCTCGTCCACCCCCTGCAAGCCAACCAGTTCTGGAGCCAGTGGAACTTCCCGACGGGCGTCGTGGTGCTCAGCTACGACCTGAATGTCCGCGTCCCGGCCAGCTCCAACGCCAATATCTATAGCCCGAACGCTGCGCCCGTGAAAAAAGCTGAGAACGGGCAGCTGCTTTATAGCTGGCACACCTCGCAGCTCGAGCCGACCAGGACATCCGAAGAGACAAAGAAAGAGAAGGCCGCCAGGACGGCGGCAAATGCGAGGAAGAAGCAGACGGAAATGCCGGATGTTTCGGTGAGCAGCTATCAATCCTGGGAACAAATTGGCGACTTCTACCAGAAGCTGCAAAGCGACCGCTTGACTGTAACGCCGGAACTGAAAGCCAAGGCTGACGAACTGGTCAAAGGCGCCGCGACCGATGAAGCGCGCATCGCCGCGCTCTATACCTACGTCTCGCTGAACCTGCGCTACATCGGCGTCAATCTGGGCATCGGCCGCATGCAGCCGCATTCCGCGGAAACTGTCTTCGAGAACCAGTACGGCGACTGCAAAGACAAGCACACGCTGCTCGCCACCCTGCTCAAGGCGGAAGGCTTCGCGGCGAATGCCGTGTTGATCAGCTCCGAGCACGAACTTGAAGCCAGCTTTCCCACGCCGTCGCAGTTCGACCACGTCATCACCGCGGTCGAGCTGAACGGCAAGACAATCTGGCTCGATTCCACGCCGGAGACCGCGCCGTTCCAGTTCCTGCTGAGCCCGCTCCGCAACCGCCAAGGGCTAATGGTCCCGGCCACAGGCACGCCGAAACTTGTGCGGACGCCGGGCCATCCGCCCTTTCCCCTGTTCAGCGAGTGGACGACGGACGGCTCGCTGAACGACACCGGCGAGTACAACGGCCGCTTCTACATCCGGATGCGCGACGACACGGAGGTCTATCTCCGCTCCGGGTATCGCGCCACCGGTTCGGCGCAGCAGGACCAGTTGACGCAGCGCATCCTTGCCGCCTACCGCTTCGGCGGCGATGCCAGCCGCATCCAGGTAACCCCGCCCGAGAAGCTGGACGTTCCGCTGGAAATCCGGCTCGATTACACGCGCAGCAAGTTCGGAGACTGGCCCAACCACAAGATTTATCCCATGCTGCCCATCTGGGGCTTCGTCTTTGACAGCGACTCCGAGCGGCCTGTGACGGAATTCGGCGGCGGAGGCTCCGGCACCAATACCTTCATTTCGCGCATGACGCTGCCTGACGGCTGGACCGCGCAACTCCCCAGGCCGACCAACTTCTCGTCGCATTTCGTGGAGTACTCAAACACGTACACGATGGACAAGAACACGCTGGTCACGACGCGAAAGATCCAGATGAAGACGGATTTCCTGCAGCCGGATGACTGGGACCAATATTTGAAATGGAAAGACCTTGTAGATAACGACGAAGACCGCCTGGTCAAGCTGCTCGCGCCCGGGGAGAAGGCCGAAGCCGAAAGCGCCAGCACTCCGGAGGCCGCCCGCCTGGTGCAGCTCGGTTATGAAGCCGTAAAGCAGCGTGATTTCGACGGCGCGCAAAAAAACTTTCAGGATGCTCTGAAATTGAATGCCAAAGAACCGTTTGGCCATGGCGGGCTGGCTGCCGTCGCCGCCCAGCGGCGGGATTTCGATCTCTATGCCAGGGAAATTGCTCTTGAACTCGACGTCAATCCGGATTACGCCGGCAACGTTCCGCAGGAGGCGTGGTACCTCGTCAGTCAGGGCCATGAGGACCTGGCGTTGACTGTCGTGCAGGCCGCCTCCAGGGCGCAGCCGGACAACGCCACGCTGGCCGCCACGCTCGGTTTGTTCCAGACGCGCAGCGGCAAATACACAGACGCGGTGCAGACGCTGGAAAAAGCCGTCAAGATGCCCGGCACCGGAACGCGTGAACAGATGTGGCTGGCCGACGCCTACATCAAGGCTGGAAACCCGCAAAAGGCCGAGTCTGCGCTGCAGCACGTCTTCACAACTTCGAACGACGCCATGCAGCTGAACGACGCGGCATATTTCGCTTCGGTCGGCAAAGTGCTATTGCCTGAAGCCGAAGCCGCGGCGCGGAAATCCCTCGACCTGCTGACGACAGACCTTGCCAAGGCGCAGATTGCCAAGGTCACTCCCGAAGACGTCGCGCACGTCGTCCAGCTTTCCAACATTTGGGACACGCTGGGCTGGGTGCTTTTCGAGGAAGGCAAGGTGGACGCGGGCGAACCGTACGTGCGCGCGTCATGGACTCTTGAGCAAGCGCCGACGGTCGGCCTTCACCTCGGCACAATCCTGGAGCAGGAGCAGAAGCCGAAGGACGCGCTGCTTGTCTATTCGCTGGCCGCTGCCAGCCATGACCGCAACGAGCCGGAAGACAACGAGGCAATCCAGGCGCGCATCACCGCTCTGCGCGGCCGCGTAAAACTCGACAGCAAGAACAATTACGAGGAGATGTTGCAGGAAATGCGCGGCGCAAAAATCCCGAACCGCAGCACAACGGAGTTTGCTTCCGATCCATTCGTTGTCCGCATCTCCGCTGCCGGGGTCGACGAGGTGCGGGTCGACAGCGGCTCCCCGCATCCTGTGAAAGACGCAGAGCAGCTCCTGCGCCAGGCAAAATTCCAGCAGACATTCCCGCCGGACTCCAGGGTGACAATCCTCCGCCGCGGAATCGTTGCCTGTTCCGCCTACGGCAAGGCATGCACGGCGCAGCTCATGCCTGCCGGGTCATCACAACCCGACTAGATGGCATGCGGGCGTCGCATCCGTCTGCCGGTTGTGCGAAAATAGAATCCTCACCTGAAGTGGGCCTGTGGCGCAGCTGGGAGCGCGCTTCCATGGCATGGAAGAGGTCATCGGTTCGATCCCGATCAGGTCCACCAATTTCTCCTTTCTTTAAATTCGCCTTTTTATGTCAGGATTTGCGGCCCCTGCGCGCAACTTCTTGCGGCCAGTCGCGTCCAGTTGAGCGGGCCGCCACGTAAAGCGGCAATCCGTCACATGCGCAACTTCGGAACCTGCTTAGTCCCTGTCCTCGGCGCCGGCCTGGCGCTGGCCGTCCTCGCTGCAGGGCAGCAATCGGTCATGAGCAACATGGCCCACATGCCGGGACACATGCATATGTCTTCCGTGCGGCCGGTCGGGCCTGGCGATCAAGCCCGCGCCCAGGCCATTGTTGAAGCGGCCCGCAAGGCGATGGAGCCGTATCGCGATTACAAGAAGGCGCTGGCTGACGGCTACGTGATCTTCCACGAGAACCTGCCGCAGCCGCAATACCACTTCACGAATTACGCGAATGCGCGGATTGCGCAGCGCGGCTTCGATGCTTCCAGGCCCACGTCGCTTCTCTACAAGAAGAACGCGGGAGGCGGTTACACGCTGGTTGGCGCCATGTACACGGCCCCCGTGAACGCTTCTGAAGATGAATTGAACCGCCGCATTCCGCTCAGCATTGCCCACTGGCATCAGCACGTGAATTTCTGCATCGGCCCGGCGGGCACTCCACCGCGCGAATATTTCGGCAAGCAGGCAAAGTTCGGCCTGATGGGTTCGATCACAACGGAGGACGCATGCCGGGCGGCGGGAGGAACTTTCCGGCCGCACGTTTTTGGCTGGATGGTGCACGTGTATCCGTATGAATCTGACCCGGCAAAGATCTGGTCCACCGGTGATGACGACCACGGCCATGACAACATGGACCATATGGCGAGTCCAGGCAAGATGGGCAGCGACGCCATGCCGGGCATGACGATGAACTAGCTGTTCGGGTCTCGCTGCGCGTGCGGCTGACACCGCTCAGCAATGCTCCGCCAACGATGATCAGCGCGGTTACGATCATCCACTTCTGTGCAGGGCTGATCAGCGCGGTGTTACGGTGGCCAGCCATGCCGGTTTAGTTGTGGAAGATCAGACTGGCACAACGGTTTACGATCCAGGCAGCAGCTACAAAGAAGGTCACGGACGAGGAAGTGACGGTACCGTCACTGATGAAGCTGGGGCCTCCCGATCCGATTACATCAATTACGAAAAAACAGATTCGACGTCAGTGACTACGCATTCATACTCGATCAGCCAAGCTGATGCGGAGCAAATCCGTCAGAACATTGATAAGGTGAATGACGACTCTCCTTTTAGATGCGCGGCAGATGTGAGCGGAGCGATTAACGGTGTTGGCGTGTTTAAGAGCGTCGGTGTTCATAATCTTCCGAGCACCTTAGAATCAAATCTTCCAAAGCTTCCGTAAGAGGGAAGGGTTATGTCTCTGAAGAGAAACGTAAGCATCGCATTGTTGGCGGCGATCATTGTTGCTGTAACGATTGCTGCTCTTTGGGCAATGAACGGGTTCCCTCTTATGAGGCATATCCGCAGCGGAGCCCGTATGACCTATGAAATCACGTTTTTTGTGTGCTTGTGGATTTGTGTTGTGCTGAATCTATTCGCTCCTGCCAATGGTCAGCCGGGCGGCGGACCTGAGGTAAGATTTCCTGAGGGTACCCCACCCGGGAGCGTTGGAGCGCCTCGTCCTATAATGCCCGAGGAATTTCCATTTCTTATTGAATAGGGAGAAACCATGACGAAAAATGATAATCCTTTCAAAATTGGCGACAGAGTAACGTTCGCACCTGGCGAGCACACAATTGGATGGATGTACCTGAGTTTTTTCGACATGAGATTGTTCCCAGGCGACACTGGAACGATAACGCGATTGAAGGAAAATTTTGTGTACATAGATGATGACAAGGGCGGAATTTCATGGCAAACCTTTGTCCCCGCGAATGAGGATGTATCGCGAAGGGAGAGAACATATTGGGAGGCAATGGTCGAGAAAGCTCGGTCCCAGGGAAAGGTGATTCCAGAGATCCGCAAATGACCATCGCAGGAAGGGTTAAGGCGGGTGCGGGTTAGCTGAGCGGACTAGCGGGGATTCTCATTGTCCGCTTAGGCGACGCACTCGAGAAGCAAGTGGCAGATCGTATGGAGAAGGCCGCGCGGCTGCGATCCGACGCTGACGAACTGGAGAACACCATCGCAGACAGAACCGACCATGTTATCGACGCTTTTCTCCACTGCCCGATGCGGTGCAAATCCGCCAGAACATTGATAAGGTTTATGACGACTCTACTTTTAGGTGCGCGACAGATGTGAGCGTAGCGATTAATGTTGTTTGGTGTGTTTAAGAGTGTCGGTGTTCATAATCCGCCGCGCACCTTTGAACCACATCTCCCAAAGCTTCCCGGAAGAGGGAAGGGACTATGTCTCTGAAGCGAAATGTAAGCATCGCCTTGTTGGCAGCGATCATTGTTGCTGTAACGGTGGCTGCTCTTTGGGTGATGAACGGAATCCCTCTTATGAGACATATCCGCAGCGGAGCCCGTATGACCTATGAAATCACGTTTTTTGTGTGCTTGTGGATTTGTGTTGTGCTGAATCTATTCGCTTATGGAAGAAAGCACGTAGTGCGTATGCTGGCTCCGTTCCTCTTTATAATCTCAGTTTACTTTATCAGTATGTTATCTGTGTGGGCATCTCAAGGCTTCCCGACGCTTTTCGACAAAAATGAGTTGATTGTTGTGGCTTTGGGACCCAATGCAGCGCTGTGGTGGCTTTGTGCGTTGATCGCTGAAGCCCTGTGTATCATTGTTCTCGTCATAAATCCGAAGCCACCTATTCGCTAACGAGCATTTGAAGCTTCATCCGCTGGTTCGAACGACAACTATCAAAAGAGATAGCTAAGCGCAGACTGTCGCTTGATTCCATACTACGCAAGCAACCGTAAAAGCTACCGACACGAATGGAAATACGGTGACCGCAATTACTAGACCACGACTCCCGTCGATATAACTCTAAATGCGTCTAACGTGGGCAGGTCTCGGTGGCGAGTCGCAACGACCTCTGCCTACTCTTAAGGGACAAAAGCCGTAAGCATTTCCAGCCACCCCATGGATGCGAATCAAACCGGGTGCCCCACATGTGCGTCGTCCTATTCAACGCGTGACACTTTCCGG
This sequence comes from uncultured Acidobacteriaceae bacterium, assembly GCA_963848685.1. Lineage (GTDB taxonomy): Bacteria > Acidobacteriota > Terriglobia > Terriglobales > Acidobacteriaceae > CAWKED01. The sequence goes on along the minus strand of CAWKED010000001.1, from coordinate 298,956 downwards.
AGTACGGACCCGACTGGAAGAACGCCGGCAGCAAGGCAGTTGGGCCGACGATCACTGCGGATCGCGCTGGCGCGTACGGCTGACCCCGCTCAGCAATGCTCCGCCAACGATGATCAGCGCGGTTACGATCATCCACGTCTGCGGCACATGCGCGATGTGTTCCGCGTACAGCACGCCGCACAGGACCACAATCGCGCCAACCAGATACAAGAGAAACGACATAAGCTCTCCTCCTCGGAATTTCCAGGGGCTGAAGGAATACGCTTCGCTTCGATTACATATTCCCGCTGCCCGTTGTATGGCGGCTCAGTCGTAGCGCTCAAAGACAATCTGCCTGCGGTGCCAGCCGCGCTCTTTCAGCAGCTCCCTCACGGAGGCCTCAGGCCGGCGCGGATTGTCCATCGGTTCGATCCCGATCAGGTCCACCAATCAACTAACAGCCCTGGGCATTCCGCTAAGCGCCAAGCACCCCCGCGCGTGAACTGCGCGCTGTGCTTAAACGGCGCCCGCGGTTTCGGCGGATTTCGAAGTGAAGATGCCGCGGAAGTGCGCGCGATACCGCACGAAAATCACGATCCACAGCAGGGTCGCGAGCAATCCCGCGCCAATGTTTTTCGGGTCCATGGTGACGTGGAAGTTCAGGATGTTCACGAGAACAGGTGCAAGGATGGTCAGCGCGAGCGGCACGAAGCGCCCGGCCAGCAGCAGCACCCCTCCAATGATCTGCACCAGGAAAACAACGCCCAGGTAGTGCGAAGCGAACGCCGCAGTCATGAACTGCTGCGCGAGCGGGTTTGTGGCCGGCGGCTGAGGCAGGAAGTGGAAGAAACCGTTCAGCCCAAAGACCGTGAACATCAGGCCAAGCAGGTACCGGCAAATCATGGCGGCAATTCTCATTATGTGACTCCTTTTTGAAAGACAGATGGTGTTGAGGGAAGTTTAGACGACAAATATCGTCTAAACAACAGATGTTGTAAAAATGTTCTGGTTGCAGTAAACTTACTCATGGGTGGCGCGATCGGCGACAAAGTTGGCAGGACCCACGGATCCCCGGTTCCTGCGCTCGCGGGAAATGCTCCACGCTTCTCTGTCTAAGATCATGAAAGGAAAGAGCTTCGACGCGATTTCAATCGCGGACATCGCCAGTGAAGCCGGCCTGAACAGGGCGACCTTTTACGATCACTATCCTGACAAGCAGGCGCTGCTCGCCTGCATGGTCGGCACCCAGTTCCAGGACCTGCTCAAAAAACGGGAAATCTACTTCGACGGGTGCGACACGGCGCTCGAGAACACCGTTACGGCGATGCTGTATTTCCTGTCAGAAGTTGCGGCGACTTCGCGAGACGCTCCGCTGGAACGTGCGCTCGTTCAGGTTGTACGCCGCTTACTGCTGGAAGGCTTTGCGCGGCACCCTCTACGGCAGGAGATTTCGCATGAGCTTGCAGCGTCTGTGATTGCCTGGGCCATCTACGGCGGCGCCACGGAGTTCCTCAACATGGACCCGAGAGAGGCCGTGCCCACCGCAGCTTCCCGCATAGCCGGGTTGTTGAAACCGGTACTGCTATCGCTCGGCTGAGGAGCTACTGCGGGTCACGCTGCCTTGTGCGGCTGACGCCCGTCAGAATCGCGCCGCCGAGAATGATCAACGCGGTTACGATCATCCACGTCTGCGGCACATGCGCGATGTGTTCCGCGTACAGCACGCCGCACAGGACCACAATCGCGCCAACCAGATACAAGAGAAACGACATAAGCTCTCCTCCTCGGAATTTCCAGGGGCTGAAGGAATACGCTTCGCTTCGATTACATATTCCCGCTGCCCGTTGTATGGCGGCTCAGTCGTAGCGCTCAAAGACAATCTGCCTGCGGTGCCAGCCGCGTTCTTTCAGCAGGTCGCGCACGGATGAAACCATGGCGTTCAGGCCGCAGATGTAGGCGTGGATCGTGAACGCCTCCGGCGGCTGGTTCGCCTCAGGCCGCCGCGGATTGTCTGCCGTATCGCTCTCCGGATGTTTCGGGTCAGGGTCTGCGCCCAGCGCGCCGCCTTGCGGCGTTTCGTCCGGCCCGGCGACGTGACGTCTCAACACTTCCGCCACGCGTTCCTGCACATAGCCGCGGGCGCCGCCCCACTCCGGCCGCGGTCGGGAAAGCGTCGGCACATAGTGCACGTTCGAATGCCGCGCCGCGATCGCGGCAATCTCCGGCTCGTAATACAGCTCTGTCTCGTGCCGTGTGCCGTAAATGACCCACAACTGTTTGTCGTGCGGAAGGCGCGACGGCCCATTGCTGGGAAACAGGTGTTCCAGAAAGCCACGCATCGGCGCAATGCCCGTTCCGGTAGAAATCAGCAGAATGTCAGTTAGCGGCTCGCGCAGCGTGAACAGTCCGTGCGGCCCATGGAAATGCACCGTGCCGCCGGTTTCCATATCGGCCAGCAGGTTCGAGAAGAATCCGCCCTCGACGCGATTGATGCAAAGGTCAAACGCATTGCCGCGCGGTGCGGAAGCCAGCGAATACGCCCGCGTCTGCTGCTTGCCGCGCGCGTCCGGCGCAACCAGGGACACAAACTGGCCCGGCGTGAAGTCGAACGCATCCGCGCCGTCAACGGCGAGCGTGTAGTGAAAAGTCTGGGTGCGTTCCGACAGCAACCGCTTGCCTGTCATCGTCGCCGTCAGCAGTGGCCGTTCCATGGTGCTGAGTATAAGTGGGGCAAAACAGGGAGCAGGGAATAGGAAGGAGGAGCAGTCATCCAGGGAAGGCGGTCCGGCCCCCAAAGACTTCTGACTGGCTTCAACCCTCACTACGACTGCCTCACTCCCTCACTCCCTATCACTAACCACTCCCACTCCCACTTCCTACGCCCCTATTTCCTATTGCCCAAACCCGCCCCAGGGGAACATTCCGCGCGCCAGCCGTGTCTAAACAACCAGAGTGCGCGAGACACTCTCGCTGGCGTCCGCGGCGCCGGCGTCTGCTGCCGCCGTTTGCGGGCGGTGTGAACGCGGAGTTACAGTAGTTTTCCCATGGAGTTTCCAGTGGAGAAGCTCAGCATCCGTCCTTCCGGCGAAGCCGTTGCGCTGACCGCGCTGCCGCCGGAGCATGCCGCTGCGGAAGCGGCACGCGCCCAGGCCGCCCGCGAAGAAGCCGCGCTGGTGGACCAGCTCCGCGCCGGCCAGGAAGATGCTTTCGCCGCACTCATCGCGCAGTACAGCCGTCCCATTTACTCGCTGCTCGCGCGCAGCCTGCAGGACCCGGCCGATGCCGCCGACATCACGCAGGAAGTTTTCATCAAGGTATTCCGCGGCATCCGGCAGTTCGCGGGCGAATCATCGCTGCGGACCTGGATCTACCGCATCGCTCTCCATGAAGCTTCCAACCGCCGCCGCTGGTGGACGCGGCATCGCAAGGCCGAAGTGGCCATGGATGCGAGCGCCGGACGCTGGGGCGACGACGACGACGCCACCTTCGGCGAAACCCTGGCCGATGACGCGGCCTCGCCGTTCGACACCGCCGCCGGACGTGAAGTGCAGGCCCGCGTCGAAGCCGCGCTCGGCGAGGTGCCGGAACCATTCCGCACCGCCGTCATACTGCGCGATATTGAAGGCTTCGCGTACGACGAGATGGCGACCATTCTCGACTTGAACATCGGCACCGTAAAGAGCCGCATCGTGCGCGGCCGCAATCTTCTTAAGGCAAGACTGGCGCAATACGTTGAGCAGGCGCGCCGCCCCGTTGCGCTCGTGGCAAGGGAGGCGCGATGAAGCTGACCTGTGAAAAGGCGCGGCCGCAGCTCGCTGCCCTTCTTGACGGCGCCCTGGCCCGCGCGCCGCGGCGTCATCTTCGCCGACATGTCCAGCACTGCGGCGCGTGTGAGGCGCAACTGTCCGGCCTGACGCGACTCCGCTCCACGCTGCAGGAGCTCGGCAATGTATCCGCGCCGGACGACCTCGGCCTGCGCCTGCGCGTCGCCATCTCGCGGGAAGCCGCGCGCGGCGAAAATCCGCTACTCGACAAGCTGATCTTCGGCTGGAAGAATTCCGGCCGCGCGTTCACGCTCAAGTGGTCGGCCGGACTGGCATCGTCCTTCGCCCTGTTGCTCGCGATGGCTGTCCTGATCGGCATGTTCGCGGCGCCGGCCACCGTTGAGGCAAGTGACCAGCCTCTGGGACTGTCCACGCCGCCCCGCTTCCTCTATTCGGCGTTCGACTCCTCCAGCCTGACGACCGGCCAGGACGAAGCCATCCTGGTCGAGGCCTCCATCGGTGCGGACGGCCGCGTCTACGATTACCGCGTCGTTGCCGGGACACTGAACGATGCCACCCGCGCGCAGCTCGAGAACATTCTTTATTTCTCCGCCTTCCAGCCGGCAACGCTCTTTGGCCAGCCCGCACGCGGCCGTGTTGTTCTCTCCTTTGCCGGCGTTGCCGTCCACGGCTGACAGCCGACTCTCCGCTACGATAGAAGCAGTGTCCCGTGTGTCTTCCCAGGCCGCCTTCCGTTTCCTTCTGCTGGCCGCGCTGCCTGCGGCTTTTTCCTTCACAGCCGCTGCCCAGCAGACGCCGGCCGGCGCGCTGAATCGCTCCCTCGAAGAGCAGGCCGCGCCGCAAAGCGCTAGCGCGAAACCCCAGCGTCCCCGGGTCGGCGCGCTTGCCGGCCAGTCCGGGGTTTCGCTGCAGACGGACGAAGCCGTTTTCACCCTTGCGGCGGGACTGAATGCCTGCGGCTACGATGCCGGGCTCAGCACTGCGGCCCCTGTCCGTCTGCAGGTCCGCCAGGAGATGCAGCAGCAGATCGATGCCAGTCCCGACGCAGCAAAGGCGCGCGACGCTCTCTGTGAATATTTCAAGGCGCACGACCTCGGCGATCCCGTAAAAACGTTGTCGCAGTACATTTCGCTGTCACTGATGTTGGCGCCCGGCCCCGAACTCAAGCTCGATGCGCCGACGGGGCAGCTTCCGCCCGACGCCGCCGTAGTCGCCGGGGTTCTGCCGCTGCTCAGGCAGTTCGCTGCGGCAACGCAGCTGCATGCCATCTGGATTTCCGCGCGGCCGGCCTACGAGGGCCTGGTCGATCCATTGCGCGCACCGCTGACAAATCAAATCCTCGCGCTCAGCGTGTACCTGCGGCAAACGGAGTCCGGAAACCAGGAACGACGGTTCCTCGTCATCGCCGAACCCATGCTGGGCGGCGGTGTCGTCAGCGCGCGCATCTACGGGCTGGATTACCTGCTGGTCCTCGCGCCGCCATCGACTGACGAGCAGCAGGAGCGCTTCCGGGAAGACGTCCGTCACTTCTTCCTCGAGTTCGCCGTTGACCCGGTGTTGTTTGGCTATCCCCGGGCTATGGAGCGGCTCGAACCCATCCTGCGCATTGTCCGTGAAGCGCCGCTCGACAGTGTCTATCGCGACGACATCTCTTCCTTTGTCGCGGAATGTCTAATCCGGGCCATTGAGGCGCGCACCATGGACACCGGCATTGCGGTCCCGAAAGCCAAGCCGGGTGACCGGCTCTCTGCCGACGAAGGCCGTCGCGCCTACGCACTCGCCCAGCAGGATGAGGCCATCCGGGTGGCCCGCGTTGAGCGCGATGAGCAGCAGGGCTTTATCCTGACGCGATATTTCTACGAAAAACTCGGCCAGTTCCAGTCCCAGTCAGAAACACTGCGCGATGCGCTGGGCGAAATGGTCTACGGCATCGATCCTGATTTGATTCACCGTCACTATCAGCACTTCGTATTCAACGCGGCCCCCGCCCCGGCAAAGACGCCGGCCGCGCGTCCGACGCTGGCCGTGCGCAGCGGCGGACTTACTCCCGAAGGCGGAGGGGGAGCGCCCGCCGACCTGGTCGCGCACGCCGAGCAGCAGATCGCCGCGGGAGATATTCAGGGAGCGGCCGTGACAGCCCGGCAGGCTCTCGACAAGCGCCAGGGCGACCCCGGTCGCGCGACGTACGTGCTCGCGCAATCGCAGGTCATGTCCGGCGATGCGGAAGCCGCCGAAGCTTCTTTTGCGAAAGCCCTGACGCTGACCCATGACCCGCACACGCTGGCGTGGTCGCACATTTACCTGGGCCGCATCGCTGACCTGCAGCAGGACCGCCCGAAAGCCGTTGCGGAGTACAAGGCCGCGCTCGGCGTCAAGAGCGGGCTTGCGGACGCAGACGCCGCCGCGCAGCGCGGCATCCGCGAGGCATTCGCGCCACCCGCGCAGCCGCAGCCGGAGAGCCACTAGCTCCGCCATGGCGACGCCGCGCAAACCACGCCGGAGAGCGGCGGGCTCGCCGCTGGAAGCCGCGATAGGCCACCGGTTTCGCGACGCCTCGCTGCTGGAACGCGCGCTGACGCACAGCTCTCACGCGTACGAAGCGCGTCTCGCCAATCCGGAATCCGCCGCGCAGGACAACGAGGTGCTCGAATTCCTGGGAGATGCCGTGCTGGGCGCCATCGCGGCCGACTGGCTATATCGCGAATTTCCTGAGGCCGGAGAAGGCGAGCTGACACGCCTGCGGGCGGCCCTGGTCAACCGGGAAGCCCTCGTCCGCGCGGCCGAAAGACTCGGCATCGGCGAGCAGTTGCTTCTAGGCCGCGGCGAGGAACGCTCCGGCGGCCGCAAGAAAGCCGCTCTGCTCGCCGATGCTCTGGAAGCCCTGGTTGCGGCCATCTACCTCGATGGCGGCTTTGTCGCCGCCCAGAAAGCTGCCCGGAAATCGATGCTCGAACCGGCGCGCGGCCTCCTGCAATCCAGCGGTGTCGAGGACCCGAAGTCTGCCCTGCAGGAGTGGCTGCAGGCGCGCCACCTGCCCGCGCCAGAATATTCGGTGGTGAAGACAAGCGGGCCTGACCACAACCGCCGCTTTACTATCCAGCTCACTGTCGTCCCCGCGCGCGGGACCGAACCGATCTGCGCGGAGGCCACCGCAGCCACCCAGAAACGCGCGCAGCAGGAGGCCGCCCGCCTGCTCATGCAAAAACTCGGGGGCGCGCCATGAAGGCTGAAAAGCCGGAGCCGGTCTTCGAGCCGCCAACGGCCCACGCGACCGAGCTGGCCCAGACTCTGGTCGGAGCCGGGGCCGCCGATGTCCAGCCCGCCGAGCTGGATTCCGAGTTGTCACCTTCTCTGGTTCCGGCCGGAGTCATTGCCGAGGAAGTCGCCGCGGAGCAACGCGCGCGCCCCGCTTCTCCGTGGCTGGATGCTGTCGCTCATCTGCTGACCCTGGTCGTCTTTGCCCTGTTCATCGTGACCTTTATTGCGCAGCCGTTCCGCATCCCGTCGGAATCCATGGAACCGACTCTGCTGATTGGCGACTTCGTGCTCGTGGACAAGGTCGCGCTCGCGCCCGCGGGAACCTGGCAATGGCTGCTGCCTTACGAAAAACCGCAGCGCGGACAGGCGGTGGTTTTTCACTACCCGGTCAATCCTTCGGAATTCCTGGTCAAACGCATCGTCGGCGTGCCGGGCGACCACATCAAGCTCCTGCGCGGGCATGTCTTCGTCAATGGCGCGCCGCAGCCGGACGGCTACGCTGTTTACCTTCCCTCCGGGCCCGACGTGTTTCGCGACCGCTTTCCCGCGACCGACGTTCTGGAGCTCGGCGTGGAACCGAAGTGGCTGGCGCAGATGCACCAACTTGTCCGTGACGGCGAGCTTGTCATCCCGGACGGCGATTATTTCGTCATGGGCGACAACCGCAACCACTCGCTCGACAGCCGCTACTGGGGCTTCGTGCCCCGCGCCAACATTGCCGGAACTCCTGCCCTGATTTACTTTTCCGTGCGCACGCCGTCGCTGGACGAGGGCCTTCTACCCGGCGCGTCGAGTGATACGATGAGCAGGCAGCCGCGGGGAATCCGCGGCTTTGCCCGGTGGGACCGCACCCTGCGCGTGGTGCGCTGATGGCCGCCTGATCTTTCATGAAGCAACCAGCTCAAGCCATGCCGGAAATCCCCGCTGCCGAGCCAGCCAGGCAGAAGGAAACCACACTGGAGTTTCTGTCTTCGCTGGCGTCCGTTTTCGTCATCGGCCTCTTCGTCATCACCTTCGTCCTGCAGGCATTTGAGATTCCCTCCGCCTCCATGGAAAAGACGCTGCTCATCGGCGACCACGTCTTCGTCGACCGCATCACGCTCGCCCCTGCGGCCAACTGGATGCCGCTCGTTCACTACCGCCCCGTGCAGCGCGGCGACATCGTCGTCTTCCTCAAGCCCGGCGAGCCGGACTTGTTCCTGGTAAAGCGGGTTGTCGGTGTCCCCGGCGATCACATTCACCTCAAGGACGGCGTGGTCTACCGCAACGGCGAGCCGCTGAACGAACCTTTCGCGCGGAAGCCTGCGGACGCGCCGGCCGAACGGCAGTTCGACCCGTATCGCGACCAGTTTCCTTCCATGCTGAACGACCCGGGCGGCAACCAGACCGCGACATGGCAGGTTGCACTCCCCGGCTACGTGAGAATGGCGATCTCGTCGTGCCGCCGGACAGCTACTTCTGCATGGGTGACAACCGGCCGGAGTCGCTCGACAGCCGCTACTGGGGCTTCGTCCCGAAAGCCAACGTGGTCGGGCGCCCGCTGTTTGTCTACTGGTCGTTCATTACCCCGGCCGACCAGATGGACAAGCGCTCGATCGGCGACCGCCTCGGCTTTATCGTGCACATCATCACCCACTTCTTTACAGAAACCCGCTGGTCTCGCACGCTCCACCTGGTGAAGTAGCGTGGACGGCGAGCAAACGTCGCGCCGCAGAATCATTCTGCCGCTTGCGATTCTTGTCCTGCTCGGGCTTGGCCTTGCCGTTTTCCTGCCCTCCTACGTAAACGCGAACCGGTGGCGTCCGCGCCTGGAGCAGAACCTGTCCGCCGCGCTCGGGCGCCCGGTCAAAATCGGCAGCGCACAAATCGAAATCCTGCCGCTCCCTGCATTCGTTCTGAACGGCTTTACCGTGAGCAGCCGGGAAGGCGCCGCGGCGGAACCGGTCCTGCACGCGGAAACTGTTACCGCGCGCGTGCGTCTTCTACCGCTGTTGCGGCGCAGGATTGAAGTCGCGCGCATCTCCCTCGATGATGCCAGCCTGAACCTCGAGCGCAGCGCCGACGGCAAGTGGAATTTCGAATCGCTGCTCGAGACGACACCGCAGCTTCCCGCCGGCCCGACGACGCAGCACCGCGCCGCAGGCCGCTTCCCGTATGTCGAAGTCTCCGGCGGCCGCATTAATCTCAAGCGCGGCACAGAAAAACTTCCCGTCAGCCTCACCGATGCCGACCTCGCGTTCTGGCTGGAATCGCCTGGCGAATGGCGGCTGCGCCTGCGCGCGACGCCGCAGCGGACAGACATCCCGAACTCCGGCATCGGAGAAGTCCGCATCGAGGGCTCCATCCAGCGCGTCCATGCCGGCGACGCCAACGGATGGCGCGACGCGGGCATCCATCTCACGGGCGAATGGCGCGAGGTCCCGCTCGGCCAGCTTTCGCGCGCGATCTACGGCGAAGATCTCGGCTGGCGCGGCATAGGCCGCGCGGACCTCACTCTCGCAGGACGCCTGACCGAAGCCGAAACTACCGTCCGCACACGGATAGACGGCCTGCGGCGCGCCGATTTCGTTCCGGAAACGCCGCTCGATCTGGACATGCGCTGTGGCGGCCAGGTCGCTGTCTTCGCGCATGAAGCTTCTTCCGTCGCATGCACACTGCCCGCCGGCGGCGGAACCCTGCTTGCGCGCGGCGGCGGCCGCTGGGGTGCCATGCAGGAACGCGCTTTGCAGATAGATCTCTCGGCGCAGGCCGTGCCTGCCGAGTGGGTCCTGGATGGAGTGCGCGTTCTGCGCCATGGCATCTCGCCGGAACTCCGCGCCGAAGGCTCGTGGTCCGGCAACTTTACGTGGAACGCTCCGCTGTCCCCCGGCGCCACGCAGCACGTCTCCGGCAACGCGCAATGGACAGGCGGCGTGCTGCACGCACCGCAGATGTCCGAACCCATCACGCTGCCGGTTGTTTCGCTTAGCTCGGGAGCTGAACCCACCGCGCAACCTACCAGGCGCGCCGCGGCGACACGCTCGCGACGAAAGCTCGCGCCCGCAAAAGCCACTGCTCAGCCCGCCGCGGTTCTTCCGGCATTGCCGCTTGCAACGGCGGCCTTTCCGGTTTCGCTTGGCGGCGACTCTCCACTCTCGGTGACGGCTGGTTTCTCGCGCGAAGGCTACGCCTTTGCCCTGAACGGGGGCGCCGATGCCGGACGTCTGGCGACGCTTGCGCGCCTGCTTGGCATCGCGCACATGCACGGAATCCGAACCGCGACCGGTGACGTGTCCGCCCATCTGGTCGTAAACGGAACCTGGCAGCAGGGCCTGCCGCTGGCTGCCGGGACCGTCGCGCTGTCCCGCGTCACATTGCAGACCGCCTGGCTACCCGGGCCGATCACGGCCGCGCAGGCAACGCTCGCCTGGGATTCGGACGGAATGCGCGTTGCAAATGCGCAAGCTGTTTGGGGCAGGGCGACCTGGCAACTTTCCGCGACGCACGCGCTCTCCTGCGAAACTCCACCATGCGCCTGGCAGGTTCAGGCCCACACATCCGCCGCAGACGCGTCGCAGCTTGCGAACGCCTTCCGCAATGGCAACGGGCCGCGCCTGCTGGAGATGTTTCAATCCGGCGAACGCAGCGGACTGCCTCCAACGCACGTTATCGCCGACGCAGACATCCTGACGCTCGGGGGAGCGGTGCTGCACCACGCGGCAGTGGACGCGCAGGCCGGCGGCACCGTGGTCACGCTGCCGGTCGTGCACGCCACGCTGTTCGGCGCGCCGCTCGAAGGCAGCGGCACATGGGACTTCGGCGCTTCGCGCGCGGAGTTTCATCTCGGCATGACGGCGGCAAATATCGCGCAGGCCGGCGCACCCTTCCACGAGCAGTGGGGCCGCGGCACAGCCGAATGCATGGCAACGCTCAACTTTGCCGGACTCGATTCGCTCTCCGGCGAATGGTCCGCCATGCTGCGCAGCGGGGCATTGCTTGGCGTCGGAATCGCCGGGACGCCACTAGCGAAATTCGACACATGGCAAATGTCGGGCACGCTTGGCGGCAACCGGCTGAGCATCGCACGCTCTTCACTGAACTCTGGAGGCGCAACCCAGGAAGTGACCGGCAGCATCGGCTTTGACCGCTCGCTTGACCTCACCGCGCGCCCTGTCAATGCGCCCAACGCTCCATCGACGCACATCACCGGTAAGCTCGGCGCGCCGCCGGCCGCGAAAGGAACCACGCCATGAGCCTCGTCGCTCGCAAAGCCGAACTCGACAAGTTCGAATTCATGATGGGCCCGGAGCGTGGCAAGCTGGCCGTCGCAATGGACGCACTTACCGACGCCATGGTGCTGGTCGGCCAGCACGGCGTGTACTGCGTCTCCGCGCGCAATCCTTCCAAGCCGGCGCTGGACTTGGAGACCGTGATGAACGAATTGAAAGATGCGAAGGAACTGGTGCAGCGCGTGATGGAGGATTTAGGGAGCAGGGGGGGTAGGGAGTAGGGATTAGGGATTAGGGAGTAGGGATTAGGCACTAGGGACTGGTCCCGAGTCCTACGCCCCATCCCTGCTGCCCGCCCGCCGATATCCCGCCACATGGTCCGGCAGCGCGACCCCGTCGCGCAGCGCCGGGTCTGGAATCGGCTCACCCATCGTCTGCGCTAACGGCAGCAGGCCGGCCCACACAGCCAACGGATAATCTTCGGCGTCATCCTTCGGCGGCCCGGTGCGTACTTTCGCGGAAGCCTCATCGATCGGCAACGCCAGCACCGCCGTCGCTTTCAACTCCTGCGCATTCGGCTGGCGAACGTAATCCCAGCGCCCCGGCACAAGGTGTTCCGTAATTACGCGCAGCGCTTCCGTCTTCTCATCCGGATCGACCAATGCCCGCGCCATGCCCAGCAGCACTACAGACCGGTAATTCATCGAGTGGTGGAACGCGGAACGCGCCAGCACCAGCGCATCCAGCAGCGTCACTGTGACACACACTGGAACGCCCTGTTCGAGGGTGCGCAACATCCGGCTCGCCGCGGAACCATGCAGGTAAAGCGTGTCGCCCCTGCGCCCGTATCCGGTCGGTATCACGAATGGCTGCCCATCCTGCACAAAGCCGACGTGGCACACCAGTCCCTCGTCCAGGATCGTGTCAATTTCCTCGCGGGAATATCTGCCGCGCTCCGGCAGGCGCCGCACCTGCGTCCGCGAAGTGGAAGCCTTCTCCGCCATACGCAGCCAAGTTTACAGGTCGCGAACGTGCACGCTGGCCGTCGTCTCCGGCGTGGAACCATCGTTCACCGTGACGCGCGCCGGCTGCGCATGCAGCACGACATGCGCGGTCGCATTGCCGCGTGCCGAAACATGCACCCGGACAGTTTCGTGACGGTCTCCAGCGTCGACGCGTACCGGAACCTCAACACCCGCATAACCATCATTGGCTACATCCACGCTGACCAGCCAGGAACCGCCAGCCGTGTCCATCTTGTTCGTGATGACATTCGCAATCCGCAGCTCCGGCAACCCGCGGTCCGCATACACCCAGTCCGCGAAGAACCATGCCAGGTCCTTGTGACTGCTCGCCTCGACCAGGCGCTCGAAATATTCGGGCACCTTGTCATCGCCCGCGCGATAGGCCTTGAGCGCGGATATCAACGCGCCATCACCGACCATGCCGCGCAGCATCCACAGCACGTACGCCGACTTCACGCGAAGATAGACATCGTCGTAAGCCGAAAGCAGCGGCTGCCCTGTGCCGGTGGAACCATCACCCGGCTCGGCAAGCGCCAGCGCGGAGCGGCCCGCTTCCAGCAGTTCCAGTGAGGCGTTGGTCCCGGCCGCGCCTTCCGCGCCATGGCCGGCCCAGATGCTGGCCATGAACTCCGGCACGCCCTCGCTGAGCCATGGGCGCGGGGACAGGAAACTGGCGTGCGCCAGCGTGTCGACCATCTGCGGCGTCAACTGGTCCGGTGCGCGCGGAGGCATCGGTGTCGCCAGCAGCGGCCCGCCGTTCGCGATGCTCCACCACGCGGCAGTCAGGAACGGCGCGTCGGCGTCCCGCGGCAGCGAGACCACCGCGATATCGCGCTGCTGCCTCGGCAGCCACTGCTCCACCGCGGCCCGCACCAGCGTCATGGCGGTTGGAAATGCCGGGGCCGCGGCGGCATCACCGGGTGCGGCAAAGATCCTCAAGCCGTCGCCCGACACAACTGCGGTGCCGGTGAGAAAAAACGATGCCGCCGCAAAGCCCAGCGGCGTAGCCGGCAGCTCGCCTGTCAGCAGCGTCTCGGAACCCGAAAGAGCGTCGGCGACGAGCGGAACGCGCACGCCATTGAGGATCGCCATCTGCGGCGCGGAGCGCGTCACGACCGACGGCGGCCCGTTCTCAACCATCGCTGCGTGTTCCGCGGCGTCCACGTCGGCGGAGGTGTCCACGCGCAGCCGCACCCGCATCGTCGAAGCCTCATGCCGCAGCTTCCATTCACCTGTCGCGGTGAAGAGTTTCGCGCCATCCCCGAGCATCACCGGCTCAGCGGCAACCGGATACCAGAGCACATTGCCCACGCCGCGCACACCGGTAAAGTCGCCATCAATCCGGTCCCAGTCCGTGTGCTCGGCGATGTCGGGCGGCGCGCCAAGCTGCTCGATGCGCGTCGCATTCAGCGGAACCGCGCCCTCATACAGCACATCGATTGCAATGCTTGCGCCGGCGGCGAGCGGCGCGGGCAGAGCAATCTCCGCCTCGTGCGCCGCCGCGGTGTGATCAAAGCCCGTGTCCACCGTGGCGCGCGTAAAGGCCAGCGGCTTGCCTTGCGCAGAAACCGACTGCCAGTCCAGCGATGAAGAAATCTCGAGCGGCAGCGTCGTCAGCGGAGCGCCGTCATTGCGCACCGTCACGCGGCCGCGCACGGCGAGCCCATGCGTCGCCGGACGCAGCAGCAACTCCAGGTCCCACGCCGTAATGGTGATCCCGCTGCGCCGAACTTTGGGCGCGTCGCCATTCGGCGGCCCGGAGGCCGCAGTCTGCAGCACGCTCGTCTGTGGAGAAGCAACCACCCGCGCACCCGAGGGCACTGGCGGCTCCGGCTCCTTCGGCAGGGCAGGAATTGGCTCCTGCGGAACCTTGTTCGACATGTCATCCGCCGGGGACTGCGCCGCGGCCGAAGCAGAGCCCTGCGGCGATGGCGATGGCGCCGGAGCATCCTGTGCAGCCGCGGACACTGCCGTCGCAATAACAAAAGCGAACACTGCGAACTGCTTCACTCGGAACCTAATCCCCGCTTCGGTTTTGACGGCTTCGCCGCAACCTGGTCTACCGCCGGACGGGCAGCCGCGCGCCGCTGCCGCGCCGCCTCATACATCACCACCGCACCGGCCACCGAGACATTCAGTGAAGGCACAGCGCCCGCCATCGGGATCCGCAGCAGCACATCGCAATGCTTCCGTGTCTGCTCGTGCAGGCCTTCGCCTTCCCGCCCAAGCACCAGGCAGAACGGGCCGCGATAGTCATACGCGTCATAGTCCTGCCCGCCGCGCTCATCCAGTCCGACGCACCACACGCCGGCCTGTTTCAACTGCTCCAACGCCCGGTTCAGGTTTGGTACTCGCGCAATCCGGACGTGTTCGCTCGCCCCGGCTGAAGTCTTTGCCACCGTCGCGTTTACCGGCGCAGAACGGCGCTCCGGCAGAACCACGCCCGTCACCCCCGCGGCATCCGCCGTCCGCAACAAGGCGCCCAGGTTATGCGGATCTTCGACGCCATCCAAAGCCAGCACAAAAGCGGTCGACTCCTTGTTGTCAGGTCCGTCGGATATGTCGGCCAGCAAGATCCTCTAAAGCTAAGGAAGCCTTGGGTTTAGCCATCGCGACCACACCCTGGTGCTGCTCGCTTTGCGCCAGCCGGGACAGTGCCTCGCGCGATTCCGTCCGCACCGCCACCCTGGCTTTTCGCGCCGTTTCGGCAAGCTTCGTCACGCGGGCGTCGCTGCGCTCCCGCGCCACCAGAATGGCGGAAATTGCTCCGGGGCGGCTGCGCAGCGCCTCTTCCACCGCATGCACCCCGTATAAGACGTCCATCTCATGATTTTACGGATAAGTGGCGGACCGCACTTCCCGCGACCTTTTGCCCCCTGCGAGCGTCCTATACTGCCAGCAGGAGACTCGATGGCCGCATCCCGAACACTTGCCCAGCTCCAGACCGCCAGCGTTGGCGAACTCAATGCCTTCATCTCCGCCGGACTGCGCCGCAAAGACCCCGGCCTGGTCGACCAGCTCATCGAGGTGTACCAGCACCGCCTGCTGCGCTATCTCATCTTCCTGACCGGCCGCCGCGAAATGGCCGAAGACCTCTTCCAGGACATCTGGATCCGTGTCCTCGAGCGCGGCTCGCAGTACACCGGCAGCGCCCGCTTCGATACATGGCTGTTCTCCATCGCGCGCAACATGGTCATTGACCAGTCACGCCGCCGCCAATGCGCCTCGCTGGACGAAATGTGCGAGGCGGGCGAGCACGGCGGCGGCTTTGCTGTCCCGGCTCTCGGGCGCTCGCCGCTCGATGACGCGCAATGCGGCCAGGTCTCCGCCAGCATGCGCGACGTTCTCTCCGGGCTCGACTCCAGTCATCGCGAAGTCCTGCTGCTGCGTTTCTTTGAAGAACTTACCCTTGAAGAAATCGCCAGGCTGACGCGCGCGCCGTTGTCCACCGTAAAAAGCCGCCTCTACCGGGGCATGGCCGCCCTCAAGCCTCGCCTCGAAGCCGCCGGCTATACCGGCCTCGAAACCGGCGAATAGCGTCCGTCCCCGGGGCCTGAGACTTATGCGCAATCCGTTCCGCAAGACCGAACCGGAAACCGACGACCTGGCAATGGCCTCGCTCATGCGACAGGCCATGCTTGGCTCCACGTCTGAGGCGCAGGTTTCGCTGAACGCCGTTGGCAGCGCGCAGACCGTGCAGCGCACGCGTCGCGTTGTCCGCCAGCAGATTGTCAGCGAAGTTCGCCGCCGCCGCCGTATGCGCTCAATCCTTGCCGCAGCATTTGTCTGTTCCGCACTGCTCGCCGTACTCAGCGTGCCGCTCTGGAACGAGCTCGACGCCTTCGCCCACTGGTCCGGCGTGCCCGACCTGCAGATCCACATGCTGTTTCTCGGCGTCTGGTTCCTGCCGGCCACGGCGGTCAGCCTGCTGCTGTGGCGCGGCTATCGCAAGAGCATCGCCCAGTCCCGCTAGCCGCTGTTTTACCCACACTGTCATCCCCGACCGGAACGAGCACGGCAGTGCTCGCGCAGTGGAGGGACCTGCCCTTTCGCTCTTCCAGCGCAGTGAAACCACCTGCCCCGCAGCGTCGTCTCTTTCTATACTGCGTCCAGAACCATGAGTTACGAACCGGACAACCCGCGCCCGTCTCTGCTGGCTGAGGAAATGCGCCTCATCCCGGCGTGGTCTGTCGTGCTCGCGGTCCTGATGTTCGGCTTTGCGCAGTACTTCGTGCACGTCCTGATGCCGCACCACCATGACAGCCATGCGCCGAACTTCATGCGCATCTTCTGGGGCATCAGCTGGGGCGTTGTGCTTGCCGTCTATGCGCTGCTGATTGGCTACATCAGCCGCGACTCCAAGCGCCGCAACATGAACAGCGGCTTGTGGATGCTCGCCGCCGTCCTGATGCCCGGCGCCATCGGCACCGTCGTCTACTTCCTGTTGCGCCAGCCGCTCATCACACCATGCCCCGGCTGCGGCAGCCAGATTGAAGCCGGCGACAACTACTGTTCCCAGTGCCGTTACCAGGCCGCGCTGGCGTGCGGGAACTGCTACCGCACCGTTCGCGCCACAGACGTCTACTGCACCCGCTGCGGTCACAATGTCGCCGGCGATTCCACGTCCGGCCGCCTGCGCGAAGCCATGATGTAGCGCTTGCTGTCTGTCGTCCCTGAGCGCAGCGAAGGACCTGCGGTTGCAGGACACTCGTATACTTGCCAGTTGCGGACATGGCACTGCGCGCACTCATTGTTGACGACGAACAACTGGCCCGAGAGGAGCTGAAGTACCTGCTGTCTCAGGAAGCCGCTGTCGAAGTGTGCGGCGAGTCATCCAACGGCATCGAGGCCGTGCAGATGATCCAGGAATCCGCTCCCGACCTTGTCTTTCTCGACGTGCAGATGCCCGGCATGGACGGCTTCGGGGTGCTCCGCAAGCTGCTCGCGCGCAAGAACGGAACGCACATCCCGCAGGTGGTATTCGCCACCGCGTTTGATCAATATGCCGTTCGCGCGTTTGAAGTGAATGCCGTGGATTACCTGCTCAAGCCTTATGACAAGAAACGGCTGCACCAGGCGGTCGAGAAGGCCGAGCGCCGCAAGGAAGTTACTGCCGAAGCCGCGAACGCCGGCGCCACGCCGGCCACGCCCGCGACCCAGGCCAGCGTGGACGCATTGCTCAAATTCCTGGAACAACAGAGCGCCCCTCAACCCCAGGGCGCGCGCGGCAGCCAGAAGTCGCGCGTCGTGCTTCGCGCGCAGGGCCGGCTGCTGCTCGTCGACCAGAAGGACATCTGCTTCGCCTCGATTGAAGAAGGCACGATCAGCGTCATGACGCCTACCATGGAGGGCCACTCCAACCACCGCACGCTGGAAGACCTGCTCGACACGCTTGACCCGGCAGTCTTCTGGCGCGCGCACCGCAGCTACGTCGTGAACATCAATCACATTCGCGAAGTCGTGCCGTGGTTCAAGTCGAGTTACCAGCTACGCATGAACGATCGCCGGCATTCCGAAATTCCCGTAAGCCGCGCGCAGACCAGGCGGCTGCGCGAGCTGTTCAACCTGTAACCCGGGCCGCGCACGCATGGCAGGCAAAACTCCCCACACAATCAGGACCCATGCCCGGCCAGCCAGCCGCCTGCAATGGCCGCGCATTCTTCTACAAAGACGCGGTCCTGCGGCGTAAACCTCGCAGGCTCGTGGCTGTCTATGTCGATTTCTCCGACGATCTTTCCGCGCACATAAATGGGCGCGACGATCTCTGACTTCGTCTCGATGGAGCAGGAAATGTAGCGCGGGTCGGCATGCACGTCATCCACAACCACGGTTTGCTGTTGCGCCACGGCCGCACCGCAGATGCCTTCGCTGACCGGAATGCGCGTGTGTTCCGTGGGCGCGCCAACAAACGGCCCGAGAACGAGCATGTTTTCGTCGGCCGGGTCGACCATGTAAAAGCCGACCCAATCGTAGCCGTCAAGATGCGCGAGCTGCCGGCACATGCCGCGCTGCATCTCCTCTGCGGTCCGGCAGTCCTCTGTTGCCGCGCGCACCTCGTTGAGAAACTTCACCAGATCCATCGTGTCGTTCATGCTACCGGCTTCGGGTTGCGTTCCTGGAACTGGTGCTGGTGCCAGTACGGGTAAATGGCCTGCACGGCGCTGGCCTTGTCGAGCTTCGCAATCTGCGCGTGCGTCAGCTTGAAGTCCGCCGCGGCAAGGTTCGCCTCGAGCTGCTTGTCATCGCGCGCACCGATGATCACGCTTGAAACCGTCGGGCGCGACAATAGCCAGTTCAGCGCAATCTGCGGCACGGACTTGCCTGTTTCCTCCGCGACTTTGTCCAATGCATCCACAACTTTGTAGAGATATTCCTGGTCCACCTGCGGCCCGTAGTCGGCCGTCTTGTGCAGACGGGAAGATGCCGGTAACGGCTGGCCGCGACGCACTTTGCCGGTCAGCCGGCCCCACCCGAGCGGGCTCCAGATGAGCGCGCCGACGCCCTGATCAAGCCCGAGCGGCATCAGCTCCCACTCATACTCGCGGCCGACCAGCGAGTAATACACCTGGTGCGCGACGTACCGCGTCCAGCCATGACGCTCGCTTGCGGCCAGCGACTTCATCAAATGCCAGCCGGAAAAATTCGATGCCGCGATGTAGCGGACCTTTCCGCTCGTCACCAGGTCGTCGAGTGTGCGCAGTGTCTCTTCGACCGGAGTCGTCGCGTCGAAGCCGTGCATGTGGTAGATGTCGATGTAATCCGTGCGAAGTCGCTTGAGCGATCCTTCGATGGCCTGCAGGAGATGCAGGCGCGAGCTGCCTACGTTGTTCGGCTCCGTTTCGGCTGGCGATTTCTCCGCGCGAAACGTTGCCTTGGTCGAGATAAGCAATTTGTCGCGGCGGCCCTGCATGGCCTGGCCGAGAACGTCTTCCGACCGGCCGTCGGAGTAAATGTCGGCGGTATCGAAGAAGTTCACGCCTTTATCGAGGCACATGTCGAGCATGTTCTTCGCCCCTTCGACGTCGGTACTTCCCCAGGAGCGGAAGAATTCTGTACCGCCGCCAAACGTCGCTGTTCCAAAACACAACACCGGCACCTTCAGGCCGGACCTGCCAAGCGTACGAAATTCCATACCGTGAGAGATGCGCTGAGGGCTTGCTCGGGTGCACTCCGGGGCCTGTTTCCGAGCGGAGTGAAGAATCTGCTCATTGCCCTCGGCGCAACTAAACTAAAGACATGTTCCTGGATGAAGCACGCATTACCGTCAAAGCGGGCGATGGCGGCAACGGCTGCATGGCGTTTCGCCGCGAGAAGTTTGTGCCGCGCGGCGGCCCCAGCGGCGGCGACGGCGGACGCGGCGGCGACGTGATTATGGAATCCAGCGAGCGGCACAACACTCTCATCCACTTCCGCTTTAATCCGGAGCACAAGGCCGAGCGCGGCCGCCACGGCGAGGGTTCCAACTGCACCGGCCGCGAAGGCGAGACCATCGTGCTGAAAGTTCCGGTCGGCACGCTGCTGTATGACACGGACAATGGCGAGCTGATTCACGATTTCGCCAAGCCCGACGAGCGCCTGGTCATCGCGCGCGGCGGCCGCGGCGGCCGCGGCAACCAGCACTTCGCTACGCCGACCCACCAGGCGCCGCGCGAGCATGAGCTTGGCCGCGCAGGTGAGGAAAAGCATTACCGGCTGGAGTTGAAGCTGCTGGCAGACGCTGGCCTGGTCGGCTATCCCAATGCCGGCAAGAGCACGCTGATCTCTGTCATCAGCGCGGCGCGGCCGAAGATTGCCGACTATCCCTTCACGACGCTCGAGCCGAACCTCGGCGTGGTCTCCGTGGCGCCGCAGCGGAAGTCGCTGCGCGGCCGCAAGCAGACTGCAGGCAACGGCGCAGCAGCGAACGTCGAAGCCTGGGAGACCGAGAGCTTTGTCGTCGCAGACATCCCTGGACTGATCGAGGGAGCGCACGCGGGAGCCGGACTGGGCACGCAGTTCCTGCGCCACATCGAGCGCACGAAGCTGCTGGTCCATCTGGTGGATGTTTCCGACGGCAGCGGACGCAAGGATGCGGTGGAAGATTACAAAGTTATTGCGAGTGAGTTAGCCAGCTTCGGCCACGGACTGGATGAGAAGCCGGTGATGGTTGTCGCCAGCAAGATGGATTCCGCCGACCCCGGCAAGGTGAAGAAGCTGCGCGCGTTCGCCAAGCGGCGCAAGCTGCCGTTCTACGAAATCTCCGCGGTAACAGGCCAGGGCGTGGATGCGCTGAAGTACGCGATGGCCGACAGGCTGCGCAATTCTACGGCAGAGCCCCGAGTGGACTGAGAGCAGAAGGCGAGAACCAAAGCCCTCGCCATCCGTTCGGAAGTCGATCTATGCGGCTTTCGTCTCGCGCCACGGGTCAATAATCACCTTCACGCAGGCGTCTTTCTTGTCGCGGAAGATTTCGTACATCTTCGGCACTTCATCCAGAGTTACATCGTGCGTGATGATGTAGCTCGGGTCAATCTTTCCGGCTTCGATCAGGTCCAGCAGCGGCTGCAGGTACTTGTGCATGTGCGTCTGGCCCATCTTCATCGTGATGCCTTTGCCGAACGCCGCGCCGAAATTCAGCTTGTCCAGCACGCCGCCGTAGACTCCCGGAATCGACAGATGTCCGCCTTTGCGCACGGCCTGGATGGCCTGGCGAAGCACCGCCGGGCGGTCGGTTTCGAGCCGCAGCGTCTGCTTGATCTTGTCGTAGGTCCCGCCCATGGCGCCATGCGCTTCCATGCCGACAGCATCAATGCAGGAATCAGGGCCAACGCCCCCGGTGATGTCCGTGATGGCGCGCAGGACGTTGACGTCGTCTTCTTCGTAGTCAATCGTGATGGCCCCGGCTTCGCGGGCCAGGGCGAGCCGCTCAGGAAAACGGTCGATCGCAATCACGCGCTCCGCGCCCAGCAGGTACGCGCTCTTGATGGCAAACTGGCCAACCGGTCCGCAGCCCCAGATCGCGACCGTGTCGCCGGGCTGGATGTTGGCATTTTCCGCGCCCATGTATCCAGTCGGGAAAATGTCCGATAGAAACAGTACCTTCTCGTCAGAAATATTGCTTTCAATCTTGATAGGGCCGACATCGGCGAACGGCACCCGCACGTATTGCGCCTGGCCGCCGGCAAACCCGCCGTAGATGTGCGAGTAGCCAAACAGCGCGGAACCGGAGTAGCCATACATGGTCTCGCAGATTCGCGCGTTCGGGTTCGTGTTGTCGCATAACGACCAGAGCTCGCGCTTGCAGAAAAAGCAGCTCCCGCAGGCAATGGTGAATGGAACGACGACGCGGTCGCCGCGCTTGAGTTTCTTGACCCCGCTGCCGACCTCCTCGACCACGCCCATAAACTCGTGGCCCAGGATGTCGCCAGACATCATGGTCGGAATGTAGCCGTCATACAAATGCAGATCGGAGCCGCAGATCGCGGTGCGGGTGATGCGAATGATGGCATCGCTCGGGTTGATGATCTGCGGGTCCGGAACGTCGTGAACTTCAATGCTGTGCGTGCCCATCCAGCAAACTGCTCGCATGGCAATCTCTCCCTTTCTTCGTCTGGAATTCTGGTTGGCGCGGTGTCAGGCGACTTCGCGGGTGCCGGGAGGCGTGGGATTGTTCTCGCCATAGAGCCGCCGCTTGATCGAGCCGACGAAGCCGCGCGGCCCGTGGGGCTGGCCTTCCGTGGTGGGAATTTCGCCCGTTTCGGCAAGCTGCTTGAAGTGGCGCAGGTCTTCGAAAATTGTCTGCTCCGGACTGCGGTCAGCGATTCCTGCCAGAAACGAGGAGACCTTGCCGCCCGGTACGCGCATTTCTTCGACCAGCAGAACCTCGGTTCCGCGACCGTTCGGCAGCTCGCGGAAAGTCACCTCGCCGGCTTCTTCGAGATCGCCGCCCGTCGAGCGCCATGCCAGCTTTTGTCCAGGCACTTCAGAAACCAGTTTCGTCGTCCAGGAATACGTCTTTGCGTCCGTATCATCCTGGCTGTCTGCGGTCGTAAGGGTCCAGCGCTGGCCGCCGTCCGCTGTCTCCTCCGCGCTGACAATGCGCTCCATCCAGCGCGGTGCCAGCGAGACGTTTCGCCAGAGTGCATAGAGTTCCTGCGGGCTGCGCTGGATGTTCATCACCGCGTAGCCGCGGGCAATGCCTTTCTTATCGCCATCCTTGACCAGCCAAACCGGATCTTTCGAAGGCAGGTGGGCTGGCTGTCCAGGCAATTCGTGCATATCCATTCTCCTCGGCACGGGGTCTTTCGTGCTCGCTCAGAGAGTGGGATGCGCGGATAGCAGCCGTGTTTCAAGCGACAAAGCAGTACTCTTGCCGCAACATCAAAACGCGCCATCGTGCGCCTGAAAATTGTTCGATCAGTCGAGTAGCCGGAAGCTGGACAGCATGGCCTGGTACGTCGCGTCGGTCTTCGTTTCGTGCTTGACCGAGGTCACTTCGCCGACCGTGTAGACAACCGTGCCCAGGTCTTCAAGATTCCGCAACTGTGCCGTCACCTTGATGACGCGCCTCTCGCCGAGGGCATCGGGATCGTTAGAAGCGCAGACGGAGCGGATTTCTGTAGCCGGCTTGCCGGCCAGAGTGGTTTCGCTTTCAGAGAACGCCGGCGCGTTGGTACAGAGAGCCGTGATGACGGCCTGCTGCTTGGCAATGAAGTCGTGCATGTCGTCGGAAGGCGCCGGCTCGGCGTGCACGTAGAAGGTGTCGCGGCCGAGGTGGGCCTCAAAACCTACGTTTCCGCCGGCTTCTGCCGTGTAATAGACCTTGGAGGCGGGCGGCGGCTGGGCCGCGAAGTGGTATTGCGGGTCGTGGTACAGGCCGCCGGCAGGTTGCTGGCAAAACGCCGGGGCCGGCAGCATCCAGGCCAGCAGGGCGAACAGGAATGGCCCGAACGAACTTTTCACTTTCATGAACCAATCTAACCCGGAATGGAAACAAACCACGCAGTAAGCACGGAGAAAGTGGTGCCGGAACCTGGTTACGAAAGCGTCATTCCGCGGGCCGGGCCGGCCATGTGTATTGCCAGCCGCGCGGCTCCAGTGTTGTGACAGCCTTGCCATCCCGCAGCAGGACAGCAGGAGCGCGTTGCAGCAGCGGCAGAACGGTGCCAATGCGATACACCGCGGCTCCGCCAATTGTCTTCGGTAAGCGGGTGGTTTTTCTGGCAGTGAAAAGAAGTTCGTAGTCCTCGCCGCCATGCAGCGCGTGTTCGAGCGTTGCGCCGCGGAAGATGGGCAGCGACGCCGCATCGATCTCCGCGCGCACCCCGCTCGCCCCTACCAGCCGCGCGAGATCGAGCGACAGGCCGTCCGACAGGTCCATGCAGGCGGTAGCGCCCAGCCTGCGCAGCGCGATACCGGCAGCGATGCGCGGCTCCGGCGACATGGCGCGTTTCCGCAGCCGGGGAGTGAGTTTTCCGCCATCTCGCAACGCGTCGAGCGCTGCGGCAGTTCCGCCCAGCTCGCCGGTGACGTAAATCGAGTCACCCGGACGGGCGCCGGAGCGCAACAAAGCCTTACCCGCCGGCACGCTGCCGGCCAGCGTAATGTCGGCGACAAAGCCGGATGGGCTGCGGGCCAGGTCGCCCCCGGCGAGCGGGACGTTAGAGCGCCGCGCGAGCGAGAGCACCCCGGCAAAGAACTCGTCGGCCCATTCACCGGCCAGGTCGTCAGGAAGCGCGGCGGACAGGAACGCGGCGAGCGGCTGAGCGCCCATGGCAGCCAGGTCGCTCAGCCCGCGGGCCAGGCAGCGGTGCCCGCAGGATTTCGCGGAATGCCAGTCCCGCCGGAAATGCACGTCTTCGAGATACAGATCGGTCGTGACGGCCAGCTCTTCGCCGTCCGGGACGCGCAGAATGGCGGCGTCGTCGCCGATTCCTCGCACAACATGTGGAAAACGCCCGGAGGCCGCGCGGCTGAGCCATGCGACGCGGTCACCCTCGCCCGTAAGCTGCTGACCTGCAAGGGCTTGCGGCCGCCTTCGCGATACAACTTTCGTGAGTGGAGTTCCGGCGCGGACAGGGCTATTCATTGTTCTTGCCGCACTGCTCTGTTAGCCTTTAGGAAATTCTTCACCATACAGGACAGGCGCGGCCTCTCAGGAGTGCTGATGCTGGTTCCAAATCCCACGCGACAAACCTTGGCATAACTGCCATCCCTCGAGGTTCTCTTGCGCAAGTCCCATTACATCATTCTCGTATCCCGCGACACGGAAGGGCGCCTGCAGAAAGTGCCTATCCCGATGAAGTACGCCTACGTGTTCGTGACGGCGGCCGTCGTGGGAGCTTTCACCATTATGGGAATGGCGGGCAGCTACACCCGGATGCTGCTGAAGACGGCAAAGTTCAACCAGGTGCGCAGTGAGCGCGAGGCACTCCGCAAGGACTACAAGAACCTGGAGGCGGTTGCGCGGGAGCGCGACGTGCAGGCCGCGAGCCTGGGCGCGCTGGCCAGCGAAGTAACGGCGTTCTATGGACTGCGCTCGACGGCGGCCGGTTCCGGGCTCGGACATGGGCGCAAGGACGGCTCGGCGGCGGCGGACCTGAAGGCTCCGGTCAGCGATACCTTTACCGACAGCACGTATGCGCGTTCTCTGGACCAGCTCTACGCGCTGCGCAATTCGGCGATGAGCGGCGTGGCGACCCAGGGCTTAAGTTTTGGCTCGGTGATGGCTGCGACTTCTGTTGGCGACTGGGCGACCCTGGCGTCCGCGCCATCGTTGTGGCCGATCGAGGGCGCGGTGACTTCGAGTTTCGGTGAGCGCGAGGACCCATTCAACGGCGAAGGCGCATTCCACAAGGGCATTGATATTTCCGCGCGGATCGGCACGCCCGTGCATGCGCCGGCAGACGGCACCGTGATGATGGCCGGCTTCGGCAGCGGCTACGGCCGCGAAGTTGTTCTCGACCACGGCCACGGCGTTTCGACGGTGTATGGCCATCTTTCCGCGTGGAACGTTGTCGCCGGACAGCAGGTCAAGCGCGGCGACATCATCGCGTACACCGGAGACAGCGGCCGCTCGACCGGCGCACACCTGCACTACGAAGTGCGGTTGAACGACCAGCCGGTGAACCCGCACAAGTATCTGCGCGAGACGTTTGCGCAGGTTACGGATTCGACTGCCAGCGGCGCGATGTAATTTTCCGGCGTGCCAGCGAGAGCAGATTCTTCGCATCGATCGGAATGACCCCGTAAGACTCAGCGTTCGAGGAGTTTCGCTATCTCGCGCAGTCCGTCTGCCAGGGAAGGCAGCGCCGGCGTGTTCAGAAATTCATCCGGAATGACAGCCGCGCGGCCATCGCGCACGGCGCGCAGGTGCTGCCAGCCGCGCTGTTCTGCGACTTTCGCCAGTGGAACGCGGTCGCCGGCGCCGCACCAGGCCAGCACGATGGCATCGGGGTCCGCTGCCGCGATGTCTTCCGCGGTGGTTCTTTTTCCAGGCTCGCCGATCGCGCTGGCGCCGCAGGCTTCCGCCAATTCGTACACCCATGGTTGCGAATGGATGAGCGGCTTGCCCCACTCCTCGCAATAGATTGTCATCGAGCGGCCGGCGCTGCGTGTTCGCGCGTGGTCAAGCCTGGCTTGGAACTCTGCAACCATTTCCTCGGCGTGGTTGGCCGCATGCACAAGAGAAGCCAGCAGCCGTGTGTCGAGATAGACATCCGCCAGCGAGCGCGGACTCAACGCAAGCACCGGCAGGCCCGCGCGCAGCAGGGTTTCGAGCGCCTGTTCGCGATAAGGCACGGAGGCGACGGCTAGATCCACGCGCAGCTCGCGCATGCGCGTGACGTCGCGCTCGTTGAATGTCCACGTGTCGTCGAGCAGCGGCAGGCCGGCGTGGGCGAGTTCCGGGACCTGGGCGACGCAATACTTTGTACAGGCAACGACATGATGCAACCGCCCGAGGGCGGCGAGAGTCACGCTCACGCTGGGCTGCAGGGAGGCGATGCGCGGCTGCACGGCCTACTGCTTCTTCGGGTCGAGCAGTCTTCCGGCGAGTGAGGGTGGAATGCTGACGGTCACGACGGCGCGGTTCTTCTTCTGCTCAATGTTGACGGATTTGAGCAGCGCCGCCATGTCGGGGTCGGTCGAGCCGGTCAATGCATTCGACACGCGCTGCTCGCTCGACACGAGCGACACCATCGCCTTGAGCGCTGTTGCGGAGAGCTCCGCCGAGCTTTCCGTGGGGGCAATCTCCTCGACTCGAAGATGAATGGCTGTGAGCATGCGCGCACTCACGACGAACGTTGCGTTCGCAGGCACAGGCAGCGGAATGCCGAAGACGGTGAAGTGCCCGTTCCTGGTGAATGGCGCGCTGATGCGGCCAATCCCCCAGGCGAAGCTCAGCAGCGGCACGTCGGAGTAGTTTTCGCGCAGCAGGGTCGGGCCGCTGAACGGCAGCGCGGACGACCGGTAGGCATCCACGATGTGGTGCACCTGCTCGGTCGTCGGCATGTTGGACGCGGCCACCGTGTCATACGCCAGGATGGTCGCGCGCACGATGCGGCCATCGTGAGGGATGGAATAGATCGTCTTGCCACCGTAGCTTTCCGTCGCATTGGACTGCGATTGCAGGTAGTCGCCGAGGCGTCGCGCGTCGAAGTGGCCGGTGAACACTTCGGAGAATCCAACCGGCCCCTGGATTGAAACCGGACTGGGAAGGACGTGAATGGCGAACGCGGCTTCGTCGAGATCGCGCTCCAGCACGATTCCTGTTGCGGACTGAAAGGCTGCATAATCCGCGTCAGGCGAAACAGGATGCTTCGCGAAGTAATGCGCCAGGCGCGCAGGTTTGAGATTGACGTAGACGATGGCGTCGGCTTCGGGCAGGAGACGGGCGGGTTCCGGCGGGGCCTGCTTGCGCAGATAGATCAACAGCACGATGGCCGCGACGACCGCGGCAGCAATAAGAGCAGGCAGCCAGACACTGCGGCGTACGCGGATGCGCGCATGCGTGTGCCGCGGTTTATGCGGCGGCGAGATGACGGCGTCTTCCATCGTGTGGAAAGCTGTGATCAGAATAACGGAACGCGCTGCCTCAGTGCCCGGCGGGCGGCTTGGGCCCGTACCTCGGCGGCTTGCGCATGACGAAGGGCAGCGGCGAGAGGCACGCGATCAGCACGGCCAGCACCGCGAAGGCGTTCTGATAGCTCAGCATGGCGGCCTGCCGGTTCATCTGCTGGTATGCCAGCGCCACGGCGCCGCCCGCGGCCTGCTGCGTGGTTTCCCCGGCCTGCCGGAGCGCGGCGGCGGCTTGCGCGATCCAAAGCTGGTAGCGAATGCCGCCATCCATGTGCGCCGCGAGCGTCTGCTGGTGCGTTTGCTGCGTGCGAATCACGAACGTCGTCAAGAGAGCCGTTCCCACCGAGCCGCCGATGTTGCGCGCAAAGTTCGAGAAGCTGGAAATCTGCGCGTTCTTGTTCATTGGCACGCCAACGTAGTTCAGCGTCGAAATCGGGATGAAGATGAATGGCAGCCCGATGACCTGCAGCGCGCGCCAATAAGCAACCGTGCCGAAGCTGACGTCGAGGTCCAGCCGCGTCAGGTTATACAGCCCGGCGGCGGTCAGCATGTAGCCGAAGCAGACAAGAATGCGCGGGTCCATCTTGCCGACGAGTTTTCCGCTGACCGGCATCAGCGCCATGATGACCAGCGCGCCGATGGAAAGCGCCATGCCGCTGCGCTCCGCCGTGTAGCCGAGCAACACCTGAAGGAACTGGGGAATCAGCACGGTCGAGCCAAACAGGACCATGCCGAGGATGAACTGCAGAAAGACAGCGGTGCCGAAGTTGCGGTTCTTGAGCAGCCGGATGTCCACGATGGGGTCTTCGTGCCGCCACTCCCAGAAGACGAACCAGATGAGCAGGCTTACCGCGGCAAATGCGAAAAAGCGGATCAGGTTATCGGAGAACCAGTCTTTTTCCTGGCCCTTGTCGAGCACGAATTCCAGGCAGCCGACGCCGCCGGCGACTAGAAAGAGTCCGGCGAAGTCCACCCGTGCTGCCATGCTTCGCCGCTTTTCTACGGCGAGGTAGGGCGGGTCGTCCACCATGCGCTCTGTGAGGAGCAGCGACAGGATGCCGACCGGGACATTGATAAAGAAGATCCAGTGCCACGAGTAGTTATCGGTAATCCAACCGCCGA
Source organism: uncultured Acidobacteriaceae bacterium (assembly GCA_963848685.1). GTDB lineage: Bacteria > Acidobacteriota > Terriglobia > Terriglobales > Acidobacteriaceae > CAWKED01. Next base: position 270,522 of record CAWKED010000001.1, on the reverse strand, counting down.
GCGTCGGCCCAATGGCCGGAGCCGCAACCACTGCCATGCCATAGACAGCAAACGCCTGTCCGCGCATGGACACGGGAAACGTGTCGGCAAGGATGGCCTGTTCCGAGGTTGCGAGCCCGCCTCCGCCCAGCCCCTGCAGGATGCGGAAGAAAATGAGCAGCGGCAGGCTGGGCGCCAGTCCGCACAGGAACGAGCAGACCGTGAAGATGGCGACGCAGCTCATGTAGTACTTCTTGCGCCCGATGCGCGTGGACAGCCATCCGGAAATCGGCAGCACGACGCCGCTGGCGACGAGGTAGCTGGTCAGGACCCACGTCGCCTCTTCCTCGCTGGCCCCGACGGAGCCTGCGATGTGCGGCAGCGCCACGTTCGCGATGGAGGTGTCGAGCACTTCCATGAACGTGGCGAGAGTGACCACCAGAGCTATCAACCACGGGTTGTAGCGGGGAGTCCAGTTGGCCAGGTGGGCCTGCTGTTGGGGCATCTTGTTTTATTTTATTGGCGCAAGTGTTTGTTAAACTTCCCCGGCCGCCAGGATGCGTGCCCCCATCGCCACCAGCCATATGGTGTAGGGGTAAGCAACGCAGCGCTCGAAGAGGCCCGCGTCGAGCGCAAGCAGGGTGAATGCGATCAGCGCGAAACTGCCTGCGACCAGGGAGAGAAACGCCGGCCAAACTTTTTTCGCGCGCAGGAACGCTATCCCAAGAAGCAACATGCCCAGGATGCCGCCTACGAAGTGGACCGCAGCGGACGGAACATGCCAGGCGCGTGCCGCGCTGTCCTCGGGAGCCAGCCCGACGCCGATGACGCCGGCTCCGGAGGCGATGAGAAGCCACATCGCCGCGGCGGTCAGGGGCCCGGCGGGGAACCTGTCCCGCAAGAACCATGCGCCGCACGCGATCAGCATTCCCTGCACTACAAACGATGCGTTCATCCAGCCATGCAGCGGTGAGCAGAATTGGGAACGGCAGCCGAGCGCGCCCAGGTCGCTGATGACATCGGCCCGCAGGCTGTAGGCCGGGCCGGCTGCATGGATGCTTATCGCTTCGAAGACGAAAAACTGCACGCAACTAACCCAAAAAAGGGCGGCCGGGAAGGTCCTCGCGGGTGTTTGCTTCATCCGGGATGAGTGTCGCATGCGGGCAAGACGGCGCATCCGGTCATGTAAAATTTCAGGACGGGCTGGCGTAGCTCAGTTGGTAGAGCTCCTGATTTGTAATCAGGCGGTCGGGGGTTCAAGTCCCTTCGCCAGCTCCATTTTCCATCGGCCCCTCCGAGTCGGAAATGCGTGTCCCGGCTGTTGCGTTGCTGTCCTATACTTGGAGGTCTCATGCCGTCCGCAGAACAAACTCCGGCCACGGGCACCGCGCCCGTCTTCTCTTATGAGGAAGTGTGCATCACGCCGCTACTGGAGCAGCGTACGCCGCGCGTGCCGAGGCTGAAGGCGGAAATCTCCGCGCTGCACGAGCTTGCGGGCCTTCTGGCCGCGGACACACAGGAGATGTTGAACAGCCTGCTGGCGCTGGCGCTTGATCTGTGCGAGGCGGATTCGGCCGGCATTAGCCTGCGGGAGCAGGAGCCTGGCGAAGAACCCAGGTTCCGCTGGATCGCGACCGCCGGCGAGTATTCCGGCTTCGTCGGCGGCGGCACGCCGTTCGAGTTCAGTCCTTGCGGCTCGACGGTGTTATCGCAGATGCCGCAGCTGTTCATGCTGCCGGAGCGGCACTTCACCTACTTTTACGAAGCCGGCGCCAAACCAATGGAAGAAGCCCTGCTGATTCCGTGGAATGCCGCCGGGCATCAGCAGGGCACGCTGTGGGTGGTCACGCACAATCCTGAACGGCATTTCGACGCGGAAGATGTTCGCATCCTGACCGGGCTGGCGCACTTTGTCGGCGCGGCCATTCAGTCGCGCGTGACGGCGGGCGTGCTGCTCGAACGGGAACGCGAAGCCAACGATTTTGTGGTGGCGCGCGAACTCGCACACCACATCAACAATCCGCTGCAGAGCGCGACCCTCGCGCTGGACCTGATGAGTATGCCCGACACCAGCCGCCGCATCCAGCAGGACATGCTGCCGATAGCGCGCGAACAGGTAAGCCGCGTCGCGCACTTCGTGCAGGAAATCCTGCGGCTGAAAAAGCTGCCGACTCCGCCGAACGTGGTTTAGCGCGAACTTCGATCATCTACTGCACATACACATCGACTGGCGCTGACGTTGAAGCGGCCACGATCTGGCTGCCGAAATAGGTTGCGGTGACTGTCTGCTCTCCGGCAGGCACCGAGAAGAAGTTCGCAGGGTGAGCGCCTGGAGTGTGCCGTCACCGTTGCCCAGCAGCACGATTAACATTTCGGGACACTGCGCAACCACGTCATTGTTGCCGTCACCGTTTACATCCACTGAACCTGTAAGGAACATCACGGCGCAATTCGGGATGGGGTAGCTCAGTTGATCGCCGCTTGCCAGGACAATGAGGACGCTGCTGCCAGAAAGGCCGAGCGTATCCGCAGCCGCCCCTTTCTGGAGATTCGCGAGGCCTGCGGATACAAGGGAAGGGTGTCGGCCGGTGGCCCGGAGTAACCACTTGCTGCTCGCCGGGTTGAACTCCGAAGATGTTCAGCGTGCCTGAATACACGGTCGTTCCCGGCGAAGGATTCGTCGCCAGAGACAGATTTCCGACCGGCAAGTCTCCTATGAAAAGCTCCACAGTGCCAGTCGGATAGGCAGTCGTATCATCGTTCACTACTGTCACGCTAACCTGTGGGGGAGCGTTCGGATTGAGCTGCATCGGTATCGACGTGATCGTTGTCGTGGTTTTGTATTGCGGGTAGACGTAGCCGGTATCAGGGTCATCGCGGCTGTCGCTCGGTGCAATCCGCGCCGCCAGATAACTGACAACGATCTGGTATGTGCCCGGCTGGAAAACCGACCGGAACCGTGGCGGTCAATACAGCACGGCCATTGTTCAATGCAACCGTCGCCAGCGGAATAGTCTGCGAGCTTCCATCGGGAGACGCGGAAAAAGACACTTTCCCGGTCGGCGTTCCCGGGCCAACGCCTGGAATGACCGACGCAGTCAGAACCTCGGGCGAACCTTCCGCGACCTGATACGGATTCGTGAGGAGAAACGTTTGCGTCGGGATGGCGATGCCTTGACCGCTACAAGCAGCGCGTTGGAGACGGAAGAAGCAAACGTAGAGCTGCCGTTGTACACCGCGGAAACCCCGTGCAGCCCTTGTCGGATGCCGGACGTAGGCGCGGACAGCACCAGCCTTTCCGTTGGTGACGTTAACGGTGGCCAGCACGACGCCGTCATTCCAAAAGGTGACCGTGCCCGAAGGCGTCCCGGAACCTGTAGCAGCCGTCACGGTGGCAGTCAGCGACGTGGTCTGGCCGGCTTCGACAGGATTTGTGGATGCCTGCAAGTGAACCGACGTCAAAGCAAGTCGAGCAGGCTGCGTGTTGCCCTGATTGAGATAAGACACACACGCCCTTTGGCAGAACACCAAATCCATGTGCGCAGACTGGCCGGAGGATTTTGCCGAACGATTCAACTTGGCGAGGCAAGGGTTCCATGCTGCCCACGAACAGCGTCTGAATGGTGTCTGTCGTCAGGGTGAAGTTCCCTGCACCGTCATTCGTAGCTACAGCAATTTCACTTCCACTGGCGTCCAGTCCCTGTATCACCAGGTCGGGAAAGCCATCGCCATTCACATCACCCACGGCGACCGCTGGCAAGTTCCCAGCATTGGACTGGAACTGCGTCGTCATAGTCGAGCTGGTCTTCGATAGCCCGCCGAGATAAAAAGTGAATGTGGAATCAGAAGCCCAGGCGCGGCAGTGATGAGGTCATTGATGCCGTCGTAGTTCAGGTCCGCGATGCCTCGAACGATCCCGCTAATCGGACTGCTCGTATAGGTTCCGCCTGCGCTGCGGGTGAACATCACGCTTTCTCCTCCGCCGTCGCTTACGACGACGTCCGGAATGCCGTCGCCGTTCGTATCGGCAACAAGAAGCTGCTGTGCAGAAGCGACACCCGTCGCAGAAGCGCCTAGAGCAACAGCAGGCGCAAAACTTCCGGCGCCATTTCCCTTGGCCGATGCAGCGTGTCTACCAGAGACGAGGTGTCGTAGACGCTCAGCAGGAACATCCGGCTTCCCGTCCCCGTCGACGTCTGCCACGGTTGCGCTCGCGATGAAGAGCGTAGCTGCTGGTTTGGTAGACGGACTGGAGAGAACCGCACGCGAACCCGCTGCCAGCGGTGTTGAACAGGCGACCACCTGCTCGGCTGAACCAGAGCCCGCAAGCTCAATCGCGACCACATCCGGACGACCATCACTTGTTCAGGTCGGCTATGTAGAAGGCGCTGTTGTAAAGAAACAAGCTGCCCCAGAGAAGCAGTGGACCCGGCTCATAGCGAAGCTGCCGTCGCCATTGGACAGTTCGCAGGTGAGCATCAACTTGTTTCGACCGCGATTGCGCCACCAGAGTCGCAGCATCCAGCGAGCCGTCACCATTGAAGTCAGCCGTTACCGCTCGGGCATCCGTATCGGTGCCGTGAGCGAACCTGACGGCTCGGAGAACGTGCCGTCTCCAGCGGTTCAACTCGATCGTGGCCAGGAATCCAGTGGGCAACGAGGTTATTCCCCACCAGATCAGGCTTGCCGTCGCCGTCGGCATCAACCACCGCCGGCGAAGAGGAGAAGGAATGAAGACCCAGGTTCAGAAGCCCCCTTTGCCGTCACCCAAAAGCGCATCGGCGCCAAATCCGTCGAGCGACAATGTTTAGATTGCCGTCACCATTCAGGTCCGCGAGGGTCAAGTACACGTTTACCGCATAGTCCAGCGGAAAGCTGCGGACGTTGCATCGGCGCCACCGCCGGCATTCCGTCTATGACCTGCACTTCGTTTCCAAAACTGGCCACGATGTCCGCGTACCATCGTGGTTGAGGTCGGCCACCACAACGTTCGCATTCGCATAGGCAAACATGTGCCGGACATGCTGTGCAGAACCGATCCTGGCCCTTCAGGTTGAGGAAATACGAGACTTTCGAAGCTGAGTACGACGATGTCTGGATCGCTCATCACCGTTAGTGGGAACGGAGTGTTCTGGGCTGAAGCAAGGCCGGATACCAAGAACACGACAGCGGCGGAGAAAAGACGGCAGAAAGACATTCAGTAAAGCTCCGGGAGTGGTGAACTTAAGCGGAAGGCCAGGGCACTTTATCCCGCAAAGTCGGACTTGTCATCCCGAAAGCTGCCGAATCCGCCAGACCTGGTCCGGAGCCGTCCTGACAACTGTCAGTGCAATATTCACCCCCGCCTCGGTACAGTAGTAAACACATCGGGATGAATTTTCTTGAGGCCATGAAGCTGGCGCTGGCTTCGCTTTGGGCGAACAAGCTGCGCAGCGTGCTCACGCTGGTTGGCGTGGTCATCGGCGTGGCTTCTGTCATCGCGGTGGTGACGCTGGTCAACGGCGCCAACAAGTATGTCGCGACGAAAGTCTACGGCAAGGGCGCGGACGTGTTCACCATCTCCAAGCAGCCGGCCGTGATCTTCAATTACGAGGAATACATCCGCTATCAGCGCCGGAAGAACATCACGCTGGACGATTTCCAGTACATAAAAGACAACTGCAAGCTCTGCCAGGCCGTCGGGTCGATTTATAGCTCCACCGGCAAGGTCGTGTACGGCACCCAGTCCACCACGGACACCGATATTCGCGGATGGACCAGCGAGATGCCGGTTATGTACAACCTGAACATTACGCAAGGCCGCGCCTTTACTCCGGGCGATGATGAGCGGGCCTCGCATGTCGCCCTCATCGGCTCTGACATTGTGGACAACCTGATGCCGGCCGGCGACCCCGTGGGCAAAGAACTGCGCGTGGACGGCGAAATCTATACCGTCATCGGCGTCGGTGAGAAGCAGGGCAAGACGCTCGGCCAGAGCCAGGACAACTGGGTGGCTGTGCCCATCCATGCCTTCGTCAACACGTACGGCGCAGCCAACAAGAGCACGACGATCTATGTCAAAGCCGGCGACGCAGGCGCGCGCCTGGACGCCGCGGTGGACGAAGTGCGCTCCCTGATGCGGCTGAGGCGGCATGACCCGCTGGGCGGCATGGATTCCTTCGAGATTGCGACCAACGATACGTTTGTTGGTTTGTGGAAGAGCATCAGCCAAAGCTTTGCCGCGGTTGTCATTGCGATTGCCGCGATATCACTGGTCGTCGGCGGCATCGTGATCATGAACATCATGCTGGTCAGTGTGACGGAGCGCACGCGGGAGATCGGCGTACGCAAGGCGCTTGGCGCGCGCCGTACGGATGTCATGCTGCAGTTCCTGATTGAAAGCGGCACCATGAGCCTGGTCGGCGGCTTCATCGGCGTGCTGGGCGGCGGACTGGCCGCGAAAGCGATCACGCTGATTGTCGGATTCCCCTCTTCCATCCAGCTCTGGTCGGTGCTTGCGGGGTTGTTTGTTGCGACTGCGGTCGGTGTCTTCTTCGGCGTCTATCCGGCGCGCAAGGCTGCGATGCTCGACCCAATCGTCGCGCTGCGGGCGGAGATGTAAATGGCCATCAAGAGAGACAGGCTGCACAACGCGCGCATGGGCCGCGAGGCCGTCGCGATGGCGTTTGAAACCATTCGCGCCAACAAGCTGCGCTCAGGACTCACCATCCTCGGCATCGTTATCGGCGTTATGACGGTGATTCTCATTTCGTCCGCCATCAACGGGCTCAACCAGCAGGTCAACGCCGCCGTCGAACAGCTCGGGACGAACGTCATCTGGGCATTTCGCTTTCCCGTAATCGGCACGCGGCCGACAAGCGAAATGCTGACGCGCAAGCAACTCACCCATGAAGACGTGGAAGCCATGCGCGATTTGCCTCATGTCGCAGCCGCCTCCGGAAGCCTGCGTTACTGGAACCCGCAATTCAACGCCGGGACGCTGAGCGTGAAATATGGAACCAAGAGCGTTTCCGGAACGATTCTTGAAGGCGATGACCCGGACGCGCCAAAGGTTTACGACATTCCCGTCGAATATGGCCGCTACTTCAACCAGGGAGACGCGGACCGCGCGGCCGATGTCGCCGTCCTGGGCAAGGACGTCGCCGACCCGCTGTTTGGCAGCGCAGATCCAGTCGGCAAGGAAGTGACCATTGAAGGCGACGTGTTCACCGTCGTCGGCGTTGTGGCCAAGCGAAAGAGCCTTTTCTCCGGCGGCAAGAATCCCGATGACAACACGGTGTATTTCCCGCTCAGCACGTTCAAGAAAATCCATCCTGAGCAGAAGGACTATTGGCTGAGCGTCAAGTCGGATGACGAGAAGAACCGCAACCTTGTGATTGAAGAGATGCGGACGCTGCTGCGCGTGAGGCGCAAGGTGCGCCCGCAGCAGGAAGACAACTTCGAGATCTTCACGCCGGATTCCATCACGAAGCTATGGACGGAGATCACCGGCGGGCTGTTCGCATTCATGTTCGCGGTGTCGAGCGTTGGCCTGATGGTCGGCGGCGTCGGCGTGATGAACATCATGCTGGTCAGCGTGACCGAGCGCACGAAGGAAATCGGCGTCCGGAAGGCCATCGGCGCCGAGCGGCGAACGATCATGCTGCAATTCACGATTGAGGCAATTACGCTGTGCGCGGTCGGCGGCCTGATCGGCATCGGTATCGGCGGCATTTTGACGCTGATCGTGCACGCACTGGTCAGCTTCCTGCCGGCAGCGATGAGCCTGGCCTGGACAACGATTGCATTTGTGGTGAGCTGCGGGATTGGTCTGGTGTTCGGGCTGTATCCGGCCTGGCGCGCGGCGACACTGGATCCGATTGAAGCGCTCCGATACGAGTGAAGCGACGGATGTTGTCATTCCGCAGCGAAGCGGAGGGCTGCATTTGCGTTTGCGTCAGCGCATGCGTTGAAATGAACTTCGCATGAGCATGCACAATACCGCATTCCTCTTTCCCGGCCAGGGATCGCAATCCGTCGGCATGGGTCGCGATCTCTCCGACAGCTTTCCTGAAGCGAAGGCTGTTTTCGACGAAGCGGACGACGCACTCGGCTTTTCCATTTCGCGACTCTGTTTTGAAGGCCCGGAAGATAAGCTCAAGCTGACCGAAAACACGCAGCCGGCGATCCTGACCGTGAGCATTGCGGCGGCGCGCGTGCTGGCCGCGCAGGGCATCCGTCCAGACATTGCAGCCGGTCATTCGCTTGGCGAATATTCCGCGCATGTCGCCGCGGGCACGCTGAGCTTCGCGGACGCAGTTCGCACGGTACGCAATCGCGGACGCTACATGCAGGAAGCAGTCCCGGCCGGCGAAGGCGCGATGGCAGCCATTCTGGGGGTAGGTGCAGAAGCGGTTACGAATGTATGCGTGCAGGCCGCGAGTGAAACAGGCCAGGTGGTCAGCGCGGCCAACATGAATTCGCCGGAGCAGACCGTCATTTCCGGCGCGAAGGCCGCCGTCGAGCGCGCCGCCGAGCTCGCGAAGACCGCCGGCGCGAAGCGCGCCGTCATGCTGCCAGTCAGCGCGCCATTCCATTGTGCGCTGATGCAGCCCGCGCAGGACCGCCTGGCCGCTGACCTGCGCAACACCGAATTCGCCAACCCGCAGGTGGCGGTCATCTGCAACGTGGACGCAGTTGCGGTGACGACCGGTGAAGCGGCGCGTGACGCGCTTATTCGCCAAGTCACAGGCGCCGTCCGGTGGGTCGAATGCATTGCCGCGCTGCGTGCGGCCGGCGCGAGGAAGTTCATCGAGGTCGGCCCGGGAAAGGTCCTCACCGGACTGTCGCGCAGCATCGATCGCGAGCTGGCCGCCGATTCCGCGAACCTCGAGGATTCCGCCGGCCTTGCCAAGGTACTCGAGGCCCTGAAAGCGGCCTGAACCCAGCCGGCGGACTCGCCCGGACGCCTCTTTCGCTTGTTCCGTACCGATAGCGGAAGCTGGACGTGTCCCCGAATCATCTAAATACGCAACCTAAGTAAAATCAGGTTTGAGGCGTTCGATGACAATCCATATTCCCGCGCCATTGCGCGTCTACACCAACCAGCAAGAATCCGTGGAAGTCGGCGGCGCCACGGTCCGGCAGGCGCTCGACGCGCTGACTGCCGCGCATCCGGAGCTGCAGAAACACCTGTTCACGCCGGAAGGAAAGCTGCGTGCCTTCGTCAACGTCTACGTCAACGATGACGACATCCGCTACGGCAATGGCACGGAAACCGCCGTCAAGGATTCCGACGAACTCAGCATCATTCCTTCAATCGCCGGCGGCGTGCCCGCCTCGCTTGCAGCGGTGGCCGAGCCGCTGACGCAGGAACCACCCGTGCGAGCGCCGCGCCACAAGCCCGCGTATGCGGGGCCGCTCGATTCGCTGCCAAAACTCAGCAATGAAGAGATCGCCCGCTACTCGCGCCACCTCATCCTTCCGGAAGTCGGCATGGAAGGCCAGCGCCGCCTCAAGGCAGCGAAGGTGCTCTGCATCGGCACCGGCGGCCTCGGCTCGCCGCTCGCGCTCTACCTCACCGCCGCCGGCGTCGGCACGCTCGGCCTGGTGGATTTCGACGTCGTGGACGAGAGCAACCTGCAGCGGCAGATCATCCACTCCACCGCCGATGTCGGCAAGCGCAAAATCCTGTCCGCCGCCGAGAAGCTCGAAAAGCTGAACCCAAACACGCGCGTCGTCATGCATGAAACCATGCTGACCAGCGCCAACGCGCTCGACCTGTTTCGCGATTACGACATCATCGTCGACGGAACGGACAATTTTCCGACGCGCTATCTCGTCAACGACGCCTGCGTGTTAACCGGTAAACCGAACGTTTACGGTTCCATCTTCCGCTTCGATGGTCAGGCGACTGTCTTCGCGACGGAAGACGGGCCCTGCTATCGCTGCCTGTATCCGGAGCCGCCGCCGCCGGGCCTCGTTCCAAGCTGCGCGGAAGGCGGCGTACTCGGCATCCTTCCCGGCCTGGTGGGCGTCATTCAGGCGACGGAAACCATCAAATTAATCCTCGGCGCGCCATCGCCGCTCATCGGCCGCCTGATGCTGGTCGATGCCTGGACCATGAAGTTCCGCGAGCTCAAGCTGCGCAGGAACCCGAACTGTCCGGTGTGCGGTACGCATCCCACCCTGACAGAGTTGATTGACTACCAGCAGTTCTGCGGTATCCCGTCCGCAGCAGAAAGAGAGAACGACGACGTGTCCAACCCCATTGCCCAGATGCAGGTGGAAGAGTTGAAGCGCCGGCTCGATGCCGGTGAAAAAATTGTGCTGCTTGATGTGCGCGAGCCGCACGAGTTCGACATCGCCAACCTGAAGGCCATCAAGCCGGACCTGAAATTCATTCCGCTTGGCCAGCTCGGCTCGCGCCTCCACGAACTCGAGCCGGGCGCGGAAATCGTCGTCCACTGCAAAGTCGGAGGACGCAGCCAGCAGGCCGCGCTCGCCCTGCAGGCCGCCGGCTTCCACCGCGTGTCCAACCTCGCCGGCGGGATCCTGGCGTGGAGCGACAAGGTGGACAAGTCCATCCCGAAATACTGATGGCAGGAAATTCGCGCAAGCGAAAGGCCGGAGCGAATGCTTCGGCCTTCTCATTGCTCCCTGTCAGATTTGCTTCTACTTTTTCGTCACGCTCGGCGCCGGGTCTTCCTTGCCTGTCCACTGCACGCCGGGGTAAAGACTCGGTATCCGGTGCGCGCGATACTGGTACGTTCCCGGCGTCGACATCGACCACACCATTTGCGGCGTCACTCCCGGAATGGCTTCCACGACCTGTGAGCCCGGAACGATGCCGCAGAAGTCGCCTTCCAGATTGCCGTTGGCAAGCTGCTCACCGTTGCCGCCCCACTGCGCAAACAGCTGAGCATTGGCTGGATTGCTCAATGTGGCCGTCATCTGCGTCTCATCCACGGTGAAAATCGGCAGCCGCGAGTAGCAGAGATTGGTGATCGTCTGCTGCAGGCACTGCGATCCGTCGTTGAACATGCGGTAGGTGCCGTTGTCCATCAGAGTCAGGCCGAAAACGCCGGTGGTGTTTGTCGTCGTAAACGAAGGCTGGTGCTGTCCGTTGTTCCAGTCCTGCGGTTCGGTCCCGCCGACCAGCTTGAAGTCGCCCTGGTAGCCAAGTCGCCACAGCAATGTCCCGTCGCCGGTGCCGTCCTTGTACTGCACCTTCATCACCCAGGACTGGTGGCGGCTGCTGACCAGGATGTTGCCGTCGTCCTCGGAATAGGTCACCGCATTGGAATGCGTCCAGTCCGGAAAGCCGTAGGGGTGGCGATTGACGTCAAGATGGTCGAATTCATTCCATATCCAGCCGGTGGAGAAGTTATTGCCCGGGTTGACGTCAAGAACGATATCGCCCAGCACAGGCTGGTTGGACGGATAGCCGGTCACGCCGCTGTTCGTCACGATGTAGTTGGCAATGATCAGCCAGTGGCCGGTCGTCGGATTGACCGTCACCTCGTGGTGGATGTCTGTCAGCTGGGGAAGATTGCCGTATTTGTCCCTGTAGCCGTTCGCCTGCGCGTAGGTATTCAGGCTGGTCTGCAACTGCTGGATCGTGACCGAGCGGATGATGGTGTTGTCGAGGGCAACCTCATAGATGGCGCCGGCCGGAGTGCCGCCATTGAGCGGGTCCGGACTGCCCGGGGAAACCTGCAGAAGCACGTGACCATTTGCGAGCAACTCGGTCGGCTGGAACTGGTACCCGGCCGGGAAACCGGCGTCCGGATACGCCCAGAGCAGGTTCCCGTTCAGGTCGTAGGCAAACGCCCCGTTATAAATGTTGTCCACGAACTCGATCCCGGGCTGCGGCGTCATGTTCGGCTGCGTGGAAGCGCTTTCCGAAATCCCCTGGTTGGGCGACAGCGAAGTCGTCGTCGTGAACGTATGGTCTTCGTCCGTAGCCGTGCCGTTCGACACGGTCAGGTCCGCACGCATGTGGTATGTGCTGGAACCCACCATGCCTGCCACCAGCACAGTCGCGGTGCCCCCCGAAGGCGTCACCTTCCAGGTTGACTTGCCGTAGCTCGTCGTCTGGCCAAACTCCACGCTGACCGCGGAAACCGTCGCAGGCACCTTGATCGAGTAACTCGCGACCTGGCCGTTGTTCGTTATGCTCACCTGGCCGGCGGCCGCTACATTCAGGCTTGCCGATGCGGGCTTGTATCCCTGCGTTGAAGGGATGGCCGTAATGGTCACGGCCTGAACGCTCGCTCCCACGGGCGCGGTGTATAAGCCGGCCGTCGTGATCGTGCCGGTGGCAGCGCTGCCGCCCGTCACACCGTTGACCTGCCACGCTACCGCGACGCCGCTCGGGGAAATGCTGAACTGCTCCTTCTGTCCCGCCCCTGCCGTCGCAGTCGAAGGCGAAACCGCCAGAGGCGGCGTGCTGACCACAACGGTCACCACACTGGAGGTTGACGCGTTGTCCGCCGTGTCACCGGAGTATTTCGCCGTCACCCCGTAGCTGTTCGCAGGAATGCCGTTCGAGCTCTCGGTAAGGCTCGCCACGCCGGAAGCATTCAGCCCGGCGCTGCCCAGTGGCTCGCCCGCGTAGTAGAACGTCACCGAGCCGGTCGGAGCGCCGGTCGAACCGCTGGCCGTGCGGACCACCGTCGCCTTCAAGGTCACGCTGTTTGGCACGTTGACGGGATTCGGCGTTGCCGACAACGTCGTCCCTGTCGCCGCCTTGTTCAGCGTCACGTTCACAGCAGGGGACGTCGACCCGCTGAAGTTGGCATCGCCGGAATACTTGCCCGTCACCGGGTAGGTCGCTGCCTGATAGCCGTTGGTGCTCGCCGTGAATGCCGCGATGCCGCTGCCGTTCACCGGCTCCGTCGCCAGCACAACTCCATCGGAGGAAAACTGCACGGACCCGGTCGGAGTGCCGGAGCCGGAAATCTTCTTCACCGTGGCGGTGACCGTGATGTTCTGGCCCGCACTCAGCGGGTTCGGCGACGCCGTTATCGTCGTGCTGGTAGTCCCACTGGCAGCGGGCGTCTGCGCTGTTCCTGATACGGACGAAGCGAACACGACGACGGGGAGAACAATTGCAAAAAACTTAAGCATGCGGCTTGGGCCTGTCTGCGCTGGCGAGCGCTGGGGTTTGTTCAATTTTCTCGCGTTTCGACGTTGTCGGCAGAGTTCCCGCTACGAAATCCATCAGCTTTGAAGTGTGGCCGCAAACTCTGGCAGCGTGATCGTCTGGTCGCGGTCAGGCCCGGTAGAAATCATCCCGATCTTCGCGTTCGAATGCTTCTCGACGAAATCCAGATAATCTTGCGCGACTTTCGGCAGCCGGTCCCGCTCGGTAACTCCCTCGGTCGGCTCCTGCCAGCCCTTCAGCCTGGTGTAGACCGGCTCCAGAGTCTCCAGTCCGCGCACGTCAGCCGGCACGGAATCCGTAAGCCTGCCGTTGACCTTGTATCCCGTGCAGACCGGAATCTCCGCCAGACTGTCCAGCACATCGAGCTTGGTCACTACCAGCCACTCCGTGCCGTTGATGCGGTTCGAATACCGCAGCAGCGGCAGATCCAGCCAGCCACACCGGCGCGGACGGCCCGTGACTGCGCCGTACTCCTGCCCGCGCGCGCGCAATTCTTCGCCCGCCGCATCGTGAATTTCCGTCGGGAACGGACCTTCGCCGACCCGCGTGACGTACGCCTTTGTCACTCCGATGACGGTGCCGATTGCTGTCGGGCCGATTCCGGTCCCGATGGTTGCGCCGCCGGCGGTCGCGCTGGAACTCGTCACAAACGGATATGTGCCATGGTCGATATCAAGCATCGTGCCCTGCGCGCCCTCAAACATCACGCGCCGGCCGTCGCGGATCGCCTCATGCAGCAACAGGCCGGTATCTGTCACGAACGGAGCAATGCGCTCCGCCGCGCGCGCGTACTCGTCATAAATCTTCTGCGGATCCAGCGGGTCAGTGCCAAACAGGGCCCGCGCAATCGTGTTCTTCTCGTGGCACGCGTTGGTGATGTGCGTGCGCAGGATAGCCGGGTTCAGCATGTCCACCACGCGAAGCCCGCTCCGCGCCGCCTTGTCTTCATAGGCCGGCCCGATGCCGCGGCTCGTCGTGCCGATCTTCATCCGGCCGGGAGCATTTTCCGCCGCCAGCTCAATCATCCGGTGATACGGCAGGATGACCTGGGCGCGGTCGCTGATAAACAACTGCTTCGACACGTCGAGGCCCAGCGCGGCCAGCTTGTCTACCTCGCTCAGCAGCGCCATCGGGTCCAGCACGACGCCGTTGCCGATGACCGCGCGACACTCCGGCCGCAACACGCCGCACGGAATCAGCTGCAGCACAAAACGCTGGCCGCCAATGATGACCGTGTGTCCCGCGTTGTGGCCGCCCGCGTACCGCGCCACTACATCAAAGTGGGAGCTGAGCACGTCTACGATTTTTCCTTTGCCCTCATCGCCCCACTGGGCGCCGAGCACGATAGCGGTTTTGGCTGGCATGTGTCCCTTTGGGATTGTAAATTGCCGCGGCACGACGCACCGCCCGCACTGCCTCTACACTTGTGAAGTGAAAATGCTCCGTTCCATTCTTCTGGCTGCCCTTCCTGCCGCGCTCGCCTGCGGCGCCTCCGCGCAAACCACTTCCACCGCAACGCACCACACGGCGGCGCACACGGCGGCGCGCCGCGCCGCGCCCTGTGCGGAGCCAAAGCCCTTCACACCCGCCGGCCTGCCGCCCGCCGTGGGCAAGGTCCAGACCGCCTATTCGCTCCGCTACATTGACACCGCGGTCGGCACCGGCGAGATCGCGCCTGCGCACGGCTTCTTCACGGTGAACTACATCGGGTGGCTCGCCTCCAATGGCACAAAGTTCGACTCTTCCTATGACCGCCACGAGCCGGCGACGTTCCCCGTTGGCGCACACCGCATCATTCCCGGCTGGGACACCGGATTCGAAGGCATGCACGTTGGCGGCAAGCGCCGCCTGTTCATCCCCTGGCAGCTTGCCTACGGGGAACGTGGAGCGCCGCAGGGCAAGATCGGCCCCAAGGCCGACCTGATTTTTGACGTCGAGCTGGTTGCGGTCTCTGACAAGCCGCCCGCGCCGAAGGCTCCGCCTGCCGCGCCTGCGGCCCCGGCAGCAAAGCCCGCTACCCCGACGCCGCCGGCAGCCGCCCCGTCCGCGCCCGCTGCCACAACGCCTCCGCCGCCGGCAGCAACACAGCCCGCGGCAAAATAGCGCAATCGCAGTTACACATGCCGGAGCTTCCAGAAGTAGAGACCGTAGCGAATGGCGTGCATGCGCGCGTCGCCGGCGCGCGCATTCGCGAAGTCTGGTTCTCCGAGAAGCCTGAGCCGATGAAGTCCGCGCCGGACAAAATGGCCGACACGCTCACCGGCGCAATCATTACGCGCGT
This sequence comes from uncultured Acidobacteriaceae bacterium, assembly GCA_963848685.1. Lineage (GTDB taxonomy): Bacteria > Acidobacteriota > Terriglobia > Terriglobales > Acidobacteriaceae > CAWKED01. The sequence goes on along the minus strand of CAWKED010000001.1, from coordinate 255,115 downwards.
CCATCGCGTAGGCAAGACAGTCGTCTTCGACTTGAAGCACGGCAGGCAGACGCCGCAGTGGCTCGTGCACCTCGGCATGACGGGGCGGTTGCTCGTCAACAGTCCTGAAGTCGAACGGCCGCCACATACCCACGCCGTGCTTGGGCTATCAAACGGCAAGGAATTGCGCTTTGTGGATGCGCGCCGCTTCGGACGCCTGTCCGTCTATCCCGACGACGAAGCCATCGACCGAGGCCGCGGCGGCAAACCCGCGAAAAAATCGCGCGCGGCAAAGCATTCCCGGATTGGCGTCGAAACCTACGCAGGCACCGGCCGCGAACCGCTCACCATCGCCATCGAAGACTTCGTCGCTCTATTCCGCAATCGCCGCTCGCCCATAAAAGCTGCGCTCCTGAACCAGAAACTGCTGCACGGTGTCGGCAACATCTATGCGGATGAAGCCTTGTTCCGCGCCGGCCTGCGGCCAAAACGTCTCGCAGCGCGCCTGAACCGTGAGCAACTCGAACGGCTGCGGGTCGGGCTCGTCGAAGTCCTGCGCCAGGCCATCTCACTCGGTGGCTCCTCCGTCAGCGACTACGTGGATGCCGATGGCGAGCGCGGCTTTTTTCAGCTGGAACATCGCGTCTACCAGCGAACCGGCGAACCTTGCCGAGTCTGCGCCACAGCCATCCGCAGAGTGCTGGTAGGTGGACGCAGCAGTCACTACTGCCCACGCTGCCAGAAGTAATCGCGGCCTGATGGTCGCGCAGACAACATCCTGCATCTGATTTTGCGGACATGAAAACGCGTGGCCGAATTCGAGCGGTCGCAGGCAGCCTGGCGATTGCGGCCACGGTTCTCGCCCTGCCCCTGAGCAGCACGGCCTACTCCGTCCTGTCTCATGAGCAGGTCGTGGACGAATGCTGGAAACCGATCGTGGTTCCGATGCTGCTGAGGCGCTTTCCCGGCCTGACGCCCGACCAGATTGCCGAGGCGCACAGTTACGCTTACGGCGGAAGCGTCATTCAGGACGTCGGCTACTACCCCCATGGCTCGCATGAAATGAGCGACCTGCTGCACTATGTCCGCACCGGCGACTTTGTGCAGAACCTGCTGGCCGACGCCACCACCGCCGACGAGTTTGCTTTTGCCATCGGCTCGCTGGCGCATTACGACGGCGACATCATTGGCCATCCACAGGCCACGAATGTCGTCACCGCGATGCAGTATCCACAACTGGAAGCAAAATATGGCAGCCACGTCACGTACTACGAAGATCCGACCGCTCACGTCCGCACCGAGTTCGGCTTCGACGTCGTGGAAGTCGCCCAGGGAAAGTTTCAGGAAGACGCTTATCGCGACTTCATCGGTTTTCGCGTCGCCACCGACCTGCTCAATCGCGCATTTCTCGACACGTACGGCATCTCGGTGCAGTCGCTGGTGAATGACGAGAACCGCTCCATCAACACCTATCGCCACGATGTTTCCACCGTCATTCCGGAAGCGACGCGGATTGCCTGGGCGACGTACAAGAAACAGATTGTCGCCGCCGAACCTACTGCCACGGAACGCAAGTTTCAATACCGGCTGAGCAACACCGCATACGAACGCGCCTGGGGCGGTGGCTACCAGCAGCCGACCGCAAAAGAGAAATTTCTCGCTTTCATCGTTCGCATTCTGCCCAAGATTGGCCCTCTGAAGGCCTTGAAGCTCAAACTGCCGACGCAGCAGGAGCAGGACATCTATCGCAAGAGCCTGCTCGCTGTAGTTGCACAATACAAGAGCGACCTGGCGCAACTCGGGCCGGACGGCAACCCCGGCAGGCTGAAGCTCGCCGGGCGCGACCTCGACACCGGCCGCCCCACGGAACCCGGCGAATACGAGCTTGCTGACACGACCTACGCGAAGCTCACCGAGCAACTGACAGCGCCAAACATGGCGCCTCCGCTTCCGGACCTTCGTGCGAACATTCTCGCCTTCTACGGCAATGACGGCGCGCCCGACAAGAATTTCGTCGCGAAGGATCCCGCCGCGTGGGCAAAGGTGCAGGCCTCCCTGCAACAGTTGCGCGCGGAGCCGGCCGTTAAATCAGGACAGTAAGGCTTCGCCGCGCCCATCACTGGTAAAATAAAGAAGTCCCGCGCGCTGCATTTTCGCGCGCACTCCCTGCACAATTGTGTGCCCCCGAATAGAAAGTGAGCCGTACCTCGCCGTGAGCCAGCCGCTTATCCGCAACATCGCCATCATCGCCCATGTCGACCATGGCAAGACCACGCTTGTGGACGCCATGCTGCGCCAGGCCCACGTCTTTCGCGATAACGAAGTCGTCGCCGAGCGCGTGATGGATTCCAACGAGCTCGAACGCGAGCGCGGCATCACGATCCTGGCCAAGAACACCGCCGTCTTCTTCCGCGATTCGAAGATCAACATCGTGGACACGCCCGGCCACGCCGACTTTGGCGGCGAAGTGGAGCGCGCGCTCAAGATGGTCGACGGTGTCATGCTGCTGGTTGACGCCAGCGAAGGGCCGCTGCCGCAGACACGCTACGTTCTTTCCAAGGCGCTCGAGGCAAAGCTGCGACCCATCGTCGTGCTGAACAAGATTGACCGCCCCGACGCCCGTCCGCAGGAAGTGCTGAACGAGGTGTATGACCTTTTCATCGACCTCGACGCGACGGAAGACCAGCTCGAGTTCCCGGTGCTCTACACGAACGGCAAGGCAGGCACCGCAACGCTCGATCCGGAAAAGCCCGGTGTCGACCTGGAGCCGCTGTTCTCGACCATTCTCGACACCATTCCCATTGCCAGCGGCGACCCATCGAAGCCCCTGCAGATTCTCGTCACGAACCTTGACTACTCCGACTACCTCGGCCGCCTCGCTATCGCTCGCGTCTTCCAGGGAACGCTCAAGACCGGCGAGGAAGTTGCCATCTCCAAGCTGGACGGCAACCTGCAAAAGACAAAAATCACAAAGCTGTTCAGCTTCAACGGCCTGAAGCGCGTAGACATAACCGAAACAGAAGTCGGCGACATTGTCGCCATCGCGGGCGTAGAAGGCATCACGATCGGCGAGACGATTACTTCTATCGAAACCCCGTCGCCGCTGCCCGCCATCACGATTGATGAGCCGACCATCGCGATGCAGATGAGCGTAAACACCTCGCCGTTTGCCGGCAAGGACGGCCAGTACGTTACCTCGCGCAATCTGCGCGATCGCCTGGCGCGCGAGTTGCTGACCAACGTCGCCCTCCGTGTCGAAGAAACCGGATCCGCTGATGCCTTCAAGGTATTGGGCCGCGGCGAACTCCAGCTTTCTATCCTGATTGAAATGATGCGCCGCGAAGGTTTCGAGCTTATGGTCGGCCGCCCGGAAATCGTCACCCGCACCGTGGACGGAGTCCTTATGGAGCCGGTCGAGCGCCTGACCATCGACATCCCGGACAACCACGTCGGCGTCGTCATCGAAAAGCTCGGCCCGCGCAAGGGCGAAATGGTGAAGATGCACAACCACGGCTACGGCCGCGTACGTCTCGAGTTCCGCGTGCCCAGCCGCGGTCTCATCGGGCTGCGCAGCGAGTTGCTGACGGAAACGCGCGGCACCATCGTCATGAATTCGCTCTTCGACGGTTACATGGCCCACCAGGGCGACATTCCATTGCGCCCCACAGGCGCTCTCATCGCAGACCGGAACGGTGCAACCACCGCCTACGCGCTCGACGGCCTGCAGGACCGCGGCGTGCTCTTCGTGCCGCCGGGCGTCGAAGTCTACGAGGGCATGATCATCGGCGAGCACTCCCGCGACACCGACCTCGACGTCAACGTTGTCCGCGAAAAGAAGCTGACCAACATGCGCGCATCTTCCGCCGATGAGGCCATTCGCCTCGCCCCGCACCGTGCCATGAACCTCGAACAGGCCATCGAATTCATCGCCGACGATGAACTTGTCGAGGTCACGCCGAAGAACCTGCGCATGCGCAAGAAGGTCTTGCAGTCCAACCAGCGCCCCAAGCGCAACCGCCAGTAACACTGTGGTGTACTAACAACGATGCCCGCGAGTTCCTCGCAGCAGGCGCCTGTGTGGCTGCAGCGAATTTCGCTGGTGCTGCTCGTGGCGGTCTGCGTCTACCTCGGCCTGCTTCTGGCAGTGCTGCCGTGGACGCATCTGTGGACAGAGAACCCGCTGCTGCTTCGCCTTCCCGTTCGCTGGGCACAGTGGCTGCTCTCCGGCACCGCGCGCGGGCTGTGCAGCGGAATCGGCATACTGGATGTGTGGATCGGCGTGCAGGAGATCTCCATCTGGCACGCACACCGCGCGCGAGAAAAGAACAGGCGATGACGAACAGCGACCCCAAGCAGAGCCCGGCCGCCCGGCTGGCATACGAGAACACCGAGTTTCTCGACAGCCCCGACGGACGCGCCATTCGCATGCTCTCGGAATACCAGGAGCCACTCGCGCGCCTGCGCCACGAATGCGTGCAGGACACAGTGGTCTTCTTCGGCTCCGCCCGGTTCATCGCTCTGGATACAGCGCAGTCGCAGCTGCAACTGCTCGCCAGGCCGGGCGGCGCGGCGCCCGCGCCGGAACATGAGCAGCCCGCGCGGCCCGATGGCCAGGGCGATGACAGCGAGCTGCGCCGCAGGCGAGCGGAAGCCGCCGTCAGGATGGCCCGCTACTACGAAGACGCGCGGCAACTTGCCTACCTGCTGACGAACTGGGCGAAGATGCTGACCAGCCACCGCCATCGCTTCGTTGTCGCCAGCGGCGGCGGTCCCGGCATCATGGAAGCGGCCAACCGCGGCGCCGCGGAAGCCGGCGGCAAGACCATCGGTTTCAACATCCGCCTGCCGTTCGAGCAGTTCGCCAACCCATACATCACCCCGGGCCTGAATTTCGAGTTCCACTACTTCTTCATGCGCAAGTTCTGGTTTGCCTATCTTGCTAAAGCCCTCGTCATCTTCCCCGGCGGCTTCGGCACGCTGGATGAAATGTTCGAATGCATCACTCTTGCGCAAACCCACAAGCTCGCCAAGCGGCTGGTCATTCTCGTCTACGGCAGCGAATACTGGAAGACTGTCGTCAACTTTGACGAGCTAGTCAACGACGGAGTGATTTCTCCGGAAGACATGCAGCTGTTCCGCTTCGTGGACACGCCGGCAGACGCATTCGCAATCCTGCGCGACGAATTGACAAAGCGTTTCCTTGAGCGCGAATACGGCGAGGGCGACGAACAGAGCGGTGAGATTTCCCGTGTGGTCAAGCCGATTGTGCCGCCGGAGAATCCGGAGTTGTTCTTCAGCCCGGAAATTACGCCGACCAGCAACTAGGTTTCTGCAGGAACCCAGCGCTCGCCATTCCAGCGCTTCAGCAGCCGCGCCGGAGAGCCCGCCACCATGCTGCCTTCTGCAAAGCTCCGGGTCACGACAGAACTCGCGCCGACCACGCAATGCGGCGCCAGCGTAACGCCCGGCATGATGGCACAGCGGTAGCCCAGGAAACACTTCGCGCCGATGCGCACCGGCCCCTTTGATTCGAGCGGCTGCTGCATCAGCGGCGCGCCGCGTGGATCGAGACCGTGCGAGTGATCGGTGATGTAGACCTGCTCGCTCAGCACGCAGCCTTCGCCGATCTCGATTGCATCCAGAGCGGTCGCATAAAAATACTGCCCGATATACGTCCCGCTGCCGATGACGATGCGCCCGCTGTGCTGCGCGCCTTCCCATTGCGTCACCGTGGCGAGGTAGCCATGCCTGCGAATCAGCACTCCATCGCCAAGTGTGATGTTGCGGCCGTTCTCAATGTGCGCCGGTCGCTTGATCCAGCTCCCCCGGCCATAGCGTATGCCGCCCGGATGCCAGAGCATATTTTTCGCGATGTTGCGCAGTGACATGAACTGAGAATTCTACTTTGTAAGTGCATCGCTGACTCTCGATACACCGCAGGCAGCATCCTTTCTGTCATCCTGAGCGCAGCGAAGGACCTGCATTCCTGGCTTCATTTCGTGATCGAATGCATCACGCGCGACAACGATTCTTTCCAATTCGGCAGCCGGATGCCGAAGTCGCGATGCAACGTGTCGCAGTTCAGCCGCGAGTTTTTCGGCCGACGCGCAGGCGTCGGATATTCGCTGCTCTGAATCGGAATCACTTTCACATCCATCCGGGCTTCCTCAAAAATGGCGCGCGCAAGACCCGCCCATGTCGTCTCGCCCTGCGAGGTCGCGTGATAGATGCCACCCGGCTGACCAGTCCACTTTTCAAGAATCTCCATCGTCGCTTCGGCCAGGTCTTCGGCAGAAGTCGGCGCCCCTGTCTGGTCGTCCACAACGCGCACTTCACCGCGATCGCGGCCAAGCCGCAGCATGGTGTGAAGAAAGTTCTTTCCCACCGCCGCATACGCCCAGCTCGTTCGTAGAACGAGATGCGGCACGCCGGATTCAGCCAATGCGCGCTCGCCGTCGAGCTTGGTCCGGCCGTACACATTCAGTGGCGAAGTTGCATCGCTCTCAACGTACGCGCTGCTTTTCTCGCCATCAAAAACATAGTCCGTTGAGAAATGGATGACGCGCGCACCAGCGTTCCTTGCAGCCGCAGCCAGCTCGCGAACCGCTTCCGCGTTCACGCGCCGCGCCGCTTCCGGTTCAGCTTCCGCGCGATCCACGGTCGTATATGCTGCGGCATTCACGATCACTTCAGGCCGCGCTCGCGCAACCAACTCCGCAACCGCCCCAGCCTGAAACAAATCGCATTCCGCGCGGCCTGCGACTGTTACTTCATGCCGGGCGCCCAGCAACGCCGACAAGGAACGCCCAAGCTGCCCATCCTTGCCCAGCAGCAGAACACGCGCCACTAGAACACGCCCTCATGCAGAACGCGGCGCAAATACTCGCCATAACCGCTCTTGCCCAGCTTCTCCGCGAGCTGCTCGACCTGCGCTGCATCAATCCAGCCGGCGCGGTACGCAATTTCTTCCGGGCACGCTACCTTCAATCCCTGCCGCTTTTCCAGCGTCTGGATAAACAGCCCGGCTTCCAGCAGCGAATCATGCGTCCCCGTATCCAGCCACGCCACGCCGCGGCCGAGAATTTCCGTATGCAGCTTTCCCTGCTCGAGATAGCGGCAGTTGATGTCCGTGATTTCCAGCTCGCCGCGCGGTGACGGCTTCACATCATGGGCGTAATCGCAAACGTTGCCGTCGTAGAAATACATGCCCGTCACGGCGTACCGGCTGCGCGGCTTCGTCGGCTTTTCTTCAATCGAAATGGCGCGTTTCTGCGCGTCGAACTCGACGACGCCATAGCGTTCCGGCTCCGTGACCGCGTAGGCAAACACTGACGCTCCGCCGTCTTTTTCAACCCGCGCCGTTGCGCGCCGCAGCGTCTGGATCAGGTCCGCGCCGTGAAAGATATTGTCGCCAAGCACGAGCGCGCACGGCTGGCGTGCGACAAACTCTTCGCCAATCAGAAAGGCCTCCGCCAGCCCGCGCGGCTCGTCCTGCACGGCGTAGTCAAAGCGCATGCCCCACTGTTCGCCCGTTCCAAGCAGTTCGAGGAAGCGGCCCGTGTCGTTCGGTGTTGAAATGATCAGTACGTCGCGAATGCCCGCCATCATGACGACGGAAAGCGGGTAATAGATCATCGGCTTGTCATAGACCGGCAGCAATTGCTTGCTCAGCACGTGCGTGGAGGGATAGAGCCGTGTGCCGGATCCGCCGGCGAGAATGATCCCCTTCACCGCGTTGCCCCCGTGGTCGCGGCTTCGCGAGCGCTGTAATTTTCTCGAATCCAGTTACGATATGCGCCGCTGGTGACGCCGCGCACCCAGTCGGCGTTGTCCAGATACCATGCAATCGTCTTCCGCAGGCCAGACTCCAGGGACTCCCGCGGCTCCCAGCCAAGCTCGCGCGTCAGCTTCGAGTGGTCCATCGCATAGCGCAGATCATGCCCGGGGCGGTCGGCCACAAACGCGATCAGCCGGCGGTAACTGCCGCCCGCGTCAGGACGCATTTCGTCCAGCACATCGCAAAGCATCTCGACCAGTTCCAGGTTCGTGCGCTCGGCATCGCCGCCGACGTTGTACACCTCGCCCGGGACCCCGCGCGCAAGCATGCACCGCAGCGCCGCCACGTGGTCGCCGACATACAGCCAGTCGCGAACATTGCGGCCTTCGCCATACACCGGCAGCGGCTTGCCTTCGAGTGCCTGCAACACCATCAGCGGAATAAGCTTCTCCGGAAACTGCCGGGGCCCATAGTTGTTCGAGCAGTTGGAGATGATCACCGGCACGCCGTAGGTGTGGAACCATGCCCGCGCCAGGTGGTCGCTCGCGGCCTTGCTCGCCGCATAGGGCGAATTGGGCGCGTACCGGCTCAGCTCGGTAAACGCTGCGCCGCCGAGCCGGAGCGAGCCGTAGACCTCATCGGTGGAGACGTGGAGGAAGCGAAATGCGTCGCGGTCGGTCGCGCCAGGTTCTGACAGATATTGCCGCACCGCTTCGAGCAGCGCAAACGTGCCCAGCACGTTGGTATCGAGAAATGGCGCCGGCCCCAGGATGGACCGGTCCACGTGGCTTTCCGCCGCAAAGTGCACGACAGCGCGGACGCGGTGCTTTTGCAACACAGACAGAAGAAGTTCGCGATCGCGAATGTCGCCTTCGACAAATGTGTAACCGGATTTGTTTTGAACAGCGGCGAGATTCTCCGGATTGCCGGCATATGTCAACGAATCCAGGTTGATCAGCGGCCCGGCAGCAGGCTGCTCGAACCAGTCCTGCACAAAGCAGGACCCGATAAAGCCCGCCCCGCCGGTGACCAGGATGCTCATCCGCGCGCCGAAAGTGCCTGCTTCAACTGCCGGAGCTTGGCCCCGTTCTCCGGCGATTCCTCGAGGTTGCGGTACGCCTGGCGAAGGACGGCGAACACCAGCCCCACGATCATGCCGAAGATTCCAGCTGCAATCACATAGACAATGCGCGGCAGCCCGGCGTGCTTGTCAGCCGGTACGGCGGGATCAACGATCTGGATCACCGGCGCCGTGCGGGACTCGTCCATGCGCGCCGCCTCGAGCTGCCGCGCCAGCGCCTCATACAGCACCTCGTGATAGCGCACTTCGCGCGTGGCGCGGATGTATTCGAGCGTCGCGCTTGGGACGCTCGCCGGACCGATGTCACCCGGCTTGCCGATCACGTCCATGTCCTGGAGTTGTTTCAACTGCTCCTGTTCGGCGGCGATCTCCTGCTTCAGGCGCTGTACTTCAGGGTTCTGGTCCGTGGCCGCTGTCTGCAGGCTCCTGAGTTCGACAGACTTTTCCGTAATGTGGGCGCGGAGGTCCGCGATCTGGTTCACCGCCTCAGAAGTCTGCCCGCCCGGAGCGATTACGCCAGTCTTCTTCTCCACCTCCACCTGGTGGAACTCGGCGTCGCCCAGCGCGTCTTTCTCCTTTGAAAGCTCCCGCTGAAAGAACAGCCGCCGCTGGCCGGCATCGGTCAACGACATCTTGTCTTCCAGCCGGTGCATGGCGTCCACATAACCGTTCGCGATCCTGGCGGCACGGTACTTGTCCGTGTCTTCGACGCTGATGTTCAGCAAGCCCGCCTTGTCGGTTTCTATCGAGGTGCGCCGGTCCAGCATGGCGCGCGTCTCCGTCAGGTTCTTCTTGCCGTATTCCTGCTGCAGGTTGAATGTCTTGATGACGTCATAGGCGATAGTTCTGCCCTTTAGAATTGCGGCCCAGAAGTCTTCCGAACTCTTGAAGCTCACCCCTTCTGACGATGCCAGCGCCATGCTGAGGTCCTGCAGTGAGCCGCCCATGCCGTGGCTCGCGGTCTGCTCCGGCGGCAGGATCATTACGGTCGAGCGGTACAGCCGGGGCGTCAGCAGCAGGAAAATCGCCGTAATCACGGCGAACACGAGGCCGAAAGCCAGCACCAGCCGCTTCTGCCGCGCAACGATGAGCAGGATGTCGAACAGGGCGACACGCTTCTGGTCTTCCGGCTCATTGGCAACGGCCCCGTCCTGCAGCCATAGCTCGGGATTGTCGCCCACGGGCGGCTGTGCAACTGTCGTCATCCTGGTACCCCCACTCCAACGGGCGGCCGGACCGGCAGCGCCGGCCTGGTCACTCGCGCTCTGCGCACCCGCGCATGCTGCAACGGCAGGAAACTCAACGCGAACGCCGTCATCATCCACGGGTAAAACAACGTGAACTGCGCGCCCATCATAAACACCACCGGCGCGGCCAGGCCCATCATGGCCACAAGCCTGTGCGACTTGGTCTTCATCGCCAGATAGACCGGATAAAACATCATCACATACATCGCGATCAAGGCTGGAAAGCCGAGCTCGGCGGCCTCGGAGACAAGTCCCAGTCCGGGCAGGTCGTACGCCTTGACGGGAAGCATAATCCCCAGGTACTGCGGGTTGTTTCGCACAATCGGATAGTTACCCCATCCGATGCCGGTCAGCCAGTGTTCCCCGATCATGCGGGGCACAATCACGCTGGCCGCCACGCGGCCGTAGGCAGTCGAGGGATTGTCCGGGTCCATGCGCACAATCAGCTCGGCGGAGCGCCGCAGCTTCAGCACGCCCTGCCACTGCTGGGGAATGTCGAAGACGTACCACCCCGCCGTCGCGACCGCGGCCACCATCACCAGGCTGGCCGCGCGCTCGCGCCACGAGCTGCGCAAAAAGATCGCGGTCAGGAAGATAGCCAGCGCGCAGGCGGCCGCCGCCTTCGACGCGGCCAGCACCAGGGCAAACGCCATGCTGGCCGCAAAAATCCATGCCTGCTTCCGGCTAATCTGCCGCCGCACCCACAACGCACGCCCGACAATGCACGCCGTCACAAGGTAAAGCCCCCAGGGGCCGCCCTCGGTAAACCCGCCGCGGCCGCGGCCGTCATAGTACCCGAAAAATTCACCATACTTCGACAGCGGGATCGAGAGGATCGTGTACCAGGCACTGATGCATGCGCTCAGCGCATACGTCTTCATCGCGTAATAGCGCAGGCGCGGATCACGCCGCATCAGCTCCGCGGCGTAAATGCTGTAAAAGACGACGATGAACAGCTCGATATAGCGCGCCACCAGGAGCAGCAGCGGGTGTTCGATGAACACCGGCCCATACTGCGGCACAAACTTCGGAATCCGCAGGTCTGACAGATCAATGGCGAAAATGATCGCCATGATGCAGCCGAACCAGATTCCAGGCCGGATCCAGAAGCCATAAATCCGCGCCCGCAGTCCACGCAGCAGGAAGGCAGCAATCAGGTAGCTGCCGTGAAGCAGCATGTACATTTCCAGAAACTGCACGTTGGCAAACTTGATAGCGACCCAACCGGACCAGAACGCCAGCATGAAGATGACAAAGCGGTGTTCTATGCGCGGCGGCCGCGCCGCCTGAGCGACGCCGGCCTGCGGCGCGGCGGCAACGGTACCCATGCCGGACCTACTGCAGCACCGCGATGGTCGCGGCCGACAGGGCCAGCGAACTGAACAGCTGGGAATACGCCAGCAGCGTCCGCAGGTTCGACGGCTTGACCTGTTTCTCCGGAACAACAATGGTGTCGCCGGGATTCAGAGTCGAGCTCTCAAAGCTCCGCAGCAATCCGTCGGAAGAGAAGTTGCGGCTCGTCACACTGCCGTCGGCGCGGATGATGAACTCGTGGTGCGAGTCAGCCAGACGGTTCGCCCCGCCTGCCTTCTTCAGGTACTCGCTCACCCGCGCGCCGTCCTGGAACAGGTACGAGCTCTGGTTGTAGACAGACCCAATCACGTTGATGCTCGACGGCAGCGCGGGAACGACAAGATGGTCGCCGTCCTCGAGCGGAATGTTCGGCACAGACGCCACGTCATGGTCGGTAGGGCCAACGTCGAGAACAATGCGGCCAGAAGCACGCAGCGCGCGAAGCTGCGAAATAATGTCGTTCCGGTTCGACGCCGTCGGTCTCCGTGCCACCGTCGATCCGGGCAACGCGCCGGAATCCGCCACCGCCTGCGCCGCCGAGTGCTGCAATTCCACAGACAGCTGCGAGACGTATTCATCCAGCCGCTGCTGCTGCTGTTCGCGCACGCTCTCGCGCGTAAACGATGCGCCGTAGAGATAGGCGTTCGGCGTCAGGCCGCCCGCGCGCTCCAGCACCTCGCGCAGAGTTTCGCCCGGCTCCACGCTGTAGGTGCCCGCGTTCTTGACTTCGCCCTCGATGCGCACCAGCCGCGTCTGCTGTTGCCGCGGCACGCGGAAATCCGCCTGCGAAAAGATGGTTATGACGTCGCCCGGCTGCAACACCTGGTCCTGGCTCTCATCGCCGTCCAGCACCAGCCGCCCCAGGTCGAACGGGATCAGGCGCGAGCGCAGCGTCTGCGGGTCCATCCGCTCGATGACCGCGTAGGACCAGTCAATCTGCGGCGCCGGCAGTTCGACCAGATTGCGCGCCGGGAAATTCTGCGGCAGCGGCGGGCCATACGGCGCTACCGTCGCATTGCCGGCCGAGAAGCCTCCGGAACTCTGGGAAACACCGCCCAGCGTGCTGCTGTTCAGCGCTGTCGCGCCCGCGCTCACCTGGTCGGCGCTGGTTCACCTGCGTCGCGCCGCGGCGGTCCGGCCCATACCCCTGTTGCCCCTGCTGTCCGTTCTGCTGACCGTAGTTTTGCTGGCCGTTGTTCTGCTGGCCGTAGTTCTGCTGCGAGCCTGGCTGCGAGCCGATATACACCGCGCCATTCGCGCCGGAAGCCTGGTTCTCCGCGAAAATTCGTCCCTGCGCCACCTGCGCGCGCTGCGACTGCTGCCTCGCCGCTTCGTCGCCGCTCACAACGCGCTGGTTGAACTCCTGCTCGGTCTCCGCGGTCGGGTTCTCGATGATGGTGGGCGTGAACTCCGTTACCGGCAGCCCCAGCCGGGCGCGATCGCGCCAGTACTCCCGCGTCAGCAGGCTCTCGCGGTCAGGAATCACGTCGCGGATCTTCATGCCGTCATGCCACGCATACCGCCCCGGATTGGCAACATTGCCGCGCAGCGTCACCGCATTGTCGAAACGCGGCACCATGGAATACACGCGCAGAATGTCGCCATCCTTCAGCGTCGTCGCCAGCCCGGCGGAATCCAGCCCGACCTCGACGACATGGCGGGAATCGCCCGGGTCCGTGCGCTCCAGCTCCGCACGCTTGTTTGAAGCCAGGGTCGTCGTGCCGCCTGCCAGCGCCAGCACCGCGGACGCCGGAGTCTCGCTCGCGTCCTTCAACTCGTAGATCGCCGGCTTGTCCACGCTGCCGAACACCGCAACGCGCGGCCCCGCAACCGGGATGAAAATCACGTCGCCCGGCAGCAGCGAAATGTCCTTCGCCTTGTCGCCGCGCAGCAGCAGGTCGTAAAGATCGAGCTCCGTCACCACCTGGCCATCGCGCCGCAACTGAATGTGCCGCATCGAGCCGTCCACCGACGGGCCGCCGGTCGCGAACAGCGCGTTGACCAGCGTGCTCAGGCTGCTAATCGTGTAGTTCCCTGGCCGCCGCGCCTGCCCCACCACCAGCACCTGAATGCTCCGCAGCTGGCCAAGATTGACGTTGATATCGAAGTTGCGGAACTGCTTGCCAATCGCCTGCCGCAGAAAATCCTGCAGCTGATTGAACTTCAGCCCAGCAACCCGCACCGTGCCGACATGTGGAATGCTGACCTGTCCGGAGCGGTCGACCGTCAGGTGCAGGTCAAAATTGATCTGTCCCCACGCCTGCAGCAGGATTTCATCGCCCGGCCCAACCACGTAGTCCGGAGTCACCGGCGCATTGATCACCGGAGCGAATGTCGTGGGCACGCCGTTGAACAGGCTGGCGCCAAAAACCTGCAGCCACACGCCCGTGGTTTCGCCCACATACCGCTGGAACTCGGTCGGGGCCTGCGGCACAAACCGGTAGCCCGGCTGCACGCGTTCATTGTTGTAGTAATTGCTCTGGTAGGGCTGCTGGAAATTGAACTGGTCGGAAGGCTGCCGCGAGCCGTTCCCGGACTGCGCACCCGTTCCGCCGCCGCCGCCGCAGTTGGAAGCGTTCGGGTCCGTGCAGCCGCTCTCGCTGCCGCGGCTCGTCTCGTTGGCCATCTGCTGCTGCGCGGCCGCGTTCTGCGCGCTGTTGCCGTTCTGGATGCCGAACTGCTCGAGCTGGGCTTTGGCCGATGGCACGCAGGCCAACGCCAGAAGCAGCGCCAGCGAGACGGCAGAAAGCCGGACCGGTTCGATTTTCAAAAAGGAAGTGGCTGACTGACAGCGAAAGACTTTCAACGGTGACTTCACCAGGCTGACCACGGAACCGACCAGCGGCACGCGGGATTCGACGTGCAAAAGCAAGCTAAATGTACCACATAGCGAGCATTGAAGCCCACAGCCGTGGAGCGTCGTCAGGCCTGCTACGCGTCGTCGTAGTCTTCCGTGAGCGAGGCGAGAAACGCTGCCAGCGCGGGAATATCTTCCGGGCTGATTGACATCTGCTGGAACTCGACCGGGGCATTGCGCAGCTTGCCCTGGCGCGCCAGCGCCGATGAGTTGATATAGAACGTCACAACATCCTCAAACTTCGGGCGGCTGCCGTTGTGGAAGTACGGCGCGGAATCCTCAAGGTCGCGCAGCATCGGCGTCTTGAATTTTGCAATGGTCGTCACCAGTGCGGCGCTCCTGCCGGCGTCGGTGGTGCAGTCCGTGTTGGCGGGACACACAACCTGTTGCAGCGCGGATTGGGGATTCGGCTTGTCGGGGTTCAGGAACATGTTCCACATGCCGAGGTCGGCGTGCATGGGGTTGGAATCTGCGCGCCGCCGGAATGTCTCGCTGGCATTCGGATGGTTCCCGGTGACCGGCAGGTAGGCGTTGTAGTTTGCGTTGCGCTCCGCAAGCGTTGGTACGGCCAGCGCCATGAATGCGCCCGCGCCGTGCACCGCGTCATACTCGTCCTGCGAGACGCCGGTGTTGTGAAAGCCGAAGTCGCTGAAGTCCGGCGGCTGATGGCAGCTCGCACAGTTGCCTGCGTGCTGGCTGCCATCGGTTGCGTTGACGGCCTGCGAAAGGAAGATGATGAGGCCCTGCATCTCCAGCTGGCCGAACTGGAACGGCTGGTCGTGGTACTGGAAGGAACCGTTCGCGCTGGTCACGAAAATTGCGCCGGAGCCAAGTGCGGTCACCTGCTGCAATAACTCCGCGGCGTAAGCTGCGCGCGTCTGGCCGGCGATGGGCGCGACAGGCAGATGGTTCAGGCGCAGAAACACGTCATACGGCGACGCGTAGTAGCGGCCATATTCATCCTGCTTGAACAGCAGCCCCTGCGCATACTGGCTGACTGCTTCGGCGACGGCGTTCACCACCTCGTCGTCGGTCGCAGTGGTCACGTCGATTCGGTATTGCGATTGAATGGTGTCAGCCGATGGCAGGCCGGTGCCCAGAAACATCTGCGCATAGGAATACCCGTCGGTGTAGGTCTTCGAAGCGTAGTTGCTGCCGTTGTCTTCACGAATCACGCGCGCAATGTGGGCGATAGCCTGCGCGTACTGGCTGGGGCTCCAGCCGAAGTTGCGGCCTGTCATGGTGGACTTGACCAGGTCCGGGCCGTCGGCGAACTCGCCGTCGAAATGCAGCAGCATGGGGACGCTGCGTTGCTGGAAGCTTCCGACCATCTGCATGGCATTGCGGGGCGTGTGGTCAAAGCCGTTCATGAGGAGCGGTATCGGGCTGTGGTCCGTGAAGTCGGCATACGTGCGATTGCCCAGCGGCGTGCCTTCGAACTCCGTAACGAAATGGCATGACCGGCAATTTATGCTCTGTCCGGCGAACGGGCCCGCAACCGGGCCGTTCGGCGTCTGCACGGTCGCGACCACGGGATCACCGACCACGAGCGGGTTGTTTACACCGGTCATGTTGACAGCGAAGTATTCCGCAAAGCGCGTGTCGATAAAGATGCGTTCGCCCAGGTTCTGAATGACGGGCGTGGTTTCATTTTCGGTGGGTGCGGACGGTGCGGCGCCGGAGTTGCCGACTCCGCCGCAGCCCGCGAGCGCGGCAATGGCAAGCGCGGCGAGTGTGGCGGCGAAGCTGGAAATGTTTCGCGATGTCATGGCTCGGTCTTCGTTGGTGTTGGAGTTGTGGTTGGCAGCGAGCGAATGTAGGCGATCAACTGCCAGCACTGCGCCTCCGGAAGCGTTGTCCAGGCGGGCATGCCCTTGCCGATTTCGCCGTTGCGCAGCAGCCAGAAAAGCTCGCCGTCGGTTGCCTGCTGCACGTCCGCGCCGGTAAGCGCGGGCTTGTTGCGGATGCCCTGCGCCTGCGCGCCGTGGCATCGCGCGCAATGCATTTCGTACAGCCGCGCGCCGGCCTGCTTCGCGTCGGAATCCTGCGCGAACGGGTTGCTGCGCGCCTTGTCGGCCGCGGAGACGTGCGCGCGCCACACGTCCTTGTTCTGCGCGAGCAGCGCGACGGCGGCGAGCGTCATCACCAGCGCGACCACGGACAGCGCGCCGCGCTTCACTGCGGGCCTCCGTGCCGGAACCAGTTGGATATCTGCTGGAACTCGTACGAAGCCGAAAAGCGCCACAGCACGCCGAGCGAGTTGTCGTTCAGGCCGAAGTTCGGCGAGAACATGATGGTCGGGCCTTTGGGCACATTGAGCGCGACCGTCGGTGCGGCGTACTGCTGCGTGGCGTGCAGGCCGAAGTCGTTCGTGTCTCCAAGGCCGCCGTACAGTTCCCCGCCGACCGCAAAATTCTCGCGGCAGAACAGGCAATACTTGCCGCCCGCGGTCTGCTTCAGCGCGCGGCTGATGCCGACTGCGTACCCGAACTCGCCTGCTTCGGAAGTTTCCTTCAGGTTTTTTTCGAAAATGAAGTTTTCGCTGATGTTGAAGTTGTGGAAGTTCGAGCTGAGGATCAGCTTGCCTTCGATGGCGCGTTCGACATCGGTACGCGCGACGCCGTTCGGGACCTGGTAGTCGGTGTAGTTTGTGTGCCCTGTCACTTCCAGAAAGCTGCGGTCTGCGAAGTTGGTGTCTTCGTACTCGATATAAGCGACGGGATTGATCCAATGCTCGCGGGGCAGCACGCGGAAGCGATTCTCAAGGCGGAAGCCGGTGAAGATGGTGGAATCGTTCGCAGTCGTCTGGCCTTGCAGGTAGAGCTCCGTCGTCCACCACGCCCGGACGCCATATTCCATCTCAAGAGTTCCGCTGGCGAACGAGTTGGCGTCTTTCGGCGCGCCCTGGGTTCCTTTGAAGGCGAGCTCGAGGTTGTCGGGCTCTTCGAGCGCGGAGGAGTAGGTGACGAAGTACGGAGGCTCCTGGGCGAAGGCAGGCCTGGCCAACCGAGGTCGCGATGACATAACGCCCACAGAGGAGCGCGCGGATAGGGATGAGGGAAATCGGTGCATGGTGTCAGAAGGGGGTGCAGGTTGCACCGGATATAAGACTAAACAGTCCGTGTTTCATGCGCGATGAATCTGCAGCGATCTGCGACAAATGCAGTCCGAGATTGCAAAATATGGTCGCAGATTGGGAGTCAAGACGCTGATTCCGGGGGAAATGCCCTGCAAAGGGGGCTCCGCCTTGACGGCCGCGGCACCGGAACCGGACAATCAAGTGTTGAGAAAGGCCTGAGAAGAAATCATGGGCGCGTACCTGCTAATCCTGTTTGCCATTGCCACCCGGGTGTTCCTTGCCACCGGCAGCCATTCGCCGCATCCGTGGTGGAACTTCACCGCCGTTGGCGGCAGCCTGCTGTTTTTCGGCGCACGCCGTCCCCTGAGCCAGATGTGGGCGCCGGTTGCGGCCCTGATGGTGACGGACTTCGTGCTGACCCGGTACGCCTATCACTTCGCCTTTCATCCGCTGGACTACCTGATTACGTGGGCCTGGTATGCCGCGGCTGTCGTGATCGGCTTGTGGCTGCTGCACCGCCGGGCAAGCGTTGGCCGGATTGTGGGCGCGAGTTTCGCTTCTTCTACCCTGTTCTTCCTGGTATCGAATTTCGTTGGCTTCCACACGGAAGTGAACGCGCTGTATCCGCATACCTGGAGCGGGGCGATGGCGGCCTACGCCGCGGCCATCCCGTTCTATGCGAATGACCTGGCGAGCACGCTGGCAGTAACGGGTGCTGCGTTCGGGGCAGTGGCCTTCATGCAGAGCCGGAAGGCAGCCCGGAAGCTGGAAGCCGCGGCATAGCCGAAGCAAGCCGGTCGTAACGGAGGCACGGTTTGCGCCGTGCCTTTTTCCATTGCGGCGGGATGCTTTTACCTCGCGGCGACGAAATTTGCTGTCTGCCAACTTACAAAACGGGCAATTTCCGCATGTAGACTAGTCTCTCCAACCCGCTGCCTCGGCGGAAATCCGCAAACGGAATGGAACCATCAGCACGTGCCTGCCCGGAACGCAACCCAATCTATGACCTACGCCGACGCCGGCGTGGATTTGACCAAGGCCGACCGCGCCAAGCAGCGCATCAAGTATCTTGCGCAGCGAACGTTCACCAAGTCCGTGCTGGGGGAAATTGGCGGTTTTGGCGGCCTTTTCAAGCTGGACCTGGCGAAATGGAAGAACCCCGTCCTGGTTTCGAGCGCAGACGGCGTTGGCACCAAGCTGAAAATTGCCTTCGAGCTGAACGTCCACAACACGGTCGGCGCCGACCTGGTGAACCACTGCGTGAACGACATCGCCGTCCAGGGCGCGACGCCGCTTTTCTTTCTGGATTACCTGGCGACGGGCAAGCTGGAGCCGGAAATCGCGGAGAAGATTGTGAGCGGGCTGGCCGACGCGTGCCGCGCCAACGGCTGCGCGCTGATTGGCGGCGAGACGGCGCAGATGCCGGGCTTCTATGAGCAGGGCGAGTACGATCTGGCCGGCTTTATTGTCGGCGTCGTGGACCGCGAAGCGCTGATCACGGGAGCCAAGATCCAGCCGGGAGACATTCTGATCGGGCTGCCTTCAACCGGCCTGCACACCAACGGCTACTCGCTGGCGCGGAAGCTGTTTTTTGAGACCGCGGGCTACACGGCAGAGAAATACGTCAACGAGCTCAAGGACAAAGCCGGCGCCGCGCTGATGAAGACGCACAAGAGCTATCTTTCCGTCATCCGGAAGCTGGCCGCCGGGGACCTTGCTGTCGGCTTTGCGCACATCACCGGCGGCGGCATTACGGAAAACCTGCCGCGCATTCTGCCGAAGAATTGCGCCGCGCAGGTGGAGCTGGGCTCGTGGCCGGTGCTGCCCGTGTTCGAACACCTGCAGAAGTTAGGCAACGTGGCGCAGGAAGAGATGCTGCAGACCTTCAACATGGGAATTGGGCTGATTGCGGTTGTTCCCGGAGAGAAGTTCAAGAAGGTCAAGGCGTTGTTCGAGCGTTCAAGCGAGAAGTTTTACGTGATTGGCCGCATCGTTCGCGGCGAGAAGAAAGTGATTTACGTCTAGAAGCAGCACGTCCTTCGAGCGATGTCTGTGAAGTTCTCCAAACCCGCGAAGCTGGGCGTGCTGCTGAGCGGCCGCGGCTCGAATTTTCTGGCGATTGCTGAGACGATTCGCTCAGGCACGTTGCCCGGCGCGGAAATTTCTGTCGTCATCTCCAATATTGCGGACGCGCCAGGGCTGCGGGCGGCAAGAGAGATGGGTCTAAACGCGGTCTTCGTGGAATCGCGCGGCAGACAGCGCGCCGAACATGATGCGGCGATGACGGCTGTGCTCCAGGAAGCTGGCGTGGAACTGGTCATCCTGGCCGGTTACATGCGCCTGCTCAGCCCGGAATTCATTCGTGCCTTTCCGCAGCGCATCCTGAATATTCACCCTTCCCTGCTGCCGGCCTTTGCCGGCCTCGATGCGCAGGCCCAGGCATTCGACTACGGGGTGAAAATCGCCGGCTGCACCGTCCATTTTGTGGACGAAGAGCTGGACCACGGCGTCATCGTGCTGCAGCGTACCGTCGCGGTTGCTGAGGATGAAACCCGCGAATCGCTGGCGGAGAAGATTCTGCGCGAAGAGCACGTCGCGTATTCTGAAGCGATTGCGCAGGTACTGCGCGGGGACTGGCGGATTGAGGGGCGGAAATTCATCCGCTGAACACCCCTGTATTTCCTCAGCCTTGCCTGGCGGCATCTGCTAAAGTTCCGGCATGGAAGCCATCTGGACACGCGTCTCTACGATTCTTGCCGAGAATGACCTGCTGACCCACCCGTTCTACACCGCATGGTCGCGCGGCGAATTGACCGCGGCGCAGCTTGCTTTCTACGGCGAACAGTACGTGCATCATGTCGCGGAGTTTCCGGCTTACCTGACGGCGCTGCACGCACGGATGCCCGAGGGCGCTACGCGGCGGGCCGTTCTTGCCAACGCTGCGGACGAGGAAATTGAAGGCCGCTCGCACGCCGACATCTGGAGGCAGTTCACGGCCGGCATGACCGCCAAGTCTGACCGCGCTCTGACTGTCGGCGAACGTGCGGTGCTGCCGGAGATTGCCTCCCTGGTTGGCGCGTTTCGGGCAGTCGCTCGCGAAGGCGCGACTGCGGAAGCGCTGGCAGCGTTCTATGCCTACGAATCGCAGGTTCCCCGCATTGCCGCCGAAAAGCGCAAGGGCCTGATGGAGAAGTATGGCGCCGACGCGGCGACCTGCGAGTATTTTCGGGTGCATGAGACCGCCGACGTCGCGCATTCGACCGTGTGGCGCACGCTGCTTGACCGCGAGCTGGGGGCTGCGCATGCGGAGTCGCCGGAGGCGGAAGCGGCTTGCGAAGCCGCCATCGCGCGCGGCACCGAGACGGCGGCCAGGGCCCTGTGGCGCGCGCTGGACGGCATCGAACGCGAGCGCGTGAAGCTGGATTAGTTAGCGCGAAAAGCAACTGCAGGTCTTCGCTTTGCTAAGGATGACAGATTGAAGGGAGCGTCGCCGCTGAATGCCTGACGCCGGTGCCGTCGTTAGTACGCGCCTTCGCGGTGCCACACGCAGCGAAAGGTCTTGAGCAGGATTTTCGCGTCCAGGCGGTGCGACCACTCTTCGACGTACCGCTGGTCGAGCGCGGTGCGGTCTTCGTAGTTCACCTCCGAGCGCCCGCTTACCTGCCACAACCCCGTGACGCCGGGCTTGCTGGCAATGAAGTATTCAAAGCGGTCGGCATATTTCTCCACTTCCTCGTCGACGATCGGCCGGGGGCCGACGAGGCTCATCTCGCCGTTCAGCACGTTCAGAATCTGCGGCAGCTCATCGAGTGACGACATGCGCAGGAACTGGCCGAGCGAAGTCACGCGGGGATCATTCTTGAGCTTGTGGCAGCGCTTCCATTCGAGCAGGGCGTCGGGATGCTGCTCGAAATATTCGCGCAGGATGCGGTCGCCATCCATGCGCATGGTGCGGAACTTCCACATGTAGAACGTGCGGCCGCGGTAGCCGATGCGGCGGTGCCGGTAGAACAGCGGGCCGCGGGAATTCAACTTGATCAGGATTGCGCAGACCACGCCGGCCGCAAGAATCACCGGAAGCAGCGCGACGGCCAGAATAACGTCCACGGCGCGCTTGCCAATCCGATAGGAGGCCAGGCTGTCCAGAGGCCTTACCCTTCGCCACTCGCGCGCGATTCCAAGCGTGGGACGTGAAACGGCAGGCAAATACGGCAGTTGTTCCACGGCTTCTGCCGCCGAGCTCGAAACGCGCTCCATTTTCTGTGGCCCCTTCTGCATAAGCGTATAAGTGAGGTGCGCTTGCAAAGTCCCGCAAACCGAACGTTTTACGATTCATGGGTGTCCGCGTTTTGTTGCCTGCGGCGTTTCACCCTGCCGAGCCTGGTTTTCGTAATTGTATCGGTTTGAGACGGGAAAACAGAGAGGTTTGCGCGTGTGTTTGGCAGGATGCAACAAAATGGAAGTAACCCTGCCGCGGATGGTGTGCAAACCCGCCGTTCCGTCTGGGGAACCTTTCGCTACCAACTGCCCCGTACTATCGTCTTATCCGGATACAGGTGCAAAACGTTATGAGAACACTTCGGCCATTGCTGTTCGCGCTGGTGCTGCTGGGCGGCTTTTACTGGATCGTCACCCACGCTACACAGGGCGGTCCGCTGGGTACCACAATCGCGAAGCTGACCGGCCCGCTGGGCCATCTTGAGCTGACCGAGGCGCACGCGCAGCCTGCGTATGACGCCGACGAACAGGAAAACATCGCGGTCTACCGCAAATGCCTGCCTTCTGTCGTAAACATTACATCCACGGCTGTCGGGTTCGATTTCTTTTACGGCCCGGTGCCGCAGCAGGGGCAGGGTTCCGGCTTCATCCTCGACAAGGACGGGCACATCCTGACGAACTACCACGTCGTGGCGGACGCGCGGCGCGTGGAAGTGACGCTGCACAACAAGAACAAGTACGCCGCCACCGTGATTGCCAGCGACAAGGGGCACGACCTGGCACTGTTGCAGATCCACGATGCCGGCGACCTGACCCCGGCGGTGCTGTCGGATTCGCGCGGGCTGGTTGTCGGGCAGAAAGTGTATGCCATCGGCAATCCGTTCGGCCTTTCCGGAACGATGACGCGTGGCATCATCAGCGCGATCCGTTCGATCCGCGGCCCGACGGGCGCGCCGATTGAGGACGCCATCCAGACCGACGCGGCCATCAACCCGGGAAACTCCGGCGGCCCGCTGCTGAATTCACGGGGCGAAGTAGTAGGCATCAACTCGCTGATCGCGCAGAACGGCGCCGACCAGAGTTCCGGCATTGGCTTTGCGATCCCGATCGACACGGCCAAGGCGGTGCTGGACGATTTCTCGCATTACGGACGGGTGCGCCGGCCTTCGCTTGGCATCCAGAGCCTGCCGATCGGGCCGGACCTGGCGGACCAGATGGGGCTGGCGGCGGATTCCGGCGTCTTGATTCAGCGCGTGCTGCCCGGCGGCAGTGCGGAGCGCGGCGGCCTGCGCGGCGGCAACCAGAAAGCCTATCTCGGCAATCAGGCCATCATGCTCGGCGGAGACCTGATTGTCGCGCTGGACGGGCAGCAAGTGACGAACACCCAGGACATCTCGCAGATCCTGAATGGTCACCGCGCCGGCGACGTCATTACGATCACCGTCTTCCGCGGCCGGCAGAAGCTGACCATGAAGGTGACGCTGGGCGAGGCGGGCGACCAGCAGGCGTGATCGGCGAATCGTACAAGGTAAGGAATGAACAGGCACGATCAGCTCAATGAACGCGCCTTGCGCCTGCTGGAGTCAAACAGCAACGCCAAGTACGTCGTAGCCCGCCGGTGTATGCAGAACTGGTCGGCTGGGAGGGCGGTGGTGGCCTTTCGACTGACGACACCCTGGCTGCAGCTGGGATCGAAGTTGAGTGGCAGCTCAAGCAAGCCGTTTGGAAGACTGCTGGAGAAGGCTTCCATCGCTACCTTCGCAGGCGCAACCTGTCACGCCTGGAAAACCCTAGTCGCATTCTGCCGGATTTCATTATTGCGGCGCATGCCCTTACACAAACGGATGGTCTGCTGACTTTTGATCGTCGCCTGGGCAGCGCGTTCCCTGAATTAACGCTTCTTTCCTGAGGGAGACAAGCATGGCGACGACAGTTCAGCTTCCCCAACAGACCGGCCGGCGCTTCATCCTGACGGGCGCCAACTCCGGCGTCGGCTATCAGGCTGCGCTCGAACTTGCGCGACTGGGCGCGGAAATCGACTTCGCCGTGCGTGATACCTCCAAGGGCAGCGCGGCCGTGGAGTCCATCCGGAGGGAGTTGCCGTCGCTGCGGGCAACCGTGTCATCGCTCGACCTGGCTTCCCTTGATTCCGTGCGCGAATTTGCCGCGCGCGAACTGAACAACGGCAAGCGGCTGGATGTCTTGATCAACAACGCCGGCATGATCAACGAGGGCGAGCGCCGGACGACGAAAGACGGCTTCGAGTTGATGTTCGGGACAAACGCCCTGGGGCCCTTCGCGCTGACCGGCCTGCTGCTGCCGAAACTGCTCGAAAGGGGGACGGCGGGTGGCGCAGATGTTCCGCCGCGCATCGTTACGCTGGCCTCCGTCGCGCACAAGCGCGGAACGATTCCGTTCGACGACCTGCAGGGCGACCGCACGTACCGCAAGGGTTATTCGTGGTACACGCTTTCAAAGCTGGCGAACCTGATGCTGGCGGTCGAGATGGACCGCCGGCTGCGCGGGCAGCATCCTGGCGCGCATGGCGAGCCCGCGGTGTGGAGCGTGGCCTGTCATCCCGGCGTCGCGAACACGAACTTCTTCAAGACCAATGCAAGCGGGAAGATTGAAGCGGCCATCCGCCGGCTTTCCGGCCATGTCATCAGCGCCGTACTGAACTCCGACAAGGAGGGCGCGTTGCCGACAGTGTTTGCTGCCGTCTCGCCGGAGGCAAAGAGCGGCGGGTACTACGGGCCGCAGGGTTTCAAGGAGATGCGCGGCGGCGATGTGGGCCCGGCGGAAATTGCGCCACAGGCGCGCGACCAGGCTGCGGCGGCGCGCCTCTGGAGCGAATGCGAGCGGCTGGCCGGCACACGGTATCTCGACGGAACGCGCGATACTGGAGCCGGTGAATTACGCTGACGCATCGGCCGCGCTGTATGCCCGCACCGGCGAGCTCACCGTGCATCGCAAGTTCGAACTCCAGCACATGCGCACGCTGCTCACGGCGCTGGGCAATCCGCAGCGGCAGTTTCCCAGCGTGCTCATCGCCGGGACCAACGGCAAGGGCAGCACGGCGGCGACGCTGGCTTCCATTGGCGCAGCTTCGGGACTGAAGACCGGCCTGTATACGTCTCCGCACCTGGCACGTGTCAATGAACGCATCCGCAACAGCGGCGCGGAGATCTCTGACGACGATCTTGCCAACGCCTTTGCGCAGGTGGACGAGGCCGCGAAGTCGCTGGTCGCGAGCGCCGATCTGCCCTATCCACCAAGTTTTTTTGAAGTGCTGACCGCGATGGCGTTCGTGCATTTCGCCGCGCTGCGCGTGGACATTGCCATTCTTGAGGTCGGGCTTGGCGGCCGGCTGGACGCAACGAATGTTGTTGAGCCGAAGGTGAGTGTCATCACAGATATCGCGCTCGACCACCAGGAGTGGCTCGGGCCGACGCTGACTCACATCGCGCGCGAAAAGGCAGGAATTCTCCGGCGCGGCGGCGTGCTGGTCACGCTTCCGCAGCACGCGGAGGTGAACCAGGCGCTCGGCGAAATCGCCGCGCCGCTCGAGGTCCGCGGCATAAGCGCGGCGGAATATGTGCCGCCGACTTCGCGCGACGCAACCTGGCGCAACTGCTACCAACTCGCGGTGCTTGGTGAGGAGATTGAGGTTGACTCGCCGCTCAACGGCGAGCACCAGCGCCGTAACATTGCGCTGGCCATTGCCGCGGCGGTTGCGCTGCGCGAGCGCGGCGGCGTGTTTTCGGAAATAACGGCGGGGAGCATCGCGCAGGGCATTCGCGCAACAGTGTGGCCGGGACGGCTGGAGTTGTTGCGCGGCGGCCGCGTGTTGCTGGACGTCGCGCATAATCCCGCCGGGGCTTGGGCCTTGCGCGCTGCGCTCTCGACGTGGCAACGCGAAGCAGGCATTGATCTCGAACGCGGCACGCTCCTCTTCGCCTGCCTGCGCGACAAGGCCGCGGAAGAGATGGCGCAGATTCTTTTTCCGCTGTTCGGGTCCGTGCTTCTGACGCAAGTAAGCGCCCCGCGAGCCATGCCTGCCGAGGAACTCGCGGCGCTGGTCGGCAAGTATGCGCGAGAGTTCCGCACCGAGCCGGACGCAGTCAGAGCGGCGCAGTCCGCGGCGGAGAAAGGTCCTGCAGTCATCGCCGGCAGTGTCTATCTGGTCGGCGCCGTCCGGGGCCCTCTTATGGAATAACGGCACCGGGGTAGTGCGCCAGCACGCCGTCAAAGACCGCGTCCCATGACCGTTTCATCGCGTCGGCGCGCGCACAGTCACGCATGGCCTGCCGCTTTCCGGCAGGCATTTTCGCAAATCCGGCAATGACATCCGCAAAATGGTCCACGCCGGTTACAAATCCCGTGGCGCCTTCGCGCACCAGGAACTTCGGGCCGCCTTTGTCGGTGACCAGCTCGGGAACGCCGCTGGCGAGCGCTTCCAGAACAACGTTGCCGAAGGTGTCCGTCTCCGACGGAAAAACGAACAGGTCCATGTCAGCGTAGGCTTCGGCCAGCGCTTCGCCACGCAGCACGCCCGGAAAAACCGCGTTGCGCATTTCGGCGCGGAGGCGGCCCTCTTCCATGCCGTGACCGACAATGACGAACTCCGCCGCAATGCCGCGCGCGGCAAGTTCGCGCTCAAGGGAGACGAGCCGCAGGATATTTTTTTCTGACGACAATCGGCCTACGTAACCCAGCACCAGCCGGCCGTCTTCCGGTGGCCGCCTGCGTCTCGCCGGCGAAAACAGTTCCGTGTCGAGCCCGCGCTCCATGTGCCCGCACGGCTTGCCCGTGTGCGTTTGGAGCAGCGCGATGAGCTCAGGATTCGGCGCGAACGTTACTGCCGCAAAACGATAAAAGCGCAACGTCGCTGCCAGCGTTGCTCGTTCGGCTGTCCGGTTCACCTGCCCCCGCGCGCCCGCAGGCAGCCATCCAAGCATGTTCGCGGCGCGCCGACCCGCATATTCGTGAAGGTTCGTGTGCCAGCCCATCGCCAGCGGCACGCGAAGCTTTCTTGCCGCCCACAGGCCGAGCAGCCCGACATCGCTGGGGCCGGTGATGTGAATTACCGTCGGTGCGAAATGCCGCAGCGCACGCAAGACTTCTCCGCGGTAACGCCACAGCAGCGGATCGAAGTCCAGGTCGCGCTCCAGCCGGATGCGCGCTCCGCCGCGAGGCAGGTCGAGCGTGGTGATGCTGCCCGAAACAGCCAGCACCGGCGCAACCAGGTTCGAGGCCGGCAGCGCGGCGCGAACACACAGGAATGGAATTCCGTGCCTCTGCGCGTAGGCCTGAAAGTTGCGGCTGGTGTGGGCCACGCCGTTCACTTCGTGAAAGGAATCCGGGAAATAGGCGATGCGCGGCACTGCTATCAGGGTAGACGCAGCCGGATGGGACCTCGAACTTCTTCTTCAGGGTCCAATGGCCGGCCGCCTTGCGTGATGACAATTTCGCCGCGTTGTGCGAGTGCGCGAGCAGCTTCGCGGGCCGCTTCCATGCGGGGCCGCCAGGCCGCTCCGTCTTCGCCGGCGACGGCGCGCGCGGCTTCACTCGGGCAAATGGTCTTGCCGCGCTCGCGTTCCGCAAGCAGGCGAAGGATGCCCTGTTGCATCTTTGCGTCGGCATGTTCTGTCTTCAGCATTGGCAACCTATACTTGCCATGAGATGCCCGAATTCCTTCCTGTAGACGAGCAGATGGATCTGCTGCGCAAGGGCGCGGCGGAAATCATTCAGGAGCGCGAACTGCGCGAGCGGTTGGAGGAGTCGCGCAAGACAGGGCGGCCGCTGCGCGTCAAAGCCGGCTTTGACCCAACGGCGCCGGACCTGCATCTTGGCCACACGGTGCTGATGCGCAAGCTTAAGCATTTTCAGGACCTCGGCCACACCGTCATTTTCCTGGTTGGCGACGCGACCGCTCTGATTGGCGACCCGACCGGGCGCAGCGCGACGCGCAAGCCGCTGACGCGCGAAGAGATCGCGACCAATGCGAAGACGTACACCGAGCAGGTGTTTCGCATCCTTGACCGTGACAAGACGGAGGTCCGGTTCAACTCCGAGTGGCTCGACCAGCTTGGTTTTGAAGGCATGATTCGCCTGGCGGCGAAATTTACTGTCAGCCAGATGCTCGAGCGCGAGGACTTTCACCGGCGCTTTCAGGCAGAGGAGCCAATCAGCGTGCACGAGATTCTGTATCCGCTGGCGCAGGGCTACGATTCGGTCGCCCTGGAATGCGATGTCGAGCTTGGCGGCACGGACCAGAAATTCAACCTGCTGATCGGACGCGACCTGCAGCGCAAGGCCGGCCAGCCCGCGCAAATCGTGCTGATGAACGACATTCTCGAAGGCCTGGACGGCGTGCAGAAGATGTCGAAGTCGCTTGGCAATGCGGTGGGCATTCACGAAGCGCCGCAGGAGATGTACGGCAAGCTGATGAGCATCAGCGACGAGCTGATGTGGCGCTACTGGCTGCTGCTGACGGACCTGCGGCAGAGCGAGGTGGACGCAATGCGCGCGGAAGTGGCGAGTGGCGCGCTGCACCCGATGGAAGCGAAGAAGAAGCTGGCGTGGACAATTGCGGCGGGGTTCCATAGGGACGACGCGGCGCATGCGGCGGCGGAAGGGTGGGGACAGCAGTTTCAGAAGCGCGATTTTCAAGGCGACCTGGAAGAATGCACGTTGCGCGCCGTGGACTATCGGCCTGAAGAATCCTCGCCGCCGTTTCACCTGTTTTTGAGAATCGACAAGATGATGGTTGCCTGCGGACTGGCCAGGTCGATGACGGATGCGACCCGCCTGGTCAAGAGCGGAGCGGTCGAGATTTTTCTTGGGTCAGAAGCGATCAAGCTGGACATACCGAAGTACGAAGTCACAGTTGACGATGACCACTCGCCCTTCACGCTGGTTCTTCGTGTCGGCAAACGCGCGAAGCGCGTGACGCTGGAGTAGCGGTGCCGCATCCCTTGCTGGCTGGACGAACGGAAATCTTGGCGGAGTCATTGGCCGTTGCGGCCGCGCTGGCTGCCATTCCGGGGCTCTATGCTTACTGGTCGTACTGGCCGACTTCGCGGGTATTTGGCGACGCGCTGGTCGCCGGGGACGATCCGAAGCAATGGGCGCTGACATTCGACGACGGCCCGAACGGCAGCACCACCCTGCGGCTGCTCGATATCCTGGCGCGCGCGAATGTTCGCGCTACGTTCTTTCTGGTTGGCAATTACGTGATGGCGCAGCCGGAGATCGCTCGCCGCGTTGCCGCCGCCGGGCACCTTATCGCGAACCACACGATGTCCCATCCGCGGCTCGGCACGCTTTCGCCGTCGCGCCAGCGGGAAGAGATCGCGTCCTGCTCGCAGGCCATCGAAGACCTGCTGGGAGTCACGCCGAAATATTTCCGGACACCGCACGGCTCGCGCGGTCCTGCGACGCTGCGCATTGCGCGCGAACTGGGCCTCACTCCGGTTATGTGGAATTGCGTCGGCTGGGACTGGAAGCTGCGACGGGGCGAGGCCATTGCGGCGAGGCTGCTGCGCGATGCCGCGAAGAACGCGTCCCAGGACCGCGGCAGCAATCTGCTGCTGCATGACGGCAGTCATTTGGGGTTAGGCGCAGACCGCAATGCCACGCTGGACGCCGTGGAAAGAATTCTGGCGGCCGGAAATTCATCCGGCCGCCATTTTGTAACCGTAGATGCCTTTACTGCACCGTCACGTTGACCACGGGTGAAGTACTCGGCTTCTGCTCGTTGCTTCCGTTGTACTTCGCCGTCACGCCGTAGGTCCCCGGCGGCACGCCTGCGGAACTTGCGCTATAAGCCGCCGTTCCATTCGACACATTCACGGTGTGGATGACGTAGGTGCCAACCGCGAACGTCACGGTTCCCGATGTTACGGAGCCTGACGTTGTCGTGATCTTCGCGCTCAGGCTGACCGTTGCTCCGGGTGTGACGGAGGTCGGGGCTGCGGTGAGGGTGGTCGTCGTCACACCGGCGATGGTCTGCACGGTAACGTTGCCGGACGTGCTGCTGTTGTCGGCTGCATCTCCACCATAGACCGCGTGCACGATGTAGTTGCCGGGCGCGACGATGGCTGAGGAAGCCGTCAGGGTGGCGGCTCCGGAGCCGTTCAGGTTGCCGGTGCCGAGAACGAGGGTCCCGTAGTAGAAGGTGACGGTGCCGGTGGGCGTTCCGGACGCGCCGGAGCGCGCTACGGTGGCCGTCAGGGTAACGTTCGCGCCGCCGTAAACCGGGTTCGGCGATGCGGTGAGCGCGGTCGTGGTGTTCGATTTCCCGGCAGCCGTCGTCAGCGTGGCGTAACCGGATTCAATGCCGGCGCACGTGATGGCGTAGTTGTAGGTCCCGAGCTGCGTGGGCGCGGTCAGGGTGGTGCTGCCGGACCACGTCGTCCCGCTGAGCGTTCCGGTGAGCTGGCCTGCTTCGGTCGCCACTCCCGCACCGACTGTGTACAGGTAGCACTGCTGCATCGTGACAGACGCAGCATTGGGCACCGTGTAGGAAAGCTTGACGCTCGAGCCGGGCGCGACCGAGCCGCTGGCAAAGCTCAGCTGCACCGGCAGCGGCAAGGGAGACGGAGGCGTTATCTGATAAAACACGCCCTCATATTGGCCCGTTGTGCCGCCCAGGGCAGCGGTCCCATAGAACGTTCCGTCCGCGCCTTCTACCGGGACTGCGAGCGCGATGTTTGCCGTACTCCCGTCGAAGTCGTAATAGTCGCTGAACGCCGGCACCGGCGAAATGGCGAAGATGTTGCCGCTCGTCGCATCCCCTTCCGTCACGCCATAGAAATTGCCGTCGCCGAAGGGCATAAGGCCGTCCGCCAGGATGCCGCCGTCGTCGAGGCCGTCGAACGCCTGAATGGTGGTGAACTTACCACCGGTTGTCAGGCTGAACGCAATGCCATCGTCTCCTGCGCCGCCCGACTCGGTGGTGCCAAGAATCGTGCCGTCCCCCAGAAAGGCGAGGTTGCCGTTCGGATTCGCGCCGACAGCGCTGGAGGCAAACGAATACAGCAGGGTAAAGGTGCCCCCCGGCGTCAGTTTGAAGATTCCGCCCGTGGTTCCGGTTGTGCCGGCCTGGGTCGCGCCGTAGAAGTTTCCATCCGGCCCCTGGGTCAGTGCGCCCTGCGGATAGCGGCCGTCAGTTGCGCCGCCAAACTTGTACACGGTCACGGGTGTCGCTGTTGCCTGTGGCGCAATCTTGAAGACGACGCCATAGCCGCTGCCGCCCTTTTCCGTCACGCCCCAGAAATTGCCGTCGGACCCCAGCGTCAGCGGGCCGCTCGGGATCGCGCCGTCTGTTCCGCCGGCAAAGCTGTAGACGACCTGAAAGGTATTGCTGGAATCCACCCGGAAAATGACACCGTTGCCGGACTTATAGGGAAGCGTGACTCCCCACATCGTCCCGTCCGGGGCCTGGGTCAGCGCGCTGGGCGTCTTGCTGTCTGTCGTTCCGGTGAAGTTGTACAGGTTCTTGGCGCCGCCGATTGCTGAATAGTTCCACACGCTGCCGCAATCGCAGGTGCCGCCGCCAAGTGATGTCGTGCCATAGATGCTGCCGTTGGCGCCGATAGTTACGCGCGTGGACGGCTGCCGCCCGGTTACGGTCGTGGTCGGGAACTGGATGAGGTCGGTCAGGGTTGGTTCCTGGGCCAGCGCAGGGAACGATGACGCAGCAATAACGCCAAGAAAAAACAGTCGCAACAGCTTTAGACGCATAGTCTGACGAGTTTTTCATAGCGCAGGGGCTATGGAAAGCCAAAAGCGGCGGCGATTTGCGCCTGCGCAAGCGCATTTAACTACGGCGCAAAACCCGGCGGCGGTCGTTGGAGTCGAGCGCGGTAAACCACAGCAGCGCCAGAGTTGCGATGGCCATCGCGGCCCAGCCGGCGAGCGGCACCGCGGGAGGGCCGGCATGCCACCACATCCGCAAGGCCAGCGCGGCTGGAATCGCGGCCAGCAGCGGCAAAAGTACGCCGCCGGTTACGTACCAGCGCCGCGATATGGCGAACTGGTCCTGGGTCAACTTCATGCTGAGCGAAAAATGCAGCACCAGCCCGACGACCGCTCCAATGACCGTCCCCCACGCCACGCCAACCGCCCCGATGTGACGGACAAGAATCAGCGATGTGGTGAAGTTGACGGTCGCTTCACAGACCGGCGAGATGGAGGCCAGCCATTGTCGGCCCGTGCCAATCACCATGACCGAGTAGGGCAGGCCGATCATCCGCAGCATGGAGGCGATCAGCAGGATGCGGAGATAGGGGACGCCGTGCAGCGCGAAGTCCGCGCCCATCCAGACGCGCAGCACGACATAGCTGCCGAGCAGCAGTGGCAGGCCTGCGACCAGCATCAGGCCCACGCCGTAGCGGGTGGCGCGCAGCAGCAGTTGGCCCATCTGTCGCGGCGTGCGGTCCACGCTCAGGGCGCTTGCAGCCGGAACCAGTGGAGACATCAGGGCCTGCAGCAGCGCGGTCAGAAAGCTCGTCGCGTTCGCGGCGACCGCATAATACGCGGTTGCGTGGAAATCGTAATGGCCCACGATGACTGTATCCAGACCGCTGACGAAAAGCATGGCCACCGACCACAGCGTGAGGACAGAACAATACCTGGCGAGCCGCGCCAGCGTGGCGGCCTCAACGAGACGCATCCGGATGCGGATGTGATACGCAAGGGCGCGCCAGGAGCCGATCTGCGCCAGCGCGAACGCGATGTTCACCCCGGCAATCGCGATGCCCATGTACCGGATGCGCCAGTGCAGCAGAACTGCGGCAATCGTGACCGCGCCCATCGAAACCTTGTTCAGGCTCTGCAACACCATGGGAACGGTGTAACGCTGCAGACCGAGAAAAATGCCGGCGAACGCAGAAGCCGGCAGCGCCAGCGCCATCGACGCACCATAGAAGAACAGCGCCCAGCGAACTTCCGGCAGCAGTTCCTGCGGCATCTGCGGGAACAGCTTCGCGGTCGCAAGCGCCATGGCGGCAGAAAGCGCGACGCCGAGCGCTGCGCCGAGCAACAGCATCAGCAGCGCGTTGGTCGAGACGCGGTCGCAACTCGTGTGGTCGCGGCAGGCGTTGTATTCCGCGACGTATTTTGACAATGCCGTCTGGATGCCGAGGTCGAGAAAATTAACGTACGCGCCCATCTGCAGGATGAGCACCCAGGCGTTATATTGCGCCGGGACCATGTGGCGGACAAGCACCGTGGGCAGCAGCAGGGCGACGACGGCAAACGCGCCCAGGCGCACCAGGTTGGCGCCGGCATTGCGTACGATGCGCTGGGAAAATGTCATCAGAGGAGCCAGGCCGGCGTCGAGCGCGGTCCGCGGGCCGAACGGTTCATTGTAGGGCGTGAGCGTGTAACGTGGAGAAGCGAATGGCGACCCCCATCGAGACTGAGGCCACGGAGAAGCCGGAAGCACAGCGGGAAGATGCGCCGCCCGCGCCGGAGCGGATCCTCGTGGTGCGGCTTGGCGCTATCGGCGACGTGCTGATGCTGCTGCCTGCCGTACACGCACTAAATGAGCGCGGCGCGCGGATTGACTGGCTTTGCGGCAAGAGTGTGTCGCCGTTGCTGGAGCTCTACCCGTGGATTCAACGGATTGTTGTGGATGATGTGGCGCTGTATCGCGGCGGCACGGCTGCCAGGACGGTAGCCATGACGAAGCTGTGGGCGCGGCTTGCAGCGCGAAAATATGATTTTGTCGCGACGATCCAGTACGACGAGCGCTACAAGCTGCTGACGCGAACCGCCCGCGTCAAGCGACGCCTGAGCCTGGTCCACGGCTGGCGCGAGCGGGAGATTCTCGAAGGCAGGCCGCATGCCGCTGAGTATGCGCGCATTCTTGGCCTGGAAGAAGACGGCTTTCGCACAAAAAACTGGCGGCCGCTGCGGCCGGACAAAGTTCCCGCGCTGGCGGGAATGCAGGCGCGGCCCGCGGGCCTGAAGGGGCGCATCGCGATCGTTCCTGCCGGGGCGAAGAATGTCTTGCGCGAGAGCTCGCTCCGCCGCTGGCCGGTCGAAAACTACATCACGCTGACGCGGACGCTGCTGTCGCACGGCTACCAGGTCGTGCTGACCGGAAACAGCGACGACGCCTGGGTGCGCGACCACTTCCGGGGCCTCGCGGTGGAGGACTGGATTGGCCGCACAACGCTGACGGAGCTGCTCGCGCTGTATGACGTTTGTGACGCCGTGGTGACGCATGACACCGGTTGCATGCACGTCGCGGGAATCTCGCACGCGGCGATCGTCGCGCTGTTCGGGCCGACGGACCCGGGAAATTTCCTGCCCCGACGGCATGGCGTGGTCGGACTGTGGGGCGGCGCGCGGTTGCCCTGCCGGCCCTGCTATGACGGCCGCGATTTCGCTCCGTGCTCGCGCAACGGCTGCATGGAAGACATTTCGCCCGAACGTGTTCTTGAGGCGCTGGACTGGCTGCTGGCGCATCGCCGCAACCGCACCGACCAGGATTTCTGCTGGCATCCGGTTGCCACAAGCGCCTCCCATCCCGGAAACTGAATGCAGTGACGACGCGACAGAAAATCGTGAACGAGATTGCGCTGACCCGCGACGCAGTGGAACGCGTCCGCACCAATACGCCTCTGCTGGCGGAACTGGAACGCGCGGCGACCAGAAGCGCCGAGGCGCTCAGCAGGGGCGGCAAGATCCTGTGGTGCGGCAACGGTGGCAGCGCGGCCGATTCGCAGCACCTGGCGGCGGAGTTCGTCGTGCGGTTCACAGTCAACCGTCCTGGGTTGGCTTCGCTGGCGCTGACTGTCGATACCAGCGTTCTTACGGCGTGTTCGAACGATTTTGGTTACGAAACCGTGTTCGCGCGGCAGGTCGAGGCGCTCGGCCGCGAGGGCGATGTCCTGATTGCGATTTCCACTTCGGGCAATTCTGCCAGCGTTCTGCTGGCCGTTGAAGCCGCGCGCGCCCGCGGCATCACGACCATCGCGATGACCGGAGAATCCGGCGGGCGCATGCGCGGGACCTGCGACCTCCATCTCGCCGCGCCGAGCGACCGCACGCAGAACATTCAGGAGTGCCACATCATGATGGGCCACATCCTGTGCGGGCTTGTCGAGCAGGAGTTGTTTCCGGAGAAGTTCGCCGGCGAGAGCGCTGCCGTGGCAGACGACCGCGCTGTCGTGAAGCAATGACGGAGCAGCCGCCGAAACGCCGCGCTCTGTTTCTGGACCGCGATGGCGTGGTTAACCGCGAAGTTGGCTACCTTTCCCGCGTCGAGGATGTGGAGTGGACTCCGGGCTTTTTCGAGTTGTGCCGTCATGCGCGGGATTCTGGATATGTACTCGTTGTGGTTACAAATCAATCGGGCATCGCGCGCGGCTATTACTCTGAAGACGAATTCCACGCACTGATGCGCTGGATGGGGGAGACTTTCCGCGCGGAAGGTGTGGAGCTGGCGGCGTATTACTTCTGCCCGCACCATCCGGATAGCGAGGACCCGCGATACCGCCTGGAGTGTGAATGCCGCAAGCCCGGGCCGGGAATGCTGTTGCGCGCGGCAGAGGAACTGGGGCTGGACCTCTCGCAAAGCATCATGGTCGGCGACCGCTGCGGCGATGTCGGCGCGGCAAACACAGCCGGACTATTGCGCGCGTATCTCCTCGCTGGAACAGAGGATTCGCGCTGCGAAGGCGCATATCTGCCGATTACTACGCTCAGCGAAGTTTTTCTCTAAACCTAGAAATGATGCAGCGTTGTCTGACGCGTCTCCTGCTGGGTGGTCTGCGCCTCGCGGACTTCGCGAACCAGCTCGCGGCTGACAACATCGCGCGTGCCGAGCCCGACTGCAAGTGCGAGCGCGAGCACGATGCCGCCAAATAAAATTCCGAATCCGAGGTCGACAATTTCCCCGCCGATGCCGAGGTGGTCGAGGACCATGGCGGCGGTCAACACCATGACCAGCCACTTGGCGCCAACGCTGAGCAGGCGCGCGTATTGCAGGTTCATGTTGGTGCCGCTGATGAGGACCGTGCGCGACAGGAATCGTGCAAACAGCGTCCCAAGAATCAGGATGACAAGCGCGGCAAGCAGTCGTGGCACGTACCCCGCGAGATAGGGCGACAACGCGTAGGCCGACGCTGCGTCAAAAGCGGAGACGCCGACAAGCAGTCCGATAACGAGGAATATCCAGAATACGGCGCGGGCCGCGAGCGCGGAGGCGCTGCGCTCACCTGCCCAGCTCGCCCATCCACGGCCGCCGAAGCGGCTCATGCGTTCATCGAGCCGCGCGGCGTGCAGCAGCCGGCCGAGCAGCCAAGCCGCGATCCAGCCGAGCAGCGCGAAAACCGCGACTGCGACAAGCAGCGCTACCAGTCCAGGAAGCAGCGTCGCAATCTTCGTCATGACACGAGCCATCGAGTCATGCAGTGCGCGTTCCACTTGTCCCCACATCGTCGTGCCTCCTTTCGCCTTGCGTGCTCACACATGTACAACTTCAGTTACGGATGAAAGCGGTCCGGCCAGCGCCAGCGTTGCAGCAGGTATGGCTTTTCACTTTCGAATGCGCGGGCCTGGGATTCAATACGGGCCGCGGCTCCGGCTTGCGGCTGGCCGAGAAAACTCGCGACCCAGCCCAGATACAGCGGCGTGAATGCTCCAAACAGATGCCCGCGTCCGATCACTCGTGTCCGGTGGGCCAGCGCGAAATCATAGACAACCCGCGCCCAGATGTCGTCCGGCATTCGGAATCCGCCTTCGCCAAAATTCGCGAGGCGCTTGAGCGAGAGTTGCGTAGCGGGCGGCATGACGAGTCCCCACACCTCTGAAAGGTTGCGTGCAGCAAGCTGAAACTGCTCGATCATCCGGTGCGTGTCCGCGCCCTCCGGCTCCGCGGGCAACGGTGGAGGCACGGCGCCGCC
This sequence comes from uncultured Acidobacteriaceae bacterium, assembly GCA_963848685.1. Classification (GTDB taxonomy): domain Bacteria; phylum Acidobacteriota; class Terriglobia; order Terriglobales; family Acidobacteriaceae; genus CAWKED01. Next base: position 218,603 of record CAWKED010000001.1, on the reverse strand, counting down.
AACGGTTTCGACTTCTTCGGTGACGCGCACGCGCTGCCACAGCGGCGCCTTCAACTCCATGTCGGCGAAAACGGGGCCAACAATCTCCGTGAGAATCTCCGACGGCTCGCGGCCACCCGCCACCTGGGGAAGACCAATGCTTATCCGCACCTGGCAGACCGGCAGGTTCGCCGCGGCAGCTTCAACCGGGAGGATGACGGCGCGCGGACCAGGGGCGCTTCCGCCGCCGCGGCCGGCGCGCCGCAAGACATCGAGGGATGCACCGGAGACCGACGCCAGCGGGAAACGCACCCGCTTGCCATACAGCGCGCGGAGCAGCGGATACAGCACCGCGGAGTTCAGCAGGCCGTCCGTGGCGCGCACATCGTAAAGCGGCGAGACCACGGCGCAGGGCCGATCTGAAAGGGCATGCAGGATGGGCGCAAAGTCTTCCGGGGACAGGTCCGCAAAGTCGCGGCCAAGCAGCAGAACATGCGCGGCACCCGCGCGCTCGGCGACGCCGGCGACGGCACGTAGCGCCTCCGCCTGCATGAACCATGGCAGCAGCGAGTTGTCTTCGCGCGGCAGCTCGACGGTCGTGACAGAAATTTCCTGCGCAGCGGGAAGGTCGATGTCGCTCGAGCCTGCTTCCGCCGGCACGGCGAGCGCGAGGGCCGCTTGCGGCGCGGCCGTGCGGAGCGCGATGGCAAGCCTGAGCAGCGAGTCGCCCGCAGCAGGCGCGCAAACCAGCAGCGGCGCAATTGCATGCGGGGCGGCGGAAGCATTCGCCGGAGCAGCCAGAACCTCGCTCACGCAGCGCCTCCGTTCATCATCATGGTGATGCCGTTCAGCGGGATGCCGACCCATGCCGGCCGGTTATTCAATTCATACAGCAATTCGTAGAAGGCCTTTTCCAGCATGAACAGGCGAAGCTGCGCGTCGAAACCCTGCTGCGTGGACGGCAGGACCTGGTTCCCTGCGAGAGCCACCTGGTATGCGTCGAGGAATGCCGCGCTCATGCCGCGCTCCCACAGCAGGGCCCACGGGCGGAGCTGCTCCGCGGTTTCCGGCCGGCGCTCGACATGGCGCACCAACGCAGCGTTGGCCGCATAGCTGAAACTGCGCAACATCCCGGCAACATCTTTCAGCGGCGGATGCTTTCTTCGGCGCTCTTCGAGCGGCCGCGCCGGCTCGCCTTCAAAATCGAGAAGGACGAAGTCGCCCTTGGTCCGCAGCGTTTGCCCGAGATGATAGTCGCCGTGGACGCGCGTGCGCCGGCCGTCCGCAGCTTCTGCAAATCTTCCGCGCAGCAGGGTGTCGAGCTGGCGGCGCCTTCCCAGCAGCAACGCGGCGTCATCCAGCGCGATTTCCGGCAGAGAGGAAAAGTTCTGCCGCAGCAGGGTCAGCGTTTCAGCAGCCTGGCGCTGGACACCGCCCGCCAGCGTCGCCAGGTAGTCTTCCGTAACAGGTTCGGTTTCAAATGCAGGATCTTTTGTCGGCTGGCCCAACGCAGCGTGCAATTCCGCGGTGCGCCGGCCCAGCATCGCGGCGGCTTCGAGCGCTATGCCGGCATACTGCCGCGCGGAGTCCGTCACGCCCGCCGGCGACAAGTTGTTTTCCGGTGCGGGCTGGCTCGTTACGTTTTCGAAGAACATCTCCAGCTCGCGCAGAAACCACTGCCAGCCGTCGCCCTCGTTCGCGACCAGCCCCTGGAGCATGCCGAGCGTCGTGCGCTGCGCAATCGGGTCAGCGGCGCCCGTGACAGGCGGCCGCCGTTCATATTCCAGCGAGCCGGCAAACGGGGCCGTCTGGCGGAACGAAGAATGCTCAGCGAGGTAGCGACCAATCTCCGTATCCGGATTCGGCCCTGCTTCCGGCCGCCGGAACAATTTCAATATGTAACTGTCGCCGTACAGAATCGAAGTGTTGCTCTGTTCGGCGGACCCGCGGCGCGGCGCCGGCGTACCGGCCGGAGTTGAGTCGATTGCCGGACCGGGGACGCCGACCAGCGTTCCAGCCTGCGTCGAGGAAGAATTTCCGTCGAGAACGTCCCGCAGAAGCGCGGAATTGAATTCCGGATCGTAGGTGGCGTCGGCCAGCAGCGCTTCGCCGTCCGGCGTGGCCACGCGCGCGAGCACCTGGTTCGGGGTGTCCAGCGCGCGCGCCGCCGCGTCACCTTGCAGCAGAACGAGCGGCGCCTGATAGCGATCGTTCACCGCGCCTTCGCTCTGCACCCCGATCAGCGCGATGACGGCTGTCGTTCCGGGCAACCGTCCCCAGTCCAGCAACTGCGTGGAGACGATCTTGCGCGACTTTGTTGCGAACCATCGCTGCTGCGGCAGATACGCGGGCAGCACCTGCTCCTGCAGGATCTGCAACTGAGGCGCAGCGAACAGCGATTCCCAGTCGTCCGTGCCGGCGGCTTCGAGGCTGCCCGTGGCACTGGCCGGCACCGCCGCGTACTCCGGCGCGTCGTGCAGCTCCAGCCAGAGAAATCCATACGGCCCCAGCGTCAACGCATACGGGGTCGCGTCAATTTTCGGGAACTCGACGTAGCCGAGCATCTCGACCGGCACCATGCCCGCGAATTCGGAAAGATCGAGCTGCACAGGCTGCGCGAACCGCGACAGGTTTGCAACGCACAGCACGATCTCATCTTCAAAGCGGCGGATGTAAGCCAGGACCTTGCGGTTCGGGGGATTGAGAAAATGCTGCGTGCCGCGGCCGAAGACGCGGAACAGCTTCCGCAGCGCGATCATGTTGCGCATCCAGTTCAGCAGGCTGGACGAATCGCCCTGCTGCGCTTCTACATTTACGGCTTCATAGCCCCAGATGGGGTCCATGACGAGCGGCGAATAAAGCTTCGCAGGGACGGCGCGCGAGAAGCCGGCATTGCGGTCCGAGTTCCACTGCATGGGCGTGCGCACGCCATTGCGGTCGCCAAGGTAAATGTTGTCGCCCATGCCAATCTCGTCGCCGTAGTAAATGATGGGCGTGCCGGGAAAGCTGAACAGCAGGGCGTTCAGCAGCTCGATGCGACGGCGGTTGTTGTCCAGCAGCGGCGCAAGGCGGCGGCGAATGCCGACGTTGATGCGCATCCGCGGGTCCGCCGAATATGCCAGATACATATAGTCGCGCTCGTCGTCGGTAACCATCTCGAGCGTCAACTCGTCGTGATTGCGCAGGAACAGTCCCCACTGGCAGTTCGCGGGAATGTCCGGCGTCTGCGCCATGATGTCCGTGATGGGCAGGCGGTCTTCCTGGCGCAGCGCCATGTAGATGCGCGGCATCAGCGGAAAGTGGAACGCCATGTGGCACTCATCGCCATCGCCGAAGTAGGGTCGAACGTCCGCGGGCCACTGGTTGGCCTCGGCAAGAATCATGCGGCCGTCGTACTGCTCGTCAATAGCCGCGCGGATTGCCTTGATGACAACGTGCGTGTCCGGCAGGTTCTCGCAATTGGTGCCGTCCCGCTCGACCAGATATGGGATCGCGTCAAGCCGGATCCCGTCCACGCCCATGTCCATCCAGAAGCGCAGCACGGAGAGCATTTCTTCCAGCACGTGCGGATTGTCGAAATTGACGTCCGGCTGGTGCGAGAAAAAACGGTGCCAGTAGTACTGCCCCGCGACCGGGTCCCATGTCCAGTTCGACTTCTCCGTATCCGTAAAGATGATGCGGGCGTCTTTGTACACCTGGTCCGAGTCGCTCCAGACGTAGTAATCGCGCTCCGGCGAACCCGCGGGCGCATTGCGAGCGCGCTGGAACCACGGATGCTGATCGCTGGTGTGGTTGACAACCAGCTCGATGATGACCTGCAGCCCGCGGTCATGCGCGGCATCGAGAAAGCGGCGGAAATCTTCCAGCGTGCCGTAGCTCGGGTGAACGTCCTTGTAGTCGGCGATGTCGTAGCCGTCATCCCGCAGCGGCGACGGGAAAAACGGCAGCAGCCAGATCGCGGTGACGCCGAGGTCCTGCAGGTAATCCAGCTTTTCAAGCAGGCCCTGGAAGTCGCCAATGCCATCATTATTGCCGTCGTGGAAGGCCTTGACGTGCAACTCGTAGATGATGGCGTCCTTGAACCAGAGCGGGTCGGAATGGGAGCCCTGCTTGCGCAGCACTGTCGTCCCAAGCCCGGCGCGCGCGGCCGCCGGACCGCTCTGCGCAGACACGTCCGCGGTGCCTTCCGGGCGGGGCTGGTTTGGAGACATCAGTGGCTAAGACTCCCTGCCTGCTCCAGGCGTTGCCAGCAAAACAAAAACCGGGCAGCGCCTGCACGCGGCCCCGCGCAATCGACAACCCCGGCGCTAAAACGTGACCGTCGCCGGAGACTGCAGCCAGAAGCTGACGACCGACTGCGCCGGGAAGTCGATGTTCCTGCCGGTGCGCTCGACCGTGGAGTAGCCATTGCCGCCATTGTCGTACGTTACGCTACGCAGCGGCATGTCGCTGCTGTTGGACTGCGTTATGGAGCCGGCGGAGAGTTGGAAGTTGTACCCGTTGGCTTGCAGGGATTGCAGGCGCAGTTCCAGCGTCGAGTCGCCGGAGGAGAACGCGCTGCGCTTGAACGCTGCCCCCACCGTTCCCTGGACGGAGGAACCTGCCGGGATGACGACGTGACCGCAGTAGGTGACGGGCCCGACCAGGTACGCGGTAAAGCCCTCTCCGGGGCGGCTGAGGCTGGTGCTGAGTTCGTGATCGATGCTCGCGTTCAGCAGCATTCCCGCGGGCAGAGTAACGGTATGCGTGCCATCGGGATTGCTCCGCATGAGCGGGCACATCTGTCCACTGGCGGCGTAACGCGGCGCGGCAGGCGCGGGCGTGGCGTAATGGTGATGCCAGTGATGCACGACCACCGCCGGCCTTGCCTTGATGGGTATGCATGGATTGCCATTTACATCGGCCACGGCGCCCCGCGGCCACGCGGGCTGCGCCGGCGCGGCGGCGGCTGTTGTTGCGGGAGCCGGACTCGGCGTGGCGTAGGTGCTTGACGGGGACCGCTTGCCCTGGACCTTCTTGGTCAGGTCGCGGTCCGCTTCCGCCTTGCGCATGGTGGATTCATAGTCCGCGCGCGCGGTGCCAATGGGCAGCCTGCCCAGCGCTTCGTCCTGCTCTTCCTTGCGATAGGTGTCTTCGGCTTCCTTGCGCGTGGCTGCGTATTCCGCGTCTGGATCACCCTGCACAACCGTCGGCGTGGGATTTTGCGGCGTGTTATTCGGGGCCGTCGTGTCCGGAGCCGGAGTGGGCGGATTATCCGACTTGACCATCCCGAGATGCGTTACCACCGGCCGATTGAAGTAGCCATGCTCCTCAAGCCAGATGATGCCCCACGCGATAAGTACGATAAGAATGACGCCGACGAGTATGCGGGACACACGCATTCCAGGATCTCCCTAGGAAACAATAATTTGAGGAGGGAAGACGGCAAACCCAAAGTTGGCGCTTCGCTTGAGAAGTTCCGAGTTGGGTGTTAGCGAGACTGGTGCAGCCAGCGGGCCGCGCCGCAGGCTGCTGCCATCTTCGCACATCTTCTTACTAACGCAACAACTTCAGAGCATTTTCCGAACGGCGCGGCGCACGATGTCGGTCGCAAATCCGTAGACAAGGTGCGCGGCAAAGTGCGGACTTTGCGCCAGGGCCGGACCTTCCGTCGGCGGTGGCCCGAGCTTCAGCGCCGGAACCGCGACCAGGTCGGCGGCGGCAAAAAGCGTCCCGCCGAAAAACGTTCCCATACCGGACCGCACGGTCGGTGAATACTCCGCCAGTGCGCCGTACACTGCGCCCATAAGTCCGCCGAACGCATAGTGGACAATCGGGCCGCCCTTCTTCTTGCCTTCGAGCGAGAGATGCTCGCCGCCGGTTGCGGCATTCACGATCGCGTCCGCGGTCAGCATGGTGGCGTCGATCTTTGGCTCGCCGCGCTGTTCGCGCTGGTGTTGCTGCCGCTGCTTGCTGGCGATTTCCTGGTCGCTTAGCACGGCGTGTTCCAGTTCCTTGCCCGGACCGGCGAGAAACATGTTCATCAGCCACGAAGCCGCCAGCCCTCCGACCAATCCGGCTGCCGCGCCGCGCATGGCGTGTTTGTGTGTTGTGCTCATTCTGGCTCCAGTACTTGGGATGCACGCCACGCCGCTCAACCTTCCGGGGCAGCCGCAGGTCCTCCGCTTGCGGTTACTGGCTGTTGCCGGAATCTGTCGGCGTCTGGTTTTGTGTCGGCTGCGACGACATCGGCCGCGCAGGCACGCGGCCACCGGGGCCGGTTGCAACCGGGGACGGAGTCATGGTGCCGGACGGGGTCGAAACCGGCGCGGCCGGGCCTCCCTTGGTCTGCTGGTTATTCCCGCCGGCGGCCTGGCCGCCCTGCTCGCCTTGTCCCTGCTGCTGTCTCCCCTGAGAAGGCTGGCTCCCGCCGCCAGGCTGCTGGCCGCCCGGCTTCTTGGTGTCGTCGCTACTGGACGAACTCTTTTTCGGCTTGTCGGCCGGATTCACAACCGCATTCTGATCAGAATTGCCGCCAGAGCTCGATCCTTTATGGTCGCTGCAGCCGGCCATCAGCGCGAAGGCGGCCAGCAGCACCACGGGCGGAAGTATGCGGCGCTTCAAGTGGAAGTCCTCACCCAGAAGGGATGCCGGGTAACGGGCTGTGGGTGTCCCGCCCGGACAAGGCGTTTTGCTTGAAACAATTGCGGTTACCGCAGTCGCCGCCTGTGGATAATTCTGTGGAAGCCGGGCAGGGGCTGGCCCGCAGGCGCGCCCGGATTACGTCGGCAAAACCGTTGCTCCGGAGAAAGAATGGCCCGATAAACTGTTTGTTTTTAACAGCTTGCGGCTGAACATTCCAAGCGCTGGAGCAAAGACAGGACGCGCTGCGTATCCGGTTCGCGAAATAACGGCTTTCCACAGTTTTGTATTTCTCAACAGTGAAGAAATTTTCCGGCGGCATTGACAGGACGGCAGACTTGCCCCTTCGAATCGCTATTCTTCGCCGATTTTCAGCACCGCCAGGAAGGCTTCCTGCGGAATGTCCACCTTGCCGATCCGCTTCATGCGCTTTTTGCCTTCCTTTTGCTTTTCCAGCAGCTTGCGCTTGCGCGATATGTCGCCTCCGTAACATTTGGCGATAACGTTCTTGCGCAGCGCCGTTACCGTCTCCCGCGCGATGATTTTCGCGCCAATCGCGGCCTGGATTGCTACTTCGAACATCTGCCGGGGGATAAGCTCGCGCATCTTGTGGACCAGTACTTTGCCGCGCTCGTAGGCAAAATCGCGATGCACGATGATGGATAGAGCATCGACCGGCTCGCCGCCCACAAGTATGTCCATCTTCACCATGGGCGAAACCCAGGTTCCCGCCAGGTGATAGTCCAGCGAAGCATAGCCGCGGGACACGGACTTCAACTTATCGTAGAAATCAAGAACCACTTCATTCAGGGGCAATTCATAAGTCAGCAGGACGCGGGACGAGGCGACATATTCAAAATTCTTCTGCTTGCCGCGTTTGTCTTCCACTAACTTCAGGATGCCGCCGACATATTCTTCCGAAGTAAGGATCATCGCCGTAATGACCGGCTCTTCCACTTTTTCCATGGACTGCGGCTCCGGCCAGCGCGAAGGATTGTCCACGTCAAAGACCTTGCCGTCTGTCATGGTGATTTTGTAGCGCACGCTGGGCGCGGTGGTGATCAGGTCGAGATTGAACTCCCGCTCCAGCCGCTCCTGAATGATTTCCATATGTAGAAGCCCAAGGAAACCGCAGCGGAAGCCAAAGCCGAGCGCGACGGAGGACTCCGGCTCGAAGACAAACGAAGAATCGCTCAGCCGGAGCTTCTCGAGCGCCTCGCGCAGCATGGTGTGCTCGTGGGAATCCACCGTGTACAGGCCGGCAAAGACCATCGGCTTGGTGTCTTCAAAGCCGGGCAACTGCTCCGGCGAAGGGTTCGCGGCGCTGGTAACTGTGTCGCCGATCTTGGTGTCGCCGACGTTCTTGATGGTCGCGACGAAAAAGCCGACTTCTCCCGGACCTAAGTCAGAAATCTCGATGGGTTTGGGAGTAAGTACGCCCATGCTTTCTATCTCATAATCTCTGCCGGTGGACATCAGCCGGATCTTCATGCCGCGGCGCATCTCTCCGTTGATGACCCGGACCTGCACGACGACACCCCTGTAGGCGTCGAACCACGAGTCGAAGATCAGCGCCTGCAGCGGCGCGTTTTCCTCGCCCGTTGGCGCGGGCAGGCGATGCACGATGGCTTCCAGAATGTCTTCGACGCCCAGCCCGGTCTTGGCCGAAATCGGGATAGCGCCGGAGGCATCCAGTCCGACCGTCTGCTCGATCATCTCTTTTGTGCGCTCAATGTCGGCGCTCGGCAGATCAATCTTGTTGATGACGGGGATGATTTCGAGGCCGTGATTGATGGCGAGATAGGCGTTAGCGAGCGTCTGCGCTTCGACGCCCTGGCTGGCGTCCACCACCAGCAGCGCGCCTTCACAGGAAGCCAGCGACCGCGAGACTTCATAGGAAAAGTCCACGTGGCCGGGCGTGTCGATCAGGTTGAGTTGATAAGTCTCGCCGTCCTTGGCCGTGTAGAGCATGCGGACGGAGTGCGCCTTGATCGTGATGCCGCGCTCGCGCTCGAGGTCCATGGCGTCGAGCACCTGGGCCTGCATCTCGCGCGCAGTCAGAGAACCGGTGAGTTCCAGCAGGCGGTCGCTCAGCGTGGACTTGCCATGGTCAATATGCGCGATGATCGCGAAATTGCGGATGTGGGATTGCTTCATGGTGGGGAGCGAAGCTCTAGTTTACGCGAGCGGGAATGGCGAGAGAAAAGCCGGCAAGGCAGTGCCGAAGAGGCATGTGTCACGTTTTGTCCCTTAACGTCCCGTCTTGTCCTTTTGAAAGCGGATAGCCCGTCGCTACTCTCTGGCTGAGGGATATCGGCCATGGGGTTTTCGGTTCGGGTTCGCAGTTTTCTTGTCATCGGCCTGCTGATGCTTTTCTCTTTCGTAGGTTACGGACAGCAGGAATCGCCATTTGTCACCCTCGACGGCTCAGTCCAAGGTAGCTATCCGATCAGTATTCTCCAGGCCAGCGACGGCAACTTCTATGTTGTCAACTCGCGCGGACCGGATTCGTCTTTCAACGGAACGATCCTGCAGGTCACTCCTGTCGGAAACGTGACCGTGCTGCACACGCTCAACGGCACAACGGACGGCTCCGGCTTCAGCGGTCTGCTGGAAGGCCCGGACGGCAACTTCTATGGTGTTACCAGCGAAGGCGGCGATGCGGACTGTGATTGCGGTACCGTCTTCAAGCTCACGCCGGCAGGCGTTTACTCCGTGCTTCACACTTTCACGGGAAATTACACCACCGGCGTCATGGACGCCGGCGTTCCCGGAATGATGATCTATGCCAGCGACGGCAATCTCTACGGCATCTCGTCAGAAGGCGGGGCGGCAAACCAGGGAGCGATCTACCAGATTGCGCTGCCGTCCGGGGCTTACAAGGTAGTCGCGTTCTTCAGCAACAGCGACCCGCACCCCGAGGAACCGTTCCTACAGGGAAGTTCCGGCTTGTTTTATGGAACGCTCGCCCTCACTGACACGTTCTTCAACGGACAGCAGGGGTTTTACTCCGCCACCCTGGCGGGCAGCCAGACGCTTCTCGCCTCCAATCTGTCGGAGACTCTGCTGTTTCAGTCCCAGTTGACGGAGGGCAGCGACGGCAATTTCTACTCGGTGTCCTATACCGGCGGCACAGCGGAAAGCAGCCCGGTCTGCAATGACGGCTGCGGCCAGGTTTTCAAGTTATCTCCGTCGGGAGTGTACACCGCACTTTATTCCTTCGGGACCGGCCAGAATGGCGTCGGCCCGGATGGCGGCCTGTTTCTCGCGTCGGACGGCGATTTTTACGGCATGGCGCTCCAGGGAGGAAACTTTGCTGTCGGCACAAGCGGCGGTGGCACGCTCTTCAAGATTTCGGCATCGGGCAACCTGGTTCCGCTGTACTCCTTTGACGGCGCTTCGGACGGCGGATATCCAACCTCGATCCTTCAAGCCAGCGATGGCAACTTTTACGGGACCGCATCCGCCGGCGGCGATACCCGCAACGGCTATGGAGACGGAGTCATTTTCAAGCTGACGCCGTCAACGCCGCTTGCCGGCCCGGTACAACTCTCCGCCAGTCCCGCATCGCCCACGGCAGGCACGGCGTTCACGTTGTCGTTCAATGTGTCGAACGCATTTTCTTCCACCATGCAACAGTGCTTTGCCTACCTGCAGAACGGCAAGGCAGGTGCCGGAACGTGGACAGGCAGGCAGGCGGGCACGCTCAATGGGTCCACCAAACTCTACTCCGGCTCTGCCAAGATTACCCCGACCACGGCCGGAACTTATACCTATGCGCTGACCTGCGGCGGGATTGAGTCCGGCTACGCTACGGTGAATGTCCTTTCCGCCAAGGGAAATACAACTACGACGGTTGCGGCCACCCCGAATCCCGTGTACGCAAACCAAAACGTGAGCGTTTCCGCGACCGTGAAGAAGTCTTCCGGCAGCGGTACGCCGACGGGCAACGTGGAGTTCTCCGTCGAAGGCGACGTGCTGGCGACGGTGCCGCTGAGCGGTTCCGGCGTCGCGAGCTTCACAGCCTCGACTGCGGGGTACAAGCCGGGCACGTATCCGCTGGTGGCTACCTACGAGGGCGACTCCGAAGACAACACCAGCACCAGTGCGGCGGAGAACGTCGTCCTGAGCGCTCCGGCGGCAACAACAACGAAGCTGACGGCCAGCCCTGACCCGGTGACGCAACCCGCAAACTGCACCCTGACCGCAACTGTCGGGAGCAGCAGCGGAAATCCAACAGGTTCCGTGAAATTTACCGCGAATGGGGAGACGCTAGCGACGGTCGCGCTAAACGCCAACGGCGTGGCGAGCCTGACGGCCAGTTCAAGCGAGGTGGCGAAAGGAACATATCCGGTAGTTGCGAATTACACCGGCGCTGCTGCGTTCGCAAAGTCCAATTCGTCCGTCGTGAGTGTGACAGTGAAGTAGCAGTGAAGTAAGCCTGACCGTACGTCGCAACAGGAGAAATGGAATTTGCCTCGCGCCGGACTTGGAGTAGCCTGCCAACGGAAGGCAAAAATGAAGACCTTAGTCGCAGCCGCTTGCTTGCTACTCGGAGGGACAAGTCACCTTTTGGCGCAGACAGTCACCTACAAGACCCTGACCAAAATTCCACAGTACACGTCGGAAGAAGATGACGAAGCGCGCCTGGTGCAGGCGGCTGACGGCAACTTTTATGGAAGCCTGATCTGGTATGGAAATTTCTTTCAGGTTACCCCCGGCGGTGGGTATACCAACATCGCGAACGAGGGGGCTGGCTACCCTGTACAAGGTGCTGATGGCAATTTTTACGGTCCAGGTTTCCGCATAAGTCGCACCGGAGGCATTACTGTACTCCACAGCTTCAATGGCGGCACCGATGGATACCCAGGACTGGGCAGAGTCATGCTTGCTTCCGATGGCATGTTCTACGGTGTTTCGACGCCAGCATTGAGCGGAAGCGGAGGCACAATCTACCGTTTCTCCAGTTCCGGCGCCTTTGAGGACATCTACAATCTCAGCCTTGATACTGACGGGAGCGTTGGAGATGGCACCACTTTGATCGAGGCGCTCGATGGGAATCTCTACGGTACAGCGTATTACGGAGGGAACGCGTGCTCGAGCGATAGCATAGAACCAGAAGGTTGCGGCACGATCTTTCGCCTGACCGCGCAGGGCAAGTTCGAGGTTCTGCACACGTTTACAGGCGGCGCGGACGGGGCAAATCCCGGAGAGCTAGTCGAGGCGAGTGACGGAAGCCTCTACGGCTCCGCCTCTCTGGGGGGTGACAGCTCAGTGAATCTTGGCGAGGGCTTCGGCACGATTTTCCGCGTCAGCCTCAACGGTGACTTCGCCGTGATACACACGGTTGAGGACGACGACCCTGTTCCGTTCGGCCCCTACGTGGCTGCACCTAATGGTGCGATGTTCGGACTGAACAATCCGGATATTGCGCCGCAGCAAGGGGTGAGCGAAATTACAACAAACGGGAATGTAACGTATTTCCCATTCGATACTGGCGATCAATACTTCGGGGGTACGGGGCCATCACCTCTCTCGTCTGGCAGCGACGGTGGTCTCTATGGCGTTGGCCGCGGAGGGGGCGGACCCGCTGCGCTTGGGACTGTGTACAAATTTACTTTTGACCCAGCGCTGGATTCGCCAGTGCAAATCCACCTGAGTTCAACAGCGGTGGCGCCGGGCACGCCTGTCACGGCCAGCTTTACCGTCAACAACGCATTCTCTCTTTCCATGCAGCAGTGTTATGGCTTCCAGATCGTGAATGGAACACCGGTGCCGCTGGGAAAAGTCTCAGGGAAGTATGATTCCGGGACTCAGCTCTACACCGGCTCTGTGAGCTTCAAGGCGGGCAATGCGGGCGTTTACAACTATGCGCTGACCTGCGGCGGCGTGGAATCCGGCTACGCGCAGCTTACCGTGGGGACGCAGACGACGACATCCCTGTCTGCCAATCCGGACCCGGTAACCCGTCCCGCGAGTTGTACCCTAACCGCAACCGTGACCGCCGACAGTGGCACTCCCACCGGCAGCGTAACGTTCAGCACGGAGGGCGTGACGCTCGGCTCCGCGCCGCTGAATGGTTCCGGCGTAGCTACCCTCACGGCAAGCTCGAACGGAGTTACTCCGGCAACCTATCCTGTGATCGCGACCTACTCAGGCAGCCAGCAGGACCTGCCATCCAGTTCCGAGGCGGTGAACGTTACAGTGAAGTAGACACCGGGCAAGCCTGACGGGGCGTCTGGGTGAGCGGTCTGCCGGTTGTCATCGCGCGGGACTACACTGTTTCGCGTCATGGCGCGTCTGCGGCGCTCTTCGGCCGCGCCTCGGGGGTTCGCATGTCGGTTATAAAGCCATTCCTCGGCTTCCTGTCATTGGCGCTTGGAATTTCCGGCTCCATTCCGGCCTTGTTCGCTCAGACCGGCAGCGGTTGCGACTGCACTTTTACCGTTGAGAGCCAGGGCAATAGGCAAAGCGGCGCTCCAAACCAGATCCTGCAGGCTTATGACGGAAATTACTACGGCACGACGCCAGACGGCGGAACCTATGGAAACGGTTCGGTGTTCCGCCTGACGCCGCAAGGCACATTCACAACCCTTTACAGCTTCAACGGCGCAGACAACACGCAACCCTACAGTGGCGAACAGTTGACGCTCGGCCCGGACGGCGCGCTGTACGGCGTCGGCTTTGAGGGCGGCGCGGATGGCTACGGCGTGATCTTTAAGTTGACGCTCGCAGGAGAGTACACAGAGTTGTATTCCTTCACCGGGCTTTCGGACGGCGCCGCCCCTATTGAGCCGCTTGTGCTCGGAACAGACGGGAATTTCTACGGAACCACCACGCTTTCTGACTGCACTTCCATGAGTTGTCTCGGGGGCGGAAGTGTATTCCGCATCACTCCGGCCGGAAAATTTACCTCGTTCAAAGACCTCAGCAACTCAGACGACGGCTATTCTGCGACCGGACTCATACAGGCTTCTGACGGGAACTTTTACGGCATCGCGGAGCAGGGAGGCCAGGACGGCAAGGGAGTTATCTTCAAGCTGACCACGGCCGGCGCTTACGCATTGTTTTATAACTTCACCGGCTCGCAAACCGACCAGGACAAACCGATAGCCCCACTTACTCAAGGGCCGGACGGCTTGCTGTATGGAACTACTTTTGGGAACGAAGACACATTCTTTGGCTCTGTCTATTCCATCAGCACCGGCGGCGCATTTCATCTCCTGAAGAGCTTTGCCTCAGGCAGCGCGCAGGGTGGCGGCTTCGGATATTCGCCGATCGTGGCGGGTTCGGACGGCAACCTGTATGTCGTGTCATCAGGAGGCGGCAATGGCGGCGGACAGTACGGCACCATCTTCCGGCTCTCTACCGCAGGCAGCTTGCAGTTGCTCTATTCCTTTGAAGGCGGTGACGACGGCGACTCCCCGGCGTGGGCGGTGCAGGGCAGTGACGGAAATCTCTACGGCGCAGCGTCGAGCGGCGGCAAGAACGGCGAAGGCACAGTCTTCAAGATAGGATTCAGCCCCGCGCTGGCAGCGCCTGTTCAACTCACGCTGTCTTCTTCGCAGGTTACACCAGGAACCGCAGTTACTTTGAACTGGAAAGTACTGAATGCTTTTTCGGATACTGCGCAGCAATGCTATGCGTTTGTGCAGAACTCTGCGGCCGGCGCTGGGACGTGGACAGGCAAACAGGCCGGTGCGCTGAGTGACGGAATTTACAGCGGGTCCGCAAAGTTCACACCGACGGCAGCCGGCACGTATACCTACGCACTCACCTGCGGCGGCGTGGAATCCGGCTTCGCGACGCTGACGGTTACGTCCAGTTCGAAGACCGCAACGTCCACTACTCTGACCGGATTGCCGAATCCCGCGTATATCGGCCAGGTGGTCACCCTGACGGCTACGGTGAAGAAATCTTCAGGCACCGGAGCACCGACGGGCAAGGTAACTTTCTCCATCCCCGGATTGACGATCGGAAGTGCGGAGCTGAACGGATCTGGCGTGGCGACGCTCGCCGCATCGAGCGCCGGGCAGCCGGCAGGAACGTATCCCGTGACTGCGACCTATGCGGGAGACTCCGATGATGAGGCCAGCACATCGAGCCCGGTCGCGGTGACGTTGAAAGCAGCAGCCGCGACGACGACCAGGCTCTCGGCGAACCCGAATCCTGTGACGCGTCCGGCGAACTGCACGCTGACGGCAACCGTGACAAGTTCCAGCGGCACTCCCGGCGGATCTGTAACCTTCAGCGTTGAGGGCGAAGCAATCGGCACAGCAAATTTGAACGGCAGCGGCGTTGCCACCCTGACAGCAGGCTCCGGCAGTGTTTCTGCGGGGACGTATCCGGTAGTGGGACAGTACAACGGAGCTGCGGCATTCGCTAAGTCCAGCTCGCCGGCCGTGAACGTTACGGTGAAGTAGCTTCGGGCCCGCGACAGGAGCGCCGCGTCGGTTCTTGCCCGGAAACATGGGCATGGGCGTCCATTTGTCCCTATTCGTCCTGAGTTGTCCCGTCTTGTCCCTTTGCGGCGTTGCGGCGCAGCCGGATACTCCAAGGCATGAACCTACGCACCCTCCGTCCATTTCTGATTTCACTGGCGCTTGCGGTCTTTCCGCTGTCCGCCCTGGCGCAATCGGCTGACTACAACGTGATCTATGGTTTCCCTACGACAGACGGGACAAACCCGGGCGCGACCTACGGGGGAGGCGCTATCGGCCAGATGGCGCAGGGGCCCGGCGGCGTCTTTTACGGAAGCACGATCGTTGGCGGACCGAATGGCGCCGGTGTCGTGTTCTCGATCACCACGTCCGGGGCGATAAAAGCGATCTATGCGAACTGCCCGGCGGGAGGAACCTGCACGAATCCCGGCCTTCTGCCCAGCGGATTTGTCGTTGGTCCGGACGGCAACTTGTATGGCGTTTCATCGACAGGCGGAACCGACACCTACGGGGCAGTCTTCCAGCTGACGCCCTCCGGCACGATGAAGATCCTGCATAGCTTCGACTTTAACGACGGCTACTATCCGAGCGGCCAGATGGTGGTCGGCAGTGACGGCACCCTGTATGGAACCACGGCCGAGGGCGGCACCGGGACCTGCGAAAACTTCTTCGGCACAAATGATGGCTGCGGAACGATTTTCAAGGTTACGACTGCGGGGACATTTACCTCGCTCTACTCCTTTACCGGGACAACAACGGATTATTCCGGCCCTTCCGGCGCCCTTGTGCAGGGCCTGGACGGCAATTACTACGGCGTTACCCCGGTAAGTTTCTTCAGGTTTTCCCCATCCACAAGCAAAGTAACTACCGTAGCGGTTTCCAATGAGACGACTGAAGGCGTCTACTACATCGGGGCGCCGGCGTTTGACCATTCCGGAAACCTCTGGGCGGCGGCAGAGAACAACGGATCGCAGGGCTGCGGCGCCATCGCCAAGACGACGCTCAGCGGAAGCATTTCTTCGGCATACAGCTTTTGCACGCAATCCAACGATACCGACGGCTCGATCCCGCTCAGTCCGCTTGTGGCGGGCAGCGACGGCAACTTTTACGGAACCAACAGCCAGGCCGGGGACTTGAACTGCGCCGAAGGATTCGGCTGCGGGGTCATCTACGAGATAACTCCGTCCGGCGCGCTGACCGTGCTGTACACCTTCAGTAACGCCGCCGATGGTGTCCTGGCCGGCAACACGCCTACCCAAGGCAGCGACGGCGATTTCTACGGCACCGCGACGAATTCTGACCTGTGTAATGAGTGCGGCGTCTTTTACCAGCTTGCCCACGCTCCGGCAGCCAAGCCCCCAGTCCAGTTGTCTCTTAGCGCCTCAGCGGTGGAGGTAAATTCGGCGGTCAAGCTGAGCTGGGTCGTCAACGATGCAGACTCCCTGTCCACGCAGCAGTGTTATGCCTTTGGCGGCAGCACAGACGCG
This sequence comes from uncultured Acidobacteriaceae bacterium, assembly GCA_963848685.1. Taxonomy (GTDB): domain Bacteria; phylum Acidobacteriota; class Terriglobia; order Terriglobales; family Acidobacteriaceae; genus CAWKED01. The sequence continues at coordinate 202,075 of CAWKED010000001.1, read as the reverse complement.
GGCACGTGGAGCGGCAAGCAGGCCGGCACTTACAGCTCGTCTGCTTTCACGTATTCCGGCTCGGCGAGTATCACGCCAACCAAAGCGGGCACTTACACGTATGCGCTGGAATGCGACGGCATCTATGAAGGTTCCGCAACGCTGACCGCGACCAGCGGCTCGCCCAAGGTCAACACAACCACGACCGTCTCTGTTTCACCGAACCCGGTGTATGCCGGTCAGAGCGTCAGCGTCTCGGCAACGGTCAAGAAGTCTTCCGGCAGCGGGACGCCGACCGGCTCCGTGCAATTCTCCGTCGAAGGCGACGTACTGGCAACGGTCCCGCTGAACGGTTCCGGCTCCGCCAGCTTTAACGCCTCCACCAAGGGCTATGCCGCGGGAACGTATCCGCTCATTGCCACCTACGAAGGCGACAGCACGGACAACGGCAGCACAAGCGCGGCGGACAATGTCGTCCTGAAAGCACCCGCGGCGACGACGACGAAGCTGACCGCCAGCCCGAACCCCGTCACGCAGCCGGCGAACTGCACCCTGACCGCGACGGTGACGAGCAGCTCCGGAACGCCGACCGGCTCCGTCACCTTCAGCGCGGGCGGCGAGGCCCTGGCCACGGTCAACGTCAATGGCAGCGGCGTGGCTTCCGTCGCGGCATCTTCCAATACTGTGCCTGCGGGAACGTATCCGGTGATCGCCACCTACAACGGCGCGACTACGTATGCGAAATCCACTTCCAGCACAGTGAACGTGACGGTAAAACAGTAAGGGGAGTAGCAAGCAAGAAAGGGAGGCAGCCGCGACCGGCTGCCTCTTTTTTGTGTTGAAGATCTATCGCTTACCCTGGATGATCTTTCCCTGTCCGGCTTTCTTGCGGGCACGCTTTTGCGCGATCTCGCGCATCTGCTGGCCCATGGAACCGCGGTTCATGATGACCTGCTGGACAACGCTGATCAGGTTTGCGAACGCGTAGTAGAGGCTGAGGCCCGACGCGATGTTCCAGAAGAAGAAGCCCATCGTTGCCGGCATCGTGAAGGCCATCATCTTGCGCTGCTGCGGGTCCATGCCCGGGTTCGGCGTGATGTAGCTCGTCAAAAACATGCTGATGATCAGGAAGATCGGCAGCAGGTGCCACGGGTCAGGGTGCGAAAGGTCCGGAATCCATAGAAACTTCGCCTGCCGCAGATCGATCGCCTTCGACAGCATGGAGTAGAACGCGAACAGCAGTGGGAACTGGATGAGCGTCGGCAGGCAGCCGCCGAACATGTTTACGCCGTTCTCCTTGTAGAGCGCGGACAGTTCCTTGTTCATCTCGGCCTGCTTAGGATCGCCGAGCTTGTACTTCTTGTACTTCTCGCGGACGGAGGCGACCTGCGGCTGAATTTTCGCCATCTTGACCGAGCTGCGCATGGTCGCGACACGCAGCGGCAGCACCGCGATATTAATGATGAGCGTCAGCAACAGGATCGCCCAGCCCCAGCTGTGCACGACGTGGTCATAGGTCCAGTGCAGCCAAAGGAACAGCGGCTTGGCGAGGAACGCCCAGAAGCCGAAATCAATCAGCGGCTCGAGCGACTCGCCCGTGGGCTTTCCGTCCGCTCCGGTGGCATGGATGGTGCGCAGCACGTTCAGCGATTTCGGTCCCGTGTAGATGCGGAGCGAAGTGCTGCCGGTCGTGTCGCCCATGGCCGCGCCCAGCACGGAGACGGTCGCGGACTTCGAATTCCTGTTGTTCGGGTCGACGGGAATCTCCGTCGTCTCATGCAGGCCGAGGAAGTTTGCCGTTTGCGGGGAGTCAGGAAGGAAGATGGCGGCGAAATACAGGTCCGACATACCGCCCCAGCCGAGGCTGCCGTTCACCGTTTCGCCGCTGGAGACTTTCTTGACCGCCTGATGAACGACGTCGCCGGAGTGAATGTAGTCAATCTGGCCGCCGGCGTAGAGCGCGGGCGTGACTTCGTCGCCGAGGCTTCCCGGCCAGGTCAGGAGACTCGTTACTGCCGCGCCATTCACCGTCACCTGAGAAGACGCGTGGATGACGTAGCTCTGATCGAACTTGAAGGTCTTGGTCGCCGCAATTCCGCCGCTCGCATAGGTGAACGTGATCTCGTTCGGCGCCGCCACATGGCCGGTCGCGCTCGCCACGAACATTGCGCCTTTCAGCTTGTCGCGCAGCGAGGCGTCATACGTGTACAACCCCAGGGGATAGCCGAACTTCTTCGCGTTGTCCGCGTTGACCATGTCGAGCGGCTGGCCGTTCTCGTCCTTGAACTTCTTCAGGATCCAGCTTGTCGCCTGCGCGCCCTTGTTGGAAAAGGTGATCTTGTAGAGTTCGTTCTCGACAATCGTCGTTTGCTCGCCCGTGGCCTGCACGGTGGCCGCGGAGGCCGGCTGGTCCGAGCTCGCGCTTCCCGGCGCAACCGCAGCCGTCGGCGCGGGCGCCTTCTGCTCAGCGGAGTTCTGCACCGGCGCGGCGGAGTCTTTCTGCTGGTGCTGGGCGTGCCAGAAATTAAAGCCAAGAATGACGGCCAGAAACACCAGAGACATGGTGAGCAACGAGCGCGAGTCAAACCCGCTACCGCCCTGATTAGGATTTTTGATTTCGGGCAAGAGTGAGAACTTTCGCGGGACCGGGAAATTACGCCGCTGCCCGTGCGGGCGCGCGCTCTGGTCTACCTGTGTCTATGGTAGCAGCGGCGCCACTCTGCGCCTTCAGGACACCCGGCCGAGATACTTGTCCAGCCAGTCGAGCACGGTGCGGACAAGGCGGGGCCGGTCCTGGGTGACGTCGTGCGGCGTTTCCAGAACTACGTGCTGCTTGCTCGCTGCCGGTGTCGCGAGCCGGTCGAAGAAAGGTTTCTGCGCGAGGTCGAGCGGGAACGTGAAGTCGTAGCGACCGTTGATCATCAGCACCGGAATCCTGATGCGGCTGACAAAGTCCACCTGGTCGGTCCCACGCTGGGGCGGGTCGAGGAAATAGCCGCCATCGAGGAAGATGGCCGTCTTCAGCCGTGCCTGCAGCTGCTCGGCCACAATCGCCCCATCCGCGGAGCCCATGCTGACGCCCATGTACGCCATTTTGCCGGTGTCCAGGTCTTTGCGTGTGGCCGCGTAGTCGGCTGCGCGAGCCGCATCCTTGTACCAGTGCGTAAGAAGGTCGAGGCCGGTGGCGCCCGCCGGCCAAAGCTTCGCGCTTCGCCGTTCGTACGTATCTGCGTAAACCGGATAGATGACCGCGCGGCCGCTTTGCACGACGTAGTCGAAGAATTGGATATCGCCGAGCTGGCGACTGTCGGCCAGACCAAGAACACGGGCGCTGGGAAAAAAGAGGACGGTCTGAAACGGCGGCTTTACATGCTTCGGAAGAAACAGGAACACGGGGAGCCGGTCGCCGCCATACGCGGCATCCACTGTTACCTTTTCCTCGCGCCAGTCCGGCGTGTCCGCAACCAGCTGCGGCTGGGCGGCGTTCAGCGGCAGGTCGGGATACTGATAGGCGACTTCATACGCACGAAACACTTCGTCCCCGACCGGCTTCGCCGTGGAGAAGTCGCGGAGATTCCGTCGCACGGGCGCTTCTGATCCGGGCGGCAAGGCTGCGGTGTTCTTTACGCAGCGGAAGCCGTTCGTTGCCGAGCGGTCGAACGGAGACAGCGCTTCCGCTTCAGCGTAGAGATACGGCTGCGTGCTCCATGAACTGCCGAGAATGAACCGCAGACCGTTGTCGATTGTGTTCGCCACCCACTCGCGCGCATTGCCGGCCATGTCATACGTGCCGTGAACGCCCAGCCCCTGGAACGAACCAACCGGAGCAGGCTTGCCCGAAAAATTGCTCATAGCCGTGGTGTTTCCGGCCGTATCTGGGTCGGCGACCTGGTACCACTGCGCCATCACGGGCAACGACTTTCCCGCCCACGCGGCGTAGGCCGCGGCCTCAAACCAGCTCACGCCGGTCACGGGATAATCGTCCTGGCCTGGCGGAAAGTGGCCGGCTGTCCATCCTGCAGGCGCATTTCTGCCGCTCGTGTCGCGGAACAGCGTCATGGCCTCATCCGGCGACATGTCGCGGCCATCGCGGGTAAATTTCTCGTTCCAGAACTGCTTCTTCGCATAGCCGCCGTCGTCCACAAATCTCTGGAAGTCGCGGTTCGTTACTTCAAACCTGTCGATGTAATACGGCGGAAAATCATATGGACCGATCCATTGCAGGAATGCGATGAACTCCCTCCACGGGCCCTCTTTCTCGACCAGGACCATGCCTGCGGGCGCCGTCTGCTGCGCCGCTATGTCGAACTTCATCTCGGAATCGGTTTCGGGCGCAACCAGCATATCTGCCATGCCTGGATAGGAAGCCTTCCAGCGGAAATACCCGTTGGGAAGACTGACATTGCTGAGGGGCGCCTTGCCCAGCAAGCGCCATTGGCTATCCGGAGCGTTGTAATCCTGAATGGAAATCTCTGCGCCGGCGGGGTTCGACCGGATGTTCGAGGAAACCGTGTTCTGGTCGGCGAACTCACGAAGCTGCGCATCATGCGGGGCGTAGCGCTGCGCTTTGCGCAGGACGTCGAAGGCGGCCAGGGCTTTGTTCTGCGCGAGCAGGGCTGTGATTTGTGCTGGCGCTTCTTCGCGGGCCCAGCGCGCGCGTGAAATTTGCACGTAAAGCCATGCGGCCGCCGCGATCACGACAGCCAGTGCCGTGACAGAGATGTACGCGGCGCGACGTGAAGACTTGACCTTGTTCAAGACATGAACGCCGGCTCCGCTGAGCGCCAGCAGGACGTCCGAGGTCGCGGTCACGACTTCCTGCGCGGAGGCGTAGCGCCGTGCGGGATCTTTTTCGAGCAGCCGTTGCGCAATGTCCGCCACTTCCGGCGGCACTTCCGGTCGGAGCTGGCGCACGGGCGCCGGCGCTTCTTCCGTGATGGCGCGTAACGTTGCGACGCTGCCGCTCCTCTTGAATGGAGACTGGCCGGTCAGGCACTCGTAATAGATACAGCCGAGGCTCCACAGGTCCGTACCCGGACCGAGTTGCTTGCCGCTGATCTGCTCCGGTGACATATAGAGCGGCGTGCCGGCAATCCCCTGCGTTTCGGCAAGCACCTGGGTATGCTCTTCCGGAGCATGCGCAAAGAACTTTGCCAGCCCGAAATCCAGGACCTTTACTGCGCCCCGCGGCGTAAGCATGACGTTGGCGGGCTTCAGGTCGCGATGCAGAATGCCGTTCTCGTGGGCCTGCACCAGCGCCAGCGCGATCTGGTGGCAGATGGTGGTCGCCTCCCGGACGGACAGCGGGCCCGCGGCGAGCTTTGCGGACAACGGCTCGCCCGCAATCCGTTCCATAACGATGTAATCCAGGCCGCTGTCTTCACCGAAGTCATAGATGGCCGCGATATGTTCGTGCCCCAGCCTGGCCAGAGCCAGCGCCTCGCGGTGGAACCGCAGCCGGGCCTCTTCTCCACTGACCAGCCCCTGCGGCAGGACCTTGATGGCGACGCTGCGTTCGAGCTTGTCGTCGTGGGCTTCGTAGACAACGCCCATCCCGCCGGCACCCAGCGGCTCCCGAAGGGTGTAGCGGCCAAGTTTCGAGCCCGGAACAAGCCTGCCAATCGCCAAGTGTGCGGCCGCCCTTTCGTGGCGAAAGTCTACCAGCGCCGCGTCTTTCGCCGTGTCTGTTTCGGTTTTGGCGCGGTGTCCACAATTGCGAACTGCAGCCGCTTTTCCATGCGCAGGATGCGGTCCAGCAGGACGCGCACCTTGTCCCCGACCCGGTAGGCGCGCCCGGTTTCTTCTCCGGCGATCTCTCGCGTGTTCTCGCGATAAGTGAACCGCTCGCCCAGGTCGCTGAGCGTCTGCAACGGCACCAGCCCTTCCAGGAACATCTCTTCGAGCTCCACAAAGAAGCCGTACTTCGTCACGCTGATGATGAGCGCGTCGAACTCTTCGCCGACACGGTCTTCCATGAAACGCACCTTCTTCCACTCGATGAGCTCGCGCTCGGCATCGGCGGCGCGCCGCTCAGCGTCGGAAGTCTCCTTCGCGATGCTTGCGAGTTCGACTTCCGGCAGAAAATCAATGGCCCCGGCGCTGAGTGTGTGCCTGATTATCCGGTGCACGATCAGGTCCGGGTAGCGCCGTATCGGCGAAGTGAAGTGCGTGTAGGAATCCGCCGCCAGAGCGAAATGGCCTTCATTCCTTTCCGAATAGCGCGCCTGCTTGAGTGAGCGCAGCATGAGCATCGCCATAACGCGCTCTTCAGGCTTCCCGGCAATCCTGGCGGCGAGATGCTGGTACATCTTCGGCGTCACGGCTATGTCCTCGACAACTTCATGTGTACGTGCCGGACGCGAGGCGTTGCCCCGGCCCAGATGTCCGCCCTTGCCGAAGTTGTTGCGCTGGTTTCGCCGGGCGGCGTCGCGGCGATCGCCTTTCGCGGCAAAGCGGCGCACGGGAATGTGACCAACGCCGAGCGAATATCCGAATGCCGACGCGGCCTCCTCGAAATCGAGGACCCTTGCCGGCTCCGGCTTCTCGTGAATGCGGTAGAGAGAAGCGACCGCCAGCTTCTCCAGGTGCTGCGCCACGCATTCGTTGGCCGCGAGCATGAATTCCTCGATGATGCGGTGCGACCAGTGCCGCTCCGCGCGCGAAATTCCCTGCATGGCGCCTAGCTCATCGAACTCGATGACCGGTTCCGGCAGGTCGAAATCTATGGAACCCCGCGACACGCGCTTTCTGTTCAGTACCTTCGCAAACTCGAGCATGCGGTCAAAGCGCGGCGCGAGCTGCACATACTCCTCGCGCGCCTCGACATCGCCATCCAGGATCGCCGCGACCTTTGCGTAGGTCATGCGCGCGGCCGAGCGGATGAGGCCTTCAGCCAATTCGTAACCGACGCGGTTGCCTTCGCGGTCGAACTCCATCACGGCGGACAGGACGAGGCGGTCTTCATGGGGCCGCAGGCTGCACGCGTCGGAGGAAAGCTCCTGCGGCAGCATCGGAACCGCGCGGTCAGGAAAATACACGGACGTGCCGCGCAGCCGCGCCTCGCGGTCCAGCGCGCCGCCGTCCGCAACGTAGTGCGCGACGTCCGCGATATGTACCTGCAACTGCACATTCCCGCCAGGCAGGTCTTCTACATAGACGGCGTCGTCAAAGTCCCGCGCGGTTTCGCCGTCAATCGTAACGATCGGCAGGCTTCGAAAGTCCCTTCGTGCAACCGGAGACGTGCTCCAGCGCGCAACTGCCTGCGCCTCGCGCAGCACATCGTCGGGAAACACATGCGGCAGGTGGTGCTTGCGAATCACGATTTCAACATCCACGCCAAACGCGTCTTCTTCGCCAAGAACCTCGACGACTCGCCCCCGCGCGGGCGAGTTCTGCGTGGGGAAATGCGTCAGCTCGACGTTGACGGCGAGGCCTTCAAGGTCATCGGCGTCCCAGTCCGCGGCCTGCGCGTGCGCTTCCGCGCCGAGCACGCGATGCGGCACGGTTGCTGCAGTGTCCGGCGGCATTTCATCGCCGTCGGCAATCAGGACCGGCTGCGTCATGCGTTCATCCAGCGGCGAAACATAGTGGAATCCCGCCGGAATGATGGGTTGCTGCCAGTCACCACGCGCGCGCCGTGCCTTGCGCCGCGTCTGCTTGCGCGCCGAGCCATAGTGAAATATCCCGACAACAGTCGAGGCGCGGCGCTCCGCGATTTTTGTCACCCGGCCACTGCGGCGGGCCTGCTGGCCGCGGTCAAGTTCTACCCAGACGCGGTCGCCCTGCATGGCGCCGCCCAGGGCCATGGGTGGAATAAAGATGTCCTGCTCGCGCCCCTGCGCGCCGTCCGGCCGCACAAAACCGTAACCATCGCGATGCAGGTCGAGCTTTCCTGCAACCAGCCCGCGGTCTGTATTTGTCTCGGGCAGCCCCCAGGTCTCTTCATCAATCCGGCGAAGCTTGCCTGCCGCGGTCAGGCGCGCCAGGATCTCCCGCAGCAGACGCCGTTCGCGACCGCCGGCCAGCCCAAGTTCACGCACAAGCTGCTTGTAGCCCGCCCGGGATTTCGGGCTGCGCGCGATGCGGCGAATGAGGTCGCGGTCGTCTATGCGTCCAGCATAGCCGCTCCCGTTACTTGACCGTTTCGTTGACCGTGACCGAGCTCGGCGCGTAGTTCGCGTCGCCGGCGTACGCCGCGAGAATGGGATAGGTACCGGCCGCGTAACCCTTGGTGCTCAGCGTGATCGAAGCGGCGCCGTTGCTCAGCGTCAGGTTGAACAGCGACTCACCCTCCGCGCTGAACTTGACTGTCCCTGTCGGCTTGACCGTCCCCGTGGTCGCCTTCACTGTGACGGAGATCGTTGCGTTCGCCCCTGCGCTGACCGGGTCTGGCGTGATGGAGAGCGAGGTCGTGGAGCCGTTCCTGACTGAAACCGTGACCGCCGCAGACGTGCTGGCTGCGTCTGTCGCGTTGCCGCTGTACTTTGCCGTGACCGCGTAGTTGCCGAGTGCAATGCTGGCGGTTGAAGCTGTCAGGCTGGCGACGCCGTTTGTCAGATTCACCGTAGCGAGAGACTCTCCCTGCGCATAAAAAGTGACGCTGCCGGTCGGCGTCGGGCCGGACTGCGCCGTCACTTTCGCGCTCAGGGTGGCGTTCGCGCCCTGCGCGATGATCGTGGGATTCGCGGTCAGGACAGTTGTCGTCGGGATGAGCTGCGGTACGGCGACCACCAGCTCCGCGACAGAAGTCACCGTGCCGCCGCAGGTCAGCGCGTAGCTGAATGTTCCAGCGCCCGGCTTCAGCGTCACGGAGCCCGAGACTGCCTTGAGTCCTGTCCATTCACCGTCGTTGCTCGTGGCAAAGCAGTAGCTGGCCGTGTTGCTGTACGCGTTGTTTACCTTCCACGTCAGTTTCGCGGACTGTCCAGGTGTTATCTGCGAGGGAGTAACCGCGATCGAAATCGGCGGCTTGATGCCCTGCACGGCGGTCGAGGTATCGATGGAAAGAACATCGCCTTCATCCGGCGCGCCGCCCCGCTGCGTCGAGGCGATCATGTTGCTGTTCGCCGCGCCGACGATGCCGCCATCCGACTGCCCAACGGCAAGGGCGAGCGTTGTCGTGCTGCTACCGTCCTCGGTCGTGCGGAAGAAGCCGGGAATGCTTCCCGCGTAGGGCGTGCCTGACGTCAACCCGTAGATGGCGCCGTCTCCGCCGAGCTGGATGTTTCCCTCGGGGCGGGCGCCGTCTGTACAGGTGGCGCTGACAGCGCAGAAGGCGTACAGAACAGACTCGCTGAGGCCGGAGAAGCGATACACCACGCCTTCGCCGTAGATTGAGCCGTCCGCGCTCGTGCCGGAAGTTCCGTTCACGCCGCCTTCCGTCGTCGTTCCGTACAGCGCGCCGTCTGCCCCTTCAACAAGATTGGATATCGGCCCGGCGCCGTCCGTGCAGTACTTTCCCGCACAGAAGAAATACAGGTTCTCGAAGGACGACCCGTCCTTGTGGATGGAAAATATGCCGCCGTTTCCCGCTGTGTTTACGCCGTACAACAAGCCGTCCGAAGCTTCGAGCAGCGAGCCGCCGGCCGTATTGAAGTTGCTGGTTGCATAGTAGAGCGTCGTGAACGTACCGCCGAGCGTCAGGCTCCAGATGGACCCCAGGGATGAGCCGCTGCCGGTTGTGCCGTAGAGATTTCCGTCGCTGCCCTGCATGATGTTTACCGGGCCGCCGTAATACGGTTCCACCGTCGTAAAGGCATGCAGCGTCGTGTAGGCGCCGCTGATGGGATTGACTCGGAAGATGTGGCCAACGTACGTCGTGTTGTCGATTTTGTTGTACTCGATCGTCGTGCCGTACAAGTTTCCGTCGGAAGCCTCGACCAGCGACGACGGCATGTAACCGTCCGCACAATTGGCCTGGGCACAGAAGCCGTAAACTACTGACTCCTCACCGGTGGGCGTGATGCGGAAGATCGCGCCGGCGTTGGCGTTCATCCCACCAAAATAGGACGCGCCATAGTAATTCCCGTCGCTGGCCTGGATAAGCGCAGGCGATGGAATGTTGGCGTCACCGGTCCCATAGGCCTTGAATGCATAGAGTTCGGTCGCGGAGTAGCTCTGGCACAGGACAGCGGAACTCAGGGCAGGCAAAACGGCGAGGGCAGCGAACCAGCGGAGCACCATAGTCTGACCAGCTTGCTCTACCTATCCGCAGGCGCAAAGGGACAAGAGCGGACAAAACGGGACATTACGGGACACGCAGGCAAAAAGGGTGCGTTCCCGGCAGCGGGCGGCTGCTTAAAGAACGAAGGTAGCGTCGGGGTTCTTGCGGTCAATCCGCATGACCACCTTCAGGCAGACGACGAGCACGAAGGCGAGCGCCATGGCCTCGGCGATAAAGCACAGGACGAAGCCGATAAGGCGGTGCGCCCACAGGCCCGCGAAATACCAGGAAAAAATGCCAAGCGAAACAAGGGAAACGACCAGGATGAGGAAACTCAGCAGGCGGCCACGCACCTCCAGCCCGCTCCTGCAGTTCGGGCACCAGAAGAAGCCCCGGACGCCGGCGGCCCGCACGCATCGCCAGCCGGACATGGTCAGTCCACACACAGTGCAATGCACCTTCCAGAATGCCCGGACAGGTTGCACAGAAGCTTTGGGCTGAGTGCTCATGAATTTCGCGGACCCGGCGCGCAACATCGGCGTTCGAGTTCCAACAGTTAGAATACGGTGAGTCGGCGGCGAACGCAAAGCCGCAACTCCTCAGGAGAGAAGCACTCAGATGGCAGCCTCCGTGATGGCCGGAAACCCGGCGCTCAAAGACATACACAACAAGCTCACCACCCGCATGCAGAAGGCGGTTGACGATTTTCGCCAGCATCTGGCGAGCACCCGCACCGGGCGCGCCAGCGTCCACATGCTGGACAACGTCCGCGTGCCCTACTATGGCTCGGAAATGCCGCTGAACCAGGTCGCCCAGGTCAGCGCTCCGGAAGCCAACCTGATCGTCATACAGCCGTTCGATCCGGGCCTGCTGGCCGAGATCGAGAAAGCGCTGCGCACCTCGGAAATGCAGTTCAACCCGCAGAACGACGGCAAACTTGTCCGCGTGCCCATTCCGCCGATGACCGAGGAGCGCCGCAAGGACGTGGTCAAGCTGCTGCACAAGACACTCGAAGACCACCGCACCGCTGTCCGCAACATCCGGCGCGACGGCAATGATTCCCTCAAGAAACTGGCAAAGGACAAGACGATTTCCGAAGACGACGAAAAGCGCTCGCTCGAAGAGATCCAGAAGCTGACGGACGAGGAAATCAAGCAGCTCGAAGAGATGTGCAGGAACAAGGAAAAGGAAGTCATGCAGGTCTGAGCGGGCGCCCGGGCTTTGTTCCCGCAATGAGAGCGGCCGCTCAGTCGGCCGTTTCTTGTTTGTCCTGCGACTGAAATTCGGCTTTGCGGCGTAGAATTCCCGCACCGGGCTGAGTTTCGATCAGGGTGGTACCCATGCGCAGGTTTGCGGTTCTCTTGCTGTCTGCCGTTGTTCCGGGCTTGTCTTTGCTGCACGCACAAACCGTCAAGCCTTCTTCGCTGCGACCAGGAGAGAAGCGCGTGGCGCCGCTGCCCGCCGTGCCGCCGCGTTCCATGCCGGAATACTGGCGCAGTCTGGACGCAAAGCGCCGCTACGAAAGCAAGGCGCCCGGCTTTGCGGACATGATGCGCGGCCTTTTCACCACGCCGGACTTCGGCGCGCTCGGCACCGAGTCCCAACAGCCCTTCTTCTCCGGCGCAGACACGTCGTACGGCTTCTATGGCGCGGACCTTTACGTCGCGGCCCTGGTGCGCACCAGCACCTGCAGCCTGAACGAGCTCGTCCTTGGGCCGCCCACCAGCAGTTACGAGCCGACAAGCCTTCTGCAGACCATCCCCAACTATGAGCAGTACCTGCACACTATCTCCGGCCTCAGCACGAAGGTGGACGTCTTCGCCAAGGGCTGTCCGACCGCGACCGTTGCGGGCAAGCTCGGGCAGGGCATTTACCTCGGCACGACCAAATCCGGCGACCAGGTGGGCGCAGGTTATGACCACATTGACGGGCCGCTGTTCACAATCTTTGTCACTTCCGGAAACACGAAGCTGGTTTCTCAGACCACGGTCGAGGTCGGCAACCAGGTCATCGGCCTGCTGGCCGCCGATTTCAATGGCGACGGTTACCTGGACATTGCCGTACTCAGCCAGTCAGAGGACGGTTCCACCAACAACCTCGGCATCATGACGAACAACGGTGATGGCACCTTCGCCGCGCCGGTACTTATCTCCCTGCCCGAATATCCGACGGGCGTAGTCGCCGGCAATTTCGGTTCCGGTCACACGGACCTCGTCGTGACGACAGAAGCGGCAAGCGGGTCATCCATCACCGGCTCGCTGCTCTACTACAAGAATCCCGGCACGGGCGTCTTCGGGTCCCCGGTGACGACGAACCTCGGCAGCATTGCGGACGTGGTCATCACTCCGGCGGATGTGAACAATGATGGCAAGCTGGATATCGCCGGCTTTCAGCTTGCGGCAGCCGGCGCTTACAGCTTTGTCGAGCTGCTTGGCCAGGGCAACGGCACATTCACGGCCAAGGTCGGGACGCCACAGCCCTATCTCGGCGACGTCGGAATTGGCGACCTGAACGGCGACGGCGTTCCGGACATGACCATTACAGACGCGTATTCACAGCAGCTGCAGGTTTACAAGGGAAACGGCGATGGCACGTTCACAAAGCAGGTCACACTGCCGACGCTGAACGATCCCACCTCGACCTATATCACCGACATGGACGGGGACGGGGTGGCCGACATCGTGATGGGCTACGCCAATGGCACCGCGTTTGGCCCTACGACCGGCAGCTTTGGCGAAGTTTTCGGGCAGGTCCTGATTGGCAAGGGCAACTTCACCTATTCCACTCCCGGAGAGCTGCACGCGCTGAGCGGCATCCTGCAGGGGGGCACCAAAGGCTTTGCCGTCGCCGACTTCAACGGCGACAGCAAGCAGGACGTGGCCGCGCTTGCTTCCGTGACCAGTGCCGAAACGACCTATCTGAACGTCTTTACGTACCTCAACGCATCCGGCGTGCTGACGAATGGCTCCGCGTCGGCCTTTGGTTTGGAACCCGTCCAGGATTCCGCGCTTATGGACATCGCCGACTTCAACGGTGACGGCAAGCAGGATGTCGTTCTGGCGGGCTTCGACCCGGGCGACAGCGGCTCTGCGATCCAGGCAGGCATCGGAGACGGCACTGGAAAATTCACGGCGAAGAAGATTTTGGATGTTGCAGGCATGGTCACCGGCCTGGTAACCGGCGAATTCAGCGGTACAACCAAGGCCGGCATTGCTTACACGGTAAACAGCACCAGCGGCACCGGCTCCGGCCTGTACACTGCCGCCGGCAATGGAGACGGAACCTTTGCCACGCCTGTGCTGGTGGATGGCTCCGTTTCCACCCCGGTGACGCTGCTGGCCGCCGATGTCAATGATGATGGCCGGCCAGACCTGGTTGTTGTCCAGGGCAACGGCTTCAACGCTTCTACGATCAGCGTCTACCTCAACAACGGCAACGGAACGTTCGCCAAACCTGTGTCCTTTACGCCGCCGAACAATGCGTCGGTCACGGACATCATCGCCGCGGATTTCAACGGAGACGGCAAGCTGGACCTGGGCATGGCCGGCTTTGATGCCGATGCGTTCGCGACCACCTTCTACGTCTTTGCCGGCAATAACTCGGCAACCTTCACGTACCTCAGCGCGACCGACATCAGCAATCAGGGCGCGGTAAGCATCGCCGCCATCGACGTCAACCATGACGGCCACCTGGACATCGTGACGGACGGCTGCTGCGGCGCGGCGACTCCACTCGAGATCATCGGCAAAGGCGACGGCACGTTCTATCCCGCGGAAGCTTTTGTCGTCCCACAGAATGTGTCCGGCGTCCGGCCTATTTCCCTCAGCGGCACCGTGTATCCGGACATTATCTTTGGCGCTCCGGAGGAAGGCGCGGCTTCGGCGGTGATCGTTCCCGTTTTAAACCACTATGCGGCGGCGCCATCCGTGTCGCGCTCTGCGACGGAAATCACCTCAGCAGGCGGTGGCACCACTGAGCAGGGCGGCTATGTGGACGTTACCGTGACGGTGAAGGAGACCGGGGCCGCGGGTGCACCGACCGGCACGGTCACCGGCACGATAAGCGGCGACCCTTCGCTGACCGCAACGCTGCAGCTCACAGGCGGACAGGCAGAGTTTTATTTCCAGCTTCCGAACAACTTCAGTGTAGGGGCCGGCACGCTCAACATCAGCTACTCGGGCGACCTGTACAACTCTCCGTCCAGCGGCACGGCTTCATTCAATGTTGAATACCAGACGGCTGTCGCGTTTACCGCCAGCACGACCTCGGTGCCGTATGACGGCAACATCAGCCTGACCGGCAAAGTTACGCGGCCGTACGGCACTGGCTCGCCGACCGGCGAAGTCAGTTTCTTTTACAAAGGCGGCAACGCGTTTCTTGCGAACGTTCCCCTGGTCAACGGCGTGGCCACGCTTTCGGCAAACACTACCGGATATCCGGCGGGCATTTATGACGTTGAAGCGTATTACTACGGCGACAAGCAGGACGCAGATTCGGTCGGCGTCCCGATGGACATTTACATCACTCTTGTCCCGAAGGGCGACGTGGGAACGACCACCAGCCTCAACATTTCGCCCACCGCCGGCCCGGCTGGCGGCAACTTTACCGTTACGGTCAACGTGGCGGAGTCCGGCTCCAGCAGCAAGCCGAACGGCTCTGTAACTATCTACGAATACAGTACCGCTCTGGCAACTCTTCCCGTAACCAACGGCAAAGCTGTCGCAACCCTGCAGGTGCCGAATACGCTGTATCCCGACAATTACACGATTACGGCCATCTACAGCGGCAGCGGGAACGTCTACAGGTCTGAGTCCTCACCTGTCGAATTCTCCGTACTGAATTCCACGACGACGTCGCTTGACCTGTCGAGTTCCACCGTGACGCAGGGACAGAGCGTGACCATCACCGGATATATCTCGCAGTACACGAGCTATTTCGACATCATCGGTGGCACGCTGACGATTCTCGCCAACGGGGTTGCAGTGGCTACCGTGCCTGTCAGCAACGGTGTCGGAAGCTTTACCGCCAGCACCGCCGGCATCCCGAAAGGGACGTACAGCGTAACCGGCCGCTACGGCGGAGATGCCAACAACGCACCATCCACATCACCCGCTGTCCCGATCACGGTCCAGTAACCTGGCGCACCGGTGGCCACACAACGTTGCACGGGGTGGCGATGCCGGCAGGGCAACGGTTATGGGATTCGAGCAAACGCGGTATTCTTCTCACGCTTATGGCTGAAGAGAATTCCGCGTTTCGTTCTTCGCTCGCCCGGGCGGTCCGCCACGCGGAGCAATTTCTCGACGGCCTGGATGAGGCGCACGTCGGAGCGACCGCCACCCTGGCAGAATTGCGCGCAAAGTTTGCTGTCCCGCTGAATGACGCGCCGATGGATGCCGGGCAAGTCGTCGACGAGCTCGCACACGCGGCCGAAGACGGCCTGAACAAGACGGGCAGTCCGCGGTTTTTCGGATGGGTGAATGGCGGCGCGCTGCCGGCCGCGCTTGGCGCGGACTGGCTCACCTCCGTGTGGGACCAGAATGCCGGCATGTACGCTGTTTCTCCAGCCGCAACGGTTGTTGAGGAGGTGGCCGGCGCGTGGTTGAAAGACATATTCCGTCTGCCGGCGGAGGCCAGCTTTGCGCTGGTCACCGGCTGCCAGATGGCGCATGTCACAGGCCTGGCTTCCGCGCGTCACAAGCTGCTGGCCGATCGCGGCTGGGACGTCGAGGCAAAAGGACTCAGCGGCGCCCCGCGCATCCGCATCCTGACCAGCACGGAAGTCCACGGCACGGTATTGCGCGCTGCGCGACTGGTCGGGCTCGGGACCGATTGCGTGACGAAACTTGCTGCAACCAGCGACGGCAGGCTCGGCGAAGAAGCCCTGCGCGCCGCCTTGCAGAGTAACCCCGACGCGCCAACCATCGTCGTCCTGCAGGCAGGTGATCTGAACATCGGCGCATTCGACGACTTCGCTGCGCTCATCCCGCTCGCGCATAACAACAACGCCTGGGTGCATGTGGACGGAGCTTTTGGCCTGTGGGTTGAGGCGAGTCCGTCGCGGCGGCATCTGCTTGCCGGCGCGCAGCAGGCGGATTCCTGGGCAACGGACGGACACAAGTGGCTGAATGTGCCATACGACTGCGGGTATGCTTTCGTGCGCGACGCGGGAGCCCACCGCGCATCGTTCGCTGCGCGCGCTTCCTACTTGACGCACTCTTCCGAAGTCCGCGATCCCCTGGAGTGGAACATTGAATGGTCACGCCGCGGCCGCGGTTTTGCCACCTACGCGGCGCTGCGCCAGCTTGGCCGCAACGGCATCACGGAAATGATTGACCGTAACTGCGACTGCTGCCGCGCACTGGTGAACGGACTTGGAGCGCTGGATGGCGCAGAGGCGTTGAACGACCCGCAGATCAACCAGGGCCTCGTCCGCTTCACGCCGCGCGACGGCGCTTCCACGGAAGACGGCGACGCATTCACGGAAAAGATGATGGCCGCGATCAATGATTCCGGTGAAGCGTTCTTTACCGGCGTGACGTGGCGGGGCCGCCGGGCGATGCGTGTCAGCGTGACGAACTGGCGGACTTCCATGGCAGACGTCGAACGCGTGATTGCCGCAACGCGCAAGCTGTTGCAGGAACTGCGCGGCTAGCTGATCTCGATGACTTCCGGGTTCTTCGCTGCATGTTCCGCTGCAAGCTGCATGACCTGCCGCGCAATCTGGTAGAACGGCCGCGCCTTCGGCGACTCGTCTCCGCCCAGCGCGACAGGCAGGCCGCGGTCGCCGCCGGCGCGGATTTCCGGATCCAGCTCCACGCCGCCGAGGAACGGCACCTTGAACTGCGTCGCCGTCCGCTCCGCGCCCCCGCGCGAGAACACATCCACTTCCTTGCCGCAATGCGGGCACATCAGGTGCGTCATGTTTTCGACGATGCCGAGCACTTCGACATTCACCTGGTGGAACATCTCGAGCGCCTTGCGCGCGTCCTGCAGCGCCACGTCGCTTGGCGTCGAGACAACGATCGCCCCGGTCAGCGGCACAGACTGCGTCAGCGACAGCACGATATCTCCCGTTCCAGGCGGCAGGTCGATGAGCAGGAAGTCGAGCTCGCCCCACTCCACCTGGCCAAGAAACTGGCGGATGATCTGGTGCAGCATGGGCCCGCGCATCACCATCGGCTTGTCGCCGGGGGAGATAAATCCAACGCTCATCACCTGGACGCCGTGCGCGAGAATTGGCTCAATGCGGTTGCCTTCCAGAACGCGCGGCTGCCGCGTCGTCCCGAACATGGTCGGAACATTCGGGCCGTAAATGTCCGCATCAATCAACCCGACTTTCACGCCCATCTTCGCCATCGCGATCGCGATGTTCACCGCGAGCGTGGTCTTGCCGACGCCGCCTTTGCCGGAGCCGATGGCGATGACGTGATCTACGCCGGGGATTGGTTGTGGTGGCGGCGGTGCAGCGTGCGAATGTTCGTGTGCCATTTCTGTTACGAATCCTTTTCTCTAACAAAACTGTCATTCCGGCCGGAGCAGCGCCGCAACGCGGCCTGCGCAGTGGAGGAATCTGCCCTCTTAGACACCCGCGGCGGCGATGCTTTCCCTGCGCGCATCGCGGTTCTGGCGACGCCGGTCGCGCTCCTTCTCGCGCAACTCGCGCCGAATGGCAGCATCTTCATACCGCCGTATCTCTTCCGCAGACTCCGGCTGGATCTGCGGCACCGGAACCTTGCGTCCCTGCACATCCACGGCAACAAATGTCAGGTAGGCCGTCGCGACGTGGCGGCGGATTCCGGCGATAGGATTTTCTACCGTCGCCTGCACACCAATTTCCATGGAAGTGCGAAACGCGCGATTACAGGAAGCCTTGAGAATCAGCACGTCGCCAACATGCACCGGCGCGATGAAATCAATATGGTCCATGGAAGCCGTGACCACAGGCGAGCGCGCATGTCGAAATGCTGAAATGGCCGCGACGAGGTCAATAAAGTGCATCAGCCGCCCGCCAAGCAGGTTGCCGAGCGTGTTGGCGTCGTTCGGCAGCACCAGCTCTGTCATTTCCGCCAGAGACTGCTGCACGGGCCGCGCGGCCACATCGAGTGAAACTGCGAAATCTTTTGCCATTGCTGATTCCATTTTACGGTGCCGCGCGGATACCGCCGATTCTGCGGCACCATTCGCCGGGGCGGTAGACTTTGTCTCATGGACAAGGCAGCCATGCTGCGCGACATTCTTTCGCAGGACCCGGACAACGTTTTCGCGCGGTACGGGCTCGCGCTGGAGCTCGTGAATTCCGGTCACGCGGCAGCCGGGCTGGCAGAGTTCGATACGTTGCTGGCGGCGCATCCGGAATACGTTCCCGGCTACCAGATGGCCGGGCAAACACTGCTCGACCAGGGCGAGCCGGAGCGGGCGCGCGGCTATCTCGAACGCGGACTCGCCGCGGCAAAGCAGGCCGGAAACGAGCATGCGGCGCGCGAGATTTCCGGCCTGCTCGACCAGACCGCGTAGAGTTTCGTCTCACGCAGAACAACTCCGCTGCTCGCCCGCCGCGCTGCGGCTACGCGCGTATACTCAGACT
This sequence comes from uncultured Acidobacteriaceae bacterium, assembly GCA_963848685.1. GTDB lineage: Bacteria > Acidobacteriota > Terriglobia > Terriglobales > Acidobacteriaceae > CAWKED01. The sequence goes on along the minus strand of CAWKED010000001.1, from coordinate 183,347 downwards.
CCCCGGAGGGCAATTTTGGCGACGAAGCAGACGCATCTCCCCCAGACACTCGGCGAACTTCGCACCAGCAGGCAGTGGCCCGAAACCACGCTCAATATGCGTGGGGTCAAGGACGAGCTGCGCGACAACCTTGTGCGCAAGCTGCGCAATCGCGAGCCGCTGTTCCCCGGCATCGTCGGTTACGAAGATTCAGTCGTGCCGCAGATCGTGAATGCCGTGCTGTCGCGGCACAACTTCATCCTTCTCGGGCTGCGCGGCCAGGCGAAGAGCCGCATCCTGCGCGAGCTCACCTCGTTGCTTGACGAACACATGCCGTACGTCGCCGGCTGCGAAATTCGCGACAACCCCTACGCGCCGCTGTGCCGCCGCTGCAAAGACCTGATCACGGAACAGGGAGACGCGACGCCGCTCGGCTGGCTCACAGCGGGCGAGCGCTACGTCGAGAAGCTGGCCACCCCGGACGTGACCGTTGCCGACCTGATCGGCGACATCGATCCCATCCGCGCCGCGAAGGGCGGACACGACCTCGCGAGCGAGCTGACCATGCACTACGGCCTGCTGCCCCGCGCCAACCGCGGCATCTTCGCGATCAACGAGCTGCCCGACCTCGCTGGAAAAATCCAGGTATCGCTGTTCAACATCCTGCAGGAAGGCGATGTGCAGTTGAAGGGCTACCCTGTACGGCTTGAACTCGATGTCGCGATGGTGTTCAGCGCGAACCCCGAGGACTACACGGCCCGCGGCAAAATTGTCACGCCGCTCAAAGACCGCATCGGCTCGGAAATCCGCACCCACTATCCGGAAACAATTGAGGAAGGCATCGCGATCACCCGGCAGGAAGCGTGGGCTGAGCGCGGCCTGGTTGCGGTTGACGTTCCGCAATGGATCCCCGAAATTATCGAGACGGTGGCGTTTGCCGCGCGTGAGGACAAGCGCGTGGACAAGCGTAGCGGCGTGTCGCAACGGCTGCCGATCGCGACGCTCGAGCTGGTTATTTCCTCCGCCGAACGTCGCGCGCTGATGAACAACGAGCCCGTCGCGGTGCCGCGCATCGCGGACCTGTTTACCGCGCTGCCCGGCATCACGGGGAAGATTGAGCTGGAGTATGAAGGCGAACTGCGCGGCGCAGACACGGTGATTCGCGAGCTGATCCGCCTTGCCGTAGCGAACATCTACAACAAGTATTTTGCCGACGAAAACACGCAGCAGATTGAGCAGTGGTTCCATCTCGGCGGCTCGGTCAAGCTCGATGAAACGCAGCCCGCGTCAGCCGCGCTCAAAGAACTCGACGCGATACAAGGTTTGCGCGGCAAGCTGTCAAAGGTCGGCATGTCGTCCGCAGCGCAAAAGGATTCGGCGCCGGAGAAGATCGTTTCCGCGGCCGAATTTCTGCTGGAAGGCCTGGCCGCGCACAAGAAAATCGGCCGCAGCGAGGAACGCGGCTTTACCGCGCCGGAAAAGCGCCGCGAAGCCACGAGCGATCGTTATCGCGAACGCATGGAGCCGGAAAGCGATTTCGAACAGCCGCGCCGCAACCGCAGAAACTTCAATTAGGCCTATCGATGAAGCGAGTCCGCTACGGCAAGTACATTCCGAACCCTGCCGACGAGATCGATCTCGAAGAGTTGCTGAACCAGCTCTCGAATTTTCTTCTCGATTCCGGCTACCGCGACCCGTGGTCGCGCTTCTACGGCCTCGACCCGGACGCCGACTTTACGATGGAGAACCTGCGCGAGGCCATCCGGCAGGCTCTCGAAAACATGAGTTTCGCCGACGAGTTGCGCGAGCAGCTCGAGCAATTGCAGGGCGAAGGCCAGATTGACGGCCTGATTGACCAACTGATGCAGCGCATGCAGCAGGAGAACATGATCCGCGAGCAGCCGGAGAACTCCGGCAGCCAGGGCGACGGCGAAGGCCCTCCGGCGCGATTTGAATTAACCGAAAAGGGATTAGATTTTCTCGGTTACAAGACATTGCGCGACCTGCTGGGCTCGCTCGGCAAATCGAGTTTTGGCCGCCACGACACACGCGATCTTGCGACCGGCGTTGAAACTTCCGGCTCATCGCGCGCCTACGAATTCGGCGACGCGCTGAATCTCGACGTGACCGCTACACTGTCTTCCGCAATTGCCCGCGAGGGCCTGCGCATGCCGCTCGAACTTGAAACCAGCGACCTGCACGTCCACCAGTGCGAGTACCAGAGCTCCTGCGCGACCGTGGTCATGCTCGACTGCTCGCACTCCATGATTCTGTACGGCGAAGACCGGTTCACGCCGGCCAAGCGCGTCGCCATGGCGCTCGCACACCTGATCCGCACGCAGTACCCGGGCGATTCGCTGTCGCTCGTTCTGTTTCATGATTCCGCGGAAGAAGTCGCGTTGTCGCAGTTGCCCGGCGTGCGCGTCGGGCCGCACCACACGAACACACGCGAAGGACTCAAGCTGGCGCAGCGCATCCTGGCAGGCCAGCGTAAGGACATGAAGCAGATCGTCATGATCACGGACGGCAAGCCGAGCGCCATCACGATGCCGGACGGCGGCATTTACAAAAACGCCTACGGCCTCGACCCGCTGGTCATCTCGCAGACGCTGGAAGAAGTCGCGCGTTGCCGGCGCTCGAACACCATGATCAACACCTTCATGCTTGCGACGGACCCTTCGCTGGTCGGCTTTGTCCAGCATGTCACCGCGATGTGCCGCGGCAAGGCTTACTTCACTACGCCGGACAGGCTCGGCGAAGCGCTGATGATGGACTTTCTCAACAACCGCAGCAAGATGGTGCATTGATCAGCACGCATCCGCGGCACAGTTTTGCGCGTCTCATTCTGTAACGCATGCGGAAATATTTTCTTTTAGCGGCAGCGCTGTTCTCTGTTTTGTCGAGTTCTCTTCACGCCGCAACGCCGTGCGAAACGCTCAAACGGCAGATGGCGAGAGACCACGTGCCGGGGATGGCGATTGCTGTCTTCCACAACGGCATGGCGTCGCTCGACTACTGCGGCATCGCGAACGAGTCATCCCAGACTCCGGTCGGGCCCGACACGATATTCCAGGCTGCATCACTGGGCAAACCGGTGTTCGCTTACGCCGTGCTGTCGCTGGCGCATGAGAAGAAGTTCGATCTCGACAGGCCGCTGGTCGAATACCTGGGCGGCAGCTATAAGCACCGCCAGCGTCCATTCACCGCGCTGAGCGACACGGACGGCCCGACAGACACGCAGAAGGACAAGCGCTTTGCGAAGATTACGGCGCGCATGGTTCTGTCGCACACCGCCGGGCTGCCGAACTGGGCGAACGGCAAGCCACTCGTGCTCATCGCCGATCCCGGCAAGGACTTCCACTACTCCGGCGAGGGCTACATATTGTTGCAGCGCGCGGTGGAAGCGGCAACGCACCAGTCTCTCGAACAAGTTGTCCAGGAGCGCGTCTTCACGCCGCTGCACATGGCGCACAGTTCTTTCCTGGCGACGGACAGCGAAGCCGCAGCGCAAGGCTACGGTCGCGATGGCAAGCTTCAGAACGTTCCGCTGCGCGCTCCGCTGGCTCCGACGAGTCTCCGTACCACGCTCGCCGACTACGTCAACTTTCTTGACGCGCTGCTCGTGCTGCCGCAGGATGTATCACCCTTCGGCCAGATGCGGCTTGCCCGCATCGTCGCCGCCGCAAAGCTGCACGTGGCCTGGGGCTACGGGCTGGGCCTGGAGGACGTGCACGACCGTCTGACCATCTTCCATATGGGCAGCAATCCCGGCTTCTACAGCTTTTTCGCGCTTGAGCCGGAGACGGGCGACGGCGCGTTGTTCTTCACGAACAGCGAAAACGGGGCGGTGCTGACTGGGCCGGTCGCGCAACACTACCTGCCGGGACACCACCCCATGCTCGACTTCCCTCTTCTGCACCCTAACGATTAGTCCTCTCGTTCAACTCTTGCGTCCTGTAAGCAGGTTGATGACGAAGAGCACCAGGGCCAGCACCAGCAACAGGTGGATGCCCCAGAAGGTGACTTTCAGCGCGAGAAGAATTACCCAGACGATGACGCAAACGGCGATGAATGCCCAGAGGATGGCTCCCATGTGTGACCTCTTTCCGGCCGGGCACGGATGCCGCGCAGCCGGAGCGTAAGAGTCAACGCGGCGGGCGAAAGTTGCTTACCGGGGCTGGCCGGAGACAGTGTGGTGCCGAAGCGACATAACGCTGAGCCCAAGGCAGACAATCCCCAGGAAGGCCAGCGGCCACCATGCCCAGTGGGCTGCTCCATACGCGCGCAGCACAAAGAAGCCAATCGCCCATACAACCGTCAACGTCATCCAGACAGGTGTCATCGTTTGAATTCCTCCCGCGCTCGCGGATCAGCATCGCGGCCGGCCGGCTCCAGTTTACCCGTTTCCGCTGCCGGCACAGCGGCTTTCCCCGCCGCGCCGCGTCTAAATTTGAGACAATCTTCGTTAAGAGGTCCCATGCTTTTACGCCGTTACCGCGGGCTGCGGATTGCCGTCGCCGTCGCCGCTCTGGCCGTTGTGCTTGCCCCCTGTGCCGCGCACGCCAAGAAGAAGAAGAAAGTCCTGCAGCCGACGCCGCAGGCCGCAGCCGGTTCCAAGCAGCCCGACAAGGAGCTGTACGACAAGGCGCTGAACTCCATCAAGCATGGCCGCTACGATGTCGCTCGCCTGCAGCTGCAGGCGCTGCTGAACACCTATCCCGACTCCGAATACCAGATGCGCGCCAAGCTCGCCATCGGCGATAGCTGGTACAAGGAGGGCGGCACGGCAGCCCTGACCCAGGCAGAGAACGAGTACAAGGACTTCATCACGTTCTTTCCCACGGCGCCTGAGGCGGCAGAGGCGCAGATGCGCGTCGCTGACATTTACTACAAGCAGATGGAGAAACCGGACCGCGATTACTCCAAGACCGAGCGCGCCGAGCAGGAATACCGGCTGATGATCCAGCAGTTCCCGGATTCGCCGCTGGTGCCGCGCGCCCGCCAGCGCCTGCGCGAAGTGCAGGAAGTCCTGGCGCAGCGCCTCTACGACATCGGCTACTTCTACTCCGGCCGCGAAAACTGGCCCGCGACCATTGCCCGCTGGCAAACGCTGATGGAAACTTATCCGCTCTACTCCCGTGCAGACGAGACGCTGGTTGGCCTGGGAGACGCCTACATGGCGCAGGCGCACGCCATCTCCCTGCAGAAAGGTCCTGAGAACCTTCGCTCGCAACTCGAGCATGTCTACCGGGACAAGGCCGCGGCGCAGTATTCCAAAGTGCTGACCCGCTACCCGGCCGCCCCGGGAGCAGCCGCTGCCCGCCAGCGGTTGACGGCGATGCACCACGCCATTCCGCGGCCCACGCGCGCCGCATACAACGAGAGCGTGGCCGAGCAGCAGAGCCGAGCACCCGTGACCTTGACAAGCCGCGCGCTGTTGCTGGTCAGCCACCGTCCGCAGACGCTCGAAGCCGCGCGCGTCGGCGAACCCGACCTCGATCCGCCGAAACCGGTGACTGCTCCGGAAGTCCGCACCGCTGAACTGAACGAGTACAACTCCATCGTCAAGCCGGCCGTCTCCGGCGGCGCTCCTGCGGAAGCGAATGCGCCCGGAGCGCCACCGCGTACCGGCGAACCCGGCGCAGACACCGCTACCGATGCCGGCTCAGGTGGCGCCGGAGGAACCGGTTCGACCCTCACCGTGCTGTCTCCCGGCGGTGCATCGACTCCAACCGCTCCCACGCCGGTACCGCCGACGCCCGCCGCAGAAGGCACCGCGACACCGGCAGCTGCCAGCCCGCTGGGCGACATGGCTGTCCGGCCGCCAGGCACGGCCACACCACCTGTAGAAAAGCCCGCGGAAGCGCCCGACCAGGTCAACGAAGTCGCCGGCCACAATCCCAAGGCCAGCCAGCCGCCCGCCGCCACCAATGGCAAGAAGGCCAAGGCTCCGAAGGAAGAAAAAGGCGAGGAGTCCAGCAGCAAGGACCAGAAGAAGAAAAAGAAAGGCCTGGCCAAGCTCAACCCGTTCTAAACGAAATGTGTTGTTCGCAACGAAGAAGCCCGCTCCGGCGGGCTTCTTCTATTTCACCGTTCCATGGTCGTAGCTGATAACTCGCGTGATTTGCCACTGGCCATCCTTCTTCCGCCAGAGATGAATAAATTTTGCTTCACCAATCACGCCGTGGTCCGCCGCATTCGGATGGAGAAAGCGGTGCACGCCTATTTCGACGGCACCGTAGTTCTGGATGCGGTGGGCCTCCAGGGATCCGGGGACGAGCACGCGGACGACGTTGCCGCCGCAGAAAGTCTTCTGGATATTGCCCACCACAACGTCCCGCCCATACTGCGGGTCGGCATGGTCGTGATAGAACTCGACATCCTCAGCCAGCATGCTCGATACCGTCTTGAGGTCGCAGCTGTTGACGGCGGTAAAGAGTTTGGAGTCGAGACTCTGCATAAACGTCAGCAGGTCCGGCGCAACGGCCGGCGCCGGCGGCGGCGCGTCTTGCGCGCGAGCGACGGCGAGCAGAAGGACAGGGCAGAGCAGGAGAGCGAACAACGGTCTTCGCATGCCGAGAGGCACGCGCGGCCGGCCAGCACGGTTCCTGCGAAGTCAGTCTTTCTTGCGGATGCGCCGCGCCAGCCAAAGTCCAAGCGTGCCGGCCGCTGCAACTCCAGCAACGATCGCCGCTGTGGGAAAACCCGGCTCAGGTTCAGTGTTCTTCCGTTCCGGAAGCGGCACCGCCGCGCCGTCCTGCTTCAGCGCCATCGCGATGACTTCCGCGAGGTGCATGCCCTTGCGCCGCGTGCCGTGCGCGATCTGCTGGCGGCAGCTGAAGCCGTCGCTGATGACGATGGTCTCCCGCGCCGCGCTGCGGACTTTCGGCAGCAGGACGCGGTTGCCGATCTTCATCGAGATGTCGTAGTGGTCGGTTTCGTAGCCGAACGAGCCGGCCAGGCCACAGCAGCCGGAATCGAGCAGTTCCGCCTCGACCCCCATGCGCTCCAGCAGGCGCTGATCGGCGCTCATTCCCCACAGGGCTTTCTGATGGCAATGGCCGTGGACAATGGCGTTGGCGTCGAGCTTCGGAGGTTTGTAACCATCTTTGTCCAGAAAATCAGCCAGGAGCACGACCTGGTTTTTCAGCTTGTGCGCCTCGGCTTCCTTCGGGAAAAGGTTCACCAGTTCATCACGAAACACGGCCGCGCAGCTCGGCTCCAGGCACACGATCGGCGTACCGGCGGCAATGTCTTCCGCCATGCTGCGCATAATGTCGCGCAGAAAGTCCTTGGCCTGCTCAAGCAATCCCCAGTCATAGAGCGGCCTGCCGCAGCAGAGCCGCTTGCGCGGCACGCGAACGTGAAAGCCCGCGTCCTCGAGAACTGTTACGGCGGCTTTGGCGGTGTGCGGAAAGAAATGATTGTTGAACGTGTCCGCCCAGAGAATGACTTCGCGCGGCATGATGCGCGACCGGCCCCGCTCGCGGCGGAAGAACCAGTCGCGGAACGTCTCCGGCGGGAACGCGGGCATCTTGCGCTGCGGCGCTATGCCGGCAAGTTTCTTAGCGGCCGCGGAAATCCCCGGCGCCTGCGTCATCGCGTTCGCAACATCAGGAAATCGCGACGCGATGCCTGCCCAGCGATGGATCTGCCCCATCGCGTGAGCGGCCATCGGGCGTGGCGTGGACTCGTAATAGTGCGCGAGAAACTCCGCCTTGTACGTTGCAACATCCACGCTGACCGGGCAATCGCCCTTGCAGCCCTTGCACGCCAGGCACAGGTCCAGCGCCTCCTTGACATGCTCGTTCTGCCAGCTTGTCTCCATCACGTCGCCGCGCAGCAGCTCGAACAGCATGCGCGCGCGACCGCGCGTGGAATGCTGCTCCTCGCGCGTGGCCTGGAAACTCGGGCACATGGTGCCGCCTTCGAGCTGACGGCATTTCCCAATGCCGAAACAACGCTCGGTCGCGTGGCTCAGGCTGCCGTCATCCTCAGGAAACTGGAAGATAGTCAGCACCGGCGTTGGCTTGTAATCCGGTCCTATGCGCAGGTTTGTGTCGCACGGATACGGGTCAACAACTTTGCCGGGATTCATCTTCGCGCCAGGGTCCCAGATGCGCTTGAATTCGCGGAATGCCCCGACCAGGCGCTCGCCGAACATGATCGGAAGGAACTCGGCGCGCGATTGCCCATCGCCGTGCTCGCCGGAAAGCGACCCGCCATAGTGCGTCACCAAATGTGCCGCTTCGGTTACAAAGTTGCGATAGGTCGCGACGCCTTCCTCGGTCCGCAGCTCGAAACTGATGCGGCAATGCACGCATCCCTGGCCAAAGTGGCCGTACAGGACGCTCTGGTAGTTGTAGCGATACATCAGCGCATAGAAATCACGCAGATAGTCACCCAGCCGCGCGGGCGGCACCGCGGCATCCTCCCAGCCGTCCCAGGTGATGAAGTCTTCACTTGGCACGCGCGACGCACCCAGGCCTGCCTCGCGCACGCGCATTGCATTTTTCTGTCCCTGCGGGTCTTCGATGAGCTGATGGCTGAGTTGTTTGCGGTCATGTTTCTCCAGCCACGACTGCGCTTTCTTCGCCTGCCGCATTGCGTCCGCATGGCTGTCCGCGCCGAATTCGACCAGCAGCCATGCATCGCCCTTGTCGAAATATTCAAGACCCGGAAGATGCTTGCCCTGCTTGCGCGTGTTTTCAATGACCGTGCGCTCGAAGCCTTCAATCGCGATGGGGCGCAGTTCGGCCATGGGAGCCGCCATGTCACCGGCGGAAAATACGTCCGGATAAGAAATGACCAGCAGGACGCGGCACTGCGGACTGTGGATCAGCCTGGTTTTTGCAGCAAGAACCAGCGCGCACGTGCTTTCGGTGCCGACCAGCGCGCGGGCGACATGGAAGCCATTCTCCGGCAACAGGTAGTCGAGGTTGTAGCCCGAAACGCGGCGCGGGATGTTCGGATAGCGCTCGCGGATCTCATCGGCGTATGTGTCACGCAGCGTCTTGAGCGCGGCGTAAATTTCACCGCGGCGCCCTCCGGCGCGGATGATGTCGCGCAGCTCGCGTTCGCCCGTCGCGCCCACCCGCATGCGCAGGCCGTCGTAGGTCAGGATGTCGAGCTCTTCGATGTTCTCGCTGGTCTTGCCGCCCAGCACGGAATGCGCGCCGCAGGAATTGTTGCCGATCATTCCGCCGAGCGTGCAGTAGGCGTGCGTCGCCGGGTCCGGCGCAAAGGTCAGCGCATACTCTTCAGCCGCGTCGCGAAGCTGGTCGTTGATGAGTCCCGGCTCCACCCACGCATAGTGCTTTCTTGCGTCGAGTTTGAGCAGCCGGTTGAGGTACTTCGAGAAATCTATGACGACAGCCGCGTTACAGGTCTGCCCGGCAAGCGAAGTTCCCGTGCCTCGGCCCAGTATCGGGATGCCGTGCCTGTTGCAGATCGCAACCGTTGCGATGACATCCTCGACGCTGCGCGGGATGACAACGCCGACCGGCGCCTGGCGGTAGTGCGAATGGTCGCTGGCATAGATGGCGCGGGAGCCGGCATCAAACCGGACCTCCGCCCGAGTTCCACGGCGAAGTTCAGTGGCGACTTGTGCGGCCAAGTCTTCAGCGAGGGAGAACGGCACAGGCGGCATGGGTGCCCAGAATACCGCTGAAGAACACACGATAGTTGTCATTCCGCGGCCAAGCGGAGGAATCTGCTTTCACTGCATCGCACAAAAGGTAAGCGGCAGCCCGAAGGCCGCCGCTCTCCATGTTGCGACAAACTAGGCGATGTTCATCTTGCGCTGCAGCTGCTCCAGTGTCAGCCCCTTCGTCTCGGGGAAGACCGTGATGTACGTCACAACCGAAATGGCCATACAGGCGCAGAAGAAGTAGAACGCATAGGCTCCGTGCGCATATTTCGCGAACGTCGGGAAGCTGAACGAGATCAGCGCGTTCATCACCCAGTGGGTAAGCGAGCCAAGAGACTGGCCCTTGGCGCGCACGCGGTTCGGAAAAATCTCCGACAGGTAGACCCACACGACCGCGCCCTGGCTCATCGCGAACGATGCGATGAACAGCATCAGCATCCAGACCATCATCGCCAGGTGCGTCTGCGTCATGTTGATGTACCCCGCGGCGCCGAGCGCAATCGCCATCCCGACGGCGCCTATGGTCAGCAGGGTTTTGCGGCCCATGCGGTCAATCAACCCCATGCCGACGAACGTGAACAGGAAGTTCACGCCGCCGATATAGACGGCACTGCGGCCCGCCGTCGCCGGGCTGTAGCCGGCTTTGATAAAGATGTCGTTGACGTAATACAGAATCGCGTTGATGCCGGAGAGCTGGTTGAACATCGCGATCACGATGGCGAGAATCACAGGCTTCAGGTACTTGCGCTGGAAAAGCGCCTCGTGCAGCGCCGACTGCTCGAAGTGCACGGACTGGCGGATCTCTTCGAGTTCGGCTTCGGTGTTTGGCGTCCCCATCATGCGCAGGACTTCGCGTGCCTCGTCAACGCGGTTGCGCGTGACCAGCCAGCGCGAGCTGCGCGGGATGGTGTACAGCAGAATCAGGAACATCGCGGCGGGAATCGCGGCCACGCCGAGCTGCCAGCGCCATGCCGGACTGACCAGCGGAGACAAACCCGCATAGTGGTTCTGGATAAGCGCGTTTGAAAAATACGCCAGCAGGATGCCGATGACGATGTTGAGCTGGAAGACGCCGACCAGGACTCCGCGATGTTTCGCCGGCGCAATTTCCGCGATGTAGACCGGGCCCAGTACGGACGACCCGCCAATCCCGATGCCGCCGATGAAGCGGAAGACAAGCAGCGACGGCCAGCTCCACGCAAAGCCGCAACCCACGGCCGAAATGACATACAGCACCGCCATGATGCGCAGCGTCTCGCGGCCACCCAGCCGTTGGCCAATGACTCCGGAGGTCGAAGCACCGAGAATCGTTCCCAGCAGGGCGATGGCGACTGTCCAGCCAAGGCCGTATGTGTCCAGGTGGTAAATCTGCGTCAGCTGCCCGGTCGTGCCGGCGATGACCGCCGTGTCAAAGCCGAACAACAGGCCGCCGAGCGCGCCGACCACGGTCGAACGCAGCATGTAGGAATTCAAAGCCATGAAGTGTGCGATTTCCTTCCGGTGGGCAAACTATCAGTTCAGCGGTGCGGAAACAAGGCGCTTCTGCCTGCGCCGCTCTTCGACGAGATAGAACAGCGACACGATTCCGGCCAGCACAGCGCCACGGCCGAGCAGCGCGGCCTTGTCCACCAGCACTGCCGCAAACCCGGCCAGCGCCAGCAATACAGGCAGCGGATAGAGCCACATGCGGAAGGGCCGCGGCGCCTCCGGATGTTTCGCCCGCAGCCACAGCAGGCCGACCGCCTGCAATCCGAACTGCAGGACAATGCGCACCACGACCAGCGCGGCAATGAGTTCTCCCAGGTGCAGAAAGCAGAACAGCGTCGTCACCACAGTCAACACCAGTACAGCGTTGCCGGGAAATCCTCCGCGATGCACTTTCGCCAGCTTCGCGGGCAGCGCCGCATCGCGCGCGGCTGCGAAAACGATGCGCGAATAGCCCGTCAGCAGGGCGACCACGCTGGCCGCGGCCGTCCACATGACGAGCAACGCCATCGCGCGGCCGGCGGTAGTCCCCCAGGTCCGATTCAGGAACTCGGCCGCCAGGTTGAGCTGGTTCGTCGCGCGGGCGGAAGCGGCCTCGCGCCACGGAACCACGCCCAGCACGCTGACGTTCATCAGGACATACAGCACCGCGACCAGCGCGACCGCACCGAGCATCGCTCGCGGCAGCGTGCGGCGTGGCTCGCGCACCTCCTCGCCCAGGAACGCGACGTTGTAATAGCCCCAGTAGTCATAGAAGGCGATGAGCAGCCCCGCGGGAAGCAGCTTCGCCAGATGCGGCAGGCTCCATGTGCCGGGGGCCGTCTGCCTGAGCAGGGCAAGATGGAAGTGCGACGCTCCTGCGGCAATCATCACCACCAGCGCAAGCAGGGTCCCCGCGGCCAGCACCTGCGCGATGCGGCCGACGCCCTCAATCCGGCGATACACCAGAGCACCGGCGACGACGGCCGCGGCTGCCGCCGCCAGGCTGGCGCCGGAAATTTCCAGCGGCACCGTCATCCGGCCGAGAAACCAGAAGCTGATCTGCGGCGCGGCAAAGACATGGCCGACGCCCGGCACAAGGAACGCGAGGTATTTTCCCAGCCCGACGCAGCCGGAAGCCATCGACAGCGGCGCGGAAATGAGTACCTGCGCCGCGAACAGGAACGCGGCGTAACGTCCGCCGGCGCCGGGAAATATCCGTCGCAGGTAGGCATACGTGCCGCCGGCCTCAGGGAAAGACGCCGCCAGTTCCGACCAGATGAGCGCGTCGCACAATGCGATGATTGCGCCGGCAACCCACGCCAGCACAACCGGCGGCCCGCCCATGGCGGCGAGGATCAGCGGCAGTGTCAGGAACGGCCCGACGCCCACCATGTCCGTGACATTGAGCGCCAGCGCGGCGCGCAGCCCGATGCGTCCACGCAGCGTTGATAGCCTCTCTCCGGACACTTGCATCAGCTTACGGTGATATCACCGCGGATACCGGCGCGCCAGGCCGGGGCCGGCCTCGCGCTGGTAGACTGAACCGGTCTGCCGCATCGGCTCGCAGGCCTTCCAGGGCGCAGCCCGGACCTGACCAACAGGGTCCCGTGAGCCGGCGAGCTGGACAAAAGACCTCCATGGCGCATCAAGACTGGCTCCTGCTACTGCTGCAGTACGTGTGTGTGATGGGCTTCCTCTACGGGAGCACGCACCTGCTGCTGCGCCTGCTCGGGCCGCGTGCCAATGCTTCGCTCGCCATGGCGGCCAGCCCGGAAGTGCGCGCGCGCTTCCAGCCCTACATGGAAGGCCTGCGCGGACTGCTCGCGCTGAACATCTTCTTCGTCCATGCCGTGGAGCAGTACGACACGCCACGCACCGGCATCGGCTACCCGAGAGACGTCTTCAACCAGCAGATCGGCGTCATGGCCGTCTACTACTTCTTTTTCATGACGGGCTACCTGATCTGGAAGGGCATGGTTGAACGCGGGCATGAGTTTCGCGCCTCACGCTTCCTGAAAGGCCGGCTCTACCGCACGTTCCCGGCTTACGCGGTTGTCATCACGCTGATCTTTGCAACCGGAATCGCGCGCTCCGGATGGCACATCATGGTGCCGCTCTGGAAGCTGGTCGCCAGCTACGTGATGTGGCTCATGTTCTCCATTCCGGGCGGCCCGGCCATCAACGGCATTCACGATGTGGGCTCGCTCGGCGCAGGCGTGCTGTGGACCCTGCAGCTGGACTGGATTTTCTACCTTGCCCTGCCGCTCATGGCCTGGTTCGGACGAAAACGCGGCCGCGTGCTCATCCTTGTCGCGCTCGCCGCCGCCGTCTACCAGCCGCTGCGCTGGCACTACGAAACCCTCGGCCACATCGGGCTGCGCGTTTTCTTCCTGGTGTCTTTCTTTGTCGGCGGCTTCGCGGTCGGCATGCTGCTTGCGGAATTCAAGCATTACTTTCCGTCCTGGCCGTTCGCGCGCACCCGCTGGGCGTCGGCCCTCGGCGTGCTGCTCTACTTCCTGGTGCCCTGCTTTGTTGTGCCGACCTGGAAATTCCGCGAAGCGCTGCTCGTGCTGCCGGTTTTCATTCTGCTGGCGTACGGCTGCGACATGTTCGGGCTGTTCAACACGCGGGCGGCGATCCTGCTCGGGCGCATCAGCTTCAGCATTTACCTGCTGCATGCGCTGGTCATCATCGTGCTTACGTCAGCAGTCAGGCACGTCTTCCATGTCGACCTCGTGCAGATGTCGTATCCCGTCTATCTCGCGTGGACAGCAGTGCTTGGCGTCTTCATGCTGGTTGCCGCCTTCATCAGCCACCGGTTTATTGAGCTGCCCTTTACGACTCTGGGCAAGCGCCGGGCGGCGCGCGAGCAAATCGGCTCTCCCGAGCACCCGACCCGCGAACAGGTCCGCGTGGCGCTCCAAGAAGAGGCCGCGGAACTGCCCGGTCAGGCCGAAGGCGAACTGCTGCTGCCGCAGCACAAGCCCAGCGCGCTACGATAACCGCACCATGGGAGAACTTCTCGACCAGACGCCTCTGCTGCAGGTCTATGACATGCCTGCTTCCGTCCGCTTTTACCGCGATGTACTCGGATTCACCGTTTTCAGCACCGCGCCCCACCGTGGTGGCGACCCCGATCGCTTTCACTGGGTATGGCTCAAACGCGGCGCTATCGGCATCATGCTCAACACCGCGTACGAGGTCGACGAAGAAAGGCCCGTACCGCCCGATGCGGCTCGCGTCACGGGACACAACGATGTCTCCCTCTACATAACCTGTCCGGATGTCGAAGCGGAATACTCTGCCTTGCAGGCCAAGGGAGTTGCGGTGCAGGCGCCCGGGACAACACCTTACGGCGCCAGGCAGATTTATCTGAATGATCCGGATGGATATGGTCTCTGCTTCCAGTCCAAGGCGTAGCCGCGCCAGCATTTACACTGGAATTTCCCATGCAACTTGATTTTCTAGGCACTTTGGAGCGCTCGCACCGCTGCGGCCTCCTGACCCGCGACGACGCAGCCACACGCAAGCAGGTCACCCTGATGGGCTGGGTCAACCGCCGCCGCGACCACGGCTCCCTGATTTTCCTTGATGTCCGGGACCGCACCGGTATCGCGCAGGTGGTTCTGGACAAGGAGTCCGCCCCGGAAGCGCACGCCAAAGCTGAGCATGTCCGGCCGGAATTCGTCGTTGCCGTAATTGGCTACGTGCGGCCTCGCGATGCCGCGTCCATCAATCCGAAAATGCCGACCGGCGAGGTGGAAGTGGTCGCTGAGCAATTGCTTGTCCTGAACGACTCCAAAGTGCCGCCGTTTTCGCCTGCGGACGACACGGTGCAGAACGAGGAAGTGCGCCTCAAGTACCGCTATCTCGACCTGCGCCGGCCCGAGATGCAGGCCAATTTCGAGCTGCGCCACAAGGTCGCGCTGGCTATCCGGCAGTATCTCGCCGGCGAAGGTTTCCTGGAAATTGAAACGCCGTTCCTGACGCGCTCCACCCCGGAAGGCGCGCGCGATTACCTCGTCCCCAGCCGGGTCCACCCGGGAGACTTCTACGCCCTGCCGCAGTCGCCGCAGCTGTTCAAGCAGATCCTGATGATCTCCGGCTTTGACCGCTACTTTCAGATCGTGCGCTGCTTTCGCGATGAGGACCTGCGCGCCGACCGCCAGCCTGAGTTCACGCAGATTGACCTGGAAATGTCGTTTCCGCAGCAGGAGACGGTGTTTCGCGTCGCAGAAGGGTTTTTGAAGGCTGCGTTCGCAACCGCGGGCGTAACGCTGGAGACGCCGTTCCCGCGCATGACCTACGACCAGGCCATCCGCAGTTACGGCATTGACAAGCCCGACATGCGGCTGCCCGCGCTCGCAGACCTGACAGAGATTCTCACGCCGGACTTGCGCGACAAGCTGCGCGTGGCGCAATCGCTGCCGGTCGTCGGGTTTGTTGTTCCCGGCGCAGCAGCGGGCATGAGCGGAACCCAGCGGCGCTCTCTCGTGGATGACATCCGCACGCTGCTCGGCGCGAATGGCCCGGCCGAACGGCGGGCTGGATTTTCTCGACACCGCCCGCCTCGGCAAGGCCGAAGAGTTCGCGCCGCTCGCCGCGGACATCACGCGCGATCTGGCGGCAACTATGCCGGATCGCGCCGCCAGCGAAAACGACCTCGCAATCGTCATCACCCCGAAGCCCGGCACGCCGGAAAGACACG
Source organism: uncultured Acidobacteriaceae bacterium (assembly GCA_963848685.1). GTDB lineage: Bacteria > Acidobacteriota > Terriglobia > Terriglobales > Acidobacteriaceae > CAWKED01. The sequence goes on along the minus strand of CAWKED010000001.1, from coordinate 167,544 downwards.
ACCACGACCCCCTCTGGATTTACAAGCGCGTGGGAGCGCTGCGGCTGGAGCTGGCGCGCAGGTTTGCCGACAAACACGGCGCTTTCGTCAAGACCGGCACAGCGGCGGACTTCAAGTTCCTGTGGGTGACGGACTTCCCGATGTTCGAGTGGGACGACGCAGACCAGCGCTGGAATGCCGCCCATCATCCATTCACGTCGCCCCACGAAGACGACCTGAAGCATGACCGGCTGACGACCGACCCCGGCGCCGTCCGCGCGCTCGCCTATGACGTCGTGCTGAATGGCACCGAGCTCGGCTCAGGCTCCATCCGAATCCACCGCCAGGACGTGCAGGCGCAGATCTTCCGCGCGCTCGGCATGACGGATGAAGAAGCCCGCGCGCGTTTCGGCTTCTTTCTCGAAGCGCTGGAGTACGGCACGCCGCCGCATGGCGGCATCGCGCTCGGGCTCGATCGCATCGCGATGATCCTCGCCGGCGCCACAAGCCTGCGCGAGGTCATCGCCTTCCCCAAGACCGCGAAGGCGATTGACCTGATGGTGGACGCGCCGACCCCGGTCAGCGAGCAGCAGCTGCGCGAACTCGGCATCCGGGTCGCTCCGCCGGCAAAGAAGTAGCCTCTCGACTTCCATCGCTTGCAGATGCGACGATGGCTGCGCTGTGTCGCGGCGTATCTTTCTTGCCTGTGTGGCAATTGCGCTGGCTGCGTCGCCTGTGCTCTTTCGCGCAGATGCCGCGCCGGGGGCAATGCCGGTCGTCCCGACCGTCGCCCAGACCGACGCCTCCTGCGCCCGGTGCCACGCCGACATCTACAAGCGCTACCTCGCCACCCCCATGGCCAATGCCAGCGGAGACGCCATGCAGGCCGTTGTCGCCGGCGGCTTCACGCATGCCGGCTCCGGCGTGACCTATCGCGTTTCCGTCGAGAATGGCCGCGCCTGGCTGAGCTACACGCGGCCTTCAACCGGACTCGCCGGCAAGAAGCAGCTGGAGCTCTTCGTCGGCTCCGGCCATCGCGGGCGCACGTACTTGTTCAACACGGAGGGCTGGTGGTTCGAGGCGCCGCTGAACTACTACGCCTCGACCGGCGGCTACGACATGGCGCCAAACATGCACACAGTGACGCAGATGCCCTTCACGATGCCGGTCGATTCCGGCTGCCTGCACTGCCACGCCAGCGCCGTCCAGATGGAAGAGCCCGGAAGCATCAACCGCTTCCATAGCTACCCGTTCCTGCAGGGCGGCATCACGTGTGAGGCCTGCCACGGCGACACCGCGCAGCATGTCGCGAGCGGCGGCAAGGCGGCCGTGCTGAATCCGGACAAGCTCACCCCCGAACGCCGCGATGCCGTCTGCTTTCGCTGCCACCTCGAGGGCGAGTCAAACGTCAAGCAGCCGGGACGCTCGCCCGCCGAGTTCAAACCCGGCGACCGCCTGGAAGACTACGTCACGTATTTCATCCACCAGGGCGCGCCGAACGCGGACAAGCGCAGTGTCAGCGAAGTGGAGGCCCTGGGACTGTCGCAGTGCAAGCGCGCCTCCGGCGACAGGATGACCTGCACCATCTGCCACGATCCCCATGGCGACCCCGCCCCGGAGCAGCGCGCCGCCTTCTACCGCGCCAAGTGCCTGACCTGCCACGCGCAGGAGAAGTTCGTCTCACTCGCTTCGCCGCACGCGCACCACCCGGAGCAGCCCGACTGCACCGCCTGCCACATGCCGAGCCAACCCACGCAGGACGTCGCCCACACGCAAACCACCGATCACCGCATCCCGCGCATCCCCGGAATGTATGACTCGCCAGCCGCGCCCGTCGCCGCCGGGACACATCCGCAATGGATTCCCCTGGTGCCGGTTCCGGGTACAACGGCGACGCAGCGTGACCTGGCCGTCGCCACCTTCAACCGCATTGCCGCCGGAGACCCCGGCGCCGCGGAAGCTGCGCGGCCGCTTCTCGAAACCGCACGCACTCATAACCCGAAAGACGCGCAGGTGCTCGCCGACCTCGGCTGGCTGGACCAGCAGGCCGGCCACAGCAGGCAGGCCGCGAACGACTTTCTCGACGCCCTTGACGTGGACCCGAACATGACGGAAGCCCGCACCGACCTCGGCGTGCTGTTCGCGCAGGCTGGAGCGCTTGACCGCGCGGCCAACGACTGGCGCGCTGCCTTCGAGCGCAATCCCTTCATCTCGGAACTCGGCAACGACCTCGCCGAGGTGGACTGTCGGCTCGGCCGCCCCGCCGATGCCGAGCAGACCCTGCGCCGGCTGCTGCTGTTTTCGCCGGACGACCACACAGCAGCACACATGCTCCAGCAGATTGAGGCCGGAAACCTCTGTAGCCATTGAGCTCGCGTCCGGGAGCTGGCTGAATCTTTGCGCCGCGACCTTACAATGAGCTTTGCGTCACTTCTTCATGGGGAAATCTCCGCAAACCCTTTTCGTCGCCGTATTGCTGCCGCTGCTGGCGGATTCGCCTGCCCTCTTTGCCCAACAGCAGGCCGGCACGCCGAACCCGAACCAGGCGGCCATCGCGCGGCAGATCGTCGCCAACGCCGAGCAGGCTTACCAGAGCGGCCTTATCCACTACCGGCAGAACAAGATGGACGCCGCCCGCGCCGATTTTGACCGCGCCGTCGACGAACTGCTCAGCTCCAACCTGAAAGTCCCCGACACGCCGGAGCTTTCCGACGAGCTCGACAAGCTGCTCGACGGCATCAACCAGCTCGAGATGGCCTCGCTCGAACAGGGCGGCGGCCTGGTCCAGCAGACGGAAATCTCCCCAGCGGAAGAAGCCAACAACGTCACCTTCCCGGTTGACCCGAACCTGCGCGCCGCCGCCGAAGCGGAAGTCAAGACGATGGGATCGAAGTCCGACTTGCCGCTGCTGGTTAATGAGCCGGTCGCCAGCTTCATCAGCTTTTTCTCGCAGAGCCGGAATGGTCACGCCACGCTGTCGCGCTCGCTCGAGCGCGCCGGACGTTACAAGGACATGATTCAGCGCGTGTTGCGCGAGGAAGGCGTTCCCCAGGACCTGATCTATCAGGCCGTGGCGGAGTCGGGTTTCCAGCCAAAGGCGTTCAACCGCTCCGGCGCGGCGGGCATGTGGCAGTTCATGCCCGGTACCGGCGCGCTGTACGGCCTGCGGCGCGATTCCTGGATGGATGAGCGCTACGACCCTGAAAAAGCCACCCGCGCCTACGCCCGGTACATGAAGGCTCTGTACAACCAGTTCGGTGACTGGTGGCTCGCCATGGCGGCCTACGACTGGGGCTCCGCCGGCGTGCAGCGCGCAGTAGAAAAGACCGGCTACGCCAGCTTCTGGGACCTGCACCGACTGAATGTTCTGCCTGCGGAAACCAAGAACTACGTCCCGATTATCCTGGCCGCGGCCATCATCGCCAAGAACCCTCAGCAGTACGGCGTGACCGGGCTCAACCCCGCGCCGCCCATGCTGGCCGATACCGTCACGACGCACTCCGCCGTCAGCCTGCGGCTGGCCGCAGACGTCACCAACACAACGCTCGACGACCTCGTCGGCATGAACCCCGCGCTGACGCGCCTGTCCACGCCGCCCGGCGAAGCCTACGACCTCCGCGTCCCCGCAGGCACCGGGAAACTTTTCAATGACCGGCTGGCCAGGATTCCCGACGACCGCCGCGACTCCTGGCGGTTCCACACCGTGGCCGCCGGCGAAAGCCTGTCCGACATCGCGCACAGCTTCCACAGCGACGCCGACCAGATCGCGCAAGTCAATCAGATCAGCGGCAGTTCCCTCACGGAGGGCCAGGGGCTGGTCATCCCGGTGTCGTCCTCCGGAGCCACCGGCGCGGCACGCATGACGACGCGGTACACGACCCGGCGCGGTGACACGGTCGTCAGCGTTGCCGACCGCTTCGGCGTTTCCGCCGCGCAGCTTCGCAGCTGGAACGGCCTGAAGAGCAACAGCATTCCGCCCGGACACGTGCTCCGCGTGGCATCGCCGGCCAACACCGCGCCCGCCGCGCGCTCGCACGGCAAGCACGGCCGTGCCTCGACAGCTTCCGCCGGCCACTCCCCCGGCAGCAAGGCGGGCCACCACGCCACGGCAACCACACACTCCTCGGGCTCAACAAAGAAATCAGGGAACAAGAAGCACCACCCATGATTGACAGCCCGCAACGGGCAGCGGCTATAATCCGCCTCACGCTTTACAGCCGCGCTTGAGCGCAAAAGGAGTTTCGGATGGCACAGGAAAAATGGTTCGCCCGCGAGCAGGATGAAGACTTCGAACTCGAGCGCGATAACGAAATCGAACCCGACGAAGACGAAGAGGACGAGGAAGACGAAGAAGAACTCGACGCCGCAACTTCCTCCGACGACGACGAGGACTTTGACGATGACGACGACGCGACCTCGGATGAGGGCGGCCGCGGCTCAGCAGGCGTCGAAGAAGACGAAGAGATCGTAGACGTGGAAGTGGGCAGGCCTGCTCCTCCGGCGCGCAAGAGCGCAGCCGCCGGCAAAGCGCCGGCGAAGAAAGCTGCAAAGAAGGCTCCTGCGAAGAAGGCCGCGAAGAAAGCGCCGGCGAAGAAAACCGCAAAGAAGGCTCCTGCGAAGAAGGCCGCGAAAAAAGCGCCGGCGAAGAAAGCCGCAAAGAAGGCTCCTGCCAAAAAGAGCGCGAAAAAGGCCGCGAAGAAAGCCCCGGCAAAGAAGTCTTCACGCAAGTCCGCAAGAAAGGCTCCGACGAAGAAGTCCGCAAAGAAAACCGCCAGCAGGAAAAGCAGCAAGTCCGCGAAGAAGTCTTCCGCAAAAAAGAGCAGCAAGTCCGCAAGGAAGGCTCCTGCCAAAAAGGGCTCCGCGAAGAAGTCTTCAAAGTCCTCGAAGAAGAAGTCAGCTCGCCGGCGTTAGATCCAGTCCATTCGCAAGAGGCACGGCCCATGGCCGTGCCTTTTGCTTGCGCGGCGCTTGCGTCATTCCGGGGAGCGCGAACCAGTATCCTTAAAGCGTGGTCTCAAACGTTCGAGTCCGTTTTGCGCCTTCGCCCACCGGGCTGCTGCATGTCGGCAATGCGCGCACCGCCTTGTATAACTGGCTGTTCGCGCGCCAGCGGGGCGGCGTCTACATTCTTCGCATTGAGGACACCGATGTCGCGCGCAGCGAGCGGGCGCACGAAGTCCAGCTTCTCGAAGACCTGCGCTGGCTCGGCTTGCAGTGGGACTTCGGCCCGGGCTGCGGGCAGCCGGAGACAGAGTGGCGGCAAAGCGACCGCCTGCCCATCTATCACGAACATGCGCTGCGCCTGCTGGCGGAAGGCAAGGCGTACCGCTGCTTCTGCACCCAGGCCGAACTCGATGCCGAGCGCCGGCGTGCGGCCGGGGAACACCAGCCGCAGGTCTATTCCGGAAAGTGCCGCGCAATTCCAGCGGAGGAATCCGCGCGCCGCGCAGGTTCGGAATTGTTCGCTATACGGTTACGAATTCCGGAGCGCGCCGCTGACTTTCCACGATATTGTGCGCGGCACGGTTACATTTGCCGCGCACGATGTTTCCGACCCGGTGCTGGTTCGTTCGGCCGAAACGCCGGGTGGGCTCGGCGTGCCGGTGTACAACTTCGTCGCCACCGTGGACGACGCTCTGATGGGGATTACGCACGTCATCCGCGGCGACGACCATCTTTCGAACACCCCGAAGCAGGTCGCCATTTACCAGGCTTTCGGCTGGCCGATGCCGGAATTTGCCCACCTGAGCACAATCGTCGGCGCGGACAGGCAACGGCTGTCGAAGCGCCACGGCGCCACATCCATAGCGGCGTTCCGCGCTATGGGGTACCTGCCGGAAGCCCTGGTGAACTATCTCGCCCTGCTGGGCTGGGCTCCCACCGGGGGCGATCGGGAGTTGTTCACTCCGGAAGAACTTGTTCGCGAGTTTTCACTCGAGCGCGTCACGCCATCGCCCGCGACATTCGATTTCGACAAGCTGGCCTGGCTGAACCGCCACTACCTGAAAGCTGCGCCGCTGTCCCGCATCGCGGAACTCGCGCTGCCGTATTTCACCGCGGCGGGATACCTGCCGGCCACCATCTCCGGAGCGGCCGAGGCGTGGTTCCACGTGCTGCTCGCCTTGTTGCTTCCGGCCGTGGACAGGCTTGACCAGCTGCCTGAAAGGGCCGACGTAATCTTCAAGTACGAAGCCTTGGCCGCGCGTCATAATCCTGAGAACGCCGAGCCACTTGCGGCTCCTTTGGCAGCCCATGTGCTCGAGGAATTCGCCAGCCGCATCGCGGCGGAACGGCAGCCGCTGACGGCCGCGCGCTTCAAGGAAATCGTCAACGAAGTGAAGACAGCGAGCGCGGCGAAAGGCAAGGAGCTGTTTTATCCCATCCGCATCGCGCTGACCGGCAGCACGCATGGCCCGGAATTCGACAAGCTCGTGCCGCTCATCGAACAAGGCAGCGAACTTGGCCTGCCCTCGCACGTCATGAGCGTCGCCGCGCGCGTCGCCGCATTCATGCAGTCGGCTTAAAGCGGCCGGAAATACAGCGCGACAAGCGTTGCCACCGTTGCCACATGCAGGAGGATATGCGCGGCATTCGGAACCATGCCGTTCCGAACCGGCAGGAAGGTGACGGTGTTGCCGAACATCTCTTTATAGCGCGCAGCCCGGGCCGGCTCGGGTCGAAACAGGTACGGGACCCACCATGCACGCAGCTGACCGACAAACAATGTCACGTAGCTAATCCATAGCCACCACACGAGCCATCCCCGGTAGGGCGTGCCGTAGCCGCGCACACTGAACACAAGTCCTATCGTCCAGGGCACGCTCTGGAGCAGCGTAATCCAAACCAGGCGCCCTAGGGGGTCCGCCCGCCGTACTGCCCGGACATCATTCAGCCTGCCGAGCGGAACCCAGTCGTGTATCCACAGAAAGAGCACCTGGAAGGCCTGCAATGCGATGAGTACAACCTGCCATCGCTGCAACATGTCACGCAGTCCTGACGATCAGCTTCATTTCCACGTTGCCGCGCAGGGCGTTTGAGTAGGGGCAGTTGCGATCGGCGTCCCCAACCAGCTTGTCCGCGACCTGCTGGTCCATGCCGCGAATCGTAACCGTAAGTGATTCTGTAAGGCCGAACACGCCCGTGTCCTGCGGGCCAACGCCCACCTCGGCACACACAGTAAAGTCTCCGAGCGAGATCCCCTGCAGCCGCGCCTGGTACTCCATCGCCCCGCCAAAGCACGCTGCATGCGCCGCGGCGAAAAGTTGTTCCGGGTTTGTGCCGGCCCCGTTGTCGCCGCCAAGCGACTTCGGCGCGGAAAGATCAAGGCTCAGCTTGCCGTCGCTTGATTCCGCGTGACCGTTGCGTCCGCCGCTGACCGTGACGTCGCCCGTATATAAGACCTGCACCATCGTGTCCTCCGAACGTCGCCCGCTGTGCCGCGCAGGCGCGAAAGCTAAGGGTACACTCGAAAACGATGGAGCACGGGCCCCAGGTTCACCAGGTTTTTGACGCGAGCTGGACTGCGGAAATCCTTCCGCGACCGCCACTGATCGCCCCGGCGCGGGCCTATACATGGCCGAAAAAAGTCGCAGGTGAGGAAGACGCGCTCGCGCGCGGCGCACTCTATGTCATGGTGAAGCCGAACGAAGCGCAGCCGTTTCTGCTGACCTGCGCGCTCGGTTTCGAGTCTCCGGAACTGCCGGCGGGCGTTTGGACGTGTCCGAATGCAGACGACATCTGCGCGGTCGCCGGCGGCTACGCCTACATCGCGAACATTGCGTCTCCGGACCAGCCAACCCTGATCGAGCAGCGCCCGGTGACAGAAATACGCGCCAACCCTTCGCACGGGTTGCTGCTGTTTGCCGGCTTTCACGACATCGTCGCCTGGGGCGCGCAGGGCATCGCTTGGCGCACGCGCCGTATCACCGATGAAGGCCTGAAGCTGGGAGCAATGGCGGGTGACGAGATCTTCGGAACAGCGTGGGACATGCGCTCCGACAAGGAAATTCCGTTTACGCTCGACGTTCGGACCGGTGAGGTGGATGGCGGCGTGCAGCGGTAGATCGACATGCTTTGTCATTCTGAGCGAAGCGAAGAATGACAGCACCTGAATTGGGCCTGCGCTTACTGCAACTGCACCAGGTCCGTCTCGCGCGTCTCCGGGGTCATCGGGTCCGGAGTGCCATGCGGGTCGACATGCCGTGTCTGCGGCGCGCGCCAGTGATCGATATAGCTGATCTGGTGCACGCAGCTGATGGTGCAGGCCGGCGCACAGCCCTTCTCGCTCACGAACTCGCGCTCAATGTCCTTCTTGCTGTATTGCGCGAGCGGCACGCCAGGATAGCCGCGCTGCTGGGAGCAGTAATGCACGAGCCCGAGCTCGCAGATGTACAGGTACCGGGCCCCGGCGCGGCAACGCCAGTCGTTCGTTTCGCCGCGGGCAATGGCTTCCTGGAAATCGTTAAAGCGCGAATAGTTCTTCTTCTTCCACGACTTCATCTCTTCCCACACCACGCGTTCCGCTTCGCCCAGCGGCTTGAGCTGGCCCTGGTGGTCGTGGATGATGCCCATCGTCGAAGTAAACCCGAGCTCGACCGCCCGGCGGCCGATGGTCAGCGCATCCTGCGGGTCCTTGATGCCGCCGCCGACCACCGAATTGATGTTGACGTGGAATTCGGCATGCTGCGCGAGCATCTGCAGTTTCTTGTCCAGCACCTTCAGCGACTTCATGGAAACCTCGTCCGGCTTCACGTTGTCGATGGAAATCTGCATGTGGTCCAGCCCGGCGCGGTTCAGGCGCTCAATGCGCTCCGGAACCAGCAGGTAACCGTTGGTGATCATGCCGGCCATCATGCCGTGATGGCGGATGCGCCGGATAACGCCGTCGAGGTCGGGATGGAGCAGGGGCTCGCCGCCGGAGATCGTGATGACCGACGTGCCAAGACGGGCAAGCTCATCGATCCGGCGCTCCATCTCAGCGAGAGGCACCGGGTCGGAAGTCTTGTCGTACTCGTTGCAGTAGGCGCAGTCGAGGTTGCATCGGCGCATCGGCACGATATGCACCAGCACGGGGTGCGACGTGTGGGCCAGCGCATGGGCAATCATGCGCAGCTCGCGGGCCTTGCGTTGCGCGCGCTTGCGCCGCCCGCGCAACGTGTCGCGCGCGGGGGTCGCGATGGTCTGCGCCGGGGTCTGGACTGCGGTCGCCACTGGACTCTATTTTCCCATAGCGCGCCGTACAATCAGAACCTTATGGCAATCGAGAAGAATGAACAGGATGCGCGTGCACGCGCCGCAAAAATCAAGATGATCCTGTACGACGTGGATGGCGTGCTGACCGACGGCACCATCTGGGTCGTGCCCACAGGCGGCCACGCGGCGGTGACTGATGCTGATCCTGCAAACAAGGGCAGCGACGGCGGTTTCGGGCTGCGCTCGCAAACTATGGCCGAGATGAAGGGCTTCTACGCGCATGACGGCATTGGCGTGTCGCTGGCGCGCATCGCCGGGATCCCGATCGGCTTTATCACCAAGCGCATTTCAGAGGCGCTGCGGGCCCGCGCGCGCGACCTCAAGATCGAATACATGTATGACGGCCAGGCGCACAAGATGAAGGCCGTGCAGGAAATCGCCGACAAGACAGGGTTCTCGCTTGAAGAAATGGCTTTCGTCGGCGACGACATAGTAGACATTCCCGCCCTGCGCAATGTAGGGTTTGCCGTCGCTGTCGCGGACGCCGTGATTCAGGTCAAGCAGGCCGCCCACTGGGTAACGCCAAGCAACGGCGGCCGCGGTGCCGGGCGCGATGTTGTCGACTTCATCCTCGATGCCAAGGGAATCCTCGACGAGACAATCGAGAAATACATCGACAACACCAGTCCGGAGGCGGAAAAGGCCGACATCGGCACGGGCAACATGTAGTTTCCGGTGGCGCTATGTCGCCGGATTGCCGGTGAGTCGTGCCTGCCAGGATTGCGCCATCACGGCAATCGGCTGCGACTTGTCGTTGCCATTGATGATGCCGCGCGCGCTCAGGTAGTCAACGCCGCTGTCGTTGATGAAGTCGGACAAACGCCTGCCGCTGAACCAGCCGCCCAGCATCCCCTGCGTCATGATCTGGTAGGCAATCGCCGGGTCCAGCGCCTGGTCGGGATAGTATTCCAGCTGATTGCCCATGCCGAGCAGCCGGCCGACGCGGACGTAATTGGAGTGGAGCGTGAGCTGCACATATCCGCGGCCGTAATACACGTTCTGTACCACCGAGCCGTCCGGCAGGGTTACCGAGACGGGACTGCCATACGGATAGGCCGCGCCAAGCCCTCTCTCGCGCACCGGCGCATAGGTGTAGGCGGTCTCCCATTCCGCGGTGGCGAGCATGTAGGCGGCCCACTCTACGCGGGTGATCGCGTCGTCCGCTGCCATCGCGGCGAGCAGCGTCGGCAGCCCGGCCTGGCCTTCGCCGATCATGACGGCGGAACTCTCGTCCTGCCACTGCGCCAGTACTCCCGCCTGATCAAACTGCATGCCGCGCCCCTCCAACGAGACAGACGGCCTCACTGTAGCGCGGGGACCGGGGCAGCGGAAGCTGGCGAAAGAGTAAACCGCCGGCGTGCAAGAAAAGAGAGCGTGGCCGAAGCCACGCTCTCCAGGTCATGGATGACCTTACGCCTGTCTATTGTTCACTGACCTGCCTCACGCCGCCTTCTTGGAATCGCGCATCGCCTTCACCGCGTCGTGAGAAGCGACGATGTGCGACTGCTGGCGGGTGAGAATGTCCCGAATATTGCTGGGCAGATTGGTCTGTTCCAGCGCTTCTTTGTAGGCCTTCTTGGCCGTATCTTCACCGGCTTCCGCGGTCTCGAGCAGGGTATGGTCACCGCCGCCCAGCTTCGCCTTCAGGTCGCCCCAGCTGCGATGCAAAGCGCCTGCGGTCGTTCCGCCGATGTCCTGGTAGTCCTTGTACCCAAGCCGCACCAGTTCGTTCTGCAGGTCGCCGGCAAACTGCTGCCGCGTCAGCGATTCCTTCAGGAAAAAGTCTTTTGCAGCGGGGTCTTTCAGGTGCTCGCCGATATCGGCGAAACCCTTGTTCCCGTCGTGCAGAACTTCCACCACGTTCTTCAATGTGTCTTCAGTGTTCTTCAGCTTCTCTTCCATCGAATCCTGCCTTTCGCTTGGGTACGATGGTCGCGGTGGACGCGGGGTTTCCTGCCGCGAAAGGTTGCCTATTTCTGCCGCGCAAAATAGCCCTTGGTCGCCCGCACGTGGTACTGGCGGTTGACCGCGACCAGCCAGATCGGGCGAAACTCGCCGTTCGCCTGGAAATCCGCCGGGCGGTATTCCAGCGAATACTGGCTGCGCAGCTCGTCCTCGATCTGGATGAACGCGCGCGCGACATCGTCTTCCCTGGTCGGAATAAAGGCGCGGCCGCCCGTCTGCTCCGCCATCCGCGCCAGCACCTCATCGCCCTCGTCTTTTGACGGGCTGATGTTCGTGCTGATGGTGTAGACGATGGTGTCCGCGCGCTGGCAGCTCTTGATGGCTTCATCCAGCGTCGCGTGGCTCTGGTTGTCGTTGCCGTCGGAGAGCAGGACCAGCGTCTTGCGCAGCGATTCGTCGCTGCGGATGGGCAGCATCTGGTCATGGCACGCCGTGTACAGCGCGTCATACAGCGCCGTGCCGCCTGCGGACTTCAGCCGCTCAATGCCGTGTGCCAGCGCGTCCACGTTGTTTGTGAAGGGCTGCGTGATGTCGGCCGAAGTATCGAAGCCCATGACGAACGCCTGGTCCATGTTGCGCCGGATGATCTGCTGCAGGAAGTCCGTCGCGGATATCTGCTCGAAGCTGAACCGCGAATGGATAGACGAGCTGGTATCAATCAGAAGTCCGGCCCGGAGCGGCATGTCGGTCGTCTGGGTGAAGCGGATGACCGCCGCCGGCGGCTTGTGCTTGTCCAGCAGCTCGAAGTCCTGCTGGCGCAGGTCGCGGACAAATCTTCCCGAGTGGCCGTCCGTCACGGTGAACACCAGGTTGACTTCGTTGACCTGCGTCTTGATGACGCCGCCGACCTGGGGATTATTGGCGTCCGACGGCAACGCGGATTCCGGGTAATCTCCCTGCGCCGGTGGCGTGGTTTGCTGCGCCGGCGGCTTCTGCTGCTGGGCGGGCGTTTGCGGCGTGGCCTGCGCCAGCGCGGCGGACGCGGTGGCGGCAAAAGCAAGCGAAAGTACAAGACTGCGGCTGGACAAAACTGGAGACCTCTGGCGGCGGATGCACCACGCCGCGGCAGCCTCTATTTTACGGGGTTTGAGCGGAATTGGCGCCCTGCAAACGCGGCCGAAGCGCCAGCAAAGCCACCGCCGCGGCAACCGGCACCAGGAACGACCACCGCACCGCCATGCCGCCGCCGGCAAAGCCGGAAACAGCGCCGCTCAGCCAGGGAAGTGTTCCTCCGCCGATCCCGCCCGCCGCGAACACCCATCCCAGGCCATGTTCGGTGCGCGCGCGGCCCATCAGCATGGCCAGGATGAGCGGATACACCGGCGCGACACCCAGCCCGGCTGCAATCGCGGCCATCCCGATGGCCGCGACGCTTGACGCGCTACCGTGCGGAAACCACGGCCACGCGACCACAACCAGCAGCGAGCCAAGCACGAGCGCCAGTGCGCCCGCGTAAATCGTTCTTTGCCGGAACCGGGCGAGGACGGGCAGCATGGCCAGGCGTCCGAGCACTTCTGCGGCAAAGAACGCGGTCGCAGCATAGGCGGAAAACGTCGCGGCGTTACCACTACCTGCCAGATGGAGAAGGCGTTTCGTGTAGGTGGGCAGCCAGCCGGAAATGGCGTCCTCCATGCCGGAGTAGAGCAACACGGCGAACGCAAACAGGACACGGACGGACACCGGCAGAATGGCAGGCCGCTCTGCGCTGCGCTCTCCGGCGGGAAGCCCGGCAAGCCCGGCCCCGCACAACAGCGACACCACCGCCATCATGCCGGCCAGTGCCCAGAAGAACGCGAACGGGTGCCCGCCCTTGCGAAATGCGTTGAAAATCGGCGCGGAGACAATCGCCCCGACGCCCCACGCAAAGTTCAGCAGGGCAAGCCGCCGCGCCCGGTCGCGGTCATCACTGCCCATCTGGCCGCAAACAATGTTGCCCGCCGTCAGCAGCAGGCCAAAGCCGAAGCCGGTCAGGGCGAGCGCGAGATGCGCGAATGCGTAGCGTCCTACCCCGAAGAGCAGCAGGCCCGCGACAAGTGAAACGCCGCCGCCCACGATCGAGCGGAAGAGGTTTCGCGTGCAGAGCAGCGCGCCGACAATCCCCGACACAGGCTGGATAAAGAGAAGAAATCCGGAGCGCGCATCCGCCAGGCCCCACGCGGCAGCGAGCGTCGGCAGCGCAGGCCCGAGCATCGTGCAATCCACCCCGGTGACAAGGAACGCGAAGCAGAGCAACAGGAACGTGCGATCTCGCCGTAACCGGAACGGGCCCATGCGCCATACACGGTATCACCCAACTTGCGGCACGTCGGCCTGCCGGACTGCACTACGCTGCGCAGCGGGTATAACTGCAACGTGGAACCCGTCACGCATTTCCTGACCGGCAGCGCGCTCAGCCGGGCCGGGCTGAACCGCCGCAGCGCCTACACGACGGCCGTCATGGTGCTGGCCGCCGAGGCGCCGGACCTCGACGTCCTGGCCGGCTTGCGCGGCCCGGTCGCAGGGCTGCAATACCACCGCGGCTGGACGCACACCTTCCTGGCCACGCCGCTGGTCGCCATCGTAACGGTGGCCGTCGTACTCGGCGTCGCAAAACTCATGCGGCACAAATCCGTGCATCCGACCCGCATCGGCTGGCTGCTGTTCTGCGGCTGGATTGCCGCGCTGTCGCACCTCGCTCTGGACTGGACGAACAACTACGGCCTGCGGCCATTCCTGCCCTGGAGTTATCGCTGGTACCAGGGGGAGATCGTCTTCATTCTCGAGCCGGTGATGCTCGCCGCGCTGCTGCTGGCCGTCATTATGCCGTGGATCTTCAGCCTGACGGACGGCGAAATCGGCCGCCGCAAGCAGCAATATCGCGGACGCGGCTGGGCGTGGTTTGCCCTGGCTACGATCGCCGTGACGTGGGGAGTGCGCGGCATCGAGCACCATCGCGCGCTGCATGCCTTAGCCCAGCTCAACTGGCAGGGGAACACCCCAAACCGCGTCATGCTGTCACCGTATCCGGTCACGCCGTTCCTGTGGCACGCCGTCATTGATTTCGACGACCATTACCAGACGGCACGCGTCAACACCTGGACCGGAAACGTGCTAACGGATGATCACGACGATGTCTTCTTCAAGCCGGCCGTAACGCCGGTCATCGCCGCGGCGGAAGGCAGCTGGCTGGGCCGCGTCTATATGGACTGGTCGCAGGCGCCGCTGGTCACTGCCGAACAGCCTGAGCAGGACCCTGAATCGCCGGCGCCATTGCTACTGACGCCGGTAGATTTTCAGGACCTGCGGTTCGCGTATTCCGTGCTGAGTTTTGACGGTAAGAGCAAGAACACGCCGCTGAGCGGGCAGGTGCTCATCGGCCCGCATGGCGAAGTCGTAGAGCAACGCATCGGGCACAAGGTACAGAAGTAGTGATACCCTCACCCGTTGCTGCGCGTCTTAGCGCTACCTGAGGAGAAATCATGATCCGCAAATTCGTGCCGGGAATTTTCCTGGCCGGCTGTCTCACGCTGCCCTTCGCGGCTTTCGCGCAAAATTCCGACCACGGCGTCCAGGTCCAGAACATGGACAAGGCCGTGAAACCGGGCGACGACTTTTACATGTACGCCAACGGCGGCTGGATTGCCCGCACGGAATTGCCCGCGGACCGCGCCGGCCTGGGCGTATTCACGCAGCTGGACGAGCGCGCACGCAAGAACACCGCCGCCATCATCAAGGAAGAGGCCGCGAAGAAGGGCGCTCCGGGCACGGAATCCCAGCAGATCGCCGACGCCTACACGAGCTACATGGACGAAGCCGCCATTGAAGCGCGCGGCATGCAGCCCATTGAGCCGTTGCTGAAGAAGATCGCCGCCATCAGGACGAAGAAAGAACTGGCAACTGCCCTGGGCGAGACGCTGCGCAACGACGTAGACGCGCTGAACAACACCAACTTCCACACGCAGAACCTGTTCGGCCTGTGGGTCGCAGGAGGCTTCAACGATCCGGACCACAACGCGGCGTACATCATGCAGGGTGGCGCCGTGCTGCCGACGCGGGACTACTACCTCGACAACTCCGAGCGCATGAAAGACCTGCGCGCCAAGTACCAGGCGCACGTCGCCGCCATGCTGAAGCTGGCCGGGTTCACCGATACCGACGCCAGGGCGGCGAAAATCGTGGCGCTCGAAACCGACATCGCGAAGACACACCGCTCGCTCGAGGAAAACGAAGACATCCACAAGGCAAACAACGTCTGGACGATGGCGGACTTTGCAACCAAGGCCCCGGGGCTCGACTGGAAGGAGTATTTTGACGCTGCCGGGCTGGGCAGGCAGAAGAGCTTCATCGTCTGGCAGCCGGAAGCTTTCACCGGCGAGTCGGCGCTGGTCGCATCGCAGCCGCTCGACACCTGGAAAGACTGGCTGGCCTTCCACTGGATTGAAGGCATGGCCGGCGCGCTGCCCAAAGTTTTCGTCGATGAACGCTTCGCCTTCTTCGGCACCGCTCTAAGCGGAGTCAAGCAGCAGCGGCCGCGCGAGCAGCGCGCCATTGCCTTCACGGGCGGAATCATGGGCGATGCCATCGGCAAGATCTACGCGCAAAAGTATTTCTCGCCGCAGGCCAAGGCGGAAGCGCAGGCCATGGTCGCCAACATCATCGAAGCCTTTGACCAGCGGCTGGCGAATAACACCTGGATGGCCGCCAGCACGAAAGAAGAGGCGCGCAAGAAGCTGAAGACGCTGTATGTCGGCATCGGCTACCCGGAGACGTGGAAGGATTACTCCGGGCTCGTCATCAAGGGCGACGACCTCTACGGAAACATCTGGCGCGCGAGCGAGTGGAGCTATAAGCGAGACCTCGCGAAAATCGGCACGCCGGTCAACCGCCACGAGTGGAGCATGACGCCGCAGACCGTGAACGCCGTCAACCTGCCGCTGCAGAACGCGCTCAACTTCCCCGCGGCAATCCTGCAGCCGCCGTTCTTCGACCCGGAAGCGCCCGCTTCGACGAATTACGGCGCGATTGGTTCCATCATCGGCCACGAGGTCAGCCACACCTTCGACACCGAAGGCTCGACGTTCGACTCCCAGGGCAAGGTTCGCAACTGGTGGACGGACGCCGATCTCGACCACTTCCACAAGGCGACGGCGGCGCTGGCCGCGCAGTATGACACCTACATGCCTTTCCCTGACCTGCATGTCAACGGCAAGCAGACGCTGGCGGAGAACATCGCCGACAACGGCGGACTGGCTGCTTCCTATGACGCCTGGAAAGCGTCGCTGAAAGGCCAGCCCGCGCCGGAGAACAACGGCTTTAACGGCGACCAGCAGTTCTACCTCGGCTTCGCGCAGGCATGGGGACAGAAAGAACGCCCCGGAGCCCTGCGCCAGCAGGTCATGACCGACCCGCACGCGCCGGCGCAGTACCGCGCCGATGAGGTGCGGAACTATGACGCCTGGTACGCCGCGTTCAACGTACAGCCCGGAGACAAGCTGTATCTCGCCCCGGACGCGCGCGTGCGCGTCTGGTAAGGTCCGCAACTGGCAACAGCGCGGGGCTCCGGCTCCGCGCTTTTGTTTGCGACATACCGAAGCGGGGATGGCAAACGTCATCTGACCAACCGCTACGGCGCAATATAAGCTCGAACGGAACCACTTGCAGGCTGGGCGCGTACTCCCCGGCATGGCGACATTGGCCCATGCCGCGGCGTTTGCCGTACCCCGTCCCGAGAGGCGGGCGTTTGCACGCATGCATACGCCGCATTCCGGCCGCGTCAGCGGCGGCCTGCAGACCGGGTTCGAGAAAGGACTCGCCACGGGCGTGGGCGCAAGCACTCCACTCCAACCCGACGAAGGCGCGCAGCTCGCCGAACGCTGCCGCAAGGGCGACTCCGCCGCGTGGACGCAGCTCGTCCAGTCGCAGCACCGGCGCATTTACGCGCTCTGCTATCGCTTTACCGGCAACCAGGCCGACGCCGAAGACCTTGCCCAGGACGTTTTCATCAAAGTCCACCGCAACCTCGCCAGTTTTGACGCGGACAAAGGCAGTTTCGCGACCTGGATCACCACCCTGACCCGCAACCTGCTGGTCGACCACTTCCGCCGTACCCGCATGGAGCGCGCCACCGAATCCATGGATGCCGGATGGGAAGGCGATGCCGATGCCGCGCCGGCCCTGTCGACGCGGCTGGAAGATCCCTCCGCCAGCCCGCAAACCACCGTCATGCAGCGCCAGACGGCCCAGATCGTCCAGGCCGCGCTGCTCAAAGTTTCTCCCGATCTGCGCGAAGCGGTCATCCTTCGCGATTTGCAGGACATGGACTACAAGGAAATCGCACAGGTCCTGCGCGTGCCCGAAGGCACAGTGAAATCACGCATCAGCCGCGGCCGCGCGGAACTGGCGAGGCTGCTGGAGCGTATGAAAGGACAGGTAATGTAAATGGCTGACACCCGCCAACCCGGAACTCCACAAGGCGCCGCCCCGACCTGCGCGGAATGCGAGCCGCAGTTCGCCGAGCTGCTGGAGGGCACTCTGCCGGCGGCCGAGGCCGAGCGCGTGCAACGCCACGTGGATTCCTGCACCGCCTGCAAGGCTGCGCTCGACGCCTCCTTCCGCGGCAAGGCGTGGCTGGCCATCCTCCGGGATGACGACCTTCAGCTCACGCCCTCGCCTGATTTTGTTTCGAAGATCCTGGCTGCAACCGCGGGAGAAAAAATCCCGGCCGCGATCCCGGCCGCTCCGGCAGCAAAGCCCGCTCCCTGGGCGAACATCAACATGGCCGCGGTCAAGCGGTCCGTCTGGTATCAGCCCCGGCTTATCCTTACCGCTGCCATGGCATTCTTTTCGGTTTCACTCACCATGGCGGTGACCGGCGTTCGCCCCGCCGACCTGAAGCCGACGAATATCCGCCATACCGTGACGCGGCAGTATTACCAGGCCAACGCGCATGTCGTTCGCTATTACGAGAGCCTGCGCGTGGTTTATCAGCTCGAGTCGCGCGTACGCGAACTGCGCCGTGCGGCAGAAACCCAGCCGGCCCAGCAGCAGCAGCAGCCGCAGCCGGCGCCCCAGCAGAAGACCAGCCACAACGGCAAGGGCGGCAGCTCACGACGCCAGGAACCTGCCGGACCGGCAGGGCTGGCGCATGGCCACCCGCAGTCGCCCGCATCGAATGACCCGCAACCTGCCCCGGCAAGCAGCGATTTGCTGGAGGCGCGACTGAACACTGATTGGCAAGCGCCGCAGAGGAGAGCAACATGAATCCCGAATACACAAATCCCGGCGCGCAGACTTCACCACCTGCCGCTTTCTGCCAGAACTGTGGCCGTCCCCTGACCAGCGCGGAAGTCCGCGCCGTCGGCGGCCATGTCTACTGCGAGCCCTGCCTGGCGGCCCGTGTGGGAGCTGTTCCGCCCGCAGCCGCGCCGCCGTACGGCGTGCCGTATCCCACGCCGATCCCCGGCAATCACTCGCCGCTGCTTGCCGGCCTGCTCGGGACCATTCCCGGCGTCGGGGCCATGTACAACGGGCAGTTCATCAAGGGCATCGTCCATGTGCTGATCTTCATCGCGCTCATCAGCGCGACGACGCACTTCGGCCTCCTGGGCATTGCCATCGCGGTCTGGTACATCTACATGATTTTCGACGCCGTGCAGACGGCGCAGGCCATTCGCATGGGCATGCCGCTGCCTGACCCGCTGGGACTGAACAACGTCGGCCAGAAACTCGGCATACAGTCCGCCGGGGTATCGCCGAACCCGTACGCGCCACCCGTAACGCCGGTGCAGCCGAATCCGTACGTTCCGCCGGTGCCGCCGATCGTGACGCCGCCCCCGGGCAGCTATTCCGAGTCGGTCGCGATGACCCCGGTCGCCCCGATGGTTTCCGCCGAAGCGCCGCCGTATGAGCCGCCAGCTGCCGCGCCGCCCTACCCGCCCGTGCCGCCGCCGGTTGCGCCGCGCACTGCGCCGGTCGGGGCCATCATCCTGGTCGCGCTGGGCGCACTGTTCCTGCTTGGCACGCTGAGCGAGAACGCGCACTGGATTGAACACGGCTGGCCGGTCCTGCTTATCGTGCTCGGCGCCTGGCTTTTCTATCGCAACGCAAGCCGCAATGGAGGTTTTTCATGAACTGGTATGTCTATCGCCGCTCCAAGGGCGCGCTCATCCTGATCCTGCTCGGAGTCGTATTTCTGTTCAGCGAGACGTTCCACATGCACCACGTCTTCCTGCCGCTGTTCTTCATCGGCCTGGGCGTGATTCTCCTCGCGGACCGCTTTATTGCTCCACCTATGCCACCGCCCCCTCCGCCGGGGATGTATCCGCCGCCGGGGCCTTACGGCGCGAACCCTTACGGCCAACCGCCGTATCCGCCCACGTACCCACCTCCGCCGGCCGCACCGCCGCCGCCGGAGAATCCGCAATCGTAGCGGGCCACTGAACTTTCTTTTCTGGAGCTGCCAAAATGAGCACGCAACCACCAAATCCGCCGCCGGGTCAGCCGGCCTATGGCCCCACGCAGGGCCAGGACCCCCGCGACTGGGCCCGCCAGCAGAAGGAGTACTGGCGCGCCCAGAAGGAACAGAACAAGGCCTACTGGCGCGCCAATCGCGAACAGTGGAAGTCGCAGCGCGAACAATATCGCGCCTATTACGGCGGGTATCAGCGCCGCTCGCTGTTCGGACCGGTGGTACTGATCCTGATCGGCGCCCTGGCGCTGCTCATCTACTCCGGCCGCGTTGACGCGTATCGCTTCTGGGAGTGGTACGGACACTGGTGGCCGGCGCTGCTCATCATCGCCGGCGTGGCGCTGATTATCGAGTGGGCGGTTGACCGCGAGAATCCCTACGGCCGCCGCCACTCCGGGCTCGGCGGCATCATCGTCCTGCTGTTCATCACCGGCCTCATCGCCAGCGGGACCAACCACTGGAACTGGTCAGGCCTGGATGACGACATGGGCGGCGACGACAGCATGCGCAGCTTCTTCCATGGCGAAGAACACGACTCCGACAGCACGGCCACGTCCGCCCTGGCAGCGGGCAACAGCGTGCGGATTGTCTCCGGCGTGCACGGCGACATCGCCGTGCAGTCCGGCGAAGACAACGGCCAGCTGATTGTCCTGGTGCACAAGCGGATCTTCGGCGGCAGCGACAGCGACGGCCGCAAGCGTGCCGACGATTTCAACCCGGTCATCACGACCTCCGGCACCGTGACAACCATCACGCTGAATGGCAAGGACCGTGACGAGGCCAACCTCGACATCACGCTGCCGGCGGGTGTGCCGGTCGAAATCTCCGGCACGCGCGGGGACCTGAGCGTCTCCGGCCGCCACGCCGCTGTGAACTACTCCGGCCACCATGGCGACATGCACGTTCGCGACATCACGGGCCCGGTCACGTTGCACAGCGATGGCGGCACCGTTTCCGTGGATGAAGTGCGCGGCGATGTTTCGCTCTCCGGCAATGTGGGCGACACAACCATCGCCGACATCCAGGGCGGCGTCGTGATCAATGGCGATGTCGATGGCGATCTAAGCCTGCACGCCATCACCAGCCAGGTGCATTACCACTCCAGCCGCACGGATCTCCTGCTGCGCCGCCTGGACGGCCAGCTGAATATTGACGGCGAAGACCTGCACATCTCGCAGGCCGTCGGACCGCTCAAGCTGACAACGCGCGGCAAGCAGATTGAGCTGGCAAACGTCGCCGGCGATATCAATGTTTCCAACTCGGACGGCAGCGTGGAAGTGACGCCGGCCCTTCCGCTTGGCAATATCACGGTGGACAACCGCAATGAGGCCATCCGGCTCACCATGCCTGGCAACGCCGGCTTCCAGTTGCGCGCCCAGGCCAATGGCGGCGAGGTGGAAAACGACTTCGGTCTGCAGACCTATTCCTCCGGCGAAGAGAACCACTCGGTCACCGGCAGGGTCGGCGATGGCAGCGTCACCGTAAACCTCAACACGCAGCATGGCGATATCGCCGTGCACCGCGCCGATTCCGCAATGACCATGCCGCCGGCGCCGCCCGTGCCGCCTGCTCCGGCAGCCCCGGGCGCGGTGTCCGGGCCAGCGGCCATGCCCGCGCCGAAGCTGTCGCGCGTGCCACGAGCGCCGAAAGCGCCGTCCGCCCCGCCCGCACCGGCAGTCGAAAACCAGTAGCAGGCTGTCGCATACGGAAGGCGCGGCGCAAGCCGCGCCTTTCACATTTACGCCGATGAATCCGGAAAACGCTCCCGGACAATCGCCAGCGCTTTCGCGACGACTTCCTCAAGCGTCATGTCGGTTGTGTCGATTTTCGTCGCGTCCGGCGCGGCCATCAGCGGCGAAGCATCGCGGGAGCGGTCCCGCGCGTCACGCTCGCGGATCTGGCGCAATACTTCTTCTTCGCCGGGAAGCGGCTCGTCCGCGCTGCCGGCCTGTGCCGCCTGCAAATAGCGACGGGAACTGCGGACCTCATCGCGCGCGTCGAGAAAAATCTTTACCTCGGCATCCGGAAAGACGACGGTGCCGATATCGCGGCCTTCCATCACAATGCCGCCCTTCGTTCCCATCTGCTGCTGCTGGGCGACCAGCCAGGCGCGCACTCTTGGATGAACAGAAGCTCGGGACGCGGCCTGCGTGACGTCCGCGTCCCGCACGCGCTCCGACACGTCGCGGCTGTCGAGCAGCACCCGCGAGCGTTCCAGGTGGATGCGCGTCTGCTGCGCGAGCGTCGCCAGCGACGCTTCGTCGTCGAGATCGTAGTCGTTCTCGATGGCCTTGAGCGCCAGCGCGCGATACATGGCGCCGGTGTCAAGCTTGGTAAAGCCGAGCGCCGCCGCCAGTCGCGCGGCGAGCGTGCTCTTGCCGACGCCGGACGGCCCGTCAATGGCGATGACGGGGCGCGCGCGACTCACTCAGGCGCCTCGTCAGGCTTGCGCGGGGCGCGCTTCTGCCAGGGCTTTGGCGGCCCGGAAAATTTGCGCGGACCAGCACCAGGTTTGCGCGGACCGCCTGCGCCGGGCTTGCGCGGCCCCGAAGCGAACCGCTTGCCGCCATCCGCGCGCGGTTTGAATCCGCCCGCGCTACGCGGCTTGAAGCTGCCCCCCGCCGCCCGCGGCTTGAAACCGCTGCCGCGCTCTGCCTCCTGACCACCACTGCTGCGACGCGCACCCGCGCTTGAGCGCGGCGCGAATTTCCGCTCTCCACCTTCGCGCGCGGGGCGCTCCCCGCGCGGCTTGAAATCTCCCCGCGGACGATCGCCTCCCGTGCGTGGCTTGAACTCGCGGCGCGGCCGGTCTTCTCCCTCACGCGGCGGACGCGGCGCCCACTCGCGGCGTGGCCCGCCTGCACTCGATCGCGGCTTGAAGTCACGGCGCGGCCGGTCGTCGCCTGCGCGCGCAGCTCTCGGCTTGAAATCGCCACGCGACGGCCGCTCTCCGCCACGGGCCGCGAAGGGCTTGCGCGCACCAAAGGATCTTTCTCCGCCTTCCCGCTTCACAAACGGCTTGCGTGGACCGAATGAACCTTCCCCGCCTTCGCGCTTCTGATACGGCTTGCGGTCGCCTAACGATCTCTCCGAGCCTTCCCGCTTTACAAACGGCTTGCGTGGCCCGAACGAACCCGCTCCGCCTTCGCGCTTCTGATACGGCTTGCGGTCGCCAAACGACCGCTCCGAGCCTTCCCGCTTCACAAACGGCTTGCGTGGCCCGAACGAACCTTCCCCGCCTTCGCGCTTCTGATACGGCTTGCGGTCGCCAAACGATCTCTCCGAGCCTTCGCGCTTCACAAACGGCTTGCGTGGCCCGAACGAACCCGCTCCGCCTTCGCGCTTCTGATACGGCTTGCGGTCGCCAAGACGATCTCTCCGAGCCTTCCCGCTTTACAAAAGGCTTGCGCGGGCCCGTTGGCCGGTCGCCGGCGAACTTGCGCGGATTTTCGCCACGCGGCGGACGGTCCGCAAAAGCGCTTTTTTCGCCGCCTTCCCGCTTCACAAACGGCTTGCGTGGAGCGAACGCGCGTTCGCCCTCCTGGCGCCGGCCGGCGAATGGGCGGCCTTCCCGCTTCTCGCGCGGGACATATTTCTTCACGCCGCTGCGCTGCGGCGCGGCGCCATCGCCGCTCTCTGCCGGCGCGGATGCCGCTTCCAGCGCCAGCTTTGCCTGGTGTTCCTCACGCGCCAGTTTCAGCGCCGCACGTTCGCGTTCATCGGCTTCCAATCGCATCTCCTCTGCCTTGCCGCCGGCCAGCGCGTAGTGCGTGGTTCGTTCCACGGGAACAAGCTGCAACTCGCGCGCCGCCGTCAGCGCCTGCAGGATCTCCTTCACGCGCTGGCGCGAAGACCACGGCGCAAGCGTCGCGGCCAGCTCATCTTCACTCGCCGCGATGGCCGTCTGCAAATACTGTGAAACCAGTGCGCTCAGTGCCAGCGGCTGCGCGGTTTGTGTTCCCTCTCTCACCTCGGCGGACCAGGTGCGGTCCAGGCGCGTCCAGAGTGTCACGGCGTCATCGCTCTCGGCGGGCAGGGGAGCAACGCGCATCTGCACCCATAGCTCGCGCATCGCGCGCAGCACCGCGCCCTCCGTGATGCCGCCGCCGATCATTCCGGCCAGCGACAGCGCACTGGCGGAACCCTTGTCCATCTGCTGCCAGATTTCTTTCGCCAGCGGCGAGGAGCTCGGCGCTTTTTTTGGCGAACGCTCGCCACGCAGCGCGTAAAAGTACGCCAGCATGCGGCGCGAGGCGAGGACATCGCCGGAATCTGTCGCGCCAACCTGTGCTGCCTCACTGACCAGCGGAACCGCTTCACCCTCAGCGACAAGCCGCGACAGCAAACTATGCGCGCCACGGTCTGCGGCAAGCGCCTCTTCGCGGTCTTCAAGCAGGCCGCCGGCAACCGCGGTCACCAGCTCCGGCGCGGCCGCGGCCGAGTTCGACGCGTGGATGCGGACCCAGCCCATGGCATCCAGCCACGCGCGCGCGTCTTCCAGCGTATGGACAGCAGTGCCGTCCTGACGCCACATCTGCTTTCGCGCCTGCTGGAGATCTTCGCGTGTCATGGTCGGGCTCGCGCGGTTTGCGCCTTCAGATGCGCGAGAACGCGCGCTGAATGTCCTTCATCGAGTATCGCAGAACGATGGGACGTCCATGCGGGCAGTTCGTCGGATGTTCGGTTTTGGCAAGCTCGGCCAGCAGCCATTCCATTTTCTCGGGCTCGAGCTTCATGTTCACCTTGATCGCCGCATGGCACGCGATCGAAGCCGCGACGCGCGTCCGCAACGTGTCGAGGTTCGCGCGCTGTTCACCGGCGGACTGCTCGATCACCTCATGCAGCACACGCTCCATCTCCTCGCCTGCAAGCGCGGCGGGCGCGGCCTTGACGGCGAGCGTCCGCGCGCCGAACGGTTCCACTTCAAAGCCGTTGCGTTCGAGCTCCCCGGCCAGCTCCGCGAAGGCGAGCATCTGCTCCGGAAGCAGTTCGACCAGCAGCGGCATCAGCAGACGCTGGCGCTCGATGCGCTCCGTGTCCCGCTCACGCAGAAGTTTTTCAAACAGCACGCGCTCATGGGCGACGTGCTGGTCGATGATCCACAGCCCTTCCGCGTTCACCGCGAGGATGAACGATTCGCGCAGTTGCCCGACCGCTTTCAGGGTGTGGAGCGCGCGCAACGTGGTTTCGCCTTCCGGCTGGCCTTCGCTTTCCGGCAGGTAGCCGCAACTGTGACCGGCGCGCGCCTCGGTCGCAGAAGCGTTCGCCGCCGCCGCAAATATTTCATCCGCCTCGGCCTGGAATGGCAGCGCGGCTGCTCTCGGCGGCAGCGCGATTTCTTCGAGAACAAATGGCGCTGCGTCGGAGACGCGTGCCGGTTCGGACTCCAACGGCTCGGAACCGCCATTGAGCGGAGTGAGCCGCGGCGTCAGCGAAGAAGAAGCCTGCGGATTGTGCGTGAGCGCGCCCAGGAAACTTGCAGCCGGACGGGCGCGCATCAGTGCGGCGCGCACGCTGTCGCGCACAAAATCATGCACCACCGCCTGCTGGCGGAAACGCACTTCCGTCTTCGAAGGATGCACGTTGACATCCACCTCGCCCGGCGGCAGATCAAAGAACAGCAGCACGACCGGAAACGATGTCGGCGGAATGATGTTGCGATACGACTCGGTCAGCGCGTGCTGCAGCAGGCGGTCGCGCACCTGGCGGCCATTCACGAAGCAGTAGATGGAATTGCGGTTCAATTTCTGCAGCTCGGGCTTGGAAACAAATCCGCGCACGCGCAGCAGGCCCGGCTCCGGCGGCTGGTAGTCTTCGCCGCGCTTCCACGGCGGCGGCTCCGGAATGCCGCTACGCTCAAGATCCAGTTCCGCGGCCAGGGGAATGAGTTGGTCAAGCGTGTCGCGGCCGAAAATCTGGAAGACCCGCTCCGCCGCGTCCTGGACCGGCGGCGCGTTCAGCAACGCGTGCGAAGCCGAATGCAGCTCGACGTGCTTGTCCCAGTGAAGCAGCGCGTAGTGCGTCACCAGCTGGGCAACGTGCTGCAGTTCGGTCTGCTCGCTCTTCAGAAATTTCTTCCGCGCGGGCGTCTGGAAGAACAGGTCCTTGATTGTGATCGTAGTGCCGACCGGCACCCCGGCATCTTCGACGGCAAGAATCTTTCCGCCGGCGATCTCCATGCGTGTCCCCGCGGAATCCTCTTCCGAGCGGGTCAACAACTCGACTCTCGCCACGGATGCAATCGACGGCAGCGCCTCGCCGCGAAATCCCAGCGTCGCAATCGACAGCAAGTCATCGGAAGAGCGGATCTTCGAAGTTGCGTGGCGCTCGAAAGCCAGCAGCGCGTCATCGCGCACCATGCCGCAGCCGTTATCCGCGACACGGACCAGGGTGCGGCCGCCGGCTTCCACTTCCACGCGGATGCGCGTCGCGCCTGCATCGAGCGCGTTCTCTACCAGCTCCTTGACGACAGACGCGGGACGGTCCACCACTTCGCCCGCGGCAATCTGGTTGGCGACGTGGTCAGAGAGTACGCGGATGCGTCCCATCGCGAGTGTTCGCTACGTCCGTGTCAGGCGCGGCTGCGTGCGCGTGCCCGCTTGGCGCGAGTCTTGTGCGGTCGCATCGCTGTGCGTGACGCGGGCTTCGCCGCCCGTGCGCCGCGCGTGGCGCCATTCGAGTTGGCCGCGGTCACGATGGCGTCGCCGACCGTCTCTTCCATGATCTCCACGGCTTCCGCGGCCCTCTCGCTGGCCGAACGGGCCGACTTGCGCGAAGCCGAAACGCCGGGGTCGCGATCGCCGACATAATGAAGCCGCATGAAGTTCGTCGAGCCGCTCTTGGTCCGCGTGCCGGCGACAATGCCCATGACCTGGCGTTCCTGCACGTAGCCGTTGGACTGCAGCAGCGTCTCGGCGCGCTCGACCATCTGGTCCGTGTCGTGGCTCCGGCGGCACAGCATCGGCGTGGTTCCCCACAGCAGGCTCATCCGCTGGATGACCGCCGGATTCGGGCTGAGCGCAAAAATGCTCGAAGGCGGACGATACTTTGAAAGCAGCCGCGCCGTCGTGCCGGTCTCTGTAAAGACCGCAATCGCGGACATGTCCAGGTCTTCGGCGGCGTGCGCCATGCTCTGGCAGATGGTTTCTGAAACAGACAGGTGCGCGGTCGTAAGGCGGCGAACGTGGTGCGGCTCCATCGCAACCTGCTGCTCGGTTTCAAGCACGATCTTGTGCATCATCGCCACGGCCTCGCGCGGATACTTGCCCGCCGCCGACTCCGCGCTCAGCATCACGGCATCGGTGCCGTCGTAGATGGCGTTGGCGACGTCGCTGGCTTCCGCGCGTGTCGGACGCGGATTTTCGATCATGGACTCCAGCATCTGCGTCGCCGTGATGACGGGCTTGCGGTACTCCGCGCACTTGCGGATGATCAGCTTCTGGATGGCTGGGACCTTCTCCGGCGGCATTTCGACACCCAGGTCGCCGCGCGCAACCATCACCGCGTCCGCAGCGTCGAGGATCGCGTCGAGATGGTCGATGGCCTGCGGCTTTTCGAGCTTCGCAATGACCCAGCTCTCGCTCCCCAGTGCGGCGATCCGGTTCTTGACCAGCCGGACATCTTCCCCTGTGCGGATAAACGACACCGCGATCGCGTCTACGTCTGATTTCAAAGCGAAGGCGAGGTCTTCTTCGTCTTTCGCGGTCAGCGAAGGGACGCGCACCGGAATTCCCGGAAGGTTGATGCCCTTATGCTCGCCAAGCTGGCCGCCGTTGATGACGTCGCACTCGACGTCCTGGCCGTCAATCTCGCGCACGCGCAGCTCAATCAGGCCGTCAGAAAGCAGGACGCGCGCGCCGGGCTCGAGGTTCTCCGCCAGGGTAGGAAAGGTTGTGCCGATCACGCTGGAAGTACCGGCAATGTCGCGCGGCGTGATGCGCAGCCTCTGGCCCGTCTTCAGGCTGACAGGAATGCGGTTCTTCAGTCGCCCCGTGCGGATTTTCGGCCCCTGCAGATCTCCGAGGATGCAGATCGGCTTGCCGGCTTCACGCGAGACTTTGCGCACGATCTGGATCAGCTTCAGCTTCTCCGGATGGGTGCCGTGGGAGAAGTTGAGTCGCGCCACATCCAGTCCCGCCCGCACGAGTTCGGCGAACGCACTTTCGGTGTTGCTGGCGGGTCCCAGGGTGGCAACAATTTTGGCGCGGCGGGTTCCGAGGCCGGACCGCAGGTCGGAGAACAATGGATTCGTCATTAAGGTCCGGTAAGACTTTCGTCGCTATTCTACCTGCGTTTGTACCTCCGCATCGCAGCACAACCCGCCCCGCGGAAAGTTGTTGGGAATGCGTGGGAAATCCGCAGCGATGCGTCGTCAGTCCTCAAAGAATGCCGGCGGCGTATCGAGTTGCGCGGGAGCGGCCGGCCCGAGCTCAGCATTAAACTCCGCGCCGATCAGCGCCGCCACGCAGACAATGTAGAGCCACGCCATGGTGGCGATTCCGGCTCCCAGCGAACCGTACACCGCCGTGTAGTTTGCGTACCGCGTGACATACCAGCCAAACGCCAGCGTGGTTGGGAACCACAGCGCCGTCGCCAGCGATGCCCCGGGCACAACACCATGCCAGCGCCGCGAATGCGGAATGCTGAAGCGGTAAATGACGGCCAGCATGGCGACGCTGGTCAGCAGCGCCACGCTCCAGCGCGTGAGCAGCCACAGCAGCAGCACCAGGCCGCGCACCTGGGTGTCAACATGCTCCGCGAGGGTGTGCGCGATGATCCGGCCAAAAATAACCAGCGCCGCCGCAAGGGCCAGCGGCACCAGGGAAACCGGCACCAGCAGGAAGGCGACAATCCGCTGGCGTTTGACGCGCCATTCTGCGCGCGGAATCCGCTCTGCCCGCCGAAAGCCCTCCATCAGCGAGGCGACAACGCCGGAGGCGGCAAAAAAACTGATGAGCAGCGCAGAGACAACGGACGCAATGGACCGGCTCGTGCTGCCGACAAAGTAGGAGCCGATCAGATGCGTGCTGCTCTCGGGCAGGATCTGCTCCATGGCGACGTAAATCTGGTGGCGCAGCATCTCCGCGCCCGGCAGCATGGCGACAATCGCGGCAAGAACCAGCATGGCCGGGAACAGGCTGACAATGGCGGAATAGGCGGCCGCCTTGGCCACCAGCAGCCCGTCGTGCACCAGCGTCTGCCAGACGGCGCGCCGGACACACAGGAAAAAGCTGCGCAGAATTCCCACTGGCCGCAAGCTTATACCGCGATTTCCTCCCGCCCGGCGCAATTTCTGTCAGAACCCGGGGCCATCGACGGGAAAATGCTCCGCTGCAGGCGATTGTGCGTAGAATGTTGCCTGTCCGTATCGCCGGACATCCCCGTAAGGACCCGATTTCCCGTATGGTTTCCAGAAAAATCTTCGCTGTAATCGCCGCGTCGGTGCTCGGCGCGACAACGCTCGTTGCGCAATCACAGCACCGAGGCCCGACGGCTGCCAGCCAGCATGCCGGCGTCGTCACGCCGGATTCCGGGGACCAGTCGGCCGCCACGCCCGCCACCGGGCAGAGCAGCGCGGGTACTCCGGCAACGAGGCCGGCGCTGACGCCGCAAATGCTGCAACAGCTTCGCCAGGGAGTCCCCGGCGGCGGCCCGCGCACGCCTCCCAATGCAGAACTTGCCTCAGACGCCGTGAAGGAGAGGGTCGAAAAGCTGCTCAAAGAGATGACCCTCGAGGACAAGGTCGGCCAGCTTGCGCAGTACACGGCCGGGCAGCGCACCGGTCCGGGGACCGGCCTGACTTCTTTTGAAGACATGATCGCGAACGGCCAGGTGGGTTCCCTGTTTAACGTCGTCGATCGCAAGGAAATCCTGCGCTACCAGCACATCGCCATGGACAAGAGCCGCCTCAAGATTCCGCTGCTCTTCGGCTATGACGTCATCCATGGCTACAAAACGTCATTTCCGGTGCCGCTGGCGCTTGCGAGCTCCTGGAACACCGACCTGGTCGAGCGGACGGCCCACATGGCCGCGCAGGAATCCGCCGCCGACGGCATTCGCTGGGCATTCTCGCCCATGGTGGACATCGCGCGTGACGCCCGCTGGGGCCGCATCGTGGAGTCTGCCGGGGAAGATCCTTTCCTCGGCAGCGCCATTGCGAAAGCCTATGTTCGCGGCTACCAGGGCAAGTCGCTGGCGGACCCGGACTCCGTCGCCGTGTCGGTTAAGCACTTCGCCGCATACGGCGCTGCGGAAGCGGGCCGCGACTACAACACCACGGACATGAGCGATTACACGCTCCGCAGCGTGTACCTGCCGCCATACCATGCCGCGATTGACGCCGGCGCGGTTACCGTGATGTCGGCCTTCAACGCGCTGAACGGCGTCCCCTCCACCGCCAATGGGTTGCTGCTGACGCGCATCCTGCGGCGCGAGTGGGGCTTCCAGGGCTTCGTCGTCAGCGACTACGGCGCGATTGCCGAACTGAAAGCCCACGGCATTGCGCTCGATGACGCCACCGCCGCCGGCAAGGCCCTTTCGGCCGGTGTCGACATGGACATGGAGTCCAACCTGCTGCGT
The DNA here is from genome assembly GCA_963848685.1 of uncultured Acidobacteriaceae bacterium. Taxonomy (GTDB): domain Bacteria; phylum Acidobacteriota; class Terriglobia; order Terriglobales; family Acidobacteriaceae; genus CAWKED01. The sequence goes on along the minus strand of CAWKED010000001.1, from coordinate 137,324 downwards.
ACGGAAGTCCCGGCGCTGATCAAAGACAACCGCATGCCCCCAACAATCCTGGACGAGGCTGTGCGGCGCATCCTGCGCGTCAAGTTTGCGATGGGCCTGTTCGACCACCCGTACGCCGACCCCGGCGCGCCGGTGTATTCGGCCACGCCGGAGAAGCGCGCGCTGGCCCGCGAGGCGGCGCAGGACTCGATCATCCTGCTGAAAAACGCGAATAGCGTCCTGCCGTTGCGCAAAGACGCGCGCATTGCGCTCATTGGCCCGATGGCCGATGACGCTTCACAAATGCTCGGTTCCTGGCGGGCGCAGTCGGTGCCCCAGGACGCCGTGACATTGCGCGCGGCGCTCGAACAGCGTTCTGCCGGCAGGATCGCGTTTGCCAAAGGCACAGACATCCTGGCCCCGTCGGAAGCCGGCTTTGCCGCGGCCGTCAGCGCCGCACGCGGCGCCGATGTCGTGCTGCTCTGCGTCGGCGAGGATGCGCTCACCCAGACCGGCGAAGCTTCTTCCCGTACGCGACTCGACCTGCCCGGCAACCAGCAGCAGTTGCTGGACGCCGTCGCCGCAACCGGCAAGCCCGTGGTCGTGGTGCTTTTCAACGGACACCCGCTGGCGCTGACCAGCGTCGCCGCCAGGGCCGCAGGCATTGTCGAAGCCTGGTATCCGGGCGAAGAAGCCGGGCCGGCGCTGGCGAACCTGCTCTACGGCGATGCGAACTTCTCCGCCCACGCGACCGTCAGCTTCCCGCGATCGGTTGGCCAGGAGCCGCTCTACTACGCGCAGCTTCCCACCGGCCGGCCTGTTCCCCCCGGCGTAGACCTGACGCAGCCGCCGGCCAATTCCGACACCAAGTACTTGTCCCGCTACATCGACGAGCAGAACTCCGCGCTGTATCCGTTTGGCTACGGGCTGAGCTATTCGACCTTCACATACTCCCAGCCGACGATCAGCGTGCCCAGCATGACCATCGGCCGGCTGGCGACCCGGTACGGCCAGCCGACGGACGAGCGCTTGATCATCAGCACGGACGTCACCAACACCAGCAAAGTCGCCGGCGTCGCGGTGCCGCAGCTCTACATGCGCGTCACGGGAGCGCAGCTTGAACAGCCGGTAAGGCTGCTGCGCGGCTATGACCGCATCCAGCTGGCGCCGGGCGAAACGAAGCACATCGAATTCAAACTGGGATTCGACGAGCTGGCCATCTACGGCACGCGCCTGCAACCGACCCTCGAGCCTTCGCGGTATGACTTCTACGTCGGCGGAGATTCGACAGCCACCGGCCATGTCGAGTTCAAGATGGAGCCGGAGCCGCGGCCGGTTCCGCCAAAGCCTGTGACCACTCCTGCCACCCCGGGGGCCGCGCCAACCGCGCAGCCAGGCACGCTGCAGAACCCGGTTCCGCTCGTGCCGCAGAAGCCCGCCGCCAACGCATCTCCCGCAACGAAGTAGATTCGTTATGCAAAAAGAAATGCCCACCGCGAGGTGGGCTTTTCCCTTCTGTCCGATGCCGCTTATTCTCCGCTGCGCACGCGGCCTTCCGGCTTCCACTTTTCGAGAAACTCGCTCACGCTGGCCGGATCCATCTTGCGCATGTTTTCAAATTCGCCCATGGTTTGCGCATACACTACCTTGCCGTGGCCATCGACGACGGCGAGCGCCGGGACGCCCTTCTTCAGCGGGATACCGTACTTCTCCGCGATGTCCTCGTTCTTGTCGAACTTGCCGACGTCAATGTCCACCAGCACGTAGTAACGGTCGAGCAGCGCCTGGTTCTCCGGCTTGTGGAAGTTGATGTCGAGGACCTTGCAGTCTCCGCACCAGTTGCCGCCGAAATCCAGGATGACGCGCTTGTGCTCGGCACGGGCCTTCTGGATGGCCGCCGTGACATCGGCGTGCGCGTTCGCGTTCACATCATAGATTTGGTGCGGCGCCGTCTGCGCCATCGCGACCGAGGCAATTCCCAGCGTCGCGGTCCCAAGCCAGTTCTTCCAGTTCATTGCGGAATATCTCCTTGCGGCAGCCGCCCAGCGGGGTGCCTTCGTAGTCTATTGGACGCGCGAACGCCGCCCCGGGTTCAATGCCCGGTCGCGGAACCTGCTGCTGCGCCGGACACCGAAGTTTCGTTGCCTGGCTGCCTACATGGTGGCCGGACCATTAGCGGGTTCCTGTTCCCGGTCAACTTCGCGGCGCAGCAGCCGAAGCTCCAGTTGCGCCATGACCTGCCGAGCCAGGATCTGCAGCGCTTCGATCTGCTGCAGCGTCAGGCTGCGCGGTCTGGTATCGAAGACGCACAGCGTTCCCAGGGCATAGCCGTCCCGCGTTACCAGCGGCGCACCCGCGTAAAAGCGGATGCCGGGCTTGCTTGTTACAAACGGGTTGTCACAGAAGCGCGGGTCTTTGTGCGTGTCCGGCACAATCATCACGGTCGGCTGCAGAATGGCAGTGGCGCAGAAGCTGGGTTTGCGCGGCGTCTCCGTGGTTTCAGAGTTGACGGCCGACTTGAACCACTGGCGGTCGCGGTCCACCAGCGTTACCAGCGCGGAAGGCGTGTCGCAGACGTAGCAGACCAGCCGCGTGATGTCGTCATAGGTCTGCTCACGGTCGGTGTCGAGGATGTTGTAGCGCCACAGCGCGGCCAGGCGGGCGTCCTCATTTGCCGGGATGGGCGCTTCATACACGATGCGATATTAGAGCAGCCGGGGCGCCTGCGGTTGTCCAGCCTGCTCAGGTTCTTGGAAGAAAGTCGGCGCTGACCGGGTTTTCATACAGGGAGTAATCGCGGGCAACGACTGTAATGCCGCTGTCGGTCACAAAGTAATGGCGGCGGTCCTCGTTCTGGTCGTAGCCGATGACGGTGCCCTCCGGAAGGTGCACATCCCTGTCAATGATTGCCCGGCGAATCCTGCAGTGGCGGCCGATATTGACGTGCGGAAAGATGATGCTCGACTCCACGTCAGAATAGGAATTCACGCGAACATCCTGCGACAGCACGCTGTTCTTTACCGCGGCTCCGGAAATGATGCATCCGGCCGACACCACGGAATTGATCGCCATGCCGGTGCGGCCCGGCTCGCCGAAAACGAACTTCGCCGGCGGATACTGCCGGACCCGCGTCCGCATAGGCCACGCGCGGTCATACAGGTTGAAAATCGGGGTCACGCCGGCCACGTCCATGTTGGCTTCGTAATAGGCGTCGAGCGTGCCGACATCCCGCCAGTACAGCGCCTGCTGGCGGTTCTCATCCACGAAGTTGTAGGCGTAAATCTTGTACTGGCCGAGAATCTTCGGCAGGATGTCGTGCCCGAAGTCGTGCTTGGAATTCGGGTCATCCGCGTCCTTGATCAGCGCCGGCAGCAGAACGTCCGTGTTGAACAGGTAAATGCCCATCGAGGCGTCGCACATGTCGGGATTGAAAGGAGAACGCAGGTCGGTGGACTTCGGCTTCTCAACAAAGCCGGTCACTTCGCCGTTGGCGGCCACTTCGACGACACCGAAGCGGGAAACCTCATCCGGCCGGATCGGCAGCGTCGCCAGCGTCACATCCGCGCCGGAATCGGCATGCTGCTTGAGCATCAGCGCGTAATTCATCTTGTAGATGTGGTCGCCGGAAAGAATCAGCACGTACTTCGGCTGCTCGGAGCCGATGGAGTAGATGTTCTGGTAGACCGCGTCCGCCGTGCCCATGTACCAGTTGGCGGAGACACGCTGCATGGGCGGCAGGATCTCGATGAATTCGCCAAGTTCCATGGCGACTGACGTTCCCCAGCCCTCGCGGATATGGCGGTTCAGGCTGAGCGCCTTGTATTGTGTGAGGATGTAGACCTTGCGCAGGTCGGAGTTGATGCAGTTGGACAGCGTAATGTCCACGATGCGGTAATTTCCACCGAACGGGACTGCCGGCTTTGCGCGGTCGCGCGTCAGCGGAAACAGGCGCTCTCCCGCGCCGCCGGCCAGCAAAACCCCAAGTGTGTCTTTCATGCGTCGAAGCCGCCTTCCTTACCGCCGAGGGAACGCAGGTTGGAGTGCGTGGCAGTCGGCGGCGTTGCTCAGAGTGCGCACAGGCTACGGCGAAGCGCACAACTCCGGGCGAAGCGGCACGATACCACAGCCGGATGACGGCCGCGCTAGCCGGCAGAAGCTTCGCTGGAGTCCCCCGGCGGCAGAGCCAGCGGCTTGCCCGGCCCGTGCCCGTCTTCATCAATCGAGATGCGGAGGCTCTTCAGAAAGCTGAGGTCGTGCTGGCTGAAGCCGTGCTCGCCGTCCGCCTCGCCCTGGCCGTCTTCGCCTGCCTGGGCGTTCTCCTCGTCGAGCTCGTTCAGCCCGATGGTCGCCTCCAGCATCAGCAGCACGTCGAAGCCTTCTTCCCGGATGTCGCGGACGACACCCGCAATGTCTTCAGATTCCGACACAGATTCGTGAATGGCCTCGCCAAGCTGCCGGATCAAGCGCTTGAGTTTTGCGTTCAACGTCCCTCCGATCCCTTGCTTCTGAGTGTATTGGATGAGGTGGAGCGTCTTGCTGGCTCTCACCCTACTCCCATGTCGCGAAAATGGTGCAGAAATTTTCGCATCGGCATTGCGGAAATCCCCTTCCGTTTGACGAAACAGAAAAGCCGGCCCGGGACTCCGGACCGGCTTCTGGCATTCCGGGACGCGACCTAGCCCTTGTGCTCGTCCTTCTTCAGCTCGGCGAGAACGTCTTCGCTGTGAGAGGACGGATCCACCTTTGTCCAGACACGCACGATCTTGCCGTCCGGATTAATGAGGAACGTGTTTCGCGCCGCAAGCCCGATGACTGGGATCTGCGAGTCGTACATCTTGACGACCTGCTTGTCCTTGTCGGCGAGCAGCTTGAACGTCAGGCCTTCCTTGGTGCAGAACTGCTTGTGGCTGTCGGGCGTGTCCACGCTGACGCCGACAATCGCCGCATTCAGCGCGTCATATTTCGCCTGGTCACGCTGGAAGTTATGCGCCTCCATCGTGCAGCCGCTGGTCATGTCCTTGGGATAGAAGTACAGCACCACCCACTTGCCGCGGAACTGCTTGAGTGAAACCGGCGTCCCGTCCTGCGACGGCAGCGTAAACTCCGGCGCCTGCTGTCCGACGGCCGGCATGGAATCGCCTCCGCCAGCCGCGAACGCGCGCTTCGCAAGGACGCCAACGACGATCAGCACCACGAGTGCAACAATCCAACGCATTTTCATTTCGATTTTCCCGCCTCGCTTTCGCGCTCCATCTTACGCTTTGCACTGCAGGTTGTTCATGTCTCGATTTTTCCACCGGATTCCGGAGATTTCCTCTGGTGAAGGTGCATTTTCACGATTGACGAGTTATTCGGCCAGGCATAACTTCACTTTCACAGCGGGACTCTTCGGAGAACCGAAACAGAACCAGAGGGCATGAAAGCTTAGGCGATCAAGTTCCTGGATCGGCGAGACACCCGGCAGGTTGAGCAAGACTCACCAGCATTCGGGTTCAGCGTTAAGCTTCCGCAGGGTGCCAGTCACCAGGCAGGAGCCACCGGCGCAGAACAAGAAAGCAGGTTTGAGTCAGGTTCGAAAAGCCGGGTGTTTCTGCGTTTACGCGCTTATTTGCGCGTAGCGGTTTCTTGCTCCCGACCATAAAACTGTCATCCCCGGTCGGAGTTCCTGCGCGCAGGCACAGGAACGCGGTGGAGGGACCTGCTGTTGCTGTTCCAGCATGCAAAGAGCAGCAGCAGATTCCTCCACTCCGCTCCGCTCCGGTCGGAATGACCGCGTTCCGGGCACGGATGCGGGATGACAATGTTCACGCAGCGGATGCGCAGAGCAACAGCAGATTCCTCCACTCCGCTCCGCTCCGGTCGGAATGACCGCGTTCCGGGCACGGATGCGGGATGACACGCAACGGATGCGGAGCGTCAACACAATAAGTTAGATCGCGAAAATAGAAATCCCCGCCGCATTGGCTTCCGCCATCATTCCTTCGCGATCAAACAGCAGCGCCTTTCCGGCAGGAATGCACAGGCAGGTCGCCCGCGCCTCGCGCATGGCTGCGATGGTCGGCAGGCCCACCACGGGCACATCGAAACGCATGTCCTGGTTCGGCTTCGCAACTTTGACCACCGTAAGTTCCCGCGCCAGCGTGGAAGCTTCTCCTTCGAGTCCGCGCATCAATTCGGCGGCGCGCCGGATGGTTGCATCGGTGCCTTCCATCGCCTCCACGGCCACGCAGGCGCGGTCCGCAATAACCACCGTCTGCCCGATGTCGAAGGCGCCGAGGCCCCGCGCCACGTCAACGCCGTACGCCGCATCGTCGCGCTCACGCTCGCTGGGTTCGCGACTGGTCAGAGTACCCGTCTCGGCGAGCATGGGCTCGAGATACGTGGTGCTGGAAATCAACTCGATGCCTTCGTCACTGAGGACCCTGGCCACTGCGCCCAGGAGCGCATCGGTGGAACGTGTGCGCAGATTCAGCAGCAGCTTCGCCAGCCGCCAGTCGGGCCGGATCGCGGAAAAAATCTGCGTGTGCCTGACCTGGCCCGCCATCACGGCCTGTCTTACCGACTCGCGCTGAAAGTATGCGATGAGGCGCGACAACTCTCCGAGCGAAAACCACTCCACCGTCACGCTGGAATCGACCACCGCCCGGTCGTCCATGTCCTGAGACGTCTCTTCGCGAATCGCGGCCACAACAACCCGCACACCCTGCGCGCGCGCCGCTTCGAGCAACAAAAAGGGAAAGCGGCCGTTGCCGGCGATCAGCCCGAGAATGCGCTCCTCAGCCATGGCGCCTACTTCACAATGCCGCGCTGGCTGGATTCGATAAAGGCGATCAGGTAGGCGAGGTCTTCAGTCAGCGTCATGGACTTGATTTTCTCAACCGCCTGCGCTGTGTTCATCTTGCCGGCAAGCAGCGCGCGAAAAGCCTTGTGCAGCGCACTGAGTTGCTCCTGCGAGAAGCCCTTACGCTCAAGGCCTATCTTGTTCAGCCCGTAGCTGTGCGTCTCGCGTCTGGCGCTGGTCAGTGAGAACGGCAGCACGTCCTGCACGATCGTCGTCCCGCCGCCGAGATACGCGTATTTCCCGATGCGGCAGAACTGATGCACCTGGTTCAGCGCGCCGACCGTTGCGAAATCCTCGATGACAACGTGGCCGGCAACAGCCGCGCCGTTCGCGATGATGACGCCGTCACCAACCGCCGTGTCGTGTCCGACGTGCGCGCACGTCATCAGCAGGCAGCCGGAACCGATGCGGGTTTCGCCGCCGCCCCCCACCGTTCCGCGCGAAATGGTCACGCATTCACGAAGGACGTTGTCATCGCCGACCGTGCATTTCGTCGGCTCGCCCTGGTACTTCAGGTCCTGCGGCGCGATGCCGACCGACGCGAACGGAAAAATCCGGTTGCGCGCGCCGAGCGTGGTGTGGCCATCCACCACAACATGGGAAACCAGCTCGCAGGCTTCACCCAGAACAACATCCGGCCCGACGGTGCAGAACGGACCGACTGCACAACTCTCCGGAACGACAGCGCCTTCCGCCACGATGGCAGTTGGGTGAATGCTCACGCGGGCGCGCTCTCCGGCTCAACCGCTGCTTCGGAGTCGGCCGCGGGCGATTCCGGCGCGGAAGGCCTGCGCCGCGGCACAAGCTGACAGGTCACGATGGCCTCGCAGGCGAGCTTTTCGCCGACATAGGCGTGGCCTTCCATGCGGACGGCGCGCGGCTTCCACTGCAGCACGTCCACTTCAATGCGCAGCACGTCCCCCGGCACGACGGGACGGCGGAACTTGGCGCGCTCGATGCCGGTGAACACCATCAATTTTTCAGCGCGGTCGGGAATTTCCGTAAGCAGCAGCGCGCCGCCGGCCTGCGCAATGGCTTCCACCATCATGACGCCGGGCAGAATCGGGAAATCCGGGAAATGCCCCTGGAACTGCGGCTCGTTGATGGAGACGTTCTTCCACGCCACGATCCTCTGTTTGCGCTGGATTTCGCTGACGCGGTCAATCAGCAGGAACGGATAGCGGTGCGGCAGGATGGCCATGATCTGGCTGATATCCAATGCGGTTTGCTGTGGCGCGGAATCGCTCATACGGCAGACGAGATTATAGCCGCGCGCGGTGCGGGTGCGTTGGCAGCCGAGTGTTTGTTAAACTCTCACGGCTATGCTGCGCTCCTTTTTCTGCTCCGTCGCTGTTGCCATTGCGGTCGTCGCCTCGTCGTCTGCCCAGGCTCCCTCCAATGCCACCTTCAAGCCGACCCACATCGTCACGATGTCCGGCGGCAAGGGCCCGGATGTCATCTTCGTTCCCGGCCTCGGCGGCTCACGTTCCGTCTGGGAGACGGAAGCCAACAAACTCATCCAGGCACACTACCGGGTCCACCTCATACAGATTGACGGCTTCGCCGGCTTTCCTGCGGAGGCGAATTCCGGCATGAAGTCTGGAATGCTGGATGCCATCGTCAGCGACCTGCACGAGTACATCCAGGCAAACCAGTTGAAGTCACCGGCGTTGATCGGCCACTCTCTGGGTGGAACACTCGGCATCATGCTGGCGGAGCAGCATCCGGGCGACGTCAGCAAGCTCGTGATCGTCGACGCCGTGCCGTTTCTCGGACTTATCTACAACGCCGACAGCATCACGACCGATTACAAGGATGACGCGTTGCAGCAAAGGATCGCTCTGAACGAAGAGAGCAGGGATTTGTGGCTGCACAACTCGGTAACGTACGCGCAGAGTTTTGCCACGGCAAAACCGATGCAGGACAAGATAGCTCTATGGTCGGTCAATTCTGATCGCAAAGTTTTCGCCCAGGCCGCTTACGAAGACTCCATGGCTGACCTGCGCGTCGACCTGGCGAAGGTCACGATTCCCGTGCTGGTTTTGTGGCCGCATATGCCGGACGATGGCCCCCTTGCTGGACGAGAAGCCTTCTACAGGAAGGCGTGGGCGAAGGCGCCCAATGTCAAACTGGTCGGGATCGAGAACTCCAGGCACTTCATCATGCTCGATCAGCCGGAGGCTGTCGACCGCGAGATCCAGGCTTTCCTGAAGGGCTAGTTACTTCGCTATCTTTCGCACCGTCGCATCCGGGTCGAACGTGTCCGGCGCAAGCGGCTGGTTGTACGTTGTCTTGCTCACGAAAAACTGCCGGGACATTTCTCCGTTGTGGTAGCGGGTGACCATGAACGGTGTCGGCAGGCCGTCGGCCATGTGCCAGTCGTCGTAGGTTTCCGTCTCTTCGTTCTTGTCGTGATATTCCGGGTCGCGCCAGTAGAAAGTGCGGGCGCGCGGCAGGTGGCTGTTCGCGTCCAGAAGCAGCGTTACGGAATCGTTCGCCTGCGTGATGATGGTCACTTCATCGCACAGGCGCCGCTCGCTCATTTTCTGCCCGGCCCAGAAGAAGGCGACGCCCGGCTGCTTGAGCCACGTGCGCATCACGGTTTCCAGGGAGTGGTCGCGGCGGCGCAGAAAATCGTCCAGCTCTTTCGGGTCCATGCGCTTACGGCCCTGGAAAGTAATCTCCCAGCCATCGCGGCCGACGATGATGTCCACGACATTGCGCTTCTTCGTGAAGTCGATGCGGTCGTGGTCCAGCCCCTGGTGCGTCGTGAAGATTTCCGTGTAACCGCCGTTCGACTCACCGTGGTAGAAGCCGGCGTTGCGGCCCTCCTGCTCGCGATTGTCTATCGACGTCCACCTGGGGCCGCCCAGCACGGCAACCATCTGGTCGAGCAACTGTTTTGCCTTCGCGGTGGATTCGTCCGCCGGCATGGTTGAAGGATTCTGCGGCGCAGCCTGCCCCTGCGCGGCCGTAGCGAGCGCGAGTGCGAGCAGCAGTGGGCCCAGAAGTTTTCGCATCAGCCCACCAGCACCGCGCCGCCGTTGACGTTCAGCACTTCTCCGCTGATGAACCCGGCGAGCGGCGTGCAGAGGAACAGGATCGGCCCGGCAATTTCCTGCGGCGTGCCGACGCGTCCCACCGGGATGCCGGAAAAGATGCGCTGCCGCGTCGGCGGATGGTTCAGCGCGGGAGCGGACATGTCGGTATCGACCCAGCCCGGCGCGACACAGTTGACGTAAATACCGCGTGGCGCGAGCTCGCTCGACCAGCTCTTGGTCAGCGAAATCAGAGCGCCCTTGGTTGCGGCGTAGTCGGAATGAAACGCCTCGCCACGCTGGCCGGCCGTGGAGCTGAGCAGAACGATATGGCCTCGCGCGTGGCTGTTTTCGGCCATCTCCTGTTTTTCGAATTGCTGCACCGCGGCCTGTGACAGACCGAACACCGCGTCAAGATTGATGCTCATCGTGCCGCGCCACTGGTCGTCGCTCAGGTTGTCAATCGGCGCATCTTCCGGCGGCCAGATGCCGTGGTTCGCGACAAGAATGTCCAGCCGGCCAAACTGCAGAACGGCCATCCGGACAAGATCGCGCCCGTCCGCGGCAGAGTTGAGGGCGTGCGAAATGCCGCGGCATACGTCCGTGCCGCCGGACGTGGCGACAACCGCGTCCGCCTCGGCCTGCGAACTGCGGAAGTTAAACGCCACCTTCGCGCCGGCCTGCGTGAACAGGCGTACGGCCGCCGCGCCAATGCCGCGTGAACCGCCTGTGATGAGCGCAACCTTGCCTTCGAGGGAAAACCCTCCCGCGTTCCTGAGAGCCATATCTTTCCACCGTAAAAGACGGTGTGCCAGGGCGCAAGTTTCGCGGCTACTTCGGTTTCGCCGGATTTGCTGTGCGTGCCCGCAGAATCCGGCCGCGCTCTGTTGCCGGCATGGCCAGGACCGCGCGCGTCCGCTTCGGCAATTTCTCGAATACCAGCCCGTGCGCACGCGCCAGCCGCGCGCGCCATTCGGCATCGTTTAACGAATCCCACGCCTCGACCGCGACCCAGTGTGCGCGGGCAAGGTACGGCGCCGGAAAAAACCCTTCCCGCTCAAGAAGCTCCGCCATGCCCTCTTCACCCGCGGCAAAGGAACAGACGTAGCGCTCGCCCGGCTCCGTGTTGGCGAGGGCGAACATCTTGCCGCCAATCTTCTTGTCGCACACCCACAGGACGAGGTTCGATCCCCATTGCACGGTCTCCGCCGCGTGGGGCAATGCACGCGCAATCTCGCGGAACCGCTCCAGATTCATCGCCTGATAGACTCCACTCGCATGAAGAAGTTCCTTGTCATCGTACTGATCCTGCTGCTGGTTGCCGCCGGGACGGTCGCCTATCTCGGCTCGCGCCAGCCCGCGCAGCATGCGGTAACGCGCAGCATCTACGTGCCGCAGTCCCCGGAGCAGGTGTATGCGCGGATTTCGAACGTCACCGCGCTCCCGCAATGGCGCCCGGAAGTGAAGTCGGTAACGGTGCTGCCGAACATTGGCGAACACATGCAGTGGCAGGAAAACTACAAAATGGGCAACCTGCGCTTTGAGCTGATGGAAGACAATGCACCGCTCGAGCGCATCGCGCGCATCTCCGATCCGTCCTCGCCCTTCCAGGGCGACTGGACGTACGAGCTGACGCCGAAGGGTTCCGGCACGACGGTCAGCATTACGGAACGCGCGACCGTCAACAATGTCTTCTTCCGCTTCATCATGCACTACATGCTCGGCGAGACGAAGACGATTGACGACTACTTGACCGATCTCGCCCGCGCCTCTTCGCATTCGCAAAGTTAGAGACTGGGAACTTCGTATACTCCGAAGGTGTCCTCGCGTCTGGAAGAAATCGTTGCGAATACGCGCCGGCAGGTAGCCCAACGCAAGCGCGATACCCCGCTCGCTGATCTTGAAATACAAGCGCGCCAGCACCGGCCGAGACCATTTGTGCAGTCTCTGCAGGATGCAGAACGCGCCGCTGTCATCGCCGAGCTGAAGCGGGCATCGCCTTCCCGCGGGGTCATTCGCGAAACGCTGGACATCTCCGCGGCCGCGATGGAGTTGGAACTCGCCGGGGCAGCAGCGCTTTCTGTTCTGACGGAAGAGAAGTGGTTCCTGGGCTCGCTCGCGGACCTTGAAGCCGCATCCGCTTCCGTGGCGATTCCATGCCTTCGCAAGGATTTCATGGTGGATGCCTGGCAGATGACCGAGGCGCGCGCGTTTGGCGCGGACGCGATTCTGCTCATCGTCGCCGCGTTGGATGATTCCGCATTGCGCGTACTCGCCGCCGCCGCCCGCGCGGAAGGGTTGCAGATCCTTTGCGAAGTGCACGCGCCGGAAGAACTCGACCGCGCGATCGCGCTCGACTGCGACGCCATCGGAGTAAACAGTCGCGACCTGCATACGTTCACGACATCTCTGGATGAAACCATCGCGCTTGGCGAACGCCTGGCCCGCGAGGTTCCGGAGAAGCTGCGTGTCGCGGAATCCGCCATCACAAGCGGCGAAGACATGCGCCGCCTGCGTGATTCCGGCTACCAGGCTTTTCTGATTGGCGAAACGCTGATGCGCGCACCTTCGCCGGGCGACAAGCTGAAGGAGTTGCTGGCCGCGTGTGGGTAAAAATCTGCGGCAACACGCGGCTGGATGACGCCCGACTCGCGGCGTCGCTGGGCGCGGACGCGATAGGCTTTATCTTCGCGCCGGGCAGCAAACGGCTGGTCACTTCGCAACAAGTACGCAAGATGAATGACGCTTTGGCGGAAGAATTTCCGCATGTTGAGCGTGTCGGTGTTTTTACGCAACCAGATGCCCGCGAGATTGAAGGCATCGCGCGTTCCGCAAACCTGAACGCGCTGCAACTGCACGGCGACTCAGCGCAGGCTTGCGCACCCGTTCTGCGCGACGCGTTTCCGGGCTTGAAGATTTACGCAGCACTCGCGTGGGCCGGCGAAGATGCTTTGCTTTCCCGCGGAGCCGCTTTCCCGTTCGATGCCTTGTTCGTGGACTCGCCCTCCGCGCGACACCTCGGCGGGACGGGTCAGAGCTTCGACTGGCATCAAGCGGCGCCAACCTTCGCGCGCGCAGCACAGCAGGGCATCCGCGTCGTGGCGGCAGGCGGACTTGCTCCGGGCAACGTTGCCGAGGTCATCACCGTCCTCGCACCATTCGGCGTCGACGTAGCCAGCGGCACGGAATCCTCGCCCGGCGTCAAAGACCACGCGAAGTTGCGGGCGTTTCTTGCCGCAGCGCGGCAGCCAGTCCGATAAAATCATCCGCGCCATGAAAGCCGCTTTCGCGCTGCGCGCTGCGCTCCTCGCCCTGCTCGTTCCCGCCGCTGCCGCGCAGTCGCTCCACACCATCGCGCCACCGGATTGCGCGCCGCCCGCGAAGTCGCAGGACCTGCGCATCTTCCGCGATGTGCAAACGCATCACCCCTTCACGGTCGCCGGGCCACTCGGCGGCATCATGGGCCAGCAGGACGGCGGTTTCGAAGCCTGGGTCTGGCCGGTCAAGGTGCTTTCGAACCTGCGCATTGCCGCGCAGCTCGCCGATTATCCCGTGCCGATTGATGTCAACGAGCAGGCCGCGACCATTGACGTCCGCCCCGGCTGCACCATCATTACGTACGCGCATGCGGCATTTACGGTGCGGCAGATCATGTTCGCGCCGCGCGATTCCGGCCCGGGCACGGGCATTGCCGCCGTGTTCACGGTCGATTCGGCGCGACCGATAACGTTGACGCTCAGCTTTACGCCGGAAGTTCGCCGCATGTGGCCGGCGCCAAACTACGGCACGCCTTCCGCAGAGTGGGTCGCCAATGGCGGCTTCTACGTGCTGCACACGGATTCGCCCGACGTCGCTGCCGCGGTCGCGATTCCCGGCGCGGCTGCCGGAATTCTGCCGCCATACCAGGAGAAGCCCAGGGTCTATCCGCTGCAGTTTGTCCTGCACGTCAACGCAGGCGAACGCAACAAGGCTTGGCCGCTCCTGATCGCGGTCGCAAACGGAAATGCTACGCAAGGCGGCAGCGGCAGGACGGGCAACAACGGCGTCCCCGGCTCCGGCGCCGCGCTGGGTCCGCAGCTTGCCGCGCTGAATGATGCCCTGCCGCAGGCGTTCGCGAATACGCAACAGTATTGGCGCAATTTCCTCGCGACCCGTCTTCAGGTGGAAACTCCCGACAGTCAGTTCAATGACGCCATCCAGTGGGCAGAGGTGTCGATCGACCAGTCGCAGGTCCGCTGGCACCCGGAACGCAACGGTGGCGAGACCGGCATGACGGCCGGGTGGTTCTCATCAGGAGATTCGGCACGGCCGGGCTTCGGCTGGTTCTTCGGCCGCGACACGCTCTGGACCATGTTCGCGATTAACAGCGAAGGCGACTTCGCGCTCGCGCGCCGCGCCTTCGACTTCCTCCTGGCCCGGCAGCGTGCCGACGGCAAGATCATGCACGAGTTTTCGCAGACGGCGGACGAAGTGGACTGGGCCGCAATGCCGTATGAATACGCCGCGGCCGACGCGACTCCGCTGATGTTGATGGCGATGGTGGATTACGTGTCCGCCAGCGGTGACACCACGTACCTGCAACAGCATTGGCTGCAAATCAAGAAGGCATGGCAGTTCGAAAGCACGCAGGATGCAGACGGCGACGGCATTTATGACAACGCCCAGGGCACGGGCTGGGTGGAGAGCTGGCCGCCGACGATGCCGAAGCAGGAAATCTATCTTGCCGCGCTCGACGAACAGGCTTCCGGCGCGATGGCCCGCATGGCGACGCGAATGAAAGACGCCGCAACCGCGCAATTCGCAACCGTGCGTGCACAGAAGATTGCCGCCACCATCCAGCGCGAGTACGCGCCGGCCGCAGCGGCAGATGGAATGTACGCTTTCAGTTACGATTTCGGGCGGCAGGACACGACGGCGACCATCTACCCCGCAGTCGCCTGGTGGGACGGCCACTACGCGCTGCCCGATCCGGACCGCATGTTTGCACGCTGGGCTTCGCCGGAGTTCTCGCCAGGCTGGGGAACGCGCGATGTCTCCAGTCAAGCCAAAATCTACGATCCCATCAGCTATCACCAGGGCTCGATATGGCCCCTGTTCACCGGCTGGACCGCGATGGCGGAATATCGCGCCGGCCACGCCGACGCCGGCTTTCGTCACCTGATGGAGAACGTCGAACTCACCTATGCGCAGGACTTGGGCGCAGTCACCGAACTGCTCAGCGGTGACTTCTACGCGCCGCTTGGCCGCTCAAGCTCCCATCAGATGTGGTCCAGCGCCATGACACTCGCGCCCGCCGTACGCGGCCTGCTCGGCATTGAGGTCGATGCGCCGAACAAGACCATCCACCTCTATCCGCAGCTCCCGCCGGGCTGGAGCGAGGTGGCCGTAACCAACGTTCCGGTAGGAATTCCGGGAGCGCGCCTCGTTCTTCGTGCAAATGCGCCGGCGACGCTCACCGGCGCGCCGGGCTGGAAGCTCGAGCAGCCCGCCGTGAAGAAATCCATTGCACCGGTTGCGCCGAAGGAGTTCGATAGAGAACACTTCCTGCCGGAACCGGGCAGCCGAGGAGTAGAGCAATGAAGATCGTCACAGCAACTGCACTTGTCTGTTTTGCCGCCACTGCCGCCTTCGCGCAGCAGCCGATGGAAGAAAAACATCCTGCACCTTCGACCAACACGTCGTTTGAAAAACTGAAGTCGCTGGCGGGGACGTGGGACGGCACGGGCCCGGAAGGCAAGCTGGTCAACAGGGTCCGCGTTATCTCGAACGGCAGTGCGCTCGAAGAAGCCTTCAGCTATGGCGGCAAGATGGAAATGGTTTCGGTCTACTCCGCCGACGGGCCGCGTCTCGCGATGACGCATTACTGCTCCATAGGCAACCAGCCGCGCATGGCGACGGCCCCGCTCAACGGCCCGGAGAAGCGCTACGAGTTTGTGTTTACGGGTGCGACAAACCTGGCGCACGCTGAAGATCCGCATATGGCCCGGCTGGTTTTGAGTCCGATAGACGACAACCACTTCGACGAAGAATGGACGTATGTTGACCATGGGAAAGCCCGCACCAGTGTCTTCCATTTCACGCGCACGGCTTCGCCGCCGGTCGTGGCGGGCCTGTCTTCACGGTGATATTCTCGAAGGTTGGCCCTTATCAAGAGCTGGGCATCGCAAGCTGAAACCGAGGTCTCTCCAATGACGAAACGCCGCGTACTGCTGGTCGATGACGAAGTAGCGATTCTGCTGACCCTGAAGGCCGTGCTGGAAATCAACGGCTTTACCGTGGACACGGCCACCAGCGCGCGCGACGCCCGGATAAAGCTCAAATCCGCGGACTACGCCATGGTGATTACCGACATGCGCATGGAGAGCGATTCCGCCGGCCTGGACGTGGTGAAAATGGCCAAGAGCGCGCCGTGCAATCCGGCGGTCGCCATCCTGACGGCCTTTCCGGTCGAAGGTGAGGACTGGCTGGCCGAGGGCGCGGACGAAATGCTGGTCAAGCCGATGAATGTGCAGTCCCTGGTCACGCAGATGGAAGCCATGCTGGTCGCGCACGAAGACAAGAAGCGCAAGGATGTAGACCTCGCGGCCGCGGCCTCGACGGCAGGCAAGCCTTCTCCCAAGGCAACGGCCGCTCGCTGACAGCATGAAATCGCGCCGCGCGCGGGCCCGCCAGCTTTCTTTCTCTCTCGAGCGGGCCGGCTTCCACGACAGAAGCGATACAGAACTTTCGGCTCCCGCCCAGCTCAAATGCGCACGGCATGCAGCATGCGCACGGCGCTGTCGCGGAGCCGCAGATCGTCCTGCCGCCCGGTGAAAAAGCGCGCGTTGAGTTGAGTGGCACCAAAATCCTCAAGCACGGTGAAGCCGGATTCCGCCAGAATGTCCCGCGCCTGTCCGGGCATGAAAGACAGCAGGAACGGCTCGCCGGCCAGCGCGACACGCGCCGCAAGCGAATCATGCTCGCGCCGCTCCACTGGCGAAAGAGCGTGGCGCGGCTGTCCGTAGTCGAACACGAGCAACGACCCGGCAGGCAGCTTTGCGAGAAGGCGCAGTGTCCCGCGAAACGCCTCGTCGGTGAGATACGGAACCACGCCAAGCCAGCTGACTGCTGTCGGGCGGTGCGTGTCAAAGCCGGCCCGCGCGAGTTCCTGAGACAGCGAACCGCCATGCTCGAAGTCCACGGCAACGAACGTCGCGTTCTCCGGCAGCGCGAAGCCGGCCTCCGCCGTCAACTCGCGTTTCCACTGCTGCGTGGCTGGATGATCGACTTCGAATATCCGCAATGCTGAAGCGGCGTGCTGCAAGGCAAATGTATCCAGCCCCGCGCCCAGCACCAGGACCTGCTGCGCCGCAGGGTGCGACGACGCAACAGCGTCCGCGAACAAACGGCTGCGCGCGACCAGCCAGGCGCGCATTCCAACGGAGGATGGCCGGTCCGCGCCGCGGGCAGAAGGTGTTCTCTCCAACTCCTCGCGATAGCGCGTGCGCAGCAGCGGCACAATGAAGGGGTCGCGGTAGACCAGCGGCTCGGCGTCATAAAGCTGATGCGCCGCGCGGCGCAGCGCAACCCGTAACGCTGTCCGCGAAGGAGTGGATTCCTGCATCCCTTCGCCAGAATACTTAGAACGGCGTCAGGATAATTTTCGCGGCCTCGCCGGACTTCAGCAGGTCCATCGCGCGGGAAAACTCGGCGAGCGGAATGTGGTGGCTGATCACCGGGCCCAGGTCGAGCTTGCCGGTGCGCAGCAGCGCCTCCATCTGGAACCACGTCTCGTACATCTTGCGGCCGTTAATGCCCTGCACGGTCGCGCCCTTGAAGATGATGTCCTCGGCAAAATTCAGCGCGACCTCGCGCGGCGGAATGCCGAGCAGCGACGCGCGGCCGCCCATGCGCAGCGCGCGGAACCCTGCGCGAATTCCGCCTTCATGCCCGCTCATTTCGAGTAGCACGTCCACGCCCGCGCCACCCGTGGCTTCGAGGATTTTCGCGACAACGTCGCCCGCGCTCGGGTCGAGCGCAACGTCGGCGCCCATCTTCTCGGCAATGGCGCGGCGGTACGGGTTCACCTCGACCGCGAACACTGTCGAAGCGCCGCACAGTTTTGCCACCGCGATGGCAAACAGGCCAATCGGCCCGCAGCCGGTTACCGCGACCGTTTTGGTCGCGATCTCCCCAGCCAGAACGGTGTGGACGGCGTTGCCCAGCGGGTCGAGCAAACTGCCCCACTCGCGCGGAAACTCCGGCCCGAGCTTCCAGATATTGCTCTCCGGAATCCTGACGAACTCGGCGAACGCGCCGTCGGCGTCCACGCCGATGATCTTCACGTGCTGGCAGATGTGCGCCAGACCTGTGCGGCACTGCACGCACTTGCCGCAGGCAACGTGCATTTCCGCGGAGACGAAATCACCGGGCTTGACGGCTGTTACGTCTTCGCCAATGCTCTCGACGACGCCGCAGAACTCGTGGCCCGGAACCAGCGGCGGCTGGATGCGGTTCTGCGCCCAGGGGTCCCAGTTGTAAATGTGCAGGTCGGTGCCGCAGACGCTGGCCGCCTCAACGCGCACCAGCACGTCGGTCGGGCCAATCTTCGGAACGGGTACGTCGCGGACCTCGATGCCCGGCCCGCGGTGGGCTTTCACAATCGCTCGCATGGGCAAACTTGATAGGGTATCAGCCGCGGGGTGACATTTGCCCGCGACGGTCGTCCTTATGAGCATGAGATTCACCCTTCTGCTCGCGCTGGCCATTGCTCCGGCGGCGTTTGCTCAAACTCTGGCTCCCACACCGGGTCCCATTTCCGGCTGCCCGGTTGAAGTCATTTCCGCGCAATACACCGCGCGCGCGCACCCGCAGCCCATGCTCGACCCCAAGAAGATGGACACGACGCGCGTCTACGGCACGCTGCGCATCCGCTACAGGAACACCAGCGGCAAGGCCATTCGCGATCTGCGCGTGCAGGCACACTTCACGCCGCGCAGCGGAGTCGCGCCGCCGCTCTACCTGCAGCCGGACCCGAACGCGCAGACGTTCACCATCGAAGGCATGGACGACGGCGCGACGCGAGACGCCGTCGAACGCGTCACCGTGGATGCAACCGGCCTGATGCTGCTCGCGCCGGAACGCGTGACCTTCCGCGACGGCACGGCGTGGCAGGCGAACCCGCAGAACACCGCGCCGGACGGCGCTCCTGCCTGTTCGTATATGCCTCCGGCAACAATCAAGCCCGCCGCGAAGAAGTAATCAGTGATGGCCGAGCCGCTGGCTGTTCAGCAAGAACGCCAGCGCGTCCAGGTCGTCACCTGGAAGCTTGCCGAAACTCGGCATGTCCGAGCCCGGCGAGTAGGCCGCAGGATCAATAAAGTGGCCGACCAGCCACTCTCGCGAACGTCCGCGATCGCCCTCAAACGTCAGGTCGGGTGAGTCGCCCGGCGGCCCGTCTCCCAGCCGATGGCAGGTCGAGCACTGCTCCTTGTTGAACAGCTCCCGCCCGCGCGACAGCTTCGCATTCTGCTCCTCGATGGTTCCGGGACCCGGCGACGGCTTGCTCTGGCCCGGAAGCGTGCGCATGTAGTGCATGACCTGCCAGACCTGCTCCGGACGCAGCTGCGAATACCACGCCGGCATGCCCGAGTGTCCAACCCCGTTCCACAGCAGGAAGTAGAGCTCCCGGTCGCTGTAGCCCTGCGCGAACTTGCCGGTCAGGTCGGTGGCAGGCGGATACATTGCCAGCCCCATCGGCGTGCCGCGCCCGTCGGAGCCGTGGCATTGCGAGCACGCGTTCGCATAGACAGACTGGCCATCGCGCGTAACTCCCAGCGATGCGGGCAACGGGTCCGTTGTGCGAGGCGCGCGCAGCCAGAACGACGCGTGCTTGACCTGAAACATGAAGCCGGTCTGGATCGGCCCGGGCGAATGCCTCGCCGTGCAACCCGCCAGCGGCAGCAACAGGGAAAGCATGATGGCCAGGCGTCGCATACGCGAACATCATCGCCGCGCGCCCTGTCGCATGACAAGTCACCGGAACAGCAGCGGCGCGAAGTGTACGAGGTTGTCGCGCCACACCGGCCATGCATGCATTCCCGGCGTTGTGACAAACGTCGCCGGAACATTCTGCGACTCGAGATACGCCCGCAGCGCCTTGTTCCCCGGGCCAACCAGGTTGTCGCCGTCGCCGCACGCAATCCAGAGCAGCCTGCGCGGTGCATGCCACTTGTAGCCCGCATCGGCATCTTCAAACCCGAACGGCATGGAAGCCGACATCGTGACGACGTAACCGAAAATCTCCGGATGCCGCACCCCGCTAGAAAGCGCCTCGGCGCCGCCCATCGAAAGCCCTGCGATGGCCGTGTTTCCGGGACCGGTCAGTACGGGATACTGCTTTGCGATCGCCGGCATCACTTCCGTCAGCAGCGAATCCGTGTAACGCGCAAAGTTTTTCGCGATCATCGCCGGAGTCTTGAACGGCTCGTGCTCGCTCAGGACGCCCGGATCTCCGTAACCCAGCGTCATGACGACAATCATCGGCCTGATCTTGCCGGCGGCAAGCAGGTTGTCCAGGATAAAGTTCGCCCGGCCAACTTCTATCCAGCCATTGGCGGCGTCGGAGTAGCCGTGCAACAGGTAGAGCACGGGATATTTCGTCTTCGCGTGCGCGGAGAACCCAGGCGGCGTGTAGACGTAGTATTCCGAATCCGCGCCGATGACCGGCGAGCGAAAGAGATGGTGCGCCACGTCGCCGTGCGGAACATCGGTGCGGTCCCATGGCTGCGGCGTGTCGCCCTGGATTTCCAGCAGGTTGTCCTGGTACAGCAGGCTCGCCTTCATCCACCGGTTTGTCGGATCGAGGATGTTCGCGCCGTCCACGATGTAGTGGTAGCCATAGATTTCAGGCGCCAGCGGCGGTGATGTCGCCGACCAGACGCCTTCCGAATCCCGGGTCGCGGCGAGCGGAGCGGGCTGGCCTTCCAGCGACACTTCCACCTTGACGGCGCGCGGCGCAACAACGCGAAAGGTAACGCTGCGGTCGGGATTGACCTGCGGAGCCAGATGCAGCGGCCCCGCATTCGGATCTCCGGTAAGCTCGCGCGCGGTTGCGGTGCTGATCTGCGGCGTGACCATCGCCGGGTCCGGCGTGATCTGGCTGAGCGGTGCCGGTTGCTGTGCGCTTGCACCCAATGTGGCGGCAGCAAAGACAAGTGCGGGGACCCGGAAGCTTTTCACCCGCGTATGCTACCGCGATTCCGTTCTTCGGGTATGCTGTCGCGCATGGGCAATCGAGTGCAGCACTATCTCGTCGTGTATTCGGCCGTTGTGACCGCGGCATTTTGTCTTTCGGCGTGGCACGGATTTTCCGTGCATGCGGCGCAGAACGCCTCCGGCGCGCAGCAGCAGGGCACGCGCGACTGGAAGCACGCCGACTTCGACCAGCTCACCGTGCACCGCATCAACATCGTCGAGCCGGACGGGACGCCGCGCTGGATCCTGTCTGACCGCGCTGAATTCCCCGGCGCATACATGCACGGCAAGGAAATTCCGCGGCCGGACCGCAACGATGCCGCCGGCTGGCTGACGCTCAACGACGAAGGCACGGAAAACGGCGGCTTCGTCTTCGGCGGCTACCAGGGCAAGGACGGCAAGCCGCACTCCTTCGGCCACCTGAGCTTCGACGAGTACGACGCCGACCAGACGTTCTCGGTCGACTCCGGGCAGGACGGCAACCAGCACTGGTCCGTTGTTTCCATGAACGACAACCCGCCGCAAAAGCTGACACCGGAACTGGAAGAAGAGGTCGCGAAGATGCACGCCATGCCCGACTCGCCGGCAAAGGACAAGGCGTTCCACGACTTCTTCGCCACGCATGACATCAAGCTCCGGCCGCGCGTGCGCATCGGACGGGAGACGGACGGCAGCTCGCTGGTCAATCTTCAGGACGACCGGGGACGCGACCGCATCGTCATGAAAGTTACCGCGGGCGGCCTGCCGTCCATCTCGTTCCTGGACGACACCGGCAAGGCCGTTAAACAGTGGCCGTAGGCGGAGCCGCGCGCCACGCCGTCATCGCGGACCGCTGAAATTCGACCTGCTGGCAGTTCAGCACGGGATCCTCGGCGTCCTGCCGGCGGAAGCAGGCCATCTTGCGCTTGTCGTTCAGCTCCGCCAGCGTGATGATCTGCCGCATCGCCTGGATGAACTGTGCGTGCGTGAACAGCACTACCGTCGCCTCGGTATTGGGCAGCAGAGTCAACCTGCGCAGGCAGTATTCTGCCCGCCGCAGCAGCATCGCAAAGCTCTCCGCGTCCGGCGTGTCGCGGTAATTGGGGTCATCGCTTGCCCAGAACCTGTCGACCCGCTCGATCAACTCTTCCGGCGGCAGGGTGTGAAAAATGTCCGGCTCGAAATTGGTGAACTCCTGGATCGGCCAGGTCTCGACCGCAACCTCGGTAAAGCGCTCGATGAACGGTTCCGCAGTCTGCATCGCGCGCAGCATCGGCGATACAAGAATCAGGTCCGGAGCAGACGGAAACTCCTCGGCCAGAAGGTTCGCCTGCGCCGTTCCCTTTGCCGTCAGCGAAATCTGCGATGCATCGGTGATTTTCTGACCGGCCTGCGCCGTGCTTTCCGCATGTCGAATGAAAATTGCCCGCATGGATTACCCCGGAGGCCAGCCCATGTGCCGGCCTCCCAGAACGTGAATGTGAAGGTGAGGCACCGTCTGGCCGCCATGATTTCCTGTGTTGATGACGACCCGGTAGCCCTCCGCGAGGCCCGATGTTTCAGCGACGTCCCGCACCGCCCCCATCAGCCGCCCCAGCAGCGCTTCGTCGGCGGCATTGTCATGCGCGAGCGACGCGATGTGCTTCTTGGGAACGACCAGCATGTGGACCGGGGCCTGCGCGTTGTTGTCCGGAAAGGCCACGCAGTGCTCGTCCTGGTAGACGAATTTGGCCGCGACATCGCCGGAGGCGATGCGGCAAAAAATGCAATCCGACATTTGGAGATTGTAGCGATTCTGAACGCCCTGATGTGTGGGTGTCGAACGGGTGCGCCATCGCACCGCCCCATCCTATGCGCGCGCTGTTTGCCGCATAGGGTGGGGTAGCAGAATCCGGCGGCCTAATCCAGGCGCACTAAATACGCGTTGCCCTCGCGCGGATGGATTCCCCGGGCAATCTGGAACGCCTCGGCCTTGTCGCCGTTCGGCGGCTTGATGCGGACCCAGTGGCCGTCCGGCCCGGTGAATTCCAGCACCTGCGAATCGGTGTATTTCTTCAGCAGCTCCGCCTTCAGGCCGAGAGAGTTCTCCTCGTCCTTAAAAACGCCGATCTGCACGCACCAGCGCCCTTCGACGCCCGGCGGCTTGGGAGAACTCACCAGCTCGAGCCTTACTGGCGCCGTCCCGGTCGCATAAATGCCCAGCTCCTTCGCCGCGCCCATGGAAAGATCAATCATCCTGTCGGGAACGAACGGCCCGCGGTCGGTGACTTCCATGGTGGCCGACTGGCCGGTACGAAGGTTTGTCACTTTGATGATGGAACCCATGGGCAGTGTGCGGTGCGCTGCCGTCATTGCGTTTTGGTCAAAGACTTTGCCGTTGGCGGCCCTGCGCCCATTGAACTGCGGGCCGTACCAGCTCGCCATGCCTTCTTCGACATAGTGCTCGGTGTACATCGGCACGGCCGGGGAAGCGCCCGGCGCGACCCTGGCCCCGGCGGTCCCGGCTATTTCCGAGCCTTCGCCTTTACCGCGGGCAACTCCCGGCTTGTGCGCATGCCGTGAGGGCGGCGGTGGCGGGGCCAGCGCGACCATGCTGGAAGTCTCCGTCTTGTGATGGCATCCGGCCGCCAGTACGAGCGCCAGCGCAGCCGCCGCAGCGGCCCGTCGCCCACCCCGTCTGCCGGTTACGGTCATCTATCCCCGGTGGCGCTCCAGCGCTTCGGCCAGGCGATGCAGGTTTTGCGCAGCCAAGCGCAGGCCTTCGGAGGAATGCTTGCGGACGTCCGGAATTACGCGGTCGTTGATATACGCCACGGCCTGCTGCAGCTCCGCCTCCAGTTTTTTTGCTGCATCCCGCAGTGTTTCTTCTACCCCGCGTGTGTTAGCGTTCTTGCCATCCATTCAGGCGAACTCCTGAAGACTAGTTTCCGGGCGCTGGGGCCGCGCGGGCAAGCGGCAAAGGCGTTCCGTGCCACTGCAGTAACTCCCCGCGGCATCGCAACACGCGCTGCCTGCGGCCATCCTTTCGGGCCAGATTGCTGTCTTTGTCTGCAAACCCGCCGCAGGCAGGAAACTCGCGCGTAAGAAGCTGCTTTTTTTTCAGCTTCAGAATTGGAGACCGTTGTGTCCTTGCTGCGATCTACGCTGTTTCGCAATTTTGCCGCGCTGCTTCTCGGCGCGCTTGCCTTCTCCCTGGCGCCGGCAGCCCGCGCGGAAGACAAGACTGCCTTAAAGCCGCAGCCGGCCGTAACTGTGACCGACGCGCCTGCCGCCGCGGAACTTCCCGACGCCCCAACGCCCCAGCCGGGCCTGCTGGCCGATGCCGTGCTGCCCCAGGACAAGCAGAAAAAGGCGCCGCCGCCGCTCGATCCCCACTACTCCTTCTTCTCCGGACTCTCGAATTCCCGCTACCGCACGACCATCAGCCCGGGAGAAACGGTGCCGCACCTGACTCCAGGCGGCAAATTCATCTTCGCCTTGCGCGAGACCATCATGCCGGGCGATCTGTTCGTCTACGTCGCGTCGGCCGGCGTCAGCCACGCCGAGCAGACCGACCCCAAGTACGGCTCGGATTCGGCCGGATTCGGTGAACGCATCGGCGCCGTCGCCCTCCAGGGCGCTTCGATCAACATCATCTCCGATGGCGTGCTGGCCAACGTGTTCCATGAAGACCCGCGCTACTATCGCGACCCTGAAGCCGGCTTCGGCACACGCACCTGGCATGCCGTCAGCAACGTGGTCATCGGCCAGACGGACAGCGGCCACAAGATCTTCGACTTCAGCGGAATCCTTGGCCGCGTCATCGCCGCAGGGCTGACGATGACCTACTACCCCCGGCCCAGCGCCAACGTCGGCGTCGCCGCCAAGACGTTTGGCATCTCTCTGGCCGGTGAAGCCGGCGGCAACCTGTTCGTGGAATTCTGGCCAAGCATCTACGCAAAAATGTTCCATAAAGACTGATCACCACAACCTCCAGGGCTGCGCGTGCGTCTCCATTCACCAGTGGTCCTCCGCGCCGGAATCCGGGCCGTAGCGCTATGCGCCGCGCTGTCGCTCGCCGCGCGCGCGCACGGGCAAAGCCTGGTCGCTGAAGCTGAGTTGCCCGACGCGCCGTCGCCACAGCTTGCCCAGCAGGCAGCCGCGCAGAACGCTTCGCCAGCCGGCGCTCAGCTCCAGATGCCGTCCCCGGCGCCGTGCATTGCCGCCTCCACCGCGAAGCCGCGCAACCTCAGCTGCTTTACTCCGGCGGACAAGAAGGAAGCGCTGTCCCGCTTTCAAAATTCCACTCGGCCGCTGCCGCTGACCCCCAAAGGCAAGCTCGAACTCGCGGGCAGGAACGTCATCGATCCGTTCAACCTGCTCACCATTGCCTCGCTCGCGGCCATCGACGTTGCCTCAGACCCGGACGGGCCCTACGGTCCCGGACTCAAGGGCTTTGCCAAGGAAACAGGCACCGTCTTTACCCAGGACATGAACGGCGAATTCTGGGGGACCTTCGTCATGGCGTCCGTCTTTCACCAGGACCCCCACTACCACCGCATGCCCGGAGCACCCATCCCCAGGCGAATCCTGCACTGCATCACCGCGGTCGTAATCGCCCAGAGCGACGCCGGCAAGCCCATGTTCAACATCGTGGAAGTCGGTGGCTACACAATTTCGGGCTCCATCAACAACCTCTACGTTCCCTATGGCCGGACCAACGTCGCCTCGACCGCCGCGCGCATTTCGACCGCGATCGCGCTGGACCCGATCGGCAACGCCATTGCGGAATTCCTGCCCGACGTCGCGAAGAAAATCAACTTCCGCACGGTGTTTCTCCAGAGCATCATCAACCGCGTTGTCGCGGAAGAAAGCCCCGGCGCGAGCATGTCGCCGGAAGCGGCGCACTCTACAATCAAGCCATCGCCGCAGAAGTAAATCCCCGCTTCCGCCTGGCGCGGCTGTTCACCGCGCAGCACACGGTCTTCTCCGCGACGCTGCTGCTGACCGTCTCGGCCATCCTGAGCCGGCTGCTCGGACTTTTCCGCGACACCTACATCGCGTGGCGCTTCGGCGCGGGCCCGCAGACCGACGCTTACAACGCCGCATTCCAGCTTCCGGAGATGCTGAACTACTTCCTGGTCGGCGGCACCGCGTCCATCACGTTCATCACCATTCTCAGCAGGTACCGCGAGAGCGGCGAGCAAAGGGAAGCCGACCGCGCCATGTCCGCCATCCTGACCGCCATGCTGGTCGTTCTCGGCACGGCAACACTGCTTGCGGAACTCTTCGCGCCGCTTTACGTCCGCTTTTTCCTGAAAGGCTTTGCTCCCGCCCAGGCGGCGCTTTGCGTCGAGATGACGCGCATCCTGCTGCCCGCACAAATCTGCTTCTTCGCCGGCGGAGTCTTCGGCGCGGTGTTGCTGGTCAACAGGCAGTTCGGCTATCAGGCCGTGACGCCGCTGATTTACAACCTCGGCATCATCGCAGGCGGCGTTTTTCTCGCGCACCGGCTGGGCATCTCCTCGCTGGCCGTTGGCGCACTTGTCGGAGCGCTGCTCGGCGCGCTCGCCCTCAATGCCTTCGGGGCGCACCGCGCCGGCATGCGCTTCAAACCGGTGTGGGACCTCAAACACCCCGGCCTGCGGGAATGGGTCCGCCTCTCGATTCCGCTCATGATCGGCGCTTCCCTGGTCACGTTCGACACCTACATCCTGAATTACTTCGCCAGCCACGGCCACGGCGACATCACCCGGCTTGCCTATGCCAAGCGGCTGTTTTCCGCGCCAATGGCGATTGTCGGCCAGGCCGCCGGCGCGGCTTCTCTGCCGTTTTTTGCTTCCCTGCTGGCGCGCAACCATCGCGAGGAGTTCGCGCGCTCGGTCAACAACGGCGTCACCCGGCTGGTTGCGCTCAGTCTTCTCCTGAGCGCGTGGATGATTGTGCTCGCCGGGCCGGCCGTCGATCTCGTCTTCCATCGCGGCCGGTTCAACGCAGCGGACGCACAACTGACCGCGCTCTACTTCACCCTGTTTGCCGGCTCGCTTTGCTTCTGGAGCGCGCAGGCCCTGTATGCACGGGCCTTCTACGCGGCGGGAAACATGAAGACGCCGATGATCGGCTCGACGATCGTCACCGTACTTTCGCTGCCGGTGTATTCGCTCCTGTTTCGCGAATTCGGCGTGCCCGGGCTCGCCATCGCCTCCGACCTCGGCATCGCGGCCAACACTATCGTGCTCGCCGTGCTGCTTAGCCGCGCACGGCTCGCGCGACTGTCCGGCGTGCATTGGGGAGAAGTGGCGCGGGCGCTGGCCGCCGCCGTCGCGGCCGGCGCGCTGGCAAAGGCCGCGGTCTGGCTGCTTGCGCGGTGGCTGGTCGGCTTGCCTGCAATGGCGGCGGACCTGCTTTTCATCACGCTGGGGACACTACTTTGGTTCGCCATCGGCTGGCTGGTCCTGCGGGTCACCGGCTCCTCACTTCCGCAGGAAATCGCCCTGCGTCTGCGACGGCGCAAAAGTGAATCCGCATCCCCGCCGCCCGCGATTGCATAAATCATCCACGCAGTCCTACACTGCACCCAATCGTGTTGCTGCGGCGCTGGGCGCCGCTCCCGGCCCTCCCGGCTCCCCTCGATCCAAAATGATTCGGGCCCTTCTTCGCTGTTCAGGAAGGTTGTACCCCAATGAGTGTGCCTCGCGGTCCCGCGGCCAAGCCTGCTCGCGCCGCGCCCTGCATATTTCTTGTTGAAGACACCACAGCCGTTCGAGACTTGCTCACGGATTACCTTGAGCAGGCGAATTACCGCGTCGTCTCCTGCTCCAGTGCAGAAGACGTGCTGCTGCGATGGCCGGCGGTCGCGTCGGAGGTCGTCGCGCTGATTACAGACGTCGTGCTGGGCGGAATGAGCGGCCGGGAACTCGCGCTGCAACTCCGGAAAGGCTGGCCGGAGCTGCCCGTCGTATTCATTTCCGGTTATCGCGAAGGCAAGGCGCGCATGTCTCGTTCCGCGTATCTCGAAAAGCCGTTCTCCATGCAGCGGCTGATCGAAGTCATGGAGCGGCTGCTGGCCGAATCCGCCTAATCCGGCTTGCGGAGAAGCGGACGCCGCGCGCCCCATAGCGCCGCCACCACACCCAGCCCGATCACCGGCAGCGCGGCAACGTTCTGCCGCCTGGCGAGCAATATCCCGGCGCAGAACAGCAGCAACGCCGAAAGCAGCAGCACCACTGCGTGACGGGCGCTGCGTGGCCGCAGAAAATTTGCCGGAATGGCCATGCTGTCCTCAGGAAAGCAAAAACCGGCCCACGGGGCCGTACAGCAGCGCGCCGGTGAACCCGTCCTGAGACGGTGGGAACGCGCCGCAGCCCTTTAGGCATTCCGAACTGGCGGACACTGCGCACCGGGCCGTGTCTACGAGTCGCGCTCCCTGTTCAATGAATGTTGGTTCAACCAGCGTTAGCCACCATACCTGCTTTGCAGGCCGGTCTCTGTATGCGGATGCTATCGCACTCTACCCGTATGGACGCAAGACCCGCTTCCACAGTCGCGCCGCGATTGCATGACACGAAAAAGCGGTTTCAAATGCACCGGAAATGCATCGATTTGCACTTCGGGGTGGACTCCGGCGGCGAAGCCGTGCACAATTGTCGCTCAGGAATCCCCCGTTCCCCGATGCACTTTCCCCGCTGGACCCGGCCCCTGGCGGCCGCGGCGTTGGCCGCGCTGCCCTCCCTGTTGATCGCGCAGGACTTTGTCCTGAAACGCGACTCCCCCGCCACGTCGCAAACTGTCTCCCCATGGGTTTCCGTTGGGCCCGCGCCCGTGACTTCGGCCTCCGGCCCACTGGCCGGCCGCGTCACCAGCACGGCGCCCGACCCGGCCGACTCTACCGGCAACACGCTCCTGCTCGGCACGGCGGGCGGCGGAGTATGGCGCGCCGTCAATGCCGCTTCCGCCTCGCCCGGTTTCACGCCCCTTACCGACGCCGTCGCGGCTTTCGGCGACGGCAGCGCCACGCCCAGCCTGGCGATTGGCGCGGTTACGGTGCAGCCGGGCAACACCGGCGTCTACCTCGCCGGCACAGGTGAACCGGGAGTTGCCACCGGCGCGCACTACGGCGAAGGTCTTCTGCGCTCGATTGACGGCGGCGAGACCTGGTCCGTCATCCAGGGCACCACCATCGGGACAGGTGGCCGCCAGGTATTCACCGGCGAAGCGTTCGCGGCGTTTGCATGGAGCAGCGCCGCGCCCGCGACCGTGGTCGCGGCTGTCACCGGCTCCGGGGACGGCGCGCAAACCGGCATAGTTACCCTGGGAGCCAGCGTCCGCGGGCTCTACTATTCCGAGGACTCGGGGGCGACCTGGCAACTGGCGACCATTCAGGACCTCGCCGGCGATGGCTCCACGCAAATCGTCGAAAGCGGCGAGACGAATTTCTCAAGTTACGACGGAAACTCCGCCGTTTCGGTGGTCTGGAACCCGCAGCGGAAGATGTTTTTCGCCGCCGTCTCCGGCCACGGAATCTACAGCTCCCCGGACGGCTCGGTCTTCACGCGCCTCTCGTCCCAGCCTGTTGCGCTGAGCGCCTGCCCGACGGATCCCGGCTTCATTGCCAGCGCATACTGCCCGTTCCAGAACGCCGCCCTGGGAGTCGAGCCGACAAGCGGCGACATGTACGCCTGGTTCGCAGATGCAGCCGGCAGCGACCGCGGTATTTACCTGGACCGCTGCGCCGCGAAAGCCGGGTCGTGCGGAGCCGCAGCTTCGTTCGCGACGCAGCTGGAACCGGGTTCCGGCACCGCGCTGGAGATGCAACACGGCATGGCGCTGCTCGCGGTGGCGTCCGGGGCGGCGACAAACCTGCTGGCGGGAGCCGGACAGCTCTACGGCTGCACCGTCGCGCCCGGCGCGAACTCCTGCTCATTCAACAACTTAAGCGCCACATGCGCGACGGCCGTCGCCGGACAGTGGCGCGCGCTTGCTGCCGCACCATCGGGCCAGGTCTTCGGGGGCACCAGCGACGGCCTCTGGCGCGCGCCGGACCCGGCCTGCTCCTCGCCGTTCGTCAACCTCAACGCCGGCCTCGGCTCCATTGCGCCACTGGTCTCCGTTGCTGGAACTTCGCAACTCGCCGGCACCGTCCTGGCAGGGTCGGAACAGCTTGGCACGGTGGGAACCGCGTCCGCGCCGGCGTTGCCTTGGCCACAGCTTGCCTCCGGCGACGGCGGCGCCGTGGCGCTCGACACCGCGCACGGTAGTGCCTATGCCGACACGCAGGCCGGAATTAACATCGAGCGCTGCACCGGCGGCGCAGCCTGCGGGCCTGGAACGTTCACGCCTGTCATCGGCCCCGCGCAGGTCGGCGGCGACGCTGCCCTGGAACACCCGCCGATACTGCTCGACCGCGCAAACCCGCAGCTCCTGCTGACCGGAACCTGCCGCGTCTGGCGCGGAAACGCCGATGGCTCCGGCTGGCCGCAGTCCGCCGCGTTGAGCGGCCCGCTCGACGGCAACAGCAACGCGAATTGCGCGACGGACGCCCTGATCAGCGCGCTCGCGGTCGGCGGCCCGCAGGCAAAGACTTCCTCAGGCGCGCTCGCCTCGAACGTCATCTATGCCGGGATGTCCGGGCTTGAAACCGGAAGCGGACCCATTGCGCAATCCAGCGCGGGTGCGGTTTTCGTCAACAGCAGCGCCGCGCACGGCGGTCCATGGCAGAACATCGCGAACTCGCCGGTGAGCAATGCCGGCCTGGGCAACGCGGTCTTCAACCAGGACCAGTACGATGTGTCGGCCGTCGTCGCGGACGCTCATGACGCTACCGGCGCCACCGTCTACGCAACAATCCGTGGCTTCGGCGTCCCTCTGGTGTATCTCTCGACCAGCTTCGGCGCGAGCTGGACCAACATCACGTCGAACCTGCCCGATTCGCCCGCGAACGCGCTGGCGGTTGATCCAAACGATGCCAACACCGTCTACATCGCGCTCGACCAGGGAGTATTTGTAACCAGAGATGTTACAACTTGCGCCGCGCAGGACTGCTGGCAGGTCTACGGCACCGGCCTGCCCGCCGCGCAGGTCATGGCGCTCGACACGGCGGGCGGCGCCGTCGGCCTGCTCCGCGCGGCGACACGCGGGCGCGGCGCGTGGCAAACCGCCCTGGCGACCGGAAGCACGAGCGCAGACACGACTGCGGTCGCGTCTCCCGCATCGCTCGATTTCGGCGGCATCGAAGTGAGTACGTCCAGCGCCCAACAGACAGTTACGGTTACAAATACCGGCAGCCTGCCACTTGTGGTCACTCGCGTCGCTATCACGGGCGACTTCTCCGAAACCGATTCATGCGCGAGAACCACTCTGCAGCCGGGCAAGACCTGCGCCGCGCAGATTACCTTCTCGCCGTCTACAACAGGCAGCCGCACCGGCGCCCTCGTCTTCTACGCCAACGTCAGCGGCGGCCAGATTGGCCCCGTGGCTCTCGCGGGCACCGGACTCAGCGCGCCCAGCATTCAGCTTTCGCCAAGCGGCACGCTGGATTTTGGCCTGGTCACCATCGGCGCCTCCAGCGCGGTCGAATATGTGCTGGTCGCGAACACCGGCCAGTCCGCTGCCACGCTTGACAGCTTTACCGCAGGCGGCGACTTCGATGTCCAGCAGAACACCTGCGGCGCAAGTCTGCCGGCGCAGACCGGGTGCTCGATCGGGATTGTGTTTACGCCGACAGCGCGCGGCGATCGCACAGGAACTTTTACTGTTACAGATTCGGCAGGAACCCAGACTTTGTCGCTGGCAGGCACGGGCCAGTCGCCGGCAGATATTTCGCTGTCGCCGCAATCGCTGACCTTTGGGGCCACGAACATCGGCCAGCAGTCCGCTGTCCAGACAATTACAGTTACAAATGCCGGCGACGTGCCCGCGAGCATCACCGGGGTACTCGCGACGGGGGACTTTCACGCCGCAAGCAGCTGCGGAACGTCGCTCGCCGGAAGCAGTTCCTGCTCGATCAGCATTACGTTCGCTCCGACGCAGTCCGGCACCCGGACGGGCCTGCTTACTGTCACCACGCCTTTCCAGACGCGTACCGCCAGCCTCACCGGGACCGGGGTGGGTGTCGCCGCTCTTACGCTTTCGCCCCCGTCTCTCAGCTTCGGCGACGCGGACATTGGCCAGACGGTCGGCCCGCTGGTTATGACGCTGAAGAATACGGGCTCCGCGCCGGACACCATCATCGCCGTCACGACCGCGACCTCGACCAGCGGCACGCACGACTATGCCGCGACATCCAACTGCGCAACTCTGGCCGCCGGAGCCTCCTGCACCATCAGCGTGAGGTTTACGCCTTCTGTCGCCGGCTCCGACCCGGGAACCCTGAACATCCAGGCGAGCGTCGCCGGGACCAGCGTCACCGCGTCACTCTCCGGCAGCGGCAACACGCTGGCCTTCGCCAACGGCAGCACGCCGCCGGGCGTCAGCGTGCCGAGCGGGCAGGTTGCCACGTATGCGCTGTGGTTGAACGATGACGGCGCGACCGGCACCGTGGCCTTTGCCTGCTCCGGACTGCCGGCGGGCGCCAGCTGCACCCCTCCCGCACCATTCACCATGCCCGGCTCGGGAATCCTCAGCGTGACCCTGAAAGTTGCCACCGGAAAAGCGCCTCGCGGGACTTACTCCTTCAGCCTGACGGCGAGCGATGGCGGCTCAACCACACGTCAACCACTCAACTTGACGGTCCAGTAACTCCCGGTCCGACTACCCGCATCCCAGTGAAGGCAGTTACTGAGTTGCTACACTGCCTGCCATGACCTTGCTCGACGCACCCCGGTTCGACGCCGCCCGCTCCCAGCGCAACCGCAACCTGCTGGTTGCCGCTGGAATTCTGGTTCTTGCCATTGCCATTGTCGGCGTGGGCGGTTTTTTCTCCGGCCACGGCTGGTTCTTTGACGATCTCGGGGTCGAGCACCACGTCGGCAAATTCCTGCAGGCCGTGCAGGACAATCGCCTGGAAGACGCGTATGCCATCTGGCGCAACGATCCGAACTGGAAGTCCGAACCGCCGGACCAGAACTACGACTTCAGCAAGTTCAAGGAAGACTGGGGACCGCAGTCCCAGGACGGCGCCATGCAGTCGTACAAGGTTCTTTACTCCAAGCGAACAGGCAGCGGCTGCATTGTTGCGGTGCGCATCAACGGCAAGCGAAAGCCGTCATTCCTCTGGTACGAGTTCAAGACCAGGCGCATGAGCTTCTCGCCGCTCGAATTGCAATTCTAAGCAAGGCCGCCGTCGCCGGATTACCGCGATGCGGAAATTCATAGGAATCGTCCGCGTTTTCCACGTTTTCTCCGGTGTGAACACGCCCCTTCGCGCCCTACAATGGCGACAACTCCGCAACCATCATTTCTCCGTTGCCGGAGCCAGGAGAACGCATGTCCACCGCCACGCTGGAACAGGAAAAGCAGCCGGTCAATCACAACGCCGTCATGGAGATTTCCGTCTCGCGCGCTGCGCTGCTGCGCGAACTTACGGCGACGCAGTCCGTCGTCGAACGCAAGACGACCATTCCTATCCTGTCCAACTTTCTTTTTGAAGCCGACGGCGACAAGCTGACCATCACGGCGACCGATCTCGACCAGAGCCTGCGCACGTCCTGCCCGGCCAAGGTCAAGAAGCCCGGCTCCTGCACCATTCCCGCGCGCCGGCTGTTCGATTACGTCAAGCTGCTGCCCGAGGGCGACATCTCCATCAAGCTCATGGACAACCACTGGGTGCAGATCCGCAGCGGCCGCTCGAACACCAAGATGGTCGGCATGGCCCGCGCCAACTTCCCCCAGGTGCCCGAATTTCCGCAGATTGACGCTGTGAGGATTCCCTCCGCAAGCCTTCGCAATCTCATCGCCCGCACAATCTTCTCGATCTCGAACGAAGAGTCGCGCTACACGCTGAACGGCGCGCTGCTCATCATCAAGCCGGAAACGCTGACCATGGTTTCAACCGACGGCCACCGCCTGGCGCATGTCGAGAAGGCCGGAGAAAACATCGCCAGCGTCTCCGCCGAAAAGCGCACCCTGATCCCGCGCAAGGCCTTACAGGAGCTGCAGAGCCTGCTGTCGAACAGCGACGAGGAGTCCGTAGAGTTCGCCGACGACGAGCAGACACTGTTCTTCAAGATCGGCGGCCGCGTGCTGACGTCCCGCAAGATGACCGGCCAGTTCCCGAATTTTGAAGCCGTGATGCCGCGCGACAACAACAAGTTCGTCGTCGTTCGCGCGGAAGACCTGAATGGCGCCATTCAGCGCGTCGCGCAGTTCGCCGACGAACGCAGCGGAGCCGTAAAGGTGCGCATCGAGCAGAATGAGCTGCGCATTTCATCCAGCTCGACCGATGCCGGCGAATCTGAAGACACCATCGAGACGCCGTACAACTTCGACCCGATCGTCGTCGGCTTCAACTCGCACTACATCATCGATTTCCTGAAGGCGATTGGCACAAGCGGCGAAGTCCGCATGGAGTTCAAGGACGCACAAAGCGCCGGCCAGCTGCGCCCGGAAGATTCCAGCGATGAATACAAGTACCGCTACGTCGTCATGCCGATGCGGATTTGATTTCCGAGATGCTGCGGCGACCTGCGGAATGACAACCGCCAAAGAGCTGTGGCGCGCCGCTATCAGAACTTAAACTTCCACCGAACCTCCGCGTACACCATCCGCGGATCGCTGAAGTGGAAGCCGCCATACGTCAAGCTGTTGTCGAGCAGCACGCGCGTGTCGTGGATGTTCGTCGCCGTCACGCCGACCGACGCAGTCTCGCCCAGCGATTTCCGCAGAGACAGGTCCACGCTCGAATGCGCCGGCAGGTACGCGCCCGGATAGGGCGTCGTCGGGTCCGGGTCGCCGTTGACGAAGCCGGAGCCATACGTCCAGTTTGCCGCGGCAAACCAGCCGTGCCTCAGCACAGCATCTCCACCCAGCGAGAGCGTGTTGCGCTGGTCGTGGTCCACGGGCGTGTAGTCGTAGCTGCCATTGCAATCCGGGTCGGTCGGGTCGCAGATCAGGCCGCCGGTAATCGGCCCGCGCTGTTCTGCGATCTGGTTCGAATACGCCAGGTGCACTTGCGCGACGTGCCACAAACGCGGCGACTTGAGCGTCAACTCCCACGCTCGCACCAGCGCGCCGTCCACCGTGATGGGAACAAAAATGCTTGACTCGCCGATGTTGGCGTGGTCCAGAAAGCTATTGATGCGCGTGCGGAACGTGTCCACATCCAGAGTCCACCCCTTGTAAGGAATCATGACGCCGAACTGGTGCTCCTCATCGCGTTCGCCATGCAGCGGCTCGAACGGGTTCGCCACAGCCAGCACGGAAGAAAGCGTCACGATAGGCGGTGGCTGGTAAAAGCGTCCGTAGAAGCCGCGAAAAATCCAGTTCAGCTTCGGGACCTGCACGGCAATCCCAATGCGCGGTGCCGTGACATTGTCCGTGATATTGGACTGGAAGTGTGACTGCCGCACGCCGCCTTCAATCGTCAGCCACGGCTGCACGCGCCAGCTATCGCTGACGAATGCTTCCGCCAGGCCACCACTCGCGCTTGTAGCGGAACAGCCGTCCCCATTTACCGGCGGACATTTTGGCAGCGGCGGGTTGTAGCAGGGCGTGACGGGGTCCGTCACGTCGCAGTTGTTGTAGAGCCCGTACAGATAATTGTCGTGCTGTCCGAACCCGTACACTCCGCCCGACAGCGAGTGGTTGCCAAGCGTTGTCCCAATCTGCGCCTGCGCTCCGCCATAAGTGGAACCGCGGTCGCTTGTCGTCGCAACCGGCGTGTCGTGCACATTCGGGGCGTAATCGCTGCGGTTGTAGTGGAAGAACGGCGACACCTGCAGCAGCGTCGACGTCGAAAACGTATGCGCCCAGGTCGCAGTCCCAAAAATATCCTTCTCCAGCTGGGTGTCGCGCAGGCCACTCGAGTCATATTGCTGGTTCTCAAATGAGTTCGGGTCAGGATCGTACGGTATCTGGAAAAAATCCCGCCGCGCCTGCCACGTCGTGCGGAACTGGTCGTTCGCCGTCCTGTTGAACACCAGCGTGCCAAAGCCGCCGAAGCCGTTCTCCGCATCGTGATAGGTTTCTGCAATCGGCGGCGCCAATCCATAGTTGCTGCGATTGCCGTTCGCGCTGGCATACCAGGCCAGCCGCTGCGAGTGGTCTCCGAAGGAAATCTGGTCGTCGGTCTGGTACTGCGACCCGGCCGTGACGACAAGCTCGCCCTCGCGGTCGCGGTCAAATCCTGTCTTCGGCGAGATGTCGAAGATTCCGTACGTGCGATCACCTTCATCGGCGGAGTAGCTGCCGCGCTCGATGTCCACCGTGTCAATGTCGCGCGGAGAAATCGCTGCCGCGACGTTCGACGCAATGTTCGTGTTCGGCACATTCACGCCATCCATGAGGAAACTGACCTGGTGGCCGCCGCGCATGTGCAGCATGTCGTGCGTTACATACGCGCCGGGCGTGTAGTCCGTGATGAACTGCACGCTGTTCGTGCGGTCAGCGCCGGGCGTTGCCAGAATGTCTGCGCGCGTCACTGTTGTTGTCGGCGTAGCCGTGTTCGGCTGCAGTTCCGCGGTCACGGAAACCTTTTCATGCACACCGGCCAGGGCCAGCTCGAAATGCAGGATGGAGCTGGTGTTTTCGCGCACCGTCACGCTCTGCGCTTCCGGCGCAAAGCCGGCGGCAACGACCGTCAGCGTGTACGAACCGATCGGGACTGCGGTAAAGCCGAAGCTGCCGTCCGGCCGCCCTGCAACGTGCAGCGTGAAATCGGAAGTCGTGCTCTTGAGCGTTACGTCCGCGTTCGGCAACGGACGATGGGCTGGATCGTGAACGATGCCCTGCACGTGGCCGTACACAGTCGCCAGTGCGGATGGCACACACAGGCAGACTGCGGCCACAACAGACAGATGTCGGAACATGTGTTTCTCCCGCGCGGATGAGGGCGGCGCTTCTGTAACTGCTTGCGTTACAAATCCGGCGATACAGGCCGGAACGGTTCAGGCTGGAACCGGAGCGGGAGGGCCGCGCGCGTCGAGCTGACGTTCGCGCCCGGCGAGTGAGCGCAGCGCGACCGCGCACCGCACGGAGGAAACGGAGGCTTCCTGGCGGAGGGTGGCTGACCGCGAGACTGCGAGAGCGTGTGGCAACACGGCATGTGCGGTGCGCGGGAACGATGCGCAGGGCTGCGCGCGGAAGCCTTCGCCACGCAAATTCATTCCCGAGCAATGATGCATGCCGGCCCGGCGGCAGCATGCCGGCAGCGAGGATTCCGCAGCCGAGACCAGCAGGACGGGCGCGAGCAGCAGCGCGACAAAGTGCGCTGCCACGAACCACGTCATCCACCGGCGCAGATTCATACCAGCCGCGCTCCCGTCAGCCGTTCCAGCACGCCCAGCGGAGAAATCTCCGGGCGCACCATCGCTTCCGGCGCAACAAGGAACGTCTGCTCCAGCGCATATTGTCCACTCAGCACCGCATGGCTCACGGTATCGGTATACACCATCCAGCTCGAGCCCGGCGGGAAGTTCCAGTGCTGCTTCGGGCAATCGCGCTGGAACGCCTCGTTCTCCTTGAGGAAATTGTGGAAGCGCATCATGAAGTCGTCATACGGACTGCGCTTGAGGCTCGGAACGGCTTTGGCTACTCCGGTAAAGTTCGCGGCATTGCGGAGCATTTTCCCGACGCCGGATTGCACCCCAGGCAGCGGAAGATCGTTCGGCGCAAACTTCGGTGCAATGTCGGCGAACGGCTCAGTCGTGATCCAGTTCCGTGTGCGCTCGGGATTGATGTTGTTAAAAAAGCGCAGAATGCGCGCGCCGTAGGTCGGCCGTGTCGGAAAGGCGTCGGTATGCAGCAGGTCGTTGCGCTTGCGCAGCGGCAGGTCGCGGTTCTCTTCTTCCTGCGGCCGGAAACTGGCATAGTCCAGCCGCCAGCGGCGCTGGTAAGGCGACAGAAAGTGCGACAGGAAATCTGTAACAGCGCGTGAATATTTGTGCATGATCGCACGCAGCCGCTCCAGGTCTTCGGCCGGCATCGCGTCGTCCTGCCCGGAAACCTTGTCTGCCGCGGGCTTGTACGCGACGTTCTTGTGCATGCGGCTGTTGGTCTGCTGCGCTCCGCGCAGAAAACCCAGCTCGTCGTCATTTAAGTGAATCGGCGTTTGCGGAAAAAATAAAATATCGCCGGCTTCAAGCTGCGCGCACCATGCACGCGCCTGCGCTTCCGAGGGCGGCGTGCCCTCTGCGCCTAGCTGCTCCAGCGGGATGTCGATACGCTCCATCGCCGGCGCGCCTAGCTCCGCAGCTTGCGCTGCGCCCAGATCGTAATGAAGTAGATGAACGCCGCCACGCCGACCACCAGGGCCAGCGGCGCGGAAATATATTTGTAACTGATATTGAGCGATACCGGGCTGTGGGTTATGCCCTTGTAAATTGAAACCCCGACGATCGCCAGGAATGTGCCCGCGAAGAACGTCAGCATCATCGTCGAAGCGCTGACCAGCAACGTCGCAAAAAAGCCAAAGTCGCCGACAGGAATGCCGAACAGCCGGCGCGTCTCCGGTGTGATGGATGTTGGCTCACTCACGCGTCCATTCTAGGCGAGTTTGACAGCGTGCGCGCCTGCGCCCGACAATGGTGGTTCCACTTGCCGAAGTGGCGGAATTGGCAGACGCGCATGGTTCAGGTCCATGTACTCGCAAGGGTGTGGGGGTTCGAGTCCCTTCTTCGGCACCATTCATAATTTCTGCTGCGGCCCTTCGGGGCTGTTGCCGCGCCGCTGAATATGTAACTACTCCTGTTACATATTCAGCGGGAATGAAAGCGCCCTCCCACTGCTAGACTTTTCGCGTGGCCGAGCTGCGCTATCCCCGACTGGCGGAGTGGCTCGCGCCCTCTACGCGTGAACGCCCGGGAGCCGGTCTGCTCGAGCAGCTGGATGCTTATCTCGCCTTGCTTGTCCGCTGGAACTCCCGTATGAACCTTACGGCCGACCGCGAGCCGGAAAGGATAGCTGCGCGCCACTTCGGCGAGAGCCTGGTCCTGGCGGAGAACTTGCCGGATATCGGTACCTTGCCGGCTAGATTGCTCGATCACGGTTCCGGGGCCGGCTTCCCGGGACTCGTTATCGCCTTGGCCCGGCCGGAGATTTCCGTAACCCTCGCCGAATCGCATGCCAGGAAGGCAGCATTTCTTCAGGAGGCAGTCCGCGCGCTGGCTCCGGCCAACGTTCGGGTTTTCGGCGGGCGGACGGAAGGCCTCGACGAGGACTTTTCCTGGGTAACGGCTCGTGCTGTGGACGAGCCTTCCACAGCCGTTTCCACAGCATGGGGGAGGACAGTCGTAGGTGGTTTCCTCATCACGACCGCCGCGCCTCCCGATGGGGTTGAGGCACAACAAGTCCAGCGATATGAGTTAGATGTAGCTGGAACCCGCTACCGGATTCTTGGCCCCAGGGCGGGAGATGTTCCACGTGGAACCTAAGCGTGACCCTCCGGTTTCCACAATGTTCTACGTGGAACATCCCTTGCCGCGGCCCCTCACTAACGATATCTTGACCACGGATGTCCGACTCCCCTGAAACCGCAATAAGGCACCTGAAAACGCTGGCAATCGCAAACCAGAAAGGCGGAGTGGCCAAGACCACGACGAGCATCAATCTGGCGACTGCACTGGCGATGTCCGGCTTCCAAACGCTGCTCGTGGACTGCGATCCGCAGGCCAACGCCACCAGCGGCCTTGGCCTGAAGCGCGACCCCAGCCAGGCTTCCACCTACGATGTCCTGATGGGCGACACGCCTGCAGCGGAAGCGATATGGAAGAGCCGCGTCCGCAATCTGCAAATCCTGCCGTCCTCGCGGAACCTGATCGGGGCAAACGTCGAGCTTGTGTCCGCCGATCGGCGGGAGTTTCGCCTTCGCGACGCTTTGGATACGGTCGAGGCGAACTATCACTTCATCGTCCTCGACTGCCCGCCTGCCCTGGATTTACTGACTCTCAACGCGCTCGTCGCTACGGAACGGCTCCTGGTCCCGATGCAGGCAGAATATTTCGCCCTGGAAGGGGTCAGCGAGCTGCTGAACACGGTCGAACGAATTCGCGCGGCCCTGAATCCTGGCTTGGAAATCGAGGGGGTCCTATTGACAATGTATGACGAGCGCACGAACCTCGCCCAGCAGGTCAGCGACAGCCTGCGCGCGCACTTCGGAGACAAGCTCTTGAAGACATCGATTCCGCGAAATGTAAGGTTGGCCGAAGCCCCCAGCCACGGCATGCCTGTCCTGCATTATGATCCCCGGTCGCGGGGAGCCGAGGCCTATCGTGCCCTGGCAGCTGAACTGCTTACGCGCTGGCAGATTGCGCCCCTGGTCAAGCCGGATGACGGCCAAGTTACTCAATCAAAAGACGATACATTGAAAGATGAACGAAGTGAAAAGCCCAAAGTGAGGTTCTGGCCCTATGGTTGAAACACAAGAAAAAGCCCCCCGTCGCGCGCTGGGCCGCGGGCTGGATTCCCTTCTGCCCGGCGCCCCTCCGGCCGCTCCGGTGTCGATTCCGGCGCCGACGGAGAAGGCCGCGGCTGTCCTGGTTCCTGTTGATCAGATAGACCGGAATCCCTACCAGACGCGCCAAAAGGTTGATGATGAAGGCTTGTCCGAGCTGGTGCAATCGGTGGCGCTGCACGGCGTCCTGCAGCCTGTGATGGTGCGCCCGATCGCCGGCGGCCGCTTCCAGCTGATTGCGGGAGAGCGGCGTTGGCTCGCGTCCAGGGCAGCCGGTCGCGAAACCATTCCTGCGGTCATTAAGAATGGTTCCGATGGCCAGGCGCTGGAGTGGACCATTATCGAAAACCTGCAGCGTGAAGACCTGGACCCGATCGAGCAGGGCCGCGCATTTGCCCGGCTGCACGATGAGTTCCAACTCAACCACGAGGAGATTGCCAAGCGCACCGGCAAGGACCGCAGCTCGGTCACGAACTACATGCGCCTGTTGCGTCTGCCAGAAAACGCACAGGAGATGCTGGCGGATGGCCGGCTTTCCATGGGCCACGCGAAGTGCCTTCTCGCTTTAGATCCGGAAGTGATCGCCGCGGCAGCAGAACGTGTCGCTGCACAGGGTCTTTCTGTCCGCAAGACGGAAGAATTTGTCCATGCAATCCTGCAGCCCGGGACGAAGAAAATGAATCCGGAAATCCCGGTTGACCCGAATGTTCGAGAGGCGGAGCGGAGACTGCGCGAAGTTCTCCAGATGAAAGTCAGTGTGGAAGACAGGCGCGGAAAAGGACGCGTCGTTATTGAATACTCCGGCCTGGCCGATTTTGACCGGCTTATGGCGACACTGGAAAATGCGACGCGTTAATTTGTATCTATTTTAGTTACAAATACAGCGCGGCTGGAAATTTCCCGGAGAATGCTACTTCTTGCCCTTGGCGGCCTTGATTGCAGCCCAGCGCTTCTTCTGCGCCTCTGCGATGCGGCGGCGGCCTTCCGGTGACATGCCGCCCTTGCGGCGACCGCGGCCGGATTTCTTTGCTGGTGCCGATGCGCTCTTAGGCGGCCTTCCGGGGCCGCGGCGCACAACTGTGGAGCCACCGCCCAGCAGAGAGCGGACCTGCTGCAACCGCGCAATCTCCTGATCAATAACGCTAAGCATTTCTGAAGTATTCAAATCAATCACCTTTCCTCGAAGTCTGAATTATCGCAGTTTTCGCATCACCCTGCGAAACGGCATACAAAATTGTGCGGAAGAGTGCTCTTACTTAAATAGGTGATTTCTATACAGTTTCCAGTAGTAGTAATCGTTGTCATCGGAAAAATAGCAAAACCCGCCAACCCATAACCATGCAGGCATTTAATGGTCACCCGAGTTTAGAAATCAAGCCACCAATAAAACGGACAACTCGGAAGCCTGCGGAGAGATTTCGCGACCCATACAGGTTGCCCACACTCTCCACAGCGGCCTGTTATGGCCGCATGTGGAAAGCAGCGGCGCAGTTGTGGGAGATGCGGTTCCAGGCAATACCTACCGGCACAATTACTGTTACGCTTGTGTGGAGATGGCGGTCTCATCCCGAACGCGCATGGCGGTCATGTTGTGGGTAGCGGTCACGCTTGTCCTGTGGGCCGGGCTGCCTCTCGCGTTATCGCATGCGCAATGGTATGGCTGGCTTCCGCATTTTGGCCCTCCTTTAGGCGGACAGCCTATGGGCCCGCCGCCGCCCGGCGCTCACCCGCATCCGCCGACGGAATTTCCCCTGCCGATGGCGATGGCCATGCTGCTGCTGACTTCGTCCACCGTGATGGGGCTGGTCCTGCTGATTTCTTCAGCGCGGCGCAGCTCGGGACGCGCTTAATAGAAATCCGCGCAGCTCAGGTAAAACCCGCACGTCCGGCAAAGCATTTTGCAGCGGCTGCTTTCAAGCGAAGAACCGCAGGTCGGACACGTACAGGAAGGATGGGTCCGCGGGTCGCCGTCCCATAGCGGGCACTCCGGCGAAGCGATGGGCTGCGGGCAAGCCTCGGGGGCCGATGACATTCCGCCACGATAAGGCGGGTGCGATGGCCAGCCAATCCTTCTTTGGCGCGGCCGCATCCAACTGAGCAATCATTCCGACAAACCGGCCGTTTCGCCGGCAGCAGAATTCAGGAGAAAGAAAAATGGCACGTACAGCTTCGGCCGTGTGGCAGGGTTCGCTCAAAGAGGGCAAGGGCACAATCAGCACCGGCAGCGGTCTTTTCAAGGACGCGCAATATTCCTTTCAGTCGCGGTTTGAAGATGGAGTCGGCACCACGCCGGAAGAGCTGATTGCGGCGGCGCATGCCAGCTGCTTCACCATGGCCTTCGGCGCGGAACTCGGCAAGGCCGGCCTGACCCCGGAGCGCCTGGAAACAAAGGCCGACGTCTCGTTCGCGAAAGTCAACGACAAGCCGACAATCACTAAGATCGCGCTGAGTTCACACGGCAAGGTCCCCGGGGCGACAGAGGAGCAGTTCCAGCAGGCGGCGAAGGCGGCCAAAGCGGGCTGCCCGATTTCCCGCCTGTTCGAGAACAACACGGAAATCACGCTGGAAGCGAAGCTGGACAACTAACCGCACGACTTCTGTCCCATTGAAACGATGACGCCGGCGCGGCGGCGCGCCGCCGTGTCTGCAAGCAACGTTTCCGCCCCCGCATGCCTTCTGAAACATTTCACAGTCCGGCATTCATCCATCCAGACAAATAGAAAGTAGATCCATGGCACTCACACTGCTTCCAGGAACTCCGTATCCGCTTGGCGCCAAGGCGGACCGCAAAGGCACAAACTTTTCTCTCTACTCCGAGCGCGCGACCGCGGTCGAACTCTGCCTGTTCGACGAGAACCACAAGCAGACCGCGTCCATCAAGCTGCGGGAGCAGACGGCCTTCTGCTGGCATGGCTACATCCCTGGCATCAAGGCCGGGCAGCTTTACGGCTATCGAGTTCATGGCCCGTGGGAGCCCGAGCAGGGCAATCGCTTCAATCCTGCCAAGTTGCTGATTGACCCGTACGCCGAGGCGCTGTGCGGCCAGGTCGACTGGTCGCAGCCCGTCTTTCCGTACAAGTTCGGCGGCGAGAACCCGGACCTGGTGCTGGACGATCAGGACTCCGCCGCCGGCATGCCGAAGTGCGTGGTTGTAGACCATACCTACGACTGGGAGGGAGACTGTCCGCCGGAGACGCCGCTGGTCGATTCCGTGATCTATGAAACCCACGTCAAGGGCTTCTCCATCCAGAACCCCAACGTCCCGGAAAGCCTGCGTGGCACCTATGCCGGTCTCGCGCACCCGGCGTCCATCGACTACCTGAAGAAGCTGGGCATCACGGCCGTGGAGCTGCTGCCCATCCACGCCTTTCTTGATGACAAGGGACTGGTCGATCGCGGGCTCAAGAACTACTGGGGCTACAACACCCTGGCGTACATGGCGGTCGCGCACCGCTATTCCTCCAACGGAGACCACGGCGGCCAGGTCAGCGAGTTCAAGGACATGGTCAAAGCGCTGCACAAGGCCGGCATCGAGGTCATTCTTGACGTGGTCTACAACCACACCTGCGAAGGCAACGAACTCGGCCCCATGCTCAGCTGGAAGGGCATCGACAACCTGACCTACTACCGCACGGTCGCCGACAACCCGCGCTATTACATGGACTACACCGGCACCGGCAACACGCTGAACGTGCGCCACCCGCAGGTCCTCAAGATGATCATGGACAGCCTGCGGTACTGGGTCACGGAGATGCACGTGGACGGCTTCCGCTTTGACCTTGCGGCCACGCTGGCTCGCGAGCTGCACGATGTGGATCGGCTCAGCGGCTTCTTCGACATCATCCACCAGGATCCGACGCTGGCCGAGGTGAAGCTGATTGCCGAGCCATGGGACGTCGGCGAAGGCGGCTACCAGGTCGGCAATTTCCCCATCCTGTGGGCGGAGTGGAACGGCAAGTATCGCGACACAGTCCGCCGCTACTGGAAAGGGGATGAAGGCCAGCTCAGCGATCTCGCCTATCGCCTGACCGGCTCGAGCGACCTGTACCAGACCGACGGCCGCAAGCCGTACGCGAGCATAAATTTTGTCACCGCGCATGACGGCTTCACGCTGCGTGACCTGGTCAGCTACAACGACAAGCACAACGAAGCCAACGGCGAGAACAATCAGGACGGCGCCAACGATAACCAGAGCTGGAACATGGGCGCCGAAGGCCCGACCGACGACGAAGGCATAAAGGTCGAGCGCGAGAAACAGATGCGCAACTTCATCGCGACGCTGCTGCTGTCCCAGGGCGTGCCGATGATTTCCGGCGGTGATGAAATTGGCCGCA
This sequence comes from uncultured Acidobacteriaceae bacterium, assembly GCA_963848685.1. GTDB lineage: Bacteria > Acidobacteriota > Terriglobia > Terriglobales > Acidobacteriaceae > CAWKED01. The sequence continues at coordinate 92,396 of CAWKED010000001.1, read as the reverse complement.
CGCAGGACGGCAACAACAACGCCTACTGCCAGGATTCTGAAATCAGCTGGTATGACTGGGAATTCACTCCGCGCTCGAAGCGGCTGTTCGAATTCACTTCGCGGCTGGTGAAGTATCGCCTGGAGCATCCTAACCTGCATCGCCGCAAGTTCTTCCAGGACCGGAAAATCCGCAACACCGTCGAGCGCGACATCGCCTGGTACGGCACCGATGGCAACGAGCTGGCCGAGGACTGCTGGAGCCAGACCTATAACAAGTCCCTGGCGCTGCTGCTGAACGGCAATACGCTGCAGGTCTCCGACATGGAAGGCAATCCCGTCAAGGATGATTCCTTCCTGCTGCTGCTCAACAGCTTTCATGAAGGCGTGGAGTTCAAACTGCCGACGCCGCCGTCGAACGGCACATGGTGCCGCGTTGTCACAACGGAGGAGCACGACAACCCGTTCGATGACTCCGAAGCGGGCGAGAGCATCATCGTCGGCGGCAGAACGCTCGTGCTGCTGCGCGAGTGCAAAGGGACCGAGAAGCCGAAGACAGAGGACGCAAAGCAGGCAAACGAACCGGCCGCGCAGGAGAAGAAGAAAACAGCAAAGGGAAAGTAGGCCGCTCGAGAAAGCTGCAACCACTGTCATCCCGGCCGAAGCGAAGGGACCTGCCCTTTCTTTCCTGTCACGCGGTCAGGCTCTTCGCCGCGCACGCCGGCTAAATCACCGCGCCGAAATCCTGGGACGCGTGGCTCATGTTTTCAAAGCGCGTGAACTTATCCAGGTACGCCAGCTCGATCACACCTGTCGGGCCGTTACGCTGCTTGGCGATGATGATCTCTGCGCGGCCTTTCAGCTCAGGTTCTTCGCGGTTGTAATATTCCGCGCGGTGGATGAAGCAGACCACGTCGGCGTCCTGCTCGATAGAGCCGGATTCGCGCAGATCGCTCAGCAGCGGCTTCTTGTCGGTGCGCGCCTCGGAACCACGGCTGAGCTGCGACAGCGCCAGCACCGGCACGTTCAATTCCTTCGCGAGAATTTTCAGGCCGCGCGAAATCGCCGACACTTCCTGCGTGCGGTTTTCATAACGCCGCCCCCCCATGCCGGCCGGCGTGGAGGACATGAGCTGCAGATAATCCACGACGATCAGGTCCAGCGCGCCCTGCTGTTGTTTCAGGCGGCGCGCCTTGGCCCGCATCTCCGCCAGGGAAATGCCCGGCGTGTCATCAATGAACATCCGCGACTCCAGCAGCTGGTTCAGCGCGAAGGCCAGCTTGGTGTGGTTGTCGCGGCTGATGAAACCTTTCTGGATGTCCTGCATGGAAACCAGCGCCTGGGAAGCCAGCAGGCGGCGCATCAGGCTCTCCTTGCTCATTTCGAGCGAGAAGATGGCGACCGTCTTGCCGCCGGAAATCGCGGCGTTCTGCGCGATGTTGATGGCCCACGCGGTCTTTCCCATGGAAGGGCGCGCCGCCAGGATGATCAGCTCGCTCGGCTGTAGCCCGCTCGTCATGCGGTCAAATTCCTGGTAATGCGATGCGAGGCCTGTAACCTCGCGGCCCTGGCTGACTAGGTTGTCAATGCTGCCGAACGAGCTGGCGACAATGGTCGAAATGTCAGAGAAGCCCTGCTGCGTGCCGCGCTGCGTCAGCTCCATCAGCCGCTGCTCGAGCGAGTTCAGGACTTCCAGCGGCTCCTCAGCCTGGTCTGCGGCGCGCGCCATCGCGTCGCTCGCGGCGGACATCAGGTGACGGAGCACGCTCTTGTCGCGCACCAGCCGCACGTATTGTTCAATCGACAGCCGACGTGGAACGCCTTCCGTCAGCGACCACAAATAGGCATGTCCGCCGACAGCGTCGAGTTCCTTGGTGCGCTGCAGGTAGCTCGCCAGCATGTTCGGATCGGTAGCCTGGTCGGTTTCCATCTGCTCGGCCAGCCGCTGATAAATGCGGCGGTGGCTGTCGAGCGAAAAGTCCTCATGGCTCAGCGACCCGCTGGCTTCATAAAAGGCGTTATTGTCCAGCAGGATCGCGCCCAGAATTGTGCGCTCCGCCTCGATCGAGGCGGGCAGGCCACGTTCCAGCATGGGTTCGGCGAAGGCTGCCATAGCGGTGAATTCAGGTTAGCGCGATGCGGGCACGGCGTGTCCCTGTGATTCCTGCGGCGGTTCGGTGGAAACCGCGTAAGCAACAGCATCCCCTTGTGTTCGCCGCACCCAGGCTGTGGATGGGGGATACGCGGGTGTCATTCCGCAGGGGAGCGGAATCTACATTTCCGCATAGACTGGATGGCGTGAAGATCGTCCGTTTTCTGCCGCTTCTGCTCGCCGCGCCGCTCGTTGCCCAGACCACCAGCACCGTCACCGCCGCCGGCCAGCTTCCGGCAGCCGACCGCGAGCTGGCACGCGCCGTCTTCACAGACCTGATTGATACCAACACGTCGCATTCTGTCGGCAGCACCACGGATGCGGCGCAGAAGATGGCGGCGCGGCTGCAACGGGCCGGCTTTACGGACAGCGACCTGGCCATCGTCGGGCCGAACCCCCGGCGGATGAACCTCGTCGTCCGGTATCGCGGCAATCCGGCCAGCGGCAAGCGTCCGGCGCTGTTCATCTGCCACCTGGATGTCGTCGAGGCCCCGCGCAGCGAGTGGCAGACCGATCCGTTCGTCCTTACCGAGAAAGACGGCTACTTCTACGGCCGCGGCACACAGGACATCAAGGAGGGCGACGCCGGGCTGGTTGTCAGCCTGATCCGTTTAAAACGTGAAGGTTACGTCCCGGACCGCGACTTCATCGTCGCCCTGACGGCCGATGAGGAAGGCGGTCCGGACAACGGGGTTGACTGGCTGCTCAAGAACCGCCGCGACCTGCTCGGGAATCCCGAATTTGTCATCAATCCCGACGCGGGCGGCGTCAACAGCCGGCACGGCAAGGTCGTGAATGTCTCGGTCGAGGCGACAGAGAAGCTGTATGCCGACTTTCAGCTTGCGGCGGAAGGCCCGGGCGGCCATTCCAGCCTGCCGCCGCCGGATACGCCGATTTATCACCTGGCCCGGGCGCTGGTAAAGGTCCAGGAGTACAAGTTTCCCGTGGAACTGAACCCGGTCACGACGGCCTACATACAGGAGCGCCTGAAGGTGGAGACGGGCGAACGGGCGGCTGATTTGCGCTCAGTCCTCGGCTGGAACACGTCGCAAGGCCAGCCCGGCGCCTGGCAGCCGGCAGCGGCGCGTCTCTCCAAGAGTGAGATGTGGAACGCGACGCTGCGCACGACCTGTGTTGCCACCATCCTGCACGGCGGCGAAGCGCCGAACGCCATCCCGGCGGAGGCGACCGCCAACGTCAACTGCCGCATTCTGCCCGGACATTCCATGGCGGAGGTCCAGCAGCAACTGGTCCAGGCCATCGCCGACCCCGCCGTCAGCGTGAAATATGTCAATAACGGCGGCACCATCATCGGCCAGGCGCCGGAGACCAGAGCCGCTGCTCCGCCGCCGCCGCTGCCGGCCGTCTTCGGCCCGCTCCACGCAGTGGTGAACGCGATGTGGCCGGGGACGCCGGTCATTCCTGACATGGAGACGGGTGCGTCGGATTCCATCTACACGATCGCCGCCGGCATTCCCAGCTACGGCATCAACGGCTTCCAGATCGACGAAGACAATCTGCGCTTCCATGCGCGGGACGAGCGGCTCGGCGTGGAAAGCTATTATGCAGGCGTGCAGTTCCAGTACCTGCTCATGAAGGCCATCGGCGGGAACAAGTAACAGAGAATGTCCATAAGAATTCCACAGTCCGCCCCGTCACACCGGGGAAAACAGGGCCAGACCGCATTACGTAACAGGCGGAGTACAGATACCGCGTATTTCCGGCCAGAAGCAGTTACGTTCTTGAAAAAGCTCGCCCGAAACAACCGGCGCGAGTGGTTCAATCCGCGCAAGCAGCAGTTCCTGGACGAACTGCGCCTGCCGATGATCGAACTGGTGTCCGACCTGATGGAGGAGCTCTCGACGCTGGCGCCGGAATTCGTGCGCCCGCCGGAGAAGGCGATGATGCGGATCTACCGCGACACCCGCTTCGCCAGGGACAAGCGGCCGTACAAGCGCAACGTTGGAGTCTGGTTCGCCGCGCAGGGCATGGAGAAGACCTCAGGCGGCGGCTTCTACCTGCATCTCGCGCCGGACGAGTTCCTGGTGGCCGCGGGCTGCTACATGCCCGAGCGCGACCAGCTGAAGAAGATCCGCGCGCACATCGCCGAGCACCACGTCCGCTTCCGCAAACTGCTCCGCGCCCCGGCGCTCAAGGGCACGATGCGCGAATTCGAAGGCCTGGAGCTGTCGCGCGCGCCGAAGGGCTATGCGCCGGACCATCCGGCCGTGGACCTGCTGCGCTGCCGTCAGTGGGGATTTTCGGCCTCGCTTCCGGTAGAAGCAGCGCTGTCGCCAAAGCTGTTGGCAGAAGTCCGCACGCGCTTCCGGGCGGCGCTGCCTGTGGTCCGCTTCCTGAATGAGCCGCTGCAGGTCGCCGAGAAACCGCGCCAGCCGGCGGCGTTCCGGCTGTTTTGACCCCGGAGTATGCTGCTGGCATGTCCGCCAGACTCCGTATCGTTTTCGCAGTCGTTACCATTCTTGGTTTCCTAACGCCCGCCCACGCGCAGAACACTCCAGAGACGGCCATCCGCCAGGTCATGGACGCGCAGGTTAGCGCGTGGAACGACGGCGACCTGGTCGCGTTTATGGACAGCTATGACCGTTCGCCGGAAACGACGTTCGTCGGCAAGAGCGTGACGCATGGCTGGGATGCCGTGCTGCAGCACTATCGCGAGCACTACACGTCGCAGGCCATGATGGGCAAACTCGTGTTTTCCGAACTCAGCGTCCGGCCGCTGGATAAAGATGTCGCGGTTGCGACGGGCAAGTTTCACCTGACGCGGGATGCGGCGAACGGCGGCGACGCGGACGGAATATTTTCACTGGTCTTCCGCCGCGGGCCGAGGGGATGGAAGATCGTGCTCGACCACACTTCCTAGTTATTCCGCGGCGGCAATCGCGGTCACGATGCGATCCATCGCTGCCCGGGCGCCGCTGCCGGGCAGATGGCCGTTGCAGAGGACAGAAAAAATGACCGTGCGGCCACTTGCCGCCTGGACGTAGCCGGAGAGCGCGTCCACCTCGGCCAGCGTTCCGGTCTTGGCCTGCACGCGGCCTCGCATGTCGGGCGTGGTAAAGCGGCCGGAGATGGTCCCGTCTACACCGCCGATCGGCAATGTGGCACGAAACTGCGCGCCCCACGGCTGCGCGGCGGCATACCGCAGCAAGGCAGCGACGGCCCGCGGCGTGGCTAAATCCTGTTGCGAAACGCCGGAGCCATCCCGCATCTGCACATCGCCCGGGTCAACGCCGGCGCGGGCCAGCACGACGCGCACGGCGCGCAGCCCGTCTTCACGCGATGGCGTAATTCCTGCCGGCACCCACTGTTTGGCGATCTGCATCAGCAGAACCTCGGCGAATAGATTTTGACTGGCCTTGTTGGTTACAGTGATGGTCTCGATCAGCGGCGGAGCGTGCCGTTGCGCAAGTAAAGTCTGCGCGGGAAAGGGTTCCTGCGCCACGCTTGGTGTGTCGAGCTCGGCCGGGGTCCCCATGTAGTCGCGATGGCGAGCCAGCGGCTGGCCGTCGACATAAATACCGTGCGCGAGCAGGCGGGCGCGCAGCGCTTCCGCGGCAAACAGCGCGGGGTCTTCGACGGACAGCGCGAGATGGGTGCCCGCCGAGCCGACAGGCAAGGTTCCCCAGATGCGCACGACGTGCGAGCCGGGCCCGCGATAGACGCCGATGTCCGGCTTCAGGCCGGCTGCCGCGGCAACCGTCCGGGCAGTGCTCTCGATGGTGTAGTGCGCGGTTTCAGGCAGCCATGTGAATGTGGGAGGGTCACCCGCCGCAGTCCCGGGCAGCACGGCGAGGTACTGCACATTGTCGTTGACCGCCAGCGCAGAAACGGGCGCGCCTTCTTCCCACTGCAGGTCGTCCCAGCTCCATCCGGCGGGGAATGGCTGGTAAACGAACGCGGTGTCGTCGCCGAGGATGTTGCCGGTGATGCGCCGTACTCCCGCCGCGGCAACCTGCGCGGCCAGCGCGTCGACTGCGGCCAGCGGATCGCCGGCGCGCTCCGTCTTTACGGAATACGGCAGCACCCGCGCAGAAAGCGATGTATCTCCCACACCGATGAAGGCCAGGTTGCCGTTCAGAACGCCGCCGGCAACCGGCCCTTCGGCGACGATCCTTGTTGTCAGGTCAAGGGTCGGCGGCAGCAGTTCAAATGCCGCGATGCTGGTGAGCAGTTTTTCGTTCGACGCAGGAACGAAATGCAGATCGCTGTTCAGCGCGTAGAGCGGCGCGCCGTCGATGGCCGTGACGACAATGCCCCAGTGGTTCTGACGCACGGATGGGTCAGCCAGGATGTTTTCGATCTGGGCAGAGAGCGGCCCGGAAGGCAGCGCCGCGGAGTGCTTTGGAGGCTTATGCTTTTTCGCTGCCAGGGCGGCGGGATGCGCCAGCGCCAGGGCAAAAATTGCAAGCGCGGGCAGGATTTTGCGTTCCAGCCTGCTTGGAATGCTGCCCATTTGTCAGCGGAGTTTACCATCATCCTGATGGTCACCGCCCCGATCGCCCTGGAGACGCCACGGTTTTCGACGCGCCCGCGCAGGAACTGGCGGCTGCGCTCTCGCACCCTGCGGCTGGGCGACCGCACGATGATGATGGGCGTGTTGAACGTTACGCCGGATTCCTTTTCCGATGGAGGCCAGTTTGCCGACCCGGCGCGCGCCGCGGACCACGCGCTGCAGATGCTGGCCGACGGCGCGGACATTCTCGACATAGGCGGCGAAAGCACGCGGCCGGGGAGCCAGTCGGTTGAATCCGCGGAAGAACTGCACCGCGTCCTGCCGGTGATCCAGCGCATCCGCGATGCCGCGCCGGACGCCTGCCTCAGCATTGATACGACCAAGGCCGAAGTTGCGTACGAGGCGGTGTCCGCCGGCTGCGACATTGTGAACGACGTCAGCGGGATGCTGTGGGACGAGCGCATGGCGCAGACGTGTTCCTCGCTGGCCTGCGGCGTGATCCTGATGCACACGCGCGGCCGGCCGGATGTCTGGAAACACTTGCCCGCGCTGGCGAAAAACTCTGTGCTGCCACTGGTCCGCGACGGATTGCGCCAGCGGATTGAAGCCGCACAGGTCGCCGGCATCGCGCACAACCAGATGGTGATCGATCCCGGCTTTGGCTTTGGCAAGGCGGGCGCGGAGAATTACGCGCTCCTCGCCCGGCTTTCAGAGTTGAGCATCCTCGGGCTGCCGATTGCCGCCGGAGTTTCCCGCAAGAGCTTCCTCGGCCGCACGCTTGTGGAAACAGAACGCCGGCTCGCCGGCCCGCTCGGCGGACTGCGCTGGGAGGAAATGGAAAACGCCGATACGGCGCCTGCAGTCGTGCGAGGCAATGCGACCCTGGCGGCGACGACCGCGCTGGTGCTGTCCGGCGCGCATATCGTGCGCGTTCACGATGTCCGTCCGGCGGTGGAAGCGGTGGCGATTGCGGACGCTCTGCTCAACGCGTCGGAATTAGTTGAGCGGAACTTCCTCGCTGGCTGCCAGGCGCAATCCATCCGCCGCCTGCCAGTCGCCGTCGTGCAGCAGGCGTGGACGATGGTCAATCGAAGCAAGCTCCGGAATGTCCTTGTCGCCAATCTTCATTTCGCGCAGCTTGCGGCCGAGCGAGAAAATGCCGCCGCGTCCCTCTACCTTGGTCAGGAACTCGTTGTACTGATCAACCGCGCGGCGGATGTGGTCCCCGAGCGAAGTGACGTTTTTCTGCGCCGCGGCCAGCTTCGCGTAGATGGATTCGGCGGTCTCGCGGATCTGTTCCGCGCTGCGGGCGACTTCCATCTGCTGCCAGCCGCAGGCCACGGCCTTGAGCAATGCGATGAGCGTGGTCGGCGTGGCCAGCACAACGGTCGGCGAGTAGGCGATCAGCGATGGGTCGGCATCGAGCGCCGCCGACAGCAGGACTTCGCTCGGCAGGAAGCATACGACCAGCTCCGGAGAACCCATGCGCGCCAGCGCCTTGCCGTAGGCCTTGGTCTCCAGCTGCTGCAGGTGTCGGCGAAGCTGCGAGGCATGCTGCTGCAGCAGTTGCGCGCGCTCTTCGGCGGTCGCCGCGGTGCTCGCCTCAGAAAACGCCGTCAGCGGAACCTTTGCATCCACCGCGACGACGCGGCCATTCGGCAGGTTCACGACAACGTCGGGGCGCAACGCGTCGCCATCGGCGGTTCGTATTGTGGATTGCTCGGCGAAATCGCAGTGCTCGATCATCCCGGCGAACTCGATGCAGCGGCGCAACTGCAATTCCCCCCAGTAGCCGCGCACTTCCGGCTTGCGCAACGCCGAAACCAGCTGCGAAGTTTCCGCGCGAAGGTCGCGGTGCGACTGCTGCATGTTTTCGACCAGCTCGCGCACGGAACCGTACGCTTCATCACGCTTGCTCTCCATGTCGCGCGTCTGCTGGTCGAGTTTGGCAAGCGTTTCCCGCATGGGTTTCAGCAACGCGTCAATTGCGAGCTCTTTCTGCTCCAGCAGCTCGCCGCCCGCCGACTGCTTGTCGGAGAATTCCTTCGCCAGCGCGGCGCGGGCTTCGCCCAGAACGTCGGCAGCTACGGACTTGAAGGATTGCGGCAGCTGCTCCTGCAGCGCGGTGACGCGGGTGCGCTCTGCCTCCAGCAGCTTTTCTGCGCTGCGCTGTTGCTCGACGAGTGAGGCTATCTGCGCGGTGACGGCCATCGCCTCGCGGCGCGCGGCCTCGAGTTCGCGTTCGAGTTGGGCAACTTGCGCCGCGGACATTTCGAGCTTGCCGGTGACGACAGCCGCCTGCGACTGCCCCTCGGCAACACCGGCGGACCTCGCCTCGGCCAGCCGTTCCGCATGGTGGCGCCGGCAAATCCAGACGCCCAGAACGAGGCCCGCACCCAGGGCAGCCAAAAGCGGCAGAAAGGCGAAAGCGGCCATGCAGCAAGACTACTCCCGATTGCACCGAATGTGGTGAGGAAAACAGGAAAGCCCCGGTATCTTCGGGGCTTCCTCTTGTGAAAGATAAGAAGCTAGAACGTCGTCGAAACCGAGAACCTGAAGGTCTTACGCGGCTCGCGCAGGAGGTATTTCTGGCCATACAGGCTCAACGCTTCGCCGAAGGTATATTGTCCGGCGCCGGTCAGGTTGTCGAGATTGTTTGAGATAGGAAGCTGCTTCTGCGGGAACAGCGAAGCGCTGAGCAGGCAAGGAGCAGCCCCGGCTTCTGGGGTGAACGGTATCCCTGACGCAATCTGCGAGATCGTCGGGCAGCCGGCCGGAATGGTGTGATACAGGCGTAGCGGGTTGTAGGCGTAGTAGATACGGAACGGCGCCTGGACCACCGGCAGGAGGACGGAGACTTCGGCACCGATGGAATCACGCGGCACGAAGTTGGTCCCGGAAATCGGGGAAAGCGTGTTGCGGAAGCTCACCCTTTGGCCGCCGGTGCAGACGTTGTCGCCCGTCAGGATGGGGCAGCCGTAGAGCGCGCTGGTGAGCTGATAGTAGCCCTGCGTTGTTTCCCGCAGCTGGCCCTCCTTGAGCACGAAGTTCATGCCGAAGTCATTGAAGAGCGAGAACGCGACCGGGCCGGCAATGGGAATCCGATATTCCGTGTTCTGGATGAATTCCGTGTCGCCGCCGATGGAGGCAATCGTGTACACCGGCAGCGGAATCTGCACGTATCCCTGTTGCGGGTTCGAAGGATCCTTGGGCACATATGTTCCGTCGCCGTTTGCGAGGTTATATAGGACACGCGTCGGGACAAAGGCATACGGCGTGGTGCTGCGGACGTCGAAGCCGCGCAGGTCGTTGTCTCCGCCGGCGTAGAAGCGCTGGAACGGCGGCGTGACCTGGCCGCCGTATCCGGTCGTGTAGTTGGCCTGGATGCGGTAGCCGAGAACGTTCCGTCCAGTCGGGCTGAAGTGCAGGCCGTGAATCGTCCGGAACTGCTTGAACTCGACAACCGGGGTGAGATAGCGAACATTGCCGCCGAGGCCCGTGAACTGCACGGCCGCGGAGAAGCTCTTGCCGGCGGTCGGCCGGTAGCCGCTGTTCACGGTTGAATAGAGGAAGCTGGGCGTGATGCCGCTGGTCAGGATTCCGGTCAGCGCGTTCTGGCCGCCGAAGCTGCGGAAGGCAATCGTCTGGAACAGGTTGGTCGAGGCCTGGCTGAACGCCTGCACAGACGAATCCGAGAACGAATACGTGATGCCGACACGCTTCCACGAACGGCGGATCGGGTAGCTGAGTGAGACATTAAAGCCGGTCGTGGACTGGTTGTAGTTCTGAATCAGGTTCTGCTGCTGCTGGTTCAGGTTCAGGTTGGCGCCGGCGGTAAAGGGGTTCTTGGCGGCGTTGTAGTCGTACTTGCTGGTAAAGACCTGGAAGCCGAGCGACAGCGGGCGGTTCTGCAGGTAAGGCTCGGTAAAGCCGAACTGCAGGTTGCGGCTCAGGTCGCCCAGGTTGGCCTGCACGGTCAGCGTTTCGCCGAGGCCGAGGAAGTTGTTGGTCTGGTAATTGGTCCCGATGAACGCGCCGGACAATCCGCTGATGCCGCCATTCAGCCCGATCGAGTTCTTGCCCTTTTCCGTCAGCTTGAGCAGAAGGTCAACAGTGCCGGCTTCCTGGTTCTGGTGGGTTTCGGAATCCTGCTCAACGCGCAGCGGATTGAAGTAGTTGAGCTGGTTCAGGCGCAGCAGGCTGGCTTCCCAGAGCTTCGAGTTGTAGACCTGGCCTTCTTCGAGAAGCAGTTCGCGGCGGATGACGCGGTCGCGCGTGATGGTGTTGCCGCTGAACTCGATGCGGGACACGTAGAAGGGCTTGCCTTCGTCAATATCGATGTCGAGCGTGACGGTGTGTTTGGCTTCATCGGCATGCGGCGTCGGGATGGCGGTGAAGTTGATGTAGCCCAGCGCGCCGTAAGCCTTGCGCAGGTTCTCCAGGCCCTTGCCGACGTCGGTGCGGTTGAACCACTCGCCGTCCTTGATCGGGAACTGCGCGCGCAGCGCCTTGAGATTGGTCACGGCCTTGTTGCCGTGGAAGTTGATTCCGGCAAGCCTGTAGCGGCCGTTCTCGGTGATGGGAATTGTGATGTCAATGCGCTTGCCGTGGCGGGGGTGCAGCGTGAGGAAGCTGAAGCCGCCCTGGTCGCGGATCTTCGTCTCCGGGTCACCGGCCTCTGCGCGGAAGTAGCCGTGGTCCTGATAGTCCTGCACCACGCGCTCGACGTCTTCCTCGAGCTTGGAGGCGTCATAGGTGCGGGCAAACAGGTTCTCGAAAATGATGGAGTGCGGAATGCCGATGGGCTTCAGGTTCACCATCGCGCTGCGCAGCTGGCGCGCGGGCAGCGCATGGTTCCCGGTAAAGCGGATGTTGCCGACCTTCACAGTCGGGCCTTCCTTGATGCGGAACGTGACCGTGACGGCCGCCGGCGGGATCGTCTTGAGGTCGACCTTGATGGTCGCGAACTGGTGGCCGTGCTCGCCGAGCATCTGCAGCAGGACGGCGCGCGCATGGGCGACCTTTTCCGGGTCGTACTGGCTTTCGACCGTCAGGCCGACGTGTTCTTTCTTGAAGCGGTCAAGAACGTCCGACTGCGAAACGACGTTCAGGCCGGGATAGCTGATTTCGCGGATGGTCGGCTTTTCGCGGACGACAATGATCAGCTGGACGCAGCGCGGCGTGTCTTCGCGCTCGATGCGGACGTCCTCAAAATAGCCCGTGTTCCAGAGCGAGTTGAAGTCGCGCTCGATCGTGACCGGGTCGTAATTGTCTCCGGCGTGGGAAAACAGGCGCGCCAGGATGGTGTCCTTGGGGATGCGCCGGTTGCCGAGCACCTGCGGCTGGCAAAGCGTTTCGCTGGGATTGCTGGTGGCGGATGGCCCCGGTGTTTCCTGAGCGCAGGCGGCGGGCGCCAGCGCGAGCGCGATTCCGGCCGCGGCGGCCAGGCGCGTGGCCCAGCGGCGGAGCCGGCGAGAGGTGTCGCTGTCCTGCCCGTGCAAAGCGGGTGTGTTGCTGGTTCGGAAGCCAAGGCTTCCATGGCTCAAGCGGAAAATAAGCACACCCTCACTACGCAGAAATCAATTCGCTCAAACGGCAGAGCGTCCCCGAAACACAGCCATGCACGGAAAAGGCAATTCTACAGGAGGCTGTGGGAAATTCGAGGCACGGAACGTTGCTCAGCGAGCAATTTCCACTTGCCCGCACAGGTACCGCGAAAGGCCTACGGTTTGGCGAATCCGGGCGGTGGAGTTTCTGAGAGACGAATGATGCGTGGCGGTCCGGATGGCGGAATCGTCAGCTGGACATACAGGTGGACAAACCCATGCGGGTCCGCCAGTGCTGAGGCCTTGTACTGCTCGGAGACGAAGTAAGGCATATCCACCTTCACCACGCCCGCGGAACAGGGCGCGTCGGCCGCCTGCGTTGCGACGTAAGTGTCGGTTTCCGTGCGGGTGGCGTTTCTTTGGAACACTTCGTAAGGAATCGCGAAATCCGGCGCAGGATCTCCGGTGTCTTCAGGCCTTAGGCCTCCCGCAACCGGGCGAAGTCGGACGCGCCACCAGAATTCTTTGCTCGTCCCCTTGCGCTGGTAGTCAACGATCTTGTGCATGTGGCGGCCATCGTGCGGCAATGCGCAGACATCCAGAATTGGCTGCAAGGCCAGGTAACGTCCACGGACGGCAAGTTCCGGGTCGAAATACTGCGCCGCTGTCCAGACCTGCGGGCGCGTCTGGCGCTCCCATAAATATTTGCCCGCAACCGAGCTGACCAGCGCGCATTGCGCGGCCAACAGCAGAATCGCCTTGGCGCGATAGGTCATGGCGCGGGCTCCGGCGAGTTGGCTATCGAGCGCAGCATGCGCCGGCGAATCTTCTCCAGCCCCCATGCGCCCGCGACAAAGAGCAGTCCCATGACGATCAGCGAAAAGGACCGGCCGAGCTTATCCAGCACGTTCGAGAAATAAAACCACAGCACAGTGCCGCCGAAGCCGAGAACACCAAAGTTGATCAGGGAAGGTTGTCGCTCCTGGATCCCTGTCCATGCAAGCAGTGCCGCCAGCGCGGCAACGAGGAGATAGCTCACCAGCCACGGCTCGGCGTGGGTGGTGGTGTAGAAACCGATACCGCCCGCAATGCTGTGAAACATGTGCGGCAGAATGATCGACGACAGGAAGAAGCAGCCAAGCACGAGGAGCAGCCGCCGTTTTGCGTGGGACGCAGCCGCGGCGAGCAGCGGCGCGGCGACGACCAGCAGCCAGCCCGACAGGATCCACCCGAGCGGCATGCGCGGTTGCCCGGGATACTCGTGCCAGAGGTTGTCGAAGGCCTGCAGCGCGAAGATTCCGACGGCAACCATCGCAACGCCAATACCAAGCAGAATGCCGCGCGCGATGGCTTTTCCGGAGCAAAGCATGCCGACGATATAGCTGATGCCCAGCAGAAACCCGGCGCGCGTCAGCATCAGTTCAGTGCCGGCGAAATTCTGGGTGCGGTCGCCGTATTCGCAGAACGCCCAGGCGGGAACGAGCAGCAGCATCCAGGTCAGCTGGAATTCGTCGCGCAGCAGCCACCAGCCTGCAGCCGCGCAGATCGCCCAGACCAGCACGCCTGTCGGCCAGTGTTCCTGGATATTGAAAATCTGGGCGACCAGGAAGATTGCCGCGCCGGCCGCGCCGGTCCCGACGGCATGGAGCGCCGTGGACAGCCGCTCGAATCGCGGACGGACCAGAATTGCACCGGCATGGATGACCGCGACCGTCGCCAGCAGCAGCAGAAATCGCCGCAGAGGAGAAACAGCATCCCAGTGCGCCGCGACGAACAGGGCAATGCCTGCGACCAGCAGGATGCTGCCTAGCCCCAGCGCCAGCATGACCTGCCAGCGCATGCCGCCGTGCCGCGCCTCTTCGGCTTCATAGGCGCGAAGGCGGGCGGCCGTGTCCGCATCCAGCAGGCCGGCGGCCTGCCACTGGGCAATCAGCTTTTCCGCGGGGGTCATGGGCGTGGAAAAACTATCTCACGCCGCAACAGGCCGGGTCAGTTGCGCGAGAAGGCGCGGATGGCGGCGTTTTCGTCTTTCAGGGGCAGGAAAGTGGAGTAGGTGCGGCCCTCGCCGACGGAAATCCTTGCCCGCTCGATCACCAGTTCGCGGGCGCCGGCCTGGGTCAGGTCAAGCAGCAGGTCTTCGGTGCTGGCATAGTCGCGGCGCAGCAGCTGGGTAGAGGAGGCGGCCTGCAGCACTTCCAGCGTCAGCCGGTGGCCGCAGGGAACAACGTTAATTCGGAATTCCCACATAGCGGAGGCGAGGTTAGGCGGCCGAAACAAGCAAAGTCAAGTCCCTATAAGGGGTTAGGGGTTACCCTTGTGGGGCATCCGGTAGAAGCTGAGCGCGGCATCGCCCTGGACCAGGAGGCGGTCCCGCTCGAATCCGGCCAGGGAATCCGGGATTTCGCCCGCCCCCCGGCGGCTTTTGGGGGCGGCGTGTTCCAGGACCAGCAGCGCCTGTTCGGCCAGCAGCCCGGGGCGTGCCAGCGCCTGAACGGACCGGATATAGGCTTCGGCGTCCTCATACGGCGGGTCAAGGAACACGATGTCCCACGTGGGCGATTCTGCCCGGAGGAGCTCGACGCCGGCATCCCCGGTCAGGACGGTGTATCTGGATACTTCGACACCCAGGGAATCCAGGTTCTGGCGCAGGGCGGCAAGGGCCGGCCTTGCCTTTTCTACGAAAGTGCAGTGAGCGGCGCCCCGGCTGAGCGCCTCCAACCCCACGGCCCCGGATCCGGCGAACAGGTCGGCGAACCGCGCGCCCCGGATTTCCGGCGCGAGGACATTGAACAGGGTCTCGCGCAGCCGGTCAGACGTCGGGCGCGTTGCCATGCCCGCCGGCGCGCGCAGCACCCGGGAGCGCCATTCACCGGAGATGATGCGCATCCGCGGCTCCCCCGTTGGTGGCAACCGCCACCGCGGCCAGCCGACTACAATCACGAGAAGAAATGCGCGGCTGGTCCATTCCCATTGCTTCGATTGTCGGCGTGCAGGTGCGCATCCACTTTTTCTTCATCCTGCTGCTCGGCATCTGCGTTCTCTACGCCAACTATATGGGGATCTCGCCCCTGCGCGGGGTGGTGCTGTGGCTGCTGCTGCTGCTGGCCGTGCTGATTCGCGAAGGCGTGCGCGGCCTGGTGGCGTTGCGCGGCGGCCTGGAACTCCGCTACATGCTGCTGCTGCCGATCGGCGGCCTGTTCACCCATGCCACGCCGCAATCCAGCGAACGCGCCGGGGAACCGAAGCTGCAGGCCCGGCTGGCTTCCGCCGGCATGGCCGCAAACCTGGCGGCGGCGCTCATCATCGGCGCCATCATTGTTTCCATTGCCCCGCAGGTGAACTTGTTCGAGAAGCCGTGGATTACTCCGCGTCACCTGATGCGCACGTTCGTCTGGCTGAACCTGTTCGTTGCCGGGCTCAACCTGCTGCCGGCGTATCCGACCGATACCGGCCAGCTCCTGCGCGGCGGGTTCTCGCGAAAGCGCCCCGCGGTTGCAGCGGCGCGGGCAGCCAGCGGCCTCAGCCAGATGCTCGCGTTCCTGTGCTTTGCCACCGGGCTGGTGCTGGTCAATCCGTGGCTGATTTTTGGGGGCCTTTTCATTTTTCTCGCCGCTCATCTTGAAGACCAGGGCGTTTTCTTCCAGGCCGTGGTGGACACGATCCGCATGCGCGACATCATGCTGCGCGACTTCACGACCCTGAGCCCGGCCGACACGCTGGAGTTTGCACTCGAGCGCGCGGTGCATTCGCTGCAGGAGGATTTTCCTGTCGTGCGCGGCGACCAGATGGTGGGCGTCATCTCGCGCAAGGCGATGCTGCACGCGCTGCGCAGCGGCGGCAACAGCTATGTCCAGTCCGCGATGAACAAGTTTTTCCAGGTCGCCCACCCGGAAGATTCGATCGGGGAAACCTTCCGCCGCGTCGCCGGCGGGCGCGGTCTGTCGCTGGTCCCTGTGCTCGAAGGCGATCGCGTTGTCGGCATCGTGACGCTGCAGAACATGATGCACTCCATGTCCACGCTGGCCGAGACGCGCCGCGCGCAGCAGCAGCAGAACTGAGCCATGCGCGACGACAACGCGCCGCTTGCGCCGGGACTGTATGTTGTCTCGACGCCGATCGGCAACCTCGAAGACATCACGCTGCGCGCGCTGCGCGTTCTGAAAAGCGTGGCGCGGATTGCGTGCGAAGACACGCGGCAGACGCGGAAGTTGCTGGACCGGTATGGCATCGAGACGCCGCTGGTCAGCTACCACCAGCACAACGAGCAGTCGCGGGCCGCGGAGCTGGTTGGGGAATTGAACGCGGGCGCCGCGATCGCCGTGGTTTCTGACGCCGGCACGCCGGGCGTGCGCGATCCGGGCGCCGAGCTGGTCGCGGCCGCGGTCGCGGCAGGCGCCGCGGTCTTTCCGGTGCCGGGCGCGAGCGCGCTGCTGGCGGCGCTGGTCGCCTCGGGCCTGCCGATGGACGAATTTCGCTTCGCGGGTTTTCTGCCGTCGCGCAGCGGCGAGCGCCGGACGTTCCTGGAACAGCTCGCGAGCGAGACGCAAACGATCGTTGTTTATGAAACGCCGCACCGCATCACGGAGGCGCTCGCCGACATTGCGGAAATACTCGGCGGCTCCCGGCGGCTCGTTCTGGCGCGCGAGCTGACGAAATTACACGAAGAGTTCCTGCGCGGCACAGCAGCGGAAATCCGTGACGCAATCGCAGCCCGGGAGAATGTGCGCGGCGAGATTGTCCTGCTGATCGCGGGCAAGTCCGCCGAAGACACGGTCGCTGTGCCTGTCGCGCTGCGTGATGCGATGCAGGCGCTGCTGGCCTCAGGCCTGGACGAGAAAGACGCGCTGAAGAAGCTGGCGAAGGAACGCAACGCCGGCCGCGCGGAGCTCTACCGGGAGTGGCAGCGCGTCAAGCCGCGCTAACCCGTAGACTGTTGCGGCATGCAAAACCGCCTGTTTGTCATCGCGTTCGCACTTTTCGCTCCGGCCGCGGCCGTCGCACAAGCGTCCGCTGTTCCGCCGACCCAGCAGTGGTTTCCAAACTCCTGCAATGCGGCCGCGCAGGAGCCGTTCGGCAAAGGCCTGCTGGCGCTGCATAACTTCGAATACTCGGAATCGGCGGAGTTATTTCAGAAAGCAGAAGCGACAGATCCGCACTGCGCCATCGCGTACTGGGGGCAGGCCATGACGTACTGGCATGAACTCTGGGGCGCGCCGGATGCGACGGAAATCGCCGCGGGCAAGGCCGCCACCGCAAAGGCCGATGCGCTGATGGACTTCGCGTCGCCGCGCGAGAAGCACTACATCGCCGCGATGAAAGTCTTCTGGCCGCTGATGAAAGACAAGGAAAGCCGCCTGGCCGCTGCGAAAGCCTACACGGAGCGGATGAAGACGCTGCACGACCATTTTTCTGACGACCATGAGGCGACGTTGTTCTATGCGCTGGCGCTGCTGTCTTCCCGCAGCGGGACGCGCGACGAGCGGCTGGCGCAATCGAAGAAGGCCGGCGAACTGATCGAGCCGATCTTTGTGGCCGAGCCCTGGAACCCCGGAGCAGCGCATTACCTGATCCACGCGTACGACTGGCCGGAACTCGCTCCGCAGGCGCTGACGGCCGCGCGCGCATACGCAAAAATTGCCCCGGACGCGCCACATGCGCTGCACATGCCGGCGCACATTTTTGCGCAGCTTGGTCTGTGGCAGGAAATGGTGGATTCCAACCAGGCTGCCTACGACGCCGCGCATGCTGCCACGGGCAACGCCAATGAAAAAGTGGATGAAGAGCTGCACGCCATCGACTTCTGGCAATATGCACAACTGCAGCTCGGGGAATTCGACGCTGCGCAGAAGACAACGGCGCTCGGCGTCAGCATAGCCAAGGCACAGCCTAAGAATGACTATGGCGGGTACGACTTGTATGGCGTGCCCTGGCGCGTTCCCGTCGAGATGGAGGATTGGCAGGGAATTGAGAAACTGCAACCGCCTGCCAAAGACGAGGACAAGTACTGGGCGGCGGAGTACGCATGGCTGCAGGTGCTGGCGGCCGCGCATCTGCATGACAGGCAGCGGGCCGATGCCTGGCTGAAGAAACTCGAACAAATCGACAAGGAACTGCACGGCAAGAAAACGGGCGAGGAGCCGGGCATGGTGAAAGTCCTGCGGCTTGAGGACGAGGGCTGGGACGCGCTGGCCGACGGAAACGGCGCGCTCGCGGTCAGCAAGCTGCAGGAAGCGGTCGATACGGAAGCCTTGCCGGACAACTACGGCGACTTCCGCGAGCCGGCCCTGGAGATGCTGGGAGACGTGCAGCTTGCGCTGGGACATAAGGCCGAGGCCGCGGCAGCGTACAAAGCATGCCTGGCGAAATATCGCGGCCGGCGGCTGAGTGTGGCGGGCCTGAAGGCCGCGCAGGGTTAGCCGACAACGTCCGCCGCCGCAAGGCGAACTCCTGGGCTAGACACGAAGCAGGGGCGTGCCTCCGTTCGGCGGCGAGGCCGCAGGGCGGGGAGAGCGGCGCTATACTCGCCGGCATGCTTCGCAAGCTGCTCGTTCTCGCCTGTCTTTTCGTTGCCGCTCCGCTGACGGCGCAGGTCTTCACCGTCGAATTTCCGGCTTCGCAATCGGCCAGGCCGCTGGATGGCCGCCTGTTTCTCATCCTGTCCAACGACGGCTCCAGCGAACCGCGCATGCAGGTGGATGACACGCTGAAGACGCAGCAGCTCTTCGGCATGACGATGGACGGCTGGAAGCCCGGGGAGCCGGCGCGCTTCACCAACGCGGCGCAGGGTTACCCGGCGCGCGAACTGTCGCAACTCAAGCCCGGCGACTACTACGTCCAGGGGCTGCTGAACCTCTACCAGACCTTTCATCGCTCGGACGGCAGCGTCGTCAAGCTGGCGCCGGACCGCGGCGAAGGCCAGCACTGGAACCTGGCGCCGGGCAACCTGTATTCGAAGCCGGTGAAGATTCATGTTGATGGCGGGTCACAAGCGGTCCGCCTCGCGCTCGACCAGACAATTCCGCCCATCAAGCCGGAGCCCGACACGCAATACATTCGCCACATTCGCATCCAGAGCAAGCTGCTCAGCGACTTCTGGGGCACGCCGATGTATCTCTCGGCCATCGTGATGGTGCCGTGGGGTTTCGACGAGCATCCCGCGGCGCACTATCCGCTGATGATTTTTCACGATCACTTCGCGGCCGGCATGATGGATTTCCGCGAGACGCCGCCTGACCCGGACCTGAAGCCGGATTACTCCGACCGCTTCCACCTGGCGGGTTACAACCGCATCGTGCAGCAGGAGGGCTACGCGAATTACCAGAAGTGGATTGCGCCCGAGTTTCCGCGCTTTCTCGTCGTCAAGCTGAACCATGCCAACCCGTACTATGACGATTCCTACGCGGTAAATTCCGCCAACCTCGGCCCGTACGGCGATGCCATCGAGACGGAGCTGGTTCCGGCCATTGAAAAGCAGTTCCGCGCTATCGGGGCGGGATGGGCGCGCTTCGTCTACGGCGGCTCGACCGGCGGGTGGGAGTCGCTGGCCGTGCAGATTTTCTACCCGACGCACTACAACGGCGCGTTCGTAGCGTGCCCGGACCCGGTGGACTTCCACGCGTTTGAGACAGCGGACCTTTACGACCGCGACAACGTGTTCGTCATCCACGGCGCGCAGCGCGATGCCGAGCAGCCTTCCATGCGGAACTACCTGGGCCAGACGTTCATCAGTTTCCGTGCCAACGCCGCGTTCGAGGCCACGCTTGGCGACCATGGCCGGTCGGGCGAGCAGTTCGACATCTGGCAGGCTGTCTATGGCCCGGAGGCGAAAGACGGCTATCCGGCGGAGATTTTCGACAAGCAGACCGGCGCGGTAAACAAGACGACCGCGCAGTACTGGCACGACCACTACGATCTCGACGCCATTCTGCAGCGCGATTGGAACAAGCTGGGTCCTGACCTGCAGGGCAAGATCCACATCTACGTCGGCGAGGCCGACACGTACTTTCTGAACAACGCTGTCTACCTGATGGACGACTTCCTCAAGACAACCGGCACGCCGGGGCACGGCGTTCCGTACGACGGCGAAGTGCTGTACGGCCCGCGCGCCGAACATTGCTGGAACGGCGACTTTGCGCTGCCGAACGCATTGAGCCGGCTGCACTACAACTTCCAGTACCTGCCGCAGATGATGCAACGCATGGAGAAGACAGCCCCGCCGGGGGCAGACCTGACGAGCTGGCGTTACTGAAGTTCGGGAAGCCGCTTCTGTCGGATACGCATCCAAGGGCGTACCGGCCGGAACCGGGCTCCCGCATGCATCTGCTGTCGCTGTTTGCTGAACATGGATACATACTCCTGGCCGGAGTGGTTTTTCTGGCGTGTTGCGGAGCGCCTGCGCCCGGTTCGGTCGCGTTCCTGGCGGCCGGAACAGCCGCCGCGCGCCACATGCTGAGCCCGCAGCTCGCCCTGCTTACCGGGATCGGCGCGGCCATCTCCGCCGATACGCTGCTTTATTTCGGCGGCAGGACCATGGGCTGGTGGCTGATCGCGGGGCTCTGCCGGGTCTCGCTGAACCACGAGACGTGCATCTTCCGCGCGTCCAATTACTTCTACAAGCGCGGGCCGGTTGTCCTGATGGTGTCGAAGTTCCTGCCGGGGTTCGGTTCCATGGCCGCGCCGCTGGCCGGGTCGCTGAATATGCGGTTCACGCGCTTCTTGCGGCTGGATGCGGTGGGCGCGGTCTTCTACGGCATGGTCTGGTTCGGCATCGGCTTCTTCTTCAGCCATTTCTTCGCGCGCATTGCGGCGTTGATGCACACGGCCGCGCATCTCGTCGTCTTCGTCGTCGTCGCGGGACTGGTGGCCTACGCGATCCTGCTGCTGGTTGAGACGCTGCGCGCGCGCAAGTATCGCGCGGTGGAACGCATTACCGCCGAACAGCTCGCTGAGAAAATCGCCGAGCACGACCACGACCGTCTGCTGGTCATCGCCGATGTCCGCAGCCACGGCTATTACGACCACGGCATGCAGCGCATCAAGAACTCCATCCGCATTGAGCCGAACCGCCTGGCGGAAGAGCTCGCCATGCTGCAGGAGCTGCTCACGCCGGCGTGCGAAGTCTACGTCTACTGCTCCTGCTCGCGGGAAGCGACGAGTGCGCGCGTGGCGCACATGCTGAACGGGCGCGGCTACAACGCGCGCGTGATTGATGGCGGCCTGAAGGCGTGGAAGAAAGCCGGCTGTCCGACCGAACCGGTGCCCAGCGTCGACCACGAGCACCTGCCGGTTTTTGATTGATCCGGGAGCATTTGTTTTCCTGGCCACCGCGGCAGGGTTAACGCGGCCTGCTCCACAACGTTCACCAGCTGACAAAAACCCTGCGCCGCTCCCATTCCGGCGAGAACAGCGTGCGATAGATGAAGTCGGCCACATCGGCGCGGGAAATCTGCGAAGCCTTGGCCGGCAGGGCATCGCCGTCCACGCGGTAGCTGCCGCGCGGTCTGGCGTTCGTCAGCCGTGGCGGCGCGACAATGGTCCACGCGCGGTCGCTCGGCAGGATCGCTGCTTCCTGCTGCTTCTGCGATTCCACCGGCTGCTTGAGAATCTTCATGGCCACGCTCTCCATCAGCCAGCGCCGGAGCGGTGATTGCTTCGCCAGCGCGCCGGGCTGCCAGCCGCCCGAACCCAGCACGACGATGCGGCGAACATCGTATTGCTGCATGGCGGCCATTACGAGCGGAATAGAGCGCCCGAGCAGATCGCTCTTCTCAAACGGCGAACTCGCCCCCAGCGTCGAAACCACCGCATCCACCCCGGAGACGACCTGGTTGACCACCAGCGGGTCGCGGGCGTCGCCCTGGATGACGCGAACTGCCGGGTTGCTCCGCATTTCGGCCGGAAGCTTTTCCGGATTGCGCGCCAGCAGCTTGACCTGGTGGCCGCCGGCCAGCGCTTTTTCCAGTACCAGCCGACCCGTGCCGCCCGTCGCGCCAAACATCGCCAGTTGCATCGCAATTGCCTCCGCTGTGCTCTGGCGATAAGACGCGAACTCTCGGCCGCCGGATACTTTGTTTATCCTTCAAGGAACCATGTGCTTTCGGCCGCACAAAATGGCGCTGCTCTGCTGCGTGCTGCTGCTCGCGTGCACCGCGCTTGCCGCCAGGCCGGAGCGGCAGGAAGACACCGGCTTTCTGAACCGCAAAGTCGTTTCCCGCGGCGTGACCTACCGCTACATGGTCTACGTGCCGCAGGACTACGACCCGAAGAAGAAGTGGCCGGTCATCCTTTTCCTGCACGGGCTTGGCGAACGCGGCGCGGACGGCGAGACGGAAACCAACATCGGCCTGCCCGCCGCCATTCGCAATCATCCCGAGCGCTGGCCGTTTCTTGTCGTCATGCCGCAGGTCCCGTACAACCACCACTACTGGCCTGACCCCGACATGATGGCGATGGCCATGGCCGCGCTGGACGCGACCGAGCGCGAGTTCCACGGCGACCCGGAACACACGTATCTTGCCGGAATCTCGCTCGGCGGGTTCGGCACCTGGGAGATCGCAAAGACGTATCCCAACCGCTTCGCCGCGATTGTGCCGGTGTGCGGCGGCATCCGGTGGGACTGGGTCGCGGGCGGCCGCCACCAGGACCCGAACCTGCCGCAGCAGTATGTCAACGCCATCGGCCACACGCCGGTCTGGATGTTCCACGGCGCGGATGATCCGGTGGTTTCCCCGGCGCAGTCCGAGGAGATGTACGAGGCGTTCAAGAACTCCGGCGGCCACGTGCGCTTCTGGCTGTATGAGCGTGTCGGGCACCCGTCGTGGGACCGCGCGTTTGCCGAGCCGGAGCTGCCGCGCTGGCTGCTGAACCATTCGCTGGAAGAAGTGCCGAAGCAGCCTGCGTATGCCGAGCGGCGCGTCGTGCCAATCCACCCCGTGCCGGCGCATGTCGATCCCGGCCAGTACGACGCCTATGCTGGCGAGTACGGCCAGAATGGCAGCGTCAAGTTCTGGATCACGCGCGATGCCGACCGGCTGCTGATGCACCAGCGCTCGACGGTGAACATTCTGCTGCCGGAGAGCGCGAACACGTTCTTCCTCGAGAGCGGCGGAACGGTGCGCATCTTTTTCCAGAAGGACGCGACAGGAAAGGTGACCGCGCTGACGTATCGCGACGACCGTCACGAAGAGACGTTCCAGCGGATGCGCTAGCCTTGACCGGATGAAACGTGGCAGCACAGTCAATCGCCTGGTGGACCGCTGGGCCGGGATCCCGCTTGTGTGGGCCGCGGCAGCGCTTCGCAGGCGCGGCCAATTGCCTACGCGAGAGAAGGTACGCCGCGTCGGCGTCCTGACTTCGACAACCATCGGGGACACGCTGCTGGCTTCATCCGCTATTTCGCGCCTGCATGCGCTGTGGCCGCAGGCTGAGATCGTATTTTTCGCGGCCTCCGGAAATCGCGCTGCCGCGGAGATGCTTCCCGGCGTGCATCGCATCGTCGAGATTTCCCTGACGAAGCCGTGGAGGAGCATTCGCACGATGCAGGCGGAAAAGCTGGACGTGATGGTGGACTTTTCCGCCTGGCAGCGCGTGACGGCGTGGATGACGGCGCGCAGCGGCGCGAAATTTACGGCGGGATTTTCCCGCGAGGCGCAGCACCGCCATGCTGCGCTGGACATACATGTGGAACATCGCGGCGACCGCCATGAATCGGAAAACTTCGCCGTGCTCGCAGACGCGCTCGAAGCAGCTTCCGGCGCGCCGCGAACGGAGTTCCCGCTTGCCCTGAGGCCGGAAGTCTTCGAAACACCGCTGGATGAGAAGTGGCGAGAGGCAGTCGTGTTTCACTGCTGGGCAACGGGAGCCAATCACGCACTGCGGGAGTGGCCCGAAGAGCGGTGGATGGAGCTGGCGGCAAAGCTGCGCGAGCGTTGGCCGGACATGAAACTGGTCCTGACCGCCGGGCCCGCGGACATCGAAAGGGCCGAGGCGCTGGCGACGAAATTGCACGCCACGGTTTTTGACGCTCCGCGCGGCCTGCCTGCAGTCGCCGTGCTCCTGAAACATGCACGGCTGGTCGTCAGCGTGAATACCGGAACGATGCATCTGGCGGCCATCGTCGGAGGCTCGGTCATAGGCCTATGTGGGCCAACAAACGAAAGGCACTGGGGCCCTCGGGGACCTAGAGCTATTGGCCTTCAGGCTCAAGGCGACGATTGTGGCTATCTTGATCTAGGTTGGGAGTTTGACCGTGCAGCATTGAGTGGGCCCTGTATGGAGCGCATCTCGGTCGAACAGGTTCTCCACGCTGTCCACAGGCTCGAGCCATAGCCCGGCGGACAATAGCAACATGCAGCACATTCGCAACGCGGCGACCAGTGTCACGGCGGACCTTCTGCGCGGACTGCCGCCGGAAGACCGTGTTCTCGCGGCATGGCCGCATGTCTGCGGACGGACGGTTGCGGCTCGCGCCAGGGCCGCAACCTACGGCAACGGAGTCCTGCGCGTCGAAGTCGAAGGCCGCGAATGGAACGAACTCGGCGGCCTGCGCGCACAGTACGTGACGCGGCTGCGCCAGCTCACCGGCGTGGAAGTGAACGATATATCCTTTGCAGTGAAGAGGACACGCGGCTGACCACGGATTCAAACAAGAATGCAGGCGCAACGCTGGCGGATGTGCAGCGTGTGGCGGAGCTGGCGTCTCTGGAATTGCAGCCGGATGAAGCTTCACGCATGCTGAAGGATTTGAACGCCATCCTGTCGCACATTGCCGAGCTGAACGAAGTGGACACCTCGAACGTGGAGCCGATGGCGGCCGGAATTCCCGCGCTGCCGGAAGACCGCGCGGGCGATTCGCGAGGGGCATTGCGCAGCGATGCGCTGCGGCCGTCGCTCGACCGCGCCGTCGTGATGCGCGAAGCCCCGGAGACGGACGGCGTCTACTTCAAAGTGCCGAAGGTGATCGAGCGGTAGTGTCTTGCGGCGGTAATGCATAGCCGCAAGGCTGAGTGGTGATTCCTCGTCACTCGCATATCTTTCTTTGGTGTCATTCCGCAGGTCGCCGCGGCGACCGGCGGAATCTGCAGTTGGTCTTACTCAAGGACCACCGCTACCGGGTGTACATGCTGTCGAGCCGCACCCATGTGCTCTATTGCGGGGTAACGAACAGCGTTCAACGCCGCGTCTTCGAGCACAAGACTGGGAGAGTCAAGGGCTTCACCTCCAACTACCGATGCGACCGCCTTGTGTGGATGGAAGAGTACGGTTGGGTCCGGAACGCCATTGCGCGCGAAAAGGAAGTGAAGCAGATGCGTCGCGAGCTCAAAGAGGCGCTGATCAACGAACAGAATCCTGCATGGGCAGACTTGAGCGAGAATTGTTATACGCCGGACGAGCTGGCGAGGGCAGGAAAGGCAACTGCAGATTCCTCCGGCCGCCTTCGGCGACCTGCGGAATGACAACGAACTAGAGTTTGCATTGGAAAAAGCAATCACCCACAGATGAACCAAGCACACACGATTGACGGCATCCGTGCCCGTATCGAAGGCGGCCAAACCACCGCGACGGAAATCGCGGAGGCGTTCTTCGCGCGCATTGCCGAGCGCAATCCTGAGACGAATGCCTGGCTGGCGCTGAGCCGCGAGCGCGCGCTTGCGCAGGCCGCGCGCGTGGACGATACCGCGCGCAAGGGCGAGAAACCGGGCAGGCTGGCCGGCGTGCCCGTGGGCATCAAGGATGTGTTGACGACGGAGGGCACGGTCACGACGGCGGGCTCAAGAATCCTGAAGGGATATCGCCCGCCGTACACCGCGACAGCGGTGCAGAAGCTCGAAGCCGAAGGCGCAGTCGTGCTGGGCAAGCTGAACTGTGACGAGTTCGCGATGGGCAGCTCGAACGAGAATTCCGCCTACGGCCCGGTGCGGAACCCGGCGGCGCCAGCGTATGTTCCCGGCGGCTCCAGCGGCGGCTCTGCGGCCGCGGTGGCGGATGAAAACGCTGTCCTGACGCTCGGCACCGATACCGGCGGCAGCGTTCGCCAGCCCGCGGCTTTCTGCGGAGTGGTTGGCGTGCTGCCGACGTACGGCCGAGTTTCGCGCTACGGGCTGATCGCCTTTGCTTCGTCGCTGGACCGCATCGGGCCGTTCGCCCACACGGTTAAAGACGCTGCCACGACGCTGAGCATCATCGCCGGACACGACGCCATGGACGCCACTTCGAGCGAGCGTCCGGTGGAAGATTACGCCGCCGCCACCGGGCGCGATGTGCGGGGCATGCGGGTTGGCGTGCCGAAGGAATTTTTTGGCGAAGGTCTTGATCCGGAAGTCAGAGACGCCGTGGAGCGCTCGCTCGACGCGCTGCGCCGCGAAGGCGCGGAGGTGAAAGAAGTCTCGCTGCCGCACACGAAGTACGCCATCCCGACGTATTACGTAGTCGCGACCGCAGAGGCAAGCGCAAACCTTGCGCGCTTCGACGGCGTGCGTTATGGCCCGCGCGCGGCAGAGGCGCGCACGCTCGCGGCGATGTATCGCGAGACGCGGGAGCAGGGCTTTGGGCCGGAAGTGAAGCGGCGCATCCTGCTCGGGACCTACGCGCTCAGCGCAGGCTACTACGACGCGTATTACAAGAAAGCGCAGCAGGTTCGCACGCTCATCACGCGCGACTTCCTCGCGGCGTTTGCGGACGTGGACGCGCTCGTCTGCCCCACGACGCCGACGCCGGCCTTTCGGCTGGGTGAAAAGTCCGACGACCCGATGGCGATGTATCTGGCCGACGTGTTCACCGTCACGGCCAGCCTGGCGGGGATCTGCGGGCTGAGTGTTCCGGCCGGGCGCAGTAGCGCGAAGCCGGATGCACCGAGCGGCTTGCCGATTGGCGTGCAGGTGCTGGCGCGGCACTTTGACGAAGCGAATTCCTTCCGCGCCGCTGCCGCCATCGAACGCAGCGCGTGATTATTTGCCCGCAGGCGGCTGCTCGCGCGTGAAGACGTATTTGTGGCGGAACAGAAACTGCTTGTCATCGCCGGTCCGGACCGTGCGCTCCATGCTGAAGATGTTTCGCCCCAGCAGAACATTTTCCCGCACGTCAGCCGGCTTATCGTTGTCGGTGCCTTTGCCGGCGAGAGTCAGTTTCCCGCGGGCGCTGTGCATCGCGGCCAGCCCTTCGACGGAATACATGGTCTTGCCGTCGTCGCTCGTGATGGTCCAGGTGGCGGCAGCGGGATCGATGGCGAGCGTATCGGTTTCGCGCACGGTCTTCGTCGGGCCGTCGTCGAACGTGTAGGCAAGTCGCAGAGACTTGCCATCCGGCGCCGGGGTGATTTCGAGCCAGGTCGGCAATTCCACGCGGCCGTCGGATTGATAATCGCGATACTGGAGGACGCCGACCCATCTGCCTGTGAGTGCTGCGTAAATTTCCTGCTGAGACGGCGCGGCCGCGGGCGCGCTTTGCGCCGCTGCTGAAACACAAACCGACAGAACAGCAAATGTAATTCGCAAAAGTTGCATGGTGCCGGTTGAGACGCCGGTACCGCGCGTTCGTAAGCTAATGCCGCGCATATTGGTTTCGGGCGCGGTCCTTGCCGCGTTCCATCGCCAGCTCAATCAGTCGGGCAATCAGGTCGGGATACTTCAGTCCGCTCGCCTCCCACAACTTCGGATACATGCTGATGGAAGTGAAGCCGGGCATGGTGTTGATCTCATTCAGCCACAGCTTGTCCGTGTCCGGATCGAGCAGGAAATCAACGCGCGCGAGCCCTGAGCAGTCGCAGGCGCGGAAGGCTTCGACCGCGAGTGCGCGCACCTTGCTCGCCGTCTTCTTTGAAACCGGCGCGGGAATCAGCGGCACGGAACCTTCGCTGAGATATTTGGCTTCGTAGTCGTAGAACTCCTTGCCGGGAACGATTTCGCCGACGACGGAAGCCTTCGGATCGTCATTGCCCAGCACGGCGACTTCCAGTTCGCGCGCTTTCTTCCTCCGGCCGACGCCCTGCTCGATAACGATTTTGCGGTCGTAGCTTGCCGCGAGTTCGAGCGCCGGCAGCAGCTCTTTCCTGTCGTGCGCTTTACTGATGCCGACCGAGGACCCGAGGTTTGCGGGCTTGACGAAGAGCGGATATCGCAGCGATTTCTCGATGCGCTTCATGGCCTTCTTCGGGTCGGCTTCGAGCTCGGCGCGCAGTAGCGTGACGTGCCCCACAATCGGCAAACCGGCGGCGAGAAACAGCTTCTTCATCACGTCCTTGTCCATGCCGGTTGCGGAGCCGAGCACGCCGGAGCCGACATACGGAATGCCGGCGAGATCGAGCAGCCCCTGGACCGTTCCGTCTTCGCCGAACGTGCCATGCAGGACCGGGAAGATGACGTCGAGTTCCAGCGCCGTTGCGCCGCTTGATTGCGAGCGGTCGGTTTCAAACGGAACAAGTTGTGTTGCCGATTTCCTTCCCCGAACGCTTGCCTGAGGGACAGGCGGGATAATGACGGCTTCGCCGCGCGCCAGTACGGCGGCGGAAGACGTTGCCTGCGGGTCGCCGGCGCGTGGTGCGACTGTGGTCGCGGTTGCGGCGAGAAACTCCGGCTGCTTTTCACCGGACAGCAGGTGTTCCGCGGCGGAAGACGTGAGCCAGCGGCCTTCCCTCGTGATGCCGATGGGAACGACGTCGAACTTCCTGCGATCGATTGCTTTCAGGATGGACGCGCCCGAGAGCAGAGAAATTTCATGCTCGCCGGAGCGGCCGCCAAACAGAACACCCACGCGCAACTTCTTTGCCATGACGCTTCTGATGCTAACGGAGCGCGGGCTGCGCGAGAGCTACGACATTGTAAAAGTGCGTTATGTAACCCCTAAGTCCAGATCGCATACCTGGTCCTGAATTACGACAGCGGCCCTGTCTTTGGAGAATTCATATCTTTCAAATCTGAAAGGGGATGGATTCTGACAACCTTCAAATTCAACACGAAACACGACGAGATATTCCCATGGGACATGTAACTGCATCAGGAGAGTGACGCAGCGGCAGCGGTTTTTCGTGTGCGGGCGTGACGCCAGTCGAGGATTGTCCGCCGCATCGGCGTTTCCAGCCAGCGCACGCTTGCCAGGCTCAGCGCGAGGCACAACGCAACGTACGCAATCACCGGCCACCCATGCCGCGCGATGTCGGCGTGGAAATACGCCAGCAGCGGGCCGTGGAACAAGTACAGACCATAGCTCGCTTCGCCCAGGCGGATGAGTGCCGGCCGCGTCATCAGCCGCGCGATAGCGGACGTTCCGTTGGTCAGCAGCAGCACGACCGGCGCGTAGAGCGGGAACAGCACGCCGTGCTGCAGCAGGATGCGGTAGCGTTCCAGCGGGACCAGCCATGCACCGGCGACGAGCGCCAGCGTGGCAACCGCGGCCAGCCCGGTCAGCCAGCCGGAACGCAGCCGCGGCCGCGCGGACCCGGGTCCCAGCGTAATCCAGACGCGCGCCAGCAGGATGCCAAGCAGGAACTCGTGCAGGTGCGACAGGGGCAGGTAGTAAAGCCTGGCGACGATCTCCGGCGATGGCGGGATAAGCAGCGCAACGCCGGAACCGGCGAGATAGAGAACGACCGCGGTGATGATTGCGGCGCGCGCCGGCAAGCGCCATACGACCGCGCCGAGCAGCGTAAACATCGCGTAGAAGAACAGGCTTCCGGACAGAAACCACGACGCCGGATTGAGATAGAGAAGGTTTTCCGGAGCCCAGGCCTGGAGCAGCAGCAGGTTCGCGGCGACCACCGCGCCGATGTGCGCGGCGGAGAAGTGCAGCTTGCCGTGCATGACATAGAGCCATCGTGGTGCGTCGAGCAGCAGGGATGCGATGTAGACGGGATAGAGGCGTGCGAACCTCGCGAGGAAGAACTTTGGCTTGCGGAATTCGCCGTTGCGCGGCGACAGGTAGACGGAGGCGAGCCCAAATCCAGACAGCACGAAGAACAGCCCGACAATCGCGAACCCCAGGCTGAACACGCGCACCAGCCAGACCGGCGGCCCGGCAGGCGGCAGGAACGGCGGCAGGATGCGGTAAAAGTGCGCGCCGACGATGTACGCGGCAGCCAGGAAGCGCAGCGGCATCAGCGGCTTCAGAAATGCCAGCGCAGCGCGCGGCTCGTTCGGGGTTCCTGTCGCAGGCACGCGCGAATTGTAACCAGCAGATGGAATTTACAGAATCTTCTTCCCGAACGCCGAGCTGATCAGCTCGACTGCCAGGTCCGCGGTTCGGTTGTGTTCGTCAATCACCGGGTTTACTTCGACGACTTCCATGCTGAGCATGCGACCGTGGTCGGCGATGATTTCCATGGCGAGGTGCGCTTCGCGGTAGGTTGCGCCGCCGCGGACCGGCGTTCCCACGCCGGGAGCATCTTCCGGGTCGATCCAGTCCATGTCGAGCGAGACGTGGTAGCCGGCGGTCCCGCGGCCGGCGGCGCGGAGAGCCTCTTCCATCACGGTGCGCATGCCGCGCTCGTCAATGTCGCGCATCGTGTAGACCTCCTGGATTCCGGCGGCTCGGATGTTGTCGCGCTCGGCCTGGTCTATGTCGCGGACGCCGAGCAGCACGCAGTTCTCCGGCCGCACTTTGGGCGACCAGCCGTAGATGTCGCCGAGCTCCTTCGGGCCGAGGCCGAGGAGCGCGGCCAGCGGCATGCCGTGGACGTTGCCGCTGGGCGACGTCGCCGGAGTGTTCATGTCGGAGTGCGCGTCGATCCAGATGAGGCCGATGTTCTGCCCCTTGCGGCGGTAGAACTCGGCGACGCCGGAGACGGTTCCGGCCGCGACGGAATGGTCTCCGCCGAGGACCAGCGGCGTCTGGCCGGCTTCGAGCGTCTGGACGACGAAGTCCGCGGCGCGCGTGCAGGTCGAGGTGATTTCCTTCAGATATTTCGCGCTGGAATCGCCCTCCTGCTTGGTTTCCGCGATGGCGACGACGATGTTGCCGCCGTCTTCTACGGTGTGGCCCAGGGCTTCGAGGCGCGCCTCCAGGCCGGCGACCCGGACGGCGGACGGGCCCATGTCAACGCCGCGGCGGGATTGGCCAAGGTCGAGCGGCACGCCGAGGACGCGCAGCGGCCGGCCAGGAGTGGATTGCACGGGGCGGACAGTTTCAGAACGGTTGGCGGCAGGCACTTCCGGCTGTCGCAGGTCGTTGATGGCGGTCACAGACATAACCGGTGATTGTCGCCTCTGCCGCATACAAGTAGCAACCAGCGTCCGATAAAGAACGGTCCTCTACACGGGGCGTGACCGCCAAAGCACCGGGAACTGACAACTGAGAACCGACAACTGCCTCAGTCCACATCCTTCAACTTGCCGACAAGATTGTTCAGGCTCTCCGCCCACGTCGGGTGCGCGAACACCGCATCCTGGATCTGCCGGCAGGTAATCCCGCCCATCATCGCCAGCTCGACAACCGCGGCCATCTCGCCGCCGTCGGAGTTCATCATCGTCGCGCCGAGAATCGTGTCGGTATCGCGGTCCACGATGATCTTCATCATGCCGCGCGGCTGCCCAATCTCCGTCGCGCGCGCAATCGAAGACGCCGGCATGGTCGCAGTGGCGATTCTCTTGCCGCTCTTGCGCGCCTCCGCCTCGCTCATGCCGATGCGGCCGATCTGCGGATCGGTAAACACGGTATACGGAACCATGCGGTCGCCGGTGTTGCGGTCCCCGCCGCGCAGCAGGTTGTCGCGCAGAATGCGGAAGTCGTCATAGGAAATGTGCGTGAACGCCGGGCCGCCCTTGACGTCGCCCAGCGCGTACACGCCTTCCGCAGCGGTCTCCAGCTTTTTGTTTACCTTTATGTAACCGTGGCTGTCTATTTCGACGCCTGCCGTGTCCAGCCCAAGATCACCAGTGTTGGGCGACCGCCCCGCGGCAATCAGCAGATGCGAGCCGCGGTGCGAAGTCCCGTCCGCGGTGAGCTCCACGCCACCGTCCCGCGGCTTTACTGCGGTCACCTTCGTGTTGCAGTGCATCGCGATGCCGTCCGCGTCAAAAATCTGCCGCAGGCAATCGGAAACGTCCTTGTCTTCGCGTCCCATCAGCTGTGGCCCGCGCTCGAAAATCGTTACCTTGCTGCCGAAGCGGCGAAACATCTGCCCGAACTCGCACGCGATGTAGGAGCCGCCAAGGATGAGCAGGTGCGCCGGCAACTCTTCCAGCGTCTCGATGGTGGCGTTCGTCAGGTACGGAACATCGTGGATGCCGTCGAAGTCGGGGACCATAGTGTCCGTGCCGGTGTTGATGAACACCCACGGCGCGGTCAGTTCGCGCTCACCCACCCTTACGACGCGCGGCCCGGCGAACTTCGCGGAACCGTAGATCAGCGTGACATTCTTTTTTGAAGTCAGCGCCTTCTCGCTGCCTGAGCGGAACTGTTCCACAACGCCGCGCGTTCGCGCCGCGATCTTCTTCATGTCCACGGAAATGTCGCCGGTGTTGACGCCGAACTCCGCGCCACGCCGTGCAAGGTACGCGACACCCGCGGACCCGACCATGGTCTTGGTCGGCGTGCAGCCGGTGTTGATGCACGTGCCGCCGACAAAGCTGCGCTCAATGATGGCGACGCGCTTGTTGCCTTCGTCAGAAAGCGCGCCTGCCAGCGGGCCGCCACCCTGCCCGGCGCCAATCACGATCGCGTCAAATTGCTCCATAGGTCCTGACTTGGATGCGCAGCTATACGTGCGACATCACCCAGATGCTGCCGAAGATGGCGACCAGGTCTTCGCACACTGCGACCATCCAGTCCGGACACCTGAGCGCCATCACGGTGCGTGTGCGCACGAACCAGCCGGCGTACGTTCCAACCAGCGCGCCAATCACGCCAACCAGTGAGCCCTGCCACCAGGGCAGCATGGCGGTTGCGAACGCCAGCATCGCGCCGCCAAGTCCGCCCATAAGAATGCGGCCGGTCAGCCCGACGGCAGACGTACGCGCGGGAGTCCTGGGCAGCTTGTCGCCAACAATTTCAAGCAGGGCGAGGAACACGAGGATCAGGTGCGCCGCCATCGTATCCAGAAAATGCAGCGGCGTTCCCGCCAGCTTGAGCCGGCCATGGCGCATGAAGAATGTGGAGACGGCAAGCGGAGTAAAAGTGCGCAGGCCGGTCAACACACCGGCAAGAAAGATCAGCGTCCAGATCATGTGAGGGCTCCGTTCGTGCTGGAGAGATTTCGAGCGCCTATCCTATGCCACCCGCGCTGCGCGATAAAGTTATTTCTCGTCGCGCAGCCAGCCGTACAGCGGGAAGCTGTCGGCCATCTCCCTCACCTGGCTGCGAATGCGGGTCAGCGTCGCCGCATCGCCTCGACCTGCCAGCGCCTCCGCGATCCATCCGGCGATGGTGCGCATTTCGTTTTCCCTCATGCCGCGCGTCGTCAGCGCCGGAGTGCCGATACGGATGCCGCTCGGCTTCATCGGCGGATTCTTGTCGAACGGAATCGCGTTCTTGTTCACCGTAATGCCCGCCGCGTCGAGCGCTGTCTCGGCTTCCGAGCCAAGAATGCCTTTCTCGAAAACATCGACCAGGATCAGGTGCGTGTCCGTGCCGCCGGAAATCACGCGATAGCCCGCGGACTGCATCGCATCGGCCAGCGCCTTGGCGTTGGCCACAATCTGCGCCGCATAGTGTGCAAAGTCCGGCTGCAGGGCCTCGCCAAATGCGACCGCCTTGGCCGCCATGATGTGGACCAGCGGGCCGCCCTGCTGGCCGGGAAAGACAGACTTGTCAATCGCAGCCGCAAATTCCTGCCTGGAAAGAAT
Organism: uncultured Acidobacteriaceae bacterium; assembly: GCA_963848685.1. Taxonomy (GTDB): domain Bacteria; phylum Acidobacteriota; class Terriglobia; order Terriglobales; family Acidobacteriaceae; genus CAWKED01. The sequence continues at coordinate 58,476 of CAWKED010000001.1, read as the reverse complement.
CAGCCCCGAGCGCGGGCCGCGCAGTGTCTTGTGCGTCGTGGTGGTAACGATGTGCGCGTGTGGCACCGGCGAAGGGTGTACTTTGCCGGCGACCAGGCCTGCGAAGTGCGCCATATCGATCAGCAGCAGCGCGCCGGCTTCATCGGCAATCTCGCGCATGCGCGGAAAATCAAATGTCCGCGGATAGGCCGAGCCGCCGCCGATGATGACCTTCGGTTTCTCGCGCAGCGCCGTCTCGCGCAGCACGTCGTAGTCAATGCGCTCGTCTCTTGCGGAAACGCCGTAACTGGCAACCTTGTACAGCTTGCCGCTGAAGTTCAGCTTGTGGCCATGCGTCAGGTGTCCGCCGTGCGCCAGGTCGAGGCCAAGAATCGTGTCGCCCGGCTGCAGGACGGCCATGTAGGCCGCGGCGTTGGCCTGTGAGCCGGAGTGCGGCTGCACATTCGCGTGTTCTGCGCCGAACAATTGTTTCGCGCGGTCGCGTGCCAGGTTTTCGACGACGTCCGCGTATTCGCAACCGCCGTAATAGCGCTTGCCCGGATAGCCTTCCGCGTATTTGTTGGTAAACACGGAACCGGCTGCTTCGAGCACGGCGCGCGAGACAAAGTTCTCGCTGGCGATCATCTCCAGGCCGTCGTGCTGGCGGTTGATTTCCTGTTCAATGGCCCGCTCTACCGCCGGATCAGCTTCGGCAAGGGAGCGGGCCATGTTCGAGACGTACGGTGTGGTGGCTTCTAGGACGGGCATCCCCGCCATTTTACGCCGCGGCGAATGCGGGCGAATGTCCGTCCAGCGCCGACCAGCTATACGAGTACGGCAGGTGCTCAAAGCCCGGCCGCGCCAGCAGATAGCCCTGCATATAGTTCACGCCTAGGTCGCGCAGCGCGTGGTATTCCGCGGCCGTCTCAACGCCTTCCGCGATCACCTGGATGCCGAGCCCCTCCGCCATGCGAACGATCATCTCCACCACGGCGCGGTTGGTCGGCAGGCAGTGAATATTGCGCACAAGCTGCATGTCAATCTTCACGATGTCGACTTCGAGCGAAGTCAGCATCGACAGCCCGGCATAGCCGGCGCCGAAGTCGTCAATGGCGACACGCATGCCGAGGCTGCGGTATGCCTGGATGACCTTGTTCAACAACTCAGGCTCCCTCGCGCGCTCGTCCTCTGTGACTTCGAGGATCAGGCGGTCAATCGGAAAACCGAGGTGTTTCGCGACATCAAGCGTTTTCTCGATGCTTGCTTCCGGGTCCATGGCGGCGTTGGGGTTGATGTTCAGGCACAGGCTGGCGCCCGTCACGCTCAGGCCAAGGCGCGTCGCGTAGTCGAGCGCGGTCCGCCGGCAGAGCTGATCGAATGCGCAGTGGTTCGCGTCGTTGACGTGCGAGAGCAGCTCAGCGATGCCGCCTCCCTTTACAGTCCTGGCCAGCGCCTCATACGCCATGACCTTCTTCTGTGAAACATCAAAGATCGGCTGGAAGGCGACGGAAATCGGCAAACCAAACGAGCCAGCCACTTTGGAAACCGGCTTGCGAAAGAAATTCGCGAAGGCGGACTTTCGCGGAAGCAACGAAAAAATCGGGTCAGTCATGCTCTGTGCATGCATAGCAACGTCCTGTTCTAAGAATTGCCCAGAGACCGTGCAATTCTCGGTTTGAGGGGAACGTGGAAAACTCGGCGCTCCTGGTGTCTACATATCTGTCTCAAAGCTTCATCCTCGGGACAATATCGGCCCGGAATGGAAGACTGTGAGGGCAAAGTTAGCCCTCGGCGTTTCGCCTCGCACCGCCTCAAAAGTTGCAGGTCCGTGATTCTAAGCGGCTTACAAAACCGTCGCAGGTAACTTTCGACGCATCGCTGCATTTTCGGGAAATATCGGTCTGGCGCGAAAATCTCTCGCAGGCCGATGCATTTCCTCATTTTGCGGTCAATTTCAAGCAGGCCAGGTTTACTAGTTAGTACATGACCTTTGGTAATGTCAGCGCTTATCCTGTTCTGGGAAAACCCGGGTCGGGAGAAAGTTTTGGAGGCGCTCTTCTGCCTTCAATTTCCCGTCCTGCTGGCTCGTGATTGCCACGGCCGAAGGCGCCGCGGACTGGACCGCGCGGCGCTTGCGCTCTTCTCGCAGTTTCTTGAACTCGCGATGCACGTAACTCCCCAGCCACCAGCCATCGAGGTACTTGAATGGCGTCTCGCCGGTTGTGTAGTGCCCGCAGGGCAGGACGCGATAGTCGAAATCCAGCTTGTGATCGCGAAAGCCCTGGATAACGTCCAGCGACAGTGCCCGGGGAAACGTCAGGTCGTAGTCGGCATAGATGACGCGCACGTTCTTGCGGCTGGCGGCAAACTTCTCAATGTATTGCGGCGGCGAAATGCATCGCCAGAGCTCGCGCAGCCGTTGCTTGCCGCTGTCGCCGACAAACCCGGCCTGCTCGAAGCCGGCGCGAATGTGCCGCGTACTTTGCCCGTCCCAAACCACGTCGCCAAACCAGGTGGACGCATGGTTGAACGCGTTGACGCGCAATCGCGCGTCGTGCGCGCTGGCCAGGAAGCCATAGCAGGAACCCAGGCTGGTGCCAAGGACGCCGAAGTCCTCATAACCCTGCTGCTCCAGCCAGTCCAGGCACGCGCGCAGATCAACCACCGCCTGCCGCGCGCTGGCAATTGTGCGCCCCACGTTCGCGCTGACCGCGTAGTCGGCGCGTTCCAGCTCGGCCGGCCGGCGAACGTCGTGGTAGGGCTTGGACAGCCGCAGTCCCGACACGCCGAACTTGATGAAGATTTCGCATAACGCGTTGTGGCTGAAAGCGTCGGCGTTCCACTGCGGCATCACGACGATCGCCTGTTTCGGCCGCCCCGGCTCGGTGTGCGGCGGAGCCTCGTACCAGCGCGCGTTCACGCGGTCGTTTTCAGGATGCGGCGTGCGGACAGGCGAAGTAAACCGCAGGAACGGCGCCTTCTCGATCTCTCCGGCGGCAATGCGGCGCTTCCACTCGGCTTCGGCGGCCAGGGTTTCTTCCCGCACATTGGTCGGAAACGGCTCCGGATACCGCTGCTCGATGGCGAAGTCTCCCGGCGTCCGATAGCCGAAGAACTCCTCGCTGCGTTCGGCAAGGTCTGTCTGGACGGCGAGCATGGCGGCTTCCGCCTCCGGCATCGGCAGGCTGCCACTTGCTTCGCGGGCAGCCATCTCCCGCGCCAGCGGGCTGAAATCGGCCAGCCAGTCAAAGCCCCATTCCATGGGCCGGACGACCCGGTTCTCATCCTGCGTTGTAAGTCGAGTCTCCCAGCGGTACATCCAGCGCGCATAGGGGCCCTTGCCGTAACCTGAAGCCATCACTTCCATGCTACCGAATGCCGCGTTGGCCGCATCGCATTGCCGCGGTCTCCGGTGAGACAGCAACGCAACTTTCGCACTTCAGAGGTGTTGTTCCCGCTATGCGCCGTACCCTTCTTCTTGCTCTCCCCATCCTCGCGTCGCTGGCCCTGGCCACCGGCTGCGGCGACAACAACGGCCCCGGGCCGAACCCAGAGACTGAGCCTGGCCTGAATGGGCAGTACATCATCCAGGCCCGCGTTTACGATTACTACGCCAACGGCGCCGTCACCAGCGCGACAGCCACGCCACGCACCTTCAAAGGCGCCAGCGCCAAAACCGCGAACACCTTCCACGAGATGTTCAACCTCAAGCAGCCGGCGTCCCACTCCGCGGCCCTCAGCACGGCCAAGCCCCAATCCGGGACCCTGAACTCGGCCATCCTGACGACGCAACTGCTCGGCAGCGTCACGTTCGACGGCATGGGAAATGTCACCAGCGGCGAGATTGATTTCAATTCCCCGCTCGGCGGCGGGTCCGGAAACATCTCCGTAACCGGCGGCTATGTTCTGAGCACGGACGGGACCGGCACGATCGAGCTTGACGGCAACAACTTTACCGTCGACCTGCAGGTCGCCACGCGCGGCGGCGTGACGAATACCGCGGCGTCCAGCGCGCAGTTTGTCGAGGCGGAGCCGCTGGATCTTCTCGGCAGCTTTGAGATTGCGGTCGGCGCGCTGCATATGCAGGACGCGAGCGACTTTACCCAGGGTTCCATCAACGGCGGCTACGCCTTCGGCTGGACCGGGGAGACCTGCTACAACTGCAACGTTGCACAGAACCAGTACGGCGATATTTCCGCCGCCGGAGTGCTCAACTTCAACGGCAGCGGAAACATCACGGGCACAACCGACATCGCGACCGGCTTTGCCACCGATAACAATGTCGCCCTGACCGGCAGCTACACCGCGCCCGACAGGGCGGGGCGCGCCACTGCCTCGCTGAGTGCGACCGGATACAGCAACGGAGCGCTGCCGCAGTCCTACGTCGTCTACGTGGGCGACAGCAGCCATCTGTATACGCTGGCGGTCGACCAGCCCGCCGGCAGCGAGTATTCCGCCGCCTATGTTGCCGGCAATGCAGTCCAGCAGTCCGGCGCCTTCAGCGGCAGCACGCTCAGCGGCAACTACGTCTTCTATGAAACCAAGGAAGACCTCGCCAACGAACAATCCGGCAACGCCGACGCCTACAGCGACGCCACGGTTGGTCTGCTGGGAGTCTCCGGCGACAACCTGGCCGGCACGGCCGACACGAACTATGCCGGCAACGTCACCAGCAATGTCGCCTTCAACTACGGCTACTCGGTCGGACCGGCGGGCCGCCTGGTGCTGACTGGAAACCAGCCAAGCACCAACGCTCCGCCGCCGGTCTGCTGGCTGGCTTCGAGCGCGCTTGGCTTCTGCACAGAGCAGCCGGATTCCAACATGACCACCGAACCCGGCCTGGTCTACCTGCAGCAGCAGAGTGGCTCGTCGTTCTCGAACTCCACCTTCAGCGGGCAGTATTCAATCGGCACACTGCTGCCTGCAACCAGCCTCGCCTCGCTTGTCGTCGGCGCCGGCTCGGCAAATGGCAGCGGCGGAACTTCCGGCGGCGGCACGCTGATCACGCAGGCTTCCTACGCCAACTACCCCGGCGCGTATACCGGAGACGCTTCCGGCAGCTACAGCATCTCCTCGAACGGCCGCGGCACGTTCACTTCCAACAGCAGCTCCGTTCTCAACAACGGAGTCCTCTACGTCGTCAGCTCGTCTGAAATCCTGCAGCTCGACACAACCTCAAAGGACTATTTCCCGGCGATCCAGATCTGGGAAAAGTAGCCGCAACCCTTGGTTCTCAAGAAGGCGGGAGCTGCTTCGGCGGCTCCCGCTTTTTCCGCGCCGCACAACTCTGTGTTGACGACCCCGCCCTTCACTCTGTACGCTGCTGAACCGTAATTCATTTCAGCTCCGGCCCGTCGCCTGTGAGGACAACGCATGTTCCGTTTCCCCAAGATTTTTGTCTGTCTTAGCCTGCTTTTTGTTGCGGCCGTGGTGCTGCCCGGGACGCTCCGGGCGCAGTCGCTGGCGCTGGAAGGCGAGACGGGCGGCTTTATTGTTCCCGCCGCATACACGGTGCCATCTGAAACGGGCCATAGCTGGGCGCGTCCCACCCTTGGCTTCCACTATGTTGCCAACGGCCCCGTCATCGGCGACTTCTACATCTCCTCGATCACCGGCGGTTACAAGAACTGGATCGAGTTCGGTTACACGCGCAACTCGCACTCCAACGGCCGCGACACCAACCTCGGCAAGCTCTGGCAGTACGCCGGCTTCGACGCGTTTCACGGCAAGGTGAAAATCATCAGCGAGAACCGCAACGGCCACAACTGGGTGCCTGCCGTGGCCGTCGGCGGAATCATTCGTATCAACGACCAATACGTGACCGGCGCGCTGGCCCCGCCATGCAACCTGACCGGGAGCCAGCGCAACACGCACTGCCCGCAGACCAATGGCGATATCTATGCGGTCGCGACCAAGCTGGTGACAAAGCTGAAAGTCCCGCTACTTCTCGATGCCGGCATTCGCGGCACCAACGCGCAGTTGTTCGGCGCGGGCGGTAATGCTTCCAGCTACGTGACGCCGACGACCGGCCCGACGGGCCTGCCGACGCCACCGAATCCCGATCATGACTGGGCCGTGCGCGGCTTCGGCGGTATCGGCATTCCGATCCCGATCTCGCGTTCGCCAAGAGCCATCATCATCCAGCCCGGTGCGGAAATTTCCCAGCAGCCGCGCTACACGCAGTACACCGCCAACACGCATCTGCCCAGCACGGAAAGCTACGGCCTGCGCTTCACCAGGCTGCCGACATTCCGCTGGACGATCGATGCCGGCATCGGCCACATCGGAAATACGCTCACGCCGGCCAGTGGCAACCTGCCCGCGGCGCAACTCCACGCCAACAGCGTGAAATCGCTCTCGATGAGCTACCGCTTCTAGGGATAGTCAAACCAAAATCTGTCATTCCGACCGGAGCGAGCACGAGAGTGCTCGCGCTGTCGAGGAGCCTGCTGTTCCAACGGCATGTTTTTCAACGTCGCTACTTCTGCGGCGTCACCTCAACCGTTTCAATAGACCACGCGCCGAGAGGTACCGTAACCATGTCGGCGCTCGACCGCGCCGGCCCGGAAACCTGCTCCATCAGGTTGGTCGCTGCGGCGTCGGCAAATCCCGGCGCGAACGTAATGGTCGCGTCCGTCTTCCTGCCGGCGCTTTCGTAGATGCGCAACACCAGCGCGTTCTTGTCCTCGGCCTTCTTCACCGCGGTCAGCACAACGTTGTCCGGCGAAACCTGCACAAATGATTTTTCCCGCGGCCAATCCCCTGGATGCGGAGACGCCGTGACGCAGCTCAGCGGATAGTTGACGTCATAGCCCTGCCGCACGGTATCCGCCTGCTGCCACGCTCCCTCGTGCGGATAGAGGAAGTACTCGAAGTTCTGCTGGCCGCGGTCCGCGTCCGGATCCGGCCACGTCGGCGAACGCAGCAGCGACAGGCGAAGCCAGCTGCCGACCGCGTCGTAGCCGTACTTCGAGTTGTTCAGCAGCGAGAAGCCGTGCTGCCCGTCGCCCTCATCGGCCCAGCGCAGCGCGGGAACCTCAAACTTCGCCTTCTCGAACGAATTGTTGCGCGTTGTCGGCCGCTCAATCGCTCCATATGGAATCTCAAACGTTGCCTTGCTCGCCGTCGCCGCCAGCGGGAACGCCGCTTTCAGCAGAACGTGCGTCTCGTGCCAGTCCACAGCGTTGGTGACAGTCACGCGGTCAATGCCATGCAGCAGGCCGATGCTCTGCGTGATCTTCGAATCACCGAAGCGACGCTCGATGGTCACGCCCGTCGTAAAGCCGTCGTCCGGCAGAAAACTGATGCTGTCGAGCGCCTCCACCGGCGTGAAATGGTCCAGCGTACCCGGGTCAATGTTCCACGCGTCGTATTCCTTCGGCGTGTCTTTAAAAGTCTGCAACTGGTTGCCGCAGCCTCCGGAGGCAATCGCATCGAAGCCGCTCTTCCTGCTGACAAGATGCGTGATGCAGCCGTTCGCCGGATTCACCGTCACGCTCAGGTACTCGTTCTCAAACTGGATCGGTGCGGAGAAGCGTGTCTCCTTCACGGTCTCGCGCCGAGCATTCGATGGCACGACATAAAAAACCTTGTAGCCAAGTGACGGAACATCTTCCGCGACAAAGTTCACCCGCATTGCGGCGCTGGATTGTGACTTTGCGTAGAAGGAAGCCATGCGCTTGCCGTTGGAGTCCACCACTTCCACTCCGTCGGAAGTGACCGGCATCTCCACCACGCTGCGCGCCAGGTCGGTGCGTTTCCAAGCGAGCGGGTTCCAGACAATCACCGGCACGGCGTGTTGGAATTTCGCCGGAGTCTGCGTGTCGATGCGGCTATCGAGCGCCGCCATCGAGTTGCGCTGCGCGTCGTTCGCCGTCCAGTGCACGACGTCGTAGTCCTTCTGCGCGTCCTTGTAGATGACACCAATGCCGGAACCCGCCGCCAGATCATGGAACTGGTTCAGCAGGACTTTCTTCCAAGCCTCATTCAATTTGTCCGCCGGATACGGCAGTCCATCGAGCCATGCCAGCGACGACCATTTCTCCGCGTTCAACAGCCACTCTTCGGAGTCGCGCATGTTCTGCTTGTGCTTGGCCTGCGTGGTGAAAACGCCGCGGTGATATTCGAGATACAGTTCGTCGTTCCAGACCGGCAGCGAAACCTTGCCCGGCGGAGGTTCCGGCAGCTTCGCGTTGCCCGCCGCCAGCGTCCCGTAATTCCAGACCGGCGCATGCGCGGTATCTACCTTCGGCAGCATGTCGGCAAAGAACGTTGCGGCGAATGACCAGCGCAGCACCGGCGCACGCGGGTCAACGTCGCGGGTGTAGTTCTTCATCATCTTGCGCGAGACAAAGTCCGGGTTCATCCACCCCTCGGCCGCGTCCAGCATGGCCCGTGTTGGGCCGCCGCCGTGGTCGCCAATGCCGTAGAGATGCAACATCTCTTCGGAGCCGGGATTCTCCATCCGCGCCGCGGCAAAGTCCTTCGCGATCCTCACCGGCTCAATCGCGTTCACGTAATCGTGCGGGAAATATGTCAGCACCCGGCTGCCGTCCGGAGACTGCCACCAGAACAGTTTCAGCGGTAGAAAGTTCGTGTCGTTCCACCACATCTTCTGCGTGACGAAGTAATCCACGCCGGATTTCTTGTAGATCTGCGGAAGCTGCCAGTTGTAACCGAAACTGTCCGGATTCCAGCCGACCGTTACATCCACGCCGAACTTGTCTTTGAAATAGCGCTTGCCGATCAGCAGTTGCCGAACAAGCGATTCGCCGTCCGGCATGTTCAGGTCGGGCTCAATCCACATGCCACCAACCATTTCCCAGCGGCGCTGTTTCACGCGCTCCTGTATCTCGGCGAACTGCTGCGGATACTTCTGCTCCATCCATTCCGAATACTGCGCGGCGGACTGGGTAAATGTGTAGCCGTCGTACTCATGCATGAGCTGCAGCGCCGTGCCGAAGGTGCGCCGCACCACGTCAATCGTCTCGCTCATCGGCCACAGCCACGCGGCGTCGATGTGGGCATTGCCGGCGTCGTCCACTTTCACGTGCTGCAGCAGCGGGCGCAGGCCGATCAGCCCCTCCTGCGCGGAAATCAGCGAGGCGTCAAACTGCGCCTGGTCCGCGCTGCTCAGCGCCGCCAGCGAAACTTTTTCGATGGCCGCATTCAATTGCGCGCCGGCCTGCTTGTCGCCCGGATGCATGCTGGGCAGCAGGATGTCGGCGCAGCGCGCCTCGGTCGCAAAGGCGAACGGGTTCGGCCGCGCTTCAGAGAACTGCACGTCCGCTTCAGCGCCCTGGAAAGACTTTTCGTCCACCGTGTACAGCGCCTTTACGGCGACCAGCACTTTGTCTCCCGGCTGCGCCTTGTCAAACAGCACGATCGGCTCCAGGTCTTCACCCAGCGCAACGCGGCGTCCGTTGAAATAGATGATCAGCGGCATCGGGCCGTTGGCGTCGATGTTGAAGCTGAACCAGACGCGCGCGCCCGACAGGTCGTAGCCCTTGAATGCCTTCGGCACCTCGACTTCCCGCCGGAACCACACCGCCGCGCGGGGCGCCTTGAAGCCCTTGTCCACCGTCTTCCATGACGAATCATCGAGCGTGGGGTCTTCGCCGTGGTCAACATCGCCGGCGTGGTACTTCCATCCGCCGACAGGCAGAAATTCCAACGACTCCAGCGTCTTCAGCACGCTGTCCGCGGCCGGCGTCAGCGGCACAGGCGGGGGCCCAGTCACAGGCTTGCGGGCAGAAGTCTGCGCACCTGCGCAGGCAGTCAGGATCAGGCTGGCAACGACGGCAAGAATTTTGTGAACACGCAATGGAACAGACCTCCGCGCGAAGTTCGCATTTTAGCAATCGCCGCGCGATACTTTTGTGTCATGCGCATCGCCGTCACCGCCGCAACCGCCCTTCTGCCCGGGCAAGTGCTGGAATTGCCCGTTCTCGTCATCGAAGACGGCCGCGTGGTTGAAGTCTTCTCCCGCGAATTCGGCGAAGTCCCCGGCAATGCCCGCGAAGAGGCCTACAGGGAAGCGCTGCTCGTCCCGGCGTTCCTGGATGTGCACATTCATGGCAGCGCCGGCCACGACGTCATGCGCGACGATCGCGCGGGCGAAGCCGCCATGGGCAGCTTCCTGGCACAGCATGGCACGTCGGAATTTCTAGCCACCACCGTCACCGCCCCGGTGGACGACACCCTGGCCGCGCTGGAACGCATCGCGCTGTGGATTGACCGCGACGCGGAGGCGGCGCAGGCGCGGCCCATCGGCATTCACCTTGAAGGGCCGTTTGTCTCGCACCGCCGCCGCGGCGTCCATCCGCCGGAGTGCCTGCAGCCGCCCAGCACCGAGCTTTTCGACCGGTTCCAGCAGGCGGCCGGCGGTCACATCAAGCTCATGACGCTTGCCCCGGAACTCGACGGGGCGCGCGAGCTGCAGCTCCACGCCATGAAATCCGGCGTCCGCATCTCCCTCGGACACTCCGACGCAACCCTCGCGCAGGCCAATGATGCCATCGCCGACGGGGCCGTAAGCGCGACCCACACGTTCAACGCCATGCGGCCCATGGAACATCGCGAACCGGGCCTGACCGGCGCCGTCCTTATCGCGGACGAACTGTATGCGGAACTGATCGCGGACGGTTATCACGTCGCCGGGCCGGTCATGGGAGTCTGGGCGCGCGCCAAACCGAAACATCGCCGCATCCTGGTCACGGACGCCATCTCGGCCACCGGCCAGCGCGATGGCGAATACATGCTCGGCGGCATTCCCGTGACCGTCGCCAACGGCCGGGCCGAGCACGACGGCAAGCTGGCCGGCAGCGTTCTGACGCTCGATGCCGCCGTCGTCAACTTCGCCCGCGCGGCCCGGCTTCCTGAGGCAGAAGCCGCCGTTGCGGCTGCCCTGAATCCGCGTGACATGCTCGGCCTGCCCGACCCGCTGACCCCCGGGGCGCCGGCGGATTTCTGCCTTCTCCGCGGGCCGGGCGTACTGGCCGCATACCTCGGCGGCGTACGTATCTAGAGCAGAAACCATGACTTCGGGGCGGAATGTCCCGAATTGCCCCGAACTGTCCCCTCTTGTCCCTTTGCGGTTCCGGCTCGCCCGGTCACAATCGCAACACGAGGAGACATCTGTGAAAAACTCTGCCTGGAAATTTCTTGCCCTTACTTTGCCTGTGCTGCTTTCAGCCGGGCTGCTTGCGCAAACCGCGACCCCGATTTTCGAATTCGACGTCAACCAGAACGGCTTGGACGGGGGCAATCCGTACGGCAGCCTGGTCCAGGCCACCGACGGAAACCTCTACGGGGCCATGCTGGGCGGCGGAGCCAACCAGACAAGCACAACCGGAGGCGTCATTTTCCGGATCACGCCCGCCGGCCAGTTCAGCGTTATCTACTCGTGCTCCGCAGCCGGAACGGACTGCAACGGACCGGTCTCCCTGCTCGAACTGCCCGACGGCTACCTGTATGGCGTAGCTCAGGAGGGCGGCGCCAGCGGCTATGGAGACATCTTCAAGCTGACGCTCGACGGCACCGGCTTTACAGACCTGTTCGACTTCTCGAACTCGGAATTTGGCGAATATCCAAATACCGGAATCATCTTCACGGGTTCCGCCATTATTGGAACCACATCGGGCAGCGGGACCGCCGGCGATTTTGACAACTCCGGAACCATCTGGAGCTTCCAGCCCGATTTCGGCGTCGGCTTCTCTGTGTTCGAGAACATCTACGGGTTCGCCTCGAACAGCACCCTCGGCTTCCAGCCGGTAAATGGCGTGACTTCGTACAACGGGCTCCTGTACGGAGCTACCCAGGTCGGCGGCGGATCGGGCTTCAACCAGTGCGGATCCCTGTTCTCCTTCAATGTGAACTCGCACACCCCGACGGTGCTGCACACCTTCGCCTGCGGCACGGACGGCGGCTATCCCGACGGCCAGCCGAAGTTCTACTCAGACGGCAACTTCTACGGCACCACGCTGGAGAATGGCTCAGGACCGGACTACGGCTCCGTCTGGAAGGCGGGCGCCACGTCCGGCTTTACCGCGCTCACCACGTTTACCGGCGGATTGACCAACGCCGATGGCACCGTGTCCTTTGACACTGCGGGAAACATCATCTTCAACTCGCGCAAGGGCGGCTCCAATACCTACGGCGCGCTGTATGCGGAAAAGCGCAGCGGCGGCGCGCCCACCGTGCTGTTCAACTTCGCCCAGCAGTCTCCTGAGGGCGATACCGCCGACTCCGCGCCCTTCTTCGACAACGCCGGACACATGTGGACGGAAGAGCTGACCGGCGGCGGCACCGTGGATGGCGTGATTGACGAAATCGGCGCTATCGTCGAGTGGAACCTCTCTACGGAAACCAAGGCCCCGATCACGATCAGCGTGTCGCCGGCCACTGTCCTTCCGAACGCCACGGCCACCGTGACCTGGTCGGCCAACAACGCCTTCAGCACCGACGAACAGTACTGCTTTGCCACCGGCATCAGCGGCTGGACGGGCCAGCAGACCGGCTCCTACAGCGGCGGCATCCTCAGCGGCTCCGCAACCATCAAGCCGGCTACGGTCGGAACCTATCCCCTGACCATCACCTGCGGCGGCACGGAAACAGCCATCGCCAACCTGACCGTCAGCACCGGCGCGGTGGCCACGACCACCACGCTCGCGGCCTCACCGACGTCCATCGCTACCGGGCAGAACGTGACCCTGACTGCCACAGTGAAGAAATCCTCCGGAACAGGAACACCAACCGGCAAGGTCACTTTCTACGCCAACGGCACCAGCCTGGCCGCGGTCAGCCTGAACGGGTCCGGCGTCGCTTCCCTCACCGCTCCGGGCAACTACCCCAACGGAACCTACGCCATCACCGCGAAGTATGCGGGTGATGCCAATGACGCAGCCTCCAGCTCCAACACGGTGAACGTCAGCATCAAGGACTCGTCCTCGACCGCGCTCACCATTACGCCGAGCACGGTGAAAGCCGGCGCCAGCGTGACCCTGAAGGCAACCGTGACCTCGACCGACGGCAAAACGCCGACGGGCAGCGTCACCTTCTCCGCCGACGGCGTCTCGCTGTTCTCCGCGAACCTGTCCGCCGGAACAGTCAGCCAGTCGGTGTCCACCTCCGGCTACGCGGCGGGCACCTACACGGTCACGGCAGCGTACGGGGGAGACTCCGCGCATGCACCATCCTCAGGCAACGCCACCGTGACCTTGCAATAACAAAGTGTGCGCATTTGCCCCGTCCCTTCTCCGGGGGGACGGGGCATTTTTTTGGGCGGACATTTCCCAGTGAAAGTTCGGCACCGAAGCTCTTCCAGAGAAATTGGGGTGCCCGGTTCTATTCGCTGCTGTTGGCGGACAGGTCGGGGATAACTCGTACCATGTGGCACGTCTTTCGCAGGTGAAAGATCGCCACCCGGGGATCGTTTATCTCACCCGGTGGTCTCGCGCCATTGCCAGCGCACCGGCCAGAGGGTCGGTCTCCGCGCGGTCAAGCGCCGCGGAAGGCCATGCCGCGCGAAGCTTTTCTTCCAGGCTTTCCCGGACCTGCGGGACGTCGCGCAGAATGCTTCCTGTCCAGGCGACACGCACGGGCAGGTTTCCCAGCCTGCCGGCGGCGAGCACGACAAGGCGCGCCAGCTCTTCGCCCGCCAGCATCAGGACAGCGTTGGCGTCCACATCGCCATTGTTTGCCGCGGCGGCCACCGCCCGCGCCAGGGTCGCGAAGTCCGCTTCCGGGGCGTGCGCCTGCGCGACGAAGTCAGCGACGTCGCCAGTACCCCAGGCCGACATCAGGGCATGCAGCAATGCGCCCGGCTTACGGGCCGCATCTGCGTCGAACGTTCGCAGAGCCAGCCGCGCGGCCTCATGCCCAATCCAGGTGCCGCCACCCTCATCGCCAAGTGCCGGCCCCCAGCCCCCGGCGTGCGCGGAATGTCCACCCGCCTCGGCGATCGCGTGCGAACCGGTTCCCGCCATGACCAGCACAATGGGCTCGCCTGCCGGATGCCCCCCGCGCGCGGCCGCCATCGCGATCTGCTCATCGCCGGCGAGCAGCGGAACATGCCCCGTGCGCGCGTGCAGCATTGCCGACATCTGCTCGCGCAGCCAGGGCACCGAGAACCCCGAGAGTCCCGCGCACGTCCGCGCGATATCGCCGGCCCGCGTGCCGGCGCGGCCGTAGAGGCCGGCAAGCAGTGCGTCCAGCCGCCGCTCCGCTTCTTCGCGGGACACCCGCAGCAGCTTGACCGTCGGACCATCGGCCCGCGCCAGCTCCTGCCCGCGTTCGTCGCACAAAGCAGCCCGCGTCCGGCTGCCGCCGGAATCGATGCCCAGGCAAAGCACGACTCAATCGTAGCCGGGAAGCAGCTGCGCGCAAAAAAAGAGCGGCGGGGCCGGAGCTCCGCCGCTCAATTGCCCAGTGTTATTTCGTGATCGTTACGTTCACGGTGTTGGACTTCGACGCCGCGTGCGTGCTGTCGCCGTTGTACTGCGCATACACCGGGTAGGTTCCGGCCGGGTAGCCGGAGGAGGACGCGTTGAACTTCACCGTGCCGTTCGACAGCGCAACGCCGCCCAGATCCACGCCGTTTGCCCAGAGGGTGGCCGTGCCTGTCGGCGTGGAACCGGTGCCCTTGACGGTGATGGTCACGCTCGCAGACGAACCCGAAACCACAGTCGTCGGGCTGATCGCCAGCGTGGTTGTCGTCGCGGTCGCGATGGACACGCTCGCCGTCCCGGACGAAGTCGCGTCATTTGCGTCTCCACCGTAACTCGCCGTTATGGTCAGCGCGCCCGCCGAACCGGAAATCGCCGTGCTCAGCGTTGCCGTGCCGGAGCTCAGCGTTCCCGTGCCCAGCGTCGTGCTGCCGTTCTTGAACGTTATGGTGCCGGTCGGCGTCCCCGCGCCGGAAGTCGCCTTCACGGTGGCGGTAAGTTTGACCGTCGTGCCGCTGGTAAACGATGTGGGCGAAGCCGTCAGCGTCGTCGAAGTTGCGTCCTTCGTCACCGTTAAAGCCACGGTCCCGCTGGACGCCGTGTCGCCGGAGTCTCCGCCATAGGCCGCCGTAATGGTCTGCGAACCCGGCGCGAGCTTGATGGCCGCCGACAGCGTCGCCGTTCCGGAAGACAGCGTTCCGGTGCCCAGGGTCGTGCTGCCGGACTTGAACGTCACCGTCCCGGTCGGCGAGCCGGAGCCTGAAGTCTTCTTGACGGTCGCGGTGAACTTCACCGTGCCCCCGTAGGCGATGCTGGTCGGCGAAGCCGTCACAGTCGTGGTGGTTGCCGCGGCGACCGGCGCGGCCTGCTTGACCGTGTAGGTCAGCCCGGCAATGGTCAGGGTGCCGGTGCGTGCGGCGCCGGTGTTCGCATCTACCTTGTAGGAAACGGTGGCATTGTTCGAGTTAGGTCCGGCACTGGCCGTTATGTGCAGCCAGCTCGTGTTGCTGGTCGCATACCAGGCGCAGTAATTCGCGTCTGTCGCCGCGACGGAACCTGTCGTCGCCGCCGCTGCCACGCTTGAAGACGTGCTGGCCAGCGACCACTTGCAGCTGCTGGCCGTGCCCTTGTAGATCGTGAACATGTCGTTCGTCGGCCAGCTCGTTACTTTCTCGAGCGCCGCGGTGATCTGGTTCACGGCATCGCCTTCCGGTTCTTCAATGTTCGTGCCGTAGCCCTGGCGGGAGTTGAACACGGCGCTGTAAATTACGCGGCCGGGATAGTTTTGCAGCGCAGTATCGAGCGAGATCAGAGAATTGGTTCCCGGCAGGCTGCCGAAAAATGTCCAATACCATCCCTGGCCGTACGGCGGGATATACAGATAGTTGTTGGCGAAAGAGTTCGGCGGATTGCTGAGAATTCCCGGCGTGATGGTGCCGTTCATGATGTTCGCCCAGCGCGCCAGGTCAATCGCGGAGACCACCCAGCCGCCATTGGCATTGTTCAGCGGGACCGAGTAGCCGCCGTAGGGAAACGGCACTTCCGCACCGCTGGGGTCATAGACGTTCTGTGCCAGAGGCGCGCCGGGATAGTCGTAGTAAGCCGCCTCGGTCGGCCACTGCTGGTCCAGGAAAGTCTGGCCCGGCTGGATGCGGTCCAGCCCGACCGGCGTGAAGATGGTGTTCTCCATGTAGTCCTGGTAGGTCGCAGCGCCGCCGACCCGCTCGACGATGTAGCCGAGGATGATGTAGCCAAGGTTCGAGTAGGCATACACCGTGCCGGGATCATGGTCCAGCGGCTTGCCCATCTCGTAGCGGATGAGCTGCTCCGGGGTGGCCGGCGGATTGCCGCCAAACGCCTGGGCCGCGGCCACTTCGTCGGCAAAGGCCGGATCCGGCGGGTCCTCGGTGTCGTCGAAGCCGCCCTCATGGTCCAGCAGGTCCTGGATGGTGATCTGGTTGAAACGCGGATCTTCGGTTTCGCCGGCTGGCGGCGTGAGGTCTTTCAGGATTCCGGTAAACGGCGTCGTGCTCAGGGTCAGCTTGCCGCCTTCAATCAGCTTCTGGATGGCCGCTGCCGTCATCGGCTTGGAATTCGACGCGATGCGCATGATGGTGTCCGGCTGGGTCGGAGCGTTGGTAGCCGTCTCGGCAAAGCCGTAGCCGCGTGCGTAGACAAGGTGCCCGTTGTACGTGATGGCGACGGCAGCGCCCGGCACGGCATACTGCGTCATCAGGTTCTGCATGATCGTGTCTACCGGGGCAAAGGTGCTGACCGGCATGCCGCTGACGGGCTGCGTCTGGGCCGAGCCCGGCAGCGCAGCGGCAATGGCCAGCAGGAAGAATCCGGCGCCGGCGGCGGCACGAAGAAATTGGCGAGTCATAGAGAACCTCCGGGAAAAGCTGCCCAGCCAAAAAGCAGCACCAGGCGAATGTACGGAGTCTTTCGCGCGCGCGTCGGAAAGCAAAGGGGCGATTCAGGACATCGCGGGACACAACGGGACAAAGCGGAGTATTCGCACCGGAAACGAGGCAGCAGCCTGGCATCCTGTCGTTCACAGGCCTGAAGTTGCAGCAGGCGGGCCTGTAAGCCGAATTCTGTAACCCCGGCAAGCCGGGGCCGATGGCCATTCCTCTAGACGCCGCCTTGCGGCGGGCGTTCCTCAGCAACCTACCCGGAGGTTCTCACCCGGTGCCTTGGCCTTTTGGGCGGCGCACCCGGCGGCGGTCGTGCCGGGCCGGCACATCCCTCCCTATTTGGTCTTGCTCCGTGTGGGGTTTACCCTGCCCCGCGCCTTACGGCACGGGCGGTGCGCTCTTACCGCACCTTTTCACCCTTACCCGCGGCCTGTTTCCAGGCTGAGGGCGGTTTGTTTTCTGTGGCACTGGCCGTATCCGGCCCTTGACGGCCGGACCCCGGACGTTATCCGGCACACTACCCTGCGGAGTTCGGACTTTCCTCTCCCCCGGCAAGCCGGGGCAGCGGCCATCCGGCCCGCCTGCTGGATTTGATTTTAGCGCGGGCCGGCTGCCGGCATGTCCGTCGGCTCATCCAGAGGAGCGCAGCAATTGTTGTCATTCTGAGGAGCGCAGCGACGAAGAATCTGTTCCCGTCACTCGCGCGCACGCGCCGCAGGAGAGAACAGATTCTTCGCTCCGCCCGGAATCACACCGTCTTTTCTGGCGGCGCGCACTCGGGCGATTTCTCTTACTTAGGATTTTCCAGCTGTGGCGTCGAGGTCCCACTGTCGCCGGCCGGGGCCGCCGCGGCGGGCGCCGGCGTCGTCGTGGTCTCGGAAGAACTGGCCGCGGTATCGCCCGCATCCGGCGCGAGCTCTGTCACGGGCTGGTCCGGCTGCTGCTGCTGCTTCGGTTTCCTGTGCCCGACAAACGGCACGTGGAACGGCAGCTCGCCTTCCTTTTTCGCCTTCTGGTGCGCGGGCGGAGCGGCGTGTTCCACCACCACCGTGCGCTGCGCGTTCACGCACTGCCAGGTTTCGCGCACGCGCTGGTAGACGTGCGTGAAAATCCCCTTTTCTTCCACGTCCTGCGCGCCGGTCTTCCGGACCAGGCTGTACGTCCCCTGCGCGATCGCGGAATCGCCCAGCACGCGAATGCTGGTCAGCGTTTCCTTGTATGTCTCGAGCGGATAATTCCCGGCAAACATGCGGGCAATCTGCTGGTTCTTCGTCGTCACTTCGCCGGTTGCGGAAATGTTGACAAACGTCGGCGCAAGAACCAGATCCAGGCCGTACTGGTCTTTCTTGACCAGCGCGTTTGCCCATGTGGTTTCAAGCGTGCGGACCTGCTGCTGCTCCACCGTGTCGGTGGATGCGGCGGCCTGTGCGTGAAGGCTGGGGACAGAAAGGAATGCCGCGAGAGCGAGCAGGCTCCCGCTGAAAAAAACTTTTTGCATGTCCTAATGATGATACGTGGGCGGCGCGTTTCCTGCCCCACGAGTCCAGAAAATCCATCGCCGCGGCGCTCGCCGGCATCTTGTTAAGAACGCTTTTTTTCGCGAGGAGCCCGCCCCGACTTTGGCCGCGACCGCCACAACTCCTGACAGCTCCGCTGTTGCCGCAACGTCGGCCAACGCAGCGACCGGCCAGGTCACTGCGGCCCAGCAGGCCGCCGCCGAGGCGTGGCGGCCAAAAACCAACCCCTGGCTGATTGCCGCAACTGTTGCCCTCGCAGCATTTATGGAAGTGCTCGACACCTCCATCGCCAACGTCGCGCTGCCCCACATCGCCGGCGACCTCGGGGCTTCCACCGACGAGAGCACCTGGGTGCTGACCAGCTACCTTGTGTCGAACGCCGTCGTGCTGCCCATCGGCGGCTGGGCGTCGAGCGTCATCGGCCGCAAGAATTTCTTCATGCTCTGCATCGTCATCTTCACGGTGTCGAGCTTTTTGTGCGGCGTCGCCTGGACGCTGCCGTTGCTGCTGCTCTTCCGCGTGCTGCAGGGCGCCGGCGGCGGAGGCCTGCAGCCCATGGCGCAGGCCATCATGGCAGACTCCTTCGACGCCAGACAGCGCGGCCTCGCGTTTTCTCTCTACGGCATCGTCGCCGTGCTCGCACCGTCCATCGGCCCGACTATCGGCGGCTGGATTACCGACAACTACTCCTGGCACTGGATCTTCTACATCAATATCCCGGTCGGGATCCTGGCGCTGGTCCTCGTCGGCCGCCTGGTCGAAGACCCGCCGTACCTCAAGCATGACCGCAGCAATCTTTTCCGGCTGGATTATGTCGGCCTCGGGCTGCTCTGCGTCGCCATGGCCGCGCTGCAAATCACGCTCGACAAGGGCGAGGAGAACGACTGGTTCGCGTCGAACTTCATCCGCTTCTTCGCCGTGCTGTTTGTCATCGCGTTCGTCTGGCTGATCGCCTATGAGTGGCGCAAGAAAGATCCGCTCATGAACCTGCGTCTGTTCACCTTCAAGAACTTCGCGGTGTGCGCCTTCCTGATGCTGCTCGTCGGCGGCGTGTTGAACGCCGGCACTGTGCTGCAGCCGCAGTTCCTGCAGGCTCAGCTTGGCTACACCGCCACGGTCGCCGGAATCTCGCTGAGCTTCGGCGGACTTGCGCTTATTTTCGTCATGCCCATGGCCGGAATCCTTGTCAGCAAGTTCCAGGCGCGCTACCTGATCGCCATCGGTTTCGCGGGATTTTCCGCGGCATATTTCTACTGCGCGCACCATCTCGACACGCAGATTTCGCTCACCACCGCGAGCTGGCTGCGCGTGATCCAGGTCGTGCCCATCCCGTTCCTGTTTATTTCTGTAACCACGGCTGCATATTTCGGACTGCCGCGACAGGCCAGCAACCAGGTCGCCGGCCTGATCAACTTTGTCCGCAACGTCGGCGGCTCCATCCTGATTGCGCTGACGAACGCGCTGGTCACGCAGCGCTCGCTCTACCACCAGGCCCGCCTGCAGAACTTTATGACGCCCGACAACCCGAACTTCCAGAGCGCGGTGCAGAACATCGGCCACTACATCGGCCAGTCAGCCGGAAGCGCGCAGGGCCAGGGCGCCGCGCTCGGATTCATCTACCGCCAGCTCAATGCCGCCGCGCTGACGAATGCGTATGTGGACGTCTACTGGGTACTAGGAGCAGCAACGCTCTGCATGATCCCGCTCGCCTTCCTGCTGAGTGCCAACCGGCCGGGCGGCGGCGAGAAGGTTGCCGTGCATTAGGTTCGCGCTCGCCATCCCCGCTCGCGAGGCCGACAATGGCCTCGAGGAGCAAATCATGCAAGACGAACAGATTCGCGAACTCCTGGATGCACACTGGCGCGCATCCGCATCCGAAGATTTCACCGCCGAGCACGCTATCTATGCTGACGATGCCATCTGCGATTACCCGCAGTCCGGGGAGCGGATTTTCGGCCGTGCAAATCTGCAAGCGTTGCGGAGCCATCATCCCGGCAAGCCTTCAGGCTTCAACATCCGGCGAATCGTCGGGAGCGGCGACCTGTGGGTGACGGAATACACCATCACCTACCAGGGCAAGCCCGCGTTCACGGTGAGCATCATGGAATTCCGCGACGGCAAGGTTGTGCACGAAACGCAGTATTTTGCCGATCCGTTTGAAGCGCCAGCGTGGCGAAGCCAGTGGGTGCAACAGGCAAATCCGCTCAAAACTGAAAATACAAGAACGTAGTGCTGTAGCTGATGTATGCCAGCGAACCAAGCAGCATGCACGCAAGCGCCGCTCCCCACGCAAAATTCGGACGCCATGCCAGCGCTTTCGCCAGCCGCGAGCTCGTCTCGACGTAGCCCATCAGCTCCTGCGTGTTCGGCAGCAGCCAGCAGAACGGGAACGCCAGGAGCACCGCCATCTCCTTCACCGGGACGAGATGCGCATGCAATCCCCATCCATGGGTGCCGGCCATGCCGCCGAGCAGGCCCAGGGCGTCGCGCGTCGAGTTCGCGCGGAAGAAAACCTGCGCCACCAGCACGCCGAGATACGTCAGCGTCCAGCCGAGCGGCGCGGACCATGGCTTGCGCGGCGCGTTCGCCGGCTGCTTGCGGAAGATTCGCCACGCGTGATTGATGCAAAGATAACCTGCATGCAGCAGTCCGAAAATGATGAACTGCAGTCCCGCGCCGTGCCACACGCCGGCGAGAAACATCGTGACAATCAGCGGGAAGGCGACCATCACGGAAAATCCGGCAACCGTTCGAGAAGCCTTCTTCGACACCGCTTTGCCCGCGGCCAGCCGCCGCCGGTTCACCGCGAGCGCGATCGGGTTGTAGAGATAGAGCGTGAGGTAGCGCGTCAGCGTCATGTGCCACCGCGCCCAGAAATCAATAATGTTCGTCGCCTTGTACGGCGAGTTGAAGTTCAGCGGGAAACGGATGCCGAACATCCGCGCCAGGCCCATCGCCATATCGCAGTAGCCGCTGAAATCGAAATACAGCTGCATGGAATAATTCAGCACGCCGAACCATGACGCCGTGAGCACAAGGTGCCGCGGCGCGGCAAATGTCGCGTCGGCAAACTGCCCGAGCCGGTCCGCGATGAGGACTTTCTTCGCCAGGCCCAGGATGAACCAGCTCAGCCCGACGGCGAAGTCGTTCCAGTCGAAGTAGCGCCGCTTTTCTTCCGCGAACTGCGGCATCATTTCGCGGTGATGCAGGATCGGCCCGGCAATCAAATGCGGAAAGAAAGTTACAAATAGCGCGTAGCTGACAAAATCCTGCGGCTCGGCCTCACCCTGGCGCAGGTCCACGAGATACGCAATCTGCGTAAACGTGAAGAACGAGATGCCGAGCGGCAGCAGGATATGCCGCCACTGCGCGTGCGTGAACTGCATCTGGTTCATGAAAATCAGGAACCGGAACAGGTATTTGAAATAGGCGAGCACAGCGAGGTTCGCGGCCACGCCGCCGATCATCCACAGGTTCGCGATGCGCGGCGCGCGCTGGTTGTAGCGAGCGATCATTCGCGAGATCGCGTAGTTGATGACCATGCTGCCCAGCAGCACCAGGACATACTTCGGCTTCCACACGCCGTAAAACACGACCGAGACAAGCGCCAGCCAGCCGATTACAGCGCGGCGGCCCAATTTGCCGCACACAATCCAGCCAAGCAGCGCGGCCGGCAGGAAATAGAACATGAACGAGGCGGAATTAAACAGCATCTACTGCGCCTCCGCGTTCTGCTTTGCCAGCCCCATGCCGGCAAGTGCGCGCGAAAGGTCCGCCGAATACTGCGCGGAACCGACACGCGTGAAGTGGCGGTCAATGTCGTTGAAGTCGCCAATGGGATATGCAGCAAAAGTCACATCCACGTAAGGCTTGAGCGCCGCCAGATATCTTTCGCGCAACGGATCACACGCCGGCACGGGCGAAACCACCAGCACGACACGCGTGTTGTTCACGGAATACTTGTCGCGCAGCCGCGCCATGTATTGTTCGTCCGGCGCGAAGAATGGCACTGGAACGCCCGGCTTGCCCAGTTCGGTGCACGCTGTCTCCGGCGGCTTCGGCAGGGTCATGTGGCCGGAGTCGCGCGATGGGTCCACGCGGACATCGCCGCGCGCGTGATGTCGCAATCCGGCGAACGCCTGCTTGTACACAAATGTTACGTAGCCGAAAGCCTGGTCAGGATGCCTGATCAGCTCACGCAGCGTGGTCGTCGCCGGATAATGCCGGACCAGTTGCGTAACGCCTTCAGAGTACGCAACCTCGCCCCAGCTTTTCGCCGGATGCCAATCCTCAGGCGCAAACGCAAGCACAATCGCCTTGGGCGGGGGATTGTGCCGCAGATACCAGTCCAGAAATCCTGTCCCCGTCACTCCGGTTTCGCCCTTGGTGCGCGCTACGCCGCAGACACGCGTTCCTGTTTGCTGCGAGACAAGTCGCGGCTCAATGCCGGTAAGCGCGGACGAATCGCCGAAAATAAGAATGTCGCACTTCTGGTTACGAACGGCATATTCGCTGTCCAGCCCGCTCATGTAGGCGGGCAGCGCATGATTTAGAAACCAGGCAGTGCCGGCCAGCCAGAATGCAAACGCCACCGCTGCGCACGGCAGCGCGATAAGGCAACAGGCGAACCAGCGCGCGCGGCGCGATGCGGAATCCAGCGCCAATGCCTAGCCCTTCGCCGCCAGCTTTTTCTCAATCATCGCGACCAGGTGGCCGACGTTGTGCATCTCCTCCAGCTCCGCCGTCTTGAACTTGATGCCGAACTTCTGCTCCACCGCAACGATCAGGTTGATGTGGTTGAAGCTGTCCCAGTCTTCAATGTCGGCCGCCGTCGTTTCCGGCGTCAGCACAATCGCTTCGTCATCGAACAGGTCACGAAAGATGGTGGTGAGCTGCGAGTAAATCTCCGCTTCTGTCATCCTGCCCTTTCTTCTCGTGTATCCAGACCTGTCGCGGCTGGTAGTCGTCCAGGTTGAGCCGCCAGCGTGTCGACCCGTCCGCTTCCTCGCCGGCTGCGGCAAAGCCCAGGCGCGGATAGTGGTCGCGCACCATGGCGTTCTTCCTGGTCGGAATGAAGACGCCCTCAATTTCGCGGGCGCCGGCTGCGCGGGCCTGCTCGACCAGCAGGTTCAGTGTAGCTTCTTCAACCTGGCGGCCGAGCACGCGGCAACTCATCAGCCAGGTGTCCATTTCCAGAACATCGCCGCGCATGCGCCCAATCAGCAGGCTGATGATGCCGTTGTCGCCATAGCGGTCGGTAAGGCGCAGTTGCAGCGTGACATTGTTCGCGTCGTTCATCAGCGCGCGGATTTCCGCTTCCGTGTATCGGCGCGTCGTCAGGTTGAACTGGTTGGTCTTGTTCAGCAACTGTGTAATGCGCGCCAGTCCAATCGTGTCGAAAGGCTTCCACACGAGCTGCATGTCCAGCGAGCGAAGATAGGCGTCAAGATCTGTAGCGTGGTCGCGCTCGCGGTCACGCGCGGCGTTGGCCTGGTATTGGGCGGCGCGCTGGCGGTCATCTTCCGTCACTTCCACCGTTTCGAAATATCCGGCAGCCGCGAGGGCCGCAACATACTCGGCCGGATCTTCCGGCAGCTCCGGGACTGCGACCATGGGCAGTTCCTGGCGCACAAGGTTGCGCTCGAAGGGGTTGTCATCCAGAAACACCAGCGCATCGAGGCCAAGATTCAACCTCGCCGCAATGTCCCGCAGGTTCGTCGCCTTGTCCTGCCAGTTGGCAACGAATACGGCGATGTCCTCGCGCTTGAGGACCATCTCGGGATGTTCCGTGAACGGCGCCAGCGCGTTGGCTTCATCATTCTTGCTGCAGACGGCCAGCACAATGCCGCGCCCGGCAAGCGCGCGCGCGTAACGCTGCAGCGCGACGTGCGACTCCCCGACCGCGGAACCCTGCCCGAGGACAATGCCTTCCAGGCCGTCATCGCCAATCACGCCGCCCCACAGCGTGTTGTCGAGATCGAGCACCAGCGCTTTTGCAGAACGCCCGCGCAGCGCAGCCAGCAATCGCGCAACGTGTTCGCCGTACAGGTGCGACATGCGCGGATGCACCTCCTGCTTGGCGCGGTGCCACAGCGCGGCATCGTGCCAGGCGCGCAGGCCGTACTCCTGGGCAAACGCATCGAGCGCCAGCAGATGCACGCCGGCCCCGGGCGCTTCCGCGCGCAATGCGGCATTCACCTGCGCGACAACAGCGAATGGGGAAGCGGGCCCGCGATGCTCATTCGAACCAAGCAGCGGAGGCATGACCGGCAGCACCGTCTGCTGCACCACCACGCAGCCAAGTTTCTGCGCAAGCTGCCAGCAGGCGCGCATCTGCGCCAGCGCCTCGTCCGCGGAACCAGCCGCAACCGTGGCCGCATCGAGCGCCAGCAACAGCACGTCCGGCTTGAAGCGCGCCAGCCGCGACTCCGCATCGCGCGCGGCGCCTTCCAGCTCGTGGCGAAACAGGCCGTAGTCGCCCTCGTGGACATCCACCCATAAGCCGCGCCGGTAGGCAGCCACGCGGATTCCCGGCACAAGGTGCCCGAGCGTCGAGGAGCCGAGCAGCGCCAGCCGCACCGGCTTTGCCGCCGAAGCCTCTGCGCGGGCCGCGTCCGTAATTTTCTGGATGGCTTTGTCGAGTTGCGTGGTCTGCAAAAAATCAATGTTGAAGTTCGCCAGCTCGCGTAACGCTGCTGCCTGCTCCGGCGGCGACAGCTTGCGCGCGGCGCTGAAGCGCTCGGCCCAGTCAGGAGCCGCAGGCAGCCAGTAGAGTTCGCTCGACATAAGAAAACAACCCCGCTGGACAACAATCGAACCTGAGTTGAAAGCGGGAGTTCCCTCTATTTTCCCACGCCCGCGCGGAGGCTCAAAGCGCCGCGGTCCGCTTCCAGAACTCGACCGTGCGGGGCGTCACCGCGCCGGGCGTGTCCTGCGCAATGGCAAGCAACGCCGCCAGCATCGTCTCGGATTCATGCTCCAGCCCGAGTACCCGCAGCGAGCGCAGGATGCGCGTCAGCCGCAGATGATTATGGTTGCCCGGATGGAGCCACTCGTGCGCGCGGCTGGAAAATTCCGCAGCGCGTGCCACGCCGCCGTCGACCTGCCGCAGGCCGTAGAAGCGCAGCATGCGCAGCCACGCCCGCCGCAGATTTTCGCGCAAGTCATCAGCGCGGCGGAACTCCGCGACCGTCGCAATATCGAGAACGGGCGCCGAGGGGTTGGCGCCGCTCCGCTCCGGCAGCGGAAACAGCCACTGAATATAGGTATGCACGTCTTCCAGACGCGTGTCGCTCCAGGCCAGAATCTCCGCGTACCGGAAACCCTCCGGAGTGGCCAGTTTTCCTCGATAGAACTCCAACAGGGAACTCATGTAGAGTGCGATGCGCCGTCATGCACAGGCGAAATCCCCCGCGAAAATGCTGGAATTGTGTCCAGATTCCAGAAAAACCGAAGATTTCCGGCAAAAACCTGTGGAAATGGCTCATTTCAGGTTGACAATGTTGCCTGAAAGCCGCAAGGTAGACGGCGGAATCACTTCCGCACCCGCATAAACACTGGCGAAGCGCGGCACGGGACCGCATTCAGAAAGACCGAAGGAGAGAACAATGGCAACTGGCATGACAAAGACCGCAATCGTCCGTCACATGGCGGAGAAGTCCGAGATGTCCAACAAGCAGGCTGCGGCATTCCTCGACCTGCTCGCGGAGACCGCGATCCGCGAAACGAAGAAGAACGGTATGTTCACCATTCCCGGGCTGGGCAAGCTGGTCAAGGCCGAGCGCAAGGCGCGCATGGGCCGCAACCCGCAGACCGGCGAGCAGATCAAGATCAAGGCCAAGACGGTCGTGAAGTTCCGCGTCGCCAAGGCGGCCAAGGACTCGATCGCGCCCCCGAAGAAGTAGCTCCCCCAGACAGACGAAAGCCCCGGCCATGTGCCGGGGCTTTGGTTATTTGTGCTGAACCTCGCTCAGGCCTTGGGCAGATTCACTACCACCGGCAGCTCGACGGAGCCGACCCGTCCGCTGTTCATGTCGCGCACGCCGACGCGCACGAAGACCCGCCCGGGCGGCAGCTCCAGTTCGTTCGAGAGAGTGAGGCCGTCCTTCTCGATCGCGGCCAGCTGCTTTTCCGGCAGCGGAAGGTCGAGGCCCGAGACGGCTGAATTCAGCACCTTGCCGTCAGCGTCGAAGACCAGAAACGTGACCGCAATCTTCATCTTCCGCTTGTTGTCCGCAACCGGAGGAAACTTCAGTTGTTTCGCGTCGACGACCGCGACAATTTTGTACTTCTCCGTCGTGCCACGCAGCTTCTGGATGGGATGGTTCAATGAAGGCCGCTCGCGCTCGGCATCGTGAACAAGCTTCCCCGTCGGCTCTGCATTGACGGTCAGCGTCACATCGTCGCGCTCCGGTGCACCGTGCAGCATCGCAACCTGGAACGCGTCAGGCCGGTGGAGTTCCTTGTCCAGGGTCGCCTGGTCTGCAGCCAGGTATTCGTGGCGGTACTCGATACGATAGGTCTTGCCCGGCATTTGCACGGTAATCTTGCGCTCGCGGCCATTCCAGTTCTGGTTGGTCGGCGAGTACGCCAGCGTGTAGTACGCGGTGTCTGTATTCAGGACCTCCGTCATGGCGGCGCGCAGGTCGTTGGTGTTGTACAGCGCGCGGCCGCCGGTTTCGTATGCGACATCTTCCATCAGGTTGTGCTGCGCGGAGCGCACTCCGGCCGAGGAGGCCAGATCGAGCACTCCCGGCCGTTTGCTGTTCGCGCCGCCGAACAGCGGGTCGCCCGCGATGCCGGTCGCCTCCACCGGATAGACCGCAATGTCGTTCTGCTCCAGCTGCAGGGAAATGCGCGCCATCGTCCCCGTATAGGTCGCGGTATCGCGGAACATGTCGCCCGGATTGCGGTTGAGGTCCGGCAGCAGGTCGGTTGGGAACGTCCCGCTGACCCACATCAGGTTCTTGCGTCCGGGCAGCGAGCCCAGGTAGAAGGCGAGCTGGCCGAGCGCTTCGATGGTCTTGCGGATACGAAGGTCGCTGGTCAGTGCGGCCTCGTCGCGTGCGGCATTCTGGGAGGCAAAGCTCCCGGTGCCGGTCGTGCTGCCCGCCACGGCGTCCCCCTGCATGCTCTCCGAAATGCTGGTCCCGGCGTTGCCCTGTGACCCGCTCAGGAACACCATCTCCGGATCATTGAAGTAGGGACCGACCTCGGTCCGCTCGCCACTGACGGCCCGCAACAGCGTCGCGGAATCTGTCGTGAACCCCTGCAACATGTGCAGTGAATTCCCGAGAACAAAAATTGCCACGCGCGAGCCGGCCGGCAGCGACTGCATCAACTTGATCGTCTGCTGGCGTGCGAAGGCCTGGTCAGACGGCACCGTGTTCAGTGCGTCGAACAGGATGACGTTCAACGCGGGGGTGGAAGAGGTCTGGCCCGCATTCGTCGCATGGCCTGCCGTCAGCGTCGGTACAGGAACCACGAGGCCGCCGCCGGTCTCCTCATCGAAGACACTTATGCTTTGCGGCTTGCCGTCCTCGAGCAGGCGAAAGTCATCTTTCTTCAGGCCGCGAACGGGGTTTCCGCTCTTGTCCGTCACGACCACGTCCACGGTGACGAGCCGCGTCGTGATGCGGATGGGCGCATGCGACGTCGCCTGCACGGGAACGTCTGCCGAAAATCCGCCGCCGTCCGGGGGAGCGCCGGCCGGCGCGTTTTGCCCGGCAGCGCCAATCTGCGCCGGCGCAGCAGGCGCGGTGCTTTGCTGCGCCAGCAAAGGGCAGCAGAGAAATACAGCGGCGAGTGTACGAATCATTTTGTGGCCCTTCGCGCTACGGATGTCCGGCGCGGTTCAGATAGACAAAGTTTCGGCCTTCGTAGAAACGATAGCCGCCGGTTTTCGCATCGGTGACGAGCTGCAGGGGCATCGGCCGCGCTATTTCTGTATCGCGCGTGTATTCAACCGTGAAGATGTCATTGCCGCCGACATCCATCACAACAAAACCGCCGCCGTCTTCAAAACCAATGCCGTAGACGCCCGCCGGCAGCAGCTTCTTGTTGATTTCCAGCGCGACTTCCGTGATGAGGTATGCCTGGTATTTCTGCTGCACGGTGCTGGCGTAGCCGGAGGTGTCGACCAGGGCGGCCATGGTCACGCGCCCGTCTCCCCAGCGCACGCCGCCGGAATTCCGCGCCTGGATCGCCGCCGTCTTCTGCTGGAAATAGACTTCCGGCGGAAACAGCCTGCCGACATCGGCCGGGTGCAGAAGTTGCTGCGGCCGCGAAACTGTGTCCGGCGCCGGCGCCGTGGGGTTGGTACCGCTGTAGCGGTCGATATTCTGCTGCGTGTTCTCCGATTGCGGCTCAGACGACGGCGGCTTGACCGCATTCGACGGCGCGCCCGGCACAGTCTGGCCTAACGCAGTAAGGCTTCCCAGAGACAGAACAGCAGCAAACACCAGCCAACGCATATAAGGCAAGGTTACGCGCGGCGCGGTATGCCCGCAAACGCGCAGCTTGCCTAGCCCAGCGCCTCGGACAGCTCTTCCCACTCCTTGAGCGAAACCGAATACTGCGCGCGCAGCTCTTCCAGAACGCCCGTCAGCCGCTGCGTCTGCTCGGCAGAAACAAAATTGCCGAGCGCCTCTTCCGTCTCTGCGATGGCGGTTTCTGTCAGCGGAATTTCTGCTTCGAGCGTGACCAGCCGCTCCTGCATCTGTTTCATCTTGATCGGATTGATGCGCTTCGCTTCGGATGCAGTCTCAGCAAGGGCAGCAACAGGTTTCCGCGCGTGCCCATTCGACGAAACCACAGGAGCCGCGCTCACCATCACGGGAGCGGACAGTGAAGCTTCTGCCTTCGCCGGGCCGCCGGCCTTGCGCCAAAGGTAATCTTCGTAATTCCCAGGGTAGATATGGATGTGGTGGTCCTGCACTTCAAACACGCGCGTCGCTACGCCATCCAGAAAATACCTGTCGTGGGAAACGAATACGACTGTTCCGGAAAAGGTCCGCAGAGCTTCGAGCAGAATGTCTTTCGCCCGCATGTCCAGGTGATTTGTCGGCTCATCGAGCAGCAGGAAGTTTGAAGGCGTTACCAGCAGGCGCGCCAGCGCGTACCGGTTGCGTTCCCCGCCGGAGAGCACGCCGAGCCGCTTGAACACGTCATCATCCTGGAAGAGAAAGCAGCCGAGCAGCGTGCGCAACTCTGTCTGGGTCACGCGGGGCGCGGCTTTCGAAATGTCGTCGAGCATCTTCGCGTCGCCGTCCAGCACCTTGTACTGGTCCTGCGCGAAGTAGTCCGTGATGACGTTGTGCCCGACGGCCAGCTCGCCCGCGGTCGGCGTGTCGAGTTGCGCCAGCAGGCGGATCAGCGTGGACTTGCCCGCGCCGTTCGGACCGACCAGCGCGATCCGGTCGCCGCGATCAATCGTGAAGTTCGCGCCGCCGAAGACATGCTTTTCCCCATAATCCTTGCCGAGGTCGCGCGCCGTCAGCACGGCGCGGCCGCTCGCCGGCGGCTGCGGGAACGAGAAGTGGATGGTCGACTCCTCGGGCGGAATCTCGATGCGCTCGATCTTTTCCAGCTCCTTGATGCGCGACTGTACCTGCTTGGCCTTAGTCGCCTGCGCGCGAAAGCGGCTGATGAACGCTTCCAGCTGCTCAATGCGGTCGCGCTGGTTCTTGTAGGCGGATTCGAGCTGCGCCCGGCGCATCGCCTTCTCGCTGAGATATTTCTCGTAATTGCCGGTGTAGACCTGCAGGGCCTTGTTCCATATCTCGACCGTCTTGTTCACCGTCACGTCCAGGAAGTACCGGTCGTGCGAGATGAGGATGTAGGCGTTGGGATAGTTCTTGAGATATTCCTCCAGCCAGTTGCGCGCCTCGAGGTCAAGATGGTTCGTCGGCTCGTCGAGCAGCAGCAGGCTCGGCTTGATCAGCAGCAGCTTGGCGAGCGCGATGCGCATCTGCCAGCCGCCGGAGAATTCGCTGGTCGCGCGCCGCAGGTCGTCCTGCGTAAAGCCCAGCCCGCTCAGGATGGTCGCGACCTGGGATTCCAGCGCATAGGCGTCATGCGCATGCAGGTGCTGGTCGAGCTGCGAAAACCGCTCGCAGACGATCTCGTACTCTTCGCCGGCCGGGTCGAGCTCGCCCATCTTGCCGGCCAGCTCCTCCATCTCGTGTTCCATGTCCTTGAGGCCGGAAAATACGCTCAGGCACTCCTCCATCACGGAGCGGCCGGACAGCTCCAGCCCGTCCTGCGGCAAGTAGCCCAGAGTCATGTACTTGGCGCGATGGAGCTGGCCGTAGTCCAGGGTGTCCAGCCCGGCCAGCACCTTCATCAGGGTGGATTTGCCCGTGCCGTTGCCGCCGACCAGTGCGGTGCGCTCCCCCGGCGTAATCAGCCAGTTGGCGTTTTCAAACAGGAGCTTGTGGCCGAATCGTTTGCCGGCAGATTCCAGTTGCAGCATGGTGGCGTGGGACGCCCTCGCGAGAGACGGGTTATCTCCATTTTCGCACCCGCCCGGCCTGGGCGTGGGCGTGTACGCTACCTGACTTTAAGCGCCGGACTGCAAAATTCTGCGCCCGCGGCGGCCCGGCAAAGGTATGATTCTCGGCACCTGCCTCGGCGGGTTCTCGACATTTCTTGAGCCGATTCCGCTTTCTGGAGACCACTTTGATGTTTCGACGTATCGCTCCATTCCGTGCGCTGGCAGGGCTGGCTGTTTTCGCTTCCGTTGCCGCTTACGCGCAAACCACTACGACCAGTGTTTCGGCCACCCCTTCTACGGTGACGGTCGGACAGTCGAGTTCTTTTTCCGCCACGGTCACTTCTTCGGACAACACGACGCCGACCGGCCAGGTGAACTTCTATCTGAACAACCAGAACATCGGATCGGGACAGCTCAGCAGCGGTTCGGCTTCCTACACGGAAAGCACGACCGGCCTGGCCCCCGCGACCTATCAGGTTTTCGCGTATTACACCGGTGACTACACGCATCCGCCGTCAACGTCGGCGACCATTAACTTCGTGGTCAACGCCGCATCGAAGGGTTCCACCACGACGGTGCTGACCGCGCCCAGCCAGGTCACGGCAGGCAAGACAGCGACCATCTCGGCCGCCATTACCGGAACCAGCGGGCAGCCCATTACCGGCACGGTCAGCTTCTATATCTCCGGACAATCTCATCGGCACGCGCGAACGTCAGCAACGGTTCTGCCAGCCTGACCGGGCCCGCCACTGGCGTCGCCGACGGCACCTATCCAGTCACCGCCCATTACAACGGCGATTCCAACAACTCGCCGTCCGGCTCCGCGCCCGTCAATGTCACCATCTCCGGCAGCACGGCCACGACGCTGACGCGTGAACCCCTCGACCGTCACGATTGGCCTGTCCGCGACCCTGACCGCGAACGTCACCACGGACAGCTCGCACCCGCCGACCGGAACCGTCAAGTTCGTCACCAACGGAATCACGATCGGCTCCGCGACGGTCACGAACGGAACGGCATCGCTCTCCGCCAACTCCGCGGGTCTGCCGCCCGGAACCTACACCGTGACAGCAACCTACCAGGGTGACGCCTACAACGCAGCCAGTTCAGGCAGCGTCAAGGCAACCCTGACCACCGCGGCAACGCCGTTCAGCATCTCGCCCGCCGGCGCCGCCATTGCCTCCGGCGGAACGGCCCAGTTCGGCATCAATCCGAACCCAGGCTCGGCAGTTACCTGGTCGGTAGACGGCATCGCCGGCGGAAACTCGAC
Source organism: uncultured Acidobacteriaceae bacterium (assembly GCA_963848685.1). Lineage (GTDB taxonomy): Bacteria > Acidobacteriota > Terriglobia > Terriglobales > Acidobacteriaceae > CAWKED01. The sequence continues at coordinate 26,356 of CAWKED010000001.1, read as the reverse complement.
CGTCGGCACCATCAGCTCGAATGGCCTCTACACCGCCCCGGCGACAACCGCTTCCGGCACGGTGCAGATCTCCGCGGTCGAGCAGGCCAACCCGCACGGCACAAGTTCCTCCGTGCCGGTGTATGTTGTCGTGCCTGGCGCTGTGTCGAACTCGAACAACACGCAGGTGGCTTCCTATGCCATCAACGCGCCGGTTGGCGGCCAGTTCAGCGTCGAATTTGGATTGACGACCAGCTACGGCCGCGCCACATGGCAACAGCCGACCACCGGAGCTTCCCAGACCATGCTGGTTGCCGGAATGTCCGCTCCGGCGACGTACCACATGCGCGGGGACCTGACCTTCCCCGGCGGCATCGTCTATCACGACGCCGACAAGACGTTTGCCACGACGCCGGAAATCACAACCATCAACCCGGCGCCGGTCGTGACCCAGACTTCCGGCCTGTCGCCGCAACCCGGCATCGAGCTGGTGAACCTGATTGACGGCGTCGTGCTGGGATACAACCTCGACGGCACCAACAATTACGGTCTGCCGCTTCCCGGCGACGCCTCCACCAACGACTACTGGAACCCGGTCCAGCTGATGCCGAACGGCCACCTGCTGGGAATCGCCTCCAGCCTGCCTGTCGGCGTCACCGTGAAGGCCGGTTCCACGGCCGCCGCGTACGAAATGTTGCTCGACGGCACCATCGTGCGGGAACTCACGCTGTCCACACTGCAGTCCAACCTGGCTGCCAGCGGCTATCGCGACAGTGAAGGCAACGTGCCTGTGTTGCAGGAAATGCACCACGACATCGTCGTCAACCCGAACAACGGTCACTGGATTTTCCTCACCAATGCGGACCGCGTCTACGCCAGCGTGGAAGGCGAGACTGGAAGCCAGACCGTACTCGGCGACATCGTGATGGACGTGGACCCGAACAACAACTTTGCCGTCGATTGGGTCTGGAACGAGTTCGACCACCTCGACATCAACCGCCACCCGTACGGCTATCCGGACTGGACGCACTCCAACGCCGTGGTCTACGTGCCGGGTGACCACAACATCCTCGTCAGCAGCCGCCATCAGAGCTGGGTCATGAAGGTGGACTACGAAGATGGCGCCGGCGACGGCACGCTGCTCTGGCGCCTCGGCTACCAGGGCGACTTCACGCTGGAGAACGGCACCGACCCGACAGACTGGCAGTATGCGCAGCATGGGCCGTCCTTCACCACCGCTTCCACCAGCGGAGTCTTCGGGCTCACCCTGATGGACAACGGCGATGACCGCGTCTTCCCGTCTGGAGTCACGTGTTCGACCTCAGGCGGAACGCCACCGTGCTTCTACTCGCGCGCGCCCGTCTTCACCATCGACGAGAACGCGATGACTGCGCGCCTCGACGCCGTAATGCCGAATGAGAACTACAGCTTCTTTGGCGGCAATGCGGAGCAACTTGGCAACGGCGACGAACACGTGGACTATTGCGACGCGGCCCAGCCCAACAGCGTGACCAGCGCCGTCGTCGATGAGTTCACGCCGGACGAAAGCCCGACCCTGGTGTGGAGCATGACGCTGGCCAATACCTTCAGCGCGTATCGTTCCAAGCGTCTCACCAGCTTCTACCCTGGCGTGACCTGGACCAAGTAGTCGCGGATCAAACTTGAGTTGGGCCGGAACGAAAGTTCCGGCCCTTTCTTTTCGCAGAGGTTACTTCCGACACTCCGCGCATTTTGAAGACCGGACTAAAATGAATACTCCGCCTGCGGACGTCTGCCGGCTCCTCAATCCTTGCATCACCCAGGAGAAGTATCGCGATGTCCCGTCTCATCCGGCCAGCATTCGGAATCATGGCCGCGCTTCTGCTCGCGAGCAGCAGCGCATTTGCCCAGACCGCTACCACCACAACCCTGCAGGCAAGCCCGGCAAGTGTGAATCCGGGCGGAAGCGCAACCCTGAAAGCAACAGTCAGCGTGCCGCAGGGAGACACGCCTGCGACCGGGACCGTGCAGTTCCTCGTCAACGGCAGCCTCCTGGCGGCGGCGAACCTGTCCGGCGGAACGGCTTCGGTCTCCGGTTCATCGGCCGGGCTGGCGCCGGGAAGCTACAGCGTGGTCGCGAAGTATCCCGGCAACTCGACCTACAGCGGCTCGCAGTCTTCACCCGTGTCCGTGACGGTAAACCACTACGCCACGACGACAACGGCGACCGTCGTCCCGGCAGCCATCGCCTCCGGCGCGGGCGCGACGGTCAGCGCGAGCGTATCCACCAGCTCAGGACATCCACTCACCGGCAGCGTGACTTTCCTGGCCAACGGCACGGCATTCGCTACCGCGCAACTCAAGAACGGCGCCGCGTCTGTCTCGGCGAGTTCGGCAGGGCTTGCCAAGGGCAGCTACAGCGTTGTCGCGCAGTACAGCGGCGATGCGTATAACGGCGTGTCGTCTTCGCCGCCGACCGCAGTCACGCTGACGAACGCTTCCGTGCTGAGCTTCACCATCTCGCCCGGCCTGATCCAGATCGGCACGAACGCAAACCTGCGGGTGTCGGTCAGCGGCGGCGATGGCAAGGCGGTGGCAACCGGCACTGTCGGCATCTACGCCGGGACCTTGCTGACCTCGCTGGTTCTCAATAACGGCGCGGCAAGTCTCAAGCTGCCGACAACCGGCTACGCCCCCGGAACATATACCCTGACGGCGAAATATTCCGGCGACGCAAACTACCCGCCCGCGACCGCGACCGCACCGGCGGCACTCGCCGGCACCACGGGAGCGTTTGCCGTTGCGCCGAACGGCGCAGCCATCACGCCGGGGACAGCCGTGCAGTTCAGCGTCACGCCTTCGACGACCAACACGGTGACCTGGTACGTCAACGGCATCGCGGGAGGCAGCTCCACCGTCGGTACCATTGACGCCGGCGGCAACTACACCGCTCCGTCGAACGCCAGTCCGCTCGCGGTCCAGGTGACGGCGGCGGAATCCAACAACCCGTACGCTTTGGCTTCTCCGGCGCCAGTCTACGTGGTTGTCCCTGGAACGGTGTCCAACTCCAACAATCCGCAGGTGGCTGCTTATTTCATCAACGCGCCGGCAGGCGGCCAGTACAGCGTTGAGTTTGGCCTCGACACGACCTATGGCAGGGCGACCTGGCAGCAGCCGACCACGGGAGCCAGCCAGAAAATGCTGGTCGCCGGCATGATGGCCCCGCAAACGTACCACATGCGCGGCGATGTGGACTTCGGCAACGGCATCGTCTATCACGACCCCGACCACACCTTCGCGACAACGCTGGTCATTCCGAACCCGCCAAAAGCGACGGCCACGCTGACACCCGGCTTCACACCGCAGCCTGGCATCGAAGTGGTAAATTCCGCGGGCCAGCGCCTTCTCGCGTTCGACCTCAATGCCAATTTCATCTGGGGCCTGGTCCAGCCTTCCGACGCTCCCGGCACCGGCGTGCCCTCGATCTGGCAGCCCATCAAGCTCCTGCCGAACGGCCACATTCTCGCGCAGTTCGCGCCGGAGAGCGCCTTCCCGATAGATGGAACGGTCATCCCGGCTGGCACGATCATCTCGGTCTATGAACTGGAGCTGGACGGCACCATCGTCAAGGAACTCACGATAAACGAGGTCAACACGAACCTCGCGGCCAGCGGTTATAAAGACGGCCAGGGCAATGTCCCAACCCTGCTGGACATGCATCACGAAGTGACGGTCAACCCGGTCACGGGCCACTGGCTGCTCGATACCAACACCACCCGCCCGGAGACGATCAACGGCCAGGCCGTCACCACGCTTGGCGACGTGATCGTTGACGTCGACCCGGACAACAACTTCCAGGTGGACTGGGTGTGGAACGAGTTCGACCACCTCGACGTCGACCGTGACCCCGTCAGCGATATCGACTGGACCCACACCAACGCCATCACGTACTCACCGACCGACCACAACATCCTTGTCAGCTCGCGTCACCAGAGCTGGATCATGAAGGTGAACTACAACGACGCCGCCGGGGACGGCACCTTACTCTGGCGGTTCGGCTACCAGGGCGACTTCACCCTGGTGAACGGAACGAGCCCGCAGGACTGGCAGTACGCACAGCACGAACCTTCGTTTACGACAGCAAACACGGCCGGCGTCTTCGGCCTGACGATGATGGACAACGGCGACTACCGCCTCTACGGGCCGGACTTCACCTGCCCGAACAGCAGCAACCCGTGTCTCTACTCGCGGGCGCCGGTGTTTACCGTGGACGAAAACGCCATGACAGCAACACTGGACTACATCATGCCGCGCGAAGACTATAACTTCTTCGGCGGAAATGCCGAGGTCCTGGCCAACGGCGACGAACACGTCGATTTCTGCAGCGTGCTCAACACCGCTGATAATGACCAGCGGGCGCTCATCATGGAATTTACTCCCGGCTCGAACCCTTCCCTGGGCTGGCTTATGGAAATGCCCGGAGTCATCAACGCCTATCGCTCGCATCGCTGGGGGAGCCTCTATCCGGGAGTTACCTGGACGAAGTAGCTCGCCAACCTGAACCGCAGAAGGCCGGATTCTTTCCGGCCTTCGTTTTTGGCATGCCCCGAGCGGCGGGCATTGCGTAAACTTAGCCAACACTTTCAAGACCTGCTGTGGAGGCCCCTGTCATGTTCCTTCGCCATCGCGGAGCGATTGCGCTTTGCGCTGCCCCTGTATTTTTCCTTATCGCGGGCTGCGGCTCATCCAACTCCACGGCTGTCATGACCTCAGTTTCCGTCACGGCAACACCGACGCAGACTGCCGTCGGCACATCCGTCACGATCTCGGCGGCAGTCTCCGGCTCGGCCACGGCGCCGCCGACCGGCTCGGTCAGCTTCTACGCAGGAACTTCGCTGCTCGGGCAGGCAGCCCTGGCGGGCAGCTCCGCCAGCATCAAGCTGGCGACCAGCGGCTATGCCCCCGGGGCATACCAGATAACGGCAAATTACTCGGGCGACAGCAAGAATCCATCGGCGTCCGGCAGTACCATGCTCGACCTGACAGGAATCTCGACGAGCTTCGCTGTGTCGCCGAACGGGGCCGCCATATCGGCGACCGGCTCGCAGCAATTCACCGTGACGCCGTCCACGACGCAGTCGTTGACGTGGTTCGTCAACGGCGTTCAGGGCGGCAATTCTTCCGCAGGAACCATTGACTCAAACGGCGTCTATACGCCACCCGCCGGCACTGCTACTGCCGCGACCGTGCAAATCTCCGCCACGGAGTCCGGCAATCCCTACGCGTCCTCGGCCAACGTGCCGCTGTATTACATCCCGGCCGGCACTGTCACGACAACCAGGAACGGCCAGGTCGCGGCTTACGCGATCTCGCTGCCGGCTTCGGCGCAAATGAGCGTGGAGTTTGGCCCCGACACCACCTACGGCCGCTCGACCTGGCAGCAGCCATCCACCAGCGACGGCGCCACGGTGACGATGCAGGTTGCCGGCATGGCCGCGCCCGCGACGTATCACATGCGCGCCGACGTCTCGCTGCCAAACAACATCACGTACACCGACGCCGATCAGACATTCACAACTTCGCCGGCTGTGTCTGCCGCGAACGTCCCCGTCGTAACCGTCACCTCGCCAGGAACTCCAACCCCCGGCATTGAGTTCATGAGCACGTATTACGGCTTTGCTTATGACCTGAACGGCAGCCTGATCTACGCCCAGGGCGCGCCCCAGGAGGCCGGCGCCGGCTCTGCGCTTGGAGAGGTGTCGTTGCTCAGCAATGGCCACCTGCTGGCGATCGTTACGCTGGCCAACGGCGGCTCCGCCATCTACGAAATGCTGCTCGACGGAACGCCGGTGCGCAGCATGACGATTGGTCAGTTGAACAGCAACCTGGTTGCCGCGAATTACAAGGACGGTACCGGCGTCACGCCGACGCTGCTCAAGTTTCATCACGATGTCATCGAGAACCCGACAACCGGGCACTGGCTGGTGATGACGCAGACGCAGCGCACCTACCAGAGCGTCGAGGGTGAGAGCGGACCGCAGACCGCGATTGGCGATGTCGTGCTGGATGTCGACCCGGGCAATAACTTCGCCGTGGACTGGGTATGGAATGAGTTCGACCACCTCGACATAAACCGCCATCCCTACCAGTGGCCGGATTGGACCCACTCCAACGCAATCGTCTACGTGGCCGGGGACCATAACATTCTCGTCAGCAGCCGCCATCAGAGCTGGGTCATGAAAGTGAACTACCAGGACGCGGCAGGCGACGGCTCGCTGATCTGGCGTTTCGGCTATCAAGGCGACTTCACGCTGCAGAGCGGAACAGACCCCACGGACTGGCAGTACGCACAACACAGCCCCGCCTTCACGACCAGTGCCACGACGGGGACCTTCGGCCTGACCATGATGGACAACGGCGATGATCGCCAGTTCCCATCCGGGGTTACATGCTTTGTCAGCGGCGGCGGAACGCCTCCCTGCTTTTACTCGCGCGCGCCTTACTTCACGGTGGATGAGAACGCCATGACCGCAACACTGAACGAAGCCGTCCCCTTTGAGAAATACAGTTACTGGGGCGGCAGTGCGAACCTCGACAGCCAGGGCCGTCCGCACGCGGATTTCTGCTCCGTCGTGCAGCCGGACGGAAGCTCCGCCGCCGTCGTCCAGGAATACACCGCGGGCGACAATCCGCAACTAGTCTGGTCGCTGACCACGCAGGACACTTTCACGATCTACCGCTCGTTCCGCGTCGGCAGCCTGTACCCCGGAGTGACGTGGAACAGCGCGTCGTGGCAGGACGCGGCCGCGAAAACGAAATAGCAGGCAGGAAGCGCAGCTGGCAGGAAGCGGACAACAAGAGCGGAAGCAAGCCTGCGCCTTTGCCTTTTTGCGGCGGACCCACTCGAATGTGTGCCTCTGCCGTTTCTCTGTCGCGGCCACCGGCCGGCGCGAAGTACCATGGCAACTCGATAACTTTTCATTCCGCCGGGGTCCCAGGTTATGAATGCTCGCCGCTTCTATCGAAACGTTTTCGCGATCCTTCTTTTCTGTTCGCCTCTGCCAGCTTTCGCGCAGATTGCGACGAGCACCAGCCTGCAGGCAAATCCCACCAGCGTGAGCCCGGGCGGCAGCGCAACCCTTGTCGCGACCGTCGCGGTGCCGCAGGGAAACGCGCCTGCAACCGGACAGGTGCAGTTTCTGCTGAACGGCAACATTTTTTCAGCCGCGACCCTGTCGGGCGGAACGGCCTCGATCACGGGTTCATCAGCCGGTATCGCGCCGGGAACCTACAACGTGGTCGCCAAATATCTCGGCAGCTCGACCTGCAGCGGCTCGCAGTCCTCTGCCGTGGCCGTGACCGTGAAGCGCTACGCAACGACGACAACCGAAATGGTCATTCCGGAAGCGGTCGCCTCCGGGGCGATCGCCACGGTCAGTGCGAGCGTCACCACCGCCTCCGGACACGCACTCACAGGCGGCGTGACATTTCTCGCGAATGGCACAGCTTTTGCATCCGCTCCGCTTAAAAACGGAACCGCATCTGTCTCTGCGACTTCAGCAGGTCTACCCAGGGGAAGCTACAGCGTCGTGGCGCAGTACAACGGCGATGCCTACAACGGCGTGTCCGATTCCGCTGCGACATCGGTGGTCTTGACGAACGCTTCCGTGGTGACCTTCTCGGTGTCGCCATCGCTGATCCAGATCGGGTCCGCGGCGACGCTGAACGTTTCGGTCGCCGGCGGCGACGGCAAGGGAACGGCAACCGGAACCGTCGGCATCTATGACGGCGCGCTGCTGACAACGCTGACGCTCCATAACGGTTCTGCCAGCCTGAACGTGCCCACCACCGGCTATGCGCCGGGCGCCTACACGCTGACAGCAAAATATTCCGGCGATGCTAACTATCCACCCGCGAGTACGACCGCAACTGCCGATCTCGAAGGCACGACCGGGGCATTCGCCATCGCGCCGAACGGCGCCGCTATAACCCCGGGCGCAGCCACGCAGTTCAGCGTCACGCCGTCCACGGCAAACACGGTGACCTGGTACGTCAACGGTGTCGCGGGCGGAAGCTCCACGATCGGCACAATAGACGCGAGCGGCAACTACACCGCCCCGTCTAACGCCAGCCCGCTCGCCGTCCAGATCACGGCGACGGAATCGAGCAATCCCTACGCGTATGCGTCGGCAGTTCCTGTCTACGTCGTTGTCCCCGGTGCCGTTTCCAACTCGAACAACCCGCAGGTCGCGAATTACAACCTGGCCGCGCCCACCGGCGGCCAGTACAGCGTGGAGTTCGGCCTGGACACGACGTACGGTAAAGCGACGTGGCAGCAGCCGACCACGGGTACAACGCAGGACATGCAGGTCGCCGGCATGATCGGATCAGAGACGTACCACATGCGCGGCGATGTGGACTTCGGCAACGGCATCGTCTTCCACGACGCCGACCACACCTTCAACTCGGTGAATATCTTTCCGCCGCCGGTTCCCATCATCACGCTGACCCAGGGCGCATCCATTCAGCCCGGCATCGAAGTCGTCGATCCCGCAGGCATGCGCTTCTTTGTCTACGACATGCAGGGCAACATGATTTACGGGGGCAAGTTCCCAGCCGGCTCGCAGAGCCCGGGGTTCTTCCAGCCCGTAAAAATGCTGCCGAACGGCCACTTTCTGCTGCAGGAGACGCCGGAGAATGCTTTCCCGGTAGACGGCACGGCGCTGCAGCCGGGCACAATCATCTCGATATTCGAGACCGAACTCGACGGCACCGTCGTCAAGCAACTCACGATAGGCGAGCTCAACACGAACCTTGCGGCCAGCGGCTACAAGGACGGCCAGGGTAACGTTCCGACGCTGTACGACATGCACCACGATGTCACGGTCAACCCTGTTACCGGCCATTGGCTCCTGATCGCGAACACGACCCGGCAGGAACTTGTGCAGGGCACCGAGGAGGCCGAACTCGGCGACCTGATCATTGACGTCGATCCGAATAACAACTTCCAGGTGGACTGGGTGTGGAACGAATTCGACCATCTCGATACATCGCGCCACCAGCTCGGCTTCCAGGACTGGACGCACTCGAACGCCATCGTCTACTCCGCGGACGACCACAACATCCTGGTCAGTTCGCGCGGCCAGAGCTGGGTGATGAAGGTGGAATACAACGACGGCGCAGGCGACGGGACACTGATCTGGAAGCTGGGTTACCAGGGCGACTTCACGCTGGTCAACGGCACCGATCCGCAGGACTGGCAGTATGCGCAGCACGAACCGTCGTTCACGACGTCGAACACGACAGGCGTATTCGGCCTGACTCTGATGGACAACGGAGACTCGCGCGTCACCGGCCCGGGTTTCGTCTGCCCGAACAGCAGCAATCCGTGCGAGTACTCGCGCGCGCCGTTCTTCACCATTGATGAAAACGCCATGACCGCGACGTTGGACTACATCATGCCGGACGAGGACTACAGCAACTTCGGCGGCAATTCTGAAGTGCTGGCCAATGGCGACCCGCATGTCGACTTCTGCCAGGTGACAAACCCTGCGAACGGCGATGGCCGCGCGCTGGTAAGGGAATACTCACCGGACAGTGACCACCACCTTCTGTGGCAACTGGAAATGCCCGCAGCCAATAACGCCTATCGCTCGCATCGCTGGGGAAGCTTCTATCCCGGCGTGACGTGGCAGTAGGTAACGCTACCTGGCCGACTCTTCGAGATAGATCCGCGTGTAGTCCAGATAATTTCTGGCGTACATCAGGATCATCTCGCGGTCGGCGTCGCCAAGTTCGCGTCGCTGTTTTGCCGGCAGGCCCGCCCACAAGGTCCGCGGCGGCACAACTGTGCCTTGAGGAACCAGCGCCCCCGCGGCCAGGATGGATCCTTCGCCGATGCGCGCGCCGTTCAGGATGACCACGCCCATGCCGATCAGGCAGGCGTCTTCAATCACGCAGCCGTGGACGGTCGCATTGTGCCCGATCGTCACCCAGTCGCCCACTGCAACGGGGTGCTTGTAGCGCATGCCGTGCAGCACCGAGCAGTCCTGCACGTTCGAGTTCGCGCCGATGCGGATGGAGTGCACGTCGCCGCGCACAACCGCGTTCATCCACAGGCTGGAGTTCTCGCCAAGTACAACGTCCCCAATGACTTGCGCGGAAGGATCGACGTAACAGGATGCCGGGATGACGGGAGACTTGCCCTGATAGGAGCGCAGCATTTTGCCCTCAGGATATCGTGCCCAAATGGCGTGTTGATGACAAAGGAAAGATTTTGACCCGGCCCCGTGGTGGCGTATGCTACTAAAACGACCCCGTGACGCGCATGTTCGCGGCATAGGCATGGGGGGAGGTGTAGTTCAAGTTGGCTGAAGTTCGTCTACAGGAAGGCGAGCCGCTGGAAAATGCTCTCCGCCGCTTTAAGCGGAAGGTGCAGCAGGAAGACATCATCAAGGAAGTCAAGCGGCATTCTTTTTACCTGAAGCCCGGCGAAAAGCGCCGTGTCAAGGAAGCCCTGGCCCGGAAGCGCAATCGCAAGAAGGCGCGCAAGGAGCAGGACTGATTTGTAACCGGACGCGGCGTATTTTCGCATTGCGGAGATACGCCGCGCGTACTACCTTTTGAAATGCAATAAGACCGCGTCTGTCGTTTCCCTGATGATCCGCGCGGCCGGGCCCCCGAAGGACGAAAGCTGAGGGCGATTCCGGCAGGCAAGACGCGCCGGGACTGCCGGGTGACAAGGGCGGTTCCATATGGAGTTCGTAGACAAGATTCTGAAGTGCGCCGATTGCGGTAGCGATTTTGTTTTCACAGCCGGCGAGCAGTTGTTCTTTTACGACAGGCAGTTCAAGAACGACCCCAAGCGCTGCAAGACCTGCAAGGCGAAACGCGCAGGCAGCCAGTCCACGGCGGGCCGCTCCGCTACCTCCGTCAGGACAGAGACGCGCACCACCTGCTCGAGCTGCGGGACCGAGACCACCGTCCCCTTCAAGCCGACGCAGGGACGGCCGGTACTTTGCCGCCAGTGCTTCCAGTCCAAGCGCACCGGAGTGCCGACAGGCATTGCCGCGCAGCCGCCCGTCGCTTAAAGGGCGAAACCCGCACCACCCACGTCACTCTTGCAGAGAATTTCTGCAACGCGGAAGTGTGTGCTTATGGTCCACGCCTTACTACGTGCGCGACTGCGGGTTTGGCCCGCATCTGTTCCATTACGCGATCGTGCGGCATTCGATCACCCCTGCCGGCGGCGATGTCTTCGAGCCGCCGGGAGATTGCCGGCTTCCATTCGCGCGCAATCTCCGCGTTTGTAAGACCGTGCGTGCTGCGCCACAGGCAATCCGCAATGCGCTCGCGGTCTTGTTCCGGAAGCTGGAGCGCTTCGTCGAGAACTTTCTGTGCGCTGTTCGCCATTCTGGAGTCCGGTCAGCTACTCCTCATCCGCAACCGCAGTCTTGCCGCTGGCCTTGCTGGCGGCGATGATCTTCTCCTGCTGCGGCGCGGGAACGAAGTCGTAGTGGTCCATCTCCATCTGGAAATTTCCCTGGCCCTGCGTCATTGAAGTCAGGTCCGCGCCGTAGCTCAGCATCTCAGACAACGGTACCTGCGCTTTAAGCTGCGTGTTGCCCGAAGGCGTGCGGTCCATGCCCTGGACGCGGCCGCGACGCTGGTTGATGTCGGAAATCAGCGCGCCCGCGAACTCTTCCGGCGCCTGCACTTCGATCCGCATGATCGGCTCCAGCAGCGCAGGCCGGGCGCCGGCCATGCAGGCGCGAAACGCCAGCCGCCCCGCGACCTTGAAGCTCAGTTCGTTTGAATCCACATCGTGATAGCTGCCGTCGTAGAGCGTCACCTTGAAGTCCACCATCGGATAGCCGGCCAGGTGGCCGCGCACCGCAGTCTCTTCAATGCCTTTCTGCACGGCTGGAATAAAGTTCCGTGGAATCGCGCCGCCGAAGATATCGTTTTCGAATTCGAACCCGCCGCCGCGCTGCAACGGCTCCATCTTGATCTTGCAGTCGCCGAACTGCCCGTGCCCGCCGGACTGCTTCTTGTGCCGGCCATGCCCTTCGGCACGCGCGCGAATCGTTTCGAGATACGGGACCTTCGGCGCCTTCAGCGTCACCTCCGTGTGGTAGCGCTTGCGCAGCTTGCTCACGATCACTTCAATATGCTGCTGGCCCGTGCCCGCAATCAGGAACTCGCCCGTCTGCGGATCGCGGTAGAAGCGCACCTGCGTGTCTTCTTCCATCAGCTTGTGCAGTCCGCTCGACAGCTTGTCCTCGTCGGCGCGCGTCTTGGGCTCGATGGCGAACGTCATCGCCGGCTCCGGCATCTGCGCCGGCTCAAAGAAAATCGGTGATGCCTTGTCGCCCAGCGAATCGCCCGTCTGCGTGATCTTCAGCTTCGGGACCGCGCCGATGTCGCCGGCATGCAGCGTCTCGACCGCGGTCGCAACTTTGCCTTCCATGATCGCGATGTGCGAAAACTTTTCTGTCGAACCGCGCGAGAAGTTCATCACCGTCGCATCGTTCTTCAAGCAACCGGAAAAGACTTTAAAGAACGAGATATGTCCTGCGAACGGATCGGAAATCGTCTTGAAGACATACAGCGACAGCGGCTGCTTGTCCTCCACCGGCCGCAGCAGCATCTCCGCATTGTCTTGTGAGGAACTGCGTCCCGCAACCGCCTCGCGCTCGGAAGCCGCCGGCAGGTATGTCGTGAAAAAATCCAGCAGGTGGTCCGTGCCGGTGTTCGTGGCTGCCGCTGCGTACAAGACAGGGAACAGCCTGTCTTCGCGAATCGCCTCATGCAGCGCGGCAATGAGGTGGTCTTCCGGAATCGTGCCTTCGCGGAAGAATTCCTCCATCAACTCATCCTTGCCCTCGGCGACAAGCTCGACCAGCCTTTCGTGCGCGGCCTGTGCGGCGTCCGCCAGCTCGTCCGGAATCTCGCCTACCGTGCCGCGTCCCTTGCCGTTCGGCGTGTACAGATAAGCCTTCATGGTCACCAGGTCCACGACGCCGCGGAAATCCTTTTCGCTGCCAATCGGCAGCTGCAGCGGGGTAACCAGCCGCCCGAACGCGCGCTGCAGGCTCGCCAGCGCTTCATCGCTGTTGGCTCGGTCGCGGTTCATGCCGTTCAGCAGCAGCACGCGCGGCATGTTGAACTCGTCCGCATAGCCCCAGATGCGCTGTGTCATAGACTCCACGCCCGCAACGGCGTCGACGACAATCAACGCGGACTCGACCGGAACCATTGCCGCCTTGGCTTCATGCACGAACATCGAGAAGCCCGGCGTGTCCAGAAAATTGATCTTGCAGCTCTCCCACTCGCACCACGCGACGGCATTGGAAATCGTCATGTGGCGGGCAATCTCTTCCTCGTCGTACGCGGTCGGCGTCGCGCCAAAATCCACCGCGCCGGCCGTCGCCAGCAGCGCGGAGACGAGCGTCGTCTTGCCGCAGTGGGAGTGTCCCGCAACCGCGATGTTGCGAATGGCCGAACCGGGATAATCGCGCATGCGCACCTCGAGAACGGGCGGCGGATTTCAGCGCAAAAACAAGCGCCCGTCGCCAGAGGGACGGGAGCATAGCACAGCCCGGGGAGAGAATGCAGGGTCGGCTCCCGGCGTTACACTTCGGGAGGGAATCGCATAAACAAAACAGCTGCGGGCTTCAGAATGTGAACCGGGTGCCCCAGGTGGGCCTGTAGTTGGCATACCTGGCAGCGGAACAATTGCCGACCAGGCTTATAGGACAGAAGTCAGCGTCACCGGTCCCTTTTCCTGGTTCCAAAAAAGCGAAAACTCGACCACTAAGCTTTCGTCGTATTGGCGCGGATACATTCGCGAAGCTTGCGGTTAATCTCCGCCGCCTGTTGCGCGCCCTGGTCAACCATCTCGGCCCACTTCTTCGCGTCGCCTTCAAGGTTTGAAATCTGCAGCAGATAGCTCGCCTGAATAATGACCTCCAGCGAGTTCGATAGATCATGCGCCAGCCGCCGGATCTCTGTCCCGGCTTCCGGGCTCACACTGACTTCCGTAGTCCCCATTGTCTCCGCCATCCCCGCGTCCAGGCTGCTTTCCGGCCCGGAAGAGGTGCGATGCGCCGGTTGCGGCAAAACGTTGTCCGCGCCGGCGCCGGCCAGGAGCACGAGAGTGCTACAGCCCACACACATTAGAATGATGCGGATGTCCACCGAGCTTCTGGGAACCGTGACCGGCGTCGAAGTTGCCCGCGAGGCGGCTTTGCTGCCGGCCTCGAACGGCGTGCTGTTCGCCACGCACGGCGACCTGCCGTGGTCCGGGGAAGACATCGCGCGCATCATCGGCGCTGTCCCCCAGCCCATGACGGAAGCGCTCCGCCGCCATGCCTACTATTTCGTCCCGCTGGTGCTCGACCATAGCCACGGTGACACGCCGCTGATCAGCCCCTGGTCGCAGGAGATGGCGGAACACGCCATCTGCCACCGCAACCTGGCCGGTTCCGGCTCCGCCGCCGGGTCTGAGATGGTGTTCATCTCGTCAAGGCTCATGCAGGACAAGTTCGCGCTCGCCTTTGAGTTCTTCATCAACGCCGCCCATGGCTTTGTGGAAGTCGCGGGCGTCGCGCCGGACTTCGCTGCCATGGCCTGGCGCCAGGCCGAGCAGAATGCCAAGGGCGAGACCAGCGTGGACGCCTGGGAGAACCGCAAACGGGCCCTCAGCGGCGGCCGCGTGGATGAAAAAGCAAAATCTGACTACCTGGAGTCAGCCTTTTCCGACGCTTTAGCCGTCTATATGCTTTCAATGGCTGTAGACGTGGACTATTTCGAGCTGCGCGAGCGGGAGTATCCCCTGCTGGCGCCGCGCGCGCTCGCCGAACGCCTGAACGCGGTCGCCGCAGCCTTCCCGCCGAATCCCGGCTACGAATTCTCCATCCGCTACCGCCGCAGAGGTTAGTTTTGCGCTTAATCGCCGCTTGTCTTGGATTGCTGCTTGTCTCGCTCGCCCCCGCGGCACGCCTGCACGCGCAGGACACCTCGCCGGTCACGCACGTCCAGCAGGGAGACCTCCGCGGCGCGCTGCTCTCCGTCGCGGTGCCGGAAGCCGACGGCAGCACCCGGCGCGTCGCCGAGAAAGTCTACGAGGGCATCCCCTACGCCGCGCCGCCGGTCGGCGACCTGCGCTGGAAAGCGCCATCCCCCGCGCAGGGCTGGAACACAGCGCGCGATGCAACCAGCTTCGGCCACACCTGCATGCAGCAGCCCCAGGCCTGGATGACGCCGGAAATGTCTCCGGCCGAAGACTGCCTGACGCTGAACATCTGGACTCCCGCCGACCCGCAGGGCAAGCTGCCGGTCTACGTCTACATCCACGGCGGCAACTACGTCTACGGCGCCGGCTCCAACCCTGACAACACAGGAGAACTGCTGGCCGCGCGCGGCATGGTCGTCGTCACGCTGAATTACCGGCTCGGCATCTTCGGCTGGATGGCGCACCCGCAGCTCACTGCCGAGTCTCCGGTGCACGCATCCGGCAACTACGGCCTGATGGACCAGATCGCCGCGCTCAAGTGGGTGCGGCAGAACATCGCGGCGTTCGGCGGCGACCCGTCGCGTATCACGGTGGGCGGAGAGTCGGCCGGGGCGACCAGCACCGCGTATCTGCTCGTCTCTCCCATGGCAAAGGGCCTGTTCGACCGCGCGATTATCGAAAGCCCCTCGCGTCTCTATGACGCTCTTATCTTCCGCACGACGAGCATGAACCCCGCGCCGCCGAAACAGAATGCAAACGCGCCGGCCCAGAACGCGCCGCGGCCGGGCAGCGCCGAATCCGAAGACGCAAAGACGATCACCGCGCCCGCCACGCCGGAACCGGCCGGCTTTGTTCCTTCCGGCGCAGGCCCGCTGACCAGCGGCCAGCCCAACGCGCAGAACCCGCCCTACATCACAGCGGAGGAAATCGGCCTCGCGATGGGCCCCGACATCGCGCAGCTTCGCGCCATGTCCGCCGGGCAATTGTTCCAACACGCGCAGCAGGTCAACGCGCAACTGTTCAGCCGCGAGCGCGACCCGTACGGGAATTTCATCGGCAGGCTGCTGCCGCTGTCCCCCTACGCGTGGGTCCACACCGGCCAGCCGGACACCGGATGGGCCATCATCATCGACGGCGCCGTCGTGCCCGCTCCCATCGGTACCGCGATCAAAGCCGGCTGCCTCAACGGCGTCCCCATCCTGATCGGAACCAATGCCGACGAAGGCACGCAGCCCGTCCTGAACCTGCAGATCAAAACCGAGCAGCAGTTCCGCCATTATCTGAATACCTGGTTCGCGCCCGTCTATGCGGGAGTGCGCGGAGCCTACGGCGGCCAGAGCGTCGCGCAGTGGAAAGATTCCATCGCCGCGCTGGTCCGCGATGCTTTCTTTGACTACGGCGCAAACCGGCTGGCCGCGGACGCGACCGGCAACGGCCAGCACGTTTTCCTGTACCACTTCACCCGGGTCGCCCCAAAGAACGCCGCGGACAAGCTCGGGGCTTTCCACTCGGCCGAACTGCCGTATCTGTTTCATGGCGCGGAAGGCGAAGGCTACGACGACACCGACCGCAAGCTTGCCATCGCGATGCAGAAGGCCTGGCTGAGCTTCATTGCAAGCGGGGATCCCAACCCCGACCGCAAGCTTGCGTCCAAAACTCCGCTGGACATCAGCGACACCGGACAGACCGAACTGTGGCCGCTCTGGTCAGCGTCCTATCCGCGCATGATGCAGCTTGGCGATGACGTCCGCCAGGCCTATGTGCTGAACAATGTCGTCTTCTCGCTCTTTGACCGCGACTTTGCACGCTACCAGAAGGTCGTGCCAGCCGCGAACTGCTCGCAGTAAAATTTCCTCCATCCCAGCTTCCGGAAAGATGTTTCAAATGACAGCTATTCGCGCCTGCCTTGTCGCTGCCGTGTTCGGCGCGGCGGTCTCTGCCGCGCTCGCCCAGACTCCTGCCGCCGCACTCACAAAGCCGGTAGATCCGCAGCGCGCCTGGGTCGGAATGAAGACCGGCGCGGACCTCGACAACTGGGCGCAGTGGCACCTTGCCGAGGAGCGAAAGTGCATCGCGCAGCTGCTCAGCGTGACCGGCGCGCGGACCGTGGAAAACACGCTTGAGCCGTACGACGAGGCGCAGCGCCATCTCGCGCTGGCCGGCGGCCAGGTAGGTTCGCTGTTTGCCACGGCGCCGCAAAAGGACGTGCGCGATCACGCGCAGGCGCTTGATCAGGTCGTCGCGGCCGCCGGTGTTGAGCTCAACCTCAACCAGGATGTCTTCAAGGCGCTCAGCGGGCTTGATGTTTCCCAGGCCGACCCGGCGACGAAGTATTACGTGCAGCGCACGCTGCTCGAATACCGCCTCGCCGGCGTGGATAAAGACGCCGCCACGCGCGCCAGGATCAAGCAGCTCCAGGACAAGGCGACGGAGCTGTCGAACACATTCAACCGCAACGTGCAGGACGACGTTCGCAAAGTGAAAGTGAAGAGCGCGGCGCAGCTCGACGGCCTGCCGGCGGATTACATCGCGCGCCACAAGCCTGCCGCCGATGGCAGCATCGTCCTCACCACGGATTCGCCCGACATGGGCCCGGTGCTGAGCTATGCCAAGGACCGCCAGCTTCGCCTCGACATGTTCCTCGCCTACACCAACCGCGCGTATCCGGCCAACCAGCAGGTCCTGCTTGACCTGTTCCAAGTACGGCAGGAGCTGGCCCACACGCTCGGTTTCACCACCTGGGTAGACCTGGCGACGGCCGACCAGATGATGGGTTCGTCGGCGAAGCTCAAGGCGTTTCTCAATGAAGTGGACGCCGCGTCGCGGCCCGTCTCTGACCGCGAATTCGCCGAGCTCAAGGAATTTGTCAGCAGCAAGGATCCATCGGCGATGCCCCTGATGCTCAGCGACAGCAGCTACTGGAACGAGCAGTTCCGCCGCACGAAATATGATTTCAACTCGCAGTCCGTGCGGCCGTATTTCCCGTATGACGAAGTCGAGAAGGGCGTACTCAATACCGCAGCCGCGCTGTTCCATATCGAGTTCCGCCGCGACGAGTCCGCGCCGGTGTGGGACCCGAGCGTTCACGCGTACGACGTCTACGACGGCGGCAAGCCCGCCGGCCGGATCTATCTCGACATGCATCCCCGCGAGGGCAAGGACAAGTGGTTCAACGAGAGCGCGCTCATCCCCGGCAAGCTCGGCGTGGAACTGCCCGAGGCGCGGCTGATCTGCAATTTCTCCGGCGGCGTCGCCGGCGATCCCGGCCTGATGCAGTTTGGCGAAGTCGTGACGTTCTTCCACGAGTTCGGCCACATGATGCATGATGTGCTCGGCGGCAAACAGCGCTGGGCGGGCCAGGCAGGCGTCTCGACCGAAGGCGACTTCGTGGAAGCGCCGTCGCAGATGCTGGAAGAGTTCTTCCACGACCGGCGCATCCTGCAGTCCTTTGCGAAGAACTACCAGACCGGGGAAACGCTGCCGACGGAGCTGATCGTCAAGATGAACCGCGCCAATGAATACGGCCGCGGAAGCTGGGCGCTCGGCCAGACCATGTATGCAACGTACTCGTACCAGGTCCATGACTACTCAACCGGATCGCCGGATCTGGCTGCGCTCGAAAAGCAGGACCTCGATCGCTTCTCGCACTACCAGTTCGTGCCCGGAATGCACATGTACGCCGCATTCACGCACCTGGCCGACTACACGTCGAACTACTACACCTATGTTCTGGACAAAGTGATTGCCGTCGACTTCTTCTCGCAGTTCGACAAGTCGAACCTGCTGGAAGGCCCGACGACGATGCGCTACCGTCGCGCGATCCTTGAGCCGGGCGGCTCAAAGCCGGCCGCGCAACTCGTGCAGGACTTCCTCGGCCGACCGCAGAATCTCGACGCCATGAAGGCATGGATGAACCAGCAGTTCGAAACGAAGTAGTCGGCTGGTCACGTCGCGGCAGCCTGCGGGCGTCATTCTGAGGAGCGGGCGACAGAGAATCTGCTCGCGCAGCGGAGGGGACCTGCCCTTGTCCTTCGCCAAAAATCAACTTTTCACCGCATGAAATCCCGCCGATCCGCTCAGCCGCATCCAACTCTCCATGAGTCTCAAGCAAGCCTTCGGCCTCGGCGAGGACAAGAAAATCCGTTACGGCGTTGTCGGCCTCGGCTGGATCGCGCAGTCCTCCTTCCTGCCGGGAATCGGCAAGACCAGCAATTCTGAAGTCACAGCCATCGTCACCGGCGACGGCGTCAAGTCGCGCGAGATCAAAGACAAGTACGACATCGCGGATTCCTACACCTACGAGCAGTTCGACGACCTGCTGAAGTCCGGCAAAGTGGACGCGCTCTACATCGCGCTGCCGAACTGGCAGCACGAGGAGTACACCGAGCGCGCGCTGCGCGCCGGCATCCACGTGCTGCTTGAGAAGCCGTCAGAAATCGACGCCGAGCACGCAAGGAAAATCTGGGAGACGCAGCGCGAATCCAGGGCCAAGCTGATGGTCGCCTACCGGCTGCACTTCGAGCCGGGCACGCTGGACACGCTCCGACGCGTGCGCGCCGGCGAGTTTGGTAAGGTCTTTCATTTCTCCAGCGTCTTCACGCAGCATGTCTCGCCGGAGAATGAGCGCGCCAACAACGGCTGGGCCGCGGGGCCGGTTCTCGACATGGGCCCATACCCGATCAACACCGCGCGCAACATGTTCGGCGCAGAGCCAACGGAAGTCTTCGCCTTCGGTACGCGTCATCCGGAAGCCGACCTCGGCAATTTCGATGACACCGTGACCGTGCTGCTCAAGTTCCCGGAGCGCCGCACCGCGCAGCTCGTCTGCTCCTACGCGGGCGAGCCCATAAACCAATACACCATGACCGGGACGAAGGGCTGGATTGAGCTCAATCCCGGTTACTTATTGAACACCGCGATGCATGCCCGGTGGTCCATTGACGGCGACAAGAGCGACAAGAAATATCCAAAGACACAGCACTTCGGCGGCGAGACGGAATATTTCTCAAACTGCATTTTGAACGGCAGCGACCCGGAACCAGACGCCGAAGAGGCCTGGTGCGACCTGCGCGTCTTCGACGCAGTAAAGCGGGCCCTCGAAACCGGCGAAGTGCAGAAGCTCGAACCGTACACCCGCTCCAAACAGATAGACCCCGACGCGCAGGTAGAGAAGCTGAGCCCGGCCCACACCGAGGACCTGGTACATGCGCATGAGCCGTCGAAGGGAAGGTGAGTGGGAGCGGGGACGAGTGCTGCGACACTGCACCGAACGAGCGCTGCGACGCCCTGAAAAAAACTGTCATCCCGACGGGAGCGAGCGCGGCGGCGCTCGCGCAGTGGAGGGACCTGCTTTAAGCCGGCCCTGCGACAGCACCTTCCATTTGTCATTCTGAGGAGCGTAACGGCGAAGAATCCGCTCTTTGCTGCACCGCGAGCAAGACCAGATTCTTCGCTGCGCTCAGAATGACCACCGCATGGTTTTCGAAGCGAGAGCTTCAGCCCGGGCATTCGGCACAATCAAGCTTCAGAATCGTGATGGATGGCTTTATCCATCCGTGAGCGACACGCTGTTCTCCGGACTGCAGCGCCACCGTAGAATGGCCGTTATGCGGGCGCGTCTCGTCTTCGCCATTATCGCGTTGGGATTCGCCGCTGCAGGATGCAAGCGCCTCCCGCCCAGCAAGCCGCAAGCGGAACTTACCCCGACCGAGCTCCAGGGGCAGCGCGTTTTCAACGCCTACTGCGCGCAGTGCCATTACCCCACAACCACGCGGCCGCTGCACGGCCCCGGCCTGCAGGCCATCCTCAAGGAACAGTGGCTGCCCAGCGGCGCCCCCGCCGATGATGACCACATCCGCGCCGTCGTCATGCATGGCCGCAACAACATGCCGGCCTTCAATCGCCAACTTTCCGGCTCGCCGCAGGCCGACCAGCAAATGGCGGACCTGCTCGCCTACCTGCACACGCTATGACGACGCCGACACCAATCCGCTGGCTGCCCGGAATGCTCGCCGTCGGGTCGCTCTATGTGCTCCTCGGCTGCGCGGCCGTCTACACCGTCATCACGCAGCATGCGTACACGCGCCAGGGCATTCTCATCGCGATTCTCGGCGGCATGCTGGTCGCCGGCGGCATCGGGCTGCTTGCCATGCAGCGCTGGGGATGGGCATTATGCACCGCCGGCGCCGTCATGATTGCTTCGGTGAATATCTATAATTTTGTGCGCCTGCGCCAGCCGGGCTTTCTCATCTTTGCCGCCGCCAACGCCGTCATCTTCCTCTATCTCGTCCGCACATCCGTCCGCGAACGCACCCACTGAGGCATCTTTCCGCGCGCCACAACCTTCCAACCGCGCAGCCCCGTGAGCCTGAAACACCAATTTGCCCTGCTGCTCCTGCTGGCCATTCCGGTGGCGTGCGTTTCCTGGACGGTGACGCACGAAGAAGTCTTCCGCGAGCCACGCGACTGGTGCAAGCGCAAGTCAGAGGCCTGCAACCGCCTGGTACAACGCAAGTTCTTCTACCTGTTCACGTGTGAGTACTGCTTCTCGCACTACGTCACGCTGCTGTTTCTATGGATCACGCGCTTCCAGCTCATCTACACAGGCTGGCGAGGATACCTGCTGGCATGGTTCGCACTGGTGTGGGTCGCGAATGTCTACATGAGCGCGTTCAACCGCCTGCGGCTGGACATCAAGCACGAGAACGTGGTGATTGCGAAAGAGCAGAACGAGTAGTTTCTGCGCTAGACTCTCTGGCAATCATGAGCATGAATCGCGAAGAAGTCTTCTCCTTCACCTGCCGTGTCGGCGCTTTGTACTATCTGCTGAGCGCCGTATGGAAGTTCGCCAGCATGCTGCAAGAGCTCATTTCCGTACTTTGGCTGGCTTCGCTCGGAATCGCATT
Source organism: uncultured Acidobacteriaceae bacterium (assembly GCA_963848685.1). GTDB lineage: Bacteria > Acidobacteriota > Terriglobia > Terriglobales > Acidobacteriaceae > CAWKED01. The sequence goes on along the minus strand of CAWKED010000001.1, from coordinate 4,477 downwards.
CAGTTGGACCAGGAGCGATTGGACGCACGCGTTCCGTTTTAGCGAAGCCCATGTATTACTGGCAGATCTGCTTTATCTCTTTATAGATCTCGCAATCGCGCGACTCCTCTACAAGCGCGGGCCGAGACTGAGGCGGTTCCTATTTCCCGATCCGGTTGGAGTGGAGACCGTTCCGGCAGAGAACGCAGAAGATCGCTAAACTAATCAGTCGTGGCCACACTCGCGCCCAGCCCAGAGCTTGTCCAGATTGACCTCGCGCCCCGCCGTCCCGCGCCCAAGCCCGACTGGCTCAAAGCGCGCGCGCCCATGGGCGAAACTTTCCACGCGCTCAAGAAACTGGCCCGCGACCTCAACCTCCACACCGTCTGCGAGAGCGCGCACTGCCCCAACATCGGCGAGTGCTGGAACCACAAGACCGCCACCTTCATGATGCTCGGCAACCTGTGTACGCGCCGCTGCGGCTTCTGCGCCGTGCCCAAGGGCCGGCCGGAGGCGATTGATTTCGACGAGCCGCGCCGCGTCGCGGAAGCCGTCGCCGCGCTCGGCCTGAAGCACGCCGTCATCACCAGCGTGAACCGCGACGACGATATCACCGGCGGCGCGCGCGCCTTCGTCATGGTGATAGAAGAAGTCCGCAGGCAGGCGCCCGGCTGCCAGGTGGAAGTCCTCATCCCCGACTTTCAGGGCAAGGAAGAAGCCATCCGGATGGTCGTCGAAGCGAGGCCCGAAGTGCTGAACCACAACACGGAAACCGTGCCGCGCCTCTACCGTGCCGTGCGCAGCGGCTCGCGCTATGAACGCACCCTTGGCCTGCTCGAGACTGCCAAGCGCCTCGACCCCCGCACCGTCACCAAGACCGGCGTCATGGTCGGCCTCGGCGAAACCGAATCCGAGCTCATCGAAACCTTCCGCGACATCGCCGCCACCGGCTGCGACATCCTGACCGTCGGCCAGTACCTGCGTCCCAGCAAGGACCATCTCCCGATGGCGCGCATCTACACCCCGGCCGAGTTCGCCTCGCTCAAGCGCGAAGCCATGACGATGGGCTTCCGCCACGTGGAGAGCGGCCCGCTGGTCCGCTCGAGCTACCATGCACACGAGCAGGCCGCCTCAACCGGCCTTGTCACCGTGCAGTAGCCACCCGAGTTTGCCCCGGCTTGACGCACTTCCTACAATAGAAGCAAGGGGCAGCCGCCGGACAGGTCGCTGCCCATTCGTCTCTTTATGCCGCCGCCCAACGAATCCACGCCGCAGCTCTCCGAACGCAGCCGCCAGGTGCTGGCTGCCGTCGTCGAGACCTACATCCGCTCGGGCGAACCTGTCGCTTCGTCAGCGGTCGCGGCCATGCTCGGCAATCGCGAAGGCATGAGCTCCGCCACGCTGCGCAACGTCATGGCGGAACTCAGCGACCTCGGCCTGCTCGAGCAGCCGCACACTTCCTCCGGCCGCGTGCCTACCGCGCGCGCCTTCCGGCTGCATGCTCTCGAAGCCATGCACACGCCCGCCGCTGCCTCCACCGGGCTGCGCGAACAGATGGACGGGACGCTGGCAAACATTGATTCCCCGCAACAGTTTCTGGAGCGCACATCGCACCTGCTCGCCGGCCTGACCAGCGGCATGGCCGTAGCCATGCGGGCAGCCGGAGAAGACGCCGCGCTTGAGCACATCCACTTCACGCGACTCGGTGAAGGCCGCGTCCTTGCCATCGTCGTCATGCGCTCCGGACTCGTCCGTGACCGGCTGCTGCGACTCGAGCGCGACCTCAAGCCGCTGGAACTCGAAACTGCCGAACGCTACCTCAACGACAATTTCCGCGGCGAAACCCTTGACCACATCCGCGCCGAAATCGCCCGCCGCCTCGAAGCTGAGCGCAGCGAATTCGATCGCCTGATGGTTGCCCTGCGCGAACTGCAGCTCGGCACCGTGTTTGAAGCGCCGCGCAGCAATGCGGAAATCTTCGTCGATGGCGTCGCCAACCTCGTCGCCGCGGAAACCGACCGCACGCGACTCCGCCACTTACTCTCCGCGCTTGAAGAAAAGCAGCGCCTGGTCGAGCTGCTGAATGCCTACACCGGCTCCACGGCGGAGAGCGTCCGCGTCGTCGTCGGTCTGGGCGACGCCGTGCCGGAAATGGAGCACCTGGTGCTGGTCGCCGCGCCCGCGCGCCTCGGCGCGGAATCCGTCGGAACCGTCGCCGTCATCGGCTCCACGCGCATGCAGTACGGCCAGACCATCGGCGCAGTAAGCTACGCGGCCCAACTTTACGAGCGCCTGATCAAGGCAAATGCCGCCGGGCCGGCCTCATAGTTGCAATGCGGCAAGGATGCGTTTCAGCAACACATTTCTTGCTGTCATTCCGCAGGTCGCGGCGGGACCGGAGGTATCTGCAGTTGTCCCTTCGCTTAGACAACACTGTCATTCCGACCGCAGTGGAGGAGCTGCCCCTGGCTTCGGTCGCGCAATCAACTTTACGTTCACGCGACCTCGCCGCACCCCGTAACATCTAAAGAGAGCTAACTTATGTCCAGAGCAGACCGAGTCCCCCTCAACGACGAACAGGAAGAAGTAGTCCAGAACACCGATCCGCCGAGCGATCCGGCGACCGCTCCAACCACCGGCGCGGACGGCGACAGCGTAACCACCGACGCGCAGGCCGAGTTGCCCGCGCAGGACGCGCTGTCCCGCACCCGCGCCGAGCTCGGCGCGGCGATTGACCGCATGGCCCGGATGCAGGCCGAGTTCGATAACGCCCGCAAGCGCGCGCAAAAAGAACAGGCCGACGCTCGCGAATACGCCGCCGCGCGCATCCTCGAGCAACTGCTCCCGATCATGGACAACTTCGCGCTTGCCCTCAAGGCGGAAGGTTCCGCCGAACAGCTCCGCGCCGGCGTCGAACTCATCTACCGCCAGATGGAAGACGTTCTGCGCCAGGCCGGCGTGCAGCCGATAGAAACCGTCGGCGCGCCCTTTGACCCGCGCCAGCACGAAGCGCTCGGCCATGTCGAAACCACCGAGCACCCCAGCGACCACGTCGCGGAAGAGATCCGCCGTGGTTACAAATTCAAGGAGCGTCTGCTGCGTCCCGCCATGGTGCGTGTCGCGGCAACGCCGGTCGGCGCCGGCGACCGCTCCCGCTAAACTCTTGCGAAGGAATTGATGTGGCCCAGACTGTGACCCGACTCGACTACTACGAGGTTCTGGAAGTTTCCCGCGACGCGAACGACCAGGAGATCAAGAGCTCCTATCGCCGCCTCGCCATGCAATACCATCCTGACCGCAACCCCGGCGACGCCGTCGCGGAAGAGAAGTTCAAGTCCTGCAGTGAAGCCTATGCCGTGCTGAGCGATCCGCAGAAGCGCGCTGCATACGATCGCTTCGGTCATGAAGGCGTTACCGGCGTCGGCGGGGCGGGCTTCCAGGGCATGCCCGACCTCGGCGATATCTTCGGCGACATCTTCGGCGAGATGTTCAACATGGGCGGAACGGGCCGCGCCAGCCGCGCTCAGCGTGGCCGCGACCTGCGCGTCAACATGACGCTCGACTTCGTGGAAGCCGCGTTCGGCAAGCAGACAGAAGTCAGCATCCGCCGCATGGAAACCTGTACAGATTGCGCAGGCAGCGGCTCAGCCAGCGGCAAATCCGCGGCAACATGCCAGCACTGCGGCGGTCGCGGACAAGTCCGCTTCCAGCAGGGCTTCTTCTCGATTTCGCGCACATGCTCGGCGTGCGGCGGCACAGGACAAATCATCACCAGCCCCTGCCGCACCTGCTCCGGAGAAGGCCGCGTCGCGCGCGACCGCGTTGTCCCGGTCACGGTGCCCGCGGGTGTTGAAGACGGAACGCGCATCCGCTACCAGGGCGAAGGCGATGCCGGGGTATTTGGCGGTCCGGCCGGCGACTTCTATGTCGTCCTCAAGGTCAAGGCGCACGAGTTTTTCGAGCGCGAAGGCAACGACCTGCATTGCGCGCTGCCGATTTCCGTCGCACAGGCCGCGCTCGGCGCGGAGCTCGACATCCCGACCCTCGATGGCGACGCGCGCCTGAAAATTCCCGAAGGCACGCAGACCGGCAAGCAGTTCCGCATTCGCGACAAAGGCATGCCGGTATTGAACAGCTCGCGCAAAGGAGACCTGGTCGTGCAGGTCATCGTGCAGACACCGACCAAGCTGAACAAGCAGCAGCGCGACCTGTTGAAGCAACTCGGCGAAACACTGCAAACCAAGAACGAGCCGCAATCCCGCAGCCTGCTCGGCAAGATGAAGGACATCTTCAGCTAGCAGCAGGCTTCCCGCATAACACCGTCATTCCGACCGGAGCGGAGTCGCAAGGCGGCCCGCGCAGTGGAGAAGCCTGCAGTCCCGTCTCATGCGATTTCTGGCTGTCATTCCGCAGGTCGCGGATGCGACCGAAGGAATCTGCAGTTGCGGCTGACCGGAAGCATCGCCGTCCGCGCTCAGCAGCCGTTCGCCAGCCTCCA